>NZ_CH724131.1:2143166-2565272 GCF_000152725.1 Pseudooceanicola batsensis HTCC2597
TTTCAGACCCGGATCAGACGGCGAACATCAGCAGCAGAGCCACGAGGAAGGCAAAGATGCCCAGGGCTTCTGCAAATGCGATGCCGATGAAGAGCGTCGCGGTCTGGCCGCCAGCGGCGGAGGGGTTGCGCAGGGCGCCGGACAGGAAGTTGCCGGCCACGTTGCCCACACCGATCGCGGCTGCGCCGGAACCGATTGCTGCCAGGCCTGCGCCGATATGTGCGAGATCGCCTTCCATGATGTATCTCCTTACGATGTGTTGGAAGTTTCGATGCGTAGGGTGCGTGGTATCACGCACCGCCGTTTCAGTGACCCGGGTGAAGGGCGTCCTTCAGATAGACACAGGTCAGGATGGTGAACACGTAGGCCTGGATGAAGGCCACGAGCACTTCGAGCCCGTACATCGCGGTGATCGCGACGACCGAGACCGGGCTGATCACGGCGATGGCGGCGAAACCCGCGAACACCTTGATCACCGCGTGGCCGGCCATGACGTTGCCCGCGAGACGAATGGAGTGGCTGACCGGACGGACGAAGTAGGAAATCACTTCGATGATCGCCAGGATCGGACGCAGCGCCAGCGGCGCCGAAGCGACCCAGAACAGCCCGAGGAACTTGGACCCGTTCTTCATGAAGCCGTAGATGGTGACGGTCAGGAATACCGCCAGCGCCAGCACCACCGTCACCGCGAAATGCGAGGTCGTGGTGAAGGACATCGGGATCAGGCCAAGGAAGTTGGCCGAGACGATGAACAGGAACAGCGTCATGATGTAGGGGAAGAAGCCGACGGCATCCTTGCCTGCGACATCCTCGACCATCTTGTAGACGAAACCGTAGGCGAGCTCGGCGATCGACTGGCCGCGGCTCGGGATCGTCGCCCGGCGCGAGGTGGCCAGCACCATCAGCACGATCACGGCCACGATGGCCAGCGCCATCCAGAGAGTGACGTTGGTGATCGTGTACCAGTGAACGGGGCCGTCACCGAACAGCGGTGTCACGATGAACTGGTCCATCGGGTGGAAGACCAGCCCGCCTTCGTCGCCATGTGCCGCTGCCGTCTCAGTCGCCATCTCGACCCCCTTCGCGATCCGCCGGGGCATCCCCGGCCGCAGTGTTCCCGCCGAACTCGGCCGAGGTGCGCATCATCGTCTTGATGCCCGCGGCGAGGCCCAGCAATGTAAAGACCAGCATGAGGAACGGCGTGGTGCCGAACAGGGCGTCCAGCCCGTATCCCATGCCGAAGCCGATCCCCAGACCGGCCACAAGCTCGATCACCATGCGCCAGGCGAGGTTCGCCGCCGAATAGTGCTCGTCCCCCCGGGGTTTCGGTCCCTGCCCCTTCTTCGCAGCCGCGATCCGCTGTTCGAGATCGCTCATCTGCCGCTTCGGGTCGGGATCGGACACGACTGCCCCCAGAGAAAAGTTGCTGCTTTGCTATGCGGGGGGCGGGTTTTAGTCAAGGCGAAGCGTCGGACCGCGGCGAAGGGCGCAGCCTGTTGTTTTTATGAGTATTTTTGGCAAGATGAAGACCGGGCGCCGGCGCACCGCAGGCCCTGCCGCGCCGGATCCGGCCCCGGACGCATATTCAACGATCTGGTTGAGTCTGCCGCCCGGCGGGGGCATTAACGCTCAACCGGTCAGTTGACCGTCCCGCCCCGAACCCCGCGAAAACCGCCTCATGTCCCCGCATCTCGATACCGTCTTCGCCGCCCTGGCCGATCCGACCCGCCGGACGATCCTGTCCATGCTGCTCGAGGACGACATGGCCGTGACGGACGTGGCCGAACCCTTCGAGATGTCCCTGGCCGCGATCTCCAAGCATCTCGTCATTCTGAGCCGCGCGGGGTTGATCAGCCAGGAGAAGCGGGGCCGCGTCAAGTGGTGCAAGCTCGAACCGGATGCGCTGAGGGATGCCAGCGTCTGGATGCAGGGCTTCGGCCAGTTCGATCCCGTCAACCTCGACGCCTTCGAACGGTTCCTGGCGCAGGAACTTCCCTCCGAGGAAGAGTGACCTAGTCCTTCAGCAGCATCGCCAGCGACAGCACGGTCAGCGCCACGCCCGCCAGGGTCGCCACCGGCGGCAGGCCGCTGCCCTTCGCGATCTCCCACAGGATCACCCAGCTCGGCACGAGGTAGGTATAGGCCATGACCTTTGCCGAGGGCAGCCGCAGCGAGGCGAACTGCATCAGCACGAAGGTCATCGCCGAGGCGAAGACCGCCACATAGAGGATCGTGATCCAGACGATCGCCGGCAGGGCCGCCCAGTCCGTCGCCAGGATGTCGCGCGCGCCGTAGCCGCCCACCATGATGCAGGCCCCGCAGAGCATCCCGAAGGTGAAGA
This sequence comes from Pseudooceanicola batsensis HTCC2597, assembly GCF_000152725.1. Classification (GTDB taxonomy): domain Bacteria; phylum Pseudomonadota; class Alphaproteobacteria; order Rhodobacterales; family Rhodobacteraceae; genus Pseudooceanicola; species Pseudooceanicola batsensis. Next base: position 2,145,508 of record NZ_CH724131.1, read on the forward strand.
CGACCGCCGGCTCGCCGCGGTTCAGTTTGGGCACCAGCGGCGTGTATATCGCGTGGGCCACGCAGCCCCAGAAATAGATCCATTCGCCGCGGCCCACCTCGAACCGGATCAGCGCCGCCGGATCCGCGCGGAAGATCACCCAGACCGCCCCCGCCGCGCCGATCGCCAGCGCCAGGGCCATCCGCGTCGTCGTCACCTGCCGCAGCAGGACCCAGCCGAACCCGGCCGCCATGACCGGCACCAGCGTGAAGACGGCCGAGGCCGCCACCGGGTCCGCCGTCTTCAGACCCTCGAACATCAGCACGAAATAGGTGCCGAAGACCCCGCCCATCAGCAGATACCGCCAGGGCGCGCGGAACGCCGAGGCCGGAAGGCCGGTCGTCGCCGTGGCGGCCACGCCGACGATCACCGCCGCGATCAGGAACCGCACGGCGTTCAGCGCGGCGGGCGCGATATGCGGCGCCGCCAGCACGCCGAGCGAGAACGACCCGGCCACCAGCGCCGAGAATGCCAGCATCGCGAGATGACCGCTTTGCGACGGGCTCATGCCTCGGCGACCTCTTCGCATCCCATGTGCCGGGTGTGGTCCTTGAGGTACTTCAGGAAGGTCTGCACCTTGTTCGTCCGGTGCAGGTCCATGTGCGTCACCAGCCACAGCCGGCTGTCCCATTCCTCGAGCGGCGGATGCACCTGGACGAGATCGCGGCTGTCGCATTCGAAGGTCCGCATGAACCCCATGCCCACCCCCTGCACGATGGCCTGCCGCGTCGCCTCGCTGTCGCCCGAGCGGAAGACGACCTGCCGTTCGGGTATGTTGTCGCGCATCCACCGTGCGAAGGGCGCCCGGCTGGCGGCATCGTCCTGCCCGACGAAGCGGTGGCCCTCCATGGCGTCGGGGATCGAAGGCGTGCCGTGCCGCGCGATGTAATCCCTGCTGGCGTAGATGCCGAACTGAAGGTGCATGAAGGGCTGCACCACATTGTCGGGCTGGCTGGGCGGGCTGCCTGCGCGGATCGCCACATGCGCCTCGCCGTATTCGAGGCGAAAGAGCCGGGCGCTCGTCAGGTAGCGCAGGATCACCTCCGGGTAGTCCTTCTGGAATCGCGCCATCACCGGCACGAGGAATTCCGAGATCCCGCCGATGGTGGTCACCACCAGTTCGCCCGAGACATCGCTGCCCCGGCCCTTGATCCGCCCGGCGAGTTGGCTGAACTGATCGTCCGTCGCCTGGGCCACACGCAACAGGTCCTGGCCCGCCTCGGTCGGGGTGTAGCCGCGCGCGTGCCGCTGGAACAGCTTGACCCCCAGCCGCCCTTCGAGCGCGTCGATATGGCGGATCACCGTCGCATGGTGCACGCCCAGCACATCGGCCGCGCCCGACACGGTGCCCAGGCGCGCGACCTGAAAGGCCGTGCGAATCTCATCCCAATTGTCCATGACGCCCCCTTCCGGTGCGTGAAAGAACAGACCGCTGTGAGACAACCGTCTTTCGTGCACATGTGCAAGAGGGCTCGGAGATTGAGCCGCTCGGCGTCCGCGCGGGCCGCAGAACGTGCAGAAGCGGTGTTCGAAAGCGGCGCGGGACCATTTCCGTGGCCGTTCGGCGCTACCCCGCAATGCCACGGGCGGACGACGACACCGATCAGCCGAGGAGGCACACCAGACCGCGCGGGTGTCGGTGGCCAGAACCCTGAGGTCGAAGCCGCCCGCCCCGAACGCTGGCCCCGAACGCCCGCCCGGACTCGACCCCCACGACCTTCTTCCTCGGGCGTGCCCCGGGGATACTCCGTCGCCCGCGCACCTCCGCCGTACACCGGGACCGGCGGCTGCGCACGCGGTCCGCTCGCTCAGCCGCAACGGCCTGTGGCGTGTCCCGGGGCGCTCTCCTATACTGCCGTCACACCAATCCGACGACGCCCATGGACGCCCTCTGCCGCGACTGCCTGACCACCTTCGACGCGCCGGCGCGAACCGGGCTGCGCTGCCCGTCGTGCCGCAGCCCGCGCTGCACCGCCCATGACGAATTGTTCAGCCTGTCCATCGCGCACATGGACTGCGACGCCTTCTATGCCTCGGTCGAGAAACGCGACAATCCCGACCTCGCAGGCAAACCGGTCATCATCGGCGGCGGGCGGCGCGGCGTGGTGTCGACGGCCTGCTACGTCGCCCGGATCCGGGGCGTGCGGTCGGCCATGCCGATGTTCCAGGCGCTGAAACTCTGTCCCGAGGCCGTGGTGATCAAGCCGCGCATGGAAGCCTACGCCGAAGCCTCGCGCGCGATCCGCGACATGATGGAAGAGATGACGCCGGGGGTCGAGCCGCTGTCGCTTGACGAGGCCTTTCTCGACCTCACGGGCACGCAGCGCCTGCACGGCCACCCGCCCGCCTGGATGCTGGCGCGGCTGGTGAAACGGATGCGGGACGAACTCGGGCTGACGGGCTCCGTCGGCCTGTCCCACAACAAGTTCCTGGCCAAGGTCGCCTCGGACCTCGACAAGCCGCACGGGTTCTCGGTGATCGGCGCGGCCGAGACCGCCGATTTCCTGCGGGACAAGCCGGTCCGGCTGATCTGGGGGGTGGGCGCGGCGGCGCAGGCGTCGCTCGACAAGGCGGGCATCCGGACCTTCACCGACCTGCTCAGATGGGAAAGGACCGATCTGGTCGCGCGCTTCGGATCCATGGGCGACCGGCTCTGGCATCTGGCGCGCGGGCAGGACCGCCGCCGCGTCTCGGCCCATGCGCCGATGAAGTCGATCTCGAACGAGACGACCTTTCACGAGGACACGGGCGATGCCGACCTGCTGGACGGTCACCTCTGGCGCCTGGCGGAAAAGGTCGCCGACCGCGCCAAGGCCAAGGGGCTGGCAGGACGGGTCGTGACGCTGAAGCTGAAACGGGCCGATCACTCGTCCCTGTCGCGCCGTGTCTCGCTGCGCGACCCCGCGCAGCTGGCAGACACGATCTACCGCACCGCGCGGGGCCTCTTCGACGGCGTGGGACCCGAAGGCCCCTATCGCCTGATCGGCGTGGGCATCGCGGACCTCGTGCCCGAACACGACGGGGGCGCGCCGGGCGACCTGCTCGATCCGGATGCCACACGCCGGGGTCAGGCCGAACGCGCCACGGACGAGATCCGCAGGCGGTTCGGCCCCGACGCGATCCTCAAGGGGCGCGCCCTGCGCTAACCCCGATGCCGGTGACGCGCCTCGCCGTGGCGGGTCGCGGGACGAAAGCGGCGTTCCTCGTGACCGGGGAAGGTGCGGGTATCGCCGAGACGGGTAGCGGCGAGGAAAGAATTTGCGTAGATGTTGAGCATGACGGCCTCCTGCTATGGCGTTTCCTGATGCGCTATACATGGCGGTTCAGGCGCTTTTAGGCCAATCAGGAATATGAACCGGATGTAAGGTGATCTTACAATGAACTGGAGCAGTCTACCGCCGCTGACGGCCCTGCGCGCCCTGGCCGCCTATGCCGAGACCGGTTCGATGGCCGAAGCCGGCGCGCGGCTCAATGTCAGCCATGCCGCGATCAGCCAGCAGATCCGGCAGCTCGAGGAACGGCTGGGCGTGACGCTGCTGGACCGCAAGGGCGGCCCGGGCGCCCTGACGGCCGAGGGCCGGACGCTGGCCCGGACCACGTTGGACGGCTTTGCCGACATCGTCCGGCTGGTCGAGGAGCTGACCGGCCGCGACGCCGACCGCCCCGTGCAGATCTCCACCACCCCGGCCTTCGCGTCGGGCTGGATGATGCCGCGCCTCGCCCGGTTCCGGCAGAAGCACCCCGGTATCTCGCTGATGATCGACCCCTCGCCCGAGCTGCGCGACCTCGCCCCCGGCGGGCTCGACATGGCGGTGCGCTACGGCAGCGGGGTCTGGCCCGGGCTCGAGGCCGAACTGATCGTCGAGACGCCCATCGTCATCGTCGCCGCCCCCGAACTCGTGGGCGATACGGTCTACGACAGCCCGGCCGAACTGACGAAGTTCCACTGGCTGCAGGAGCTCGGCACCAACGAGGCCTCGGATTACCTCGCCCATTTCGGAACGGTCCTCGACCAGGCCAGGGGGCTCACCTCGCTGCCCGGGAACCTGATGGCCGACGCCGCCCGCGCCGGGCAGGGCATTGCCGTCACGGCCGGGGCCTTCGTCGAGCAGGACCTCGCCAGCGGCCGCCTCCGCCTGCTGTTCGAGGACCGGCGCAAGAAGGGCTATTTCCTGGTGACACGGCCCGGCGTGCAGCGCAGCGGGGCGCGGGCGCTCTATCGCTGGCTGCGGTCCGAAGGCCGCGCCTATGCCGAACAGCGCGAGACGTCCGGCGGCCTCGGCCTGGCGGAGACCGCCGAGGGCGCCGACGGAACGGCCTGAGCCACGCCGGGGTCTGAGGCGCAGCCCCGAACGGACAGCGCATGCACCCGGGCGGATGCGCCACCCGCCCGACCCCGGCACCGGCCCGCTCCGAAACGAAAGGAACCGCCGGCTGGACCGGCGGCTCCTGGTTCGGCGGCGACCGGGGCCGGGCTTCAGCTCGGCCCGATCATGAAGCAGGTCTGGTTGCGCGCCTGGAGACGGCGGCAGGCGAGGTCGGCCCTCTCGCGCTCCATCCCGAGGAAATTCGCGTCGAACCCGGTCGGCCGGCGCACCACCTTGCGCAGCGCCCCGTCCAGCGTGTCCGTCTCCTTGAGCGCGGTCTGCAAAAGCACCCGCTCGGCCGCGTTGTGCGACTTGTAGCGCCCGATGTTGATGCCCCAGTGGCGCCCGCCCGATGTCGAGACGCGGGTCACCACACGCGGCACCTCGGGGGCCTGTTCGACCGCGGCGGCCAACGCCCGGTTGAAAAGCCCCACGGGCCGCGCCATCGGGGTGATCACGCCGTTCGCCGCCGAGGCGGCCGAGGCGTCCATTACCTCGTCGGACCCTTCGGCGCGGGCGGCGGGTTTTGCGGCGACGGGCATCAGGCTGGCCTTCTGCGCCACCTCGGCCACGACGCTTTCGATCGTGTCGTCCATCGCGACAAGCACCGGCGCGGTCGTGCTGCCGGGGCGCGCCTGCGGCCGCAAGCTGCGGGTGACGGCGGTGTTCAGCCGGATCACCTTGCCGGCCGCCCGCACCTTGCCGTCGGCATGGTCCAGCGTCTTGACCGCGGCATAGACCGGTGCGGCGGGCGCGATCCGCGGCGCGTTCGAGGGCGCGCGCTTGAAGCCCAGGTCCAGAAGCTCCGCGACCTTGGCGTTCCGCGAGGCCGAGGAGCGGCCGCCGAAGACCGTCGCGATGATCCGTTCATTGCCGCGCTCGGCCGAGGCGACGAGATTGAAACCGGCGGCGCGGGTATAGCCGGTCTTGATCCCGTCGGCGCCGCGATAGCTGCCGAGCAGGCGGCGGTTGGTGTTCGAGACCTTCTTGATCCCCGCATGGGTCTGCACCCGCGAGAACAGGTTGTAGTACTCGGGATAGTCGAACAGCAGGTGCCGGCCGAGGATCGTCATGTCGCGCGCCGTCGAGAGGTGGCCGCTCTCGGTCAGGCCATGGGCGTTCTTGAAGGTCGTCCGCGTCATGCCGAGCGCCTTGGCCGTGCGGGTCATCCGGCGGGCGAACCGCGCCTCGGACCCCTCGATGGCCTCGCCGATCGCCGTTGCCGCATCGTTCGCGGATTTCACCGCCGAGGCGCGAATCAGGTAGCGCAGCTTGATCTTCGATCCGGCGGCCAGCCCCAGCTTGGACGGCGGTTCCGCCGCGGCGTTGCGCGAGATGCGGACCGGCGTATCGAGGGTGATCTCACCATTCCTCACCGCCTCGAACGCGATGTAGAGCGTCATCATCTTGGTCAGGGAGGCCGGGTGCAACCGGGCGTCGGCATTCGAGGAATGCAGGACCTCGCCGCTCCGGGCGTCCATCACCATGGCCGCGTAAGGTGCGGCCTGTGCCTCCCGCATGGCCGGGTTGGCCACGAAGACCATGATTGCGCTGAAAAATAGGAATACGAGTGCCCGCCCACGGGTCGGCTTATGCTGCCGCTCCATCTTGCCTCTCACTTTCACTGCCTCTGTCGTTGGTTTTCCCAACTGACCAATTTGTCGTTAATGGAACCCTATCACAGCGTACGGTGATCGCGAAACACCTAATTCAAAGGGGTTTCACGCATTTTCACGTAATTGACAGGCTCATGTGGTGGCATGAAGAAGCGCGCCTACCAAACAGGCATTCATGGCTTCGATCCGACGGCCTGCACCGTGATAGCGGCGGATTCGCGGCGGCTCAGCCCGCAGCCTCGAAAATCTCCGGCAGACGGGAGAGATCTGAGATCTCGCGGAAACGCGGGCTTTCTTCGGGGGCCTCGGCATGTTCCAGCGCCCAGGAAAGCTGCCCCGGAACGAAGACCCCCCACCCGCCCGCGTCGATCATCGGCACCACGTCCGATTTCATTGAATTTCCCACCATCATCCCGCGCCCCGCACCGTCCCCATGCCGGTCGAAGATGCCTTCGTAGACCCGGCGCGTCTTGTCCGAAACGATCTCGACCCCGTCGAAAAGATCGCCCAGTCCGGACTGCGCCAGCTTGCGTTCCTGGTCCAGCAGGTCCCCCTTGGTGATCAGCAGGACGCGGTAGTCCGCCGCGGCGCTCTCGACGGCGGCCTGCGCATGGGGCAACAGCTCGATCGGGTGGGCAAGCATCTCCTGCCCGGCGCGGATCAGTTCCGAGATCACCTCGCCCGGGACGCGGTTCCCGGTCACTTCGAGGGCGGTCTCGATCATCGACAGCACGAAGCCCTTGATGCCGAATCCGTAGTGCCCGATATTGCGCCGCTCGGCCTCGAGCAGGCGCTCGGCGAGGTGGCGGGGGTCGGCGTGGTCCGCCAGCAGTTCGGTGAAACGCTCCTGCGTAATGTGAAAGAACCGCTCGTTTTGCCAGAGCGTGTCATCCGCATCGAATCCGATTGTCGTCAGATTTCGTGGCATGCCTGTCCTGCTTTTCGTCGCACGGTCGAACCGCCCCCTTTCAAACTTCGACACGGACGTTATATAGAAAGGCCAAATCCCGGAACCCTTTGAGAGTCGCTCTGACGGAAATTCGATGAGCCAGGCGCAGAAAAATTCGCGTGACCTATCGGCGGCATTGGTCATGTCGTCGTCCGATGACGATGATGGCGACAGCTCGGTCGTTGTCGAGACGCGCCCCAAGACCAAGCGGCCACCTCTCTACAAGGTGCTGCTGCTGAACGACGACTATACGCCGATGGAGTTCGTCGTCGCCGTGCTCGAACGGTTCTTCGGCATGAACCACGCCCAGGCGTTCGAGATCATGCTGACGGTGCACAAGAAGGGTGTCGCGGTGGTCGGCGTCTTCAGCCACGAGATCGCCGAGACCAAGGTCGCGCAGGTGATGGATTTCGCCCGCCAGCACCAGCACCCGCTGCAGTGCACCATGGAAAAGGAATGACGGGGCCTTGACCCTCGACACCCGGCTTGGCCTGGCGCTGGCGCCCGGGGGCGTGTCTATCCCGGAAGGCCGGATCGCCGTCTTCGGACCCCGTGCGGGCCAGTCCCTGGAGGGGCTGCCGATGGACCGGGTCGAGGTAATCACAGGCTTTTTTCCCGACCACGCCCATTTCGAAGGCCGAGGCTACAGCTGCCGGTTCGAGCCGGAGGGCTTCTATGCGGCCGCCCTGGTGGTGCTTCCCCGCGCCAAGGCACTGGCCCGGTCCTGGGTGGCGATGGCTGCGGCCGCGGCCAACGGACCCGTGCTGGTCGACGGCGCGAAGGAGACCGGGGTGGAATCGCTGCTGCGCGACTGCCGCCGGCGCGTCGAGGTCGAGGGGCGGATCAACAAGGCCCATGGCAAGCTCTTCTGGTTCGAGGGCGGCGATTTCGCCGACTGGCTGCCGGGCCCGGCCAACCGGGTCGACGGCTTCGTCACCGCGCCCGGGACCTTCTCGGCCGACGGTATCGATCCCGCCTCGGCGCTGTTGGCCGCGTCCCTGCCCGAGACGCTGGGCGCGCGGATCGTCGACCTCGGGGCCGGCTGGGGCTATCTCTCCGCCGCGGCGCTGGAGCGCAAGGGGGTGAAGGCGGTGGAACTGGTGGAGGCCGAGCGCGCCGCCCTGGACTGCGCCCGCCGCAACATCACCGATCCGCGCGCCGTGTTCCACTGGGCCGACGCCACCACATGGCGCCCGGAAGCGCGGGTCGACGCGGTCGTCACCAACCCGCCCTTCCATACCGACCGCAAGGCCGATCCCGAGCTCGGCCGTGCCTTCATCCGGAGCGCCGCCGCGATGCTGACCCCGCGCGGGCAGCTCTGGCTCGTCGCGAACCGGCACCTGCCCTACGAGCGGGTGATCGCGGATCTTTTCGACGATCACAGGGAGGTCGCGGGCACCGGCGCCTTCAAGGTCATCCGGGCGTCCGGGCCGCGTGCGGACGGGCCGTCTCGCCACCGCCGCCACAATTCTCTAGTCTGATCCGGGCCGACCGCCCGAAGGAGCGAACCCATGTCCTTTTCCATCGCCGGCAAGACGGCCATCGTGACCGGCGCCGCAAACGGCATCGGTCTGGCCGTCGGCAAGCATTTCGCGGATCGCGGTGCGAACGTCATGTTCGCCGATCTCGACGAAGCCGCCCTGACCCGCGAATTCGGCCCCTCTCCGGAAGCCGAGAACATCCGGTACTTTGCCGGCGACCTGCGCGAGAAGCTGACCATCGCGAACCTGCTTTCCGCCACGATCGACGCTTTCGAGCGGGTGGATATCCTGGTGAACGGGTCGCGGCAGGTGATCGCCTCGGACCCGCTGAACCCCGACGACGATGCGGTCGAGACGCTGTTGCAGCAGAACCTGATGACCTCGCTGCGCCTGAGCCAGACCATCGCGAAGCGCATGATCAAGCAGTCCGAGGGGCAGCAGGACGGTCCCGCCGGGTCGATCGTGAACCTGTCGTCGATCGCCGCCCGACGCACCCATCCCGACCTGATGGCGTTCTCGGTCTCCAGCGCGGCTCTGGACCAGATGACCCGATCGCTCGCCGTGGCCCTCGCGCCGCACCGGATCCGGGTGAACGCGCTCGCCTTCGGGTCGGTGATGAGCGAGAGTCTCAAGACCACGCTGAAGGACAACAGCGAATTCCGCTCCGACATCGAGGATCACACGCCGCTGAACCGGATCGCGCCCGCCGCGGAACTGGCCGAGGCGGCACAGTACCTGGCCTGCGACGCCTCGAGCTTCATGACCGGGCAGGTCATCACCGTGGACGGGGGCCGCACCTTGCTGGACCCCGTGGCGGCCCCGGCCCACTGATCCCGGAGGGAACGCGGTGACCGAGGAACTCACAGCCGAGAGAACACGCGCCGCCGACTGGTTCCGCGGCCTGCGGGACGAGATCGTCGCGGCCTTCGAAGGGCTCGAGGACGCGCAGGCGGAGGGCCCCCTCTCCGACCGGGAGCCGGGCCGCTTCGACGTGACCGAGACGCGGCGCGCCACGCCCGATGGCAGCGATGCGGGCGGCGGCCTGATGAGCGTCATGCGCGGGGGCCGCGTCTTCGAGAAGGTCGGCGTCAACGTCTCGACGGTCTACGGCGAACTGGGCCCCGAGGCGCAGGCGGCCATGGCCGCGCGCAAGGGCCTGCCGGGAATGCAGGAGGATCCCCGCTTCTGGGCCAGCGGTATCAGCCTCGTCGCCCATATGCAGAACCCGCACTGCCCGGCCGTGCACATGAACACGCGCATGTTCTGGACGCCGCATGGGTGGTGGTTCGGCGGCGGCGCCGACCTGAACCCCTGCATCGAATATGACGAGGACACGGCGCATTTCCACCGTGTGCTCGAAGACCATTGCGATCCGCACGGCGCGGGGCAATACGACCGCCTCAAGGCCTGGGCCGACGAGTATTTCTACATCCCGCACCGGGGCCGCGCGCGCGGGGTCGGCGGCATATTTCTCGACGATCACTGCTCGGGCGACTGGGAGGCCGATTTCGCCTTCATCCGGGATATCGGCCGCGCCTTTCTGCCCGCCTACCTGCCGCTGGTCGAAAAACGGCGCCGGAGCCCGTGGAGCGATGCCGACAAGGAGGTCCAACTCGTCCACCGGGGCCTCTATGCCGAGTACAACCTCGTCTACGACCGCGGCACGAAGTTCGGGCTGGCCACGGGCCATGACGCCAATGCCGTGCTGATGAGCCTGCCGCCCATGGCCAAGTGGATCTGAGCGGTCACGACAGGGCGATATCCACGCACATGCGATAGGTCTCGTCCGTCTCGGTGACTTCGGGCCGGGTTCCGAGCTGCGAGGCGAAGGCGTCGATCAGCTGGCGCCCCAGACCCGATCCCTCGGCAGGGTCTTCGCTGTCACGCAGCTTGTCGCCCCTGGAATTGGTCACGCAGAACCGGCAGGACCGGCCATCCAGATCCTCGAGCGTGATCTTGATCCAGGGCGCCGCGCCGTCCCCGGGCCGTCCGACGTACTTGATCGCGTTGATGACCGTCTCGGTGGCCAGCAAGGACAGGGGAACCGCCTTGTCCGGGGACAGGACGACCTCTTCGATCCCGACCGAGACCTGGACCGGGGACCCCTGCGGCAACGCGCTTTTCACCACCTGGTCGAGAATGTCCTCGAGAAGGCCGTCCGCGCGCAGGTTGGCCAGCCGCGCGGTGTGATAGAGGTTCGAATGCACCGTCGCCAGCCCGAGTACCCGGTCCTGGATGCGGCGCAGGGTGGACTTGGTCTCGGGGCGCGGTGCCTTGCGCACCTCCATGTTGATGATCGAGGCGATGAGCTGAAGGTTGTTCTTCACCCGGTGGTGGACTTCCTTCAGCAGCACGTTCTTTTCATGCAGGTTGTTCTCGAGTTCGGCCGTGTCGCGGGTGATCCGCTCGACCATGGCGTCGAAGGTTTCCTCCATCTGCACCAGTTCGACCGGGGCGTGGCCCCCGGCGAGAAGGCCGGGGGGCGGATAGGCCTGCGTGGTGCCGAAGCCGCGCACCTTGCGCCGCAGCTGCCGGACGTGCCGGATCACCAGCCGGTGCACCGCGAAATACGCCACCACCAGCGACACCAGCCACATCAGCAGCGGAAACAGCATGGCCGAGCGTTCGATGAATCCTGTCTCGCCCGAAACCGAATCCACCGGCCAGACGGACACGGCCAGAACCTCGCCCGGGATGATCGGCGTGGTCGAATAGACCCGGGGCACCCCGTTGCGGTCCAGCGCCCAGAAGGAACTGAACTGCTTGTAGAGCTGCGAGTTCAGATCCCGGAACGCCGGCAACAGGCCGGGCGCCGCGTCGAGGTCCCCCATGGAGAGCAGCACCTCGCCCCGCTGGTTCACGGTGATCAGTTCCAAGGGTTTCGTGGGACCGTCGAATTCGGGTTCGAACCGCGCATTCGCGCGCGGCAGCGACAGGGTCACGAAGCCGGCGTATTCGCCCTCGTCGTAGACGGGCTGGGCGATCACCATCACCGACTGCCCCGTCACCCTCCCCTCCTCGGTCGCGTTCATCAGGGGCCGAGGATCGGAATCGATCTGGCGGAACGTGGCGGTGCTGCGCACGTCGAGCGGGGTGTCCCGCGAATTGCACCGCGTCACCCCAGAGGGTTCGACGAACAGCGCGAGCGAGAAGGCGGGATGCGACCGGATGAACCCCGACATCAGCGCCGAGCAGGCATCGATGTCGTCCCGCATCGTTATCACGGCGCCCCCCAGCACCCGCGCCGAGGCGAACCCTTCGTGGATCAAATCGCTCTGGCGTTCCGTGGCCGAGACGGTCTGGCCCAGATACGCCGACCGCGTCAGCGCCTCGGCTTTGTCCACGACCGACCGCGTCTGGTAGAGCGAGATCAAGCCAATGGGCAGCAGCGCGATGGACAGCATCGCCACCACGCGCACACCCAGCTTGTCGATGAAGGGGAGTCTCAAAAAGAGGCCTCCGCTACATGGACTTCATTTGCGTCGCAGACATCACCGCCATGGTCGACTGGTCGGTCAGTTCCATCGTGTCGTTCTCGCCCATGCTGAGCAGTTCGCTCAGGCGGGCGCGACCGCGGTTGGCGCGGCTCTTGATGGTGCCGACGGCGCATCCGCACATGTCGGCCGCCTCTTCGTAGGAAAATCCCGAGGCCCCGACCAGCAGCAGCGCCTCGCGCTGTTCGTCGGGCAGGGTCGCGAATGCCTTTTCGAAGTCCTTCATCGCCAGCCGGCCGTCGTGATCCGGCTTGGTCGCGAGGTTGCTGGAAAAGGCACCGTCCACATCGGCGACCTCGCGCCCGGAACGGCGGCGGGCCGAATAGAAGGTGTTGCGCAGGATCGTGAACAGCCAGGCACGCAGGTTCGTGCCCGCCTTGAACTTGTCCATGTTCGTCCATGCCTTAACGATCGTGTCCTGGACAAGGTCGTCGGCTTGGGCCGAATTCCGGCAAAGGCTCATGGCGAAGGCGCGAAGGGATGGCAGGTGCTCGACGAGTTCCTCACGGGGATCCGCGCTCATCTGGGCGCCCCCCCGCCCTGGCTCTGCGTTTTGAGCTGTTCGATGAGACTCTTGAACCGGTCGGGAAGATCCTCGTCCAGTTTCTGCTGGTAGACACGTTTTAGATTCTCGTCGATCTGCCTCAGAACGTGCTCGTTTTCACTATCGTGCGCCATGAATTCGTGGAACCGTTGCCATTTTTTTTCCGTTGTACTGGAACCGAACGCCAGAATCGACGTTTAGTTCCAAGAAAAGTTGAAAAGGTAAGCGACAAAATGAATCAAACGGTGGGGTCCGAAGATTTTGCGATGAACGTGGCGACGGAGCTTCCTTACCTCCGGCGCTATGCGCGCGCGCTCACGGGAAGCCAGACCTCTGGCGACAACTACGCGGCGGCAACGCTCGAAGCCATCCTGGAAGACCCCGGGCTCGTCGAAGGCAACCGCTCGACCCGCGTCGCCCTCTTCAGTGCGTTCCACGCCATCTGGAACAGCTCGGGCGCGCCGGTCGCCGTCGACGAGACGGGGATCGCCGCGAGGGCGCAGGACCATCTCAGCCGCCTGACGCCCAACACGCGCGAGGCGCTGCTGCTGGCCACCATCGAGGAATTCTCGTCCGAACAGGTGGCCGAAATCATGAAGATCGGCGTCGCCGAGGGCGAGGATCTGGTGAGGATCGCGCAGCGCGAACTGGCCGAGAGCGTGACCGGGCGTGTGATGATCATCGAGGACGAGGCGATCATCGCCATGGACCTGCAATCCATCGTCACCGAAATGGGTCACGCGGTGACCGGCGTGGCCCGCACGCGGGACGAGGCCGTGTCGCTCGGCAAGACCGAAAGGCCGGACCTGATCTTCGCCGACATCCAGCTGGCGGACAACTCCTCGGGCATCGATGCCGTCAACGATCTTCTGAACGCCCTGGGCGACGTGCCGGTGATCTTCATCACGGCCTATCCCGAACGGCTGCTGACCGGCGAAAAGGCCGAACCCGCCTTCCTGATCACCAAGCCCTACACCGAAGAGCAGGTGCGCCTCGCGGCGAGCCAGGCGATGTTCTTTTCGTCCACCGAAACGCTGCATCACTGATCATGGTCCGCAAAGGGCGGCCCCGAGGCCGCCCTTGACGTCTTGGTCGCACCGTCACGGAGTGCGTCCGCGCAAGGCCCGTGCCACCATCGCGATGACGAAGAGCACGAGGAAGACGACGAACAGGATCTGTGCGACCCCGGCCGATGCGCTAGCGATGCCGCCAAAACCGAAAACTGCGGCGATGATCGCTATGATAAAGAAAGCTAGTGCCCAATAAAGCATTGTTTTTCCTTCCATTTCATAGATGTTACGCAAGGTTGCGTTCTGACCTGTCAACACCCTGTCCGGCCGAAAGGTTCCCGATCCGGCACCTGGCGGGCGCCGGATCGCGTCGCCGCGAGGGCCGGAGAATTTTTTTCACTTTTCTCGGGAACCGGCTGCGCGGGACGGCGTTACGATACCAGGTGCCCCCAAGCGCCTGTCCCTCGAAGACTGGCGGGGACTTCCCCGATTTACCTCTCCCCGCCAGTCTTAACCCCCCGCCACCGCGCAACTGCTTGTACCGGAACCCTTCCCTCGCGCCGGCGTTGAGGGTTCAGGAAAGGAAATCGCTATGTTGGAAATTACCGGCCTTGGCGGCCTCATCGTACTGGCGCTCGATATCTGGGCCATCGTGTCGATCATCGGATCATCCGCATCGACGGGCAAGAAGGTTCTCTGGGTGCTTCTCGTCCTCATCCTGCCGATCCTCGGCTTCATCATCTGGCTCATCGCCGGTCCGCGCAATCGCAGCGGCATGGCCTGAGAGGCCCCAAGCAACGCGACGACAAGGCCGCCCCGCCCGGGCGGCCTTTTCCGTTGGTGCCGTTGACCGGGGGGCAATTCCCGATAGCTTATCGGGAAACCAGAGGGACGCGCTCCGTGAAAGTTCAGAAGATTATCGGCATCGGGCAGGGCATCGTCGCCGCCATCGCCGAAAAGAATCTGTTCCTGATCGCCGCCGGTGTCGCCTTCTACGGAATGCTGGCGCTCTTCCCCGCCATGGCCGCGATCATCGCGATCTGGGGGCTGCTCTCGGATCCCAACGTCCTTGTCGAACAGCTTGAACTTATCCGCAACATTCTGCCCGTCGAGGTGACCCGGATCATCGAGAACCAGATAAACGCCCTGTCGACGGCCAGCGGAGACAAGCTCGGGTGGGCGGGCCTCGTGTCGATGATGGTGGCGATCTGGTCTGCCCGCTCCGGGGTCGCGGCGCTCATGCTGGGCCTCAACGCCATCCATGGCCGCGCGAACCGGGGAAGCCTGCGCCACTACCTCACCGCGCTGGTGCTGACCCTGGCCCTGCTGGGCGTCTCGGTGGTGACGCTTTCGGCCGTGGTCATCGCGCCCATCATCTTCGCCTTCATCCCGCTCGGTCCCGTCACCGCGATCCTGGTCGAGGCCTTCCGGTGGGTTGCGGCGATCTTCGTCCTGATGGCGGGGCTTGCCGTGGTATACCGCTTCGGGCCCAACAACCGCGGAGAGCGGATGAAATGGGTGACGCCGGGGGCGGTCATGGCGGTCGCCCTCTGGGCGGTGGCCTCCTACGGCTTCTCGCTCTACCTTGCCAATTTCGCGAACTACAACGAGGTCTACGGCTCGATCGGGGCGGCCGTGGCGATGCTGATGTGGCTGTTCATCAGCGCCTTTCTGGTCCTTCTCGGCGCCGTGGTGAACCTGGAACTCAGAACCACCACGGCACCGGGGCCCACCCCGGGCCTGGAAGAGGCATGAAGGTCGGGCCCCTCAGCCGCCCCGGACCGTGTCGATCATCAGCTGGACGTTGTCCGGGTCCGCATCCGGCGTGATCCCGTGGCCGAGGTTGAAGATGTGCGGCCCGCCGGAAAAGGCGCGGACGATCCCGCGTGTGGCCTCGACCAGTTCCTGTCCGCCCGTCACCATGTGCCGCGACGCGAGGTTGCCCTGAACGCAGCCGTCAACCTGGACATGCGTGGCGGCCCATTCCGCCGAGACGGAATCGTCCACCGCGACGCAGTCCGCCCCGGTGTCCCCGGCGAACCCCACATAGCGGTCCCCGGCCTGACGCGGGAAGGCGATGACGGGAATGCCGGGATGCCGGGCCTTGAGTTCCGCGATGATCCGTTTCGCGGGGGCCAGCGCGAAATCGTCGAAGTCGCGGCCCGAGAGCGATCCGGCCCAGCTGTCGAACAGCTTGACCACCTCGGCGCCGGCGTCGATCTGACGCGACAGATAGGCGATCGTGCCCTCGGTCAGAAGATCGATCAGCGCCGAGAAGAGCGCCCGGTTCTCGGCCTTGAGCGCATGGGCGGGACCCTGGTCCGGGGTGCCCCGCCCCGCCACCATGTAGGTCGCCACGGTCCAGGGCGCCCCGGCAAACCCGATAAGCGTCGTCTCGGGGGGAAGCTCCTGCGACAGGATCGACACCGTCTCGTAGATGGGCGACAGCACCTCGTGCACGTCGGCGGCGGGCTTCAGGGCGTCGAAGTCCGCCTGCGAGGTGACGGTCGAAAGCCGCGGCCCCTCGCCCGTGACGAACCACAGATCCGCCCCGAGCGCCTGCGGCAGCAGCAGGATGTCGGCAAAGAGGATGGCGCCGTCGAACCCGTAGCGGCGGATCGGCTGCAACGTGACCTCGGCGGCGAGGTCGGGATTGTAGCAGAGCGACAGGAAGTCCCCGGCCTTCTCGCGCGTGGCGCGGTATTCCGGCAGGTAGCGGCCGGCCTGCCGCATCATCCAGATCGGCGGCACCTTCTGCACCTCGCCGCGCAGCGCCTTCAGGATCGTCTTGTCGCTCATGTCGCCCTCCGTCCGCCCCTCGTCGCCGCGTGGCGCGACGAAGTCAAGCCGGGCCCTCTTGCAGGGGCGGGATGCCGCGACTAGACGAGGCTCATGACACGCGATTTCCCGTCTCCGGCCCGCCCGCTCAAGATCGGCACGAGGGGCTCACCGCTCGCCCTCGCGCAGGCCCATGAAGCCCGCGACCGGCTGGCCCATGCCTTCGATCTGCCCCCCGAAGCCTTCGAGGTCTGCGTCATCCAGACCACGGGCGACCGGGTGCAGGATCGCCCGCTCAAGGAGATCGGCGGCAAGGGACTCTTCACCCGCGAGATCGAACATGCGCTGCTGACCGGCGGGATCGACATCGCCGTGCATTCCATGAAGGACATGCCGGTGCTTCAACCCGAGGGGCTGCTGCTGGATTGCTACCTTCCGCGGGAGGATCCGCGCGACGCCTTCGTGTCGAATCTCTACGAGCGGCTGGACCAGATCCCGGCGGGGGCCCGGGTGGGCACGTCGTCGCTGCGCCGCCGGGCGCAGGTGCTGGTGCGCCGTCCCGATCTCGAGGTGGTGGAGTTCCGCGGCAACGTCCAGACGCGGCTGCGCAAGCTGGCCGACGGCGTGGCTTCGGCCACCTTCCTCGCCATGGCGGGGCTGAACCGTCTCGACCGGGCGTCGATCGCACGCTCGGCCCTTGCGACCGACGAGATGCTGCCCGCCGTGGCCCAGGGCGCCATCGGCATCGAACGGCGCGAGGACGACCACGCGACCGCGGCCCTGCTCGAGGCGATCCACGACCCCGAGACGGCACGACAGCTGGCCGCGGAGCGCGCCTTTCTCGCCGCCCTGGATGGCTCCTGCGAGACGCCCATCGCGGGGCTGGCGGACCTCGAGGGCGGGACGCTCAGGCTACGCGGCGAGATCCTGCGCCCCGATGGAAGCGAGGCGCTGAAGGACGACCGTTCCGCCCCGGTCGAGGACGGCGCGAAACTCGGCCGCGAGATGGGGGCCGCGCTGCTCGCGCAGGCGGGCGACGGCTTTTTCGATTTCCGCGGCTAGGTCCTAGTCCGGTGCGCAGTCGCCGCCGGAATGGCAGGCGAGCACCCGGTCGATCTGGTCTTCGCCCGGGTCGACGAAGATCGTTCCGCCGCACGGGCCGGTCTCGAGAAAGAGCGTGGTCTCGGTCTGGCGGACGAAGGCCAGGACCTCGGCCCCGGCCGGCGGCGGAGCGGCACACCAGACCGAGACGCATTCCAGCACCACCGTCACGGGGGCGGCGATCTCTCCGGCGAAGGCGTCGCCCCTGAGGAAACGCCCCTCGATCGTGGCCTCGAAGGTCTCGGGCGGCCCGTCGGCCTGATCGGGGCTGCGCATCGTCCCCTCATCCGCAAGACGGTCATGGCTCAGCGTGCCGCGCACGACGAGATAACCGTCTTCGGCCTCGGCCGCGCGGGTATAGGCGGTCGCGACATCGGGGCGCAGGCAGGACAGGGCGTATGCCGGTCCGGCGAGCATCGCGACCGACAGCATGAGGGCGATGAAACGGGTCATATATGGCCCTTCAGTTCGGCGAGCACGGCGCGATAGACATCGCGCTTGAAGGGCACGATCGCATCGACGAGCTGCGAGGGCGGCAGCCAGCGCCAGCGCGAGAACTCGGGGTGGTCGGTCGCGATGTCGATATCCGCATCCGTGCCGGTGAAACGCATCAGGAACCATTTCTGCTCCTGCCCGCGGAACCGGCCCTTCCAGAGCTTCGGCACGAGGTCGTGCGGCAGGTCGTAGGGCACCCAGGCCTCGGTCTCGGCGACGATCTCGACCTTGTCCGCCGTCACGCCGGTTTCCTCGCGAAGCTCGCGCAGGGCAGCGGCGCGCGGCTCCTCGCCTTGGTCGACGCCGCCCTGAGGCATCTGCCAGGCCGGCCCGGGGTTGTCGATCCGCTGGCCGACGAAGACCTCGCCCGCCGCATTGGCGAGCATGACACCGACGCAGGGCCGGTAGGGCAGTTTCGCGATCTCGTCCGGGGTCATGGCCACTCCTGTCTGTTGTGGTACGACTTGCCCGCAAGGCGCACAAATCACAAGTCGGTTCCCCCGGACGACGTGCGCGGGGGCGCTGCCCCCGTCGCCCGTGCCGGGCGACTCCCCCGGGATACTTGGGGACCAAAGAAGCAGGGGCGTCAGGCCCAGATGTCTTCGATCTCGGCCTGCAGCCAGCCGCGGAACCGGGCGAAATGCGGCAGATCGGCACTGCGGTCGGGGTAGATCAGCGTATAGGCCTGCCCGGTGCGGAAATCGCCGGGCACGACCCGGAGCAGAGCCTGACGGTCGAGCGCCGAGCGCGCGAGGATCTCGGGGATGAGCGCCACGCCGAGGCCCGCCACGGCCGCATCCAGGACCATGTCGAAGTGATCGAAACGCGCGCCGCGCAGGGCCGGCCGGGGATCGAGGCCGACGGCGCGGCACCAGTCGGGCCAGAGCGTCGGCCGGGTGGACTGCTGCAGCAGCGGCAGCCGCAGGACGGCCCGTGGTGACAGGGACCCCGGCGCAAGCGCGGGGGCGGCGACGACGCAGAGCTCTTCGTCGAGGAGGTGGATGTGCCGCGCGCCGGCACTGCGGTGCTGGGTCCGCTGTATGGCGAGATCGAAGGGTTCCGTCTCGAAATCCACCGGGGCGAGGCGCGCGGCCATGTCGATGGTCAGGTCGGGCATCGTCGCCTGGAAGCCGCGCAGGCGGGGGATCAGCCAGAGCCGCGCGAAGGTCGGCAGCACCGCGAGCCGCAGCACCCGCGCTTGCCCGCCGAAGGCCATCACCGTCATCGCCGCGTCGTTGAGCCGGTCGAGCAGCGGCTCGGCCTCGCGCAGGAAGGCGCGCCCGGCATCCGAGAGGGTCAGCCGCTGCCGCGCGCGGCTGAAGAGCGCCACGCCGAGCCGTGCCTCGAGGCCGGTGATCGACCGGCTGACCGCGCTCTGCGTGAGGCCGAGCTGACGCGCGGCCTGGATGGTCGTGCCGCCGCGCGCGCAGGCGCAGAAGGCCTCGAGTTCGGCGACGGTCGGAGTATAGGCATGGCGCATGGCGGGCGATCTATGAGCAATGGTCATCAAGTGAGGACCAGAACTCGTTATCATGTCGCGCCGCGTTCCGCTACATTCGCAACCAAACTCATAGGAGATACGACATGGATGCCGAGAACCGCCCGCTCATCAAGGACAAGGACCGCCCGAACATGTCGGGCTTTTCGTGGGAGGACCCGTTCCTTCTGAACGATCAGCTCGAGGAAGACGAGCGCATGATCGGCGAGTCCGCCCGCGCCTTTTCCCAGGACCGGCTCGCCGGTCGGGTCGAGAAGATGTACATGGAGGAGGGCGTGGACCCCGAGATTTTCGCCGAGATGGGCGAGGCCGGGATGCTGGGCGTCACCGTGCCGGAGCAGTATGGCGGGCTGGGCTCCGGCTATGTCTCCTACGGTCTCGTCGCGCGCGAGGTGGAGCGGATCGACAGCGGCTTCCGCTCGATGTGCTCGGTCCAGTCGAGCCTCGTGATGTACCCGATCTATGCCTATGGCTCGGAAGAGCAGCGCAAGAAGTACCTGCCCAAACTGGCGAGCGGCGAATGGATCGGCTGTTTCGGCCTGACCGAACCCGATGCCGGATCGGACCCGGCCGGCATGAAGACCCGCGCCAGGAAGACCGAGGGAGGCTATGTGCTCAACGGCGCGAAGATGTGGATCTCGAATGCGCCGATCGCGGATGTCTTCGTGGTCTGGGCCAAGTCCGACGCGCATGACGGCGCGATCCGCGGCTTCGTGCTGGACAAGGGGATGAAGGGGCTGAGCGCGCCCAAGATCGGCGGCAAGCTGTCGCTGCGGGCCTCGATCACCGGCGAGATCGTGCTGGACGACGTGGAAGTGGGCGAGGAGGCGCTGCTGCCCCATGTCTCGGGGCTGAAGGGGCCCTTCGGCTGTCTCAACCGCGCGCGCTATGGCATCGCCTGGGGCGTGATGGGCGCGGCCGAGGACTGCTGGTTCCAGGCCCGGCAGTATGGCCTCGACCGCAAGCAGTTCAACAAGCCGCTGGCGGGCACGCAGCTCTACCAGAAGAAACTGGCGGACATGCAGACCGAGATCACCCTCGGCCTGCAGGCCGCGCTGCGGGTCGGGCGGCTCTTCGACGAGGCGCGCGCCGCACCCGAAATGGTGTCGCTGATCAAGCGCAACAACTGCGGCAAGGCGCTGGACATCGCGCGCACGGCCCGCGACATGCACGGCGGCAACGGCATCCAGATCGAGTACAAGGTGATGCGGCACGCCGCCAACCTCGAGACGGTGAACACCTACGAGGGGACGCATGACGTGCATGCGCTGATCCTCGGACGGGCCCAGACCGGGTTGCAGGCGTTTTTCTGATACTCCGGGCGGCGGCGCGGCTGGCCGAGGTCGCGCCGCCTTCGGCGAGAGTATTTCCGGCAAGATGAAGCAGGGGCGGCGTACTCCGCCCCCGGAACGGGGCGCGGGGCGGCAACGGGCATTTGCGGCCGGTGCCCTGCTGGCGGGAGCGCGCGCTTCAGCGGTTCGAAGCGGTTTCGGGGACGCGAAGCGGGGTGGTCGCGGCGGGGCGCGACGGATGGCGGCGGTCGGTCAGGCGTCCATCGTCGCCGCGGCGAGGAGCTGTCGCGTGTAGGCGTGGCGCGGGTTGTCGAAGACCTGCTGCGCCGTCCCGACCTCGACCACGTCGCCCTGTTTCATCACCATGACCCGGTGCGACATGGCGCGGACGACGTTCAGGTCGTGCGAGATGAAGAGATAGGCCAGCCCGTATTTCCGCTGCAGCTCGCGCAGCAGGTCGACGATCTGCACCTGCACCGTCCTGTCCAGCGCCGAGGTCGGTTCGTCGAGCACCACGAGCTTGGGCCGCAGGATCATCGCGCGGGCGATGGCGATGCGCTGGCGCTGGCCGCCCGAGAATTCGTGCGGATAGCGGTCCATCGTTTCGGGGTTCAGGCCGACCTCGCCCATGACCTCGGCCACGAGGTCGCGGACCGGCCTCTCCGTCGCCATCTTGTGCACCGAGAGCCCCTCGGCGATGATCTGGGCGCAGGTCATGCGCGGCGAGAGCGAGCCGAAGGGATCCTGGAAGACGATCTGCATCTCGGACCGCTTGTTGCGGAGTTCGCGCGTGGACCAGGCATGCACGTCCTCGCCGTCGAACCGCACCACGCCCTCCGACTGGATCAGCCGCATGATCGCCAGCGCCAGCGTGGTCTTGCCCGAACCGGATTCACCGACAATGCCCAGCGTTTCGCCGGCGCGCACCTCGATCGTCGCCTCGTTGACCGCCTTGACGTGGCCGACCGTCCGTTTGAACAGGCCCCGCTGGATGGGGAACCAGATCCGGAGGCGGTCGGTTTCAGCGATCACCGGGGCGTCGCCGGCGGCGGGTTCGGGCGATCCGGCGGCATGGGCGGCCAACAGCTTTTGCGTATAGGGATGCTGCGGCGCATCGAAGATCGTATCGGTGTCGCCGGTCTCGACGATTTCGCCGTCCTTCATGACGCAGACCCGGTCGGCGATGCGGCGCACGATGTTCAGGTCGTGGGTGATGAAGAGCATTCCCATCCCCTCTTCGGCCTTCAGCTCGGCCAGCAACTCGAGGATCTGGGCCTGGATCGTCACGTCGAGGGCGGTGGTGGGTTCATCGGCGATCAGCAGCTCGGGCCGGTTGGCCAGCGCCATGGCGATCATCACCCGCTGCCGTTGCCCTCCCGACAACTGGTGCGGGTAGGAGCCGAGCCGGCTGGCCGCGTCGCGGATGCCGACCTTTTCCAGCAGTTCCACGATCCTGTCGCGCACTGCCTCGCCGCGCAGGCCCTGGTGCAGTTCGATCGACTCCGCGAGTTGCTTCTCGAGCGTGTGCAGCGGGTTGAGCGAGGTCATCGGCTCCTGGAAGATGAAAGAGATGTCGTTGCCGCGTACCTGCATCAGCTTGGCCCGCGAGACGCCGATCATCTCTTCGCCCTTGAAGGTGACAGAACCCTCGACATGGGCATTGTCACCCAGGAGCTGCACGGTCGAGAGGGCCGAGACGGACTTGCCCGACCCGGATTCACCCACGAGCGCCACGGTCTCGCCCTTGTCGACCTGGAAGGAGACGCCCTTGACCGCCGGGATCAGCCGGCCGTCCTGCTTGAAGGAGACCTTGAGGTCTTTGACGTCGAGCATCATTGGAAGGTCTTTCTCGGGTCGAAGGCATCGCGCACGCCTTCGAAGATGAAGACAAGCAGCGACAGCATCAGGGCGAAGACGAAGAAGGCCGTGAAGCCGAGCCATGGCGCCTGGAGGTTCTGCTTCGCCTGCAGCGTCATCTCGCCCAGAGACGGGGCCGAGGAGGGCAGGCCGTAGCCCAGGAAGTCGAGCGAGGCGAGCGCGCCGATGGTCCCCGTCACGATGAACGGCAGCATGGTGAGCGTGGCCACCATGGCATTGGGCAGCATGTGTCGGAACATGATGGTCATGTTCGACACGCCGAGCGCCCGGGCCGCGCGCACGTATTCGAGGTTCCGCGCCCGCAGGAATTCCGCCCGCACCACGCCGACGAGCGCCGTCCAGCCGAAGGCCACCATAAGGAAGACCAGCAGCCAGAAGCCGCGCCCGAGGATCGCGAAGAGGATGATGATCACGTAGAGTTGCGGCACGCCCTGCCAGATCTCGATGATCCGCTGGAAGATCAGGTCGAGCAGGCCGCCGAAGAAACCCTGGATCGCCCCGGCGAAGATCCCGATGAGCGAGGCGCAGGTCGTCACGATGATGGTGAAGAGGATCGACAGCCGGAAACCGTAGATCGCCCGCGCCAGCACGTCGCGCTTGGTGTCGTCGGTCCCGAGCAGGTTGTTGCCGCGCTGATCTGCGGGAAGGAAGCCGAAGTGGCTTTCGCCGTCGTCGCCGGTGTAGCTGCCGATCACGTTCGGGGGCAGCGGCGCCGCACCGGAGCGTTCGACCGGCGTATCGAAGGAATAGGGGATGATCGGCCAGAGCGCCCAGCCCTTCTCGATCTCCTCGCCCTCGATCACGCCGTCCTGCGCATCCTCGATATAGCCCTCGGGATCGTCGAAGCAGAGGTCCAGACCGCCGGTCTCGATCAGGCACTGCACTTCGGGGTCGCGATAGATCGCTTCGGTCTGGAAATCGCCGCCGAAGGCCGTCTCGGGATAGAACTGGAAGACAGGGAAATAGTATTCGCCCCGGTACTGCACGAGGAAGGGTTTGTCGTTCGCGATGAACTCGGCGAAGAGCGACAGGCCGAAGAGAATGCCGAAGATGATCAGCGACCAGAAGGCCCGGCCGTTGCGGCGGAAGTTCCGCCACCGCCGCTTGTTGAGCGGCGACAGTTCGAACCGGCCCTGTTTCTCGGGCGGCGCGACGGGCGGCGGCCCGTCCTGCCCCGGCATGCGGCCGGGCAGTGGATCGGTGGCGCAATGGACCATGGCTC
Organism: Pseudooceanicola batsensis HTCC2597; assembly: GCF_000152725.1. Lineage (GTDB taxonomy): Bacteria > Pseudomonadota > Alphaproteobacteria > Rhodobacterales > Rhodobacteraceae > Pseudooceanicola > Pseudooceanicola batsensis. The sequence goes on from NZ_CH724131.1 coordinate 2,169,272, forward strand.
AGCCCTCCCGCCGCTCGAAGTCGATACGCGGATCGACGAAGACGTACATGAGATCCGACAGGATCCCGACGATCAGACCGATCAGGCCGAAGACGAAGAGCGACCCGAAGATGATCGGATAGTCGCGCGCCACCGCCGCCTCGTAGCCGAGCCGCCCCAGCCCTTCGAGAGAGAACAGCGTCTCGATGATGATCGACCCGCCGAAGAACACCCCGATGAAGACCGCCGGAAAGCCCGCGATGACGATCAGCATGGCGTTGCGGAAGACGTGGCCATAAAGCACCCGCCGCTCGGACAGGCCCTTGGCGCGGGCGGTCATGACATAGTGTTTCTTGATCTCGTCGAGGAACGAGTTCTTGGTCAGCAGCGTCAGCGTCGCAAAGCTCGAGATGGTGGAGGCCAGCACCGGCAGGGTGATGTGCCAGGCGTAGTCGACGATCTGGCCCCAGAGCGTCAGCTGGTCGAAATTGTCCGAGGTCAGGCCGCGCAGCGGGAAGATGCGATAGTACGACCCGCCAGCGAAGAGCACGAGAAGCAGGATCGCGAAAAGAAAGCCCGGAATGGCATAGGCCGCGATGATCAGGCCCGAGGTCCAGGTGTCGAACCGCGACCCGTCACGCACCGCCTTGCGGATCCCGAGCGGGATCGAGATCAGATAGGCGATGAGCGTCGACCAGAGCCCGAGCGAGATCGACACCGGCAGGCGGTCGATCACCAGGTCGATCACGTCCGCCTTGCGGAAATAGCTCTCGCCGAAGTCGAGCTGCAGGTAGTTCCACATCATGTTGAAGAACCGCTGGACCGGCGGCTGGTCGAACCCGAATTCCTTTTCGAGTTGCGCGATGAACTCGGGCGGCAGCCCGCGCGCGCCGGCATAGTCTCCTTCGTAGGCCGAGGAGGTATCCTCCATGCCCACGTCGGTGCCGGACCCGGAAAAGCTTCCGAACACGTCGCCCTGCCCCTGCTGCTGGGCGATGATCTGTTCGATCGGTCCGCCCGGCACGAACTGCACCAGGACGAAATTGATCACCATGATCCCCAACAGGGTCGGGATCACCAGCAGGAGGCGTCGAAGGATGTAGGCTCCCATGGGGGCGGCTTACCTCAAGGCCCCGGCGGCTTTCAATGCTTCGGCCTTTTCGGGATCGACCCACCAGAAATCCATTTCGCCGACGGCGAAGGGCGGCATTTCCTCGGGATGCTCGTACATGTCGAAATAGGCCAGCCAGTGGTCCGACTTGTAATAGGCCGGGACCACGAAGAATTCGTGCCGCAGGGCGCGGTCCAGCGCGGTGAGGGCGGTGGTCTCTTCCTCCTTGGTCTCGGCGAAGAGGGCCGTGTCGATCAGCTTGTCGATCAGCGGGCTCGAGATGCCCGCCGGGTTGAAGACGCTGATCGCCGCCTGTTCGGACCCATAGAGCTGCATCAGCCCGGTGCCGGCGCCGATGAAGGTGCGGTAGCCGTCAAAGATCATGTCGTAGTCACGCTCCCGCCGGCGCAGCGTGTACTGGCTGGGATCGACCTTCTGAACCTCGGCATTCACGCCCATCTGCTGCAGGTTCTGCACATAGGTGCCGATCAGGCTTTCCATGGTCGGCGATCCGGACGAGTTTATGGGGATCACGATGTCCAGCGTCTCGCCCTCGGCGTTGCGGCGCACGCCGTCCGAGCCGACCGCATAGCCCGCCTCATCCAGCAGGCGCATGGCCTGGCGCAGGTTGCGCCGGTCCACGACCCGCGTCGGAGAGGAGGTATGCGGCACGCGAACCGGTTCCGTGATCATCTCTTCGGGCACGATGTCGCCGAGCGACCGCAGCAGTTCCAGTTCCGCCCCCTCGGGGACGTCCCGCGCATGCTGCACCGTGTCCTGAAAGAAGGATTCGCGCTGGTCGAACAGGCCGTACTGCAGGCTCTCGTTCGTCCATTCGAAGTTGAAGCCGAGCGCCAGCGCCTCGCGGATGCGCTTGTCGGCGAACTTTTCGCGGTCCAGGTTGAAGACGAAGCCCACGTTCGTCGGCGGATTGCCGTCGGGGATCTCTTCCTGCACGACCCAGCCCTTCTCGACCGCGGGAAAGTTGTACCCGGTGGCCCATTGCTTGGAGTTGGTCTCGTTCCGGAAGGTGTATTCGCCCGCCTTGAACGCCTCGAAGGCGGCGGTCTCGTCAGCGAAATACTCGACCCGGATCGTGTCGTAATTGTGCCGGCCGACGTTGATCGGAAGGTCCTTGCCCCAGTAGTCGGGATTGCGCTTGTAGACGATCCGCCGGTTGATGTCGTAGCTGTCGACCATGTAGGGGCCCGACCCCGGCGAGGTCTCCATCCGTGGCTCGTCGAGCCGGGCGCCCGTCTCTTCGAACCACTTCTTCGAGAAGATGTCGACCGCCCCGACCTGGCTGATCAGCGACCGGCGCGAAATGTCCGGGGCGAAGGTGAACCTGACCGTGTGTTCGTCGATCACCTCGGCCCCGGTCACGCGCTGCTTGACCGCATTGGCGTAGGAGGGAAGCCCCTGTTCGAGAAAGAGGTTGTGCGAAAAGACCACGTCCTCGGCCGTCAGAGGCGTTCCGTCCGAAAACCGCGCCTCGGGCCGCAGGTGGAAGATCACCCAATTCTTGCCCTGGTCATATTCCAGGCTTTCGCAGAGCAGGCAGTACGAGGTCGCGTATTCGTCGGCCGGTGCGTTCCCGTCCAGCAGGGTTTCGTACATCATCGAGGCCAGGGCCCCGGCCCGGCCCTTGCGGGAATAGGGATTCATGCTGTCGAACGTGCCCGAGGCGTCGATCGCGAATTCGCCGCCCTTGGGCGCATCGGGATTCACATAGTTGAAATGCTCGAAATCCGGCGGATACTGCAGCTCACCGTAGTAGTTGTAGCCATGCGCCTCGATCACGACCTCGCCATCGGCGCCCGTCTCGGCAGAGTGGCTTTCCGACCGCACGCCGGTGGCGAGAATCGCCGCGCCCAGTGCCGTCAGGGCCAGCAACCCCGCCTTCCGCAGCGGGTCGCGCATGGTGTCGGTCTGGCTTGGGGACGGTCTGTGGCGCATTCGGAGGCTCCTAGGGTCTGGGACACAGGTCGTACGTGTCGAGATAAGCTACTTGCGCCGCGCGGCCACATTCAAGTTGAGAATCCGTGAGAGCGCCGTGATGCCACTCCGCCGGTGCGCATCCGGAAGGCGGAGAAACGCGCGCTTGCGCTCCCCGGTCCGTTGCGGCACGTCGGACGGGTGAAAAATCCGCGCTTCATCCTCGACAACTTTCCGTTTCTCGCGGCCGGCGCCCTGCTGACCTTCCTGTCGAGCTTCGGGCAGACCTTCTTCATCTCGATCTTCTCCGGTGAAATCCGCGAAGGCTTTGGTCTGAGCCACGGGGAATGGGGCGGGATCTACATGCTCGGGACCGGGGCCTCGGCCGTGATCATGGTCTGGGCGGGCGGCCTGACCGACCTGTTCCGCGTCCGCCGGCTGGGCCCGATGATCATCGGGGGGCTGGCCGTCGCCTGCCTCTGCATGGCCTACAATCGCAGTGCGGTCCTCCTCCCGTTCATCATCCTGATGCTGCGGTTCTTCGGGCAGGGCATGACGAGCCACATCGCCGTCGTGGCCATGGCGCGCTGGTTCGTCGCGGCGCGGGGTCGGGCCCTGTCGCTCGCGGCGCTCGGATTTTCAGCGGGCGAGGCGCTGCTCCCGATCCTCTTCGCCTCGCTGATGACGCGCATCGACTGGCATCTTCTGTGGGTGGCCGGCGCGGGCGTCTGCCTTGTCGGTGCGGCGGTCCTGGCGGGCCTGCTGGGCAGGGAGAGAACGCCGCAGTCCCATGCCGCGACCGATCACAGCCTGGGCATGCTGGCCCGGCACTGGACCCGGGGCGAGGCGCTGCGTCATCCGGTCTTCTGGCTCATGGTGCCCGCGATGCTCGGCCCCGGCGCCTTCAACACCGCGTTCTTCTTTCACCAGGTCCATTTCGCCGAGATCAAGGGCTGGACCCACGTGGAACTGGTCGCCTTCTTCCCGCTGTACACGGCACTGTCGATCCTCTCGATGCTGGGCGTGGGCTGGCTGCAGGACCGGCTTGGCACCGTTCGGCTGATCCCGTTCTTCCAGCTGCCGATGGTGGCGGCCTTCGCGATCTTCGCCTGGGCGGACGGGCCGGTGGCCATGGCCCTGGGCTTCCTCTTTCTCGCGCTGACGACCGGGGCCAACGCCACGCTGCCCAATGCCTTCTGGGCCGACATTTTCGGCACGGCGCATATCGGCTCGATCAAGGCGGCGGTCGCGGCAACCATGGTTCTGGGCTCGGCGATCGGCCCGGGTCTGACGGGGGCGCTGATCGACCTCGGCCTGGGGCTCGAGCGGCAGTTCCTGCTGATCGCAGCCTATTTCGTGCTGACGACGGCCCTCATCTCCGCCGCCGCGGCACGCGTCGCGGCCGCGAGCCCCGCCCGCGGGGCCTGATGCCACCGCCATCGCCGCTGCCAGGGACCGAGCACGAAAAAACGCGGAAGCCCGGGGCCTCCGCGTCCGTAATTTTCCCGATCGACGGGCGGGTTATTCCGAGATCGACTGCAGATAGGCCACGAGGTCGGCGCGATCCCCGGCCTTCCGGATCCCGGCAAAGGACATCTTGGTGCCCGGCGCGAACCCTTTGGGATCTTCGATGAACGCATTCAGGTTTTCGGGGGTCCAGGTCTCGGCAACCTCGACCAGGGCGCCGGAATAGCTGTAGCCATCGACGCCGCCCACGGCACGGCCGACGACGCCGTCCAGATAGGGACCGGTCGCGTTCGAGCCGTCGATCTTGTGGCATGCCTTGCACTTGCCGAAGACGCGCGCGCCGCTGTCCACGTCGGCCGAGGCGAGAAGCGTCGCGAAATCGGGGCCCTCTTCCTCTTCCGCCGCGCCGCCTTCGTCTTCATCGGTCTCGATCACATAGGCCTGCGCATGTTCCTCGCCATGGCCGCCCGCCTCGGTCGCATAGACAATCTCTGCGGCCCACTTGCCCAGCAGGAAAACCAGCAAGGCACCGCAAAAAGCGCCGCCGGCCTTGGTCAGTGTCATGGTGTCGAACATTGATGCCGCGTCCCTGATGTTTCGTCACGTTTCCGGCGCGTATCTATATGCTTCCACTCCCATGACGCAAGGTGTACTTACCGCGACCAATCGCCCGGGGTCGCGGGCGCGAGAGGACGATCGAATGACCAAACCCCTGATTGCATTCCAGGGCGCGCTCGGCGCCTATTCGCACGAAGCCTGCCAGTCCGCGCGGCCCGATCACGACCCCCTGCCCTGCCGGACCTTCGAGGAATGCATCGACGCGGTGCTGGACGGCACGGCGGATCTGGCCATGCTGCCTGTCGAGAATTCGACCTACGGACGGGTCGCCGACATCCATTCCCTCCTGCCGAAAAGCGGGTTGCACATCGTCGACGAAGCCTTTGTCCGCGTGCGGATCAGCCTGATGGCCCGCCCGGGAACCCGGCTTGAGGACGTGAAGTCCGTCCGCGCGCATCTGGTTCTTCTGCCGCAGGCCCGCTCGTTCCTCCGCCAGCACGGGATCCGGGCGGAAGCAGCGGCCGACAGCGCCGGCGCGGCGGCCGAGCTCGCCCGCGCGGGCGACCCGGGCGAGGCGGTTCTCGCCAGCGAACTGGCGGCAGAGATACACGGGCTCGAGATCCTGGCCAGCGACATCGAGGATCACGGTCACAACACCACCCGTTTTCTGGTGATGTCGCGTGAGCCGAACTATGCCCGCCGCGGCGCCCATGGCATGATCACGACCTTCGTCTTCGAGGTCCGGAACATTCCCGCCGCGCTCTACAAGGCCATGGGCGGTTTCGCCACGAACGGCATCAACCTGACCAAGCTGGAAAGCTACATGGTCGGCGGGTCGTTCACCGCCACCCAGTTCTACGTGGATATCGAGGGGCACCCCGAGGATGCGAACGTCAGGCTGGCGCTGGACGAGCTGAAGTATTTCACCCAGATGCTGGAAATCCTGGGCGTCTATCCCGCCGACCTCCAGCGCCACTGAGACCGGTCAGGCCGTCCTGCGATGGCGCGCCGCGATGTCGGTGCCGAATTCCGCGACGCGGGTCCGGAAGCGCTTGTCGATATTGCCCTTCGTCAGCTTCATCGACTGCACGAGCAGGCGCGCAGACAGGGTCAGCGGCTTGAGATCGACGGAAAGGCGCATCCGCGTCTTGTTCGGCGACAGCGCGATCAATTCCACCTCGCACGCGCCGCTGAGGCCCGCCGACTTGGCCAGGAATTCGAGGTTGGTCGGCTCTTCGTAATCCTCGAGCACGATCTCGACCGACCGCGCCTTGCCGCGAAACTCGAAATCGGCCTGCCAGGCCATGCCCGGCCCGCGCAGGTCCTGTCCGTCGATCCGTTTGACCCTGGCCCCCCGCCGCATCGCGGCGCGTTCGAAGACCTGGAAATCGGACACCTCGGCAAACACGTGCCCGATCGGTGCGTCTATATCCTCTCGCGTGCTGAATTTCATGCTCGTCGCCTTTTTTGCTTTTCCGCCGGCACCCTGAAAGGCCGTCCCCGATGATCCGGTACAGCCTATACCAGATCCGTCAATCCAAGGTATCCGCAACCCAGTTCCGGATAAGAAATTCCGCGATGGCGCCCTGCCGCAACGGCCGGATCGCCGTGTGCGTCCCGGCCAGCACATCCACCATCTCTTCCCGCGGGACCCAGCACGCGTCCTCCAGCTCGACGGGATCTAGCGTGATCTCGCGTCCTGTCGCCTCGCCGTGGCATCCGAACATCAGCGAATTCGGAAATGCCCAGGGCTGGCTGGAAAGATAGGTGACAGGGCCGACCGGTATCCGCGCCTCCTCCATCACCTCGCGCCGCACGGCGGCCTCGATCGTTTCGCCCGGCTCGACGAACCCGGCCAGCAGCGACCACATCCGGTCGGGCCAGCCCGGCGACCGCCCCAGCAGAAGGTCGTTGCCATGCGTGATGAGCATGATCACCACCGGATCGGTGCGTGGGAAATGCTGGCCGCCGCAGCTGTCGCAGCTGCGTTGCCAGCCCGCCATGGTCACCCGGCTGGGCCGGCCGCACCGCGCGCAGAACCCGTGGGTCGCGTGCCAGCTGTAGAGCGCACGCCCGGTCGCGGCCAGTTCGGCATCGCGCCGGTTCAGCCGCCCCATCACGCCGCGCAGATCGCCGAAATGATAGCCGTCCTCGATCTCGGGGTGACTGGGGAGCGGCGCCTGCTGCGGGCGCCCGGGACCGAGATCGGCGGGCGCGTCGGGCGGGGACCATTCCGAGATGTCCTGGGCGAAGACAAGGCCCCCGTCCTCGCGGCCCAGCAGCACCGGAAGCTTCTCGCGGTCGCGCAGCACCGGATAATCCATCGGCAGACGCGCCAGGGCGCTTTCGCCCGCGAGCAGCGGAAAGCCCCTCCAGAAGAGGATGCACGTGCTGCCCGGCGCACGCCGCGCGGCCTCGAGCGTCTCGTCCCGGCCGCGCAGTTCCGCCGCGCGGTCCAGTCCCGATCCGCCAAAGGTCACCTCTTCCGCATGCCGCATGCCGTATCTCCTGTCCCGTTGCGCGCGAACCCTGCCCTGCGCCGACAAGCAGCGCAATGGGGCGCGACGGCAGGGCGACGCGCGCGCCGACGGTGATGCGTTGCCCGAAGCGGCGTGACGACATCGGCTGGTCGAAACCCCGCATCGGCGGTCTTCACATCGATCAGGCTCGTCGTGTCGCGGTTGTGTCACGTAAGATCGACACAGTCCGCCCGACAGAATCAGGAGCCCGCCATGACCTACAGAACCTCGACCGCCCTCTCCCGCCGGACCTTCCTGGCCGGGACCGCCGCCGGAGCATCGCTGATCGCTTTGCACCCCTATTCGGTGCGCGCCGCCGGATCGCAGGTTCATCTTCGTGTCATGGAGACGACCGACCTTCACGTTCACGTCTTTCCCTACAACTATTACGCAGACCGCCCGGACGACACGGTCGGCCTGGCGCGTACGGCGGCGCATATCGCTGGGATCCGGGCCGAGGCGACGAACTCGATGCTCGTAGACAACGGCGACTTCCTGCAGGGGAACCCGATGGGGGACTACATCGCCTATGAACGGGGCATGAAGGAGGGGGACATGCACCCGGTCATCCAGGCGATGAACACGCTGGGCTTCGACGCCTCGACCCTCGGCAACCACGAGTTCAACTACGGTCTCGACTTTCTGGCGAAGTCCCTCGCCGGGGCGAATTTCCCCGTCGTCACCGCGAACATCGCCAAGACCCGGGGCTCCGATCCCACGAAGGACGACACGCTGATTCCGCCCTATGTCATCCTCGACCGGACCGTGACGGACGGCGCGGGCGTCGACCATCCTATCAAGATCGGCCTGATCGGCTTCGTCCCGCCGCAGGTGATGAACTGGGACCGCAAGCACCTGGAAGGCAAGGTAGAGGCGCGCGACATCGTCGAGACGGCGAAAGCCTGGGTGCCGCAGATGAAGGAAGAGGGCGCCGACGTGATCATCGCGCTCAGCCATTCCGGTATCGGCTCGGCCGATCACGAGGAGGGGATGGAGAACGCCTCGGTTCCGCTGGCCGAAGTGGACGGTATCGACGCGCTGATGACGGGCCATTCGCATCTCGTCTTCCCGTCGCCGAAATACGCCGGCTTTGCCGGGGTCGACATCGACAAGGGCACGATCCACGGCAAGCCCGCCGTCATGGGCGGCTTCTGGGGCTCGCATCTCGGCGTGATCGACCTGATGCTGGAAAAGGACGGAAGCGCTTGGCGCGTCCTCATGTCCGAAGTCGCCACCCGCCCGATTTCGGAACGCAACGAGGACCGGTCGATCACGCCGCTGGTCGAGAGCGTCGATACCGTCCTCGCTTCGGTCCAGGCCGAACATGACGAGACGTTGGACTATGTGCGCCGGGCTGTCGGCAAGACCGACACGCCGCTGCATTCCTACTTTGCGCTGGTGGCCGACGACCCCTCGGTCCAGGTCGTGACCAACGCCCAGAAGTGGTACATCGAGGAGATGATGAAGGGCACCGAATGGGAGGGCCTGCCGATCCTGTCGGCCGGCGCTCCCTTCAAGGCCGGCGGCCGGGGCGGGCCGGACTATTACACCGATGTGCCCGTCGGCGATGTGGCGATCAAGAACGTGGCCGATCTCTATCTTTACCCGAACACCATCCGCGCGGTGAAGATCAACGGCGCGCAACTGCGTGGCTGGCTCGACCGTTCGGCGGGGATATTCAACCGGATCGAGCCGGGATCGGCCGATCAGCCCCTCCTGAACCCCTCCTTCCCGTCCTACAATTTCGACGTGATGGACGGGGTGACCTACCGGATCGACCTGAGCCGGCCCGCGCGGTTCGACGGAGACGGCGTGGAGATCGAACCCGGCACGACGCGCATCTCTGACCTCATGCACGAGGGCCGTCCGGTCACCGACGAGATGGAATTCGTCGTCGCCACCAACAATTACCGCGCCTCGGGCGGCGGCGCCTTTCCGGGGGCCAAGGGGGACACGGTGATTTTCGAGGGCCCCGATACCAACCGCGACATCATCGTGCGGTACATCGTCGAGAAGGGCACGATCAGCCCCAGGGCGGATGGCAACTGGACCTTCGCGCCGATGGACGGCACCACCGTCCTGTTCGAGACCGGCCCCGCCGGCAAGAAATACGCCGACAGCGTGCCGGGCGTGACGATCGAACCGGCGGGCGAGGGCGAAGACGGGTTCGCGCTCTATCGCATCACCCTCTGACCGGGGCGAGTGGTTGCCTTCGCCTCCGGCGGGAGTATTTTCGGCAAGATGAAGATGGGGGCGCGCGTCGCCCCCTTCGTTTCGGGGAAAGGGACGATCATGAAGGTTTATCTGTCCGGCGAGATCCACACCGACTGGCGCAGCGAGGTCGAGGCGGCCTGCGAGGGGCTGGACGTCACCTTCACCGCCCCCGTCACGGACCATGGCGCGAGCGACGACTGCGGCGCAGCGATCCTTGGCGCGGAGCCGGACAAGTTCTGGCACGATCACAAGGGCGCCAAGCTGAACTCCATCCGGACCCGCAACGCCATAGAGGCGGCGGATGTGGTCGTCGTCCGGTTCGGCGAGAAATACCGGCAGTGGAACGCGGCCTTCGACGCGGGATACGCCGCCGCGCTCGGCAAGTCGCTGATCGTGATGCACGGCCCCGACCACCAGCACGCGCTGAAGGAGGTCGATGCCGCGGCGCTCGCGGTCACGGAAACGCCGCGACAGGTGGCCGATATCCTGCGCTATGTCCTGACCGGCCGCCTGCCCGGCTGAGGGCTCAGGGGCGCGGCGGCGTGTCGGAGCCGACCTGCACGGCGGGCCGTTCGTCGAACCGGGCCACCCAGGCGATCAGGTTCCGGTGGCTCTCCCAGCCGACGACCTCCTTCGCGTCGTAGAAATCCAGCGCCTTGACCCAGGGTACCAGCGCGATGTCGGCGATCGAATAGTCGCCGGCGATCCAGTCCCTGCCCTCGAGCTGGCCTTCGAGCACCGCCAGAAGCCGTTTGGCCTCGTTGATGTAGCGCTGCCGGGGGCGCGGGTCGTCGATATCGGCGCCGGCGAACTTGTAGAAGTACCCCAACTGGCCGAACATCGGGCCCACGCCACCCATCTGGAACATCAGCCACTGGATGATCTGTGCCCTTTGACTGGCGGTGCTGCCGATGAATTTGCCGGACTTCTCGGCGAGATAGATCAGGATCGCCCCGCTTTCGAAGAGGCCCAGCGGCGCTCCGTCCGGCCCGTCCGGATCGATGATCGCGGGGATCTTGTTGTTGGGATTGAGCGACAGGAATTCGGGGCTCTTCACGTCCGCGTCCGACAACGTGACGAGATGCGCCTCGTAGGGCAGGCCCGTTTCCTCGAGCATGATAGAGGCCTTGACCCCGTTCGGTGTCGGGAAGGCGTAGAGCTGGATGACCGAGGGGTCCTTGGGCGGCCAGCGTTTCGTGATCGGGAAATCGTCGGGGAACATCGCAGACTCCTTTTTGCACTATCGGCAAATTATCTGCCCGGGAGCGAAGTTAACAGGGACGGCACTGTGCGTTTCGGTGCTAGTCTCCTTGCGCAGGTGCACAGGGCACCGGAAGGGACCAAGCAAGGGACGTCCAGAACATGCTGAACGAATTCAAGGCATTCATCGCTAAGGGCAATGTCATGGACATGGCCGTGGGGATCATCATCGGCGCGGCCTTCACCGCCATCGTCAAATCCATGGTCGACGACCTTCTGAACCCGATCATCGGGCTTTTCACCGGAGGGATCGACTTTACCAACAACTTCGTCATCCTCTCGGGCGACGGCGATTATGCCAGCCTCGAGGCCGCGCGCGAGGCGGGCGCCGCCGTCTTCGCCTACGGAGCCTTTCTCATGGCGGTCTTCAACTTTCTCATCATCGCCTTCGTCGTGTTCATGCTGGTGCGCTACGTGAACAGGGTGAAGGACGCGATGGAGCGCAAACCCGAGGCCCCGGCCGAGGCGCAGCCCGCCGGCCCGACCGAACTGGATGTCCTGCTGGAGATCAGGGATTCGCTGAGAAAGAGCGCTTGAGGACGGCTTTCTCCGAATGATCTCTCGCCATTTCCGGCGATGATCGAATATCGTCCGGCCGAACCACGGCCGGATGACACCTATGCAGCTTGACGATATCGACCGCAGGATCCTGCGGGTGCTTCAGAAACAGGGACGGATTTCTAATGCCGACCTGTCGGAAAAGGTCGGCCTCTCGCCCTCCGCCTGCCACCGCCGGGTGCAGCGGCTGGAGGCCGGGGGCATCGTCCGGGACTACGTGGCGCTGCTGGACGCGCGGCAGATCGGGCTGCCCACGACCGTCTTCGTCGAGATCAAGTTGCAGGGACAGGCCGACGAAATCCTCGACGCGTTCGAGGCCGAGGTGAAGCTCGTGCCGGAGGTGCTGGAGTGCCACCTGATGGCGGGCACGGCGGATTACGTCCTCAAGGTCGTGGTCGGCAGCACCGAGGATTTCGCCCGCATCCACCGGCAGCACCTGTCGCGCCTGCCCGGCGTGCAGCAGATGCAATCGAGCTTTGCACTCCGCACGGTCTTCAAGACGACCGCGCTTCCGGTCTAAGCTGTCCGGGGGAGGATTTTCATGGACTGGGATTTCATCATCGTCGGCGCGGGCAGCGCCGGCTGCGTGCTGGCCAAGCGGCTGAGCGAAGCCGGCTTTCGCACACTGATCCTGGAGGCAGGGGCGCGCGACTCATATCATTGGGTGCATATCCCGATGGGGTATCTCTACTGCATCGGCAATCCCCGCACCGACTGGATGTACAGGACGGCGGAAGAGCCGGGGCTGGGCGGGCGTTCGGTGCTCTACCCGCGGGGCAAGATCCTGGGCGGCTGTTCCTCGATCAACGGCATGCTCTACCTGCGGGGGCAGGCGGCGGATTACGACGACTGGCGGCAGATGGGCCTGCCGGGCTGGGGCTGGGACGACGTGCTGCCCTATTTCCGCAAGTCCGAGGATTACGTCGACGGCCCCTCGGAGACGCACGGCGCCGGGGGCGAATGGCGGGTCGAGAACCAGCGCCTGCACTGGGACCTTCTGGACGACTGGATCGCCGCCGCCGAAGCCGCGGGCATCCCCCGCACGGACGATTTCAACACCGGCGACAACGAGGGCGTCGGGTATTTCCGCGTCAATCAGCGCAACGGCTGGCGCATGAACACCGCCAAGGCCTTTCTGCGCACCGCCTCGGGCCCCGACCTGCGCGTCGAGACCCAAGCCCACACCACCCGGCTGATCACCCGGGGCCGGCAGGTGACGGGCGTCGAATACCGTCGCAACGGCCAGACCCACATCGCCCACGCCCGGCGCGAGGTCATCCTCTCCGCCGGTGCGGTGAATTCGCCCCAACTGCTCCAGCTGTCGGGGATCGGTCCGGCCGACCTGCTGCGACGGCACGGGATCGAGGTGATCCACGATCAGCCGGAAATCGGCGGCAACCTGCAGGATCATTTGCAGCTGCGCTGCTCATGGCGCCTGACCGGAGCGAAGACGCTGAACACCCTGGCCGCATCGCTATGGGGCAAGATGGCGATCGGAATGGACTATGCCCTGCGCCGCCGGGGCCCGATGACCATGGCGCCGTCGCAACTCGGGGCCTTTACCCGCTCGCGTCCCGAGGTCGCGACCCCGGACCTCGAATACCACGTCCAGCCCCTCTCGCTGGATGCCTTCGGCCAGCCGCTGCACGACTACCCCGCCATCACCGCTTCGGTCTGCCACCTGCGCCCCGAAAGCCGGGGCCGGGTCGAGATCGTTTCGCCAGACCCCGTGGCGCCGCCCCGCATCGCGCCGAACTACCTGTCGACCGAAGGCGACCGGCGGACGGCCGTGGCGGCCATCCGCACCACCCGCCGCATCATGCAGCAGCCGGCAATGGCGCATTACGACCCGCAAGAGGTCAAACCCGGGACCGCCTACGATACGGACGAGGAACTGGCCGAGGCCGCAGGCGCCATCGGCACCACGATCTTCCACCCGGTCGGAACCGTGCGCATGGGCAGCGACGATGCCGCGCCCCTGGACCACCGCCTCAGGATGCGCGGCTTGGAGGGGCTGCGCGTCGTCGATGCCTCGGTCATGCCCCGCATCACCAGCGGGAACACCAACGCCCCCACGATCATGATCGCCGAAAAGGCCGCCGACATGATCCTGGGGGACCATCGCTAGCCCCCCCATCGTTCACCGCGCGCCTCGGCGCACCCGGGTTGAGAAGCCCGCCAGGACGCCGCTGAGCAGCAACAGCCCCGATGGCGCGGCCGGCACCGCCGGCACCGCCTTGAAATCGGGGTCGGTGAAGGTCCGGAAGGCGAAGTCATAGGACGGGAAGCGCTGGAACCCCGCGTTGGAAAACAGGTGGCCGCCCGCATAGACGTTCGAAGGGCTGCCAGCGATATCGCCCGATGCGTCTCCGGTCATGAGGATGACGAAGGTTCCGCCGATCTCGGTCACCACCGGTGCCCAGAACACGTCGAGCCAGTCTCGGGCGCCGCCCCGACCCTGGCCCTCCGCCAGTTTTTGCCCCCCCGCCCCGGGCAGGCCGGACCAGAGCGAAAGGGTGGCCGTCACCTCGGCCGAGCCCGCACCGAGACGGATCCCCGCGCCGACGGAATTGCCGGATACCGCCGTATAGCTCTGGGCGATATCCGTCTGGTCGAAGCCGGTCATGTTCTCGGAACCGGCCACGGCCTGGTGGATGTCGTTGACCGTGGCCGCCAGCGCCCCACCCCCAGGAACACCAAGAACAGTCAAGATTAGTGCCGATAGTCTGATTGCCCGCACGGGGACCTCCTAGCCTCAAAAGCGCGTTAACCTTGCGCGTCGAGAACTCGCCAAAAACCCCTAGTTTTAGCCGGTTTTTACTCAAATTCGTCAAGAACTGGCGGAGCAAATGGTTAATGCGCAGGGGCCGTCAAAGGCGCCGGCGGTTTCTGGCAACATCCGTCCCCGCCCGCATTGTCGCGACTCGGGAAACTATCCTTGCCGAGAGGAGGGAACTGTTGCGGTCCGAAAAAACAAACCCCCGGGCCAGGGCCACGGGGGTCGCTTGAACACGAGTTCGGTCAAAGTCCTCAGAGAAGACCTTCGCGTTGCGCTTTCTTGCGTGCCAGCTTGCGGGCACGGCGGATCGCTTCGGCTTTCTCGCGCGCTTTCTTGACGGACGGTTTCTCGAAATGCTGCTTGAGCTTCATCTCGCGGAAAACGCCTTCGCGCTGGAGCTTTTTCTTCAGGGCGCGGAGCGCCTGATCGACATTGTTGTCGCGAACACTAACCTGCATGTGGTTGTCACCACCTTCCTAGTTTGAGTTGCGTAAGTTGCAGGAGGTGGCCGTATACGCGCATTTGCCCTATTTGTCCAGCATCGGAACCAAGCGGAGGCCGGAATGACCGAAACCGAGGACAAGCTGATCGACGCCATGCTGACCCACGTCCCCTTCGACGGCTGGTCGGACACCGCCTTTCGCGCCGCGATCCGCGACACCGACGTCAATCCGACCGTCGCCCGTGGCCTCTTTCCCCGGGGCGCCCGCGATGTCGCCCGCGCCTGGCACGACCGCGGCGACGCGAAGATGACCGGGGCGATGGCACAGGCCGACCTGTCGCACCTGCGTTACAGCGAAAAGGTGGCCCATGCGGTCCGGCTGCGCATCGAGGCGATCGAGGACAAGGAGGCGCTGCGCCGCGCGATGGTCCAGAACGTCCTGCCCCTCAACGCCCCCGATGGCGCGCGGATGCTCTGGCAGACCGCCGACCATGTCTGGCGCGCGCTCGGCGACACCTCCGAGGATTACAACTGGTACACCAAGCGGATGACCCTCTCCGGCGTGATCGGCTCGACCCTGCTCTTCTGGCTCGGTGACGAATCGTACGGGAACCAGGCCACCTGGGATTTCCTCGACCGGCGCATCGGCGACGTCATGCAGTTCGAGAAGGCGAAGGCGCGGGTCACCTCCGGCCCGCTCGGCCGCGCCCTGACGGCGCCCGGCTCGCTCCTCGGCATGATCCGTGCCCCGCGCCGCCGTGACGACCTGCCCGGCGCCCGCCGCTAGGCTTCGCCCGCGGATGGACATTGCGACCCGCCGCAGGGATAGTCCCCCGGCAACAGCGGAGAGGACCCCATGACCGACATGCGCGCCATCGAGATCTCGGAACCCGGCGGACCGGAGGTTCTGAAACCCGTCCGCCGCCCGCGCCCCGAACCGCAGGCAGGCCAGGTCGTCATCAGGGTGGCCTACGCGGGGGTGAACCGCCCCGACGCCCTGCAGCGGGCCGGCAACTACGCCCCGCCCCCCGACGCCTCGGACCTGCCCGGCCTCGAAGCCTCGGGCGAGGTGGTCGCCATCGGCGCGGGCGTCAGCTGGCCGGCCGTCGGCGACGAGGTCTGCGCCCTCCTGCCCGGCGGCGGCTATGCGGAATATGTCGCCACCCCGGCCGCTCACTGCCTGCCCGTCCCGCAGGGAATGACCCTGAAAGAGGCCGCCTGCCTGCCCGAAACCTGCTACACCGTCTGGACCAACGTCTTCATGCGCGGCGGTCTGAAGGCGGGCGAGAAGTTTCTCGTGCACGGCGGCTCCTCCGGCATCGGCACCACCGCCATCCAGCTGGCGAAACACTTCGGCGCCCGCGTCTTCGCCACCGCCGGCTCGCCCGGGAAATGCGCCAGATGCGAAGAACTCGGCGCCGAACGCGCCATCAACTACCGCGAAGAGGATTTCACCAAGGTCCTCAAGGCCGAGGGCGGCGCCGACCTGATCCTCGACATGGTGGGCGGCGACTACATTCCCCGCAACGTGTCCAGCCTCGCCACCGAAGGCCGCCTGGTCTTCATCGCCTTCCTCGGCGGTCCCAAGGCGGAACTGAACTTCGCCCAGGTCATGGCCCGGCGCCTGACGCTTACCGGCTCGACCCTCCGCCCGCAATCCGACGCCGCCAAGGCCGAGATCGCCGAGGGCCTGCGGCAGAACGTCTGGCCCCTGCTGGAGGCCGGCAGCGTCGCCCCCGTGATGGACAGCGAATTCGCGCTCGAGGATGCCGCCAAGGCCCATGCCCGCATGGAGTCCTCCGAACACATCGGCAAGATCGTCCTCAAGGTCTCCTGAGGCGGGGCACGGCCAGAGGCGACCCGCGCGCCCGCCCCCTTTCTTCTTGCCCGGAAATATCCCGGGAGGTCCGGAGGGCGGCGCCCTCCGGGGCCCTTGCGGCCCGAGCAAGACTCATCGAACGCGCCGCAGGCGCACCTGTGTCACCGAACGCTCTCCAGCAGCGCGTCGGTCATCCGGCAATCCCGGATCACGTCACCGCCGCAGCGCCGCGGGTTCAGCTCGAGGTCCAGGCAGATGCGCGCCTCGCGAATGCGCTCCGCGCGGCAGGTGATCGTGATCTGATCCGCCGCCAGCCCCGGATTGGCCTCTAGGAACGCCGCCTCCACGACCGCGGCCGGCAGCCGCACATTGCGGCGCAGGTCCCGCAGCACCTGCGGGCGCTCGATCCGGCCGTAGGCCCGGCGCATCAGATCGAAATACGCGTCCGCCTCGACCCCGGCACAGGTCCCGTGCTTCTTCCACTGGTGCCAGGCCGCGCCGGGCGCTCCCATGATGTCCGCCATTCCCGCCGTCATCTTCCGAGATGGCGGACGCTCGGCGCTCGCGCAATACGAGGGATAGCCCGCCTCGTTCTGCGGCCAGAGACCGTGCAGGACCCAACCGAAGCCCGTGCCGTCCGCACATTGCGGCGACCGGCGCGCATCCCCCTCCAGCGCGCACCACGTCGGCGACCAGCTCAGCGACAGCAGGTAATAGTCGAACTCCCCCGGCCGCTCGCCTTCCGCCCTGAGGGGCAGCGAAGACAGGATCGCAAGGAGGACCGCCGCAAGACACCGCATCATTCTCTCTTTCAATATCCGACCGCCGCGACTATATAGCCCGCAAGTTCCCCGACAACGGAAACCCGCACCGCGAGGTGCCGCCTGTCCCGGCAGGCGACGGAGTTCCTGTATTCGGGGCCAACGGATTCGCAAGGAGTGACCGACATGGGCAAACCGATCATGGCCAAGGCCACCGCCGTCTGGCTGGTGGACAACACGACCATCACCTTCAAGCAGATCGCCGATTTCACCGGCATGCACGAACTCGAGGTCCAGGGCATCGCCGACGGCGACGTCGCCGCGGGTGTCAAGGGGTTCGACCCGATCGCCAACAACCAGCTGACCCAAGACGAGATCGACAAGGCCGAGGCCGACCCGCTCTACAGGCTCAAGCTCAAGTTCAATCCCGCCGCCGTCGGCGAGGAAAAGCGCCGCGGCCCACGCTACACCCCTCTGTCCAAGCGCCAGGACCGACCGAACTCGATCCTCTGGCTGGTCAAGTTCCACCCCGAACTGACCGACGGCCAGATCTCCAAGCTCGTGGGCACCACCAAGCCGACGATCCAGTCGATCCGCGAACGCACCCACTGGAACATCTCGAACATGCAGCCGATCGACCCGGTCGCGCTCGGCCTCTGCAAGCAGTCCGAACTCGACGCCGCGGTCCAGAAGGCCGCCGCCAAGAAGGCCGCCGAGGGCGAGGCGCTGTCGGACGACGAACGCCGCAAGCTGCTCTCGACCGAACAGTCGCTGGACATGGAAGCCGAGCCGCGCATTCCGACCGCCATCGAGGGGCTCGAGACCTTCTCGCTCTCCGACGATGACGACGGCGACGACGACAAGTCCGACAACCTCGTGGACGCCGACAGCTTCTTCAACCTGCCCGACAAGGGCGACGACGACGAGGATGAGCAGCCCTGATCCGGGCCGTCCGCGGACGGGCACCCGAGACGCGGCGCACAGGCGCGTCCCGGGCTGCACCGTCCCGCCGTTCCGCACCCCATTGGCCTTTCCGCGCCTCTGCGGCAGAATGATCCCGACACGCCTCCGTCCCGGGATCACAGCATGAAACTCGCCGTCATCGGCGCCGGCCTGATCGGCTCCGCCGCCGCCCGTCACCTCGCCCGCCAGGGCCGCGACGTCACGCTGATCGGCCCGGGCGAGCCGGCCGACAAGACGGCCCATGACGGCGTGTTCGCCTCGCATTACGACGAGGGCCGGATCACCCGGGGCCTCGACCCGATGCCCTTCTGGTCCCGCGCCTCCCGCGCCGCCATCGCCCGCTATGCCGAGATCGAAGAGGCGTCGGGCATCCGGTTCTACAGCGAGGTCGGCTGCCTGATGGCCGGGCCCGAAGGGTCACCGCAGGTCGAGAACATGCGCGCCGTGGCCGCACGCGACGCCATCCCCTGCGAGGAACACGACGACGCCTCCCTCTCCGGCCGCTTCCCCTGTTTCGCCTTCCCGCCCGACACCGCCGCCCTGTTCGAGGCCAAAGACGCCGGCCACATCTCGCCCCGTGCCCTGACGCGGGCGCAGATCGTCGCCGCCACCCGCGCCGGCGCCCGCCACATCGCGGCGGAAGTCACCGGCTTCGACGAAACCGCCGGAGGCGTCAGGGTGACGACCGCCGCAGAGACCCTGACCTTCGACCGCATCCTCCTCGCCACCGGCGGCTTCTCCCGCCTCCTGCTGCAGGACCGTCTCCCGATCGAGGTCTACGCCCGCACCGTGGCCCTCTTCGAGATCGACGCCGTCGAGACCCGGCGCCTGGCCGGAATGCCATCGCTCATCTATCTGGACCCGGAGGGCGAGAACCCCTATCTCCTGCCGCCGATCCGCTATCCGGACGGGCGCACATACCTGAAGATGGGCGGCGACCCCGAGGACGTGGTCCTCACGACCCGCCAGGAACTCGCCGACTGGTTCCGCTCGCCCGGCACGCCCGGGGTCGGCGCGGCGATCGAGGCGATGATCCGCGACCGCATGCCCGGCCTGCGGATCGAACGCAGCGCGACCATGTCCTGCGTCACCACCTACACGCCGGACGAGCATCCCCACATCACGGCCCTGTCGGATCGCGTCTTCACGGCCATCGGCGGCTGCGGCCGCGCCGCCAAGAACTCCGACGAACTCGGTCGCCTCGGCGCGTTGCGCCTGACGGATCAGCCGCTTCCCGACTGGGCCCGATAGCCCCCTGCTTCTTTGGTCCGGAAAATATCCCCGCCGGAGGCCCGCTTTCATCCCCCGGATGAAAGCCTGGAATCGCGTGCGCCGCAGGCGCGCATTCGGATCAGAACGCCTTGCGCGCGCGCAAGGCCGCGGTGATCGTGCCGTCGTCGAGATAGTCCAGCTCTCCGCCGATCGGCACCCCCTGGGCGAGCGAGGTCAGCCGCACCCGCCCCTCGAGCTGATCGGCGATGTAATGCGCGGTCGTCTGCCCGTCCACCGTGGCGTTCAGCGCCAGGATGACCTCTGTCACCCGCTCGTCCGTCACGCGCTGCACCAGTTTCGGGATCCGCAGCTCCTCCGGACCGACCGCGTCCAGCGCCGAGAGCGTTCCGCCCAGCACATGATACCGCCCTCCGAAGACCGCGGACCGCTCCATCGCCCAGAGATCGGCCACATCCTCGACCACGCAGATCTCGCCGGTCGCCCGCTTCTCGCTGGCGCAGATGTCGCAGATCTGCCCGGCCCCGATATTGCCGCAGGTCGCGCATTCCCGCACCGTCGCGGCCACATGATGCATCAGATCCGCCAGCGGCGTCAGCAGCAGTTCCTTCTTGCGGATCATCTGCAGCACCGCGCGCCGCGCCGACCGCGGCCCCAGCCCCGGCAGCCGCGCCATCATGTCGATCAGCGCCTCGATGTCGCCGCCGGCGCTCATGCCTCAGAACGGCATCTTGAAATCGGCCGGCAGCCCGAGCCCCTCGGTCAGCTTGCCCATCTCTTCCTGGTGCTTCTCCTGCGCCTTCTGCTGCGCATCCTTGATCGCCGCCAGGATCAGGTCCTCCACCACTTCCTTCTCGTCCGGATTGAAGATCGACGGGTCGATGTCCAGCGACTTCAGCTCGCCCTTGTAGGTGGCCACGGCCTTGACCAGACCGGCCCCCGACCGCCCCTCGACGGTCATGTGGTTCATCTCTTCCTGCAGCGCCACCACCTTGGTCTGCAGCTCCTGGGCCGACTTCAGCATCTTCGCCATGTCGCCCATCTGGCCGATTCCCTTGAACATCTCTGTCTCCTGATCCTGCATCCTGACGCGCCCGGAGGCGCAGCTCCGTCGACTGCCGATATCGCGATCCGACGGTCCGAGTGCAACCCCGTCTCAATCCTCTTCGAACGGGTCCCACTCGTCCTCGACCTCGGCCAGCGCCTCGGTCGCGGCCTCGGCGGCCACATCCTCGGCCGTCCGGATCGCCGTGATCGCCGCCTTGGGAAAGGCCGCCAGGACCGCCTGGACCAGCGGATGCGCACCCGCTTCCTCCCGCAGGGCCAGCGCCTTGGCGTCGCGGGTCTCGGCGATCGTCTCGCCACCGCCCTCGTTGGCGACGATCACCGCCCATCTGTTGCCGGTCCAGCCCTGCAGCCGCGCCCCCAGCTTCTGCGCCAGGTCCCGCGGCGCATCCCCGGTCGGCACGAACTCGATCCGGCCGGGACGATACCCCACCAGCCGCACGCAGGTCTCGACCTCGACCAGAAGCTTCACGTCCCGGTTCGCCCGGATCAGCTCGACCACGTGATCGAAGCTGGGATACCGCGCCAGCGCCTGGTCCACGTCCTCGGCGGCCTGGGCGACCGGACCGTGCACACGCGCCCCGCCCGATCCCGCCGGGCTGCCCTGGAGGCTGGTCGCG
Source organism: Pseudooceanicola batsensis HTCC2597 (assembly GCF_000152725.1). Taxonomy (GTDB): domain Bacteria; phylum Pseudomonadota; class Alphaproteobacteria; order Rhodobacterales; family Rhodobacteraceae; genus Pseudooceanicola; species Pseudooceanicola batsensis. The sequence continues at coordinate 2,190,552 of NZ_CH724131.1, forward strand.
CCGGTGGTCGGCCCGTGCGACGCGGCGCCCCCGCCGGGCGGGCCGGGGGGCGGCGGCTGATCTCTGAGCTTCCGCACAAGTTCCTCGGGCGAGGGCAGCTCGGCCACATGGGTCAGCCGGATCACCGCCATTTCGGCCGCCATCATCGCGTTCGGCGCGGCGGCGATTTCCTCCAGCGCCTTCAGCAGCATCTGCCACATGCGCGTCATCGCCCGCATCGGCAGGCGCCCGGCGAGGTCGGCTCCGCGCGACCGCTCTTCCGGTCCGATGGTCGGGTCCTCCGCCGCGTCCGGCGTGATCTTCACGACCGAGATCCAGTGCGTGATCTCGGCAAGGTCCCGCAGCACGGCCAGCGGGTCCGCCCCGTCCGCGTATTGCGCGCTCAGCTCGGTCAGGGCCGCCGCCGCATCGCCGCGCATCACCATCTCGAACAGGTCCATCACCCGGCCTCGGTCCGCGAGGCCAAGCATCGCCCGCACCTGATCGGCCGTGGTCTCTCCCGCCCCGTGCGAGATCGCCTGGTCCAGGAGCGAGGTCGCATCCCGCGCCGACCCCTCCGCCGCCCGGGTGATCAGCGCCAGCGCGTCGTCGGCGATCTCGGCCCCTTCGCGGTCGGCGATCTCCCGCAGCAGGTCGATCATCACCTCCGGCTCGATCCGCCGCAGGTCGAACCGCTGACAGCGCGACAGCACCGTGACCGGGACCTTCCGGATCTCCGTCGTGGCGAAGATGAACTTCACATGCTCCGGCGGTTCCTCCAGCGTCTTGAGCAGCGCGTTGAACGCGCTGGTCGATAGCATGTGAACCTCGTCGATGATGTAGATCTTGTACCGCGCCGAGGCCGCCCGGTAATGCACGCTGTCGATGATCTCGCGGATGTCGTTGACGGAGGTGTTCGAGGCGGCGTCCATCTCCATCACGTCGACATGGCGGCCTTCCATGATCGCGACGCAGTGTTCGCATTTGCCACAGGGGTCGGTCGTCGGCCCGCCCTGCCCGTCCGGCCCGATGCAGTTCATCCCCTTGGCGATGATCCGCGCCGTGGTCGTCTTGCCGGTGCCCCGGATCCCCGTCATGATGAACGCCTGCGCGATCCGGTCGGCGGCGAAGGCATTGCGCAGCGTGCGCACCATCGCGTCCTGTCCGACGAGATCGGCGAAGGTTTCGGGCCGGTACTTGCGCGCCAGCACCTGGTAGGCGGGTTTGGATTCGCTCATGGATGCCTCGGGACTCACTCGATATCCGAACCTAAGGGGCCGCGCCGGCATCGTCCACCGAGCTTTCCCGGAACCGAAGGCTGGTCTAGGATTTATTCAGGCATAGAGCGGAGGAAGAACATGCGTCTCAGAGGTGTCCGTCGCAGCCGCAACATCGAGGACCGCCGGCGCAGCCGCGGGCGCGGCGGCGCCATCGGCGGGCTGGGCATCGGCGGTGTCCTGGTGGTTCTGGCCATCGGCTATTTCACCGGCATCGACGTCAGGCCGCTGCTCGACGGCGCACCGCAGCAGTCCTCCGCCCCGCGCGCCCTGACCCCGGCCGAAGAGCGCGCGGCGGATTTCAGCGCCTCCGTCCTCGCCACGACCGAGGACGTCTGGAGCCGGCTGTTTCCCGCACAGGTGGGCACCGAATACGCCCCGCCCGTCCTCGTGCTCTTCTCCGGCCGGACCGAAAGCCCCTGCGGCGGCGCCTCCGGGGCCACCGGGCCCTTCTACTGTCCCGCCGACCGCAAGGCCTATCTCGACACCCAGTTCTTCGCGACCCTCTCGGAACGGCTCGGCGCCGGGGGCGATTTCGCCGCCGCCTATGTCATCGCCCACGAGGTGGCGCATCATGTCCAGAACGAACTCGGCATCCTCGCCCGCGTCCACGAGGCGCGCCGGCAGTCCGACCAGACCCGGGCCAACGCCCTGACGGTGCGGCTGGAACTCCAGGCCGACTGTCTCTCCGGTGTCTGGGCCGCCCACGTCGACGGGCTGCTCGAACCCGGCGACATCGAAGAGGCGCTGAATGCTGCCCGGATGATCGGCGACGACCACCTGCAGCGACAGGCCGGCCGCGTCCCGCAGCCGCACACCTTCACCCACGGCACCTCGGACCAGCGCGCCCGCTGGTTCGAAAACGGCTACGACACGGGCGAGATCGGTGCCTGCGACACCTTCGCGGCGGACAGGTTGTGAACCGGCGATGACACGACGGGGCATTCTCCTCGGCCTGCTCGCGCTCTGGCTGGTGACCTACCTGGCCTCCCTCGTCTATCCCCCCACGCTCGCCGCCGAGGGCGACGGATTCACCCGCGGCATCAACCGGGTCATGACCTTCCTCGGCCTTCAGTTCGGAGCGGGGCTGATCGCGGTCGCCGTTCTGGCGGTCCGGCCCTCCCAGGGACGTCTGCGCTGGATCGCATTGATACCCGCGGCGCTGGCCGCGCTGCTCCTGCTCGCCATCGCCGGGCTCATCCTGTGGTCGCGCGTCGCACACGGCTGAACCGCCGCTCTAAAGGACCTGGAAGTTCCGCAGCACCGGCCCGCGCTTCACCGACGAGCGCAGATGCCGGCCCGACAACAGGAGCGACAGCACCGCGCGGAGCAAGGTGCAGCACCGATGACGCCCAAAGGGCGGGTTGTCTGTGGGGAGGGGGGTGAGAGGCTGGACAACGACCCAAGCGGGGCTCGTTACGGCTGCTTCCTTCCGGACCTGACCGGGTTGGCGAGGCGCTCGCCCGCGCCAACCTCTCACGACCGGACATAATCCCCCGCCACGATTCCTTCAAGGGGCCCCGCGCCCCCTTTTCTTCTTGCGGGCAAATATCCCCGCCGGAGGCACCGCGGCCATTCCCCGGAATGGCCGCCCGAGATCGCGTGCGCCGCAGGCGCGCCTCCGGGTTCGGCTCAGCCGCGCAGCACGCCGCCCGTGGCCTTAGCGACCTTGTCGACCACCTTCGCGGCGATCCCCTCGATCTCGGCCTCCTTCAGGGTCTTCTCCTGCGGCTGGATGGTCACGGTCAGGGCGATGGACTTCTTGCCCTCGCCCAGCGAGCCGCCGATGAACTCGTCGAAGACCCGCACATCCGAGATCATCGCCTTGTCCGCCCCCGCCGCCGCGTTCACCAGCGCCAGCGCCTCGACCTGCGCATCCACCACGAAGGCGAAATCGCGCTCGACCGGCTGCAGGTCGCGCATCTCCACCGCCCCGCGCGATCCGCCCGCATTCCGCGGCTGCGGCACCTCGGCGGGCCACAGGACAAAGCCCGTGACCGGCCCCTTCACATCCATCGCCTGCAGCACCCCGGGATGCAGTTCACCGAAGGCGCCCAGCACCTTCTTCGGCCCGAGGCAGATCACCCCGTGCCGGCCCGGGTGCCAGAAAGCACCGCCGCTGCGCTGGATCTGCACCTTCGCCGGGGCCCCGATCGCGGCCAGCAGCGCCTCGATATCCGCCTTGGCATCGTAGAGGTCGACCGGACGCGATACCCCGTGCACGTCCTTGGGACCGGTGCGGCCGACGAGGATCCCGGCCACCGCCTCGATCTGGTCGCCGGGCTCGCCGCCGGTCCATGTGGCGCCGATCTCGAACAGCGCCATGTCCGCCATGCCCCGCGCCTGGTTCCGCGCCGCCGCCTGCAAAAGACCCGGCAGCAGCGAGGGCCGCATGTGGCTCATTTCCTGGCTGATCGGATTGGCGACCTGGGTGGCCTCCGTTCCGCCGCCGAACAGCCGGCCCGACTCGCGGTCGATGAACGAATACGTGACGCATTCGTTGTACCCGAGCGCCGCCGCCGTCCGCCGCACCATCTGCTCGCGCCGCTGGTTCACCGTCAGGATCGGTTCGGGCACGCCGGCCCGCACCCGCGCCAGCGGCTTCGCCTCGAGCCGGGTCAGCGAGGCGATCCGCGCGACCTCCTCGACGAGGTCCGCCTCGCCCAGCACGTCGGGCCGCCAGGACGGCACATGCGCCATGTCGCCCTCCATCACGAAACCGAGCCGCTCCAGCGTCGCGCGCTGGTCCTCCGCCGGGATCTCCATCCCGACCAGAGAGGAACATCGCTCGGTATTCAGCCGGTAGGCCCGGCTGACGTCCGGCACCTCGCCGGCGACGACCGCCTCGGTGACTTCGCCGCCGCACAACTCGGCGATCAGCGCGCAGGCGCGGTCGAGCCCCTCCATGTTGAAGGCCGGGTCGATGCCGCGCTCGTTGCGGTACCGCGCGTCCGAATTGATCTTCAGCGCGCGCCCCGCATGGGCGATCGAGACGTGATCCCAGACCGCGGCCTCGACAAAGACATCCACCGTCTCGGGCACGCAGCCGGTGGCCAGCCCGCCCATGATGCCGCCGATGCTTTCGACGCCGTTGTCGTCCGAGATCACCAGCGCCCCGGCGGGCACGACGTAATCCTTCTCGTCCAGCCCGGTGAAGGCCTCGCCGCCCTCGGCCCGGTGAACCCGCAGCCGGCCCCGCACCTTGTCTGCGTCGAAGACGTGCAGCGGCCGGTTCAGGTCATGGGTGAACAGGTTGGTCACGTCGACGAGCGCCGAGATCGGACGCAGACCGATGCTGCGCAGCCTGGCCTGCAGCCACTCGGGCGAGGGGCCGTTCTTCACGCCGCGGATCAGCCGACCGGCGAAGACGTGGCAGCCGTCCCGCGCGCTCTCCTCGATGTCCAGCTCCACCGGGCAGGGGCCGCCGTTCACGTCCAGCGTGGGCTCCGGAAGCGGCTTGAGGCTGCCCAGCCCCCGCGCCGCGAGATCCCGCGCGATCCCCCGCACACCGAGAGCATCCGGCCGGTTCGGCGTGATCGCGATCTCGATCACCGGGTCCACCGCCTCGGGACGGTTCACCTCGAGCCAATGCGCGAACTCCTCGCCGATCTCGCCCGAGGGCAGTTCGATGATCCCCTCGTGCTCCTCCGACAGGCCCATCTCGCGTTCCGAGGCCATCATTCCATGGCTCTCGACCCCGCGGATCTTTCCCACCGAAATGGTGATGTCCAGACCGGGAATGTACATGCCCGGCTTCGCCAGGACCACGGTGATCCCCTCGCGTGCGTTCGGGGCGCCGCAGACGATCTGCTTTTCGCCCTCGTCGGTCTGAACCATGCAGACCCGCAGCTTGTCCGCGTCGGGATGCTGTTCGGCCGAGTTCACCTTGGCGATGGTGAAGCCCTTCAGCGCCGCCGCGGGATCCTCGATCCCCTCGACCTCGAGCCCGAGGTCGGTCAGCGTCTCGGCGATCTCGTCCAGCGACGCACTCGTTTCGAGGTGATCCTTCAGCCAGGACAGGGTGAATTTCATGTCAGGTCTCCAGACGGCGGGCGACGTCATCGGGGTCGCCCATGGATATCAGTTTGATCTCGCGGATCAGGCGCAGCGTCGGCTTGACCGCGAACAGGACCGAGCCCAGGAGGAACAGCCAGGTCCCCGCGTTCATGAGGCTGTCGTAGAAGAAGCAGACCGAACCGATGATGAAGCAGAAGGCGGCGCAGAAGTCGACCAGTGTATAGGTCAGCTCGAACAGCGCATAGACCCGGCGGGTCTCGTGGTTGCGGTCGCGGTTCTCGTGGCGGAACAGACGGGTCTGGCTCATGTCTTCTCCTTTTCCGATCTTCCGGTTCACCTCGCAGGGCGGGTTTCCCTGTCACCGCGTCGGGTGGGATTCCAGCCCACCATTGCAACCGCGGAACAGGCCCCATTGCCTCTGCGCCAAAACGCCCCGGCGTCCGGGCGCCGGTGTGACGCCGGAACGGGACGACTGGACATCGTCCTACACCCCGCCCCGGATCGTCGGCACCTGGAGCGCGCTGAACCCGTAGTGCCGCAGCCAGCGCAGGTCGCTGTCGAAGAACGCCCGCAGGTCGGGGATGCCGTATTTCAGCATGGCGATCCGGTCGATCCCCATGCCGAAGGCAAAGCCCTGCCATTCCGCCGGGTCCACACCCGCCGCCGACAGCACCTTGGGGTGCACCATGCCAGACCCCAGCACCTCGAGCCAGTCTTCGCCCTCGCCGACCTTGACCGTTCCGCCTTCGAAGGAACACTGGATGTCGATCTCGGCCGAGGGCTCGGTGAACGGGAAATGCGAGGCGCGGAAGCGGGTCTTCACCGGCGTGCCGAAATAGGCGGTGAAGAACTCCTCCAGCACCCATTTCAGGTTCGCCATCGAGATATCGCGGTCGATCGCCAGCCCCTCGATCTGGTGGAACATCGGCGTATGCGTCTGGTCGTAGTCCGAACGATAGACCCGCCCCGGCGCGATGACCCGGATCGGCGCCCCCTGCGCCTGCATCGACCGGATCTGCACCGGAGAGGTGTGCGTGCGCAGCACATGCGGCGGACGCTCGTCACCCGGCTCGCGATGCATGTAGAACGTGTCCATCTCGGCCCGGGCCGGATGATGCGAGGGGATGTTCAGTGCATCGAAGTTGTACCAGTCCTCTTCGATCTGGGGTCCTTCGGCCACGGAAAAGCCCATGTCGGCAAAGATCGCGGTGCATTCCTCCCAGACCTGGCTGACCGGATGCACCGAACCCGTCCGGCGATCGCGCGCCGGCAGCGTCACGTCCAGCCACTCGGTCCGCAGCCTCTCGTCCAGCGCGGCATCGGCCAGCGCCGCCTTCTTCGCGGTGAGCGCGGTGTTGATCTCGTCCTTGAGCGCGTTCAGCGCCGGACCGGCAACCTGGCGCTCCTCGGGTGTCATCTTGCCCAGCTCGCGCATCTTGAGGCTGATCTCGCCCTTCTTGCCCACGGCCTGCACGCGCAGCGCCTCCAGCGCGCTCTCGTCCGCAGCTTCGGCAATCGCGCCCAGGTACTTGGCTTTCAGATCGTCCATGCGACGCTCCCTTGTCCTTCGCCGCATCTGCTACAAAGACCGGGGCGAAAGGGCAAGCCGGGGATGCCGGGGCGGGCCGACGGCGCCTGCGCCCGTGACACGGAGGCACCGCGTCATTTTTCGAAAATTCGCGAGAAAAGCCGCCTCGGGGCCATGGTTCCGGCCCCGATCCGGTCACGCCCTCGGGTCAGACCGGACAGATCGGAACGGCCACACACACTCTAGGCAGGATCGGAGAACACATGAACAAGAGACACCTCGCGGTAACCGCAGCGACCTTCGCCCTTGCGGCCGCCGGAGCGCAGGCCGTCGGCACCCATCAGCCGCCGCGTGTTCCGACCAACATCTACACGACGGGCAGCCAGTGGATCACCACCCCGGACGGCTGTTCCTATTCCAGAACTCAAGCCCCCGGGTACCCGGTGCAATGGGTGCTCATCCTCAATCCGCACCACATCGGTCAACCCGATGCCCATAAGCGCTGCGCGCCGTTGTTGCGGGACTGAGGACGGCAGGGACCCAGAGACAGGCCGGCCCCGGCTGGATCAGAACATCATCCAGATGCCGGCGCCCAGCATCATCAGGTTCTCGGTCAGGGAGACGAAACCCAGCGGGACGTTCGACGACCCGCCCATGCAGGCGCATTTCAACTCGCGCTTGTCGATATAGACCGCCTTGAAGACCGACACCGCGCCGACGGCGCCTATGAAGATCGCGATGGGCGCGGCAACCCACGGGATCACGGCAAGCATGAAAAGACCGGCCAGCGCCTCGCCCACGGGATAGATGTAACCGTACCAGACCCATCTCCGCGCCAGCAGGTCGTAATTCAGGAACATGGTCGAGAAGCTCTCGATGTCCCGGAGCTTCTGCAGCGCGAGCAGCGTCATCGAAAAGGCGATGAAGAGTTCGAGCGTCCGCGCCGACCACAGCGGCATCGCCGACCCGACAGCCAGCGCCACGGCCATGAGCGCGGCCGTCCCGAAGAGCGCGATCACCGGCTGATAGGTGGTTTCGTCCTCGTCCCGCAGGGGCATGTCGAGAAAAGCCCGCACCTCTTCGTACCCGCCGATCCGCTCCCCGCCGATATAGGTCTGGGGCGTGGTGCTCACGCCTTCCTTTTCCATGAAGGCATCGGTTTCCTCGCGGGTGGTCAGCAGGTGATCCTCGACCTCGTAGCCTGCACGTTTCAGGAAGGCCTTGGATTTCTGCCCGTAGGGGCAAAGATGGTCGGGCATGGCCATGCGAAAGAGCACGGCGCGCTTGGCGGTGCCCTCCCCGGCCGTTCCGAGACTGTGGTCCGTCGTTGCATTTGCGGCATGTGACATGGCGCTCTCCCGGGTTTGGGAGTCAACGGTGGCACCTGCGGCAGGGTTCCACGGCTCTCCCTCCCGCCCGCATATGTGGCGCACCCTGCCCCATCCCCGCCGCAAAACGGCCAGCTTCGGATGGTTGACTGTGGCCTCACCACCATGGATTCGGCTCATGCGACTGCTCGCGCCCCCCCTCGCCGGATTTGCCCGGCTGCCCCATGCGCTCAGGAGCCTGCTCCGGAGTGTCCGAGGGCGGGTCGGCCTGAGCCGGGACACCGGCAGGGCGGACCTGCGCACGGTCGCACGATTGTCGACGCAACAGCTCGGGGACCGGCTGGGTCTCACCGTGGTGGTCGGGCATCCGGATGCCAGGGCGCTGCGGCCCCACCTGAGCGAGGCCGTCGCCGACTGGCAGGCGCAGGACTGGGACCGGCTCGGTCCGCGCCTGGCCCGGTTCGACCGCTGTCGCGCCGCCCTGCCCTCTGGAGAACGGATCGCACCGGCGCTGAGCCGCGCCCTCTTTCGCCATATTGCGGGTCCGGCGGCCTGCACCTTGATCGATCGGGGCCGCAGCGTTCCCAGTACCGATCTCCCCGAGGATCTCTTCGCCCCGCTGCAGCGCATCCTCGGCCAGCAGGAGACCGATCCCGCGCTTCATTTCCTGGCGGCACAAGTTCAGCTAGAACTGGGCTGGGCGCGGCGCGGCGACGACTATGCCGATTTCGCCCTGGACGAGGCTCTAAGTGCGGCACAGGCCCGGTTCCGGGTGGCCAGGACCGTGCTCGACCGCATTGCCCCGCGCGCACCGCATTCCAGTCACTTCGCCGAACTCGACTACCGTGTCCGCGCCGCCGAGGGAACGACCGAAGAAGAGCTGACCCAAGCCGCCATCCGTTGGTCGCGGACCGATACCACCGCGCTCGCCCCCTATGCGCTGCATGGGCTGCACCTTCTGCCGCGCTGGTATGGCACCGAGGGGTCGCTTCGCGCCTTTGCGGACAAGTCCTGGGCCAAGACGCACGAGAACATGGGCGCGGCGGCCTACGCGGCCGTCTACCTCGCTGCGCTCGAAAGCGACCTGGAGACGGCTTTGACACTCGACCTGGCGGTCTTTCGCGAGGGTCTGATCGACATGATGCAGCTGGGCGAAGACCCCGACCTCACCTGCAACGCGGTTCTCCGGCTTCTGTGGGAGGTCAGTCTAGCCCCCTCCGGCATCGACCGGCGCGAACCGAGAGCCGTGCGCGGCATCCGGCACGAGATGCGCGCCCTGTTCTACGACCTTGCCCGCCATGCCCTCGGCCCGGTGATGCCCGATGTCTGGGGCGGTCGTTGGACCGAGGCCCGCATCCTGCACACCCTCGCGGAACCCTTCGCCGAGGAACTCGCCGCCGGCCGGACGGTCTCTATCGGGCTGCAGGGGGCCATGGTCTCGGAATAGCCGGCAAGCCCCCGCCCAGCGGGCCGGAGCGACCGAGGTCGACATTGCGACCGGCGGGCCGGCCTTTTCCGCTCAGGCCTCCGTCGAAAGAGACGGCAGCTTGAGCGTGAAGGTCGTCAACCCGTCATCGGATTCGATCTCCACATGGCCGCCGTGCGCAGCGGCGATCGAGAAGGCGATATAAAGCCCGAGGCCCAATCCTTCGCCTTCCGGCTGCGGCCCTCTCTGAAACGGCTGGAACAGGCGTCGGCGCACCTCTTCGGGAACGGGATTTCCCCGGTTGGCCACGGAGATCGTGATCTCGCCGCCGCTCGCCGCCCCGTAGACCGCAATGGGGGCACCGGTTGTGCCATGGCGCACCGCATTGGAGACCAGGTTCGAAATCGCCTGCGCCACGCGGGGGGCGTCGCAGCTGACGGGTCGGTCGAAGGCCAGATCCAGCTGAATCTCCTGCTCCGGCGAAGCGGCCCGGATCTCGTCTATGACCTGGGTGATGGCGTCGTTCAGCGGCGCGTCGGGCGTCGCGCTGACCCGGATGCCGCCGCCCAGCCGGGCCTTGGCGTGCAGCATGATGTTGTCGATCAGGTCGTTCATGCGATGCACAGAGGACCGCATGAAGGGCAGCAACTTGCGCGCCTTGTCAGTCAGCGGCTCCTTGTCCAGCTGCCGAAGCCCCGCATGCAGCGCGGCCACCGGATTGCGCAGATCGTGCCCCAGAACGGCGACGAACTCTTCCTGGATGCGGGCCAGTTCGCGTTCCTGCGCCACGAGCTTCTCCTGCTCTTCCAGCCGCTCTTCCGTTTCGAGGCTGCGGCCGATGACATCCGCGAACATCTCGAGCATCGCGACGGCGCGCGGGTGCTTGACGTTGCGCGGTTCGGTGTCGATCGCGCACAGGGTACCGAAGAAGCTGCCGTCGCTGCGATGGATCGGAATCGAGGCGTAGCTGACGATGCCGAACTTGGCGGCGATCGGATGGTTGCCATAGACCTCGTCCGTGGCCACATCGTCGAACATGACCTTCTGCGAGGTTTCCCGGACCGATTGGCAGAAGGTCGACTGGATCTCGATCTCGTCGCCCTCGGCCAGGTTGAAATTGACTTCGTCCACCGTGCGGCACGCGACCCAGCGATCCGCCGTTACCCGCGCGACGGCGGCAAAGCGCATGTTGGTGGCGAGCATGACGGTCTCGAGGATGGTTCCCACGAGATCGCTGGCAGCAAGCATCTCGATATCGGCCTGGAAGTCGTGGCTTCCGGCCAGGAAGGCGGCATGGTCCTGAATGACAGCGCGCCGCAGCAACTCGTCGCTCATCTCCTGCTTTCCTCATGTAATGCGTGCCGCACTGTCGCATGCCCGGACCGAGGCGGCAATACGGTCGCCCGTCGCAGGCCCCGAGGGTGCGGCGGGCACCTGCGCATCGCTTTCATCGCTTCAGGTCCGCGTGCGGAAGCGGACCGCGACGTTCCGCCTGTCGCCTCCACCGTAGCCAAAAGCGAGAGGGGCCACCCGATCGGATGGCCCCTCTGGCATTCGAATGTATTGCCGGATCAGGCCAGCGCGGCCTTCGCCTTGTCGACGATGGCGCCGAACGCATCGGGCTCGTGCACGGCGAGATCGGCCAGGACCTTGCGGTCGACCTCGATCCCGGCCAGCGACAGGCCGTTGATGAAGCGCGAATAGGTCAGCGCCTCGTCATGGCTGCGGACCGCGGCATTGATCCGCTGGATCCAGAGCGCGCGGAAATTGCGCTTGCGCGCCTTCCGGTCGCGGGTGGCGTACTGGTTGGCCTTGTCGACCGCCTGGGTCGCGACCTTGAAGGTCGTGGAGCGGCGGCCGTAATAGCCTTTCGCTGCCTTCAGGACCTTCTTGTGACGTGCATGGGTGACGGTACCGCCTTTAACGCGAGACATGTTCTATCCTCCTATCAGCGATCGTAGGGCATCATCGACTTGATGATTTTCGCATCGGGCTCCGACAGGGTCGTCGTGCCGCGGGCGTCGCGGATGAACTTGTTCGTGCGCTTGATCATGCCATGGCGCTTTCCGGCCTGGGCGGCGATCACCTTACCCTTGGCCGAAATCTTGAACCGCTTCTTGCAGCTCGATTTCGTCTTCATCTTGGGCATTTCCGTCTCCTTGGTCTTGAACGGTCTTGTGCGCGACTCGGTATGCCACTCCGACCGGCCGCGCGGATGAAGGCGCCGTATAGGACCGGCGCGCCTGCATGGCAAGAGAAAATCGCCCCGCCGGCCCCGGGCCGGCCCCTCTCAGGGAATGACCCGCGCGAGCACCCGGAAGATCGCCTGCGGCACCTCGGCCAGCGTCATGCCCGCCGGATGGCCCTGCCAGGCGAAAGCCACGACCCCGGCGCCGAGGATGATGACCACCAGGGCCGTCCAGGGCGGGCGGCGGTCGGCAAAGGCCGAGACAGCCGACGGGATCGCCAGCATCAGCACGACCAGGCCGGCCACGAGGATCAGATCGTTGTCCATAGCCCCTCTTGCGGTCCGCCTATTCCGGGTCCGAGGCGAAGATCAGACGTTCTTCGCAGGGGGCGACCCGCAGGATGTTCGTCGTCCCCGGCTGGTTGAAGGGGACACCGGCGGTCACCACGATCTGGTCGGCCTCGGTGGCGAAGCCCCGGCTTCGCGCGGCCCGGGCCCCGTTGACCACCGCCTGTTTGAAGCGGCTCAACTCGTTGGTCATGACGCAGTTGACCCCCCAGCTCAGCGTCAGCTTGCGAGCGGTCCCCCGAAGCGGCGTGAGCGCGAGGATCGGCACATGCGGACGCTCCCGCGCCGTCAGCAGCGCCGTGGTTCCGCCATGGGTGAAACAGCAGATCACGCGGATGTCGGTCGTCTCGGCGATCTCGCGGGCCGCGACGACGATCCCGTCCGCGACCGAGCCGCGCACGGTCCGGCGCGACGCCTCGATGATCTCGCGGTAGGTGGGATCGCTTTCCACCTCTCGGGCGACGCGGTCCATGGTCGTCACCGCCTCGGCCGGGTACTGGCCGGCAGCCGATTCCGCCGAGAGCATGACGGCGTCCGTCCCCTCGTAGATCGCCGCCGCCACGTCCGAGACCTCGGCCCGGGTCGGCATCGGGCTCTCGATCATGCTTTCCAGCATCTGCGTCGCCACGATCACGGGTTTGGCCACCGCCCGGCAGCGGCGCACCAGCCGTTTCTGGATCGGCGGCACGTTCTGCACCGGCAGCTCCACCCCCAGATCGCCGCGCGCCACCATGATCCCGTCGGACACGTCCAGGATCGCATCGAAGGCCTTCACCGCCGCCGGTTTCTCGATCTTCGACAGGATCGCCGCGCGTCCCGCCGCGAGTTCCCGCGCCTCGGTCACGTCCTCGGGCCGCTGGACGAAGCTCAGCGCCAGCCAGTCGACGCCCAGTTGGCAGACGAACTCCAGGTCCGAGCGGTCCTTCTCCGAAAGCGCGGCGAGCGGCAGCACCACGTCCGGCACGTTCACCCCCTTCCGGTTCGAGATCGTGCCGCCGGCCATCACCTCGCAATCCGCGAAATCGGCGCCGCATTCCACCACCTTCAGCCGGATCTTGCCGTCATTGACCAGCAGCTCCGCCCCCGCCTCCAGCACCTCGAAGATCTCGGGATGCGGCAGCGTCACCCGTGTCGCATCCCCCTCCGCATCCTTCAGGTCGAGCCGGAACCGTGCCCCTTCGGCCAGGTCCTCCTCGCCGCGGGCGAAGACACCGACGCGCAGCTTGGGCCCCTGCAGGTCCGCAAGGATGCCGATGGTGCTGTCGAGATCGCGCTCGACCTCGCGGATGATGCGGTGTCGTTCGCGGATCTCGTCATGGCTGCCGTGGCTCATGTTCAGCCGAAAGACATCCGCGCCGCTTTCGTGAAGCCGGCGGATCATCTCGTAATCCGAAGACGAGGGACCCAGGGTCGCCACGATCTTGGTGCTGCGCTGCCGTCTCATCGGAGGTCCTTTCTTCACCGCCCGCCCGGGCTTCATGTGAACGCTATCAATCGCCCCGATGTTTTGCCACCCGAAGTGACAGGCTGATGACGGGGCACCGGGCGATTGACCATTTTCGCTCATCCTGTCAGCGTGCCCCGCATTCCGTATTACAGGAAAGATCGGACCATGGATCGCCAGACACAGATCGAAATCGAGGCCGCCGCCTTCCGCAAGCTCCGCAACCACCTGATGGTCGAGAGGCCCGAGGTCCAGAACATCGACATGATGAACCTCGCCGGTTTCTGCCGCAACTGCCTGAGCCGCTGGATGCAGGAAGCCGCGAACGACCGCGGCATCGAGATGACCAAGGACCAGGCGCGCGAGGCCTTCTACGGCATGCCCTACGACGACTGGAAGGCGCAGAACCAGACCGAAGCCTCGCCCGAGCAACGGCAGGCCTTCGACACGGCCTTTCGCGAGAACGTCACGGACAAGACCTGACCCCTCCGCTTGACCGCGACCGCTGGCCGGCGCACCGCGCGCCCCGCAAACATCGCGCGGGATCGGCTGTCCGGCGGGCATATCCCCGGACACGAGAAAGCCCGGGCGCGAACGCCCGGGCCAGGTTTCCGACTAATGGGAGGGGTATCAGCCCTTGGAAAATTCCGGATAGGCTTCCATGCCCAATTCCGCCATGTCGAGGCCCGCGATCTCGTCCTCTTCCGAGACCCGGATACCCATCACCATCTTGAGGATGAACCACACGACGAACGAGGCGATGAAGGTGAAGACACCGTAGGCGATGATGCCGGTGATCTGCGTCACCAGGTTGGCGTCGCTGTTGTAGAAGACCACGGCGATCGTGCCCCAGATACCTGCGAAGAGGTGGACCGGGATGGCGCCGACCACGTCGTCGATCTTCAGCTTGTCGAGCATCGGAACCGTCAGCACGACGATCACGCCACCGATGGCACCGATCCAGAGCGCCCCGAAGAGCGAGGGGGCCAGCGGTTCGGCCGTGATCGAGACGAGACCGGCCAGCGCACCGTTCAGCACCATGGTGAGGTCCGGCTTGCTGTACATGACCTGCGTCAGGATCAGCGCCGTCACGGCACCCGCCGCCGCGGCCATGTTGGTGTTGGCGAAGATGCGCGACACGTCCGACACGTCGCCCACGGTCCCCATGGCCAGCTGCGAGCCGCCGTTGAAGCCGAACCAGCCCAGCCACAGGATGAACGTACCCAGAGTGGCGAGCGCCAGGTTGGACCCGGGCATCGGGGTGACCTTGCCGTCCTTGCCGTACTTGCCCAGACGCGGGCCCAGAACGATGGCACCGGCCAGAGCGGCCCAGCCGCCGACGGAGTGCACGACGGTCGAGCCGGCGAAATCCGAGAAGCCCATCTCCGACAGCCATCCGCCGCCCCACTGCCAGGAGCCCGAGATCGGGTACATGACACCGGTCAGCAGGACCACGAAGACCAGGAACGGCCACAGCTTGATCCGTTCCGCCAGGGCACCGGACACGATCGACGCGGTCGCGGCGACAAAGACCAGCTGGAAGAAGAAGTCCGAGCCGATCGAGGCATAATCGAGCGCGGCATCGGCTGCGGAAACGCCGACCGGATCCAGCTCCGTCGGCACGAAGAAGCTGCCGACATAGCCGTTGAAGTCACCCGGATACATCAGGTTGAAGCCGATGAACCAGTACATGATCGCCGCAACCGAGTAGAGCGCGATGTTCTTGGTCATCTGCATCGTCACGTTCTTGGACCGGACGAGCCCGCCCTCGAGCATGGCAAAGCCCGCGGCCATGAAGAACACCAGGAAGCCCGCCATGCAGAACAGCAGGGTGGTCATGATGTAGGGGCCGATTTCGTCGAACCCGGGCGCTGCGGCCTCGGCATCCTGCGCAAACCCCAGGCTGGGCAGAGCGATCAGTGCCGCCGCCGGCAGGAGTGTATTGAGGAGTTTCATTGTCAGTTTTCCTTTCCCTGTCCGTCGCTTACAGCGCGTCCGCGTTGGTTTCCCCGGTCCGCACGCGAACCGCCTGCTGGACATCCAGCACGAAGATCTTGCCGTCGCCGATTTTCCCGGTCTTGGCGGTGTTGGTGATCGTCTCGACGACCTGGTCGGCCATTTCCGCCGCCACGGCGATCTCGAGCTTGATCTTCGGCACGAAATTCACAGCGTATTCCGCGCCGCGATAGATCTCGGTATGTCCCGACTGGGAGCCGAACCCCTTGATTTCGGTCACCATCATGCCGCGCACGCCGATTTCGGTCAGCGCCTCGCGGACCTCCTCGAGCTTGAACGGCTTGATTGTCGCAATGATGAGTTTCACTGATTTTCCCTTCCGTATCTCGGGGCGCGAACCCCGCCTTTGGCACGGCCAACCTAATCCGGCGGACCGTCACGACCGGAAGCCGACGGGCCAGTACCACTGCCGAAAACTCTCGCAGCTGCACAATTATTGGGCACAACACGTACGTCGATTAATTTTTGTGCGGAATTGAAACGGGCAATCCCCTGCTTACGGCTCAACATCCCGGCTCCGAAGACGTATATGTTGGGCAAAACAATCGGACCGGGCAGGACCAGATGAGTGATTCAGGACGTCGCAAGCCGCCCCTCGTGGCGGACCGCCGGCATGGCGGATCCGGCAGCCGGAAAAAGGCCGATGGCAAGAGCGGATCGAAACGCACCGCCAAGACCTCTCGGCGGAAAACTCCGGCGAAACGGCCGGTCCGGCGCGGTCCGATCGGTTATCTGCGGGCTTTCCTCGCCTGGATCATCCGGCTCGTCTGGGGCATGACGTGGCGCCTGTCGCTCGTGATCCTGCTGATCATCGGCATCGCGGTCGCCTACAACGCCTCGCAGCTTCCTCCGCTCGAGGCCCAGCTCGACGGGCGGGCGCGCGGGTCGGTCACCATGCTGGACAACGAGGGTCAGGTCTTTGCCTGGCGGGGCGATCAGTTCGGCGGCGTCGTCACCACCGATACCGTCTCTCCCCATCTCAGGAATGCCATCGTCGCGACCGAGGACAAGCGCTTCTACCGCCATTTCGGCATCTCGCCGCGCGGCATCGCCTCGGCGATCCGCATCAACCTGCGCGAGGGGCGGGGGCCGCTCTCGGGCCACGGCGGGTCCACCATCACCCAGCAGACGGCCAAACTGCTCTGCCTGGGCGACCCCTACGATCCGGACCTCTGGGAGAGCGAGGCCGCCTACGAGGCCGACTGCCGCGAGACCACGCTGTGGCGGAAGATCCGCGAGGCGATCTATGCCATGGGGCTCGAGGCGACCTACACCAAGGACGAGATCCTGACGATCTACATGAACCGGGCCTTCCTCGGCGCGGGGGCCCGGGGCTTCGAAGCCGCAAGTCAGCGCTATTTCGGCAAGTCCGCCGCCGATGTGAACGCCGCCGAGGCTGCGATGCTGGCCGGCCTGCTGGTCGCACCGACCCGCTATGCCCCGACCGCCGACCTGGCCCGGTCGCAGAACCGGGCCGCCGTGATCGTCGCCCTGATGGAGGAACAGGGCTATCTCTCGGAGCAGGAGGCCCGGACCGCCCTGGAAAATCCCGCCGAACTGTCCGAAGCCGCCGAGGCTGAGGCGGGCGGGTACTTCGCCGACTGGGTCATGTCCTCGGGTCCCGAGTTCCTGACCCGGAAGACGACCGAGGACGTGGTCATCCGCACGACGCTGGACCAGCGCATCCAGCGCGCGGCCGAAGAAGGCATGAAGTCCGTGTTCGAAACCAAGGTCAAGGAAGGCTCCAAGGCGCAGGCGGCCGTCGTCGTGATGAGCGCGGACGGCGCTGTCCGGGCGATGGTCGGGGGCCGCCGGACCCAGGTTTCGGGCGTATTCAATCGCGCCACCCAGGCCCGCCGGCAGACCGGCTCGGCCTTCAAGCCCTTCGTCTATGCCACGGCGCTGGAACTGGGCTACCACTGGTACGATACGGTCGAGGACACGCCGCTGACAATCGATATCCCCGGCTCCGGCCCCTGGTCGCCCGAGAATTACGACCGGCGCTTTCGCGGCACCGTCACCCTGGGGCAGGCGCTTCAGCATTCGCTGAACATTCCGGCCGTGAAGGTCGCGCAGAACGTCGGGCTAGACCGCGTGCGCCGCATCGCCAGCGACTTCGGGATCGAGTCGGACCTGGCAGAAGGCCCGGCGCTGGCGCTCGGCGCCTCGGAATCCACCCTGATCGAGATGACCGGCGCCTATGCCGGGATCCTCAACGGCGGCTCATCGGTGATCCCCTATGGCCTTGTGGAATTGCGCCTGCAGGGGCAGTCGGAACCGCTGATGGACGCCACCGGCGGCATCGGCGAGAGGGTGATCCGCGAATCCGCCGCCCGCGAATTGATCTGGATGATGCACAACGTCGTCACCCAGGGCACCGGCGGCCGCGCCGGCCTGCCCGACCGCCAGGCCGCCGGAAAGACCGGCACGACCTCGGCAGCCCGGGACGCCTGGTTCGTCGGTTTCACCGCCGATTACGTCGCGGGCGTCTGGATGGGCTATGATGACAACACGCCCCTCACCGGCGTCACCGGTTCGGGCCTGCCCGCCGAGATCTGGCACGAGGTGATGGCGCGGGTTCACGAAGGCCTGCCGCCGCGCGATCTTCCCATGGCCCGCCCCGAACCGGAACCCGAACCGCGCGTGGCCGAAGACAACCGGCAGCGGACCCAGCCCGCACGGCCGGATCCCATCGGTCAGCTTCTCAGGAACATCTTCGGCATCCGGAACTGATCCGCCGGCGGTTCAGCCGGCCCTGCGCAGGTCCGCGATGAGCCGGTCGATATCGCCGCGATTGGCGTCGAGCATGGCGCCGATCTCGGTCTTCTCCGAAAGCCGCATCGAGATCCCCTCGATCACCATGTCGAAGAACAGGTTCCGACCCGACCGGTCCGAGACGAGGAACTTGACCTCGAAGGGCGCCTCGCCCCGCAGATACGCGGTCGAGATCACTTCGTGCCAGGTCTTGACCTGCCGCACGCCCTGGACCTCGATCCGGCCCCCGACGAATTCCTGGAACCGCTTGCCGTACTTGCGGGCGATATAGCCGCGGAAGGCTTCGACGAAGGCGCGCATCTGCGCCGGAGAAGCGCGCCGCGCGTCGGGCCCGAGGGTCGACCGCGCGATGATCGCGACATCGGCATAGCGGGCGAAGATCTTCTCGAAGTCGCGGATCATGCCCGGCAGCGAGCCGCCGCGCGCGATGACGCGGTTGATCTCGCCGACCAGATCGTCGACCAGCCCCCGCGCCGCGGCATTCGTCAGCGCGACGGCCGGTGCCGGGCTCAGCAGCGCGAAGGCCGAGCCCGTCATCAGCAGGGCGCGGCGCGTCAGTTCATTGGAGATACGGGTCGTCATAGGGATCACCTGTGGCGGCATAAGGGTCATCATAGGGGTCGCCGGTCGCCGCAGCACCGCCGCCAAGCTGATAGCGGCGGTTCTGCAGATAGGTCGAACGCCCCTGGGCGTAGCTGTCGGCGCTCTCGTGCAGGACGCTGCCGACGGTCTGCGAATACCGGCCGCGGTCGCCCAGGCGCTTGGCCACGCTGGCCACCGGCCCGGCATATTTCTCGGGCTCGGAAAGCACGTACCCAAGGGGGTTGGTGAACAGATCGACGATGCGCCCGACGGCGTCGCGCTCGGTCGAGGGTCCGAGGACGGGAAGCTCCACGTAATTGCCTTCACCTGCCCCCCAGACATGCAGGGTCTCGCCAAAGTCGGTCTCGACCTCGTTGATCCCGGCCATGGTCGCCACGTCGAACAGCCCGCCCATGCCGAGCGTCGTGTTCAGCACGAAGCGGAAGGAGTTGGTGAACGCGCCCCGGGCATCCGCCTGAAGCACGTTGTTCACCACGACCGAGGGCGTGGCCAGATTACCGGCGAAATTGCCGACGGTCGTCACCACCGGCTCCGGCAGAACAGTGACGTAGGAGCCGCCGGCCGGGCCCAGGATGTTGCGATCGACCGACTTGTTGAAGGCATGCATCCGGCGGTTCGAGGCCTCCCACGGATCGTTGATCCCGGTGGCGGGCGGCGCGGGGGAACATGCCGTCATCGCGCCCACCGCGCCCAGCAGGACGAAGCGCGCGGCATATGACTTGATGGATGTACTCATGACGCGCAAAAAACGCTCCCCTGCCTCTTTCCGCAATTAGCATCGCGACACGCGGGTTTCCAGCCCGCGCCCCGCGCTTCGCGCGGAACTGTGACGCCATTTCAGAATCGAAAGATGTACAGAAGTGCGGCGGCGCGCTATGGAACAGCCCAGGCCAACCACCGATCCTGGGGATCAACCCGACAATGATTAATCAGAAAACCGAGAACGGATACCGCGAGCTGCGCGAGGCGCGCCGCGCCAACCGGCCCCTGTACTGGTCGGTGGGGCTGTTCAGCGTCTTCGCCAACCTGCTCATGCTGACCGGCCCGATCTACATGCTCCAGGTCTACGACAGGGTGCTCGGGTCCGGATCGGTGGAAACCCTCATCGGCCTTTCGATCATCGTCGCCTTCCTCTTCCTCATGATGGGCCTTCTGGAACTGGTGCGCAGCCGGATCATGTCGCGTGCCGCCGCGCGGTTCCAGGCCCGGCTCGACCGTCGGGTCTTCGATGCGGTGATCCGCCGCTCCGCGATCAAGCAGGACGAGGTGGCGCAGACCGGCCTGCGCGATCTCGAGGCGGTGCAGAAACTGATGTCCTCGCCCGCGCTGATCGCGATGTTCGACATCCCCTGGACGCCGATCTTCCTGGCCGGCATCGCGCTCTTCCACCCCTGGCTCGGCATTCTCGCCCTGACCGGGGGCGGCATCCTCGTGATCATCACCGTGATGAACCAGGTCACGACCAAGACCCCCCAGAACGCCGCCATGCACGCCATGATCGCGTCGGAGAAGATGGCCGAGCAGATCCGGACGGAATCCGAGATGGTATCCTCGATGGGCATGCGCGAGGCCGCGTTCAACCGCTGGCAGAAGCTGCGCAACAAGGCGCTGCATACGCAGATCGGCGCTTCGGACCTGACCGGCGGCTTCAGCTCGACCACCAAGACGTTCCGCCTGTTCCTGCAATCCGCAATGCTGGGCCTCGGCGCCTATCTGGTGCTGCGCGGCGAACTGACCGCGGGCGCCATGATCGCCGGCTCAATCCTGCTGGGCCGCGCCCTCGCCCCGATCGAACTGGCCATCGGTCAGTGGCCGGTCGTGCAGCGCGCATCGCGCGGCTGGCATTCGCTTGCCATCCTGCTGGGCGACACCCCGCCCGAGGCCCCGCGCACGCCGCTGCCGCAGCCCCGGGCCAAACTCGACGCCGTTCAGCTTACCGTCGTGCCGCCGGGCGAAAGCGTCGCCTCGCTGCGCATGCTGACCTTCTCGGTCGAACCGGGCCAGGCGCTCGGCGTCATCGGCGCCTCCGGGGCCGGCAAGTCGACGCTGGCCCGTGCGATCACCGGCGTCTGGCGGCCCGCAGGGGGCAAGGTCCGTCTCGACGGGGCGGCGCTGGACAATTACGATCCGTCCGTTCTCGGCAAGTACATCGGCTATCTCCCGCAGCGCGTGCAGCTGTTCGAGGGCACGATTGCGGACAACATCGCCCGGCTGGCGGACAATCCCGACGCCTCGGCCGTGGTCGAGGCCGCCAAGAAGGCCGATGCCCACGATATGATCCTCAAGATGCCCGACGGCTACGACACGCGCATCGACGCCACCGGCGGCCGGCTCTCCGGCGGCCAGATCCAGCGCATCGGCCTGGCCCGCGCGATGTACGGCAATCCGGTGATCCTCGTGTTGGACGAACCGAACTCCAACCTCGACAACGAGGGAAGCCAGGCGCTGAACAAGGCCATCCGCGCCATGAAACAGGATGGCAAGTCCTGCCTCATCATGGCGCACCGTCCCGCCGCCATCCAGGAATGCGAGATGCTGCTGATGCTGGACGGCGGCAGCCGCGTCGCCTTCGGACCGCGCGACGAAGTCCTGAAACAGGTCCTTCAGAACCATGAGCAGGTCCGCGCCGGCGGACAGGGTGGATTGAGATGAGCGACAACACGGAAAAGACCTGGTCGGCGCGCCGACCGCTGACGATCGGCCTGATCACCCTGCTGCTGCTGGTCGGCGGCTTCGGATCGTGGTCCGTCTTCACCCAGATCTCGGGCGCCGTCATCGCCGGCGGACAACTCGAGGTCGACCGCAACCGCCAGGTGGTCCAGCACCTCGACGGCGGGGTGGTCACCGAAATCCTGGTCGACGAGGGCGACCTTGTCGAGAGCGGACAGCTCCTGGTGCGGCTCGACGATACCCAGCTTCGGTCGCAGCTCGCGATCATCGAAGGCCAGCTCTTCGAACTGATGGCCCGCCGCGGCCGGCTCGAGGCCGAGCGTGACGGCCGCGAGGATCTCGACTTCGATCCCCTGCTGCTCGAGGCCGCGCAGACCAAGGCCGAGGCACGCGAACTGATGGAAGGCCAGACCCGCCTGGCCGAGGCCCGCCTCGCTTCGGTCGAGAAGGAGATCGAGCAACTCGAGAAACGGCGCAGCCAGATCGACAACCAGATCGAGGGCATCGACGCCCAGTTGGCGGCATTTTCGGAACAGATCGAACTGATCCAGGACGAACTCGAGGATCAGCAGTCCCTGCTGGACCGCGGCCTCGCCCAGGCCTCCCGCGTCTCGGCCCTGCGGCGCGAGAACGCCCAGCTCAGCGGCACCGTCGGCGAGCTGACGGCGCAGCGCGCCCAGGCCGAGGGCCGGATGACCGAGATCGACATCGAGATCCTCAAGCTCGACACCACCCGCCGGGAAGAGGCGATCACCCGCCTCCGCGACCTTCAGTACCGCGAACTGGAGCTCAAGGAGCAGCGCCGCGCCCTGATCGAACAGCTCAACCGCCTCGAAATCACCGCGCCGGTGGCCGGCATCGTCTATGGCCTGCAGGTCTATGCCGAACGTTCCGTCCTCAGACCCGCCGATCCCGTGCTGTACCTCGTGCCGCAGGATCGCCCGCTGGTGATCGCGGCGCGGGTCGAGCCGATCCATATCGACCAACTGCGCATCGATCAGCCCGTGACCCTGCGTTTCTCGGCCTTCGACCAGCGCAACACACCGGAACTCGAAGGGCGGGTGGTGCAAATCTCGGCGGACGCCTTCACCGACGACTCGACCGGCCGGTCCTTCTACCGGACCGAGATCGAACTGTCGGAAGGCGAACAGGACAAGCTTCCCGAGGGGTCGCACCTGATCCCCGGCATGCCGGTCGAGGCCTTCATCAAGACCCGCGACCGTACGCCCATGGCCTATTTCATGCAGCCCTTCATGGACTATTTCGCGAAAGCCTTCCGCGAGGCGTGATCCCGCCCTTTTGCTTGCATTCGCCGCCGCGCCCTATAGCGTCGCGGCGAAACGAAAGGAGCGGCCATGACCAATGCCATCGAAACCCGCCTCGCCGAACTGGGCCTGGCCCTGCCCGACACGCCCGCGCCGCAGGCGAACTACGTGCCCTATGTGGTCTCCGGCAATCTCGTCTTCGTCTCCGGTCAGGTCTCCATGGACGCCGACGGTTTCGTCAAGGGCGTGCTGGGCGACACGATGAACGTCGAAGAAGGCGCGGCGGCAGCGCGCCTCTGCGGCCTCGCCCTGCTGGCCCAGGCCAAGGCGGCCTGCGGCGGCGACCTCTCCCGGCTCAAGCGCGTGGTCAAGCTGACCGCCTTCGTGAATTCCACCAAGGAGTTCGGCGACCAGCCCAAGGTCGTGAACGGCTGTTCCGATCTCCTGGTCGAGATCCTCGGCGATGCGGGGCGTCACAGCCGCTCGGCCGTCTCGGCCGGCGCGCTGCCCTTCGGTGTCGCCGTCGAGATCGAAGGCATCTTCGAAATCGTCGCATGACCCTGCCCGAGGGGTTCCTGCGCCTCCCCGTGGCGCACCGCGCGCTGCACGACGTCACCGACGGCCGGCCCGAGAACTCGGTCGAGGCCGTCCGCGCCGCCGTCGCGGCCGGCTATGCAATCGAGATCGACCTTCAACTCTCGGCGGACGGGCAGGCGATGGTCTTTCACGACTACGACCTGGCCCGTCTGACCGGCCGGTCCGGCCCCCTTCAGAGGAAGACCGCCGAGGAACTGACCGGCATCCCTCTCCTGGGGGGCGCGACGGGCATTCCGACCTTCGGGACGATCCTTGCGGAAGTGGCCGGCAGGGTCCCTCTGCTGGTCGAGATCAAGGATCAGGACGGTGCCCTCGGGCCCGCCGTCGGCCGGCTGGAAGAAGCCGCGGCGCGGGCCCTCGAAGGCTACGTTGGCCCCGTTGCGGTGATGTCCTTCAATCCGAACGCGGTGCGCATCTTCGGCGGCCTCGCCCCGGCCGTCCCGGTGGGACTGACGACCTGTGCCTTCGCCAAGGCAGACTGGCAGCTGATCCCCGCACAACGGCGCGAACGGCTGCGGGACATCCCCGACATCAAGGCATCGCGCGCCTGTTTCGTCAGTCACGACGCGCGCGATCTGGCAAATCCGCGTATAGCCGAACTGAAATCCCGCGGCATGCCGGTGCTGGCCTGGACCATCCGGTCGCCGGAAGCCGAGGCAGAAGCGCGGCGGATCGCGGACAATGTCACCTTCGAAGGATACAACGCCGTGATCCCGGCTTGATCGCGGGCCGGGACGCATCAGATTTGGATCATGGACGGACAGGAACAGGACGCCGGCACCGTCATCGAGGTGCGCGCACATGACAGCCTGAGGCAGATCGCGCCGCAGGACTGGGATGCCTGCGCCTGTCCCGAGACCGCGGACGGCGGCCCGCCGAACGACCCCTTCACCACGCACCGGTTTCTCGTGGCGCTCGAGACCAGCGGCTCGGTCGGGCCGGGCACCGGCTGGCAACCCAGCTACCTGACCGCCCACAAGGGCGACGAGATGATCGCAGCCGCGCCCCTCTACGCCAAGTCGCACAGCCAGGGCGAATACATCTTCGATTTCAACTGGGCCCACGCCTACGAGGGGGCGGGCGGCCGGTACTATCCCAAGCTGCAGATCGCGGTGCCCTTCACCCCCGCGACGGGCCGCCGCTTTCTGGTCAGGCCCGGCCACGCCGCCGAGGGCCGCGCCGCGCTGGTTCAGGGCGCGTTGCAGCTGGCACAAACCCATGGCGTGTCGAGCCTGCACGTCACCTTCTGCACCGACGACGAGGCCGAGGCGGGCGAGGCGCTCGGCCTGATGCACCGTCGCACGCAGCAGTTCCACTGGGAGAACCGGGGCTATGCCGATTTCGACGATTTTCTGGCCACGCTCAGTTCCCGAAAACGCAAGAGCATCCGCAAGGAACGGCGGCAGGCCCAAGACTTCGGCGGAGAAATCGTCGCCCTGACCGGCGACGACCTGCGGGACGAGCACTGGGATTGCTTCTGGCGCTTCTACCAGGACACCGGCAGTCGCAAATGGGGCAGTCCCTACCTGACGCGCGACTTCTTTCACGAGGTGCAGGCCAGCATGCGCGACGACGTGCTGCTCGTCCTCGCCCTGCGCGAGGGGCGGCCGATCGCGGGGGCCCTGAATTTCATCGGGCGCGACACGCTGTTCGGCCGCTACTGGGGCTGTACCGAGCACCACCCCTTCCTGCATTTCGAACTCTGTTACTATCAGGCGATCGACGCCGCCATCGCGCGCGGACAATCCCGTGTCGAGGCCGGCGCGCAGGGCGACCACAAGCTGGCCCGCGGCTACCTTCCCTGCCCCACCCATTCCCTTCACTGGATGGCGGACCCGGGTTTTGCCCGCGCGATCGAACACTATCTCGAAGCCGAAGCAGAGGCGGTGGAAGAGGAGATCGAGATCCTGACGGCCTATGGCCCCTTCCGCCGCGACACTCAGGAGGAACAGGACTGATGCCAGCCTTGACCACGCAAGAACGCGACCGCCATCTGCCGGAACTGGAAGCCGCGGGATGGACCGTCGCCGAGGACGGCGCGTCGATCGCCAAGACCTACAAGTTCAAGACCTTCCCGATGGCCTTCGGCTTCATGACCCGGGCCGCGCTCTATGCCGAGAAATGGGATCATCACCCAGACTGGTCGAACACCTACAACACCGTCGCCGTGCAACTCAGCACGCATGACATCGGCGGGCTGTCCGATCTCGATGTCAAGCTGGCGAAGAAGATGGATGAACTGGCCTGAGATCAGGCGACCTGTTCGGCGAGATGGGTATAGACCTCGCTCAGACTGTCCCGCTGCGCCGCCTCGGCACAGCCACGCAAGGTGCCGATCAGCCTCTCGGGTGCTCCGGGCCGGTCCCAGACCCTCTCGGCCATGGACCAGCGAATGTGCCGCCAATGCGCCGTGCGAAGCGAATCCGCCAGGATATCGTCCGGCGCGGCCCGGGCCGTGATGTCCAGCAGTTCGGTCCGGCTGTCGAGGTAACTCTGCTTACCGGGCGAGGAGACCTCGGCCACTGCGGCGGCGGCCACCAGCCTCTCGGGCATCTGTGCCGGAACGCCCGCTTCGACGCTGCAGCTCGCCGCAGCCACGAACAGGGCCCGCAGAACCTGCACGTCCCGATCCCGCTTGTCCGGGTCCAGCGGCGACACGATCGTGCCCACGCCCGACCGCGTCTCGACCAGCCGCTCGTGTGCCAGCTTTTGCAGCACCTGCCGGATCGGCGTGCGCGAGACGCCGAATTCGCTGGCCAGCGCCCCTTCGTGCAGGATCATTTCCTCCGAAACGGATTGCATCATGCAAATTCGTTGCCGCAATTCGGCCGCGATCTCATGACCATCCCGTCGATAAAGCATTTCCGATCCTGCATTCGTTTCAAAGCCCCGCCGGCAATTCCCAACGGGCGACGAGCGCGCGACGTGACGCATAGCGGTGTCACCAGGCCCCACAGTATGCAGCGTCGGAGATGAATCAATCGGGAACTGGGCTGACGTCGGGGACGGCGCCCGCCCCGATTAAGCGGGATGATCCTTCTCCGTACCGAAAAGGGCAGGCGAGCATTGATTTGACCCCCGGCCGGCAATTCACATTTGGGCCGCTCGCCAATTCTCGCATCGGGCGATCCCGAGCGTCAAAGCAGGTTCGTGTCCCGGCGGGACCGAAGAGCTTCATCCTCCTGCCCTGACAGAAGAAACGCTCCCTCTGCGCCTGGTCTCGGTTCCGCGCCAAAGGGTGCGGACGCGATGGATCTCGCCAGCGTCTCGCCATCAGCCGCAAGGGACCGCACGGCATCAGTACGAGCCGCTGACACCGGTTGACGCCCTCGCCGCAGGCTTTTTCCGACATTCGCGGGTTTGCATCTTTCGCATGGCGGCCCGATGCCGGCCGCCAAAATCGTCATACAGGAGCTGGTGCCATTGCAGCCGGCATTGCTTCCGCCAGGGGCGGCTCTAGAGGCCCCCCGACCGGAAATCAGCGGGTTTGCGCGGAAAAGATTTCCGTCCGGTTAAAGGACGAATCGGCCCAGCTTGACGGCCGAAAGAATGATTCGCATAAACGCGCTACGTTGCGTCGCGATCATCGGCGCAGCGGGTCCAGATCGACCGGAACTGGCCGCGACGCACCAGAAGGTGCCGGACGGCAAAGCAGTTTCAGGAAGGCGGATAGTCGCTTCCAGAGTGACCTGAGGCCCGCAGGACAGAAGACCTGCGGGCCTCGTGACGAAATCAGATCGCCTCGAGCATCGACTCGCCACCGGATACGTCGCACTGGCCCGGATTTTCCTCGGCATGCAGGACCGTCACGACGCCGTCCTTAACGTACATGGCGTAGCGTTTCGACCGGTCGATCAATCCGACCGGTGGCGCGGTGAAATCCATGCCGACGGCCTTGGTAAACTCGGCCCGCGGATCACCCAGCATCGCGATGCCGGCATCGGCGGCGCCCGTGTCCTTGCCCCAGGCGGCCATGACGAAGGGATCGTTGACCGACAGGCAGATGACCTCGTCCACGCCCTTGTCCCGGAACTGGTCGACTGTGCGGATGAAGCTGGGGACATGCGCGGTGGTGCAGGTGCCCGTATAGGCCCCCGGCAAGGCAAAGATCACGACATTCCGTCCGGCCAGCCGCTCGGAAAGCGAAACTTCCTTCGGCCCCTCGGCCGTAAATTCTACCAATGTGGCGTCCGGCAACGTGTCGCCTTTGGAAATTGCCATTGAAGGTCCCTCCTAGTATCCATGTGAGCCTGTCACCGGAGATAAGGTCAGTCGCGGGGCCGGCCAACTGAAAAGAGAGATTTGGCATGACACATTTCGTGGTCGTCGGGGCCGGACAGGCCGGAGCGTCGCTCGTCGCCAGGCTGCGCGAGGACGGGTTCGACGGCCGGATCACCCTGATCGGCGACGAGCCGGCCCCGCCCTACCAGCGCCCGCCGCTCTCCAAGGGCTACCTGCTGGGCGAGCTGGCCCGGGACCGCCTGTTCCTCCGCCCCGAGGCCTATTACGCGGACCGCGACATCACCCTGCGCACCGGCAGCCCGGTCACCGCCATCGACCCCGAGGCCCGGACCGTCACCCTGGATGGGGAGACGCTGGACTATGACCAGCTTGCCCTGACCACGGGATCGGTGCCGCGACGCCTGCCCGAAGCGATCGGCGGGGCGCTGAACGGGCTCTACTATGTCCGCACCCTCGCCGACGTGGATGCCATGGCCGAGGAATTCCGTCCCGGCCGCCGCGTCCTCATCGTGGGGGGCGGCTATATCGGGCTGGAGGCCGCCGCCGTCGCCGCCAAGCAGGGCCTGGAGGTCACGCTCGTCGAACTGGCCGACCGCATCCTGCAACGGGTCGCCGCCCCCGAGACATCGGAATATTTCCGCACCCTCCATGCCGGACATGGTGTGGTCATCCGCGAAGGCATCGGGCTGGCGCATCTGACCGGAGAGGACCGGGTGAGCGGCGCGAAACTGTCGGACGGCACGACGATCGGGGCGGATTTCGCCATCGCCGGCACCGGCATCCTGCCCGACACCCGGCTTGCCGAGGCCGCCGGGCTGACCTGCGACGACGGCATCGCCACGGATGAATACGGCCGCACCTCGGCCCCCGGCATCTGGGCGGCGGGCGACTGCGCCAGCTTTCCGGTGAACGGCGTCCGCCAACGCCTTGAAAGCGTGCCCAATGCCATCGACATGGCCGACTGCGTGGCGCGCAACATGATGGGCGGCGACCAGATCTATGTGCCCGAGCCGTGGTTCTGGTCCGATCAGTTCGACATCAAGCTGCAGATCGCCGGGCTGAACCGCGGCTTCGACCGTGTCGTCGCGCGCGGCAGCGGCGAGGCCCTCTCCCACTGGTATTACGCCGGCGACCGGCTGCTGGCCGTCGATGCGATGAACGACCCGCGGGCCTTCATGGTGGGCAAGCGCCTTCTGGCCTCGGGCAGGTCCCCGGATCCCGAGCAGGTGGCCGATCCCGCCGTGGACCTCAAGAGCCTGATGCGCTGAGATGCGGATCGTCGGAGGCGCGTTCCGCGGCCGGCGCTTGGCCACGCTCGGCAAGGGGGATGCGGGCGCTCATCTGCGGCCGACCGCGGATCGTGTCCGCGAGAGCCTCTTCTCGATGCTGGCGGGCGGCCGGTTCGGAGACCCCGTGTCCGGTGTTCAAGTCCTGGACCTTTTTGCCGGCACCGGGGCCCTGGGGCTCGAGGCCCTGTCGCGCGGCGCCGCGCATGCCGTCTTCGTCGACGACGGCCGCGTGGCGCAGAAGCTCCTGTCGGAGAACATCGGCGCCCTGGACCTGGCCGATCGCGCCCGCCTGCTCCGCACATCCGCCCTCCGCCTGCCCGAAGCGTCGGCACCGGCCGGGCTGGTCTTTCTCGATCCGCCCTACGGCAAGGACCTGGGCGGCCGGGCCCTGGGCGTCGCCCGGACCCGCGGCTGGATCGCGCCCGGCGCCCTTGTCGTCTGGGAGGAACGGGGCCCCCAGGAGGCCCCCGAGGGCTTTTCGCCGCTGGAACACAAGCGCTATGGCGACACGGTGATTACCCTGTTGCGGGGGTGAGGTGGTTGCACGGGCCCCCGGCCAAGACGCGCCGGCGGTCGGCGCGAGATCCTCGGGTCGAGCCCGAGAATGGCGGCGCGCGGGGCCGTGCCGGTCGGCGCGGGCGGTGAGGGCGGGAGCCTCCGGCGGGGATATTTTCCGGACCAAAGAAGCAGGGGCGCGGCGCGGGATGTCAGGCGAACTGCCCGTGACAGAACCAGCCCGGCGACAGCGCGGCCCCATGAGCAAAGAAGAGCCACAGCCGGTCGCCGGTCCCGGTCGTGATCCGCCAGTAGTCGCGGATGCCGCTGCGCCAGTCCGGCTCGTCCAGCCACCATTCCGGGGCGATCCGTTCCGGCCCCGCCGCCTCGGCCAGCGTCAGGTCGCGGCCGCGCCAGCGGAAGCGCCCGGGCGGAGGGGACGCCCCGGGCGCGGTCACCGGTTCGGGGCGCCAGAGCAGGAGCGGGCGCGGCGCGGGGGGCGCGGGCCAGTCGGAGGCCGGCTCGGACCAGGCGGCGGCGAGGGTCAGGGCCGTCTTTTCCGGGATATTGGACGAGGCCGGATGCCAGCGGGTGATCGCCTCCATTCCGACGCGCGCCCCGATCCGCGCAACCAGGTCGTCATGGGCGGTGGTGTCGGCCAGCCGGTCGGCGATCACCCGGCCTGCCGCCAGGTGCCCGACCGCCTGCCGCGCCGGAAGCGGTTCGGTCTGCACCGCCTCGAGCCGCAGCATGTCGATCCCGTGGCCGGCCTCGATCTCCTCGATCTTCATCGCCAGAAGAGGGCGGATGCGGTCGGGATCGGCGCTTGGCCGTGCCAGCCCGGCCGCGACCCATTGCATCGTGTGATCCGTCCGGAAGGCCTGCAGCCGGATCAGCCGCACCCCGCGCCCGGCGCGCTCCAGCGTCTCGCAGAGACGCGGCAGCAGCCGGTCGAGCCCCGCCAGCATGTCCGATTCCAGCCCGATGGGATCGGGCAGCGTCATCCGCACCGCGAAGGGCCGCGCCTCGGCCACCGGCGAGACCGGCTCGGGCACCTGGCCGAGCGCCTGGTCGATGCGCAGCACCACCTGCGGCCCGAAGCGGCGCGCCAGCGGCGCGCGCGGCTGGTCGATCAGGTCCGACACCCGGCGCAGCCCGAGGCGGGAGAGCTGGGCCAGCGACTCTCCGTCGAGCCGCAGCGCCGCCAGCGGCAGCCCCGCGATGGCCGACCGCGTCTGCCCCGGCGGCGCGATCCGCTGTGCCTCGACCCCCGCCATCCGCGCGCCCGGCGCCGCGCCGCCCCGCTCCCAGTGGCGCCGTTTCGCCGCCCGGGACCGGGTCGCCCGCGCCTCCTGGTCCACCGCGTCGCCGCTGCGGTGATGCCCGGCATCCTGCCCCGCGAAACGCGCCAGCCCCCAGGCCGCGCCGGGCGTGTCGGCCACACCGGCGCGCAGGCTCAGCCGGGCGCCCGCGCAATCCCCGTCGATCGCCGCCAGCAGCCCCTCTTCACCGCCGAAGAGATGGGCGCAGCCGGTGATGTCCAGGCTCAGGCCCTCTTCGCCGCTCGTCCCGACCCAGGGCGAGTATTTCCCCGCCCACCTGCGCAGCACGGCCAGGAACGCGGCCTCGGCCTGAGGATTGCGCAGACGGGTGGTCAGTTCGGGGCACATGGCCAGCGCATCGCGCAGCGGCTGGCCCCGCACCAGCCCCGCCGCCGTGGCGCCGGCCGAGAGCGAATGCAGCCGCTGCGCCGGGCCGGCCGTCTCGATCACCGCGAAGGGCCGCGCCGGATCGCCGCCCGTCCGACGCAGCAGCCGTTCGGCCCCCAGGCGGGGGAACCACAGCGACAGGAACCGGCGGGAGGAGGAAGAGGATGGCATGGCGGGATAAATGTTCCTTTTACGTTCCAGTATAAATTTCCGTGAACCGGAGTCGAGTCCCTCCCCCGTTTCGTGTCTAAGGGAGAAGCCAAGACATGAGACACAGCCAAGACAAGGAGCACCGATGACCGCCCGCCATTTCGCACTGATCCTGTGCCTGACCGCCTCGGCGGCACTTGCCCACCAAGGTGTCCAGGACCCGCAGGTCATGGCCCGCATGTCGCTGATGGAGGAGATCAAGCAGGCCACCGGGATCCTCGGCGGCATGGCCCGCCAGCCCGGAAGCCACTCTCCCGAACAGGCCGAAGCGGCGCGCAACAGGCTGATCGCCCTTTCCGGCGATATTCCCGATGCCTTCCGCGATCCCGCCGACGATCCGAAGTCCGAATCCAGACGCGAGATCTGGGACGACTGGGAGGACTTCACCGCCCGCGCCTCGGCCCTGGAAGACGCGGCCCGGCAACTGGACCCGGCGTCGGCAGAAGGTGTTCAGCGCGGCCTGCAGGAGATCGGCGCGGCCTGCCGCGGGTGCCACAGGCCCTACCGCCTCTGACCGCCCGGGCGGCGATGGCCTATCCGCAATAGACGCGGATGACGCGGTCGTTCTCGTCCAGTTCGACATTGATCCGGTCTACGCGGAAATCCATCGTCACGGCATGGCCCGGACCGATGATCCGCGTCTTCGGCCCCGGTTCCAGCCCGGCCGCCGCGACGGCAGCACGATCCGCACCCACGAGATCCTGGTGGGCCGAGGCGGAACAGAGGTCGTTTTCGGCCCCGGAAGAAGCGCCTTCGTCCGCCATCTGGCAGGCGGCGAGAGGCAGGATGAGCGCAGGGAGAAGCAGAAACCTTTTCATGCCCCCGAGGTAGGGGCCGCACACGCAACTGCAAGCTTGTCCGTTGATCCTTCGCGGAAAGTCGCCCAAGCTGCCCGAAACCGAACAAGGGAGCATCCGATGCGCACCAAGGCCGCCGTCGCCACTCAAGCCGGAAAACCGCTGGGAGTCATGGAGGTGAACCTCGACGGGCCGAAGGCCGGAGAGGTCCTGGTCGAGGTGAAGGCCACCGGCATCTGCCACACCGACGAATTCACCCTGTCCGGCGCCGATCCCGAGGGGCTGTTCCCCGCCATCCTCGGCCACGAGGGCGCGGGCGTGGTGATGGAGGTCGGCGCGGGCGTGACCAGTGTCAAGCCGGGCGACCACGTGATCCCGCTCTACACGCCTGAATGCCGCGAATGCTATTCCTGCACCTCGCAGAAGACCAACCTCTGCACCTCGATCCGCGCGACGCAAGGCCAGGGCGTGATGCCCGACGGCACCTCGCGCTTCACCACGCTCGATGGCGACCCGATCCTGCACTACATGGGTTGCTCGACCTTCTCGAACCACACCGTCCTGCCCGAGATCGCGCTGGCCAAGGTGCGCGAGGACGCGCCCTTCGACAAGATCTGCTATATCGGCTGCGGCGTGACCACCGGCATCGGTGCGGTGATCAACACCGCCAAGGTGGAAATCGGCTCGACGGCCGTGGTCTTCGGTCTGGGCGGCATCGGTCTGAACGTGATCCAGGGCCTGCGGCTGGCGGGGGCCGACATGATCATCGGCGTCGACATCAACCCTTCGAAGAAGGAAATGGCCGAGCGCTTCGGCATGACCCACTTCGTCAATCCGAAGGAACTGGACGAGGACATCGTTCCCTATCTCGTGAACCTCACCAAGCGGCGCGGCGACCTGATCGGCGGGGCGGACTATACCTTCGACTGCACCGGCAACGTCTCGGTGATGCGTCAGGCGCTGGAATGCGCGCACCGGGGCTGGGGCGAATCGATCATCATCGGAGTGGCGCCCGCCGGGGCCGAGATCGCCACCCGCCCCTTCCAGCTGGTCACGGGACGGGTCTGGAAAGGCACCGCCTTCGGTGGCGCGCGCGGCCGCACGGACGTGCCGAAGATCGTCGACTGGTACATGGACGGCAAGATCGAGATCGACCCGATGATCACCCACACCCTGTCGCTGGACGACATCAACAAGGGGTTCGACCTCATGCACGCGGGGGAATCGATCCGCTCGGTCGTCACCTACTGAGCCCCTCGGGCAGGCCATGCGCCTGCCCGTCGCCGGTCCTGCCGCCGCGGCATTCATGTTTCCTCAGCCCGTCCACCTCAACGCGCAGCCAAGGGGATCGGTCCGGCAAAGTTGACCGGAAACACCTTGTTTTCAAGATTGGAACAACGCCTGCCCGTCCCTGTTGAGGGGGCGAGGGCCGGGATATTCCCGACCCGACTCGAGAGGAGGACAGTCACATGATCCGCACCACGCAAACCGCAATCGCGCTCGCCTCGATCGTGCTTGCCGGTCCGGTGGCCGCCGCGACCGAAGGTTCGTCCAGCGCGTCCGCAGGCAATTCCGCATCCGTCCAGGCGACGGCCGGCATCGACAATCTTTGCAAGAGCGGCTTCGCGTCATCCGACAGCAACAGCGATGGCACGGTTTCCCGCGACGAACTGAACACCGCGCGCGAACAGATGTTCGGCGCCCTCGACAGCGACGGCGACGGTGAGTTGTCCCGCGCCGAATACGTCGACTGCATGAACCAGAGCGCCCGCAGCGCCGTCGGCGATACCGCGGCGAAATCCGGTGGCAAGAACACCGACTTGCCGGATCTGGCGACCGCCGACCGCGACGGCAGCGGCACGGTCGATACGGACGAATACATGAGCGCCACCCATGACGCGCAGCAGCAGGCCTCGGCCGGCACCGACGATGGCGCCGTGCTTCTCCTGCGCCGCTACATCGTCGCACCGGTCGGCTATACCGACGCGGACGTACGCGACATGGGCGAAGAGGAAACCGCGGCCCGTGCGGCACGCCAGTTCCAGAGGTTCGACGCAGACCGCAGCGGCGACATCTCCGAGCGGGAGTGGTCAGAGGCCTCGACCATGCAGAACGATATCTCCGACGTGCTGAACATGGAATACGACCGGCTCGATGCCGATGCCTCCGGCACGGTCAACCGGCAGGAATTCTCGGACGCCGGCACGAACGACTGGGACGCCGCGCGCGAAGCGATTCGCAACGCGACCCGGCAGAGCGGGACGACCAGCAGCGCTCAGGAGACCTCGGGCACGTC
Organism: Pseudooceanicola batsensis HTCC2597; assembly: GCF_000152725.1. GTDB lineage: Bacteria > Pseudomonadota > Alphaproteobacteria > Rhodobacterales > Rhodobacteraceae > Pseudooceanicola > Pseudooceanicola batsensis. Next base: position 2,225,051 of record NZ_CH724131.1, read on the forward strand.
GACCCGCACCTCCGAGGCGGACAACCAGACCGAGGGCAACCGCGGCACGGCAGGCAGCCGGACGCCGCCGGTCGTCTACTACCGTTACTTCGCACCGCTTGAGGCGGGGTAAATCCGGGCGACGGAAGATGTGGGAAGGGGGGCGCTCCGCCGCCCCCCTTTTTGTATCTCAGGCCGGCTTTTCCGCGACGAGGAACCGGGTCACCACCGCGCCGCCCATGTTCTCGGCCTCGACGATCCGCAGCCCCTGCCGCTCGACCGCCGCCTCGACCTCGGCCACCCGGCGAAACGCGACGAAGGGCGCCTTCCCCACCAGGCGCATCGCGCCGATCACCGGCCGCAACAGACGCCCCGTCCAGTTCTCGGCAAGGCAGCCGGTCTTGAGCACCAGCACACCGCCCGGCCGGACACGCGATGCCATCGCCCCGAGCGCGCCATCCATGTCCTCGATCAGATGCACCACGTTGAACGACATCACCGCGTCGAACCCGCCTTCCGGCAGATCGTCGACCGCGTGCCGGGCGAAACCCACGTTCTCCACGCCGGCGTCGGCTGCCCGCTGGCGCGCGATGTCCAGCAACGCGCCGCTCAGGTCGGTGGCAAGCACCACGGCCGCATGGGGGGCGAGCTTCAGCGCGATGGTGCCCGTGCCGCAGCCGACCTCCAGCACCCGCGCGTCGGGCCCGAGATACGAGGCGGCGCGCGCCACGGTCCTCTCGTGCTGGTCGGTGTTCTGTATCGGCCGCTCGGCATAGCTCTTGGCCACGCCATCCCAGAAGGCTTCGGCATTCATCGGTCATCCAATCCGCAAAAGGTCATCCTACTGGCAGACCATACCCATGCCCGCATCACATAGGAATTGCCGCAAATTGCAACGATGATATACGAAAACGCATGAATTGGCCCGCCGCATCCTTCGACTGGAACCAGGCCCGCGCCTTTCTGGCGACGGCGGAGTTGGGATCCCTATCGGCGGCGGCGCGCGAACTGGGCCAGACGCAGCCGACCCTCGGACGCCAGGTCGCCGCCCTCGAGGACCAGCTGGGCGTGGCCCTCTTCGACCGGGCGGGCCGCGGCCTGATCCTGACCGAGGCGGGCCGGGAACTGCTCTCCCACGTGCGCGAGATGGCCGAGGCGGCCGCCCGCGTCCCCCTGACCGCCAGCGGCCAGAGCCAGGCCCTGCGCGGCACGGTCGGCATCACGGCCAGCGACGTCTTCTCGGTCACGCTCCTGCCGCCGATCATCGCCGAACTGTCCCGCATCGCCCCCGAGATCGAGATCGAAGTGGTCGCCTCGAACGACCTGCGGGACCTGTCACGTCGCGAGGCCGACATAGCAATCCGCCACGTCCGCCCGACCGAGCCCGCCCTGACCGCCCGCCTGCTGGGCGAAGGTACGGGACATCTCTACGCCGCACCCGCCTATCTCGACCGCAGGGGCCGTCCGGCCTCCCGCAGCGACCTGGCGACCCACGACTTCGTCGGCTTTCTCGACGTCAACCGGATGGGCCGGACGCTGGGCGAATTCGGCATCCCCGTCGCCGCACGGAATATCCGCTACCGCACCGACAACGGGCTGGCCATGTGGGAGATGGTGCGCGCGGGGTTGGGGATCGGAGTGATGACGGCCGACCTCGGCCTCACCACGCCGGACGTCGAACTGCTCTTCCCGCGCGAGGTGGCCTTCCGCTACCCGATCTGGCTGGTCACCCATCGCGAACTGCACAGCGCGCGCCGCATACGCGTCGTCTATGACCACCTGGCCCAGGCGATCACGACCCACCTGCGCCGCATCGAGGCGCGCAGCCCCGCAGGCTGACCCTTTCGCCGCACCCGGAATCGCGGTAACTGCGCCCGACAGGAGGCCCCATGCCCGAAACCAGACCGCTCTACGCCGTACTCATCGACGCCGACAACATTCCCGCCCGCTTCGCCCAGGCCATCCTGAAGGAGATCACCAGCTTCGGCGAACCGGCCCTGCGCCGCGTCTATGGCGACTGGGGCGCCGAGCGTCTGCGCCCCTGGACCGAACAGGTCCGCGAACTGGGGCTGGTCGCACATCAGGAAACCGCCAACACCAAGGGCAAGAACGCCAGCGACATCGGCCTGGTGATCGACGCCATGGACATCCTGCACACCGGCCGCTTCGACGGCTTCGTCCTGGTCTCTTCCGACAGCGATTTCACGGCGCTCGCCAACCGCGTGCGGGAACAGGGTCTCGACGTCATCGGCATCGGCGAATCCAAGGCCCCCGAAAGCCTGCGCAACGTCTGCAACCGCTTCATCCTGATCGAGAACATCGTCGAGGAGCCCGCCGGCCAGAAGGACAAGGCCAAGCCCGCCGACAAGATGAAGCCGGTCGAGGCCCAGCCCCTGATCCTGCGCGCGATGGACAAGATCGACACCGACGACGAATGGGTCACCATGGGGCAGCTCGGCCAGTATCTCACCGCGGAAAGCCCGGATTTCGACACCCGCTCCTATGGCAAGCGCAAGCTCTCCGATCTCGTCGCGGACCTGAAGGTGCTCGAGACCCGGCGCGGCCCCGGCAACCAGCTCATGGTCCGCCGACTGGACTAGTCCGCGACACCGTACCGAGCCAGGAACATGTCCACGGCCGACCGCGCGACGGTCTCGCACCAGTCCTCGGAAAGCTCCTCGGCGACGCCGAACAGTCTCTGGGTGAAGATCCCGGCCTTGCAAAGTTCGGCGAACTGATCCGCCGCCAGCACCGGGTCCTCGACCTTCAGGACGCCGCTCTGGGTGGCGCAGCGCAGGTAATCCGCAAGCATGTCCCGCGCGATCATCGGCCCGTTGCGGTAGAATTCGCGGGCCATCTCCGGGAACCGTTCGGATTCGGCGACGCACATCCGGAAGATCGACAACGACATGGGCGAATTGAAGAAGTCGACGATCTGCCGGGCGCCGGACAGCAGCAGGTCACGCGGCGGCAGATCGGGCCGCACGAGCTGCATCGCGGCCTCGGCCTGCCGCTGGCATTCGCCACGGGCGACTTCCATGAACAACACCCGCTTGTCGGGAAAATAGCTGTAGAGCGTCGCCTTCGAGACCCCGGCGGCGCGCGCGATGTCGTCGACATTCGCCCCCTCGAACCCCTCGGAGAGAAACACCGCCCGAGCCCCGTCGAGCACCTGCGCGAATTTGCGCCCGTTCCGCATGATGGGGCGAGTGACACCCATGACCCCTCCTCCCTGACAGGTCCTGACAGTCTAGACCGCACGGTTCACATCCGGCAAGCAAAGGCCTGGCCGGACACGATGCGTCCGACCTGGTGTCCGGACTGCACGCGCGCAAGGGAAACGGGCGGAGCGAGATGCGCACGAAACCGTCATCTTGAAAGGCAGGGGCCTCTCTTCAGCCGCGATCATGCGGGCTGGGGCACCAAACGTCGGCAACAACCAGCCCGCGGCAGGGGGGCGCTGCCCCCCGTCCTTCGGACTCCCCCCGGGATATTTTCGGGACCAAAGAAGATCATGCGCGCGCCATCCTTCTTTGGTCTTGCAAATATCCTGGGGGAGACGCCGCAGGCGGCGGGGGCGAAGCCCCCCTGCCCGGCCTTGACCGCCAGCGCCATGTCAGGGACAAGCGAGGCGAGGAGACAGCCCATGTATTCCAAGGACAGGATCGCCTACCAGCCGCTCCCCCTCCCCGACCGGCAGGAGGTCACGCAGGCCGAGTGCCTGTCAGGGGCACAGGCCTTTCGCGATCGCATGAAGACCCGCCACACCCTACGCGACTTCTCCGACCGCCCGGTCGACCGCGAGGTCATCGAGGCCGCGATCGCGACCGCCGGACTGGCGCCTTCGGGCGCCAACCACCAGCCCTGGCATTTCGTGGCGATTTCCGATCCCGGTCTCAAGGCCCGCATCCGCGCGGCCGCCGAGGACGAGGAAGCACGGTTCTATTCCGGCGGCGCCAGCGACGCGTGGCTTCAGGCGCTCGAGCCGATCGGGACCGGCATCTCGAAGCCGCACCTCGAAATCGCACCCTGGCTGATCGTGATCTTCGCACAGCGCTACGGGGTGAACCCGGACGGAGAGCGCTACAAGAACTACTACGTGCCTGAAAGCACGGGTATTGCCACCGGGTTTCTGATCGCGGCGCTGCATCACGCCGGCCTCTACTGCCTCACGCACACGCCCAACCCGATGAGGTTCCTCACGGAAATCTGCGGCCGGCCGGATCACGAGAAACCCCTCATGATCCTCGCCGTCGGCCACGCGGCCGCCGGGGCGACCGTTCCCGCCGCGGCGAAGCGCAAGAAACCGCTGTCGGAAATCCTGACCGTCAACCCGGAGGGCCGTTGAATGGAGACCCTTTCTGAAAACCGCTGCTTCGGCGGCACCCAGGGCGTCTACAGGCATGCCGCCACCTCGACCGCCTGCGACATGACCTTCGGCCTGTTCCTGCCGGAGGAGGCGCGCGAGGGCCCGGTGCCGATCCTGTGGTACCTCTCGGGGCTGACCTGCACGCATGAGAACGCCATGACCAAGGCCGGCGCCCAGCAATGGGCCGCCGAACAGGGGATCGCGCTCTGCTTTCCCGACACCTCGCCGCGCGGCGAGGACGTGGCCGATGACAAGGCCTTCGACCTCGGCAAGGGCGCGGGCTTCTACGTCAACGCCACCCAAGACCCCTGGGCGCCACATTTCCGCATGTGGGATTACGTGGCCGATGAGCTTCCCGCGCTGCTGACCTCGGAATTCGCCATCGACCCCGACCGGCAGTCGATCACCGGCCATTCCATGGGCGGCCACGGCGCCCTGACCCTCGCCATGTCGCTGCCGGGCCGCTACCGCTCGGTCTCGGCCTTCTCGCCGATCTGCAACCCGACGGGCGGAGATTGGGGCCGCGCCCAGTTCACCGCCTACCTCGGGGACGACGAAACTGCCTGGCGGGCCCATGACGCCTCGGTCCTGATGGCCGAGAAGGGGTTCGACGGCCCCGTGCTGACCGACACCGGCACGGCCGACAATTTCCTCGACCTGCTGCGCCCCGAGACACTGGCCGAAGCAGCCGCGAAACGCCGCCAGCCTATCACCTTCCGGATGCAGCCGGGTTACGACCACAGCTACTTCTTCGTCTCGAGCTTCATGGAGGAGCACGTCGCCTTCCATGCCGAGGCGCTCTACGCGTGACCACGCTCTTCATCGACGCCGACGCCTGCCCCGTCAAGGCCGAGGCCGAGCGGGTCGCGTCCCGCAACAAGGTGCCGATGAAGCTGGTGTGCAACGGCGGTCTGCGCCCCTCGGCCAACCCCCTGGTCGAGGTGGTGATCGTCGCCGAGGGCCCGGACGAGGCCGACAAGTGGATCGCGGAGACGGCGGGGCGGGGCGATGTGGTCGTGACCTCGGACATGCCGCTGGCCGCGCGCTGCGTCGAGGCGGGGGCGCGGGTCCTGCGTCACAACGGGGAAAAATTGACAGCGGTCAACATCGGCGCGCAGCTCGCCATGCGGGACCTGATGACCGACATCCGCGCCGCCGATCCGTTTGCGCGCGGGGCTGGCAAGGGCTTTACAAAAACCGACCGCTCCCGTTTTCTGGACGCGCTCGAACGTGAGATCCGGGCGGCAAGGCGGGACAGTCAGGGCAGGTGAATGGGTATCCAGGCGGTCATCTTCGACATCGGGAACGTCCTCATCGAATGGAACCCCGAGCAGTTCTACGACGCCGAGATCGGAGAGGAGCGCCGCAAGGCGCTGTTCGAGCAGGTCGACCTGCACGGCATGAACGACCGCGTGGACCGGGGCGAGGATTTCCGCCGGACGGTCCATGACACGGCAGAGGCGCATCCCGATCATGGCGAGGCTATCCGGCTCTGGCACGACCGCTGGATCGAAATGGCCTCGCCGGCGATCGACCAGTCGGTCCGCCTGTTGCGGAGGCTCCGCGCGAATGGCGTCCCCGTCTTCGCGCTGAGCAATTTCGGCATCGACACCTTCGCACAAGCCGAGACGGCCTACGACTTCCTGGGCGAATTCGATCGCCGCTACATCTCGGGCCACAAGGGCGTCATCAAGCCGGATCCCGCATTCTACCGCATGGTCGAGGAGGATTGCGGCCTTCCGCCCGAGGCGTTGCTCTTCACCGACGACCGCGCCGACAACATCGCCATGGCGTCCTCCCGCGGGTGGCAGACCCACCTGTTCCGGGGGCCGCAGGGCTGGGCCGACCGGCTGGTGTCCGAGGGGCTTCTCGCGCGCGAGCAGGCCGCATGAGCGCGCCGGTCATCAGTTTTGACGCGGGCGAGGCCGTCCTGGACTGGATCGCGCTGACCGATGCCCTTGCCGCCGGCCACGACCTGCCCCGGGCCGAGGTCGCGGACAGCTTTCTCTATCGCGGCGGCGACACGCTGTTGACCCGATCCGCCTGGATCGACGGGCTGGGAATCGCGATCAAGGCGGCGACCATCTTCCCCGGCAACCCCGACCGGGGGCACGAGACGGTCAACGGCATGATGAGCCTTCTGTCGGACACCGACGGCACGCTCGAGGCGATGATCGACTTCCACCTCGTCACCAAGTGGAAGACGGCCGCCGACAGCCTGCTGGCCGCGCGGCGTCTGGCCCGGCCCGACAGCGCCCGTATCCTGATCATCGGAGCAGGCACCGTCGCGCAGAGCCTGCGCGAGGCCTATGGTGCGGTGTTCCCCGGAGCGGAGTTTTCCATCTGGAACCGGACGACGTCCCGGGCCGAGCATCTTGCCTCCCACCACGCGAACACGCGGGCCGTGACCGATCTGGCCCGGGCGGTCGGCGAGGCCGATATCGTCGCCTGCGCCACCTCCGGCGGCGTTTCCGTCCTGAGAGGCGAGTGGCTGAGGCCCGGCCAGCACGTCGACCTGATCGGCGCGTTCAAGCCCGACATGCGCGAAGCCGACGACGAGACTCTGAAGCGCGCGCGGATCTTCGTCGACAGCCGGGACACGACCCTCCACCACATCGGCGAGATCGCGATCCCGCTGGAACGGGGCGTCATCTCCGAGGACGACATCCTTGCCGACTATTACCAACTCTCCGACTTCCGGCGCGGCCCGGACGAGATCACCCTGTTCAAGAACGGCGGCGGCGCGCATCTCGACCTGATGACGGCGCGGCATATCCTGTCGGCCTGGCAGGCCGCGCGATGATCGACACCGTGCTGGTCGTCGCGGGTCTCGCGCTGGCGGCGGTGGTCCTGCTGCCGTTCTGGGTCGAGCACCGGCGCCCGAAAATGGACGACCAGGCGCGCGTCGAGGCCCCGGGACATTTTGCGGAACTGAGCCAGGGCATCACCCATTACCGCTGGTACGGGGGCGAGACGGGTCCGGTCGTGGTCTGCGTCCACGGCCTGACCACCCCCTCGTTCGTCTGGGATCCCCTGGCCCGCCGTCTCGCCCTGATAGGCTTTCGGGTACTCGTCTACGATCTCTTCGGGCGGGGGTATTCGGACCGTCCGGCGGGCGAACAGGAGGACGCCTTCTTCGTCCGGCAGCTCGAAGACCTGCTGGCCGATCAGCGGCTGACCGACGACATCACCCTCTTCGGCTATTCCATGGGCGGCGCCATCGCGGCCGCCTTTGCCGCCCGGCATCCCGAACGCCTGCGCCAGCTTGTCCTGATCGCCCCGGCCGGCTTCGGCGGCTTCCCGACCGGCTTTGTCCGGACGATCCGCGACCATTCCCCCGTCGGCGACTGGCTGGCCCTGACGCTCTTCCCCCGCCGCCACAGGCAGGCGGCCACAGCGCTGGCGCGCACGAACCCGCTTCAGGCCGAGGCGGCACACGGTCAGGCCGCGCAGCTTGACTGGAAGGGGTTCATCCCGGCTGTCCTTTCGTCGCTGCGGCACATGCTGCGGGACGATCTCGAGCGCGAACATCGCAAGCTGGCCCGCGAGGACCTGCACATCCTTGCCATCTGGGCGACCGAGGACGACGTGATCCCCCTGTCGGGCATGGGCCGGCTGACGCAATGGAACCGTGCGGCCGTCCAGACCCAGGTCGCGGGCGCCAACCACTGGCTGCCGCTTACCCATCCGGACGAGATCGTCGACGCATTCAAGGACGGGATGGAATGATCACGCCGCCATGACGGCAGCCGGCGCCCGGTTCTCCCGGACCGGCAGATGCACCAGCGCCGAAAAGGCTCCGATCCCGACCCCGATCCACCACACGAGCGTGTAATCGCCGTGCGTATCGTAGAGCCGCCCGCCCAGCCAAACGCCCAGGAAACTGCCAAGCTGGTGCGAGAAGAAGACGATGCCGTAGAGCGTTCCCATGTAGCGCAGCCCGTAGATATGCGCGACGAGGCCCGAGGTCAGCGGCACCGTCGCCAGCCACAGCCCGCCCATGACCAGCGAGAAGACGATCACGCTGACCGGCGTGATGGGCATCAGGATGAAGGCCGCCGCGGTGATCGTGCGCAGGGTGTAGATCCCGGCGAGCAGGTATTTCTTGGCATAGCGGTTGCCCAGCCACCCCGCCGCGAGCGTCCCGGCGATATTGGCGAGGCCGATCAGCGAGATCGCCACCGCGCCGAGCGCCGAGGTCGTGGTGATGCCGATGTTGTGCAGCACGCCCCCCGGCAGGATCGGCCCGCACATCTCGGTCACGAAGGCGGGAAAATGCGCGGTGATGAAGCCCAGCTGATACCCGCAGGAAAAGAAGCCCAGGAAGATCAGCGTGAACGACGGGTCCCTGGCGGCGCGGAGCAGGATCTGCCCCAGGCTCTCCTCCAGTTCCGTCCGGCCGGCCGTCACCGGGGCCCGCATGAAGGGCAGCAGCAGGATGACCGAGAGGATCATCACCGCGAAGACCACGAAGACACCCTGCCAGGGCATCCGGGTCAGCAGCCATTCGGCCAGCGGTGCGCCGAAGACCTGGCCGGCGCTGCCCGCGGCCGTGGCGATGGCCAGCGACATCGACCGGTTCTCGTCCGAGGCGGCCCGCCCCACCACGGCCAGGATCACGCCGAACCCGGTGCCGGCGATGCCGAACCCGACGAGGATCTCGAGCAGGTGATGCGCCCCCGGCGTGACCGCGAAGGACGAAGCCACGAGCCCAGCGGCATAGACGATCGCACCCAGAACGATGGCCCGCCGGTCGCCCAGCTTCTCGGCGAAGGCGCCGAATATCGGCTGGCCGATCCCCCAGGCGAGGTTCTGGATCGCGATGGCCAGCGAGAACTCGGCCCGCGCCCAGCCGAACTCGTCCGCGATAGGGATCTGGAACACGCCGAACGAGGCGCGGATCGCAAAGCTCACGAGGATGATGATGCAGCCGACCAGCAGGACCGGATTCATCAGGCGGGCGGACTGGATCATGGCGGCGGCTCCGGAAGACACGCGGCACATTCTCCAATTATTGCCCGGGGAGCAAATCAGTCTTTGTGAAGGCCCGCATTTGCACCGCTGCTCTTTTCCCCGTCGGGGCGGCGGGGTAACAGGCGTCATGAGCAACGTCATGCGCGACCTCTACGACGCCCGCATCGCCAGCGGCGACCTGCACCCCGACCCGGCGCAGGAAGCCGTCCTGCCCGAATTCGACCGCATCCTGACCGGGATCGAGGCCATGTCGGAGAAGCGCGGCTTCTTCCGCAAATCCCCCGAACCGCCCAAGGGGCTGTACATCTGGGGTGGCGTCGGGCGCGGCAAGTCCATGCTGATGGACCTCTTCGTCGAGAGCCTCGAGGTGCCCGTCCGGCGCGTGCATTTCCATGCCTTCATGCAAGAGGTGCAGAACGGTCTGCACGAGGCCCGCAAGGCCGGCATCGAAGACAGCCTCGCCCCCGTGGTCGAAGAGGTGGCCGAAGGTCTGCGCGTGCTCGCCTTCGACGAGATGCATATTACCGACATCGCCGACGCGATGATCGTCGGCCGGCTGTTCGAGGCCCTGATGGATCGGGGCGTGGTGATCGTGACCACGTCGAACCGCGTGCCGGACGATCTCTACAAGAACGGGCTGAACCGCCAGCTTTTCCTGCCTTTCATCGACCTCATCAAGCAGCGGATGGTGGTGCATGAACTGGCGAGCGAGACGGATTATCGCCAGAACCGGCTTTCCGGCGGGCAGGTCTATTTCACCCCCGCCGACGCCGAGGCGCGCGAGGCGATCGAGGCGATCTGGCAGGACCTGACCGGCGGCTCGGCCGAACCGCTGGTCCTCACCGTCAAGGGCCGCAAGGTCGAGATACCCGCCTTTCGCAACGGCGTCGGACGGGCGTCGTTCCACGACATCTGCGGCCAGATGCTGGGCCCGGGCGACTATCTCGCCATTGCCGAGGCGGTGCGGGTGCTGATCCTCGAGAACATCCCCTGCCTCGGCCGTTCGAACTTCAACGAGGCCAAGCGTTTCGTCACCCTGATCGACGCGCTCTACGAGGCGCGGGTGCGTCTGATCTGTTCGGCCGCGGACCAGCCCGAGTCGCTCTACGTCGAGGGGGAAGGCGTCTTCGAATTCGAACGGACCGCCAGCCGCCTGCGCGAGATGCAGGATGCGGACTGGGGCAAGGGCGCGGCCTCGGACGGGTGATCCGCTTGGTGGCGGAGTGCGGAAAAGGTTACGGGGATGGGGTCGGGCCACGTGAAAGGGGGCCGTTGACCGGCCCCCGATTTTTACTGCCCGCAGATCTCTTGCCCGCCACCTGTGTCCGTCAGAAACCGGCGCGACCGGCCCTGAACCGACTGAATTAGGTAAGAATTGGAGTGGCTGAACTGCCTGTGCTGCTGCATTCACATTAGGCGAATCGCCGCGAATCAGTCAACCCAAAGTGATTCGCTTCTGTAAGATTTTCGTCACGCTCGCGGTTCGCTGCATCGTTCCGCGAATCAGCTTCCCGGTTTCACCCGTTCTCGCGCAGCACCTGCCCCGCCAGATAGAGCGACCCGCAGATCAATACGCGCGCCCGGGGCTCGCGCGCCACGATCTCGGCCAGGGCGGCTTCGACGCTCTCGCACTCTCGCGCTGCCATGCCGACATCCCGCGCCGCCGCGGCGGTCTCGGCCGCGGGCAGCGTGTTCGGCTCATCCCGGATGGTCACGGCGCTCAGTTGTGTCACATGCGGCGCGAGCGGGCGCAGATAGCCGCGCACGTCCTTGGTATTGAGCATGCCGCAGACCAGATAGGTTGGTCGCTGTGGCAGATCGGCCAGATGGCGGCCAAGCGCCTCGCCCGCCGAAGGGTTGTGCCCCCCGTCGAGCCAGAGCTCGGCCTGCGGCGCAGTCTCGATCAGCGGCCCCCTCACCAGCCTCTGCATCCGCGCCGGCCAGTTGGCGCCGGTCATCGCCGCCTCGCAGGCGGTTTCGTCCTTTTGCAAAAGGCGCAGCACGGCCAGAGCGGCGCCGGCGTTCTCGATCTGGTGCGCACCCGGCAGCACCGGCATCGGAAGGTCCAGCAGACCGGTCTCGTCCTGAAAGATCAGGCGGCCGCGTTCGGTCCAGACATGCCAATGCTGCCCCTGCACCAGGAGCGGCGCGCCGAGCCGCGCGGCCCGCGCCTCGATCACGGCGAGCGCGGCCTCGGTCTGGGGTCCGACCACGCAGGGGACGCCCCGCTTGATGATCCCGGCCTTTTCCCCGGCAATCGCCTCGACCGTGTCACCGAGAAACTGGGTATGGTCGATCGAGATAGGCGTGATCACCGTCACCGCCGGCGCCGCGACCACATTGGTTGCGTCCAGCCGCCCGCCCAGTCCGACCTCGAGCAGCGTGTACTCCGCCGGCACCCGGGAAAAGGCCAGCAGCGCCGCGCAGGTCGTGATCTCGAAATAGGTGATCGGGTGATCCCCATTGGCCGCCAGGCATTCGTCCAGAACGGCCTGCAGGTCGGGCTCCGAGATCAGCTCTCCCGCCAGGCGGATGCGTTCGTGAAAACGGGCCAGATGCGGCGAGGTGTAGGCATGGACGCGGCCCCCGGCCCCTTCGAGCCCCGCGCGGATCATGGCGAGGGTCGACCCCTTGCCGTTCGTTCCCGCGACGTGGATGACCGGCGGCAGGCGATCCTGCGGATCGTCCAGCGCCGCGAGCAGCCGCCAGACGCGGTCGAGCACCAGGTCGATCACCTTGGGATGCAGCGCCATCATCCTGTCCAGGATGAGGTCCGACCCCGGCTTGGTCACTCCTTGGCCTCCGGATCGGGCGCGGCCGGATCGGGCAGCGCCTCGGGCTCGGGATCGGGCCGGGGCAGGCTGCCCTTCACCGCCGGAGGCAGCCCCAGGAGCATACGGGTGATGGTGATCAGCTCTTCCCGCAACTCGGTGCGGGGCGTCACCCGGTCCAGCATCCCGTGGTCCAGCAGGTATTCAGCCCGCTGGAACCCTTCCGGCAGTTTCTCGCGGATGGTTTGTTCGATCACGCGCGGGCCGGCAAAGCAGATCAGCGCATTGGGTTCGGCGATATGCACATCGCCGAGCATGGCGTAGGACGCCGTGACACCGCCGGTGGTCGGATGTGTCAGCACGACGATATAGGGCAGGCCCGCCTCTTTCAGCATCTGTACCGCCACGGTGGTACGCGGCATCTGCATCAGCGACAGGATCCCCTCCTGCATCCGCGCGCCACCGGCCGCGGAGAACAGGATCAGCGGCCGTTTCATCGCGACCGCCCGTTCCGCCGCCGCGATAATGGCATTGCCGACATACATCCCCATCGACCCGCCCATGAAGGCAAAGTCCTGGGCGGCCGCGACGACCGGCGTCTGGCCGATCTCGCCCTCGGCCACCAGCATCGCCTCGTGCTCCCCGGTGTCGCGCTGCGCCGCCTTCATCCGGTCGGGATAGCGTTTCTGGTCGCGGAAATGCAGCGGGTCGTGCACCGGCTCGGGCACCTTTACCTCGATGAAGACACCGCCGTCGAACAGCGCCTTGAAGCGGTTACGCGGCGAAATGGCCATGTGATGCCCGCACGAGGTGCAGACATTCAGGTTATCCGACAACTCGCGGTGGAACAGCATCGTCCCGCATTCGCTGCATTTGGACCAGAGGTTCTCGGGAACTTCGCGGCGGGAAAAGATCGAGTTGATCCGGGGCCGGACGTAGTTGTTGATCCAGTTCATGTCGCTTTCCGGGCGGTTGCGCTGGCCCTCCAGATAGGGCGTGGGCCGGCGAAATGCAATCAGCGCCTGATCGCCACCCGCACCGCCAGCCAGAGCAGCAGGACCAGAAAGAGATCCACCCCGATCGCGAGCCCGAGGATCGGCTCGGCCGGTGCGGCGGCACCCTCGCCCGGCACGACGCGCGGCGGCAAGAGAAAGAGCGCCAGGCCGCTGTCCGGCGCCCCGGCCTCGCCCACCACCAGGAAGGCGAAGATGTTGTTCGCCATGTGGAACCCGACCGCTGCGCCCAGACTGCCGCTGCGCGCCACGAGATCGCTGGCCGCAAGCCCGAAGAAGAAGGCCCAGACGACATAGCGGACCGAGGCGGCATGACCCTGGTCGGCGTACCAGTGAACCGAAGCGAAGATCAGGTTCGGCACCACCAGCCATATCCACCGCTGGGAAAACCGCGCCGCCAGCTGCTGCTGGAGATAGCCGCGATAGAACAGCTCTTCCGCCCCGGTCTGGACCAGGAGGGCGGCCGCCGAGACCGGAAGCAGCAGAAGCCAGCCGGGCAGCGATTGCATGTCCGCGCCGCTCTCGGCCGGGGCGAACAGAACGAGTTCGATGGCGAGCAGAATTAGAAGCGCGCCGCCGAGCGCGCGGGGGAAATCCTGCCGCGCCAGCGCCGACGGTCCGATCAGGCTGCGCGCCCCCCTGTCGTGATTGCGCCGCGCCACCCAGATGACCAGCGCCGCCAGCAGGGCAAAGCTGAAGAGGTCGATCAGGATCGCTGCGCCCGTGGCCCGCGCGACCAGCACCTGTGCGAACCCGGGCGAGATCCCGGCGGCAATCCAGACCAGACCGCTGCGTCCCAGGCCGAAGAGAAACTCGATGGCAAGAAACCCCGCCGCCGTCTGGATCAGCGCCGATGCGGGCCGGGCCGGTGCGACGAAACCCTCGTGCGGATCGTAAGCCGCCACCCTAGCGCCTCAGCACGATCCGCGCGGCCAGCCAGGCGATCAGGATCAGCAGCGCCTCGAGCACGAAGCTCGGCCGGAGCGCGGGATCGGACATGTCCACGGGAAAGACATACAGCGCCATCCCCTCCATCTGCCCGGCCGCCCCCACGACCATCAGCGAGGCGAAGTTGTTGACGAAATGCAGGGCCAGCGCGGGCGCGAGCGTTCCGGCCCGTGCCGTCAGATCGCCGGCCGCCAGGGCAAAGAGGAAGGTGACGCCGACGATCGGCCAGCGGTTGCCATCGGCCGTCGGATCGAGGTGCAGCACCGCAAACAGCGCCGCCGGCATCACGATCCAGATCAGCGGCGACCGGAACCGCGCGGCCAGTTGCGATTGCAGATAGCCGCGGAACACCACCTCTTCGGCCGCGACCTGGACGGCCAGCATGAGCAGCGCCAGCGGCAGCCAGGACAGCCAGCGCGCGAGCGCCAGGTGCTGTTCCACCCGGAGCCCGTCCGGTGCCGGCAGCAACAGGGCGAGCGCGACGACCAGCGTCTGCACCCCGAGAATACGCGGAAACTGGCGCCGCAGCATGTCGGCCGGTCCGAAGAGCGACCAGAGGCTCCGCCTGTGCGCCCCGTGCATCACCAGCGCCATGGCCAGCAGCGGGCAAAGAAAGGTCGACAGCGTCCAGATCAGCCCCGTCGGCGTGGCCCCGGGCTGGAACGCCGCAATGCCGTACCGGTCGGACAGCGCCCCCTGGATCATGATCCACAGGGTCATCATCACGAAACTGAGCGCGACGATCAGCGCGGTTCCCATGACGGTGCGCCAGATCTCGGCGCTCGGCCGCGCCCGGTCGGAGAGGTTCTGCTGCCCGTCGTACTGCATGGCGGCGACGCTATCCGCGCCCGCACCGCACCGCAATCGGCCTTGTCTGCCCCCGTGGCGTCATTTATCCCCGTTCCAGCCAGTCATTCCGGGGAGGCATAGATGACGAAATTCGACAAATCCCGGCTGCCCAGCCGATACGTCACCGAAGGACCCGAGCGCGCGCCGCACCGCTCCTACCTCTATGCCATGGGGATTTCCGAAGAAGAGATCCACCAGCCGCTCGTCGGCGTGGCGACCTGCTGGAACGAGGCCGCGCCCTGCAACATCGCGCTGAACCGCCAGGCGCAGGCCGTCAAGCTGGGCGTGAAGGCGCGCGAAGGCACGCCGCGCGAATTCACCACCATCACCGTCACCGACGGCATCGCCATGGGCCACGAGGGGATGCGATCCTCCCTCGCCTCGCGCGAGGCCATCGCCGACACGGTGGAGCTGACCATGCGCGGCCACTGCTACGACGCGATCGTCGGACTGGCGGGCTGCGACAAGTCCCTGCCCGGCATGATGATGGCCATGGTACGTCTGAACGTGCCCTCGGTCTTCATCTACGGCGGTTCGATCCTGCCCGGCAAGGCACCGCAGGTCGACGAGATCCCCGAGGACTTCCGCACCCGCGACCTGACCGTGCAGGACATGTTCGAAGCGGTCGGCCGTCACCAGAACAAGGAGTTGTCGGACGCTGCGCTCGACATGCTGGAACGGGTGGCCTGCCCCTCCTCCGGCGCCTGCGGCGGCCAGTTCACCGCCAATACCATGGCCTGCGTCTCCGAGGCGATCGGGCTGGCGCTGCTCAACTCCTCCGGCATGCCTGCGCCCTACGAGAGCCGCGACCAGTACGGCGAGGCCTCGGGCCGCGCGGTCATGAACCTGATCGAGAAGAACATCCGCGCCCGCGATGTCGTCACCCGCAAGTCGCTGGAAAACGCCGCGCGCGTCGTGGCCTGCACCGGCGGCTCGACCAACGCCGGCCTGCACCTGCCCGCGATCGCGCACGAGGCCGGCATCGACTTTCACCTTGATGACGTCTGCGAGATCTTCCGCGACACACCCTATTTCGTGAACCTCAAGCCGGGCGGCGACCACGTGGCCAAGGACCTGTTCGACGTCGGCGGCATCCCGGTGGTGATGAACGAACTGCGCAAGGCCGGCCTGATCCACGAGGACTGCGTCACGGCCTCGGGCAAGACCATCGGCGAGGAACTCGACACCGTCACCCGCAAGGCCGACGGCAAGGTGATCTATCCGATCGAGACGCCGATCACCAAGACCGGCGGCGTGGTGGGCCTCAAGGGCAACCTCGCCCCCGAAGGCGCCATCGTGAAGGTCGCGGGCATTTCGGCCGAGGATCAGAAGTTCACCGGCCCCGCCCGGGTCTTCGAATGCGAGGAAGACGCCTTTGCCGCCGTGCAGAAACGGGAATACGAGGAAGGCGAGGTCATCGTCATCCGCAACGAGGGCCCCGCGGGCGGTCCCGGCATGCGCGAGATGCTGGCCACCACCGCCGCCCTGTCCGGCCAGGGCATGGGCAAGAAGGTCGCGCTGATCACCGACGGCCGCTTTTCCGGCGCGACGCGCGGCTTCTGCGTTGGCCATGTCGGCCCCGAGGCAGCGCATGGCGGCCCGATCGCGATGCTCAAGAACGGCGACATGATCACCATCGACGCCATCGAGGGTTCGATCGAGGTCGACCTCTCCGAGGCCGAACTCGAGGCGCGCAAGGCCGACTGGACGGGCCCTCGCGAGACGATCTACGCCTCGGGCGCGCTCTGGAAATATGCGCAGCTGGTCGGCAAGACCTATCTCGGCGCTGTCACCCATCCCGGCGGCAAGGCCGAGAAACATATCTATGCCGATCTCTGATCGAACCGAGGCCGGGCGCAGAGCCAGGGCGCTCCCGGCCCTGCTCGGCGGCCTGGCAATGCTGCTGCTTGCGGCGTGCGACGAGACCGGCGCCCCCGGTCTCTTCGGTCCGCCCGCGGCCTCCGCGCTCGAAGCCGTGGCCTTCGACGACGGCGAGATCGTGGTACAGGGCCCGGCGGGTTTCTGCATCGACCGGACCTCGCTCCGCGTCCGGGGCGAGAGGCACTTCGCGCTCGTCGCGCAATGCGACTTGCTGCGGCGCGATGCGATCGCGGGCATATCGTCCCTGTCCTTCCTGACGGTCACGGTCGTGCGGACGACGCCCGATGCGCAGCTTCCCACGGGCGGGCAGATCGCATCGACCTTCGGCCCCGCGACGCTGCTTTATGATTCCATGATCGACGGGATCCGGGTGGTTCAGCTGTCGCGTGGCGGCGAAACCGCGACCAAGCAGGCCGATCCGGTGCATTGGCGGGGCGTCATGCACCTCAAGGGCCACGCCGTCGGGCTGGCCGCATACAGCATGCAGGACGGATCTGGTGCGGGACGTGAGGGGCGCGATCTGCTGCTTGCGCTGGCCCGGAACATCCGCAGCGCCAGCGAATAGGGGTCAGGCGCCCAAAATCACCGCCCGGGTCTCATTCACGTTATGGATCGAACAGGTTCCGTGTCATACACTCGGCAACGGCGACAAGACCGGCAGCACGCAAGACGACACAGGCAGCGATGGCAAATGTCATTTCCTCACTTCTGGAGCGGCTGATCGCGCATCGCGAGCTGCGTCGCTGGTCGGCCGAGGCCCGGAATGCCAGGACCATGAGTTTCGCCCAACTCCGCGCAAGGCGCACCCGGGCCCACGCCCTCCGGAGCCGCATAGACGAGGCCCTGCGCGAAGCCGAAGCCCGGCTGGCCCTGCCGGCAATCGGTTCGGACGTCTTCCCCGTCCCCCACGGCACGGATTGGTCATGGCGGCCTTCGCTCTGGCGCGCTCCGCTCGCACGCCGCGGCATGGCCTCGGTCGACGGCACGTCGCAGATCGACGATCAGGTTTCGGTGCATCACGACTGCATCCGGTCCGAACTTTCGCTGCGGCAGGTGCGCAACACGCGCGAGGCGGATCTCGCGCCATTCGGCCTGCGCCTCGAGGTCTTTTCCTTCGAAGGCTCGTTCCTCTCGCTCGTCGCCGAACTCCCACCCGAGGCGCTGAAGGGGCTCGAAAGACGTCATCTGATCCGCTTGTCCCTCTCGGTCGCGCTGGAAAAGCCGCTCGAGATCTTCGCGCGGCTCAACATCCTGCATGGACCCAACACCGAACAGATCGTGCGGGAGCTGCCGGCCGAGGGAGAGGAGAAGATGGTGGAATTCGACCTCGCCTACTCCGAGCTCAACGAGAAGCGGCTTGAAAAGGCCTGGATCGACCTGATCTTCGAGAGGCCGGATATGAACCAGATCGAGATCCGCGACCTGACACTGGCGCGCTGCCCTCGCGCGGAATTCTGAAGGACCCCCGGATGAGCGTTCTGACCGTCACCAAGACCCGCCTCGTCAACGGCCGCTACGAGGGCGTCATCTCGGACGTGCCCGAGGGCATCCGCCCTGGCGTTGCGGCAAGGGTCCGCGACCGGGCGGTCGAGGATCTTTCGGTCACGCCCATGGGCGACGGCACCTGGCGGCTGATCTTCGACGTTCCGGCCTCGGCGATCAGCGACGGGATCCAGACAATCGCGGTGGTCGAGGCGAATACCGGCGAGGTTCTGGACAGTCTTGCCATAATCGCGGGAGAGCCCGCCAATGAAACAATGCAGGCCGAGATCGACCTACTGCGTGAAGAACTGGACCTGCTCAAGCGGGCTTTCCGGCGACATTGCGTCGAAACCGCCTGAATTCTCCACAATATGGCGGGAAACGGGGTGTTTCCCTGTTTCCGGTCGCTAAACGATCCTGACTTTACCCCTCAATTGACGATGGCGCGCCCGGATTGCGCCCAATTTCCCCCCGATAACCCGATGCCAAGGCAGACAGAAGCTACAGGCAGAAAGGTTAGTTCAATGGACCGTCTGACAGAGATGGAAGCTTTCGCGACGGTCGTGGATCAAGGTGGTTTCACCGACGCGGCCAAGAAGATGGGGATCTCGAAATCCGCCGTGTCCAAGCACGTCTCCTCGCTCGAGGCGCGACTGGGCGCACGTCTTCTGAACCGGACCACGCGTCGCGTGTCCCCGACCGAGATCGGGCTGGCCTACTATGACCGTGCCCGCCGGGTGCTCAACGACGCCGGCGAGGCCGACGCCCTTGTCACCTCCATGCAATCCGCGCCATCGGGCCTGCTCCGCATCTCGGTGGCGACGGATTTCGGCGTGAACCACCTCAGTCCCGTGCTGGGCGAATTCCTGGCCGAGTTCCCGGACATCACCGTGAACATGGTGCTGAACAACCGCTACGTGGAACTGATCTCGGAAGGCTTCGACATGGCCATCCGCATCGGCGAACTCGAGGACAGCACGCTGCGCGCCAGAAAGCTGACCGAGACCTCCAAGCGCATGATCGCGGCGCCCACCTATTTCGAGAAATATGGCCGGCCCACCAAGATCGACGATCTGAACGAACACAAGCTCCTGCACTATTCCTCGCAGGCCTCGGGCAATGTCTGGAAGCTGACCGCCCCCTCGGGCGAAAAGCGCCAGGTCCGCACCGCCGGCTGGTTGTCGGTGAACGACGGGCAGTCGCTGCTGAACGCGGCCATCGCGGGTCTCGGCATCGCCTACCTGCCCTCGTTCCTCTACGCGGAAGCGCTGGAAACGGGCCAGGTCATGGACGCCATGCCCGAACTGCCCACCGAGACGCAGGGCATCTACGCCGTCTACCCGCCGGGCCGGTTCACCCAGCCCAAGGTGCGCGCCTTCATCGACTTCCTCGTTCGCTCCTTCGCCGAGAAAGGCCCGGACAGGTGGTGACCACCGGATAGGTTTCCTTCCCCAGCCTGGTCTCAGGCCACCTCGCCCGGCGGTTCCGCCGGGCGTTTCTTTGCTGACGGACGGGTGCGGCCGCGGCCGTCGCTCAGCGCCGATCCGTGATCGCGTCGGCGAGCCAGCCCACGACCGAGAGGGCTTCTTCCATCGCGTCGGAACAGCTTGAGAACCGGCGGTCCCCCTGAAGGCCGATGCTGTACCAGCCGCGCCCGTCCTCGGGATCGCGTCGATATTCGTCGAAGCCGTAGCTCCCGTCCGGGCGCTGGAATATATCGACGCAAAGCGTCTCGCCGTCGAAGTTGACCGATCGGATCACCCTGTTTTCATGTGCCATTCCGGCGCCTCCTATTCCGCCGCCAGCAGGACCGCTTCGACCCGCCGGTTCCGCTCCCGCCCCAGGGCGGTGAGGTTGCTGGCCACCGGGGCGAGGAACCCGGCCCCGCGCGCCGACACCTGACTGCCGGCCACCCCGTGCCGGTCGATCAGTCGCTGGCGCACCGCCTCGGCCCGCCGCCGCGACAGAGCGACATTCGCATCATGCGCCCCGACGGCGTCCGTGTGCCCGACCAGCGCGACGATGCGGGCGGGATCACCCTTGATGTAGACCGCGAGTTCCGCGAGCGAGGTGTACTCCCGGTCGGCCAGCGCGGCCGCGCCCGACTGAAAATCCAGATCGTCCAGAACGACGTGACCGGCCGTCCGGAGCACGTCGATCAACTCGGCATCCGCCTCCGGCTCCTCCGGCGCGTCCGGCCCGGTCGCGTCGCCCGTGGCCTCCGGTTCCACCGGCGCGCCACCGCCCTGCACCTCGATCAGCTGGAGATAGCCGTGCAGCCGCCCCCGGCTGACCAGGAGAAAGACCTGCGCATCGCCGTTCCGTGCCGTGATGACGCGGAAATCGAACAGGTCGACATTCATCTCGGGCGCCGGCAGGACCGGCAGCCCGTATCGAAAATCGAACCCGCCGCATTCCGCCGTGGCACAATCGAGCACTGTCTCGTAACCGGCCTCGGCCAGGTCCTCCCTCAGCTGCCGCAGGAGCGTCAGCGTCGAGAAGCCGGGCGAAGAGATGCGCCAGGCGCGCCAGCGGATGCTCCCCTCGACCCGCTCGAACGGGCTGGCAGCGGTGATCGTGCCGACCGGAAGGAAGACCGACCCCGCCTCTTCGGTCTGGTCATAAGTCTGCTCGGCGCCGGCCGGGAGGCTCTGCGGGTCGAATGCGTGGGCCGGAGCCGCCAGCAGCCACGCGATGCAGAGGGCCCCGATCCGCCACATGCCTCACCGCGCCTGCGCGTGATACTCGTCGTTCGGGCGCATGTCCGTCGCACTGGCCACCCGGTTGGTCATGTTGAAGAAGCCGGCGACATTGGCGATGTCCCAGATGTCGCGGTCGGTGAACCCATGGTCGCGTAGCGCCTGCCGGTCCGGCTCTTCGATGCTGCGGCTGTCGCTCGTCACCTTGGCGGCGAAATCCAGCATCGCGCGCTGGCGCGGTTCGAGATCGGCGACGCGGTAGTTCATCACCATCATCTCGCCCAGTTTCGGATCGCCCGACAATTCACGCACTGCGGCCCCATGCGCCGTCAGGCAGTAGAAACACCCGTTGATGGACGAGACCACCACCGCGATCATCTCGCGCTCGAGCTTGGTCAGGCCGCTGTCGGCCAGCATCAGATCGTTGTAGAGCGCCGAAAAGGCGTTCAGCTTGTCGATGTCGAAGGCGTGCGCTCTCAGCACGTTCGGCACCATTCCAAGCTTGTCCTGACAGACATTGAAATATTTCTGCGTCTTCTCCGGCAACGGATCAACCATCGGAAGATCCAGTGCGGTCGGCAGGTCGCGGGTGCTCATCTCAGCTCTCCTTGATCCGGTAGTGATACTGTCCGATCGTCGCCAGCCCCAATCTAGCATAGAGGGCGCTGGCCGCCTCGTTCGATTGCACGCAGAGGACCGAGAACTGCTCGGCCCCCTGCTGCGCCGCCCATTGCGCGGCCTGAATCGTCATGGCCCGGCCCATCCCGGCCCGGCGGGCGGCCGGGACGATCTCGAGCGCGTGCATCATGCCGATCCCGCCGCTGACGCCGACAAAGCAGGTGCCCCCCGGCGAATTCTCGTGACGACCGATCAGCGCGGTCTTGGCACACTCCGCCCGCTCCATCACGGCGATGCGGTCGGCTCCGACGCCGCCCTCGGCCCAGAATTCCAGCTGGATGGCCAGGGGCTCCCATACGGCGAGACTCGCCTGTTCCGGGTCGGTCGGCAAGCCGGTCAGTTCGTTCACGGGAATCGTCATGACGTCTGTCGGATCCACGATGGCGTACCCTTGCGCCGCCAGCATGTCGTCCAGCGCCGCATCCCCCGGACGAAGCGAGAACAGCGGCACCTGCCCCATCTCGCGCATCTGCGCCTCGGCGGCCAGGATATCGGTCGAGGCCACCGCACCCCGGGCGGTCGCGGCCGTGACCCGCTTGCCGCCCCCCGGGGACCGGCGCAGCATGAACGGGCCGCAGGCGACCGTCTCCGCCGGCGGCCAGGTGGCCTCGGCCGCGGCGAAATGGGCCTCAAGCTCCGGCATCGGGAAAGACCTCCTGCAGTTCGGTCATCGCCGCGTCCACACGCGCGCCATCGGTGCCCCGAACCACGACATTCGAGCCGAAGACCCCGTTCATCTGAAATGGATACGAGCCGAAGGACAGGTCCGTGTACGCCTCGGACAGGGCCCGCAGCGGCCCCGCGATGTCCCCTTCGGGCCGCATGACGCGCCAGGTCTGGCTCAGCAGCGGCGTTCCTCCGGTCAGCCCCGGCAGGACCGAGGCGACCATCGCCTCGAATACGGCGGGGACCCCGGCCATGACATGGACGTTCTCCAGGGTGAAGCCCGGCGCCGTCGATACCGGGTTCTCGATCAGCACCGCGTCGTCGGGGATCCGCGCCATGCGCAGCCGCGCCTCGGTCACCTCGACGCCGCGCGCGCCGTAGGCGTCCTCGAGCAGCTTCCGCGCATCGGGCCGCACGTCGATATTCCGTCCGAAGGCCTCGGCCACGCAGTCCGCCGTGATGTCATCATGGGTTGGCCCGATTCCGCCGGAGGTAAAGACGTTGTCATGGGCCTCGGACAACGCCCGGAGGGCCGAGACGATCGCCGGGGCCTCGTCCGGCACCACCCGGACCTCCTTCAGGTCGATGCCCACCTTCACCAGTTCCCCCGCCAGGTGGTGCATGTTGGAATCCCGGGTCCGGCCCGAGAGGATTTCGTCCCCGATGACCAGCATCGCGGCGGTTGGGTTGGGCATGAGGCCTCCGGCTTGTCTTTTGGCTGATCAAGGGTATAGGCCCGCCCCATGCGCTTTCAAACCCCTCTCGTGCCAGCCCGGCTGATCCGCCGGTATAAACGGTTTCTCGCCGACATCCGGCTGGGGGACGGCACCGAGGCGACGGCCCATTGCGCCAATCCGGGCGCCATGACGGGCCTCGCCGATCCCGGAACGCGCATATGGGTCGAACCGAACGCGGATCCGAGGAAGAAACTGAAGTTCGGATGGCGGCTGGTCGATCACGAAAACGGCCACATGACCTGCGTCGATACGTCGGTGGCGAACCGCGCCCTGAAAGAGGCGCTGCTGGCCGGGGACCTTGCCGAGTTCACGGCCTATCCCGACATCCGTCCCGAACAGAAATACGGCAGCAACAGCCGGATCGACTTTCTGCTGCGCGGCCCCGGCCGGGCCGACTGCTATATCGAGGTGAAGTCGGTGACACTGACGCGCCGCGAGGGGCTGGCCGAATTTCCCGACAGCGTCACCGCCCGGGGCGCCCGCCACCTGCGCGAACTGGCCGCGATGGCCGCCGCGGGACATCGCGCCGTTCTCCTCTATCTCGTTCAGCGGACGGATGCGGCGCGGGTGAGCGTCGCCGCCGACATCGACCCGGTCTATGCCGCCGCGTTCGATGCGGCGCGACGGGCCGGCGTCGAGGCGATGGCCTTCTCCACCCGCCTCTCGCCCGAAGCCGTCGGGGTGGGACCGGCCCTGCCGGTCGGCGAGGCCCTCACGCCCCGGTGAACCGGTCGGAAGAGCCTTGCCGAAACCGCCGCGCCCCGGGGCTAAACCACTTGACTCCGGCGCGAACCGGGCCGCTTCACGTTGAACATGCGCAGGAATTGACCTATCTAGACCCTGAACGACGAGAGGCCGCTTGTTGGACCAGAAACGCCAGATCACCCGCGACGGAATCCGCATCTACGAAGAGGCGGACTTTGCCGGCATGCACGAAGCCGGCGCACTGGCTGCCCGCATTCTGGACGAGATCGCCGAACATGTCTTTCCCGGCCAGACCACGGCCGAGATCGACCGCCTCATCGAGGCCAAGGTCGCGGCGGCCGGCGCAACTTCGGCGACGATCGGCTACAAGGGGTATGAACACGCCTCCTGCATCTCGATCAACCACGTGGTCTGTCACGGCATTCCCGGTGACAAGCGCCTCAAGGACGGCGACATCCTGAACATCGACGTCACCGTCATCGTCGACGGCTGGTTCGGCGACACCAGCCGCATGTTCGTGGCGGGCAAGCTCTCGCGCAAGGCCGAGCGGCTGATCCAGGTGACGCACGACGCCCTGATGAAGGGGATCGAGGTCGTCCGCCCCGGCGCCACCTTCGGCGATATCGGCCATGCCATCCAGAGCTATGTCGAGGCGAACCGCATGTCCGTTGTCCGCGATTTCTGCGGCCACGGACTGGGCCGCGTCTTTCACGCCCCGCCCAACGTGCTGCATTACGGCCGGGAAAAGACCGGCCCCGTGCTCGAAGAGGGCATGTTCTTCACCATCGAGCCGATGGTGAACCTCGGCCGCCCCGAGACCAAGGTGCTGGCCGACGACTGGACCGCCGTGACGCGGGACAAGTCGCTGTCGGCCCAGTTCGAACACTCCGTCGGCGTGACCCGCGATGGCGTCGACATCTTTACCCTGTCGCCCGCCGGAACCTTCCACCCGACCTACGCCTGAGGCGGTCGGGCTGCACTTGCTGCCCGCATGCGCCGACGGTCCGATGACGGCACCCGCAGCGCGGTTGTCACCAACCTTCGCCCCGCCGGGCAAGGTCCGGCCGTCACCGCGCCGGCACGATCCTCGGTCCGGACCCGGCCTCTCCTGTCGCCGGTCTGGCGGCGGGGCCGGGAGTTCCTTGGGTCAGGCCCGAGGATGCACCGCCCTTCGGGACCGGCCCGCCGCGTCGATCAGGCCGCCTCGAGCATCAGCGCGATGCCCTGGCCGACGCCGATGCACATGGTGCAGATCGCGCGCTTACCGCCCATGTGACCCAGAGAAAGCCCCGCCGTCAGCGCCAGCCGGGCCCCGGACATGCCGAGCGGATGGCCGAGCGCGATCGCCCCGCCGTTCGGGTTCACATGATCCGCGTCATCCGGCAGGCCCAGCTGCCGCGTCACCGCCAGCCCCTGCGCGGCGAAGGCCTCGTTCAACTCGATCAGATCCACCTCGCCGATCGAGGTGCCGGTCATGGCCAGCAGTTTCTCGGTCGCCGGTGCGGGACCGATCCCCATGATCCGGGGCGGAACCCCGGCGGTGGCCATGGCGACGATCCGCGCCCGCGGCGTCAGCCCGTATTTCTCGACCGCGGCCGCCGAGGCGACGATGACCGCGCAGGCCCCGTCGTTCACGCCCGAGGCGTTGCCCGCGGTGACCGTCCCGCCCTCGCGGAAGGGCGTCGGCAGCTTGGCCAGCTTTTCCAGCGTGGTGTCGCGCGGGTGCTCGTCGCGGTCCACGACGATCGGGTCTCCCTTGCGCTGCGGAATGGTGACCGGCGTGATCTCCTCGGCCAGGCGGCCGCCCTCGATGGCCGCGATGGCGCGCTGCTGGGACCGCAGGGCAAAGGCGTCCTGAGCTTCGCGACCGACCTGGAACTGCTCGGCCACGTTCTCGGCGGTCTCGGGCATGGAATCGGTGCCGAAGTGCTTGTGCATCTCCTTGTTCACGAACCGCCAGCCGATGGTCGTGTCATAGATCTCGGCCCTGCGCGAAAAGGCGGTCTCGGCCTTGGGCATCACCAGGGGCGCGCGGCTCATCGATTCCACGCCGCCCGCGATCACCACCTCGGCCTCGCCTGTCCTGATCGCCCGCGCCGCCGTGCCGACCGCGTCCAGACCGGACCCGCAGAGCCGGTTGATCGTCATCCCCGGAACGTCCTCGCCGAGACCCGCGAGCAGCGTGGCCATCCGTGCGACGTTGCGATTGTCTTCTCCCGCCTGGTTGGCGCAGCCCATCATGACCTCGTCGACCTTCAGACCCTCGTTCCGGGCCATCAGGTCGCGCATCACATGGGCCAGCATGTCGTCGGGACGGACCGCCGAAAGCGCCCCGCCATAGCGCCCGATCGGCGTGCGCAGGCCATCGCAAAGGTAAGCTTCGGTCATCCTTGGATCCTCCCGGTTCTGATGCTCCGGCAACCTGCGACGAACCGAACGCGCGGTCAAGTCACGCGGAAGTGCATTCCGCGATGCGGTCCGGCAATGCCGAAGACGCTTGATTTCATGGTCGATCGGCGCAACTCTGATGATATGACGGTTCATCCACCGACCCCGTTTCCGAAATCCTCGCAGGACTGCGTCGCGTTCCACCGCACGGAACTCTCGGTGATCCTCTCGCTCTACGGCCGCATGGTCGCGGCGGGGGAATGGCGGGACTACGGGATCTCGTCACTGTCCGATGTCGCGATCTTCTCGGTCTTCCGGCGCACCGCCGAGAACCCGCTCTACCGGATCGAAAAGCGCCCTGCCCTTCGCACCCGGCAGGGTCAGTACTCGGTCGTCGGCATGGACGGTCAGATCCTCAAGCGCGGCCATGACCTGAAGACCGTGCTGCGGGTTCTCGAACGCAAGCTGATCCGCGCGGTGGAATAGGCGCTCAGCGCCGCAGCACGCGCCGCCGCCCGGTGACCGGGCCGTCGCTGGCCGCGATCCGCGCAATCGCCGCCTCCATGTCCTCGTAGGCCACCGCCATGTGATGCGCGTTGGCGTGAAGAATGCGGCCATCGCCCGCGACCAGCGCCACGTGCCCTTTCCAGAAGATGAGGTCGTTCCGCCGTGCCGGTGCGTCCCGATCCAGCGCCGTGCCCAGCCCGGCGGCCTGTTGGTCGCTGTCACCGGGGCAATCGTATCCGCAGGCGAGGAATGCCGCCTGGACCAGTCCCGAACAATCCGTCCCGAAGCCGCTGTTGCCGCCCCAGAGATAGGGCACGCCCAGGTAACGCTCGGCCTCCGCAACCGGGTCGGTCGCCGTTTCGGACAGAGCGGCCAGGGTCGGCATCGGGACGAACCCGGTGCCTTCGGGAAGCGATATCTCGCCCCAGTCGCAGTGGTCGCGATGAACACCGGCCACGGCGACACGGGCCCCGATCGGCAGGTATCCCGGCGCCGCGGCGCATTTCAGGGCGGGACGGTCGAACCGGTAGCTGGGGGATATGACGCGATGCGTCGGCGGCTCCATCCGGTCCGAGAGGAGGTCTTGCGCAATATAGCCGACGTAGCCATCCCGCTGAGCATGGCCGAACGCCCAGCCCTTCCTGAACTCCAGAACGTGGAAGCCCTCGCCAAAGGCGAGTTCGCGGTCCCGCCCCCCCTCGGGGCGGTCGAGGATCGGCGCCACGGGCGCGGAGACGTGGTACAGGTCCGGCGTGACGTACCGCTCCGCCACGGTCTGCCCCCGCAGGGAAACATCCGCCACCCGGCCGTTGGATTTCAGGACCCGGCGGTCGTTCACAGGTCCAGCAGCTCGGGCAGGGCGTCCAGCAGGGCCCGGGTGCCTTGGCCGACGCCGCCCTTGGGCCGCGCGGGCGCGGCGGCGGGCTGCCAGCCGTAGATGTCGAAATGGGTATACCTGGGCGCAGCCCCGGCGAAGCGGCGCAGGAACAGCGCGGCGGTGATGGAACCCGCGAACCCGCCCTTGGGTGCATTGTCCAGATCCGCCACCCCCGGCTCGATCATGGTCTCGTAGGGCGCGTGGAACGGCATCCGCCAGACCGGGTCCGCCACCCGGGCGGCCGCGCCGGCGATCGCCGCCGCCGCGGCGTCGTCATCGACGTAGAACGGCGCGATATCCGGCCCCACGGCGACCCGGGCCGCGCCGGTCAGCGTCGCCATCGAGACGGTCAGGTCGGACGGAGTCTCGGCCGCGTACGCCAGCGCATCCGCCAGCACCAGCCGCCCTTCGGCATCGGTATTGTTGATCTCGACCGTCAGGCCGTTGCGGGCCGTCAGGATATCCTGCGGCCGGAACGCGTCTCCTGCGATGGAGTTCTCGACGGCAGGCACGAGGACCCTCAACCGCAGCGGCAGCTCCAGCGCCATGATCATCCGCGCGAGCCCCAGGACGGCCGCGGCGCCGCCCATGTCCTTTTTCATGAGTCCCATCGAGACGGCGGGTTTGATGTTCAGCCCGCCCGTATCGAAACAGACGCCCTTGCCGACCAGCGTCAGCATCGGGCCGGCATCGCCCCATGCCAGGTCGAGAAGGCGGGGCGCGCGGGCGGAGGCCCGGCCGACCGCGTGGATCATGGGAAAGTTCTTCTTCAGAAGATCCTCGCCCGAAGTCACCTCGAAGCGCGCGCCGAACTCGGCCGCCAGCCCCGCCGCCGCATCCTCGAGCTGGTCCGGCCCCATGTCGCTGGCGGGCGTGTTGATCAGGTCCCGGGTCAGCGCCTCGCCGGCCGCGATCGCTTCGAGCCGGGACGCATCCACCCCCTCCGGCGCGACCAGCCGGGCCTTGGCGCCGGACTGGGCGCGGTAGCGATCGAAGGCATAACCCGCCAGCAGCCAGCCCAGGCATTCCTCGTCCAGCGTGGCGCCGTCCGGCCCGCCGACCAGCCGGTAAGAGCCTTCGGGGAGCGACGCCGCCGCGCCCGCAAGGGCGAAGCGTGTCCGCGCCCTCTGATCGGCGGTCCCGTAGCCGGCCACCGCCAGCACCGGTGCGCCGTTGCCGTCGGGGACCAGCAGCACCTCGCCCAGCCCGGCCCTGAATCCGGCCGCCTTGACCCATGTGCCGACCGTGCCGTTCTGGGACGCCGCCCAGTCCTCCAGATCGTCGCTGGCAACCACGTGCAGGGGCAGAGCGGTGTCCGGATCGGTGGCGAATTGCAGCGGCATGGGCATCTCCTGGCGTTTGCCCGGAAGCCTAGTTCTAATCCCGCAGCCCGCAAGGTCCATTCGCCTGTCGCGGGGACGAGAGGGCATCACACCGTCACCCCTGCATGTCCCAGACCTCCATCAGCGAGCGCTCACCGATACGCAGGAGCCGCGACAGCACCGCCGCGAGGGCCACCTCGTTTCCCGTGTCGATACATTCCGTCACGTCCCGCGAGACCCGGCAAAGACTGTTCATGCCCACCTGGTCCGCGATGCCCGCCAGCGACCGGGCGGCCTTGCGCATTTCCTCGTGACGGTCCTGCCGGTAGAGCCGTTCCGTCATCGAGAGGCGCAGGGCCAGTTCTTCCATTGCGCGGCAGACCACGTCTTCGGCCCCCGCCTCGCCCAGTTGTTCGTAGAGAACGCTCAACCGGTCCGGGTCCAGACGGACCGGTTCGTCCTGCGGCAGTATCTTCACGTCTTCCAAGAATCTCACCCCGATCCCGAATTCCAACGCGGCGATCTATGCAGAGCAGCCCTTCCCAAAACCTTTCCCGCCCCGTCTTTTCTGGCGAAAAATCGTCGCAAATTTGCTTCAACCTCGTCCCGGCGCGGTATAACACCGCTTCAGCGCGCCCGGACGCTTCAGGAAAGGACCCGACATGCATAATGCCAAGCCCCTCCCGAATTACCTCGTCCAGCGGTTCCACGGCTGGAAGGCGACGACGTTCGCGGACAACAAGGCATGGTACAAGCGCCTTGCTGATGAAGGTCAGCGCCCCCGTGCGATGGTCATCTCCTGCTGCGACAGCCGGGTGCATGTCACCGCCATCTTCGGCGCCGATCAGGGCGAATTCTTCATCCACCGCAACATCGCCAACCTGGTGCCTCCCTATGAACCCGATGGGAACCAGCACGGCACCTCGGCCGCGGTGGAATACGCGGTCACCGCGCTCAAGGTCGCCCACATCGTGATTGTCGGCCATTCGAGCTGCGGTGGTGTGCGCGGATGCCACGACATGTGCGCGGGCCACGCGCCCGAACTGGAGGAAAAATCCAGCTTCGTCGGCCGCTGGATGGACCTGCTCCGGCCGGGCTACGAGCGCGTCAAGCATATCGAGGACGAGGCCGAACGCGTCCGCGCCCTCGAGAAGGAGGCGGTGCTGACCTCGCTGCAGAACCTGATGACCTTCCCCTTCGTAGAGGCGGCGGTGAAGTCCGGCGACCTCTCCCTGCACGGGCTGTGGAACGACATCGGCGAAGGCGGGGTGGAACAGTATCTGCCGGCCGAAAACGCCTTCAAACCGATCTGAGGTCTAGCGCAGAACCTGGTCCTCGGGCCAGCGCAGGCGGTGCGTCAGCACGATCTCCGTATCCTCGCCCGGGGCCATGTCGAAACGCCATTCCAGGACGCCCCGGCGGCCCTCGACATCCGTCTCGGTCGGGGCGGGCCGGGCCTCCCAGGTTATGTCCAGATCCTCCTGTTCCGAATAGGGCACGCGGTCCCGCAGCCGCACGGTCCAGTCGCGCCCGGTCAGGTTCCGCAGCGTGATCTCGACCTCTTCGTCCTGTTCGTTCGACCGCGTGATGACGCCCCTGTCCCCCTGCTGGCGGTCGCGCACCACGCGTTCCAGCCGCAGCCCCTCGATCGGGCCGAAGGAAATCTCGGCATCGTCACCCTCCGCGATCAGGTCGAGGTGACGCTGCCCGACGAATGTCCCGTCGAGAAAGAACCGGGCGTCCCCGGTGCCCAGGATCAGCTCGCCCGAATTGTTCGTGAAACCGGCATTGAGAAAGGCGGTCCGATCCGCGAGCGGCACGGCGCGGGCGAAGATCTCGGGCTCGAGCGAGATCTCCCCCAGCGCAATCTTCACCGCATCCGCAGCGGTCGCGACGCTGACCGGATCGGGATAGCTGTAGGTGACCGAGAGCCCGTCGAAGCTGGCCGCGGCCTGCACCTCTTCGGCCACGGGGCTTGCCATGTCCTTCGTCGCCATCTCGGACGCCATGCTCGCCGACCCCCGAACGAGAGGTGCGGGCATCGGCGGCTGCCCAGGGTCGAAGATTTGACGCAGCCAGGGCCAGACCTCGCCCGGAACCTGCTGGCCCGAGGGCTGCACGGTCGAAAGCGTCAGCGCGATATCGGTCCAGTTGTCGCCGGTCGACTGCCGGACGTAGGCGCCCCTCCCGATCATCAGGTCGGGGGCCTCGCCGGTGGTCAGGCGCAGATCGTAGGTGGGCTGCCACGAGGCGGACCCGGTCGAATACGTCAACGTCATGGCGCCCTCGGCGGCCGTTTCGGCCTGCACCTCGATCGCCAGAAAGGCGCGGTCCTGCGCTTCGGTATCCAGCGCCTTCAGGGCCTGCTGCGCCTTTGCCAGGTCCTCCAGCGCGTCCTTGACGTCCTGTTCCGCCGCCCGTGCGCGGGTCTCGGCCGCCTGGACCGCGCGCCGGGCCTCCAGCCCCACTTCGCCGATAAGCGCCACGAGGTCGCGCAGCCGCTCGGGATCGGCCTGGGCCAGCCCGTCGGATTGGCCGATGCCGTCGAGAAACGCGATCCGCGCCCGCGCCGCATCCGCCTCGATCCGGATGGCGGCCACGGCGTCCCGCGCGGCCTCGACTGCACGCTCCCTTGCGCGAACCTCTTCGCGCGCGGCCTCCAAAGCGGCCGTTTCCGCGGGGTCCCGGGGCGGGACGTAATCGTCACGGTACCGGATCGGCCCCACGGTCAGACCGGGCGCGGCGACACGTAGCGCGGCGGGGTCGATGACCGGCATGTCCTGCACGAGGATGCGATGCCGCCCCGCGGGAACCGAGACGGTTGCGACCCGCGTGAGGGTCGCCCCCTGCGGAAAGACGGTTGCGGCGGTGACACGGCTGGAAACGACGAAATCCTCGGCGGCCAGCGGGCCGGGCAGGGCCAGTATCATCAGGGCGGCGGCGAACGGACGCATGTGAACCTCCTGGTCAGCGTGAGTCGCCCGACTGTCGCCAATGCCGGCCCAAAGGCCAAGTCACAAACGCTTTGAGGCCGCCCGGTGCCGATGCGAACGCCCCGGCACCGGGAACATCCGGCGCGGGCTCCCTGTTCTCGGACCGTACGCACCAGAACGGGAGGTCCAGATGTCCAACCCTTTCCACCCCAAGAGCGCCCTCCGGCTCGGCGCCGCGGCGCTGATCGCCACGGCCGGCCTCGCCACGGTAGCCTCGGCGCAGTCGCGTTGCGGCCAGAGCTACACGATCCAGCCGGGGGACACGCTCTATCGCGTCTCGCAACAATGCCGGGTGTCGCTTGCCCGGATTATGGACCTCAACCCCTCGCTTGGGGATCCGCGCGACATTTCCGTCGGAACGCGGCTCCAGCTCGTGTCGGGGGCCGGCCAAAACGGCGCCCCGCCCCGCGACCGGGGCGATCAGTACCGGGTCGAATCCGGCGACACGCTGGCCGAGGTCGCCGAACGCTTCGGCGTCTCGCTCTTCGAACTGATCAGCGAGAACGATGACGTGAATCCCTTTGCCCTCGCCGTGGGCGAACTGCTCGATATTCCCGGCGACGGCCCCGCGGCCTCGATCGGGCTGAGCACCGACAACGGTCCGCCGGGCAGCCGTGTCACGATCGACGCGCGCAATCTCCGACCCTCGGACTACGTCACCATCGGCGTGGGGCCGCAGGCATCGGAATGGGAGGCCCTCCGCGAGGCGCGCGTGGATGGCGACGGTCGTCTTTCGGCCGACCTCCGCGTTCCCGAATGGTCCGAACCGGGCGACGATCTGATCTTCGTCGTCGACACCGACCGCGGCCTGACCCTGAAGTCCGGCGTGTTCGATGTCACACGCTCGGAACCGCTGCCCCGCACCGTGACGCTCGAGGGGCGGGTCGATGAAGGGACCGAATGTCCGGTCCTGCGCACCCGCGACGGCGACCGCTATGCCCTCACTTCGCGCAGTGTCGGCATCACCCCGGGTGAATACGTCCGCATCGAGGGCCGCCGCGCCGACATGGCCTTCTGCATGAACGGCGTCGATACGGTGCGGGTCACCGAGATCGAGGAAGTCGCGCCGCCCCGCGACGACGCCGGCGAGAGCGACGGCATGCGCGTCGAGGGCCGCGTGCGCGATGGCGTCGAATGTCCGCTGCTCGTCACCCCCGACGGCGACCACTATGCGCTGGCCTCGGATCGCGGTGTCACGGTCGGCGAATACGTCGAGGTCCGCGGCACGCGGGCCGAGATGTCCTTCTGTCAGCAGGGCCAGGCCACGATCACGGTGGACAGCATCCGCGAGGTCTCTCCGCCTGCGCGCGACCGCGATCCCGACCGCGACGGCGGCATCCGCCTCGACGCGGCCTACCTGGCCGGTCCCTGGGCCGCGAAGGGCGGCGATTGCAGCCGGCCCGACTTCGACATCACGCGCACCGGATCGAGCGGGCTGGTCATCGAGACCTCGCTCGACGGGGCGCCGCGCACCGGCTACGTCGCGCTCGGCGACGACCCGGCGTTCATCTTCGACCAGCCGCGCCGTGAATTCCCGCTCGAGAGCCGCGGACCGGACGGCGTGGCGGTGATGGCGCCCGATCAGGGCGCCGTCAGCCTCGGCGGCCGGACCATCCGGGGCGACGGCCGGGTCTTCATCCAGTGCTAGTCTGAGACGGGAGCCATGATGAAAAAGGCCCCCGTCACGCGGCGGGGGCCTTTGCTGTATCGAGCGAAGCCGCGGTCGCGGCGGGCCGGTGTCAGCCCTTCTTCAGCACCCGGTTGCCCAGCGTCTCGGCGATCTGCACCGCGTTCAGCGCCGCGCCCTTGCGCAGGTTGTCGGAGACCACCCAGATGTTCAGGCCGTTGTCGATGGTCGGATCCTGACGGATGCGCGAGATGAAGGTGGCATAGTCGCCAACGCATTCGATCGGCGTGACGTAGCCGCCGTCCTCGCGCTTGTCGATCACCATGCAACCCGGCGCCTCGCGCAGGATGTCGCGGGCCTCGTCCTCGTCGATGAAATCCTCGAACTCGACATTCACCGCCTCGGCATGGCCGACGAAGACCGGCACCCGCACGCAGGTCGCGGTCACCTTGATCGACGAGTCCACGATCTTCTTGGTCTCGACGACCATCTTCCACTCTTCCTTGGTCGACCCGTCCTCCATGAAGACGTCGATATGCGGAATGACGTTGAATGCGATCTGCTTCTGGAACTTGTTCGGCTCGACATCGTCGGTCGGGTTGTAGATGGCCTTGGTCTGATCCCAGAGCTCGTCCATCCCCTCCTTGCCCGCGCCGGAGACCGACTGATAGGTCGAGACCACCACGCGCTTGATCCGGGCGCGGTCATGCAGAGGCTTCAGCGCCACGACCATCTGCGCGGTCGAACAGTTCGGGTTGGCGATGATGTTCTTCTTGGCATAACCCTCGACCGCCTCGGGGTTGCACTCGGGCACCACCAGCGGCACGTCCGGGTCGTAGCGGTAGAGCGAGGAGTTGTCGATGACGACACAACCCGCTGCCGCGGCCTTGGGCGCGAATTCCTTCGTCGGGCCCGAGCCGATGGCGAAGAGCGCCATGTCCCAGCCGGTGAAATCGAAAGTGGCGAGATCCTGGGTCTTCAGGGTCTTGTCGCCAAAGCTGACCTCGGTCCCGAGCGACCGGCGCGAGGCGAGCACGGCGATCTCGTCCACCGGGAACTGGCGTTCCGCGAGGATGTTCAGCATTTCGCGGCCCACGTTGCCCGTGGCGCCCGCGACGACGACTTTATAGCCCATCTGGAAAACTCCTTTCACGTCGGGTCGCGGGCGTATACCGCAGCCGCGACCCGGTGCAAAGCGTAATGCGGTGATGCGCCGGATCAAGGGACCGGATCAGTCGGTCCTGTCTTTGACGAACAGATAGACGGCCAGACCGGCCCCCAGCGTGACGGCGTAGTAGAAGAAGATCGGGGTGAAGGCTTCCCACGGCAGGTCGGCCCGCAGCGCGGCGGCATCGTAGATCCGCCCCGTGATTACCTGCCCCACGCCGGCCCCGCCGATGCCGCACAGATTGATCAGCGTCACGCCGCGCCCCACCAGGTGCGGCGGAAAGAACGCGCGCCCATGCGCCATGATCATCGGGTAGTTGCTCAGCGCGAATCCGACGCCGCAGAACAGCAGCACGGCCAGCCAGAAGTGTTCGGGCACCACCAGCGTCAGGACGATGCAGATCGCGAGCGAGGCACCGATGCCGAAGACGTTGACCCACTTCCGCGTCCCCAGGATCCGATCCGCCGGCCCGTAGACCAGCGACCCGAGGATCATGGCGCTTCCCATGATGAGGGTCACGATACCGATCCGGGTGGCGTCAGACCCGAAGACCTCGGCGAAATAGGGCCCGGCCCAGAGGCCCCGGAGGCCGCCAGCGGGCGCATAGGCGACCAGCATCATGAAGTAGATCGGCCAGACCGCCCGGATCCTGAGCACATCCAGAAGACTGCCCGTCGGGCCGCCCTCGAGCGGCGGCGGGTCGATCACCCACCGCTGCAGGCCCAGTGCGATCAGCACGCAGAGCGCGCCCATGACGAACATCGAACCCCGCCAGCCGATCGCCTCGACCGCCAGGGCCATGGGCAGAGATCCCGCCAGGTTCCCCGACTGCCCGACCGCGAGGATCAGGGCGGCCAGCGTGGCGAATCTGGCGGCCGGGAAGACCCGCGCCAGAATGTAGTAGGACGCCATCAGCACCGGGGAACAGCCGACCCCGATCAACCCCATGGCCACGGTGATGTGCCAGGGCGCCTGTGCCAGCGCGAAGACGAGGGACCCGCCGCCGCCGCCCAGCAGCAAAAGGGACACCGCCGTGCGCCGCGGCCCGATCCGGTCCAGCGCCGCGCCCACGGGGATCTGCATCGCGGCAAAGGTCAGGAACCACATTCCCGCCGCCAGCGACAGATCCGCCGGGTCGGCGCCGATGTCGCGGTTCAGCACATTGGTGAGGACCGGCAGGAACGACCGGAAGAACTGCGACAGAACGTAGCCCGCCACCAGAAGGACGAAATCGAACCGCATGTCAGGAAGCCGCGTACGGCGGACGCCATGCTGGGGCGCCGGCCCGCGCGCACCCGGGTCCGAAGCGGGCGATCCCCTCGCCGAAGCCCTGCGCCACCGGCTCGGCGGCGGTCTTGATCCCGAGTCTCATGCTTGCTCTCCTCCCTCACGTCTGCGTGACGTACTGCGCTCTGCCCGGAAATGGCAAGCCGGACCGGGGCGCCTGTCCCGCCAATGCCCGATTGCATTTCTGTCGGTACGCCGGGTCCGGCCCGCTTTCCGCCGCCCGATGAGAGCGTGGAGCACTCGGGTCAGAGGCCGCCCGTGCGGATCGGTTCAGGGTCCTGCGTCACGCGATCTCGGGCAGATCCGGCGCGGCGGCGATGAGCTGCCGGGTATAGGGGTGCTGCGGATCCGAAAAGACCCGTTCGGTGGGGCCCTGTTCCACGATCTCGCCCGCCTTCATCACCAGACAACGGTCGGTGATCACGCGCACCACGCTCAGGTCATGGGAGATGAAGAGGTAACTCAGCCCGAACCGTCTGCCCAGATCGGCCAGCAGGTCGAGGATCTGCGCGCGAACCTGCACGTCCAGCGCCGAAACCGCTTCGTCCAGCAGGATCAGCTCCG
This sequence comes from Pseudooceanicola batsensis HTCC2597, assembly GCF_000152725.1. Classification (GTDB taxonomy): domain Bacteria; phylum Pseudomonadota; class Alphaproteobacteria; order Rhodobacterales; family Rhodobacteraceae; genus Pseudooceanicola; species Pseudooceanicola batsensis. The sequence goes on from NZ_CH724131.1 coordinate 2,261,535, forward strand.
GCTTGATGATCAGCGCCCGCGCGATGGCGATGCGCTGCCGCTGTCCGCCCGAGAATTCGTGGATGAACTTGTACCGGTCCGAAGCCGCGAGCCCCACCGAGGTCAGCGCCTCGGCGATGGCCGCATCCCGCGCCTCGCCCCGGGGCGGCGCATCGAGCAGGTGAAACGGTTCGCAGATCAGCCGGTCGACCCGGTGGCGCGGATTGAACGAGCCATAGGGATCCTGAAAGACCACCTGCATCCGGCGCCGCACCGCACGGTTCGGCGCGTGACCGGTGAAGACCGGCTCTCCGTCCAGCAGGATCTCGCCGTCCTGCACCTCTTCCAGCCCCAGGATCGCACGGGTCAGCGTGGACTTGCCGCAGCCGGATTCCCCCACAAGCCCGAGGCTCTCGCCCCTCTTCAGATCGAAGGAGACACCCCTGACGGCTTCCACCCGCCCCGGCGCCCCGAACAGGGTATTGCGTGGCAGGGTGTAGGTCCGCACGACATCGCGGACGCGCAGCAGGGGGGCCTCCTCGGTGTGAGCCTGCCTGTCGGGCGCATGGGTCGACGCCTCGAGCAGCGAGATCGAATAGGGATGCCTGAGCTGCCCGAAGATCGCCGGACAGGTACCGCGCTCGACCACCTCGCCATGCCGCATGATGACGATCTCGTCCGCCATGTCGGCCACGACCGCAAGGTCATGCGAGATCATCAGCATCCCCATCCCGTCCTCGCGCACAAGCCGTTTGAGCAGGTCTAGGATCTGCGCCTGCGTCGTTACGTCCAGCGCGGTCGTGGGTTCATCGGCGATCAGCAGGCTGGGGCGAAGGGCGATGGCCATGGCGATCACCACCCTCTGCCGCTGCCCGCCCGAGAGCTCGTGCGGGTAGCGGGTCAACGGAAACCGGTCCTCGGGCAGTTCGACGCGGTTCAGCGCCTCGCGCGCGCGCATCATCGCCTCGGATTTCGACGCGCGTTCGTGTATCAGGATCGTCTCGGCCACCTGGTCGCCGATGGTCCGGATCGGGTTCAGCGCGGTCATCGGCTCCTGGAAGACCATGCCGACCTCGTTGCCGCGCAACCTGCAGAGCTGAGCCTCCGGCAACGCCAGCATGTCATGGCCCGAGAGCATCACCGACCCGTGCGCCCTCGCCCCGTCGGGCAGAAGCTGCATGACCGAAAAGGCCGTCATCGATTTGCCTGACCCGCTTTCGCCGATCACGCCCACGATCTGCCCCGGATCGACCGAAAGCGATACGTCCCGCAGGATCGTGTGGCGGCCGATCTCCAGCGACAGGCCCTCGATCGACAGCAGGCTCATGTCCGCCCCCTGAGCTTCGGATCGAAGAGGTCGCGCAAGCCATCGCCCATCAGGTTCAGCCCCAGCACGGTCAGCAGGATGGCCAGCCCCGGGAACAGCGCCATGTGCGGCGCGAAGGAGATCATCGTCTGCGATTCCGCGAGCATCCGGCCCCAGGACGGCGTCGGCGGCTGCGCCCCGAGCCCGACGTAGGAAAGCCCCGCCTCGGCCAGGATACCGAGCGAGAACTGGATGGTTCCCTGAACGATCAGCAGGTTTGTCACGTTCGGCAGGATATGCTCGACCGAAATCCGCGCGGCCCCCTTGCCCGCGACCCGCGCCGCCAGGATGTAGTCCCGCTGCCAGAGCGTCAGCGCGCCCGACCGGGTCAGCCGCGCGAAGACCGGGATGTTGAAGATGCCGATGGCGATGATCGCGTTCACGGCCGAGGGGCCGAAGGTCGCCGTGATCAGGATCGCGATCACCAGCGAGGGGAAGGCGAAGACCAGGTCGTTCGCCCGCATGATCACCTCGTCCAGCAGCGACCCCTTGCGCGCCGCCGCCAAAAGGCCGAGCGGCACACCGAAGATCATGCCGATCCCCACGGCGACCACCGCCACCGCGATCGAGACCCGCGCCCCCACCATGATCATCGACAGGATGTCGCGGCCGAAGTGATCGGTGCCCAGCGGATTCCGCCATGACGGTGGCTTGATCTTGTTGGCGATGTCCAGGCCCGTGACCTCGTAGGGTGTCCAGAGGAAGGACAGGACCGCTGCCAGAACGAAGACCAGCGTCAGCAGCGCGCCCACCACCAGGTTGCGCGACCGCAGCGCCCGCCCCCAGAGGCGGACCGGCGCCCCCTGGGGCGGCAGGCTGTCGGCGCGCAGATCGGTCATGCGCGGTGCCTCAGTCGCGGATCGACCAGAGCATAGGCGATCTCGACCAGGAAGTTCACCAGGATCACGGCGAAGACGAGAAGCATCACCACCGACTCCACCACGATCATGTCGCGGGCCGAGATGGCCTGGAAGATCAGCCGCCCCAGCCCCGGCAGGTAGAAGACGTTCTCGATGATGATGCCGCCCGCCAGCAGGAACGAGAACTGGAGCCCGATGATCGTCAGCACGGGGATCAGCGCATTGCGCAGCGCATGCCGCCAGAGCGCCTGGCGGCGGCTCAGCCCCTTGGCGCGGGCGGTGCGCACGAAATCCTCGGACAGGGTATCCAGAAGCGCCGACCGCATCACCCGCGCCAGGATCGAGGCCTGGGGCAGCGCGAGCGCAATGGCCGGCAGTGTCAGCGACTTGATCGAGAGCCAGAAGCCCTCGTCCCAGCCCGGGAACCCGCCGGCCGAGAACCACTGGAGGTTGATGGCGAAAACCACGACCAGAAGCATCGCGAACCAGAAATTCGGGATCGCCACGCCGAGCTGAGTGGTGCCCATCACGCCCACATCCGCCGCCGAACCGCGCCGCGAGGCGGCCCAGATGCCGGCGGGAAAGGCGATGAGGGTAGACAGCAACAGCGCGTAGATCGCGAGAGGCAGGGAGATCCAGAGCCGGTCGGCGATCATTCCGGCCACCGGCGTTCGGTAAGTGTAGGACGTGCCGAAGTCGCCGGTCAGCATGCCGCCGACCCAGGACACGTACCGCTCCCACAGGGTGCCGTTCAGCCCGAGCTGATCCCGCAGCGCCGCGAGCGTGTCTTCCTGGGCGTTGACGCCCAGCATGAAGGCCGCCGGATCGCCCGGCAGGATCTCGATGGCGAGGAAAATCACCACCGAGGCCACGGCGAGGCTGATCGCCAGCGAAAGAAGACGGGTCAGGGTATAGCGGAGCATTCGGGACCGTCGGCAAGGGTGCGTGAGATCACGCACCCTATGGGTTGCGCGGCGTGGGGTGCGTGCTTGCACGCACCGCCACGAAGAGTCACTCGGCCCAGTGAACCGCAGTCATGTCCGCCGCCTGCGTCGGAGCATTCTCCCAGAGCCCCTCGACACCTGTCTTGGCCACGGTCAGCAGAGGCAGCTGGAACAGATAGGCGTTGACGTAGTCCTCGGCGATCGTGGTCTGCGCCTGCCGGAACATCTCGGAGCGCTTGTCGGGATCGCTCTCGACGCCGACCTCCTCCATCAGCTTCTGGAACTCGGCGTTGTCGTACTGGAAGTAGTAGTCCGGCCGGGCATAGATATTGATGTCGAGCGGCTCGGTATGGCTGATCACGGTCAGGCCATAGTCGTAGCCCCGGAAGGTCGCCTCCAGCCATTGCGCCCATTCCACGTTCTCGATCTCGGCCTCGATGCCGACCTGGCGCAGCTGGGCCGCGATGATCTCGCCGCCGCGGCGCGCATAGGACGGCGGCGGCAGCGTCATCTTGAGCTGCAGCGGCAGCGACACCCCGGCCTCTTCCAGCAGCGTCCGCGCTTTCTCGGGGTCATGCTGCGACATCTCCGTCAGATCGACGTAATCCGGGTGATGCGGCGCGAAATGGGTGCCGATCGGCGTGCCGTAGCCGAACTGCGCCCCGTCGATGATCTCATGACGGTTGACCGCGTGGGCGATGGCCTGGCGCACGCGGACGTCATCCAGCGGCGGCAGCTTGTTGTTGATGGCGAGGATGGTCTCGCCCTCGGTCGAGCCCACCAGGACCTTGAACCGGGGGTCCGCATCGAACTGCGGCAGGTTCTCGGGTGCCGGGAAGGCCGGGAAGACGTCGAGATCCTCGGCCATCATCGCCGCGAAGGCGGCGGTCGGATCGCTGATGAACTTGAAGGTCACCGCGTCCAGCATCGCCGGCTCGCCCCAGTATTCCGGGTTCTTCGTCAGTTCGATCCGGTCGCCCTGCACCCAGTTGTCGAACATGAAGGCGCCGGTTCCGATCGGTGTGGTCTTGATGTTCTCGATGCTTTCGGGCGCCACGATCACCGCATCGCCCCAGGCCAGGTTGAACAGGAAGTTCCCGTCCGGGTTCTTCAGCGTCACCGTCACCGTCGCCGGATCGGTCGCTTCGACCGACTCGATCCCGGAAAAGAGCGCCTTCTGCGCGTTCACGCTGTCCTCGGCCCGGGCGCGGTCGAGCGAGAACTTGACGTCCTCGCTGTCCATCGTGGTGCCGTCATGGAACTTGACCCCTTCGGCGAGGTGGAAGGTATAGGTCAGCCCGTCGTCCGAGATTTCCCACTCGCGCGCCAGGCCGGGCCCGACCGATCCGTCGGGTCCGAACCGGGTCAGTCCCTCGAACACGTTCGAATACAGCACCGAATCGATGGCCCCGGCCGCGGCCGAGGTCGGATCCAGATGCGGCGGTTCCAGCTGCTGCCCGATGGTCATGTCGGACTGCTGCGCCACGGCCAGCGTGGCCGTCAGGGCGAACGCCCCGGCGAGGCCCAAGGCAAAAGGCTTGTTGGTCATCATCACTCCCTGTCTCCCCTTGGTCAGGGGTTATCCGGAGGCCCGAGCAGGGATAGCAGACTGAGCGCCATAACCTGAGCAGAGGCCACCATGTCATCCACGCCGACATATTCGTCCGGTTTATGCGCGAGGTCCAGAATTCCCGGACCATAGGCCACGCAATTTTTCAGCCTGCCGATGCGGTCGATATGCTTCTGGTCGTAGGTTCCGGGAGATACCACGTAATCGGGCTCTTTTCCGAGTGTCGCGCGAATGGCCTCGGTGACGGTCGTGACCACGGGCGCGTCCCTCTCGGTCATCGTGGGCAAAACCCTGTGCATCTCTCTGATATCGTACGAGAAACCATCGCGCCGCGCTTTCACGCGCTCCAGCACGTCGTTCAGCTCCTGCTGGACCTCGTCGATTTTCTCTTCGATCAGAAAGCGGCGATCGATCACCATGCGGGCGCTGTCGGGAACCACAGGACTGGGAAGACCGGTGGAATCCTTCGCGATCTCCTCCTGGCCGCCGTGAAGCGAGTTGATGTTCAGGGTCGACTGTTTCGCCCCATCCGGCACGACGGGCATATCGGTCCGCTTGCGGGCCAGCGCGGGAAACAGCGTCTCCTCCATTTCGTGCAGGACAGCGCCCATGTGGCGCACTGCGCAGTCCCCGAGGAACGGCATCGACCCATGGGCGATCTCGCCATATGTCTCGATCTCGGCCCACCAGACCCCGCGATGACCGAGGCAGATGCGGTCGACATTCAGCGGCTCGGGGATGATCACGTGGTCGACCCGCGCGAAATGCCCCTGCTCGGCCAGATAGGCCACCCCGCCAAAGCCGCCCGATTCCTCGTCGGCCGTGCCGCTGATCTCGATCACGCCTTCCCAGTCCGGCACGACCGCCAGAAAGGCTTCGGCCGCGACGATCGAGGCGGCGAGTCCCCCCTTCATGTCGCAGGCGCCGCGACCGTAGACCTTGCCGTCCCGCTCCAGACCGCCGAACGGATCGACCGTCCAGCCGCGACCGACGTCGACGACGTCGATGTGCGAATTGAAATGAACGCATTGCCCCGGTCGCGCCCCTTCGCGCCGCGCCACGATGTTCCACCGCGGATATCGGTCGCTGTCCCCCGGCGCACCCTTGGCCCGGATCAGCTGCGTGTGGAACCCCGCCCGCAGCAGCCGGAGATCGAGGAAATCGCAGATCTCGCGATAATTGTCCCCCGGGGGGTTCAGCGTCGGGATGCGGATCAGCTCCTGCGTCAGGGTCACGAGGTCGCCGCGCCGCGCCTCGATTTCGGTCGCCAGCCGGCTCTGCAAGTTCGTCATCTCTGCCCTGTCTACCATCGTGACAGGATGCGGCGGAGTGTCTACGGTCTCAATACCGTAGATCTACGGGAGCCCGCCTTGGACGACTTCACCAGCCTCGCCTTCGATCACGCCCCGCTCGGCATCGTGATGACCGAGGCGCGCGTCATACGCAGCTGCAACCGCACCTTCGGCGAAATGACGGGCCACGACCCCTCGGGCCTGCCCGGCCAAAGCTTCCGGATGTTCTACGACAGCGCCCGGGCCTTCCGGAACATCCGCGACATCGGCCTGCATGTCCTGCGCTCCGGGGCCATCTACAGCGACGAACGACTGTTGCTGCACGCCAGCGGCCGCGCGCTGCTGGTGCGGTTCCGCGCGCGCACTCTGGCCCCGGACGACCCGCTTTCCCGTCTGGTCATGACTTTCGCTGCGCTGCGCGACGATCAGCCCGACCGCGTTCTGACACCCCGCGAACGCACCGTCGTCGCCGGCCTCGCGCGGGGCCAGACCAGCAAGGAAATCGCGCGCGACCTCGGACTGTCTCCCCGCACGATCGAGGACGTTCGCGCCCGGCTTCTGCGCCGGTACGAGGCGCGGAACGCCGCCGAGCTGCTCACCCGGCTCGCGGGGCCCGCCTTCTGACGCGGCAGGGCCCTTCGCCAAGGGGAACACACACTATTGTTGTTCGCGGAAATTCATGCATATTCGTCGCTCCTGAAAAACGGGGCGGGAAGATGAGGGCAGACCTACCCACAGACCAGATCGATCGCTTGCACGATCTTCGCGAACTGGACGTGCTGGACACGGAACCGGAGGCCGAGTTCGACGACGTGGTGCAGCTGGCCTCGAAGATCTGCGGCGTGCCCATTTCCCTGATTTCCCTGGTCGATGCAGAGCGTCAGTGGTTCAAGGCGAGCGTCGGGATGGACGAACCCCAGACCCCGGTGGAACAGGCGATCTGCGCCCATGCCATCCTCGAGGACGACTATCTCGAGATCGGCGACACACGGCTGGACCCCAGGACCGCCGACAATGCGCTGGTCCGCGGCCCCGAAGACCTGCGGTTCTACGCCGGCGCGGTACTCCGCAGTGACCGTGGGCACGCCCTGGGCACGCTCTGCGTCCTCGACAACAAACCGAACCGGCTGACGGATCTTCAGCGTGAGGCCCTGCGCGTGCTGGCCCGGCAGGTGGTGGCCCAGCTTGAACTGCGCCGCGCCCTGCGCGAGGCCGAGGTCCTGCGCCGCGAGGTGGACCACCGCGTGAAGAACTCGCTCCAGTCGGTCTCGGCACTGACGCGGATGCAGGCCCGCTCCGCCACCTCCGAGGAGACCCGCGAAGCGCTCGACCTGACGGGCCGGCGGATCGAGACGGTCGCCCTCCTGCACCAGCACCTCTATTGCGCAAGCGCGGACGGCGCCGTCGATCTCGCGGATGTCGTGCCGCGTGTCGCCCGGCTTCTTCAACAGTCGATGCCCGCCGGCATCCGGATCGAGACCGAAGTGACCCGCGTTTCGCTGTCCGCGGCCCATGCCGCCGCGGTAGGGGTCATTCTGAACGAATTCGCGACGAACTCTGCCAAGCACGCGTTCGAAGCCGGGGGGCAGGGCCTGATCCGCTTCGTCATCGACCGCGACGGCGAGGATCACGTGATCCTCACCTGCAGCGACAACGGTCGGGGCATGTCCTCGACCTCGCCCCGGCGCGGGGGCCTCGGCCTCCGGATCATCGAAGCATCGGCCCAGCAGCTCGGCGGCCCCGCCCGGATCGAGAGCGACGAACGGGGCACGGTCACCACCATCCGGATCGCACTTTCGGACGAGAACTGAGCCTCAGACCAGCGTGTCGCAGGAGGTCCGGATCGCCCGGATGTTGGCTCCGTAGGGGGCCGGGTCATCCACCGACCCGCCCTTGAACACGGCCGAGCCCGCCACCAGCACATCCGCCCCGACCTCGCGCATCAGCGGCGCGGTGGCGGGGGTGATGCCGCCGTCGATCTCGATATGGATGGGCCGGTCGCCGATCATTTCCCGCAGCTGGCGCACCTTGTCGATCTGCGAGTGAATGAAGGACTGGCCGCCGAATCCGGGGTTCACCGTCATCACGCAGACAAGGTCGGTCAGGTCGAGAAGATGGCGCACCGCCTCGGCCGGCGTCGCCGGGTTCAGGGCGACGCCGGCCTTCATGCCCGCGCCCTTGATCGCCTGCAGCGTGCGATGGATATGCGGCCCGGCCTCGACATGCGCGGTCAGCACATCGGCCCCGGCATCAGCGAAGGCCTCGATATAGGGATCGACCGGCGCGATCATCAGATGCACGTCCATCACGGTCCGGACGTGTTTGCGGATCGCCTTCACCAGCGGCGGCCCGAAGGTCAGATTGGGCACGAAATGCCCGTCCATCACGTCGACGTGGATCCAGTCTGCCCCCTGCGCCTCGACCGCATCGATCTCGGCGCCGAAGTTGGCAAAATCTGCGGAGAGGATCGACGGCGCGATCTTGAGATTGCGATCGAATGACATGGCATGCCCCCATTGCTGCTGCCCGCCCAGATAAGCGCTTCCGCTCCGGAGCGGAACCGCCGTGCTTCATCTTGCCGCAAATACTCCCGCCGGAGGCCGCGGCCGCGCCGCGCCCGGGCCTATCCGTGCAGCTCCGCGATCCGGTCGACCTCCTCGGCCGAGCCGAAGACGAAGGGGCGCCGCTCGTGCAGTTCTTCTGCCGTCAGGGACAGGATCGGCCGCGTGCCGTCGGTCGCCTTGCCGCCAGCCTGCTCCACGAGGAACGCCATCGGCGCGACCTCGTAGACCATGCGGAGCCGGCCGTTGCCGTAACTCGGCCGCGCATCAGCCGGATAGAGGAAAGTCCCGCCCCGCGTCAGGATCCGGTGCGTCTCGGCCACCAGGGATCCCACCCAGCGAAAGTTCATGTCCTTGCCCTTCGCCCCCTCCCGGCCGGCCTCGCACTCTTCCACATAGGCACGCACCGGCGCGGTCCAGTGCCGTCGGTTGGACGCGTTGATCGAGAACTCCTTGGCGGCTTCGGGCAGCGCCATCCTGTCCTCCGACAGCACGAAGGATCCGCTGTCGGGGTCGAGAACGAACAGCATCGTGCCCGCGCCGAAGGTGACTGCCAGAAGCGTCTGGGGCCCGTAGGCGATGTACCCCGCCGCGATCTGGTCCGACGCCGGACGCAGAAAGCTGGCTTCGGCGCTTTCGGCGGCCGCGAAGACCGAGAAGATCGTGCCGATGGTGACGTTGACATCGATATTCGAGGACCCGTCCAGCGGATCGGTCGCCAGCGCATACCCACCTTCCGGGTCCAGGGTCAGCACGGTTTCCTGTTCTTCGGAGGCATAGTACCGGACACCGGTCCCCCGGAGCGCCGCCTCGAACATCTCGTCCGCCATGACGTCCAGCGCCTTCTGCTGGTCGCCGTCGCTGTTTTCCCCGACCCCGGCGCCGAGCTTGCCTGCCAGCGGGCCCTTGGCGATCACGCGCGAAAGCTCGGCACCGGTCCGGCACATGGCTTCGATGACGGGGCGCAGATGTTCCGGGATCAGGGCTGGATCGATGGCGAGCATGGGGTCCTCCGGGTTCGGGTCGTCGCGGTTATGCCCCATTCCGCGCCGCGGCGGAAGCGCCGGCGGACCGGGCCGGGGGGTTTTCCCCGGCCGTTCCCGGGCTGGCCTGTCCCTCGGCGGTGGCAGAATGCGATGGAGGCGGCGCCCGTCCCGCGGGTCGCGTCGCCGGCCGCTCCGGTCAGGCGAGCGACTGACCGCCGTCCGCGATGATCAGCTGCCCGTTCACATAGCCCGACATCGGCGAGGCGAGCCAGAGCGCGGTCCCGGCGATCTCGTCGACCGTGCCCATCCGCCGCAGCGGGTTGGCACTGTTGATCCGCTCGATCCGGTCCGGGTCCTCCCAGAGGGCCCTGGCGAAATCCGTCTTGATGAGACCGGGGCCGATGGCGTTGACACGGATGTTCTGCGGCCCCCATTCCAGCGCGAGCGCCCGGGCGACGGCCGCATCCGCCGCCTTGGTGACGCCATAGGCGCCCAGCGTCGTCGATCCCTTGATCGCCGCGACGGAAGAGATGATCACGACCGCACCGCCGCCATTCTCCGCCATTCGGGGCAGCACCATCTTGCACATGGTGTTGATCGTCCGGACATTGGTGACCAGCATCTTGTCGAAGACCGCGTCGTCCAGGTCCTGCATCGGACCGTAGACGGGGTTGATCGCCGCATTGGGCACCAGCACGTCGATCCGGCCCCATTCGCGGATCGTCGTGTCGACGAGGTTCTGCAGGTCCTCCGGATTGCCGATATGGCAGGGAACGACGATCGCCTCGCCGCCCTTTTCACGGATCGCCTCGGCCACCGGTTTGCAGGCCTCGCGCTTGCGCGACGAGACGACCACCCTAGCCCCCGCCTCCGCGAACATTTCGGCCATCGCGCGGCCGATCCCGCGCGACGACCCGGTGATCACCACGACCTTGTCCTTCAGTCGAAGCAGATCGGTCATGGCCTCAGTTCCGGTACTGCTTCAGTTCGAGCTTGGCCACGGTCTCCCGGTGCACCTCGTCCGGACCGTCGACGAGGCGCATGGTCCGGGCATTGGCGAAGGCCGAGGCGAGCGAGGTGTCCTGGCTGACACCGGCGGCACCGTGAACCTGCATGGCGCGGTCGATCACCCGCTGCACCATGTTGGCGGCGACCACCTTGATCATCGCGATCTCCTTGCGCGCGGTCTTGTTGCCGACAGTGTCCATCATGTAGGCGGCGTGCAGCACGAGCAGGCGGGCCTGTTCGATCTCCATTCGGCTCTCCGCGATCCAGTGCTTGGTCACGCCCATGTCGGCGATCCGCTTGCCGAAGGCGCTCCGGCCCATGGCCCGCTCGCACATCATCTCGAGCGCGCGCTCCGCCTGGCCGACCGACCGCATCGCGTGATGGATGCGGCCCGGTCCGAGCCGGCCCTGGGCGATCTCGAAGCCCCGGCCCTCGCCCAGCAGGATGTTCGACGCGGGCACCCGCACATCGGTATACTCGACCTCCGCATGACCGTGCGGCGCATGGTCGTAGCCGATCACCGAGAGCGGGCGGATCACCTTGACGCCGGGCGTGTCGAACGGAACGAGGATCATCGACTGCTGGCGGTAGGTCTCGGCTTCCGGATCGGTCTTGCCCATCAGGATCGCGATCTTGCAGCGCGGGTCCATGGCACCCGACGACCACCACTTGCGCCCGTTGATGACATAGTCGTCGCCGTCCCGGACTATCCTGGTCTCGATGTTGGTGGCATCCGACGAGGCGACCCCCGGCTCCGTCATCGCGAAACACGAGCGGATCTCGCCGTCCAGCAGCGGCTTGAGCCAGGTCGCCTTGTGCTCTTCGGTGCCGTACATGAAGATCGTCTCCATGTTGCCGGTGTCGGGGGCCGAGCAGTTGAACGGCTCGGACCCGATCGAGGAGCGGCCCATGATTTCGCAGAGAGTGCCGTATTCGAGGTTCGTGAGACCCGCGCCCTTGTACTCGCCCGCGTCATGCGTGAGGAACATGTTCCAGAGGCCGGATTCGCGCCCCTTGGCCTTCAGCTCCTCCATGATGGGGACGGGCTGCCAGCGGTCACCCTCCGCGACCTGTTGCTTATAGGTCGTTTCGGCCGGGTAGATGTGATCATCCATGAATTTCAACAGGGTTTCACGCATCCGTTTGGCGCGATCCGAAATCGGGAAATGATCGTACATGGCAGGTCCTCCTCGTGGCTCGCGGTAATGGACACGGCTTTCTCAGGCAAGTCAACCTGCGGAAAGGTGTTCCGATAAGCGGAATATTGACCCCGTCTTTCCCGACGATAAGATGCCGCCATTCAAGGTCGGCAGCGGGAGGAGCGGATCGTGACGAACGATCAATCGACAGGGGTGGCACGCCTGACGCCCAAGGTGATCGAGGGCGAGGAGCTGGTTCGCTTCGGTCCCCGCATGAAGGAGAACGCCGAGGTCCACGGCTCCAAGCCCTGCGTCATCGACGAGATCGGCACCATGAGCTGGGCCGAGTTCGGCGACCTCGTCGCCCGGATCGCCGGACGGCTCCGATCCATGGGGATCGGGCCGGGCAGCATGGTCGCCTCGCTTGCCGAGAACTCGGCCAACAACGTCGCCATGTACGCGGGCGTATTGTACGCGGGCGCCTGCATGGTGCCCCTGCCCTTTTCCGCGACAGAAGCGGCCCTGGTCAAGGAACGCGCCGACTGCGGCGCCACGCTTCTCTTCACCACGCACCAGTTCCGCGCCACGGCCGAGAAACTGGGCGCCAGCGAGATCGTGGACCTTGCCGAAATAGAAGCCTGGGTGGGCGACGCTCCGGCGATCGATCCGGTGCCCGTCACCGACGACGACCTGTTCGACATGATCTATTCCAGCGGCACCACCGGCACGCCGAAGGGGATCGTGCATGATCACCGGTTCCGGTCGCGTCAGTTCTCGCGCACCTCGGCCTACGGGCTCGAGGCGGATGGCGTGCTGATGCTGTCGACCCCGCTCTATTCCAACACCACGCTGGTGGCCGCCATCGCCGGCCTCGTCCGGGGGGCGACGCTGGTCACCATGGCCCGGTTCGACACCGTCCGTTTCCTGGAACTCAGCGAACGGCACCGCGCGACCCATGCCATGCTGGTGCCGGTCCAGTACATGCGACTGATGGATGAACCGCGCTTCGACGAGTTCGACCTGTCGAGCTATCAGTGCAAGATGTCCACCTCTGCTCCGCTGCCGGGCGTGCTGATCGCGCAATGTATGGAGCGCTGGCCGGGCAACATCCTTGAATTCTACGGCATGACCGAAGGCGGGCCCGCCACCGTGCTCGACTGCGCCGCCCATCCGGACAAGTGGGACACCGTCGGCCAGCCGCAGCCGGGAGCGGACATGCGAGTCATCGACGAAGAGGGAAATGAACTTCCCTACGGCGCCTACGGCGAGGTCGTGGGCCGGTCGGGCTCGATGATGCCGGGCTACCACAACAACCCCGAAAAGACGCGCGAGGCGACATGGGTCAGCCCCGAGGGGGACCATTTCGTGCGCACCGGCGACATGGGCCGGTTCGACGAGGACGGGTTTCTCCACCTCCTGGACCGCAAGAAGGACATGATCATCTCGGGCGGGTTCAACATCTATGCTGCCGATCTCGAGGCCGTCCTGCGCAAGCACCCGGACGTGGCCGATGTCGCCGTGATCGCCATCCCTTCGCGCGAATGGGGCGAGACACCTCTCGGCCTCGTGGTGCCCAGACGGCCGGAGGCCGATGCCGAAGCCATCCGCGACTGGACCAATGACCAGCTGGGCAAGACACAGCGCCTGTCCCGCATCGAATTCCGCCAGGATTTGCCCCGCAGCGAGATCGGCAAGATACTGAAACGCGAGCTTCGCGCCCCTTACTGGGAAGGGCAGCCGGCGTAAATCCGCATTGCGGAAGCTAATTCCAACAATATTGATCGGCGCCGAAAGCTGTGCCATCGTTCGATAATTCGGGAGGACGGAACGTGAGATTTCAGGGCAGGGTCGCGATCGTAACCGGGGCTGGCAGCGGCATCGGGCGTGCGACCGCGCGGCGGCTGGCATCCGAGGGCGCAAACGTGTGTCTCGTCGATCTGAACGAGGCCGGGTTGACGGAGAGTCTTCCCGAGGGCGATCACATGACCATGGCCTGCGACGTCTCGGACGAGACCCGTGTCGAGGCGGTCATAAAGGCCGTGATGGACAAATGGGGCCGGATCGACGTCGTGGCCAACAACGCCGGCATCGCCTGCACCAAGGAACCGATCACCGAAAACGCCATGGATGTCTGGACGAAGGTGCTGGGCGTCAACCTGATCGGGGTGGCGAATTTCATCAAGCACGCCGGCCGGGTCATGTGCGATCAGGGCCACGGGGCGATCGTGAACACCGCCTCGGTCGCCGGGATACGGTCCGGCGCCGGCGGCAATGCCTATTCCGCCTCCAAGGCCGGGGTCGTCAACCTGACCCAGACGGCCGCCTGCGACCTCGGCGGCTTCAACGTCCGGGTGAACGCAGTCTGCCCCGGGCTGATCGAGACGGGCATGACCCGGCGTGTCTTCGACTATGCCCGCGAGCATGGCAAGGAAGAGAAGTTGGGATCGCGCTGCGAACTGCGTCGGTACGGCCGGCCCGAGGAAATCGCCGCCGCGATCTGCTTCCTCGCCTCGGACGATGCCTCCTATATCACGGGGCAGGCCCTGCCGGTCGATGGCGGCAACACGGCCTCGCTCAATCTGCCCGGCATGAAGGTATGACGGACCTGCACTTCCAGCACTGGCCGCCGGGTCTGCCGCATCGCATCGACGTCCCGAAGCAGTCGATCGCACAGAACCTCATCGATACGGCCTCCCGCCTGCCCGACAAGGTCGCGATCCACTACTACGGAACGCAGATCTCCTATGGCGATCTGCTGGAACGGGTTGAGCGCCTCGCCGGCTGGCTTCAGGCGCAGGGCGTTGCCCGCGGCGACCGGGTATTGCTCTACATGCAGAACTCGCCGCAATGGATCATCGGCTACTACGCGATCCTGCGGGCCGATGCCGCCGTGATCCCGGTCAACCCGATGAACCACCGGGCCGAGATCGAGCATATCGCGCGCGACACCGGGGCGCGCATCGCCCTCGTCGGATCGGAGATCCTCGACCATGTGCGCCCGCTGATCGACACGCGCGATCTCGACCGGATCGTCGTCGCCGCCTATGCGGACATGGCCGATCCCGACAGCGACCTCGAGATGCCCGACAGTCTCGCCGGGATGACGGACGAGGGCATCACCGGAGCCGGCCTGACCCGCTGGACCGATGCCCTTGCTGGCGATGCAGCCCCCGGCCCGCTGCGCTCCGGCGCGGACGACCTCGCGATCATCCCTTATTCCAGTGGCACCACCGGACATCCCAAGGGGTGCGTGCACCACCACCGCTCGGTCCAGGCGACGGCTCAAGCCTACAAGTACTGGAGCCCTTTCACCGAAGAGACGACCCTGCTGGCTGTCCTGCCGTTCTTCCATGTCACGGGGATGCAGAACTCGATGAACGCGCCGATCCTGACCGGCGCCACGTTGGTGTTGATGTCGAGATGGGACCGCGACCTCGCCGCGGAACTGATCCGGCGTTACCGGGTCAACATGTTCAGGTCCATCACCACCATGGTGATCGATCTGCTGAACGCGCCGCATTTCGACAGCTACGACCTGTCCTCCCTGCGCACCATGGGCGGCGGCGGCGCGGCCATGCCCGAGGCCGTGGCGGCCCGGCTGAAGGACCTGACAGGGCTGGATTTCGTGGAAGGTTACGGCCTAACCGAAACCGCCGCCGCCACGCATATCAATCCGCCGCAGGCGCCGCGCCGGCAGTGCCTGGGCATCCCGATTTTCGACGTTGAGTCCCGCGTGCTCGACATCGATTCCGGCGCCGAACTGGGCCCGGGCGAGAGCGGCGAAATCGTGACACACGGGCCGCAGGTCTTCGAGGGATACTGGAACAACCCCGACGCCACGGCGGCGGCGTTCATCGAACTCGGCGGCAAGCGATTCTTCCGGACCGGGGACATCGGCCATTACGACGCGGATGGCTTCTTCTACATGTCCGACCGGATGAAACGGATGATCAACGCGTCGGGCTTCAAGGTCTGGCCGGCCGAAGTCGAAGCGTTGATGCACCGCCATCCCGGTATATCCGAGGCCTGCGTCATCGGTGCGCCCGACGCCCGCAGGGGCGAGACGGTCAAGGCTTATGTGGTACGCCGCCCTGATGCCGGGAACCTGTCCGAGGCCGATGTCATCGCGTGGTGCCACGACAACATGGCCGCCTATAAATGCCCGAAACACATCATTTTTAGGGATAGCCTGCCCAAGACAGGGTCGGGCAAGGTAAAGTGGCGGGACCTTGCGGAGGCAGAGGCGACACGGGCGGGTGAACAGGGATAGGGTCTCCGGAGCGGTTCGCGCAGACACCTGCAGCGGGCGCGGAGGAAAGGAAAATGGTGCGGAAAAGAGCAACCGATAACACGTTGGACGCCGGCGAGCGTTCTGACAGTGACCGCCAGTTCGTCACGGCCCTGCACCGCGGTCTCGAGATCTTGCGGGCCTTCCGGCCGGCCGACAAGGCGGGACTCGGGAACTCCGAGCTTGCCGAACGCACGGGCCTGCCGAATTCCACGGTGTCGCGCCTGACCTTCACGTTGCTGAAGTCCGGATACCTCGTCTACGACGACGGGACCGGACGCTACCGTATGGGCGTGCCGGTCCTGTCTCTCGGCTATGCCTGTCTGGCGGGAATGCAGGTCCGGGAAACCGCACAGGTCTACATGCAGGAACTCGCCGACAAGGCGGGCGACGGCGTGCTCGTGGCCTTGGGCGGGCGCGACGACATGTCGATGACCTACATCGCCGCCGCCCGGTCCAAGGGCGTGATCTCTCTGCAGCTGTCCGTCGGGTCCCGGATTTCGCTCGCCCGGTCGGCCATCGGTCAGGCCTATATCGCAGGCACGAACGAGGTCGAGCGTGCCGAGATCGTGGACCGCATTCGCACCCGCTATGAGCCGGACAGGGTGAACGAGATCCTGGACAGTCTCGACGACGCGCGCGAGCAGGTTCAGAAAAAGGGCTTCTTCTGCATGATGGGCGGCTGGCAGCGCGACGTGAACGCCGTGGCCGTGCCCTACCGCAGCCAGCAGCCCGACACGCCGATGCTGGCCTTCAACCTGGGCGGCTACAGCTTCGCCCTTCCGAAGGAGCGGCTCGAGAACGACCTCGGGCCGCAGCTTGTCGATCTCGTCCGGATGGTGAGCCGGGTCGGATACTGACTCGGCCCGCGCCCGTCAGGGCACCAGGGCGATCTTGCCGACCGCGCCCCGGTTCATGACGCGCTTGAGCACGTCAGCCGCGTCGGCCAGCGGGTAACGCCCTTCGATCAGCGGCTTGACCTTACCCTCGGCATACCAGCCGAACAGTTCGTCCATGTTGGCCAGATAGGCCTCGGGCTCGCGGCGGGTCCAGTTGCCCCAGAACACGCCGACGACCGAGTATTCCTTGACCAGGGTCAGGTTCACCGGCAACTGCGGGATCTCTCCGCTGGCGAAGCCGATGACCAGCAGGCGGCCATTCGGCGCCATGAACCGCGAGGCCGCCTTGAAGGCGTCGCCACCGACAGAGTCATAGACGACGTCCGCCCCCTTGCCGCCCGTCAGCGCCTTCACCTCGTCCTTGAGGTTGTCGTATCCGATGACGTGATCCGCGCCTTGTTCCGTGGCGATCTTCTGCTTCTCGTCCGAGGAACAGACGGCGATCACGGTGGCGCCCATGACCTTGCCGATCTGGATCGCGGCCGTCCCCGTGGCGCCGGCCGCGCCGAAGATCACGAGCGTTTCGCCCGGCTGGATGTTCGCGCGCTGCTTGAGCGCGTGGTGCGACGTGCCCCAGGCGATGATCATCGCGCAGGCATCCGCCGCATCCATGCCCTCGGGCAGGGAGAAACAGGTCCGTTCGCTGCCCACGGCCATCTCGGCATATCCGCCCGAACAGTAGGTCACGACCCGGTCGCCCTGCCGGAAGCGGGTCACGCCGTCGCCGACCGCGACGATCTCGCCCGCGACTTCGCTGCCCGGCGTGAACGGACGGTCGGGCTTGGACTGGTAGAGCCCCTGCACGATCAGCCCGTCGGGATAGTTCACGCCGGCCGCCTCGGTTCTGATCAGGACCTGACCGGGCCCCGGCCGGGGATCGGGCACGTCCTTGTAGTCCAGATCATCAAGCGGGCCGAATTCCTTACACACAATTGCTTTCATCATTGCCTCCCTCGTGGGCGCCCGGAGCGGCGCCGCGTTCACGACAATACCTACCTCATCTAGAAACGTATGCCATTGGAAACAGACATATTTCGGCATAAACACCGTGATTTTCCGCACGGCGGGCCGGTAATTTCCGCCTTGCGAACGAACCTTGCGTCAAACTGCGGAATTCCCTTCCACCTCTGGGTCGCGGGCGTTAAGTTTCCCGGGAGATTACGGGAGGATTTTGCCATGAAAGGCATGATGATGCACCAGCCTCTGCTGGTGTCGGAAATTCTTGAATTCGGTGCCGGCGCTTACCCCAAGGCCGAGATCGTGTCGGTTCGCACCGAGGGCGACATCCATCGGGAAACGCTGGTCGAGTTCCGGGAACGCACCATCCAGCTGGCACACGGGCTGAAGGCGCACGGGGTCGAGCTGGGGGACCGTGTCGCGACCCTCGCCTGGAACGGCTACCGGCACATGGAGCTCTACTACGCCATCTCGGGGATCGGGGCGGTCTGCCACACGATCAACCCGCGCCTCTCGGCCGAGCAGATGATCTATATCGTCAACCACGCCGAGGATAAGGTGCTTTTCCTCGACACGACCTTCGTGCCCCTGATCGCTGCGGTGAAGGACCATCTGCCGAAGGACATGACCTATGTGATCATGACCGACAAGGCGCACATGCCGGACGCCCCCTTCGAGGCGCTCTGCTACGAGGACCTGCTCGAGGGACAGCCGACCGAGATCGAATGGCCTCTCTTCGACGAGGAAACGGCCTGCGGCCTGTGCTATACCTCGGGCACGACCGGAAACCCCAAGGGCGCGCTCTATTCGCACCGCTCTACCGTGCTGCACGGCATGATGATGTCCGTCATGCAGACCACGACCTTCAACGAAGGGCTCAGCGTCTTGCCCGTCGTCCCGCTCTTCCACGTCAACGCCTGGGGGCTGCCCTATTCCTCGCTGCTGTCGGGCATGAACATGGTCATGCCCGGCCCCGCCCTCGACGGGGAAAGCCTGTTCAAGCTGATGGACCAGGAAAAGGTGTTCTCGGCCTGGGGCGTCCCGACGATCTGGCAGGGCCTGCTGGGCGAGATCGAAAAACAGGGCCGCAAGCCCGAGGGGTTCGGCGATGTCGTGATCGGCGGCTCGGCCGCCCCCCGCTCGATGATCGAGGCCTTCGAGAAGATGGATGTCAGCGTCGGTCACGCCTGGGGCATGACCGAGATGTCCCCGGTCGGCACGCACGGGATCATGCCCAAGTGGATGGAGAACGAACCCTTCGACACGCGCATCGACTACAAGTCCAAGCAGGGCCGGCGGTGCTTCGGCGTCGAACTCAAGCTCGTCGACGAGGACGGAAACCGCCTGCCGCACGACGGCAAGGCGGTCGGCGAACTCTACGTCCGCGGCAACACCGTCGTTTCGGGCTACTTCAAGAACGAAGAGGCGAGCGCCAAGGCCCTGGACTCCGAGGGATGGTTCGGCACCGGCGACGTGGCCACCATCGATCCGAACGGCTTCCTGTCGATCCAGGACCGTGCGAAGGACCTCATCAAGTCCGGCGGCGAATGGATCTCGTCGATCGATCTGGAGAACATCGCCATGGCCCATCCCGCGATCGCCCAGGCGGCGGCGATCGGCGTCGCGCATCCCAGATGGGACGAGCGCCCGATCCTGGTGGCGGTGGCCGCCGAGGGGGCGGAGAAGCCCGATCTCGACGAGGTCCGCGAGCATCTGAGCGAACATTTCGCCAAATGGCAGTTGCCCGACGACGTCGTCTGGGTCGACAGCATTCCGCTTACCGCGACGGGCAAGTTCTCGAAGCTCAACCTGCGCAAGCAGCTGGCCGACTACAAGCATCCGGAACTGCGCGAAACCGCCTGAGCCGCACATCCATGACGAGATCGACGGGCGCCCCTGTGTGGCGCCCGTCTTCTTTTGCACTGCCCTTGTCAGTCCTGCGGATCATCGGCCCCGGACACGGCGAGGCCGTTGATGCCCGAGATCAGCCGCGCGATATCGGCATGGCGCCTGGCCTGATCCGCCTCGACCTCTCGCTGGGCGGCGGACCAGTCCTCGGCCGCTGCGACAAGCCGTGAATTGCCGGCCTCCGTCAGCGCCAGCACCTTCTTGCGCTTGTCCATATCGTCCGGCTGCGACGTGACCAGCCCCGCCCGTTCCAACGGCATCAGGCCGCGCGACAACGCCGACTGATCCATCTCCATCAGATCGGCGATCTTCTGGACGGTGGGTTTCCGAAGGTGGCGGATCCACGCCAGCGTCGCCAACTGCGAGATCGTCAGGCCATGATCCGCCAGCGCGGCATCGTACAGGCGCACCAGGCGGCGCGAGGCCCTGCGCGTGGCCAGGCAGTAGCAGGAGCCCGAGAGCAACTCGGCAAGAGCGGGTGTTTCGGGGGCGTCTCTAGTGTCGATCATATCCTCTTGACCCATGCATATGCATGGATTTACCTGTATATGCATAAAATCAAGGAGTACCTTATGTTCGATCCCGCGCCAATCCCCGACTACAACGTTGGTACCGCTGACATTTCCGAAGTCCTGAACAGGACCGGCCAGGATCTGATGCAGGGAATCATCGACGGAGACCAACCGGCGCCGAGTATGGCCCGGACCATGCGCCACTGGATCGCGCGGGTCGAAGAGGGCGAAGTCGAATTCCGCGGCGAACCCTCGGCCGAGGTGCTCAATCCCGGCGGGCTGGTGCATGGGGGCTGGGCCATGACCCTGCTGGACAGCGCCCTGGGCTGCGCGGTGCAGACCACGCTGGAAAAGGGCGTCACCTTCGTTTCGCTCGACACCTCGGTGCGGTTCGTCCGGCCGATCACCCCGGAGACCGGGCAAGTCCGGTGCATCGGTCGCGTGCAATCGCGCGGCAAGCGCATCGCAACGGCCGAGGGCGTGATCGAGGACCGCACGGGCCGGGTTCTCGCCACCGGCACCACCTCGTGTTTCATCCGGCCGCTGGGGCATTGAGCATGCCGATATTCGTTCTCATGCTGGCGCCTCTCGCCTTCACCACCGGGGTCTTCGTCTTCGCGGGCGTGCTGACCCCCATGGCGGAGGACCTCGGCGTCAGCGTCGGCGCGGCAGGTCAGCTGCAATCGCTCTTCACCATAACCTGCGCCATCTGCGGACCTGTCCTGGCCCTGCTGACCGGTCGCTTCGACCGCAAGAGGCTACTGGTCCTGTCGCTGGTCTATCTCACCGTGATGAACGCGGCCTCTGCCGTGATGCCGGGGTTCGTCGGACTTGCCGTGACTCGTGCCCTGACCGGGGCCCTCGGCGCGCTCGCCCTGCCCCTTGCCTCAACGATCGCGGTCGCGCTCGCCGGGCCCGAGCGCCGCGCGCGTGCGCTGGCGATGGTCTATGGCGGGATCACCCTGGCCTTCCTGTCGGGCATCCCCCTCGGCTCGGCCATCGGCGAGATCTACGGCTGGCGGTCGAGCTTCTGGCTGGCGTCGGGTCTGTGTGCCGTCGCCGGGCTGATGACCGCGCTCTTCGTCCCGCGCACGCCCACACCGCCGGCGGTCCCGAAAGGCGCCTTCGGCGCGGTGCTGAAATGGCCGACCACCGGCTATCTTCTGGTCACGCTGTTCGCCTTCGCCGCCATATTCGTGGTCATCGGGTTCGTCCGGCCCGTCGTGTCGGCGCTGACGGGATTCGACGGCCGGGGCGTCGGCATGGTGCAGATGGTCTCGGGCGTGGGGAGCTTTCTCGGCCTCGTCATCGGCACCCGCATGGTCGAACGACCCGCCGGAAGCCCCTTGATCCGGCTCTTCTGCGCCATCGCCGCCGCGCAGACCGTCTTTGCCGTGGCCCTGATCGGCGGCTGGACCGGACCCGCGGGGCTCGCGGGCTCGGTCGTCGCCATGCTCATCGGATCGACATCGCTCTTCGCGACGGCCCCGATCGTGCAATCCCGCCTGGCCGAGGCCGCGGGACCGGCCGCCACGCTCGCCTTCGCGCTGAACGGGTCGATGGTCTACCTCGGGCAGGGCATGGGGGTCGTTCTGGGCGGGGCGATGCTGTCCTCGGTCGGTCTGACCTACATCAGCACCGCCGGTATCGCCCTGGCCGCGACCGGCCTCGTGATCGCCCTGAGGCTGAAGGCGCAGCGCAACCTCCCGTTGCCGGCGCAATAGCCCCGGGCCGGACCCCGCCCCGCGAACGGACATGCGCGGGGCGGGCGTTTGACAAGCCGCGCTGGATAGGATCATGAGGGGCGATGCGCGACCTGCCCCCTTTCCCCGCTCTGATGGTGGTCCTGGCCATGGCCTGCATCGTTCTGGGGGATACCGGCGGCAAGACCATGACCGCTCAGGGCATCAGCCCCTATTTCGCCGCCTGGGGACGCTTTGCCCTTGCCGCCGTCGCGCTGGCTCCTTTCGCCGGGCTGAGACGGGCCGATCTCCCCGCCTTCGGCGACTGGCGCGTCCTGCTGCGCACCGGTCTCGTGGTCGCCGGCATCACCGCCATCCTCACGGCGCTCAGGACCGAACCGATCGCCAATGTCTTCGGCGCCTTCTTCGTCGGGCCGGTCGTGGCCTATTTCGGCTCGGCCCTGCTGTTGAAGGAACGGGTCACCCTGATCCGCGCCCTGCTGCTTCTGGTCGGCTTCGGCGGCGTGCTGCTGGTGGTGAAACCCGGCTTCGGGATGTCCTTCGGCATGGCGATGGCGCTGCTGGCGGGTACGTTCTACGGCAGCTATCTGGTGGCGACCCGTCTGATCGCGGGCGTCTACCGACCGCGTCTTCTTCTGCTGTCACAGCTGGCGATCGGCGCGGTGGTTTTGACGCCCCTGGCCGCCGTCATCTGGCCCGCGACACTGCCGCCGGGGTTCGCCTGGGCCTTTCCCCTCTCCGCGATCGGATCGGCCATGGGCAACTACCTCCTGCTGATCGCCAGCCGCAGTCTTCCGGCCAACGTGGTGGCGCCGCTGGTCTATTCGCAGATCCTCTGGGCGATGGTTCTGGGCTTCGCCGTCTTCGGAGACTGGCCCGACAGCCTCGCCCTGGCGGGACTGGTGATCATTTTGATCTCGGGCCTGCTGGGGCTGCGCCTCGCGGGCCGGGGGCGCTGAACCGACACCTGTCACGACCGTGCATGTCTTTGCCGGAGCGTCGTCCGCCAGACAAAAAGGGCGGGCACAACCGCACCCGCCCCGAAAGCCCGGTCACACCTCGAGCCATTCCTTCCGCACGTCTTCGCGCTCGGCGAATTCCGCCGGGGTGCCGCCATAGACGATCTCACCGTGGCCCATGACATAGACCCTGTTGGCGATCCTCAGGGCGATCGACAGCTTCTGCTCGACGAGCAGGATCGCGACACCGGTCTTGGCGATCTCGGCGATCGTGTCGCCGATCTGCTGCACGATCTTGGGCGCGAGCCCCTCGGTCGGTTCGTCGATGATGATCAGCTCCGGGTCGCCCATCAGCGTCCGGCACATCGTCAGCATCTGCTTTTCCCCGCCCGAAAGCACACCGGCCGGATTGTCGGCGCGGGCCCGCAGGTTGGGGAACATGTCGAGCATCTGGTCGATGCTGTACTTGCCCGGGTTCTTCATATCCTTCACGCCGAGCACGAGGTTCTGGCGCACCGTCATCGACGGGAAAATATCCCGGCTTTCAGGCACGTAGCCCAGGCCGAGGCGGCTGATCTTGTGGCTTTCCAGACCCGAGATCGGCTGCCCCTTGAAGAGGATCTCTCCCTTGGGTGCGACCTCTCCCATGATGGCCTTGGCGGTGGTGGACCGCCCCACCCCGTTGCGGCCCAGAAGCGCGATCACCTCGCCCGGCATGATCTCCATGTTCACGCCGCGCAGCACGTGGGACTTGCCGTAGAAGGCATGAAGGTCTTTGACTTCAAGCATTGGCTGGGTCATGCGGTTTCCTCCGGCAGGGCCTCGTCGCCGAGGTAGGCTTCGCGCACCTTCGGATCGCCACGGATTTCCGATGGCGGCGCCGAGGCGATGATTTCGCCGTAGACCAGAACCGAGATGCGATCGGCGAGATCGAAGATCACGCCCATGTCGTGTTCCACGATCACCAGCGTCTTGCCTTCGCTCGACTTGCGTATCAGCTCCACCGCCCGGTCGGTTTCGGAATGGCTCATCCCCGCCGTCGGTTCGTCGAGCAGGATGACATTCGCTCCGCCCGCGATGGTGATCGCGATCTCGAGCGCGCGCTGGTCGGCATAGGGCAGCAGCGCGGCCGGCGTATTCGCCTTGTCCACGAGGGCGCAATGCTCGAGCACCTCGAAGGTCTTCTCCTGCACCGCCTTCGAGGAGGTCACGCTCTTCCAGAACGAATACCCCTGTCCCAGGGAATGCAGGACGCCGCACCGCACGTTTTCGCGCACGGTCATGTTGGCGAAGATGTTCGAGACCTGGAAGGACCGCGACAGGCCCATCCGGTTGATCTCGTGGGGCGGCACGCCGGAGATCAGCGTGCCGTTGAGCGAGACCGTGCCCGACGTCGGCGTGTAGAGCCCCGAGATCAGGTTGAACAGCGTCGACTTGCCGGCCCCGTTCGGGCCGATGATCGCGTGCCGCTCGCCCTTGGCGATGTCGAGGTTCACGTCGTTGATGATCTGGGCCGGGCCGAAGCTCTTGCTCAGGTTCTTCAGTGAAAGCGCAGGTGCGGTCATGCCGGCATCTCCTCTTTCTCGCGGCCGAGGTAGCGGAGGATCGCTGCCCCCGCCACGATCGGCACCACAATGACGATCCATGTCAGGATGCTGTCGTGACCAAAGTGCATGCCGTAGGGCTCGAACACCTCGCCCCAGCCGTTGGACCAGCGGATCGACACTTCGACGAGGACGATCAGGCCCAGCAGCATCAGCAGACAGCCCGCCAACTGGATCAGCGTCCGCTTCAGGAATTCACCCGACTGCGCGCCGCGCAACCCGTCCCAGAAGCCGAAGACGATACCGGCAATGCCGCGCGGGGCGTACATCACGATGATCACGAACATCAGACCGAGATAGAGCAGCCAGGCCTCGGTGAAGTCGGACATCATCGAGGACATGTAGGTCAGCAGGATCGCCCCCATGATCGGGCCGGCGAAATAGGTGATGCCACCCACATAGGCCATGATCAGGACGAAGCCCGAAGGGATCAGCGACAGGGCCTCCGGCGTGAAGATCTCGTAGTTCACTGCGGACATGCCGCCGGCAAGACCGGCGAAGGCGCCCGAGATGGTGAAGACCAGCCACCGCACCCGCGTCGGGTTGTAGCCAATGAACTGCACCCGCTGCGGGTTGTCGCGCGTCGCCTCGGACAGACGGCCGAGCGGCGTCCGCGTGAAGGCGTACATGGCGACGATCCCGACAACGGTCCAGAAGGCCATGAACCAGTAGATGTCCTGCATCGGCCCCATGGACAGTCCGAAGACCTCGGGGCCGTTCATCCGGTCGCCGTTGATCCCCTGCTCGCCGCCGAAGAGGCTGTCGAACATGAAGGCGCCCGAGAAGACGAGTTCGGCCACGCCCAGCGAGATCATCGCGAAGGTCGTTCCCGCCCGCCGGCACGAGAAGGACCCGATCACGGCAGCCGCCAGACCGCCCGCGACAAAGCCCATCACCGGCAGGAAGAAGGTCGGGTAGCTGCCCCAGATACCGGATCCCTCCTCGATCCAGTTCATCACGTGCATGCAGAAATACCCGCCGAGCCCGAAATAGACAGCATGGCCGAAGGAGAGCATGCCCCCCTTGCCCAGCAGCATGTTGTAGGCCAGCGCGAAGACGATGTTGATCGCCATCTGGTGGATCAGCGTCAGCATCGTGCGCGAGGGGTCCGTCATCGGAATCGCGAGGATGATCGCGACGAAGATCAGGATCGGCAGGGTGCGCTGGCGGAACTTGGCCCCGGTCGACGGGGCGAGATCCGCGTGGTTCTGGGTTGCGTCGCTCATAGCTCTTGCTCCCCCATCAGGCCGCGGGGTCTGAAGATCAGCATCAGGACCAGCAGCAGGAACGGCATCACGGGTGCCAGCGAGGATATGGTGATGTCACCGATTTCCGAGGTCGGACTGAGCCCGGTGAACCAGAAGATCTCGGCGAAGGAGGCGTTGATACCCACGGCGAAGTTCTGGATCAGGCCGATCAGCAGGGAAGCCAGGAACGCCCCCTCGAGCGACCCGATTCCGCCGACGACCACCACCACGAAGACGATCGGCCCCATCTGCACCGCCATGGCCGGGTCGGTGACGAAGATGTTGCCCGCGATGACGCCGGCAAGACCCGCCATCGCACAGCCGATCCCGAAGACGGTCATGAAGATCAGCGGCACGTTGTGCCCCAGGTGACCCACCATGTGCGGATGGGTCAGCGCCGCCTGGATGATCAGGCCGGCCCGTGTCTTCTTGAGCAGGTACCACAGCCCGATCAGCATGCCGATCGCGATGAACAGCATGAATATCCGGTACGCCGGAAAGGACGCGCCGTAGATCGTGAAGGCGGGGAAATTCAGCAGATCGGGGATCCGGTAGTCCACGGCCGTCTTGCCGTAGACGATCTTGACGATCTCCTCGATCAGGTAGGCGAGGCCGAAGGTGAACAGCAGTTCCGCGACGTGCCCGTTGGCGTGGACCTTTCGCAGCCCGTAGCGCTCGACCACGGCGCCGACCAGCCCGACGAGGACGGGGGCCACGAAGAGCGCGATCCAGAAGGTTGTGGATCCGGAAATGGTGAAGGCGAAGTAGGCGCCCAGCATGTAAAAGCTTGCATGCGCGAAGTTCAGCACGCCCATCATGGAAAAGATGAGCGTCAGGCCAGACGACAGCATGAAGAGCAGGAGCCCGTAGATCACGCCGTTGAGCAGCGCGAATACGATCGTTTCCATGTCGACCTCTCAGGTGTAGTTGGGGCGCCGCGCGGACCTGCACGGCGCCCCTGTCAGATGGTTCAGACGGCGCCCGAGATTACGGCTTCTCGGGGCGTTCCATCTCGCAGGTGGTCGGCTGTTCGGCGACCGACGCGTCGATCTCGCCGCCCTCGACGACCTTCCAACCCAGCTCGATGTTGTCGACGCCGTATTTCACGTCATCCGACACGGTCGAGATGTAGAGGTTCTGCTGCGCCTGGTGGTCTTCCGCGCGCATGGTCACCGGCCCGTAGGCGTCCTGGTGCACCATACCTTCCAGTGCGTAGGCGACCGCGATCGGATCGACGGAGCCGGCCTTCTCGGCCGCTTCCTTGAACATGCGCATCGCGACATGGGCCCGGTGATAGTAATAGTCGTACTCGGGGAAGCGTTCCTTGTAGGTCTCGATCAGCTCGTACTGCTCATCCGAAGCCTCGAGGTTCGTGATGCCTTCCGAGACCTGGTAGAGCAGGTCCATCGCACCTTCGCCAAGCGCCGACACGGCCCCGAGCGAACCGCCGTAGAAAGTCATGTAGGGAATGTCGGAGCCGGACTCGGCCGCTGCCTTCATGAGCAGCTGCATGTCGGCGCCCCAGTTGCCGGTGATGACCGCGTCCGCCCCGGACGAGATGATCTTCTGGATGTAGGGCGTGAAGTCCTTGACCTTGCCGAGCGGGTGCAGTTCGTTGCCGACGATCTCGATGTCGGGACGCTTCTCGGTCAACTGGCTTTCTGCCGCAGCGGCGACGGCCTGGCCGAAGATATAGTCCTGCCCGATCAGGTAGACCTTCTTGATGTCGTCCTGCGAGCGGATGTAGTCGGTGATCGCCGCCATCTTCATGTCGGCATGCGCATCGAAGCGGAAATGCCAGAACGAGCAGCTTTCGTTGGTGAAGGCCGGCGTGACGGCGGCGTAGTTGAAGAACAGGACCTCGTCGCCCGGGTTCCGCTTGTTGTGCTTGTTCACCGCATCGATGATCGCAGCCGCCACAGAAGAGCCATTGCCCTGGAAGATGTAGCGCGCGCCGCTGTCGATGGCCTTCTGCAGCTGGACGAGCGATTCCTTCGGATTGACCTTGTTGTCATAGCCGGTCAGCTCGATCATCTCGCCGTTGACGCCGCCGGCTTCGTTGATTCGCTCGGCTTCCAGCAGGTAGCTGGTGTAGGCGGCCTCACCCGAGGGACCGAAGGGACCGGACAGCGGATCGATGAACGCCATTTTGATTTCGGCCTGCGCCGCGGTGACGGCAACGGCAGAGACAGCAGCCGCGAGAGCGGCAGTTTTGATGGACATGAATTTCCTCCCGTTTCGAACGGCCGGGTACTGACCCCGACGCATTTCTGGGGCCGATCAAAAGGTTTCCGGGCCGCCTTGTCAAGCAAACTGTGAAATTCTATTCTGCACTGCAAAACATCACCCGTCTGGGAGGAGCGGATATGGCGTCGTTTTCGGACGACCTGGACCAGTTCAGGTCCGAGGTCGCGGCTTTCATTGCCGAAAAATGCCCACAAAAACTAAGGGATATGCCCGCTAATGAGCGGACGATCTGCTGGGGCGGCAAGCGCTTCAACTTCTCGTGCGATGAGCAGCGAATCTGGATGGAGAACGCGGCCGAGGTGGGGCTGACCGCCCCCCGCTGGCCAACCGAATATGGCGGCGCCGGCCTGTCCCGCGCCCAGGAAAAGATCTTCCGCGAAGAAATGGCGAAAGCGAACGCGCCTTCGCCACTCGAAAGCTTCGGCCTCTGGATGCTCGGACCGGCCCTGCTGGCCTTCGGCACGCACGAACAGAAGCTGAAATACCTGCCCGAGATCACCAACGGACGGGTCCGCTGGTGCCAGGGCTACTCGGAACCGGGTGCGGGTTCGGACCTCGCATCGGTGCAGACCCGCGCCGAGGACAAGGGCGATCATTGGGTGGTGAACGGCTCCAAGATCTGGACCTCCTATGCGAACAAGGCCGACTGGATCTTCGCCCTGGTCCGCACCGACAGGGAGGCGCCCAAGCACAAGGGCATCTCGTTCATGCTGATCGACATGGAGGCCGAGGGCGTCTCGACCAAACCGATCAAGCTGATCTCGGGTGCCTCGCCCTTCTGCGAGACCTTTTTCGACAACGTGACCGTTCCCAAGACCGACGATGAGGGCAACTCGCGCATCGTCGGCGAACTGAACCGCGGCTGGGACGTCGCCAAGCACCTGCTGACGCATGAACGCGAGATGATCGGCGGTGGCGGCTCGGGCGCGGCGGGCGGCATCCTCGGATCACGGTCGCTCGGGGCCTTCATCGACACCCTGGACGAGACGCTGATGGACGACCCGGTCATTCGGTCCCAAACCATGGAACTGGAGATCGACACGCTGGCCATGGGAATGACGCTCGAACGGTACAAGGACATGGCGAAACAGGGCGGCGTCGGCCATGCCTCGGCAATGCTGAAGTATGCCGGCACCGAACTGAACAAGCGCCGCTACGAGGTTCTCATGTCCATCACCGGCTCCGAAGGCGTCGAATGGGACGGAGAACACGGGTCGCTCGCGCCGGAATGGCTGCGCACCAAGGCGAACTCGATCGAGGGCGGAACGAGCGAGGTGATGCTCGACATCCTGTCCAAACGCGTTCTCGAACTGCCCTCCTCGTAAAGGAATATCGACATGGTTACTTCGCTTGTCCCGACCGAGGATGAAGTCATGCTGCGCGATGCGGCGCGCGGGTTCCTGCAGGAATCTTCTCCCGTCAGCGCCTTCCGCGCCAACCGCGACGCCGGCCGGACCTACGATTCCGGCCTCTGGAAGGAAATGGCCCAGATGGGCTGGACCGGGGTCCTCCTGCCCGAGGATGCGGGCGGGTCGGACATGGGGCATCGCGCCGCCGGCATCCTGAGCGAGGAGATGGGCGAGGTGCTGGCCGCCTCTCCATTCATCTCCACCGCCGTGATGGCCGCGACCGCGCTGAAGGGTGCCGCGAACGACCGGCTGACGGGTATCGCGGACGGCTCTTCGATCTACGCGCTGGCCGTGGACGAGGGGCCGAAACACGCGCCGCTCCGGACGGGTCTGAAGGCCGAGAAATCCGGCAACGCCTTTCGGCTGTCCGGCCGCAAGGTCTTTGTCGCCGATGGCGCCGCCGCGACGCGCGTGCTGGTGCTGGCCCGGACGGCCGGAAGCCCCGGAGAGGCTGAGGGCCTGACACTGTTCGATCTGGACGCCGACCGTGCGGGACTGAGCCGCAGCGCGAAGCACACGATCGACGAACGTGATCATGCGCAGCTTGATTTCGACGCGGTCGAGGCCACCGGCGACGACGTGGTGGGCGAGGTCGACGGCGGCATGGCGGCCCTCGCCACCGCTCTGAAGGCAGGGCAGGCCGCGCTCTCGGCCGAACTCCTCGGCGTTTCGGCAGGCGCTTTCGGCATGACCACCGGCTACCTGAAGGAACGCAAGCAGTTCGGTCGCACGATCGGTTCGTTCCAGGCGCTCCAGCACCGCGCCGCACACCTGTTCTCGGAAATCGAGATCACCGCCTCGGCCATCGCCAATGCGGGCCGGATGATGGACGAAAGCCCCGAAGACGCCGAAATCGCCGTGTCCATCGCCAAGGCCCGCGCCACCCAGACCGCAAAGCTCGCAGTGAGCGAGGGCGTGCAGATGCACGGCGGCATCGGCATGACCGACGAATTCGACATGGGCTTCTTCATGAAGCGCGCGCGCGTCGGCGCCGAATGGCTGGGCGATTATGGCTATCACGCCGCCCGCGTCGCCGCCGCCCGCAGCTTCTGAAAGGACCCCACATGAGCAAGACCGTCACCCGGGAAGAATTCGAAGCCCTGACCGGCCAGGAGATCGGTGTCTCCGACTGGTTCGAGATCACGCAGGACCGGATCGACACCTTCGCCGACTGCACCGAGGACTGGCAGTACATCCACGTCGATCCCGAGAAGGCGAAGGAGACGCCCTTCGGCACGACCATCGCCCACGGGTTCCTCACCCTTTCGATGCTGTCGGCGATGGTATACCAGATGCCAGCGATGGAGGGCGTCACCATGGGCGTCAACTACGGCTTCAACAAGCTGCGTTTCGTTTCGCCCGTGCCCGTCGGATCGAAGATCAGGGGGCGGTTCGTTCTGGACAAGTTCGAAGAGATCCGGCCCGGCGAGGTCCAGACGACCACGACCGTGACGGTCGAGATCGAAGGCAAGGAAAAGCCCGCACTCGTCGCCGAGTGGCTGGGCCGCAGATATTTCGGAGGTTGAACCATGAGCATACGTTTTGACGGCCGGGTGGCCATCGTGACCGGCGCGGGCGTCGGTCTGGGCCGGTCCCATGCCCTCGGGCTGGCGGCCCGGGGCGCGAAGGTCGTCGTGAACGACCTCGGCGTGGCGACGGACGGCACCGGTTCATCGACCGCGCAGGCCGACGCGGTGGTGAAGGAGATCGAAGCCATGGGCGGAGAGGCCATGGCCCATGGCGCGAACGTCACGGATGCCGCTCAGGTCAAGGACATGGTCGATCAGGCCATCGCCAGGTGGGGCAAGGTCGACATCCTCGTCTGCAACGCCGGCATCCTGCGCGACAAGACATTCGCCAAGATGGGGCTGGACGACTTTTCCAAGGTCGTGGACGTCCACCTGATGGGTTCGGTCGTGCCGACCAAGGCGCTCTGGGACCACTTCCGCGAGAACGAGTACGGCCGGATCGTCTATACGACCTCGGCCTCCGGCCTCTACGGCAACTTCGGCCAGTCCAACTACGGCGCGGCCAAGGCGGCCATGGTCGGCCTGATGAACGTGCTGGTGCAGGAAGGCCAGAAATACAACATCAAGGCCAATATCCTCGCTCCCACGGCGGCGACCCGGATGACCGAGGGCCTGCTGCCGGAGCAGGTGCTCGACCTGCTCAAGCCCGAGACAATCACCCCCGGCCTGCTGACCCTCGTGCACGAGGACAGCCCCAATCGTATGATCATGGGCGCGGGGGGCGGCTGTTTCGCCGAATGCCGCATCTACGAAACCGAGGGCCTGGCCTTCGGCGACGACGAACTCGACCCCGACACGATCGCCTCGAAAATGGACGCGATCCGGGACGAAGGAAACCAGCGGATCATGCCCGGCGCCTTCGCGCAGACCCGAAAATATGCCCAGATGGCCGCCGAAAAGCGCGGCATCGAACTACCGAAATCGTAATACCCAGAGGGAGGACCCCCAATGCGTGACGCAGTTATCGTCTCAACGGCCCGGACCCCGATCGGCAAGGCCTTTCGCGGTGCGTTCAACAACACACAGGCGCAGGAGCTTATCGGCCACGCCATCAGCAACGCCGTGTCCCGCGCCGGCCTCGAGGGCGGCGAAATTCAGGATTGCGTGATCGGCGCGGCCCTGCAGCAGGGCGCCACCGGCGGCAACATCGGCCGTCAGGCCGCGATGCGGGCGGGTCTGCCCACATCGGTCGCGGGCATGTCGCTCGACCGTCAGTGTGCCTCGGGCATGATGGCCATCGCCACGGCCGCCAAGCAGGTCGTGCATGACGGCATGCAGGTCGCCATCGGCGGCGGAGTCGAATCGATCTCGCTCGTTCAGAACCAGAACATGCGGACGGACCGCCGGACCGACCCCTGGCTGGTCGAGAACATGCCGGCGATCTACATGTCGATGCTGGAAACCGCCGAGATCGTGGCCGACCGCTACAACGTCTCGCGCGAGGATCAGGACGAGTACGCCCTGCGGTCGCAGCAGCGAACCGCCGCCGCACAGCAGGCCGGCAAGTTCGATGACGAGATCGTGCCGCTGACCTCGACCATGGCCGTCATGGACAAGGAAACCAAGGAGGTCTCCTACAAGGAGGTCACGCTCGAGAAGGACGAGGGCAACCGCCCCTCCACCACGCTCGAGAACCTGCAGGGCCTGCAGCCGGTCTTCAAGGACGGCCAGAAGGTCAAGGAAGGGCAGAACATCACGGCCGGCAACGCCTCGCAGCTGTCCGACGGGGCTTCGGCTTCGGTCGTCATGGAGGCCAAGGAGGCCGAGAAGCGCGGCCTTCAGCCGCTGGGCCGCTACATCGGTGTCATGGCCGCCGGCCTCGACCCCGACGAGATGGGCATCGGCCCGATCTACGCGGTGCCCAAGCTGCTGGAAGCGCACGGCCTCAAGATGGAAGACATCGGCCTGTGGGAACTGAACGAGGCCTTCGCCTGCCAGGTCCTGCACTCGGCCCGCGTCCTTGGAATTCCGGACGAGATCCTGAACGTCAACGGCGGCGCGATCTCGATCGGCCACCCCTACGGCATGTCGGGCGCCCGCATGGTCGGCCACGCCCTGATCGAGGGCAAGCGCCGCGGTGCCAAATACGTGGTCTGCACCATGTGCGTCGGCGGCGGCATGGGCGCGGCTGGCCTCTTCGAAGTCCTGTAAGAGCAACGGTGCCCCGGCCTGCGCGCCGGGGCCCAACCGAACGGGGCGAAATGCCGACACTCTACCTGATCCGTCACGGTCAGGCGTCCTTTGGCGCCGACGACTACGATGTCCTGTCCGAAATCGGACATGAGCAATCCGGTGCGCTCGGCCGCTGGTTCGCGCAGGAAGGCATCCGTCCCGACCTTGTCGCACACGGCACCCTGCGCCGGCAGAAGGAGACCCTGACCGGGATCCTGCGCGGCATGGGTCTCGAGCTTGAACCCGAGGAACACCAGGGCTTCGACGAATACGATTTCGGCGGCTTGCTGAAGGCGAAATATGCCGCCGGGGGCGCGCCGGAGGGTCTGATGACCGATCACAAGAGCCACTTTCGCACCCTGCGCTCGACGGTCGCCGAATGGCAGCGCGACGAAATTGCCGGCCCGCCAGAGATGTGGTCGGACTTCACCGGCCGCGTCGACACCGCCTGCAGGGCGGTCATGCGCGAGGGGGTCGAGACCGTCTTCGCCGTCTCCTCCGGCGGCGCCATCAGCCAGGCGGTTTCGGCCCTTCTGGAAACGCCCGGCGTCCACCAGACCAAGATGCAGCTGCAGATGAAGAACACGGCGATCACGCGCTTCGTCTTCACGCCCCGAAACACCTATTTCCATGGGTTCAACGAAACCCCGCACATCACGGCGGCCAATGCCGACCGCCTGCTGACCTACGCATGAGGCCCGAGATGACCAAACAGGACCCCACCAAACTGGACTTGCCCGCGGTCGAGAAATGGCTGACCGAGAACCTGCCCGGCTTCGAAGGCCCCATCGAGGCCGAGAAGTTCGACGTCGGACAGTCGAACCCGACGTTCCGGCTGGTCACGCCGAAACACCGCTATGTCCTGCGCCGCAAGCCGCCCGGGGTTCTGCTGAAATCGGCTCATGCGGTGGATCGCGAGTTCCGCGTGCAGAAGGCGCTCTACGACACGGACGTGCCGGTCGC
Source organism: Pseudooceanicola batsensis HTCC2597 (assembly GCF_000152725.1). Taxonomy (GTDB): domain Bacteria; phylum Pseudomonadota; class Alphaproteobacteria; order Rhodobacterales; family Rhodobacteraceae; genus Pseudooceanicola; species Pseudooceanicola batsensis. The sequence goes on from NZ_CH724131.1 coordinate 2,295,637, forward strand.
CAAGGTCCATGTCCTCTGCGAGGACGAGGATGTCATCGGTTCGATGTTCTACGTCATGGACGAGGTCGATGGCCGCCATTTCAACCTGCCCTCCCTCCCGGAACTGCCGAAAGAGGACAGGTGGGCCATCCATGACGAGATGTCGCGCGTCCTGGCGGCGATCCACGGCGTCGATCTCGTGGCGACCGGCCTCGACGACTACGGCCCGGCCGGCAACTACTATGAACGTCAGATCGGCCGCTGGACCAAGCAGTACCGCGCCTCCGAGACCGATACGATCCCGGCCATGGACGAGCTGATCCAATGGCTCAACGACAACATTCCCGAGGATGACGGCCTGCGCACCCTCGCCCATGGCGACTATCGCATCGACAACATGCTGTTCGAAAAGAACAGCCCCCGCGTCGCCGCCGTTCTGGACTGGGAACTTTCGACCACCGGCCATCCCTACGCCGACGTGGCCGCCGTGATCATGCAATGGTCGATGCCCGGCGGCGTCGACGGCCGCGGCCTGGCCGGAACCGATCGCAAGGCCGAAGGGCTGATGACCGACGAGGAATTCGTCGAGAGCTATTGCAAGCGGGCCGGAATAGACGGAATCGACCGCTTCGGCTTTTACCTCGCCTTCGCCTTTTTCCGGATGGCCGCAATCATCCAGGGCGTCTACAAGCGGGCGCTGGACGGCAACGCCTCGAACCCGGAGCGAGCCCGCAAGATGGGCGAGTCCGTGCCCCATTTCGCCGAGGCCGGTCTGAACGCGGCCAGGAAGGTGTGACGGCAGATGGATGATCAGCAGCTCGATCCGCTTCTGGTGGAAGACCCCTACCCCTTCCAGCGCCATCTCGGGTTCCGCCTCACCGCCTGGCGCGAGGGCTATGCCCGGTTCGATCTGCCGATGGAGGATTTCCTCCTCAACCGCTACGGCATCCCGCACGGCGGCGTGCACGCGGTCATGTCGGATACCGTTATGGGCTACGCGGGCTGCTACACCGGCGATCCCGACGACCGGAAACTCGCCATGACCCTCAACCTCAACGTGAACTATCTCGGCCCTCTCAAGGGCCGAACGATCATCGCCGAGGGCACGGTCACGGGCGGTGGCGCCAGGACCTATTTTGCCGAGGCCCGGATTCGCGACGAACTGGGCAATGAGGCGGCACAGGCCACGGGCGTGTTCCGCCGTCGCGGGACGTGAGGTGCCTCAGGGCGCGACGGCACGATCCAGCAGCTCGGTCGCGAACTGGTTCCAGGTCCTGAGAGACCCGGAATTCGCCTCGATCCGATCGACCAACCCGGCGCGCCACCCGGGCTCTTCCTTCAGCCTGACGAGGTGGCCGCTCAGCGCCTCGGCATCGCGCAGGTCGAAATAGACGCCCAAGTCGCCACAGACTTCGCGCAAGACCGGGATGTCCGAGCAGAACGGCGGGATCCCGTTCCACAGGGCTTCGGCCGCGGGAAGGCCCCAGCCCTCGATCTCGCTGGGCAGGACAAGCGCCAGAGCCTCGCGATACAGCCGCTCGAGATCGGTCTGGTTGGGGCGATCCACATGAAGGACATGCTTTGCCACCTCCGCCATGCGCGGCGTCTCGAGCAATTCCAGCGTGCGCTTCCGCTTGCGCCCGGCGAGAACGAGAAGCGGCGGGGTCTTGCCCCGCTCCAGCACCAGACACATCGCGTCCAGAACGACATCGAGGTTCTTGCGGCCGAGCGAGGTGCCCACCATCAGGACATAGGGCCGCTCTGGCAGGGAGATGACCGGCTGATCTGTCCCCGCGCGACATTCGTGAGGCAACCGCACAGCGGTCATCTTCCGGGGCTGAATCAGTAATCCTTGTTCCACGAACGACATGATGTCGTCCGCGGTAAACTGGGAATTGGTAATGATGTGGTCCGCTCGTTCGATCAGGTAATTGTTGTCGATCCTGAATGACGACGCAAAACGCGTGTCCCTGTCGTGCTTTTCGACATACAGCGGGATCATGTCGTGCAAGAGCGCGTGAACCTCGCAACCCGGGTGCTTCGCCCGTATCGAATCCACCGCGTGGATCATCAGCTTGGGGCGCGCGCAGGAGAGAAAGATGCCCCCGGACATGTCAACGGGGCGAATATCGACACCCGTCCGGAACCAGCGCAGCCGTTGATAGGCCAGGAACGGAGGCAGCAGAAGCGGCTGGACGTGCCGGATGGCCCGCGGCTTACCCCCAGTCGCCCGAACGAACTTGAGCAGCCGGGCGTTCGGGACGTTCAGATCGACATCGCCCGTTTCGTCGCGGCCGGGGAATATCTCCATGAACGTGTCATGGGCCTGGGAATAGGCGACGAAACGCACGCCGCGATCCAGCAGGAAGATCTCGCGCGCGGCTTCGGCCACGACACGGGCGATGCCGTAATAGAACGGTGAACTGCCGGACAGGTAAAGAATCTCGGTGAGGTCGTAGAACACCGGTTTTGACATCTGATTTTCTGCCATTCACAGGAACGCCACTTGGTCCGATCAATTCGCGACCGCGCGACAATCCTTCGTTGCCGTTGCGGGAGATTCTGATCACCCGGCGCGCCACCAATTTCCGGGCTGATATTGCAGAAGCGGTTGTTGGCGACAAGTGCCGCCGCCAAACGAAAAAACGCCCCGGACGAACCGGGGCGCTTTCTTTTTGTCTGCAAGGATCACTCCTCGGCTTCGGCCTTTTCCTTGGTGATTTCCTCACCGGTCTCCTGGTCAACCATCTTCATGGCCAGGCGGACCTTGCCGCGGTCATCGAAGCCCAGAAGCTTGACGAAGACCTCCTGGCCCTCCTTCAGAACATCGGACGGGTGGTTCAGGCGACGGTTCTCGATCTGCGAGACGTGCACAAGCCCGTCCCGCTTGCCGAAGAAGTTCACGAAGGCGCCGAAGTCGACGATCTTCACGACCTTGCCCTTGTAGATCTGCCCCTCTTCCGGCTCGGCCACGATCGAGTGGATCATGTCATAGGCCTTCTGGATGGCATCCCCGTTCGGGCTGGCGATCTTGATGATGCCCTCGTCGTTGATGTCGACCTTGGCGCCGGAAACCTCGACGATCTCGCGGATCACCTTGCCGCCCGACCCGATCACTTCGCGGATCTTGTCGGTCGGGATCTGCATCGTCTCGATCCGCGGGGCGTGGATCGAGAACTCGCCCGTGCCCGCCTGCGCCTTGTTCATCTCGCCAAGGATATGCATCCGGCCGTCCTTCGCCTGGGCGAGGGCCTTCTTCATGATCTCGGGCGTGATGCCCGCAACCTTGATATCCATCTGGAGCGAGGTGATGCCGTTCTCGGTCCCGGCGACCTTGAAGTCCATGTCGCCGAGGTGATCCTCGTCGCCGAGAATGTCGGTCAGGATCGCGAATTCGCCATCGTCTTCCAGAACCAGACCCATGGCCACACCGGCCACCGCGGCCTTGAGCGGCACACCGGCATCCATCATCGACAGCGACCCGCCGCAGACGGAGGCCATCGAGGAGGAGCCGTTCGACTCGGTTATCTCCGAGACGACCCGGATCGTGTAGGGGAAGTCGGTCGCGGCGGGCAGAACGGCCTGAAGGGCGCGCCATGCGAGCTTGCCGTGGCCGATCTCGCGACGACCCGGAGGGCCGACGCGCCCGGCTTCACCGACAGAATACGGCGGGAAGTTGTAGTGCAGCAGGAAGTTCGAGCGGAAGTTCCCGTGCAACGCGTCGATGATCTGTTCGTCATCTCCGGTGCCGAGGGTGGTCACGACCAGGCCCTGCGTCTCGCCACGGGTGAAGAGCGCCGAGCCATGGGTCCGCGGCAGCAGGCCGGTCTCGACCTCGATCTGCCGGACCTGATCCAGCGCACGGCCGTCGATCCGCTTGCCGTCCTTGACCACCGTCCCGCGCAGGACTGTCGATTCCAGCTTTTTCAGCGCAGAGCCGAGGTTCGGGTCCTCGAGTTGCTCTTCGCTCAGCCCGGCCTTGATGGCCTCTTTCGCGGCCGCGACGGCGGCGACGCGCTCCTGCTTGTCGGTGATCGCATAGGCGTCGCGCATCTGCGCTTCGCCGGCGGCCTTCACCACGTCATACAGGGCCGAGTAGTCCGGCGGAGTGAAGTCGAACGGCTCTTTCGCCGCCTCTTCCGCGAGCGAGATGATCAGGTCGATCACAGGCTGGATCTGCTCGTGCGCGAAGGTCACGGCGCCCAGCATCTCGTCCTCGGTCAGCTCGTAGGCTTCCGATTCCACCATCATCACGGCGTCTTTCGTGCCCGCGACGACAAGGTCGAGCCGCTGCTCGGGATTGTTGCGCAGCCCGTTCATGTCCTCGACATCGGGGTTGAGCACATAGTCGCCGTCGACATAGCCGACGCGGCAGCCGGCGATCGGCCCCATGAAGGGCGCGCCCGAGATCGTCAGCGCGGCCGAGGCCGCGATCATCGCCACGATGTCCGGGTCGTTGACCAGGTCGTGGCTCAGCACGGTGCACATCACCAGAACTTCGTTCTTGAAGCCGGGCACGAACAGCGGACGGATCGGACGGTCGATCAGGCGCGCGGTCAGCGTTTCCTTCTCGGTCGGCCGGGCCTCGCGCTTGAAGAAGCCGCCGGGCACCTTGCCCGCGGCATAGTATTTCTCCTGGTAGTGAACCGTGAGCGGGAAAAAGTCCTGACCCGGCTTCGGTTCCTTGGCGAAGGTCACGTTCGCCATCACGCTGGTCTCGCCCAGAGTCGCGATCACGGAACCGTCCGCCTGACGGGCAACCTTGCCCGTTTCCAGAGTGAGGGTTTCATCGCCCCACTCCATCGATTTCTTCGTTACGTTGAACATCATCGTATCCTGTGAGGGAGCACTCCCGGCCCCTGCCGGGTCTCCCGTTTGCATGGCGGCCCCATTGCCACCGCCCCCTATCCTTCGCACAACGCCGGGGGCCGGAGCGTTACGTCTCAGATGGCGGGGCCATACAGGAATTGCAACCGATTGGAAAGCTCTGGTTTGCGCGCCGCCAGCGGCCGGAGGGACGCGCTGGTGCGCTATCCTGATGCGCCAGCGATCAGGACATGTGCCGGGGCGATCTGTTGATACCATAGGCCTTGCGCGCCGTCACCAGCCGCAGGTCCTCCGGGTCCATGCCGATGCTCATCATCGTGCGGCGGTCATACCTGGCGCGCGCCCTGGCCGGATCATGAGCCGTTCCGAACAGCCGGTCGATCCATCCCATGCCGAAGGTCACGTGATAGGTGGCCTCGTGATCCTGATAGTGGTGCGCCATGTGGCTGCGGGTCAGTCGCTTGCCGAACCGACCCTTCGGCACGTTCAGATGGGCGAGCGTGTGACAGTATTCGTAGAACGCGAAAGCCGAGGCCGATCCAACGAAGATCGCCACCCAGGACAGCAGGGCCGCCGAAGCGAGACCGAGCAGGGGCCACAGCGCCAGCAGATGCAGGACAAAGGATCCCGCGGCGACCTTCAACGGAAACCAGTGGTCGTCGCCGGTGAAAAATTCCTCGTCCTGCGGAAATTCGTGATGGCCGATATGGCTGCGGTAGAGGCGGTTGAACGGACTCTGATCCGACGGCGGCTCACGGTGATAGATGAACCTGTGGATGAGGTACTCGTTGATCCATTGCAGCACGACGCCATAGACCAAGGCCACCAGCAGGACGGGACTGAACCAGGTCGCGAGGGCGAAAAGGCCTGCCAGCCAGAACGGAAACAGGCGGTGCAGGCCGCCCATGTGGATGACGATGCGCAGGGCCGGGATCATGTCGCTCCTCCTGCGGCAAGAATGCGGCCACTTGATCGCCGTGGTCAATCCTGACGTACCGGCATAGCAGAACGCCCGCTCCATCCGGAACGGGCGCTTTTTGCGAAGTGTGGGGTTTCACCCCCACCAGTCCCTCAGCGGCGGATGCCGAGGCGCTTGATCAAGTCACGATAGCGCCCTTCGTCCTTGCCCTTGAGATAGTCCAGCAGCTTGCGGCGCTGCGCCACCATCTTCAGCAGGCCGCGGCGGCCGTGGTTGTCCTTGGTGTGGGTCTTGAAATGCTCGGTGAGCGTGGCGATGCGCGACGTCAGGATCGCGACCTGAACCTCGGGCGAACCGGTGTCGCCGTCCTTGGTCGCATATTCCTTCATCAGGCGGGATTTTTCTTCCACGGTAATCGACATCGGGGTCTCCTTCATCAGGGGTGGCGGGCACGAGCCGGGATGTCGTCCAGCAAGGTCCGAAACAAAATGCCACCGGCAGACCGATGGCATTCCGGCGATCTAGGCCAATTCTCCCGGAAAATAAAGTCCTTTCTGGCATCATGGCGTGCCTGCCCCGCCCTCTCGACCTGGCTGCAGGAGTTCAGCGGCCGCATTTTCCTGCATCACGGCGATATCGCCCGGTCCGATCTCCGTGCCCGGGGGCAGAGCCGCGACCGCGACGCCGTCCAGCAGAACCCGGGTCGCCGCTGCATTCGAATCGATCTGGACGTCGTAATCCGAGGCGGCGCCTTCCGGACGAATGAGGATCAGCTGGTCCTCGCCTGCCAGGAAGTCGATCAGCTCCGCCGCCTCATCACCCGTCCCGATCCAATGCCCCAGGACGGCACTGTCCGCCCCGGCCCCGAGCGTGAGCGTATCCTTCGCATTGCCGATGAGGGTATCCTCGCCCGGACCGCCGTTCAGGAAATCGGCATCCGTTGCCGCCGCGTGTGTCGCCGCGACGCCGTTGATCCAGTCGTCGCCCGATCCGCCGAACAGCATGTCGTCTCCGGAGCCGCCATCGATCACGTCTCCCCCCAGCCCGCCGTGGAGGGCATCTGCCGCGGCGCCGCCGGCCAGGCGGTCCCCTCCGGCCCCGCCGTGGGCGACATCCCGCCCGCCGCCGCCGTCCAGCAGGTCCCGCCCCATGTGACCGAATAGCGCGTCATCGCCGCTGCTGCCGTAGAGCGTGTCCCGCCCCTCCCCGCCGTGCAGCGTATCGTCCCCGCCCGCACCGTCGAGGACATCCGCGCCGCCCGCACCTAGCACGACGTCGCTCCCACCACCGCCAGCCAGGCTGTCGTCGCCCGAATAGCCGTTCATCTGGTCATCGTGAGCTGTTCCGGAGAGGGTCTCCGGCTGTCCGGTGCCCGCGACGATCTCGCCCTCGATCAGTTCCAGCAGCGCATGGGCGGAAAGTTCCGGTCTCTCGTCGGGCTCGGGGGAATCGACCCGGGTTTCCGCAACCTCATCATCGACGAAACCGATAAAAGCCGTCGCCCCGACCAACACCAGACCCATCATTCCCGCAAGCATCAGCATCGTGTCGCCCTCAAAGCTGTGCCAGCGATAGGCGCCGCTCCGAGTCGGGTCAAAGCCTACCGTGTGTTGTGGTTAAGGCTTTGCAAACAAACGGTTCATGCGTCCTGCGGAGCAAGGGCATGATCTACCCAGATCTCGGGCTGGCGGGTATAGGCGATATACAGCGGATGGCGGGGATGCCCCTGCTTGCTCAGCCCGAGGTGCATGGCCTGGCACCCGAGCCGGCCGAGCATCGCCGCGACCGCGGCGCCGCGCCCCAGATGCGCCCCGTGCGCGCCCCAGCCCGCGATGACATCTTCCGCCCAGGCGACGCCGTCGCAGATCGTCCGGTCGTTCTCCGGCCCGATCGGTGCAGGCGCGCGCTTCAGCACCTTGGGGTCGGTCGCCCGAAAGGCGAAGATGTTGACGACGCGAAAGCCGCCATAGCCGAGCACCCGCGCGCGACGCTCGCACCGTTCCACCGTGGGATCGTTTTGAATCTCCGTCGCGACCGAAGGGTTCAGCATGATGAAGAGCACGCGGCGCCCGGAGGGTTCCCAGACCCGCGTCAGAGCATATCGGTAGAGCTCGCACTCCGAGTAGACCGCCGCCGACGCGGCATCGCCCTTCTGGAACGTCCGTTCGATCACGGGATCAGGAAAACCCGGTTGGGATGCAGCTCACCGGCCCGGTAGTGGCCGACGGCGACCGGCTTGCCCCCGTGGCTGGCCCAGCATTCCTCGCCGTATTCGACGTCATGCGCGATCACCAGACCCGGATTTCCGTTGCGCAGACGTGTCACGCTCTCGTCGGTGGCGCGTACTTCGGGCATGCAGTCGAGCGCGATCTCCACCGGGAGCAGAAGCGTGTCGATCTCCTCGGACCGGGCCAGCGCCTCGATACGGTCCATCTCGACGCCCTCTTCCGCGAGGAACGGTCCCGACCAGACGCGACGCAGCCGGACGACATGCCCGTGGCAGCCGAGCGCCGCCCCCAGGTCCCGCGCGATCGACCGGACGTACCCGCCCTTGCCGCAGACGAGTTCCAGCACGACGTGATCCGGATCGGGACGGTCGACGAGGATCAGGCTCTCGACCCACAAGGGCCGCGCGTCCAGTTCGACATCCTCGCCGTCCCGCGCCAGCTTGTAGGCCCGCTGACCGTCGATCTTCACGGCCGAGAATTTGGGCGGGACCTGCATGATCTCGCCCACGAAAGGCGACAGGGCCGCCTTTATCTCGTCGTCGGTCGGACGCGCATCGCTCTCGGCGATCACCTCGCCCTCGGCATCGTCGGTGTTGGTGGCCTGCCCCAGCCGGACGGTGAAGACATAGGCCTTGAGCGCGTCGGTCACGAAAGGCACCGTCTTGGTCGCCTCGCCGAGCGCGACGGCCAGCACACCGGTGGCCTCCGGATCCAGCGTTCCGGCATGACCGGCCTTCCGTGCCTCGAAAGCCCATTTCACCTTGTTCACCACGGCGTTCGAAGTCATGCCCGCGGGCTTGTCCACCACGAGCCACCCCGAAACGTCCCGGCCTTTGCGTTTGCGCGCCATCTCGCTCCTCGTCGTCAGGGCCGCGGACCTACCCCGGCCGGGCGGGCGGGTCAATCCGCCGGCCGGTCCGCCACGACACCCACGATCGGCCCCATGCGCAGGCCGAGATCGTTCCGACCGATCTGCGGCGAGAAGAGCCGCGACACATTGCCATCGAAATACAGCGCCTGCGGCGCCCCGAGCATGTCGCGGAAAACCGAGGCGAATTCGTGGAATGTCACCGGCAGCTCGGACATCACGAACCAGGCCTTGGTCCCCTCGGCATTCACGCCGACGCCGTTGCGGATGTAGCGCGATGTGCTGTCCGACAGGAAACGCGGGTGCAGTTCACCGTCGATCACCAGCATCGGCCCCGATTGTGTGGCATTGGGGCAATCGGCCTCGTCGCGACCCTGGTATGCCGTGGTCTCGATCACCTCGACCCGCCCGGGGCCGAAGCAGAACACGCCATTGGGCAGCATGCCGAAATTGCCGGGCCCGGCATTGGCTATGACGCCCCGCACCTCACGCCCCGATTCGCGGTAGTGCCCGACGGGGCTGCGGTCTTCGTGATACATTCCGGCATTCATGGCAAAGACCAGCTGTTTGCCCTGCTGGGCCAGCCCGGCGTCCACGGCGGCGAAGGTTCCATAGGGCACGCCGCCGTCATCGGTCAGGAAAAGCCGCAGCTCGTCCTGCACCGCATCGACCGCGCAGACCGTATAACCCCGCCCGAGCCACTCCGCGTCGCGGCATTCCACCGCCGCGGCGGAGGTCGCGAAAAGCGAAAGCACCAGAGCGAGGGCGCGCATCGCGGCCCTACTCCTCGACATCGCGCCGCACGTCGTCCTGCTGGAAGAGCCGTCGCGTCTCGTCCATGCGATCGAACGTGTCGTCAACCCGGAAGCGCAGATCCGGCGTGAACTTGAGACCGAGCTTCTTGCCGATCATTCGGCGCAGTTCGCCCTTGTTCCGGGCCAGCAGGTCCACCACCACGTCCTGCCCGGTACCGCCGAGCGGCAGGACGAAGGCGGTCGCCACCTTGAGGTCGGGCGAGGTGCGCACCTCGCCCACGGTGATCGACAGGCGGTTGAGGTCGGGGTCGTGGATATCGCCCCGCATCAGGATTTCCGACAGCGCGCGCCGGATCGTCTCGCCGACACGAAGCTGCCTTTGCGAGGGGCCGGGGCCGTCGTTGTGAATGTTTCTGCTCATGGTCCGCATCTAGACCTTCGCCATCCCTTTGCCAAGGCAGGGCTGTGGCGATAAGCAAGGCGGAACCAGCAAGGAGCGGAACAGATGGGTGACCTTCCGGGGATCGTCGTGACGGGCGCATCGGGGCGCATGGGACAGATGCTGATCGAGACGGTGCGGCAAAGCGACAGGGCGCGCCTGGCGGGCGCCGTGGAACGGCAGGGGCACGACTGGATCGGGCAGGACCTCGGCACCTGCCTCGGAACCGGAGAGCTGGGCGTCACCGTGACGGACGACCCCGCCCGCGCCTTCGACGGGGCTCAGGCCGTGCTCGATTTCACCGCGCCGGCAGCCACCGTCGCCTTCGCGCGGACCGCCGCCCGCGCGGGCGCGGCGCATGTCATCGGCACGACAGGGTTCGGCGACGAGGATCTGGTCGCGATCGCGGATGCCGCGAAAGAGACCGCGATCGTGCGCGCCGGCAACATGTCGCTGGGGGTCAACCTTTTGACGATGCTGGTCAGGAAGGTCGCCGCCGCGCTGGACGAGGACTACGACATCGAGGTGGTCGAAGCGCATCATAACCGCAAGGTCGACGCCCCCTCGGGCACGGCGCTGATGCTCGGCGAGGCCGCCGCCGGAGGCCGCGGCGTCGATCTGAGCGAGGTTTCGGACCGGGGCCGCGACGGCATCACCGGCGCCCGGCGCAAGGGTGATATCGGATTTGCCGTGATCCGTGGCGGCGGGATCGTCGGCGAACACGAGGTGATCTTCGCCGGCCCCGGCGAACGGATCACGCTGCGCCACGTCGCCGACGACAGGGCGCTCTTTGCCCGGGGCGCACTGCGCGCCGCCCTCTGGGCGCAGGGCAGGGAACCGGGCGAATATTCGATGCTGGACGTGCTGGGCCTGTGACGACACCGTGAAGGGGTCATGACGGCGGCGCCACCGGGCGCCCCGTCAGAAATCGACGGCGATTCCCTTTTTCTCCCAGTCGCCGTAGCGGACCGGCTCCGGGCCGTCGCGCCCTCCGAGTTCCGGCGGCAGGGCCTCTGCCGCAGCGGCGCGCCGCCTCTCTTCCGCTTCCGCCAGCGCACGTTGCGCGGCGGGCGGCAGGTCCTTCCGAACGGTGTCGTCGCTCATCCCGGGCTTCCTTCTTGCTCTCCCCATGATATACCGCGCGCCTGTTCACGGGCAAGGAGAGCACCATGACGCCGCCGTCGGGGAAAAGACCACACCGGGGAGGACGACCCGGCCGCAGCGGCCCCGCCCGGCCCGCTGGAACGAACCAACCCGACCGGTCGAACCGGCAGGCCAAGCCGCGTCCGGAACGCCGACCCGATCCGCGCCGCGCGGCGCATCAACTCGTCTCCTCCGTTATCGATGAGCAGAAGACCCTGGCCGACCTGCTGGGGCGGACGGGGCCGCTCGGCCGGTTCGATCCCGCCGACCGCGCCCGCGCCCAGCGTCTCGCGACCGAGACGCTGCGGCACCTCGGCCGGCTCGACACGCTCCTGGCCGAGCATCTCTCTCACATGCCGCCCCTTCCGGTGCTGATCACCCTCCGCATCGCGACCTACGAGCTGGCCACAAGCGAGGCGGCGCATGGCGTGGTCAATTCGGCAGTGACCCATGTTGCCGCGATGCCCCGCCACAACCGGCTGAAGGGCATGACGAACGCCGTCCTGCGCAAGGTCGCCGCGACGGCCCCTTCGCGCTGGCCGGATCTGCCGCCGTCGCCCCTGCCCGACTGGCTGCGCGCGCCGCTCGTCATGGCCTGGGGCGAAGCCGGCGTCGTCGCGATGGAAGCCGCGCATGCCCGGGGCGCCCCGCTCGACCTGACGCCGCGCGACCCCTCCGCCGCCGCCGACATGGCCCAGCGGCTCGAGGCCAGGGTCCTCCCGACCGGCAACCTGAGGATAGACAGGCCCGTTCAGGTCTCGAGGCTCGAGGGGTTCGACGCGGGCGAATGGTGGGTGCAGGACGCGGCCGCCGCCATCCCGGCACGCCTGCTGGGCGCGCGCCCGGGCGAAAAGGTGCTCGACATGTGCGCCGCGCCGGGGGGCAAGACCCTGCAGCTGGCGGCCGCGGGCGCCGAGGTGACGGCGCTCGACATCTCGGCCGCGCGCACCGAGCGGATCACCGAGAATCTCGCCCGCACCGGGCTCGGGGCCGAGATCGTCGTGGCTGATGCGCTGGACTTCGACCGGACCGGCTGGGACGCCATCCTCCTCGATGCACCCTGTTCGGCCACCGGCACGATCCGACGGCATCCCGACCTGCCCCACGCCCAGGACGGCAGCAGGATCGGCGACCTGATCGCCCTGCAGTCCGGCCTGATCGACCATGCCCTGTCGCTGCTGCGCCCCGGCGGGCGGCTCGTGTTCTGCACCTGCTCGCTCATTCCGGACGAGGGCGAGGTCCAGGTCGCAGAGGCCCTGGCCCGGCACCCCGGTCTGTCCACAGATCCCGCCGATCTCGACCTGCCCGGCCTCGAGGCGGACTGGATCACCCAGGAGGGCGGCCTCCGCCTGCGGCCGGACCACTGGGCCGGGCTGGGCGGAATGGACGGCTTCTACATCGCCATGCTTCGCAAACCGGCGTGACCCGGATTTTCCGGTGACCTTGCCGGGGGGCGGCGATAAGGTCGGCCCCGGCACGCACCCGAGCGCAGAGAACAGGCAGAGAATGTCGGACAGCATCCCAAAGGTCAGCAGCGCCCCCCGTCTCATGGACCGGGTCGTGGCGCGCTGGTCGGCGCTGGCGCGACCCTCCGGAGGATTCGTCTCTCAGCCCGAACCGCGCAGCGTCGGCAGCTTTGCACGGGGCCGGCAACTGGTGGCGGGCAACTTCATGTTCGCGGGCCATCTGGTCGAAGACCCGGGCGGCGACATCTGGGCGATCCGCCCCCCGGACCCGGCCTTCGCGGCCGAACTGCACGGCTTTGCCTGGCTCGACGACCTTGCCGCGGTCGCGGATGCAACCACCCGCCAGCGGGCGCAGAAATGGGTCGGCGACTGGATCGCACGGTTCGGCCGAGGCGCCGGTCCCGGCTGGACGCCCGACCTGACCGGTCGGCGCCTGATCCGTTGCATCCAGCACGCACTCTTCGTCCTGCGCGGGCAGGACAGGTCGGCACACCAGGGCTACCTCGCCGCGCTCACCCGGCAGACGCGCTACCTCGCGCGCCGCTGGCGCGCCGCCGACCCCGGGCTGCCGCGGTTCGAGGCGCTCTGCGGGCTGATCCATGCGAGCCTGTCGCTCGAGGGCATGCGCCGCCACGCCGGCCCGGCCCTCGCCGCGTTGGAGCGCGCCTGCCGTGATCAGATCGACGAGCAGGGCGGGATCGCCAGCCGGAACCCCGAGGAACTGCTGGAAGTCTTCTCGCTGCTGGCCCTCGCCGATGCGGCCCTCACCGACCGGGGCTTGCTGCTGGGCCCGGCCCATGCCGAGGCGATCGAACGGATCGCCCCGACCCTGCGCACGCTGCGCCACGCGGACGGCGGGCTGGCCCGGTTCCACGGCGGCGGTCGCGGGGCCGAGGGGCAGCTCGACCAGGCTCTCGCCCAGTCCGGGATCAGGCGCCGTCATTCGAACGGCCTCGCCATGGGGTTCGCGCGCCTCTCGAGCGGCCGGACGAGCGTCATCGTCGATGCGGCCACGCCGCCCACCGGGCGCTCGTCCCAGGCCGCGCATGCCTCGACCCTCGCCTTCGAACTCACCTCGGGGCGGCGTCCCGTCATCGTCAATTGCGGGTCCGGCGTCAGTTTCGGTGTCGAATGGCACCGTGCCGGCCGGGCGACGCCCAGCCACTCGACCCTCTGCCTCGAAGGCCGGTCGAGCGCCCGCCTCGGCCACAGGACGCGCGGAGGCGCGTTCGAGCCGCTGGTCGAAGGCCCCGGCCGCGTGCCCGTGCGGATGACCCGGGCGCCCGACGGGCTTCGGCTGCAGGTCGGCCATGACGGCTATGTCAAATCCCACGGCCTCACCCACGCCCGCACGCTGGAGCTGACGGGCGACGGGCGCGCCGTGGCGGGCGAGGATCTCCTGATCGCGATGGAGGACGACGAAAAGCGCCGCTTCGACGCGATTCTGGCGCGCGACGCCGCCGAGGGCATCGCCTATCAGGTGCGGTTTCACCTGCATCCCGATGTGGAAGCGCAGCTCGACATGGGGGGCGTGGCCGTCTCGTTGGCGCTGAAGTCGGGCGAGATCTGGGTCTTCCGGCACGACGGAGGCGGCGAAATGCGCCTTGAACCTTCCGTCTTTCTGGAGAAGAACCGCCTCAAGCCGCGTGCGACCACCCAGATCGTGCTGTCGTCCATCGCCCGGGATCACGCCAGCCGCGTGCGCTGGTCGCTCTCCAAGGCGCATGACACGCCGATCTCGATCCGCGATCTGCATCGCGACGGGATGGATGCGGCGACCGACCGTTGACAAGGGATCACCAAACCAGATGACCGACCTCCACCCCGTCCGCCGCGCCTTGATCTCGGTTTCCGACAAGACCGGCCTCGTCGATCTTGCAAGGGAACTGGCCGACATGGGCGTCCAGCTCCTGTCCACCGGAGGCAGCGCCGGCCTCCTGAGAGAGGCCGGGCTGGAGGTCACCGACGTCGCCGAGGTGACGGGCTTTCCCGAAATGATGGACGGACGCGTCAAGACCCTGCATCCCAAGGTGCACGGCGGGCTGCTGGCACTGCGCGACAACGAGAGCCACGTCGCAGCGATGGAGGATCACGGGATCGAGGGAATCGACCTGCTGATCGTCAACCTCTACCCGTTCGAGGAAACCGTCGCGAAGGGCGCGGATTACGATACCTGCATCGAGAACATCGACATCGGCGGACCGGCCATGATCCGCGCCGCGGCCAAGAACCACGCCTTCGTCACCACGGTGGTCGATGTCGGCGACTACGGCCTCCTGATCGACGAACTGAAGGTCAACGAAGGCCGCACCTCGCTGGCCTTCCGCAAGCGCCTGGCCCAGATCGCCTATGCCCGCACCGGGGCCTACGACGCCGCCGTCTCGACCTGGATGGCCGCCGCGATCGGGGAACCGGCGCCCCGCCGCCGCGTCTTCGCGGGCACCCTCGCCCAGACGCTGCGCTATGGCGAGAACCCGCATCAGACGGCGGCTTTCTACACCGACGGCACCGCCCGGCCCGGGGTCTCGACCGCCGAACAGCATCAGGGCAAGGAACTGTCGTACAACAACATCAACGACACGGACGCGGCCTTCGAACTGGTGTCGGAGTTCCTTCCCGCGAATGGCCCGGCCTGCGCGATCATCAAGCATGCCAATCCCTGCGGCGTGGCGCGCGGCGGCACCCTGCGCGAGGCCTACATGCGCGCCTTCGACTGCGACCGGACCTCGGCCTTCGGCGGGATCATCGCGCTGAACCGGCCGCTCGACGGCGAGACCGCCGAGGAGATCGCGCAGATCTTTACCGAGGTGGTCATCGCCCCGGGTGCGGACGACGCCGCGAAACGGGTCTTTTCCCGCAAGAAGAACCTGCGTCTGCTGACGACGGACGGCCTCGCCGATCCGGCCACGGCGACCCTGACGCTCCGTCAGGTCTCGGGCGGGCTTCTGGTGCAGGACAAGGACAACGGACGCATCGACATGGACGACCTCAGGGTCGTGACGACGCGCCGGCCTTCGGAGAAGGAGATGGCCGACCTGCTCTTTGCCTGGACCGTGGCCAAGCACGTCAAGTCGAATGCCATCGTCTACGCCAGGGACGGCAAGACCGTGGGGATCGGCGCCGGCCAGATGAGCCGCGTCGACAGCTCGACCATCGCCGCCCACAAGGCGCAGCGCATGGCGGACGAGCTCGGTCTTGCCGAAACGCCGGCCAAGGGGTCGGTGGTGGCCTCGGACGCCTTCTTTCCGTTCCCCGACGGTCTTCTCGCCGCGGCCGAGGCGGGGGCGACCGCGGTGATCCAGCCGGGCGGTTCCATGCGCGATGACGAGGTGATCCGCGCGGCCGACGACGCCGGGCTGGCCATGGTTCTCACCGGCATGCGGCATTTCCGGCACTGAACGGCCAGAACAATGCGCATCGTCTACTGGACCGCCTTCTGGGCCTTTTTGATCGACCAGGCCACCAAGTACCTCGTCGTTCATGCCATGAACCTGGCCGAGCGCGGCACCATCGAGGTCTACCCGCCTCTCCTGACGCTGCGGATGGCCTGGAACACCGGCATCAACTTCGGCCTCTTTGCCGAGGGCGCCGCGTCGTCCCGGTGGATCCTGATCGCCGTTGCCCTGCTGATCTCGGTCGGGGTGCTCTACTGGGCGTATCGCGAAAGGCCCCGGCGCGCCGGACTGGTCGCGACCGGCCTGCTGGTCGGCGGCGCGATCGGGAACGTCATCGACCGGCTTCTCTACGGCGCCGTGGCCGATTTCCTGAACGTCTCCTGCTGCGGAATCGACAACCCCTTTGCCTTCAACGTGGCCGACATGGCGATCTTCGTCGGCGCGGCCGTGCTCGTCCTTCTGCCGGGCGAGAAAGGCACGTGACCTCCACCACAAGATGCGGTAGACCTTGTTCCCAGACTGCCTAGGGGGACTGCCATGTCGGCGACAAGACGCTTTGCGTTGCCGCTGATCCTTATAGCCTGCACGGGCCTTGCGGCCTGTGGGGGTGTCGATCGTGACTTCACGCTGCGGAAGATTCGCAATACCTCGAACGGGCCGGAGGAATTCACCATCGTTCCGGGCAAGCCGCTCGAGACACCGCCGAGCTTCGTCGAACTGCCGCCGCCCACCCCCGGCGGAGCGAACCGCACCGACCAGCAGCCGATCGCCGACGCCGTCGCCGCCCTGGGCGGCAATCCCTCGGCGCTTGAGGACCGCGGCATCGCCGCTGCCGACGGGGCGCTGGTGAGCGCGGCCTCGCGCCGCGGCGTCGATTCGACGATCCGCCAGAAACTGGCGCAGGAAGACGAGGAACTGCGCCGCAGGAAGCACCGGTTCGCCCGGTTCCGGATCTTCGGCGGGGACGAATACTACCGCGCCTACGACAACCAGACGCTGGATTCCCAGTCGGTCAAATGGATCTGGCGGCGCGCCGGCGCCCAGACCCCCTCGGCGCCGCCCGAACGCTGACGGCCTCACGCGGGCGTCAAACATCCGTCATCCACCGGGGCCCGTGTTGCGAACACGGGCCTTTCGCTTATCTTCCCCGGCAACTGGAACTGAACCGTCCCGCACGGCCGGTTCGGATAAAAAGGAACGCCGATGTCTCTCTTCTCTCCGGCCCGGATACTCAAGACCGTCCTGGCCCTTCTCCTACTGGCGGCACCCTCGGCGCAGGCGGCCGAGGATCTCGTCACCGACTTCACCCTCGGCAACGGAATGCAGGTCGTCGTGATCGAGGACCATCGCGCCCCCGTCGTCGTCCACATGGTCTGGTACAGGGCCGGAGCCGCGGACGAGACGCCCGGCGTCTCGGGCGTGGCGCATTTCCTCGAACACCTGCTCTTCAAGGGTACGGACGATCTGGCGCCGGGTGAGCTGTCCAAGACGGTCGCCGAGAACGGCGGGACCGACAACGCCTTCACCAGCCACGATTACACCGGCTATTACCAGCGCGTCGCGGCCGACAGGCTCGGTCTCATGATGTCGATGGAGGCGGACCGGATGCGCAATATCCGCCTGACCGAAACCGACATCCTGACCGAACGCGAAGTCATCATCGAAGAGCGGAACCAGCGGGTCGAGAATTCGCCCCAGTCCCTGTTCCGCGAACAGGCCATGGCCGCCCAGTATCTGAACCACCGCTACGGCGTGCCGGTCATCGGCTGGCGGCACGAGATGGAGCAGCTCGGCCTCGACGACGCAATGGACTACTACCGGACGTTCT
This sequence comes from Pseudooceanicola batsensis HTCC2597, assembly GCF_000152725.1. Classification (GTDB taxonomy): domain Bacteria; phylum Pseudomonadota; class Alphaproteobacteria; order Rhodobacterales; family Rhodobacteraceae; genus Pseudooceanicola; species Pseudooceanicola batsensis. Next base: position 2,313,484 of record NZ_CH724131.1, read on the forward strand.
ACGCGCCGAACAATGCGATCCTCGTCGTGGCGGGCGACGTGACGCCCGATGAGGTCCGGACACTGGCCGAAGAGCATTACGGGCCCATTCCGGCCAACCCCGAACTGCCGGAAGAGCGCGACCGCCCGGCCGAACCGCGCCAGACCGCCGAACGCCGGCTGGTATTCGAGGACCCGCGCGTCGCCCAACCCTATGTCAGCCGCAGCTATCTTGCCCCGGAACGCGATCCCGGCGACCAGAAGACCGCCGCCGCGCTGGTCATCCTTGCCGACATCCTCGGCGGCGGCCAGACCGGCTATCTCACCGAGAAACTGACTTTCGAGCAGAAAAAAGCGGTCTACACATCGGCCTGGTATCGCGGACAGTCGCTCGATGACACGACGTTCGGCGTCTATGTCGTCCCGGCCGAGGGTGTGTCCCTCGAGGAAGCGGAACGGGCGATGGACGAGACGCTGGACCGGTTCCTGGACGAAGGCGTCGACGAGGCGCAGCTCGAACGCATCAAGATGCAGATCCGCGCGGGACAGGTCTACGCGCGCGACAACGTCGAAAGCATGGCCCGCCGCTATGGCTCGGGCCTGACCCAGGGACTCACGATCGAAGACATCCAGGCCTGGCCCGACATCCTGCAGGAGGTGACCGAAGCCGACATCCTGACCGCCGCCCGCGAAGTACTGGACCGGGACCGCGCCGTCACCGGCTATCTCCGGGCCCCGGCACGGGATGAACCCTCTGCCGACGCGAACGAAACGCAGCCTGCAAACGAGGTGAGCCAATGATCCGTATCCTGCTGGCCACCCTGGTCTCCCTCGCGCTCACGCTTCCCGCGCGGGCCGGAGTGGACATCCAGGAGGTGAAGACACCCGGCGGGCTCACCGCCTGGCTTGTCGAAGAGCATTCGATCCCCTTCACCGCCCTCGAGATCTGGTTCCGCGGGGGCACGTCGCTCGACCGGCCCGGCAAGCGCGGGGCCGTGAATCTCATGACCGCGACGCTGGAAGAGGGCGCCGGCGAAATGGACGCGCTCGCCTTCACCCGGGCAAAGGAAGAGCTGGCCGCATCGTTCAGCTACGACGCCGGCGACGACACCGTCAGCGTCTCGGCCAAGTTCCTGACCGAGAACCGCGACGAAGCGGTGGCGCTCCTGCGCGAAACGCTCGTCTCTCCCCGCTTCGACCAGGAGGCCATCGACCGGGTGCGCAGTCAGGTCCTCTCGATCATCCGCTCGGATGCCAAGGACCCGAACGACATCGCCGGCCGGGCCTTCGAATCGCGGGCCTTCGGCGATCACCCCTATGGCACCGACAGCAACGGCACGGTCGACAGCGTCTCGTCCCTGACGCGCGGGGACATCCTCCAGGCGCATGCGGATGCGATGGCCCGCGACCGCATCTACATCGGTGCCGTCGGCGACATCACACCCGAAGAGCTTGCCACCCTTCTGGACGATCTGTTGGGCGATCTGCCAGAGACCGGCGCGCCCCTTCCCCGCGATATCGAGCCCGCGCTGACCGGCGGAACCACCGTCGTGCCCTTCGATACGCCGCAATCCGTCGCGCTCTTCGGCCATGCCGGCGTGGACCGGGAAAGCGACGACTTCTTCGCCGCCTACCTGCTGAACACGATCCTCGGCGGCGGCGGTTTCGAAAGCCGCCTGATGACCGAGGTCCGTGAAAAGCGCGGCCTGACCTATGGCGTCTACAGCTTTCTCGTCGACAAGGATCATGCCGATCTCTGGATGGGCCAGGTCCAGTCGGCGAACAATCGGGTCGCCGATGCGATCGAGGTGATCAGGGCCCAATGGGCCGAGATCTCGGAAAACGGCGTCACCGCGGAAGAACTGGAGGCCGCCAAGAAGTACCTGACCGGGGCCTACCCCCTGCGGTTCGACGGCAACGGCCGGATCGCCAACATCATCACCGGCATGCAGATCGAAGGAATGCCGCTCGACTATCCGGCGACCCGCAACGACCGGGTCGAGGCGGTCACGCTGGACCAGGTGAACGACGTGGCGCGCCGGTATCTCGATCCCGACGCTCTGCGCTTCGTGGTCGTCGGCCAGCCCGAGGGCCTCAGCAGCACCGACTGACCGCTCGGATCAGGCCAGGCCCGTGCCCGGCCTGATCCACGCCGCCCGGCGCCCGCGGCAATTGACGAGCGGGGCGTTCCAGTACTTCTCCACCGCCGGATGCTCCGCCGACAGAACGCCGAGCCGGATCAGGATCGCGGCGATGGCGCATTCCGCCGCCCGCGTCGCGCCGTCCATCACCTTGAGCGCCACCCCCAGCCCGGCCTCGGGCAGAATCGCGACATAGACCGCCTCGGCCCCGGTCTTGATCGCGACGCGCCCCTCCATGGCGCGCATCAGATCGGTGCAGGCCCGCCCCTCGCCCGCCACCAGGACCGGATGCCGCGCCATGGCGGCGACCAGCCGCGCAGCGGCCCCGGCCCGCGCCCCCGACGCCCGGTGCGCATTGGCAAAGAAGGCCATCGCCCGCCCCAGCCCCGCCAGCGTCGTGGCGAAATTCGGGGCCGAGCAGCCGTCGATCCCGTAGCCGGGACTCTCGGCTCCGGTCACCTCCTCGAAGGCGGCGCGCACGGCCAGCTGGACCGGGTGATCCGGCTCGACATAATCCGCATCCCCCTTGAGCCGCTGGTTCAGCATCAGAAAGCCCACGTGCTTTCCCGAGCAGTTGTTGTGCAACTGGCAGGGCTCGGCCCCGGCACGGATCAGGCGATGATGCGCCTCCTCGTCCTTCGGCATGTGCGAGCCGCAGCGCAGATCGGGCTCGCCCAGACCGATCTCCTCCAGCCAGGCACCGGCCATTCCGGTGTGCAGCGAGGCGCCGGAATGCGACGCACAGGCCAGCGCGAGCTGGCTGTCCGTCAGCCCCGCCCCGCTTTCCACCAGTGGCAGGGCCTGGATCATCTTGCAGGACGACCGCGGCAGCATGACGAGGTCCGGATCCCCCCAGGCCTCGACGATCCCGCCGGACGAATCGCAGATCACCGCGTGCCCGTGATGCACGCTCTCCAGAACCTCTCCGCGCCAGACCTGCGCAAGCTCCACCGCACTCGACATCTGATCTCCTTCTCTGCAAAATCCCGCCACTCGCTCTTTCGTCATTGGCAGATTTCCGACTATTGTAGCAATGTCGAAGAACAAAAGCTCTGAACACGTCCGCAAAGGCGGGATGAGCATGACAGAGGCAAGGACGGCTTGGAGGCTGGAGATATGATTTCCCGTGAAGTGTTGGGTCTGACCGCGGCTGCCGTGATCGGATTGGGCGGAGGTGTCGCCACGCCCGCATTCGCACAGCAGGTCAGCGAGAACATCGTCAGCGAACAGGAAGACTGGGCGGTGTACGAAGATGCCGACCCCAAGGAGTGCTGGGCCGTCGCGGCCCCGAAGGAAACGGTCAATACCAAGGACGGCCGCGTGGTCACGGTGACCCGGTCGCAGATGCTGCTGATGACCTTCTTCCGCCCCGGCGCGGGCGTCGAGGCTCAGGTCACCTTCACCGGCGGCTATCCCTTCGCCAACGGCTCGACCGTGAACCTGAACGTCGACGGCACCGAATTCGAACTGATCACCCAGGGCGAATGGGCCTGGCCCGAGAACAAGTCCCAGGATGCGCGGATCGTCGCGGCCATGAAGGCCGGCGCCAGCGCGATCGTCACCGGCCGCTCCTCGCGCGGGACGACCACCAAGGACACCTTCTCGCTCACCGGCTACACCGCTGCCGTGACCGAGGCGCAGAGCCGCTGCCAGTAGCGCATCCGTGATCCGGGGGAGTTTTCAAACCGCCCCGAATCCACTATAGGGCTAGGCTTCGCCCAGGAGCCGAGCCCATGACCGACGCGCCGCAGACGCCGATCACGCAGGACGTGATGACGATCCCCCGGAAACAGCCCGGGGGAAAGCCGAATATCGTCGGCCTCACGCGCGAGGCATTGCGCCAGGCTCTGATCGACATGGGCACGCCCGAAAAGCAGGCCAGGATGCGCGTCAACCAGGTCTGGCAGTGGATTTACCATTGGGGCGTGCGCGACTTTTCCCAGATGACCAACCTCGCCCGGGACTACCGCGGAAAACTGACCGAGACCTTCCGCATCGACCTCCCCGAGATGGTGTCGAAACAGGTCTCTGCCGACGGCACCCGCAAGTACCTGATGCGCATCGCCGGTGGTCACGAGGTCGAGACTGTCTACATCCCCGAGGCCGATCGCGGCACGCTCTGCATCTCCAGCCAGGTCGGCTGCACGCTCACCTGCTCCTTCTGCCATACCGGCACGCAGCGGCTGGTGCGCAACCTCTCCGCCGACGAGATCGTCGGCCAGATCATGGTGGCCCGCGACGATCTCGGGGAATGGCCGGTGCCCGGCGCGCCCAAGCGGGAGGAGAGACTGCTCTCCAACATCGTCCTCATGGGCATGGGCGAGCCGCTCTACAATTTCGACAACGTGCGCGACGCCATGAAGATCGCCATGGACGGCGAGGGCATCTCCCTCTCGCGCCGCCGCATCACGCTCTCCACCTCCGGCGTCGTCCCCGAGATCGCGCGATGCGCCGAAGAGATCGGCTGCCTTCTCGCGGTCAGCTTTCACGCCACCACGGACGAAGTGCGCGACCGGCTGGTCCCGATCAACAAGCGCTGGAACATCGAGACGCTGCTGACCGCGCTCCGCGACTATCCGCGCCTGTCGAACTCCGAACGCATCACCTTCGAATACGTCATGCTGAAGGACGTGAACGACAGCGACGCCGACGCCCGCCGCCTCGTGAAACTGATCTCCGGCATCCCGGCCAAGATCAACCTGATCCCGTTCAACGAATGGCCCGGCGCCCCCTACGAACGCTCGGACTGGTCGCGGATCGAAAGCTTCGCGGATATCGTCCACAAGGCCGGTTACGCCTCACCCATCCGCACCCCGCGCGGCGAGGACATCATGGCCGCCTGCGGCCAGCTCAAGTCCGCGACCGAACGCGAAAGGAAATCCCGCGCCCGGATCGCCGCCGAGATTGCCGCGGAGTCCGGCCTGCAATAACCCTTCTTTGGTCCGGCAAGTATCCCGGGATGAATGCGGCGAAGCCCCGCTTCGCCGCAGAAGGGCAGCGCCCTTCCCTAAATGATGTCGTGCGCGCCAGCGGCGCGCGCCGCCGCGTCACGGGAACCGCCCGGCGTTGGGACGGTTGATCCCCCGACAGCAAGGGGAAACCATGACGCAGCAGTCCTTTCCGCAACTGCCCCGGGACCGGACCGACGACGGGGACCCGCGCCTGACCGGCGTGGAGATCGAATTTTCCGGCCTGACGGCCGAAGAGGCTGCCACGCTGGCCGCCCGGACACTCGGCGGCTCGCCCAGCCGGCAGGACGCGCATGTCTGGAGCGTTCCCGACAGCGAGCTGGGCCGCCTCGACATCTACCTCGATACCGCGCTGCGCCACGCCAGGGACACCCCGATCAAGCGCCTCGGCCTCGACATCGGCCGCGAGGTCATTCCCGTCGAGATCGTCTCCGAACCGCTGGACCGCGAACAGCTCTTCCGGCTCGAGGCCCTGCGCACCGCCCTCCGCGAAGCGGGCGCCGAAGGCAGTCGCAAGGGGCTGACCTACGGGTTCGGCGTGCATCTGAACCCGGCGCTCGCCGGGCAGGATGCACGATCGATCACCCGCCCCCTGATGGCCTATGCTTTGATCGAGGACTGGATGCGCGAGGTGCGGCCCATCGACCTCAGCCGCGAGGTTCTGCCCTTTACCGATCCCTACCCGACGGCCCTTGTCGCGCATCTCTGCGACGCCGGCTTCGTCAGCCCGGATGCCGCGCTCGAGATCTACCTGCAGCACGCCGCCAGCCGGAACTACGGCCTGGACATGCTGCCGATCTTCGCCTGGCTCGCTCCGGACCGCGTCGAGAAGGCGCTCAAGGGCGACGCGGTCTCGGCCCGCCCGGCCTTTCACTTCCGGCTTCCGGACTGCCTGATCGACGATCCGGACTGGACGCTCCGGCAGGAATGGGACCGCTGGCGCCTTGTCGAGCAGGTCGCCGAGGACGACCGGCTGATGGTCCGGCTGATGACCGAATGGCAGGAGGCGCACGGAAAGCTGACACTCATCCGCCACAAGTGGGCCCGGCGCTGCGGCGAGGTTCTGGCCGCGTCCGGTCTGATGGCATCCGGGGTGTCGGCATGACCCGCCCGCTCATCGGCGTCACGACCTCGAACCGCTCCGGCTGGCGCATCTTTCCGCTGGTCGCCCTGAACATCTGGCTCGCCGGCGGTCGCGCGCAGAGGTGGGGCGCGGGGCGTCCGTCGGATGTCGGCGGGATAGACGGGCTGGTCATCGGCGGCGGGGACGACATATCGCCCGACCTCTACGGTGGAGAGCTCGTCGCCTCCGCCCGCCTCGACCCCGCCCGCGATGCGCTCGAGCGGCGCCTCGTGACCGAGGCGCAGGCACAGGGCAAGCCGGTTCTGGGCATCTGCCGCGGCGCGCAGATGATCAACGTGGCCCTCGGCGGCACGCTGGACCAGGACGCCTATGCCACGCACGAGGACAGCCGCAGGTACCGCACCATCCTCCCGCGCAAGACGGTGCGCGTCCTATCCCACACCCGGCTGCTCGCGCTGACGGGACCGGAGGAGATGAAGGTCAACGCCCTGCATTCCCAGGCCGTGCGCGAGCTGGGCAGCGGACTGCGCGTCGCGGCGCGGGACACGGGCGGGATGATCCAGGCCATCGAACGAACGCGGGATCCCTTCGCCCTCGGCGTGCAGTGGCATCCCGAGCATCTGTTCTACGCCCGGCGCCAGCGCGCCCTCTTCCGCGCCCTCGTCGCGGCCGCCGCCGCTGGGCTTCGGTCCGGCAACCAGGTCGAGGCCGCGGGCAAGGCAACCGCCTGAGGCGGCCGCGCTGCGGCACCTTGAAGAGAGGGACGCCAGATGAGACCAACCGGCCATGCCACATGATCACCACCATCATCATCTGCCCGTCGATGCGGGCGGCAAGAGGCTGTGGATCGCCACCGGGATCAACATCGGGCTGACCCTGGCCCAGATCGTCGCCGGTCTGATCTCCGGCTCCCTCGCGCTCATCGCCGACGCGATCCACAACCTCTCCGACGCGATATCCCTGGTCCTCGCGCTGGTCGCCCGCCGGATCGCGCGCCGCCCCGCCGATGCAGAGATGACCTTCGGCTACGGGCGGGCCGAGGTGGTCGCCGCCCTGATCAACTACACCACCCTGATCGTTCTCTCGGTCTGGCTCGCCGCCGAGGGCGTGATGCGGATGCTCGATCCGCAACCGATCGCGGGCTGGGTCGTGGTCATCGTCGCGACCCTCGCTCTGATCGTGGATGCAGTGACCGCCTGGCTGACCTTTCGCATGGCGCGCGACAGCATGAACATCCGCGCGGCCTTCCTGCACAATCTGGCCGATGCCCTGGGCTCGATCGGCGTGATCTTCGCCGGCACGCTGGTCCTGCTCTACGACTGGCGGCTGATCGATCCGATCGTCACCCTGCTGATCGCCGCCTACATTCTCTGGCACGCGGCGTCCGAGGTCATGCCCGCCATCCGCATCCTGATGCTCGGCAGCCCCGGCACGCCCCATGCCGAGGAGGTGCTCGAGGCGATGCGCGCGATGCCCGGCGTCGAGGATGTCCACCACCTGCATCTGTGGCGCATGCAGGAGCATGAAACCGCGCTCGAGGCGCATGTGGTCCAGTGCGGTCCCCGGAGCGATGCGGTCCGGCAGTCGCTCAAGGCGATGCTGATCGACCGGTTCGCGATCCATCACTCGACGATCGAGGTCGAACCCCCCGAGGCCGCCTGCGAGGGCATTCCCGCCATCGGTCACTGACTGCCGGATCAGTGCGGCGGGTGGTCTCCGTGGAGCCGCTGCGTATCATAATAGGCCTTGAGACTCTTGTCGCGCTCTTCGCGGAACGGGTCGCCCACCTCCATGCGCGTCATCCGGTCCACGCGGAAACTGCGGAAATCCTCGCGCAGCTCGCACCACGCCACCAGCGTCCAGACCTTGCCCCAGAAATAGAGACCCAGCGGCCGAAGACAGCGATCCTCGGCCACGCCGCTTTCCTTGGCGTAATGGACGATCAGGCGGGCGCGCGCGTGGATCGCCGCCTCGATCCGGTCCAGCCGGTCGCGCACGACATCGCTCATCTGGCTGAAGGGAAAGGCGTGGATCTGCACCCGCTCGGACCGGTCCCGGGCCGGTGCCGGCAGGACCGAATTGATCTTGACCAACGCCTCTTCCGCCGCGGCCGCCATCGACAGACCACCCCAGGCGCGGATCAGCCGGGCGCCGGCCACCAGCGCCACGATCTCGTCCTGCGAGAACATCAGGGGCGGCAGGTCGTACCCGCCGCGCATCACGTAGCCGACCCCGGCCTCTCCCTCGACGGGCACGCCGGAGCCGATGAGATCGGCGATGTCGCGATAGATCGTCCGTTCCGAGACCTCGAGTTTCGCCGCCAGTTGCGCCGCCGTGACAAGCCGACCGCCCCTGAGAAACTGGACGATCTGAAAGAGACGGTCGGCCCGGCGCATCAGGCGGCCGTCGCCTCGAAGAGCCCGATGGAGTTGCCGTCGGGGTCCTCGCAGTAGAGAAAGCTGCCGACGGGGATCGAAATCGGCCCCGCGACCATCCTGCCGCCCGCGCTTTTCAGCCGGTCCGAGGCCGCGGCCAGCGTGTCCGGCACCGCGATGTGGATGGTCGGACCCGCGCCCGCCTCCGCCGGGCGCCCCGGGTAGAGGTGCCCGTGCACGCCGCCCATGTCGCTGCTGAAATTGGCGACGGCATTCGGGCCGGCCTCTTCCCTGGACATCGTCCAGTCGAAGACGGTGGAATAGAAGGCGATGCCGCGATCCAGATCTTTCACGGGTATCTCGGTCCATACGGTGGTCAGGCGTTCAGTCATGTCAGTCACTCCATCAGGTTGCGATGGCTCAGCTATGACATACCCCTCCTGACAGCCTCGTGTCAGGAGGAATCGGCAGACCCCATCCAACCGAGGGAAGCCTCCGGACTGGACGACGGCACGTATTCCGCACTGACCCATCCCGCAAAGCCGTCCGCATCCAGGCGCTCGAAGAACGCGCCCAGATCCACCTCGCCCGTCCCCGGCTCATGCCGGCCGGGATGGTCGGCGAACTGAACGTGCCGGACCCGGGGCGCCGCCCTTGCCCAGGTGCCAAGCAGATCGCCGGTGATCCGGTGCGCGTGATAGGCGTCGAATTGCAGGCCGAGGTTCGCGGCGCCGACCCTGTCGATCACGCGCAGCGCCAGGTCGAAATCATTCATGAAATAGCCCGGCATGTCCGCGCCGTTGATCGGCTCGATGGTCAGGCTCTGCCCGGGCGCCTCGGCGCAGGCCCAGGCCAGGTTGTCGACGAGACAGGCCTCGGCCTCGGCTCCCTCGGCCGCACCGGACATGATGTGCAGATGCTCGACCCCGAGCGCCCGGGCGTATCGCAGGGCGCGGAGGAAATCGCTGCGGAACCGGCCGCCCAGTCCCGGGACCGCCGCAAAGCCCCTGTCCCCGCCGGCATAGTTCGGAGGCGGGCAGTTGATCAGCACCAACGGCAGACCCGTCCGGGCCAGCGCATCGCGCACCTCCGGCACGGGGTCGTCATAGGGAAACAGGATCTCGACCCCCGAGAATCCTGCCTCGGCCGCCGCCGAGATCCGCGCGGGCAGCGGCAGATCCTTCCAGAGGAAAGAGAGGTTGGCGCAAAATCTGGGCAAGGCGAACTCCGGTGCGGGACGTCCAGAAAAGGCCGCGCGCTAATCCTCTGTCAACTGGTCCGAAGGGATGATGGGAAAGAACCTGCCCCCCGACCAGAGTCCGAACCAGCGCTCTCCCTCGTGGTCGCGATGCTCGCCCCGTTCCACCAGACGATAGAAGCTCTTGCGGTCGATCAGTGCCTCGAGCCGCCCCCGCACCAGCACGTAGGGCGAGGGCTCGCCCGTCTCGGCATCGCGCTCGACGCGGATGGGCCGGTCCGGCCCGGCCTCGGTGACATCGCCCACATTGGTCGAGAATCGCAGCACCTGCGCCTCGCCCGTGCCCTCGGCCTCGAAGTCGACGGCGACGAAGGGCGCGTCCTCGACCGTGATGCCGACCTTTTCGACGGGCGTGACCAGAACGTGGCGATCCCCATCGCGCCGCAGGATCGTCGAGAACAGGCGGACGAGTTCCGGCCGGTTGATCGGCGTTCCGAGGTAGAACCAGGTGCCGTCGCGCGCGATACGCATGTCCAGATCGCCCCGGTCGGGCGGATCCCATTCGTCCACCGGCGGCAGACCGCGCCCCTTGGCCGCCGCCCTCGCAGAAGCAGCAATGTCGTCGGCATCCGGTTTCACGGTATTTTGTGCACTCATTGCTTTTGTCATTCCTTCCGCCCGCGATACACTGGATGAGAGTATAGACCCCCACGGAGCCATTGCCATGACCGACACCGCCGATGACGACCTCGTAGCCCGGATCGAGGCGGTCGAGGAAAAGCTGGCCGAGGCCCGCACATCCATCGAGCGTCGCTTCATCGGTCAGGAACGGGTGGTCGAGCTGACGCTCTCGGCGCTGCTGTGCGGCGGCCACGGCCTGCTGATCGGTCTGCCGGGGCTGGGCAAGACCCGCCTGGTCGAGGCGTTGTCGACGGTGATGGGCCTGAACGGCAACCGCATCCAGTTCACCCCCGACCTCATGCCGGCCGACATCCTCGGGTCCGAGGTGCTGGAGACCAGCGCCGACGGCTCCCGCTCGTTCCGGTTCCTGCAGGGGCCGATCTTCTGCCAGCTTCTGATGGCGGACGAGATCAACCGTGCCTCGCCCCGGACGCAGTCGGCGCTGCTCCAGGCCATGCAGGAACGTCAGGTGACCGTCGCCGGCGAGGATCGCGACCTGGGGCGACCGTTCCATGTGCTGGCCACCCAGAACCCGATCGAGCAGGAAGGCACCTACCCCCTGCCCGAGGCCCAGCTTGACCGGTTCCTCGTCCAGATCGACGTGGAATATCCCGACCGCGATACCGAACGCTCGATCCTCCTGGCCACCACCGGCGTCGAGGAGGACGAGGCGCACCAGGTCCTGACGGCCGAGGAACTGCTCGCCGCGCAGACCCTGTTGCGCCGCATGCCCATAGGAGAGAGCATCGTCGAACAGATCCTCGACCTCGTGCGCGCCTGCCGGCCGGAGGATCCGAGCGCGGCGCAACGTGTCCGCGACACTGTCAATTGGGGGCCGGGGCCCCGCGCGGCCCAGGCGCTGATGATGACGGTGCGCGCCCGCGCCATGCTGCACGGGCGCCTGGCCCCGTCGACCGAGGACGTGATCGCCATGGCCCGCCCGGTCCTGTCACACCGCATGGGCCTGAACTTCGCGGCCCGGGCACGCGGCGACAGTCTCGCCGCCCTGATCGACGAAACCGCCGCGGCCGTCACCCGGACCGAGGCCGCCGCGTGAGCGACACGCCCACCCTGGTCCAGGACCCGCGCCAGCTGCGCGAACGGGCGGAACGTCAGGCCTCGAACCTGCCGCCCCTGCTTGCCCGCGCGGAACATCTGGCCGGAACTGTCCTGCTGGGCGACCACGGCCGCCGCCGGCCGGGGATGGGCGACGATTTCTGGCAATACCGGCCCGTGCAGCCGGGGGATCCCCGCCGCTGGATCGACTGGCGGCGGTCGGCCCGCAGCGACGAACGCTATGTCCGGGAACGTGAATGGCAGATCGCCCAGTCCGTCATGCTCTGGGTCGACCAGGCCGCTTCCATGCGGTTCAGTTCCGACAAGCGGCTTCCGGAGAAATCGGAACGCGGCCGCCTGCTGGCCCTCGCCATCGCGATCCTGCTGATCCGCGGCGGCGAGAGGGTCGGCCTGACCGGCACGATGCTGCCGCCGCGCCACGCCCGCAACCAGATCCTGCGGCTGGCCGAGTTCTTCAGCGTCTCCGAAACCGGCGATTACGGCGTGCCGGAGCATCGCGCGATGATCCCGAACGCCCGCGCCCTCTTCGTGTCGGATTTCCTGGGCGGCATCGATCAGGTCGAACTTGCCCTGACCAAGGCCGCCGATCGCGGCATCCGCGGCGTCGTCCTTCAGGTTCTCGATCCCTCCGAGGAAAGCTTTCCCTTCAAGGGGCGCACGATCTTCCAGTCGGTCGGCGGCACGCTCGAGCATGAAACGCTCAAGGCGAACGATCTGCGCGCCCGGTACCTGGCGCGACTGGCCGAACGGAAGGACCGGCTCGACACGCTTTGCAGGGCCACCGGCTGGCAGTACCTGATCCATCACACCGACGCCTCGGCCCAATCGGCCCTGCTGACCATCTACCAGGCACTCGACAGGGGGACGGCATGACGCTGGGACCGATCGGATTCGCGGCGCCCTGGCTGCTGATCGCCCTCGCGGCGCTGCCGATCCTCTGGCTGCTCCTGCGGGCGGTGCCGCCCGCCCCGATCCGGCGCCGCTTTCCCGGCGTGGCGCTGCTGCTCGGCCTGACCGATGACGAAGCTGTCTCCGACCGCACCCCGTGGTGGCTGCTTTTGCTTCGAATGCTCGCCGTCGCCGCCGTCATCGTCGGCCTGGCAGGCCCGATCCTGAACCCGCAGGACGAGGCCCGGACGGGGCGGGGGCCGCTTCTCGTCCTTCTCGACGGCAGCTGGGCCTCGGCACGGAACTGGGACGCGCAGTCCGACCTGATCGACGGGCTCTTGGCCGAGGCCGGCCGCCAGGGCCGTACCGCCGCGTTCCAGCGACTGACCACGCCCGAACCGCCCGTCTTCCGCGCCGCCGACACCTGGCGGCAGTACCTGCCCGGCTTGACCGCGCGCCCGTGGGAACCCTCGGCCGACGATTTGGAGAGCGTCGCCGCCAGCCTTCCCGACAGCGCGTTCGACACGTACTGGTTATCCGACGGCCTGGCCCGCGACGGACGCCAGGCCCTCCTCGCCGCACTCGAGTCGCGTGGCACGGTGACCGTCTACGAAAGCCCGCGGCCACCGCTCGGCCTCAGACCCGTCACGATCGAGGACGGCGCCCTGGCGATTGCCGCCATCCGCCCGCTGCCCCGGTCGGCCCGCGAGATCACCGTGCAGGCAATGGGGCGCGACCCCGCCGGCACGATGCGGACCCTGGCCAATCTGCCGCTGGCCTTCGCCGACGGCGAGACCGAGGCGAGCGGGGCGCTGTCCCTGCCGGCCGAGCTGCGCGCCCGGGTCACGCATCTGGCCATCGCCGGCGAACGCACTGCCGGCGCGACCACCCTGTCCGACGACAGCTTCCGCCGCCGCGAGGTCGCCCTGATCGGCACACGGCAGGAGGGCGAGACGCTCGACCTCCTGTCGCCGCTCCACTACCTCCGCAAGGCGCTCGTCGAGACGGTCGACCTGATCGAAGGCCCCCTGACCGAGATGCTGCCGGCCAACCCGGACGTCGTCGTGATGGCCGACGTGGCCTCCCTCTCGGCACTCGAAGAGGAAGAACTGCTGGAATGGGCGGAAGAGGGCGGCCTGCTTCTGCGCTTTGCCGGACCGCGCCTTGCCGCCAGCGATGTCGCCCGGGACGCCGAGAACCCGCTTCTGCCGACGCGCCTGCGGGCCGGCGGCCGCAATGTCGGCGGCGCAATGAGCTGGGGCGAACCCAAGACGCTTGCCCCGTTCGACACCGAAAGCCCCTTCGAGGGGCTGGAGGTTCCCGACGACGTGACCGTCTCTTCGCAGGTGATGGCCCAGCCCGATCCCTCGCTCTCCGAGCGGGTGATCGCACGGCTGAGCGACGGCACACCGCTGGTCACGCGCAAGACGATCGGCCAGGGACAGGTCGTCCTGTTCCATGTCACCGCCAATGCGGAATGGTCGACGCTGCCGCTATCGGGGTTGTTCGTCCAGATGCTGGAACGCCTGTCCGTCGCGTCGGGCACCGCGCGCCCCGAGGCCGAGGATCTCGAGGGCACCACCTGGCAGGCGACCCAACTGCTGACCGCCGACGGCCGTATCGAGCGGGCCGGCACCCTGCCCGGCGTCCCCGGCGAACGGCTGATCGACGCGGCGCTCGGGCCGAACCTCCAGCCCGGCCTCTATCAGAGCGGCGACCGGACCTTGGCCCGCAACGTCCTGCAGGCCGAATCCACCCTCGCCCCTGTCAACTGGCCGGCACGGCTGCGCGTCGAAGGGATGACCCGGGCCGAGGAACAACCGCTCGGCGGCTGGCTGCTGGCGCTTTCGCTGATCCTGCTGACGGCGGATATCCTTGCCACGCTGGCACTCTCCGGTCGACTGTCCGGCCCCCGCGCCGGGGCGAGCGCCACCGCGGTCCTGCTGGCCCTGGCGCTCGTACAGCCCGGTGCAGCGCGGGCGCAGGAGGAGAGCGATCCGGCCCAGGCAATCCAGGCCACGGCCGAGGTTGTCCTGGCGCATGTCGTCACGGGCAACCGGGCGGTCGACGATCTGGCGCATGACGGGCTGCGCGGCCTCAGCCAGACGCTGAATTTCCGTACCTCGGTCGAACCGGCCGAACCGATGGCCGTCGACCTGGAGACCGACGAACTGGCGTTCTACCCATTTCTCTACTGGCCGGTCACCCCGGACCAGCCGATCCCGTCGGACGTGGCCTATCAGAAGCTGAACCGCTACCTCCGCACCGGCGGAATGATCCTGTTCGACACCCGCGACGCCGACGTGGCCGGCTTCGGCACCTCCGGACCCAACGGCCGCAAGCTGCAGGCTTTGGCCGCGCCTCTCGACATCCCCGCGCTGGAACCGGTGCCCGAGGATCACGTTCTGACACGCACCTTCTATCTGCTGCGCGACTTTCCGGGCCGCCATCTGGGCCGCGACGTCTGGGTCGAGGCCGCCCCGCCGGATGCCGAACTGGTCGAGGGGATGCCGTTTCGCAACCTCAACGACGGCGTCACCCCCGTGGTAATCGGCGGAAACGACTGGGCTGCCGCCTGGGCCGTGGACGACCGCGGCGCGCCGCTGGTCCCGATCGGGCGCGGCTATGCCGGGGAACGTCAGCGCGAGATCGCCTACCGGTTCGGGGTCAATCTGATCATGCATGTGCTGACCGGCAACTATAAGTCCGACCAGGTCCATGTGCCCGCCCTCCTCGACAGGCTTGGACAATGACCGGCACCATCATCTTCTCTCCTCTCCTGCCATGGGCGCTTCTGGCGGGCATCGCCGCCATCGCGCTCGCCGGGGTGGCGCTCGCCGTGTGGCGCGGCCTCACGGGCTGGGCACTGCGGGGGCTGGCGGCGCTCGTCGTCATCGCCGCGCTCACCGGCCCCTCCTGGCGCCAGGAAGACCGGACACCGCTGACCGACATCGTCCTGATGATCGAGGACCGGACGGCCTCGCAGCGCCTGTCCGACCGTGCGCGGCAGACGGAGGAGGCGGCGGAGACCCTCGCCGCCCGCATCGCCGCACGTCCGAATACCGAGCTGCGGCGCGTGACGCTTGCGGACGGGGCGGGCGACACCGGCACCCGTCTCATGACCGCGTTGTCCGACGCCCTGGCCGAAGAACCGCGCGCCCGGGTCGCGGGGATGATCCTGCTGTCGGACGGCCGGTTGCACGACCTCGACCAGGCGCCCGCTCTGCCGGCGCCCCTGCATCTCCTGCTGTCGGGCCAGCCCGAGGACTGGGACCGGCGCCTGACCGTGCAGAACGCCCCGGCCTTCGCCATCCTCGACGAAGAGGTCACCCTGACCCTCAGCATTGAGGACATGGGCGCGACGCCGGATAGCCGGGGCCAGGTGCCGCTGGACATCTCGATCGACGGTGCCGAGCCGCAGCGCTTCATGGTCGCCACGGGCCGCGAGCTTGAGCTGCCGCTGGTGCTGCCCCATGGCGGTCGCAATGTCATTCGGATCTCCACCCCCGAGGCCGAGGGCGAACTGACCGCGCGCAACAACGCCGCCATCGTCCAGATCAACGGCGTCCGCGACCGGCTGCGGGTCCTGCTGGTCTCGGGCGAGCCCCATGCCGGTGGCCGGACCTGGCGCAACCTGCTGAAATCCGACAGTTCGGTCGATCTGGTACATTTCACGATCCTTCGCCCCCCGGCGAAACAGGACGGCGTCCCGGTCTCGGAACTGTCGCTCATCGCCTTTCCGACCCGCGAACTCTTCATGGACAAGGTCGACGACTTCGACCTGATCATCTTCGACCGCTACAAGCGCCGGGGCATCCTGCCCTCGATCTATCTGCAGAACGTGGCCGATTACGTGAACCGCGGCGGCGCGGTTCTGGTGGCCGCCGGGCCGGACTTCGCCTCGGCGGATTCGCTCTATCGGTCGCCGCTGAGCGAAATCCTTCCTGCCCAGCCCAGCACGGCCCGCGTGATCGAAGAGGCCTATCGGCCGGCGGTCACCGACCTCGGGCGGCGTCACCCCGTGACCTCGGGCCTCGAGGCCGAATGGGACGGGGACTGGGGCCGTTGGATGCGCCAGATCGACGTGGACGCCGCCGAGGCGGGCGGCGAGGTCGTGATGTCCGGCATCGACGACCGCCCCCTCCTGATCCTCGACCGTGTGGGCGAGGGGCGGGTGGCGCTGATCGCCTCGGACCACGCCTGGCTGTGGAGCCGCGGCTACGAGGGGGGCGGCCCGCAGCTCGAACTGCTGCGCCGCCTGGCGCACTGGATGATGAAGGAACCCGAACTGGAGGAAGAGGCGCTGACCGCCGAGGCCGAAGGCCAGTCCATGCGCATCATCCGCCGCACGCTCGGGGACTCCGTCGGCGCCCTGACCGTCACCCGCCCCGATGGCGAGACCGAGGAACTGACCCTGCAAGAGGTCGCGCCCGGCACCTGGACGTCCGAGTACACCGGCCCGGAAATCGGCCTCTACCGGCTCGCCGAAGGCGACCTCGAATCGGTCATCGGCCTGGGCCCCTCGGCGCCGCGCGAGTTCGAAAGGACCATCGCCGACGGAGAGGCCCTCGAGCCGCTGGTCGACTCCACGCGGGGGGGTATCCGCGACATGTCCGATGGTCTGCCCAGCATCCGCAACGTGCGCGCGGGCCGGCCCGCTGCGGGACGCGGATGGATCGGCCTGACGCCGCGCGATGCCTTCGAGACCCGCGACGTCACGCAGGTGCCGCTCTTGCCGGAATGGCTCGTCCTGCTGGTTGCCGCCAGCCTTATCCTCGCCGGCTGGCTGCGCGAGGGACGCCGCTAGACCGGGTCGCCGGGTCGGCCCAGGTAACGGTCGATGACGGCCTCCGCGATCTCGCCGACGATGAAGCGCGCCCTCTGCCTGTCCGTGCCGACCACGTCGAGTAGCGAAATCATCGCCTCGGCCCCCGTCGCGGTCGCGAGCGCCTGGATGCAGGCGGTCCGCGCTTCGGGCGACACCTTCGGTTCGTGCTCCTCGAAAGCGGCCTCGTACATCGCCAGCCGCCGCCCGCCCCGGCGCGTGGCCAATCCCGGCACGGCCTCGCGGGGGGACAGGAGCGTCAGACCGACATAGCGGCAGAATCCCGCCTCGTGCTCGATCGCGAGGTCCAGGTAGTAGAGGCTGATCGCGCGCAGCTTGTCCCGCGTTGTGCCACATCCCGCGACGACCGCCTCGTAGGGCAGGACCTCGATGTCGAGACCCGCTTCCGCGACCAGGATGGCCGGTTCGGAATAGTACCGGTAGGCCGTCGCCTTCGATATCCCGGCCTTCGTTGCGGCCGCCGTGACGGTGACGGTCCGACCGTCGGCCAGCAGGTCGCGCGCCGCCTGCAACAGAGCCTGTCGGGTCCGGGCTTTCTGGTTCCGCCGTGTGGTCGTCATCGGTCGCTCGCATAAATGAGACACTTGTCTCGTTATAAGACTAGAGTATCATGACCACGACTCACAGGAAAAAATGCAGGAGCTGACCGTGACCGATCGTCCCAGAACATACAACGTGCTCAATATCTTGATGAAATTCCACGCCTTCCCGGAAGAGGTACAGGGCAAGTACCTGCTGGTCGAATGCACCGTGCCAGTCGGGGCAGGCGCCCCCCCGAACCACCATGCCGGCGAGACCGAGGCTTTCTTCGTTCTGGATGGCCAGGTCGGATTCATGGTCGACGGCGAAGAGATCCTGGCGGGCGCCGGAGATTTCGTCCCCGTTCCCGACGGAGCGGTTCATGCCTTTCAGGCGGTCGGTGACAAACCAGCCCGGCTCCTGATCCTGAACGCCCCGGGCGAGATGCACGACGCCTTTTTCACCGGTCTCGGAACGCCCCTGCCCGAAGGGCAGACAGACCTGCCCGACCCGGTCGAGCCGGACGTCGCCGCCATCGTCGCGAAGGCAACTGAAACCGGAATGACAATCGTCCCGCCGCAGCCGGCCGCCTAGGGGCTGATCTCGGCGATTGCCCGGGCGAGGCGCGGGATGTCCTCGGCGTTCAGCCCGGCGACATTCAGGCGCCCGTCTCCGATCAGATAGATCGCCTTCTCCTCGCGCAGCCGACGGATGTCCTCCGGTGGCACCGCCAGACGCGAGAACATGCCGTTCTGAGACGCCAGAAAGGCGAAGCGGTCCGAGCCGGTCTCGGACCGCAGGGCATCGGCCAAGCTCCGGCGCAACTCGTTGATCCGCCCCCGCATCTGGCCCAGCTCCTCGGTCCAGGACGCATGGAGCGCAGGATCGTTCAGGATCGTTTCGGCCACCTTCGCCCCGTGATCGGCGGGAAAGGAATAGGCCAGCCGGTTCAGCGTGGCGAGGTTGCCCTGAACCACATCGCGATGCGCACCGGTCTCTGACAGGACAAGCACGACCCCGGCCCGGTCGCGATAGAGACCGAAGTTCTTGGAGCAACTCACCGCCACGATCACCTCGGGCAGTTGCCGCGCAACGAGACGGGTCGCGGCGGCATCCGCATCCAGCCCCTCGCCGAACCCCAGATACGCAAGGTCGATCAGAACGGTTGCACGGGATGTGCGGAGCGCCTCGACGATATCGTGCCATTGCGCGGCCGTCGGATCGGCGCCTGTCGGATTGTGACAGCAGCCATGAAGGACAACGACATCCCCGGGCTCTGCCGCGGCGAGGTCGGCAATCATCCCCTCGATGTCGATGCCGCCGGCTGCCGGGTCGTAATACCGGTAGCTGCGGCAGGACAGCCCGACCGCCTCGATGATCGCCCGGTGGTTGGGCCAGCTGGGATCGGGAATGTGAACCGTCGCGCCCGGGCTTGCCAAGCGCGCCAGATCGAGGGCCTGCCGGAGCGCACCGGTCCCGCCCACGGTCGCGGCGCCGGCGATGCGCTCGGCGTCGATTTCTCCGCCCAGCACGAGCCGCGTCATCGCCGCGACGAAAGCGGGATCCCCGGCGAGGCCCGTATAGCTCTTGCTTTCCTGCCGTTCGAGCAGTTGCTGCTCGGCAGATTTCACGGCCTGCATCACGGGCGTCACGCCCCGGCTGTTCCTGTAGACCCCAACGCCGAGGTCGATCTTGTCCGCGCGCGGGTCGGCCCGGAACCGGTCCATCAGGGCGAGGATCGGATCATCGGGCTGGGGGCGCAGCTCTGCGAACAAGGTCAGGCGCTTTCCTTGCCGGTCGCCACCGGAAGGGTGGGAAAGGCCCCCCATTCCGCCCAGGACCCGTCATAGAGCGAGTGATTGCGATGTCCGGTGATCTCGAGCCCGAGGTTCAGGATGGCCGCCGACACGCCCGATCCGCAGGAGGTGATGACCGGCTGTTTCGCATCGATTCCCCTGGCCGCGAAAATCTCGGCCAGCGCATCGGCCGGCTTCATCGTGCCCTCGCCGGTCAGAAGCTCGGTGAAGGGAACGTTCACCGACCCCGGAATATGACCCTTGCGCAGGCCCGGGCGCGGCTCGTCGTCGACACCTTCGAACCGGCTGGCCGAGCGGGCGTCGGCAATGGTGGTATCCGCCAGCTTCGAGGCGGCCGAAACCTGCGTGACATCCTTTACGAGGTGGTTCTGCCGGCGCACCGTCATGTGTCGGTCCCGCACCACGGGCGGCATGTCCTCGACCGGGCGGCCTTCGGCCTGCCACTTGGGGAAACCGCCGTCCAGAACGGCCACGTCCTGCTGCCCCATCAGCCGGAAGAGCCACCAGACCCGCGGGGCCGAAAAGATGCCGGCCCCGTCATAGACCACGACCTGGTGGCCGTCGCCGACCCCCATGGCCCGCATCCGGGACATGAACTTTTCGACCGGAGGCACCATGTGCGGCAACTCGGACCGAAGGTCCGAGATCTCGTCGATGTCGAAGAACCGCGCGCCGGGGATATGGGCGGCATCGTATTCCGCCTTGGGGTCGCGCTTCATCGCCGGAAGATACCAGCTCGCGTCCAGGATCCGCAGATCGGGATCGTCCAGATGGGCGGCAAGCCAATCTGTTGAAACCAGCGTCTTCGGATCATCCTGCATGGGGCCCTCCCGTTTAGGTCTGGACCAAATCCCTACAGGCAGCCCCTTTGGCAAGCAAGCGAAACGGACCGCAGCCGCCTATCCGCCCTGCTTGAGAAGCCGCTGCTTCTGCCGGTTCCAGTCGCGCTTGGCCGAGGTGTCGCGCTTGTCCACCGTCTTCTTGCCCTTGGCGATCCCGATCTTCAGCTTGGCGATGCCGCGGTGGTTGAAATACAGAACCAGCGGCACCAGCGTCATGCCCTTGCGCGCCGTCGCCTGCCACAGCCTGGCCAGTTCCTTGCGGCTCACCAGCAGCTTGCGCCGCCGCCGTTCCTCGTGGCCGAAGGTCTTGGCCTGATCGTAGGGCGCGATATAGCTGTTCACCAGCCACAACTCGCCATCATCGACCGTGGCATAGCTCTCGGCGACGTTGGACCCGCCCTCGCGTAGAGACTTGACCTCGGACCCTTCGAGCACGATCCCGCATTCGAGATCTTCCTCGATCGCGTAGTCGTACCGGGCCCGCCGGTTCTCGGCGATCACCTTGTAGTTCGGGTTGGTCTTTTCATTGGCCATGATCGCGCGGTCTTAGCCTCTCCCTTCCGTCGAGTCCATTCCTGCCGATTGCCTCTTGGCACGGCGGGACAGCCCTTTAACTTGTGCCGCGAAAGGGAGGTTTTCAACATGACAGACACAATGAAACACATCGTCCTCGCCAAGCGGCCCGAAGGTGCCCCCACGGACGAGAACTTCCGGCTCGAGGACGCGCCGGTTCCCGAACCGGGTGAGGGCGAGGTGCTGGTCAAGGTCAAGTACATGTCGCTGGACCCCTACATGCGCGGACGCATGGACGACGGCCCCAGCTATGCCGCCCCGGTCGAAGTCGGCAGCACGATGGAAGGCGGCGCGGTCGGCGAGGTCATCGCCTCGAACGATCCCAAGTTCCAGCCGGGCGACCACGCCTTCGGCATGTTCGGCTGGGCCACCCATGGTGTCCAGCCGGCCAGGATGCTGCGCAAGGTGAACCCCGACGACGCGCCGATCCAGACCTCGCTCGGGGTGCTCGGGATGCCCGGCTTCACCGCATGGGCCGGCATGACGGCCTATTCCCGCATGAAGGAGGGCGAGACCCTCGTGGTCGGCGCGGCCACCGGTCCCGTCGGATCGATGGTCGGGCAACTCGCCAAGCAGGCCGGGCTTCGGGTGATCGGCGTCGCGGGCGGCGAGGAAAAGTGCAAAATGGCGGTCGAGACCTTCGGCTTCGACGCCTGTGTCGATCACCGCGGCAAGGACGCCAGGGCCATGCGCGAGGCGCTCAAGAACGAGTGCCCGGACGGCATCGACATCTATTTCGAGAACGTCGGCGGCCCGACCCTGGGCGGGGTGATCCCCCTTCTCAACCTCCACGCCCGCGTCATCGTCTGCGGCATGATCGCCTGGTACTCGGGCGAGAGCGACGAGACGGGGTCCATGCCCCTGCAGAAACTGTGGCGTCACGCGCTGGTCAAGCGGCTGACGATCCAGGGCCTGCTGCAGACCGACCACGTCAGCCGGTTCGGCGACTTCCTGCGCGAAGTCGCGCCCAAGGTCGCCAGCGGCGACATCGTCTATGTCGAGGATGTCGAAGAGGGCCTCGAGAACGCCCCCGAGGCCTTCATGGGCCTGCTCAAGGGCAGGAACCAGGGCAAGCTGGTCGTGAAGGTGGACTAGCCGGCGACGGGTGCCCGCCCCGGCGGGCGCCCCCTGCCCGGCCGGCCGGGGCTCTGCCCCGGACCCCGGGATATTTTCCGGACCAAAGAAGCGAGGGCGGTCAGGCGAAAAGCGCCACCAGTTGCTGCGCCGAGGCCAGGATATCTCCGCCACGGTCGCGGATCTCCATGTCCTGGACGGAGTAGCCCTCGGCGGAATGTTTCGACGTGGTCCGCGTCAGTTGCCAGTCGGTGTCGGCGGGTATGCGCGCCACGTCGAGCGCCCAGGTCACCGTGCTGACCGGCGCGCCGCCATGGAAGGTCGCCATCGCCGCGGGCGGCAGGTTGTCGGCGTTGCAGATGAAGGCGATCTCGGGGTCCACGTCCTCCCGCGCGGCAAGGCGCGTCCAGACGATCATCTCGGGCCTGTCCGACCCGGAGGCGAGCTGCGCCCCGTCGGCCAGCCGCGCCTCGAAGTTCTTGAAGAACGAGGGCCCCGACGACCGGCGGAGCAATTCGGGCGAGTCGTCAGGCCCCGGCACGTCCGGAGCTCGGCCGTAGTCGTGGGCGTAGGCGCTCTCGCGCGGGGCGCCGAAGACGAAGGTGCAGCGCGCGCCGAGCTTGTCGCCGCTGATGCAGTCGACCTGCACGAAGGTCGAGGTCCGGCCCGCGCGGATCGTCTCGACCTCGAAGGCCACATGCTCCGAGATCGGTCGCAGGAAGCTGACCTGCATGGACCGCAGGGCGGGCAGCCCGGGCAGCGCCTGCCGCGTGGCCGCCAGTGCCAGAGCGGCCGTGATGCCGCCGAAGGCCGTGCGGCCCTGCATCCAGTGGGGCGAGATGCGGGCGGCGATCCGGCCCGCCTCGCCCGAGAGGTCGCGGACCATGTCACCGAGTGTCGGCACAGTGTCTTCTGTCATGTCGGAAATCCTGGAAACGGGGGCCGGAGACACGCCCCGGCCCGCCCCCTCACGCAGCCTGGGCGACGCGCGAGAGATGGTAGTCGGTGTCGCCCAGCTGTGCGTCGATCATGATGATCCGCTTGGCGTAATGCGAGCCGGGGTATTCCCAGGTCATCGCGATGCCGCCGTGCATCTGGATTGCCTCTTCGGCCACCAGCCGGCCCGCCCGGCCGATCAGGTTCTTGGCCATCGAGCAATAGCGCGACGCGTCAGGACCGCCGAGCTCGGCCGCTGCCTTAATGACGATGGAGCGCGACTGCTCGATCTCGGTCAGCATGTCGACGGCCCGGTGCTGCAGCACCTGGAACGTCCCGATCGGACGGCCGAACTGCTTGCGCTGACCGAGGTATTCGACCGTCATCCTGTGCAGCACGTCCATCGCTCCGACCGCCTCGGCGCAGAGCGCCACGATCCCGGCGTTGACCGCATCCGCAATCGCCTCGCCGGCGTTCTCGAGGATCAGCTTGGCCGGCGCATCCTCCAGCACGACTTCGGCCGCCCCGCCGCCGTCCATCAGCGCGTAGCCGGTGACCGAGGCGTCCGCAGCCTGAACTTCGTAGACCGAGAGGCTGTCGCCTTCCTTCGCCGCGATCAGGAAGACGTCGGCGGCCTGCCCGCCATAGACCACGGACTTGCGGCCGGACACCTTCCCGCCCTCTGCGGTGGTCGTCATTTCGCTCAGGTCATAGGGGGCATCCAGCTCGCCCAGCCCGACGGCGTATTTCGTCTCGCCGGAGAGCAGCGCCTCCTGGTCGGCACCGGCGGCGGTCAGCAGGCGCGAGGCCATCAGCGCGCCCAGAACCGGTTCGGGAGTGAGCGCGCGCCCCAGTTCCTCGAACACGACCGAAATGTCGAAACCCGCGCCGCCCATGCCGCCCGCATCCTCGGGCGCCAGGGCGAAGAGCGCGCCCAGCTCGGTCAGCTCCCCCCATTTGGCGGGGTCATGATAGGGCTCGGCATAGGCCACCTTGTTCCGGTGTTCGATCTGGTACTTGTCGCCAAGGTAGCGGCGCAGGCTGTCCTGCAGCATCTGGCGGTCTTCGGTGAGGTCGAAATTCATGGATCAGAGCCCCAGCATGGTCTTGGTCAGGATGTTCCGCTGGATCTCGTTCGATCCACCGAAAATCGAGGTCTTGCGGTTGTTGAAGTACCGCGCGGCATTGTTCGCATGACCCGAAGGGGCCACATCGAGGTTGCTGTCCTTGAAGCTGCCCGGGAACGGGGCCGCGGCAGGGCCGAGCGCCCGGCGGCGGATGTCCTTGAGCTCCTGGTTGATCACCGTGCCCTTGATCTTGAGGATCGAGGTTTCCGGTCCGGGCGCCCCCTGTTTCTGCGCGGTGAAGAGCATCCGCAGATTCGTGAGCTTCATCGCCTCGAGATCGATCTCGGCCTGGGCCACGCGGGCCGCGAAAAGCGGATCCTCGGCCAGCGGCTTGCCGTTGCGGGTGATCTTTTTCGCCAGCTGCTTGACCTCTTCCAGTTCGAGCATCGAGAAGCCGACGCCGGCAATGCCCGTCCGCTCATGCGTCAGCAGGTACTTGGCAATCGTCCAGCCCTTGTTCTCTTCGCCGACGAGGTTTTCGTAGGGCACACGCACATCGGTGAAGAAGACCTCGTTCACCTCGTGCCCGCCCTCGATCAGCTTGATCGGCCGCACTTCGACGCCCGGCGTGGACATGTCGACGAGGATGAAGGAAATGCCTTCCTGCTGCTTCACGTCCGGATCGGTGCGGACGAGGCAGAAGATCATGTTCGCGTGCTGGCCGAGCGTGGTCCAGGTCTTCTGGCCGTTGATCACCCACTCGTCGCCTTCGCGCACCGCGCGGGTCTTGAGCGAGGCGAGGTCCGATCCGGCGCCCGGCTCGGAATAGCCCTGGCACCACCAGTCGTCACCGTTCAGGATGCGCGGCAGGTAGTAGTCCTGCTGCTCCTTCGACCCGAACTTCTGCAGCACCGGACCGAGCATCGACAGCCCGAAGGGAACGATTCGGGGGGCGTAGGCGGCGCTGCTCTCCTCGTCGAAGATATGCCGCTCGACCGGGCCCCAGCCCGGCCCGCCGAATTCCTCGGCCCATGTCGTCGCCAGCCAGCCCTTTTTGTTCAGGATGGCGTGATACCGCTCCATGTGCTCCTTGGTCAGCTCGCCGCCATTCCGGACGGCATCGCGAATGTCGTCCGGCAGGTTCTCGGCAAAGAAGTCCCTGACCTCCTGGCGGAACGCCTCTTCCTCGGGGGTGAAGTTCAGATCCATGGTCTCGCCTCCTTACGAGTTCATGTCGGCAAAGGTCGTTCCGTCGTCGGCCATCTTGCGCAGCAGCGGCGGAACCTGCCAATAGTTGGGGTCTTCCTTGGCATATTCCTCGATCCGGCGCACCAGTTCCGCTGCGCCAATCGTGTCGGCATAGTGCAGCGGCCCCCCGCGGAAGCGCGGGAAACCGTAGCCGAAGAGGAAGACCATATCGACGTCGATGGGTCTTTTCGCCGTGCCGTCTTCGACCACGCGGGTCGCCTCCGAGATGAAGGCCGTCATGTAGCGGTCGACGATCTCCTGTTCGGTGAACTCCTTGGGTGTGATCCCCTTTTCGGCCCGCACCTCGTCGATGATCTCGTCGACCGCCGGGTTGGGCACGGGCGCGCCGGTCTCGTAGAGGTAATAGCCCTTGCCCGTCTTGCGGCCATAGCCTTCGCGCTCGCAGATGCGGTCGGCGATATCGCCGCCATAGCGTTCGTCCGCGGGCAGACCTTCTTCCTTGCGGCGCTGCCGGGTCATGTAGCCGATGTCGAGCCCGGCCAGGTCGCCGACCTTGTGCGGCCCCATCGCCATGCCGAAGTTCTCCAGCGCGGTATCGACTTCGGCGGGCGAGGCGCCGTCGAGAACGAGATACGAGATCACCTTGCCGTAGTGGCCGAGGATCCGATTGCCGATGAAGCCGTCGCAGACCTGCGCCAGCACGCCGACCTTCTTGAGCTTCTTGGCCAGGGCAAAGCCCGTGGCCAGCGCATCCGGCGCCGTTTTCTCGCCCTGCACGATTTCAAGCAGGCGCATCACATGCGCGGGCGAGAAGAAGTGCAGGCCCAGAACATCCTGCGGACGGTCCGTGGTGGCCGCGATCTTGTCGATGTCCAGATAGGAGGTGTTCGAGGCAAGAATCGCGCCCGGCTTGCAGATCGTGTTCAGCTTGCCGAAGATGTCCTTCTTGATCTCCATCTTCTCGAAGACGGCCTCGATGACGAGGTCCACATCCGAGAGGTCCTCCATGTTCAGCGACGGCTCGAGCATGGCCAGAGCCGCATCGCGTTTGTCCGACGTCATCTTTCCGCGCGACAGCGCACCATCCAGGTTCTTGGTGATCGTCGCCACGCCACGGTCCAGCCCCTCCTGCTGCACCTCGATCAGGCGGACCGGAATGCCCGCCATCAGGCAGGAGGTCGTGATGCCCGACCCCATCGTGCCGCCGCCGATCACGCCGATCTTGTCCAGAGACCGGGTTTCGCCCTTGGCTTCGGGAATGTTCGACACCGCCCGCTCGCCAAAGAAGGCGTGGATCAGCCCGGACCGCTGCGGCGAGTTCATGCAGACGAGGAAATGCTCGCGCTCGGCCGCAAGACCTTCGTCGATCGGCTTGGTGGAGGCGGCGATGGCCTTGACGCATTCCGCCAGGTTGATCAGGTGCGGGTTTTTCTTCTGCACCATCTCCAACGTCTGCTGGACCGCCGCATCGTCGGCCTGGGCCTGGAGCTGGTCCGTCCGGCGCGTCGGCAACGTCCCGGCGACGACCTCCTGCCCCATGGCGATGGCGATCTCGCGCGGATCGCCTGCCTCGACGACGCGGTCGATGGCGCCTTTCTCGACACCCTCTTCGACAGGCACATGACGGCCCGACACGGCGATGTCCAGGGCGTAGGCGATGCCCGATAGGCGCGGCAGACGCTGCGTGCCGCCGGCACCGGGCAGAATCCCCAGAAGAACCTCGGGCAGGCCGAACTTGGCCCCCTTCATGCCGACCCGCGCGTGGGTGGCCAGCGCCGTCTCGTAGCCGCCGCCCAATGCCGTGCCGTGAATGATCGAAACCGTCGGAATGGCGCTCTGCTCCATCTCGCTCAGAACCTCGGTCAGGCCCGGCGCCTTGGGCGGCTGCCCGAATTCCCGGATATCGGCCCCGGCGATGAAGGTCCGCCCGGCGCAGTAGAGGGCGATGGCCTTGGCCTTTCCCTCTTCGTTGATCTTGCGGAACGCGTCCTGCAGTCCGGCGCGAACGGCGACACCGGTGGCGTTCACCGGCGGGTTGTCGACACAGACAAGCGCGACATCGCCTTCGTATCCATAGCTGACTGCTTCACTTGTGGAATTGGATTCGGCCATGTCGGTCCCCTCGCCTTACGGATTCAAGCCAATGGGAGAAGGCCGCCCCGGCCGATGCGGTCCGGATCGGCGGGCAATGTCTCCTCCCTGATGGCGGAGAACCTAAGCCGCCGGTCCCAAGTCGTCAATCACGTGGAATTGCGTTTTGCAGTGCAGAATTATTCCCTCAGCCCGGGATGATCTCGAATTTCGTGACGTCGACCATCCCGCGGTCCGTGATCTTGAGCGCGGGGATGACCGGCAGGGCCAGAAACGCGAGCTGCAGGAACGGCTCGTCCAGCGTGACGCCGAGGCCCTTGGCCGCCTCGCGCAATTCCACCAGCCGGTCATGCACGACCTCGAACGGCTGATCCGACATCAGTCCCGCGACCGGGAGCGCCAGCTCGGCCAGGACCGCGCCGTCCCGAACCACGACGAATCCGCCCTGAAGCTCGGCCAGCCGGTTCGCGGCATGGGCCATGTCCCCGTACTCGGCCCCGACTACGGCGATGTTGTGGTGATCGTGGCAGACAGTCGATGCGATCGCCCCCGTCTTCAGCCCGAACCCTTTCACGAACCCCGTGGCGACATTGCCGTTGATCCCGTGCCGTTCGGCCACCGCGATCTTGACCAGGTCGCGCCCGAGGTCGGGGCGTTTGTCGCCGTTCTCGATTTCGATGATCTCGGTCAGGTGCTCGGTGATGATCTTTCCGGGGATGATGCCGATCACGTCGGTTTTGGGCCGGTTTCCTCCGGTCCGGAACTGCTCGGGCCGAAGCGTTTCGATCCGGACCGACCCGTGTCCCACGGGCGGCGTGATCCGACGCGCGGCAAAGGCCTCATCCCCCATGACCACGCCGTCGGAGATGACCATCTCGGCCCGGCAGGCGGACACGTCCCGCAGCGCGACGATATCCGCCCGCTTGCCCGGCGCGATCTGGCCGTGATCCTTCAGCCCGAAGGCTTCGGCCGCCGACAGCGAGGCCGCGCGGTAGACCGCCAGCGGCGGACAGCCCAGCCGGATCAATTCGCGGATCATGTAGTCCAGATGCCCGTGCTCGCCGATATCCAGCGGGTTCCGGTCGTCCGTGCACAGACACATGTAGGCGGATGTCACATCGGTCAGAAGCGGCTGGAGCGCGTGAAGATCCTTCGACACCGACCCCTCGCGGATCAGGACGCGCATGCCCTTCCGCAGCTTCTCGCGCGCCTCCTCGGCGGTCGTCGCCTCGTGTTCGGTCCGGATGCCGGCCGCGACATAGGCGTTCAGGTCCTTGCCCCCAAGCTGCGGGCAGTGCCCGTCGATATGCCGCCCCCGAAAGGCCTCCAGCTTGGCCATGCAGCCAGGATCCTGAAAGACCACCCCGGGATAGTTCATGAACTCGGCCAGCCCGATCACCTGCGGATGATCCATCAGCGGCACCAGGTCCTCGGCCTCGATCCGCGCGCCGGCGGTCTCCATGTGCGAGGAGGGCACACAGGACGAGAGGTTCACGCGGATGTCCATCACCGTCTCGGACGCGGCGTCGAGAAAGTACCGGATGCCCTCGACCCCGATCACGTTGGCGATCTCGTGCGGGTCGCAGATCGCGGTGGTCACCCCGCGCGGCCCGACGCAGCGGTCGAATTCGTGCGGCGTGACCAGCGAGCTTTCGATATGCAGATGCGTGTCGATGAATCCGGGGACGAGCGTCATTCCCGCCACGTCGACGACGCGCTCGGCCTCGTAATCGGCGCCGATCCCGACGATCGTTCCGCCGCAGATCGCCACGTCGCCCGTGATCCGGTCACCGGTCACCATGTCCCAGACCTCTCCGCCCCTCAGGACCAGATCGGCGGGCATGTCGCCCCGGCCCTGCGAAATCAGACGGGAGAGCGGTTCGGCCATGGGTCACCTCTTGCAGCTGTCACGGCGAAGCAAACGCAAGCCACGGCGGAAAGTCCAGCCCCGGCCCTTTACCGCGCCCCCGCGACCGCCGATAACCGGCCCGACCTGCAAGGAGCAT
This sequence comes from Pseudooceanicola batsensis HTCC2597, assembly GCF_000152725.1. GTDB lineage: Bacteria > Pseudomonadota > Alphaproteobacteria > Rhodobacterales > Rhodobacteraceae > Pseudooceanicola > Pseudooceanicola batsensis. Next base: position 2,342,855 of record NZ_CH724131.1, read on the forward strand.
CGCGATGAGCCTGTTCGACCTCCCCCCCATCCCCGACGTGCCGGTGAACGGCGAAAACCGCGGCTATCCAGTGCGCCGCATCTTCTGCGTCGGCCGCAACTACGCGGACCACGCGCGCGAGATGGGGCAGGAACCCGACCTTGAGGCGCCGTTCTATTTCACCAAGACGCCGGCGGCCTTGTGCCTGACTGGCGCCACCGTGCCCTACGCCCCGGGCACCTCGGACCTTCACCACGAGATGGAGCTGGTCGTGGCACTCGGCGCCAGCGTCTTCCGCGCCGATCGTGAAGCGGCGGCGAACGCGGTCTACGCCTATGCCTGCGGTCTCGACATGACGCGGCGCGACCGGCAGCAAGATGCCAAGGACAAGCGGCGCCCCTGGGATCTCGGCAAGGATTTCGAAAACGCCGCCGTCATCGCACCCCTCAGCAAGACCGCGACGTTGCCCCCCCTCGGCCCGCAGAGCATCCGCCTGACCGTCAACGGCGATGTCCGGCAGGAAGCGAAGCTCGACCAGCTGCTGCATGACGTGCCGGCCGTCATTGCACATCTCTCGGGCTACTATCACCTGGGCCCCGGCGATCTGATCTATACCGGTACCCCGGCCGGCGTGGGGGCCGTCGAGCAAGGCGATGTTCTGAAAGGCGATATCGACGGCCTCGACCCCATCGAACTGACGATCGGCGCGCCGGAAGGCCCCGCCTGACAGCACGGCGGCGACCCGGCTCAGGGCGCCGGCACCTGGTCAAAAACGCTGCACGCGCAGTCAAATTCCTTCGCGCGCGCAGAAATTCGCTGCGCAGCAGCATGAATGCGCTAGAATAGGGGCATGAGTCGCAAGCAACGCCTTTCCGCCGATGACTGGCTCCATGCCGGGCTGCGGGCCCTTGCCGCTTCAGGGCCCGAGGCCCTGAAGGCAGAGCCGCTGGCGCGCGCGCTCGACACGACCAAGGGGTCTTTCTACTGGCATTTCGAGGACGTACCGCGGTTTAGGCAGGCGCTGCTCAAGTTCTGGCGCGACGTTTCCGGCAAGATGCCGAGCCCCCCCTCCGAGAGATCCGACGCGGTGGCGCAGCTTCATGCCATCATGCGCGACGGGTTCGGCGGCGATTCGGCGACCGAGGCCGCCATGCGCAGCTGGGCCGCGACCGACCCCGCGGCCGCCGAGACGATCGGCGAACTCGATGGCGCCCGACTCGCCCATCTCTCCGCGATTCTCCGCAAGCTGGACGTGACGAACCCCGACATCGCGCTCAGCCTCTATGCCGCCAAGGTCGGCATGGGAAGCCTCGCCCGGGGCACAAGCGACGACGACGCCCTGTCCACCATCGTCGATCTGGTGCTCGCCCTCCGCTAGATCCCGGCGGCGAACCTGTCGACGAAGCGCTGCCGCGCCTCGGGTATCGGCTTCTGCCCGAGTTCCGGCGCCAGGTGTTCGGCAAGGAAATGGCCGGTGACGCGGAACCCCGAGAGGATTTCCTCGTCCGGCGCCTCGCCCTGCCGAAGCAGGCAGGGCGGCAGCGGCAGGAGTCGGTCCGCCCAGTCGCCCGCCCCCGCCGCCGTCACCGCCCGGCCGGTGCGCGGAGAGATGTAGTCCAGCCCCTCCCGCGCGCCCGTGACCGCGCATTCCGTCAGGTCGAGCCCGTATCCGAGGTCTTCCAGCAACGCCAGCTCCCAGTGCAGGTACGCCAGGGGCCAGAGGTCCATCTGCCCCAGAAGGTCCAGCAGTGTCTCGGTCCGTCTGTACAGCGCCTCATGCGCCTCGCGTTCGGGCAGGGCGAAACACAGCAGGGCCGTCACCGCGTTCAGACCCGCCAGCGCCAGGCGGTCGCCGAGGATCTGCGCCGCACGCGAGCGGACCGGCTCGACCGTGAAATGGCCGAGGTGCTCTTCGAGCCGCGCCTTCCAGGAGATGTCCAGCTGCGCGCCCGGTTGCAGGACCGGGGCGAGTTTTCGCGAGGTCGCGCCGCGAACCACCCCCGCGTGGCGCCCGCGCCCCGGCGTGAAGACATCGGCGATGGCGGCAGATTCGCCATGCCGCCGCACCGCCAGAAGGATTCCCTGATCGCGCCACTCCATACCCCCTTATCTGCGCCCTTGCGTGGCCGGGCAAGTTGGCGCAATCCTTGATCCATGTCGCTGTCTCCGACCGTTCGCTTGCTTGCAGCACTGATCGCCGCGATGGCTCTCGCGGCGCTCGCCCTGCAGTTCCTGTCCGTGCAGCGGAACAATGCCGACGATACCCTGTGGGAGACGCTCTGGCGGCTTGGACGGTTCTTCACGATCCTGACGAACGGGCTGGTCGCAGGGACGTTCGCCGTGCTCGCCATCCGGGGCCGCGTCGCCTCGCCCGTCTGGCTGGGTGGTGTGACCCTCTGGATCGGCATAACCGGTGCGGTCTATCACCTGCTTCTGGCCGAGACGGACGGCGAGAAGACCGGCATCGGCTGTTGGGCCAATTTCGGCATCCACACCAGCGTTCCGATCGTCGTCCTGCTCTGGTGGCTGGCCTTCGCGCCGCGGGACAGGCTGAACGTCACCGCGGCACTGGTCTGGATGTCCTGGCCGCTGATCTACGTCTGCTACGCGCTCCTGCGCGGGCAGTTCGACGGCGCCTATCCCTACTTCTTCACCAATCCCGACCGGATCGGCTGGACCGGCGTCCTGACCTGGTCCGCCGCGCTGGCGGGCGCCTTTTTCGTCGCGGGCCTGCTTCAGATCGCGCTCGCCCGGGTGGTACGAAACCGCTAGTCCCGCAGCCCCGGCTCGTCCAGAAGATGTCGGCCCGCCTTGTCCTCGACCTCGATCACCCAGAGATCGGGGTCGAAACTGCGCTGGCGTCCGATGGCCGCATCCACCTCGCGTTCCTCTCCTTCGGAGAGAACCATCCAGTTCCGCGCACCTGTCATGATGTCGAAGCTGCGCTGAAAGGCCCTGGCTTGCCCGTCGAGCGTGGACAGCTTGATCAGCACCGCCCCCGCCGTGTCGTCGCCATGCGCGACGACAAAGGCCGGAATGTCCTGCAACCGCAGCCGCGCGAGATAGGCATCGACCCAGATCCGGGCGGTCAGGCGCATGGCTCAGTTCCCGTCGCGGAAGTCGAGCCCCATTTCCGAATATCGCTCGGCCTCGTCCAGCCAGTTCTGGCGCACCTTCACTTGCAGGAACAGGTGCACGCGCCGCCCGAGAAACTCTTCCAGCTCTTCGCGCGCCGCCTTGCTCACGGCCTTGATCGTCTCGCCCTTGTTGCCGAGCACGATCCCCTTGTGCCCGTCCCGCGCGACATAGATCAGCTGATCGATCCGGGCCGAGCCGTCCTTGCGTTCCTCCCAGCTCTCCGTTTCGACGGTCAGCTGATAGGGCAGTTCCTGATGCAGGCGCAGGGTCAGCTTCTCGCGCGTCATCTCGGCCGCGATCATGCGCAGCGGCAGGTCGGCAATCTGATCCTCGGGATAGAGCCAGGGGCTTTCCGGCATTTCGGCGGCAAGCCATTCCTTCAAATCCTGGACGCCATGACCCTTTTCGGCGGAAATCATGAAGGTCTTCTCGAACGGATAGGCCGCGTTCAGCCTCTCCGTCAGGTCCAGCAACTGCTTCGCCTCGACCCGGTCGATCTTGTTGATCGCCAGCGCGACGCGCCGCCCCTTGGCCATCTGCTGCAACGTCTCGAGGATCTTCTCGACCCCCGGGGTCACGCCCCGGTGCGCCTCGACTAGGAGCACGGTGAGATCGGCATCCGCCACGCCGCTCCAGGCGGCGGCGACCATCGCCCGGTCGAGCCGGCGCCTGGGCTGGAACAGCCCCGGCGTGTCGACGAAGACGATCTGGCTGTCGCCCTCGATGGCGACCCCCCGGATCCGCGCCCGGGTGGTCTGCACCTTGTGCGTGACGATCGACACTTTCGCCCCGACCATGCGATTGGTCAGGGTGGACTTGCCCGCATTGGGCTCTCCGATCAGGGCGACGAATCCGGCGCGGGTGGTCATGGGTTCACCTTGTGATGCATCCCGGCCTCATACTGCACGGCGGCCCCCAGTGCCAGCACCAAGCGACGGCTTTGGCCTAAGGGGCGGACCTTCCCCGGGAACTCTCTTCGGGACCGGGGCGCCGCGCGTTCAGACGGTGTCGAGCACCAGCGGACAGTGGTCAGAAATTTCCGGCGTGCGGATGACGTCGAAGGCGGCGTCCTTCAGCGGCCCATTGACCAGCATGTAGTCCGCCCACCTCTCGGGCTTTTCGTAATGCGAGGTGCGCGTGCCATCGAACCCCCGCTGCGTCACGAGGTTGTAGGGCGCGACCCGGGCCATCACCCGGAAGGTCTCGGAGCCCGGCAGCACGTTGAAATCACCGCAGGCCACCACCGGGTCTCCCGGCTGCAGCACGCTCTGCACCATGGTCGCGAACTTGCGGGCCTGTTCGCCGCGCACCGGCGTGTCCATCTTGCCGTTCGGATCGCGCAGGCCATGCATGTGCCCGACCGTGATTCCGCCCTCGTCCGGGTGCCAGACACGGACGACGTGGGCCGTGCGCGACCTGGGGTGGTCGCCGAAGCCGTCGGGGCTGAAGGCGCCGTGCACGAACCCCTGCGACTGGCCAACGATCATGAGATCGGGATGCAGGAAGGTCGCCAGCCCCCAGAGGCTGGGCACCTCGCGATTGCCCAGCCAGAGGTTCCCGCAGGCGGCCGGACAGAAGCTCATGCCATGATCCGGCAGGGCGCGCGAGACATCGCGCAGCACGTCCGCCCGCTGCGGCAGCACCGTGTCGCCGTCGCGGTAGTCCAGCCAGGCCGACGGACTGCCCGGCGCAAAGACCGTTTCCTGCAGACACAGGATATCCGGCTGCACCTCGGCGATCCAGGCCACCATCTCCTCGAAGAGGCGCCCGCCCCATGCGTTCAAGCTCACGATGCGCATCAGCCTGTCACCTCCCCGAGCAATGCCTTGGCCGCGGCCTGTTCTGCGGCCCGTTTCGACCCCGCGCTCGCCTGCGCGGTCTCTCCCGTGACCAGCCGCGCCTCGATCCGGAACTCGGGCGCGTGGTCCGGCCCCTCGCGCGCGACCTCGATATAGGACGGCGGCGGCAGTCCCCGGCCCTGCGCCCATTCCTGAAGCGCGGTCTTGGCGTCGCGCGCATCGACATCCACCTGCGCCACACGCGCGCCCCAGAGGCGCAGGATCATGTCCCTGGCGGCCGCGAAGCCCCCGTCCAGGTAGACCGCGGCGATGACCGCTTCCATGGCGTCGCCCAGGAGGGCCTGTTTGCGCCGCCCGCCGGAGAGCTGCTCGGACCGCCCCAGTTTGAGAACCGCACCGAGACCCACCTCGCGCGCGACATCGGCGCAGGCTTCCTTGCGCACCAGGGCGTTGAAACGCGGCGCCAGCTGCCCTTCGCTGGCCGCCCGGTCCGAGGCCAGCAGCGCCTCGGCCATGACCAGGCCGAGAACCCGGTCCCCCAGAAACTCCAACCGCTGGTTGTCGTCCCGCGTCGGCGAAGACACCGACGAATGGGTCACCGACTGCACCAGCAGCTCGGGTCGCCGGAAGTCATGCCCGATGCGCGAGGAAAATGCCTGAAGGTCCGCCGAAAGCTTCAATACGCCCCTCAATCGATGGATTTGAAATACCGGTCGCCGCGCCAGGTCCAGAAAAAGAGCATCGACCGTCCGCCGGACGAGAACATGATCCGGTCGGCCCGGCCGATCAGGTTCTCGTAGGCTACGAAGCCCACGCCGAAGGAGGTCTGCGCCACCCGACTGTCGGTCGAGTTGTCGCGATTGTCTCCCACGAAGAAATATTCGCCCTCGGGCACGGTGAAGATCTTGGTGTCGTCCAGATCGAGCCCGTCGCGGATATTCAGCATCGAATGCTGCACGCCGTTCGGCAGAGTCTCGATCTGGCGCTGTTTCGCGCACGAGCCGCCCTCTCCGACGGGATCGTTGGAGCAGCGGGGATAGCGCCCCTCGGGGCCCTGCGGTTCCTTGACCTCGGTGAAGGTGCCGCCATCCTCGACGGTCACCGCCTCGCCGTTGAGGTGGAGAATGCCGTCCTTCATCTGCACCGTGTCGCCGGGCAGCCCCACCACCCGCTTGATATAGTCCTGATGCGTCACCGGGTGCCGGAAGACGACCACGTCGCCGCGCTCCGGCTCGCTGCCCAGAACGCGGGTGTTGTCGCCATCGAGAAAGCCGCAGATGTCGGCCGCGTCGATATCGACGCCGAACCGGGCCAGCTTGATGTTCGGGCAGGAGGCATGGGAGTAGCCGTAGGCCATCTTGTTGACGAAGAGGAAATCGCCGACCAGCAGCGTATCCTTCATCGATGAAGAGGGGATCCAGAACGGCTGGAAAAAGAGCGTGCGGAAGATGCCCGCAATGACCAGCGCCCAGAAGATCGTCTTGATGGTTTCCCAGACCGCTCCCAGGAAGCTCTGGTTGTCGTCAGCCATTGCGGATGTCCTTCTGCTCGGCGCTCCGACGGTACATGCGGCCCCATCCACGGGGTGTCAAGTTTGCAGCCGGCGGGTCGGCGGCAGTTCACGAATTGGAGCGCGGGGCCGCCGGTCCCGTGGGGCCACACAGTCGTCAATCAGGCGACGCGCCTGCCACCGGCAGGGCCTCGATCACCACGAAGGCCTGTGCCCAGGGGTGGTCGTCGGTCAGCGTGACATGGATGATCGCCTCGTGTCCCGGCGGGGTCATCGCGGCGAGCCGCTCGGCGGCCCAGCCCGTGACATGCATGATAGGCTGCCCGGTGCGCAGGTTGCTGACGGCCATGTCCTTCCAGGCGATGCCCATGCGCAACCCGGTGCCGAGCGCCTTGGAACAGGCCTCCTTGGCAGCCCATCTCTTGGCATAGGTCCCGGCGACATCGGCCCGACGCTCGGCCTTGCGCTGCTCGGTCTCGGTGAAGACGCGGTTGCGGAACCGATCGCCGAACCGGTCGAGCGTGCCCTGGATCCGGTCGATATTCGCCAGATCGGTACCAATTCCAAGGATCATGCGGGGCGGCCCGTTTCCGTTGAGATCTTCCCCTCACTACCTGCTTTCCGCCGCCTTGTCAGCGGCTTGCCATCCGGTGACGCCACCGCCTGTCAATGGTCAGACAGTCCGCTTCCCTCGGCCTCCGGCGCCCCGCCGCGGAACACGTGGGATCACGCAGCGCGCGCGTCGTCCATCAGGCGCCGCATCTCGCGGATGGCCGGATCGAGCCCCCGGAAGATCGCCTCGCCGACCAGGAAATGGCCGATGTTCAGCTCCCGCACCTCGGGCAGGGCCGCGACGGGCTGCACCGTGTCATAGGTCAGCCCGTGTCCTGCGTGGACCTCGAGCCCGAGCGAATGCGCGAATGTCGCCATCTCGGTCAGCCGCGCCAGCTCCGCGTCGCGTTCCTCGAACCGTTCCTCGGCATGGGCATCGCAATAGGCGCCGGTGTGAAGCTCGATCACCTGCGCGCCGATCCTGTGCGCGGCCTCGATCTGCTTGCTGTCCGCCGCGATGAATATCGAGACGCGGCACCCTGCCTCGCGCAGCGGCGCGATAAAATGTGCCAGCCTGTTCTCTTCGCGCGCGACCTCCAGCCCGCCCTCGGTCGTCCGCTCTTCGCGCCGCTCCGGCACGATGCAGACGGCATGTGGCCGGTGCCGCAGCGCGATGGCCTGCATCTCGTCCGTGGCCGCCATCTCGAAGTTGAGCGGCAGGGACAGGGTCGCCATCAGCCCCTCGATATCCGCGTCCGAGATATGCCGCCGGTCTTCGCGCAGATGCGCGGTGATGCCGTCGGCCCCGGCCTCCTGGGCCAGTTTCGCCGCGCGGAGGGGGTCCGGATAGGCTCCGCCGCGGGCGTTCCGGACCGTAGCGACATGGTCGATGTTCACCCCGAGCCGCAGCGCTGGTTCGCTCATATCTTCCTCTCCCGCGATTTGCCCTCTCCGTTCCCGTTCTTCATCCTCTTGGCATCCGCCTTCGCCCTCATCGCAGCCAGCTTGGTCTTCAGCGCGCCGCGCCGGCGTGCCTGGTAGGCGCGGATCAAGGGGACCGAGACATAGTACCCCACGATCCCGCCGATGAGTCCGGGGATAATGCCACCGATCATGTAGGGGTAGAAGATGTCGTGGTAGAACACACCGAGCGCCGTCCAATCGGCGTCCTGGTTCGTAAAGAGCGCGATCACGTTGTCCCTGAGGTCCTCGGCCGCGAGGATGAACTTCTTGACGAAGTTCTCGCCGTCGCCATGCGAGCCGAGAGGACGCCCCAGAAGGAAATAGCCGGTCTGGACCGAGATCAGCCCGATCGGCACGTAGGTCAGGGGATTGCCGACGAAGGTCGCCAGCAGCGCGGCCAGGATGTTCCCCCGGGTGATGGTCGCCAGGATCGCCGCCGTGAGGAAATGCAGACCGTAGAACGGCGTGAAGATCGTGACGATGCCGGCAAAGATGCCCCGGGCGATCTTCTCGGGCGTGTCGGGAAGCCGCCGCATGCGGTGCTTGACATAGTGGAAGGCCCGACCCCAGCCGCCACGCGGCCAGAAGAATTCGACAGCCATTTGCCAGAGAGGACGTCTATCCCGACGTTTGAAGACCAACGGTCTCTCCCATCTCTGCCGGAGGAGCCACGGGAGGCCGGGCCGCCGACGGGTTGCGATACCGCGACAGGGCCGCCACATCGGACTCGGCCTCCAGCGCCGAGGTCACGTTGTGCAGATGCTCTGCGTCGCGCAATTCCACATCAACAAGAACGCGGTAGAAATCTGGTTTCTTGTCAACGAACTTGAGGTCCGAGATATTGGCCTTCTGCTCGCCGATCAATGTGCAAATTCGCCCCAGGACACCGGCATCGTTGCCCAGCGTCACGGCGAAGGTCACCGGGTTGACGGCGGCATGCTTGCCGGCGTGCCAGTGCAGATCGAGCCAGCGGTCCGGCTGATCCTCGTAGTCGCCCAGAACCGGACAGTCGATCGCGTGCACGACCACGCCCCGCCCCTTCCAGGTGATCCCGACGATGCGCTCCCCGGGAAGTGGCTGGCAACAGGGCGCGCGCTCGAACTTCTGACCCGGGGACAGGCCGATCACGGCGCGGTCCTGGCCGATCCCCTCGCCATCGTCCGGCACGAGTTTCGGATAGAGCACCTGAACCACCTGGCTCGCCCTCAGTTCGGCCGAGCCGAGCCGCGCCAGCAGCTCGTCCCGTCCGATCAGCCGCAGTTTTTCGGCAGCCTTGTCCAGCGCCTTGTCGGTCGCCTTCTTGCCGATGTGCTCGAAGGCCGACCGGGCAAGTTCCGCCCCCAGCCGGATAAAGCGTTCGCGGTCGACCTCGCGCAGGGCCCGGCGGATCGCGGTCTTGGCCTTGCCGGTGGTCGCGATGTCCAGCCAGGTCGCCTGCGGCTCCTGCCCCTCGGCGGTGATGATCTCGACCGACTGCCCGTTCTTGATCCGGGTCCAAAGCGGCACACGCATCCCGTCGATCTTGGCACCGACACAGGCCGAGCCGATGCGGGTGTGAATCGCATAGGCGAAATCGATCGGCGTGGCGCCCTTGGGCAGCTTGACCACGTCGCCCTTGGGCGTGAAGCAGAAGACCTTGTCCGAATACATCTCGAGCTTCACCGCCTCGAGGAAATCCTCGTGATCGTCCTCGCTCCCGAATTGCTCCGAAAGCGACGCGATCCAGCGGGCGGGATCGACCGCAAAGGGGTTTTCCGCCGGCACGCCATCCCGATAGGACCAGTGCGCCGCGACGCCCGACTCGGCCACCTCGTTCATTTCGCGGGTGCGGATCTGCACCTCCACCCGCTTGCCGTCGCGACCCGATACCGTTGTGTGGATCGACCGGTAGCCGTTCGATTTCGGCTGCGAGATGTAGTCCTTGAACCGGCCGGGAATGGACCGCCACCGCCGGTGGATCACCCCCAGCACCCGGTAACAGTGATCCTCGGATGCGGTGATGATGCGAAAGCCATAGATGTCAGACAGACGGGAAAAGCTCTGCTCTTTCTCCTCCATCTTGCGCCATATGGAATAGGGGCGCTTCGCCCGGCCGCTGACTTCGGCAACGAGATCCGCCTTTTCCAGTTCGGTCTTCATGTCGCCGGTGATGCGCTGGATCACGTCCCCGGCTTCCTGCTGAAGCACCACGTACCGGCGCATGATCGAATTCCGCGCGTCGGGATTGAGCACCTTGAAGGCCAGGTCCTCGAGTTCTTCCCGCATCCATTGCATCCCCATGCGCCCCGCGAGGGGCGCGAAGATGTCCATCGTCTCGCGCGCCTTCTGGACCTGCTTCTCCTGGCGCATCGACTTGATCGTGCGCATGTTGTGAAGCCGGTCGGCCAGCTTGACCAGAAGCACGCGCAAGTCGCGCGACATGGCCATGAAGAGCTTGCGGAAGTTTTCGGCCTGCCGGGTCTCGGTCGAGGTCAGCTGCAGGTTGGTCAGCTTGGTCACGCCGTTGACCAGGTCGGCGATCTCGGGTCCGAAGCGGTCGCTGACGATCTGATACGAGGCCTTGGTATCCTCGATCGTGTCGTGCAGCAGCGCGGTCACGATCGTAGCGTCATCCAGATGCTGTTCGGCCAGGATGCAGGCGACTTCCAGCGGATGGGAAAAGTAGGGCTCTCCGGATTTGCGGAACTGCCCCTCGTGCATGTCGCGCCCGAAGTCATAGGCGTCACGGATGAGCGCTTCGTTCGTCCGTGGATTATAGGCGCGAACCAGCGTGACCAGATGATCGGCAGGCTTCAGGTCCACTTGGTCGCGCCTTTCCGGTCATCTTCAGCCCTGGCCGCCCTGCGCCTCCATGAGCGCGCGCAGCAGCTTTTCTTCGCTCATGTCGTCTTCGGCGGGCTTGTCGGCGGTTTCCGACCCCATCAGAAGCGCCATGCTGTCCTCTTCCGGCTCGTCGACCTCGATCTGGTTCTGGTTCGCCTCGATCAGACGTTCCCGAAGTTCATCGGCCGACTGGGTCTCGTCCGCGATCTCGCGCAGGCTGACCACCGGGTTCTTGTCGTTGTCGCGGTCCACCGTGATCTGGGCTCCGGCCGAGATCTCACGCGCGCGATGTGCGGCGAGCATCACCAGCTCGAAACGGTTCGGGACTTTGTCAACGCAATCTTCAACGGTCACACGGGCCATGGGGCACTCCGGATAGGGCGGGGGTGAGTGGGCTACATACGCGCCGCGTCCCTTATTGACAAGCCGGATCTGGGAGGGGAACCACCGATCCGCGTGCCTCTCCGGTCAATTCTGCGTGCATTTCCGCTACCGTCAGCCCGGTGACGGGGTGCCGCCAGTCCGGCGCGATGTCCATCAGCGGAACCAGAACGAAGGCGCGGTCCTGCAAACGCGGGTGTGGCAAAATCAGGGAGGCAGGAGATTCGGTACTCTGCCTCGCCTGTGGCAGGGTCTGCCAGTGACGCCATGTCGCGACATCCGGCACCACGTAGGCGCCGGCGGCAATCAGATCGAGATCCAGCGTGCGCGGCCCCCACCTGACGCGCCGCTCGCGCCCGTGCGAACGCTCAACGTCATGCAATAACGAAAGTATTTCCTCCGGCGGGCGATCGTCCTCGAGAGCAAAAGCCCCGTTCACGAAGTCGGGGCCGGAGCCAGGCGGAAAGGCGGGCGAGCGGAACAGACGCGAAACGGCGACGATTCGGACGGTTCGGCGACCGACCTCCGCAATCGCAGATTGCATGTTTTCGCCGACGCTCGCCCCGTCCATCGGCAGGTTTCCACCGATCGCCACAAGGTACCTGTGCGTCATATGCCACATTTCCTATTCTTTTGGACAGGTTCAACTTCTTGATACATAATCCGTTTGAGCCTATTGTCGCAGCACATTGCGCCCAATGCATTTAACTCACTCACGGACCCGGGCGCAAATTTCGAAAGGTATTGGATGTTCTACAAAGACGAACGGCTGGCGCTGTTCATCGACGGGTCAAACCTTTACGCCGCCGCGAAGGCTCTGGGCTTTGACATTGACTACAAGTTGCTGCGGCAGGAGTTCATGCGGCGGGGAAAATTGCTGCGCGCTTTCTACTACACGGCACTTCTAGAAAACGATGAATACTCGCCCATAAGGCCCTTGGTGGACTGGTTGCATTACAACGGTTTTACCATGGTGACCAAGCCAGCCAAGGAATACACCGACAGCCAGGGCCGTCGCAAGGTCAAGGGCAACATGGACATCGAACTGACGGTCGATGCCATGGAGCTCGCGCCGCGCGTCGATCACATCGTCCTCTTCTCCGGCGACGGCGATTTCCGCCCGCTCGTGGAAAGTCTGCAACGTCAGGGGGTCCGGGTCTCCGTCGTGTCGACGATCCGCAGCCAGCCGCCGATGATCGCCGACGAACTGCGCCGCCAGGCCGACAACTTCATCGAGCTCGACGACCTGCGCGATGTCATCGGTCGCCCCCCGCGCGAAACGCAGAACGAGCGTGAACGGGAAACGGCCTCGAACGGCTGACGCCTGCCTCGCCCCCTGTCGAAGCCGGCCGCTGCGCCGGTCCGACCGGGGGCGATCAGCTCTCTCCGGGCGCGACTGTCCGGCCCAAAGAGCTGCGCCCGACCAACCGAAAACTCTTTCCGCCGACCAACTGGACGCGCCGGCCCGCAGGTCTTAGGTCTGGCGGGAAGGAGACCGCGATGACCCAGCCGCCCCTCACCCTCTACCTCGCCGCGCCGCGCGGCTTCTGCGCCGGCGTCGATCGTGCGATCAAGATCGTCGAGATGGCGCTGCAGAAATGGGGCGCGCCGGTCTACGTGCGCCACGAGATCGTCCACAACAAGTTCGTGGTCGATGCGCTGCGCGACCAGGGCGCCGTCTTTGTCGAGGAACTCGACGAATGCCCCGGCGACCGGCCGGTCATCTTCTCGGCCCACGGCGTCCCCAAGGCCGTGCCCGCCGAGGCCGCGCGCCGCGAGATGGTGTACGTCGACGCCACGTGCCCGCTGGTCTCGAAGGTACATATCGAGGCCGAACGGCACCATGAGAACGGCCTGCAGATCGTGATGATCGGCCATGCGGGCCACCCCGAGACCATCGGCACCATGGGGCAGCTTCCGGCAGGCGAGGTCCTGCTGGTCGAGACCGAGGCGGATGTCGCCACCCTCGAGGTGCGCGATCCCGACCGTCTCGCCTTCGTCACCCAGACGACCCTGTCGGTCGATGACACCAAGGGGATCGTCGCCACGCTTCAGGACCGCTTCCCCGCCATCATCGGCCCGCACAAGGAAGACATCTGCTACGCCACGACGAACCGGCAGGCCGCCGTCAAGGCGATGGCCGGCAGGATCGACGCCATGCTGGTGGTCGGCGCGCCCAATTCCTCGAACTCCCGCCGCCTTGTCGAAGTCGCCGCCAATAACGGCTGCAGCTATGCGCAGCTTGTCCAGCGCGCCACTGACATCGACTGGCGCGCGCTGGAGGGCATCAGCGCCATCGGCATCACCGCGGGCGCCTCGGCCCCCGAGGTTCTCGTGAACGAGGTGATCGACGCCCTGCGCGCCCGTTACGATGTCACCGTCGAAGAGGTCGAAACCGCGCAGGAGAACGTCGAGTTCAAGGTCCCCCGCGTGCTGCGGGAACCCGCGTGATCCGGCAGATCCCCCGCGCGCCCCTGTTGCTCGGCCTCGCGGGGCTGCTGCCCTTCGTCGCCGGCGCGATCGTCAGCCTCGGCGACACATCCCCTGTGGGGTTCCTCGCGACCGCGGATCACCCTCTGGTCAGCCTGCAGAACGGGCCGGCGCTTCTCATCGCCTACGGCACGGTAATCCTGTCGTTCATGTCGGGCGTCCTCTGGGGCTTTGCCACCCGCAGCGAGATGCCGCTCTATTACGTCCTCTCGGTCGTCCCGGCACTCTGGGCTTTCTTCAACACGGGAACCGAGCTTCAGCAGCTCCTGAAACTGATGGTCGGTTTTCTTCTGCTCGGTCTGATCGAACAGCTCTACCTTCGGGCCAGGCTCGCTCCGGAGTGGTGGCAGCCGCTGCGGACCATGCTGACGATCGGCGTTCTCGTCTGCCTCTACTGCGGCACCTTCGCCGCGCGCGTCGGATGAGCGACGCGCGAACGATCGCCGCCTATGACGGCAGGGCCGGCGACTATGCCGCGATGACCGCCGACATCGGCGAGGTGACAGCCCTGCGCAGCTTCATTGCCGCGCTGCCCTCCGGCGCGCGAGTTCTCGATCTGGGGTGCGGGCCGGGTCACGCCGCCGCCGGCATGGCCGAAGCCGGGCTGTCGCCCGATCCCGTCGACGCCTCTGCCGAGATGGTCGCCCTCGCCCGCGCGCGGGGCCTGCCCGCCCGCCAGGCGCGGTTCGGGGACATTACCGCCCGGGACCGCTACGATGGCATCTGGGCCAACTTCTCGCTCCTCCACGCGCCACGGGCAACGTTTCCCGGCCACCTCGCCCGGCTGCACCGCGCGCTCCGGCCACGGGGGCTGCTGCACCTCGGCATGAAGACCGGAGAGGGCGAGGCCCGCGACACGCTCGGCCGTTTCTATACCTACTATCGGCCCGAAGAGTTGCTGGGCCATCTCGCCCACGCGGGGTTCACGGTCACGGGCTGCGCCGAAGGCAAGGGAAAAGGTCTTGCGGGGACGGTCGATCCGTGGTGTCTCGTCACCGCCCATGCCTGACTATTTCGCCTATACCGACGGAGCCTGCTCCGGCAATCCCGGCCCCGGAGGCTGGGGCGTCCTGCTTCAGGCGAAGGACGGGGAAACCGTGCTGAAAGAGCGCGACCTCAAGGGCGGCGAAGCGGCAACCACCAACAACCGGATGGAACTGCTCGCCGCGATCAATGCGCTCGAGGCGCTTGGGCGGTCCACGGCCATCACCATCGTCACCGACAGCGCCTATGTGAAGAACGGCGTGACCGGCTGGATCCACGGCTGGAAGCGCAACGGCTGGAAGACCGCGGCGAAAAAGCCGGTCAAGAACGCCGACCTCTGGCAGCGCCTCGACGAGGCGCAGGCCCGCCACGATGTCACCTGGCAATGGGTCAAGGGCCACGCCGGCCACCCCGAGAACGAGCGCGCCGACGAACTGGCCCGCGCCGGCATGGCCCCGTTCAAATAACGGCGGCGCGGCCTATTTCGGCCCGTAGGTCTGCCACAGCCAGATCAGCAGCAGCGCGCCCAGAACGGCCCCCACCAGCCCGGCCAGAAGCCCCATAACCGAAAGCAGGGCCCGCAGCACCAGCCCGCCGATCAGCGCCCCGCCCATGCCGATCGCGATGGTGGCCGGGACCGAGGCCTCGATCCGCATCATGCGCGTCGCCAGGAATCCCGCCGCAGCGCCCACGATCAGTAGCCAGATGACATTCATCGCCGCCTCCTATTTCCGCCTGTACCGGGTCGGCACGATCAGCAGCGCACCGAGCGAGGCCAGGATAGCATCGACCCCCGGCGACACCAGCCGGAGGCCGAACATCAGCCCGACGAAATAGAACAGGAAAGCCCCGCCGACGCAGATCACGACCGATGGCACATAACCGTTCCGGGTGAACCCCGTCCGTTCGGAAACATATCCGACGATGCCGGCAATCACGACCGTCCCGATGAGAGTGGGAAACATCTCCGCCTCCTAGAACCGCGCGCCCCTGGCGACCGGCCGCCCGCGCAGGAATTCCTGCGCATCCTGCGCCCCCTTGCCCGCCCGCTGCAAGCGCAGAAGCTGCACCGCGCCCTCTCCGCAGGCCACGGTCAATTCGTCATCCAGCACCTCGCCGGGGTCGCCCGACCCTCGGCCCGGTCGCGAGCGGAGAATCTTGAGCCGCTCCCCCTCGAGTTCGCTCCAGGCCCCGGGAAACGGCGACAATCCCCGGATCTGCCGGTCCGTTTCGGTGGCCGGCCGGGTCCAGTCGATCCGCGCCTCCGCCTTGTCGATCTTGTCGGCATAGGTCACGCCCTCTTCGGGTTGAGGCTGCGGCGTCAGGTTGTCCAGCCGGTCGAGCGCGGTCACGATAAGCCGCGCGCCGAGCGCCGAAAGCCGGTCGTGAAGTTCCCCGGTCGTCTCCTCGGGCCCGATCGGGAGCGCCTCGCGCAGCAGCACCGGCCCGGTATCCAGCCCGGCCTCCATCTGCATGATGCAGACGCCCGTTTCCGCGTCGCCGGCCATGATCGCCCGGTGGATCGGCGCCGCCCCGCGCCAGCGCGGCAGAAGCGAGGCATGAATGTTCACGCAGCCGTGCCGGGGCGCGTCGAGGATCGCCTGCGGCAGGATGAGCCCGTAGGCCACCACCACCGCCACGTCCGCCTCGAGCGCGGCGAAATCCGCCTGCGCCTCGGCCCCCTTCAACGACACCGGATGCCGCACGTCGAGCCCCATCTCCAGCGCCCGCGCATGCACCGGCGTCGGCCGGTCCCTCTTGCCGCGCCCCGCTGGCCGCGGCGGCTGGCAGTAGACCCGCACGATCTCGTGCCCCGCCGCCACCAGCGCCTCGAGCACCGGTACCGAGAACTCCGGCGTTCCCATGAAGATCACGCGCATCCCGCCCCACCTTTCATCCTAGACCCTGTTACCCCGGAACGCCCGCGGACCTGCCCGCTCACCTGCTCAAACCCGCCCCTCACGGCCCGGCCTTGCGCGCCCGGCGCAGCAGCATGTCGCGCTTCACCTTGCTCAGCCGGTCGAAATACATCCGCCCCGCGAGGTGGTCGATCTGGTGCTGCACCGAGGTCGCCCAGAGGCCGACGAAGTCCCGCTCCTCCACCGCGCCCTCGGCGTTTAGGAACCGCACCGTGACCGCCCGGGGCCGCGTGATCCTGGCCGAGACGCCCGGAAGGCAGGGCGAGGCCTCTTCGTGATCCCGCGGTTCCACGCTGGCGTGCAGCACCTCGGGATTGGCCATCCGCACCGCCTGCCCCCGCTCGCCCGAGGCATCCACGACGGCAAGACGCTGCATCACCCCGATCTGGACCGCCGCAAGCCCCACGCCGGGCATCGCCTCCATCGTGTCGATCATGTCGGCCCAGGTCGCACGCACGGCATCCGTCACATCCACGACATCCGCGGCGGCGGCCCGCAGCCGCCGATCGGGCCAGCGCAGGATCGGCCGCACCGCCACGCGCTCAGGCCCTCGCCCGCTCGCGTTTCAGCTTCTGCATCTTGCGCGTGATCATCTGCCGCTTGATGGGGCTGATGTAGTCGATGAAGAGCTTGCCGTTCAGGTGGTCGATCTCGTGCTGGACGCAGGTCGCCCAGAGCCCGTCGAAACTTTCCTCCTGCAGGACCCCGTCGCGATCCAGCCATTCCACCGTCACCTCGGCGGGCCGCTCCACTTCGGCATACTGATCGGGAATCGACAGGCATCCCTCTTCGTACACCGACTTTTCGTCGGACGAGGCGACAACCCGCGGATTGAACATCACCAGGGGTCGGGGGGGAAGCGTCTCCTCTTTCACGCAATCGAGAACGATCAGACGTGCCATCAGACCGATCTGCGGACCGGCCAGCCCGATGCCCGGCGCGTCGTACATGGTCTCCAGCATGTCGTCCGCCGTCGTCCGCAGTTCGTCGGTGATATCTGCGACCGGCTCGGCGACCTTCTTCAGGCGCGGATCCGGGTGGATGAGTATGGGTCTGATCATGCGCCTGATTTAAGCGAAGCCTTTGCGTGGCGCAATCTCCTGCCGGGCTGTCAATTTTTGCACAATCGGCCATGGCCTGCTCCGGCTTGCTCTTCGCCGCTCAATCGCTAGCCTCGCGCGCAGCAATCAAGGACCGACCATGACGACCCCTGACTTCGACCAGATCATCGAGCGCCGCGGCACCCACTCCGCCAAATGGGACAAGATGGAGGCGTTCTGCGGCGTTTCCTCCGACGACGGCATCCCCATGTGGGTGGCGGACATGGACTTCCGCCCGCCGCAGGCCGTCACGGACAGCGTGCGGCATTACGTCGATCACGGGGTCTTCGGGTATTTCGGCGACGACACCGCCTATCTCGACGCGATCACCTGGTGGATGAAGACACGCCACGGCTGGGAGGTCGATCCCGGTCACATCTTCTCGACCCACGGTCTCGTCAACGGCACGGGCCTCTGTATCGAAGCCTTCACGGAACCGGGCGACGGCGTGGTGATGTTCACCCCGATCTACCATGCCTTCTTCCGCGTGATCCGCGCGGCGGGCCGCGAGATCGTGGAATGCCCGATGTCGCGCGACGGCGCGAAGTACACGCTCGATTTCGACGCCTACGACGGGATGATGACCGGAAACGAGAAGATCCTCGTTCTCTGCTCGCCGCACAATCCCGGCGGACGCGTATGGACGCGCGAGGAACTGACCGGCGTGATCGACTTTGCCCGTCGACACGACCTGATCGTCGTCTCGGACGAGATCCATCATGACCTCGTGCTGCCCGGAGAACGGCACATCCCGATGTCCCTCATTCCCGGCGCCGCGGAACGGCTCGTCATGATGAGTGCGGCGACCAAGACCTTCAACCTCGCCGGCATGCACACCGGGAACGTGATCATCTCCGATCCCGACTTGCGCCGCCGCTTCGAGACGCGGATGAGCGCGCTCGGAATATCTCCGAACGCCTTCGGCAAGCACATGGTCGCCGCCGCCTATTCGCCGGAGGGCGCGGCCTGGGTCGATGCGCTGATGGAGTACATCGACGGCAATCGCCGCATCTTCGACGAAGGCATGGCCGCCATTCCGGGGCTAAAGTCGATGCCGCTCGAAGGCACCTACCTCGCCTGGGTGGACTTTGCGGATACCGGCATGACCGGAACCGAAGTGCAGCGCCGGATCCTCGAGGATGCGCGCATTGCCGTGAACCAGGGCGAGACTTTCGGGGCGGGCGGCGAGACGTTCCAGCGCTTCAACCTCGCGACTCAGCGCGCCCGCGTCGTCGAGGCGGTGGACCGCATGCAGAAGGCTTTCGCCGACCTGCAGTAGGTCAACCCAGCAGCACCGCGACCACCCCGCCCACCGAGGCGAGGCTGCCGGCGATGCCCCGGCCGCCCATGCTCCGGTCGCCATGAACGACGCGGTTCAGCCCGATCGTGATCAGCGGATAGATCGCCACGATAGGCGAGACCTGCGCCACCTCGCCCAGCCCGAGCGCCGCGTAGAGCATCACCAGCGCGGTCCCGTTGCATAATCCGATGACCATGAACCACCCGATTCCGGCCCGCGCGCCGGGCGGCGTGCGCTGGCCCATGGTCAGCCGTGCCGCCCAGACCACCAGGGATGAAACGAGATACCCGATCAGCGCGGCGGCGAAGGCCGAAGGCCAGATCAGCAGCCCCAGCTTGACCACAGGTTGAACCGCCCCCCGCAGGAACGCGCCCGTCAACGGCAGCGCGAGCACCGACAGCCGCGCGCCCGGTAGGCTTCTGGACCTGTCCAGCGCCAGCATGACAAGCCCCGCGCAGACGGCGACCATCCCGAGCCACTGCATCGGCGACGGCGTTTCGCCGAGGAGGACGATGGCCAGCCCGATGGCGAAGATCGGCGAGAGGTTCCCCAGCCCGCCCGTCAGGTTGGGACCGAGCGCCCGGTTGGAGACGAAATTCAACAGGGAGACAGCCGCCGGATACACCAGCCCCGCCGCGGCGAAAATCGCCACTGCCGTGGTATCGAGCGAACCGAAATCAACCGTAACGGGAGCGATCAGAACGAACAGCAGGAACGAGGTCGGCACGCTGAACGATGCTCCGACCAGCGGCGACAGCGTGCGCAGCCCGAATGTCGTCAGAACAAGCCCGAGGGCCAGAAACACCGCCGCCCCGAGGGAAAGCGCCAGAATCCAGATGTCCAATGTCCCTTCCCGTCCCACCCAAGGCCGCGGTCAAGCTGTTCCATGAACAGCGCCGGAACGGAAGGCGGATCAGAAAAAAGAGACCCGGGCACTAGGGCCCGGGCAAGTCCAACAGGGAGGTACATATCAAACCCGGATATGCGCGGTGTGGTTCCATGGGGAACCTAAATGCATGTTACCATCATTTATATGCCAAGAGTAAGGCTGGAATTCCTTACCTCGATTCTCCGTAAAGTTGTGGCAATTATGCCACCAGCCGATAACCGCCGCTTTCCGTGACCAGAAGCCGGGCATTCGACGGATCGGGCTCGATTTTCTGACGCAGGCGGTAGATATGCGTCTCGAGCGTGTGCGTCGTGACGCCGGCGTTGTACCCCCAGACTTCATGCAGAAGAACATCCCGCGCAACCACGCCGTCGGAAGAACGGTAGAGGAACTTGAGGATGTTCGTCTCCTTCTCGGTCAGGCGGATCTTCTTCTCGTCCTCGGTGATGAGCAACTTCATGCTGGGGCGAAAGGTATACGGTCCCAGCTGGAACATCGCGTCCTCGCTCTGCTCGTGCTGACGAAGCTGTGCGCGGATGCGCGCCAGAAGCACGGGGAACTTGAACGGTTTGGCGACATAGTCGTTCGCCCCGGCATCCAGCCCCAGAATGGTGTCCGCGTCGCTGCTGTGGCCCGTCAGCATGATGACCGGGGCCTTCACCCCCTGCTTGCGCATCAGCCGGCACAGTTCGCGCCCGTCCGTATCGGGCAGCCCGACGTCCAGGATAACCAGGTCGAACAGGCTTTCCTTGACCTTCTGCATCGCGTCGTTGCCGCTTCCCGCCTCGAGGACGTCGAAGTCTTCGGTCATCACCAGCTGTTCGCTCAGCGCCTCGCGCAGATCGTCGTCGTCGTCCACCAGTAGAATGCGTTTCAACTGTGCCATGATCGGCCCTCCTTGGTTCAGCGGCATTATTGTGCCGTGGCGTTCACATGAGCGTGCGTGGCGCAGCCGACAAGAATTGCTACCGAGGTCTCACGCGGACGTGTCCCCTCGGCGGGTAATGTTTCAACTTTGCAATCCGACAGGCTAAGTTGCCTCCATGAACGAAGGAGGCCGTATGTCGTTGATCCCCGATGCGAACGAGCGTCTGTCCCGAGCCCGGGCCGATCTGCGGATCGGTCTGCCCGTCCTGCTGCGCGACGCCGACCGGCTGGTGCTGATTCTCGCGGTCGAAACCCTCTCCGCCGAGAGGCTTCAATCGCTGGCCGAGATCGAGGGGCAGCCGCATCTCGCCATCACCGCCCGCCGCGCCGAGACCCTCAAGGCGCGTCCCTACGACGGGGATCTCGCGCGGATCGTCCTGCCGCGGGATGCCGGCCTTACATGGCTCAACGCAGTGGCCGATCCTGCCGATGACCTGCGCCAGCCGATGAAGGGCCCTCTCGTCGCTCTGCGCGACGGCGAAGCGGATCTCGACCGGCTGTCCCTCCGAATTCTCAAATCCGCGCGTCTGCTGCCCGCCGCGCTGAACCTCGCGGTCGCCGAGGCGCCGCCGGGTTTGACGGAAATCGACGCGAGCGCGACGCGCGCCGTGCTCGATGCCGCAAGTCCGCTGCACCCGGTCATCGCGGCCCGCGTGCCCCTCGCCGCGGCCGAGAATGCCCGCCTGCACGTCTTTCGCCCAGAGGACGGGGGCGAGGAACATTACGCCATCGAGATCGGCCGCCCCCCGCGCGACAAACCGGTTCTCGCGCGGCTTCATTCGGCCTGTTTCACGGGCGACCTGCTGGGATCGCTCAAATGCGACTGCGGACCGCAGCTTCGGGGTGCGCTCGCCCAGATGGGCGCCGAGGGCAACGGAATCCTTCTATACCTGAACCAGGAAGGTCGCGGCATCGGGCTGGCCAACAAGATGCGCGCCTACTCCCTGCAGGACCAGGGTTTCGATACGGTCGAGGCCAACCACCGGCTCGGCTTCGAGGACGACGAGCGCGACTTCCGCCTCGGCGCGGCACTGCTCAAGGATCTGGGCTTCTCGGCGGTCCGCCTGCTGACCAACAATCCCAACAAGATCGCCATGATGGAGCGGGCCGGGATCGCCGTGCCCGAGCGCGTCCCGCTGAAGGTCGGAGAGAACCCGCACAACGCCCATTACCTCGCCACCAAGGCGAAGAAGTCGGGCCATCTGCTGTGATCTTCCGCTGGACGCCGGCGGGACTGAACGTCGGCCGCCACCTCCTGCCATGTACCCACGGCAGGAACGGGCTGACGGAGGAGAAACGCGAGGGCGACGGCGCGACGCCGCGCGGCCTGCACCGCATCGTCGGCTGTCTCTATCGCCCGGACCGCATCGCGCCGCCCGCGCCCTGGGCCGTGCCGCTCCTGCCGGGAATGCTCTGGTCCGACGACCCGGCGCATCGAGCCTACAACCGTCTCGTCGCCGCGCCGTACGAGGCCAGCCACGAACGTCTGCGGCGCGCCGATCCGCTGTACGACGTCGTTCTTCTGACGGACTGGAACTGGCCCGAGGCGGTCCCCGGCGCCGGGTCCGCCATCTTTCTGCATCAATGGCGGCGTCCCGGGTATCCGACAGAAGGGTGCCTCGCCTTCTCCCGCGCCCACATCCGGTGGCTGGCGGCATGGGCGGAGCCGGGCACGCCGCTGCTTGTCTGAGGCGACGGCGGCACCCGGTTCAGCCTGGCGTCACGCTTCTCCGAAGGAACCCTTCACCGGCTGGATCGCCTTGGGCGTTCCCCGGTTGGCAAGGTAGTCCGGGCGCGGAGACTTGGCGGCGAACGGCTCGGCACTGGCGTTCGACACGGCGTTGTAGACGAAGAACGCGTTCGACCGCGGGTCCGGCGTGATATTGCCGTTCGAGCCGTGCAGCGTGTTGCATTCGAAGAAGATCACGGTGCCCGCCGGCCCTTCGACGTGGTCGATCCCGGCCTCGGCCGCCAGCCGCTTGAGCGTCTCTTGCGAGGGAACCCCGATCTCCTGCTTCTTCAGGCTCGATTCGTGGTTTGCGTCCGGCGTTTCGCCCTGGGTGCCGATGAAGGTCAGGTGCGATCCGGGGATCAGCATGAGAGGTCCGTTGAGCGCCGAATTGTCCGTCAGCAGCAGCGATGCCGACACCGCCCGCATGCGCGGCATGCCATCCTCGGCGTGCCACGTCTCGAAATCGGAATGCCAGTAAAACTCCTTGCCGGTGAAACCGGGTTTGTAGTTCAGGCGGCTCTGGTGAATATAGACATCGTCGCCGAGGAGAAACCGCGCCAGTCCGGCCATGCGTTCGTCGCGCGCCACGCGGTCGAACAGATCGGAATGCTCCTCGAGGCGGAAGATCGTGCGCACGGCCTCTGATTCGGGCTCGGTGATCAGGTCTTCGGCGCGGATGCGCTGCCCCTGCTCGCGCAGCTTGCGGCTGGTTTCGATCATCACGCCGACCTCATCCTTCGAAAAGAGATCGCGGCGCACGAGATAGCCCTTCTCGGCGTAATGCTCGGCCTCGGACTTGGTGATCGGGGCGCTTTCATCCCAGTCGGACCACAGGACCGGGTCCTTCCGCAGAGTCATCATTTCGCCGTCGGCAAGCCGGGTCGGATAGAGATCTTCGGCCGTCTGTCGCTCAGCCTCCACGGCGTTCTTGCTCTGAACGTTCATTACTCGCTCCTTCGATATACATGGTTTTACTCCACCACTTGGGCGGATCGTCGTCACAACACGGCGGCCGGAAAAAATGTTCCAGAAAGAGGAGTGACAGCGCTAACGGAAGCCGGGGTCAGGCGGTCGCGCGGGCCCCGAAAATCGCGGAACCGACGCGCACATGCGTGGCACCGAGCGCGATGGCCTGTTCGAAGTCGCCGCTCATGCCCATCGACAGCCCCTCCAGCCCGTTCCGAGCGGCCAGCTTGGCCAGCAGCGCGAAGTGCAGCGACGGCGCCTCCTCGACCGGAGGAATGCACATCAGGCCCCTGAGCGGCAGACCGAGAGCGCGCACCTCCGAGACGAAGCCATCCGTCTCGTCCGGCAGGACCCCGGCCTTCTGCGGCTCTTCTCCGGTGTTCACCTGAATGAAGAGATCGGGGCAGGACCCGATGTCGTCCGCCAGCCGGGCGATCGTCCGGGCCAGCTTGGGGCGATCCACCGAATGGATGGACTGCGCCAGTTCCATCGCCTGACGGGCCTTGTTCGTCTGAAGGGGTCCGATGATATGCAGATCGACATCGCCAAAGGCGTCACGGAAGGCCGGCCACTTGCCGGCTGCCTCTTGCACGCGATTCTCGCCGAAGGTCCTGTGCCCGTCCTCCAGCACCGACCGCACGTTCTCGTCGGGCTGCATCTTCGAGACGGCGATCAGGGTGACGTCCGACGGCGCGCGTCCGGCGCCCTCGGCGGCCTTCGCAATGCGGGAGGTGATCTCGGTCAACGACATGGGCCAGAGATGCCACTTCGCCGTGCCGTCGTCCAGAAACGAAATGAGCGGGCCCGAAGGCCCGCTCACTCTAACACTCTCGGGTGAGAGAATTAGAAGGAGAATGCAACGCCCATGGTTGCACGATCGGTCGTGTTCCGCTCGCCGTACTGAGCGAAGAGCGAAGCGCCACCGCCCAGGTCGTAGGTGCCGAAGATGGTCCAGTCGTCGGAACGGCCGGCCGCGTCGGTGAACAGGTAGTTCGCGCCAACCATCAGGCCGTTCGCGTTGTAAGCGGCCGAGATGTTGAAGGTCGGGTCGGTGTAGTTGTCGCCGTCGACCATGGCAACGCGGGCTTCGAACGCGCCGAAGGTGCCGCCTGCGGACAGACCGTAGTAGGCGTCGTCGGTGCCGCCGACCGACTGGTCGGATTCGTAGGCTGCGGCAACGTAGAAGGAGCCTGCGCCCATGTCACCGGAGTACTTGGCGCCGATGCCGACGCTGTCGGTCACACCTGCGTAGGACAGCGAGACCGAGACCGGGCCGGCTGCGTAGTCGATGCGAGCGATGTTGCCCGGATCGGAGTTGTCGATGAACAGCGAGCCGCCGGTGCCGATGCCGCCCCAGAGTTCGTACCAGATGCCGGCGATGCGGTGCACTTCGCCCATCGACTTGTCGAACGCGCCGTCGGTGTTGCCGAAGGTGAAGGTCAGTGCGCCAGCCGATGCGGAGAACACGGTGGTCGCGCCGACGTTACCGCCTTTGGCGAAACCGGCGTTGTAGTTCAGGCCTTCCATTTCGACCGTGGCGGAGAGCGTCACGCCGCCGTCGGTTTCGGTGGTGCCGGTGAAGTAAAGGTCAGCGGAGGTGCGGAGCTCGGTGACGCTGGCGGCGCCGGCCGCGTCGGTGTAGTCCAGACCGAATGCTGCACGGCCGGAGATGGACACGTCTGCAGCGGCGACGCCTGCGGTGGCAACCAGTGCCGTCGTCGCGAAGAGAATCTTTTTCATAGGTTTTCCCTCGATTTCACAAGTCAGCCCAGCCCGGTTGCCCGTCTGGGTATGACAGTCGTTTCGCTCTTTTCGGCCTGTCTTTGCAAGCGGCGGGTGGAGGCGGCAATGTTTCGACACGTGATTGGTGCAGCTTTGCCACAGTCCCTTTGCCATCAGGGTGATGCCGCAGGGGCGGGGCGGAACAATGCGTCCCTTGCGGAGGGCAGAACCCGCCTCGCACCGGCGCTTCGTGGCGCTGGCCCCCGCGGCCCCGCGGGGTTGCGGAGAACCGGGCCGATAAACCTTGCCCCCGACCAAACGCTTCATTAGGAGTCATGCAGATTGCTGCAATCTGGAATGATACCATGACCTTCAAGGCCCCCGTCAGGATCGCCATCTGTCTCGTCACGATTTTGGCCCTGGCCTCGTGTGGTCGGTTTGGTGGCGGGCGCCCTATCTTCCAGGGGACGGACCCCGGCACCTCGAAGGAGATCACGGACCAGCGCCTGCGCGAAGAGCGTGGCCGCACCGGCACGACACTCTGGGACGCGATCCGGGGCCGCGACGACGGCAGCAAGGTGGCGGTCAACCGCTACCTGTGGAACGCCTCGCTCGAGGTGCTGGATTTCCTTCCCGTTCAATCGGTTGACCCCTTCACCGGCGTCATCGTCACGGGCTATGGCACACCGCCTGGCGGCGGCCGCGCCTATCGCGCCACGATCTACATCGTCGATCCGGCGCTCGACGCGCGGTCGCTCAACGTCTCGGTCATGACGCGCGGCGGACCGGTGGCGACGGGCACGCAGCGCGCGGTCGAGGACGCGATCCTGACCCGGGCGCGTCAACTCCGGGCGCGCGACCGCAACTTCTGATCCGGCTTCACATCGGCCTCTGGCCAAGCATGTCGACCCAGGCCAGCTGCCGCGGCAGGCAGATCCGGCGCAGGTCGTAGGTCTCGAAGATCTGCGCCCGCGCCGCGGCCCCGAGGCGCTTGCGGCTCTCGGCGTCCTCCAGCAGATCGATCGCCTGGTCGACCAGCGCATCCCCATCGAAGAAATCCACCAGCCGCGCCGTCCTGTCGTGCTCCACGGCCTCCTGCACCGGCGGGGTTCCCGAGGCGACGATCGCCGCCTCGCATGACATCGCCTCGAACAGCGACCAGGACAGGACGAAGGGATAGGTCAGGTACAGGTGCACCCGGCTGACCTGCAGCAGAGAGATGAACTGGTCGTATGGAATCCGTCCCAGGAAATGCACCCGGTTCCAGTCCGAATCCGGAATTCTGCCCCGCACCTCGTCGATGAAGACCTGCTTCCACGTCGTCCCTTGGGGCGGTCGCGCCCCGTAGGAGACGCCGTCCCCGCCGACGATCAGGACCTGGGCGTTCGGGCGCTCCCGCAGGAGTCGCGGCAGCGCCCGCATGAACACGTGATACCCGCGATAGGGCTCGAGGTTGCGGTTGACGAAGGTCACCACCTCGTCGGCGCGGCTCAGCCTGCGCCCGTCCGCCAGCCCGAACTCGGCCTCCGGATCGGGCCTGAGCGTGTCCGTGTCGATTCCGTCGTGGACCACCGTGATCCGGTCGCGGAACGGTTGCGGAAACGTATCGGCCTGGAACCGCGTCGGGCTGATCCCGGCATGGGCCATGTCGAAATGCAGGTGGTTGTTGATGTTCTTCATCCGGATCCGCAGCTTCTCGAGCTCCGGGTCCTTCATCGGGAACTCGGGATCGAACCCCATGTGGGGATGGTCCGTCAGGTGATAGAGTTCGCAGTAGAGACCGAGACGCGCATCCGGCCACACGTCCTTGAGGAACAGCGACTCGCCCCAGCCGTGATGCGCGATGATGATGTCGGGCCGGTACCCCTGATCGCGCAGCTCTCGCGCGGCGAGATAACAGGATTCGGCGCGCGTCACCTTACTGTCGAGATCGAGCACCCAGGGGTGCATCTTCTGCTCGGTCCGGCGGGCGATGCCATAGGGCAGGACATCGACCCCTTTCCATGTGGTGCGATCCTTGACCCGCAGCGTCAGGGCGGTCACGCGATGCCCCCGAGAGGCGAGAACGGCAGCCAGATGCTTGAATTGACCAGGAAAATTCTGGTGGATGAATAGTATGTTCATGTGCCCTGCCTGCCCGGTTTGCGGCACTTTATACACGCCGGACGCCGGCCGCCAAGCCGCAGAACCCGCAAAGCGCTGGACCCCCGGGCATGTGCCGAATATCACCCACGATCAGGCAACCGCAGCAAGAGGACCGGCATGTCGCGCTATTCCGCCGCCGAGATCGAACCGAAATGGCAGCAGGCCTGGGACGAGGCCGGGGTCTTCCGTGCCGAACGCATGCCCGGCAAGCCCAAGTACTACGTGCTCGAGATGTTCCCCTATCCGTCGGGCCGCATCCACATCGGCCACGTGCGGAACTACACCATGGGGGACGTGGTGGCGCGGTACAAGCGCGCGACCGGCCACAACGTCCTGCACCCCATGGGCTTCGACGCCTTCGGGATGCCGGCGGAGAACGCCGCGATGGCCAATGGCGGTCATCCCCGGGACTGGACCTATTCTAACATCGACACGATGGTCGGCCAGATGAAGCCCCTCGGCTTCTCGCTCGACTGGACGCGCATGTTCGCCACCTGCGATCCGGAATATTACGGCCAGCAGCAGGCGCTGTTCCTCGACTTCCTCGAAAAGGGCCTCGTCTACCGCAAGAACGCCGTGGTGAACTGGGACCCCGTGGACATGACCGTGCTGGCCAACGAACAGGTCGAGGACGGCCGCGGCTGGCGCTCGGGGGCTCTGGTCGAACGGCGCGAGCTGACGCAGTGGTTCTTCAAGATCTCGGACATGTCGGAAGAACTGCTCGACGCGCTCGACACGCTCGACGACTGGCCCGCCAAGGTGAAGACCATGCAGGCCAACTGGATCGGCAAGTCGCGCGGCCTGCAGTTCTCGTTCGGCCTCACCGACACCT
The DNA here is from genome assembly GCF_000152725.1 of Pseudooceanicola batsensis HTCC2597. GTDB lineage: Bacteria > Pseudomonadota > Alphaproteobacteria > Rhodobacterales > Rhodobacteraceae > Pseudooceanicola > Pseudooceanicola batsensis. The sequence goes on from NZ_CH724131.1 coordinate 2,371,006, forward strand.
CGCACGGCTATGACCGGGTCGAGGTCTACACGACCCGCCCCGACACGCTCATGGGCGCCTCGTTCGTCGGCATTTCGCCCGACCACCCCCTGGCCAGGGAACTCGAACGGCACGATCCCCGCGTGGCCGAGTTCTGCAAGCAGGCGCGCCAGGGCGGCACCACCGAAGAGGCCATCGAAAAGGCCGAAAAGCTGGGCTACGACACCGGGCTGACTGTCCGGCACCCCTTTGACACGGCCTGGGAACTGCCCGTCTTTATCGCCAACTTCATCCTGATGGACTACGGCACCGGCGCGATCTTCGGCTGCCCCGGCCATGACGAGCGCGACCACGAATTCGCCCGGAAATACGGCCTGCCGATCATCGACACCTTCCTGCCTGTCGAGGGTGAACATGACATCCAGAAAGAGCCCTTCGTTCCGCCCAAGACGGAAAAGGTCCGCTTCACCCGCCTTGTCGCCGGCGAGAAGATCCAGACCGGGAACGAGGCGATCGACGCGACCATCGACTTCTGCGAAGCGAACGGCGTCGGTCAGGGCGTGACCAAGTTCCGCCTGCGCGACTGGGGCCTCTCGCGCCAGCGCTACTGGGGCTGCCCGATCCCGGTCGTTCATTGCGACGACTGCGGCGTGGTGCCCGAAAAGAAGGAAAACCTGCCGATCCGGCTGCCCTATGACGAGGGCGACAAGCCGATCGACTTCTCGATTCCCGGCAACCCGCTCGATCGGCATCCGACCTGGCGCGACACGCCCTGCCCGTCCTGCGGCAAGCCGGCGAAGCGCGAAACCGACACGATGGACACCTTTGTCGATTCGTCGTGGTACTTCGCCCGCTTCACCGCGCCGCGTGCCGAAACGCCAACGGTGATGGAGGATGCCGAATACTGGATGAACGTCGATCAGTATATCGGCGGAATCGAACACGCGATCCTCCACCTGCTCTATTCCCGCTTCTTCGCCCGGGCGATGCACATCTGCGGCCACCTGCCCGAGGCCTCGAAGGAGCCTTTCGACGCGCTCTTCACGCAGGGGATGGTCACCCACGCGATCTATCAGACGCAAAAGGACGGCCGCCCGGTCTATCATTACCCCGAGGATGTCGAGCTGAAGGACGGCAAGGGGTTCCTCGAGGACGGGACCGAAGTGGAAATCATCCCCTCGGCCAAGATGTCCAAGTCCAAGAACAACGTGGTCGACCCGGTCCAGATCATCGCCGACTACGGCGCCGACACCGCCCGCTGGTTCGTCCTGTCCGACAGCCCGCCCGAACGTGACGTGGAATGGACCGCCGCCGGGGCCGAGGCCGCGGCCAAGCACCTCGGCCGCGTCTACCGTCTGGCCTCAGACCTCACCGATGGCGAGGCCGAGACGGACGAGGCCGACGAGCACCTCATGCGGGAGATGCACAAGACGGTCCACGATGTGACGCTGGGCATCGACTCCTTCGGGTTCAACGCGGCGATCGCCAAGCTCTACGGCTTTACCAACACGATCGCCAAGTCGCGGGCCGGATCGGTGGCGCGGCGCATGGCGATCAAGACGCTGGCGCAGCTCATGTCGCCCATGACCCCGCACCTGGCAGAGGAGATCTGGCAGATGCTGGGCGGCGAGGGCCTGATCTCGCAGGCGCCCTGGCCCAAGGCGGACCCTGCCATGCTGGTCGAGGACACGGTCACCATGCCGATCCAGGTGAACGGCAAGCGCCGGGGCGAGATCGAGGTGCCGAAGGATCTCGATCCTGCCGAGGTTGAAAAACGGGCGCTCGCCAACGAAGGTGTGCAAAGGACGCTGGACGGGGCCCAGCCCAGGAAAGTCATCGTCGTCCCCGGACGGATCGTGAATGTCGTCATGTGACCGGCGCAGTCTGCTGATGGCGCTGGCGGCCCTGCCGCTGGCGGGTTGCGGATTCGCCCCGGCCTACGGGCCGGCCGGCGGGGCCGACGTGCTGACCCGCTCCATCGCGCTCACACCCCCCGAGACCCGCCGCGACTATCTTCTGGCGCGGCACGTCGAACGCCGTCTCGGGCGCGCGGCCGATCCGGCCTTTCTGCTCGACGTGGATCTCGACATCCGCGAGGAACGGATCGCCATTACCGATGCCAACATCACCCGCCGCTTCGACCTGGTCGGCAATGCGGACTACACGCTGACGACGGCCGACGGAGCCGAGGTCGCGCGGGGCCGTGTCAGCAGCTTTACCGGCTATTCCGCCACCGGCACCACCGTCGCGACCCGTGCCGCCCGGGGCGATGCCGAGGAACGGCTGATGACCATGCTCGCCGACCAGATCGTGACGCGCCTGATCGCCGCCGCGCCGACCCTGCCGGGATCATGAAGCTTTCGCCCCGCGACGCCACCGGCTATTTCGCCCGGCCCGAGGCCGATCGGACCGGCCTGCTGATCTATGGCGCCGACGGTATGCGCATCGCGCTCAGGCGGCAGGAGGTCATCGCCGCCCTGGTCGGGCCCCAGGGCGAGGAAGAGATGCGCCTGACCCGCCTGCCCGCCGCCGAAATCCGGCGCGATCCCGCGCTGCTTGCCGACGCGATCAAGGCCGTCGGGTTCTTTCCCGGCCCCAGGGTCGTCTTCGTCGAGGACGCGACCGAGGTTCACGCGCCGGCGATCCTCCCGGCCCTCGAGGACTGGCGCGAGGGCGATGCGCAGGTCGTGATCACGGCCGGCCAGCTCAAACCGACCTCCAAGCTTCGCAAGTTCTTCGAATCCCACAGGAACGCCTATGCCGCCGCGATCTATGACAACCCGCCCACGCGGGTCGAGATCGAGGCCGAACTGAAGCGCTCGGGCCTGACCGACCTGAGCCAGGACGCGCTGCGCGATCTCTCGGCCCTCGCCATGGCGATCGATCCGGGGGATTTCCGCCAGACGCTGGAAAAGCTCGTCCTCTACAAGCACGGCGACGCCACACCGGTCACCCCGGCCGACCTTGCCGCCGTGGCGCCCGCCTCGACCGAGGCCGAAATCGACGACATGCTCGATATCGTGGCCGAGGCGAAGGCCGCCGAGATCGGCCCCCTGATGCAACGCCTCAGGGCACAGGGCATCCAGCCGGTCACGCTCTGCATCGGGCTGATGCGCCACTTTCGCACCCTTTACGCCGTGGCCGCGGCCCCCGGCGGCGCGGGCGAAGGGATCAACAAGGTGCGCCCCCCGGTCTACGGCCCCCGGCGCGACCGGGTTCTGCGGCAGGCGCAGGGCTGGGGCGCCCTCAAGCTGCAACAGGCCCTGACGGAGATCACCGAGACCGACCTGGCTCTGCGCTCCGCCGCGCAGACCGCCCCGGCGATGGCTCTGGTCGAACGGTCGCTGATCCGGCTCGCGATGATGGCGCGGCGCTAGCCGCTGCCCAGCCACCAGACCAGGGCGACGCTGAGCCCGATCTGGATGTAGCCCAGCAGGGTGAACAGCCCGTCCCGCGCCAGCAGACCGATGGCGAAGAACGAGATCGCGATAGCGAAGACCGAGGTCACCATCGGCAGCACCTCGAGCACGGGAATCACCAGCGTGATCGCGATGATCACCGACAGCGTCACGATGTTCGCGGGGCGCGACACCAGCACGCTCACCCGCTTGTCGGTCCGGTTGTCGATCCATCTGCAGGGCTTTTCCAGCCAGTCGAGCGCCTTGTTCAGCTTGTCCGAGGGCACTTCGCGGCGCTTCAGGAACTCGGGCAGCCAGACGTGCTTGCGCCCGGCCAGCTTCTGCGCAGTGATCAGAAGGATGAAGATCGCCCCGATGGTCGGCAGGCCGAATATCCCGGAGAGGGGCGTGATCAGGATCAGCGCCGGCACCAGGATGGTGGGCGCGAAACTGCGGACCCCGACCTCGGCCAGAATATCCCGCACCGACACATTCTCGCCGTGCTCCGCGTTCCGAAGCGCGTCCAGGATGTCGGTCAGGCTGCGAAGCGGTTGCCCGCTGGACGCCTCGGCGTTGCTCATGTCGGCTGTTGTCATGACGACTGAACGCTCCGGCAGGCAGATCGGTTCAGTCGCCCGCTCCTTTTTCCGTTTCCTCGGCCAGCAAGGCCGCCAGCCCTTCCCGGTAGGTGGGATACTTTAACCGCACGTCCAGATCGGTCTTGATCTTTCGGTTCCGGACCCGCTTGCTCTCGGCATAAAAACTCCGAGCCATCGGCGTCATCTCGGCCGTCTCGAAATCCTCCTCGGGTGGCAGCGGCAGGCCCAGCAGCTGCGCCGCATAGGCGATCACGTCTTGCGGCGGCGCGGGATCGTCGTCGCACAGATTGTAGACCGCGCCCGGATCCGGCCGCTCGATCGACGCCGCCAGTACCTGCGCGATATCCTCCACATGGATTCGTGAAAAGACCTGGCCCGGCTTGACGATCCGCCGCGCGCGACCGCTGCGCACCTTGAAGAAAGGGCCGCGCCCCGGGCCGTAGATCCCCGCCAGACGGAAGATGTGCAGCGGCAGGCCGGGGATCGACCGCCACTCGGCCTCGGCCGCCACACGCAGGGCCCCGCGGCGCGTCGTGGGGGTCAGCGGGGTGCTCTCGTCGACCCAGGCCCCGTCGTGATCGCCGTAAACGCCGGTGGTCGAGAGATAGCCGGCCCATTCCAGCTGCGGCGCCTTGCGCAGAATCTCCTCCCGCAGGACCTTCAGCATGGGGTCGCCGCCCTCGTCCGGCCCGGCCGAAATCAGAAGATGGGTCGCCTCGGAGAGCGGGCCGGACAGATCGCCGGGAACGGCATGCCCGGCGACGCCCTCCTCGCCAAGCTCTCGCGCCTTGTCCATTGACCGGGTCGTGCCATGCACCGTCCACCCCCGTGGCAGCAGGAGACGGGACAACGCGCGCGCGGAATATCCGTGGCCGAGAGAGAGAAGGACAGGAGCCATGCCACGGGGATGCGCCAAGCTTGGACGGCGGTCAAGCCGGGAACAGGCGGTCCAGCGCCGCCTCAAGCGGGGCCGCGTCGTGGATACGCAACCGTACGGGAACCGTCAGAACCTTCTGCCGGAACGAGGCCGGCAGCCGCACCGCGTCCTTTTCCGTCGTCACGAGCTGGGCGCCGATCCGCGCCGCATCGGCTTCGAGCCGCGCCATCAATGCAGGCGTCAGGGGCTGATGATCCGACAGGGGTTCGGCGTGAACCACATCGGCGCCGAGCGCCCGCAGCGTGGCGAAGAATTTTTCCGGGTGCCCGATTCCCGCAAAGGCCAGAACCGTCGCCCCAGCCCAGTCCATCCCGGTCTGAAGGGGGTCCAGATGGCCGGTCACATGGGGCAGGCCGAGGGCCGGGTTGATCTGCAGAAAACGGTCCTGATCCGGCGGATCGCCGATCGAGAGCAGCAGGTCGGCCCGCTCCAGCCCGGTCGCCACCGGTTCCCGCAGCGGTCCTGCCGGAATGCAGCGGCCATTGCCAAACCCCCTGGCGGCATCGACGACGACGAGGCTGAGGTCCTTGTGGACCGCGGGGTTCTGGAACCCGTCGTCCAGAATAACCGCCTGCGCCCCGTCCGCAGCCGCGGCACGCGCCCCGGCAGCCCGATCCCGCGCGACCCAGACCGGTCCGAAGGCGGCCAGCAGCAGCGGTTCGTCCCCGACATCCGCTGCCGTATGGTTAAGAGGATCGACCCGCACCGGCCCGGTCAGCCGCCCCCCATGGCCGCGCGACACAACATGCGCCAGAACGCCCCGTGCGGCCAGCCGGTCGCACAGCGCGATCACCGTCGGGGTCTTGCCTGTGCCCCCCGCATTCAGGTTCCCCACGCAGATCACCGGCACATCGACCCGCGCGGGCGTGCCCCCGGCGATGCGCCGCGCCGTGCCCCGGGCATAGAGCGCCCCGAGAGGCCCGAGCAGCCGCGCCGACAGCCCCGGCCGCTCCGGCGGCCTGTACCAGAAATTAGGCGCCTGCATCGCGGATCGGCCGTGCGTCGAGAATCTCCTCGATCGTGTTCAGAACCCTGTCGGTCACCTCGGCCCCGTCCGTCGCCACCTCCCAGGCGGCCTGCGCCATCGTTGCGGACTGGTCGGGCGCGTTCAGCCGTAGCACCGCGTTCGACAGGCTGCCGGCGTCCTTGACCATCCGCGCGGCGCCGGCGCGGGCGAAGCGGGAATAGGCCCGGATGAACCGGTTCACGTTGGGCCCGTACAGGATCGCCGATCCGAGCGCCGCCGGTTCGTAGGGATCCCGCCCCCCGTGTCCCGCCGTCAGCGAAGAACCCATGAAGGTCACCGGCGCCAGCCTGTACCATAGACCCATTTCGCCGTAGGTATCCGCGACGAGAACCTGTGTCGTCTCTTCCGGAAAACCGCCATCCGACCACCGCTCGAGCCGGAGGCCGGCCCCCGCGACCATCTCGACCAGCCGTTCGCCATCCGACGGCTCACGTGGAACCACGATCAGCATGAGCCGGTGCGCCACCCGGATCGCCTGCCGGTGCGCCTCGATCACCAGCCGGAACTCGTCCGGCTGGACCATCGCCGCAAGCCAGACGGGGCGCGTCGCCAGCCGCTCGGAGAGCGCTACGCGCGCCTCCTCGTCACAGGCCAGGGCCGCGCCGCCCTCCTGCAGGGGGCCGGTCTCCTCGATCCGCTCCGGCTCGGCCCCGAGACGGACGAGGCGCCGGGTCGCATCCGCGTCGTTGGCATAGATCGTCGCGAACCCGTTCAGGGCCACCCGGTCCGAGCGGCGCCGCCAGGGGATCCGAACCTCTTCGAACCCCGTTTCCTCGGCACCGACGAGGATCATGGGCAGGCCCTCGTTCCGCGCGGCGGACAACAGCGTCGGCCGCAGGTGGCCGGTGTGCCAGACGCAGATGTCCGGCTTCCAGTGGCCGAGGAAGGCACGACAGAGCGACGAACTCTCGTCCGGGACGGTTTCGACCATCACGTGCTCGGGGATCTTGTCGGGGCAGGCGCGGTCATCGGTGACGGTCAGCAGCACATGCAGGCCCGGATGGTGAACCTCGGCCCGCACGGCAAGCTGGATCAGGGCATGTACCTGTTCCGGCTCCGCCGCATGAGTCCAGACGAGAGCGCCCTCGGGTCGTTCCGGATACCGACGCTCCGCCGCGGCGCCGCGACGTGTGGCCGGCAACCCTCAGGATCCCAGTTCTTCGGTCGAGGAGGCCGCCGCCTCTTCGTCCCGCAACCGGTGGAGATGCGCGATGTAATAACGCATATGCGCGTTGTCGACGGTGCGCTGCGCTTCGGCCTTCCAGGCGTCGAAGGCCGAGGCATAGTCGGGAAAGATGCCGACGATGTGGATGTCATCGACATCCTTGAAGACGTTCTTGGTCGGGTCGACCAGTTCTCCGCCGAAGACAAGGTGCAGGCGCTGCGTCATGGAAGGACTCCTTCAGGCTGGCGGGACGTGCGGCGTTGTCCGGAAACTGCGGAATTTGGGCCGTGCCGTCAAGCGGCCCGCCGAGGCCGGTCAGGGGCCGACGCCGGCCACGCCGAGCGCGGTCAGGATCTCGGCATGCAGTCCGGGCCCGGCTGCCACCACACCGTCGACCTGCGGATGCGGGTTGTTGAAGCGCAGGCGCCCGCCGCGCCTGTCCGTCGTGACGGCGCCGGCCTCGCGCAGGATCAGCTCTCCGGCGGCAATGTCCCATTCCCAGCTGGCGCGCAGGGTCAGCATCGCATCGAAGCGGCCCTCGGCCACCAGCGACAGCCGGTAGGCCAGCGAGGGGCGGTAGTGCCGCGCCACCTCGGGCACGCCGCCGGGCCAGTGGCGGCTGTCATAGTTCGGTTTGGCCGCCAGCACCCGCGCGCCCGGCAGCCCGGACCGCGCGGAGACGCGGATCGGCCGGTCATTGAGAAAGGCCCCGCGCCCCTGCGCGGCCGAATAGAGCCGACCCTTGAGCGGCAGGTAGACCGCCGCCGCGATGACCGTTCCGCCCTCGGCGATCGCCAGCGAATGCGCCCAGGTGTCGTTGCCCTCGATAAAGCTCCGCGTGCCGTCGATGGGATCGACGATGAAGACCCGCTCCCGCTCGTGGCGCTCCTGCGTGTCCTCGCTCTCTTCGCTCAGCCAGCCGTAATCCGGCCGCGCCGCCGTCAGCGAGGTTCGCAACAGGTCGTCCACCGCCAGGTCGGCCTCGGTCACCGGACCCAGACCGCCCGACTTTTCCCATTTGCGCGCGGTCCGCCCGGTGTATTTGAGCGCGACCCGTCCGGCCGCCCGCGCCGCTTCGGTCAGCAGCGCCAGATCCCCCGCCGGGTCACTGCCCGGCAATGGACATGTCCTCGATCAGGATCGACGGCACGACGTGGCTCAGATGCGTGCGGGCATCGTTGGCGGGGATGATCCGCGCCAGCATCTCGATCAGGTTCCCCGCGATCGTCCCCTCGGAGACGGGGTGCGAAATCGCCCCGTTCTCGACCCAGAAACCCGATGCGCCGCGCGAATAGTCGCCGGTGTTGGGATTGATCGTCGACCCGATCATCGAGGTCACCAGGAAGCCGGTGCCCATCTGCGCGATCAGATCGTCCCGCGTCGCCGCGCCTTGCGTCAGCTCGACGTTCCAGCTTGCCGGTGAGGGGGGCGAGGACAGGCCGCGCGCCGCGTTCGCCGTCGGCGCCATGCCGAGCTTGCGCGCCGTGGCCAGATCGAGCGTCCAGCCCGTCAACACTCCGTCCTCGACGATGGCGCGCCGCGCGGTCCGCAATCCTTCGGCATCGAAGGGTCGCGATCCTGTGGCCCTGCGCCGGTGCGGGTCCTCGACCAGCGAAAGCCCCTCGGGCAGCACCCGGGTCTCCAGCCGGTCGCGCAGGAACGAGGCGCCACGCGCGACGGCCGAACCGTTCACGGCCGCCAGCAGGTGCCCGATCAGGCTCCCGCTGATCCGTTCGTCGAAGAGTACGGGATAGCGCCCGGTCTTCGGCTGCACGGGCCCCAGCCGTTCCACCGCCCGTTCGCCGGCGCGCCGGCCGATCTCTTCCGGCGTGCGAAGATCGGACTGATGGAGACGCATGTCGCCGTCGCTGTCACGCTCCATCCCCGTACCGGTTCCGGCGATGGCGGTGCAGTGCAGCTGCCGGTGCGTCCGCGCGTAGCCGCCGGAAAAGCCGTTGGACGCCGCCAGGTAGACCCGGCTGCGACCATAGGCAGCGCCCGCCGACTGCACCTGCGACACGCCCGCAACCGCGAGCGCCGCCGCCTCGGCCGCCAGTGCGTCGCCCTGCAGGTCGTCAGGCGCCGGGTCCTCGGTCGGATCGGCCAGGTCCAGCGCCCCGGCGTCCCGCACCTCGCTCAGCTGATCGGGGCCGGCCAGGCCCACGAACGGGTCTTCCGGCGCGACACGGGCCATGGCGACGGCGCGCTCGGCCATCTCGCGCATGGCATCGGCCCGCAGATCCGAACTCGACACGCAGGCCTGACGCTGTCCGACGATGGCCCGCAGGCCGATCTCGACCCCTTCCGAGCGCTCCGCGTCTTCCAGTGTCTGCCCCCGCACCCCGATCGAGATGGAGGTGCCATCGCGCGCCATCGCATCGGCCTGGTCGGCGCCGGCGGCCCTGGCTGCGTCCAGCAGACGCGCCGTCAATTCCTCGAGCGTATCGGTCATTGCACCTTTCCTTCGCGGCCATATCGACCTAGCCGCGAATGCCCCGTGGTACAAGGGCGCCCCCCGGTATCCCGGCCCGGCCCGCCTGCCCGAGCGGCGATTACTGCAGCGGAAACGGTGCGCCGTTGATCGTCAGGCTGCCCGTCGGCGAAAGCTCGATCTCGGCCGACAGATCGTCGGGTCCGCTTTCCTGCCGGCCCAGCTGCTGGATCATCGCGCCCGTCATCATCGCCTGCTGCATCGGAATGATGCCCAGCTGCCCCAGCGTACTCAGCAGCCCCGTCACACCGGTCAGCCGCAGGTTGGCCGTGCCGCCGAACGCCGGGAGGTCGGGGGCGAAGATGCTGCTCGAACTGTTGTCGATGTCGAAGGCGGCGCTGCCATCGATCGACGCTCCGGCGCCGCGCAGCCGCAGCGCGTCGAGGTTCAACCGTGTCACCTCGCCCGGCTGGCCCCCGGTCCGGTCCAGCGCCGACATCTCGGCCTCGTTCAGGATGTTCACGAAAAGCCGCGACTGACCGCTGATCGCCACCTCCACCGTCACCGGATCGTGCGGCAGGCCGTTGCTCGGATCCGCCATCATCCAGATGGCGTCCGGGATCGTGACGTCGGTCAGGGTGAGGGTCGCGCCGAAGGGCTGCTCCTCTTCGCCGGCCAGAAGCGGCAACTGGATCCCGAGGCCGATGGCGGCCGCCGTCGTGTCGATCGGAAACGGCAACTCGCTGCCCGCGATCGAGAGCGAGAGGTCTTCGGTCAGCACGTCATAGGCCATTCCGGCGCTCGAGAGCGACAGGCTGAATCGCCCGCCCTCGCTGGAGGACACCAGACGCACCTGCTGCTTCGGATCCGAGAACTCGAACGAACCCTGGCCCGAATCGAAGCCGAAGTCGGCCGCGACCGCGTAACCGTCCGCCACCGCCTCGTCGATGGCCAGCGGGTCCACCTCGTCGGGGATCACGCCCGAGGTCGACGAGGTCAGGCCGTTCAGCGTGCCCTGCCAGGTCAGGTCGCCCTGCTGCCCCGGATTGACCTCGGACAAGGCCACGTCATAGACGAACCGCGCGACTTCGAAGGACTGATCGACCCGCGTCTCGTCGTTTTCGACCGCGATCCGGTTCCGGCCCGCGGCGTCCTCTAGCGTGACGGCGACCGTGCCGGGGATCGGGATATCGCCCTGCTCGCCCTCCACTTCCTCCAGAGACACGACCGTGCGCGCGGCGGTATAGTCATAGGTGATGTCATCCACATCGCCCGAGGCGACGGTCCTCGCCCCGTCCGTCCGGATGTTGATGCGGGCCGAGAAATCCTCGTCGCCCGGCCCGTCACCTGAAATCGAGACGGTCATGTCCTCGGGGATCTCGATGCCCACGGTACCGTCACCGAGATCCGTCAGCGCGATATCTCCGAAGGTCACGGCGACCGTTCCGCCCTTTCTCCCCGAGTCGGGATCGGCGGGCACATACATGGTCATCGCGAAATCCGGGATGCGAATGTTGCCGTTCTCGCGCACCGGCTCGGATTCCAGCGTATAGCCGAAAGCCGAGAGATACCCGGTCCACTGGGCCCAGACGTCCTCGGGCGTCACATCCGCGACAGCCGGCGACGCGAACGCCGCGGACAGAGCCAGAACCGATCTCCGGGCCATGGCGGCTTTTGCAATTCTCGGCCTCATCTGCGAACGATCCTCTTCCGCGGGTTGATCGACGCCAGAATCGAAGGTTGATCCGCGCGCGTCAAGTCACCCTGTCCTTTACCTTGACGTTAGAAGCCATTTACCAACAGGCAAACGAGTCGAAAGGGGTCGATATGACGGATCTGACAGGCAAAGTCGCCATGATAACCGGGGCGAGCCGCGGGATCGGAGAGGCCGCGGCACGGGAATTCGCCGCAGCGGGCGCAAAAGTCGTGCTCGTCGCCCGCAGCGAGGACCGGATCGCCGAACTGGCCGGAGAGATCGGCAACTCCGCCGTCGCGGTGCCCTGCGACATCTCGCGCTACTGGGAGGTCGAGTCGGCCGTCAATGCCGCGCTTCAAGCCTTCGGCCGGCTCGACATCCTCGTCGGGAATGCCGGGGTGCTTCAGCCGATCACGCATCTGACCGAGGCCGATCCCGAGGCCTGGGGGCAGGTGATGGACGTCAATATCAAGGGCGTCTTCAACGGGATGCGCGCGGCGATTCCCGTGATGCAGGCCAAGGGCGGCGGCACCGTGATCACCGTATCCTCCGGCGCCGCGCACAGCCCGCTGGAAGGCTGGAGCGCCTACTGCACCTCCAAGGCCGGCGCTGCCATGCTGACCCGCGCCGCGCATCTCGAGAACGCCGGCAAGGGCCTCCGCGTCATGGGCCTGTCGCCGGGGACCGTCGCCACCCAGATGCAGCGCGACATCAAGGCCAGCGGGATCAATCCGGTCAGCAAGCTGGACTGGGAGGATCACATCCCGCCCGAATGGCCCGCCAAGGCTCTGTTGTGGATGTGCGGGCCCGATGCGGACGACTACCTGGGCGAAGAGGTTTCGCTCCGCGACGAAGACATCCGCCGTCGTGTCGGGCTGATCGAATGATCGACGTCAGCCGCGACGGCGGGCTCTGGACCGTCACGATCGACCGGCAGGACAAGGCCAATTCCCTGACCGCCGACATGCTCGACGAGCTGGCCGAGACCTTCGAGGCCGCGCAAGAGGCCCGCGCCGTGATCCTGACCGGCCGCGGCAAGGTCTTTTCCGCGGGCGCGGATCTGGAAGAGGCCCGCGCCGGCCTTGCCACCTCTCCGGTCTGGGAACGGCTGTCGACCGCGATCGCCGCGCTGCCGGGGCTGTCCGTCGCCGCGCTGAACGGCACGCTGGCGGGCGGCGCCATGGGCATGGCCCTCGCCTGCGACATCCGGCTGGCCGTGCCCGGCGCGAAGGTCTTCTACCCCGTGATGAAGCTCGGGTTTCTGCCGCAGCCTTCGGACCCGGGTCGCATGGCCGCGCTGATCGGACCGGCCCGGACCCGGCTGATCCTCATGGGCGGACAGAAGATCGAGGCCCCCGAGGCGCTCGACTTCGGCCTGATCGACCGCATCGTCGAGCCGGAGACGTTGATGGAGACCGCCCGCGACATCTGTGCCGACACGCTGGCCGCCAAGCCGGACATCGCCAGCGCGATCAAGCAGATGTGCCGCTAACGCCTGCGCCGCCGGCCGGGCGTCTTCGAATGAAACCCCGGCGGCCGGCGGGCCACCCATGCCGCGAATTTCGCCAGCCGGGGATGCGCCCGCAGCTTCTCCGGTGTGTCGTAGTCGCGCGCCAGTTCGGCCTCGGTCAGCGTGGCATGGATTTCGTTGTGGCAGATCTGGTGCAGGCGCACCGTCGGCCCGTGCTTGCCGCCGCGCAACTTCGGCACGAGATGGTGCAGCGAGGACCGCGCCTCGGGCGGGATCGGCCGCAGGCACAGCGGACAGATCGGATCACCGCTCATCTCTTGGTCGTTCGGCATGCCGCGAACCCTGCCACGCGCGTCGCCCCTTGTCATTCCCGTCGCCCCGGAGCAAGCAAGGCGGACCATGGCGACCGGAGTGGTGATAGGAGGCGGCCCCGCCGGGCTGATGGCGGCGCAGGAAATGTCCCGCGCCGGTCTCTCCGTCGTTCTTGCCGAAGCCAAGCCGAGCGTCGGACGCAAGCTGCTCATGGCCGGCAAGTCCGGACTGAACCTCACCAGGGATGAAGCATTCGATCGGTTCCTCGGCGCCTACGAAGAGGCCGCCCCGCACCTGCGTCCCATGCTCGAGAGAATGGGGCCCGAGACGGTCCGCGCCTGGGCCGAGGCACTGGGGCAGGATCTCTTCACCGGCACGACCGGCCGCGTCTTCCCCCGCGCCATGAAGGCTTCGCCCCTGCTGCGCGCCTGGCTGGGCCAGCTGCGCGGAGGCGGGGTCGAAATACGCACGCGTTGTCGCTGGACCGGCTGGGATGGGGCCGGCCTGACCTTCGACACGCCCGGCGGTCCGACGACGCTGCACCCCGAGGTCTCCGTTCTGGCCCTGGGCGGCGCCAGCTGGGCGCGGCTCGGTTCGGACGGGGCCTGGGCGGAACATTTCGACATCGCGTCCTTCCGCCCCGCCAATATCGGGATCGCCGTCGACTGGAGCGACCGCATGGCGCCCCAGTTCGGCCTGCCGCTCAAGGCGGTGGCCCTGACAGCCGGCGGCCGGTCGTCCCGCGGGGAGTGCGTCATCACCGCCCGCGGCCTCGAAGGGGCGGGGATCTATGCCCTCTCGCGAGAGCTTCGCGATCACGCGCCGCTCAGCCTGGACCTGACCCCGGACATCCCCCTCGACCGCCTGCGCCACAAGCTGGCGCGGCGGCGGCGTGGCGACAGCCTGGCGTCGCACCTCAGGCGCACCATCCGCCTCGATCCCGCGAAACGCGCCCTGCTGATGGAGTTCGGCCGCCCCCTGCCGGACGATCTCGCCCCCCTGCTCAAAGCCCTTCCGGTCCGCCACCACGGGGCGCTTCCGCTCGACCAGGCGATCTCCACCGCCGGGGGTCTGCCCTTTCGGGCGCTGGACGAGACCCTCATGCTGCGCGACCGCCCCGGCACCTTCGCGGCCGGCGAGATGCTGGACTGGGAGGCGCCGACGGGCGGCTATCTCCTGACCGCCTGCCTCGCCACCGGACTATGGGCCGGACGGGCCGCCGCGCGCTACGCCGCCTCTTTCTCGGACTCCACCGCACGCTGAAACGCCGGGCGGGCCTGCATCCGCTTGACATAATCCTGGAGCGCCTCGCTTTCGACAGCGAACTTCGCGCCCATTCCCCAGGTCAGCGTATGGGTCAGAAGGATGTCCGGCACGGTCATCTCGTCGCCCATCACGAAGGGGCCCCGGAACCGTTCGGCCACCGCCTTGGCGTTTCGCGCCCATTCCCACTTGGCCGTGTCCTTGACCCCGGCGACCCGGCGCTCTTCCGGCAGGATGAACCCGTGCCGCGTGGCCGTCCAGATGATGCTTTCAAGATCGTCGAGCACGTGGAAGGTCAGCGCATCCTGCTTGGCGCGCGCGATGGTGCCGGCCTCTGCGGTCATCTTGCCGTGCCTGTCGGCCAGGTACGTCAGGATTGCCGCGCTGTCGGTGATCGCCTCGCCCTGGTCCAGAAGCACCGGCATCTTGCCCAGCCGGGAATGCTGGAGGATCTCCGGCGTGTGCTGCTTGGCCCGCACCCGTTCGTAGGGTTCGCCCAGCTCCTCGAGCATCCAAATCACCCGGAACGTGCGGTTCCGGGATGCGCCGATGACTGTGTACATTGTAATCCGTCCTCCCTCTGTCGCGCTCAGGTGACACGATTGCACCCGGCCCGTCCAGAGACCAACGTCGGCCGGCCCGCTCCGGGCGCGTCAGGCCGGGGGACCGCTCAGGCCTTGCGTTTGCCGACCTGCGCCACGTCCAGCACCTCGAGCACCTTCGCCTCGATATCCGGCGCGTTCAGACCCGCGGTGGCGTACATGTCGGCCGGGCTCGCCTGGTCGATGAAAGTGTCGGGCAGCACCATCGACCGGAAGCGAAGACCGTCGTCAAAGACGCCCTCGTTGGCCAGAAGCTGCGCGACATGGCTGCCGAAACCGCCGACCGCGCCTTCTTCGATCGTGATCAGCGCCTCGTGATCCGCAGCCAGGTTCAGGACCAGGTCGCGATCCAGCGGCTTGGCAAAGCGCGCATCGGCCACCGTCGGGCGGATGCCCCGCGCCTCCAGCGCCTCGCAGGCGTCCAGCACCTCTTTCAGCCGGGTGCCATAGGACAGGATCGCGACGCGCGACCCGTCGCGGATCATCCGCCCCTTGCCGATCTCCAGCGGCACACCCTTGTCCGGCATGTCGACGCCTGCCCCTTCGCCCCGCGGATAGCGGAAGGCGATCGGCCCCTCGTCATGGGCGGCCGCCGTGGCCACCATGTGCATCAGCTCGGCCTCGTCCGCCGCGGCCATCACGACGAATCCGGGAAGGTTGGTCAGATAGGAAACGTCGAAACTCCCCGCGTGGGTGGCGCCGTCGGCTCCGACCAGCCCGGCACGGTCGATGGCGAAGCGCACCGGCAGTCGCTGGATGGCCACGTCATGCACGACCTGATCGTATCCCCGCTGCAGGAAGGTCGAATAGATCGCGCAGAACGGCCGCATTCCCCCGGCGGCCAGACCTGCCGCAAAGGTCACGCCATGCTGCTCGGCAATGCCCACGTCGAAGGTCCGCGAGGGATACCTTTCCGCCATCAGGTTCAGCCCGGTGCCGTCGGGCATCGCCGCCGTCACGGCGCAGACCCGCTGGTCCTCTCCCGCCAAGCGCACCAGTTCCTTCCCGAAGACCGATGTATAGGACGGCGCGTTCGAGGGCGCCTTCTTCTGCTCGCCCGAAATCACGTCGAACTTGGCCGTGGCGTGCCCCTTGTCCGAGGCCCGTTCGGCCGGGCCATAGCCCTTGCCCTTCTTGGTGACGACATGCACCAGCACCGGCCCCGCCGCCCGCGCCTTGACCGTCCGCAGGATCGGCAGCAGCTGGCTCATGTCATGCCCGTCGATCGGGCCGATGTACGAAAATCCCAGCTCTTCGAAGAGGGTGCCGCCCATTGCCATGCCCTTGAGCATGTCCTTGGCGCGCTTGGCCCCCTCCTGGAAGGGCGGCGGCAGCAGGCTCGCCATGCCCTTGGCCGCGGCCTTCAGTTCCTGGAACGGCTCTTCGGCATAAAGCCGCGACAGGTAGTTCGAAAAGGCGCCGACCGGCGGCGCGATCGACATGTCGTTGTCGTTCAGGATCACGATCAGCCGCTTGCCGAGCGACCCGGCATTGTTCATCGCCTCGAAGGCCATGCCCGCGCTCATCGCGCCGTCGCCGATCACCGCGATCGCGTCGCCGATCCCATGCTCCGGTGCACCGCCCAGGTCGCGCGCCACGGCAAAGCCCAAAGCGGCGGAAATCGACGTCGAGGAATGCGCCGCCCCGAAGCAGTCGTAGGGGCTTTCCGACCGCTTGGTGAACCCGGACAGCCCGTCCTTCTGGCGCAGGGTGCGGATGCGGTCGCGCCGGCCGGTCAGGATCTTGTGCGGATAGGTCTGGTGCGACACGTCCCAGACGATCCGGTCGCGCGGCGCATCCCAGATCGCGTGCAGCGCAACGGTCAGCTCGATGACCCCCAGACCCGCGCCGAGGTGCCCGCCCGTCTGCGACACGGCCGAGATCGTCTCGGCCCGCAACTCGTGCGCGACCTGCCGCAGCTCGGCATCCGAGAACTTGTTCAGATCGCCCGGCTCCTGGACCTGGTCCAGCAAGGGGGTGTCGGGTCTGTCGCTCATGCCGCCCTCCGGGGCCCGTTCAGCTTTGCCGCGAGATAACGAAGCGCGCGGCCTCCCGCAAGCCGTCCGCCCGCTCACCATAGACCGAGAGAGCTTCACAAGCGGTTTCCACCAGGCGTCCCGCCTCGGCCTTGGCGCCGTCCAGCCCCATCAGCGACACGAAGGTCGCCTTGCCCGCGGCCGTATCCTTGCGCAGCCGCTTGCCTGTCTCGGCTTCGTCACCCTCTACATCTAGGATGTCGTCCGCGATTTGAAAGGCCAGGCCGAGCGCCCGGGCGTAGGCGCCCATGGGGCCGGGATCCGCATCCGCCATGATCGGCCCGGCCTGCGCCGACCATTCGATAAGCGCCCCGGTCTTGCGGGCCTGCAACTCGGTGATCTGGGGCAGGCTCAGCGGTTCGGGCGCGGTCTCGGCCGCGATGTCCAGCGCCTGCCCGTGCACCATGCCCATGCCGCCCGCCGCCCGCGCCATGCCCGCGGTCAGCGTCACCACGCGGTCGGCCGGCAGCGCGGCATGGGACAGCAGGTCGAAGGCCAGGGACTGCAGCGCGTCTCCGACAAGGATCGCCGTCGCCTCGTTCCACTTCACATGGACCGTCGGCTGCCCCCGGCGCAGGTCGTCGTCGTCCATCGCCGGAAGATCGTCATGCACCAGCGAATAGGCGTGCATTGCCTCGATGGCGGCGGCGGCGTCCAGAGCCGGCCCCGGCGCGACCCCGTGCAGCGCGGCCCCCTCGCAGACCAGGAACGCCCGCAGGCGCTTGCCGCCGCTGGTCGCGTGACGCATCGCCTCCCCGACCTCTCCGGGCATGTCTCTCAGGGCAAGGTCCAGCCGCCCCGACACCGTCGCGGCGACCTCCGCGATCCGGCGGTCGAACATGCGTCAGAGCCCTTCGGCCGGTGTCGTGCCCGTGGCGTTGCCCTCGGCATCGGCGGTGATCGCCTCGACCTTTTCCTCGGCCGCCCGCAGCCGGTCCTCGCAGCGCTTCTTGAGCGCCGCCCCCCGCTCGTACAGCTTGATCGAATCCTCGAGCGGCACATCGCCCCGTTCGAGCTTGCCCACGACCTGCTCGAGCTCGCGCATGGCGTCTTCGAACGACATCTCATCGACGGGTTTCGGCTCACTCATGGGGCGGCTCCTCTGGCTCGGATCGGGCGCACCATAGGGGCAGTCGCCACGGGGTTCAACGCGCCGCGGCGATCAGCGCGTCCACATGCACCCCGGCCGAAGCCGCGAGCGCCGGCAGGTCGTAGCCGCCCTCGAGACACGAGACGATCCGGCCCTCGCACAGCCGCGCCGCCGCTTTGGCCAGTTCCTCGGTAATCCATTGGAAATCCTCGGTCGAAAGCGCGATCGAGGCCAGCGGGTCGTCCCGGTGCGCGTCGAACCCGGCCGAGAGGAACAGCATCTCGGGCTCGAACGCCTCGATCAGCGGAATGATGCGATTCGCCAGGATCTTGCGGTAGAGCTCGCCATCCGTGCCCGCCGACAGCGGGATGTTGGTGATCTGCCCGTGCGCCCCCTGCTCGTGCTGCGCGCCCGTCCCCGGATAGAGCGGCATCTGGTGCGTCGAGACGAACAGCGCATCCGCCTCGTTCCACAGCAGGTCCTGCGTACCGTTGCCGTGATGAACGTCGAAATCCACGATCGCGACCTTCTTCAGCCCGTGGTTCCGAAGCGCATGCCGCGCCGCGATGGCGACGTTTCCGAACAGGCAGAACCCCATCGGCTGCTCGGTCTCGGCATGATGCCCCGGCGGACGGGTGGCGACAAAGGCGTTCCCCACCTCGCCGGACATCACCATGTCCACGGCCGCAACCGCCCCGCCAACCCCGCGACAGGCGGCCTCGAACGAACCCGGCGACATGTAGGTATCCGCGTCCAACTGCACGATCCCGGTCTCGGGCCGCGCCGCGCGGAGCGCGTCGATATGGGCCTGCGGATGGCACAGCAGAATGGAATCGTCTGCGGCCGCGGGGGCCTCGACGCGCCGCAGGTCCTTGCCCTCCAGCGCCTTCAGCACCTCGTGCAGCCGCGCCACCTGCTCGGGGTGACCCTCCGGCGTCACATGTCCGTGGCAATCGGGATGCGTGATCAATGCGGTCGTCATGAACCCTCCTGTCGGTCAGTCATGCACCAGCATATAGCCCTCGCCCCGCACCGTCTGCAGGTATCGCGGCTGTTTCGGGTCGAGCTCGATCTTGCGCCGCAGCCGGGTGATCTGCACGTCGACCGCACGCTCCTGCGCCTGCCCGTCCTTCCCCGCCCCGCGCCCGAGTTCCTCGACCAGCCGGGTCCGGCTCAGCGGTTCGCCGGGCTGGGCGGCGAATATGCGCATCAGCTGCACTTCGGTGCCCGTCAGGCGCACCGTCTCGTCGCCTTCCCGCATCTCGCCCTTGTCGACATCATAGCGCACACGCCCCAGGTTCAGCACCTTGGGCGCCGCGCTCACCTCGACCGGTTCGGGCATCCGGCGGAGGATCGCGTTGATCCGCAGCAGCAGTTCCTTGGGCTCGAACGGCTTCGCGAGGTAGTCGTCGGCCCCGGCCTCCAGCCCCGCGATCCGGTCCTTCGTCTCGTCCCGTGCGGTCAGCAGCAGGATCGGCGTCGCCATCTCCTGACGCAGCGACCGGGTCAGGCTGATCCCGTCCTCGCCGGGCATCATCACGTCCAGCACGATCAGGTCGAATTCCAGTCCCGCCAGCAGCCGCCGCGCATGTGCCGCGTCCCGGGCAGCCGAAACCAGGAACCCGCTTCGCTTGAGGTAGCGCGACAGCAGTTCGCGGATACGCTCGTCATCGTCGACGATCAGCAAATGCGGGTTGGGGTCGGCCATCCTAACCCTCCCGCAACGCGGAATAGAGGCGCTTGAGTTCCGGATCCATCATCGACTCGAGCACCTGCCTGAACCCCGCCACCGCCTCGGGCCCCGCCTTGCGATAGGCCGCCCGCATCTGCGCCCGCTGCGCCTCGGACAGGCTCTTCTCCAGCGCCGCGCCCTCCTCGGTCAGGTAGAGGTGCCGCTCGCGCTTATCCGCCGTGCCGACCCGGCTCTCCACCAGCCCGTCCTCGATCAGGGTGCGCAGCACGCGGTTCAGCGACTGCTTGGTCACGCCGAGGATCGCCAGCAGCCGGTTCACGTTCATCCCCGGCGCCCGCGAGATGAAATGCAGGGCGCGGTGATGTGCACGACCATAGGAGATGCCCTCGAGGATCTGGTCCGGCGCCGAGGTAAACCCCCGATAAGCAAAGTACATCGCCTCGATACCCTGCCGCAGCTGCTCGTCCGTCAGGAAAAGCAGGCTTTCGCCGGTTGGGACCTCACTCATGCATCACCATTCACAAAGCGCCTCGAATTTCGTCACATTAAGTCAGTCTTGTTGACATTCCAAGTACCGACTGTTAGCGAGTCTCCGATTTCAGCGCAACTTTATGTCCGCTCCGGACCGATAGGGCGCAACAAATGCAAAGGTGATGAGATGGACGGTGCCTACGACGATCGCGACGGCAAGATCTGGATGGACGGCAAGCTGGTGGAATGGCGCGAGGCCAATGTCCACCTTCTGACCCACGGCCTGCACTACGCCTCCTCGGTCTTCGAGGGCGAACGCTGCTACAACGGCCGGATCTTCAAGGGCGAGGAACATTCCGCGCGCCTGAGGAAATCCGCCGAATACCTCGACTTCGAAATCCCCTGGACCGTCGAAGAGATCGAGAAGGCGAAATACGACATGCTGGCCGCCAACGGCTGGACCGACGCCTATGTCCGCGCCGTCGCATGGCGCGGTGCGGGTAAGGACATGGGCGTCTCGGCCCGCCGCAACCCCGTCCGCCTCGCCATCGCAGGGTGGGAATGGGGCAACTACTACGGCGACGCCAAGTTCAAGGGCGCCAAGCTCGACATCGCGAAATGGAAACGGCCCTCCCCCGAGACGATCCCCGTGCACGCCAAGGCCGCCGGTCTCTACATGATCTGCACCATGTCCAAGCACGAGGCCGAGACAAAGGGCTGCTCGGACGCGCTCTTCATGGACTACCGCGGCTACGTGGCCGAGGCGACCGGCGCGAACATCTTCTTCGTCAAGGACGGCGAGGTGCACACGCCGGACCCCGACTGCTTCCTGAACGGCATCACCCGCCGCACGGTGATCGACATGCTGAAGGACCGCCAGATCAAGGTCCACGAGCGCCACATCATGCCGGAAGAGCTGGAAAGCTTCGAACAGTGCTGGCTGACCGGCACCGCGGCCGAGGTGACCCCCGTCGGCCAGATCGGCGACTACAACTTCGAAGTCGGCGCCCTGGCGAAGGACATGGTGGAAGGCTACGAGAAGCTGGTGCGGGCGTAATCGCCACACAACCCTGGCACCAACGCATCCCCGGCCCCGGCCGGGGATCTCGCGCACCCCGCACCACCGTCATCTTCGTATTTGATCCGAGGATGACGTCCGCGCCATTCACCTCCGCGACGTGCCACACACACCGTCACGCGAGCGGGCGCCGGCGCTAATCAGCGTCGCGCCCACTCGATCGCGGCCTCCAGGCGGTCGTCGCCCCAGAACAGTTCCCCGTCCTCGCAGACGAAACTCGGCGCGCCGAAGATGCCGCGATCCCGAGCGTCCTGGGTCGCGGCTGCGTAGGCCGCGCCGATCCGCTCGCTCTCGGCGTCGGCCACCACGCGATCCATCTGCTGACCGCAGCCCGGCAGGACGCGGGTCAGGTTCTCGACCGTGCCCGCCGGCACGCCCTCTTCGAACCAGGCCTGATAGGTGGCGGTCACATAGGCGCCGAACCAGCCCTCCTCGCTCGCGAGGACGCCGATCCGGTTGGCCCTGTCGAAATTCTCCAGCGGATAGGGCGCCGGCAGTTGCGGCGACAGCCCGTGGTCCCGCGCCCGCCGTTCGATGTCGCGCCACATGTAGGCGGCCTTCACCGGCTTGGTCGCAAAGGGGATGTTGTCCATCTCCGTCATGATCTCGCGCACCGAAAAAGGCCGCCAGTCGATGCTGACGGCCTCCCGCTCGGCCAGCGCGCCGATCCGCGACACGCTGAGATAGCTGTAGGTGCTGCCGATCGATATCCAGAATTCGAGTTTCGGCATGTCTCCTCCCTGACACCTCTGTTTCCTCCCGTCCCGGCCGCACGGCCGGACGGCCGCCGTACGGGCCGCGGCCTCAGCCCGGCGACAACCCCCGCAGCCGCTCGCTCCTCCTGCGCAGCAGCTCCACCGTCGTGAGCAGCGCGATCGAGATCACCACGAGGATCGTCGCCACCGCGAGGATCGTCGGCGAGATCTGTTCGCGCAGCCCGATGAACATCTGCCACGGCAGAGTCTTCTGGGCGGCAGATCCGACAAAGAGCACCACCACCACCTCGTCGAACGAGGTGATGAAGGCGAACAGCCCGCCCGAGATCACGCCCGGCAGGATCAGCGGCATCTGAACGCGGAAGAAGGTCGTCACCGGATCCGCCCCCATGTTCGCCGCCGCCCGCGTCAGCGACCGGTCGAACCCGACCAGCGTCGCCGTCACCGTGATGATGACGAAGGGAATGCCCAGCACCGCATGGGCCAGGATGACCTTTATGTAGCCCACGAGGCTCTTGGACATGCCGATGCTGCCTTCGAGGAAGTTCCCCAGTGTCGAATAGAAGAAGAACATGCCCGTGGCCGAGATGATCAGCGGCACGATCATCGGCGAGATCAGGATCGCCATGATGGCCCGACGCCCCGGCACGTGGGACTGCGACAGGCCGATCGCCGCCAGCGTGCCCAGCGAGACCGAGATGATCGTCGCGATCGGCGCGATCACCAGAGAGTTCTTCAGCGCGAGTTGCCAGTCGTCGGTCTGGAAGAAATCGCGATAGTGCTTGAGCGAATAGCCCTCGGGGTCCAGCCGCAGCATCTCGGGCGTGAAGGTGAAGAAGTTCTCCGCATTGAACGACAGCGGCATCACCACGAGGATCGGCGTGATCAGGAAGATGAAGATCGCGCCGCAGAGGAACAGGAAGAAATTCCACCACAGCGTCTGCCCCGGCGTGGCATAGATCGGCACGTCGTCCCGGTAGGTTCCGCGCCCGATCCAGTAGGCGAACCACGAGATGATCGCCCCGATGATCGCTCCTCCGAGCGCTCCGCCAAGCCCGCCCGTCAGCATTCCGACCAGCGCGAAGACGAGGATGACACCCCACCGGCCCAGCGCCTTGTTCGGCACCATCGCGTTCAGCCCGTAGCCCAGGACGGCCCCGATCAGCGCGCCGAGGATCAGCCCGAGCCACGGCGCGCCCACGACGTTGCCGGTCAGGAAGCCGAGGATGAGCCCCAGCCCGCCGACGACGGGTACGGTGAACCTCATCATGCCGGGACGGCCCGTCTTGACCACGAGTTCTTCTGCCATGTCCCTTACCCCAGCTTCACGTTGTCGATGCCGACGATCTTGTCATAGGCCCAGTAGAGCACCAGCACGACCACCAGCAGGATCGATCCCAGTGCCGCCGCGAGACCCCAGTTGAGCGACGACGAGATGTGATAGGCGATCCGGTTCGAGATGAACGTCCCGGTGTTGCCGCCCACGATTTCCGGCGTGATGTAATAGCCGATGGCCAGGATGAAGACGAGGATCGACCCCGCCCCGATGCCCGGCACCGACTGCGGGAAATAGACCCGCCAGAACGCCGTCCAGTTGGTCGCGCCAAGCGACTTGGCCGCGCGCAGGTAGCTCGGCGGGATGGTCTGCATCACCGAATACATCGGCAGGATCATGAACGGCAGAAGGATGTGGGTCATCGCCACGATCGTGCCGAATTGGTTGTTGATCATCGTCAGCCGCGCATCGTCCGCGACCAGCCCCAGCCAGACCAGCACGTCGTTTATGACCCCCTGCTGCTGCAGCATCACCTTCCACGCACTCGTCCGCACCAGGAGCGAGGTCCAGAAGGGCAGCAGCACCAGGATCATCAGCAGGTTCGCGGTACGCATCGGCAGGTTGGCCAGCAGCCAGGCCACCGGATAGCCCAGCAGGATGCAGGACCCGGTGATCATCAGCGACATGAACAGCGTCCGCTGGAACAGCATGCCGTAGATCCGCTGGTTCTCGGGCCGGGCCTCGACCCCGTCGGGGGTGACCTGCATGTCGGCCGCATTGGCGAAATACCCCGGCGTCACGCGCGGCGAATAAAGCTGGATGATCTGCCAGACCTCCGGGTCCAGCCAGTCCTCGTCCGCATCGGCGAACTGCTCGCGCAGCGAAACCGTCTCGAACCCGCCGACCGCTTCGCCCGCCGCCGCCAGCCGGTCGGACAGGCCGCTGACATCCGCGCCCTGGCTCAGTTCGTGATAGAGGGCCGTGTACATCAGATCCGGCACGTCCTCTTCCAGGACCTTGTCGCCCTCTTCGACGTTGAACGCCTTCCAGTCCTCCCAGGCGCCGGCCGTGAGCGGAAGGACGTCCGAGGCCGGCCCGTCGCCCAGCATGGCGGCCCAGGTCTGCGGCTCTTCCCAGCCGGGATCGAGCGCGATGAACTGGTCCGTGTAGATATCGGTGTCGAACCGGTCCACCCGCCGCCCCGTCTTGCGAAAGAGCGAGGAGACCCCGGTCAGCTCATAGTTCAGCCGCGTGCCGAGGCGGGTGTGCTCCTTGCGCTCGGCGGCGAACCACATGTCGATGTAGAAATCCGTCCAGACATCCTCGCCCGGCAGGTCCTGCGCCTCGGCGTCCCAGTCGGACAGCGACTGCACGGTGCGCGGCAGGGTATCGGCCACGATGTCGTTCTTGATCGACCGCAGCAGCATGTCCCCGATCGGGATCACGAAGGTGATCAGCACGAAGATCAGCAGCGGCGCGATCAGCCCGAGCGCCCGCAGTTTCTGCCGCCGCAGCGCCCGCGCCAGGGACTTTTTCAGCGGCGTTCCGTCCGCCGCCAGCATCGGCCCGCCCGCGGCGGCCCGGTCGGCGTCGCGCAGGGCGTTGTCCGGTGTCGGCCCGGTGATGTGATCGGGTCCGGCAGTGTTGTCGGTCATTTCAGACGCCCTCCACGAGGATGATGTCGCTTTCGGCGGTGGCATGGCGGATCGCCACCACCTCCTGGTATTCGGGGGAGTGGTAGGCGCGTTTCGCGTCCTCGAAACTGGGAAATTCGATCACGACGTGGCGGTCCTTCATGGGCCCCTCGGGCGCCTCCGAGGCTCCGCCACGGACGATGAACCGTCCGCCGTAGCCTTCTAGGATCGGCGTGTCCCGCTCCACGTAGACCTTATAGGCCTCGGGATCCTTCACCGTGATATGGCCGATGATGTAGCCTTTCGGCATGATATGTCCCCGTCGTCCTGCCGTGGTCGCGGAGGAAATGGGTCCCTCCCGCCGGCTCTTGGTGGGTCCGGGACCCGATGGCCCCGGACCGTAGGGTGGGGTTTCACCCCACCGTGCCTGTCTTACTGGGCGAGCCAGGACTGGAACTTCGCGTCGATGTCGTCGCGATAGTCGGCCCAGAACTCGTAGTTGTAGACGAAGGTGTTCTTGGCGTTCTCGGGATCGGTCGGCATGTGCGGCGCCATGTCGATGCCCAGCTCGGCGTGCTGCCCGACGAGCGGAGCCGAGGACTGGCGGGCCGGACCGTACGAGATGTACTTGGCCTGATCCGCCAGACGCTGCGTGTCGGTCGCGAACTTCACGAAGTCCTTCACGCGGGCGAGGCGCTCTTCGCTCAGACCGGTCGGGATGATCCAGCCGTCAAGATCGAAGACCTGCGCGTCCCAGAGCATCTCGAAGTCCTGACCCTGTTCCTCGATCGCCGAGAACCAGCGGCCGTTGTAGGACGACGCCATCACAACTTCGCCATCTGCGAGCAGCTGCGGCGGTTCGGCGGCAGCCGACCACCAGACCGTCTCGTCCTTGATGGTGTCCAGCTTGTCGAGCGCCTGCTGCTGACCTTCTTCGGTCGCCAGGACGTCGTAGATCTCGTCCTTGGCGACACCGTCGCAGAGCAGGGCCCATTCCATGTTGTTGATCGGGCGACGCTCCAGGGCGCGCTTGCCCGGATAGGTCTCGGTGTCGAAGAAGGCACAGATGCTGTCCGGCGCTTCGGCCCCATCGGGAAGCAGATCCGCCCGGTAGGCGGCCGTGGTCGAATAGACGATCTGCGGAATGAAGCAATCCGACACGATCAGGTCGCCGAAATCGTCCTCGGCCGAGGTGCCGTCATCGCCTTCGGCCAGCAGTTCGTCAGGCTCGTACTCCATCGCCAGGCCCTCGTCGCACAGGCGGATGGCGTCGGCCGCCACCACATCGACCAGATCCCAGGTGATGTTGCCGGCCTCGTTCATGGCGCGCAGCTTGGCCACGGCCTCGTTCGAGGATTCGTCCCAGACGACGTTCACGTCGGGGTTCATCTCCTGGTACGGCTCCACATAGGCCTTGAGCTGGCTGTTCTGGTAGGCGCCGCCCCAGGACACGATCGTCATGTCGTCGGCCATCTCCTGCGCGGAGACCGCCCCGGCCACGACGGTGACTGCCGTCGTGGTCATGAGGGTCTTGATCAGTTTCATACTGTTCTCCCTAGTTGTTTTGCCCGTTCTGGTTTCGGTGCCCTACGCCACGGGTCGGACGCTCGGGCGACCATGATCGGCGCCCCGCGGCGCCGAAACTCAGGTCTCTCTCTCACGCATCAAGCGCGCGGGCATCGTCGGGCAGCCAGCCGATCTCGATCTGCTCGCCCTTCTTCAGGCGCCGCTGGTCCGGCGCGTTCCGCGTCTTGATCACGAAATCCTCGGTCCCGGCCACGCGCAGGCGCGTCCGGAAGATGTCGCCCATGTAGATGAACTCGACCACTTCGGCCCGGAGCGTATGGGCGTCGGGGCTGAGCCGCTCCTTGTTCATCTCGACCCGCTCGGGCCGGATCGAGATCAGGGTCCTGTCCCCCGGCTTCACGACGTTGACGGGCTTGGCGTCGATGATCGACCCGTCGTCGAGCTTCACGGTGCAGGTGTTGCCCTTGATCTCCTGGATCGTGCCTTCCAGCGTGTTGTTCTCGCCGATGAACTGCGCGACGAAACTGTTCTGCGGACTCTCGTAGAGTTCGTCCGGCGGGGCGAGTTGCTGGATCCGCCCGTCGTCGAAGACCGCCACGCGGTCCGACATGGTCAGCGCCTCGGTCTGGTCGTGGGTGACGTAGACGGTGGTGATCCCGAGATTGTGGGCGATGTTGGTGATCTCGAACTGCATGTGTTCGCGCAGCTGCTTGTCCAGCGCACCGAGCGGCTCGTCCATGAGCACCAGCTCGGGCTCGAACACCAGCGCGCGGGCCAGCGCGATCCGCTGCTGCTGCCCGCCCGACAGCTGGGCCGGACGGCGGCCGCCGAACTCGCCCATCTGCACCATCTCCAGCGCCCGCTTCACCTTTTCCTCGCGGTCGGACTTGCCCATCCGCCGGACTTCCAGCGGAAACGACAGGTTCTCGGCCACGGTCATGTGCGGGAACAGCGCGTAGTTCTGGAACACCATGCCGATGCCGCGCTTGTGCGGCGGGATGTTGTTGATCGGCTTGCCATCCAGCTTGATCTCGCCGTGGGTGGCCGTCTCGAACCCCGCCAGCATCATCAGGCAGGTGGTCTTTCCGGACCCGGAGGGCCCCAGCATGGTCAGGAATTCGCCCTTCGGCAGGGACAGGTTCAGGTCTTTGACGACGAGCGTTTCGCCATCATAACTCTTCTGCACGCGTTCGAAGGCAACGAACGCATCGCCGTTTGTCACATCAGCCAAAAGTGGCTCCCCGTTGTCTTTCCGCGGCTTTTGCCGCCGTTATCCTGCCAGTAAACGCGCGGCACCCCGGCCTATGCAACCGGAACGCGGCGGTTTTTTCGGCATTTGCGACGATTTTCCTTGTTCTGCTTGCAAGAAATAAGCCGCAAATGCCCCGAAACCCGGTTACCCGAGCACCGCTGCGACCGCCTTGGCGGTCTTGTCGGCCACTTCGGCCGCCTCCGACTCGGTCAGGCTGAACGGCGGCGCAAAGCCCAGGATGTCGCCCTGCGGCATCGCGCGGCCGATCACCCCGTGCTCCAGCAGCTTGCCCGCGACCTGCGCGCCGATCTTGTCGCCCGGATCGAAAAATGTGCCCGCTGCCACGTCCTTCTGGAACTCCACCGCGGCGATCATCCCCTCGCCCCGCACCTCCGCGACATGGGCATGGCCGCCAACGGCATCCTGCAGCGCCTCGTTGAACATCCGGCCCACCCGGCCCGCATTCTCGACGAGGTTCAGATCGTCGATCAGCCTGAGGTTCGCGATCCCGGCAGCGGCTCCGATCGGATGCGCCGAATAGGTCCAGCCGTGACCGATCGGCCCGTTCTCGTCCGTCCCCTGCTCGAGCACCTTCCACATCTTGTCGCCGACGATGGATCCCGACAGCGGCGCATAGGCCGAGGTCAGTCCCTTGGCGATGGTGATCAGGTCCGGCCGGATGCCGTAGTGATCGCTGCCGAACATCGTGCCCAGCCGGCCGAACCCGGTGACCACCTCGTCGGCCACCAGCAGGATGTCGTGCCGGTCCAGCACCTTCTGGATCGCGGGCCAGTAGCCCTCGGGCGGCGGGACGATCCCGCCGGTCCCCATCAGCGGCTCGCCGATGAAGGCCGCGATCGTGTCAGCGCCCTCGCGCTCGATCAGCGCCTCCAGCTCGGCCACCAGATGATCGACGAAAGCCGCCTCGCTCATCTCCCGGTCGGGACGGCGCAGGTAGTAGGGCGCCTCGGTGTGGATGACCTGCGCCAGCGGCAGGTCGAACTTCTTGTGGAAGAGCTCCAGCCCGGTCAGCGACCCGGTCATCAGTCCCGAGCCGTGATAGCCCCGCCAGCGCGAGATGATCTTCTTCTTCTCCGGACGTCCGAGGATGTTGTTGTAATACCAGATCAGCTTGACGTTGGTCTCGTTCGCATCCGATCCGCCGAGCCCGAAATAGACCTTGCTCATGCCGTCGGGCGCCCGGTCGAGGATCATCTTCGCCAGCGTGATCGAGGCCTCGGTGCCGTGCCCGACGTAGGCGTGGTAATAGGCCAGCTCCTTCGCCTGCTCCGCGATGGCCTCCGCGATCTCCATCCGCCCGTAGCCAACGTTCACGCAATAGAGCCCCGCGAAGGCGTCCAGGAACCGGTTGCCGTCCCGGTCCTCGATATGACAGCCCGACGCCGTCCTGATCACGCGGTTGGGCGCCTCGCCTTGCGCGTGCTGCGCCAGGTGGGTCGAGGGGTGGAAGAAGGCCTCGCGGTCCCACTGGTCGAGTGTGTCATTCCTCAGCATGTCTTCGCCTTTCCTTGGGGGTCGTCGCGCGCCCCTGCTTCATCTTGCCAAAAATACTCCCGCCGGAGGCGTCCCGCCCGCGCGGCCGCGCCTCCGCCCGGCCATCGTCACGCCCAGTCCCGGCAGACGTATTTCACCTCCGTAAAGGCTTCCATACCCAGCCGCGCGCCCTCTCGCCCCAGGCCCGACTGCTTGTAGCCGCCGAAGGGGATCGGCGCGCCGGTCACCTTGGTCCGGTTCACCGCCACCATGCCGTATTCCAGCGCCCGGCTGACCCGGTAAATGCGGCGCGGGTGCATCGCGTGCAGATAGGCCACCAGCCCGTACTCCGTGTCGTTCGCCCGCGCCACGACCTCGTCCTCGGTGTCGAAGGGCACGATCGCCGCGACCGGGCCGAAGGTCTCCTCCTTCAGGATCAGCGCATCCGCGGGCACGTCGGCAAGCACGGTCGGCTGCCAGAAGAGCGGCCCCAGCTCGTGCGCATCGCCGCCGCAGAGCACCCGCGCGCCCCTGGCCACCGCGTCCTCGACATGGGCGCGCTGCTTGGCGATGGCAGCCTCGTTCATCAGCGGCCCGATGTCCGGGTCTTCCATCCCGAATCCGACCCGCAGGCGCCCGGTCGCCTCGGCGAAGCGCCGGCAGAACTCGTCATAGACGGTCCGCTCCACGTAGATGCGGTTCGCCCCCAGGCAGTCCTGTCCCGAGGTGGCCCATTTCGCCTTCATCGTCTCGGTGACCGCATTGTCCATCTCGGCATCGGCGAAGACGATGACCGGCGCATGTCCGCCCAGTTCCATCACCAACGTCTTCACCGTCCCGGCCGATTGCCGGTACAGCAGCCGCCCCACCTCGGTCGAACCGGTGAAGGACAGCACCCGGACGCGCGCGTCCGCCGTCCAGGGCTCCACCACCTCGGCGGGCTGTCCGGTCACCACGTTGAATACCCCCGCCGGAATTCCCGCCCGTTCGGCCAGTTCGGCCAGCGCCAGCGCCGAGAACGGCGTCTCCTTGGACGGGTGGCACACGACCGTGCAGCCCGCCGCCAGCGCCGCGCCCGCCTTGCGGGTCAGCATCGCGGCGGGAAAGTTCCACGGCGTGATCAGCGCGGCGACGCCCACGGGTTCACGCCACAGCTCGACCTCGGCATCGGGCAGGTGGCTGGTCACGCCCTCGATGTTCGGCCGCTTGGCCTCCTCTGCGTAGAACTCGAGGAAGTCGGCGGCATAATCGATCTCGCCCCGCGCCTCGGAAATCGGCTTGCCCTGTTCCAGCACCATGATCCGGGCCAGGTCTTCCTTGTGCTCGCGCATCAGGTCGTTCCAGCGGCGCAGCAGGGCCGACCTCTCCTGCGGCAGAAGGTTGGACCAGGTGCGGAACGCCGCCTGCGCCGCGTCGACCGCGCGGGTCGCGTCGGCCCCTTCCAGCGCCGCCACATCCCCCAGCCACGACCCGTCCGCCGGATTGTTCACGGAAAAGGTGGCACTGTCCTCGCCGCCGGTCCACTTGCCGCCGATATAGGAGAAGGGTCGCACCAGGCGCGGGTCCTCGACCTCGGCCAGCGCGGATTTCGGCAGGGCGTGATGCAGCGACATGGGGCGTCCTCCCTTTGAACGGAATGGCGGCACCTTCGCAGAAACGTCGCAGAGGAGGTGACTGTACTGCGCCCCCGGAACAGAGGAATCCGCTGGCCAGGCGCACCGGTAACAGTCAATCCTTCGGCGGCAGGTCCAGCGCCGCGTAGGGCAGCGGCGACGGCGCCTTGACCGGCTTGGTCACGATGTAGGTGTAATAGCGCGCCATCCCGATGTCCGAGGCCAGCATCCGGTCGATCAGCCGCTGATAGGCGTCGATATCCCGCGCCACCACCTGCAACAGATAGTCGAACCCGCCACCGAGCGCCCAGCAGGCGGTGATCTCGGGGATTTCCTGCACCGCGTCCTCGAAGGTCTGGAACTGGTCCGTCTTGTGCGTCTCGAGCTCGACGGCGACGAAGATCACCACATGCGGCGCCAGCGCCCGCAGGGACACGCGCGCGCCGTAGCCCGCGATGATCCCCGCCTTTTCCAGCCGCTTCAGGCGGTCCCAGCAGGGCGTCGGCGAGAGATTGATCCGGGTCGCGAGCTCCGCCTTGGTGATGCGCCCCTCGGCTTCGAGGATGCGGAGGATCTCCACGTCCCGTGCATCCAGACGGAAGCCGCTCATGTGGTGATGACCGTTCCGGTCGGCGATCCCGCGAGCAGCTGCGCCACATGGCTCGCGATGGCGGTGTCCTGCGCGCCGGTCCCGGTCAGGTCGCACAGGGTGATGTCCCGGTTCGATTGCCGCCCCTGCGCACGGCCCGCGACCACCGCCCCGAGTTCGGCCGTGGCGAAGGGCTCCAGCCCCGCCGCCTTCGCCGCCGCCAGTTCGCCCACCAGTTCGCATTGCGACAACCGGTCCGCGACATAGAGATCGCAGGCCGCCAGCACCCGCGGCGCGATCTCGTTCTTGCCCGCCTGGTCCGAGCCCATGGCGGTGATGTGCAGCCCCGGGTGCAGCATGTCATGGGTGATGATCGGCTCGCGCGCGGGCGTGGTCGTCACCACCAGCTGGCATTGTTCCACCAGCTTGCCCGGTTCCGAGATCGTCTCGACCGCGATCCCCAGCTTCTCGCCAAGGTCCGCCGCGCAATGCGCAGCCTTGCCGGGGTCGCGACCCCAGACCAGCAGCCGCTCGAACGGCCGTTCGAGATGCGCCGCCTGCATCTGCAGCCGCGCCTGGACGCCGGTGCCGATGACGCCGGCAGTCGCGATCTCCTCGGGTGCGAAGTGGCGCGCCGCGACGCCGCCGGCCGCCGCCGTGCGCAGGTCGGTCAGATAGCCGTTGTCCAGAAACAGCGATTGCACCAGCCCCGTCTTCGCCGAGAACAGGATCATCAATCCGTTCAACGATGGCAGCCCCAGCTTGGGATTGTCGAAGAACCCCGGGGAGACCTTGATGGCGAATCCGTCGAAGCCGGGCAGGTAGGCGGTCTTGACGTCGACCTCTCCGTTCGCCTCGTGCAGCGCCATGGACAGGATCGGCGGCATCACCACACCCTCGCCGGCCAGTGCGGAGAAGGCCTTTTCCACAACGTCCGTCACCGCGCGGTCCAGCCCGATCACCGACCGCAACTCCTGTTCCGTCACCACCCGGATGTCATGTGCCATGTGCAATTCCCTTAACGATTACATCACCAAGCACCACATCTCGGCCCGCGACAACATCGGTAAATTGCGCCATATCCACATTCCGCCCCGTCAAGATCGTCGCCACCGGTCCAGAAACATGCACCTTTCCGGCCATCAATGCCGCCAGCCCGACCGCCGAGGCCCCCTCGGCCACCAGCCGGTCGGTCCAGTAATGCGCCTGCATCGCGCGATAGACCTCGTCCTCCGTCACCTGCACCACGTCGTCCAGCAGATCCCGGCACATGGGAAAGCTCAGCCGGTTCCGCAGTCCGATGCCGCCACCCAGGCTGTCGGCCAGGCTGGCATATTCCCCGACCTGCACGGGGTGCCCCGCCGAAAGACTGGCCGCCATGGCCGCGCCCCGGTCCATGCTGACGCCGATCACGCGGACCTGCGGATCGGCCGCCTTGGCCGCCAGCGCGACCCCGGCAGCGAGCCCGCCGCCCGAGAGCGGAACCAGCAGCGTTTCGACCCCGGGCTTCTGCGCCATGATCTCGGCCCCGATCGTTCCCTGGCCCGCGATCACGAGCGGATCGTCGAAGGGCGAGATGTCGGCCAGCCCCTCGGCCTCGACCAGCCGGTCCGCCTCGGCCTGCGCGTCATCCTGAGATGTGCCGACGATCCGCACGTCCGCCCCGAGCGCCCGTATGCCCTCGACCTTGGCCTGCGGCACCAGTGACGACATGCAGATAACCGCGCGTTTCCCCGCTGCCCGGGCGGCCCAGGCCACGCCGCGCCCGTGATTGCCCGTGGAACAGCATACGACCCCCTCGGCCTCGACGCCCTCGACCGCGTTCAGCGCGCCGCGCAGCTTGAATGCGCCGATCGGCTGACAGATCTCGAGCTTCAGCCACAGATCCGCCCCGTCCCAGAGCGACGGCACCAGCGGAGTCGCATCGGCCCGCCCCCGCAGGACACGGGCGGCGGCCTCGACATCGCGAATTGTTATTGCGGCGGTCATCCTTGCCTCATTTGCCGAACAGTTGTGCACAACAAAGCCTTAATCGCTTGCAGGTCAACATTGACGGCCCCGGAACCCCTTGTATTTGCCAAAAACGACTGCCCCTGTTCGTTTTTGGAGCGGCAGCGTTGTGCACAACCTGTCATCACACCGGGAATCACCCCTCATTTCGGGAGCCCCAGATGATCGAAAAAACCCTGCCTTTCTCGCCGGAAGAGTACGAACGCCGTCTCAACAAGACGCGCGTTGCCATGGAGAACGCCGGGATCGAGGTGCTTTGCGTCACCGATCCGTCGAACATGGCATGGCTGACCGGCTATGACGGCTGGAGCTTCTACGTCCACCAGGGGGTCGTCGTCTTCCTCGACCGGGATCCCTGGTGGTGGGGCCGGTCGCAGGACCGCAACGGTGCGATTCGCACGGTCTGGATGGAGGACAGCCGCGCCTATGGCTACGCCGACCATTTCGTTCAGTCGACCGAACGCCACCCGATGGAGGAACTGGCCGCGCAGATGCGCGCCATGGGGGTCGGCACCTCGCGGATCGGGGTCGAGATGGAGAACTACTACTATTCCGCCCGCGCCCACGCCATCCTGACCCACGAACTGCCCGACGCCACCTTTGTCGACGGCACGACGCTCGTGAACTGGTGCCGCACGGTGAAATCCGAGGAAGAACTGGTCTTCATGCGCCAGGCCGCGAAGATCTCGGAAAAGATCGTCGACGGCTGGCTCGAGCGCGTCGAGCCGGGCGTGCCCAAGAACCACGTCGTGGCCGAGATCATGCGCGATGCCATCCTCGGCGTGGACGATGCCTGGGGCGACTACGCGGCCATCGTGCCGCTGCTGCCCTCGGGCTCGGACGCCGCCGCGCCGCACCTGACCTGGGACGGCCGGCCCTTTGCCAAGGGAGAGGCGACGTTCTTCGAGATCTCCGGCTGCTACCGCCGCTATCACATCCCCTTCTGCCGTACCGTCTATCTGGGCGAGCCCCCCGACCTGTTCAAGCACGCCGAGGCCGCGCTGGTGGAAGGGCTGGAAGCCGGGCTCGACATGGCCCGCGCCGGCAACCGCGCCTGCGACGTGGCCGAGGCCCTGGCCGCCCCTCTCGAGGCCGCCGGCATCACCCGCGGCGCGCGCTGCGGCTATCCCATCGGCCTCTCCTATCCGCCGGACTGGGGCGAGAGGACGATTTCGCTCCGGGCCGAGGACGAGACGGTGCTCGAGCCCAACATGACCTTCCACTTCATGCCCGGCCTCTGGATGGCGAACTGGGGACTGGAGATCACGGAGTCGATCCGCATCACCGAAGACGGGCCCGCCGAATGCTTCTGCGACCGCCCCCGCAAGATGTACGTCAAGCCATGACCGATCTCGCCACCACCCGCGACCTGCTGGGCGACCTGATCGCGCTTCCGACCGTGTCCGCCGACAGCAACCTTGAGATGATCGCCCTGCTGGCCAACCGGCTGGGCGACCTCGGCGCCGAGGTCGAGATCCTCGCCGACCAGACCGGCACCAAGGCCAACCTCCTGGCCCGGATCGGTCCGGAGGAACCCGGCGGCGTGCTGCTGTCGGGCCATTCCGACGTCGTGCCGGTCGAGGATCAGGACTGGACCTCGGACCCCTTCGTGATGCGCGAGGCGGGCGGCAAGCTCTTCGGGCGCGGCACCTGCGACATGAAGGGCTTCATCGCCGCCGCCGTGGCGATGGCCGACCGCTTTGCCGCGCAGGACCTGCGCCACCCGGTCTCCTTCGCGTTCACCTACGACGAAGAGGTCGGCTGCCTCGGCGCGCGCGGCCTGCGCGACGTGTTGCAGGATCGCGAACTCATCCCGTCTCTGGCCATCATCGGCGAACCGACCGAAATGCGGATCATCGAAGGCCACAAGGGGTGCTGCGAATACACCACCCGCTTCACCGGCCTCGAAGGGCACGGGTCGCGTCCCGAACTGGGCGTGAATGCGGTGGAATACGCGGTGCGCTATGTCTCGCAACTGCTGGAACTGCGCGAGCATCTGCGCCACCGTGCGCCGCCCGGCTCGGCCTTCGAACCGCCCTGGTCGACGATCAACATCGGGCGCCTCACCGGGGGTCACGTCCACAACGTCATTCCGGGCCTGGCCGAAGTCGACTGGGAGATGCGGCCCGTGCAGGATCGCGACCGGGATTACGTCAAGGGCGAGATCGACCACTTCGTCCGGCAGAAGCTCCTGCCCGAGATGCGCCGTGTCCATCCCGATGCGGATGTGGTGACCGAGGTGATCGG
Source organism: Pseudooceanicola batsensis HTCC2597 (assembly GCF_000152725.1). Classification (GTDB taxonomy): domain Bacteria; phylum Pseudomonadota; class Alphaproteobacteria; order Rhodobacterales; family Rhodobacteraceae; genus Pseudooceanicola; species Pseudooceanicola batsensis. The sequence goes on from NZ_CH724131.1 coordinate 2,406,612, forward strand.
CGAGGTGGCCGGCCTCATTCCGATGGACGACAACGGCGCCCGCGACCTCGTGGCCCGGCTGACCCGTGCGAACGGAACCGACCTTGTATCCTTCGGGACCGAGGCGGGGCTGTTCCAGCAGCTCGGCATGTCGGCCGTGATCTGCGGCCCGGGCTCGATCTCGCAGGCCCACAAACCCGACGAATTCATCGAACTGGAGCAGCTGGACCATTGCCTGTCCATGCTTCACGGGTTGGCCGACCAGCTGGCGGCCTGAGCGATGGCGGACCGGCACGAGGAGCTCTACCGGACCCTGCGTGACCGGATCTGCCTGCTCGACTACCCGCCGGGCGCCCGCCTGTCGGAATCCGACCTCGCGGCGGAATTCGGCACCTCGCGGACGCCCCTGCGCCGCGTCTTGGCCCGGCTCGAGGACGAGGGGCTGGTCCGGCCGCAACACGGCGTCGGCACGATCGTCACCGATGCAGAACCGCAGGAACTGCTCGAAGTCTACGCCCTGCGCGAGGAACTGGCCGAGCTGGCCGCCCGCCTCTCGCCCGTCCCGGTCAGCGACGCTGCCCTCGGCCGGATCGACGGCTTCATCGAACGGGCCGACGCGCTCAGGGACAGCCCCGACGGGCGTGCCTTCGCCCGGCTCAACATGGAATTCTTCGCCTTCGGCCTCGAGTTGACGGACAACGGCGCCCTGCGCGAGGTTTCCGAACGCCTTTTCTTCCGCACCACGCGGATCTGGCTGCACCGGGTCGACCATCTCGATCTGGCGGAAGAGATCGGCATGTTCCGGCACGAGCTGGGGGAAACCCGCCGCGCCCTGCGCCTCGGCGATACCCGGGCCGCCGCGCTGATCCGCCGCGCCCATATCTCGATGAGCCGGCAGCGCCTGCTCGCCAGCCTCGCGGCAGCGCCCTAGCTGCTCCGGTCGGTCAGTTTCGCCCAGTTGTATTCGGCCGCCAGCCACGCCCGCCGCCACCGCCCCAGCGGAAAGCGCGGCGGTTCGGCCCGGAAGGCGGCCGGCAGGATGGAGCGGGGTTTCCTGTCCTGCACGAGATCGGCCAGCAGCGCGCCGAGATAGCTTCCCATGGCCACCCCGTTGCCGTGATACCCGAAGGCCGTGAACAGCCCCGGCACCGTCGGCACCGGTCCGCAATAGGGCGTGAGCGACGCGGTCAGGCAGACCAGTCCGGACCAGCTGTCCGGCCTCTCGACATGCGCCCAGGCCGGAAAGGCCCGCGCGAAATCCGCGCGCACCCTTTCCGCGATCCTCGACTCGTTGGCGGCGGAGGAGATCAGCCCGCCGCGCTGACCGAAGACCATCCTGTTGTCCGGCGTCAGGTGGAAGTAATGCAGCAGCCGGCGCTCCTCGTAGGCCATCTGCCGCGTGGTCCATCCCTGCGCCGCCAGTTCTTCTCCGCTCATCGGTCGGGTCGCGATCACCGAGCTCTGCGCCGGGAGCGTCCGCGCCCGGATCCAGTCCGGGACGTCCTCGGACGTGTAGCCGTTGGTCGCCAGCACGACCCGTTCGGCCGTCACCACCGCCCGCGGGGTGTGCAGCGCGATCCCCTTGTCCTGCGCTTCGATCCGCAGGACCGGACTTTGCCCGTACACCTCTCCGCCTGCGCGCCGGAACGCCGCGAGGAGCCCCTGAAGATATTTCCGCGGATGCAGCGAGAACCCCAGCGGCACCGACAGCGCCCCGTGCCAGCGCCCCGCCATGCCATGCGCGTCCATGTCCGCCCCGGCGATCACGGTCGGTTCGACATCATGGTCCCGCGCCATCTCTTCGGCCATGCGGGGCAGGTCCCTGGCCTTGGCCGCCGAATGCGCGACGATCGCCTCGCCATGGATCTGCCGGTCGGCATCTATCCCGAGGCGGTCGATCAGGCCCGACACATGCGAGATCGCGGCCCTCTCGGTCCGCCGGACCTCACGCGGGTCGCCGAAGCGGCGCAGCATCGCATCCGGCGCCCGCGATCCGCCGAGGCAGCAGAACCCGCCGTTCCGGCCCGAGGCGCCGAACCCGGGGAACTCGGCATCCAGCAGGACCGTCTCGACCCCGTTTTCGGCCAGGCGCAGAGCGGCGTTCAATCCGGTGTACCCGCCCCCGATGACGGCGACCCGCGTCCGCACGGGATCGAGCACCGGCGGCGCCGAGAGCGCCTCGTCCGGCACGGCGGCGGCCCAGTGACACGCGGCGATCGCCTCGCGCGAATAGGCATAAGGACCGTAGAGGCGCTTCATGCCCGTTCCGCGGCCTTCTCTTCCCGCAAACGGCGCACGGCGGCGCGCTTGGACACCAGCGAGGCGGTGATCACCCCCACGGTCACGATGGCGATCATGATGGTCGAAAGCGCGTTGATCTCGGGCGAGACGCCGAGCCGCACGGCCGAGAAGATCTTCATCGGCAGCGTGGTCGAGGACGGTCCGGCGGTGAACGAGGCGATCACCAGATCGTCGAGCGACAGGGTGAAGGCCAGCAGCCAGCCCGAGATCACCGCGGGCGCGATGATCGGCAGGGTCACCAGCCGGAAAGTCTGGAAGGGTGTCGCGCCCAGGTCCAGCGCCGCCTCTTCCAGCGACCGGTCGAAGGCCACCAGACGCGACGACACCACGACCGAGACATAGCACATGGCAAAGGTGGTATGCGCCAGCACGATGGTCAGCACGCCCCGGTCGACGTTCAGCCCGATGAACAGCAGCAGAAGCGACAGGCCCAGGATCACGTCGGGCATGACCAGCGGCGCGTAGATCATGCCGGAAAACAGCGTCCGGCCCGGGAACCGGTGCATGCGTATCAGCACATAGGCGGCGCAGGTGCCCAGGATCGTGGCCAGGGTCGAGGTCAGAAGCGCCACCTGCAGCGTGACGAGGGCCGCATCGAGAAAGGCCTCGTTCCGGACCAGTTCGCCGTACCATTTGGTCGAGAACCCCGCCCATACGGTCACCAGCTTGGATTCGTTGAACGAGTAGATCACCAGGATGACCATCGGCAGGTAGAGGAAGGCAAAGCCGAGGGTCAGCGAGACCACGTTGAAGGGCGACAGCCGGTTCATGCGAAGCCCCCCAAGATGGTCCGCTGGCGGTGCGTGCAAGCACGCACCCTCCGGGTTCCGGCTGCCTCCGCCATCATCCTTCAGCCTCACGTTGCTTCTGCTCGTTCCGCTGGAACAGCACGATCGGGATCACCAGGATCAGAAGCAGAACCACCGCCACGGCCGAAGCCACCGGCCAGTCCCGGTTCGAGAAGAACTCCTCGTACAGCACCTTGCCGATCATCAGTGTCTCGGAGCCGCCCAGAAGCGACGGGATGACGAATTCCCCCACGGCCGGAATGAAGACGAGGAAACAGCCGGCGATCACCCCCTGTTTCGACAGCGGCACGGTGATCAGCCAGAAGGCGGTCAGGCGTGAACAGCCGAGATCCTCGGCGGCCTCGAGAAGCGAACTGTCCAGCTTTTCCAGCGCCGCGTAGATCGGCAGGATCATGAACGGCAGATAGGTGTAGACGATCCCGATATAGACCGCGACATCGGTGTTCAGGATCGTCAGCGGCTCGCCGATCACGCCGAGCGACATCAGCACGCCGTTCAGAAGCCCGTTCTGCGACAGGATGCCCATCCAGGCGTAGACCCGGATCAGGAAGCTGGTCCAGAACGGCAATATCACCAGCATCATCAGCGTCGGGCGCCAGTGCTCGGGCGCGCGCGCCATGCCGTAGGCAATCGGAAAGCCGACGATCAGGGTCAGCAGGGTCGAGATCCCCGCGATCTGAAGCGAGGAGAGGTAGGCCTTCCAGTAAAGATCGTCGGTCGTCAGGAAGCCGAAGTTCTCGAAGTCCAGCGCGGCGAAGAAATTCCGTATCCCCTCCCAGCCGGCCGACCAGTCGAGCTGCGGCATGTAGGGCGGCCGCGCCAGTGCCACGTCCGAAAGCGAGATCTTCACCACGATGAAGAAGGGGATCAGAAACAGGGCGAGCAGCCAGACATAGGGTATGGCGATGAGGATCAGACGTCGCATGGCGCCCCCCTCACGGTGCCATCGCCCGCCGGCGCCGCGCCTCGGTATTCCCGGGCGCCCCTCACCGGTCCAGCACCACGGCCGCCGATTCCGTCCAGCTCACCCAGACCTTGTCTTCCCAGGTGAAGGGACGGCGGGCGATCCGCCGTGTGTTGGCCTGCTGCGCCTTGATCACGTGGCCCGTCGGCAGCTTGACGTGATAGGTCGAGAGGTTGCCGAGATAGGCGATATCGAGAACCTCGCCCGACAGAACGTTCGCCCCCGAGGGTTTCTCGGCCGAGATCGCCACCTTTTCCGGCCGGATCGCCAGATAGCAGGTCTGCTCGAGCGAAAAATCCCGGGTGGTCTTGGCCGCCAGGGCCGGCTGCCCCTCGGCCCAGTCGACCTGAACCCGGTCGCCGGTCTGGTGGGCCTTGCCCTCAATGATGTTCACGTCGCCGATGAAGTCCGCGACATAGACCGATGCGGGCGCTTCGTAGATGCGGTCGGGCGTGGCGACCTGAATGAGCCGGCCCTCGTCCATCACCGCCACGCGGCTGGCGACCGTCATCGCCTCTTCCTGGTCATGCGTCACGATGACGAAGGTCGTGCCGGTGGTCTCCTGGATGTCCATCAGCTCGAACTGCGTCTCTTCCCGCAACTTCTTGTCCAGCGCGCCGAGCGGCTCGTCCAGCAGAAGCAGTTTCGGCGCTTTCGCCAGCGATCGCGCCAGCGCCACCCGCTGTCGCTGACCACCGGAAATCTGGTGCGGCTTGCGGCGTGCGAATTTCTCGAGCCGTGTCAGCTTGAGCATCTCGCCCACCCGGGCGTCTATCTCGTCCCTTGCCCGGCCCTCGCGGCGCAGGCCGAAGGCGATGTTGTCCCAGACCGACAGGTGCGGAAACAGCGCATAGCTCTGAAACATCATGTTCACCGCCCGCTGGTTGGGCGGCACCGGGGCGATGTCCTGCCCCGAGAGGAAAATCTTGCCGCTCGACGGCGTCTCGAACCCGGCGAGCATCCGCATCAGCGTGGTCTTGCCGCAGCCGGAGGGCCCCAGCAGCGCAAAGAACTCCCGCGCGTAGATCTCGAGATCGATGGCGTCGATCGCCGTGAAGTCGCCGAACCGCTTCGAGACGTTCTGGAACCGGATCAACGGTGTCTCGTCCGGATCGTCCCACGGGGCGAATATCTTCTGGGGCATGAGGCCTCTGGATTTGAGAAGGCCCGCGCGGCATGTCGCGCGGGCCGGTCGTTCTCAGGTTCCGGACTTGATCTTGGTCCAGAGCCTGGTGAGCGTCCGCTGCTCCTTCGGGCCGAACGGCGTCACCGTGTAGGTATTCTCCAGCGTGTCCTCGTCCGGATAGATCGCGGTGTCGCCGATCACGTCCTCGTTCAGGAATTCCTGCGAGGCCTCGTTGCCGTTGGCGTAGTAGACGTAGTTCGACGCCGCCGCCATGTTCTGCGCATCCATGATGAAGTTCAGGAACTTGTGCGCGGCATCCGGGTTCGGCGCATCCACCGGAATCGCCATCTGGTCGAACCACATCAGCGCGCCTTCCTTCGGCACCTCGTAGGTCACCTCGACCCCATTGTCGGCCTCGGCCGCGCGGTCGCGCGCCTGAAGCACGTCGCCCGACCAGCCGAGCGCGAGGCAGATGTCCCCATTTGCCAGGGCATTGATATATTCCGAGGAGTGGAACTTCTGGATATAGGGGCGGATGGCCGTGATCACCTCTTCGGCCTTGGCCATGGCCTCGTCCGACTTGTCGTCGGGTCCACCTTCCCAGCCGGCATAGGTCAGCGCGGCGGGAATGACCTCGGTCGGGGCGTCCAGCAGGTGGATGCCGCATTCGGAAAGCTGTTCCACCTTGGCGGGGTCGAAGATCAGCGAGAGGCTGTTCAGCTCGGCATCCTCGCCCAGGATTTCCCTGACCTTGCCGACATTCGCGCCGATCCCGGTGGTGCCCCACATGTAGTTGATGGAATACTCTCCGTCCGGGTCATAGACATCCGTCCGCTTCTGGATCGTATCCCACATGTTCTCGCGGTTGGGCAGCTTGTCCGGGTCCAGCGGCTGGAACGCGCCGGCCATGATCTGGCGCTGCAGGAAGGTGCCGGTCGGAACCACGACATCATAGCCCGATCCGCCGGCCAGCATCTTGGTTTCCAGCAATTCGTTGCTGTCGAACACGTCGTAGACCAGCTCGATCCCGGTCTCTTCCTCGAACTTCGTCAGAAGCTCTTCGTCGATGTAGTCGGACCAGTTGTAGACGTGCACCTCATCGGCCAGGGCGGCAGTCCCCATGGCCATGGCGGCGGTCAGTGCGATTAGTGATCTCGTCATTTTCTAACTCCCCTTGGACGTCGCTCAGGTAGCGTCCTTGGAGATTGATCCAAGCAACAAATTCGCGCAGTTGCAATATGGCGTTTTCGGGGATCGCGGCGTAGCGTCTGCGCGATATCGAATTCGGGAGAATTTCATGCAGCCGATCACGAACCACCTGCCGACGGCCGAACTCCAGGCGCTCGACGCCGCGCATCACATCCACCCCTTCACAACCCAGTCGGAGCTGGCTGGCAAGGGCGCGAGGGTCATCACCGGCGCGCGGGGCGTTATGCTGCGGGACAGCGAGGGGCAGGAAATCCTCGACGCCATGGCGGGCCTGTGGTGCGTGAACATCGGCTACGGCCGCGACGAACTGGCCGAGGCCGCGGCGCGCCAGATGCGCGAGCTTCCCTACTACAACACCTTCTTCCAGACGACCCACGTCCCCGCCATCGCCCTCTCGGCCAAACTGGCCGAACTCGCCCCCGGCAATCTGAACCACGTGTTCTACGCCGGCTCGGGGTCCGAGGCGAACGACACCAACCTGCGCATGGTCCGCACCTATTGGGCCGAGAGGGGCAAGCCGGAAAAGCAGGTCGTCATCTCGCGCTGGAACGCCTATCACGGCTCCTCTGTCGGCTCGGGCTCGCTCGGCGGCATGAAGGGGATGCATGCGCAGGGCGGCCTGCCGATCCCCGGTATCGAACATGTCGACCAGCCCAACTGGTGGGCCGAGGGCGGCGACATGTCCCCCGAGGAATTCGGCCTCGAACGGGCCCGCCAGCTCGAGGCGAAGATCGACGAGATCGGAGAGGACCGGGTCGCCGCCTTCATCGCCGAGCCCGTCCAGGGCGCGGGCGGCGTGATCGTCGCCCCCGACAGCTACTGGCCCGAGGTCATGCGCATCTGCCGCGAACGCGACATCCTCTTCATCGCCGACGAGGTGATCTGCGGCTTCGGGCGCACCGGGGAATGGTTCGGCTCCCAGACGCTGGACCTGACGCCCGACATCATGACGATCGCAAAGGGCCTGTCCTCGGGCTATCAGCCCATCGGCGCCTCGATCGTCAGCGACGCGGTCGCCGAGGTCATCGGAAACTGCGAATTCAACCACGGCTACACCTATTCCGGACACCCTGTCGCCTGCGCCGTCGCGCTGGAAAACCTGCGCATCCTGGAAGAAGAGAAGATCGTCGACCGCGTGCGCGAGGACACCGGCCCCTATCTGCGGCAGAAGTTCGAAGCCCTGACCGATCACCCCATGGTCGGAGAGGCGAAGATCGTCGGCATGATGGGGTCGCTCGCCCTGACCCCGGACAAGTCCGCCCGCGCGCCCTTTGCCGCCGATGCGGGAACGGTCGGCTTCATGACCCGCGAACGCTGCTTCGCCAACAATCTGATCATGCGGCATGTCGGCGACAGGATGATCATCTCCCCGCCGCTGGTGATCTCGAAAACCGAGATCGACACGCTGATCGACCGCGCCTGGCGGTCGCTCGACGAAGGCATGGCGGCGGTCAAGGAGGCCGGTCTGTGGCAGGCCGGATGACCGGAGCCGGCGCCCCCGGATGCGCCTCTCCGGTTGCATGACGGAGGCATCGGCTTATCTGGATGAGCCGTTGCCATCCGGAGTCGTCGAATGAAGATCGCCGGGACCGATCTCGTCTTTCTCGCCCTCGCGACCGTGACCGGGACCATCGCCTATGTCCGGCTGGGCCCCGACGCGGTTCTCGCCGCCATGCTGGAGGCCGGGTCCCTGCTGGTCCTGATCCTTCCGCAGCTTGCCGCCGGCCTGCTGATCGGCGGGCTGGTCACGCGGCTGGTCAGCAAGGACCAGGTTGCGAGGTGGCTGGGCGGCAGTTCGGGACTCATGGGTCTGGCCATCGCCTCCCTCGCCGGGCTGCTCACGCCGGGCGGCCCCTTCACCTCTTTTCCGATGGTCTACGCGCTCTGGATCGCGGGGGCCGATGCGGGGGCGCTGATCGCCTTCATTACCGCCTGGTCGCTGCTCGGCTTCAACCGGCTGATCATCTGGGAATTGCCACTGCTCGGCCTCGAATTCTCGGTGATCCGCTACCTCGCCTGCCTGCCCCTGCCGATCCTTGCGGGGCTGATCGCCCGCTGGCTCGTCCGCTGGCCCGCCTTCCGGTTGCGCGATCCCGACGAGGCCCAGGAATGAGCGGTCCGCTGATCTTCATCTGGGGCGCCGTCGCGATCCTCGGCCTGCTGGTCTGGAAACGCGAGGGCGTGCCCGGCCTCAGGGCCGGGAGCGTCTCGGCCCTGAACATCGGCAGGACACTGATGCTGCGCCTGCCGCTGGCGTTGCTCGCCGCCTCGTTCCTTGCGCTGATCATCCCGCTCGAACATCTCTCGCGGTTCATCGGCCCCGAGTCGGGGGTCCTCGGCATCACCCTCGCCGCGCTGGTCGGGGGGCTGCTGCCCGGCGGACCCATGGCCTCTTTTCCCATTGCCATCGTCTTCATGAACAGCGGCGCGGGCGTGCCGCAGATGGTGGCGCTGATCGGTGGCTGGTCGGTCTTCGCCCTGCACCGGCTGCTGGCTTACGAGGCCCCGATCATGGGCTGGCGCTTCATTGCCCTCCGCCTCGGGTCCAGCATGGTCCTGCCGGTGATCGCCGGGCTGATCGCGGACCTCCTCCTCGGCCTGCGTGCCTGAGACCAGGCCGCGCGCCGGGGTCAGTTGTAGGGGGTCTTGGCCTGCCGCGCCTTTTCGCGCCGTATGCCCAGCTGCCGCTCGCGCAGGATGATGATGATGCCGGCGATGATGATGAGCGCGGCCCCCAGCAGCATCTGCGACGTCGGCACCTCGGCAAAGACGAAGTACCCGATCAGAATCGCGAAGAGCATCGAGGCATAGTCGAACGGCGCCACGAGACTCGCATCCGCGAAACGATAGCTCGACGTGAGGAAGATCTGCCCCAGCCCGCCGACCAGCCCCGTCAGGACCAGCATGACGGCCTGCGCCGGCGTCGGCACGACCCACCCGAACGGCACGGTCAGCAGCGCCATGCCGGTCGAGGTGCAGCTGAACCAGAAGACGATGGCCGAGACCTCTTCGGTCTGCACCATCTTGCGGATGAAGATCTGCGCCAGCGCCCCGCAGACCGCCCCCAGCAGGACGATCAGCGCGCCGACCGCCTCCATCATCTTGACCGTATCCCCGCCGAACGAGGTCACCCGCGGCGCAAGGACGATCAGCACGCCCGTCAGCCCGAGAACGACCGCGCCGATCCGGAAGATGCCGACGCTTTCGTTCAGGAACATCGCCGCGAAGATCACCACGAGCAGCGGCATGGCATAGGTCAGCGCCGTCACCTCGGGCAAGGGCAGGAACGCCAGCCCCGCGAACATCGCCCCCATGGCGCATGTCCCGATGAAACCGCGCCAGACATGGTCCATCGGTCGTGCCACCCGAAGCCCCGTCCGCAGATCGCCGCGCAGGGCAAGCCATGCGATGATCACCGGAAGGGCGAACAGCGACCGGAAGAACACCGACTCTCCCGCGGGCACATCCGTCGACACCGCCTTGACCAGCGACTGCATGGTGATGAAACACATCACCGCGATGAGCTTGAAAGCGATACCGCGCAGGGGTTGCATGGGATTCGTCCGGAAACCTGCCGCGACACTGTCCCGCCCTCTGCCCGAGGTCAATCGTGAGGGCGCCCTTGCATTCCCCCGGCCCGCCCGCCTTTATGCCACCGTCCCGCACGGAAAAGGCACCGTCATGCACGAAACCAACCACCTCTGCGGTCTGCTGGCCCGGCACGCCGTCCTCACCCCCGACCATGTCTTCGCCAGGCGCCCGGACCTGCCGGACATCACCTACCGGGCGCTTTTCGAGGGGGCCGAGCGCATGGCGCGGGCGCTTGCCGACCTCGGCCTGCAACCGGGTGATCGCGTGGCCGTCCAGGTCGACAAGAGCATCGAGGCGATCCAGCTCTATATCGGGACCGTGCTGGCCGGCGGCATCTTCCTGCCGCTGAACACCGCCTACACCGACCCCGAGGTCGCCTATTTCCTGGGCGACGCCACACCGCGGGTCGTGGTCTGCGACCCCGCGCGTCAAAGCGGCATCGCCGCGCTCACCCCGGCAAGCTGCCTCACGCTGGCCGCCGACGGCACCGGCACGTTGACCGAGGCCCTGCCCGCCGACCCCGGCTTCGAGGCCGTGCCGCGCGCCGAGACCGACCTTGCCGCGATCCTCTACACCTCCGGCACGACCGGACGGTCCAAGGGTGCGATGCTGAGCCACGGCAATCTCGCCTCGAATGCCGAAACCCTGCGCGAATACTGGCGGTTCACCCGCGACGACGTGCTGATTCACGCCCTGCCGATCTTTCACACTCACGGACTTTTCGTGGCGACCAACGTGGCGCTTCTTGCCGGAGCCTCGACCGTGTTCCTGCCTAGGTTCGACCCCGACGCGATCCTGGACGCGATGCCCGGGGCCACGGCAATGATGGGCGTGCCGACCTTCTACACCCGGCTCTTGAACGACGACCGGCTTGCCCCGGAGCTGGCCGCGAACATGCGGCTCTTCATCTCGGGCTCGGCCCCGATGCTGGTCGACACGCACGAGAAATGGCTGGCGCGCACCGGGCACCGCGTCCTGGAACGATACGGCATGACGGAAACCAACATGTCGACCTCGAACCCCTATGAGGGCGAGCGCCGCATGGGCACGGTCGGCTTCCCCCTGCCCGGCGTCGAGCTGCGGATCATGCAGGACGGGGCCGAGGTTCCCGAAGGCGACATCGGCGTGATCGAGGTGCGCGGGCCGAACGTCTTCCAGGGCTATTGGCAGATGCCCGAGAAAACCGCCGAGGAACTGAAAGCGGACGGCTGGTTCATCACCGGCGACCTCGCCACCCGCGACGCCGAGGGCTACGTGACGATCGTCGGCCGCGCCAAGGACCTGATCATCTCGGGCGGGTTCAACGTCTATCCCAAGGAGATCGAAGAGATCGTCGACGACCTGCCTGGCGTGGTCGAAAGCGCCGTGATCGGCCTGCCCCACCCGGACTTCGGAGAGGCGGTCGTGGCCGTGGTCGTCGGCGACGTGACGGCAGAGGAGATCGGCGAGGCCCTCTCGGGCCGCTTGGCGAAGTTCAAGCAGCCGAAGCGGGTCTTCGTGGTGCCGGAACTGCCGCGCAACACCATGGGGAAGGTCCAGAAGAAGGCACTGCGGGACGAATATGCCGGGTTGTTTGCCTGACCGGGCGGAGGGGCGCTGCCCCTCTTGCTCCTGCGGCGCAATTCACCCCGGAGTATTTTCGGCAAGATGAAGATCAAAGGTAGCCCTGCGCGCGGAAGCTGAACTCCGTGGCGCGCCCGATGACGAGGTGGTCGTGGACGGTGATGCCGAGCGCGTCGGCGGCCGCGGCGACCTGTGCGGTCATGTCGATATCGGCCGGGCTGGGCGTGGGGTCGCCCGAGGGATGATTATGCACGAGGATCAAAGCCGAGGCGTTCAGCTCCAGCGCGCGTTTGACGACCTCGCGCGGGTAGACCGGCACATGATCGACCGTGCCCCTGGCCTGCGGCTCATCGGCGACAAGCACGTTCTTGCGGTCGAGGAACAGGATGCGGAACTGTTCGGTGTCGCGATGCGCCATCGCGGTCTGGCAATAGTCCAGCAGCGCCTGCCATGAGCTGAGGACAGGCCGGTTGATCACCCGGTCGCGCATCAGGCGCTGCGCCGCGGCCTCGATCAGCTTGAGTTCCGCCACGAGGGACCGGCCGACACCGTCAATCCGCATGAGATCGGCCGGAGGCGCGCTGATCACCCTGTTGAACGACCCGAACCGGTCGAGCAGCGCGCGGCCCACGGGCTTCATGTCGCGTCGGGCATTGGCCCGGAAGAGCACCATTTCCAGCAGTTCGTAGTCCGGCATGGCATCCGCCCCCCCGTCGAGGAACCGGTCGCGCAGCCGCGCGCGGTGATCGGCGATGTAGGAGGGCCGTTTCGCCGGCTTGCCGGAGACCGGAGCCCCGGCCTGGAACAGCGGAAGAGCGGGCTCCTGAAGATGCGACGGGCGTGGCATGAGGGCCACTTTGCGGACCGGCGGTTAAGAACGGGTTAAACCCGCGGAGAGGCTGGCGGGGCGCCTGTCGCCGCGCACCACCTCATCCTCGGGCTTGATCCGAGGCTCTCCGGTCTGTCGCCGTCGCGGTATGGCGTGGTCCGATGTGGCAGGAGATCCTCGGGTCGGGCCGAGGACGACAGGGTGACGCGGACGAAGGGCGGATGGCACTGACGCCGATCAGCCCTTCATCGAATCCCAGAACCCGCGCACCGACTTGAGGAAATCCTTGTTTTCGGGGCTGTTTTCCTCGGACAGGTCGTTGAACTCCCGCAGAAGCTCCTTTTGCCGGGCGGTCAGGTTCACCGGCGTTTCAACCGCCAGTTCGATCATCATGTCGCCCGTGCCGCCACCGCGCAGCGCCGGCATGCCCTTGCTTCGCAGCCGCATCTGCCGTCCCGATTGCGACCCTTCGGGGATCTTGACCCGGGAGCGGCCGCCGTCGATCGTCGGCACCTCGATATCCCCGCCGAGCGCCGCCGTGGTCATCGATACCGGGACACGGCAGAAGAGGTTCGGCCCGTCGCGTTCGAAGATCTTGTGCGGCTCGACCTCGATGAAGATGTAGAGATCGCCCGCCGGACCGCCGCGCATCCCGGCCTCGCCCTCGCCGCCCAGGCGGATTCGGGTGCCGGTCTCGACCCCCGCGGGGATGTTCACCGACAGCGACCGGTCGCGTTCGACACGGCCCATGCCGCCACAGGCCTTGCAGGGGTTCTTGATGATCTGCCCGGCGCCGGAACAGGTCGGGCATGTCCGTTCGACGGTAAAGAATCCCTGCTGCGCCCGCACCTTGCCCATGCCCGAACAGGTCGGACAGGTGGCAGGTTCGGACCCGCCCTCGGCCCCCGAGCCGTCGCATTGCGTGCACTGCACCGAGGTCGGCACCTGGATGGTCTTCTGCAGGCCCTCGTAGGCATCCTCGAGCGAGACGCGCATGTTGTAACGCAGGTCCGACCCGCGGGTGGCGCGCTGCCGTGCCCCGCCGGGGCCGCGCTGACCCATGAAATCGCCGAAGAGGTCGTCGAACACGTCGGAGAAGGCCGAGGCGAAGTCGCCCTGGTTCGGCCCGCCGCGCCGCGCCCCGCCGCCCATGCCGCCTTCGAACGCCGCATGGCCGAACCGGTCATAGGCCGCCTTGCGGTCGGCATCCTTCAGGCAGTCGTAGGCTTCGTTGACTTCCTTGAACTGCTCTTCCGCCTTGGGGTTGTCGGCGTTGCGGTCGGGGTGAAGTTCCTTGGCCTTCTTGCGATAGGCCTTCTTGATCTCGTCCTCGCCGGCCCCCTTGGACAGCCCGAGAACGTCGTAATAGTCGCGTTTTGCCATTCGGGTGGTCTCCCCTCAGGAACGATGCGGGCCGGCCCGCCCGAAGGTGGACCGGCCCCAGAGGTTCCAGCGCGCGGGATCACGCACGCTTGTTGTCATCCAGATCCTCGAAGTCCGCATCGACGATGTCATCGTCATCCGCCGGACCGGCATCAGCCGCCGAAGGCGCGTCTTCGCCCTCGTCCTGCTGCGCCTTGTAGATCGCCTCGCCCAGCTTCATGGCCGCTTCGGTCACGTTCTGAATGCCGGCCTTGATCTTGTCGGCATTGTCGTTCTCCAGCTCGTCCTTGAGCGCGGCCACGGCCAGCTCGATCGCCTCGACGGTCGAGGGATCGACCTTGTCGCCATGTTCTTCCAGCGACTTCTCGGTCGAGTGGACGAGGCTTTCGGCCTGGTTCTTGGCTTCGACCAGCTCGCGGCGGGACTTGTCCGCCTCGGCGTTCTCCTCGGCGTCCTTGACCATCTTGTCGATGTCCTCGTCGGAGAGACCGCCCGAGGCCTGGATCGTGATCTTCTGTTCCTTGTTGGTGCCCTTGTCCTTGGCACCGACCGAGACGATGCCGTTGGCGTCGATGTCGAAGGTCACCTCGATCTGCGGCATCCCGCGCGGCGCCGGGGGGATGTCTTCGAGATTGAACTGACCGAGCATCTTGTTGTCGGTCGCCATCTCGCGTTCACCCTGGAAGACCCGGATGGTCACGGCATTCTGGTTGTCCTCGGCGGTCGAGAAGACCTGGCTCTTCTTGGTCGGGATCGTCGTGTTGCGGTCGATCAGGCGGGTGAACACGCCACCCAGCGTCTCGATCCCCAGCGACAGCGGGGTCACGTCCAGCAGCACCACGTCCTTCACGTCGCCCTGAAGGACACCGGCCTGGATCGCGGCGCCGAGCGCGACGACCTCGTCCGGGTTCACGCCCTTGTGCGGCTCTTTCCCGAAGAACTTCGTCACCTCTTCGACGACCTTGGGCATGCGGGTCATGCCGCCCACCAGAACGACCTCGTCCACGTCACCCGTCGTCAGACCGGCATCCTTGAGCGCGGCCTGGCACGGTTTGAGCGAGGACTTGATCAGGTCGCCCACAAGGGTTTCCAGCTTGGCACGGGTCAGCTTCATGACCATGTGCAGCGGCTGACCGTTCGACCCCATCGAGATGAACGGCTGGTTGATCTCGGTCGTCTGCGAGGAGGACAGTTCGATCTTCGCCTTCTCGGCCGCTTCCTTGAGACGCTGCAGCGCCATCTTGTCCTGGGTCAGGTCGACGTTGTGTTCCTTTTTGAACTCGTCGGCCAGGTAGTTGACGATGCGCATGTCGAAGTCTTCACCGCCGAGGAACGTGTCGCCGTTGGTGGATTTCACTTCGAACAGGCCGTCGTCGATCTCGAGGATGGTGACGTCGAAGGTGCCGCCGCCGAGGTCGTAGACCGCGATCGTGTGGCTGTTGTCCTTGTCCAGGCCATAGGCCAGCGCGGCGGCCGTCGGTTCGTTGATGATCCGCAGCACCTCGAGCCCGGCGATCTTGCCGGCGTCCTTGGTGGCCTGACGCTGGGCGTCGTTGAAGTAGGCCGGAACCGTGATCACGGCCTGGCTGACCTCTTCGCCCAGGTAGGACTCGGCGGTTTCCTTCATCTTGCCGAGGATGAAGGCGGAAATCTGCGAGGGGGAGTATTTCTCGCCCTTGGCTTCCACCCACGCGTCGCCATTGCCGCCATCGACCACGGCGAACGGCAGGTTCTTCTTGTCCTTCGCCAGGTCGCTGTCGTCGAACCGACGGCCGATCAGGCGCTTGACGCCGAAGATCGTGTTGGTGGAGTTCGTGACGGCCTGCCGCTTGGCAGACTGACCGACGAGCCGCTCTTCGTCGGTGAAGGCGACGATCGACGGGGTCGTGCGCGCACCTTCGGAGTTTTCGATGACCTTGGGCTGCGACCCATCCATGATGGCAACGCAGGAGTTGGTGGTGCCAAGGTCGATACCGATCACTTTGGACATGATTTCAATCCCTTTCACTTAAGGCGATAGTTCCGGAGACGGACCCGGTACGGCATCCGCCACCGCCTGACAGGCGGCGGTCAGGAGCCTGTCCGCCGCGCTTCTGAGCGTATATAGGAAGGGGTCCCCGGGGCTGCAAGCGGCCTTGCACCGCGAGTTCCGCAAATTTCCACCGTTTTTGCAAACCGATCACAACGGCCGGTCCGCAGGCTCTTTCCAAGCGGCCCCTCGCCCCATATCGGTTGGGAAAGACCCCACCAGACCCGGTTTTCCACATGCCAGGACCCACCTTCCGCCTGCGCGGCTTCGACATCCACAAGACCTACCTCGACGAGGCGGCCCAGGCCGATCTGGTCGAGGCGCTGCGACCCGTGCTCAGGCAGGCGCCGCTCTTTTCCCCGACGACGCGGTTCGGAAAGAAGATGTCGGTGCGCATGACGAGCGCCGGAAAATACGGCTGGTATTCGGATGCGCGTGGCTATCGGTACGAACCCCGTCATCCCGACGGCCAGTCGTGGCCGCCGATTCCGCCACAGGTCCTGTCGGTCTGGCACGAACTGACGGGACTGGAGCGGGCGCCGGACTGCTGCCTGATCAACTACTATGGCGAGGGCGCGCGCATGGGGATGCATCAGGACCGGGACGAGGCGGATTTCACCTTCCCCGTGCTGTCGCTGTCGCTGGGCGACGATGGATTATTCCGCATCGGCAACGAAGAACGCGGCGGAAGGACCGAGTCGTTCTGGCTGGAATCCGGCGATGCGGTGATCATGGGGGGCGCGGCTCGGCTGACCCATCACGGGGTGGACCGGATACGGTTCAATTCCTCGCGCCTGCTGCCGAAGGGCGGCCGGATCAACCTCACGTGCCGGGTGGTGGACTGAAGTGGCTCAGCGGGACGAGATCGTGCAGCAGCCCGAGATCATCTCTCTTTCGCCGTCGCTCCGCTCGATGAGGATATCCGCGGTCAGCCAGAAGGCCTTGTCGGACATGCCGTCGCTGCATGACTGCCGGGCGACGACCATCCGCGCCCGCATCCCGGCCCGGCCCATGACGACCCCGAACCGGTCCAGCCGACCGGAGGACCGGCCGCGCCATGTCTCGTCCATCGTCACGTCGATGCCGCCGGGTGTCTCGTAGCGCCAGCGCCCCGCGCCCTGGCCGAGCGACCAGAACGGCTCGGTCCCCAGGCAGCGGCGCACGGGCGGGAAATCGCCGTCCTCCTGACCGTCCCGGCGCTCCAGATAGGTCAGCGAGGCCCAGCCGGATCGGCCGCCCGCATTGACCTGGCCCCATCCGCCGTCGTCGCTGACGGCGCCTACCTCTACCCCGCGCCGGTCGGGCGCGAAGGTGCCCAGGATCTCGGCCCGGGCGTCGGGCTCGGCCCGGATGTTCAGCACATCGTCCCGGGCGACACCGACCACGTCGTAAAGCGCCGGAAAAGGCTCGGCCACCGCCACCGGACCGCCGGACAGGAAGAGGAGCACGACGAGAGCGCGCAGGATCATCGCTTTGCATCCCAGCTGAGCGAGGCGTGGCGACGGGTGTAGAATTCGCCCATCAGTCCGAGCATGCACAGCCCCACCCCCACAAGGAACGGATAGGCCAGCGAGGAATTGTGCGGCGTGTAGTTGAGGAACACATAGCCCCGGCACTGGTCGATGGCATGGAACAGCGGGTTCCAGTCGAACATGGCCACCATGTAGGCGGGCAGGGAATTCGCCACGAACATCTTGCCCGAGGCGATCATGTTGGCCCGCTGATAGATCTGCGAAAAGACCGAGACGAACTGTGGCGCCCAGGGCTTGATCGCCAGCAGCACCAGCCCGACGCCGATCCCGGTGAACCAGGCCAGCAGAAGCATCCCGAAGGCATAGACCGGCTGGTCGATGGTGATCGGCGTGAAGACGACATGATAGACGAAGAGGATCAGGACGAGCGACAGCACCTGTATATATAGTGTCGAGAGAGCCGCCGCGCCGATCGTCACGGCCGTGTTCATCGGCGCGTGCTTCATCATCGCCGAGGTCGCGCCCTCGGAGCCGGTGATCGCGCCGAGCGTCTTCACATGCGTCATGTAGAGGAAGATGCCGGACATCAGGTAGAGCAGGAAATCGCCCCGGATCGCGTTCCGCCGCAGGCCCAGCAGTTCGAACATGGCGTAGAACGACAGGACGAAGATCACCGCCTGCAGCATGTTCAGCGCGATCGACCACAGGGCATGGCGATGCGTCTTCCGGATCGAGTGGACCGCCGTGTGATAGATCAGCTCGGCGATCCCGATGGCGGATCCCACCTTCGAACGGTGCACCCTCTGCTCAAACATTCCGTCGCTCCGAAGGAGATTGCCCGGGACACGCAGGGAAGTCTTGCCGATCCCTTGCGGCTTCACCATAACGAACCGCGCCTCCCGAGGCAATTCTCGGCCCCCCGCGCGCACTGATCGGAGACGCATCGAAATGGACTACGCAAAGCTCGAAACCGTCATGCGGCGCCTCGCACTCGAAGCCGGCGACCGGATCATGGAGATCTACAATTCCGACGATTTCGGGGTGAAGACCAAGTCCGATGCCAGCCCGGTCACCGAAGCGGACGAGGCCGCCGATGCGCTGATCTCGGCCGGCCTGCGCGAAGCCTTTCCCGACCTGCCGCTGATCACCGAGGAACAGGCCGCCACGCATTCCGAAAGCGCCAGCACCTTCCTCATCGTCGATCCGCTGGACGGCACCAAGGAGTTCGTCAACCGCCGCGGCGATTTCACCGTCAACATCGCGCTGGTCGAGGACGGCATTCCCACGCGAGGCGTCGTCTACGCCCCGGCGCGGGACCGCATGTTCTATACCCGGACCGACGGCACCGCGGTCGAAGAGGCCGCCCCCTTCGACAGGGACGCGCCCGGGGCGCAGACCGAACTGCGGGTCTCCGCGGCCGACAACGACGCGCTGATGATCGTCGCCTCCAAGTCGCACCGCGACCAGGCGACCGACGACTACATCGCGAAATATGCGGCGAAGGACATGACCAGCGCGGGATCTTCGCTCAAGTTCTGTCTGATCGCCAGCGGCGAGGCCGACCTCTATCCCCGCCTGGGCCGCACGATGGAGTGGGATACCGCCGCCGGCCACGCCGTCGTCGCCGGCGCCGGCGGCCGGGTTCTGCATTTCGAGACGCTCGAGCCCCTGACCTACGGCAAGGAAGGGTTCGCCAACCCCTTCTTCATCGCCGCCTCGCCTTCGGTCACGCTCAAGCCGGCCTGACCGCGGGGGGCGGACCGGCCATGGACGACCCCACCGTCAGCGTCGTGGTTGTCAGCCGGGATCGCGGCCCCAGCCTGGAACTGACGCTGGTCGGACTGGCCCGGCAGTTGCACGACAATTACGAGATCGTGGTCGTCGCCGATGCGGCGGGCCTCGATGCGGTGCGGCGGCAAAAGCTCGGGCGCGAGATCAAGACCGTGCCCTTCGCCGATCCCAATATCTCGCTCGCCCGCAACCTCGGCACCGCGGTCGCCGCCGGCGAGGTGGTCGCCTTCATCGACGATGACGCCGTACCCGAGCCGACCTGGCTGCGCCACCTGACCGCGCCCTTCTCGGAACCCGATGTCGCCGCGGCGGGCGGCTTCGTCATCGGGCGCAACGGGATCTCGTTTCAGTGGAAGGCGCACAGCGTCGATCATACGGGCCAGGCTCGACCACTGGATGTCGACCCGGCGCGGGCCACCGCCCTCACCCCGCCTCCGGGACGGGCGGTCAAGACGGAAGGCACCAACATGGCCTTCCGCCGCTCTGTCCTGGCGCAGCTTGGCGGTTTCGACCCGGCCTACCGCTTTTACCTGGACGACACCGACCTGAACATGCGCCTCGCCCGGGCGCGCCATGTGACCGCCGTTGTTCCCATGGCGCAGGTGCATCACAGCTTTGCCCCCTCGTCCCGGCGCCATGCCTCCCGCGCCCCCCGCGACCTGTTCGAGATCGGGGCGAGCCTGTCGGTCTTTCTGCGGCGCCACTGCCCCGAGGACGCGCGCGAGAAGGCGGTTACCGATTTCGTGGCGGGGCGCGACAGGGCGCTGATCTCGCACATGGTGGCGGGCCGGCTGGAGCCGCGCGACCTGCGCCGCCTGCGCGCCCGCCTCGCCGCGGGGATCGAGGCCGGCCGGTCCCGCACCCTGTACCCGCTGCCGGGGCTGCCGCATTCGAGCGAACCCTTCCTGCCGTTTCGCACCCGCGCCACCGGCCAGAGCATCACGCTGGCCGGGCGCCCCCTGTCGCGCCGGCGACTGCGGGCACAGGCTGCCGCACGCGCCGCCGGGGGCGCGACCGTATCGCTCTTCATCCTGTCGCCGACGGCGCTCTTTCACCGGGTGCGCATGACGCGCGACGGCGTCTGGGAACAGACCGGCGGGATCTGGGGCAGGGCACGGCGCGATGAACCGCTGGTGCGGGCCACCTCGTTCCGCCGGAGGCTCGCGCAGGAAATCGCCCGGATTGCCGCACTGCGGCAGCACAAAACTCCATCGAATTAACGATGCGTTAAAATTAACCGAACGGAAACGATGTTTTCCGACTGTGCGGGGTGATTCACTGGCCTATGTCTGCCATATTGCGCGCGGAGCGCTAGGATCCGATCAGGTCCGCAACTGCGTCACAGAGGTTGAGAGATAGGCATGAAGAACAAGATCACCAAAGCGATTTTTCCCGTGGCTGGTCTGGGGACCCGGTTCCTGCCGGCCACCAAGTCGATCCCCAAGGAAATCATGTCGCTGGTCGACCGGCCCCTGATCCAGTACGCGATCGACGAGGCCCGCGCCGCCGGTATCAAGGAATTCATCTTCGTCACCTCGCGCGGCAAGGCCGCCCTCGAAGACTATTTCGACCATGCCCCGCAGCTCGAGGCCGAGCTGAAGAAGAAGGGCAAGGACGATCTGCTCGAAGAAATCAAGAACACCAACATGGACAGCGGCGCCATCGCCTATATCCGGCAGCACAAGCCGCTGGGTCTGGGTCATGCGGTCTGGTGCGCCCGCCGCCTGATCGGCAACGAACCCTTCGCGGTCATCCTACCCGACGACATCATCGCTGCCGAGAAACCCTGTCTCCAGCAGATGGTCGAAGCCTTCGCCGAGAACCCCGGGAACATGGTCGCCGCGATGGAGGTTCCGCCGGAACGGGCCTCGGCCTACGGGATCCTCGACGTGAAGGAGGACCACGGATCGCTGGTATCCATCAAGGGCATGGTGGAAAAACCGAAGACCGGCGAAGAGCCCTCGAACCTCGCCGTGATCGGGCGCTATCTGCTCACCCCGCAGATCCTGAAGAACCTGAACCTGAAACAGACCGGCGCCGGCGGAGAAATCCAGCTGACCGACGCCATCGCCCACGAGATTACCGAGAACCGGCCCGTCTACGGCTACCGGTTCCGCGGGCAGCGGTATGACTGCGGGTCCAAGTCGGGCTATCTTCAGGCGACGGTCTCCTTCGCGCTGTCGCGGCCGGAGCTTCGGGACGATCTCCTCGGCTTCCTGCGCGAGGTCGTGAACGTCGAACAGGCGGCACAGTAAATCGGACAGACCATGGACAAGGTCCTCGTCACCGGCGGAGCCGGCTACATCGGCTCGCATGCCTGCAAGACTGTTCGCGCCGCGGGCTTCGAACCGGTCACCTACGACAACCTCAGCACCGGCTGGGAGGAGGCGGTCAAGTTCGGCCCCTTCGAAAAGGGCGATCTGCTGGACCGCAAGCGCCTGGACGAGGTCTTTGCCAGCCATGCGCCCGTTGCCGTGATGCATTTCGCCGCCCTCAGCCAGGTCGGCGAAAGCATGAAGAAGCCTGGTCTCTATTGGCAGAACAACGTCGAAGGGTCGCGCAACCTGATCGAGGCCGCCTGCGACGCCGGCTGCATGAATTTCGTCTTCTCCTCGACCTGTGCCACATACGGCGATCAGGACAACGTCGTGCTGGACGAGAACTCGGTCCAACTGCCGATCAACGCCTATGGCGCGTCGAAACGTGCGATCGAGGACATGCTGCGCGACTATGGCGCCGCCTTCGGCCTGCGCCACGTGATCTTTCGCTACTTCAACGTGGCGGGTGCCGATCCCGAGGCCGAGGTGGGCGAGTTCCACCAGCCCGAAACCCACCTCATCCCGCTCATGCTCGACGCGATCGAAGGCAAACGCGAAGCTTTGACGATCTTCGGCACCGACTATGAGACGCCCGACGGGACCTGTATACGGGACTACGTACACGTGTGTGATCTGGTAGACGCACACATCCTTGGATTGACGTGGCTGATGGACGGCAAGCAGAGCCGCGTGTTTAACTTGGGCACCGGGTCGGGCTTTTCCGTCCGGGAAGTCATCGATCACTCGCGCGCGGTCACCAACAGGGCCGTGCCTTACAAGGAGGGACCGCGCAGACCCGGCGATTGTACAAAGCTCGTCTCGGGCTCGACCCGCGCGGTCTCCGAACTGGGCTGGAATCCGCAGCGCTCGACGCTTGATCGGATGATTGCCGATGCCTGGCGGTGGCATCAGACTGGCCACTACGACAAATAATCCCGAAGACAGGGTCCGCCTTCTGGACCTGACGCGCCTGGCAAGCCGACCAGGCCGCCAGCCGACCGGTATCGACCGGGTCGAGCTGGCCTATCTGCGCGAACTTCTCGACCGCGAAGGCGAGGTCTGGGGACTGGCCCGGGTGGCCACCGGCTATGTGATCCTCGGCCGCAGCGGCCTGACCTCGTTCATGCACCGGCTGCAGGGCCGGACCCCCTGGGGCAAGACGCGGTTCATCTTCCACTTCGCGGGCCGCCTGTCTCCGTTGCAGAAACGCGTGCAAAGCGATCTGTGGCGACTGGCGCACACGCGGGCATGGGGCAAGAGACTGGCTCCGGCGCTCGCCGCACTCCCGAACAATCTGACCTACCTCAACGTCGGCCATTCCAATCTGACCGGGAACACGTTGACGGCGATTTCGGCGCATCCCGGCGCGAAGATCACGGTAATGGTGCATGACACCATACCGCTGGATCACCCCGAGTTCTGCCGTGACGAAAGCACCGACCGCGCGCGCGGCATGATCCGCCGCGTCATGCATCACGCCGATCTGGTCCTGTGCAACAGCGAAAAGACCCGCGGGGACGTCATCCGCCACATGGCCGCCCTGAACGAGGATGCCGATCCCGAAGAGCGGACCGCCCCCCCCAACTGCCTGGTTGCCCGTCTCGGGATCGACCCGCCGCGCCCGGACGCAGCGGCGATACCGCCCGAACTGCCACGCGAGCGCCCCCTGTTCCTGACCGTCGGCACCATCGAACCGCGCAAGAATCACCTTCTGCTGCTCGACATCTGGGAGAACTGGAAGCAGGACGAGGACGGCCCCCGCCCGGTCCTGGGCATCTGCGGCGCCCGCGGCTGGCTGAACGAAGAGGTCTTTCGCCGGCTCGACCGATCGCCCCTGCGCGGCAGCGACATATTCGAATGGCCAAATCTGCCGGACCGGGCGATCTCGGCCCTTCTGCAACATGCCCATGCCTTGCTGTTCCCGAGTCTCGCCGAAGGATACGGCCTGCCCCCGATCGAGGCCGCGGCCCTGCGGACGCCGGTGATCAGCGCCGACCTGGCATCTATCCGCGAAACCCTGGGCGATTTGCCAGTTTACCTTGACTCGGCGGATAGCTATTCTTGGAAAAAGGCCATCAAGAGCCGTATCGAGGTCGGACGGTCCGGGACCGAGGGTATCGCGGGGTTCATGCCCCCGACATGGGATGAGCATTTCAAGGTCGTCTTGAAGATGGCCTGATAGCGGCGGCCCGACCCGGTGCCATGGTCAAGAGGGCGGGCGTTGAGCTTTGTTTCGTCATATCGCCTCAGGCTCCAGCGTCGCCGCTGGCTGATCCGTGCCGTGCGCAAACGGCGCGAGTTGAAGGCGGTCGCAAACCGGACCCGTCGCATCCGGCGCGAGGACGTGCTACTGTTCTGCACGGCCCGCAACGAACGGATCCGGCTGCCCTATTTCCTCGAATATTACCGGCAACTCGGCGTCGACCACTTCCTCTTCGTCGACAATGACAGCAGCGACGGCAGCGCCGACTATCTCGCAGCGCAGCCGGACTGTTCCGTCTGGCACACGCCGCACGGTTATAAACGAGCGCGGTTCGGAATGGACTGGATCAACTGGCTGCTGCTGCGTCACGGCCATGGCCACTGGTGCCTGACCGTCGATCCGGACGAATTCTTTGTCTATCCCTTCTGCGACACGCGGCCGATCCAGGCGCTGACCGACTGGCTGGACGCCTCGTCGATCAAGTCCTTCTCGGCCATGCTGCTGGATATGTACCCCAAGGGCCGCATCGATGCCGAACCTTATCGCGAAGGGCAGGACCCGCTGGAAATCGCCACATGGTTCGACAGCGGCAACTATCTGATCGAGAAGAACAGGCGCTATGGAAACCTCTGGATCCAGGGCGGTCCCCGCCAGCGGGTCTTCTTTGCCGACCAGCCGGAACTTGCGCCGGCCCTGAACAAGATCCCACTGGTGAAGTGGGATCGGAAATACGCCTATGTCTCGTCGACGCACATGCTCCTGCCGCGCGGGCTGAACCTCGTCTACGATGAATGGGGCGGCGAGAAGGCCAGCGGCCTGCTGCTGCACACCAAGTTCCTCGACACCTTCACCGCGAAGGCGACCGAGGAACTGGACCGCAAGCAGCATTACAACGCCTCGGTCGAATACAGGGCCTATGCCGGCCTGATGCGCGACGATCCCGAACTCTGGTGCAAGTGGTCCGAGAAATACATCAACTGGCGCCAGCTCGAGATCCTGGGCCTCATGTCCAAGGGTAACTGGGCATGAGCGCCGTCGGCATCGTCATGCTGGTTCACACCGCGCTCGACCGCGCCGAACAGGTGGCGCGGCACTGGGCGGCGTCGGGATGCCCGGTGGTGATCCATGCCGACCGGAGCGTCCCTGCCGCACGGTTCCGCGCCTTCGTCAGGTCACTCTCGGACGTCGGAACGATACGCTTCTCGTCCCGACACCGCTGCGAATGGGGCACCTGGGGCATCGTGGCCGCGACCCAGGCGGCAAGCGCGCAGATGCTGCGCGATTTTCCCGAAGTGCGTCATGTCTACCTCGCCTCCGGATCCTGCCTGCCGCTGCGCCCGGTGCAGGAGCTGATCGACTATCTTGACGCCCGGCCCCGCACCGACTTCATCGAGAGCGCGACCACCTCGGACGTGCCCTGGACGGTCGGCGGCCTCGACAGCGAACGCTTTACCATGCGATTCCCCTTCGCCTGGAAACGGAACCGCCGTCTGTTCGACGCCTACGTTCGCCTGCAACGCCGTCTCGGGCTCAAGCGCAGGATGCCGAACGGAATCACCCCTCACATGGGGTCGCAATGGTGGTGCCTGACCCGGCAGACGCTCTCGGCCATTCTGCAGGACCCGGAACGCGCCGATTACGACCGGTTCTTCAAACGCGTCTGGATCCCTGACGAAAGCTATTTCCAGACCCTCGCCCGGCTCTACTCCGGCCATATCGAAAGCCGGTCGCTGACGCTGTCCAAGTTCGATTTCCAGGGCAAACCGCACATATTCTACGACGACCACCTCCAGCTCCTCCGCCGCTCGGACTGCTTCGTCGCGCGCAAGATCTGGCCCCGCGCGGACCGCCTGTACGAGGCCTTTCTGACGGATGCAGATCACGCGATGAAGCGGACCGAACCCAACCCCGGGAAGATCGACCGCATCTTTGCGCGTGCCGTCGAACGCCGGACCCGGGGTCGCCCCGGCCTTCACATGCAGAGCCGGTTCCCGAACCCGAGCTGGGACCACGGCCCGACCGGGGCGCAATATGCCGTCTTCCAGGGCTTCGCCGATCTCTTCGAGGATTTCGAACCCTGGCTCGCCCGCAAGACCGGGTGCAAGGTACATGGCCATATCTACGCCTCCGGGCGCGCGGCCTTTTCCGGCGGGCAGCCGGTCATCGCCGGCGCCATTCCGGACAGCGCCGCCATCCGCGACTACCGCCCCGCGGCCTTCCTGACGAACCTGATCTGGGCCTCGCGCGGGGAACACCAGTGTTTCCAGTTCGGCCCCAACGACAACCAGGGCGCCGCCGGGGCGATGAGCCGGGATCCCAACGCGCGGATCTCGGTGATCTCCGGTGCCTGGGCCGTGCCGCTCTTTACCTCGAACCGGAATTTCGGCGACCTGAGGGCCGAGGCCGCCCGCCTGCAGAAGATCGAAAGCGATTTTCTCGACCTGCTCCGCGGACCGCACGCCAAGGCCCGCATCCGCATCTGGACCATGGCGGAATTCGTCGATTCCCCGATGGAGCCGCTGCAGGAGGTGATCGACGACCTGGGCGCCAAGAGCGCGCAGCGACTGTCCGAGGCCCCGAAGATGGTGAACCTCGCCGGCTTCGGTCAGTTTCTTCAGAACCTCAAGAACCAGGGAATGCACCCCTATCTCATGGGCGATTTCCCCACCGGTCCGACCGCCGCGAGACCACGGCCGGGCCACCATCGCAAGCCCTATCTGGTGAAGAAATAGATGTCCCCTTTCGACTACTTCATCGTCTTCGCCGAGATGCGGACGGGTTCGAACTTTCTCGAGGCGAACCTGAACCGATACCCGGGGCTTTCCTGTCTGGGCGAGGCTTTCAACCCGCATTTCATCGGCTATCCGAACAAGGACGACTGTCTGGGGATCACGCTCGCACGGCGCGAAGCAGAGCCGATGCTGCTGCTCGACGCGGTCAGGCAGGCCGAGGGCCTCGCCGGGTTCCGCTTCTTCCACGATCATGACAGCCGCATCCTGGATACGGCGCTGAAGGACCCGCGCTGCGCCAAGATCATCCTGACGCGCAACCCCGTCGACAGCTACGTGAGCTGGAAGATCGCGCAAGCCACGGGTCAGTGGAAACTGACCGACGTGCGCCGTCGCAAGGACGCCCGGGCCGAGTTCGACGCCGAGGAATTCGCGAACCACCTGCACGAACTACAGAAATTTCAGATTTTCCTGTTGAATGCGCTGCAGACCTCCGGGCAAACGCCCTTCTACGTCGCCTACGAAGACCTGCAGGACGTCGCGGTGATGAACGGCCTCGCCCGGTGGCTGGGCGAGAGCGCGCAGCTGGAGCGTCTGGACGACAAGCTCAAGGTCCAGAACCCCGCGCCCGTTTCCGAGAAGGTGGCGAACTTCGATGTGATGGAACAGTCGCTCGCGCGGCTCGACCGCTTCAACCTGTCGCGGACGCCGAATTTCGAACCGCGCCGGGGCCCGAATGTCCCCGCCTTCCAGGCCGCCGCCGGTACGCCGCTGCTCTACATGCCCGTGCGGGGCGAAATCGACGCGCCGATCTCGGCCTGGCTGGCCGCGCTGGACGGGGGCGACCCGGCCGACCTGCCGGGGAAATTCACCCAGAAGAGCCTGCGCAAGTGGAAACGCCGGAATCCCGGCCACCGCAGCTTCACGGTGATCCGGCATCCACTCGCCCGGGCCCATTCCGTGTTCTGCAATCGGATCCTGCGGACCGGCAAGGGCAGCTTCGGCGAGATCAGGCGCATCCTGCGCCAGCGTCACAAACTGCCGATCCCAGGCCGGAACGAGGACGCTCCCTATCCGCAGGAGCAGCATCGCGAGGCGTTCCTGCTGTTCCTCGACTTTCTCAAGGCCAACCTCTCGGGCCAGACGTCGGTCCGGATCGACCAGACTTGGGCCACGCAGAGCGCGGTGATCGAAGGCATGGCGAACTTCGCCCTGCCCGATGCGATCATCCGCGAAGACGAGATGCCCGCCGCTCTGCCGGCTCTGGCCCGACAGGTCGGCCACCCCTCGCCGCCCGACCTGCCCGGGGTCGCGGCTGATCAGCCGTACCCTCTCGCCGAGATCTACGATGACGAAGTGGAAGCGAAGGCGCAGGATGTCTACCAGCGCGACTACGTGATGTTCGGCTTTCGCAGCTGGCGGTAGCGCTCAGGCGGCCTGGATGTTCTGATCCGACGTCAGAAGCGCATAGAGTGTCGAGGCGTCGTGATTGGCCCGCAGCTTCTTGCACAGGTCGCCGTTGCGCAGCGTGCGCGACACCAGCGCAAGCGCCTTCAGATGCTCGACACCGGCCGCTTCCGGCGCGAACAGGGCCATGACGATATCGACGGGCTGCCGGTCCACTGCATCGAAGTCGACAGGCTTTTCCAGCAGCAGGAAGACCGCCGACATGTCCTTGACCTCATCGAGCCGCGCATGAGGCAGCGCGACACCGTTGCCGACGCCCGTCGGCCCGAGGGATTCCCGCTCCATCAGTGCAGTGACGAGCCCGGCCGTCTCGTACCCGTACACGCTGTTGGCAAGGTCGCCCACATCGTGCAGCAGCCGTTTCTTCGACGACGCCGAGGCAACCACCTTGATTGCCTCGGGCTTGAGGATCTCCGATAGGGTCATGAAGTACCAATACTCGCAACGGCTATGCAGTTGCCTCAGTTTCTGGGATCGATCCACCCGATGTTCCCGTCTTCCCGACGGTACACGACGTTCAAACCCTCTTTGCCCTCGTTCCGGAATACAAGGACCGGCGCACCTGCCAGCTCCATCTGCATCACCGCCTCTCCGACGGACAGAGACGGGATATGCGTCTCCATCTCGGCAACGATGATGGGTTGGAGCGTTTCGGCTTCCGATTCCTCGTCTTCCTGCTCAGCGGCGAGGATATAGGAGGACGCTCCCAAAAGTTCAACCGGCTCCGGACGCGCTTTGTGATGATCTTTGAGACGGCGCTTGTAGCGGCGCAGCTGCTTGTCCATCTTCTCGCATGCCGCGTCGAAAGCTGCATAGATTTCATGGGCATGGCCCTTGGCGGCGGCATTCAGCCCCGAGGACAGGTGGACGGTGGTTTCGCAGACGAATTCATTCCCCGACTTGGAAAAGATCACGGTCGCGTCGGTCGGGCGCTGTCCGTACTTCTCCATCATGCTGCCCAACTCGGTCTTCACGTGGGTCTGGAGAGCCTCGCCGACATCGATATGCTTGCCGCTGACTTCGTAACGCATTCCGTCTCCTTTCTTGACACTTCGAACGGTCGCCCCGGGCACCGATGCCAAGGGCGGCGTCAAATTCGAATGCTGTGGAAAGACAGTCCAAGGTCCTTGATCGCGCGCGGGTTTCGCAAGTGCGATGCAGGGCGGATCGAGAGCCGTCGCAGAACTGTCATAGTTATATATGAAAGCGCGCCGCACCCGCCTGTCAATGGAAAGCAGTCCGATTGGTTGCCGGCCGCGCGGGACCGGCATCTCCCGGCTCAGGAAATGCGGAACGTGTCGCCCAGGTAGACCCGACGCACATTTTCATTCTGCACCACTTCCTCGGGCGTGCCGGACATCAGCACCTTGCCGTCGTGCAGGATATAGGCGCGGTCCACGATCTCGAGCGTCTCGCGCACGTTGTGGTCGGTGATCAGCACCCCGATTCCGCGCTTTTTCAGATCGGCGACCAGATGCCGGATATCGGAGACCGAGATCGGATCCACCCCGGCGAAGGGTTCGTCCAGCAACAGGTATTTCGGATCGGCGGCCAGACAGCGCGCGATCTCGACCCGGCGCCGCTCGCCCCCCGAAAGGGCCAGCGCCGGAGCCCGGCGCAGATGCTCGATCGAGAACTCGGACAGAAGCTCTTCCAGCCGCTCGCGGCGCTTGTGCCGGTCGGAATGGGTGATGTCGAGAATGGCCGAGATGTTGTCCTCGACGGATAGCCCGCGAAAGATCGACATCTCCTGCGGCAGGTACCCGATGCCGAGCCGCGCGCGCCGGTACATGGGAAGGCCGGTCACGTCGCGCCCGTCCACCACGACCGTCCCGCCTTCGGGGACGATCAGTCCGGCCACGGCGTAGAAGGTCGTGGTCTTGCCCGAGCCGTTCGGCCCCAGAAGCGCGGCCACTTCGCCCTGGTCCACCTTCATGGTCACGTCGCGGATGACAATGCGCTTCTTGTAGGACTTGCGCAGCTGTTCGATGCGCAGCCCCTTGCCGCCCGTATGCAGCTGGAGATCGGGTTTCGTCACGCGTCAGTCCCCGCCCGGGTTCAGCAGGGTCCGTACCCGCCCGGACATCTGCGCCGTGCCGCTTTCCAGATCGACGGTCATGGCCTGCGATGCCAGCGTCGACTCGCCCTGAACGAGCAGCACATCGCCCTCCATGACGATCGTGCCGGCGTCGATGTCGTAATCCGCACGCTGCGCCTCGGCCGCGTCCTCGCCACTGACGAGGGTCACGCCGCCGGTGGCCTCCAGCAGGCGGATACGTTCACCCTCTTCGTCGTAGGTGACCAGGACGCGGGGCGCCGCAAGCCGCATCTCGGCCTGCACGATGACGACATTGCCCAGGAACTCGGCTGTTCCGTCGGACTGATTCACCCGCAGCTCGTCGCTTTCCACCTCGACCGGCGTGTCGGGATCGAGCTGGGCGGATCCGAAGGCCGTCTGCTGGGCCATGCCCGCGACCGGCAGCAACGCGATGCACAGGATCGCAAGCAGACGAAATGCATTCATGATCAAAACCTCAATCGGATTCCGGCTCGTATACCAGTTTTACGCCGTCTGTGAAAACCATCTGCACATCGGACAGATCCGCATCGCCCGTCACCACCATCCTGCCGGCGACAAAGCGGCCCGGCGGGCCTTCGCCCCGGATCTCGCCGCTGCTTTCGGCACGAACGTCGTTCAGCCAGGCCGTCAGCCCGGCGGTTTCGACCGTGTAGCCTGTCGACGAGACAACCACGACCGAACCGGCCAGTTCCGCCGTGCCCTCGGGCTGGTCGAGCAGCGCCTCGTCCGAACGAAAGGTGATGTCGCCCCCCGAGACCAGGTCGATCCGGCCCTGGAAGTTCTCGGCCGAAAGCGCCCCCAGCCCCGTGCCGACCGGCCTTGCGGATTCCGCGACGAAGGCGATCAGGTCGCCGCGTTCGGTGGCACCGGAAAAGCTGGGCTTCAGGACCCGCTCGGCCAGCCCGTCGCCGCCGGCCTCCACGTCGGCATAGGGCAGCTCCATCTGCGCCTCCTGCGTCTCGGAGAGAAGGAAGACGGTGGACAAGAGCGCCAGCGCGGCCAGCGGCAGCAGGATCTTCAGCCAGTTGACCAGCCGGGAATAGCCGTCCTCGGCCCAGGCCATCTCAGGCCGCACCGGCCCGGAGGTATGCCCGGCGCATCGTCATGAGTGGGCGAAGATGTCGGTCTCGGGCCAGCCCATCAGGTCCAGCCGCGCCCGCACCGGCAGGAAGTCGAAACAGGCCTGCGCGATCTCGGTCCGCCCCTCGCGCGCCAGCCGCGCGTCGAGTTCTTCGCGCAGCCGGTGGAGATAGAGGACATCCGACGCCGCGTACTCGAGCTGCGCCGCGCTCAGTTCCTCGGCGCCCCAGTCGCTGGACTGCTGCTGTTTCGACAGGTCGATGCCCAGCAATTCCTGCGTCAGGTTCTTCAGCCCGTGGCGGTCCGTGTAGGTCCGCACCAGCCGGCTGGCGATCTTGGTGCAGTAGACCGGCGCGGCGAGCGCGCCGAAGGCATTGTACATCGCCGCGATGTCGAACCGGCCGAAATGGAACAGCTTGAGCACCTTCGGATCGGTGAGCATTGCGCAGAGGTTCGGCGCGCTGTCCTGCCCGATCGCGACCTGCACGATATGCGCGTCGCCGTCGCCGCCCGACATCTGCACCACGCACAACCGATCGCGATGCGGGTTCAGCCCCATCGTCTCGCAGTCGATGGCCACCACCGGACCCAGGTCGAGCCCGTCGGGCAGATCTTGCTTGTAGAGATGATTGGTCACGCGGCACTCCCTCGCGGTCTCCGGCGGGTCTAGCGCCAGTCGCGGGCAAGTGCAAATCCCGTCCCGGCGAGGGTCGGTTCGCACGGCAACCGCGCCAGCCGCAATCAGATCGTCTTATTAAATCGATCAGCATTCTGCGGGTTATACTGATCGTCGCCCGGTGTTAGATTGATTCTAAAGGTCGGTTCCCCCGGCCGGGTTCCACTGCTTCGGGAGGCAAGATATGGACGGAAACGATACCCCGGCGGGCAAGTGCCCCGTCATGCATGGTGGTCTCACCAATCTCAGCAGCACGGTCACCGACTGGTGGCCCAACGCGCTCAACTTCGACATCCTGCACCAGCACGACGTGATGACCAACCCGATGGATGTCGACTACGACTATCGGGAAGAGCTGAAAAAGCTCGACGTCGCCGCGCTCAAGGCCGATCTGCACGCGCTCATGGAAGAGACCCAGGAATGGTGGCCCGCCGACTGGGGCAGCTATGTCGGCATGTTCGCCCGCGTGGCGTGGCACGCCGCGGGCTCCTACCGCCTGGCCGATGGCCGCGGCGGCGCGGGCACCGGCAATCAGCGTTTCGCGCCGCTGAATTCCTGGCCCGACAACGTGAACACCGACAAGGGCCGGCGCCTGCTGTGGCCGATCAAGAAGAAGTACGGCAACAAGGTCTCCTGGGCCGACCTGATGATCCTCGCCGGCAACATCGCCTACGAACATGCCGGCCTGAAGACCTTCGGCTTCGCCTTCGGGCGCGAGGACATCTGGCACCCTGAAAAAGACACCTACTGGGGCAACGAGAAGGAATGGCTCGCCCCGTCCGACAGCCGCTATGGCGACGTCAACGACCCCTCGACGATGGACAACCCATTGGCCGCCGTCCAGATGGGCCTGATCTACGTGAACCCCGAGGGCGTCAACGGCCAGCCGGACCCGCAGCGGACGGCCCACCAGGTGCGTGAAACCTTCGCCCGGATGGCCATGAACGACGAGGAAACCGCCGCGCTGACCGCCGGCGGCCACACCATCGGCAAGTGTCACGGCAACGGTACCGCCGACAATCTCTCGCCCGACCCGGAAGCGGCCGACGTGGAGTATCAGGGCCTCGGCTGGATGGGCAAGGTGAACCGCGGCATCGGACGCGACACCGTCGTCTCGGGCATCGAAGGCGCCTGGACCGCCAACCCCACCAAGTGGGACATGGGCTGGTTCGACATGCTGTTCGGCTACGAGTGGGAACTGAAGAAATCCCCTGCCGGCGCCAACCAGTGGGAGCCGGTGGACATCAAGGAAGAGGACATGCCGGTCGACGTCGAGGACCCCTCGATCCGTCGCAAGCCGATCATGACCGACGCCGACATGGCCATGAAGGTCGACCCGATCTACAACGAGATCTGTCAGAAATTCATCGCGGATCCCGAGTATTTCTCGGAAACCTTCGCCCGGGCGTGGTTCAAGCTGACGCACCGCGACATGGGCCCCAGGGCCCGCTACATCGGCCCGGACGTCCCGCAGGAAGACCTGATCTGGCAGGATCCGGTGCCCGCCGGTCCGGTCCACTACGACATCGGCAACCTGAAGGCGAAGATTGCCGCCTCCGGTCTCTCTCTCTCCGAGATGGTCAGCACCGCCTGGGACAGCGCCCGCACCTATCGCGGGTCGGACATGCGCGGCGGGGCGAATGGCGCGCGCATCCGTCTGGCGCCCCAGAAGGACTGGGAAGGCAACGAACCCGAACGCCTGCAGAAGGTCCTCTCGGTACTCGAGCCGCTGGCGGCCGAAGCCGGTGCCTCGCTCGCCGACACCATCGTTCTGGCCGGTAACGTCGGGGTCGAGAAGGCGGCGAAGGCCGCGGGCTACGACATCGCCGTACCCTTCACGCCGGGCCGTGGCGACGCGACCGACGAGATGACGGATGCCGAGTCCTTCGAACCGCTGGAGCCGATCGCCGACGCGATGCGCAACTGGCTCAAGGACGACTATGCCGTCAGCCCCGAGGAACTGATGCTCGACCGGGCGCAGCTGATGACGCTGACCGCACGGGAACTGACGGTCCTGGTCGGCGGCATGCGCATGATGGGAACCAACCACGGCGGAACGAAACACGGCGTCTTCACCGACCGCGAGGGCACGCTGGCGCCGGACTTCTTCGTCAACCTGACCGACATGGCCTACAAGTGGGAGCCGGTGGAAGACGAGAAGACCTACCAGATCCGCGACCGCAAGTCGGGCGACGTCAAGTGGACGGCAAGCCGCGTCGACCTCGTCTTCGGGTCCAACTCGATCCTGCGGGCCTATTCCGAGGTCTACGCCCAAGACGACAACGCCGGGAAATTCGTCAAGGATTTCGTGGCGGCCTGGGCCAAGGTGATGAACGCCGACCGGTTCGACGTCGTCTGATCGGTTCGGACCACAGGTGATTGAATGGCGCCGCACCCCGCGGCGCCATTTTTCGTTCGGCACCATCTGCGCCCCGTGCAAGGCTCGCCGGACCCGGCCCTCCGCCTCGCGTGATATTGGCAGGACCGCACGCGCGGGAATAACGCCCCGACAGCGGGTTCTGTCCGCCCCGCAGCAGATAGCGCCGGCCGCCCCCCACGGCTAGGCATTGACGCCGCGCCTCCTGCCACGGACAAAGACCCGACCGATCCGCCGCCGGGACATAGCACAGATGTCAGACCGCAAAGGCGGCACCCTGCCGCTCAAGCAAGACCCTCACGCCCTGCGCGACGCACGGGAAAAGAACCTCGAGGTCGCCATCGGCCGCGAGGTCCGCAGCCTGCGCCACCGCCAGCGCATGACCGGGGCGGAACTGGCGGCGCAGACGGGCCTGTCCGTCGGCATGCTCTCCAAGATCGAAAACG
Organism: Pseudooceanicola batsensis HTCC2597; assembly: GCF_000152725.1. Classification (GTDB taxonomy): domain Bacteria; phylum Pseudomonadota; class Alphaproteobacteria; order Rhodobacterales; family Rhodobacteraceae; genus Pseudooceanicola; species Pseudooceanicola batsensis. Next base: position 2,441,034 of record NZ_CH724131.1, read on the forward strand.
GCGTGATCTCTCCGTCTCTCACCACGATCTCGGCGCTTGCCCATGCCCTCAAGGTACCGCTGGTCCAGTTGTTCTCGGGTTACGAGGAACCGCGCGGATGCATGCACGTGAAGGCCGGCCAGGGGGTCGAGATCGACCGCGCCGGGACCCGCGCCGGCCACCAGTACAACCTGCTCGGTCATATCGGGTCCAACAGCTCCGGCGTCGTGGTCGAGCCCTACCTGATCACCCTGGACGACGAGAGCGACCGCTTCCCCACCTTCCAGCATGAAGGGATCGAAATGCTCTACATCCTCGACGGCGCCATGCTCTACCGCCATGGCGACAAGACCTATCTGCTGGAACCGGGCGACTCGCTCCTGTTCGATGCCGACGCGCCCCACGGGCCGGAGGAGATGCACGGTTTTCCGATCCGCTACCTCTCGATCATCACCTATCCGCAAGCGGGCTGAGCGACGACGAGCTGCCCAAAAATTGGGCAAGGGCAGAGGGCCGCGGCAAACGGCGGCGGATTTCCTGTAAAGAAATAATTCTTCCTGTTAATCAGTCCGCACCTCAAACCGGTTTCGGAGAACCCCATGTGCGGAATCGTCGGCCTCTTCCTGAAGAACGATGATCTTCAGCCGCAACTCGGCGCGATGTTGACGGGCATGCTGATCACCATGACCGACCGCGGCCCCGACAGCGCGGGCATCGCGATCTACGACCGCCCCCGAGGGGGCGTGAAGATCACGGTGCAGTCGGAAAGGCCCGAAGACGACTTTGACGGGCTTGAAGGAGCGCTTGAAAAGACCACCGTCCGCGACATCGACATGCGCCTCGCCGATACGCACGCCGTGATCACCGTGGACCCCGGTGATCGCGCCGCCGCCCTCGCCGCGCTCGAGGCGCGCGGGCTGCGCATCATGGGCGTGGGCGAGGCGATGGAGATCTACAAGGAGACCGGCCTGCCCCGCGACGTGGCCGCCCGATTCCACCTGCGCGACATGGCCGGCACCCACGGGATCGGTCATACCCGCATGGCCACCGAAAGTGCCGTGACGACCTTGGGCGCGCATCCCTTCTCCACCGCCGACGACCAGTGCCTCGTGCACAACGGATCGCTCTCGAACCACAACCGGATGCGCCGCCGGCTGGCACGCAAGGGCGTTCTCACCAAGACCGAGAACGATACCGAGGTCGGCGCCGCCTACATTTCCTCCCGCATCGCCGAGGGCGCCAGCCTGGGCGACGCTCTCGAAGGGACGCTGAAGGATCTCGACGGGTTCTTCACCTTCGTCACCGGCACCCGCACCGGGTTCGGCGTCGTGCGCGACCCGATCGCCTGCAAGCCCGCAGTGATGGCCGAAACCCGCGACTACGTCGCCTTCGGAAGCGAATACCGGGCCTTCGCCGACCTGCCCGGAATCGGCGGCGCGAAGGTCTGGGAACCCGAACCCGCCACCGTCTATTTCTGGGAGCGCTGATCATGCCGATCCTCGACATGTCGCAGACCGACCTGCGCGAGGTCAACCGGTCCCTCCAGACCGCCGCGCAGTCCCGCGCCAACGACAGCTACGTGATCGAGAACCCGCGCGGGTCGCACGCCGTCGCCGTCGGCCTCGACGGCCCGCTCGAGGTCACGGTCAAAGGCTCCACCGGCTACTACTGCGCCGGCATGAACAAGGAGGCCCGCATCCACGTCGAGGGCTCCGCCGGCCCCGGCGTGGCCGAGAACATGATGTCCGGCGAAGTGACGATCGACGGCGACGCCAGCCAGTACGCCGGGGCCACGGGGCGCGGCGGGCTGCTCAATATCCGCGGCAATGCCTCTTCGCGCTGCGGCATCTCGATGAAGGGCATCGACATCGTCGTGCACGGCAATATCGGCCACATGTCCGCCTTCATGGCGCAGAAGGGCAACCTCGTCGTGCTCGGCGACGCGGGCGACGCCCTGGGCGATTCGCTCTACGAGGCCCGTCTCTTCGTCCGCGGATCGGTGAAATCCCTCGGCGCCGACTGCGTGGAAAAGGAGATGCGTGCCGAACATCTGGGCTTTCTGTCCGAAATCCTCGCCCGTACGGGGGCGAATGCAAAGCCCGATGAGTTCCGGCGCTACGGCTCGGCCCGCAGGCTCTACAATTTCAACATCGACCATGCGGATGAATACTGATGACGACACGAACGGAACCGCGCCAGTCCCGGACCTTCTCGCGTGAGGTGAATTCCGAGATCCGCCGCGCCGCGGCCACCGGAATCTACGACATCCGCGGCGGCGGCGCGAAACGTCGCGTGCCGCATTTCGACGACCTGCTGTTTCTCGGTGCCTCGGTCTCGCGTTACCCGCTCGAGGGTTACCGCGAGAAATGCGCGACCGATGTGACCCTCGGCACCCGCTTCGCCAAGAAACCGATCGAACTGAAGATTCCGGTCACCATAGCGGGCATGTCCTTCGGCTCTCTCTCCGCCCAGGCCAAGGAGGCACTCGGCCGGGGCGCGACCCTCGCCGGCACCTCGACCACCACCGGCGACGGCGGCATGACCGAGGAAGAACGCGGCCATTCCGAAAAGCTCGTCTACCAGTACCTCCCCTCGCGCTACGGCATGAACCCAGACGACCTGCGCCGCGCCGACGCGATCGAGATCGTCGTGGGCCAGGGGGCCAAGCCCGGCGGCGGCGGCATGCTGCTGGGCCAGAAGATCACCGAACGTGTCGCGGGGATGCGCGACCTGCCGCAGGGCATCGACCAGCGCTCGGCCTGCCGCCACCCCGACTGCACCGGGCCGGACGATCTCGAGATCAAGATCCTCGAACTGCGCGAGATCACCGGCTGGGAGAAACCGATCTACGTCAAGATCGGCGGCGCCCGTCCCTACTACGACACCGCCCTCGCCGTGAAGGCCGGGGCCGACGTGGTGGTCCTCGACGGGATGCAGGGCGGCACCGCGGCCACCCAGGACGTCTTCATCGAACATGTCGGCCAGCCCACGCTCGCCTGCATCCGACCCGCCGTGGCCGCGCTCCAGGACCTCGGGATGCACCGCGAGGTCCAGCTCATCGTCTCCGGTGGCATCCGCTCCGGCGCCGATGTGGCCAAGGCTCTCGCTCTCGGTGCGGACGCGGTCTCGATCGGCACGGCCGCGCTGATCGCGCTCGGCGACAACGACCCGAAATACGAGGAAGAGTACCGCGCACTCGGCACCACGCACGGCGCCTATGACGACTGGCACGAGGGCCGCGACCCCGCCGGCATCACCACTCAGGATCCGACGCTCGCGGCCCGGCTCGACCCCGTCGCCGCCGGCCGCCGGCTGCGCAACTACCTCGCCGTGCTGACGCTCGAATGCCAGACACTGGCCCGCGCCTGCGGCAAGAGCCACGTCCACAACCTCGAACCCGAAGATCTCTGCGCCCTCACGCTGGAGGCCGCCGCGATGGCGCAGGTCCCGCTCGCCGGAACCGACTGGTACCCCGGCAAGCCGGGCTTCTGACGCAGATACCCCACCCGGCCCCTGTCCTTGAAGGAGACGGGTCAAAGCCCCTCGGCCGGACGGACCGCCCGGCGGTCCGGAACAGACGAAAAGGGACAGACAGATGACCGACCTCGCCACCTTCGCCGAACAGAACGGCGTCAAGTATTTCATGATCTCCTTCACCGATCTCTTCGGCGGGCAACGGGCCAAGCTCGTCCCGGCGCAGGCGATCGCGGACATGGCAAGGGACGGCGCCGGCTTCGCGGGGTTCGCGACATGGCTCGACATGACTCCGGCTCACGCGGACATGCTGGCCCTGCCCGACCCCGACAGCGTCATCCAGCTGCCCTGGAAGCCCGAGGTCGCCTGGGTCGCCGCCGATTGCGCGATGGAAGGCGAGGAGGTCGCCCAGGCCCCCCGGAACGTGCTCCGGGCCCTCGTCGCGAAAGCCGCCGACAGGGGCCTTCGCGTGAAGACCGGGGTCGAGGCCGAGTTCTTCCTGCTCACCCCCGAGGGCGAGGCGATCTCGGATCCTTTCGACACCGCGGAAAAGCCTTGCTACGACCAGCAGGCGGTCATGCGCCGCTACGACGTCATCGCCGAGATATGCGACCATATGCTGGCGCTCGGCTGGGGCCCCTATCAGAACGACCACGAGGACGCGAACGGCCAGTTCGAGATGAATTGGGACTTCGCCGACGCGCTCGTCACGGCCGACCGCCATTCCTTCTTCAAGTTCATGGTGAAATCAGTGGCCGAGGCGCACGGCTTCCGTGCCACCTTCATGCCCAAACCCCTGCCAAACCTGACCGGCAACGGCTGCCACTGCCATGTCTCGGTCTGGGACGCGGAGGGCCGGAAGAACGTCTTTGCCGATGACTCCCACGACCTCGGCCTGTCCGAAAGCGGCCTGCATTTCCTCGGCGGCATCATGAAGCATGCACAAGGCATGACGGCGCTCACCAATCCGACAGTCAACAGCTACAAGCGCATCAACGCCCCGGCCACGGCCTCGGGCGCCACCTGGGCGCCGAACACCGTCACCTGGTCCGGCAACAACCGAACCCACATGGTCCGCGTGCCGGGCCCCGGCCGGTTCGAGCTCCGCCTGCCGGACGGTGCGGCGAATCCCTATCTGCTGCAGGCCGCGATCATCGCCGCGGGGCTCTCGGGGCTCGAGGACAAGGCCGATCCCGGCAAGCGTCTCGACATCGACATGTACGCCGAAGGCCACAAGGCGCGCGGGGCCGGAAAGCTCCCCCTGAACCTGCTGGACGCCGTACGTGCCTTCGACAGGGACAAGGCGCTGAAAGCGATGATGGGCACCGGCTTCTCCGCCGCCTACGTCAAGTTGAAATCACGCGAATGGGACAGCTACACGGCGCATTTCACAAGCTGGGAAAAGGCGAACGCGCTCGACGTGTGAGTGCCGGGGGCCCGGCCCGCGCCTCCCGACGTAGGGTGGAAGCCACCCGCACCCGGGCCGATCCGCACATGGTTCAACACGCAGCTTCCCTGAAACGGCTGCGGCTACACGACTGTTCGGAAGTTGTTCGCCTTCCCGCCGGAAAGCAATTGGTGCCCAGAAGAGGACTCGAACCTCCACGTCCATACGGACACCAGCACCTGAAGCTGGCGCGTCTACCAATTCCGCCATCTGGGCACGAAACTGCGTGAGGCCGCGATTTAGACCCCACGGCGGTCGGTGTCAACGGCCATTTGCGGCAATTTCCCCCATCGCGGCATATCGCCTTGCCCGGAACCCCGCCGGAGTCTAGGAAAAGGGGCATATCGGCAAGATTGCAGGGGTTTGCGCATGTCCGGACTGGTGACCATCTTTGGCGGATCTGGCTTTCTGGGGCGCTATATCGCACGGCGCATGGCCAGGCAGGGCTGGCGGGTCCGGGTGGCCACGCGCCACCCCAACGACGCGATGTTCGTCCGGACCTATGGCGTCGTGGGCCAGGTCGAACCGATCTTCTGCAATATCCGCGACGACGATTCGGTCCGCCAGGCGCTTGGCCACAGCGATGCCGTGGTGAACTGCGTCGGCATCCTCTCCGAGAAAGGCCGGAACGGCTTCGATGCCGTCCAGGCCGAGGGCGCCGGCCGCGTCGCCCGCATCGCCGCCGAGGAAGGCGTCGACCGCATGGTACACATTTCGGCCATCGGCGCCGACGAGACCTCGGACAGCGACTATGCCCGCACCAAGGCCATGGGCGAGGCGAAGGTGCTGGAACACATGCCGGGGGCGATGATCCTGCGCCCCTCGATCATGTTCGGCGCCGAGGATGAATTCTTCAACCGCTTCGCCGGCATGACACGCTTCTCCCCCATCCTGCCCATGGTGGGCGGGCGCACCCGGTTCCAGCCGGTCTATGTCGATGACGTGGCCGCCGCCGCCGAGATGGGCGCGCTGGGCACCGCACCGGGCGGCATCTACGAACTCGGCGGGCCCGACACCCGCACCTTCCGCGAGTTCATGCGCGAGATGCTGGCCGTCATCCATCGCCGCCGCGCCCTGATGGACCTCCCCATCTGGATGGCCAAACTGATGGCCTTCGGGCTGACCGCCGTGCAGGTCCTCTCGATCGGGCTGATCCACAATGACACTCTGACGGCCGACCAGATCGTGAACCTGCAAAGGGACAACGTGGTTTCGGGCGATCACAAGGGGTTCGACGATCTCGGCATCACCCCGACCGCGACCGAGGTGGTCCTGCCCGACTATCTCTGGCGCTTCCGTCCCTCGGGCCAGTACGACGCGATCAAGGACTCGGCGCGCAACCTCAAGGCCTGAGGGCCGGCGCCGCCCCTCCGGCCCTACGCCAGCGACCACCAGATCAGCCCGAGGCCCAGCACCACGCGGTACACCACGTAGGGCGTGAAGCTGACCGTCCGCAGCAGCCGCATCATCAGCGCCAGCGCCAGCAGCGCCGACATGAAGGCAAAGCCGGCCGCGATCATCGCGTCCCGCGCCACCACCGTATCGTCGGACAACAGCACATCGGCCCCCAGCAGCACGCCGCTGGCGACGATCACCGGGATCGACATGAGCATCGACAGTTTCGCCGCGTCATGGCGCGCGTAGCCCATGAACCGGGCCCCGGTGATCACGATGCCCGAGCGCGAGGTCCCGGGGATCAGCGCCACCGCCTGCCACAACCCGAGCACCCAGGCTTCGCGCAGGGTCCAGTCCCGGTCCACCTTGATTTCTGCCCCGCGCTGATCTGCCCGCCACAGCACGATCCCGAACACCAGCATCGTCACCCCGATCACGAGCGCCGAGCGCATCAGATCGTCCAGCCCCGTCACCTTGATCGCCAGTCCGGCCAGGATGGCGGGCACGGTCGCAACGATCAGCAGAAACGCCAGACGCGCGCCCGCCGTGTCCATCCGTCCGACGACCAGGCGCGGCAGTCCCGCGGCCGCCCCGGCCACATCGCGCCGGAAATAGAGAATCACCGCCCCCAGCGTTCCGACATGCACGGCCACGTCGATCGTCTGCCCCTGATCCGCCAGCGAAGTGAGCTGGGGCAGAAGAATCAGGTGCCCGGACGACGAGATCGGAAGAAACTCCGTGATCCCCTGGATGACGGCCAGCAAGATCAGTTGGAACAGCGGCATGAGTGTCCTTTCGCCTTTGCCCCTTGGTTTAAGCCTCTGCTCCGCAAAGGGAAGGGGTATGATAGGTTGCGATGCGGACCTAATTTCGCGCAGGATTTGCCGTTGCAGCGCCGTCACGCCCGAATAGCGCCCATATTAGGTCAGCACTAGTGACTTTTAATCCCCGGCGCTTTAGCTTATGAGGACGCTCAAGCCAGACTGACGAAGAGGATCCCGCGTTGGCCAAGCAACCGATGCTGAAGTTCGTGACCGTCCCCCGCGACATGCCCGAAAAGCGCGAGGCCGCGGAGCGGAACAAGGATTTCGACGAAATCTATGCCGAATACGCGGCGGCCAAGGCCGAAGAGCAGTCCGGCCGCTGTTCGCAATGCGGCGTGCCCTATTGCCAGAGCCACTGCCCCCTGCACAACAACATCCCCGACTGGCTGCGCCTGACCGCGACCAACCGGCTGGAAGAGGCCTACGAGATCAGCCAGGCCACCAACACCTTCCCCGAGATCTGCGGCCGCATCTGCCCGCAGGACCGGCTGTGCGAAGGTAACTGCGTGATCGAGAAATCAGGCCATGGCACCGTCACCATCGGGGCGGTCGAGAAATACATCACCGACACCGCCTGGGAAAAGGGTTGGGTCAAGCCTGTCACCCCGGCGATGGAGCGCGAGGAGTCCGTCGGCATCATCGGTGCCGGTCCCGGCGGCCTTGCCGCCGCCGACATGCTGCGCCGCGCCGGCGTTCAGGTGACCGTCTACGACCGCTACGACCGTGGCGGCGGGCTGATGACTTACGGCATCCCCGGCTTCAAGCTGGAAAAGGACGTCGTGATGCGCCGCATCGACCAGCTCGAACAGTCGGGCGTGCATTTCGTCATGAACTGCACCGTGGGCGAGGATATCACCTTTGCCGACCTGCGGGCGAAACATGACAAGGTCATCATCGCCACCGGCGTCTACAAGACCCGTGAGCTGAACCAGCCCGGCGCGGAGGCCGGCGGCATCGTGCGCGCCATCGACTATCTCACCGCCTCGAACAAGGCGTCGAACTTCGGCGATAAGGTGCCGGAGTTCGAAAGCGGTGAACTGAACGCGCGCGGCAAGAAGGTGGTCGTGGTCGGCGGCGGCGACACTGCCATGGACTGCGTCCGCACCGCGATCCGCCAGGGCGCGACCAGCGTCAAATGCCTCTACCGCCGCGACCGCGCCAACATGCCCGGGAGCCAGCGCGAGGTGGCGAACGCCGAGGAGGAGGGCGTCGAATTCGTCTGGCTCTCCAATCCGCTGAGCTTCACCGGCGACACCGTCACCGGTCTGACCATCCAGAAGATGCGCCTCGGCGCGCCTGATGCCACCGGCCGCCAGTCCCCCGAACTGATCGAGGGCAGCGATTACGCCGAGGATGCGGATCTCGTCATCAAGGCGCTCGGTTTCGAGGCCGAGGACCTGCCCGCGCTCTGGGATCAGCCGGAACTGGCCGTGACACGCTGGGGCACCATCCGGGCCGAATTCGGCACCGGCAAGACCAGCCTCGACGGCGTCTACGCCATCGGCGACATCGTGCGCGGTGCCTCTCTCGTGGTCTGGGCCATCCGCGACGGCCGCGACTGTGCCGCGGCGTTGCTGGACGACCTGACGACAGCAAAGGCCGTTGCGGCCGAATAACCGAGCGTTTTCAGGCGCAAGGCAATTATTTCGACCGCACGCACGACCCCGCGGGCCGCAACACCCGCAAACCTGTGATAAACCCTCTCGGATCAATCGAAAGGCCCGAGTCGCATGGCACATGACGAAAAGACAGGACAATGCCTGTGCGGCGCGGTGCGCTTCACCGCGCGCAACGTGCCGGCCCGCGCCAGCATCTGCCATTGCCGGATGTGCCGCCGCTGGACCGGCTCGGCCCTCGTCGGGGTCGATGTGCCCACCAGCGACCTCGTCTGGCACGGCGAGGCGCAGATCGCGACGCTTCAGACCAGCGACTGGGCGGAACGGGCCTGGTGCCGCCGCTGCGGGTCGAACCTCTATTTCCATTTCACGCTGAACGAAGAAAAGGCAGCCACGACCGAGATACCGCTCGGGCTCTTCGATGAACCGGACGGATTCGAGATCGACAGCGAAATCTACGTCGACGAAAAACCCGACAGCTTCGCTTTCGAAGGGGCCGGGCATCGCAGGCTCATGACCCGCGCCGATTGCGTCGCCAGGTTCCCGGCGCTCGACTCATGATGCGCGACGGTCCGTTCCATGGGCGGTGCCTCTGCGGTGCGGTCCGCGTCACCGCCGCGCGTCTCGACGACGAGATCAGCGCCTGCCATTGCGACCTCTGCACCAGGTGGGGCGGCGGCGTCCAGATGGGCATCGAGGCCCCGGCCGACGGCCTCTCCATCGACGGCCCGGTCAAGGTCCACCGCTCGTCCCGCCTGGCCGAACGCGGCTGGTGCGACACCTGCGGCTCGGCCGTGTTCTTCCGTTATGTGGAAGACCGCGACACCGGCTATCTCGAACTGTCGCCGGGCCTTTTCGACAATGCCGGCGGCGCGCGGCTGACCCGTGTGGTCTATGCCGACCGCCGCCCCCACGGATACTGGCTCGAGGGCGAGGACGTCGCCCGTATCGGCCGGAAAAGCTACGAGGCGGACAACCCGCATCTCTCACAGGAGACCACGCCATGACCAAGTATGACGCAGACTGGGCACGGGCCGAAGAGGCGAAGCGCAAGTGGATGGCCGAGAACGGCCTGTATTCCGAAACCGAGGAGCATTCCTCCTGCGGGGTCGGCCTCGTCGTGTCCATCGACGGCAAGAAAAGCCGCCAGGTGGTTGAGGCCGGGATCAAGGCGCTCAAGGCGATCTGGCATCGCGGCGCGGTCGATGCCGACGGCAAGACGGGCGACGGCGCGGGCATCCACGTCCAGATCCCCGTCCCCTTCTTCTACGACCAGATCAAGCGCACCGGCCACGAACCGCGCGAGAACGAGCTGATGGCCGTCGGCCAGGTCTTTCTCCCCCGCACCGATTTCGGCGCGCAGGAGGTCTGCCGGACCATCGTCGAGACCGAGGTCCTGCGCATGGGCTACTACATCTACGGCTGGCGCCACGTCCCGGTCGAGGTCGGGTGCCTGGGCGAAAAGGCAAACGCCACCCGCCCCGAGATCGAACAGATCCTCATTTCCAACGCCAAGGGCGTGGACGAGGAAACGTTCGAGCGGGAACTCTACGTCATCCGCCGTCGGATCGAGAAGGCCGCCGCCGCCGCCCATGTCGACGGGCTCTACATCGCGTCGCTGTCGTGCCGGTCGATCATCTACAAGGGCATGATGCTGGCCGAGCAGGTCGCCGTCTTCTACCCCGACCTCCAGGACGAAAGGTTTGAGAGCGCCTTCGCCGTCTATCACCAGCGCTATTCCACCAACACCTTCCCGCAATGGTGGCTGGCCCAGCCCTTCCGGATGCTCGCCCACAACGGCGAAATCAACACCATCAAGGGCAACATCAACTGGATGAAATCGCACGAGATCCGCATGGCCTCGGGCACGTTCGGGGACCTGGCGGAAGACATCAAGCCGATCATCCCGTCGGGGTCGTCCGACAGCGCCGCGCTGGACGCGGTGTTCGAGGTGCTGGTCCGCGCCGGCCGCACCGCGCCGATGGCCAAGACGATGCTGGTGCCCGAAAGCTGGTCCAAGCAGGCGCTGGAACTGCCGCAGGCCTGGCGCGACATGTATTCCTATTGCAACGGCGTGATGGAGCCCTGGGACGGCCCCGCCGCCCTGGCCATGACCGATGGCCGCTGGGTCTGCGGCGGGCTCGACCGCAACGGGTTGCGCCCGATGCGCTATGTCGTGACCGGCGACGGCCTCCTGATTGCAGGTTCCGAGGCGGGCATGGTCCCCGCCAACGAAGGCACGGTGCGCGAAAAGGGCGCGCTCGGCCCCGGCCAGATGATCGCCGTCGACATGAAGGAGGGCAAGCTCTACCACGACGTCGAGATCAAGGACAAACTCGCCGCCTCGCAGCCCTTCGGCGAATGGGTCGGCAAGATCACCGATCTCGAGGAAGAGCTGTCCCGTCTCGAGGAAAAGCCGCTTTTCGAAGGCGCCGAGCTGCGCAAGCGCCAGATCGCTTCCGGCATGTCCATCGAGGACATCGAACAGGTTCTCGTCCCCATGGCCGAGGATGCCAAGGAGGCGCTGGCCTCGATGGGTGACGATACGCCCTCGGCCGTGCTGTCGAACAAGTACCGCAACCTGTCGCACTACTTCCGGCAGAACTTTTCGCAGGTGACGAATCCGCCGATCGACAGTCTGCGCGAATTCCGGGTGATGTCGCTGAAGACGCGGTTCGGCAATCTCAAGAACGTGCTCGACGAAAGCTCGTCCCAGACCGAGATCTTCGTGCTGGAAAGCCCCTTCGTCGCCAATGCGCAGTTCGAGGAGCTCAAGACGCACTTCGACCCCGGCCTGAGCGAGATCGACTGCACCTTCCCGGTGGACGGCGGGCCCGATGCCCTGCGCCACGCCCTGAACCGCATCCGCGCCGAGGCCGAAGAGGCGGTCAGGTCCGGGGGCGGTCACATCATCCTGACCGATCATCTTCAGGGGCCCGACAAGGTTCCGATGCCGATGATCCTCGCCACGTCCGCCGTGCACTCCTGGCTGACACAGAAGGGCCTGCGCACCTTCTGCTCGCTCGGCGTCCGGTCGGCGGAATGCCTCGATCCGCACTACTTCGCCGTGCTCATCGCCTGCGGCGCGACCATCGTGAACGCCTATCTGGCCGAGGACACGCTGGCCGACCGGGTCAAGCGCGGCCTGCTCGACATGTCGCTGAACGAGGCGATGGCCCGCTACCGCGAGGCCATTGATCAGGGCCTGCTCAAGATCATGTCCAAGATGGGCATCTCGGTCGTGTCCTCCTACCGGGGCGGGCTGAACTTCGAGGCCGTCGGCCTGAGCCGCGCCATGTGCGCCGAATTCTTCCCCGGCATGACCTCGCGCATTTCGGGGATCGGCGTCAGCGGCATCCAGAAGAAGGTCGAGGGGATCCACCAGAAGGGCTGGCTCTCGGGTCTCGACGTGCTGCCCATCGGCGGCTTCTACAAGGCGCGCAAATCCGGCGAAACCCACGCTTGGGAAGCGCAGACGATGCATATGATGCAGACCGCCTGCAACCGCGCCTCCTATGAGATCTGGAAGCAGTACAGCGCCCGGATGCAGGCGAATCCGCCGATCCACCTGCGCGACCTGCTGGCCATCAAGCCGCTGGGCCAGGCCGTCCCGCTGGAAGAGGTGGAAAGCATCACCTCGATCCGCAAGCGTTTCGTGACCCCCGGCATGTCGCTCGGCGCGCTGAGCCCGGAGGCGCACAAGACGCTGAACGTCGCGATGAACCGTATCGGCGCCAAGTCCGACAGCGGCGAGGGCGGCGAGGATCCGGCGCATTTCGTGCCCGAACCCAACGGCGACAATCCTTCGGCCAAGATCAAGCAGGTGGCCTCAGGCCGCTTCGGCGTGACGGCGGAATATCTCAACCAGTGCGAAGAACTGGAGATCAAGGTGGCCCAGGGCGCCAAGCCCGGCGAGGGCGGGCAACTGCCCGGCATGAAGGTCACCGACCTGATCGCGCGGCTGCGGCATTCGACCAAGGGCGTCACCCTGATCTCTCCGCCGCCGCACCATGACATTTATTCTATCGAAGACCTGGCGCAGCTGATCTACGACCTCAAGCAGATCAACCCGACCGTGAAGGTAACCGTGAAACTGGTGGCCTCCTCGGGCGTCGGCACGATCGCGGCGGGCGTGGCCAAGGCCAAGGCCGACATCATCCTGATCTCGGGTCACAACGGCGGCACCGGTGCCTCTCCGGGCACCTCGATCAAGTTCGCGGGCCTGCCGTGGGAAATGGGCCTGACCGAAGCGCACCAGGTGCTCGCGATGAACAACCTCCGCTCCCGCGTCACCCTGCGGACCGACGGCGGGCTGCGCACCGGTCGCGACATCGTCATGGCCGCGATGATGGGGGCCGAGGAATACGGCATCGGCACCGCCGCCCTGATCGCCATGGGTTGCATCATGGTGCGCCAGTGCCAGTCCAACACCTGCCCGGTCGGAGTCTGCACGCAGGACGATTCCTTGCGCGCCAAGTTCACCGGCAACGCGGACAAGGTGGTCAATCTCATCACCTTCTACGCCCAGGAGGTCCGCGAGATCCTCGCCTCGATCGGGGCCCGGTCGCTGGATGAGGTCATCGGCCGGGCCGACCTGCTCAGCCAGGTGTCGCGCGGCGCAGATCACCTCGACGATCTCGACCTCAACCCGCTGCTGATCACGGTCGATGGCTCGAAGAACATCGTCTACGACCGCGAGAAGGACAGGAACGAAGTGGACGACACGCTGGACGTGGAAATCGTGCGCGATGCTGCCCGGTTCCTGCGCGACGGCGAGAAGATGCAGCTGAGCTACGCGGTGCAGAACACGCATCGGTCGGTCGGCACGCGGACCTCGTCGCACATCGTGCGGAACTTCGGCATGCGCAATGCGCTCCAGCCCGATCACCTGACGGTCAAGCTGTCCGGCTCGGCCGGCCAGTCGCTCGGTGCCTTCGCGGCGCCGGGGCTCAAGATCGAGGTAATGGGCGAGGCCAACGACTATGTCGGCAAGGGCCTGTCGGGCGGCATCGTCGTGGTGCGTCCGCCGATGGAAAGCCCGCTGACCGCCTCCGAGAACACGATCATCGGCAACACCGTGCTCTACGGCGCGACCGACGGCTTCCTCTTCGCGGCCGGTCGCGCGGGCGAACGTTTTGCCGTCCGGAACTCGGGCGCCACGGTGGTCATAGAGGGCTGCGGGTCGAACGGCTGCGAATACATGACCGGCGGCGTCGCCGTGATCCTGGGCAGCGTGGGGCCGAACTTCGGCGCGGGCATGACCGGCGGCATGGCCTATCTTCATGACCCCGAGAACCTTGCAGAGACCTTGATGAACAAGGAAACGCTGGTCACCTGCCCGGTCACCGTCGATCACTGGCAGGACCAGCTGCGCGGCCTGATCGAACGGCACGCCGCGGAAACGGGCAGCCGCAAGGCGGCGGATCTGATCCAGAACTGGGACCTGGAGAAGGACAACTTCGTTCAGGTCTGCCCCAAGGAGATGCTGCCGCACATTCCATATCCGCTGACGGTGGAAGAACAGGCGATGCCCGCGGAGTGAACGAAAGTAGGGTGGGTCGAGGACCCACCCTAAGGGCGCGTGTCCCCGCGTGACCGGACGTTCGTCACGGATTCCTTTCGGCCCCGTGGTGAGGTAGGATCGTCCCATGGCAAGACAGGCAGGCAAGCGGTCGAAGACCGCCGGCCGGAGCAGGACATCGAGAAAGGACCGCAGGTTCCGCCCCCTTCGCTGGCTGAGGCGCTGGACCCTGCGCGCCCTCACCTTCGTCGCCGTCGCGGTGCTGGCGGTGGTGGCCCTCTATGCCGTGGTGAATCCGGTCACGGGCATCTACATGAAGACCGAGGAGATGCGCCTCGGGTCGATCGACCACCAGTGGGTCGGCTTCGACGAGATCGCGCCGGTGATGGCCCGCTCGGCCGTGGCGGCGGAGGATGCGAATTTCTGCACGCACTGGGGATTCGACATGGCTGCCATCCGCAACGCCATCGACGCGGGCGGCAACCGGGGCGCCTCGACCATCACCCAGCAGGTGATCAAGAACGTGTTTCTCTGGCACGGCCGGAGCTGGCTGCGAAAGGCGCTCGAGGCGGCGATGACCCCTGTGGTCGAACTCGTTTGGTCCAAGCGCCGAATCCTCGAGGTCTACCTGAACATGGCGGAATTCGACGAAGGCGTGTTCGGCGTGGATGCCGCCGCTCATCACTATTTCGGCATCGGCCCGGGCGAACTGAACGCCACACAGGCCGCGCGTCTGGCGGCGGTCCTGCCCTCGCCCAAGCAGCGTTCGGCCAGCAAGCCCACGGACTTCGTCCGCAAACGGGCCGCATCCGTCATGGACGGGGCGGCAACGATCCGTCGCGACGGGCGCGCGGCCTGCTTCGAGGATTGAAATTTGACCGGTGACGATGCATGACAGCGGAACTCTCCTAAGTTCGTTGATCATGCCCACCCTATTTCACGTTCCATTGTCTCCCTTCTGCCGAAAGGTCCGCCTGTCGCTGGCCGAAAAGCGCATCGAATGCGAGCTGGTCGAAGTGAGATACTGGGAGCGTGACCCCGATTTCCTCCGCCGCAACCCGGCGGGCAAGGTCCCGGTCCTCAAGATGGACGGCAAGCTGATGGCCGAAAGCAGCGCCATCTGCGAATGGATCGAAGAGACCTGCCCCGAACCCGCGCTGATGCCCGCCACGCCCGACGCCCGTGTCGAGGTTCGCCGGCTGGTCCAGTGGTTCGACGACAAGTTCCACAGCGAGGTCACGTCGAACCTGCTCTACGAGCGCGTCAACAAGAAGCTGATGAAGTCGGGCTATCCGGAAAGCAGGAACATCAAGGCCGGCGCGCAGAAGATCAAGTTCCACCTCGACTACATGTCGTGGCTGCTGGATCACCGCCGCTGGCTGGCCGGCAACACGATGACGCTTGCCGATTTTGCCGCCGCCGCGCATCTTTCGGCGCTCGACTACATCTCGGACGTGGACTGGAACCGGTCCGAGAACGTCCGCGACTGGTATGCCAAGATCAAGTCGCGGCCGGCCTTCCGGTCGATCCTGGCCGATGTCGTGCCGGGCTTTCCGCCGCCCGCACATTACGCCGACCTGGATTTCTGACACCGCCGGGTTCGGGGCGGGGCCGGGACCGGGCCTTCGGAGCATTCAGAGGGGCAGATGGGACACGATCTCAAGAACCGCCTGATCGCGCAGGCGGCAGAGCTGGGCTTCGACGCCTGCCGCATCTGCCGGCCGGGCGATATCCCGGAGGTGCCCGAGCGGCTCGCCGCCTTTCTCGGCGCGGGGTTTCACGGCCAGATGTCATGGCTGGCCGAGCGGTCGCACTGGCGCGCCGATCCGGAAACGCTCTGGCCCGAGGCCCGGTCGGTCATCATGCTGGCCGAGAACTACGGCCCCGACCACGACCCCCTCGACATCCTCGACCGGCCGGATCGCGGGGCGGTGTCGGTCTATGCCCGGAACCGCGATTATCACGACGTGGTCAAGAAACGGCTCAAGCGGCTCGCCCGCTGGCTGATCGCCGAGGCCGGCACCGAGCCCGAGGTCAAGGTCTTCGTCGATACGGCCCCGGTGGCCGAGAAGCCACTCGGCCATGCCGCGGGTCTGGGCTGGCAGGGCAAGCATACCAACCTCGTCAGCCGCGACCTGGGAAGCTGGTTCTTCATCGGTTCGGTCTTCACCACGCTGGACCTCCCCCCCGACGAGGCCGAGACCGATCATTGCGGATCCTGCCGCCGGTGCCTGGACATCTGCCCGACCGACGCCTTCCCCGCCCCGTATCAGCTGGATGCGCGGCGGTGCATCTCTTATCTGACCATCGAACATGACGGCCCCGTCGACCCCGACCTGCGCCCCGCGCTCGGCAACCGGATCTACGGCTGCGACGACTGCCTGGCGGTCTGCCCCTGGAACAAGTTCGCGCAGACCGCGCAGGAGGCCAGGTATCACGCCCGCGAAGACCTTGCCGCGCCGCACCTTGCCGAACTTGCCGCCCTGGACGACGCCGCGTTCCGGCGGAAGTTCAGCGGCTCGCCGATCAAGCGCATCGGACGCAACCGGTTCGTCCGCAACGTGCTTTACGCGATCGGGAACAGCGCCGACCCGATGTTCGCCGACATCGCCGGCCGGCTGCGGACCGACCCCGATCCCACGGTCGCGGAGGCGGCGGAATGGGCCCTTCGGCGGCTGGGCGGACACAAGACATGAAAAAGCCCCGGATCGCGGCTGCGATCCGGGGCTGAAATGGACGAGAGGGCCGGATTACTCGTCGTCGACGATGACCGTCAGACCACCGTCCGCGCGGGTGTAGGCCGCGACGACGTCGTCTTCGGTGTAGCCACCTGCTTCGAGTTTCTGCTGAACCATCGAGTTGGCGACGATGGCCGAGCGCATCTCGGTGGCGTCTTCGTCGCTCCACGGCTCGACACCGTCAACGTCGTTCATGGTCCAGATGTACATCTCGCGGGAGGAATCCATCCCTTCGATGTCGGTCGCCTCGGCAAGGCGCGAGGTTTCCAGCGAAGCCGGGACGGACGTCGAGGAGTCGACCTCGGTCACGGTCTGCGAGTCGGCACGCTCTTCCAGCGTTTCGTCGACCGAGCTGGTGGCCTGCTCTTCGTCGGTGAAGGTTTCGACGCTGTTGATCGCGCCGCTTTCCACACCGCGGGAATCTTCCATCGATTCCGGCACGTCTTCCGTGACCGAGGACTGTGCCATCGCGGCACCGGCGGAAACGGTGGTCAGAAGGGCTGCATAACCGATAATCTTGCTAGTGAAGCGCATAATGTACTCTCCTTTTCTCTGTTCCGGGCAAGCGCGTTCACCGCGCCCCGGTGATCTGGCAGGACAACACACCGTTGGTTGAGAATGTTCCGCGCCGTCAAAAAAACGTCATTCCCTGATCCGGAGAGAGGCGTTGGACGTAGGGCCGCGCCGGCGATATTGCGCATACCAAACATGTACTTGCCCGTTTCCGCAGACGCCGCCGAACCCGCGCGACATGCCGCCCAAGGCCATGGCGGCGGGCTTTGCGGCAGGCGCCGGACGACCCGCATCGCCCCTCCGAGGTCCCCCGGGATCCGGCTTCTGGGTGGTCGGCGGTCCGCCCGGTCGATTGAACGTTCGGCGCGCGTGCACATATTCTGTCTCAGACCTTTCGAAGGAGTATTTCATGTCCGAATACACACGTGACCCCGACGCCCTGTCCCGCCTGACGCCCGAGCAGTTCCGCGTCACGCAGGAAAACGGCACCGAGCGCCCGGGTACCGGTGAACTGCTGAACGAGAAGCGCGCCGGCATCTTCGTCGACATCGTGTCGGGAGAGCCGCTCTTCGCCTCGTCCGACAAGTACGAAAGCGGCTGCGGCTGGCCGAGCTTTACCAAGCCGATCGAGCCGGCCCACGTCCGCGAGTTGCGCGACACCTCGCTCGGCATGATCCGGACCGAGGTGCGCTCGACCCATGGCGACAGCCACCTGGGCCATGTCTTTCCGGACGGTCCCGTTGACAGGGGCGGGCTGCGCTACTGCATCAATTCGGCCTCGCTGCGTTTCGTCCCGAAGGACGAGATGGAAGCCGAGGGCTATGGCGACTACCTGGACCAAGTGGAGGATATCTGATGACCGAACAACGCGCCGTCCTGGCCGGAGGCTGCTTCTGGGGCATGCAGGACCTGATCCGCAAGCTGCCCGGAGTCCTGCGCACGCGTGTCGGATATACCGGCGGCGACGTGCCGAAGGCGACCTACCGCAACCATGGCACCCATGCCGAGGGGATCGAGATCATCTTCGATCCCGACCGCATCACCTATCGCCAGCTCCTTGAGTTCTTCTTCCAGATCCACGACCCGACGACATTGAACCGGCAGGGCAACGACATCGGCCTGTCGTACCGCTCGGCAATCTATTACGTGGACGATCAGCAGAAGGCGGTGGCCGAAGACACAATCGCCGATGTCAACGCCTCGGGCATCTGGCCCGGCCGTGTCGTGACCGAGGTGGAGCCGGTCGGGGATTTCTGGGAAGCCGAGCCCGAGCACCAGGACTATCTCGAACGCATTCCCAACGGCTATACCTGCCACTTTCCGCGTCCCGACTGGGTCCTGCCGAAACGCGCCGCCGAGTAGGGCGCCGCGGCCCGGGCGATCACCCTCGACCGTCCGGGCCGCAGATCGTCGCAAGATTCGCCGCTTCGGCCACGAACCCTGGCCGCGGCCTGCCGCGTCTGGGCAAGCCGAGGGGGGCGCGGCTCCACCGGTCGGCCACCCGCCTCAACAACCTCCCTGGCCCGCGCCGGGGCGGCACCGCCACCGGAACCACGCCGCCCGGCTCCGGCGGCGTCGTGGTCAGCAGCGGCAGCGGCCCGGCAGTGCCGAGCGCGGACACCCGGACGAAGGCGAGGTGCAGCCCGCCATATCCCCCGATACCCCGCCCCGCCAGCCGAACGGTTAATCCGCCCCGGGCCCGGAATTGGCGTTTGCCCTCTCCGCCCGCCATGCTACCCGGGAGGCCCAACAGACCGGAGCCCGCCATGCCATTCACCCTCGCCACGTGGAACATCAACTCCGTCCGCCTGCGGGAGCCGCTGGTCCTGAGGTTCCTTCAGGAAGAGGCGCCGGACGTCCTCTGCCTTCAGGAATGCAAGTCCCCCGTCGACAAGATCCCGCGCGAGGCATTTTCCGATCTCGGCTACACCCACATGATCGCCCGGGGCCAGAAGGGCTATAACGGGGTGGCGATCCTGTCGAAGATGCCGATCGAGGATGTGGGCGACAGGGATTTCGCCGCGCTCGGCCATGCCCGGCACATTGCGGGGCGGCTGGAGAACGGCGTCACGATCCACAACTTCTATGTGCCCGCCGGCGGCGACAAGCCCGATCGCGAGGTCAACGTCAAGTTCGGTCAGAAGCTCGACTATCTCACCGGGATGCGCGACTGGTTCCACGCCGAACGGCCGGAAAAGGCGGTCCTGGTGGGCGACCTGAACATCGCCCCCCGCGAGGATGACGTCTGGAACCACAAGCAGCTGCTCAGGATCGTCTCGCACACGCCCATCGAAGTGGAGCACCTGGGCCAGACGCAGGACGCGGGGAAATGGGTGGACATCACCCGCAAGGACATTCCCCAGGGCAATCTCTACTCCTGGTGGTCCTACCGGTCCCCCGACTGGGACGCCGCCGACAAGGGCCGGCGGCTGGATCACGTCTGGGCGACGCCGGATATCGCCAACGCCGGTCACTCCAGCCGGATCCTGCGCCATATCCGTGGCTATGAGCAACCGTCGGACCACGCGCCGGTCCTGGCCACGTTCGATCTCTGACGCAGCCAGCCGCGACAGATCGGGGGGCCGGCCATTCGGTCGAACAGCAGGGCCAGCGGGTCCACAAGAATGATCCGCACCGCGCCGGCAACGGACCAGCCGGGATCCAGCACCCACAGTCGCCGGGCGAGCGGCAGCACTCCGATGGCGGTCACTGCGGCGAGACCCCTCGCCCAGGCCGCGGCGATCGGAACCGCGGCCCGGTTCAGCCGGACACGCCTGCGCATGCCCCCCGTGCCACCCAGCTGCGTGTCGTGGCGGGCGGCGGAAAAAGATGCCGGTTCATGCGGGTCCGGACCACCACCAGCACGACCGGCACCAGCGCCCACCACCCCGGCCACACCCGTGACCGGACCGCGCGCATGAAGAGCGGCACGATGGTGGAGCGGGGACAGACGCTCCTCGCATGCGCGCGCCTCTCCCGCGGCGCCGCATCCAGCCCCGCGCAGCGGACCATCGCAGCCGTGACTTTCATGGCCCGCACACCCTTGGAAACCATAGACACAAGCGTCATATAGGGGTCTGTCGGACCACAGTCACCGGGAGACACGGAATGATCGAACTGGGCGGAACGCAGAGTCAGGCCCCCGCGGGCGACCTGATCAAGGACGTCACCGAAGAGAACTTCATGCAGGACGTCATCGACGCCTCGCAGGAGGTGCCGGTGATCGTCGATTTCTGGGCCACCTGGTGCGGACCGTGCAAGACGCTCGGGCCGATGCTGGAAAAGGCCGTGACCGAGGCCCGGGGGGCGGTGAAGCTCGCCAAGATCGACGTGGACCAGAACCAGCGGCTGGCGCAGGCGCTGGCCCAGCAGGGCCTGCCCCTCCAGTCGATTCCCACCGTCGTCGCCTTTGTCCAGGGCCGCCCCATCGACATGTTCCAGGGCGCGGTGCCCGCCTCGGAACTCGACGCCTTCATCAGGAAGGCGATCGAGGCCGGGGGTGGCGACACCTCGAACGGTCTGGACGATGCCGTGGCCGCGGCCGAAGAGATGCTGGAGCAGGGCGCCGCCGCCGACGCGGCCGAGACCTACGCCGCCATCCTGCAGGAGGACCCCGCCCACGCCGCCGCCTATGCGGGCCTCGTGCGCAGCAACCTCGCCCTGGGTCAGATCGACCAGGCCGAGGCCATCCTGAACGGTGCCCCGGCCGAGATCAGCACCGCGCCCGAACTCGAGGCCGCGCATGCCCAGATCGAGCTTGCCCGGCAGGCGGCCGACGCCGGTCCGGTGGCCGAACTCGAGGCCAGGGTCGAGGCCGATCCCGACGACCACGAGGCCCGTTTCGACCTCGCCCGGGCGCTGCACGCCAAGGGGGACGTCGAGGGCGCGATCGACCAGCTTCTGGACCTGTTCCGCCGCGACAGGGAGTGGAACGAGGGTGCAGCCAAGGCGCAGCTTCTCACCATTTTCGAGGCGCTCGACGCGAAGGATCCGATCGCGCTCCGGGGGCGGCGAAAACTCAGCTCGATGATATTTGCCTGACCCGGTCCGCGCGCTAGCTGAGGCGCATGATGAAGACCGTAGATCTTCCCGACGTCATTCCGGTTTTTCCCCTCAGCGGCGCCCTGCTGCTGCCCCGCGCGCGGTTGCCGCTGCATCTGTTTGAACCGCGTTACCTGGTGATGCTGGATGACATACTGAAGACGTCGGACCGGCTGATCGGGATGGTCCAGCCGGACCCCAATCCCAAGGCCGCCTCGGGCAGGGAGGGGCCGCCGCTGCATTCCATCGGCTGCGCGGGTCGCGTCACCCAGTTCTCCGAGACCGAGGACGGCCGCTACATGATCACCCTGGCCGGCATGTCCCGGTTCCGGATCCGCGAAGAGGTCGACGGCTTCACCCCGTACAGGCGCGCCGCCATGTCATGGGCCGGTTTCGACCGCGACCTGGGGCAGTCCGAAACGGATCCCGGGTTCCAGCGCGAGCCCTTTCTGAACCTCCTCGGCAGCTATTTCCGCGCCAAGTCGCTGGACACGGACTGGGACGCACTGCAGAAGGCCGATGACGAGATGCTGATCAATTCCCTGTCCATGCTGCTCTCGTTCGAGCCCGAGGAAAAGCAGGCGCTGCTCGAGGCGCCCTCGCTCACCACACGGCGCGAGACGCTGGTCACGCTGATCGAATACGCGATGCGCGGCGGGGAAGACCACGGGATGATGCAATGACGGAAGACGACACCGCCGCAGACACGCTCTTCGACCGACGCATGCTCGAGGCGCTGATCTGTCCGCTGACCCAGACCACGCTCGCCTACGATGCGGAGAGACAAGAACTGATCAGCAAGCGCGCCAACCTCGCCTTTCCGATCCGCAACGGGATTCCCATCATGCTCGAGGACGAGGCGCGCAGCCTGGACACCTGAGCACCTGGGGCATCCCTCGCGGCCCCGCGCCTTTCCGCCCGCCGCGTAGGGCCAACCGCCATCCTCGGGCTCGACCCGAGGATCTCCCCTCGCCCCGCGCCGGGGGCGGAGAGGCGCTTCAACGCATCAGCTCCGGCAGGTCGCCCGTCAGCCCCGCCGCTTCGCGCATGAACCCGCGCCGCAGCCGGGGCAGCGCGTTGATCGCGCCCATGCCGAGATCCCGGACCAGGCGGATCGCTGAGCTGTCGTTCGAAAACAGCCGGTTGGAAAAGTCCGTCGCCATGGCAAGAGCGGCGGTGTCGAACCGGCGCCACTCCTGATAGCGGCGCAGGACGGGCAACGCGCCGATGTCCTCGCCCCGGGTGCGGGCCTCTTTCAGAACCTGGGCCAGCGCGCCGATATCGCGCAGCCCGGCATTCAGCCCCTGTCCGGCGATCGGGTGCATCCCGTGCGCGGCATCGCCCACCAGTGCGAGCCGCTCGCCCACGAAACTGTTCGCGACGGTCAGGTTCAGCGGATAGGTGAACCGCCCCCCCTCGAGCCGGATGTCGCCCAGGAAATCGCCGAACCGGGGCCGCAGGACGGTCAGGTAATCCTCGTCCGGCAGCGCCTGGAAGGCCGCCGCGCGGTCCGTCGCCTCGCTCCACACGATCGAGCTTCTGTTGCCGGGCAGCGGCAGGATCGCCAGCGGGCCCGGCGGCAGGAAGAACTGGTGGGCCACGCCGTCATGCGGCCGCTCATGCGCGATGGCACAGACCAGCGCGGTCTGGCCGTAGTCCCAGCCCGTCCGCCTGATCCCGGCCCGTTCCGCGGTCCCGCTGCGCCGCCCGTCGCAGCCGATCAGCAGCCTGCCGCTCAGCGACCGGCCCGACGAAAGGTCGATGCGGACCCCGTCGGCGGCGACGGACTGCGCGACCACCGTGTCGCCGTTCAGCACCGTGATCCGCGCCTCCGCGGCCATGGCCTCGGCCAGCGCCCGGCGCAGGTAGCGATCCTCGATCATCTGGCCCATCGGGCCTTCCTCGATCTCGGCATGGTCGAAATGCATCAGGAAGGGCGAGGGCGTCTCGCCGGCCCGGCCGTCTGTCACCTTGATCTCCAGCATCGGCTGGCTGTTCTCGGCCACGCGGTCCCAGACGCCGATCCGCCGCAGCAGCCGGACCGAGGCCAGCGCCAGCGCATAGCCGCGCCCGTCGAACCCGGCATCGGACCGGACATCCGCAGGCAGCGCGTCGATCACGGTGACGCTCAGCCCCGCGCGGGCCAGCGCAAGCGCCGTCGCCGGGCCGTTGAGCCCGCCGCCGACGATCAGGATATCGCTGTCATGTGTCATGGAGCGAACTATGGCGCGCGCGGCGGGATTGTCCATGCGCCCCGCTGCCGCTACCGTCGCGCCACCAACAGGGGGGCACACGATGGACGAATGGCGGTGGATGAGCGCGGCGGAACTGGGTCGCGGGATCGGTGCGGGCGGGATCGACCCCGTCGAGCTGACCGAGGTCTTCCTCGACGCCATCGACACCCATGAACACCGCGACCGCATCTTTGCCCGCCTGACCCCGGACCGCGCCCGGGCCGAAGCCGGGGCGGCCGCGCAGCGCGCCCGGACCGGAACGCGCAAGAGCCCGCTCGACGGCGTGCCCGTGTCGTGGAAGGATCTCTTCGACACCGCCGGAACGGCGACCGAGGCGGGATCGGCCCTGCTGGAGGGGAGGATCCCGGACCGCGATGCCCGGGTCCTCGCCAGGGCCTCGGCCTTCGGGCTGGTCTGCCTGGGCAAGACCCACCTGTCGGAGTTCGCCTTCTCGGGGATCGGCATCAATCCCAAGACGGCCACCCCGCCCAACCGGCACAACCCGGCGTGGGTGCCGGGGGGATCTTCGTCCGGCGCGGCGGCCTCGGTCGCCTACGGGCTGGCGGCCGCCGGGATCGGCAGCGACACCGGCGGGTCGGTCCGCATCCCCGCGGCATGGAACGATCTCGTGGGGCTCAAGACCACCTCGGGCCGCCTGCCGCTCGACGGGGTGGTGCCCCTCTGTCCCAGCTTCGACACGGTCGGCCCGCTGTGCCGCACGGTCGAGGATGCGTCCCTGTTGCTGGCGATCATGGAAAGGGGAACACCGCCGGACCTGCGCAACGCATCGGTCGTAGGGCTGCGCTTCGGCGCCCTGCAGACCGCCGTGCTCGAGGGCATCCGCGACGAACCGCGCGAGGCCTACGAAGCCGCCATCGGCCGTCTCCGCGACGCCGGCGCCACGGTCGAGCCTTTGGAAGCGCCCGAAGCCGCCGAGGCGCTGGCCCAGTCCGGGGTCTACGCCGCCGAGGCCTATGGCATCTGGAAGGACACGATCGAGGTCACGCCGCAGAAGATGTTCGCCGAGATCCTCGGCCGCTTCCGCTCCGGCGCCCAGATGACGGCCCCCGATTTCGTCGCCTCGTGGGAGATCCTGCACCGGGCGCGGCGGTCGTGGGCGGAACGGGTCGCCGGCTTCGACGCCGTGATCGCGCCGACAGCCCCCAACCTGCCGCCAGACGCCGCCCGGATGCTTTCGGATCACGACTATTACGTGACCGAGAACCTGCTGACCCTGCGCAATACCCGGGTCGGCAATGTGCTGGGCCTGTCGTCCCTCACCCTTCCGACCGGAGCGCCCGCCTGCGGGATCATGTTCCTGGGCAGACCCATGGGCGAAGAGGCGCTTTTGCGGATCGGCGCGGCGGCGGAAAAGGCTTTGTCGTAAATGCCACATGCACCGCTTGCGGTGGCCGGTCCACTGGACGGGGCCACTACATTTGGATAGTCTCCTGGCAAACGGGGCGAAAACGATCCCGACCTAGAGGCAGTACCGATGTTCCCCGAGCGGTTTTCGAACCTTCCGGCTTACGCGTTCCCGCGCCTTCGTGCGCTGTTGGAGACGCATGCGCCGGGCGGACCGGTCGTGAACATGACGATCGGAGAGCCGAAACACCCCTTTCCGGACTGGGTGCCGCAGGTGCTCGCCGGCGCCGTCGACGGCTTTTCCAGCTATCCTGCGAACGACGGCACGCCCGAACTGCTTCAGGCCATCTCGGATTGGATCGGACGCCGCTACCGCGCAAGCGTCGGACCCGAGCGGATCATGGCCCTGAACGGATCGCGCGAGGGTCTCTACAACGCCGCGATGGCGCTTCTGCCCGAGACCAAGGCGGGAAGGAAACCGACCATCCTGATCCCGAACCCCTTCTATCAGGTCTACATGATCGGAGCGATTTCCGTCGGTTCAGAGCCTGTTTTCGTCCCCGCCACCCGCCAGAACGGCTTCCTTCCCGACTATCGGTCTCTGCCGGCCGAAACGCTCGACCGGGCGACCGCCGCCTATATCTGCTCGCCGGCCAATCCGCAGGGTGCGGTGGCCACGCGCGGCTATTGGAAGGATCTGCTGAACCTCGCGGAAAAGCACGACTTCACCATATTCAGTGACGAATGCTACTCCGAGATCTACCGCGCGGACCCGCCGGTCGGGATCCTGGAGGTGGCGGAGGAAGAGGGCGCGGATCCCGAGCGGGTCGTGATCTTCCAGTCGCTTTCGAAACGCTCGAACCTGCCCGGCCTGCGCTCGGGCTTCGTGGCAGCCGGACCGCAAGGCGCTGCAAGGCTGCGCCAGCTCCGGGCCTATTCCGGCGCGCCCCTGCCGCTGCCCCTCCAGAAGGTGGCGGAACGGGTCTGGTCGGACGAAGAGCACGTGGTCGAGAACCGCAGGCTCTATCAGGAGAAATTCGCCGAGGCCGACCGCATCTTCGACGGCGTGCCCGGCTACGAGGGACCCGAGGGCGGATTTTTCCTCTGGCTCCCGGTCGAGGACGGCGAACAGGCTGCGCTGGACCTCTGGACCGCAACCGGCATCCGGGTCCTGCCCGGAGCCTATCTCAGCCGGGAGGTCGAGGGCGAAATCCCGGGAAAACCCTATATCAGGGTCGCAATGGTGACCCCAAAAGAAGAGATGGCGCAGGCGCTGATCACCCTGCGAAACCATCTTTACGCATAAGGACGAGGCGAGATGGCATTTCAGACACGTGGCGGAGACCCCCTGTTCGACAGCGAGATGCAGGCGACCATCGAACGACGCGGCAAAGAGCTGGCCGGGCTGGTCCTGATCGTCGCCGGACTCATGGCCGTGATGCTGATCGGCTCGTACACCCCCGACGATCCGTCGTGGATGTCCGCCCATGACGCGCCGGTGCAGAACTGGCTGGGCCGGTTCGGGGCCGCCATCGCCGCGCCGCTCTACATGGTCATCGGCGCCGGAAGCTGGGGTGTCGCCATCGTCATCCTGGCCTGGGGCCTTCGTCTGACCCTGCACACCGGGACGGAGCGTGCCATCGGCCGGCTGATCTTCGCCCCGATCTGGATCGCGCTCCTGTCGGTCTATGCCTCGACCATGGTCCCCGATCAGGACTGGTCGCACCGCTTCGGAATGGGCGGGCTGTTCGGCGATACCGTTCTGGGCACGACGCTCGGCATCGCGCCGGTCGGACCGAGCTTTGCGCTCAAGATGGTCGCTCTGGTGCTCGGCCCGCCGGTGATCGCGCTGGGACTGTTCGTCACCGGCTTTTCGGCGCTCGAACTCAAGCGGATCGGCCAGTACCTCCTGGTCGGCATCATCATGATCTATGCCTTCGTCAGCCGGCTTCTGGGGCGCGGCGCGGTCGGCGCGCTGCAGACGGCGGCGCAGCTTCAGGCCCGTCACCGCGACCGGCGCGACCGCCGCCGGGCCGAGGCCGCCGAGATGCGGATGAACGCGGGCCACGATGCCTCGGCCTACCAATGGTCGGACAGCGAGGAAGAACATTGGGCCGCGCCGGAACCGACCCCGAGAGCGCCGGAGCGGGGCGGCTTCATCGGCCGCCTGCCGTCGCTGATGCGCCGGGCCGAGGCCGAACCCCTCCCCCAGCCGGAACTGGTCGAGCCGCAGCCCGTCCGGCCGGAACCCGCGGCCCCCGGCAACGACCGCATCAAGGCGCGCATCGCCGAGATCGTCCGGTCCCGCACCGGCACCGCCGAAGAGGGCGCGCCGCCCGCCCCCGCCGACAAGCCGCTGACACGCGGCCGGGGTCACGGCCCCCGTCCGCTGGTCTTCGACACGCCCGCCACGCCCGCCCGTGCCGAACCGCCGCTGACCGCGCCCGCACCGCGCCGCGCCGAAGAGCCGCCACTGACCGCGCGGCAGCCTGCGGACGAGCCACAGCCGCCCGTCGAAAGCGCGTATCCCCAGGACGAGGCGGCGATGTTCGAGGACGGACGGTTCGAAGACGATTTCGGAGACGACCATGTCGAGGACGGCGCCATGGCGCCCGAACCACAGCCGCGCCCCGCGCAGCCGATTCCGGCCGCACAGCCCCGCCAGAGCGTCGTGCAGCACGCAGCGCGCAAATCCATCGTGCCCTCCACGCGCGCCCAGCTCGAACAGCAGCCCTCTCTCCAGTTCGAGGAGAACGCGGTGGACTACGAGCTTCCGCCGCTCAGCCTGCTGTCCGACCCCAGGCATGTCGAACGCCACCACCTGAGCGACGAGGCGCTCGAGGAAAACGCGCGTATGCTGGAGAACGTGCTGGACGACTACGGCGTGAAGGGTGAAATCGTGAGCGTCCGGCCCGGTCCCGTCGTCACCATGTACGAACTGGAACCGGCGCCGGGCCTCAAGGCATCGCGCGTGATCGGTCTGGCCGACGACATCGCCCGCTCGATGTCCGCCCTCTCGGCGCGGGTCTCGACCGTGCCGGGCCGGTCGGTCATCGGGATCGAACTGCCGAACGAAAAGCGCGAGATGGTCAGCTTCCGCGAAATCCTGTCGGCCCGTGAATACGGCGACGGCAACCAGAAGCTGCCGCTCGCGCTCGGCAAGGACATCGGGGGCGACCCGATGGTCGCCAACCTCGCCAAGATGCCCCACCTGCTGATCGCCGGCACCACCGGCTCGGGCAAGTCGGTGGCGATCAACACGATGATCCTGTCGCTGCTCTACAAGCTGACGCCCGAGGATCTGCGGCTGGTGATGATCGACCCCAAGATGCTGGAACTCTCGGTCTACGACGGCATTCCACATCTGCTTTCTCCGGTCGTGACAGACCCTAAAAAGGCGGTTGTGGCCCTGAAATGGGTCGTCGGCGAGATGGAGGAGCGCTATCGCAAGATGTCCAAGATGGGCGTCCGCAACATCGACGGCTACAACAGCCGCGTCGCCGATGCGCAGAGCCGGAACGAGATGTTCTCGCGCACCGTCCAGACCGGGTTCGACGACGACACCGGCGAGCCGGTGTTCGAGACCGAGGAATTCAACCCCGAACGCATGCCCTATATCGTCGTCATCGTCGACGAGATGGCCGATCTGATGATGGTCGCCGGCAAGGAGATCGAGGCCTGCATCCAGCGCCTGGCGCAGATGGCGCGGGCGTCCGGCATTCACCTGATCATGGCCACGCAGCGCCCCTCGGTCGACGTGATCACCGGCACGATCAAGGCGAACTTCCCGACCCGCATCTCCTTTCAGGTCACGTCGAAGATCGACAGCCGCACCATCCTGGGCGAGATGGGGGCCGAACAGCTTCTGGGCATGGGCGACATGCTCTACATGGCCGGCGGTGCCAGGATCACCCGCTGCCACGGCCCCTTCGTCAGCGACGAAGAGGTCGAGGAGGTCGTCAACCACCTCAAGGCCTTCGGCCCGCCCTCCTATGTCGGCGGCGTCGTCGAGGGGCCCGACGAAGGCAAGGCCGACGACATCGACGCGGTGCTGGGTCTCAACACCGGCGGCAACACGGATGGCGAGGACGCGCTCTATGACCAGGCCGTCGCCATCGTGGCCAAGGACCGCAAATGCTCGACCTCCTACATCCAGCGCAAGCTGGGCATCGGCTACAACAAGGCCGCGCGGCTGGTCGAGCAGATGGAGGACAACGGGCTGGTGACCCCGGCGAACCACGTCGGCAAACGCGAGATCCTGGTGCCGGAACAGGGCTGAATCGGCCGGTTCAGGGTCGAAAAACGACCGGATGATCATGCAGGGCACGGGGTGGCACCCGTGCCTTTGTCCGATTTGGGGGTCCGAAGGCTTTGACCGCTTCACCCCGGCAAGCGCCCGATGACCGCCCCCTGCCCGCAGGGGTTTGTTTCAGCCCGTCCCGGAACGATGGAGGCTTTGTGAGAGTTCGTCACTGGAACGCGTGACCCGAACGGCATAGATATTCTCACATGAAAGCGCATCGCATCCTGGCCACCGCCGCCCTGACCCTGGCCCTTGCCGCCCCCGCCGCATGGGCCGAAAAACTGCCGCTGAGCACCCTCTCGGCCTATCTCAACGGTATCACCACGGCGCAGGCCAAGTTCACCCAGATCGCCGGCGACGGAACGGTCTCGACCGGCACGCTGTATCTCAAGCGGCCGGGCAAGATGCGGTTCGAATACGATCCGCCCAACAAGTCATATGTCATCGCCGATCACGGCGCGGTCGGCATCTTCGACGAGAAGGGCGACGAGACGGTCGAGCAGTATCCCCTGCGGCGCACGCCGCTGAGCATCATCCTGGACCGCCACGTCGATCTGGGCCGTGCCAACATGGTGACCGGTCACCGCGAGGACGGCCCCTCGACCATCGTGCGGGCCCAGGACCCGAAGAACCCCGAATACGGGTTCATCGAACTCGTCTTCACCGGGGACCCCGTGGAACTGCGCCAGTGGGTCGTCCACGACGATTCCGGCAGCGCGACGACCGTCATCCTCGGCGAGATGAAGACCGGCATCCAGCTCAGCCAGTCTCTGTTCAACTTCCAGGACGGGTTCCGACCCAACCGCTGATCTAGCGGTGGCGGCAGTTCGAGAGCTGCACCCGGTAGACCTGCGCCCGCGCCGCGACGCGCTGCGCCACATCGACGAGCCAGGCCTTGCTCTTCCAGGTTCCGCGGCGATAGCCGGTGTGCCCGTCGTGATAGGCGAGGTACTGGTTGTAGGTGTCGGACAGCGGAATGCCCAGCTTGTCGCGGGTCTTGGTCATGTACCAGCCCATGAAATCGGTCGCGTCGTTGAAGTCGTTGCGACGCGCGCGGCGGTTGCCGGTCTCGCGCTTGTAGTCGCCCCAGGTCCCGTCCAGAGCCTGACTGTAGCCGTAGGCCGAGCTTTGACGCCCCATGGGGATGATCCCCAGCGCGAAGCGGTGCGGCGTGCGGGCGTTGCTGTCGAATTTGCTCTCCTGATGGATCATCGCCATCATCACGTGTGTCGGCACGCCCCACCTGCGCTCGACCCGCCGGAAGGCGCGGGCATAGGGCTTGCGCTCCTGCAACAGGAGACACGCATTGTCCAGGTTTCGCGGAGAGTCCCGATATCCTCCGCAGGATGCCACGATCAAAAGGATCAAGACGGCGCTCAGCGCTCGTTTCATCTGCCACTAGCCTCGATTTGTGTCTCACGCACTTTGGCGCCAACTTAGCAAATCCGGCCCCGGGGGTGAACTCACATTTTGGCGGGGGCTAGATGAGAAGCGCCAGAAGCAACGGGATCGCGGCCACCGACAGAAGGGTCGAGACGACGACGAGCCCCGCGACCGCCTGCGAGTCCGCGCCATATTTTTCGGCAAGGAGGTAGGAGGTCACCGCCACGGGCGTGGCCACCTGAAGCACGAGCACGGCGAAGGCCGTGTCCCCCAGCGAAAACAGCCGCCCAACGCCCCAGGCAATCGCCACGCAGAGCGCCAGTTTCGCCACCGACATCACCACCGCCATGGCAAGGTTGCCGGGCGACAGGCGCGCCACGGCCACCCCCAGCGTGATCAGCATGAGCGGAATCGCCATCTGCCCGATCAGCTCGAGCGTGTTGGTCAGGAATACCGGCGTCTGCCAGTCCTGCCACAGGAAGATCCCGCCCAGCACGGTCCCCCAGACCAGCGGCTCCTTCAGGGCCTTTGTGACCGATCCACCGCCCGAGACGATCCATATCCCGTAGGTGAAGGACCAGACCGCCATGATCGCGAAGACCACGACGGCAAGGGAAAGCCCCTCGTTCCCGAAGGCGAAGAGCGCCAGCGGCAGCCCGAGGTTCCCGGTGTTCCCGAAGATCAGCGGCGCCTGGTAGGTCCGCTGGCTGAGACCCGTCACCGCCAGCACCCCCGCCACGACGAGGGTCAGCGCACCGTAGGCCACGACCGACGCAATCGAGAGGGCGGTCAGGGCCGCGGGCTCGATATCCGCGCGCATCAGCGCCACGAAGATCAGGCAGGGCACCGAGAGCGTCATGGCGAGGCGGGTGACGAACTCCACCCGGTACTCGAACCCCGCCTTGACCCAGGCAAAGCCGATGGCGGCCAGCAGGAAGACCGGAGCGACGATTTCGAGCACTGTAGAGGCGAGGTTCACAGAGTGTTTCCCTGATTTCTGGTTACATTATTGGACATTTGGCAGAAGTTGGGGGTAGGTGTGGCGCAAGGGGGCCGCAAGCCAATGTTGAAGACACGCGCAAAATATCATTTGGGCCAGGTGGTCCGTCACAAGAAACACCCCTTTCGCGGGGTGGTGTTCGACGTCGACCCCGAGTTCAGCAACACCGAGGAATGGTACGACGCGATTCCCGAGGACAGCCGTCCCGAACGCGAACAGCCGTTCTATCACCTTCTGGCCGAGAACGATCAGAGCTATTACGTCGCCTACGTCTCGGAGCAGAACCTCGTCGCGGATTATTCCGGCGAGCCGGTGGACCATCCGGACATTCCCGACCTCTTCGGGCCGTTCCAGGATGGCTCCTATCCGCTGCATTTCCAGCTGAACTGACCTAGTACCCGATCGCGCAGCCGTCCTTCCTCGGGTCCGAACCGGCCTCGAGGAACCCGTTGTCGTGGATCCGGATGGCCTGCGCCCCGCCGATCGCCTCGTCCGGTACGGTGACCCGGTGCCCCATGTCCGCCAGGGCCTGCCGCACCTCGGGCGCATAGCCCCGCTCGACATCCAGATGATCGGCCTGGGCAAAGCTGCGCGGCGCGTCGATCGCCGCCTGCGGGTCCATGCCGAAATCTGTGATGTTCGACAGGAACCGCGCGTGGCCGGTCGCCTGGTAGGCGCCGCCCATCACGCCGAAGGGCATCAGAACCCGGCCATCGTGGCGGATCATGCCCGGGATGATCGTGTGCATCGGACGTTTGCCTGCCCCCAGTTCGTTGGCATGGCCCGGGGTCAGCGAAAAGCCCGAGCCACGATTCTGCAGCAGCGTGCCGTATTTCTCGGTCACGATGCCCGAACCGAACCCGCGGAAGATCGAATAGATAAGCGACACCGCCATGCGGTCGCGGTCCACCACGGTGATGTAGATCGTGTCCCGGTGCACCTCTTCCGCGAGTTTCGTCAGCGTCGCGGTCGCCTTGCGCGGATCGATCAGCGCGGCGAGCCTCTCGCCCGTGGCCGGGTCGAGCATGTGGTCGAGCCGCGTCATGTGCTCCGGGTCCGACAGGAAGCGGTTGCGCGTGTCATAGGCCAGGCGGGTCGCCTCGGCTTCGATATGCGCCCGTTCGGCACCGAACGGATCCATCGAGGCGATGTCGAAGCATTGCAGGATATGCGCCAGCAGGATCGCCGTCGCGCCCTGCCCGTTGGGCGGATGTTCGCAAAGCTCCATGCCCTTGTAGGTCCCGCTCACCGGATCGGTCCGCGTGCCTTCATGCGCGGCCAGATCGGCGGTGGTATGCGGACCGCCGAGCGCGGTCAGCGCCTCGACGATGTCTTCGGCCACTTCGCCTTCGTAGAAGGCACTGATTCCGTCCCGCGCGACCCGTCGCAGAACCTCGGCCTGGCCGGGCAGGCTCAGGACCTCGCCCGGGCGCGGCGCCCGACCCCAAGGCTGATAGTGCCGCAATGCGGTTTCGGACCTCAGCACATGGTTCTTGCACGCGTAATCCCACGCCACCCGCGCCGCAACGGGCACCCCCCGCTCGGTATGGTGGATGGCGGGCGCCAGCACCGCGTCCCAGTCGCGCCGACCCCAGAGCGAATGCATCCGCCAGAACCCCTCGACCGCGCCCGGCACGGTGACGGCCAGCGGATCCTCGGGCGGTACGGCGGTCAGACCACGGTCGCGCAGCGCCTGCGGATCGGCGCCGGCGGGGGCCCGGCCCGACCCGTTGTAACCGACGATTTCGTCGGTCCCGGCGGGCGAAACGAGCGCGAAGCAATCGCCGCCAAGGCCGGTCATCGGCGGTTCGCACACGCCCATCGCTGCGGCACCGGCAATCGCCGCATCCATGGCGTTGCCGCCCTCTTGCAGGGTGCGGACCGCGATCTGGGCGGGCAGGGGGTGCGAGGTGGCGCAGATGCCGTTCTCGGCCCAGACGGCCGAACGGCCCGGCAGGTGGAAATCGCGCATGGGTCCTCCGATCATGGCTTCGGAGCCATCAATAGCGATCTGTGTCTCGGGGGGGAAGTAGACCTCGGCGCCGCGCACTGGGTGGGGGCTGAATTGACGCGACGCCGAGGGAAGCCATGCAGCTACCCTTTCCTTATTGCGCCGGTTTCAGGCGGCCATGCGGAGCAATCGGGACAATTTCGGGACCTTTCGGAGAAGGTGGGGCAAATCGCGACACAATTTCCGCCGGTCCTGCGGCATCGGACGCAGGGGGCCCGTTCACCGGAGACCGCCCGCCGCGAGAATGATCCGCGGTCTCGGCATTTTCCCGCCGGTCTCCGTGGATGGCGGCTCAAGCGGCGGGACCGGCGACCAGGCGCCTGTCCACGACGCATCCCGGCACCGGCAGGCCCTGTCGCGGGTCGTGAAGCGAAGCCCGAGGACCTGCGTCCTGCTCCGATCCCGCCCGCCTGCAGAAGGATGCTGGACGGCCAACCGCGCCATCCGGTATTCAGACGCCGAGCAAAGGGAGATAGTCATGCAAGAGGTCGTGATCGCGGGCGCCGCGCGGACTGCCATGGGCGGATTTCAGGGGGCATTCGACGGGGTCGAGGCCGCGACCCTCGGGGGGACGGCCATCCGGTCCGCCCTGAAGGCTGCCAATATCGGGACGGTCGACGAGGTCCTGATGGGCTGCGTCCTGCCCGCCGGGCAGGGGCAGGCCCCGGCCCGCCAGGCCGGTTTCGCCGCCGGTCTGGGCGAGGAAGTGCCAGCCACGACCCTGAACAAGATGTGCGGTTCGGGGATGAAGGCCGCCATGATGGCCTGGGATCGCCTCGCCCTCGGCCACGCGCAGGTCATCGCGGCCGGCGGCATGGAGAGCATGTCCAACGCCCCCTACCTGCTGCCCAAGATGCGCGGCGGCGCCCGCATCGGCCACCACGAGGTCAAGGACCACATGTTCCTGGACGGGCTCGAGGATGCCTATGACAAGGGCCGCCTGATGGGCACCTTCGCCGAAGACTGCGCCGAGGCGTTTCAGTTCACCCGCGAGGCCCAGGACGAATACGCGCTCGGGTCTTTGCAGAACGCGCTCGACGCCCAGAAATCCGGCGCCTTCGACGCCGAGATCGCGCCGGTGACGATCACCACCCGCAAGGGCGAGATCACGGTCGGCGAGGACGAACAGCCCGGCAATGCGCGCCCCGAGAAGATCCCGCAGCTGAAACCCGCCTTCCGCAAGGATGGCACGGTGACGCCCGCCAACTCGTCCTCGATCTCCGACGGGGCCGCCGCGCTCGTTCTCGCCACGGCCGAAGCCGCCGCGGCGCGCGACATGCCGGTCCGGGCCCGCGTCCTCGGCCATGCCAGCCACGCCCAGGCCCCGTCGCTCTTTCCGACCGCCCCGGTGCCGGCCGCCCAGAAACTGCTTTCCGCAATCGGCTGGACAAAGAACGACGTCGACCTGTGGGAGGTAAACGAAGCCTTCGCCGTGGTGCCGATGGCCTTCATGCAAGAGATGGGCCTGCCGCGCGACATCGTGAACGTGAACGGCGGCGCCTGCGCGCTCGGTCATCCGATCGGCGCCTCGGGCGCGCGCATCATGGTGACCCTGCTGAACGCCCTGGAAAGGCACGGCCTCAAGCGGGGCATCGCGGCCATCTGCATCGGCGGCGGCGAAGGCACGGCCATCGCCATCGAACGGGACTGAGCCGGGCATGCGGACCCTCGGCCTGATGCTCGGCCTGATCCGGCTGTTCCTGCCCGCAGGCGTGATCCGGCTGCTGCACGGCGGCCGGATGCCCGTGGTGGAAGGCCGCGAGATCGACCCGAAGGCGCAGGCGCTGCTCGACCTCGTCGCACGGGTGCGCGGGCCGGACGCCCGGCTCGAGGTGGCCGAGAGTCGGACGCAACTGGCGGGATTCGTCGAGCGGTTCGACCGCCCTCCCCCACCGACCGTCCGGCGCCATGACACGACGTTGCCCGGCGCCGAGGGTCCCCGGCCCGCCCGCGTCTACCTTCCCGAAGGTTCGACCCCCGAATCGACCCTGCTTTTCCTGCATGGCGGCGGCTGGATCCAGGGCAGTATCGAGACCCACGACGGGCTCTGCGCCAAGCTGGCCGACCAGGCGGGGATTCGCGTGATCTCCTACGATTATCGCCTGGCGCCGGAGGATCCCTACCCGGCCGCTTCCGACGACATCCTTGCCGCCTACCTGGCGCTGATCTCGGGCAGCGGAGAGCTGACCTGCGACCCCGGCCGGCTCGTCGTCGGCGGGGACAGTGCCGGCGGGAACCTCGCGGCCGTGCTGCTGTATGATCTCGCGACCCGGGGCCGTCCGGTCCCCCGTGCGCAGCTGCTCATCTATCCGGCGTTGGACGGCGCGATGAACTCGGCCTCCATGCTGGCCCTGGGCGACAGTCCGCTGCTGTCGCGCCGCCGGATGGACTGGTATCTGGATCAGTACCTGCCCCCGGATCAGGACCGCTGCGCGCCGCGCTTCTCTCCGCTCTACGCCGAACATCTGCGCGGACAGCCCGAGGCCCTGATCCTCGTGGCGGGGCACGATCCTCTCTGGGACGAGGGGCTGAGCTATGCCGAAAAGCTGCGGAACGACGGCACGCCGGTCGAGGTGCTGCGCTATCCCGGCCAGGTGCACGGATTTCTCAACCTGACCCGGGTTCTTCCGGATGGCGCCGAGGCCATCGCCCGCTGCGCCACCTGGCTGCGGCAGGTCATGGCAACCCCGAAACAGACCCTGAAAAAGGCGGATTCCGCATGAGCGTCGATTACGACCACCTGACCAGGACCGTCGCCGCCCTGACCGAGGGCGAGACCGACACCGTCGCGCTGATGGCGACCCTCGCCTGCGAGATCCACCACGCCGACGACCGGTTCGACTGGACCGGCTTCTACCGCGTGACCGAACCGGGACTGCTCAAGATCGGCCCGTATCAGGGTGGCCACGGCTGTCTCGTCATCCCGTTCGACCGCGGCGTCTGCGGGGCGGCGGCCCGGACGGGCGAGGTTCAGCTGGTCCCTGATGTCGATGCCTTCCCCGGTCACATCGCCTGTGCCTCGTCGACCCGGTCCGAGCTGGTGATTCCCGTGCGGAACGGCGCAGGAGAGATCATCGCCGTTCTCGATATCGACAGCGACCGGACCGATGCCTTCACCGAGACCGATGCAAGGGCGCTGACGGCAATTCTCGACACCACCTTCGCCTGACCTGCCGAACACCGGCAGTCTGCGGCCGCTCTTGCTCCCAAGTCGATGAAGAACGATCGCGGGGGCCTGTCGCAGAAACCCTGATGGCCCCCCGGCCCCGTGGGCGGTATGACCGGCCCATGTCCGATGCCTACGATCCGCCCGATACGCCCTTGTCCGTGATCCACGAAGACCAGGAGCTCCTGCTGGTCGATAAGCCCGCCGGCCTGCTTTCGGTCCCCGGCAAGGGCGAACATCTGGCCGATTGCCTGCTGACCCGGGTGCAGGCGGCGTTTCCGACCGCGCTCCTCGTGCATCGGCTGGACCGGGACACCTCGGGGGTCATGGTCTTCGCCCTGACGCATCACGCGCAGCGCCATTTGGGGCTGCAATTCGAGCACAGGCGCACCAGGAAGACCTACGTCGCGCGCGTCCACGGCCATCTCGAGCCGCGCAGCGGAACTGTCGATCTGCCGCTGAACGTCGACTGGCCGAACCGCCCACGCCAGATGGTCGATCACGAAAACGGCCGCGCCGCCCGGACCGACTGGAAGGTGCAGCGCCATGGCGACGGCGAAACCCGCGTGCGGCTGATGCCCCGCACCGGCCGGTCGCATCAGCTCCGGGTCCACATGCTGGCACTGGGGCATCCGATCCTCGGCGATCCCTTCTATGCCGAGGGCGCGGCCCGGGATCATCCGCGCCTCATGCTCCATTCCGAAGAGCTGCGGCTGCTTCACCCCGACGGCGGCAAGGGCATGTCCTTCCGCGCCAAGGCGCCGTTCTAGCAGTTCCTGCGGATTTCCCGGTCCAGCAGCCCGGTCTCGACCAGCATGCAGCGGTCGCGGGCTTCGTAGTAATAGCCCCGCGCGTACCAGCCGACCGCCGTCGCCTCGTCCCCGTCCGAGAGCAGCCAGGCCCCGCGCAGGTACTTCACCGCCCATTTCAGATTGGTTTCTGCATCGAGAAGATCGCGGGGCTTTCCCTGGAACCCCATGCCGCGTGCGGTGGCCGGCAGGATCTGCATCAGCCCGTAATAGGGTCCGTTCCGGGCATGAGGGCGATAGTCGCTCTCGCGCTGGATCACGCGGTGCACGAGGGTCGCTGGCACGTCGTAATGGGCGGAATACCGGTTCACGAGGCGCCGCAGTTCCGGCGTCTCGCCGGGATGCAGCGCCATGGCCGCAGGCTCGAGCTCGGGCCGGGCGGCGCAGCCCGCCAGAACGACAGAAATCAACAGGATACCGAGCGTCCGAACCGTCATCATCATCTCCGAATAATCACCGCCTCCGATAGGCCCCATGAACGGGCGGTCCGGCAAGATGTACGGGTGACGCTCGGCGGATCTTGGCCGGTCCCTCCGCCCTAGCGCAGGATGCGGTCCGTCAGATTCAGACGTCCGGCCAGCACGACGTCCGCGACGGGACGCAGCTCGGGCTCGGCCTGCAGACGGGCCTCGACCTCGTCCAGCCGGTTCGCCGCGATCAGCGACAGCAGCGCCGCGTCGATGGTTCCGCCCGCGTCACGGGGCAGACGGGGCACGCATTGCAGGTGTTCCGGCACGCCGGCGGGAAGATCGGGGCGCAGGGCCTCGGGGCCGGTGCCGGTTTCCGCGAAGGTGTAGAGCCCGCTGCCGCGTCCGGGAAGCGGAAAGGCGCAAGTATAGTGCCCCGTCACGTCGGCCCGGGCGTCCAGCGCCGCGGCAATGCGGGGCCCCTCCCGTTCCAGCCGGTCCTCGGTCCCCTCTCCGTCCGACCAGTCGAAGAGCCGCCGGGTCACGAAGTTGTAGATCGGCTTGGCCGTGGCCATCCAGATCCGCGTCGGCAGCGACTTTCGGGTCAGCATCCTGTGTTGCGACGCCGTCAGCAGGCCGGGCGCATAGGCCCGCTTCTGCTTGAGCAGATGCCGCAGGTCTTCCCGCGCCATGGTCCGGAACAGCACGCCGCGCCTCCGGTGCACGGACGCCAACTGAAAGTCGATCACGGCGGCGCGCCCTTCCGGGGTCATCAGCCAGTTCTGCGGCTTGGCGACGTCGTTGTGGGTGACGCCCCTCCGCCGCATTTCGCGCAGCAGGCGTCTGGCGTCCCGGTAGAACGCCGCCTCCGCAGGTTGCGCCAGTTGCAAAGGCGTCCCCTCGGACCAATCGCGCATGATCCCGCGCCGGTCGGCCGAGATCAGGACCGGGCAGCCCGCGATGCCCTGCACCGCCTTCAATGCCCGCGCCTCGCGCCGGGCGAGAAAGCGCGCGATCGGCCGCGACCACCAGGGCAGCCCCTCGAGCTTGCGAAAGGCCACCCGGCGATCCGGCCGGTCGGCCAGATGCCCCGAGATCGTCTCGGAGAACGCGTCGCGCTTGAGCACGGTCACGGGAACGAAGTCGGACTGGGTCAAATCGTCTGGCCTGTGGCTATCTGCCCCGGCCCTCTAGCAGGCGGGACACGGCGCGTGCAACGCCGGTATCAGATCGACCGCCCGGGAAGGTCCGCCACCTCGTCGGGGTGATGCTGCAGCACCTGGGCGCCGAACAGAAGACTCATCAACACCGCCTCGATCAACGAAAGATGCCGGAACAGGCCCAGAGTCTCGAAGGTGAGCGGATCGAACGCGACCAGCCCGCTGATCACCACGGCGACCATCAGACCGAAAAGCGGAATGTGGAACTGCCACTCCCCCGACACCGGGAAAAGGCCAAGCCGCACCGCAGGCGCGACGGCGGCAAGGGCCAGCCCGATCATGGCGGCGCGCGAGACACCGTCCGCCGTCCCGCTTCCGGACAACAGCCAAGTGTCCAGCGGGCCATCCGCCAGGTGCGGCGCCAGGATCATGAACCCGAGTATGACAAGCGCGCCGGCCAGTGCGACCTTGCGGGCCGCGCGGTACGGGCCCCTGTCGAACAACAGTGAGCTTCCGGCGATCAGCGCGAGACAGAGCGCCGGCCCGGGCACCATCGCGCTGCGCCTTTCCGACACCCGGACGAGCCATTCGACCCCCGCGCCCCATCCCACCATGAGAGAGGCCAGAGAGACAGCGACCACCAGTACGATGAGCCCCGCGGCGAACCCGTCGGCATGACTATGGTGAGGCATGGTGTTTTTCCGAATCCCCAGGTCCACCCCGGGATGGGCAGGACCAAGGAAGATTAGTTCCGAATCCGTCCTTTGCAAAATGAAAATGGCGCGGAACGGGTCCGCGCCATAACCATTAATCGTATTGTCCGGGGATCAGGCCGTCTTGGCGTTCCATCCCGAGACCGCCTTGACCTCCATGAAGTCCTCGAGCCCCCAGACGCCGCCCTCGCGGCCGTTGCCCGATTGCTTCATCCCGCCGAAGGGCGCACCCGCGCCGCGCGGCTGGCCGTTCATCTCGACCATGCCGGACCGCAGGCTCAGCGCCACGCGGTTCGCCCGCTCGCCATCGGTGGTCTGGACATAGTTGGTCAGGCCATAGGGCGTGTCATTTGCGATCTCGATCGCCTCTTCCTCGGTATCGAAGGGGATCATCGTCAGGACCGGGCCGAAGATTTCTTCCCGCGCGATGGTCATCTGGTTGTTGGCATCGGCGAAGATCGTCGGCTTGACGAAGTAGCCGCGGTTCACGCCGTCCGGACGCCCCGTGCCGCCCGCGACCAGCCGCGCGCCTTCGTCGATCCCCTTCTGGATCAGCGCCTGGATCTTGTTGAACTGGGTCTCGTTCACGACCGGTCCGATATGTCGGCCCTCGTCATGCGCGGACCCGACCTGCACCTTGCCGGCCGCCTCGGCCGCCTGCTCGACCGCCGCGTCGTAGCGTTCGCGCTGCACCAGCATCCGCGAGGGCGCGTTGCAGCTCTGGCCCGAGTTGTTCATCATGTGCATCACGCCGCGCTTGACGGCCTTGTCGTCGGCATCCGCGAAGATGACGTTCGCGCCCTTGCCACCCAGCTCGAGATGCACCTTCTTCAGCGTCGCCGCCGCGTTCTGCGAAATCGCAACGCCGGCGCGGGTCGAACCGGTGAAGGACACCATGTCGACATCCGGATGACCGGTCAGCGCGGTACCGACACCCGCCCCGTCGCCGTTGACGAGGTTGAAGACCCCCGCCGGCACGCCGGCCTCGTCCATCATCTCGGCAAAGAGCAGCGCGTTCAGCGGCGATTCCTCGGAGGGTTTCAACACCATGGTGCAACCGGCGATCAGCCCCGCGATGACCTTGAGGGTCACCTGGTTCATCGGCCAGTTCCAGGGTGTGATCATCGCGCAGACGCCATAGCCTTCATAGACGATCCGGTCGTTCGGCGCGTGATCGCCCAGCGGGCGGACGAACTGGAAGTTCTTGGCCGCACGGATGAAGTTCTTCGTGTGCGCGAACCCAGCGCCCCACTGCTGCGCCTTGGCCATGTCGATCGGCGCGCCCATCTCCATCGAGATCGCCTTGCCCATCTCCTCCTGCTTGGTCCCGTAGATCTCGAGGAACTTCTCGACCACCGCGATCCGTTCGGCCGGGTCGGTCTTCATCCACTTGGGAAAGGCCGCCTTGGCCGCCGCGACGGCCTTGTCGACGTCAGCGGACGAACCGAGAGAGATCACCGCGCAGGGCTCTTCGGTCGAGGGGTCGATGACCTTGTGGTCGTTCGGGGTGACGGGATCGACCCATTCCCCGTTGATGTAGAACTGGCGTTTCTCGATCATGGCTCTCTCCCGTGTCAGGGCGGGGCGTTCCGCAATGCAGATGGGCGTCCCGCGAAATCCGCGCCACTCTGTCACCACGCCCCCGGGCTTGCAAGCGAAGGGGGTGCAAATGGCGCGGGCGGTATCTAGATAGGAGGCGAACCAGTGAGACTCAAACGGAGGACACCATGGCACTGCGCATCAACGACACCATCCCCGATCTGACCGTAAACACCGATCAGGGCACCTTTTCCCTGCACGAATGGATCGGCGACAGCTGGGCGATCCTCTTTTCGCACCCCAAGGACTTCACCCCGGTCTGCACCACCGAATTCGGAGCCGTCGCCCAGCTGGCGGACGAATGGGAAAAGCGCGGCGCAAAGGTGATGGGCATCTCCGTCGATGGCGTCGAGGATCACAAGAAGTGGAAGGGCGACATCGAAACCGTTTCGGGCGCCACGGCCGGTTTTCCGATCATCGCGGATGACGGGCTCGAGGTGGCCAAGGCGCTCGACATGCTGCCCGCCGACGCCTATCTGCCGGACGGCCGGACGCCCGCCGACAGCGCCACCGTCCGGTCGGTCTTCATCATCGGGCCGAACAAGAAGGTGCAGCTCATGATGACCTATCCCATGACCGTGGGCCGCAACTTTGCCGAGGTGCTGCGCGCGCTCGACGGGCTCCAGCGCACCTATGAACAGCCGCTGGCGACGCCCGCCAACTGGGAAACGGGTCAGGACGTGATCGTCGCCCTCGCGCTGGACGACGCCGCGGCCGAGGAGAAATACGGCAAGCTCGACAAGAAACTGCCCTACCTGCGCTACGCCAAGAACCCCGCCTGACCCGGGACTCCTGCCGAAGATCGGAAATGCGCGCCGGGGTGGCGCGCATTTTCGTTTCCGCTATCCTGCCGGAAATCCGTCGGGAGACATCGGATGCTTCAGCCGTTCGGACCGGAGTTGTGGACTGTCGAGGGCCCTGTCGTGGACGGCATGGCCGGGTTCCGATACCCGACGCGCATGGCCGTCATCCGGCTGACCGACGGCGGGCTGTTCATCTGGTCGCCCACCGCCCTCTCTCCCGAGCTGCGCCGCGAGACCGAGGCGCTCGGCCCGGTCCGGCACATCGTCGCACCCAACGCGCTGCATCACATGTCCCTGCCGGACTGGCACACGGCCTTTCCGCAGGCCCTGATCCACGGTGCTCCGGGCGTGAACGCCAAGCAGCCGGCCATCCGGTTCGCCTCGGACCTCGGCGGGGATCCGCATCTCGCCTGGGCCGGTGACATCCGCCAGGTCCTGGTCCCCAACAAGATCGCCGACGAGGTGGTGTTCTTCCACCGGACCAGCGGCACCGTCATCTTCACCGATCTGCTGCAGAACTTCTCGCGGGGTTGGTTCACCGGGTGGCGCGGATGGGTCGCCCGCCTCGACCGCATGATCGGGAGCGAACCGCAGGTGCCGCGCAAGTTCCGGCTGGCGCTGCGTAGCGCGACCTCGAAAGAGACGCTCCGGCAGGTGCTCGATTGGCCGGCAGAACGGGTCCTCATGGCGCATGGCACACCCGTCAGCAGTAACGCGGCGGAGTTCCTGAAAAAGGCTCTACACCCCGTGATAGTGTCGAACTAGACCCTCACGTCGAGGTGCTGCCCCAGACCGAAGACACGCGGAACTCCTCCGGGATGCGATCGCGGCCCTCAAGCACGAGATCCGCCATGACCTCTCCCACCCCGGGGGCCATTCCGAAGCCGATCTTGAACCCGCCATTGGCGATGAAATGGCCCGGCCGCTCGGGCCAGCGCCCCAGGATCGGCGCACGGGACCGGGCGCGGGGCCGGACGCCCGCCCATCTCTCCAGCACCTCGGTGCCCCGGAGTGCCGGGACCGCCGCCATCGCCCGGGCAATCACCGCGTCCAGCGCGTCATCCGTCGTGGTCGGGTCGGTATAGTCCCGTTCGCTGGTCGACCCGACGGCCACCGTCCCATCCGCATGCGGCACGATGTGAACGCCCTCGGCAAACA
Organism: Pseudooceanicola batsensis HTCC2597; assembly: GCF_000152725.1. Lineage (GTDB taxonomy): Bacteria > Pseudomonadota > Alphaproteobacteria > Rhodobacterales > Rhodobacteraceae > Pseudooceanicola > Pseudooceanicola batsensis. The sequence continues at coordinate 2,484,693 of NZ_CH724131.1, forward strand.
CCTGCGGCACCGCCCCCGCGTCGAACGCCAGCAGCGCCGCCTGTCCCTTGACGCCGTTGCCGGCCGTCCGGCCCCAGAGCGCGCTCATCTCCTCCAGCCCGGCGACGCCGGTCGCATGGATCACGCTGCCCTGCTCCGGCCCGTCCGGGACGACCTCGCCCCCCGTCGCGCCAATGGCCCCGGCGAGTGCAAGACAGGCTTTGCGCGGATGTATTCGTGCAGAGAGTGTATCGAGGACGTGCATCCCGCTCGGGCTGACGGGAACGAAGGGGCCCGAGCGCTGCACCACCGTCCAATCGGCATGACCGCCCCAGTGGGTCCTGGCCTCGCCCTCGCGGGATCGGGCCAGTTCCACCGCACGCCCGTCGGCCAGCGGCTGAAGGCGGCCCGTCCGGCCGTAACCGGCCGAAAGCCCCGATTCAGTCTCGATTTCCGCCCACCAGTCGGCGGCCATCAGCAGGCTTTCGAGCTGGAACTGCTTCTTCGCGTTCCATGCCCCGGGCACATGCGGCGCAAGCGCCCCGACCAGCCCGCCCGAGGATCCGGCAGCCACACCGTTCGGGTCGATCACCCGCACCCGAGCCCCCCGCCGCAGGCAGGCCCAGGCGCAGGACAGCCCGAATATTCCCGCGCCGCGCACGGTCACGTCGATCCTTGTCATCCCCGGGTCCTCGCTGCATGGTGCCCGACGCACCGCCCCGCGCGGTTTCTAAAGGATCCCAGCATGTCCGGCCAGACCGACGGCCCACACAGACCCGAGCTCAGCTGGCGCGAGGGGCGCACCCCGGTGTCGGCCCGGTTCGACGATCCCTATTTCAGTCTCGAAGACGGGCTGAACGAGACCCGTCATGTCTTTCTGGCAGGCAATGATCTGCCCGACCGGTTTCGGCCGGGCTTTCACATCGCCGAACTGGGGTTCGGCACCGGCCTCAATCTTCTCGCCGCGCTTCACGCATGGCGCACGAGCGGAACCGAAGGTCCCCTGCACTACACCACGTTCGAAGCCTATCCCATGACCCCCGAGGACATGATCCGCGCGCAGTCCGCCTTTCCCGAACTCGGCGACGTGGCGGAGGACCTCGCGCCCCTTTGGGGGGCCGAAGCGATCAGCCGGCCGGACCTGGAACTGCGGATCATCCTCGGCGACGCGCGCGAGACGCTTGCGCAATGGGAGGGCCGCGCCGATGCCTGGTTCCTCGACGGCTTCGCACCGGCCCGCAACCCCGAACTCTGGGGGCCGGACCTGATGCGCGCCGTGCATGACCATACCGCCGGGGACGGCACGGCGGCCACCTACACCGCCGCTGGTCATGTCCGGCGCGCGCTGGCCGATGCCGGGTTCGAGGTGACGCGCCATCCCGGCCATGGCCGCAAGCGCCACATGACGCGGGCCCGGAAACCATGACCGAACAGAACACCCGCCTCGGCATCCTGCTGATGATTGCCACGACGCTCGTCTTCGCGGCGCAGGACGGTATCTCGCGCCACCTGGCCGCGGATTACCCGGTGCTGATGATCGTCATGATCCGCTACTGGTTCTTCGGGCTCTTCGTCATCAGCGTCGCCGCGCGGCAGGCCGGCGGCATCGCCAACGCCGCCCGAACCGAACAGCCGCTGATCCAGATCTTCCGCGGTCTCCTGCTGGCCGCCGAGATCTGCGTGATGATCACCGCCTTCGACCTTCTGGGGCTGGTGGAAAGCCACGCGGTCTTTGTCTGCTACCCGCTGCTCGTCGCCGCTTTGTCAGGCCCCATCCTGGGCGAATCCGTGGGCTGGCGGCGCTGGTCCGCCATCGGAGTGGGCTTTGTCGGGGTGCTGATCGTGCTGCAACCGGGCTTCGGCGTCTTCGCCGTCGAGGCGCTGGTGCCGCTTCTGGCGGCGCTGATGTTCGCGGTCTACGGGCTGCTGACCCGCTACGCCGCCCGGCGCGACACCTCGGCGACCTCGTTCTTCTGGACGGGGGTGACGGGGGCCGTCGTCATGACCGCCGTCGGCATCTGGGCCTGGACGCCGATGGCGCCCTCGGACTGGGTCTGGATGGGCCTGCTCTGCCTCACCGGGGCCGGCGGGCACTACCTGCTGATCCGCACCTACGAGGTGGCCGAGGCCAGCGCGGTCCAGCCCTTCGCCTATTTCCAGCTGGTCTTCGCCGCCGTCATCGGCCTCGCCGCCTTCGGCGAGGTCATTCGTCTGAACGTGGCCATCGGCGCGGCGATCGTGATCGCGGCAGGTCTATTCACCCTGTGGCGGGAACGCCGCAATCGTTGAGCCCGTCAGCTCGGTACCGAAGGGGATAGGCAGCGGCTCACGACCGAGGCGGGCACGGTAGATCGGCAGGCTCTCGGCCACGCGCTGCACGTAATTCCGGGTCTCGCGGAAGGGGATGTGCTCGACCCAGTCGACCGGATCGACCTCGCCGGAGCGCGGGTCGCCGAACTGGTCGGACCAGCGAACCGACCGCGAGGGACCGGCATTGTACCCCGCCGAGACGAGCAGCACATTGCCCGAGAACTCCTCGGCCAGCTGCGCCAGATAGGCCGACCCGAGCCTGGCGTTGAAGGCCCAGTACCCCAGACGACCGGCCACATCCCCGGTGTCGCGGACCTTCTCGGCCATGGCCAAGCCGGTGCGCGGCATCAGTTGCATCAACCCGCGCGCCCCCACGTGGCTGGTCACGGCGGGGTCGAATTCGCTCTCGCGTCGGGCGATGGCCAGCGCCATTTCCGTCGAGACCGGCAGGTCCAGCTCGGTCATGGGGTGCAACGCGTAGTAGTGCCGCGGCAGCACGATCGCCCGCTGCGCCGCCGCCTTGCCCAGCATGACCTCGAGATGCGGATCGCCGGCCTCTTCGACCATGCGGCCCAGGCTGGCCAGCTCTTCCGGTGTCGCCGTCTCGGCCATGTGCGTCAGGAACCTCTCGGCCTCGTGATCCAGACCCGCTGCACGGAACAGCATCACGGCCTCGCGCAGATCGCTGTCGGCCAGGGGTGTCTCGGACCAGTGCGCCGCCTCGGCCCGTCCGGCCATCGCCGGATCGAAGCCTAACCCGGCCTTTTCCGCCGCCAGCAACCCGTAGAAGGTCGTCTGGTGCCGCCCGCCGCGCAGATAGGCCTCCTGCGCCGCCTCTTCATCGCCCATGGCCTCGAGCGCGCGGCCACGCCAGTACCCGGCCCGTCCGAGGGAAATCGGTGTCTGGACGCCCGCTTCGAGCCTGTCGAAATGGGCCAGCGCCGCCTCGGGATCATCGAGATAGGTCAGGGCAATGTAGCCCGACAGCCATTCCAGATCGGCAAAGTTGCCTCCCTCGGTCAGCTGATGCCCCGAGGCCAGAAGATAGGCCCGCGCGGGATCGCCGCTGCGCATTTCACCGCGCGCATAGGATCGGCGGTGATTGGCCCATCTGTCGGGATAGCCCAGCCCGCCCGGAATGCGGCTCTGTTCCAGCAGAAGATCCTTGGCTCCGCCGTGCAGTCCCTTGCGGATGCGCCAGATATACCGGTCGTAGGCAAGCCCCGGATCCTTCCGGAGGCTCTCCGGCACGGCCTCGATCAGGGCATCGACATTGTTGCCGTCGTTCGACAGCGCCAGGCGCGCGCGGGCCAGCCGGGCCTGATCCTCTCCCACCAGGTCGAGCATCCGTTCGGTGTCGCCAGAGCGATCGTTCCAGAGCGACAGCGACAGCCGGGCGGCATGATGCGGCCCGAGCAGATCGCCATACCGCGCGAGAAACATGTCGTGCGTCGCCGCATCCAGAGCGAGCGTGCGCCAGGCCAGAACGACATTGGCCTGCGCCTCGCCCGCCTGCCCGGCCATCTCCTGCGCCGCAGCGAGACGCAGCGCCCCGCGCCCCGTCTCCGGCAGATGCCCGTCGAAAAAGGCCAGCACCTGCGCGTCGGTCGCGTCCAGGAATGCCGGTTCGCTGCGTTGCCGGAGATAGGCCAGGCCCGGCCAGTGCGCATTGTCGCGCAGGAAGGCGAGAACCTCGGCGGGGGTGCCCTCTCCGGCCCGCAGCCGCGTCCATTCCAGGATGTCGCGCGCGACCGGCCCGTCGCGTTCGGCCAGCGGAAGGGCGGTCTCCCAGTTCCCGTCCCGGGCCGCGGCGAAAGCCGAACTCAGCGGCCGGGGCACGACGCTTTCCCCCGTGCGCTGCGCGGCTGCCGGAAGCGCGACAGGAACCGCGACGATGAAGGCGAGGAGCAGCAGCAGGGCCTGGCCGGCGCGACGCGGTTTCACTTGCATTTCTCCTGCCGAACCCGGATAGACACGCGACGAATGTAACCCGCCCCCTGCATTGCTCAAGTATTGGGCGTTGACATGGTGGTGATCGGCAACCGGGACGGCACTCCGCCACCCGCCAAACGAAAGGAGCGTGTCATGTTTCACGGGTCACTTCCCGCCCTCGTCACGCCGTTCAAGAACGGCGAGTTGGATCTGGATACGCTGAAGAAACTTGTCGATTGGCATGTCGAGCAGGGCTCGAACGGCATCGTTCCCGTGGGCACGACCGGCGAATCCCCGACCCTGTCGCTGCGCGAGCACGAGATCGTCATCGAAGAGGTGGTCAGGCACGCGGCTGGCCGCATCCCCGTGATCGCGGGCGCCGGCGCCAACAACACCGCCGAGGGCGTGCGCCTGATCAGGAAGGCATCGGAGGTGGGGGCCGACGGCGCGCTGGTGGTCACCCCCTATTACAACAAGCCCACGCAGGCCGGTCTGATCGCGCATTTCACCGCCATGCACGACGCGGCCGAGATCCCGATCATCATCTACAACATCCCGCCCCGCTCGGTCATCGACATGCTGCCCGAAACCATGGGCGAACTGTCCCGCCTGCCCCGCATCGTCGGGGTCAAGGACGCCACGGCCAAGCTCGACCGGGTCGCGCTGCAGCGTATGGCCTGCGGCCCCGACTTCGTCCAGCTCTCGGGCGAGGACGGCACGGCGGTCGGCTTCAACGCCATGGGCGGCACCGGCTGCATCTCGGTCACGGCGAACGTGGCGCCGAGACTGAGCAGCGAAATGCAGGCGGCCTGCGCGGCGGGCGACTATGCCAAGGCCCTGACCTACCAGGACCGGCTGATGCCCCTGCACGAGGCGATCTTTACCGAACCCGGCCTCTGCGGCGTGAAATTCGCCATGTCCGAGCTTGGTCTCTGCGCAAACGAAGTGCGGCTGCCGATGACCCCGGTCACCGAACCGACGCAGGAGAAGATCCGCGCCGCAATGCGGCACGCCGGCCTGCTGAACTGAGACCGACCGGCGCGACCGAGCGCGCTCAGCGCAGCTTGAGCTTGTGGAATTCGCTCCAGTCGCCGGTGTTGCAGCGCGCCCGGATCTTCACCTTGCGCGTCCCGTCGGGAATCATGACCGACGACAATGACCGCGTGAACGGTTCGTTGTGGCCGTGCGGATGCGCGAGCTTGCGAAAGCCCAGAACGTTCCCCGCCATGTCCTGAAGCTCCCATCCGTCGGCATAGTGGTCCCAACCGGTGTCCGGATGCTTGAGCGTGACGCTGATCCGCCAGCCCATGCCGGACTTCTTCGCCGTCGCACCGACAATTTCGGGCGGATCGGCCAGTGCGAATGCGGGAAGGAACAGCAGGAGCGAGAGGAGAGCGGCGCGGTACATGCCTTTGCTTATACCCGCCGATCCACGCTTGGAAAGGGCACGGGATTTCACACTGGCGTGCACCGGACCGGCCGGCCGCGGCCCGGGCGCGCCACCGGTCCGACTTGCCAATCGGGCGGTTTCGGCGATAGAACCCCGCCACTCCCGCACCATGCGAGGTCCGTCATGCAGATGCCTGTTCCCGATCCCCGGATCCTGTCGCAGAAGGACCCGCTGACCGCCGCCCTGCGCGAGGTCCTGCCCGCGGATGCCATCATCACCGACCCGGCCGAGACCCGCGCCTATGAATGCGACGCGCTCACGGCCTATCGCTGTCCGCCGATGATCGCCGTGCTGCCCGCCACGACGCAGGAGGTTTCCGATGTCCTCCGCCTCTGCCACCGGTTCGGGGTGCCGGTCGTGCCGCGGGGGGCGGGCACCTCGCTCGCCGGTGGCGCGCTGCCGACCGAGGATTGCGTGATCCTCGGCGTGGCCCGCATGACCGCCGTGCTCGAAACCTGTTACGAGGACCGCTTCATCCGCGTGCAGACCGGCATGACGAACCTCTCTGTCACGGGCCACGTGGAAGGCGACGGCTTTTTCTACGCGCCAGACCCGTCCTCCCAGCTGGCCTGCGCGATTGCCGGGAACATCGCGATGAACTCCGGTGGGGCGCATTGCCTCAAGTACGGGGTGACGACGAACAACCTGCTGGGCGTCACGATGGTCATGATGGACGGCGAGGTGATCGAGATCGGCGGCCCCTATCTCGACAGCGGCGGGCTGGACCTCCTGGGCGTGGTCTGCGGCTCGGAAGGGCAGCTTGGCGTCGTGACAGAGGCGACCCTGCGCATCCTGCCCAAGCCCGAAGGGGCGCGGCCGGTGCTGATCGGGTTCGACGGCAACGAGGTCGCCGGCGCCTGCGTGCGCGACATCATCGAAGCGGGCGTGCTGCCCGTCGCCATCGAGTTCATGGACCGGCCCTGCATCAAGGCGACCGAAGCCTTCGCCGGGGCGGGCTATCCCGACTGCGAGGCGCTGCTGATCGTCGAGGTCGAGGGCTCGCCCGCGGAAATCGACGAACAGCTTTCGGTGATCACCGCCATCGCGGACCGCCATGACCCGGTCGAGATCCGGGAAAGCACCGGCCCCGAAGACTCCGCCCGCATCTGGCTGGGCCGCAAGTCGGCCTTCGGCGCGATGGGGCAGATCAATGACTACATCTGTCTCGACGGCACCATCCCGGTCAGCGAACTGCCGACCGTCCTGGGGCGCATGAATGACCTGTCACAGGAATACGGGCTTGAGGTCGCGAACGTCTTTCACGCCGGCGACGGCAACCTTCACCCGCTGATCCTGTTCGACGCGAACAAGGACGGCGATCTCGAGACCTGCGAGGCCATGGGGGCCGAGATCCTCAGGCTCTGTGTCGAGGTCGGCGGCTGCCTGACGGGCGAACACGGCGTCGGCGTCGAAAAACGGGATCTGATGAGCCACCAGTACGACCCGGCCGATCTCGAGGCGCAGATGGCCGTCAAGGACGTCTTCGACCCCCGATGGCTGCTGAACCCCGCCAAGGTCTTTCCCCTGGCCGCCAGCGACGCGCGGCGGGTCTGACGCATGGCACGACCCGCAACCGAAGCCGAGCTTGCCGACCTGATCCGGGGCGCCACCGGCCCACTGTCGATCCGGGGCGGCAACACGCGCGGCATGGCGACCGAGGGCGAGCCGCTGCAGACCGATGGCCTCCACGGCATCCGGCTCTATGAACCCGGCGCGCTGACCCTGGTCGCCGGGGCGGGAACGCCGATCGCGGATATCGACACCATCCTGGGCGAAAAGGGTCAGAGGCTTGCGTTCGAACCGATGGATCACCGCGCCCTGATGAGCACGGCCGGAACGCCGACCATCGGCGGGATCGCCGCCGCCAACATCTCGGGCCCGCGCCGCATCCAGACCGGGGCCGCGCGCGATCACATGCTCGGCATCCGCTTCGTCAACGGGGCGGGCGATATCGTCCGGAACGGCGGCCGGGTGATGAAGAACGTGACCGGCTACGACCTCGTCAAGCTGATCGCCGGCAGCCACGGCACGCTCGGCGTCCTGACCGAGATCAGCCTGAAGGTGCAGGCCATACCCGAAGCCGAGGCGACGCTGGTCCTGCGCGGCCAGCCCATGCACGACGCCCTCGCCGACCTGACACGCGCCATGGGCACCCCCTGCGACGTTTCGGGGGCGGCCTGGCTGTCACCCGAGGCGACCGGCGGCCCGGCGGAACGGCGCATCCGCATCGAGGGCATGTCCGGCAGCGTCGACTACAGGGTGAAGAAGCTGACCGACCTCTTGGGGGCCGACGACATCCACCGCGGACCGGACAGCGCCGCCCTCTGGCGCGAGGTCCGCGACGTCACGCCCTTCGCCGGACAGGACGGCGCGGTCTGGCGGATCTCGACCCGGCCGACCGTCGCCGCCGGGATCTGCGAGACGCTTGCCCGGACCGGTCTCGAGATGCGCACGATCGCCGATTGGAGCGGCGGGTTGCTCTGGCTGATGACCCCTGACAAAGGCGACGCCGGGGCCGCGGCGATCCGGGCTCAGGTGGAGGCCCATGGCGGTCACGCGACCCTGATCCGCGCCGGCGCGGCCACCCGCGCCCGGGTCCCCGTGTTTCATCCGCAGCATCCGGCGCTTGACAAACTTGCCGCCGGGCTGCGCACCCGGTTCGACCCCCGGAGCATTCTCAACCCCGGCCTCATGGAAACTAGTTGATGACGCTGACACTCATCCTGATCGTCGTGACACTCGCCGGCATTGGCCTCTTCGCGATCCTCGTCCGCCGCGCGCCGAACCGCGGCTTCTTTCCCATGCTCGGCCCCGGGGTGCTCTTGCTCGCGCTTGCGGGGATCGGCATGCTGCGCCTGCTTCCGATCAATGCGGCCGAACACCCGATGCGCGTCACCCTCGCCCTCGGGCTGCTCTGGGTCGGCTGGATCGGCTTTTCCGCCTTCGTCGCCCAGATGCTGAACCGCAACATGCCCGGGACGCACCCGCTTCCGATCATCGCGGGCGGCGTGGCGACCCTGGCCCCCGTCCTGGGCTTCATCGCGGCCAGGGTGGTGGCCTGATGCGCACGGAATTCACGCCGGAACAGCTGTCGGATCCCGGCACCGCCCGCGCCAACGAGATCCTGCGCGCCTGTGTCCACTGCGGTTTCTGCACCGCGACCTGCCCCACCTACCAGGTGCTGGGCGACGAACTCGACAGCCCGCGCGGCCGCATCTATCTGATCAAGGACATGCTGGAAAACGAGCGTGTGCCAGACGCCAAGACCGTCAAGCATATCGACCGCTGCCTGTCCTGCCTCGCCTGCATGACGACCTGCCCGAGCGGCGTGCATTACATGCACCTCGTCGACCATGCGCGCGACTATATCGAGAAGACCTACCGGCGCAGATGGGACGACCGCGCCCTGCGCTGGGTCCTCGCCCGGATCATCCCCTACCCGACGCGGTTCCGCCTGGCGCTTTTCGCTGCCGGCCTGGCCCGCCCGTTCCGCCGCCTGATCCCCGACGCCCGCTTGCGCGCGATGATCGGCATGGCCCCGCGCCGCCTGCCGGCGCCCTCGCGCAACGACGATCCGCAGACCTTCCCGGCGCAGGGGCGGAAGATCCGGCGCGTCGCCCTGATGACCGGCTGCGCCCAGAAGGCGCTGAACACCGATATCAACGATGCCACCATCCGCCTGCTCACCCGGCACGGGGTCGAGGTCGTCGTTCCCGAGGGCGAAGGCTGTTGCGGGTCCCTCACTCACCACATGGGGAAAGAGGACATCGCCCATGCCTCAGCCGCCCGCAATATCCGCGCCTGGACGCGCGAGATGAACGGCGACGGGCTAGATGCCGTCGTGATCAACACCTCCGGCTGCGGCACGACCGTCAAGGATTACGGCCACATGTTCCGCAACGATCCGCTGGCCGAAGAGGCCGCCCGCGTTTCGTCGATCGCCAAGGATATCACAGAGGTCCTGGGCGATCTCGACCTTCCCGCCGAGGCGCCCGAGGCGCTGCGCGTCGGTTATCACTCCGCCTGCTCGCTCCAGCACGGACAGAAGGTCAAGGACCTGCCGAAACAGCTTCTCCGGAAGGCCGGGTTCGAGGTCGCCACACCCGCCGATGCGCATCTCTGCTGCGGCTCCGCCGGGACGTACAACCTGATGCAGCCCGAGATTTCCGGTAAGCTGAAGGACCGGAAGGTCCGGACGCTGGAGGCGGTCAATCCCGACGTCATCGCCGCCGGGAATATCGGCTGCATGATGCAGATCGGATCGGGCATCGGAGTGCCGGTGGTCCATACGGTGGAGTTGCTGGACTGGGCCACGGGCGGGCCTAAACCGCCGGCGCTGAATGGCCCTGCATAGGGTTTGCCCACTGTTCGCCTTGCCACTCGACCGCCGCGCAGAGTTGTTCGCGACAAGAGGCCTCAGGACACAGGTCGCCCTATTTTCGCCCCAAGCCCCGCCTACCCTGGGATCAAACCGCATCGAAGGGTAGACGATGTTGCACCGCCTGATCCCGGGGTCCGCCCTGGCTCTCACCTTGATTCTGTCTCTCGCTCAACCCGTGTCGGCGCAGGAATCCGATCTGCGCACCCTGAATACCGGCGATGACAGCAAGGGATGGGAGGCAGTCGGGCGGCTCGACCTCGACGGACGGGGGTTCTGCACCGGCGCGCTGATCGGCGACGATCTGGTGCTGACCGCCGCGCATTGCCTGTTCGACAGGCAGACCGGCCGGCGGATCGACCACACCCGGATCGAGTTTCTGGCCGGATGGCGCAACGGGCGCGCCTCGGCTTACCGGCAGGTGCGCCGGGCGGTGGTGCCCGAGACCTACGAGTACCGGGCCGCGGCCTCGCCCGAGCGCGTGCGCAACGACATCGCCCTGCTGGAACTCTACCAGCCCATCCGCAACACGCAGGTCACCCCCTTCCGCACCTCGGAGCGGCCCCGCGGCGGCGACCCGATCGCCGTGGTCTCCTATGCCCACGACCGGGCGCAAGCCCCCAGCATCCAGGAGATGTGCAATGTGATCACTCGCCAGCAGGGCGTGCTGATCATGTCCTGCGACGTCGACTTCGGCAGTTCCGGCGCGCCGGTCTTCAGCCTTGCCGGGGGTGTGGCGCGGATCGTCTCGGTGGTCTCGGCAAAGGCGATGGTCGAGGGCAACAACGTCTCTCTCGGCACCGATCTCGAACAGATCGGTTTCCTCCGCGAGGATCTGAAGGCGGGCAAGGGTCACGGGCTGCCCCCGGCGCCGCGCGCGAAACGGATCACGATCGGCAAGACCGGCGGCTCTCCGCTGACGGGACGCGCTGGAATCGGCGCGAAATTCGTCCGTCCCGGCGGCTGAACCGACCCCTCTTGAATCGTCGGAAACGACCTCCCACATGTGCTGTGTCGGGACGCCAACAAGGGTTCCGCGCGAAATCGCCTGTCCCCGATGGGAAGGCACATCACCAACGTTATCGCTCAAAGAGGATGACCATGCGTAACTTTGATCTTGCCCCGCTCTACCGTGCCACCGTCGGCTTCGACCAGCTTGCCGACATGATGGACCGCGTGCTGAGCACCGAGGTCGCACAGCCGACCTATCCGCCCTACAACATCGAAAAACTCGATCAGGACAGCTATCGCATCACGATCGCAGTGGCCGGCTTCGCCGAAGACGAACTGTCGATCGAGGTCAAGGAACATGCCCTGGTCGTCTCGGCCAAGAAGGCCGAGGAAGACAAGCGCACCTACCTGCACCGCGGCATCGCCACCCGCGCCTTCGAACGCCGTTTCCATCTGGCGGACCACGTGAAGGTGACCGGCGCGACCCATGCCGATGGCATGCTGCACATCGACCTGGTGCGCGAGGTTCCCGAGGCGCTGAAGCCGCGCCGGATCGAAATCACCAAGTCAACCGGTGAAACGGTCGAAGGCAAGGCGCTCGAGGCCAAGGAAACCGCCTGACCCATGGCGGGGTGAACGAGAACCCAAGACGACCCTCGATTTCACTGGGCGCGGCCGTTGCCGCGCCCATTTTCGTTCGCGGCCCGTGCCCGCGCTATTTCGAGGTGATGTGGCTTGTCGTCAGGTCCAGCAGCTGCTTGCCCTGGTCCGATGTCACCTCGGTCCGGACAACCTGCAACGTCCGTCCCTTTTTCACGAAACGAGCCCGCGCCGTCAGAATGCCCGAGGTGACGTTCGACAGAATCTGCGCGGTGATGTTGATCGCCAGTGGGAAACCCTGGCCGCCGGCCGAAACGCTGGCCCCCTGCAGCGCCAGCCGCGTCGCCACCACATCCGCGAACCAGACGAGCGCGCCGGCATGCACGGTGCCGAAGGGGTTCAGGACGCCCTCCTGCACCGGCATGGTTCCCCGGGCCTCGTCGTTCGACACGACGAGGGTCTCGAACCGCAGGTGTCCCGAATATTCTCTTGTGTCGTTCATCTCGTCCTCCATCCCGGTCGTCAGGATGGAGCCGGATGGCGTCACTGTCTACTGCAGCGTGACCACGCGATCGCCGACCTTCAGCTCGGCCGACAGGCTGCACGGCCCGGTCCGATAGCGGATCCGGGGGTCGCCCAGCAGCGGCGACAGCCAGTCGGAGATCTGATCGGCCCCGGGATGCGAGACGGTCAGCGACAAAAGCTCTGCCCCCGCTCCGGGCATCCGGGTCGGCGGCAGGGGGTCTGTCGTCCACTGGATCAGGCTCGGCAGGGCGCCCTCCATGGGGAGCGCTCCGTCCTCCGGAACGGTCAGCAGCCAGGTCAGATCGCCGCGCGTCACCGGAATCGCGGGGCCGAGATCCTCGGGCAGCCGCGGCCGCGCCACGGCCATGTCGGCACAGCGCACCACCCAGTGCGCAAGGCGCGGACCGGCAAGCGGGCGGTCCAGCCCGAACCAGCGCGGCCTGTCCGGGGCCGGAGCCGCAGGATCGACCGCGATCACCTCGAGGAATTCGTCGGCCCCGAGCCGGAGCAGGTGGTTGTGCGTCCCCATCAGGGGATGTTCGCCCCCGGGCGGCAGGTCCAGCCCGGTCCGGTCCCTGACATGGCCAAGCCCGCTCTCGAGCGAGGGCGCGGCGACGACGATATGGTCAAGCTCGAGCATTCAGAGTGCCGCCATGAAGGCGTCGAGACCGGCCTGCGCGACCTCGATGTCCTGCGCCGGCGTCCCCGAACTGACGCCGATCCCGCCGACACAGGTCCCGTCGACCATGACCGGCAGGCCGCCGCCCACCACCATCAGCCGCCCGCCGATGGCCGAGGCGATGCCGTAGGCCGGCTTTCCGGGCTGGCTGGCCTCGCCATACTCATGCGTCGCCCTCTTCGCGCCGGAGGCCGTATAGCTCTTGTCGATGGCGATGGTGGTCGAGGTCACCTTGCCGCCGTCCATCCGTTCGAACGCGACGAGATTGCCGGCGTCGTCGGTGATGGCGATGCACATGGGCACGCCGATCTTGTCGGCCCGGGCCTTCGCCGCGTCCAGCATCACCCGCGCATCGGCGAGATCCAGTCTTTGTACAGTGATCATGCCTGTTCCTCCTTTGCCCGGCGCCGCCATGCGTGCAGCAGCGGTTCGGTGTAGCCCGACGGCTGGGAGACGCCCTTGAAGATCAGGTCCCGCGCCGCCTGAAATGCCGGGCCCTCCGGGTTGTCGGCCAGCGGACGGTATGCCGGATCGCCGGCGTTCTGCGCATCCACCTTGGCCGCCATCCGCCTGAGGGCGGCCTCGACCTCGTCCTCGGTGATCAGCCCGTGCAGCAGCCAGTTCGCCAGGTACTGGGACGAGATCCGCAGCGTGGCGCGATCCTCCATCAGACCGACATCGTTGATGTCCGGCACCTTGGAACAACCGACCCCCTGATCGATCCAGCGCACCACATAGCCGAGGATGCCCTGACAGTTGTTGTCCAGATCGCGCCTGACCTCGTCCTCGGTCAGGTTCCGCCCGCCCAGGACCGGTGGCGTCAGCAGGTCGACGAGCCTAGGGCGCTCACGACTGGTCAGCTCGTCCTGCCGCTGCGAGACGTCGATCTGGTGGTAATGCGTCGCGTGCAGGGTGGCCGCGGTCGGCGACGGCACCCAGGCCGTGTTGGCGCCGGCCATCGGGTGGTTGGTCTTGGCCTCGAGCATCTCGGCCATCCTGTCGGGCTTGGCCCACATCCCCTTGCCGATCTGCCCGCGCCCCCGCAGACCCAGCGACAGGCCCGCATCCACATTCCCGTCCTCATAGGCGCCGAGCCATAGAGAACCCGCCATCTCGCCTTTCGGAATGAACGGGCCCAGATGCATCGAGGTATGGATCTCGTCCCCGGTCCGGTCCAGGAAGCCGGTGTTGATGAAGACCAACCGGTTCTTCACCGCACGCATGCATTCCCGCAGATTCGCCGAGGTCCGCCTCTCTTCGTCCATCACGCCCAGCTTGACGGTGTATTTCGGCAGGCCCAGAACCGCCTCGACCTCGGCATAGAGCGCATCGGCAAAGGCCACCTCGTCCGGTCCGTGCATCTTGGGCTTGACGACATAGACCGACCCGCAGCGCGAATTGCGCGGCCCGTCGGTCTTTTTCAGATCGTGCATGGCGCAGGCCACCGTCACCAGCGCGTCCAGCATGCCCTCGGGGGTCTCCTCGCCCTCGAACAGCACGGCATCGGTCGTCATGAGATGGCCGACGTTCCGCACCAGCAGCAATGCGCGCCCCGGCAGCACGAGGTCCGAGCCGTCGGGCGCCGTCAGCTCCTTGTCGGGATTCAGGCGCCGAGTCATGGTCTGCCCGCCCTTTTCGAACGTCTCGGTCAGGTCCCCCTTCATGAGGCCCAGCCAGTTGCCGTAGACCTCTGCCTTGTCCGCCGCGTCCACCGCCGCGACCGAATCCTCGCAGTCCTGAATGGCCGTGAGCGCGGATTCGATCACCACGTCGCGCAGGCCCGAGGGCGAGGCCGCGCCGACCGGATGCGAGGGGTCGATCACCAGTTCAATGTGCAGGCCGTTGTGGCGCAGCATGTAGGAGGCGGTGTCGCCCTCCTCGGAATACCCGACGAAGGCGCCGGGGTCGGAGAACCCATGGGCCTTTTCCCCCACCATCGCCACCAGCGCGGCGCCATCGCGCCGGTAGGCCGTGACATCGGCATGCGAGGCCCCTTCCAGCGGCACGGCCTCGTCCAGGAAACGCGCGGCCCAGGCCACGGCCTGCGCGCCGCGTTCGGGATCGTAGCCCGGCCCTTTCGGCGCCCCCGGCAGGGCATCGGTGCCGTAGAGCGCATCGTAGAGCGATCCCCAGCGCGCATTCGCGGCGTTCAGCGCGAAACGTGCGTTCATCACCGGAACGACAAGCTGCGGCCCCGCGACCCGCGCGACCTCCGGATCGACGTTCTCCGTCCGGATCTCGAAGTCCGGGCCTTCGGGAACGATGTATCCGATCTCTTCGAGAAAGGCGCGGTATTCGGCCGGGTCGATGTCCTGCCCCTTGCGGTCCGCGGCCCATGCATCGATCTGCGCTTGCAGGTGATCCCTCACGTCGAGAAGGCGCAGGTTCTCGGGCACGAGGTCGGCCAGCATCCGGGCATAGCCGTTCCAGAACTCCTCGGCCCTGATGTCGAGACCGGGAAGGATCCTGTCCTCCACCAACTCGGCGATGACATCGGCAACCTGCAATCCGGCGCGTTCCACATAGTCCGTCATGAACCATCTCCCTTGTTGAGGTCACGAGACGCAGTTTCGAAACCCGGTGTTTCTGTCACATCTACCACCTGCTGCGCGGGTGTGAATGCGGAAATCCCGCTCCGGCACTAGCGGATCCAGACCTCGACCCGCCGGTTGACCTGCCGCCCCCAGTGGCTGTCGTCACAGGCCATCGGCATCGCCTCGCCGAAGGCGTCGGTGGTCATGCGGATACGGTCAAGCTCGGCATCCCCCGCAGCCAGGACCACGGCCCGGCGCACCGCCCGGGCACGCTCGCGCGAGATCCGCAGGTTCGTCGCCGCATCGCCCGACCCGTCCGAGAACCCGACGAACATGACCTCGCGGCCGTCATAGAGCCCGTTCTCGAGGGCAGCGGCGAATTGCTCGATATTCGACCGGGACTGCGCGTCCAGCAGGGCCGAGCCGGCCTCGAACCGGAAGGAGACGGTCAGCCTTTCGTAGGGGGTGAGGGTCGAGACCATGCGCTGCAACTCCTCCAGCGCGATACCGCCGCCGGCCTGGGCAATGGCATTGGCGAAGCGCGTGCCCTGATCCGCGATCGGAATTTCTTCGGGCAGCTGGTCCACGAACCCGGCGCGGCGGATCACCAGCTGCGCGGCGGGCTGGCGCAGGTAGGCCAGGAAATCGCGGGCCAGCTTGGGCAGCCTGCGGGCCGGCATGTAGAGGAAGACCGGCATGGTCAGCGGGTAATCCTCGGTCTTGGCGGTGCGCCGGGTGGCGCGAACGGTGAACCCGCAGGCCCCGCTCAGCCCGATCTGTGCCGCGTTCCCCGTCTCGGAGGCCGTGGTCAGCCCGATGGCGAAGGGGTCCGCCACCACCGCGGCGACGATCTGCGCATCGGACCCGTGCCGCTCTACCCTGTCCGATAGCTCGGCGCCGGCCGGCCCGAGCAGGCGATCCTCGACCGCCTGGCCCATGCCGGACTCGGCGTCGCGCAGATGGGGGGCAATCGGCGCGTCGGGGCCACCGAAAGCGCTCCAGTTGTCCACCTCGCCCGCGTATATCGCCGCCAGCTGCGGCAGGGTCAGGGCCCGGACAGGGTTGTCCGGGGACACGATCGGCACCAGCGCGTCCAGCGCCAGCACCCGGTTCCGGCCCGTCGCCCGCAGGTTGCCCATGCCGGCCTCGATGGCGCGGCGCAGTTCGGGCGGGCGAATCTCGCGCAGGGCCATGACGATATCCGCCTCGTTCGCCAGGAGATCCGCGAACCCCTCGTCCGTGTTGCTGGACCGGATCGAAAAGCGCGCGGCGACCTCGCCGTCGTCCTTGTCCGCCAGAACATAGGTGACGACGCCCGCCCCCTCGTCCTGCCGTTCGACGGCATAGCCCGCCCGGAAGGCGAAGGATTCGACCAGCGCCGGCAACAGCACCGTGCCCGTGGTCGCCGCCCCCGATATCGCCAGCTCGGCGACGAAGGCCTCGAGATTCGGGCATCCGGGCCCGTCGCAGACCACGCCCGAACCGTCCACGGTCAGCTCGCCGAAATCGGTCTCGACCCGGTAGAACTCTCCGTCGAAGCCCAGCAGCATGCCGCGGATCGTCACGCTGCCGTCCCGCGAGGTCAGGGTCACGTCCTGGGAGATGGCCGGGACGGCGGTCTTGTACAGAAGAAGTGCGGCGCAAAGCACCGCACGCAGGATGGTCATATGGTCCTCGGAGAGCCGCCTGTTATCTGGCGGCGATCTTCAGGTCATCGACAAGGTTTTTCAACAGAAGATAATCCCCGACCGCGTCGCAGGCGGGAAGCACCACGTCCAGTGTCGAGACCTGCGGTTCCCTGCCGCCCGACACCTGGATCACTTCGGCCATCAGGTCCCGGTCGCAGTTCGTTTCCGTCACCTCGACCTCGACGGTCAGCGCGACCTCGCCCGAGGCCGTCGTCGTCCCGGTCGGAAAGGTGTAGACGTCGGCCATGCTGGCCTCGGCCGCTTCCGCATCGCCCAGCCGGACGAGGAACCCGCCCTCGCCCCGGGCCGCGACCGCGGCCTCGCGCGGGGCACCGGCCCAGACATGGCCGGCCGTGTCGTACTCCGCGCCGAATTCGCGTGCATGAACGGCGACGCCGGTGCGGCCGCCATGCCACTGCACCACGGCCCGGTCGTAGAAGGCGAGGCTGTCGACCCGCATCTCGAGCGCGGCGGCGTTGCCGTCCCCCGTCCTGGCGACGAACAGCGCCTCTTCCTCTAGCGCGGGAACCTCGACCTCCAGGATCCCCTCGGCATCGGTGGAAGCCGTAAAGGACATGCGGCCATGCACCAGCGTCACGCGCGCGTTCGGCTGACAGGGCGCGGTGAGCCGAAGCGCCACCATCGCCGCCGCACGCGAGTCGCCGGAGAGATCGAGGGCGCATTCGTCGGTCATCCCGGGCTCGCTCAACGCGGCCCCCGGCATGTCCATGAGATCGTCGGACGAAGCGGCGGCAAGCACCGGCGTCTCGGGCAGATCGGCGTCGTCCGGCAGGGCCCCGGACAGATCAGCGGAGGTCAGCGAGATCGAGACCAGGCGCACAGGCCTGGCGTCCAGCGCGGCGGGGCTCTCGGCCTCCTGAGGGAGGGTCGTGTCCGGCACCCGGACCATGGCGATCTGATCCGCCGCGGGCTCCGGCCCGGCGCCCGACTGCATGTAGAGGCCGGCGGCCCCCGCCAGCGCGACGGTACCGCCCATTATGGCGATCCTGCTGATCTTGAACATCGTTCTCTCCGATCACGTTCCGGACCGGAAAATGGATGCCAATAAGGGCGAACTTATGACGAAGTCGTGCCGAACATCTGCTCCGCCGGGCGAGCATCATCGCACGGCGGACACGAAGACCCGCGCGTCAGGACCGGTAGCGCGAGCTCAGGCCATCGCCCCGTGACAATGTTTGAACTTCTTGCCCGACCCGCAGGGACAGGGGGCGTTCCGGCCGGGGTTGCCCCAGGTCGACGGATCGTTCTCGTCGAAACCCGGCGCAGGCGTGCCCGACGCAGCCGGAGCCGCGCCCGATGCCGCAGGAGCGGCGCCTGCCGATGCGGGGGCGGTTCCCGGCTCGGGCACGATCGGCGCCTGCGCCGCGTCGCTTCCTTCCCCGCCTGCCGACGGCACCATGCCCTCCTTGGCCAGCTGCTGCTGAATCGCCGCCATCTGCTGGCGCTGCTCTTCCTCGGTCAGCTGGCGGACGCGGGACAGGGTCTTGGTCACGTCCTCGCGCAGGCTGTCGAGCATGGACTGGAACAGCTGGAAAGCCTCGGACTTGTACTCGTTCAGCGGATCCCGCTGCGCATAGCCACGGAAACCCACGACCGACCGCAGATGCTCCAGCGTCAGCAGGTGCTCGCGCCATTTCGAGTCGATCGTCTGCAAGAGCACCTGTTTCTCGATCGAGCGCATGTTCTCGGGGCCGAAACTCACCGCCTTGGCCGCCATCATCTTGTCCGCCTCGTCCTCGAGCCGCTCGATGATGGTTTCGTCGTCGACACCCTCTTCGGCCACCCATTCGATCACCGGAACGTCGATGTTGAGATATTCCAGAACGGCAGCATAGAGACCCTGGCCGTCCCACTGTTCGGCATAGGTCTTGGGCGGGATGTACTGGGTGACGAGATCGTCGATCACCTGATTGCGCATGTCGGCGACGATCTCGGAAAGATCCTGCGCCTCCATGATCTCCATGCGCTGCTTGAAGACGATCTTGCGCTGGTCGTTCATCACGTCGTCGAACTTGAGCACGTTCTTCCGCATGTCGAAGTTGCGCCCCTCGACCTTGGCCTGGGCCCGTTCGAGCGACTTGTTCACCCAGGGGTGGATGATCGCCTCGCCCTCTTTCATGCCGAGGGACGAAAGCACCTTGTCCAGCCGTTCGGACCCGAAGATCCGCATCAGGTCGTCTTCCAGCGACAGGAAGAAGGCGGACCGACCGGGGTCGCCCTGGCGGCCCGAGCGGCCACGCAACTGGTTGTCGATCCGGCGGCTTTCGTGCCGTTCCGTCGCGAGCACGAACAGCCCGCCCGCCTCCTTGACCTTCTGCTCTTCCGCGGCGTGGCCCTTTTCGATCTTTGCGCGGATCTCCTCGGGGTCGGCCTCGGGATCGGCCGCGAGGGCCTCCATGACCTTGAAATCAACGTTTCCGCCAAGCTTGATGTCCGTCCCGCGGCCCGCCATGTTCGTCGCGATGGTGATCGCGCCGTACTTGCCCGCATCGGCGACGATCTGCGCCTCCTGCTCGTGATGGCGGGCGTTCAGGACGTTGTGCTTGAGACCCGCCTTGGTCAGCAGATCCGACAGGATTTCGGACTTCTCGATCGAGGTGGTCCCGACGAGAATCGGCTGCCCCTTCTCGTGGGCCTCCTTGATGGTCTGGACGATGGCGTCGAATTTCTCCTGCGCGGTGCGATAGACGGCGTCGTCGTTGTCCTCGCGCGCGATCGGCTTGTTGGTGGGCACCGCCACCACGCCAAGCCCGTAGATTTCCTGAAATTCCTCGGCCTCGGTCACGGCCGTGCCGGTCATGCCCGACAGCTTGTCGTAGAGACGGAAGTAATTCTGGAACGTCACCTGCGCCAGCGTGACGTTCTCGGGCTGGATATCCACGCCTTCCTTCGCCTCGATCGCCTGATGAAGCCCCTCGGAGAGACGGCGCCCGGCCATCATCCGGCCGGTGAACTCGTCGATCAGCACCACCACGCCCGAGCGGACGATGTAGTCCTTGTCGCGCTTGAACAGCTTGTGCGCCCGCAGCGCCTGGTTCACGTGGTGGACGACGGTGGTGGATTCCGGATCGTAGAGCGTCTGTTCCTCGGGCAGCAGGCCGCGTGCGTGCAACTGCGCCTCGAGGTATTCGTTGCCGGCATCGGTAAAGGTGACCTGCCGCTGCTTTTCGTCGATCGTGTAGTGATCCTCGGTTAGGTCCGGGATCACCTTGTCGATGGCGGTATAGAGATCCGACCGGTCCTGCGCCGGACCCGAGATGATCAGCGGCGTCCGCGCCTCGTCGATCAGGATCGAGTCCACCTCGTCGACGATCGCGAAGTTGTGCCCGCGCTGGAACATCTCGTTCAGTTCCGACTTCATGTTGTCGCGCAGATAGTCGAAGCCCAGTTCGTTGTTCGTGGCATAGGTCACATCGCAGCGATAGGCCGCCTGCTTCTCGGCCGAGGGCTGCTGCGGATAGACGACGCCGGTCGTCAGGCCGAGGGCCGCAAACACCTTGCCCATCCACTCCGCATCCCGCTTGGCGAGATAATCGTTGACCGTGACGATATGCACGCCCTTGCGGGTCAGCGCGTTCAGATAGGCCGGAAAGGTCGCGACGAGCGTCTTGCCCTCGCCTGTCTTCATCTCGGAGATGTTGCCCTGATGCAGGAACATCCCGCCCATCAGCTGCACGTCGAAGGCGCGCAGCCCCAGGGCGCGCTTGGCCGCCTCGCGGCAGTTGGCGAAGGCCTCGGGCAGGATGTCGTCGAGGCTTTCGCCCTGCATCGCCCGCGCGGCCAGGGCCTCGGTCTTCTCCTTGAGCTGATCGTCGCTCATCTTTTCGAATTCCGGCTCGAGATCGTTGATCGCCTGGATGGTCTTGCGGGTGGCCTTGACTTTCCGGTCGTTCGGCGTCCCGAACACCTTTTTGGCAAGAGTACCCATTCCCAGCATGATCTGATCCGTTCCGGTTGTTGACGTCGATGTGTTGGCGGTCCGGTTGTACAGCCCCGCCACTGCCCATAGAACGGGGGCCAATCGGGGCCCCGCAAAGCCATAGTGCGATGTAAGGGGACACCCTTACCCTGTCAACGCCGCGCCCGGACGCGGCCCATCAAAGGCTTCAACATGACGCAACGACTGATCCAGGCCGCCGCGGTATCCTTCACTCTGGCGATGGCCGCGCCCGTGCAGGCCCAGGACGAAACAACGGCCGACACGGTCGTCGCGACCGTCGACGGAACCGAGATCACCCTGGGGCACATGATCCTGCTGCGCCAGTCTCTGCCGCAGCAATACGGCCAGCTTCCCGACGAGGTCCTGTTCCAGGGCATCCTCGATCAGCTGGTGCAGCAGACCGCGCTGAGCAAAAGCTACGAAGGCGACACCCCGCGCAGCATCCGCCTGGCACTGGAGAACGAAGAGCGCGGCCTGATCGCCGCCAAGGCCGTGCGGGACGTGCTCTCCGATGGGGTCACCGACGAAGCCATCCAGCAGGCTTATGACGATACCTACGGCAACGCGGAACCCGAGACGGAGTACAAGGCCGCGCATATCCTCGTCGAGACCGAGGAAGAGGCCCGCGCCATCGTCGAGGAGCTGAACGGGGGCGGCGACTTCGCCGAACTCGCCCAGGAAAAATCCACCGGTCCCTCCGCTCCGAACGGCGGCGAACTGGGCTGGTTCGGCAAGGGCATGATGGTCGCCCCGTTCGAAGAGGCTGTCGTGGGCATGGAACCCGGCGCCGTCTCCGAGCCGGTTCAGACCCAGTTCGGCTGGCATGTGATCCAGCTTCAGGAGACCCGCACCAAGGACGCCCCCGCGCTCGAGGACGTCCGGGACGAACTGCGGGGTCAGGTCGAACAGCAACTCGTGAAGGCGCATATTGACGCGCTGGTCGAAAACGCGAATGTGGACACCACCGGGGCCGACGCCGTCGATCCCGCGCAGCTGAGCAATATCGACCTTCTGGAGTGATCTATGGGCGGCACACCCCCGCGTTCCCCCCTGGCGCCCGCGTCCTTCCCCGACCTTCCGGTGATCGCGGGCGTTGAGTTCGCCACCGCCGAAGCCGGCGTGAAATACAGCAACAGGAAAGACGTGATGCTGGCCCGGCTGGCGCCGGGCACATCCGTCGCAGGGGTATTCACGCGTTCGGCCACACGCTCGGCCCCCGTACTGGACTGCCAGGACAAGATCGGGCGTGACAGCCGGAACGCCGCCGCCATCATCGTGAACTCGGGCAATTCCAACGCCTTCACCGGCCGCAACGGCCGCGAGTCGGTGAGCCGGATCACCGCGGCCACGGCCGAAGCCCTCGGGATCGACGAATCCCGGGTGTTTTCCTCCTCCACCGGGGTGATCGGCGAACCGCTCCCGCATGATCGCATCACCGCGAAACTCTCCGAACTCGCCGGCAACCTGCAGGCCGGAGGTATCGAGGAGGCCGCCGGTGCGATCATGACCACCGACACCTATCCCAAGGGCGCCGGGGCCGAGGTCACGATCGACGGCCAGAGGGTGAAGATCGCGGGCATCGCCAAGGGCTCGGGCATGATCGCGCCGGATATGGCGACCATGCTGGTCTACATCTTCACCGATGCCGCGATCGAGCGGGACGTCCTGCAGTCCATGGTCTCGGCCAACGCGGACCTGACCTTCAACTGCATCACCGTCGATAGCGACACCTCGACCTCGGACACGCTGCTCTGCGCCGCGACCGGCGCCTCCGGCATCCGGGTGACCGAGGCCAACACCAATTTCATCGACGCCCTGCGGGGCGTGATGCTGGACCTGGCGCACCAGGTGGTCCGTGACGGCGAGGGCGCCACGAAATTCGTCCAGATCCACGTGACCGGCGCGCAGTCCGATGCCGACGCCCGGACCCACGCCCTCTCCATCGCGAACTCGCCGCTGGTCAAGACGGCCATCGCCGGGGAAGACCCGAACTGGGGGCGCATTGTCATGGCCATCGGCAAGTCGGGCGCCGCCGCCGACAGGGATCTGCTATCGATCTGGTTCGGCGACGTGCTGGTCGCCGACAGGGGCTGGCGCGCCGAAGGCTACCGCGAAGAGGACGGCGCCGCACACATGACGGGCACGGACATCGACATCCGGGTAGATCTCGGACTGGGCGGCGGCACCGCCACGGTGTGGACCTGCGACCTCACGCACGGCTACATCTCGATCAACGCCGACTACCGGTCGTGAGCAGGGTCGTTCTGGTCTCGGCGGTGGCGCTGATCGACCGCGATGGGCGGGTTCTGCTGGCCCAGCGGCCGGAAGGCAAGTCCATGGCGGGCCTCTGGGAGTTTCCGGGCGGCAAGGTCGAGCCGGGCGAGAGCCCCGAAGCCGCGCTGATCCGGGAGCTGCACGAGGAACTCGGGATCGAGACCTGGAACTCCTGCCTCGCCCCGCTCACCTTCGCCTCGCACGCCTATGACGAGTTTCACCTGCTGATGCCCCTGTTCGCCTGTCGGAAGTGGGACGGCCAGCCGCAGCCGCAGGAAGGTCAGAGACTTGCCTGGGCCCGCCCCGAGCGGCTACGCGACTATCCGATGCCGCCAGCGGACCTCCCCTTGATCCCCATCCTCCGCGACTGGTTGTGACCCCGCCGTCAGCCGGATGGGCGCTGCAATCAGAGCGCTGCGCCGCAACAAATGAATCGGCACAACGCATGAAGCCCGAAATTAGTTCAGAAAAAATTCGCTTTATGACTGAATTTTGAACATCGGGTAGTAGGCGAAGCCAATTTTTTACTGTAGGTTGTGAAACAATCTTTGCGGGGAGAAGGTTACTATGCTTAAAACCATCACAGTCGGGTCCTGTGTTTCTGTGCAGGGTACTTATGTCGGCACCACCGCCGATGGACGCGTCGAAGTGCGCGTCGGCAATCAGGTTTTCCGCGGCACGCCCGTGGGCGGCGCTGTAGCGGCCTGACATAGCCACGACAATACCGACAACTTGACGACTTGGGACAGGATGCTCGCATCCTGTCGTTTTCTCGTGCGTGACCGACACTGCGCGAGACATCGATCAGGATAACGGAACCCTGTCCGAAACGAAAAAGCGCGCCCCTGAAGGCGCGCTTTTCCTTTTTCCGTTCGACCGGATCAAAGCGTCCGTTCGACTTCTTCCCGTTCGAAGATCTCGATCACGTCGCCCGGACGAACGTCTTCGTAATTCTCGAACGCCATCCCGCATTCCTGACCCGAGATCACCTCGGCCACTTCGTCCTTGAAGCGCTTGAGTGTCTTCAGCGTCCCCTCGTGGATCACCACATCGTCGCGCAGCAGCCGGACCCCGGCCGAACGGCGTGCAACGCCTTCGGTGACCAGGCAACCGGCGACCTTGCCGACGCCCGAGACCTTGAAGACCTCCTTGATCTGGGCGTAGCCGATGAAGTTCTCGCGGATCTCGGCGGACAACAGACCCGATGCCGCGGCCTTCACGTCATCCACGAGGTCGTAGATCACCGAGTAGTACCGGATCTCCACGCCCTTCTGGTTCGCCGCATTCCGCGCCGGAGCGTTCGCCCGGACGTTGAACCCGAAGACCGGAGCCCCGGACGCCTCGGCCAGGCCGATATCGCTCTCGGTGATTGCGCCGACGCCGGCATGAAGCACCCGCACACGGACCTCTTCGTTGCCGATCTTTTCCATCGCCTGAACGATGGCCTCGGCCGAGCCCTGAACGTCCGCCTTGACCAGGATCGGCATCTCGGTGACGTTCTCGTCTTCCTTGGCCTTCTGCATCAGCTGTTCGAGGGTCGTCGCGGCGCCTGCGGCGGCGCGCTTCTCCTTGGCGGATTTCTCGCGGTATTCGGCGATCTCGCGGGCCTGCGCCTCGGTCTCGGTCACGTTCAGCACGTCGCCCGCTTCGGGCGTGCCGTTGAGACCCAGCACCTCGACCGGAACCGACGGCCCCGCCTCCTTGACGCGCTCGCCCTTGTCGTTCACGAGCGCCCGGACCTTGCCGTACTGCTCGCCCACGACGAAGACGTCGCCCTGGCGGAGCGTGCCCGACTGGACAAGCACCGTCGCCACGGGACCGCGCCCGACGTCGAGCTGCGCTTCGATCACCGCGCCGACGGCCGCCCGATCGGGGTTGGCCTTGAGTTCGAGGATCTCGGCCTGCAGCGCGATCGCTTCGAGCAGTTCGTCCAGGCCCTGCCCGCTATGGGCCGACACCTCGACATCCTGCACGTCACCGGACATCTGCTCGACGATCACCTCGTGCTGGAGCAGCTCGCTCCGCACGGTGTTGGCATCCGCCTCGGGCTTGTCGATCTTGTTGATCGCCACGATCATCGGAACCCCGGCGGCCTTGGCATGATTGATCGCCTCGACCGTCTGCGGCATGACCGAGTCGTCCGCGGCCACGACCAGCACGACGATATCCGTCACCTGCGCACCGCGGGCCCGCATCGAGGTAAAGGCGGCGTGGCCCGGCGTATCGAGGAAGGTCAGGGTCTGCCCGCTGTCGGACTGGACCTGATAGGCACCGATATGCTGGGTGATCCCGCCGGCCTCGCCGGAGACCACCTTGGCATTCCGGATCGCATCGAGAAGCGAGGTCTTGCCGTGGTCCACGTGGCCCATGATGGTCACGACCGGCGCGCGCGGCTTCAGGTCCTCTTCCTTGTCCTCGACTTCCTTGATGACGTCTTCCACGTCGGCATCCGAGACGCGGACGATGTTGTGCCCGAACTCCTCGACGATCAGTTCCGCGGTATCCGCGTCGATCGTCTGGTTCTGGGTCACCATCATGCCGTTCTGCATCAGCGCCTTGACCACGTCGGCCACACGTTCGGCCATCCGGTTGGCAAGCTCGCCGACCATGATCGCCTCGGGCACCTGGACGTCCCGTACCACCTTTTCGCGCTGGACCGGGCCGCCCATGGCCTTCTGACGCGCACGCTCCTGCTTGCGCTTCATCGCGGCCAGCGATTTCTGGCGTCCGCCCTCGTCGCCCGACAGCGCCTTGTTCAGGGTCAGCTTGCCCGACCGGCGCCCGTCGGCGCGGCCCTTGCCGCGGCCGCCGCGGTCGTCGCGGTCGTTGCGCGGTTCGTTGCGGGGCGCACGATCGGCGGGGCCACCGCGGCTGGGTGCCGCCTTGGCCGAGCGCCCGCCATCATCCTGCGGCGCAGGCGCCGCGGCCTGGGCGGCCGCGCGCTTCGCGGCCTCTTCGGCCTCGCGCTTCTGGCGTTCTTCCTCTTCCGCCTTGGCCTTGAGCGCCTCTTCGCGCTCGCGCTCCTCGCGGGCCTTGGCCTCGGCCTCCTCGCGGCGACGCTCGCGTTCCTTCTCGCGCGCCTTCTCCTCGGCCTCGCGCTGCGCGACCTCTTCGGCCTCGCGCGCCTTGGCGGCCTGGACGGCCTTGAGACGACGTTCCATCTCGGCATCGGTGATGCCGGCCGGACGTTTGCCCGAGCCACCCGAAGCGGCGCCGCCGCCGGTGGACTTGCCCGCAGGACCTGGCTTGGGGACCACGACCCGCTTGCGCTTGGTTTCCACCACGACGTTCTTGGTCCGGCCATGGCTGAAGCTCTGCTTCACGCTCCCCGAACGGGGACCGCCACGAACGCCCAATGTCTTCTTGCCGTCGTTGTCACTCATGTGGTTCATATTTCCTTTCGGGCGGGACCCTCCCGCCAGCGTCAGGCGCGCAGGCCTTTCAACCTTGCGGCCTCCTCTACAACTCTTTTGCTCAGTCCGCCAGTTCCTAAGGCGGCGTGTATGACAGTTTCACGCCCGAAGGCCAACCCCAGCTCGTCTGCCGTGAGCCAGCCGATGAATCTGCCACCATAAGGGGTCGAGAGCTTGCTTTTCCCCCGGCCCGACCCGTCGCTGGCCTGGATCAGCACATCTGCATAATCCTTGGCCAGCCAATCCTTGACCTTCTCGTACCCGGCGACCGCATCGCCGGATTTGCGCGCCATCGCCAGCAGGCTGGTCACATGTGTCACCAGTCCGGCCTCGACCTGATCGATCAGCCCCTCGGGGATCGTCACGGCCTGTTTCGCCGAACGGGCGAACAGCTTCTTCGCCACTGCCGACTCGAGCGTCGCCCGCTCGGCAGTGACCCATATACCGCGTCCCGGAAGCTTTTCCAGCACATCCGGCACGATAGCGGAATCCGGTCCGACCACGAAGCGGACCAGCCCCTCCTTGGGCCGGACCTCTCCGGTGACGATACACTTCCGTTCCGGACCGGCTTCCCGGTCCCTGGTTCGACCGCCTCGGGTCATCGCGGTTCCTCCGGGGTCAGGCGTCGGCCTGAGCCTCCACCTCTTCCGAAGCTTCCTCGGCCTCGAGTTCCGCCGGATCGACCCAGCCCAGCATGACGCGTGCGTTCATGACCATGTGCTGCGCTTCCTCGAGCGAGACGTCGAAGGGTTCCAGCAGACCGTCATCCTTGACACGCTCGCCCTCTACCGTCGTCCAGCCGCCGGCCAGTTCCCAGTCGGCGCAGGTGGCGAAATCCTCGAGCGTCTTCACACCGTCCTCGGCCAGGGCCTGAATCATCTGGGGTGTCAGCCCCTCGAATTCAATAAGGCTGTCTTCGGCACCCAGTTCGCGGGCGCGTTCCATCGCCGCCTTGGCCTGGGCCTCGAGAACGTCACGGGCGCGCGCCTGCAGTTCGTTCGCCGTCTCTTCGTCGACGCCGTCGATCACCAGCAGCTCGTCGATCTCGACATATGCGACCTCTTCGAGGTTCGTGAAGCCTTCGGAAACGAGAAGCTGGGCGAAGAATTCGTCCAGATCGAGCGTATCGACGAACAGCTTGGTGCGTTCCTCGAACTCTTTCTGACGACGGGCCGATTCCTCTTCTTCCGTCATGATGTCGATGTCGAGCGCGGTAAGCTGCGATGCCAGACGCACGTTCTGACCGCGCCGGCCGATGGCGAGCGAAAGCTGCTCTTCCGGCACCACCACCTCGATCCGCTCGGCCTCTTCGTCGAGAACCACCTTGGTGACCTCGGCGGGCTGCAGCGCGTTGACGAGGAAGGTCGGCTGATCCTCGTTCCAGGGGATGATGTCGATCTTTTCGCCCTGAAGTTCGTTCACCACGGCCTGAACGCGGCTGCCGCGCATCCCGACACAGGCGCCGACCGGGTCGATCGACCCGTCGTAGGAGATCACGGCGATCTTGGCGCGCGACCCCGGATCGCGGGCGACGGCCTTGATCTCGATGATTCCCTCGTAGATCTCGGGCACTTCCATCTTGAAGAGCTCGGCCATGAACTGCGGATCGGTGCGGCTCAGGAAGATCTGCGGCCCGCGCTGTTCGCGGCGCACATCCTTGATGTAGCAGCGGATCCGGTCGTTCGGGCGATAGCTCTCGCGGCCGATCTTCTCGTTCCGGCGCAGGATGGCTTCGCCCCGGCCCACATCGACGATGATATTGCCGTATTCCTCGCGCTTGACGACACCGTTGATGATCGTGCCGGCGCGGTCCTTGAATTCCTCGTACTGGCGGTCGCGCTCGGCCTCGCGCACCTTCTGGAGAATCACCTGCTTGGCGGACTGGGCTGCGATCCGGCCCATGTCGACCGGCGGAACCTCTTCGGTGAAGGTGTCGCCGACCTGCGGATCGGCCATGTACTGCCGGGCCTGCTCAACCGTCATCTCGGCCTGGTAATTCTCCAGCTCCTCGTCCTCGACCACGGTGCGGACGCGGGTAAAGGTCGCGCGGCCCGTCTTGCGGTCGATCGACACGCGGATGTCCATCTCGGCGCCGTAGCGGCTCTTCGCGGCGCGGGCGAGGGATTCCTCCATCGCTTCGACAACCAGGCCGGGGTCGATCATCTTCTCGCGCGCGACCGCTTCGGCGGTCTGCAGAAGTTCAAGCTGGTTGGCAGAGGTAATCGCCATCGTTTCAGTCCTCCTCGGAACCTTCCTCAGTCTCAATGTCGTCGAATTGGCTTTCGTCGAGCTGCCCCGCGTCCTTGCGCGCCTTGAGCATCTCCTTGATGAGCTCGTCGGTCAGGACCAGCTTGGCATCCGCCAGCCAGTCGAAGTGCAGCCCGACGGTGCCTTCTTCTATGTTGATCAGGATCTCGCCGCCTTCGACCCCGGCAAGAACCCCCTTGAAGCGCTTGCGACCGTCGATCAGTTCGGTCGTCTCGATCTTGGCCTCGTAGCCCTGGAACGTGTCGAAATCCTTGAGCCGGGTCAGCGGCCGGTCGATCCCGGGCGACGACACCTCGAGCGTGTAGGCGTCGCTTACGGGATCCTCCACATCGAGCGTCGCGCTCACGGCGTTCGAGATTTCGGCGCATTCGTCCACCTCGATCCCGCCGCCGGGACGTTCGGCCATGATCTGAAGCGTCTTGGTCTGTCCGCCCATCAGGCGCAGGCGCACCAGTTCGAACCCCATGTCCTCGATGACGGGGGTCACGATCTCGGCCAGGCGACGGTCGATGGCGGTCTTGGCGATAAGGTCCATGGGGGACGTGATCTCCGGGTACAAAAAAACGGGCGCGCGGCCCGTTGATGCATCCGGTGGAGCGTTTCGGCCAGAGCCTCAACACGCCGCTGTTGAGCGGCATATAGGCCCGGCGGCCGCGAATCGCAAGAGGCTTCTCGTCTCTCCCCCTCGGATTGTCATCATGCTAACAGCCGGACAGGCAAAGGACCCGGATGACCCATGAAAGACACAGCGCCGACACCGCCCGATGACAGCTGGCACCCCGTCGAGGACGGCGGGTTCATCCACCATGTCGGACCGATCTGGTATCGCGAGACAGAAGGCCACCCGCAGCGGATCGGGTTCCGCGCGGCCGACCATCACCGCAACCTGAACGGCGTCGTGCAGGGGGGCATGCTGATGACACTTGCGGATCGCGGACTTGGCCGTATCGCCCGCCGATGTCATGGCGGCAATCCCGTGGCGACGGTCAATTTCAGCTACGATTTCCTCGGCGCCGCGCGAATCGGGCGCTTCGTCGAGGTCCGGCCCCGCATCGTGCGCGAGACCGGAAGCCTGATCTGGATGGTGGGCGAGATCCTGGCCGACGGGGAACTGATCGGCCGGGCCCACGGCATCTGGAAAAAGCTGAAGCGCAAACCCGAAACCTGAGGCCGAGGCCGAGCGGGTCAGGTCGCCTCGCGGATGCGCCGCGCGACCTCGCGATCGGCATGGGCCTTGGCCCGGTGGCGGGCCATGTCTTCGTCCGACCGGGTCGCGACGTTCGAATAGTCGAGCTTCCACCGCGCGTCCTCTGACCACCGCTGCGGGTTCTGCACCGTCGTCCTGGCTGCCGGCGCCGTTTCCAGCACCCGCAGCGCCAGCGCCAGGGTCCCGGCCTGGCTGGCCGGATCCTTCGGTCGCCCGGCGGAATTGCCCAGGGGAAAGTCCGAGAACAGGAACCGTGGCGCGCCGACATGCTCCACGATGTCCTTGGCGCATCCCATGATGACGGTCGGTATTCCCTGGTCCTCCAGGTGCCGCGCCACGAGCGTCACGGACTGGTGGCAGACCGGGCAGTTCGGCACGAACACGGCCGCCTCCGCCCCGTCTTCGCGGCATCGTGCCAGGATCTCCGGCGCGTCCACGCCAAGGGTATGGCGCACCGAACGGTTGGTGGGCAGGCCGTGGAACCGGGGCGCGAGGGACCCGAACAGGCGACCCTCGGCCTCTCGCAGCGCGGGAAGGGGGAACCAGGTGCCAGAATCCTCCATCGTCGTGTGGTCCCGGTCGATCGCCACGTGAGAGATCCGCAGGTCGTGATCCTCGCGCACGCTGCCGGAATAGACCTGGTAGAACTTGGCCTCGGCATTGTACGCGGACCCCGGCCCCTGATCGCCCCGGTCCGGCCGGTAGGGCGCCGCGGTCGTGATCAGGGCGAGCTTCATCTCGGTCAGGGGCCTGCCCAGCGGAGCGAAGGGCACATCCGGGTGATGCGCCCAGACATAGGGATTGTCGAACCCCAGCGCGAGATACCAGTCACGCGTGCGCCGCATGTAGGGAACGGGAGTGTCGTGCGGATCGGCCTGCATCAGCCGGCGGTCGACCGCGACGCGATACGGTTCATCGCCCGCACCAGGGCGGCCGAAATGCCCGGCTCGGACAGGGCGTGGCCGGCGTCTCCGACGATCTGCAGCTCTCCTTCCGGCCAGCGCGACGCCAGTTCATAGGCCATGAGCGGCGGGCAGATCATGTCGTAACGCCCCTGGACGATGACCCCGGGAATATCGGCGATCCGATCGGCATTGGCCAGGAGCTGACCATCCCGCTCGAGCCATCCCAGATGGGTGAAATAGTGATTCTCCAGCCGCGCGAAGGCCCGGGCATAGTCACCGGGCGATTCGCCCCCCTGTCCGGCGGTGCGCATCGAGGCGAGCGAATTTTCCCATGCCGACCACACCCGCGCATACCGGGTCTGTTCTTTCAGATCGCCCGAGAAGAGCCGTCGATGATAGGCGGCGATCATGTCGTCTCGCTCGTCTTCCGGGATCGGCTCCTGGAAACGGGCCCAGGCCTCGGGCCAGAACGCGCCGGCCCCGCCCTGGTAGAACCAGTTCAACTCGCGCCGCGTCATCAGGAACACGCCGCGCAGCACCAGGTTGCGCACCCGCCCGGGATGGGTCTGCGCATAGATCAGCGCCAGCGTCGCGCCCCAGCTGCCGCCGAAGACCGACCAGGTGTCGATGTCCAGCGTCTCGCGGATCAGTTCGATGTCCCGCACCAGATGCCAGGTCGTGTTGTGCTCGACGCTGGCATGGGGGCGCGAGCGTCCGCAGCCGCGCTGGTCGAACAGGACGATCCGGTAGTGATTGGGGTCGAAATAGCGCCGCATCGCCGGGCTGCACCCGCCGCCGGGACCGCCGTGCAGCACCACGACGGGGGCGCCTTCGGGATTGCCCGCCTGCTCCATGTAGATCGTGTGGCCGTCGCCCACGTCCAGCATGCGCTGATCGAACGGGTCGATCGGGGGATAGAGGTATGAAGCTGCGCTCTTTTGGCCCGAGGACTTGTCCATGATCTGCCCTATATAGGTCGTCATCAACCATGGCCCCAAGGATCAGGAAATGCAATCGACAGGCACGATCGACCCGGCGGAAGTTGCCAAGTTCGAAGCCATGGCGGCGGATTGGTGGGACCCTGACGGCAAGTTCAAGCCGCTGCACATGATGAACCCCGTCCGGCTGGACTATGTCACCCGGCAGGTGGCCGCCGAATTCGATCGCGACCTTTCCGGCGACCGCCCGTTCGCAGGGCTTCGCGTTCTCGATATCGGATGCGGCGGCGGGCTCCTGTGCGAGCCCATGGCGCGGCTCGGCGCCGAGGTGGTGGGCGCCGACGCGGCCGAGCGCAACATCCCCGTCGCCCGGATCCATGCCGAACAGTCGGGGCTGAGGATCGACTATCGCCACACAACGGCCGAGGCGTTGGCCGAGGCCGGTGAACGGTTCGACGTCGTGCTCAACATGGAGGTGGTCGAGCACGTCGCGGACCCGCTGTCCTACCTCAGCGCCTGTCACGACCTTCTCAGGCCCGGTGGACTGCACCTCTGTTCGACGATCAACCGCAACCCCAAGAGCTTTGCCATGGCCATCGTGGGTGCGGAATACGTCATGCGCTGGCTGCCCCGGGGCACGCATGAATGGCACCGGTTCATCACCCCGGACGAGCTGTTCGACCTGCTGCGCCGGGCGGGGCTCGATCCCGTGGATCGCAAGGGGTACGTGTTCAACCCCGTGTCCTGGCAGTGGCGCATCTCGGACCGCGACCTGTCGGTCAACTACGTGACCGCCGCCCTGCGTCCGGCCTGAGGAACCCCCCCGGGGGCATGGCGTTGTCTGCTCATGTTCGCAAGCCTCCCCCTTACGGCTATCGTCGCCGTCTTCGCCGCCAGCGCCCTCATCATCGCCATCTGCGGG
The DNA here is from genome assembly GCF_000152725.1 of Pseudooceanicola batsensis HTCC2597. Classification (GTDB taxonomy): domain Bacteria; phylum Pseudomonadota; class Alphaproteobacteria; order Rhodobacterales; family Rhodobacteraceae; genus Pseudooceanicola; species Pseudooceanicola batsensis. Next base: position 2,517,607 of record NZ_CH724131.1, read on the forward strand.
GTCATCATGACCGGCCGGGCCGATACGCTCGCCGACCGCACCGGCCTGGGCGAGGCGATGGTCGGCGCCGTCGTGCTGGGTGCGGCGACCTCGCTCTCCGGTACGGTCGTCTCGGTCTCCGCGGCCTTGGACGGGCGCGCCTCGCTGGCCTTTTCCAACTCGGTCGGCGGCATCGCGGCGCAGACCGCCTTTCTCGCCATCGCCGACATGACCTTTCGCCGGGCGAACCTCGAACATGCGGCCGCAGAGGCGACGAACCTGATCCAGGGCGTGTTGCTGATATTTCTCCTCGCCCTGCCGGTCGCCGCGATGGCCGCGCCCGAGGTGACGATCTGGGCGGTCCACCCGGTCTCTTTCGCGATCCCCCTGATCTATGTCTTCGGCCTCGCCGTGAGCCGCCGTGTCCGTGAAGATCCGATGTGGAAACCCGTCCGCACCCCGGAGACACGGCACGACACGCCGGATGAAGAGGACGGAGAGACCGCGCGCAAATCCACCCTGCGCCTGACCTCCGAATTTCTCCTACTCATGGCGGCGATGGGTCTGGCCGGATACGCCATCGCGCAGAGCGCCTCGACAATCATCGACCGGATCGGCGTTTCGGCCTCGCTCGTGGGCGCCTTGATGACGGCCGTGGCCACCTCGCTGCCCGAACTGGTAACAACGATCGCCGCGGTGAGGCGCGGCGCGCTGCAACTGGCCGTGGGCGGAATCATCGGCGGGAACATGTTCGACACGCTCTTCCTGACGCTGGCGGACACGGCCTATCGCGACGGATCGCTCTATCATGCGGCGACCGATCAGGATTTCTTCTGGGTCGCAGTCGCGGTCCTGATGACCGCCGCCCTTCTGGCCGGGCTGATTACCCGCGAACGGCACGGGCCGGTGCGGATGGGGATCGACTCGATCGGGCTGCTGGGCATCTACGCCATCGCCATCGCGGTCCAGCTCGTGCTCTGACCGTGGCAGAGCGTTACTCGAGCTTGCCGCGCAGCTCGCGCAGGATCGGGAGCACCGCACGGACCCGTTCCGCCCCCAGTTCTCCGATCAGTTCCTCGACCATGGGCGAGACCGCCTCGAGCGCCGCGTCCCGCGCCAGGGTCCCGGCCTTGGATATGCCCACCATCTTGCGGCGCGCATCGTCCCAGTCGGGGCGGATATGCACGTAACCCGCCCATTCCAGCTTACTCAGCGTGTTGGTCATCGCGCCCCGCGTGACGTGGAACGTCAGGGCAAGCTGCGCCGGGCTCCTCTCCTGACCGATATGCGCGAGGTGGTTCAGGACCGAGAAATGCGAGATCTCCATCCCCTTGGGCATCACCTTCGACAGCCTGTTCCTCACGAGCTGGTCCGCCGTCAGGATTTCGCTGAACAATGCGATGGCCAGAGAATTCGACGGGTCGGTCATGGGGCGAGCGTGAACTCCCGGTCGTGCGACAGAGAGGGGACGCGCCGGCGCGCCTCCTCGACCCGGTCCAGATCGAGATCGACGAGGTGGACGCCCGGATCGGTGCCCGCATCCAGCAGGACCTCGCCCCAGGGCGCCACCGCCATCGAATGGCCGTGGGTCCGGCGGGCCTTGCCCCGCACCACCGAATGGTCGCCGCATTGCGCCGGTGCCAGCACGAAGCATCCCGTCTCGATGGCCCGGCTGCGCAGGATCGGTTCCCAGTGGGCGGCCCCGGTCACCGGCGAGAAGGCGGCCGGTATCGTCAGGATCGTCGCACCCGCGTGGGCCAGCACGCGGTAGAGCTTGGGGAACCGCAGGTCATAGCAGACGGTCATCCCGATCTTCGCGAAACCGGCATCCGCCACCACGGCGCGGTCCCCCGGCCGGTAGCCCGCGCTTTCGCGATAGGTCTCTTCGGGCGAGACCTCGACGTCGAACATGTGGATCTTGTCGTACCAGCCCGCGATCTCGCCCCGAGGCGAAATCAGGAACGACCGGTTCGCGAACCGGCCGTCGGGATCGGTTGTCTTGACGCCGATGGACCCGAGCAGCAGCCAGATTCCCTTCGCCCTCGCCTCTTCGATCATCCCGGCAAGGAAGGTGTTGTCCTCTTCCGGCTCCAGCACCTCTTTCTGATGCGTCCGGCTGGTCGAGACGCAATTGGAGACCTCGGGCGTCAGCACGAACCCGGCGCCCTGCGACGCCGCGTCGCGCACCATCCCGCGTACCATGGCCAGGTTCTCCTCCGGCTGGTCGGAGGAGGTGATCTGAAGCAGAGCCGCCTTCATCACGCGGTCAGCATCGGGTCGAGCTTGCCCGCCCGCTCCAGTTCGTAAAGCTCGTCGCATCCGCCGACATGCTGGCCGTCGATGAAGATCTGCGGCACCGTATGACGGCCGGCCCGCTGCATCATCTCCTGCTTTTTCTCGCGGTCGCGCATGACGTCGATTTCCCTATAGTCGACGCCCTTGCCGTCGAGCAGGCGCTTGGCGGCGCTGCAGAAGCCGCAGATGGGGGTGGTGTAGATTTCAACAGGTTTCATTCTGGACCTCCGGTCTCGTTCCCCCGAAACCTAAGCACCTTTGACCGCACGCGCCAGTGTCAGGACCGAAACGGATGCGGCACCGGCCCTCTTCAGCGCCCCTGTCGCAGCGGTCAGCGTCGCGCCCGAGGTCATGACATCGTCTATCAGCAGGACCGACCCGCCGGCGACCCGCCCCGCACGGCGCGGATTGACCGTCACCGCATCGTGCAGCGCCCTGAATCGCTCGTCCGGCGACTTGCCGTCGAGCACCGGCGTCGGCCGGTTTCGCTGCAACAAGTCGGGACAGAAGGGCAGGCCCGTCCGCCCGGCGACCCCCCGCCCGAGCAGGACCGACTGGTTATAGCGCCGCCGGATACGCCGCCGCCAGTGCAACGGAATCGGCGCCACCAGCATCCCGGGGTGCAACATGTCGCCCGCCGCGCCGGCCATCCACAGCGAGGCCGGCCGCGCGATATCCATCCGGTCGCCGTGCTTCAGCCCGAGCACCAGCCGCCGCGCATTGTCGCGGTAGACCAGCGCCGCGCGACCCGCATCCCAGGGCCGTTCGGTCGTCAGGCAATCGTCGCACAGGTCGCCCGCGGCCACGTGGTCTCCGGGCAGCGGCGCGCCGCAGAGTCCGCATACCGAGGCGCCGATGAAAGGGGTGGCTCCCCAGCAGGTCCCGCAAAGGCCGTGATCGGCCTCGACCAGCGCGTCGCAGGTCAGGCAGGTCGGCGGATAGACCAGCCGCAAGGCCGTTTGAAGTACCGACGCAAGGCGCATATCTAACCCCCATGACCGGATCGACCCCTCCCCGCCTGACGGACCGCACAGCCCTCCACCGCAACCGCGCCCGGGCGCAGGAGGGTTCGCTCTTTCTCCATGACATGGCCCGGGAGGACATTCAGGATCGCCTGTCGATGGTTAACAGGGCCTTTACGGCGCCGGCCGTCGTGACGGGGCATCCCGGCAAGTGGAGGGACTTTCCCGGGCCCGAGGCCAGGATCGTTCCGGATACGGATGTGCTCGACCTCGGGACCGGGGCCCATGACCTCGTCATCCACGCCATGTCGCTGCACTGGGCCGACGACCCGCTCGGCCAGATCATCCAGTGCCGCCGGGCGCTGAAACCCGACGGTCTCTTCCTCGCGATCCTGCCCGGCGGCCAGACCCTGACCGAATTGCGCGCCGCCCTAGGACAGGCCGAAAGCGAGGTGACGGGCGGCCTTTCGCCACGCGTCGCGCCGATGGCCGAGATCCGCGACCTGGGCGCCCTGCTGCAAAGGGCGGGCCTGGCCCTGCCGGTCGCCGACGGACATCCCTTCACGGTCACCTATGCCACGCCGATGCACCTGATGCGGGAACTGCGCGCCATGGGCGAGGCCAACGCCCTGCAGAACCGGCTGCGGCGACCGACCCGCCCCGCCGTCCTGTTGCGCGCCGCCGAGATCTATGCCCGGAGCTTCGGCCGGGACGACCGCATCCCCGCCACGGTGGACCTGATCACCCTGACCGGCTGGGCGCCGGACGAGAGCCAGCAGAAACCCCTGCGGCCGGGCTCGGCCAGCCAGCGGCTCGCCGATGCGTTGAATGCGCGCGAAGTACCTCTCAAGGATTGACCGCGCGGGCGAAGTCGCTAGGTCCCTTTCATCGATTGCAAGGGACAGACAATGACCGCTGAACGACCCGCCCATGCACCGGCCGACCATCCCCGGATACCCCGCGAGAAGGTCGGCGTGCTGATCGCCAATCTCGGCACGCCCGACGACACGTCATACTGGCCGATGCGCCGCTATCTGAACGAATTCCTTTCGGACAAGCGTGTCATCGACTACCCGGCGTGGAAGTGGCAGCCGATCCTGCAGGGCATCGTCCTGTCGACCCGGCCGTTCAAGTCCGGCGCGGCCTACCGGACGATCTGGAACGAAGAGGCGAACGAATCGCCGCTCATGACCATCACCAAGCAGCAGGTCTCAAAGCTCGGAGCGCGGATGCACGAGCGCTATGGCGATGCCGTGATGGTCGATTACTGCATGCGCTACGGCAATCCCTCGACCCCGTCTGTCGTCAGGCGCATGGTCGCGGCCGGCTGCACCCGCATCCTCTTCTGCCCGCTCTACCCGCAATATGCCGGCGCCACCACGGCCACCGCCAACGACCAGTTCTTCCGCGCCCTGATGCAGGAAAAGCGGCAACCGGCGAGCCGGACGCTTCCGCCCTATTTCGACGATCCGGCCTATATCGAGGCCCTCGCCGCCTCGGTCGAGCGGGCCTATGCGGCCGCGGACCGGGAACCCGATATCCTCGTCTGTTCCTACCACGGGCTCCCCTTCCGCTATCTGACCGAAGGCGACCCGTACCATTGTCAGTGCCAGAAGACGACGCGACTGCTGAAGGAACGGCTGGGCTGGTCCGACGACCGCATCACCACGACCTTCCAGTCGAAATTCGGGCCCGAGGAATGGCTTAAGCCATACACGGTCGAAGAGGTCGCGCGCCTTGCCGAGAACGGCAGGAAGAGGATCGCGGTCATCGCCCCGGCCTTTTCCGCCGACTGCATCGAGACGCTGGAAGAGATCAACGAGGAGATCCGCGAGAGCTTTGAGCACGCCGGCGGCGAAAGCTTTACCTACGTGCCGTGCCTGAACGACGACGAGGCCCATATAGCCGCGCTCACCGGGCGGATCGAGGCGAACCTGGCCGGCTGGCTGGACTGACCGGCAAAGAAAAAAGGCGGTGCCTCGGCACCGCCTTTTCCCTGAACAAAGTCAGCTGATCTTACTGGGAAGCAGCGACTGCGACAACAGCCAGAAGCAGCAGCGGGATCAGGAAACCGGCGGACGAAGCCGTGGTTTCTTCGACGATGACCGGTGCTTCAACGACCGGATCGGCCAGGGAGCCAGCGGTTGCGGTCGAAGCTGCAGCTGCCAGTGCGGCGGCGAGAACGAGTTTCTTCATAGTATCCTCCAGATATTCGCCGGACAGAAAACGCACCTGTCCGGCACCCAAGACTTACCTCGTAACCCGTTCTAAGCAGTAAATTCCCGCCATTGCAAATGCTTGTTAAAGCAGGAGCATGCTGCGACGCCGCGATGTCGTCAAATAAGCAACACCTGCGTCCCGACCTTCGAAAGCTCGAAAAGCTGTGTGATATGCTCGTTGTAGAGCCCGATGCATCCGTTCGAGGACCGGCGGCCGATCTTGCGCGTGTCATGCGTCCCGTGGATGCGGTAGTATGTCCAGCCCAGATACAATGCCAGCGGCCCGAGAGGATTGTCCGGCGCACCGCCCTCGACCACGGCGGGCCACTCGGGGTTGCGCTTGCGCATGTTCGGCGTCGGGCGCCAGGTCGGCTTGACCACCTTCTGCACCACCGAGGTTCGCCCGCGGCGCGTCAGCTCTTCGCTGACCGGCACGGACGAGGGGTAGAGGCGGTAGATCGACTGGTCCTCGGACCAGTAGTGCAACGCGCGGCTGTCGATATCGACGAGGATCGCCCCGTTCCTGGTGTTCGAGAAATACGGCCGCCAGTCCAAGGACCGGAAGCTCGAGATATTGCGGCGCACCGCCGGCTCGTCGAGGTTGCGCTCGACCTCGGTCGAGTTCTCGAACGGAGATGCATAGTTCTCATCGGTGGACTGCTGCGAAAGCGCGGGCGTTGCCAGCGTCGCAGCGGTGCCGGCAAGGAATGCGCGGCGGGTGTGGAATGTGCTGCTCATGACGGACCTGACTGGATCGATTCAAGGGACGCCTAATAGTAGTGCGCCGCGACCGAAGAGACAAATCAAACCCGCTTCGGGCACGATAACGTGCAAGTGGGTTTGAATCCCGCGCCGGCTTTCGCTACTCCTTGACGGAACGCTCGTCAGCCAGGATAGAGACAGATGCGGCTACACATGATCATCGCTGCGGCCCTCGTCGCCCTGCAGGCCTGCACCCCGGTCCCGACCGAAAACCCGACACGGCTGGGCGCCGACGGCAGGCCACTGCCGAAGGTGTATCGCATCCCGGTCGGCGCCCGGTCCAGCATCCCCTACGACGTCCAGGACGCCGTCAACAGCCTGCGCGCCGCCGCGGGTGCGGGACCTGTCGAACTGGACAGCCGCCTTACGGCGGCGGCGGCCACGCATTCGCAGGACATGGCGCGCCAGAACAGACCCTGGCATTTCGGTTCGGACGGATCCTCTCCGATCGACCGGGTGCGGCGCGTCGGCTATTCCGGTGCGATGCTGGGCGAGAACATCTCCGAGACCTACGAGACCGAACTCGAGACCCTGTCCGCCTGGATGGACACCGACAACACGCGCCGCGTGATCCTGGATCGCCGGGCCACCGACATGGGCTTTGCCTGGCACCAGGAATCGAACGGCAAGATCTGGTGGACGATGATCATGGGCGGCGCCGCGGAGCCCCAGCCGGGGACCTGATATCGCCCACGCACGTCCCTCGTGGCGCGCCGGGCCCGCGTTCAGGGATGGATCGTGATCAGCGTCCCGTCCTTCACCATCGCGTAGATGTCCTCGATCTCATGGTTGCGCACCGCAATGCAACCCGCCGTCCAGTCACGGGACCCGGACTTCTTGAACCGGTTCGGCAGCCCGTGGATGAAGATGTCGCCGCCGGGACTCTTGCCCTGGCTCGTGGCGAAGGCGACGTCGCGCGTATTCGGATAGGACAATCCGACCGAGAGATGGAATTCGCTGTCCGGATTGCGACGGTCGATCCGATAGGTGCCTTCCGGCGTACGCCCGTCCCCTTCGAACTGCTTGTGTCCGACCGGCGCGAAACCCAGTCCGATCCGGTAGCTCTTCAGCACCTCGTCGTGATGCATGAGGTACATCCGGCGGTCCGCCTTGTACACGAGCACCTGGGTCACCTCAGGTCCGTAGTACGTCTTGAACTTGGAGGCACAGCCCGACAGGCCGAGCCCAATCGCGATCATCAGGATCAGGGAGAGAAAACGCATTACTGCCGCCTCGGATCTTTTTTGCCCTTATACCCCGAAACCGCGCGCCCCGATAGGCCGCGCGCGCGGCTCACGCTCATGTGAGGTGGAAGCCGGCGACAAGCTCGACATGGGCGGACCAGCGGAACTGGTCCACCACCGTCACCGGCCCCATCCGGTAGCCCGAGGCCACCAGCCGTGCCGCGTCGCGGGCGAACGTGACCGGGTTGCACGAGACATGGGCGATCACCGGCACGCCCGCATCCGCAAGCTCGGCGACCTGCGCCTCGGCCCCCGCGCGGGGCGGGTCGATCACCACGGCGTCGAAATGGCGCAATTCGTCCGCAAGCAGAGGATTGCGGAACAGGTCGCGCGTCACCGTCTCGATCTTTTTCAGACCCTGCGTCCCGCGCCACCCCCGATCCAGCGCCTCCATCATCGCCCGGTCTCCCTCGACCGCCACCACCTCGGAGGTCTCGGCCAGTGGGAGGGCAAAGGTGCCGATCCCGGCAAAGAGATCGGCCACCCGCCGTGCGCCGGAGGTGATCCCGGCGACGGCGCCCTGCAGCGCGGCCTCGCCCGCCCGAGTGGCCTGAAGGAACGCGCCCGGCGGCGGAACCACACGCGCGGCGCCGAAGGACAGGATCGGCGGGCGTCGGGTCACCACGATCTCGCCGTCCCAGGACAGCCGCGCAAGGTCGCTGCGCTCGGCCTCCTCGGCCAGCGGCACCCCGAGGGCCGCGTCGAACGGTTTGCCTCCGGTCACTGCAATATCTAGGCCCGACTCGGAGGCCATGGCCGCCACCGAGATCTCGCCCTTGCGCGAGCTACCGATCCGCGCCAGGGCCTCGGCCACCGGCAGACCCTGCATCAGCAGAGGCTCGAGCAGTAGGCAGTCGGGAATCGCGACGATGGTCCTCGAAGCGCGACCATGAAACCCGGCGATGGCCCCCGACTTGGTGCGCCGGGCCGACAGGGTGGCGCGGCGGCGCGATTGCGGAGGAGAGGTCACCACCTCCGCAATCTCGCAGTCCAGCCCCTGCGCGGTCAGCGCCCGGGCGACCACCCCGGCCTTCCAGTCCCGGACAAAATCGTCAGCCGCATGCTGCAGCTGGCAGCCACCACAGGTCTTGTAGTGCCGGCACGGCGCGGCGACGCGGTCCCGCGATGGGGTGACGATCCGCACATCCCCGAGCCGCTGGCCCGAGAGGGTGCCGGTCACGGTTTCGCCCGGCAATGTCGTCGGCGCGAAGACGGGGCCGGGGGCCACCCCGTCGCCCTGATGTCCCAGACGCTGGATCCTGTATTCCGTCACGTTCGCCGTTCCTATTCGGCCGCGTCCTGCGATCCGAGAAAGCCGCCGGATTGCCGGCTCCAGTATCGGGCGTAGAGCCCGCCCTTGGCCAGCAGTTCGTCATGCGACCCGATCTCGGCGATGCGGCCTTCGTCCAGCACGGCGATGCGGTCCATGTGCGAAATCGTCGAGAGACGATGCGCGACGGCCAGCACCGTCTTGCCCTCCATCACCCGTTCGAGCGCGGACTGGATCGAGGCCTCGACCTCGGAATCGAGCGCCGATGTGGCCTCGTCCAGGACCAGCACCGGCGCGTCCTTTAGGATCGCCCGCGCGAGTGCGATCCGCTGGCGCTGACCGCCCGACAGCTTGACCCCCCTCTCGCCGAGCCGCGCCTCGTACCCCTCGTTGCCCAGGTGGTCGCCCAGCGTGCGGATGAATTCGTCCGCCTCCGCTTTCGAGGCGGCGGCAAAGACCTCCTCTTCGGTCGCTTCGGGCCGACCGTAGCGGATGTTCTCCATCGCCGAGCGGTTGAACATCGCGGTCTCCTGCGTGACCAGCCCGATCTTGCGGCGCAGGCTGTTCTGGGTGACGTCGCGGATGTCCTGCCCGTCGATCAGGATTCGGCCCGATTCCGCATCGTAGAGCCTGAGCAACAGCGCGACGAGCGTGGATTTCCCCGCCCCGGATGCGCCGACGATACCCAGTTTCTCGCCGGGCCGGATCTCGAGGTCGATGTCGCGGACCCCGCCGATATCCCGCCCGTAGGCAAAGGTCAGCCGGTCGAAGGTCACGCGCCCTTCGGGCACCGACAGCTCCGTCGCGCCGGGCGTGTCCTCGAGGCGCAGGGGCCGCGCCAGCGTGCGCATGCCGTCCTCGAGTTCGCCGATATTGGCCGAGATCCCCATCAGCGTGAACGAGACCCAGCCGGTCATCTGCGCCAGCCGGATCGCCACGGTGCCCGCCGCCACCACCGAGCCGATCGTCGTGGTCCCGGCCGACCAGAGCCAGAGCGATCCGCCGACGAGGAGCACGGGAAGCGCTCCGGCCAGGGTCATTAGAAGGATGCGGAAGGTCACCGACACCTTGGCGAAGTCCAGCGCCCGGCCGCGGAATTCGTCGATGGCCCGCAGCGCGACCCGGTCCTCGTGGTCGGCATGGGCGAACAGCTTGACCGTCTTGATGTTGGTGATCGTATCGACCACCTGCCCCGACACCATCGCCCGCGCCGAGGCGCGCGCCTTGGATCGCGCACGGATACGTGGCAGGAAATAGCGGATCAGGGCCGCGTAGGCGACCATCCATGTGCCGAACCCGATCAGTAGCCGGGGATCGATCGTGACCAGCAGCATCCCCGCGCCGATGATCGAGGCCAGCGCGAAGACGACCGAGTTGATCGTCTCCATCGACACTTCCGTCATGGCCGAGGCGCTCTGCATCTGTTTCTGCGAGATGCGGCCGGCAAAGTCGTTGTCGAAATAGGTGACGCTCTGCCCCATGGTCCAGCGATGCAGCCGCGACAGCGTCAGGCTGAACACGTTGGGCATGATGAACAGCGTGTTGGCGGCCGAGGACAGGCCCATCAGCACCGGGCGGGCCAGCAGGAAGAACAGCAGCGCCAGCAGTATCATCGTCAGGCTTTCGCCGACGAACGCCTGCTCCGGCCCGGCCGCGGTCGCGCTGTCGATCACCGCGCCGAGGATCCAGGCCGACCCGATCTCGACCGTTCCGGCAATGGCCGACAGGAAAGCGGCCACCAGGATCACCGGCCAGGCGCCCTTGAGCAGCCAGCCGATATACGGCACGAGGGTCACCGGCGGCGGCCCCTCAGCCCGTTGGAACGGGTCGATGAAACGTTTGGTATCGAATGGCATGCTGTGTCTTCCGACCGATGTTGCCCAATGTAGCGCGCGGCGACGCCGTTCAACCATCCCCGCCCGCGCACAACTGGTCCCGCGTCAGCGCAAAGCCCGACCTGATCCACCGGCGCTCCAGCTGCTTCAGCCGGTCGCCCAGCGCCGCCCCGGAGAGGTCCGGCATGAGATCCTCGGCGCGGACCGGAAAGACGGCCGCGGCGCCGCGCCGGACCTGTTCGACCTGACGCGGGTCCCCGGGATGCTCGAGCAGCGCCCACCTGAGCAGCAGAATGTCGAGGGCCGCCGCCTCTCCGAACCGGTAACCGAGTTCCGCCGCGCCTTCGGTCCCGCCCACCGCGTCGCGCAGCGTCGCATGCCGACGGCTCTCGGCCCGGCTGAGGCGCAGCGCGGGCCCCGGATCGTCGCCGGTGACAGCGGCGAGCCGCCGGATCGGGTCCGGCGGAACGTCGAGCGCCTGCTCGTGATGCACCAGCGGGCCGAGCGCCCTGTCGTCCGACCCGGGAAGCACGGCCGAGAGCGCACCGGCCTGGCGCATCGCCGCGACCGCGAAGGACGGATCGGGCGCCATCAGCAGCTTGCGCATCTCGTGCCCCACACGTTCGCGCGAGAGGCGCGACAGGCCGTCGACATGCCCGGCGATGGCGGCAAGAGCCTCTGGGTCCATGCCCTGCGAAGGATCGCCGTACCAGGCGAAGAACCGGAAGAACCGCAGGATCCGCAGATAGTCCTCGATGATGCGCGCCGCCGGTTCCCCCACGAACCGCAGCCGCCGGGCGCGCAGGTCCGGCAGCCCGCCCAGCGGATCGACGATTTCGCCTTCGGGCGTGGCATAAAGCGCATTCATCGTGAAATCGCGCCGCGCCGCGTCCTCGGCCGGATCGTCCGAGTAGTGAACAAGGGCATGGCGCCCGTCCGTCTCCACGTCCCGGCGAAACGTCGTCACCTCGTGTTCGAGCCCATGCGAGACGAGCGTGACGGTCCCATGATCGAACCCGGTCGGAACCGCCTTGATCCCGGCCGCCTCGGCCAGGTCCATGACCTGCATGGGCCGGGCGTCGGTGGCGATGTCGATATCCCCCACCGGGCGGCCCAGCAGCGCATCCCGCACGCAGCCGCCAACAAAGAGCGCCCGGTACCCGGCCGCGGTCAGCATGGCACAGACGGCGACCGTGCCGGGGTGGTCCAGCCAGTCGCCCCCGATGCGCATCACGCCAGCCTGTCGGCCAGGACCCGGCAGATCCGCGCCGTCGCGCCCCAGATGTAATAGGGGCCGTAGGGAACCACGAAATAGTAGCGCGTCGACCCCATCCAGCGCCGCCCCTGAACGCGGTAGTTCTCGGGATCCAGAAGATGGGCGAGCGGCACCTCGAACACGTCCTCGACCTCGCCCGGCTCGGGGACCTTGTCGAAATCGCGCGTGACCCGCGCCACGACCGGCGTCATCGAAAAGACGCTGACCGTTTCGTGCGGCGGCAGGTAGCCGACAACCTCCACGAGTTCCGGGGGCAGGCCGATCTCTTCCTGCGATTCCCGCAGGGCCGCAGCCGTCACATCGGCATCCGTCGGCTCGACCTTGCCGCCGGGGAAGGCGATCTGCCCCGGGTGATGTTTGAGATGCGAGGTCCGCTTGGTCAGGATCACGTTCAGCATCCCGTCGCGCGCGATCAGCGGAACCAGGACGCCGGCCGGGCGCAGCGTCTTGGTCGGGGTGTCGAACGCCCCGCCGTTCAGGTCGAAATCCGACGATCCGTCACCCGGCCGGGCCAGCGCCTCGCGGATGCGATCAAAACTCGCCGGCTCAGCCTTCACCCGGGTCCTCCGCATCGAAGCCAACCGTCTTCGGGTCGAGCACGTAATGCGCTCCGCAGAACTGGCAATCGGCCGTGACCACGCCGTCATCGGTGGTCATCTTGGCGATGTCCTTGGCGGAATAGATCGACAGCGACTGCCGCACCCGGTCTTCGGAACAGGTGCAGCCGAACCGCACGGGCTGCGAGTCGAAGACGCGCGGCTGCTCTTCGTGGAACAGCCGGACCAGCAGGTCCGTCGGCGTCACGTTCGGCCCGATCAGTTCCAGATCCTCGACCGTGTCGAGATGGAGGTTGACCCGGTTCCAGTCTTCCTCTTCCTCGCCCTCCACCAGATCGGTGGCGAGCAACAGCCCCCCTTCGCCGGATCCCCCCTCGGGGGTGGCGCCCATGCCCGCCTCGGGCATGACCTGCACCATCACGCCGCCGGCCCGCCAATGCTCCTCTCCGCCGGCCTCGGTCGATTTGCCGAAGGACAGCGAGAACCGGGTCGGCAGCTGCTCGGACTGGGCGAAGTAGCTCTCGGCGCAGGCCTTCAGCGACCCGCCGGCAAGCGGGGTGATCCCTTGGTAGGGCTGCATCCCCTGTCCCTGGTCGATCAGGATGGCGAAATAGCCTTCGCCCACCTGGTCGAAGGGCGCCCGGCCGGTCAGCCGGTCGCGGTCGAAGCTCGCATAGGCACGGATGCGGGCCGGCTCCCCGTCCTTTTCGGGTCCGTAGTAATCCGTGGCGATCATCCGCACCGGGCCGTTCGACTGGACCTGGAGGGACAGTTTCCACCGAAGCTTGATCGTCTGCCCGATCAGCGCGGTCAGCAGCGCCATCTCGGCGACCAGCGCCTCGACCACATCCGGGTAGTCGTGCTGCGACAGGATCCCCTGCAGCACGCCGTCGAGCCGCGCCACACGGCCCCGCACATCCGAAGTGTCCAGCTGGAATGGCAGGACGGTATCGTCCCAGGCCAGTTTCGATCCGATCGTCATGGGGTTTCCTTCTGCGCCCTCTACAGGCATATCTTGGGCAGCACCTAGGGGCAATCGCGCCCGGTTACAAGGCAGGCCCCCCATGCGCCGATACGGAGACGCCCCGGACCCGCAGAGACGTTACGAAACCCGCGCCGGAGTGTACGCGATCCTGCCCCGGGGAAGCGACCTGCTGCTGACCCACCAGTCCGACCCGACGCCGGAGTTCCAGCTGCCCGGCGGCGGTGTCGATCCAGGGGAATCCCCGCTCCGCGCACTTCACCGCGAGGTGTTCGAGGAAACCGGCTGGATCATTGCGGCGCCCCGGCGCATCGGCGTGTTCCGGCGCTACACTTACATGCCCGAATACGACAAGTGGGCGGACAAGATCTGCGCGATCTATCTGGCCAGGCCGGTCCGCCCGCACGGCGACCCGACCGAGCCCGGGCACATGGCGATCTGGGCGCCCGCCGGGCTGGCCGCCGATCTTCTGGCCGATCCCGGCAGCGCAGACACGCTGGCGCGGATGCTGCGCTAGCCCGGGGGCCGGAACCCGTCGTCCTGGTGGGGACGTAGCCGGTAACGCACCGCTAAACATGATTTTTTCTGCTGGTTGAGACTTCGGTAAACGATCCGGCCTAGTCTGCTTCCAGGAGGCGTTTACCGGCATGATCGACTGGAACAAGGCGCAGCAACTTGCCGGAGAGGTCGGCAGCGACCGCTTTGAAGAAGTGGCCGTTCTCTCGTTGCAGGCTATCGAGATTGCCCTGCAGACCATAGGCATGGCCGAAGACCTCGAGGCGGCACTGCACTTCGTCAAGCGATGCGCGCTGAACCTCGGCTTCGCCGCTTTCGCGACCCGGGTGGCCGAGGCCGAGCATCTGGCCGCGCTTGGCCGCCCGGACGAGGTAGACCTGATCGGGCTTGGCCGCGTCTACCGCGAAAGCCGCGACCTCTTCCTAACCGAGTTTCGCGGGCGCATCGCCGCCTAGATCAGGAACTCTGCCAGGATCGTGTCGCGCGTGATGTCGCGATAGGTGAACCCGCCTTCGTCCAGCCGCTGGAAGAGCGTGTCGAAATCCCCGGCCCGCTTCGCCTCGATCCCGATCAGCACGGATCCGAAGTTGCGCGCCGATTTCTTGAGGTACTCGAACCGCGCGATGTCGTCCTCGGGCCCCAGCATGTTCAGGAATTCCTTCAACGCGCCAGGCCGCTGCGGCAGCCTCAGGATCAGGTACTTCTTGACGCCGGAATGACGCTGCGCCCTCTCCTTCACCTCGGGCAGCCGCTCGAAATCGAAATTCCCGCCCGAGGTGACGCAGATCACCCGTTTTCCCCTTATCTCGTCCCTGATCGCATCCAGCACGTCGACCGCCAGAGCCCCGGCGGGTTCCAGCACGATCCCTTCGATGTTCAGCATCTCGAGCATGGTGATGCAGATCCGGTCCTCCGGCGCGGCCAGCACATCCTGCCGGTCGATCCCGTCGAGACGCTCCCACGGTTTCGCGCCGATCCGCGCCACAGCCGCCCCGTCGACGAAGCTGTCCACCTTGGTCAATGTCACCGGTCCGCCGTTTTCGACCGCCGCCGCGAGCGAGGCGCCGCCGGCGGGTTCGACGAATTTCAGTCTCTGTTCCGGGCCGAAATAGCTCCGGACTCCGGCCGACAGTCCCCCGCCGCCGACAGGCAGGACGATCAAGTCCGCGCCGCGCGGCATCTCGGCCTCGATCTCGGCCGCGATCGTCGCCTGCCCCAGGATCACGTCCTCGTCGTCGAAAGGCGCCAGGAAATGCCCGCCCTCGGTCGCGCAGAAGTCCTGCGCCTCGGCCAGCGTGTCGTCGAAATAGTCCCCCACAAGCCGGATTTCGACCATGTCGCCGCCGAAGATACGCGTCTTGTCGATCTTCTGCTGCGGTGTCGTCACCGGCATGAAGATCACCCCGCGCACCCCGAAATGCCGGCACATATAGGCCATCCCCTGCGCGTGGTTCCCGGCGCTTGCGCAGACGAACAACGTTGCCCCCTGCGCCCGCCGCATGGCGTTGAAGGCGCCGCGCAGCTTGTAGGACCGTACCGGCGACAGATCCTCGCGCTTCAGCCAGATATCCGCCCCGAACTTGTCGGACAGATGATCGTTGCGCATCAGCGGCGTGACGGGAAAGACCGATCGCATCGCCACCATGGCGGCCCGGGCCTTGTCGCGGAAGTCTTCGATATCTCTCATCCCTTTTCATTGCCGCTTTGTGCCGGGCGCGGCAAGGGCCGCGACCTTGTGCCCCCTCGAAAAACCCGCTATCGCCTCGCCCGATCAAGACAAGGGGACATCATGAGCGCGCCGAAGAAAGTCGTCCTGGCCTATTCCGGGGGCCTCGACACCTCGATCATCCTGAAATGGCTGCAGACCGAATACGGTTGCGAGGTCGTGACCTTCACCGCCGACCTCGGCCAGGGCGAAGAGCTCGAACCCGCCCGCAAGAAGGCCGAATTGCTCGGCATCAGCCCCGAGAACATCTATATCGAAGACATCCGCGAGGAATTCACCCGCGACTTCGTCTTCCCGATGTTCCGCGCCAATGCCCTCTACGAGGGGCTTTACCTGCTGGGCACCTCCATCGCCCGCCCCCTGATCTCCAAGCGGCTGGTCGAGATCGCCGAGGAAACCGGCGCCGATGCCGTCGCCCACGGGGCCACCGGCAAGGGCAACGATCAGGTGCGGTTCGAGCTTTCCGCCTATGCCCTGAACCCCGAAATCAAGGTGATCGCCCCCTGGCGTGAATGGGACCTGACCTCGCGCACCAGGCTTCTGGAATTTGCCGAGGCGAACCAGATCCCGATCGCCAAGGACAAGCGCGGCGAGGCGCCGTTCTCGGTCGATGCGAACCTCCTGCACACCTCCTCCGAGGGCAAGGTGCTGGAAAACCCCGCCGACGAGGCCCCGGATTACGTCCTGCAGCGCATCACCCGCCCCGAGGACGCGCCGGACCAGCCGGAATTCGTCGAGATCACGTTCGAGAAGGGGGATGCCGTCGCCATCGACGGTGAGGCCATGTCCCCCGCCACGATCCTGACGAAGCTGAACGAGTTGGGCGGCAAGCACGGGATCGGCATCCTCGACCTGGTCGAGAACCGCTTTGTCGGCATGAAGTCCCGTGGCGTCTACGAGACCCCCGGCGGCACCGTCCTGCTCGAGGCGCATCGCGGCATCGAACAGATCACGCTCGACAGCGGCGCGGGTCACCTCAAGGACTCGATCATGCCCCGCTACGCGGAACTCATCTACAACGGCTTCTGGTTCTCTCCCGAGCGCGAGATGCTGCAGGCCCTGATCGACAAGAGCCAGGAACACGTCTCGGGCACCGTCCGGCTGAAGCTCTACAAGGGCTCCGCCCGCACCGTCGCGCGCTGGTCCGACCATTCGCTTTATTCCGAAGCCCACGTGACCTTCGAGGAAGACGCCGGCGCCTACGACCAGAAGGACGCCCAGGGCTTCATTCAGCTCAACGCGCTGCGCTTGAAGCTTCTGGCCGCCCGGGACCGGCGGTTGAAATAGGAACCTTGATCGCACAAGGCCAGGCCGCCGTTTCATTCCGGCGGCTTTTTCATGCGGAACAGTGTCTATTTGGGGCGCTCTACGTTGCGTCACCGTTGTGGCCCGCGCACCGCTCGGCTCTAGCCTTCGGACAGCAGAGGGACACGACATGGCACTGACAGATATCGCTGCAAGGCTCCAGCGCGGGCTCGACGAGAAACCGCTGGAGAACTCGATCAAGTTCGATTGCGGAGAGGACGGCGCCATCACGCTGGACGGCGACACCGCCTATCTCGGAAACAGGGCCGCCGACTGCACCATCCGCATCTCGGAAGCGAATCTGGCCAAGCTGATCGCAGGCAAGCTCAACCCGATGACGGCCTTCGCCATGGGCAAGCTGAAGGTATCGGGCGACATGTCGGTCGCCCTGAAGCTCAGCCAGGTTCTGGGCTAAGCTTCGCCGCCGCCAGCCGCCGGTAATAGGGCATCGCCGCCTCGGCCATCTCGGCGTGGCCTCCCTTCAGCACCGGCAGATCCCCCTCCGGCCCGGCGAAGCCGGTCGAGCCGTGCACCGCACCGTACCAGACCGGCGCCCAGACACCGTCGACGGCCTTTGGTCCGGCCGGCCACGACAGCATAGCGGGATCCCAAGGCAGGCCGATCCGGCTGCACAGGGCGCGCAACATCGCTTCCGGCCGGGCCCGCACGTCCGATCCTTCGACCACCACCGGATCGATCCCCTGCGCGACGAGGTCGTCGTATATCCCCGCCAGTTGCGCAGCGCCGATATCCTCAAGCCCCGCCTCTGCGAAACCCTTGGTGAAGGAGGCGACGACACGGGCCGGGTGACGGATCAGCAGGACATGCGCCATATCGGTCCACCAGTCGCGCCGGATCCCCGGCAGCATGTGCTGCGCCATGTGCTTGTGATAGACATGCGGGGACGAATCCGCCTCCAACAGGGTCGAAATCACCGCCTCGGGATCGGTGGGCTGCGACCCCAGAACCTCGGCGCGCATCGGATGCGGCTTGTCCGTCGCGGCGAGGTAGGCGGCATAGAACGGCTCGTCCACGGCGCCGCAATCGGCCCGGTTCGAAAAGGCGTACATCAGCGCGGTCGAGATGTTGCGCGGCCCGGACCAGCAGGCGATCTTCATCGCGCGACGAGCGCCTTGTAGAGACCCCGGATCCGCGCGGTCGTGGGCCCCAGCTGCCCGTCGCCGATCACCCGTCCGTCGATCTTGCCGACCGGCGATTGCGCGCCGAAGGTTCCGGTGACAAAGGCCTCTTCCGCGGAATAGCACTCCACGAGCGAGAAATTCTTCTCGAAGACGGGTATTCCGGCTTCGCGGCAGAGGTCGATGACCTTCTGCCGGGTGATCCCGTTCATGCAGTAATCCCCGGTCGAGGTCCAAACCTCGCCCTTCCGCACGATGAAGAAGTTGCAGGCATTCGTCGTGTTCACGAAGCCATGCACATCCAGCATCAGCGCCTCGTCCGCGCCGGCTTTTTCGGCTGCAATACAGGCAAGAATGCAGTTCAGCTTGGAGTGCGAGTTCAGCTTGGGATCCTGGGTCATCGGCAGCCCCCGCAGATGCGGCACGGTCGCCAGGCGCAGCGGACGCCCGACCCGGGGCACCGAATGTTCCATGATGATCGCGACCGTAGGACCCGAGCGCGACAGAGACGGGTGCTGGAACGGCCGGATCTTGCGCCCCCGCGTGACCATAAGCCGGGCGTGGGCATCCGTCTCCATCCCGTTCGCGAGACGCAATTCCTCAAGAACAGAGACGATTTCGGCCCTGGTCATGCCGATATCGAGATCGATCGCCTTGGCCGCCTCGAACAGCCGGTCGAGATGGTCGTCCAGGAAGGCCCACCGGCCATCGTATAGCCGCAGCCCCTCCCAGATACCGTCGCCCAGCATGAAGCCGCTGTCGTAGATGCTCACCACCGCCTCGTCCGGTCCGACGATCCGGCCGTTCAGGTAGTATCTGAGATCAGCGTTGCGCGGGTCGTCTTCGGCGTCGTGGGTAGTCTGGTCCTGCATCGGGTTCCTCCGGTTTCGACCGGCACGCTAGAACCGTTGCCAGAGGAAGAAAAGGCACATGAAAAGACCGCGGGACTGGCCGCGGTCTCTCACGGTCCGGGAGCTGGGGGAGAAGGATGACCCGGACCAACTCTCGCCGTGCGGTTGGGGCAACCGCACCGACGGAGTCATTCTGCCGTGATGGTCTGCATCACGAGGTTTCCGTCGGGCTTGATCGGCCCGTCCTCGGTCGCGCCGAGCGTGTATTCGAAGACACCCGTCTGCGTGCCGCCGGCCTCGGAATGAACCATGAGCATCAGCATGTCGCCCGAAGCCACCTCTTCGGTGAGGATCGCGGACACATCCATGTTCTCGCCCATCTTGATGGGGGCATGCCCGACCACCGGGCCCGGCTTCATGTCGGAATCGGTGCGGTGTACGACCAGCCAGCCGTTCTCGGGCGCGACGACCTTCGAGGCGGTCACCGTGCCTCCGGAGACATCTTGGTCCATGCCCTCGACCGCAGGGGTCATGGAGTGGCTTGCCTCGAGGGCGGCGCTTGCGGATACGGCAAATGCCGATGCGATGATGAATGTCTTCATTTGGATGCTCCCTTGAGGCGTCTTGGTCCTGCTTCCGGACCTCCGCCTTAATCACGAAGCCGCGCGCGCCTCAGTTTCAGCCGCGTGCAAAATAGTTCTCGACCTCGACCCTTTCTGGGATCACGTCGGCCGTGCCGAGCCGCGTCACCATCAGCGCTCCGGCCTTCTGGGCAAGACCGATGGCCTGCGCCATCTCCATCCCCTGATCCAGCGCCGCCAGAAGATAGCCCGTGAAGGTGTCGCCCGCCCCGGTGGTATCGACGACCTCGACCCGGGGGGCGGCAAACTCGCGCACCGTCCCGCCGGCGGTGCGGATCCAGCGGCAGCCGCCGGCGCCGAGGGTCACGACGATATCGGCGACATCGAGTTCGGGCAGCGGCCGGTCCATCCCCAGCTCGAGTTGCGCAGCCTCGACCGCGTTCAGGACCAGGAGGTCGGTCAATGGCAGGGCGGCCGCGACCGCATCGACCGAGAAGGGCGCGGCGGCATAGCACCGTAGCAGCCCCCGCAGGCCCGCCGCCTCAAGGAACGCGGCCTGTGCGTTCGTCTCGTTCTGGCAGACCGCGATGTCCCCTGCCGTCGCGTCGGCCAACGCGATTTCTGTTCCGGCGGGCTCTATCGCCAGGTTCGCGCCGGGATACAGGATGATCTGGTTTTCGCCACGGGCATCCACGGCGATGATCGCGTGGCCCGATACCTCGTCGACCGTGGCGATCCGGTCCACCCCGACCCCGTAGTCCGCCAGCCGGTCGCGCATCCAGCCGCCGTCGGGTCCGACCGCGCCGATATGATGAACGCGCGACCCGGCCCGCGCCACGGCGACCGACATGTTGGCGCCCTTGCCGCCCAGCCCCGTCCGATGCGACTGCGCGGCCAGCGTCTCGCCCGGTTCGGGAAGGTGCGGCAGGCGATAGACCCTGTCCGCATTGACCGACCCGAGGTTCCAGACGGCCATCGCCTCAGTTCACCTTGCTCGCCGCCAGCAGCGCCATGTTGAGGATGTCGTTCACGGTCGATCCGGTCGAGCAGATCTGGATCGGCTTGTCGACGCCCGAAAGGATCGGCCCGATGACCGTGGCCCCCGCCATCTCCTGCATCAGCTTGACGCTGATGCTGGCGGAATGCCGCGCCGGCACGACGAGGACGTTGGCGTTACTGGTGAGCCGGGCAAAAGGGAAATGCTCGCGCGCACGCGCGTTCAGCGCCACGTCGACGGTCATTTCGCCCTCGAACTCGAAATCGACTCCGCGCGCTTCCAGCACTTTCGGCGCGATATGCATCTTTTCGGCCCGTTCCGAGACCGGATAGCCGAAGGTCGAGAAGCTGACGAAGGCCACCCGCGGTTCCAGCCCGAGGTCGCGGGCGACCTCGGCGCAGCGCTCCGCGATATTGGCCAGGTCTTCCTCGTCCGGCCATTCATGCACCAGCGTATCCGAGATCAGCACGATCCGCCCCTTGTGGATCAGGGCAGTCACCCCGGCCGCCCCGTGCGCCGCGTCCGCATCGAAGACGTGGTTGATCAGCTCCAGCACATGCGCCGACTTCCGCGTCGCGCCGGTGACCAGACCGTCGCCATGCCCATGCGCCAGCATCAGCGCCGAGAAGACGTGCCGGTCTCGGGCCGCCAGCCGGTGGATGTCGATCTGATCGTGACCCTTGCGCTGCAACCGGTCGTAGAGGAAGGTCTTGTATTCCTCGAGATGCTCGGTCTTGGCGGCGTTCACCACGCGAAGCTCGTCGAAGGCGTCGCCCAGCCCGGCGGCCTCCAGCTTGGCCTTCACGTCGGAATCCCGGCCCACCACGATGGCCTCGCCCAGCCCGGACCGCTGGTACATCACCGCCGCGCGCAGCACGCGCGGATCGTCGCCTTCGGCGAAGATCATCCGCGCCTGCGCGTTGCGCGCCCGGGTGTTGATGCTGCGCAGGATGTTCGCCGTGGGATCCATCCGCGACTTGAGGCTCAGTTCATAGGCCTCCATGTCGACGATCGGGCGCCGCGCCGCGCCGGTGTCCATGCCGGCCCGCGCCACGGCGGGTGGCACGCGATAGATCAGGCGCGGATCGAAGGGCGTCGGAATGATGTAGTCGCGCCCGAAGGTCAGCGTCCGGCCGTACGCCATCGCAACCTCGTCCGGCACGTCCTCGCGCGCCAGTTCGGCCAGCGCCTCGGCGCAGGCGATCTTCATCTCGTCGTTGATCGCGCGGGCATTGATGTCCAGCGCCCCGCGGAAGAGATAGGGGAACCCCAGCACGTTGTTCACCTGGTTCGGATAGTCCGACCGACCCGTCGCGACGATGGCATCCTCGCGCACCTCGTGTGCTTCTTCCGGCGTGATCTCGGGATCGGGGTTCGCCATGGCGAAGATCACCGGATCTTTGGCCATGCTCTCGACCATTTCGCGGGTCACCGCGCCCTTGACCGAGACCCCCAGGAAAACGTCGGCCCCCTCCATCGCATCCTCGAGCGTGCGGAGGTCCGTCTTGACCGCATGGGCCGACTTCCACTGGTTCATCCCCTCGGTGCGCCCCTGGTAGATCACGCCCTTGGTATCGCAGACGATGCAGTTGTCATGGGTCGCGCCCATCCGCTTGAGCAGCTCGATACAGGCGATGCCCGCCGCACCTGCCCCGTTCAGCACGATCTTGCACTCCGCGATGTTCTTGCCCGACAGCTTGAGCGCGTTGATCAGGCCCGCCGCGCAGATCACCGCCGTTCCGTGCTGATCGTCATGAAAGACCGGGATGTCCATCTCTTCCTTGAGCCGTTGCTCGATGATGAAACACTCCGGCGCCTTGATGTCCTCGAGGTTGATGCCCCCGAAGGACGGCCCCATCAGTTTGACCGCATTGATGAAGGCCTCGGTATCCTCGGTGTCCAGTTCGAGATCGATCGAGTTCACGTCCGCGAACCGCTTGAACAGGACCGACTTGCCCTCCATCACCGGCTTCGAGGCCAGCGCGCCGAGATTGCCCAGCCCCAGAACCGCTGTCCCGTTCGAGATCACCGCGACGAGGTTGCCCTTGTTGGTGTAGTCATAGGCCGTCTCCGGGTTGGCGTGGATCGCCTCGCAGGGCACCGCCACGCCGGGCGAATAGGCCAGCGACAGATCCCGCTGCGTCGTCATCGGAACGGTCGCCGTGACCTCCCACTTCCCGGGGAACGGTTCGAGGTGGAACGCGAGCGCGTCCTCCGGCGTGATCCGGGATTTCGGCTTGGACATGCGGGCAACTCCTCCTGCGGCTTGCGCGTCTTACACAAGGGGCGCGTTTCGCTCAACCATTTCGGCTTTAACCCGTGACTCCGGGTTTGTAAGGTCGCCGGCAAGAACGCCGGGGGGCACCGTTGAGCAAAGAAACCGTCACGCCGATGATGGCGCAGTATCTCGAGATCAAGTCGGGCTATCCGGACGCCCTGCTGTTCTACCGGATGGGCGATTTCTACGAGTTGTTCTTCGATGACGCCGTCGCCGCCTCGGAGGCGCTTGACATCGCGCTGACGAAGCGCGGCAAGCATCTGGGCGAGGATATCCCGATGTGCGGCGTGCCCGTGCACGCGGCCGAGAACTATCTGCTCACCCTCATCCGCAAGGGGTTCCGCGTCGCCGTGGGCGAACAGATGGAAAGCCCGGAAGAGGCCAAGAAGCGCGGGTCGAAATCCGTGGTCCGGCGCGATGTCGTCCGGCTCGTCACGCCCGGCACCCTGACCGAGGAATCCCTGCTCGACGCCCGTCGCCACAACTTTCTCGCCGCCTTCGCGATCGTGCGCGATCAGGGCGCGCTCGCCTGGGTCGACATCTCGACCGGGGCGTTTCACGTCATGCCCCTGCCCCCCGTGCGGCTTGGGCCGGAACTGGCCCGGCTCGGTCCGTCCGAGCTGCTGATGCCCGACGAGATCGAGCGCGATTACGCCGAAACAGTCTCTGATTTCGGCACTGCGCTCACCCCGATGTCGCGCGGCAGCTTTGACTCCACCGGTGCCGCGGACCGGCTGTGCCGCCTGTTCAGGGTCTCGTCCCTCGACGCGTTCGGAACCTTTTCCCGGGCCGAGATCTCGGCCATGGGTGCGATCGTCGACTATCTCGACATCACGCAGAAGGGCAAACTCCCCCTCCTGCGCAAACCCCAACGCGAAGCCGCCGATCGCACCATGCAGATCGACGCCGCCACCCGTCGAAACCTCGAGCTGACGCATTCGCTGGCCGGAGGGCGCGCCGGGTCGCTTCTCCATGCGATCGACCGCACCGTCACCCCGGGCGGTGCGCGCCTGCTGGAACGGCGCCTCTCCAGCCCCTCGCGCGATCTCGCCACGATCCGCGACCGACTGGCCGCTGTGGACTTCATGGTGGATCAGCGTCAGACCGCCCGCGACCTGCGCGACGCGCTACGCCGCGTCCCCGATATCGACCGCGCCCTGTCGCGCCTCGCGATCGACCGGGCCGGGCCGCGCGACCTTGCCGCCATCCGGAACGGTCTGGGCCAGGCCGAGCGGATCGCCGGCCTCCTCGCGCAGACCGAGTTGCCTGCCCTGCTGGCGGACGCCTCGACGCATCTGCAGGGCCACGACGACCTCCTCGCCCTGCTCGACACCGCCCTGGTGGCGGAACCGCCCCTGCTCACCCGCGACGGCGGTTTCATCGCCCCCGGCCACGACCCCGACCTGGACGAGGCGCGCAAGCTGCGCGACGAGGGCCGCGGTGTCATCGCGCAGATGCAGACGCAATATGCCGAGCAGACCGGCATCTCCTCGATCAAGATCAAGCACAACAACGTCCTTGGCTATTTCATCGAGGTCACGGCCACCCATGCCGACAAGATGCTGTCAGAACCGCTGAACGAGGTCTTCAAGCATCGTCAGACCACCGCCAACCAGCTTCGCTTCACCACGCCGGAACTCTCCGAGATGGAGACACGCATCATCAATGCCGGCGGCCGGGCGCTGGACATCGAAAAGCGGCTCTATGACGGGCTGAAAGCGCAGATCCTCGACCGCGCGTCGGAACTGACGGACACCGCCCGCGCGCTTTCGGAGCTCGATCTCGCCACGGCTCTCGCCGACCTCTCGATCGCCGAGAACTGGGCGCGCCCCAGGGTCGACGACAGCCGCACGCTGCGCATCGCCGGCGGCCGTCACCCCGTGGTTGAACAGTCTCTGCGCAAGGAGGGCGCGCCCTTCATCGCCAACGATGCCGACCTGTCCGGCGACCCGTCGATGATCTGGCTGCTGACAGGTCCCAACATGGCCGGCAAATCGACCTTCCTGCGCCAGACCGCGCTGATCGTCCTGCTCGCCCAGATGGGCAGCCATGTCCCCGCGTCCGAGGCCGAGATCGGCGTGGTCAGCCAGCTCTTCTCCCGCGTCGGCGCGTCCGACGATCTCGCCCGGGGCCGCTCGACCTTCATGGTCGAGATGGTCGAGACAGCCGCGATCCTCAATCAGGCGGACGACCGCGCCCTTGTCATCCTCGACGAGATCGGGCGCGGCACCGCCACCTATGACGGTCTCTCCATCGCCTGGGCGACGCTCGAACACCTGCACGAGGTGAACCGCAGCCGCGCGCTCTTCGCCACGCATTACCACGAGATGACCGCCCTCGCCGGCAAGCTGCCCGGGGTCGAGAACGCGACGGTGGCGGTCCGCGAACACGATGGCGACGTGATCTTCCTGCACGAGGTCATCCGGGGCGCCGCCGACCGGAGCTATGGCGTTCAGGTCGCGCGCCTCGCCGGTCTGCCGGACGCCGTGGTCGCCCGCGCCCGCGAGGTGCTCGACGCGCTGGAAAAAGGCGATCGCGAGGGCGGACAGAAACCCAAGGCGATCATCGACGACCTGCCGCTTTTCGCGGCCGCCGCGCCCGCGCCAGAGACGGGAATCGAGACGATTCCGCCGGAATACGCCGAGGTGGCGACGATACTCGAAGCGACGCATCCCGATGAACTCAGCCCGCGCGAGGCGCTCGACCTCATCTACAGGCTCAAGGCCTCGACGCGATCGCGGACCTGACCCCGTCCGGCGGGTATGAGAACGCGCCAAAAGGAAAGGGCGACCGCATCCTCGTGATGCGATCGCCCGGACCGGTCGGACAGAGGTCTCAGTCAGCGCCGATCAGGCGAACCACCACCGCTCCATCCAGCGCATGCCGTCGACGTCCCAGTTCGAACCCATGACCTCGGGATGCGCGACCTTGTCGGTATGCGCGAAGACCCAGGATGCGAACATCGGGATGACGGCGCCGCCCTGCTGGTTCACGATGGCCTGCATCTCGTAATACATCTGGCGACGCTTGTCCTCGTCCAGTTCACCGCGCGCCTTGACCAGCAGTTCGTCGAACCGTTCGTTCGACCAGAACGTGTCGTTCCAGGCCGCGCCGGTCTGGTAGGTGGTCGTGAACATCTGGTCCTCGACCACGCGGCCCGACCAGTAGACCGCCGAGAACGGCTTTTTCATCCAGACATCGGACCAGTAACCGTCGTTCGGTTCGCGCACGACCTTGACGTCGATATCCGCGGCCTCGGCCGAGTTGCGGAACAGCAGGGCCGAATCGACCGCCCCGAGGAAGGCCGCGTCGGCGGCAGAAAGACCGACCGACAGACTGTCGAGCCCGGCCTGCTTGAGGTAGTACCTGGCCTTGTCGGGATCGTAGGTCGTCTGCTCCAGCTCGTCGTTGAAATAGCGCTGGCCGCGGCCGATCGGGTGGTCGTTGCCGACGACGCCGTAACCGAAGAGGATCTTCTCGACCATCTCCTCGCGGTTGACCGCGTGTTTCAGGGCCAGCCGGACATTGTTGTCCGTGAAGGGGTCCTGATTGGTCAGCATCGCGAAGGTGTAGTGCAGGTTGCCCGGCACCGACTGGATCTTGATGTTCGGATTGCCGCGCTGCATGAGGCCGACCGTCTTGAGGTCGAGGCGGTCGATGGCGTCCACGTCGCCCGAAACCAGGGCCGTGGTCCGCGCGTTCTGGTCGACCAGCGACAGCATCTCGATCGAATCGAAGAAGGCGCGGTCGTCTTGATAATAGTTCTCGTTCCGCTCGAAGCTCGCCACGACACCGGGGTCGAAATCCACCAGCTTGTAGGAACCGAGACCGTCGCCGGCGCGCCAGTCGACCTTGCCGTCTTTCACGGGAAGGATGTTCAGGTGGTAGTCCGACAGGACGAAGGGGAAGTCGGCATTCGGGCCCGAGAGCTTGAACACCACGGTGTCGTTGCCCTCGGTCGTGATCTCGGAGATCGGTTCGACGATCGGCTTGGCGGCCGAGGTCGAGTTTTCGCCGCGGTGATAGTTGATGGATTCCACCACGTCCTCGAGCGTCACGGTCTTGCCGCTGTGGAACTCGACCCCCTTGCGCACCTTGAACCGCCATTCCGTGGCGTCGTCCGTGGCCTCCCAGCTTTCGGCCAGTTCCGACTTGATCGAGCCGTCGGCGCCCACTTCTGTCAGGCGCGAGTGCAGGCCATGCGACAGCGAGGTGGTAAAGCTGTTCTCGTACGTGGCGGGGTCGAGCGTGTCGGTGGTCGAGCCGTGGCCCATCCCGAAACGCAGGTGGCCGCCGCGCTTGGGCTGCTGCGCGCGGGCCGCACCCCACGGCAGCGTGGCGGCCGCCGCGGTGGCGGCCGTCGTCTTGAGGAACCCGCGGCGATCCAGCGAGCCGCCTTTGATAATGGACATGAAGTGTACCCTTCTGTTGATGTGCTTGATGTGTTGATTGATGCGTCAATCAAACACGATCCGGAGATCCGTTCAACGGTTTTGGCCCCGGGCCCGCGCCGGCTGCGATCAGCATATACACGTCAAAGGACACGCTGCGCGGGTGGTTCGGGTCCAGCGACAAACGGGGACCTCGACGGCTGGACCCGGCACCGCCGGTCCATCCTCACCCTAGCGCAACCTGGTCCGTTCGTCAGCCTTTGCCCTGCATGATCCAGGATTTGCAGTATCTCCATGCGCCTTCCAGACCGATGTCGAGCGCTCGCATCAGGAACACGCTGAACTGGCGGCGCTCGCCGGTGAACCGTCCGCCCTCTTCGAAGGCTTCGCGGAATCGCTCGTCGAAAAGCCACGGGTTCCGCGTCGCCACACCTCCGGCAATGAAGACCCCGCCGGTCGCGCCGAAGCTGAGGGCGAAATCCCCGGCAAGGCTCGCCAGGTGGGTCCGGAACATGTCGACCGCGCGTGTCGCCGCCGCGTCCCCACCGGTTCTGGCGGCCGCCAGCACGGCGGCGGCGTCGAGGTTGCGGGCGCCGTCGCCTTCGGAGATGCGGACCGCGTCGCAGAGCACGGGCAGACCGCTTCCCGACAGCAGCAAATCCGCTTCGATCACGAGGGAAGTGCCGTAAAAGGCCTCGGACTGAAGATCGCGCAGCGCTTCGAAGACCGGGATCTCGGACCGGTCGCGCGGCGCAATTCCGACGTGCCCGCCTTCGCTCGCCACGCTGGTGAAACGGCCATCCTGCGTCTCGACAAGGGCGCCGACACCGAGTCCCGTTCCCGGGCCGATCAGGAACCGGTTGCCGTGCCGGGGCAGGTCCGGCGGCCCCGCGACATGGCACAGGTCGGTCTCGGTCAGGCCGAGCGTCGCCCAGGCCACCGCCGAGAAATCGTTGATCAGCCGCACCGCCCGGGCGCCGGTCCGCTGCGCGACATCGTCGCCGGAAAGAACGTGGCGGGCATTGGTGATCTTCACGCTGTTGTCCCTGACCGGCCCGGCAACCGCCAGCACCGCGGCTTCGGGCGGCGTGCCGATCCGGTCGCAGAACTGGGCCGCGAGGTCCGGGATCGATGCCTCGGACTGGGTCCGGAAATCGGCCTGGTCGATCCGCCCGTCGTCGCGATAGGCCCCGAAGCGGACATTGCTGCCACCGATATCGGCAACGAGGAACCAGGGATGAGACATTGCGTGGGTCTTTCTTTCGGACGGGCAGTGCGGAATTCGGTCGGCGGTCTGCGGTTACGCCAGGCTGGCTAGCGTGACAACGAAATGCGTCGGTTGGCGGAAACCTTCTGCCAGGGCGAGACGGTGCCGTCGGGCCAGATCACGCGCAGGTCGGCGGTCCCGGCCACGCCCAGGCCGAAGTGCTGCGGACCGGCGCTGCCGCCCGCGTGCCCCCCACCGACCGTGATCTCTCGGATATGCCTCCGGCCACCCGCCCTCAGTTCGAGAAAGGCCCCGACAGCCTGTGGGTTCGGGGGGCTCTGTGCCACATCGACGCTCAGCCAGTTGCCGCCCGGCGTGACATTGGCATGCACCTCCATCTCGGCGCGGCGATTGACCACGGCGAGGTCCAACCGGCCATCGTTGTCGAAGTCCGCCAGCGCCGCGCCCCGAGATCGTGCGACCGAGGCGACCCCCGCCGCGACCGAGACCTCGGCGAAACTGCCATCTGCCTGCTGCTGAAGAAGCGAATTCGGATCCTCCATCGCCGCGACGGGCATCTGTTCGACGTTCCCCTTGGCGACGAAGATGTCGTCCCGCCCGTCATTGTCCACATCGCCGAAAGCCGCGTGCCAGCCGGTCGAGGGGCGCCCGTCGCTGCCGATGTGCGGCCGGTGCGCCGTCGTGCCCCTGTCGTATGTCGCATCGCGCCACGTCGGCCCGCCGGTGTCCGGATCGAAGACCTGGAACTTCTGGTCCCCCATCGAGGTCAGGTAGACCTCGGGATACCCGTCCCCCGTCACGTCGCGCGAGGCGATCCCCATGCCCCAGAGCGCATAATGTCGCCAGCCCTCGTCCTCGGAATAGAGACGCGGGACCGCTTCCATCTTCCAGAGCTGTTCCTGCCCGCCCCGCACGTAATAGTGCCTGTCGTTGGAGACGCGCAGATCGGCGCGCCCGTTCCTGTTCCAGTCCGAAAACAGCATGGAGAGAGCGCAATGCCCCGGCCGGAGCATCTTTGCCGCACCGTACCGCCCCCCCTCGGGGCGGTAGAGCAGGGTCGCGTCGCAGGCCTCGAACGGTCCGTCGGGGTCGCGGCGGTCGACATAGGTGCCGAAGGCCAGCGTCGGCAGGCTATTGCCCGCCTCCCAGGTGGCGGAAAAGGCGGTTGTCCAGCGGTCGTGGGAGACGAAGCCGAGATCATCCTCGAAGGGGCGGAAGTCGCAGTCGGGAAGACCGCGCATCAGGCGGTCCGGCCCGACCCGCAGGATGACGAGGTCCAGTATCCCGTCGCCGTCGATATCCAGCGGATAGGCCCCCGTCACCCCGGTCAGCGCCAGGGGCTCGGGCGTCTCGGCCACGAACGAGACACCCCCCTCGGACCGGTTGCGGAACAGCGCCGCGGCGTTCGCTCCGCCGGCGGCGTAAAGCTCGGGCAGATCGTCGCCGTTGCAATCGAAGCTTGCAACGCCCCCGCCGACGAAATGCTCCCACCCGCCGTCATAGACATGCGCCGGCATGTCGACCTGCTGAAAAGCAGGCTGAACGGGGTCCGCCCGCCCGATGCCCGTCCCGAGGAGGCCGCCCAGAACCAAGACCAGAACCGCTATCACCAGACTAGGCCGCATCCTGCGTTCCCCGTTCCCGGATCTTCAGGATCGTCACCATCTCGATACCAAGTGCGGCCGCCCCTTTCGCCCACATCATCTCGTCCAGGTTGCGCACCGTGATCTCGGGCAACGGCGCATCGACCTGCACGGTGTTTCGCCGCAACGAGGTCAGCATGGCTTCGGTATAGGGATGATCGAAAGGAGGACGAGACCGCGCCAGCACGATATGTTCCGGATCGAAGAGGTTGACGAGGTTGGCAAGCGCCACCCCCAGGATCTGCGAGGCGCGGTCCAGCACCTCGCGCGCCAGCCTGTCGCCGTTCCGCGCGGCGTGGAGGATGTCCTGGATCGACTTCGCCGCATCGCTCTGCTGGCCCGTGGATGTGTCTCTGACAAGGGCATAATCCCCGACATAGGCCTCGAGACACCCCCGCTGGCCGCACTGGCAGAGCGCGCCGCCGAACTGCACTTTCATGTGGCCCAGCTCGGCCCCGCAGCCGCGTTCGCCGCGATAGAGTTCTCCGTTCAGGATGATCCCCATGCCAACACCATGTTCCAGCGTGACGACGAGGAAATTGCTCAGCCCCCGCCCGGCGCCGAAGAGATGCTCGGCCTTGGCGACGAGGTTGGCATCATTGTCGAGAAAGGTGGGGCACGGCAGATGCTTGCGGAACAGCGGCGCGAAATCCACGTTGCGTTCGGTCACGGACGAGGACCAGTGCATGAAGCCGGTCTCGCCATTGACGAAACCGGGTATCCCGAGCGACAGGCCGGCGATCCGGGCGGTGTCCAGACCGTGCCGCGCGCAGGCCGCATCGAGTGCGCGCCGGACCTCCTGCACCAGCCCGTCCGGATCCATGCACGACGCCTCGAGCGGCGAGACGAAAGAGCCGATCTCGTCGCCCCGGAAATCCACGATCATCACCACGATCGCCTCCCGCGCCACCTTGAGTCCCGCGACGGCGAAGGCCTCGCCGTTGATCTGCAACATCACCCTCGGCCGGCCGCGCTGCACGTTCTCGGAGGGCATCCGCCGTTCCTCGCGGATCAACCCCGCGTCCAGCAGCGCGCCACAGGCCGAGGTCACTGTGGCCGGGCTGCTGTCGAGCGCGCGCGCGATGTCCGTGCGTGAAATCGTCCCTGCCGAGCGGATGCACTGCAGCACGCGCAGCCGCGTCGCATCCCGCGCATCCAACGTGCCGGCCGGCGCAAAATCCGAAGTCATGAATCGCTGCTCTCCCAGGTCCGGTTGGACGGTAGCATTAATTCACTCGCTGAAGAAATTTTTATTTTGATCGGTGAAATAATTGTGCAGGATAGGGGCGTCAGCGCAGATTCGATGAGAAGTCGAAGCGCGCCCCGACAACGCGACATTGGGAGGAACATCATGAAACTCTTTGCGACCGCGGCCTTCGCCGCGCTTATGGGCACATGCGCCTATGCCCAGACGATCGGCGTCAGCTGGTCGAATTTCCAGGAAGAACGCTGGAAGACCGACGAGGCCGCGATCATGGAGGCGCTGGACGAAGCCGGGGCCGAATACATCTCGGCCGACGCGCAATCCTCGTCCAGCAAGCAGCTTTCCGACATCGAAAGCCTGATCGCCCAGGGCGTCGACGCGCTGATCATCCTGGCGCAGGACAGCCAATCGATCGGCCCGGCCGTGCAGGCCGCCGCCGACGAGGGCATCCCGGTCGTCGCCTATGACCGCCTGATCGAGGACAGCTCGACCTTCTACCTGACATTCGACAATGTCGAGGTCGGCCGGATGCAGGCGCGCGCCGTGCTCGAACAGCAGCCGACCGGCAACTACGTCATGATCAAGGGCTCGCCGACCGACCCGAACGCGGACTTCCTGCGCGGCGGCCAGCAGGAGGTCCTGCAGGAGGCCATCGACGCCGGCGACATCACCATCGTCGACGAGGCCTATACCGACGGCTGGCTGCCCGCGAATGCGCAGCGCAACATGGAACAGATCCTGACCGCCAACGACAACGAGGTCGATGCGGTGGTGGCCTCGAACGACGGTACCGCCGGCGGCGTGGTCGCCGCGCTGACCGCGCAGGGCATGGACGGAATCCCGGTCTCGGGTCAGGACGGCGACCACGCCGCCGTGGGCCGGGTCGCCAGGGGCACCCAGAGCGTGGCGGTCGGGAAGGACGCCCGCTAACTGGGGAAGGCCGCGGGGGAGATCGCCGGGGCCCTGGCCAGCGGCACCGAAATGTCCTCGATCGAGGGGGCGGAGGAATGGACCTCTCCCGCGGGGACCACTCTGACCGCCAAGTTCCTCGAGCCGATTCCGGTGACCGCCGAGAACCTGTCGCTGGTCGTCGATGCCGGCTGGATCACGCAGGAGGCGCTGTGCCAGGGCGTCACCGACGGCCCCGCCCCCTGTAACTGACACCACTCACGGAGCGGCCCCGCAAGGGGCCGCGCCCATGCCGCCCCTCGGGAGGGACCACGTTGACCGACACGACGACCCAACAGGTCACGCGCCAGCCAAGCCGGAACCTGTTCCAGAAACTTGAAATCGACATGCGCCTTCTGGGCATGATCGGCGCCTTCGTCCTGCTGTGCATCGGCTTCGACATTGTGACCGAGGGCCGGTTCCTGACCCCGCGCAACATCTTCAATCTGACGATCCAGACCGTTTCGGTGGCCATCATGGCCTGCGGCATGGTCTTCGTGATCGTCACCCGCCATATCGACCTTTCCGTCGGCGCGCTGCTGGCGACCTGCTCGGCCGTGATGGCGATGACGCAGACGCAGATCCTGCCCTACGTGCTGGATTTCGGCCTGAACCACCCGGCGACGTGGATCATCACGATTGTCGTCGGCCTTGTCGCCGGGACCATCATCGGCGCCTTTCAGGGCGCGCTGATCGGATACCTGACGATCCCCGCCTTCATCGTGACGCTCGGCGGGTTCCTCGTCTGGCGCAATGTGGCGTGGTACCTGACCGGCGGCCAGACGATCGGCCCGCTGGACGAGAATTTCCGCAAGCTCGGCGGCATCAACGGCACGCTCGGCGAAACCTGGAGCTGGGCGCTCGGCCTGATCCTGACGGTTGCCGCCCTCTGGGTGCTCTGGACCTCGCGCCAGGCCCGCGCGCGGCACGGTTTCGCGGTCAAGCCTCTCTGGGCGCAGGGGGTACTGTCTGCGATCTTCGCGGCGGCGATCCTCGGCTTCGTGGCGATCCTCAACGCCTACGAGATCCCCTCGCGCCGCCTGGAGCGCATGTTCGAGGACCGGGGCGAGATCCTGCCGGAGGGGCTGACCATCGGCTACGGCGTGCCCTTTTCGGTGCTTATCCTGATCGTCGTCGCCATCGTGCTGACCATCGTCGCCCGCCGCACGCGCTTTGGCCGCTACATCTTTGCCACCGGGGGCAATCCGGACGCGGCCGAACTTTCCGGCATCAATACCCGCTGGCTGACCGTCAAGGTCTTTGCCCTCATGGGGTTCCTCTGCGCCCTGTCGGCGGTTGTTGCCTCGGCCCGCCTCGCCAACCATTCCAACGACATCGGCACGCTCGACGAACTGCGCGTCATCGCGGCCGCGGTCATCGGCGGAACGGCTCTGTCGGGCGGGATAGGGACGATCTACGGCGCCGTCCTCGGCGCGCTCATCATGCAGGCCCTGCAGTCCGGCATGGCGATGGTCGGGGTCGATGCCCCGTTCCAGAACATCGTCGTCGGCGCGGTTCTGGTGCTGGCCGTGCTGATCGACATCCTTTACCGCAAACGACTGGGAGCGTGACGATGGTGGACAGAAGCGGAACCCCCCTCGTCGAAATGCGCGACATCTCGGTCGCCTTCGGCGGGGTCAAGGCGGTCGACCATGTCACCGTCGATCTCTATCCGGGCGAAGTCGTGGGCCTGCTGGGCCATAACGGCGCCGGCAAATCGACCCTGATCAAGGTTCTTTCGGGCGCCTACCAGGGCACCGGCGAAATCCGGATCGACGGCAGGCCGGTGCAGATCACCAATCCCCGCGACGCCCGCGCCAACAATATCGAGACGATCTACCAGACGCTCGCGCTGGCCGACAATCTCGACGCGACCTCGAACCTCTTTCTGGGCCGCGAACTTGTGACGCCCTTCGGCCTCGTCGACGACGCCGCGATGGAGGCCGAGTGTCGCAAGATCATGGGCCAGCTCAACCCCAACTTCCAGAAGTTCCACGATCCCGTTTCGGCACTGTCGGGCGGGCAGCGGCAGTCGGTGGCCATCGCGCGGGCGGTCTATTTCAACGCCCGCATCCTGATCATGGACGAACCGACCGCCGCGCTCGGCCCGCACGAGACACAGATGGTCGCCGAGCTGATCCAGAAGCTCAAGGCGCAGGGGATCGGCATCTTCCTGATCGACCACGACGTGCATTCGGTGATGGACCTCTGCGACCGGGCTTCGGTCATGAAGAACGGCCAGCTGGTCGGCACGGTGAACATCCCCGACGTCACCGACGACGACCTGCTGTCGATGATCATCCTGGGCAAGATGCCCGGTGCGGCTCCGGCGGCCTGACCGGCGCCCTTGACCTCGCTGCCCCGGCTCCGCGCCGGGGCCACTCAGCCCCCTACTTGAAGGAATGCAGCCATGAGCACAGGATTTTTCGACGGCATCGACAGGATTGCCTACGAGGGACCCGACAGCACCAACCCGCTGGCCTTCCGGCACTACAACCCGGACGAGACGGTCATGGGCAAGCGCATGGAAGACCACCTGCGGTTCGCCGTCGCCTACTGGCATTCCTTCGCATGGGAGGGGAACGATCCTTTCGGCGGCCAGACCTTCGTCCGGCCCTGGCACCCGCAGGACGACATGGGCCGGGCCAGGCTAAAGGCGGACGTGGCCTTCGAGATGTTCGAGATTCTCGGCAATCCGTTCTTCTGCTGGCACGACGCCGATGTCCGCCCCGAACAGGGGAACTACGCCGACAACCTCGCGACGCTGGAAGAGATCACCGACTACCTCGGCGAGAAGATGGAGACCTCGGGCACCGGCCTGCTCTGGGGCACGGCCAACATGTTCAGCCACCGTCGCTGGATGTCCGGCGCCTCGACCAATCCCGACCCGGATGTCTTCGCCTTTTCCGCCGCCACCGTGAAGGGCTGCATGGACGCGACCCACAAGATGGGCGGGCAGAACTATGTCCTCTGGGGCGGGCGCGAAGGCTACGAGACCCTGCTCAACACCGACATGGGGGCCGAACTGGACCACATGGGCCGGTTCCTGTCGATGGTCGTCGACTACAAGCACAAGATCGGCTTCAAGGGCACGATCCTGGTCGAGCCGAAGCCGCAGGAGCCCTCGAAGCACCAGTACGATTTCGACGTCGCCACCTGCATCGGCTTCCTGCGGAAATACGGTCTGGAGAAAGAGGTCAAGCTGAACATCGAACAGGGCCACGCGATCCTGGCCGGACATTCCTTCGAGCACGAACTGGCGCTGGCCGCGTCCGAGGGGATGCTCGGCTCGATCGACATGAACCGCAACGACTATCAGTCGGGCTGGGACACGGACCAGTTCCCGAACAACACGCCCGAGGTGGCGCTGGCCTATTACCACATCCTCAAGTCCGGCGGCTTCGACACCGGGGGCACCAATTTCGATGCCAAGCTGCGGCGCCAGTCGCTCGACGCCGAGGATCTGATTGCCGCGCATGTCGGTGCGATGGACATCTGCGCCCGGGGGCTGAAGGCCGCCGCGGCGATGATCGAGGACGGCGGGCTTGAGGACGCACTGGCCGAGCGCTACGCCGGCTGGCAGAGTGACGCGGCAAAGGCGATGCTGGACAGCGACCTCGGGTCGATCGCCGCGCGAGTTCTGTCGGAGGGGATCAACCCGGAACCCCGCTCGGGGCGGCAGGAGATCCTGGAAAACTACGTGAACCGTTTCGTCTGAACCAAGGAGAGGGCCGCAGACATGTACCTCGGACTGGATCTCGGGACCTCCGGCCTGCGCGCCATCCTCGTCGATGACGAGGGGAACGTGCAGGGCGAGGCTGAAGCCGCCTTCGATCTCGCCCATCCGCATCCCGGCTGGTCCGAACAGGACCCCGCCGCCTGGATCGCCGCCTGCGAGACCGCCGTCGGGTCGCTGCGCGACCGGTGCCCGAAGGCTTTCGGCGCCCTGCGCGGCATCGGATTGTCCGGCCACATGCACGGCGCAACGCTGCTGGATGCCGACGACGCGGTCCTGCGGCCCTGCATCCTGTGGAACGACACCCGGTCCACCACCGAGGCCGCCGCGCTGGATGCCACCCCCGGTATCCGCGAGATCACGGGCAACATCGTCTTTCCGGGGTTCACCGCGCCCAAGCTGGCGTGGGTCCGCAACAACGAACCCGCGGTCTTCGACCGGGTCGCGAAGGTGCTTCTGCCCAAGGACTATCTGCGCCTCTGGCTGACCGGAGAGCATATTTCGGACATGTCGGACAGCGCCGGTACCGCCTGGCTCGATGTCGGGGCCCGCGCCTGGTCGGACAAGGCCCTCGAGGCCGGCGGCATGCGTCGGGCGCAGATGCCCGATCTCGTCGAAGGCAGCGCCCCCGGCGGCGAGCTGCGCCCGGCCCTGCGCGAAGCCTGGGGTCTCGACCACCCCGTTGTGGTCGCCGGCGGCGCCGGTGACAATGCCGCCGCCGCGTGCGGGTCGGGGTGCCTGGGCGAGGGGACCGGGTTCGTTTCGCTCGGCACTTCGGGCGTGCTCATGGCGGGGCGGGACAGCTACTGCCCGGATCCGGCCTCGGCCGTGCACAGTTTCTGCCATGCCGTTCCCGGCCGCTGGTACCAGATGGGCGTGATCCTCGCCGCCACGGACAGCCTCAACTGGCTGGCCCGCAACCTCCGGGAAAGCCCCGCCGATCTGGCGAACAGCCTGCCCGCCTCGGCCCAGGCTCCGTCCCCGTTGATGTTCCTGCCGTACCTCTCGGGCGAGAGGACCCCGCACAACGACACCCGCATCCGCGGCGCCTTTGTCGGGCTGGATGTCGCCATGGACCGGACCGATCTCACACGGGCGGTCATGGAAGGCGTGGCCTTCGCCCTGCGCGACAGCCTCGAGGCGTTGCGCGGGACGGGCGCGCGGTTCGACACCCTGCTCGCCACCGGCGGCGGGGCACGGTCGCGGTTCTGGCTGACGACGCTCGCGAACGTGCTGGACCTTCCCCTGTCGCTGCCCCGGGGAAGCGAACTGGGCGCCGCCATGGGGGCGGCCTCTCTGGCCAGGGCAGCTGCGACCGGCGCGGATCCCGACAGCATCATGCGGCCGCCCGAAGCCGCCGAGGTGATCGAGCCGCATCCCGAGGCCCGCGGGGCCTATGAAGCCGCGTATCAGCGCTATCGTGCCCTCTATCCCGCGCTGGCGAATGCCGGCTAGGATGAGGGGCGCGCCCATGAGCCGCGGGTCATTCCGCTGACGATCCGCGGCCCGCATCCGGGGAACCGATCAGATGAAGACCCTTGCGCTCGCCGTTCTCATCGCCCTGTCCCCGCCGGCCCTGGCGCTGGATCTGGGGCCCCGGCCCGTCTTTCCGGAAACGGATTTCGACCGTGTCCAGCTGGGGTGGCTGCTGTTCTACGACCCGATCCTCTCGGGCAATCGCGGGGTGAGCTGCGCGACCTGCCACCATCCGGACTTCGGAACCTCCGACGGCGTCTCTCTCGCGATCGGGGATGGCGGCCTCGGGCTGGGGCCGGAGCGGAGCATCGACGCCGCCAACCCGCCGGAACAACGCATTCCCCGCAATGCCCCCGGGCTGTGGAACCTCGGCGCGGCCGAATTCACCCGCTTTTTCCATGACGGCCGGCTCGAACTGGATCCCGGTCAACCGAACGGCATCCGCACGCCTCTCGGTGCCGACATGACCGAGGGGTTCGACTCTCCGCTGGCCGCGCAGGCCATGTTCCCCGTCCTGTCCGGGGACGAGATGGCCGGGCACTATTCCGAGAACGAGATCAGCACGGCGGTCCGTCAGGGGCTGCTCAGCCAGCCCGGCGGCGCCTGGGAGAGGATCGCACGACGTGTCGCGGCCATACCCGAGTATCGCGAGAAATTCGAAACGGCCCTGCCCGCTCAGCCGATCACCTTTGCCGCCATCGCCAATGTCATTGCGGATTTCATCACCTTCGAATGGCGCGCCGACGACTCTCTGTTCGACCGCGCGATGCAGGGCCGGGCCGAACTGCCGCCCGCCGCGCGCAGGGGCATGACATTGTTCTACGGCAAGGCCGGATGCAGCGACTGCCACTCCGGCTGGCTGCAGACGGATCACGGGTTCCACGCCATCGCCATGCCCCAGTTCGGACCCGGCAAGGCCGCGCGCTTCGAATCCCATGCCCGCGACGAAGGGCGCCATCGTGTCACCGGCGACCCCGGCGATGCCTATGCCTTCCGGACGCCATCCCTCCGCAACGTCACGATCACGGCGCCCTATGGTCACAGCGGCGCCTATCCCGACCTGGAATCCGTCGTCCGGCATCATCTCGACCCGGTGGCCGCGCTGCGGTCCTACCGTTCCGACTCGGCCGTGCTGCCCGACTGGCCCGAAGCGCGGGACGATCGCGTCCTCTCGGACCCGGCCGAGCTCGAGGCCATCGCGGCGGCCAGCGACCTCGGCCCGCGACCGCTCTCGGACGCCGAGGTCGGCGCCATCCTGTCATTCCTGGAAACGCTGGAAGACAGGGCGGAACGGCTGGGCATTCCCGAAGCCGTGCCGAGCGGCCTGCCCGTGGTCGGAGACTGACCTCTCAGCCCAGCCTGCGCCCGGTCTCGGCGGAAAAGTAATGCAGCTTGCCGGGGTTCGGCGCCAGGCGCAGCACCTCGCCCGGGTTCGGGGCGTCCGATCCGGGCAGGCTTGCGACCAGGTCCGTCTCGGTCTCCTCGAGCACACCGTGGACGTGGACCGTGGCGCCAAGCCTTTCGACCACCCGCACATGCAGCGGAAGCGGGCCCGCCGCGTCGGGTGTCAGGTCTTCGGGCCGCACCCCGGCGGTGACGTCACCCATGGCGGGGCTGTCGCCCGACAGCCGCTGTCCCGTCGCCGTCTCGACACCGCCCGCGCCCGCGAAACACGGCAGGAAGTTCATCGGCGGCGAGCCGATGAATCCACCGACGAAGACCGAGGCCGGGCGCTCGTAGATTTCCAGCGGCGGCCCCGCCTGCTCGATCCGGCCGGCATTCATGATCACCAGCTGGTCGGCCAGCGTCATCGCCTCGAGCTGATCGTGCGTCACGTAGATCGACGTGGTTCCCAGCCGTTGCTGCAGATCGCGGATCTCGACCCGCGTCTTCACCCGCAGCTTGGCATCGAGGTTCGACAGCGGCTCGTCGAAGAGAAAGGCGGCAGGCTCGCGCACGATGGCGCGCCCCATGGCGACGCGTTGCCGCTGACCGCCGGAGAGCTGCCGGGGCTTGCGGCTCAGATAGTCCTCCAGCCCCAGGGTCTTCGCCGCCTTGCGCACCGCCGCGTCGATGGTGGTCTTCGGCTCGCCCCGGTTGCGCAGCCCGTAGGCCATGTTGTCGTATACGCTCATGTGCGGGTAGAGCGCATAGTTCTGGAACACCATCGAGATGTCGCGCTCGACCGGCTCGAGTTCGTTCACGCGGCGCCCGGCGATCCGGATTTCGCCCCCCGTGATGGGCTCCAGTCCCGCCACCATGCGCAGCAGGGTCGACTTGCCGCAGCCCGAAGGCCCGACCAGCACGCAAAGTTCACCCGCGGCGATGTCGAAAGACAGGTCGGGGATGACCTCCACCCCTCCGGGATAGACCTTGCGGACGTTCTCGATCTCGATCTGTGCCATTCTTCTTCTTACTTCTCGGTTTCGACCAGGCCGCGGACGAACAGCCGCTGCATCCCGATGATGACGGCCACCGGCGGCAGCATCGCCAGGATGGCGGTGGCCATGATAAGATTCCACAGCGGTTGTTCCTCGCCGGCATTCGCCATGCGCTGGATCCCCATGACGACGGTGTAATAGCTCTCGTCCGTGGTCACGAGCAGCGGCCATAGGTACTGGTTCCAGCCGTAGATGAACAGGATCACGAAGAGCGCGGCCAGATTGGTGCGCGACAGCGGCACCAGGATGTCGCGGAAGAACTTCATCGGCCCCGCGCCGTCCACCCGCGCCGCCTCGGTCAGTTCGTCCGGCACGGTCATGAAGAACTGCCGGAAGAGAAAGGTCGCCGTGGCCGAGGCGATCAGCGGGATCGACAACCCGGCATAGGAGTTCAGCATCCCCAGCTGCGCCACCACCTCGTAGGTCGGAAGGATCCGGACTTCGACCGGCAGCATCAGCGTCACGAAGATCGTCCAGAACGCGAGCACCCGGAAGGGAAACCGGAAATAGACGATGGCGAAGGAGGACAGCAGAGAGATCACGATCTTCCCGATTGTGATCGCCAGCGCCATGATCAGCGAATTGAACAGCATGAGCCCGATCGGCGGCGCACCGATGGTCGACAGACCCTCGCCCAGCACCTGGGCGTAGTTCTCCCACATCTGGTCGCCGGGCAGCAGGGGGATGCCGGAATTCACGTCCCGGGCGGTATGGGTCGAGGCGACGAAGGCCAGCCAGATCGGAAAGACGAAGACCGTCACCCCGAGGATCAGGATGACATGCTGGACGATGTTCAGGACGGGGCGGTTCTCGATCATCAGTATTCCACCCGGCGTTCGATGTAACGGAACTGAATGGCCGTCAGAAGGATCACGATGACCATCAGGATCACCGACTGTGCCGCCGAGGAGCCCAGGTTCAGACCCTCGAACGCATCGCGCCAGACCTTGTAGACCAGGATGTTCGTCGCATTTCCCGGCCCGCCGGACGTGGTGGCATGGACGACGCCGAAGGTTTCGAAAAAGGCGTAGACGACGTTCACCACGATCAGGAAGAAGACGGTCGGCGACAGGAGCGGAAGCTGGATGGTCCAGAACCGCTTGACCGGGCCCGCGCCGTCGATCGCGGCGGCTTCGGTCAGCGACCTGGGAATCGCCTGCAACCCGGCGAGAAAAAACAGGAAGTTGTAGCTGACCTGCCGCCACGCCGCCGCGATGACGATCAGCGCCATGGCGTCACCGCCATCGAGATAGTGGTTCCAGTCATAGCCCAGCATGTCCATCGCATAGGCCGCGATGCCGATCGTGGGGTTGAACAGGAACCACCACAGGACGCCCGCGACGGCGGGCGCCACGGCATAGGGCCAGATCAGCAGCGTGCGATAGGCCGTGGCGGTCCGGATGACCCGGTCGGCCATCACCGCGAGGACCAGGGCGATCAGCATCCCCGAGGCCGCGACCATCGCGCTGTAGGCCATCGTGGTCCAGAAGCTCTCGAGGTAGAGCGGATCCGCGAACAGCCGCTTGAAATTCGCCATGCCGACGAATTCGGTCCGCAGGCCGAAGGCGTCCTGCCGCAGCACGGATTGATAGATCGCCTGGCTTGCAGGCCACAGGAAGAAGACCAGCGTTATGATGATCTGCGGCGCGATCAGCGCGTAAGGCAGCCAGCGATGCCGGAAGGTGACTCTCTTTGCGCGCAAGGCGGTGCTCCGGTCGGTATCGGAAAAGAGCGGCCCGGATCGGTCCGGGCCGCCCTGTCAGTGATAGGTTAGCGGGATCAGCTGTTGCTGTCTTCGAAATCCCGCAGCATCTGGTTGCCGCGCTCCTGCGCCTTCTGCAGGGCTTCGGCGGCGGTCTGGTCACCCGCCCACAGGCTTTCCAGCTCTTCGTTGATCACGTCGCGGATCTGCACGTAGTTGCCAAAGCGCAGCCCCTTGGAATTCGGGGTCGGCTCGTTCAGCGACAGCTGCTTGATCGCGGTGTCGGTGCCCGGATTGCTGTCGTAGAACCCCTGCTCCTGGCTCAGTTCGTAGGCGGCGGTGGTGATCGGGACGTAGCCCGACGCCTGGTGCCAGTCGGCCTGCACCTCAGGCGAGGACATGTATTTGAAGAACTCGGCGACGCCCTGATAGTCGGCGTCG
Source organism: Pseudooceanicola batsensis HTCC2597 (assembly GCF_000152725.1). Classification (GTDB taxonomy): domain Bacteria; phylum Pseudomonadota; class Alphaproteobacteria; order Rhodobacterales; family Rhodobacteraceae; genus Pseudooceanicola; species Pseudooceanicola batsensis. The sequence goes on from NZ_CH724131.1 coordinate 2,559,591, forward strand.
TCATGCCCCTCGAGCACCCAGAGGGTCGCCCCGCCGATGATCGAGTTCTGCGGTTCGTCGGCTGCCACCGTGTTCAAGGGGAGCATGGCCTGACCGAATTCGAACTCGGCCTGCTCGGAGATCCCGGCGTAATAGGCCGACGAGTTCATCCACATGGCGCATTCGCCCGAGACGAAGAGCGGCAGGCTGTCGCCGCGGCGGCCGCCATACTTGAACGTACCGTCTTCCTGACTGTCGGCGATGCGCTGCAGCAGGTTGGTCAGGTCTTCGCTTTCGGCGAACTGGAACTCGGTATCGAGACCGGCGAACCCGTTCTCCTGCGATCCGATCGGCTGATCGTGCCAGGCGAGATAGTTCTCGACCATGACCCAGGACTGCCAGCCGAACGAGAAGGCGCAGTCATGACCGATGGCCTGAAGCTTCTCGGCCGCCTCGAACATCTCGTCCCAGGTGGTCGGCGCCTCTTCGATACCCGCTTCGTTCAGAAGGTCCTGATTGTACCACATCACCGGGGAGGACGAGTTGAACGGCAGCGAGAGCATGTCGCCCTCGGGGGTGGTGTAGTAGGATTTCACGGCGGGAACATACGCGTCCGAATCCCATTCGATGTCCGCGTTGTCCATCACGTCCTGCACCGGCTTCACCGCGCCCTGAGCCGCCATCATGGTGGCCGTTCCGACCTCGAACACCTGAACGATATGTGGCTGCTCGCCGGCGCGGAAGGCCGCGATCGCGGCGGTCATGTTCTCGGTGTAGTTGCCCTTGTAGGTGGCGACGACGGAATAGGTGTCCTGGCTCTCGTTGAAGCCGTTGGCGATTTCCTCGACCTTCTCGCCCAGCGCGCCGCCCATGGCGTGCCAGAAGTTGATTTCGGTCTGCGCGAGGGCAGGTGCCGCTGCAAGGGACAGGACGGTGGCCAGGGCCGTCAGCGGTTTGGTGTGAGTCATGATTCTCTCCGGAAGGTCCGTACATGCGAAACGAAGCCGCCAAGCGGCTCACGATGGAGAGAGACAACCACGACATTCGCTGCACGACAAATGAAGTTTTTTCGACACTCCCCATAAAAAGTGACGCCCGGCGGCGTCAAACATACGCTTCCGTTCGGTCCGGGAACGTCCGTGAACCTTGCCGCCTTGTGCCGGCTGGGCGGGATTTTCGCCCGGCCGGCCTCCGCGGGGGCCGTCAGGCCATGTACAGCGATTTCGCGTTCACGAACTCTTTCATGCCGAATCCGCCATGCTCGCGGCCATAGCCCGAATTCTTGACGCCTCCGAAAGGCATGTTCGGTATCGCCAGGTTGTACGTGTTGATGCAGACCATGCCGGTATCGAAATGACGCGACGCCAGTTCGCGCGCGCGCTTCTCGTTCTTCGAGAAGATCCCGCCGCCCAGACCATAGCGGCTGTCGTTGGCGATCCGCATCGCGTCCTCGTCATCGCCGGCCTTGATGACCGAGGCGACGGGGCCGAACAGTTCGTCGTCATAGGCCGGCTGGCCGGGCGCGACATCGACGAGCACGGTCGCCGGATAGTAGGCGCCCTTGCGATCCGGCACCTCGCCGCCGCAGAGCACGCGCGCGCCCTTGGCCACGCTGTCTTCGACCTGCTTGGCAAGGTCGTCCCGCAACTGGATCGACGCCATCGGCCCCAGCTTTGTCGAGCTGTCGGTCGGATCGCCGGGTTCCATCGCCTTCATGTGTTCCGTGAACCGTTCGACGAAGGCGTCGTAATTGGCCTCGGTCACGATGAACCGCTTGGCCGCCACACAAGTCTGGCCCGCATTGTAGAGGCGGCCCTGGACGCAGCTTTCCACCGCCAGATCGAGATCGGCGTCGTCCAGCACCACATAGGCGTCGTTCGAGCCGAGTTCGAGAACGGTCTTCTTCAGCACCTTCGCCGCCTCTCCGGCCACCACCCGGCCGGCGCTGTCGCTCCCCGTCAGGGTGACGCCGCGCACGTGGTCGTTGGCGATCACCTTGTCCGACTGGTCATGGTCGATCAGCAACGTGGTGAAGAGGTTCTTGGGCAGTCCCGCCTTTTCGAAAAGATCGCGCAGGTAGAGACCGCTGCCGGTGCACAGTTCCGCGTGTTTCAGCAGGATGCCGTTCCCGGCCATGAGGTTGGCCACCGCGTACCGCACCACCTGATAGCAGGGAAAATTCCACGGCTGGATGCCGTAGATGACGCCCACGGGGGCATAGGTGATGACGCCGGTGCCGCCGGGTATCTCACGCTCTTCATCCGCCAGTTCCTTGGGCCCGTTTGCTGCCGTGAAATCGCAGATCGCGGCGCACAGGTCGATCTCGTCCCGACCGTCTCCGATCAGCTTGCCTACCTCGCGCGTCATGAGCTCGGCAAAGTCTTCCTTGTTGTCACGCAGCACCTGGCCGAACGCCTTGATCTTTTCTGCACGATCCTCCAGCGACACCAGCTTCCATGTCTCGAATGCGGCGTGACAGGCCTCGATCGCCTCGGTCACCTGATCGTCGGTCATCCGGTCGTAAGTCGCGACTTCGGCTTCGGTCGCGGGGTTGATCGTCGTGATCCGGTTGCTCATGGGGCTCTCCAATCTGTTGGCTGCGTCTCTCCCCCGGAGAACGTCGAGCCGCGCGATTGTTTCCATTCCGAGGAGAACATTCGGGAATCGCAACGCAAGGTTCGGCCCCACTATTGCCGAACCGCCCTTGCGCTGACCGGAATTCGCCTATCTTCTCAAAGGGACGCAATTGGACAGGCGAATGAGAGAAACCGATAATCCCGGACGCGGTGCATGACGGACCTTTCGTCCCTCATAGCCTGCCCGCGTTGCGATGCGGTCTATTCCGTCGAGGAACCCGCGGTGGGCGAACGCGCCGTCTGTGCCCGCTGTCACACCGTCCTGATCGCGCCGCGCAAACGGGCGGGCAAGCAGATCATCGCCATTGCGCTCGCGATCGTGGTGCTCGTGATCGCGGCGACGATCTTTCCGTTTCTCAGCATCCGGGCCGCCGGCGTATCGCACAAGAGCTCGATCCTCGATGCCGCTCTGGCCTTTTCCGATTCCCCGCTCCTGGTCGTCCTCTCCCTGACGGTGGCCGCGGTGATCGTCTTCTTCCCGGTGCTGCGCGCCATGCTGGTTATCTATGTCCTCACCCCCCTGGTGTTCGACCGACCGCCCTATCCCGGCGCGGTCCGCGCCTTCCGCCTTTCCGAAGCCCTCCGCCCCTGGTCCATGGCCGAGATCTTCGCGATCGGCTGCGCCGTGGCGCTGGTCAAGGTGGCGGATCTGGCCCAGGTCGCCTTTGGTCCGGCCTTCTGGATGTTCGCGGCGCTTGTCGTTCTGATGGTCATTCAAGACAGTTTCATGTGCAGGTACTCGGTGTGGAAATCCCTGGAAAGATAGGCACCGCGCGCGAGATGGGGCTGGTCGCCTGCGATCGCTGCACCCGGCTCTGGCCGATCGGCACGCCCCGCTGCGGCCGCTGCGGTCATCGCCTGGCCTCCAGGGATCGCATGTCGCTGCAAAGGGTCTGGGCCTGGTGGATCGTCGCGCTGATCTGCTACATCCCCGCAAACACCTATCCGATGCTCTCGACCCGGATGCTCATGTCCACCGACGAGGGCACCATCGTCGGCGGTGCGCTGGAACTGGCACAGCACGGCGATTATGCCGTCGCGATCATCATCATCGTCGCCTCGGTCTTCATTCCGATCGGCAAGTTCATGGCGGTCGCGGCGCTCGCGCTCGGCGTGCAGCACGGCAGCCGGATGTCCGCCCTGCGTCGCCAGCAGCTGTACGAGGTTGTCGAATATATCGGCCGCTGGTCGATGATCGACGTCTTCGTCGTCGCGATCCTGTCGTCGCTCGTGCAACTCGGCGCGCTGGCGTCGATCAAGCCGGGTACCGCCAGCCTGTTCTTCGCCCTGTCGGTGATCTTCACCATGCTCTCGGCGCAGAGCTTCGACAGCCGGATGATCTGGGACAAGTCCCCGGACCCCACCCCCGAACCCGCAAAGGCCCCCGCGTGACAGAAACGCCCCCGAATGTCCCCATCCGGCCCACCGGCCGCAGTCTGCTGGAACGGCTCTCCATTGTCTGGCTGATTCCTCTCGCCGCGCTCGTCATCGCGCTGGGCGTCGCGTGGCAGAGCTATGCGGATCGCGGCCCTCTGGTCGAGATCACCTTCGAGAATGCCTCGGGCGTGGTCGCGGGCCAGACTCAGCTGCGTTATCGCGACGTTTCGGTCGGGCTCGTCGAGAGCATCGGCTTTACCGACAATCTCGACCATGTGGTGGTCGGCGTGCGGCTGGACCGGTCGGTGGAAGAGTACGTCGACGACGACGCGCAGTTTCACGTGGTGCGCCCGGAGATCTCGGCGCGCGGCGTCTCGGGTCTCGAGACGGTGCTGTCGGGCGTATACATCGAAGGCGTCTGGGACCAGACAGCGAACGGCTTTGTCCAGCGACACGAAGGGCAGGATGCGCGTCCCCTGGCCGTCGGTCAGGAGGGTGCCCTGCATTTCATCCTGCGCGCGACCCCCGATGCGGGCCTGACCGAGAACGCGCCGATCGTCTACCAGGGGATCGAGGTGGGCCGGATCGGCAGTGCCAGCATCACCGAGGACGGGCGCACGGTCGAGGCCGAGGCCGTGGTCTTCGCGCCACATGCCAGGTTGATCACCACCTCGACCCGGTTCTGGGACGCATCGGGTTTCCGCTTCTCCCTCGGGGCCGGTGGGGCCCGGCTCGATTTCTCCTCCGTCGCCTCCCTGGTGTCGGGCGGCGTGACCTTCCGCACCGTCGTGTCGGGCGGAGAGCCGGCCCAGGATGGCGACAGCTATCTCGTCTACGGCGACGAGGGCGCAGCCCGCAGCAGCGTCTTCAGCGAAGAAGAAGGGCCCTCCCTCGATCTCACGGCGATCTTCGATGACAACGTCTCGGGTCTTGCGGTGGATGCCCCTGTCGATCTCGGCGGCGTTCGCATCGGACGGGTCACGGCCCTGAACGGTATCGTCGATCCCGACAGGTTCGGCGATGACCGGGTCCGGCTGGCGGCCACGCTCTCGGTCAATCCCGCCCGGCTCGGGCTCGAGGGCGAGGCCGGCCCGGACGAGGCGCTCGATTTCCTCTCGCGCCGTGTCGAGGAGGGGTTGCGCGCCCGGCTCGTCTCGGCCTCGCTCCTTTCGGCCGGTCTGAAGATCGAGTTCATCACGGAAGACGACCCGTCGAACCCGGACGCGCGGATCGACGCGACGGCCGAGCCGAACCCGACGGTCCCCACCACCGACAGCGACATCGCCGATGTTTCGGCGACGGCCGAGGGTGTCTTCGAGCGGATCAACAACCTCCCGATCGAGGAACTGCTTCAAAGCGCGATCGGCCTGATGGACAATGTGAGCCGTGTCGCCGGGAGCCCGGACCTTCGCGAACTGCCTTCGGATCTGCGCGGCGCCGTGGGGGACGTGCGGGACACCGTGGGCGACGTCCGCAGCATCCTCGCCTCCGAAGAGCTTCAGGAGCTGCCAACCCGTTTCACCTCGCTCGCCGACGAGATCGAGACGCTGGTCGTCTCGCTGAACGAGCAGGACGCCGCGGGACGGATTCTTGCCGCCGTCGACGCGACGGAAGAGGCGGCGGAAAGCGTCTCGTCCTCGGTGGCCGGCATTCCCGACCTGATCGACCGGTTGAACGCCGTCGCGGCCAA
>NZ_CH724131.1:2565411-2732911 GCF_000152725.1 Pseudooceanicola batsensis HTCC2597
CGAATTGACGGCGGTGCTGACAGAGTTGCGCGAAGGCGGGGTCGTGGCAAACCTCAACGCGACCTTCGACTCTGCGCGCGATGCGGCCGATACCCTGCGCGACGTCGCCCAACAGCTTCCCGCCCTGCTCGACCGCGCCAGGTCGACGATCGCCCAGGCCGGCACCACCATACAGGGATACGACGCCGAACGCGGGATCGGCCGCGATCTCGCCACTGCCCTGCGCGAGGTGGAACGCGCCGCGGCCGCCGTGAACTCGCTCGCCCGTGCTCTGGAACGAAACCCCAACTCGCTGCTATTTGGAAGATGACATGATCTTGCGCCCTGCCCTTCTCCTCGTCCTCGTCGCCACGCTGTCTGCCTGTGGTGGCACCGTCGAACGCTATGCCACCGGCGCACCCGTGGTCGAAGAAGAACTGCCGCGCATCTCGTCGCGATATCGCACGGTCGAGGTGCGGCAGATGTCGCTGCCCACCTACGCCGCATCGGAGGAAATCGCGACGCGCGACGAAACCGGCGCCATCGTGTCCGACAAGACGACGCTCTGGGCCGATGAGCCGGCCCGCGCCATGACGCTGGAACTGTCGCGGTATCTGGGCACGATCACCGGCGCGCAGGTCGCGGCCGAACCCTGGCCGTTCCTCGACCGCGCATCGGTCATCATCGACGTGCGGGTCGAGGAGATGGTGGCGGATGCCGACGGGGCCTTTCGTATCTCGGGCCAGTACTACGTGGCGCCGGATAGCGGAAACGGCGGGCGGTCCGGGCTCTTTTCCCTTGCCGAACCGATCCGCGGCGAAGGCGCGTCAGCCATCGCCGCCGCCCGCACTGCCGTGACCAAGGACCTGGCCGAACAGATCACGCGCTCCGGGTTGCGCTGAATCAAAACGGTCTCTGCACCGCTTGGCAGATACCGTTTCTTTCGCTCGCGATAGCGAGACCTCAGCTTGCCGGAGTCGAGGACACGCCCACTTGTGCCGGCCGCAACAGCCGGTCGGACAACCAGAACCCCTCGGCCGAGACCTGGATGATGTCGCCGGCCTTGGTGCCGGGCACCGGGGCCTCGAACATCGCCTCGTGGACATTCGGATCGAACCGGTCGCCCACCTCGGGCGAGATCGGCTCCATTCCGTGCTTCTTGAACGTGTTCAGAAGCTCGCGCATCGTCAACTCCACCCCTTCGATCAGGGCGGAATTCTCGTCCGTCTTCTCTCCGGCGGCTTCCAGGGCGCGTTTCATGTTGTCGTAGATCGGCAGCAGATCGCGCGCCAGTTTCGAGCCGCCGTAAAGCTCGGCTTCGCGGCGCTGCTTGTCCGCCCGCTTGCGCGAGTTCTCCGCGTCCGCCAGGGCGCGCATCCACTTGTCCTTCAGCTCGTCCCGCTCGGCCCGCAACGCATCGACCTCGATGGTCTCGTCATCCACCTCGTCGAGTTCGTCCGCGTAGGCCTCGGCTTCGGCCTCTTCGATATCGTCGAGAAAATCGTCGTTCTCAGATCCTGCCATCTCTCACCTCTAACTCCGGTCCGCGATCATCCGGCCGACAAGCTGGGCGGTATAGTCCACGATGGGAACGATCCGCCCATAGTTCAGCCGGGTGGGTCCGATGACCCCGACCGCGCCGATGATCTTTCGATCCGCGTTCATATAAGGACTGACCACCAAAGAGGAACCCGAAAGTGAAAAAAGTTTGTTCTCGGAGCCGATGAAAATCCGTACGCCATCGCCCTCTTCGGCGAGGTCGAGAAATTCGACGATGTCGCGCTTGCGTTCGAGGTCGTCGAAGAGAATCCGGATGCGTTCCAGGTCCTCTTCCGCCCCGGCCTCTTCGAGAAGATTCGCCCGGCCGCGCACGATCAGTCTTTCGTGACGGGCCCCGCCGTCGTCCCATTCGGCCCAGCCCGAATCGATCAGCTCACGGGCGAGGGCATCGATCTCCTGCCGGCGCAGCTTGATCTCCTCGCCGATCACGCGGCTCAGATCGCTCAGCGTCCGGCCTTCGGCCAGCGCGTTCACGAAATTCGCCGCCTCGCGCATCGAACTCGGCGTCTGTCCGGGAGGAGGCGTGAAGATCCGGTTCTCGACATGCCCGTCGGCAAAGACCAGCACGACGAGCGCCCTGTCATGACCGAGGCTGACGAATTCGATGTGCTTGATCGGCGCTTCGTGCTTGGGCGCCAGCACCAGCGATGCGCCCTGGGTTGCGCCTGACAGCGCCGATCCGATCCGGTCGAGCATACCGCCCACATCGCCGCCGCCGTTACCCACGGTCGCGTCGATCTTTTCTCGGTCAGCCACGTCGAGATCGCTCACCTCGAGCAGCCCGTCCACGAACATCCGCAGCCCCTGCTGCGTCGGAACCCGCCCCGCGCTGATATGCGGCGAATCGAGCAGGCCCAGGTACTCCAGGTCTTGCATGACGTTCCGGATCGTCGCCGCGCTCACTTTCTCGTTCATCAGCCGCGTCAAGGTGCGCGAGCCCACGGGCTCACCGTTCGTCAGATACCCCTCGACCACGCGGCGAAAGACTTCGCGCGACCGGTCGTTCAGTTCTTCAATAATATTGCTCGTGTCGTTCATCGTGTCGTCGAACCCTGCCGCATCCAGAGTAGTCCGGGCTTGCCTTCCGCGCCACGGCGGGACTATCCCACGCAGAGAAAGGGGACTTCCATGCGACCATCAGGACGAGATTTAAGCGAAATGCGCGCGGTTTCAATCGAAACCGGGGTCACGAAACACGCCGAAGGCTCTTGCCTGATCAAGGTCGGTGACACCCACGTGATCTGCACCGCCACGATCGAGGACCGCGTCCCGCCCTTCATCAAGGGCTCGGGTCTCGGGTGGGTGACGGCCGAATATGGCATGCTTCCCCGGTCGACCACCTCGCGGATGCGTCGTGAAGCTTCAGCCGGCAAACAGGGCGGCCGCACCGTCGAGATCCAGCGCCTGATCGGCCGGTCCCTGCGGGCCGGGGTCGACCGGGTCGCGCTGGGTGAACGGCAGATCAGCATCGACTGCGACGTGATCCAGGCCGATGGCGGCACGCGATGCGCCTCGATCACCGGCGGCTGGGTCGCGCTGCGGCTTGCCGTGAACAAGCTCATGAAAGCGGGCGATGTCGTCACCGATCCGCTGGTCGACCCGGTCGCCGCCGTCTCCTGCGGCATCTACGCCGGCCAGCCGGTGCTCGACCTCGATTATCCCGAGGACAGCGAAGCCGGCGTCGACGGGAATTTCGTCATGACAGGCTCGGGCCGCCTGATCGAAGTGCAGATGAGCGCCGAGGGCGCGACCTATTCCCGCGACCAGATGAACCAGCTTGTCGACCTGGCGGAAAAAGGCGTGTCCGAGCTGGCCGAAAAGCAAAAGGCTGCCTGTGCGTAGGTTCGACGGCAAGGAACTGGTGATCGCCAGTCACAACAAAGGCAAGCTCCGCGAGATCGCGGAGCTTCTGACGCCGTTCGGCATCAACGTGAGTTCCGCCGCGGATCATGGTCTGGACGAACCCGCAGAGACGGAAGAGACCTTTGTCGGCAACGCCCGGATCAAGGCGCATTATGCCGCGCAGGCCACGGGGCTTCCCGCCCTGTCCGACGATAGCGGGATCACGGTCGACGCGCTCGGGGGACAGCCCGGGGTTCATACCGCCGACTGGGCCGAGACACCGGACGGACGCGATTTTCCCATGGCGATGACACGGGTCTGGACCCTGCTCGAGGAACGCGACGCCCCCCTGCCCCGCACGGCCAGCTTTAACGCAACGCTCGTTCTGGCATGGCCCGACGGGCACGACGAGGTCTTCGAAGGCAAGGTCGACGGTCAGGTCGTCTGGCCGATGCGCGGCGAGGAAGGCTTCGGGTTCGACCCTGTGTTCCTGCCCGACGGAGAAACCGAGACCTTCGGCGAAATGGACCCGGCGCGGAAAAAGGACATGTCTCATCGCGCGGATGCGTTCCGCAAGCTCGTGAAGGGTTGCTTTGCCTGAAGACTGGGAAGCCGGCGGGTTCGGCATCTACATTCACTGGCCTTTCTGCGAGGCCAAGTGCCCCTATTGCGATTTCAACTCGCATGTCTCGCGCAGCATCGACCAGGACCGCTGGCTCTCGGCCTACCTCTCCGAACTCGACCGCCAAGCGGCCGAGGTGCCCGGCCGCGTGGTGAGCTCGGTCTTCTTCGGCGGCGGAACCCCCAGCCTGATGGACCCGCACGTGGTCGGTGCCGTTCTCGATCGCATCGCCCGGCTCTGGCCACAGGCCAACGACCCCGAAATCACCCTGGAGGCCAACCCCGGTTCCGTAGAATCCTCCCGATTCAGAGCCTACCACTCTGCCGGAGTGTCACGTGTGTCGATGGGGTTTCAGGCGATGAACGACGGCGACCTTCGCCGCCTCGGCCGCCTCCACACCGTCGCCGAGGCGCTGAGGGCCTTCGACATCGCGCGCAGTTGTTTCGAACGGGTGAGCTTTGACCTGATCTATGCCCGGCAGGACCAGACCCCCGAAGATTGGCAGAAAGAGCTGGAACAGGCTCTTGAACTGGCCGTCGATCACCTCTCGCTCTACCAGTTGACGATCGAGGAAGGCACGGCCTTCGGGGACCGCTACCGCATCGGAAAGCTTAGGGGGCTGCCGGACGAAGATGCCGCGGCGACCATGTACGAGATCACCCAGGCGGTTACCGCTGCGGCCGGCTTCGAACCCTACGAGGTCAGCAATCATGCCCGTCCCGGAGCGGAATCCCGGCATAACAGTCTCTACTGGCGCTACGGCGACTATGTCGGGATCGGGCCCGGAGCGCACGGCCGTCTGACCCTCGGCGGCAAAAGAAACGCCACCGAAGCGATCCGGATGCCCGATGGCTGGTTGAAGGCGGCCGAACAAGGCAATGGCGACAAGCGGCGAACGCCTCTGTCACCCTCGGACCAGGCTACGGAATTCCTCCTGATGGGACTACGGTTGACCGAAGGCGTCGACATGATGCGCTACACGCGCCTCGCCGGGCGCCCCCTGTCGCAATCTTCGGTTCTGGACCTATCTGAAATGGGCATGATCGAAACCGACGGCCAAAGGCTCCGTGTCTCGCCTCAGGGTCGTCTCGTGCTGAACGCCGTGATTGCCCGTCTGTTGGAGTGACCGATGCGATACCTCTGGGCCACGCTTGGCTGTCTCAGTCTGCTTTGCGGGTTCATCGGTGTGGTTCTGCCCCTTATCCCGACCGTGCCTTTCCTGCTTCTCGCGGCCTTCTTCTTCGCGCGATCTTCTGAGCGAATGCACAGTTGGCTTTTGTCGCATCCCACCTTCGGCCCCGCGATCACCGACTGGCAGACCCACGGCGCCGTCTCGCTTCACGCAAAGAAAATGGCGACGCTCGCCTGCGCCGCCGTTCTCCTGATCTCGGTCGTCCTGGGTCTTTGCTGGCAGTTGATCGCCATTCAGGCCGCGACCCTCTCCTGCGTCATGGTCTTTCTCTGGACCCGCCCTACCGGGCCGCGCTGAGAACGCTGCACAACCTGTCCAGCTCGTCGAGGTTTCCGTACTTGATCGTAACCGAGCCGCCGTCTGATCCGTCCTGATGGTTGACCGCCACCTTCATGCCGAGAGCGGCCGAAAGATCCCCCTCCAGCGCCCGGGTGTCCGCGTCCTTCTCGGGCGCGCTCTTCTTGCCCGACGGCTTCGATTCGGTCTTGCCCTGCGTGGCGAGTTTTTCGGTTTCCCGCACCGACAGCCCGCCAGCCACAACGCGGGCAGCAAGGGCCGAAGGGCTCTCGGAGGTGATCAGCGCTCGCGCATGCCCGGCCGAAAGCTTGCCCGACGTGAGCAACTCCTGCACGTCTTCCGGAAGGTTCAGCAGGCGCAGGAGGTTGGCGATATAGCTGCGGCTCTTGCCCAGGGCCTCGGCCAGTTTCTCCTGCGTATGCCCGAACCTGTCCATCAGTTGACGATAGCCCGCCGCTTCCTCCACCGGGTTCAGGTCGGCCCGCTGGATGTTTTCAATGATGGCGACCTCGAGCACCTCGGTGTCGTCATACTCGCGCAGCAACACCGGTATCTCGTGCAGCTTGGCCATCTGCGCGGCCCGCCAGCGCCGTTCACCGGCCACGATCTCGTAATTCTCGCCCTTCTGCCGGACGATCAACGGCTGGATCACGCCCTTTTCACGGATGGAACTGGCCAGCTCATCAAGCTGGTCCTGGGTAAAGCTGCGCCGCGGCTGGTCCGGGTTCGGCGTGACCTGCTCGATCGGAACCATCATGTCCGGCCGGCGCGGCGCACTTTCCACCTCGGCCGTAGCGGTCGGTTGATCGGCGTTCACATCCGCCATCAGCGCGGACAGCCCGCGCCCCAAGCCCCTGTTCTTCTGAATTTTGCTCATGACCGCTCCTCTCAGGCCTCAGCCGGTTCGTTGTTGTTCAGAAATTCCTGCGCCAGCGCCCGATAAGCCATCGCCCCTTTCGATCCTCCATCGAATTCGAGTACGGGCATGGCGTAGGACGGGGCCTCGCTCACCCTGACATTGCGGGGAATGCGCGTCTTGTAGACGATCTCGCCCAGGTTTTCCCGGGCGTCGGCCTCGACCTGCTGAGAGAGGTTGTTTCTGGCATCGTACATCGTCAGAACGACGCCCTCCATGCGCAGCCCGGGGTTCGCCGATTGGCGCACGTCCCGGATTGTCAGCATCAATTGCGACAAACCTTCAAGGGCAAAAAACTCGCTCTGCAGCGGCACAAGCACGGAATGAGCCGCCACCATGGCATTCACCGTCAAAAGGTTGAGCGACGGAGGACAGTCAATCAGAATGTAATCGAAATTGTACTTCTCCATGGCCGGCTGTCGCAATGCGTCGTGAAGAAGATAACTCCGCTTCTCGTTCGCGATCAGTTCGATATCGGCCGAGCTTAGATCGACGGTCGACGGCACGATGCTGAGTCCGTCGACATCCGTCGCCAGGATGACATCCTCGAGCCGGGCATCGTCGAGAAGAAGTTCGTAGGTCGTATTCTCCCGCGCTTCGATTTCGATGCCGAGGCCGGTCGAGGCGTTCCCCTGCGGATCGAGGTCGATAATCAGGATGCTGCAACCATATTCGGCCAGCGCCGCCCCCATGTTGATTGTCGTCGTCGTCTTGCCAACTCCGCCCTTCTGATTGGCAACCGCGACGATCTTCGGTCCTGATACCGTCATCAGTTCAGACATGCTCGATTTCCTCGATTCTCAAGATCACTGCCTCTGCGTCGGTTTTACTTTGCAACGCCTCGTGTTGGAAGCGCCATCGGGTTCGCGCCACCGCCAATTCATCTCTCCAACTGCGCCCCTTCGGAAAGATTGCGACATGATCTTCGGACCCGTGCCGCTGGCTGAATTGCAGCAAATCCGTTAGCGGAGCCAGGGCCCTGGCGCTGATGACGCTCGCCTGCGACGGCGGCTCATCCTCAATCCGCCTGGCTTTGATGGATACGGAAACACCTGCCTCTCGCGCCACTGTACGCAGGAAAGCGCATTTCCTCTGGTCGGATTCGATCAGCTTGACCTGCAAAGCCGGCGCCCTCTCCAGCGCAAGGATAGCGATTACCAGACCTGGAAACCCGCCGCCGCTCCCCATATCCACCCAAAGGCCGCTCGCCTGCCGCGATGCTTCGAAGACCTGCACGGAATCAGCGACGTGCCGATTCCATGCGTCGTCCAGCGTGCTTTTGGAAACCAGATTGATGCGCGGGTTCCATTGTCTCAGCAACCGCACAAAGATCTCGAGCCGCTCAAGTGTTTCACGTGAAACATCCGGACGCGCACTCAAGCCGACTTCTTCCGTTCATCGCGCCGCAACCGCGCCAGCAGCAACGTCAACGCAGCAGGAGTCATACCTTCCACCTTGGCCGCCTGAGCCAGGTTCGCGGGACGAGCCGCCGACAGTTTTGAGCGGAGCTCGGACGAAAGCCCATCAAGATCGCCATATCCAAAATCCTCCGGGATCGCGTGCGCTTCGTCCCGGCGGATGGCTTCGACATCCTTCTCCTGCCGAAGGATATAGCTGGCGTAGAGGGCATCCTTGGCTAATTGGTCCTGAATGCCCTGGTCTACCGAACAAAGACGCGGATCCAGAGCCTCCAACTGGTCGAAGCTGACGTCTTGCAAAGACAATAGCTGATACGCTGAGCGCCGGTTGCCGTCCTGGCTCAACTTGATTCCAACGGAAAGCGCTTCTTTTGGAGAATACGACGTGGACTCCATGAGCGCCCTGCCCGCTTCCAAACGCTCCATCTTGTCGCTGAAACGCCTCGACCTCTCGTCGCCAATGCACCCAACTTCCAATCCCTTGGGTGTCAGGCGTTGATCAGCGTTGTCGGCGCGAAGCGAAAGCCGAAACTCGGCCCGTGAGGTGAACATCCGGTACGGCTCCGTCACACCCCGAGTCGTGAGGTCGTCGATCATGACGCCGATGTAACTATCGGACCGGCTGAATTGCACCGCATCAGACCCGAGGCTCGATGCCGCCGCGTTCAGACCGGCGACGAGACCTTGGGCCGCGGCTTCTTCGTATCCGGTGGTTCCGTTGATCTGACCTGCGAGGAAAAGACCCGGCACGGATTTCAGCTGCAGCCGAAGATCCAGGACACGCGGATCGACGTAATCATATTCAATTGCATATCCCGGCTGGACGATCTCGGTCTGCTCGAGGCCACGAATAGAGTGGACATAGTCCTCCTGAACGTCCTGGGGCAAAGAAGTGGAGATGCCGTTGGGATAAACGGTCGGATCGTCCGCCCCCTCCGGTTCAAGAAAAATCTGGTGAGAGGTCTTTTCCGCGAATCGGACGACCTTGTCCTCGATCGAGGGGCAATACCGAGGGCCCACCCCGTCGATGTGCCCGCCATACATCGCGGACCGGTTAAGGTTCGCCCGAATGATCTCGTGCGTCTCTTCGTTCGTGTGGGTGATCCCGCAGGAAACCTGCGGCGCCATGACCTTGGAGGACAGAAACGAGAACAGCACCGGGGTATCGTCGCCCGGTTGCTCCTCAAGAACGTCCCAATTGATGGTACGCCCATCGAGCCGTGGCGGCGTTCCGGTCTTCAGCCGGCCGAGGGGCAAGCCGAAATCGTCGATCCGCTCGGCCAGTCTGACCGAAGGACGATCGCCCATCCGCCCCCCCGGCCTGGAAACATCGCCGATATGGATGACGCCACGCAGGAAAGTGCCCGTTGTCAAAACGGTCGCGCCGGCTGTGAGTGTGTCGGCTCCATTCAGGGCAACGCCGGATACCTGTCCTCCGTTCATGACAAAGTCGGTAACCTCGTCCTCGAGGATCGTCAGATTGGGGGTACCCTCCAGCTCGGCCAGCATTGCCGTGCGATATATCTTGCGATCGGATTGTGCGCGGGGCCCCTGCACCGCAGGCCCCTTGCGGCGGTTCAGCAGCCGGAATTGAATACCAGCCCGATCGGCAATACGGCCCATGACGCCATCCATGGCGTCGATCTCGCGCACCAGGTGACCTTTGCCCAACCCTCCAATCGCAGGGTTGCACGACATCACGCCGATCCCGTCCTTGCGGAGGGTGACCAGTGCGGTCCGTGCGCCCATCCTCGCCGAGGCCGCCGCTGCTTCGCATCCCGCGTGCCCCCCGCCAATTACGATAACGTCGAAGTCAGAATGTTTCACGTGAAACACACCCCTACTTTCCGATGCAAAAGCTCGCGAAGATATCGTCGAGCAACATTTCAACATCAACACGCCCGACCAAGGATTCCAGGGCGCGAATGGCGCTGCGAATTTCTTCCGCGGCAACCTCCATGTCCCCACGCTCTGTCAGAACCTGGTTCGCAGCGTCAAGAAAATCCATAGCACGTTCAAGCGCGATTCGGTGCCGTTCTCGTGTGGCAACGCTCGAACGGCCGAGCATGTCAGACAGCTTGCCCGAGATTTCCGCCACCAAATCGGTAAGCCCATATCCCGTCTCCGCGGAAACCCGGCCGGCGGCTTCACCCACGACATCCGCCTTGGAAACGCGAACAATATCCTTCGGCCCCGGTGGGAAAGCCGGCGCCTCGCCAAGGAAAACCAGAAAAACCCTCAGATCCGCCACAGCCGCTCTTTCCCGCGCGCGTTCGACACCTATGGTTTCCACTACATCATCAGTGTCGCGAAGACCGGCCGTATCGAGAACCGTGACCGGCAGCCCCGCAAGATCCATGCGCACCTCGATCACATCCCGCGTGGTTCCCGCAACTTCGGATGTAATTGCTGCCTCACGCCCAGCCAGAGCGTTGAGCAGCGACGATTTACCCACGTTCGGAGCGCCGACGATCGCCACTTCGAAACCTTGGCGCACGCGCTCCGCGATCCCCACACCAGCGGCTTCACGTGAAAGGCCGTTTCGGACGTCGTGCAGCAGCGAGAGGACCTCCGGCGTGACGTCGGTCGGAACCTCCTCGTCGGCAAAATCGATCGTCGCCTCGATCAATGCCGCGGCCCGGATCAGGTCCCGCCGCCAGGCCTCGGCCTTTTCACCCAGTTCTCCGGCCAGCACCCGCTGCGCCTGTTTCCGCTGTGCCTCGGTTTCCGCATCGATCAGGTCCGCCAAGCCTTCGACTTGGGCCAGATCGAGACACCCGTTTTCCAAGGCCCGCCGCGTGAATTCGCCGGGTTCGGCGCTGCGCAGTTCCTCCATATCGGAGAGCACCTTCAGCACGGCCTCCACCACCGCGGTCGAGCCGTGCAACTGAAGCTCCGCAACCTTCTCACCGGTAAAGCTGGCCCCTTCTTCGAAGATCAGCACGAGTCCCTCGTCGAGAACTCCCTCCGGCCCGGCAATGGTACGCAAGGCAACCCTGCGCGGTGCCGGCAACGGTCCGGACAGCTCGGAGACCGCCTGCCAGGCTCTGGGGCCCGACAAACGCACGATGGCGACGCCCGCCTTTCCGGGCGCCGTGGCCTGAGCAAATATCGTGTCCATGGCCGCCCCTCCCGAGGCGTCGGATCAGCCGTTCATCGAGTCGAAGAACTCGCCGTTCGTCTTGGTCTGTTTCAGCTTGGAGATCAGGAATTCGATGGCATCCGTCGTGCCCATCGGGTTCAGGATACGCCGCAGGACAAAGGTCTTCTGCAGATCGACCTTGTCGACCAGAAGGTCCTCTTTCCGGGTGCCCGACTTGAGGATGTCCATCGCCGGGAAGACACGCTTGTCCGCAACCTTGCGGTCCAGGACAATCTCGGAGTTGCCGGTGCCCTTGAACTCTTCGAAGATCACTTCGTCCATCCGGCTGCCCGTGTCGATCAGAGCCGTCGCGATGATCGTCAGCGACCCGCCCTCTTCGATATTCCGCGCCGCGCCGAAGAACCGCTTGGGTCGCTGCAGTGCGTTCGCATCAACACCACCCGTCAGCACCTTGCCCGAGGACGGCACAACCGTGTTGAATGCCCTACCAAGTCTTGTGATCGAGTCGAGAAGGATAACGACATCTCGCTTGTGCTCGACCAGACGCTTGGCCTTCTCGATCACCATCTCCGAGACCGCCACGTGCCGCGTCGCCGGTTCGTCGAATGTCGAGGAAATCACCTCGCCCTTCACCGACCGCTGCATGTCGGTCACTTCCTCGGGTCGTTCGTCGATCAGCAGGACGATCAGGTAGCATTCCGGATGATTGGTCTCAATCGAATGGGCGATGTTCTGCAGCAGGACCGTCTTGCCGGTCCGCGGCGGTGCCACGATCAGCGACCGCTGCCCCTTGCCGATCGGGGCCACCAGGTCGATGATCCGGGCCGAGCGGTCCTTGATGGTCGGATCCTCGATCTCCATCTTCAGACGCTCGTCGGGATAGAGCGGCGTCAGGTTGTCGAAGGACACCTTGTGCCGCGCCTTCTCGGGCTCTTCGAAGTTGATCTTGGTGACCGAGGTCAGGGCAAAGTACCGCTCGTTGTCGTCGGGCTGCTTCATCAGCCCCTCGACCGTATCCCCCGTCCGCAGCGAATACTGGCGGATCATGTCGGGCGAGACATAGATGTCGTCCGGGCCCGGCAGATAGTTCGCCTCGGGCGACCGGAGAAAGCCGAACCCGTCCTGAAGCACCTCGAGCACGCCGTCGCCGCCGATCTCCCAGTCCTCGTCCGCCCGCTCGCGCAGGATCTGGAACATCATTTCGCCCTTGCGCATGGTCGAGGCATTCTCGATCTCGAGCTCCTCGGCCATGGACAGCAGGTCCTTGGGGCTCTTCGCCTTGAGGTCGGAAAGGTTCAGTCGGTTCGTTGTCATGGAATGCTCCGGCAACCGGCCCGTCGGGCACGCGGTTTGGACAGAATGGGGAATCGCCCCGCCCGGACGGGCGGCTTGATGCGCGGATCTAGGGATCTGCGACGATCAAGTCAACGGGTCAGAACTTGATGACGACGGAAAGCACGATGACGATCAGCAACAGCGTCGGCACCTCGTTCATCATGCGGTACTGGCGCCCCGTGACGGTGTCGGTGCCTTTCACCAGCGCCTTGCGTCGCAGGCCCAGCCACATGTGAAACCACGTCATGGCGATGACGGCCGCGCCCTTGGTCCATGGCCAGACCATCGTCCAATCCACGATCCCAGGTGTGAAGACGAGGGTGAGGCCAAAGAGCCATGTCGCTATCATTGCCGGGGCCATGATGACCCGCAGCAACTTTTTCTCCATCATGCGGAACGTTTCTTCCATCTGCGCGTTAACCGACTGTTCGACGTGATGTACGTAGAGCCTCGGCAGGTAGAAGAGCCCTGCCATCCAGGCGATCACGGCAATGATGTGAATCGCCTTGGTCCAGGGATAGAGCGTGGCGAGCAAGTCCGTCATGCGTTCTCCCTATTCTTAAAAAGAATATAAGAAAAGATTGATGAATATTGTAGGAGCGGCGAAATCTGTGGATTACGCGGTTCGCCACAAACTTGCCAACATTCCGCCACATCCTGTGGATGACCATGTGCGGGAAATCCGGATCGAAGTGCCGAACTTCTGATTAATTTATTATAATCAATGGGTTGAGGTCAGTCTGAACCGCTTCTGTGTTCGGGATAGTTTCCTGAGCATCTCCGGGATCACCGTCTTCTTCCACGTCACAGAAGTTGTTCCAGCCCCCAGCGGAGCAACTCGGGGCATGGCACGGGATAGCGGGGATGGAACCGCGCATCTTGCCTCCGGCCTGTGAATTCTTCAGTAATCCTCCAGAGCTCACCCAACCACTTGCCCCGGTTCTTATCCACATGTCGGACGTCATCCTTGCCTCGAAATCGTCGATACGGGCGCAGCTGCTGCGGAATGCCGGCGTTCCGGTGCGCGTGACCTCGGCGGCGGTCGACGAGGACATGATCAAGCGCAGCCTGCAGGCCGAAGGTCACCGGCCCCGCGATGTGGCGGATGCCCTGGCTGAAGCCAAGGCGCATCGGGTGGGCCAGAAGGACCCCGGGTCTTTCACCATCGGGTGCGACCAGGTTCTCGATCTCGACGGCGCGCTTCTGTCAAAGGCGGAAACGCCCGAAGAGGCGGCCGAACATCTGGAAAGGCTCTCGGACCGGACCCATAGGCTTTACTCCGCCGCGGTTATCTTTCACGAGGCGCGCCCGATCTGGCGCCACATCGGCGAGGCCCGACTGACCATGCGCCGCCTCTCGGCCGGATATATCGCTTCGTATCTCGACCGGAACTGGCCCGAGGTCGGCAGCAGTGTCGGGGTCTACCAGATCGAGGCGGAAGGAAGCCGGTTGTTTTCGCGCATCGACGGAGACTATTTTTCGATACTCGGCCTGCCGCTCCTGCCGCTGCTGACTTTCTTGACCGACCGGGGAGTGATCGAGACATGAGCGACAGTGCATCCCTGCCCCGAATTCCGCTGGCCGGTGTCATCGGTCACCCCGTCGCACACTCCAAATCGCCGGAACTTTTCCGGCACTGGCTCGAAACCTATGGCATCGCCGGCCAGTACGTGCCGTTGCACGTCCATCCCGACACTCTCGCCGAGGCGCTGGCCACCCTGCCGAAACTGGGGTTCGTCGGCGCGAACGTGACCATCCCCCACAAACTGCGGGCCATGGAACTGGCAGACATCGTGACGGACCGCGCCACCCTGATCGGGGCGGCCAACACGCTTATCTTTCGTGATGACGGCAAGATTCACGCCGACAATACAGACGGGTACGGCTTCATCGAGAACCTCAGACGCAATGCCCCCGATTGGGATCCCGCGGCGGCAAGCGCGGTCGTCCTGGGGGCCGGAGGCGCGGCGCGTGCCGTGATCGCGGCGCTTCTCGAAGCGGGGACGCCCCATATCCTTTTGTCGAACCGGACCCGGACGAAGGCCGAGGCCCTGGCCCGGGACTTCGGCAAGAAGATCGAGGTGGTGGAGTGGGTTCAGGCCCCCGCTGTCCTGGGTGACGGCGCGCTGGTGGTGAATACCACCTCTCTCGGCATGGCGGGCAAGCCTCCGCTGCGCATCAATCTCGAGAACCTGCACGCCGATCAGCTTGTCACCGATCTCGTCTACAATCCGCTGCGCACCGATCTTCTGGCGGCCGCAGCATCCAAGGGATGCCGGACCGTCGATGGGCTGGGCATGTTGCTCTACCAGGCTGTTCCGGGCTTCGAACGCTGGTTCGGCCGCCGGCCCGACGTGACGGATGCCACACGGGACGCGGTCCTTTCATGACATATCTCATCGGATTGACCGGCTCGATCGGCATGGGCAAGTCCACCACGGCGAAGATGTTCGCCGAAGAGGGATGCGCCGTCTGGGATGCGGACGCGGCCGTCCACCGGCTCTATGCCGCGGGCGGCGCCGCCGTCGAACCGATGCGTGCCGCCTTCCCCGATGCCATCATCGACGGGGTGGTCTCGCGGGACGCGCTCAAGCTTGCCATCTCCGCCGATCCCCGTGCCCTCGCCCGGATCGAGGCGATCGTCCATCCGCTGGTCGCCGAGGATCGCCGCGACTTTATTGCCGCGACGGATGCCGACATCGTCGTTCTCGACATTCCCCTGCTGTTCGAAGGCAGCGGTCACAAGGCCGTGGATACGACGGTATGCGTCTCTGTTCCGCCGGATATCCAGCGCGAAAGGGTCCTTGCACGCGGCAGCATGAGCGAGGACCAGTTCGAGATGATCCGCGCCAAACAGATGCCGGACGCCGAGAAGCGGGCTATGGCGGATCATGTCGTCATCGCCGATACTCTCGACCACGCCCGCGAACAGGTGCGGGCGATCGTTTCGGACATCAGGAAGAACCTGCCCCATGCGTGAGATCGTTCTCGACACGGAAACGACGGGATTCGACCCCGAACAGGGCGACCGGATCGTCGAGATCGGGGCCGTCGAACTGTGGAATCACGTGCCCACCGGCGAGACGTACCACGTCTACATCAACCCTGAACGGTCCATGCCGCAGGAGGCGTTTGAGGTTCACGGCCTCGGCGACGACTTCCTGCGCGACAAGCCCGTGTTCCGTGACGTGGCGCGGGGCTTCGTCGAATTCGTCAAGGATGCCAAGTTGGTGATCCATAACGCCAGCTTCGACATGAAGTTCATCAACGCCGAACTCGGCTGGCTGAACATCCCGGCCATCCCCTGGGATCAGGCCATCGACACGCTGGCGATCGCGCGGCAGCGCTTTCCCGGCTCGCCGGCTTCTCTCGATGCGCTGTGTCGCCGGTTCGGCATCGACAATTCCGCCCGCACGCTGCACGGCGCACTTCTCGACTCCGAGATCCTCGCCGAGGTTTATCTGGAACTGATCGGGGGGAGGCAGCCGGATTTCGCGCTCTCGGCCTCAACCGGCACGCAGACCGGGACGGATACGGCGGACTGGCGGCCCAAGCCCCGCCCGACGCCCCTGCCGCCGCGGATCACGGCAGAGGAAGCCGCCGCCCATGCCGAATTCGTCGAAAGGCTGGGCGACGGCGCTCTCTGGAAAAGCTATCAGGCCTGAGCCGGCTGGGCCGTCTGCCGGCGCTGCAATTCCGTCCGGTACAGGTTGACGAAATCGATGTTGTCCAGGTTCAGCGGCGGGAAGCCACCGTCGCGGGTCACGTCCGACACGATCCGGCGCACGAAGGGGAAGATCATCCGCGGGCATTCGATCAATAGGAACGGATGCATCTGGTCTTCCGGCACGCCCTCGATATGGAACAGTCCGGCGTATTCGACCTCGAGGATGAAGAGCGCGTCCTCGGTCCCCTGGGCGACCGAGCGCACCGTCAGTTTCATGACGACTTCGTACTGGTTCTCGGCGTCGCGCTTCTTGGCATCCAGCGCCACCTGGACCTTGACGTCCGGCTGCACCTGACCCGTCGAGGGCTTTTGCGCGAGGATGTTCTCGAACGACATGTCGCGGATATACTGCGACAGGATGTTCATCTTGATCTGCGGTGCTGCCTCGGCTGCACCGTTTTCCGATTCGGCCATCAAATTTCTCCCAAAGGGTCCGTCAATCGCCAAGTCCTGTAACAGGATGCGCCCCGTGCCTCAATGCCGCGTCCATCCCGAGGGGGTGTGCGTCGGCCGTTTCGGCGGCTCGACCTCGTGATAGGTCCCGTCGATCACCTCGTCCTCCCCCCGGTGCGGGCGCCGGTAGTCCTGACGCGGACCCTCCTGCGAAAAGGACTGCACCTTCACGTTCCGGCGCAGCCAGAGATAGGCGGCGTGCCGGATCGGCGGAGTCAGCAGCGCAAAGCCGACGGCATCTGTGAAGAACCCCGGTGTCAGCAGCAGCGCCCCGGCCAAGAGGATCATCGCGGCATCCGCCAGCGGTTCGGTCGGGTCGCGAAGTTCGGAAAAGCTGCGGCGCAGGTTGTTGATCGCCAGGCGGCCCTGCGCCCGTACCAGCCATGTGCCCAGAAGGGCGGTCGCCAGCACGATCAGAAGCGTCCAGCCAAGGCCGATGAAGCCGCCGACCTGAATGAACAGCGCGATTTCGATCATCGGCACGGCGATGAATGCCAATAGCAGCCACATAGCGTTCGTCCTCTCGTTCCGGTGCGGTAGACTTACCGCCACCCGTCACCTACATAAGGACCGACCGGGCTTTTTCCATGCCCGATTGAACAGAGCCCAAGGGGATTTGATGAACTCGCCTATCATTCAGCTTCTGGTCCTTGCCGGAATCGCGGTCTTCCTGATCCTGCGTCTGCGCAGCGTCCTGGGCACGCGCGAAGGGTTCGAGAAGACGCCGGTGACCCGCTCGGGGCCCTCGAATTCGGAAGCGCGCGGTAACTTCGAGGTGATCGAGGGCGGCCCCGATCCGGACATCGTCGATCATGTGCCCGAAGACAGCCCCGCCGCCGGCGCACTGGCCCGGATGAAGCAGCTCGAGCCGTCTTTTTCCGTGGGGGAATTCCTCGGCGGTGCGCGCGGCGCCTATGAGATGATCCTGATGGGGTTCGAACGCGGCGAAATGGCCGAGATCAAGCCGTTCCTGTCGGAAGAGGTCTACGAAAGCTTCGCCCATGTCGTGAACGAACGCGACGCCAAGGGTCTGACCATCGAGGCGGACTTCGTCGGCGTGAAGGAACTGCAGCTTGTCGACGCGGAACTGGACGACACCTCCCGCGAAGGCGAACTGACCGTGCGCTTCGTCGGCCAGCTGACCTTCGCCGTCCGCGACCGCGCCGGCGAGGTGATCGAGGGCGATCCCAAGTCGATCAAGACGCAGCGCGACGTCTGGACCTTTGCCCGCAAGATGGGAAGCGACGACCCCAACTGGCAGCTTGTCGCCACGGGCGAATGACGCTGGCGCGGCTGGCTGCCCTGCTGGCCGCATTGACCCTGCCGGGTGCAGGGGCGGCGACCGAAACCGGCCTGAGGATTCTCGACTACGCGGATCTCGAGGGGTGGGACGAGGACGATCATCAGGCCGCGCTCGAGACGTTCCGGAACACCTGTGGCGATCTGAAAGCCCCGGACTGGCGCGCGATATGCAGCGTGGCGGCACAGGCGGCCAATGCGCGGACCTTCTTCGAGCTGTTCTTCACGCCGGTCCGGATCGACGACGGGTCCGACACGTTGTTCACCGGCTATTTCGAGCCTGAACTCGACGGGTCGCGCGCCCCGACCGGCCGTTTCCGGTATCCGCTCTATCGCATGCCGCCCGAGGCCCGAGACGGACCCTGGCTGTCGCGGCGCGAGATCGAGACAGGCCGGGCCCTCTCCGGCCGCGGTCTCGAGATCGCCTGGGTCGACGATCCGGTCGAGCTCTTCTTCCTCCAGATCCAGGGGTCGGGCCGCATCCGCCTGACCGACGGCTCGGTCATCCGTGTCGGCTATGGCGGCAAGAATGGCCATGAATACCGCTCGGTCGGACAGGAATTGGTCCGGCGCGGCGTCTACACCCGGCATCAGGTTTCCGCCCAGGTGATCAAGAACTGGGTCCGCCGCAATCCGGTCGATGGCCCGGAACTGCTGCGGCACAACCCCTCCTACGTCTTCTTCCGCGAAGTTGGCCATGTCGCGCCCGAGGACGGGCCGGTCGGCGCGATGAACCGTTCGGTCACGCCGGGCCGCAGCATTGCCGTCGATCCTGCCTATACGCCGCTGGGGGCACCCGTCTGGATCGAGACCGAGGGCAAGACGCCGATACGCCGTCTCATGGTGGCGCAGGACACCGGATCGGCGATCAAGGGTGCGCAGCGCGCCGACATCTTCGTCGGTACCGGGGATGCGGCCGGTCGCACGGCGGGTCGGATGAAGGACGGCGGCCGCATGATCGTGCTGCTGCCGATCCAGCGCGCCTATGCCATGCTTCCCGAGGAGAACCTATGAGCCGCCGCCTGCGCCCCGAGGAACTGGACCTATGGCGGAAGGTGGCGCAGTCGACGGACAAGCTGAACCGCCCCC
Source organism: Pseudooceanicola batsensis HTCC2597 (assembly GCF_000152725.1). Lineage (GTDB taxonomy): Bacteria > Pseudomonadota > Alphaproteobacteria > Rhodobacterales > Rhodobacteraceae > Pseudooceanicola > Pseudooceanicola batsensis. Next base: position 2,584,244 of record NZ_CH724131.1, read on the forward strand.
GTCCCAAGGCCGAGACCCGTCCGACGCCCAAGATCGCCAGACCCGGTCCGAAACCCGAGCCGGACCCGATCCCGGAGTTCCGCATCGGACAGGCGGGGCAGGGGACCCGTCCGGGGCACGAGCTCATGTCCTCGGTTGCCGACCGGCTCGATGCCACGCCGGTCCGCATGGATCGCAAGACGCACACCCGGCTGAAACGCGGCAAGGTGAAACCCGAAGCTCGCATCGACCTGCACGGCATGACCATGGATCGCGCGCATCCCGCGCTGACCGGTTTTATCATGCGGTCGGCTTCGGAAGGCCGGCGGCTGGTCCTGGTGATCACCGGCAAGGGTAAGGACCGCGACGGCGACGGACCCATCCCGGTCCGGCGCGGCGTCCTGCGCCACAACGTGCCGCACTGGCTGTGCGTGCCGCCGCTGAACCGGCTGGTCCTTCAGGTCGTGCCGGCACACGTCCGCCACGGAGGCGGCGGAGCCTACTACGTCTACCTCCGCCGCCTGCGTTCGTAGGTCAGAGGACGTAGCGGCTCAGATCGGCCGAGGCGGCCAGCTTGCCGACATTCTCGTTCACGAAATCCGCATCGACCGAAATCGTCTCGCCCGTCCGGTCCGGCGCATGGAAGGACAGCTCTTCGAAGACCCGTTCCATGATCGTGTAGAGCCGGCGCGCGCCGATATTCTCGACCGACTGGTTCACATCGGCCGCCGTTTTGGCAAGCGCCGCGATCCCGTCTTCGGTGAAGGTGACGCTGACGCCCTCGGTCTCCATCAGCGCGGTGTACTGACGTGTCAGGGCATTGTCCGTCTCGGTCAGGATCGCGACGAAATCGGCTTCTGTCAGCGATTGCAGCTCGACCCGGATCGGCAGGCGGCCCTGCAGTTCCGGCAACAGGTCCGAGGGCTTGGCCACGTGGAACGCGCCCGAGGCGATGAACAGGATGTGATCCGTCCTGACCGCCCCGTACTTGGTCGAAACCGTGGTGCCCTCGATCAGCGGCAGCAGATCGCGCTGGACCCCTTCGCGGCTGACCTCTGCGCCGCGGGCGTCCGAGCGCGCACAGACCTTGTCGATCTCGTCCAGGAACACGATCCCGTTCTCCTCGACCGCCGTCAGGGCCGCCCGGTTGACCGTCTCGTCATCCAGCAGCTTGTCCGCCTCTTCGCCCAGCAGCACCTCGTAGCTGTCGGCGACTCGCATCTTGCGTCGCACCGTCTTGCCGCCGAAGGCCTTGCCGAAAATGTCGCCCAGGTTCATCATCCCCATCTGCTGGCCGGGCTGACCGGGCATGTCCAGCATGGCCATCGGGTTCGAATTGTCGGCGAGGTCCAGTTCGATCTCGGTATCGTCCAGTTCACCGTTGCGCAGCTTCTTGCGGAACATCTCGCGCGTGCCTTCACGGGCGTCGGACCCGGCAAGCGCCTCGATCACGCGATCCTCGGCCATCTTGTGCGCCGTGGCCTTCACATCTTCGCGCATATGCTCGCGCGTCATGGCGATGGCACTGTCCATCAGGTCGCGCACGATCTGTTCGACGTCCCGGCCGACATAGCCGACCTCGGTGAACTTGGTCGCCTCGACCTTGATGAACGGCGCGCGGGCCAGCTTGGCCAAGCGGCGGCTGATCTCGGTCTTGCCGACACCGGTCGGGCCGATCATCAGGATGTTCTTGGGAAACACCTCGTCGCGCAGGTCGTCCTCCAGCTGCCGGCGGCGCCAGCGCGACCGCAGCGCGACGGCGACCGCGCGCTTGGCGTCCTTCTGGCCGATGATGAACCGGTCGAGTTCCGAGACGATTTCGCGGGGGGTCAGGTCAGTCATGCTCTTTCCTCAGCCGCCGATACGTTCGACGGTCAGATTTCCGTTGGTATAGACACAGATCTCGGCGGCGATCCCGAGCGATTTGCGGGCGATTTCCTCGGCCGCGGCATCGGTGTCGATCAGCGCCCGCGCGGCGGCGAGCGCATAGTTCCCGCCCGAACCGATGGCGGCGACACCGTATTCCGGTTCGAGCACATCGCCCGCGCCGGTGACGATCAGCAGTTCCTTGCCGTCGGTCACGATCAGCATCGCCTCGAGCTTTTGCAGGTACTTGTCGGTCCGCCAGTCCTTGGCCAGCTCGACGCAGGCGCGCTGCAACTGCCCCGGCGTCGCCTCGAGCTTGCTCTCGAGCCGTTCCAGCAAAGCGAAGGCATCCGCCGTCGATCCCGCGAACCCGCAGACCACGTCATATCCGCCGGGCGACAGCCGCCGCACCTTGCGCGCGGTGCCCTTCATCACGGTCTGGCCCATGCTGACCTGTCCGTCGCCCGCCACGACGACCTCGTCGCCCTTGCGGACACCGATGATGGTGGTGCCGTGCCAGCCGGGGAAATCCTTGTCTGCCATTCAGATACTCCTTGCGTTGGCGCTCTATATGCGATTGCCGCACGGTCGCGACAACCCCGGCCGCTTGCCGGACCCCGCGGCACCGGCTAGCGTCGCGCCATGCCGCGCCGCGCCACCCTGTATCTCGAGCCCTCCCTGCGGAAGAGCGCCGAGGAGGGCGCGCACAATTTCATCGCGCGGCTGACCGGGGTCCTGCGGGCGCAGGGATTTTCCGTGTGCCATCGCCCGGAGGAGGAGGCGGGAACCGACCCCGAAACCTTCGCGCTGACCCACATGAAGCCGCCGCCGCCCGGCGGTCTGACCTTCCGGCGGGTCTATCATTATCCCTTCTGGGCCATCGAAAGCACGGCGGAACGCTGGAACTGGACGGTGGCGAAATCGCCGTATTCGCCCGAAACAGTCCCTGTGTCCGACTCCGCCCGCTTCTATCGCCGCTGGCAGGACCGTCTGTTTCCCGACAGCGCGGAAACGGCCGCGCGCGACGGGTTCGTCTACGTTCCTTTGCAGGGCAGGCTACTGCAGCGACGCAGCTTCCAGTCCTGCGCGCCGATCAAAATGCTGGAGCAGGTTCTGGACCGCGACCGACAGCGCCGCGTGGTCGCGACCCTGCATCCCGGCGAAACCTATTCGACCGATGAGAGCGAGGCCCTGACACGGCTCGCCGCCCGGCACGACCGGTTGGAGCTGCGGACCGGCGGAATGGAGCCGTTGCTGCGCACCTGCGATTACGTGGTCACGATGAACTCGTCCGCCGCCTTCGACGGCTACCTGTTCGGCAAGCCCTGCATCCTCTTCGGCAGGATCGACTTTCATCACATCGCGCTGAAGGCCACTCCGCGGGACCCGGCCGCCTTTGACAGGGTGGCGGACCACCGGCCTGATTATGCCCGCTATCTCTGGTGGTTCTGGCAGAAGATGTCGATCAACGCCGGGCGACCCGAGGCCGAAGCCCGCATACGCGACGCGCTGGTCCGTGGCGGCTGGCCTCTGAAATGAAAAGGGCACCCCGAAGGGTGCCCTGAAAGCGGTCGGAACCGGTAACCGATCAGATCGACTCTTCGATCCAGGCCTTGAGCGACGCCTTGGGGGCCGCGCCGGCGCGGTTCGAGATCACTTCGCCGTCCTTGAAGATGAACAGGGCAGGGATCCCGCGAACGCCCAGCTGCATCGGAGTGTTCGGGTTCGAATCGACGTCCACCTTGGCGATTTTCAGTTTCTCGCCAAACTCTTCCGAGAGTTCCTCGAGGGCCGGGCCGATCTGTTTGCAGGGGCCGCACCATTCGGCCCAGAAATCCACCACGACGGGGACTTCGGAATTTTTAACTTCGCTATCAAAGGTATCGTCGGTGACGGCAACGGTCGTCATGGGTGTCTCCTGGACTGGGGCTGGGCTTCGGACCCAGAACGTAGGGAGGTGCCGGGCGAAGTTCAAGAAGTTGTGGTGTCGTGCAACGCCGCGATCACAAGATCCTGAGGCAGCACCATCAGGTCCGCCGTCCGTGTCCACAGCAGCGCCGTTTCGATCTTGCGGCCGGGATAGATGCGGGCAAGCGCGGCGGCATAGGCCCCCATCTGCCGCAGCAGCGCATCGGGCACCTGCTCGGGCCGGTCGGGCACCACGGCATTGGTCTTGTAATCCACGGCCAGCACCGTCTCGTTCCCGACGATCAGCCGGTCGATCGTGCCGTGGATCCTGCGCCCGTCCAGCGCGTCCAGATCGGCCGTGACCGACACCTCCACGAGCGCCTCGGGGCCGAAGAGATGCCGCAGGTTCGGGCGAAAGAGGATGCGCTGCGCCTCGCCGGTGAGCAGGGCCAGTTCCTCACCTTCCGCCGCATCGGGCCCATGCCCGAGGACAAAGGCGGCGCGATCGGCCAGCTCGGTCTCGGGAACGCCGGGCAGGTGCTCCAGCAGGCGGTGGATCTGGCGACCCCGCCGTTTCGCCGCTTCCTCGTCCAGCCCTTCTTCGCCCGGCAGGGCCTTGGCCCCTCCAAGCTCCGAGGGGCTGAGCGTCCGTGGCGCGGCCGCGGCCCGGGGCGCAGGGCGCGTCGCCCAGTCGGGCAGGGCGGGTCGCCTGTCCTGCCGGGCTGGTGGGTCGATCGGCGTCAGCCCCTGCCAGTCGCCGCTCTCCAGCCGTAGTCCCTCGCCATCCGGGCGGATCAGCGGGGCGGCGCCGAGCGCCGTCATCCCGTCGCGAATCCGCTCGTACCAGGTGTCCCCGGACTTACCGAGTTCGCCGGCCGCGGCGACGATCAGCCACTTCTCGGCCCGGGTCATCGCGACATACAGCAGGCGGTCGGTCTCTTCCCGTTGCTTGCGCAGCTTGGCCTCGCGCAGCCCGGCAAGCAGCGGCGGCGCCTCTCGCGCGGGCATGTTCCACCAGACCAGATCGTCGTCCGAAAGCACCTCGCCGCGCAATTCCTCGCGCCGGGCCTGGGTTTCGGGCATGAAGACGACCGGCGCCTCGAGCCCCTTGGACCCGTGCACCGTCATCACCCGGATCCGCGACCCGGCGCTCTCCATCTGGCGCTTCACCTCGGGGTCGTCGCCCTGGAGCCAGACAAGGAACCCCGTCAGGCTTGGCACATCCGTCCGTTCATAGGCCAGCGCCTGATCGAGAAGCGCGTCGATCCCGTCCTGCGCCTCGGTGCCGAGCCGCGCCATCAGCCGCCGCCGTCCGTCATGTCGGATCAGCACCCGCTCCAGCAGTTCGTAGGGCCGCAGGAAATCCGCATGATCCCGCAGGTCGCGCAGGATCCTCCGGGTTTCCGCGTGATCCTCGCGCGCGTCCAGCGCGGGCCACAGCCGCTTGGTCTCGCGCCGATGCGCAAGATCGAAGAGCATCTGTTCGTCCCAGCCGAACAGCGGAGACTTGAGCACCGCCGCGAGGCCAAGGTCGTCATCCGGCGTCGCGAGGAAAGACAGCAGCGCGGTCAGATCCTTGACCGCGATCTCGGCCCCGATCCGCAGCCGGTCCGCCCCCGCGATGTCCAGGTCCTCGCCCTTGCAGGCCCGGATGATCTCGTGGAAAAGCCGCCGCCGGCGCCGCACGAGGATCAGGATGTCGCCGGCGTGGATCGGCCGCGCCGTGCCGTCGCCAAGGGGCAGGGGCGTCCGGTCGTCGATCATCCCCCGGATGGTCCGCGCGATGCGGCGCGCCAGGACGACGTTGTGGTCCTGTTCACCGGGCAGATCGACCGGATCGTCCCATTCACCCTCTTCGGTGTTCTCGACCTTTTCCACCAGCGGCCAGAGATCGACCCGCCCGGGCAGTGTCTCGTGAAAAGCGATGTGGGTTTCGTCGGGCGAGAACCCGGCCTCGACCCGCCCCTCGAAGACCTTGTCCACCAGCGCAAGAAGGGCGGGGGCCGACCGGAAGGAATGCGCCAGGGCCATCCGCTGCAGCGGCGTGCCGAGGGCCGTCAGACGGTCGTCGAATTCCTCGCGCATGCGGTCGAATTCCGAGGGGTCCGCCCCCTGAAAGGAATAGATCGACTGTTTCTTGTCGCCGACGACGAAGATCGTCCGCGTCTTGTCGTCCTGCGCTCCCGCCCCGCTGGTGAATTCCCGGGCGAGGGCCTGTATCACCTGCCATTGCACGGGCGAGGTATCCTGCGCCTCGTCGACGAGGATATGGTCGATCCCCCCGTCCAGCCGGAACAGGACCCAGGCCGACACGTCCTGATTGGTCAGCAGATCGCGCGCCCGCAGGATGAGATCGTCGAAATCCATCGCCCCGCGCAGCATCTTGGCCCGCGCATAGTCCGGCAGGAACAGCCGGGCAAAATCGTGCAGCGCCACGGTCCGGTCCAGAAGCTCCAGCGCCAGCCGACGGGACCGCGCCGTCTCGACCCGCGCCATCAGCGGCTCGATCCGGTCCATCAATTCGGGATGGGCCGATTGCGTCGCCTTGGTCGGAACCTTGCCTATCTTGGCCGAAAACGGCTCTTTCTTCAGCAGGAAGCAGTCTTCCAGTACAGCCAGAGCCCTGAGATCCGGCGCCGTGACGCCGGCCAGCTTCTCCGCCAGCTTGACGTCGTTCGCCGACCCCCCTCTGGCCGCGGCGCAGAGCGCGGCGATATCGCCCATCTCGCTACCCAGGAAGACATCGCCCAGCAGGTCGCCGACCTCGTATCCGGCGGGAAGTCCCAGAGCGCGCTCCAGCGCGTCGCGGCCGGGTTGACGCGACAGCAGGTCCGCGTGGCCGGCGACGGTCGCGGCCAGACCTTCCATCGAGGCGCCGGAATAGAACAGGGCGACCCGTTCCAGAACCCCCGCATCCGGCCTGCGCGCCAGCCGGTCGATCACCTCGGCCCGCAGCAGGGTGGCGTCGCGTTCCTCCATCTCGGTGAACTGCGGGCTCACCCCGGCCTCGAGGGGAAACCGCCGCAGCAGGGCCGCGCAGAAGGAATGGATGGTCTGGATCTTCAGGCCGCCCGGCGTCTCGATGGCCCGTGCAAAGAGGGTCCGCGCCAGGTTCAGCCGCCCGGCCGTCACCCTGTCCTCGATGCCCAGCGTCTCCAGTTCGGTCCGCAGCTGGTCGTCGGGCAGCATCGCCCAGTGTCCCAGCCGCTTGAAAAGCCGGTTCTGCATCTCGGTCGCGGCGGCCTTGGTATACGTCAGGCAGAGGATGTGCTGCGGCAGCACCCCGTCCAGCAGAAGCCGCGCGACGCGGTCGGTCAGCACCCGTGTCTTGCCCGATCCCGCATTGGCCGCCAGCCATGTGGACCGGTCGGGGCGGGCGGCATCCACCTGCCGCTGCGAAGCGGTGTCGCGGCTCATGTCACGGACCTCCGTTCGGCGGCCGTCGAGACGTCCCATTCGCCGAACCGGGCAAGGTGATCGTAATCGCCCGGCATGTCGGCCTTGAACATCGCCCGCCGCGCGGTGAATGGCTGGCCGGCATCGAGATACCGCTCGATCAGCGTGGTGAACCGCGCCCAGACCTGATCGGCGGGCAGGTCCTCCAGCGGGGCATCGACCTCGTCGGTGTTCGATCCCAGCCCGACGAAGGCCGCGCGCAGGACATGCCTTGGCCGGATCCCCTCGAAACCCCCGCGCTCGGCCATCGCCGCCTCGAGCAGGAGCTGAAGGTCAAAGCTCATCTGTTGCCGGGCCGAAGACATCTGCCCCGTCTTGTAATCGTAGATCAGCGCGTTTCCGGCCGGGTCCAGGTCGATCCGGTCGGCCTTGGCGGTCAGGTCGAACCCCGGGCCGGGCAGGGTGGCGCGGCCCGGCACCTCGAACCGTGCCGGCCGGCCCTGCGCCAGCCGCCCCGCCTCGCCGGTGACGACGGCCTCGGCGATCCGCGTCATCCGCGCCAGCCAGAGCAGCCGGGCCTCGGCCCAGGGGACGTTGTCGGCCAGAACCCTCCGGGTCAGGGCAAGCAGCTCATCGGCGCTCAGCCGCTCCGGGTCGGCGGTGGCCGCGCGCACGAAATGCTCCATCACTTCGTGCAGCACCGTGCCGCGCTGCAGGGCGTCGGGTTCCTTCATCAGCGGATCGAGCGGCCGCAGGCGCAGAACCTCGCGCGCATAGATGGCATAGGGGTCGCGGATCAGGGTCTTGATCTGCGTGACCGAAAGCCGCCGCGGCCGGGCCTCGACAGGCGGGGCTGGGGCGGGCCTGGGGGCGGGATCGACCGGGTCCACCTGCTCGAGCTGCGACGCCATCCCAAGCCAATGGGCCCCGCGCGCCCGCGCCCCCTCCAGCGCCGAGCGGCCCCCGGGCCCCAGACCGTTCAACAGGTTGGTCAGCCGGTTCAGCCAGCGGGAGGCGACGGTCTCGGCCTCCGGTCCGCGCAGCGCCCGCGTCAACCAGACCTCGGGCGCGCCGATGGCCTGCTGGAAATCGTGCGCCGACAGTCCGATCCGCCGCTCCGGCAGCAAAAGCCCCACCTCGGCGCGCATCGCGCGGTTCAGCCAGGGATCGGGGGCGGGCACTTCGGGCCAGGTTCCTTCGTTCAGGCCGCCCAGGATCACCAGATCGGCCCCCTGCACCCGCGCATCGCGGGTTCCCCAGATCAGGATGTGGGGATGCGGTGTCTTGCTGTCGCGTTCCTCGGCTCCGCGCAGGATCGATGTCAGCAGGTTGGTGAAGTCCTCGGCCCCGATCTCGCCGGCCGCATCCGCCGCGCCGGCCAGTTCGTCAAGCTTGGCGCGCACGTCCTGCCCCGCGTTGCCGGCCCAGAGCGTACCCGCCCCGCCTGCGCCGCAACCCCGAGACAGGGCTTCGGCCCGGGCAACGAGCGCGGCGATCCGGTCCGACAGCCGCGGCAAGGCATCCTGCGCCGGGCCGAAGGCCTGGTCCGCGACCCATTCGGCCCAGGCGTCGGCGATCTCGCTGTCCTGCTTGGCGGCGAACCGCCGGATCGTGTCGCCATCGGGAAAGGGTGGCCCGTTGCGGCGCAATTCAGTCTCTAATCCGCGGGTCAGTCTCAGGTGCGGCCCCCGGTCCGACCCCGTGTGACACAGCGGATGCTTGAGCAGCGCCAGCAGGCCCGCGGCCCCGTGTGTCGCATGCGAGAGCTCCGCCACCTGCCGCAGGAACCGACCCGGCGGCGTCAGGTGCAACGGTTCGCCCGCGCTGTCGTCGGGAAGGATGTCCCACCGTCCCAGCGCCGCTGTCACTTGCCGCGACAGAAGGCGGTCCGGGGTGATCAGCGCCGAATTCTGCCCATCCTCGGCGGCCTTCCGCAGCCTCAGCGCGATCGCCTGTGCCTCGTCCCGGCCCGAGGGCGCCTCGATCAGGGTGACAGTCTCCATCGCGCGGTCGAGCCCGGTCAGCGTCGGCCCCTCGGCCAGCCACTGGTCGGTGACGGGGGCCGGCCGCAGCGCGAGGGACACGAGCCGGTTGCGATCGTCGTTCTGTTCTGACTCCCGCCAGAGCCGCACGTCCCCGGGCCGCCGGTCGAGCGACCGCATCAGCCGGCGATACCGGAACTGGGGATGGTCCTCGCCGGTCAGGCTGTCGTCCAGGTTGTTGTCCCAGACGGCGGGGGGAAGGTCGAAATCGAACCCCGGCAGCACCACCGCCCCCTGCGGCAGTCGCGCGACGGCCTGCATCAGCACGTTGGTCGCCCCCCGCGATCCGGTCGATCCCGCCACGATCACCGGGTCCTGCGGCGGGGCCGCACGCCAGAGGTCCGTCAGATGGTCCGCCACGAGCCGCATGCGTGCGGCCGGGTCGGGCAGGGCCCCTTCGTCTTCCACCTGTTCGACGATCGTCAGGAATTTGAGCGCCCGCGCCCAGTGATCCGAATGGGCCGAAACGTCGAGCGCGCGGATGGCCTCGAAGCTCACCGCCTCGCCCCGCATCTCTTCGAAGACCCCGGCGAGACTGTCGGCCAGATCGTAGAGCGCGGCGCGCGGCGCGAGGTCCGGCTCCCGGTCGATCAACGCGCGCACCAGCGGAACCAGCTCGAGCCGGCGCCGCAGCGGCGAGACGGGCGGCGCGATATGCGCCAGTTCCATGTTGTCCCCCAGGTCGGTGACCAGCCGGATCCGTGGCAGCAGCCGGGCCGGTCCCGCATCGAACAGCGTCCTTATCCGCCGCGCCATGCGTCGGGTGTTGACGATCAGCGTGACGCGGCCCAGCGCCTCGGGGGGCAGGCCGTCCGTCCGTTCCAGCAGACCCTCGACGAGATGGCGGGGAAAATCCGCGCCGGGCGGCAGTCCGAAGAGCCGCGGCTTATCGCTCGGCTCAAACATGGCGGCGCAGCATCTCCTCGGCCAGCGCGATCCCTTCCGGCCGGCCCACGTCGCACCATTCGCCGGGATAACTCAGGACATGCAGCCCCCCGCGCGCGAGCATGTCGTCCCAGAGCAGGTTGAGCGAAAACGCGCTTTCACGGATATCCGCCAGCCCCCCGGTCCGGATGATCTGCGCGCCGGTGTAGATCATCCCGGGCCCCCGCCGCACCGGCGGACCCGCGACGAAATCGCCCCCGCCGGCATGGCCGATGGCCCGCTCCGGCGGTACGCAGAGAAGAAGCGCCTCCATCTCGTCGGTCCAGGCCTCGCGCAGCAGGCGCAGCGGGTTGGGTCCGGCCCAGACGGCATCCGAGTTCATGGCCCAGACCGGCCCCGCGCCCAGCAGTCCCAGCGCATTGCGCAATCCCCCTCCGGTCTCGAGGATCTCCGGCTCTTCCCGCAGCGTCCGGACGCCGGTTCCGGCCAGATGCGCCTCGAGCTGGTCTGCCCGGTAGTGCAGGTTCGCCACCACCGGACCCGGGACCACGTCGCGCGCATGGGCGAGGGCATGGTCGATCAGCGGCCGCCCCGCCACCTCGATCAGGGGCTTGGGCCGGTCGGCGGTCAGCGCGCCCATCCGCGTGCCGAACCCCGCGGCGAAGAGCATCATCGACCGGGGGGTCATCGCCGCAGCCTGTCCAGGATGGCAGCCTTTGGCGCCGGCAGGTCGGCGCGAACACGTGCGGCCACGGGGGCCAGGGCCGGATGGGCGAGGCTGCGCATCATGTGCGCCCAGACCCGGGGGATCAGATCGACATAGTGCTTCTTGCCGTCGCGCCGCGACAGCCGGGCGAAGACCCCGAGGATTCGCAGGTTCCGCTGCGCGCCGACCACGTGATAGCGGGTCTCGAAGGCGTCCCGGTCCAGACCCTGCGCCGCGACGTAGCGCGCGATCATCGCAGAGGCGAGGTCCTCGGGCACGTCGCGGCGCGCATCCATCAGCAGCGACACGAGGTCGTAGGCCGGATCGCCCAGCATCGCGTCCTGGAAATCCAGCAGCCCGACCCGCGCTACCCCGGCACGCTCCGGCAGCCAGAGCAGGTTTTCCGCGTGATAGTCCCGCAGAACGGTCACGGAGCATTCGGCATGATCCGACAGGACGGGCGAAAAGGCCTCGATGAAGGCCGCCCGCGCGGGGACGTCCGGCCCGGTGCTTTCGCCCAGGTACCAGTCGTAGACCAGCGCGGCGAGCGGCGCCATCTCGCCGGCGTCGAACCGGGCGAGGCCGGGCATCGGCGCGGCGCGATGCAGCGCGATGAGCACATCGACGGCAGCCGCATAGATCGCCTCTTCGCAGGAGGGGTCGCGCTCGACCACACGGGCGAAGATGTCGTCGCCCAGATCCTCGATCAGCAGGAACCCGTTACCGGCATCCTCGGCCAGGATGCGCGGCGGTGTCAGGCCGATCCCCTGAAGGTATCGCGCCACGGCGACAAAGGGCCGGACGTCCTCGTCGCGATCGGGCGGCGCGTCCATCAGGACCGCGCTGTCGCCGCCTAGGAACAGCCGGTCGTACCGCCGGTTCGAGGCGTCGCCGGCCAGCGGCCGGATCTCGGCCCCGGCCCAGCTTGTGCCCGCTAGGAACGTCCGGGCCAGGTCTTCTCGCGTCGTCATCTCAGGCATCGGTCTCCGCGGGTAGTCGCGCGGCCCAGGCTTCGGGCCCCTCGGCCTTGATGCGGCGCATGCCGTCCTCCGCCACCTCGAAGGTCAGGCAGAGCGCGCCCGCAGGGGCGAGATCGCCCAGCCGGTCGGGCCATTCGATCAGGCAGACCGCGGTTTCGAACGCCTCTTCAAGTCCCAGTTCGACGACTTCGGTGGCTGACGACAGGCGATAGAGGTCCGCGTGCCAGATCTCGCCCGCGCCCGTCTGGTAGGTCTGCACCAGCGTATACGTCGGCGAGGGTACATCCTCGGGGACGTCGAGGAGAGACTGGATCAGGCAGCGGGCGAAATGGGTTTTGCCCGCACCGACCGCCCCGTCGAGCAGGATGGTGTCGCCGGGCCGCAACCCTGCCCCGACGAGGCATGCCAGATCGCCCGTCTCTTCGGGCGAACGGGTCAGGTAGATGCGGTGCGGTCCGGTCATGGCCCGACATTACAGCCGTGCCGCGCACCCGCAAGCCGAAGCATCAGCCGGTGTTGTGGATTTCGACCAGATGCGGCGCGTGGACGACCCGGAAGGCGGCCAGTGTCGCGCCCCCCTGGAGCGGTTTGAACCGGCAGTCGAGCCCGCGCCCGTCCTGCATCCGGACCCGCGCATCCCATTCGGTCCTCTCTTCGAAACCGACGGCAAAGTCGCGGAAGTCGCCCCAGACGGGGTCCGGATCGCAATGTTCCTGCCAGGTGCGCGAGACCTCGCTGACCCTCAGGTCCAGCGGCCTGTCCTCGCCGGGAATGTTCCAGAGCTCGCGATAGGCGGTGTTGGTATAGCTCAGCACCCCCTGGGGCGAGAACACGGCCAGCGCGTCGTCGAGCGAATCCATCGCCGCCTGCGACAGGTCTATCTGTTCGCGGAACCGGCGCGTCAGGGTCACTTCGGCGCTGATATCCTCGAACAGGAAAGCCACGGCACCGTTGGGATGCGGCCGGCCGGTCACGCGGTAGGTGCTGCCATGGGGGAGGGTCCAGGTCTCCTCGTAGCTGCCGTTCTCGGCCGCGGCGATCACGTCGATGATCTTGTCGCGCCAGGTGGTGTAGTCCCGCGGCTCGGGCATGATCATCTCGTTCCTGAGCCGGTCGAAGAACGACAGGTGATCGGGGCGGCCCGAGAGGAAATCGGGGCTGAGCGCGGTCAGGTCGATCAGGGCGGGATTGAACAGCGCGAGGCGCCGGTGCCGGTCGAAGATCGCCAACCCGATCGACAGCTGGGCGAAAGTCTTGGTCAGTGTCTGGACAAAGGCGCGCTGGGCCGTTTCCGCCCGGACCACGGCGGTGACGTCGATGCCGTGATGCAGTCGCATCCCCATCGCCTCTTCCGTACCGATGTCGAACCAGCGATCGGGCGCGTCGGGTCCGGGCTGGAACCTGATCCGATGTTGCGCCTTGTCGGGAAAGCTGACGGTGTCGTCGTCGGGGCAGATCACCGGCCTGCGGTCCGCACGGGCGCCGCCTGCGTTGGTCTCCAGCTGGTGATAAGCGGCGTTGCCCCAGGCCAGCTTGCCGTCGCCGTCGATGATCCACGTCGGGTGCGGAATCCGGGCGAGGATCCATCTGGCGGCGCGCCGGGTCTGGTCGCGGTACTTTTCGACATGCGCGCCCATCGGGTGCTCCGCCCGCGGATCCGACAGCCGGATGACGGTATCCGATCCGCTGCAGGTGACGCAGAGCCGGGCCTCGTCCCCGGCATCGCGCGGTTCGAAGCAGGAGGTGCCGTCGCCCTTCGGGGCGGGAAAATCGTCCGGCAGCGCCCGGAACCGGAAGGAGAAATAGTGCCGCAACCCCGCCGGATCGCCATCCCATGCGTCCATCTCGAGCCGGTCGCGCAGAACGGTGTCGCATTCGGCGATGCGGGACCCTTCGATACGAACGATATTGGCCCTCCCCGACCGGGACGGGTTCGTGCGTTTCGCAAGATGAAGCGCCATGAGAACTGCCGTGGCGGCCGTTCCCGCACTGGCGGCGCAAACGATCATGATGTCCCCAAGCCCGACGTGCATGTGTCCCCCAATGCTCTTGGAACACTAGGGAATCCGAAAATGGTAAAAGATAGATTAACAATTCCCGAAAAGTGACGCCGATCAGGGTCAGGTGGGGATGGCGGGATTCTCGCCCATGGGCACCGGGCTGTCTCCCCTGCGGGCATCGATCTTGCTCCGCGGCCAGACGACCTCTACCACCGCGCCGGTGCGTTCCGGTTCGTCGCCCGTCCGGGCATACCACTCCGCACCGTTGGCAAAGCTCAGTTCCGCGCCGGTCCGCTCCAGCAGTGTCTTGGCGATGAACAGGCCCAGCCCCATGCCCTCATAGCCGGGGCGGCGCGCTGCATCCGGATCCGACCGTCGCCGCCGCACGAAGGGGTCGCCGATCCGCCCGATGACCTGCGGCGCGTACCCCCTCCCGTCGTCCATGATCCGGATCGAGATGCGCTCGGCGGACCAGCGCCCCTCGATCCAGACGCGGTCGGTGGCGAAATCGACGGCGTTCTGGATCAGGTTGCGCAATCCGTGGATCAGTTCAGGGCGGCGCAGGATGCCCGGCGGCACCGGGTCCGTGCCATCCTCGCTGCGAAAGTCGAAATCGATCGCCTTGCCCCGCGCACGGTGCGGTTCCGCCGCCTCCTCGACGACCGTAGAAAGGGGGGCCTGCCGCATGTGCAGGTCGTCCTTCCCCGCGCGCCCCATCGACCGCAGGATGTCGCGGCACCGGTCGGCCTGGTCCCGGATCAGGCGCGCATCCTCGGCCAGGTCCGGCCGGTCCCGCAGATCGTCGGCCAATTCGGACGAGGTCAGCTTGATCGTCGCCAGCGGCGTCCCCAGCTCGTGCGCCGCCGCCGCGACCACCCCGCCCAGATCGGTCAGCTTCTGTTCCCGCGCCAGCGCCAGCTGGGTCGCCTGCAGCGCGTCCGACATCGAATGCAGCTCGGTCGCGATCCAGCGCGAGTAGATCCCCAGGAAGATCACCGCGATCACGATGGCCAGCCACTGGCCGAACAGGAAGACGTCTGCGATCTGCAGCACGAATCCCTGCGCGGTCCGCAGGGGCAGGTGCAGATCCGACAGGATGGTGACGATGGTGATCGCCACGGACCCGATGAACAGGGTCGACCGGCCCGAAAGCGCCATGGCCGACACCGTGACCGGCCCCACCACGAGGATCGAGAACGGGTTGTGCAGCCCCCCGGTCAGATACAGCAGCAGACCCAGCTGCAGCAGGTCGAACAGCACCATCAGCAGGTTCTGGGTCTCGGACAGGCGCTTGTTCTCGGGAAAGATGAACGTGGCGACGAGGTTGCCGATGACCGAGGTTCCCACCACCAGGAAACACAACCCGTATGCCAGGCTCAGCCCGTAGATTTCGCGCGCCACGATCAGCGCCGCCAGCTGTCCGGTGATCGCCCCCCAGCGCAGCAGGATGATGGTGCGCAGCCGGACCCAGTTGCCCCGGTCCCGGCCTTTCAGGACGTCGAATTCCGGCTCGGCCATGGTGCTGCGCGCTCTTTTGTCCCGATTGCATCCCCGGATGCCATTGTTAAATGTCCCTGCAGAAACTGCAAACCCGACCGGAGCCGACATGACCCGCATCTACGCCATCGCCGCCGCCGCCGTCATCGGGCTGCTCTCGATCGGGATCTGGGTGTTCACCACCAGCGCCTCGGGCGACAGGTTCGCCCAATGCCGGGCCAGCGCGGTCGCCGGCGGCGCGGGCCAGATCGGCGGTCCCTTCACCCTGGTGGACGAAACCGGCGCGACGGTGACCCAGGAGGACGTGATCGATCAGCCCGCCCTGATCTACTTCGGCTACACCTACTGCCCCGACATCTGTCCCTACGACGCCGCCCGGAATGCCGAGGCGGTCTCGATACTGGACGATCGCGGCTACTCGGTGAAGCCCGTCTTCATCACCATCGACCCCGAGCGGGACACGCCCGAGCAGCTGGCCGATTTCACCGACTACCTGCACCCCCGCATGGTCGGCCTGACCGGCACGCCCGAACAGATCGCCGCCGCCAGCAAGGCCTACCGGACCTACTACCGGAAGCAGCCGACCGAAGTGGGGGACGAGGACTACTACCTCGTTGATCACTCGACATTCTCCTATCTCACCCTGCCCGACGAGGGGTTCGTGGAATACTTCCGGCGCGACATCGAGGCCGAAGACATGGCCGACACGATCGCCTGCTTTCTGGATGCCAGATAGCGTTCCGTGAATATTTGACGCTGATCCGTCACCGGGATAGAACCGTACAACCGCCAGACGGCCATCCGAACAGGAGATCTTGCGCATGAGCGAGGAACTCGATCTGGGAGAGGACAGGTCCCTCCTGCTGGTCGATGACGACGAGCCCTTTCTCAAGCGCCTCGCCAAGGCGATGGAGAAGCGCGGCTTCGAAGTCGAGACGGCCGACAGCGTGGCCGCCGGCACGGCCATCGCCACGGCCCGGCCCCCCGCCTACGCGGTCTGCGACCTGCGCCTGAGCGACGGCAACGGTCTGGACGTGGTCGAGGTGCTGCGCGAGAGACGCCCCGACAGCCGCATCGTCGTCCTGACCGGCTACGGGGCCATCGCCACCGCCGTGGCCGCGGTCAAGATCGGCGCGACCGACTATCTTTCGAAACCCGCCGATGCGACGGACATCACCAACGCGCTGCTGGCCAAGGGCGAAGGATTGCCGCCGCCCCCGGAAAATCCGATGAGCGCCGACCGCGTGCGCTGGGAACATATCCAGCGGGTCTACGAACTCTGCGACCGCAACGTCTCGGAAACCGCTCGACGGCTCAACATGCACCGGCGCACCTTGCAGCGAATCCTGGCCAAAAGGTCGCCGCGCTAGAGCTCGTACCGCTTGAGGATCTTGTCCACGACCTGCCCGTTGCCCATCCGGTATCCCTCGATCCGGCCGTAGTCCTCGAATCCGCGCGACTGGTAATAGGCCAGCCCGCCCGCATTGTCGGCGCGGATGTTGGCCCGGATCCAGTCGTATCCGGCCGCTGCCGCCGCCTGCCGCGTCGCGTCGAACAGCGCCGATCCGATGCCCAGCCCTGTCTGGCCGACCCGCGCGAATGTCGCGATCTCGGCCACCCGCCCCGACTCGCCGGTCAGCGGCTCGATCCACTGAAAACCCAGAACGGTGCCGCTGTCATTCTCGGCCAGATGCCAGACGGACAGCTCCGACCGCCCCATCCTGTCGCGCAGGTCCTTTCCCGTCACCGGCTCGGTCATCGCGGTCGTGCCGCCCGCCGCGATCACCTCGTTCAGCAGGTCGGCCATCGCCCCGGCGTCCAGCGGGCCGGCGCGCCTCACATGGATCATGCGATGGCCCTCAGCAATTCGTCGTGCCGCCGGGTGAAATCGCGGCGCACCTCGACCGGCGGGCGCAGGTCGATCTTCAACCCCTCGACCAGCGCCGCGTCGGGGCGCCCGAAGAACTTGTCCGCCTCGCCGATCGAGAACCCTGCGATCTGCGTCGCCTCCATCCAGGCCGATACCCGGTCGGCCTTCTTGATCTTTCGCTTGAGCCTGGGCTGCGTCACCGCCGGCAGTCCGAAGCGGATATGCACCGCCGCCGTCAGCCGGTCGTCCAACGCGCCGTAGCCCGGTCCGACCGCCGCCTTCACGGGCGAGATCATGTCCCCGATCACGTATTCCGGCGCATCGTGCAGCAGGGCGGTCAGCTTGTCCGCCGCGCTCGCCGCCGGCTCCATCCGCGAGAACAGCGCCTCGACCAGCAGGGAATGTTCCGCCACCGAATAGGCATAGTCCCCCACCGTCTGGCCGTTCCAGCGGGCGACGAAGGCCAGCCCGTGGGCGATGTCCTCGATCTCGATATCCACCGGCGTCGGGTCCAGCAGGTCGAGCCGCCGTCCCGACAGCATCCGTTGCCATGCGCGTGCTTGTTTCGGCATCGAACCCCTCCGTTTGCCGCAGGAATAAAGAGGATCCGGCGGGAAGTCACCGGGTCCGGTCATTCCTTCGCTCGAGGCCGGGGTCAATGCCCGAATGCACCGCACGATGGTGTCGTGAATTGTTAATCCACGTTACCTAGAAGTTTCGGAAAGGCCCTCAGCTTGCCCTGACGCCGGGCGGGTGGTAGGGGCCGGACAACACGGATTTGCAGCGGAGCGCCGGCATGGCAAAGGATTACATCGTCAAGGACATTTCTCTGGCCGGCTACGGCCGCAAGGAACTCGACATCGCCGAGACCGAGATGCCGGGCCTCATGGCCTGCCGCGAGGAATTCGGTGACAGCAAGCCGCTCAAGGGCGCGCGGATCGTCGGCTCGCTCCACATGACGATCCAGACCGCCGTCCTGATCGAGACCCTCGTCGCGCTGGGTGCCGACGTCCGCTGGGCGTCCTGCAACATCTTCTCGACCCAGGACCACGCCGCCGCCGCGATTGCCGAGGCCGGTGTGCCTGTCTTCGCGATCAAGGGCCAGACGCTGGAAGAACACTGGGACTACCTCGACAAGTCCTTCATGTTCGAGGACGGCCCGAACATGATCCTGGACGATGGCGGTGACGCGACGCTCTATGTTCTGCTCGGCGCACGGGCCGAAGCGGGCGAGGATGTCATCCCCGTCCCCTCCTCGGAAGAGGAAGAGGTGATCAAGAACCAGATCGCCAAGCGGATGAAGGAATCCCCGGGCTGGTTCACCAAGGTGCGGGACCAGATCAGGGGCGTTTCCGAGGAAACCACCACCGGCGTCAACCGCCTCTATCAGCTGGTTCGCGACGGACGGCTGCCCTTCCCGGCGATCAACGTGAACGACAGCGTCACCAAGTCGAAGTTCGACAACAAGTACGGCTGCAAGGAATCCCTCGTCGACGGCATCCGCCGCGCCACCGACACGATGATGGCCGGCAAGGTGGCCGTGGTCTGCGGCTACGGCGATGTGGGCAAGGGCTCGGCCGCCTCGCTCGCCGGGGCCGGCGCTCGGGTGATCGTGACCGAGGTCGACCCGATCTGCGCCCTGCAGGCCGCGATGGACGGCTTTCAGGTCACGACGCTGGAGGAGGTGGTCGGCATGGCCGACATCTTCGTCACCACCACAGGCAACAAGGACGTCATCCGCATCGAGCATATGCGCGAGATGAAGGACATGGCGATCGTCGGCAACATCGGCCACTTCGACAACGAGATCCAGGTGGCCAACCTGAAGAACCACAAGTGGACCAACATCAAGGAACAGGTGGACATGATCGAGATGCCTTCGGGCAACCGCATCATCCTGCTGTCCGAAGGTCGTCTGCTGAACCTCGGCAACGCCACCGGGCACCCCTCGTTCGTGATGTCCGCCTCGTTCACCAATCAGGTGCTGGCCCAGATCGAACTCTGGACCAGGGGCGACGACTACGAGAACAAGGTCTACATCCTGCCCAAGCACCTCGATGAAAAGGTCGCGCGCCTGCATCTGGACCGGATCGGCGTGAAACTGTCGACCCTCGCGCCCGAGCAGGCCGACTATATCGGCGTCAAGCCCGAGGGCCCGTTCAAGCCGGAACACTACCGGTACTGACGCCCCTGCAGGCGGCATGAAGAACCCCCGACCGGCGTCGGGGGTTTTTTTACTTTACCCGTAAACTTGGCGCGCATTAGGCTCATGCGCACGAGGCCAGGGCGAAAGCAATCGGCTGACTGGCGAAGGTCTAGAGAGGGACACACATGGGCAAACGTGACGAGTTGATCGCGAAATATGCGGAAGACCTGAAGGACAAGTGCGGGATGACCCCGGACATGGACCTGCTGACCAAGGTGACCATCGGCTGCGGGCCGTCGATCTACGACGACGACGCCTCGACCGTCGCGGCCAGCCAGCCAGGCGAGCTGGAGACCGTCAAGGAAAACTTCCTGATGAAAAAGCTCGGGCTGGCGGACAGTCCCGATCTGATGGCGGGGATCAACAGCGTGATCGAGACCTATGGCATGTCGAACCGCAACAAGTATCGGGCCGTGATCTACTACATGCTCGTCAAGCACTTCGGCAAGGAATCGGTCTATTCCTGAACGGCGGGTGTCGCCTGCAACGGGACAGGGGGTCCGGTCGAAAGGCCGGGCCCTTTTACGTTCGGATCAGAACAGCCCGAGCACGAGGCCGATGATGCCCGGACCCAGGACCGCATAGCCCCCGTCCAGCAGGGTCAGAGCGGGCTTCCGGTTGGCATAGGCATAGTTCATCGCGATCCAGGGCGTGATGAAGAAGGCGCCCACGCCGAGACCCGAAACCAGCCCCTCCAGCGCACCGTCGATTCCGGCCATGACGAAGATGTGCCGCATCATGCCGGGCCACCAGGATCATCGCGATGCCCGAGATGACGAAGGGCAGGACCGATCCGCCGCCGATCGGCTTGCCGGTCTCGTCGACATCGAAACCCACGGCCGCGATCCAGGGCCGGGACAGGGTCATGTACCAGACCGCGCCCATGGCGAATCCGGCCAGGGCCGCCACCAGTACCGCAACTATGCCCATCGGGTCCTCCGTCCTGCGCGCCCAAAGCAGTCTAGGACACGGAACCCGGTCTTGCCCAGAGGTTACAGACCGGCCATCCTGCAGATGACCCGCCACTCGGCCTCTTCGACCGGCTGGACCGACAGGCGCGAATTCTTCACCAGCACCATCCCGGCCAGCTCCGGCGTCGCCTTGATCTGGTCGAGCGTGACGGGCGTCGGAACGGGCTCGACCGCGCGGATATCCACGCACTCCCATCTCTCGTCATCGGTGGTGCTGTCGGGATGCGCTTCGGCGCAGACCTCGACGATGCCGACGATCTCGCGCGTCTTCTGCGAGTGGTAGAAGAACCCGCGGTCGCCCAGCTTCATCTCGCGCATGAAGTTCCGCGCCTGGTAGTTGCGGACGCCGTCCCATTCCTCGCCCGCCGCGCCCTTAGCGACCTGATCCCCCCAGGACCAGGTGTCCGGTTCGGATTTGAACAGCCAGTAGCGCATCAGCCGATCACCCGTTTCCAGGGTTTCAGGGTGACACTCTCGAAGAGACCGGCGCGGGCATAGGGATCGCCCTCGGCCCAGGCGCTCGCGGCGGCCGCGTCCTCGACATCGAGAATGACGAGGGACCCGCACATCTCGCCCGCATCGTCCAGGATCGGGCCGGCCTGCGCGACCACCCCGGTCTCCTCGACATAGGCGAGATGCGCCGCGCGGTTTTGATTCCGCACGTCCAGCGCGCCGGGTTTGTCATGCGCCATCAGGGCAAACAGCATCCTATTCCTCCTTCAGCGGCCGCGACAGGAGGTCGGTCATCGCCTCCTTCACCGTCCGCGACCCGTCGATCAGCCCAACGACAGCATCCGTGATGGGCATGTCAAGCCGCATGGCCCGCGCCCGGGCCTGCAACGCGCGGGCCGTCGCCGCGCCTTCGACCGTGACCGAGGGATCGAAGGGTGCGCCTTCGCCGATCGACAGGCCGTAGCGATAGTTGCGCGACAGCCGCGAGGTGCAGGTCAGGGTCAGATCGCCGAACCCCGACAGCCCGGCCAGAGTTTCCGCCCGCGCCCCGATGGCCAGGGCCATGCGCAGCATCTCGGCATAGCCCCGGGTCATCAGCGCGGCGCGGGCGCTTTCGCCCAGCCCGGCCCCGATGGCGGCGCCACAGGCGATGGCCATGACGTTCTTGACCGCGCCGCCGATCTCGGCCCCCGGCACATCCACCGTGCGATAGAGCCTGATATTGGCGGTGGTCAGGGTTGTCTGCAGGTCGCGCCCCGTATCGTCATCGTCGCAGGCGAGCGTCAGCGCCGTGGGCAGGCCCTTGGCGATATCCTGCGCGAAGGACGGGCCGGTCAGGATCGCGGCGCGGGCGCCGGGGCGCACATCGCCGATCACCTGGACCGGGCTGAGCCGCGAGGTCAGTTCGATCCCCTTGCAGCAGGCGACCAGCGGGCGGGCGCCGAAATCGGGCAGATCCTGCAACGCCGCGCGAAGCTTCTGCATAGGAACCGCCAGCAGGACCGGCCCCTCGGGCAGGGACTCTACGTCCCCGGTGACCTTCAGCGCGTCGGGAAAGCCGAGGTCCGGCAGTCTCGCCGCGTTTTCGCGGGTTGCCGACATGGCGGCGACCTGCGCCGCGTCGCGGGCCCAGAGCGTGACCTCGGACCCGTCCCGCGCCAGCGAGATGGCCAGCGCCGTACCGAATGCCCCTGCGCCGATAACGGATGTCATGCTTTCGGTCCCTTCTTTCCGCTGCCCAGCATCCCCGCCCGCCCGGCATCCAGCGGCCAGCGCGGACGTGCCGCCAGGTCCATCGCATCCTGTCGCCCGGCCGCGAACCGTTCGAGACCGGCATAGGCGATCATCGCGCCGTTGTCGGTGCAAAGCGACAGGGGCGGCGCCGTGAACCGCACGCCAAGGGTGTCGCAAACAGTCTCGAGACCGGCACGAACGGCCCTGTTCGCCGCGACGCCGCCCGCCACCGACAACACCGGGTCACCCGGCGCGTCGTCAAGGTAGAGCGCCAGCGCCCGGCGGGTCTTTTCCGCCAGCACGTCGACCGCCGCCGCCTGGAACCCGGCACAGAGATCCGCGCGGTCCCGGGCCGTCAGGCGGTTGCCCTCCATCACCGTGTCCCGCATTCGCAGCACCGCGGTCTTCAGCCCCGAGAAGGACATGTCGCAGCCCTCGCGGTCCAGCAGGGGCCGCGGGAACCGGAACCGCGCGGGATCGCCGCGCGCGGCCTCGGCCTCGACCGATGGTCCGCCGGGCTGGGGCAGGGCCAGCAGCCGCGCCGTCTTGTCGAATGCCTCGCCGGGGGCATCGTCTATCGTGCCGCCCAGCCGGTCGAACCGGTCGCAGCCGCGTACCAGGATGAACTGGCAGTGTCCGCCCGAGACCAGCAGCGTGAGATAGGGATAGCCGATCCCGTCGGTCAGCCGCGAGGTCAGGGCATGGCCCGCAAGGTGGTTCACCCCCACGAGCGGAAGCCCGGCGCCCGCCGCGATGCCCTTGGCGCACATCACGCCCGACATCACGCCGCCGATCAGCCCGGGGCCGGCGGTCACCGCGATGGCGTCGATCTCGGTGAGCCGGACGCCGGCCTTGGCCAGGGCGTGTTCGGCCACCACGTCGATCCGCTCGGCATGGGCGCGCGCGGCGATTTCCGGCACCACGCCGCCGAACGCCTCGTGCAGGGAATTCTGTCCCTCGACCACCGACGACAGGATGGTCGCCGCGCCCGGCACCCCGCGCACCACTGCCGCCCCGGTATCGTCGCAGGAGCTTTCCAGCCCGAGGATCGTGAAGCTGCGCGTCATCTGCCCGCCGATTGCATGAAGGATCGTCCGGAGGTAACACCGCGGGACCCCCGAAACAATGGCGAGGCCCGGATGCGCCCGACCATCCTGATGACCCGCCCGGACCCCGACGGGGCGGAAACGGCCCGGGACCTGGCACGGCTGACCGGGCTGACGGTCGCGCGAAGCCCGCTTCTCGCCATCCGCCCGGCGGCGCGTCTGCCCGACACCGGCGGCGCCGGTCGGCTGATCTTTACCTCACGCAATGCCGTGCGAGCCTATCGCGACCTCGGAGGAGAGCCGAAACCCGCGATCTGCGTGGGCGAGGCGACCGCCGCCGAAGCCCGCCGCATCGGCTGCCGCGCGCACGCCATGGGCGGCGATGCCGAGGCGATGGTCGGCGCGATCCTTGCCGACCCGCCCGCGGACCCCATGATCCACCTGCGCGGCGCCCATGCCCGCGGCGACGTCGCGTCGCGCCTCGCCGCCGCCGGTCTCTCGGTGACCGAGGCCGTGATCTACTCTCAGGACCTTCTCGATCTCACCTCCCGGGCGCGGGCGCTGCTGGACGGATCCGCACCGGTGATCGTGCCTCTCTATTCCCCGCGGACGGCCGCGCGCTTCGCCGCACTGGCAAACCCCCGTGCACCGCTCTATCTCGTATCTCTCAGCGCCGCGGTGAATGAGGCGGCGCAGCGTTTGGATACGGCTGTCCGAAGCGTCGCGGACAGGCCCGATGCGGAGGCCTTGACCCGGGCGACAATTGCGGCAGTGCAGCGGGTTGAGGCGATGTGACGTGCGGATTAAGGTGCCCGTGCTGCATTTGCAAAGCAGGGATTCGAAAGGACTATTTGCGTGGCTGACAAATCAGACCCCCGGAAAGCCCCGGATGAAGATCCGAAGCCGGAGACCGAGGAAACCCTGCCTTCCCCGGACCAGCCGGACGATGCCACGGAGGATTCGGTCCCCGATAGTAAACCTGACGATCGCGCCGAGAGCGGCGAGCTGACGGAGTCCGACCTGGCGGACCCGCAGGATACGCTTGCGGCCGTAGCGGCCGAGGCCGATCCTGTTTCCGAACCCGAACCCGAACCCGAACCCGAACCCGAACCCGAACCCGAACCCGAACCCGAACCCGCAGCGGCAGCCACCGCAGAGCCGACCATCAGAGAGGTCGTGGTCGAGCAGCGCGGAGGCTTCTTGCCGCTGCTCCTGGGCGGTATCCTGGCCGCGGCGATCGGATATATCGCCGCGCTCGCGATGGGGGGCGGTCTGCCGATCGCGGGCTTCGATCGGAGCGGCGAACTGCACGAGCGTCTCGACGCGCAGGAACAGGCGCTCTCCGATCTCGAGGCGGCGATGCCCGCCCCGGCCGATCTGGGGCCGGTCGAGTCCGCGCTGGACGACAGCAACGCGACCGTTTCCGGCCTGTCCGAACGGCTCGACAACCTCGCGTCGCAGGTATCCGGGATCGAGGCCCGCATTGCCGAGCTGGAAAAACGGCCCATCAGCGAAGGCGTCTCCGAGACGGCGATCCAGGCCTACGAGGACGAACTTGCCCGGCTTCAGGACTCCATGCGCCAGCAGCGCGAAGAGGTCGAGGCGCTGGTGGCCGAGGCCCAGCAGATGGAGGTCGAGGCCGCCGCCCGCAGCGCGGAAAGCCGCGCCCGCGCCGCCCTGACGCGCATACTCTCGGCCATCGACAGCGGCGAAGCCTATGCCGATCCCCTTGAGGAGCTGCGCGCCACCGGCATGGAGATCCCGGAGGGACTCGAGGCTGGCGCCGACGGCGTTCCCACCCTTGCAGAGCTGCGCGAGGCCTTCCCGCCGGCCGCACGCGATGCGCTCGCCACGACGCGGGGCGACGGCAATGCCTCGGTCGGCGACTTCTTCAGGACGCAACTCGGCATCCGGTCGCTCGAGCCGCAGGAGGGGGACACCCCCGACGCCATCCTCTCGCGGGCCGAAGCGGCGGCGACCGGGGGCGATCTTACGGCCGCACTGGACGAGATCGCCGCGCTACCCGAAGAGGCGCAGGCCGCACTTTCCGACTGGACCGAGATGGCGCGCGCCCGGCTGGCCGCGCTCGGGGCCGCGAATGGTCTGATGACCGAACTGAATTCGAACTGAGGAAGGCCGCCGATGCTCTGGTCCCTAGTCAAGATTATCGTATTCGTCGCACTGGTGGCCGCCGCGACGCTCGGCGCCAGCTATCTGCTCGATATGCAGGGCGGTGTCCTGATCGCCATGGGCGGGATCGAGATCAACCTGACCCCGATCAAGGCCGTGATCGCCGCCGTCCTGCTGGTCCTGGCCGTCTGGCTGTTCCTCAAGCTCTTCGGATTGCTGATCGCGCTGCTGCGCTTCATCAACGGCGACGAAACCGCCCTGTCGCGCTATTTCGACCGCAACCGCGAGCGCAAGGGCTACGAGGCCCTCAGCGACGGGCTGATGGCCCTGGCGTCGGGCGAAGGCCGCCGCGCCATGTCCAAGGCCTCGCGGGCCGAGCGGTTCCTCGACCGGCCCGACCTGACCACGCTGCTGACCGCCCAGGCGGCCGAGATGGTGGGCGACAAGGACAAGGCCGAGGCCGCCTACAAGAAGCTTCTCTCCGACGACCGCACCCGCTTTGTCGGCGTGCGGGGCATCATGAAGCAGAAACTGGCCGCGGGCGACACCGACACGGCCTTGGCGCTGGCCGAAAAGGCCTTTGCCATCAAGCCCGGCCACGAAGAGGTGCAGGATACGCTGCTGCGGCTGCAGGCCCAGAGGTCCGACTGGAAGGGGGCCCGCGCCACGCTCAAGGCCAAGCTGCGCCACGGCAACCTGCCGCGCGACGTGCACCGCCGCCGCGATGCCGTCCTGGCCCTGTCCGAGGCCAAGGGCGTCTTTTCCGAAGATGGCACGATCGAATCCCGCGAGGCGGCGATCGAGGCGAACAAACTCTCGCCCGACCTGATCCCGGCCGCGGTTATGGCTGCCAGGAGCTATATCGACCAGGGTCAGAAGCGCTATGCCGCCCGGGTGCTGAAAAAGGCATGGGAGGCCGCGCCGCATCCGGATCTCGCCGCCGCCTTCGCCGAGATCGAGCCGGACGAAACCCCGCAAGAGCGGCTGAAGCGCTTTCAGCAGCTGGTCAAGTCCGCCCCCAACCATCGGGAATCGCGCCTTCTGATGGCCGAGCTGAACATCGCGGCCGAGGATTTCCCCGAGGCGCGCCGCGCGCTCGGCGATCTGGCCTCGGAGAACCCCGACGCCCGGACGCTGACGATCATGGCGGCCATCGAACGCGGCGAGGGCGCGCCGGACGCCATCGTCAAGGGCTGGCTGGCCCGCGCCGTCTCGGCCCCGCGCGGCCCGCAATGGACCTGCGAGAACTGTCACCACATCCACGCCCACTGGCAGCCGATCTGCGACAACTGCGGCGCCTTCGACACCCTGGCCTGGAAGACGCCCCCCATGGGCGAGGCGCAGGCTCCGGTCGGCACCGCCATGCTGCCCCTGATCGTCGGCCAGATCGAGGACTGGGGCGCCGACGCGCCGGACCGTCCGGACCGCGAGGATGAGGACATGCCGTCCTCCGAACCGGAGGACGCGGAAATCCTGCCCTCGGATCCACCGTCACAAGAGCCGGAAAAGCCGAAAGAATAGGTCTTTCCCTGTGCGGATCGGGGTGCTATAGCCCCGCTCCACGGGGCCGCTGTAGCTCAGCTGGTAGAGCACGTCATTCGTAATGATGGGGTCGGGGGTTCGAGTCCCTTCAGCGGCACCACTTTTCCCTCGTAAAGAAGCCGAGACACCCGGAAAAATCCGCAATACAAGGCGTTCGCGTTATGCCGGGCGTCCGATGCCGAGATCCGGAACCCGGAGGGCCTCCAAAAAGCTCTTCGAGAGGCCGACGAGGCAACCCTCGGATGAGGTGAGATAGGTCACCTGACCACGCAGCGACGCCGCGAAAAACTACGCGCGCGCCTACAACCAATGTAGGGGCGAGGATAATTTTTCGTCAGACATTCATAAAAAGTAGTCAGTTAGCCGGAGACGCGCGATCACATTTTTTCGCGTCGCGCGCGCATATTTTTTCGCCGTGCGCCCGTGGCCGAAATCGGCAGAAAACATAGAGATTCGCCTGCTTTTTCATTAAGATAAGGAGATGACGCCGCCGCGCCCGCGGACCCGTCGCAGGCCAGGCCATTTGGGAAGATTGATGTGTCTCGGGAGAGCCGATTTCTAAGCCTGATACTCCGACACAAGCCGGAAGAGGTTGGCTTGAAATTGGGTCCGGGAGGGTGGGTCCGGATCGATGAGCTTCTCGTCGCCATGAAGCGCGCGGGGCGGAGACTCACTCGAGATCATCTGATCGAGATCGTCGAGCAAAACGACAAGAAGCGCTTCACGATTTCCTCGGATGGCGAACGAATCAGAGCTGCGCAAGGCCATTCGCTTGACGTCGACCTTGGTTTGCCAGCCCAAGACCCACCCGATGAACTGTTCCACGGGACCGCTCGCGCCCATCTTGACGAGATCTTCTCCGCGGGCATCATACCGGGACGCAGACGGCTGGTTCACCTGAGTGTTGACATAGCCACCGCACTGACCGTTGGCGGGCGCCATGGGAAGCCGGTTGTTCTAACCGTTGCCGCGAAGGCTATGCACCAAGATGGCCACAAGTTTTACCGGGCGGACAACGGGGTCTGGCTCACTGACCATGTGCCCACAAGTTACTTGTCCTTTGCGACTATCCGATAAGGGGTAGTGAATGTTCTCGTCGCACAAGCGATACGCGCCGGTCACTCGGGTTGTCGGTCCAACACCTTCTCAAGAAGTTCCATCGGGGCGTTCTCGATTAGTTTCTGAACACGTTCCGGATCGTGTGGACGGTCCCGACCACTCCTCCTGACAACGCGCAAGACGTAGAGGTTGCCGGCTATTGCAACGACAACGGCGGTGCTGGAAAGTAGGATCTCGAGGCTGTTCATCTCTTTTGGAACCTCCTGTTGCTCCATACGGCCAAGCGGCCACGGCGCGGATTTGCTGCGGGCAAGCAGGTCGTCCACTGATCAATGCGCCACGTGCGACCCACGATGGTGCACAACATCATGCTATGCCCCTCGAGCCGGGCTGACATCGAGCACTGCGCCGGCCACGGCAGCTTGTGTAACAAGGTGTCCGCGCCAAGCCTTGCCGTCTTGGAAGGCCCCTACTGTCTCGATGCCGGCCTCATTCAAGCGGCGGATCAGATAGCGCGAGGTCGTGTCCATCTGCTTGGCGAGTTCACTCAACGGCAGATACATGGACTGGAACCGAAGCAGGCTCTCGAGCCGAATCGTCCGCCCCGTGCGACCAGCATGATCGTAGGTCTCATGAGCGAGGAGGCCTTGGCTGCACCAGGCCGCGATGCACTGCTCCTTCCAGCCCGTGAGTTGCGCCACCTGCTGGACCGTCAAACCAGGGCCACGCCGGACCTCGGTCAGAACTGTTTCGACTTCAGTCCGACAGAAGCGAAACGCTGCGAGGCGTCCCTCGGTGCTGCCCGCTTCGGGCCGAAGTCGACCATCGATGATCTGTTGGAAGACCTTGATAAGCCCGGCCCTGTCTGTCGTGAAGCGGAGGTTGAGATCGGCGAAGGATACAGTGTCCGCTTTCGTTTCCAGCGCAGAACAAGCAATGCCGTGCACGAGAGCACGCATGGCTTCAAGATCATGAGCACCCTCGACGAGCGGCGGCGGCGCGTCATGAATGCACTGGGCCAGCCCGCCCGCTTCGCCAAGGAGATCATATTGCTTCCGGGAAATGCCCAGAAATTCCCGCGCGCTGGACTTCCCGACGAAGCGGCGTCGGTTCTCGCGGATTTCCTCAATGGTCCCGCGGGGCAACATCGTATGGCGGTGCCCAAAACCGGACGTATCCTGGCGTCCTTCTATCTGTCCTCGGCCTACGGCGTCCACCAGACGCTCAGCACGAATGCCCAGGATACGGGAGGATTCGGCAGCGCTGATCCAGTCGCGCTCGCAAGCGGCGACGGGCATATTCCCGATATACGGCCCGTCAAACTCCTGGCGAACGACATCTCCCAATGCCTGCCGGAAATCCGCATAAGCGGCACCGTCGAAGGACATAAGGCGCTGATACCACCGTCCGAGCCGGGCCGGTGCTGACGAAGCACTCGGCTCGCCCTCTTGCAGGCGCCGAGCCACGTCATCTCGAAATGCCGTTGGCCAATCGCACAGAAGACGAAATGTGTCCGCGAGAAAACAGCGCGCTTCTTTGAGGGTGCGCGGCAGAGGCGCCTTGCCTTGCTTCCCGGTGACCGCATCCATGCCCCCACTGGCGAGAAAGAAAATGAACTCCCCGATATCGGAGGGCGTTCGAAACGCCAGTGCCGGGGACAAGCGGGAGCGAGTAGGGTGCATCTTCCCCGAGATCAGTGCAGAGATCCTGATCTCGTCGTCATTGGCGGCAATCCGTTCAAGACGATCCAGAGGACAACCGCAATGGCAGGAGTCGTAGCCGCCCCGGCCAGGCAGGAAAATCTCCTGACACATCGGGCACTGATCGACGAGACGAAGGCCATGTTCGACACAGCATGTGACAAAGGCATGGCGCCAAGATTGATGGTGCGGTTTCCCAGTGGCCAGACAGTCTGGGCAGACGGGTGCACTGTGATGCCGTTCAAACCGCCAGCTCCGTGAGGGTTCCGATGGTGCGACCGTCGGCGAAATTGGAGCCAGGGTCCCTGGCTCCAAATCCAACAACTCTTCCGCCTGCGAGGCTTCTTCGATCATGCGGCGCCCGTAGCGCAGCCCGAAACCCGCCTGAAAGCCTGATACCTCCGGCCAGAACTCCATTTCAGCAAGCCGGCGCAGAAAGCCATCCAAGCTTTCCTGCGCTTCCGGGGTGCGGGTCGATCGGGTCATGCAGAGAGAGCCCCATGCGCAAGATCGAGGCCAGCGAGGCTATCGACGGAGAACTCAAGACCGGCCTCAGCCATGGTGCAGGCGAAAGACCGCAAGATTTCCACCTCGTCCGGCTCTTCGTCGATGAAAAAGGACGATGTTGGGATACCGGATTGCTGCATGGCTCGGGCCGCAAGCGCGAAGTCAGCGAGCTCCAGGGCCCGAGGTTCTCGCGTTGCCAGCGCGCAGAGTTTCAGCACGCGCATCATGACGGGGATACGCCCCGCGGAAGCTCCGTAAAGACGGCGCACGATGTCCTCGAACTCTATCGCTACAGGGAAGCCTGATTGCTCCAGCTTGTGCAGAGCAACGTCGACCGTGTAAGCAAAAGCGTCACGTTCCGCGTCCACCTGCCAGTCGTAGGGTTTGAGTATGGTGGTCGCGCAGGCCCGATCACGAAGTTGCTCGTTCTCATCAATAATGCGCTGGAAACGAGGCAATCCCACCGCGATGACGCTGACGCCGGTCTCGTCGACAATGGTCTTCAGATGGTCGGCGGCCTCTCGAGGGGCAAGGTTGGCTCCACGCTCGATCAGATGGTTCACTTCGTCTATCACGACGGCCTGGATGCCGAGCTGATCTATTGCACGGAATAGTCGATCCCGGACCGACTTCGTGTTTTCATTGGACAAGATGCGCTGACCCATCCCGGCCAAGATGGCACCATAGATGGACTTCCCGCTCGATTGCGGGGGCAGGCTGCAATAAACCACATCGTCCATCGGGAAGAGAGATGTGGCGGGCCCTGCGTTCGAAAGCAGATGACGGGCGACCGACTTCTTCCCCACACGCGTGGGGCCGAGGAGGGGCACCAGGCACCCTCCGAACGCTTGGTTCGTGCTCAACAAGAAATCGACGGAGGACAATGCGCCACGGAGCGAGTCGTGCAGCACAATTTCCGAAAGAAGTGAGATGGCGGTGTTGTTCATGGTCTACTCCAAGATGTCCATTTGTGGTCGCTGTTCGCGGCGGCGAACAGCCATCCTGGGAGTAGGTTGGTTCACCGTCTTCGAAACTGAAGCCGACTTGAGAGGAGGGCTCTTAGCGCGCTCCACCACCTGAGTGATCTTACGGCGCTGGGCCTCTGCTTTGCGCGCCTTGCGCAGTGATGTGATCTTGCCCTTGCCCCGTTGCTCGGCGAGTTCCTGGGCCTTTTGTGCCAGGTCGGCTGCCGTAGCGCGGGCTGCCAGATCTTTAGCCTTCGCTTCGTCGCTGGGCTTCTTGATGCGTGCCACGTCTTTGAATGCGATGGGGAGCACATGTTCGCTTTTTGCAGGGACGATCATCGGATTGGGGACGCCATCCCGATTGTGGACGACCGCAATCGCGCGAATATCTGTCGGATCGTAGCGCACTTCGACTGTGGATTTCCGCCCGATCTCAGACAAGAGTTCGCAAAGCTCCGGGGACGAGTATTGCACGTTTCCGACATCAAGTCCGTAGTGCTGAAGCGACCGCTTCGTTTCTTTGACCATGAAGATCTGGTGCACTTCGTTTGGCTGAAGCGGCAACTGTGCGATACCATTTACCATGCGGTTCCAGCTATCGAGCGGTGACTCAGCCACGCGTAGAGGCGAGTGAATCAACCGACGAATTTTCGTGGCGTAGACATCGTAGATCCACTTGTAGATCAGGCCCTCAAGCTCTTCGACTGTTATGCATGCTTCGAACATACCCTTCTCGATCCGAGCACGGTGTGGCATCGTCTTTGATGTCGTGGCGCCTGGTAAGGTTTGGAGATAACGATTAAGCTCAAGGAAGAACCTTTCCACATGCGGCTTCTTCTCCGGGCATCCAGGGATTTTCTTCGCCCATTCCATTCCTGATTGTGCGATGATCCCCGGCAGCCATTTTCCGCTGTTCTCGCTACCCTGATCTGAGACCAGGACTCGGGGCACACCAGCTGTGTTGATGCGGTTCTCTATGCCCAGCCTCTCGAAAAACTCCTCACCGCGCGGGAGCATAATTTCCTTAATGGTTTGGATCGTCAGTTTTTCGCTGGCCGATTCCAAGTCTATCCGAATTGCGAGGGGAAAACCGGATGCAGCATCGATCGCGGCACATATCACTGGCCGGCCGATGCAGACGCCTCGAATGTCGGACAGGAACACATCACCCACGGTAGAGTCGATCTCCACTACGTCAAAGGGCACCTCCACGCGCGCATAGAAGCGCGCCTGTAGCGTCAAACGCTTGGCCGTCTCGGTATCGTGGCGGGCCCTGATGACGTCATCCGCACGAAGCGTATTCATCACTGAGAGAAACGATCGCAGAGCACAGTCGCCGAGCTTTTCCTTGGTGCCAGTATACCGATCGCGATAGAGTTTCTCAGCCTTCGCTGCGGCTACTCGTATCGTTACTCGATCGCTTTTCAGAAGCAGCTGCTCCAGCACTTCGAAGACACAATCTTCATAGTCTGCGTCATGCCGAGGCCCGAACTGCCCTTGGTCTTGATTGTGTGGAATTAGCCTGTTGGGGCCCTCATCACCCAAGGTCTTCTTCCACATCTGTAGCGTGCGAATGTTGAACGAAGACGGGGCGTAAGAAGCGTGTCGCGCATCTTCCAGCAGTTCGCCTTTGAGGATTTCTGACCTGCCCCCTGCCGGTCCCTCATTCATAACGAGAGTCTGCAGTTTGGATTTGGGTATTCCGGTTCTCCGTCTGGCGCAAGCGCGCCGGGCGCGGAGCCCTCAATTTGCTCAAGCGCCCGCCGCGCTTGCTGCGGCGTCTGGTTGCCGAGCGACGAGTGTGGCCTGACCGTGTTGTAATCGTAGCGCCACAAGGCCAGCTTGCGGCGTGCATCGTCCAGGCTGTCGAATATCTCCTCGTTCAAGAGCTCGTCGCGCAGGCTGCCGTTGAAGCTCTCGATGAAGGCGTTCTGCTGCGGCTTGCCCGGATCGATGTAGTGCCAGGGCACCCTGTTCTCGTCAGCCCATTTCAGGATGGCCCGACTGGTGAACTCCGTCCCGTTATCACTGACAATGCAGCCCGGCTGTCCGTAGACCCGGATCAGGGCGCTGAGTTCCCGGGCCACTCGTGCGCCCGACAGACTCGTGTCCGCGATGAGGCACAGGCATTCCCGCGTGCAGTCGTCGATTACGGCGAGGATGCGGAACTTCCGCGAGGCGCCGAAACTGTCGGACACGAAGTCCAGGGACCAGCGCGCGTTGGGACACGCGGCAACGGGCATCGGTGCTCTGGTGCCGCGCGTCCGTTTCCGGCCGCGGCGCCGTTTTACCGACAACCCTTCCTCACGGTAAATGCGATACAGCTTCTTGTGGTTCATGATCATGCCCTTGCGTTCCAGCAATATGCCGATCCGGCGATAGCCGAACCGACGCCGCTTGCCGGCGATCTCCTGCATCTCCTTGCGGATCTCAGCACTGTCCGGCGGGCGGTCTCGCCGGACAGTCTTGGGATCGACACCGACCAGCCTGCAGGCCCGGCGCTGCGAGATGTCGTGATCCCGCATCACTCGGAGCGCCGCGTCTCGCCGCTTGGTCAACGTCGTCAGCTCTTTCCCAGCAGGTCTTTCAAGACAACGTTGTCCAGCATCGTATCCGCCAGCAGGCGCTTGAGCTTGGCGTTCTCGTCCTCGAGGGCTTTCAGCCTGGCCGCCTCGGACACTTCCATGCCGCCATACTTGGACTTCAGCTTGTAGAAGGTCGCCGTGCTCAGCCCATGCCTGCGGCACACCTCGGCTGTCGGCATACCGGCTTCCTGCTCCTTGATCATCCCGATTATCTGCGCCTCGGTGAAACGGCTCTTTCGCATTCGTCTGCTCCTTCAGAGTTGGCGCAGACTCTACATCATGGTGAGGGATTTCGCGGGGGGCAGGTCACTGCTCCTTCAGAGTTGGCGCAGACTCTACATCATGGTGAGGGATTTCGCGGGGGGCAGGTCATTTCGAATGCGCGTGCGGCGCTGTTGCCGTTCGCACGGAGTTCCGCATCACGCCGGATGGCTGCCAACTTCATTTCTTGTTTGCGCCGCCCGTATTCGTCGGGGATGAAGTCGATGACGTTGCTGCTATCAGGCTTCGTGGCGAAACCCTCTGCGATGAGGTCTCGATAGAGCTGGAAATCCACCTCCACCAACTTCCCGGCCTGATCCCTGAGGGTCACCGACTTGCCGGCGCGAACTACAAAAGTCAGGCTCGCATCGCGGCGCCAGCCATGAAGAGCGGCGAGCTTAGCGGCAGACAAGGGGCAATTCCTTCAGGTGTGCGCTTGTGTCTCCTGTGGCGAAGATCAGCGTGTCGTGATTGATGCGAGCCGAACGCACATCGCAGGTGAGCTGCCCCGCTGCGATGGCACGCAGCAAACTTGCCTCGTTGAATCCCGCTGCCTTGAAATCACCGTAGGGCTTTCCCGCACCACAGAATGCCGCCATCTCGGAGTCGCTCTTGGCGGGTGCTCGCGTGCAGAGAGCAGTGTTTAAGAGCCGTAATTCTGAACGTAGTTTTCCCCAAGGAGGAGATCGTCGATGATGATGAGGCGATAGCCGTAGCGCGCGAGGATCTCCGGGTAGCTGAGGATCTTGGGGTTCAGGGTGATTAGCTCGCGGTGCTTGACCTCGACCAGCACTTTAGAGTTCCCCAGGTGCACCTCGAAATCGGGTGTGTATTTCACTGCGCGAAACCCATAGAGCCGCTCGGCTTGCTGAAGAGCGTCCACGCTGTGATAGTTTCGTCCCGTCGCGAGATCGAAGGTCATGGGCTGTGAGCGCAGAGACCGGACCCTGGGGTCGAGCCCCATAGCGATTGCGCCGCTTGCCTCCAGTCGGCTCTCCAGCTGCATCAGATGCGCGCCTCCCGCTGAAGTATAGTGAGCTTTCTTGAGCTGCCCACGCTTCTGGACGTTCCGCGCGACCGGATGCGATTTCCGGTCCATTTTCATGCCATACACCCTGATTCGTTAGTAATACTAAACATCATCCTGCTGTTTCTGTGAGTCATTTTTGCTATCTTCCATCCATGACATCAGATCCAAGCCTCGAGGCACTCGCAAAGATCCGGAACTGGATCGGCTTCGGAAAGGCGCTCTCCGCCTCGCTGGACGACCCGTCCCGGTTTGGTTTCGAAGATCGCAGCCAAGTGCTTGCACACGTTGCAAAGCTGCGCGGCGTCGATCCCTCAAGCCTCAGGAACCCTCTTGCAGCTGTAAATTGGATGAAACGGAATGCGCCGGAAGCGCTCGAACACGAGAATCCGGACATTCCCATGACTGGCGTCCTGACACTCTCTCAGATCTCAATTCTTTCCAGCGACTTAGCCCAGAGCCTGACGCCAAAATTTTTCTCTGGCGAGGTCTCTCGCGGAGACCTTCGCAAGGCACTTGAGCATGTGCAGGCCGCAGGGGGAGGACGGGGCGTCACGGCCCATGAGCGGGTCAAGCGTGCCCAAGCGTTCGAAGAGCAGGTCTATCGGTTTCTTCGCAAGACCCCCGCAGCGCTCGAACTCGGCAACGATGTCGAGGTAGTGAGAAGTCCAAGGGATAGCTTGGTGCCGTCTGATTTCACCGTCTTGCGTGATGGCAAGATTGTCGCGGCAATCGAGTGCAAAGCGCACCGCAGCAAGCGCCATCGAAGGTATCTCATCGAAATACTTTCCATGGCGGCGTTGCGAGCACGCGCGCATCCTCAGGCCTTCCTTATCGTCCCCGACACTTGGGAGGACTCGA
Organism: Pseudooceanicola batsensis HTCC2597; assembly: GCF_000152725.1. GTDB lineage: Bacteria > Pseudomonadota > Alphaproteobacteria > Rhodobacterales > Rhodobacteraceae > Pseudooceanicola > Pseudooceanicola batsensis. Next base: position 2,619,919 of record NZ_CH724131.1, read on the forward strand.
TCGCGGAACTGTCCGAGCTTGTTAGAGACCTCGGGTTGCAGGCAGTAGCGATCGCAGCGTTCTCGGAGAACGCAGGGAAGTATGGCGAGTTGTCCATCCATCGTCTCAGCGGTGGTTAAAGGGGCCCGGGTAGATGCTGCTGGACGTCCCAAAACGCCGATCTGATCTTCGAGATTAGCATCAGCGCCGGAGGGACCTCCGATCGTCGACCTTCGGCCTTACAGGCACTAAAGTATAAAGTAATCCGCTCGGGGGGTAGCCGATCAATCCTTGGCACCCGATGCCTTCTCGGAGGGAAATTCTTGCGCAGTGCAATCCAGTTTATCGTTTTAATCCTCTCCCTCTTGCCGGGCGGCCTCGCAGCAATGGAATTTTCCATTGAACGTCTCGACCTCAGGCCGATACGAGAGCCTACCCTCCACATCACCGCAATCGGGGAGATCGTCGCCGGCGACACCGAGAAGTTGAGAGCGGCTCTCGAAGCGGCCGACACCAGCGATGTCCGCGACGTGCTCTTCATGTTCGACAGCCCCGGCGGCTCTCTCATGGAAAGCCTGGAGCTCGGCGGCTTCATTGCCGACATCCCCGCGATCGTCTCTGCCGAGGTGGGCTCCTCCGATCTGCCCAACGCCGTTTGCGCAAGCGCCTGCGTCTATGCCTATCTCGCTGCCGACTATCGTTACCTCCCCGAGGGGGCGCGTATCGGCATTCATCAGTTCGGCCTATACGACAGCGATCTCGACGGTCAGCAGGGCGCGGCCCTGGGACAGGCGCTCTCGGGCATCCTCTCGGAATATCTTCGCTCCCACCGCGTCGAACCAGAGCTGTTCGAGGCGATCTCCGTAATCGAGCATGACGACATCCTGTGGGTGCCTCGACGAGATCTCGAAGCCTGGCGCGTCGTCACGAATGGCATCTACGATGAGCGCGCCGAATACATTAACGTCAACGGCGACATCGCGCTGCGCCTGAGCCAGATCGCCAGCACCGGGGACAGCTTTCTCACTCTCTTCTGCACCGATGCCGGAACGGCAGGCGTGGCCGATCTCCATGAGCCGGCACTCGCCGCCTACGACGCATTCGAGATCGCGATCAACGGCACCTGGCATCCCGTCCAGACCTGGGATGTCGTCGAGCGCAGCAACATGCGCGGGCGGATTGTCTTCGAGGTTCCGCCCCGCCTCGCCGTGGCCGTCGCGACAGCGCGGAAGATCGGGGCACGCGTCGTGGCGCCGAGCGGCGACATCTTCTTCGGCTTCCAGCAGACCCTCCGCGACGAACGGCTGGCCGAACTCGTCCGTGGATGTCCCTTCGCACAGACGCCGCAACCGGCCCGCCCGAGCATGGTCGAGCTCCCCGGCACCGACTTCCTCGGCAGCGATCTCACCACTGACGGCATCCGCGGGATCAGCTTTGCGCGCTGCAAGCAGATCTGTCTTGAATATGCCCAATGCCGCGCGGTCTCCTATGTGCAGTCCAGCTCATGGTGCTGGCCGAAAAGCCGTGCCGCAGGGCGCCGGGCCACCTCTGGCGTGATCAGCGCCTACCAGAGGTAGGCGGCAATAAAGCCGGCCCGCCTCTGTCTTTCGCCAATGCAATCGCACCCCTAATGTCACGAAATCGGCCTTTTCCTTTGGCAATCAGGCCTGTGGCCAATATCCATTAAACAGAGGCCAGGAGGGATCATGACCGAGAACCATTTCGCCGAAGACGCCGCAGAAGACGCTGCCGCAGAAAATCGCGACAGCAAAGCGCAGGGCATCGGCGATATCGTTCGATCCCGCATTCAGCACCTGCGGGCGCGTCTCCTCGACAGTTCGCGCCGCAATCCACTCATCCAGGTCCCGTTCCGCCAGAACTCGTCGAGTCTCATTCGCTTCGTTGACGAGTTGCCCGATGTGCTGGCCGAGCGACTGCACAACCAGCGCCCGATGCGGCTCGTGGCCCTGCCGCCAATCGACGAGCCGCTGCCCGACGAACAGACGGACGAATTCCTCGACGCGCTCGAGATCGCGCGCACGACCGACGAGAAGCACCTCGAAGACTCCGCGGCACTCGATCCGACCGATTCCGACTACGCCCAGAAAGAGCTCGACCTCGAGCGGGCGCTCAAGGACCGGGTGCGGGCCGAGCTTGGCCTGCCCGAAAGACAGACAGAGGAGAACCCGTCGCTGGCCGCGCATGCCCGCAATCACGGCATCTCCCCCGATTACATTCTGCCCGAGCGGAGCGAGAGCCCCGACGACGGACGGCACGACGATGCCGACATCCAGACGCTGCTGCTGCCCGAGCGGCTCGACCGGGTCGGCCGCTCGCTCCATGACCGCGGCCACGCCTTCGAGCGCGAGACCGGCGTCAACGTGCTCCACGCCGTCTTCGGCATTCTGGAATGGAACGAGCCAGGGTCGTCCCGGACCCCGGCGCGCTCTCCCCTCCTGCTCCTTGAGGTCCGGATGTCCCGGAAAAAAGCGCCGGGCGGGGCCGAATATCACATCTGCGGCGAGAACGAGCTCGGCCTGAACACGACACTCGCTCAGACGCTCAGCGCGCAGTTCGGCCTGGAGCTGCCGCCCTATGAAGAAGGCTCCGTGGAGGACTACCTCGAAGCCGTGGCTGATCTCGCACCCTCGGGCTGGCACTGGTCCGTGCGCCGCGAAGCGCTGGTCGGTGTCTTCCCCTCTTCTCGCATCGCCATGTATCGCGACCTCGATCCCGACAACGGCCACGTGGTAGAGAGCCCACTGATTGAAACCATGCTCTCCTCCGTGGGAGGAGACGGCACCACTTATGCCGAGGTCTATGACACAGACGATCCGGAGGTGGAGCGCCAGGTTCCCCGCCTCGTTATGGACGCGGACGCCTCCCAGTTTTCCTCCCTTGTCGATGTCGCCAACGGGACGAACGTTGCCATCGAAGGCCCTCCCGGTTCAGGCAAAAGCCAGACCATCGTCAACCTGATCGCCTCTGCCATGGCGGACGGGAAGAAGGTCCTGTTCGTGGCCGAAAAGCTGACCGCGCTCGATGTGGTGCGCAACCGCCTCGACGCCGCGGGCCTCGGCGAGTTCATCCTGCCGCTGCAAGCCGGCCGCGGCTCGCGCGACGCCGTGTTCCAGAGCCTCGAAGACAGGTTGATGATGGAGCGGCCGCCGTCCGGGTCGGCCGAGGCGCATCGGGCCCGCCACGAGGCGCTTACCCGGCGGCGCTCGGAGATGCAGGCTTATCTCGATACCCTCGGCACCAAGCTCGACGCATGCGGTCTGACCGTGCACGAAGCCGTTGGCCGCGCGATCTCGACGGCCTCGCACATCGACGGCCTGCCGCGCGACATTCGACGCCTGCGGATTGCCGCCCCCGAGACCCTCGACAAGGAAACACGGACCGAAATTGACGGCGACGCCCGCATGGTCGTCGACCGGCTCGACGGCGCCGACCGCATCGCCACGCTCTGGCGGGAAGCCCGTAAGGCGCCGCTGCGCGCCGACGAGGCCGAGGACATCGCTACGGACCTCGCCGCGCTCGCGCGCGCCATCGAAGCGTTCCGCGCCGATGCCGAGGACAGCCCGCTGCGCCCCTATCTGCCCGAAGACCCGGTGCTCGCCCGTGCGGCACAGACCGGCGCGGCGCTCGCCGCCATCGTCGGAAATCCTGAAGCCGATGCCGATCTGGTCGACCGTTTCCTCGACACGGAGATGCGCCGCGCCGCACATGATGTCTGCGAGGCCCGTGATGCGGCCCACGCCGCGGACAAAGAGCTCGCAGAGATCCTGTCCGATCCGGACGCGGATGATGTGGATGCCACCCTCGCATCGGCCGCGGAGATGGCCAAGCGCCAGAATGGCACAATCGATCCCGCCGCCATGGCAGTGGAGATCGAGCGCCTCGACGCCCAGCGCGACACGCTTGCCCACCAGCGCGATCTTGCGGCCGCGCTGCCCGCGCGCTGGGCCAAGATTTCCGAGGACGAGGGGCTGACATTGTCGGACCTTCGGCTCGATGCCCAACGCCTGCTCAGCGCACCACAGCCTGTGCTCGATCGCCGGCTGGCCGATGAGGCGCGCCTTGTGCCTGCGACCGCCCGGGAAGCGGCCGCCAGCCAGCGCGCTCTCGCGAGAGAGCGCGATACAATTCGCCAGCGCCTGCCGCGCGCCGGAACCCACTCACCCACCGATCTCAAAGCCGCCGCCGATGCCATCGACGCGGCCGGCCTCTTCCGGTTCCTCTCGGGGCGCTACAAGGCCGCTTGGGCACTCTACAGCGAGACGCTGGGTGGAGACACGAAAGCCGGGCGCCCGGCGGCCGCGTCTGCGCTGCGCGACTATGCCCGGTGGGCGGAGAAGCGCGACGCTTTAGCCGCCGACACGCGGCTCTCCACGCAGCTCGGCACATTCTTCAAGGGCGTGGACAGCGACCCCGAGCTCCTCGATGCGCTGGCAGTCTTCCACGAGACCGTGGGGCAGCTTTCGCAGGGCGACGACCGCCTGCGCTATGCGCTCGAGACCGGCCCTCTCCAGTCGCTCCGCGACCTCGTGGCCGAGGCCGACATGCCGCCCACGTCGCTTACAGGCCTCGTGGCTCAACTATCCTCCGCGGAAGAGCAACTCGATGCCGCCCGCAGCGAGCGCGAGATGGTCTCGACGCTCTGTCTGTCTTTCAGGGAGCGGTCCACGCTCGACGCCGCGTTGATCGAACGGGCACGCGCTGCGCGTGCCCAGCGCGCCGACGCGCACCAGGCCGCGGGCCGTTCACGCGCCGCCGAGCTTCTCGCCGGGATCGAGTCCACCGACGCGATCCGCACCGCCATCCTGCTGGCCGAGGCCATCGCCCAACTGCCGCAACCGCGCGCGGGTATCAGCCTCATGCGCCGCGGCGCCGATGCGTCCCTCATCGAGGAGGCAGACCGGGTATTCGCGCGCCACGCGGAGCTCGCCAAGGAGGCGGCCGCGGTCGCGGGCGAAATCTCCCTCCCCTGTGCCGATGGCGATGATCCGGAAACGGCCCTGCACGCATTGGCCGGCCGCCTGCCGGATCTCCACGATGCCGCCCGCCGCGCAGAAGGACTCGTCGACCAGGCGCGCCTCCTGCGCGCGCTCGCCGCGCTTGAGGCGCGGGGTCTCCGGCCGCTGACAGACTGGGTGCAGAGCGAGGACAATCACTCCCATCGCGCGCACCTGCCCGAGGTTGTCGAGGCGATCTACGCACGCAGTCTGACTGACCATGTGCAGGCGCGTTTCGGCCGCACGCTCGATACCTACGACGGCGCCGACCTCGATCGCCTGCGCCGCGATATCGCTCGGATCGATCACGAACTTACTGATCTATCACGCCTCGCGATCCGCGAGGAACTCATAGAGAACAGCCACCCGCCCACCGGCAATGGCATCGGCAAGGTCGGCACCTATACCGATATGAGCCTCATCCGGCACGAGCTGAACAAGCAGCGCAACCGGGTCGGCGTGCGGGATCTCACTGCCCGCGCGGGTGCCGCGCTAATCGACCTCAAGCCCTGCTGGATGATGTCGCCGCTTGCCGTGGCGCAATACCTGCACGGCCAGTTCGCCTTCGATCTCGTGGTGATCGACGAGGCCTCGCAAATGACGCCGGAGAATGCTCTGGGAGCGATCATGCGCGCCCGCCAGGTCGTCATTGTCGGCGACACCAAGCAGCTGCCCCCCACCAACTTCTTCTCCAAAGTGCTCGACGATGCCGACGAGGACGAGGATGTCCGCACCGACAGCGAAAGCATCCTCGACATGGCGAACACGACCTTCACGCCGGTGCGCCAGCTGCGCTGGCACTACCGCTCGCGCCACCCCAACCTCATCGCGATCTCGAACAAGATGGTCTATGACGGCCAGCTCACAATCTTCCCGGCCGCCCGCGATGGCGACCCTGAGCTCGGCGTGGAGCTTGTCAAGGTCGAGGGTGAGTATCGCAAAGGCCGCAACATCCCCGAAGCCCGCGCCATCGTGGCCGGGGCAATCCAGCACATGCGCGACCACCCGGAGCGCTCGCTCGGCCTCGCGACGATGAACAAGGACCAGACCGAGCTCATCGTCACCGAGTTCGAGCGCGAGCGCGCCCGCAACCCGCATGTCGAGGCCTATATTGAGCGCTGGGCGGAAAAGGACGACGGACTCGAGGAGTTCTTCGTCAAGAACCTCGAGACGATCCAGGGCGACGAGCGCGACGTGATCATGATCTCGACGCTCTATGGACCCGACCCGGAGACCGGCAAGACTTACCAACGCTTCGGCCCCGTCAACTCGGTGCACGGCCATCGCCGCCTCAATGTGCTCTTCTCGCGCGCCAAGGAGAAGATCGTCACCTACTCCTCGATGGTGCCCACCGACATCCAGGCCGATGGCAAGGCCTACGGCGTGCAGATGCTGCGCGCCTGGCTCGAGTTCTCGCGAACCGGCCAGCTCGGCGACATCCAAGTCGAGCGTGGCGAGACCGACAGCCCGTTCGAGGATTTCGTGATCTCCCAGATCGAGGCGGCGGGCTACGAGGCCGTGCCGCAGGTCGGTGCCTCGGGCTTCAAGATCGACATCGGCGTGCGCCACCCGGACTGGCCCTACGGCTTCATTCTTGCGGTGGAATGCGACGGCGCGCCCTATCACAGCGCGCGCTCGAGCCGCGATCGCGATCGGCTGCGCCAGCAGGTCCTCGAGGGCCTCGGCTGGCATTTCCACCGGATCTGGTCGACCGACTGGTTCCGTGATCCGCGCGGGCAGATCGAAAAGCTGCGCGCCGCGCTCGACGCCGCGCTGGCGCGCGCGAAGACCGAGGAGGCGGAGCGCCAGCAAGCCCGTGCCGAGGCAGTCGAGCGGGCCCGGAAGGCGGCCGAAGAGGCCGCGGCGCGCGCCGCAGAGGCAGAAGCCGCCGCAAAAGCGGAAGCGGCAGAAGAGGCCGAGGCCAAGAAGGCCGCAAAGGCAGCCGCGAAAACGGATTCGGCTGACGCACGCCAAGGCCGGCTCTTCGAAGAGGCTGGGCCGACCTACGCCTCCCCGGATACGGCCGCGGTCGAGAAGGGCCCGAAGCCTTCCCTATCGGAGCAGGCCCTGGCCCGCATCGAGCAGTGGCGCGAGGACCAAGCCTATGACTGCTTCAACCGCACGGCGACGACGCGCAAGCGCGGCTTCTATTGGCTGGGCTTCCTCGAGGGTGTCGCGGCCTCGGACGGCATTGAGGAAGGCGAGTCCGACGCGCTGGTCGCCGAGGCGCGCGAGATCGACGCCTTCTTCGGTGATGCCGGAGAGAACCGGGTCACGGACATGCTGGCGGAAGCACTCGAGGACGCCGAAGGCGACCTCATGACCGCGATCTCGATCCAGTGTGACGCGCTCCGCGAAAGCCTCGATGACCCCGAGCTCGCCGCCGAAAAGGACGTGATCAACACCTTCCTTGGGTTCTGCGCCGGCATCATCTGCGACGGCCGGATCACCTCCACGGAAGCCCGCAAGATCCATGCGCGTTTCCATTCCGACCCGACGCTCGCGGAGGCGCCAATCTTCGCGCATCTGCGCTGGGCGGTGGACAAGGCCCTCGCCGATGCCGTGCTCGACGAGGAGGAGGCCGAGGAGATCCGCGAGTGGATTGCCGAGCTGGTCACCGACGGGCACGCAGATACGGGTGTCGCCAATATCGGCGGCGTGCTGGCGCCGACTGACCCGATCACCGATGCCTGCGCGATCGACCTCAAGGGGAAGGTCTTCGTGCTGACGGGCAAGATGAGCATGGGCCCCCGCTCTCTCATCGGTGACGAGATCGCGCGCCGCGGCGGCACGCTCAAGAACACGGTGACCGACGAGACCGACTACGTGGTCGTCTCCAACACCGCATCGCGCCACTGGAAAACGACCCATTACGGGACCAAGATCGAGGCTGCGCTCAAGAAGATCGAGGCGGGACACGCGATGCGCTTCGTAGCCGAGCATGCGCTCGCAAGCGCACTCGTGAGACTCGATGCATAATTTTACTGTCCGACTGGGATTGCAGTGAGCATTTCGTCCGCGGTCAAAGCGCGTATTTATAACGAAACAATATTTGGGATCGATCTCGGCAGCACATCCATCGTGTCCGCAGGTGCTGCGGTTCAACTTCAGGAGACCTGTCATCTGACCCAGCCGCGATGTGCCCCGGCCGAATTTGCGAACACCATCAACGCGATTAAGCGCGCTCTTGCACCCGGCCACGACCCGACGCTCGACAGGCAAGACTGCATAGCGTCGGATGGCTCAGCATCCGCGAAAGTATCTTCCGGCTTGCATGGAGCCGCGCGGGCGACCCGTCATCGCAAGACACCATCCCAAAATTGTCTCACGCAATTCACGCCGGTGCGACGTCCCGGCCGGGCAGCTCGATCGTCCGCACACCGCTGATCCGGGCGCGCGCCATCTCCACCAGGTGGGCGTGATGTGTGAACAGGATGGCCTGTCCGCGACTGCCCAGCTCTGCCGTCAGATCGAGGGCGGCGGCGGCGCGCTGGTCGTCAAAGCTCTCGAGGATGTCGTCCGTGACGAATGGCAGCGGCCCGGCGTCGCGCACGAAGGCCGCGTGGCCCGCGATGCGCAGCGCGAGATAGAGTTGCGCGCGCGTTCCGGTCGACATCCCGTCTGCCGGCACCGAACGTCCCTCGGAGATTCCGACAAGCCTTTCATCCTGCCCCTGCACCCATGTGTCGAGCCGGGACCAGACGCCGCCAGTTAACCTGCGGAACGCAGCCTCGGTATCAGCCAGCATCGGCCCCCGGCGGCTTTCACCGAGACGCCGCAAAGCGGTCCGCGCAGCTGCCGCGCCGATCGCGCGCACTATCGCCTCTCGCGCGCCTCCGGTCAGGTCTTCCAGGATCGCGGCCCGCTCCTGATCGGCCGCCGCCCCGCCGCCGGCCTTCAGGGCGGAGGCAAGCTCCTGCTGCGCGGCGCCGGCTTCTCGGTCCGCGGCAGCACTCGCATCTTCGATACGCGTCAGGTCGTCAGCGAGTCCGGCGCGTCGAGCAGGATCGAGGATCGCCTCTTCTTCGGCGAGCCGCACCGCATCGAGGTCCTGTCCGGCCTCCGCGATCTCCGCCTCCACTCGTTGCCGCTCGCGACGTAGGTTGTCCCGCTCCTCGAGCCGGGTGACAAGCTGGTCGGGCGGCACGCTGTCTGGCACCTCCTGACCGGCCAGCAATTCCGAAATACGCCTTGCCGCCAGTTCCTGCGCCGTGCGTGCTAATTCTACCGCAGTGGCAGCGTCGTCACGCCGCTTGGTCGCGGCGGCGATCTCCGCCGCAATGCGCTCCGCCTGGGTCCGGCGCTGGCGTGCCGCCCGCACCAGAGCCTCCGCGGTGGCGGCAGGTCCGACAACCTTGCGAATGCGCGGTGCGACCGCCTCGAAGGTTTCCAGCGCCTGCTCCATGCGTTCGATCCGGTGATCCAGTTCCCGCACCTGATCCAAGGTCCCGGCAAGCTCGGCGGCCACCGGCAGGGCCTCGCGTAGGGCGGCCGGCGTCATCCGCGCGGCCCAGTTACCGGCTGCGACCTCGGCCATAGCCGCCTTACGTGCGGCGAGCCGCTCCAGCGCACGCTTCACTTTCCGGTCCAGTCCGGCCCTCTGTTCCTCTTTGGTCTGCCAGCGCGCGAGGGCCGTCGCGGCTTCGCGTAGTTCCGACAGTCGCGCCTTCGCGGCGACGCCAAGGGGCGTGTCGACGAGAGACGCACCGCTCGCCTCCAGAGCCTCTCTCAGCTCGAGCTCCAGATCCGCCTTGCGCTCCTTTGCCCGCATGAGTGCAGCGGCGGCGGCCCGCTGCCGTTCCGACGCCTCCAGCGCGAGCGCCAGCGCCCGGCGGCGCGGAAGAAACGACTCCGGCGGGGTGCCCGGGTCGAGCAGGAGACGCGGCGCGAGCGTCGCAAGCCGGTCGCTCACGGTCTCGCTCTCTGCCTGTGCAGCCGCGGCGGAACACCCGGCTGCGGCCTCCTCAGCGCGGGCCGTCTCAAGCTCCTCGGACCGACGTAGCAGCAAGGCGCGCGCCTCGGCCCCTTCCGCGTGGGCTGCCGTTGCCTCGTCGTCGGCGCGCATCGTGGCCTCGAATGCCTCGGCCGTTTCCGCATCGAGGGCCGCGCGGTGCGTGGACCAAGCCCGTTCCCGCGCAAGGCGGCGGCGCTGGATTTCCGCAATGTCCATCGCCGCGGGGTTGGCCGCGGCGGCGGTGAGGCGCGCTTCGGCTGTCTCACGTGCGGCTATCGCATCGTCGCGCTGTTCCTCTGCAACGGCCTGCGCATCGGCGATTCGCGTGGCCGCCTGCACCGTCGCCGAGACCTCCTCCTCGGTCGGGAGGCCCTCCGGCGCCAGATCTGTCTTCCAGCCTTCGGGAAGGCCCGCCGCCGCCATCTCGGTCGCCGAGACGGCCTCCGCCTCTCTTTCGCGAAGTGCCTCCACATCCGGGGCCTCGGCGCTCAGGCGTTCCCACGCCTCGGCCAGCGCCGCTTCTCCTTGAGGGGCGGACGGCGCATCGCCCCGCCCATCCTCCGCGTCGGCCAGTGCCTCCTGCGCGCCGCGCAGATCGTGTTCCGCGTCCCTCACCTCCTGAAGCAGCGACGCCAGGAGATCGAGAGTTGCCGGCGCGAGACACATGTCTTCAGCCGCCGCCCTTGGACCGCCCAAGCGTCCTGCCAACGCACCAGCCGCTGCCACGAGCCGGTCGCGCTCCGAGCGCCGCTTGTCCACATCCGCCTCGGCCCCCGCAACGCGCAGCAGCAGCGGCTGGTCGTCGAAACGCAGCCCATCCAAGTCGTCGAGCAAGGGGCCGAGATCGAGTCCCTCCGGATCGGGCGTCATTTCCTCGGACAGCAGCCTGACCGCCTCGGCATGGTCCTCCAAAGCATAGCGTTCTCGTTCTGCGGCCTCGCGTGCTTCGGCGGCGATGCGCACCACTTCATGCGCGGCTCCCTGCGCCAAATCGGGACCGGCCGGATAGCCCGCCAAGGCGTCTGACAGATCCGCCTGACGCGTGCGCAGTTGCCGCCGTCGCGCCGCCGCATCGGCATAGGCGATCGCCCGGCGCGCCTCGGCCACGGCGTCGCGTGCCTCCTGCGCGGCCGCCTCGCGGGCCGTCGCGGCGGTGCGAAGCTCGTCGAAACGTGTCGGCGAGAGCCGCCGCTCGCGCATTTCCGTCTCCAACTCCTTCAACCGCCGCTTGGCGGCCGGCAGCACCTGTGCGCTGCCACCTTTTTTGTAGAAGCGCTCCACCTCCTCCCTGACCTCGTCCAGCGCGCGCGACAGGCCGGAAAGCCCGCTGGTGCCGGCATGGAGCAGACGGCCAAGATCGCCCTTCGCGGCGGCGATCTCCTCTCCGCCGGCTCGCAACACGGCATCGTCCAGCGAAAAACGGGTTCGGTAGGCATCCCGGTCGAGGCCGTGGAGCAGCGCCGCAAGGCGATGCTCGGCCACCTCGCGGCCGCTATCGTCCGTGAGCGAACCGGTGTTGCGTGCATTGCGTTGCAGCACCAGCGGCCCTTCCGCAGTTTCGATCTCGGCCCCGACGAGCAGGTCCTTGCGCTCAAAGCGGAAGGCGTAGGGGTGGCCCTGCCTCTGGAACCCGTAGAGCAGATCGAGCCAGGCGGCGAAGGCGGTGCTTTTTCCTGCCTCATTGGGTCCGAAAATGACCGTGACATCCGACCCTTCGCCCGCGGTCCCGAAATCCAACGGGGTCTCCTCGAAACGACCGTAGCGCAATAGGTCGAGCCGGCGCAGCCTCATGTGCGCTCCGCTTGCGTCAGGCGCGCCGTGACAGCGGCGAGGCCTTCCTCGATCAGAGCGTCCAGTTCTGCCGGGTCCAGCACCTCGCGCAACTCTCCCGGCAGAACGTCTCGCAGGTCCGTCAGCATACGCTCCGCCTCGTCCCTGAAACCGGGGTTCTTGGCCTCTTCCCGCATCGCCGCCGCGAGGTCACCGACGAGGGCGGGCGCATTCGGCAGCTGCCCGGCACGCACCATCACCCGGTCAAGATGCAGCCCCTCAATATCCTCGGCCAGAACCCCCAAGAAGCCTGCCGCCTCGCCGGATCGCGCCGAGAAGGCCTGCGCGCCAGGTCCCGAAAGTGCCACGCGCAGGACGGTCGGGACATCGCCGGCGCGAGCGGCGGCCAGTGCTTCCCGCACCCGATCCGCTTGGGTGTCCTGCGCCTCGTCCGCCGGCATGGGCAACTCGACCTCGCGGAACGCGACCAGTTCTACGGGAATCGCCTTGGCCCGCGCTCCGAGCCCGTCGATTTCGACAAGCGTAACCGAGCCACCATTTGCTTCACGAATATGCCGCCCCTGGGGAATGCCTGCCATGACCGCGAGCGCGCCGTCGACACGCCACTCCTGTCGCTTGTGAATGTGTCCCAGCGCCCAGTAGTCGTAGCCGTGACCGAGCAGCTCTGAGACGGAACAGGGCGCATAGGGATCGTGCCCGCTCGCGCCGTCCGGCGAGCAGTGCATCACGCCGACGTTGATCCGCCCTGGCACTGGCGCCGGATATCTGGGCAGGAAACTCCGCGTCTCGGGCTGGCCGCCGTGCGACAGTCCGTGGAAGCTCATCCCACCGATGTCGACCGACGGCCGTTCCTTATCGAGGAGTATTACATTCTCCCCGAGTGGCCCGTATCGAGCATGGTCGAGCAACCCGTCGTGGTTGCCACGGATCATGATCACTGGGATACCGACAGCACCCAATCTCGACAGTGCCATTGATAGAACCGTCCTCGCGGACACATCGGGCACGCCATTGTCGAACAAGTCTCCTGCAAGCACCAGCGCATCGACCTGATGCTCGATCGCCAGATCGACGATCTGTCGCAGAACGTCCCGCGACGCTGTGCGCAGTCGGTCTCCGAGATCCGGGTCGCGAAGCGCCACGGAACGAAGCGGAGAATCGAGGTGAAGATCGGCGGCGTGCAGAATTCGCATACCCGAGACGATATCGATCCCATTGGAGACCACAACTCGTAGCTCCAGGCTACCAACCCCATTCGTCCACGAGGCTTCCATCTATCCGAACCTCGACTTGTCTGGACGTCTGGCCCGTAGCATGCGGGACCAAGGCGAGGGTGGTCCCACAGTGTGCCAAGCTGAAAGAGTTTCTCGAACGGCAATGGGTGCCCAGTCTTCGCGATGCGTCGGACTGACTTTGAGCGCCGACTCCATGGGAACCGGCCGGAACCGGGCATTTGCTGCGCCAAGGGCTATGATTTGCTTCAGGCACAAACCGGACATTCGGCGATCAGGAGCGTGATAGATTCCATCTGTGATGTCATCACGCTTGACCCGACTTGGTCGAAAGCGACACAAGGAAGGACGACTATTCTGCGTGGATGAGCAAATTGAGCGTCAGCTTTCATAATCCCGACCAGTATATGGCATCGCTGCGCACGATCATCGCGCAGGGTCGGAAACGTGTCGGACTGCTGGTAGGAGCTGGCGCGCCGGCAGGAATGGCACGGGCAGATGGGAGTCGACCGCTGATTCCGGCTGTCGCGGGACTGACCGATTTAGTGTTAAAAGCGATCGAACCGACCTACGGAGCCCAGATCATTGGCCTCCAGAACGATCTCGAGAACCACGATATTGAGACAATGCTCTCGCGCATTCGCTCGCTCGGCAGCGTTCTTGGAACCACCGAGGTTCATGGCCTCGATGGCGGCGGATATCGTGCCATGGCCGATGCCATTTGCGTTGAAATTGGCAAAATTGTCCAAGTTCGCCTTCCAGGAGGATCAACCGCCTACGGAGAACTGGTCAGTTGGATTACTGGCGCGCCAAGATCGCATGCTGTTGAGATTTTTACGACTAATTACGACCTACTTTTCGAGGAAGCGCTCGAGCGAGCAAGAGCACCGTATTTCGATGGCTTCGCCGGAGCGCGTGAAGCTTTTTTCGACCCAGCCTCGGTGTCTGGAGACCAGTTACCTTCCCGTTGGACACGGCTGTGGAAAATTCACGGCTCGCTTGGATGGAAGGCGAACGCTGACGGCGAAGTCGTGCGGACTGGGCAGACGGATTCGACTCATCTGATCTTCCCCGAACACATGAAATATAATCAGACGCAAAAGGCACCCTATGCTGCATTGCTCGATCGCTTGCGAAGCTTCCTATCGACAGAAGATACTCTGTTAGTTTCGATTGGTTTCTCCTTTGCCGATGCGCATATCACCGCCCGCATCGATGAGGCGTTAGCCGCCAACCCGGCTGCCAGCGTATTTGCATTCCAATTCCAGAAACTCGACAAGGAACTATGTGCTGTTGCACTCGCGTCCCGGCGCTCAAATGTCAGTGTTTATGCGCGCGACAAAGCAGTCATTAACGGCGTCGCCGCCCCTTGGCGAACCCCCGGCGAGTTGCCCACCAAAGATTGGGGGCCAATACGGGACAGCTACTGGGCAGCTCCGCCCACAGGGGGCGAAGCCGAGTTCAAGCTCGGTGCGATCGAAGATTTCGCACGTTTCTTTGCTAACTCTCAGACACCGCAGGGCTTCGAGCCCGCGCCGAGTCCGGAGGCGCACCCTGTGCCCGCGATCACCGAATGACCAGCCCCACCTTTCTTGGCAGGGTAGGCAGTGTCGCCGGCTCGACCGTGAGTGTGCGGCAAGCGGAGTCTGTTGCATCGGGCATCGCGATTATCGAGGGGCGCAGCTATCGGGTCGCGCAAGTAGGCAGTTTCGTCCGGATACCCCAAGGCTACCACAACTTGTATGGCTTAATTTCTGAGGTAGGCGCCCAAGCCACCCCCGAAACATTGGTTGACGCCAGTCAACGTGGCGAGAGTTGGATGACAGTTCAGCTCGTTGGTGAAATCGTCGAAACCAGTTTTGAGCGAGGCATCAGCCAGTATCCCGGGATTAACGATGAGGTCCATCTGGTAACTGAAGATGATCTCGGCAAGATCTACGGTGTTGGTGACGAGGGTCAGATCACGATCGGTCGACTGGCTGGTGCAGAGAGTATTCCCGTCCGCATTGATCTCGACAGATTGGTGACTCGTCATAGTGCAGTTCTTGGTTCGACCGGGTCTGGCAAGTCGACCACCATCTCCAGCCTGCTGCGCTCGATCTGCCAATCCGGAGAAGGCAGGCGCTGCGGGAATGCACGTATTCTGCTTCTCGATATTCATGGCGAGTATGGCGATGGGCTGCGGTCAGCAGCTCAGGTGTTCCGGGTTAACCCCTCCGATGGCGAGCAGCCCCTTCACGTGCCCTATTGGGCGCTCGACACTCTGACGCTGCTCGATTTTCTGATGGGGCCGATGAGTGAAGCTGCTATGACTGGCGTCCTCGATAGAATTCAAGCGGCGAAGTCTTCGGGGGCCAACGGCGTCGCCGGGGTCGATGTCAATGCCCTGATGATCAACACGCCACTGCCGTTCAGCCTGAAGCAGCTCTGGGCAGACCTGGTTGATCCGGAATACAAAACTTGGGCTGACAAAGAGCGGACGACTCCGGCGCTCGAAGAGGCAGGAGATGCACATAGCCTGAAACTGCCTAAGTATTCAGCTCCAGGGCAGGGTAGCGCGTTGCCTGATATCAATCAGACAGGTGTATTGGGGATAAAGCGGCAACTGACACAGATGCGTTCGCGCCTGCTGGACCGTCAATATGACTTTATGCTCCACCCAGGTAAGTGGGAGCCCGAACTTTCGGGCAAGTCACAGATGGACTTGCCTCAATTGCTTGAGGCCTGGTTCGGCCATGATAAGCCAATTACCGTTCTTGATCTATCTGGCGTGCCGAGCCAAGTTCTGGTGCGTCTGATCGGAGGAATCCTGAACATTACATATGAAGCGATGTTCTGGGGCCGAAATCTGCCAGAGGGGGGGCGGAACAGGCCACAACTGGTCGTGATGGAGGAAGCGCATCGCTATCTGGGGAGGGATGCGAATAATCCAGCGCGCGATATGGTCCAACGGATCGTCAAAGAAGGACGCAAGTTCGGAGTCGGTGCGATGCTTGTCAGCCAGCGACCTTCAGAGATAGACGAAACGATTCTGTCCCAATGCGGCACGCAATTTGCTTTGCGCTTGTCGAACAATGCGGACCAGGGGAAGGTAAAGGCCGCTCTCCCGGACAGCCTGAGCGGCCTCGTCGACACCCTTCCGGTTCTGAGGACCGGCGAGGCAATCATCATGGGTGAGGCCGCACGCCTGCCAATCCGCTGCCGGATCAATTTGCCGCCGGAAGACGAGCGACCGTCGAGTGCAGATCCTAAGGTTAGCGAGGCTTGGGCGAAAGCGAAGGAAAAGGAAGATTATGAACGCCTCGCCGCCGCCTGGAGATCGCAGAACCCTAAGTGGGGTCAAAACATAAGTGTTAAGGCACAGGAGGACGGATGATGGAACGCCAGCCCGTAAGTTCGAGTAGCATAGCATCCATTGGCTACGAAGAAGTGACACAAACCTTGGAAGTCGAGTTTGTCGACAACAGTTTATACCAGTATCTGAATGTTCCGCCGAACATCTATGATGAGCTAATGGCTGCACCATCTCAGGGCGCCTTCCTGAACGCCAACGTCAAGAATCAGTATGCCTATGAGCGGCTCTGATAAAGTGGATATATTCGTTGAATGCGCATAAATGTTATTTGCGCCTGAAACTCCGAATTTGAAATGATAAAAGCAGCGCATATCGCCCCACATTCGCATCTCCCTGCTAATATCGGATCGACTTCTTGGGGCCACGAGCGGATTCTTGTAGATTACGCAGCGAATGGCCGTTTCGCCTGAATTCGTCCTATAAGGCCCCCCGCTGGCCAATATCTGTTACAGCTTGGGAAAGACTCGCAAATCGGTGCAAATGAACCTCGCCTCAAAATTATTCCTGAGGTTCTTGGTCGACCCTCTCGCTCGACATCCAAGGTCCCTGACGCTGCAAGACAGGGGCATTGCGGCACGCGGGGCGGGTTCGCCGTGGATAGGGTTTGAAAGCATCGCGGCGCGCCCATCGGTGAGGAAAGGCCTTCTTTCGTCGTCGCTATCGCTCGATCTTGGCGGGGGCCGAAACCTGACCTTGCCAGCGGTGGAGCCATCTGCGGCCAGAACCTTCGCAGAGGCGGCTACAACCGCCTGGACGAGTTTCAATCGGGCGGAGCTGGAGAAGGAGGACGCCGCGGTCCGGCGCATCCTGCATGCGCTCAATGTGCTCAAGGTGCCGGATGTCTATCCTGCCGCATGCCACGTAGCGCCGCTGGCGCGCGATGCTGCTGACCTGAACAGCCGCGTGCTTTCCAAGCTGAATGCGGAGGCCGTTGGCGATGACGTGATGTCCCGCATTGCCCCGATCGTGGCGTTCGCGTCCGATCCGAATGCCGTCCGGGATGCAGCTATCGAGACGTTCGTGGAAGCTCAGCTGCTTAGATGGAAGGATTTCTTCGACACGGTGGAGTCAATGCCGCTGACGCCGGAACAGCGCCTGTCGGTCGTCGTCGACGAAGACGCGACGCTGGTTCTGGCCGGCGCTGGGTCGGGCAAGACCAGCGTGATCACCGCCAAGGCCGCCTATTTGGTGAAGGCCGGAATACGGAAGCCGAGCGAGCTCCTGCTGCTGGCCTTTGCGAAAGACGCCGCGACAGAGATGTCGGAGCGGATCGAAGCCAGGTGCGGGGTCCCCGTGGCGGCCCGCACCTTCCACGCACTGGCCTACGAGATCATTGGCGAAGTGGAGGGCGAGAAGCCGCCCTTGGCGCCAACCGCGACAGACGACAAGGCGTTCTTGTCCCTCATGAAGGAGATCCTTCGTCACATCGTGGCGACCGCCAGCGAGATCGCGCAGACCGTGACCGGCTGGTTCGCCGGTTTCTTCGACGACTTTCCGACAGAGTGGGACTTCAATACGAAGCACGAATGGTATGCGCAGATCGAGAGCCGCAACCTGCGGACGCTGCAAGGCGAGACGGTGAACAGCTTCGAAGAGCTTCTCATCGCCAACTGGCTGTTCAGAAACGGCATCGCTTACGAATACGAGCCGAGCTACGAGCACAAGCTCGAGAAGACCGGTCGTCGCGTCTACACGCCCGATTTCCGGCTGACAGAGAGCGGCGTCTACATCGAGCATTTCGGCGTGCGCAAGAAACGCGGCAGGAACGGCAAGGAGGAGCTGACGACTGCCCCTTACGTCGATCGCGATGAATACCTTGAGGGCATGAATTGGAAGCGGCAAGTCCATGCCGAGCACGAAACGATTCTGATCGAAACCTACAGCTGGGAGCGTGAAGAAGGCCGTCTGCTCGAGGCTCTTGCCGAAAAGCTCAAACCCCACGTCACGCTGCGGCCGATCCCGGACATCGAGATCTACGACCGTGTGGCCGAAATCGGCGTGGTCGACAGCTTTACCTCGCTAATGGGCACCTTCCTGCGTCATTTCAAGAATGGCGGCTACCGGGTGGAGGACTGTTCGGACAAGGCGCAGACGCTGAAGATGGGGAAGCGGGCGGAAGCATTCCTGGAGATCTTCGGCGCCGTTTTCCGGGAGTATCAGTCCCGCTTGGGCGACCGGATCGACTTCGAGGACATGGTGAACCGCGCCACGGCCTTCGTCGAAAGCGGGCGCTACCAGAGCCCATTCCGGCATATCCTCGTCGACGAGTTCCAGGACATCTCGACCGGGCGGGCGAAGCTGATCCAGGCGCTGAAACGCCAGCATTCCGATGCCAAGGTGTTCGCCGTCGGCGACGACTGGCAGTCGATCTACCGCTTCGCTGGGTCGGACATTCACATCATGCGCAACTTCGGTGCGGAGTTCGGCGGCACCTATGCAGGAGCCACTGGTGTTCATCGCACCGTCGATCTCGGCCGGACATTCCGATCGGTGGACAAGATCGCATTGGCCGCCCGTCACTTTGTTCTCCGGAACCCCGCTCAGATTACCAAGAAGGTGATCCCGGCAGGCGAGACGGACGAGCCTTCGATCAGGATCGCCTGGACGCGCCGTGACACCGGCGAGACTACCTTGAACGACGCGGTAGCTACTCTCGCCGCCACAGAAGGAAAGGGGGGTGGGAAGCCGTCCATCCTCATCCTCGGGCGCTATCGTTTCCTGCGGCCCGATGTGGCGCGGCTCCAGCGTCAGAACCCCGGGACGACAATCTCCTTCAAAACCATCCATGCCTCGAAAGGCCTGGAGGCCGATCACGTCATCATCCTCGGTGCCGACAACGCCAAGATGGGGTTTCCGTCGATGATCGTCGACGACCCTCTGCTAAGCCTGGTATCGCCCGAGGCCGAGCCATTTCCGAACGCCGAAGAACGGCGCGTCATGTATGTCGCCGTGACTCGGGCCCGGCGGACCGTAACCATCCTTGCATCCGAGGCACGCCCCTCGGTCTTCGTCGAGGAGCTGACGAAAGAGCCCGAATTCGGCGTGGTCGTGCCCGCGGGGGCTAAGGCTCACACGCACACCTGTCCGAGTTGCGGCGGGCGCCTGCTGCACATGCCGGGCAAGGACGGTAGCGACTGGTATCGCTGCGAGCACGTGAAGCTGTGTGGCAGTCGCATGCCGGCGTGTCCTGCCTGCGGTGTCGGCCTTCCGGTCCGCTCCCCAACCAGTGGAGATCTGGTTTGCGGAGATTGCGGCGAAACCCAGCAGGCGTGCCCCAGCTGTGACGCGGGGTGGCTGGTCGAACGGCGCGGCCGCTACGGAGCATTTCTCGGCTGTGTGCGCTTCCCTGACTGTGATGGGAAAGCCAAGAAGAAGAAGAGCGCGTGACATGCAAAAAGTGCGCGCGGTCCGGCCTGCCAACGTATCATTGATGGGCAATGGGACATTGCGACGCTGGACAACGATTGAGAGGGGGAACGACGTGGTGGTCCAACGGAAGTGCGAAGCGAATATCGCCCAATCCCTCCGCCATTACCCCTTCCCCGTTAAGCATTTGAGAAATATGAAACTTTCCTCATTTTCGGGCGCCCATGACGCGAAGAAATATGCGCGCCACGAAAAAATGTCTGCTTCCCTACAACCAATCAGATATCCAGGTTTTCCACATTCAGCGCGTTGGCCTGGATGAATTCGCGTCGCGGCTCAACCACGTCGCCCATCAGCTTGGTGAAGAGGTCGTCGGCCTCGGCCATGTCTTCGACCCGGACCTGGAGCAGCGTGCGGGCCTCGGGATCGAGAGTGGTCTCCCAGAGCTGCTCGGGGTTCATTTCGCCCAGTCCCTTGTAGCGCTGCAATTGCAGGCCGCGTTCGCCTTCGTCGAGGATCGCCTGGAGCAGGTCGAGCGGACCGTAGATCGGCAGCGACCGGTCGCGGCGGACGAGCGTGGCGGGCTGGCTGTAGATCTCCTGCAGGCCCGAGGTGATGGAGCCCAGGCGGCGCGCCTCGCCCGAGCGGAGGGCGGGGCCGTCGAGGGTACGCACCTCTTCCACGCCGCGCAGGACGCGGGACAGGCGGATGCCCTTGTCCTGGGTCTGGCGGCCCTGCCAGCCGCGTTCATATTCCAGCGCGATCTGGTCGAGACGGGCGGCCACGTTGTCGGCGACGCCCTGCAGGTCGGCATCGGCCTGACCCGCCACGAAGGCGCCCGCGATGGCCGCCTGTTCCAGAATATGGCGCGGATAATGCGTGGGGAAACTGTCGAGATAGCGCCGGGCAGTGCGTGCCTCGGTCACCACGCGCACGAGGTCGGGGCCCGCGATCTCGTCGCCATTGCCGAGCCGGAGCAGCGCCCCCTCGGTGCCCTGGTCGATCAGGTAATCCTCGAGCGCGGCCTGATCCTTGAGGTAGACCTCTGACTTCCCGCGCGACACCTTGTAGAGCGGCGGCTGCGCGATATAGAGGTACCCGCCCTCGATCAACTCGGGCATCTGGCGGTAGAAGAAGGTCAGCAGCAGGGTGCGGATGTGCGCACCGTCGACATCGGCGTCGGTCATGATGACGATCTTGTGGTAGCGCAGCTTGGAGATGTCGAATTCGTCCCGGCCGATCCCGGTGCCGAGCGCCATGACGAGGTTGCCGATCTCCTGACTGGACAGCATCCGGTCGAACCGCGCCCGCTCCACGTTCAGGATCTTGCCGCGCAGAGGCAGCACCGCCTGGGTGCCGCGGTCCCGTCCGGTCTGGGCCGAGCCGCCGGCGCTGTCCCCCTCGACGAGGAAGACTTCGGTCTTGGAGGGGTCCTTCTCGGAACAGTCCTTGAGCTTGCCGGCGAGGTAGTTCACGTCCATCGCCGTCTTGCGCCGGGTCAGCTCGCGCGCCTTGCGGGCAGCTTCGCGGGCCAGCGCCGCCTCGACGATCTTGCCGACGATCATCTTGGCCTCGTTCGGGTTTTCCTCGAACCATTCGGCCAGTTTCTCGCCCACCAGGTTCTCGACCGCCGGCCGCACTTCGGACGAGACCAGCTTGTCCTTCGTCTGGGACGAGAATTTCGGATCGGGCACCTTGACCGACAACACGCAGGTCAGCCCCTCGCGGGCGTCGTCGCCGGTGAACGAGACCTTCTCGCGTTTCGCGACCCCGCTCTCGGTGGCATAGCGCGTCAGGGTCCGGGTCAGGGCGCCGCGGAACCCCGCCATGTGGGTGCCGCCGTCGCGCTGCGGGATGTTGTTGGTAAAGGGCAGGACGGTCTCGTGATAGCTGTCGTTCCACCACATCGCGACCTCGACCCCGATGCCGTCCCTCTCGCCCTCGACATGGATCGGCTCGCTCATCATGGCCTGTTTCGACCGGTCGAGATACTTGACGAACTCTTTCACCCCGCCCTCGTAGAAGAGTTCGGTCCTGAGAGGTTCGGCGGGGCGTTCGTCTTCCAGCACGATCCGAACGCCCGAGTTGAGGAAGGCCAGTTCGCGCAGGCGCTTTTCCAGGGTCGCATAGTCGTAGTTCAGGTTCGAGAAGGTCTGGGTCGAGGACAGGAACCGCACCTCGGTGCCTTTCTCGCCGTCGGCGTCGCCCACCACCTTGAGCGGTTCGACGGTGACCGAGTCCTCGAAGCGGACGTAATGCTCTTTCCCGTCGCGCCAGATGCGCAGTTCGAGCCAGTCCGACAGCGCGTTCACGACCGAGATGCCGACGCCGTGCAGGCCGCCCGAGACCTTGTAGGAATTCTGGTCGAACTTCCCGCCGGCATGCAGCTGGGTCATGATGACCTCGGCGGCCGAGATACCCTCTTCGGCGTGCATGTTCACCGGAATGCCGCGTCCGTTGTCCCGCACCGAGACCGAGTTGTCGGCGTGGATCTTGACCTTCACGAAGTCGGCGTGGCCGGCCAGCGCCTCGTCGATGCCGTTGTCCACGGCCTCATAGATCATGTGGTGCAGACCCGACCCGTCGTCGGTGTCGCCGATATACATGCCGGGCCGCTTGCGGACAGCGTCCAGACCCTTGAGAACCTTGATGGAATCGGCGTCGTACGCCGGTGCGCTCTGCTGAGGTTCAGCCATGCGGAAAACATCCCCTGTAACTTGTCGATTTTATATCGTCCCGGGGGGGCAATGTCACGCGCACGACACAAGATTTTGTGGTATCGGCAAACGCCGACGGCAAAGGCGATCCCGGAAATTTTCCGCCGCGCCGCCTGGGGTTGCACAGCGCGGGCGAAACCCTCGCGGCCATGCCCCTGCGGCCGACCGAACCCGGCGCCGGCGCCATGCTGCGGCTGCTCACGGGAGGTGGACCGGAGCGGTCGGATCACCCGGCGCTTCGCCCGCGGAGGAAAGGGCGCCGCGGCAGCTCCGGCGCGTCAGGTGAAGGGGATCACCAGCCCCACGAGGATCATCAACCCGCCCGCGCCGATGTTCGTCCGCCTCATCGCCCGGCCCGAGGCCAGCAGCCGGCGCACCCGGTCGACCATCAGCGCGAAGATCAGGTTTCCGACGAAGGGCACCAGCATCGAGACCGACATGATGGCGGCGATGTCCGCGATCGTGACGGCGGTCAGGTCGAAGAACCCCGGCAGCACGCCCATGTAGAACAGGATCGCCTTGGGATTGCCCAGGATCACCACCAGCCCGGCCACGAACCCCGCCCACATGCCGGGCCGCGTCAGCCGGCTGTCCGAGGCGATGGTCTTGTCCGCGTTCCGGATCAGCAGGACGCCCATGGTCAGGAACATGATCGCCCCGACGTAACGCAGAACCACCATGAAGCTCTCGACCTGCGCCACCAGCCAGCTTACCCCCAGCACCGCCAGCAGCGGCCAGAGCGCATCGCCGATCACCACGCCCAGCGCCAGCGGCCAGGCGGCGTGGAACCCGCCCGAAAGCGCGCGGGCGGTCAGCGCCAGCCAGACCGGCCCCGGTGTCAGGAACAGGATGAAGAGCGCCCCGGCATAGAAGGCCAGCTCGGTCGGAGAGAGGGTCATTCCGGGTCCGGGATGGTCAGGGTGCCCTCGTCGTTGACGGTCCAGAAGGGGTTGTGCGCCAGTTCCCAGACGTGACCGTCCGGATCCGCGTAATAGCCGGAATAGCCGCCCCAGAAGACCTCTTCGGGGCGCTTGAGGCTCGTCGCGCCGGCGGCCAGCGCCCGGTCGAAGGCGGCGTCGACCCCCTCACGGTCGGGAAAGTTCTGCGCCAGGGTCATCGCGCCGGTGCCCAGCTCGGTCCCCGGCCGGCCCTGGTCCTCGGCAAGCGCCCCCCGGCCGAACAGGCCGAGCGCCATGCCGTGCATCCGGTAGAACACGACACCCTCCTCCGGCCCCGGCAGCGGCTCCCAGCCGTTGGCCGCGTAGAAGCGCCTCGACCGGTCGAGGTCGGCGACACCGAGGGTGATCAGGCTCACGCGCTGCGCTGTCATCGGCATCGGGTCACTCCATCTCCACGCGGCTTTCGCCGCCCTCTTCCGTCACGCGCATCACCTGCGCCCGGTCGCCGAGATCCGCAAAGAGCTCCGGCCCCGTCCCGGTCATCCAGGCCTGAGCCCCCAGGGCGCAGACCTCGTCATAAAGGGCGGCGCGACGGGCCGCGTCAAGATGGGCCGCCACCTCGTCGAGCAGCAGGATCGGCGGGGCCCCGAAATCCCCGGCGAGCGCCCGTGCATTGGCCAGGATGAGCGAGATCAGCAAAGCCTTCTGCTCTCCGGTCGAGGCGTCCCTGGCGGCGATCCCCTTGGCCGCCCAGCGGGCCCCGAGGTCCACCCGGTGAGGGCCGATCAGGGTGCGGCCCGCCTGCAGGTCGCGCCGCCGCCCCTCGGCCAGCGCCAGCCGCAGCGCCGCCGCATCGTCCGGCAGCTCGCCCTCGGCGTGGGACAGCGACAGCTCCGGCGCCGGAAAGGCCGTCGCGGCGCCCGCGGTGGCACCGGCGATCAGGCTCAGCGCCCGGGTCCGGTTCGCGGTGATCCGCGCCCCCGCCTCGGCCATCTGCGCCTCGAGCGCGACGTACCAGTGCTCGTCCCGCACCATGTCCTTGAGCAGCCGGTTGCGCTCGCGCATGGCCTTTTCATAGGCCAGCGCGGCCTCGGCATGGCCGGGCAGGAAACTCAGGGTCATGCGGTCGAGAAACCGCCGCCGACCCTCGGCCCCCTCGATCCACAGCCGGTCCATGGAAGGCACCAGCCAGAGCACCCGCGCCACCCGCCCGAGCGCCGCCTGCGCCGCCGCCTTGCCGTCGATCCGCACGCTGCGCGCGGCGCCCGGCTCGGCCGTGCTCTCCAGTTCATGCACCTGCCGGAGCGACGTCAGCACCCCGGTCAGCTTCCAGCCGAGCGCTTCGGGCCGCCGGATCAGATCCTCGGCCGCCGCCCGGCGCAGGCCCCGTCCGGGCGAGAACATCGACACCGCCTCGAGAAGCGACGTCTTGCCCGCCCCGTTCGCGCCGTGGATCGCCACCGGCCGCCCGTCGGGGGCAAGCGCCGCGTGCCGGTAGGACCGGAAATGCGACAGGGTCAGCCGGGTCAGACATAGCCGTCCCATGCGCGCCCCCCATCTTCATCTTGCCAGAAATACTCCCGCCGGAGGCCCGCCCGCGCCCTGCGCGGCGTGCCGTGACGGATCACACCCGCATCGGCATCACGACATAGACCGCGGATGTGTCGCTCCCCTCGCGCATCAGCGTCGGGTCGCCGGCCGAGTTGAACAGGAAGACGGCATTCTCGCGATCCACCTGGCTGGCGATTTCCAGCAGGTATTTCGCGTTGAACCCGATCTCCAGCCGCTCGTCGCCATAGGCCACGGCCAGTTCCTCCTCGGCCGCGCCGCTGTCGGGGGCGTTGACCGACAGGACCAGCCGGTCCTCGTCCAGCGCCAGCTTGACGGCGCGCGACCGCTCCGACGACACCGTCGCGACCCGGTCCACCGCCTTGGCGAAATCCGAGGCGTCGACCTCCATCTTCCGCGTGTTGCCCTGCGGAATGACGCGGGTGTAGTCGGGAAAGGTGCCGTCGATGACCTTCGAGGTCAGCGTGATCTCGGGCGTGGCAAAGCGCACCTTTGTCTCGCTGACCGACACGGCCACCTGCAGTTCGTCGTCGTCCAGCAGCTTGCGCAACTCGCCCACGGTCTTGCGGGGCACGATGACGCCCGGCATGTCCGCGGCGCCCTCGGGCAGGGTCGCGTCGATCCGGGCCAGGCGGTGGCCGTCGGTCGCCACGCAACGCAGCATCCGGCCGTCCTCGCCCTCGGCGACATGCATGTAGACGCCGTTCAGGTAATACCGCGTCTCCTCGGTCGAGATGGCGAACTTCGACTTGTCGAACAGGCGCCGCAGCACGGGCGCGGGGGCCGAGAAATTCGACTGGTATTCCGACGAGGCCATGACCGGGAAATCTTCCTTGGGCAGCGTCGCGAGGTTGAAGTTCGACCGGCCGGCGGCCACGGTCAGCCGCCCGGCGGCGCCGTCCTCGGACAGGGTCACCTGCGCGCCGTCCGGCAGCTTGCGGACGATCTCGTGCAGGGTGACGGCGCTGACGGTCGTGGCCCCGGCGCGTTCGACCATCGCGGGGGCCTTGTCGACCACCTCGATATCCAGGTCAGTGGCGCGGAACTGGACCTCGTTGCCCTCGGCTTCGATCAGGACATTGGCCAGGATCGGGATCGTGTTGCGGCGTTCCACGACCGACTGCGCCTGAGACACCGCCTTGAGCAATGCCGCGCGTTCGATGCTGAATTTCATGAGCCCATTCTCCTGTCCGAAACTGACCTGTGCGGTGCCGGGACCGGAAAGCTACCCGTTTCCGGCACCCGCACAAGTGTTTTCTTGGTTTGTCGGACGGTTTGCAGAGGCCGTCAAGGCAGAGGACGGCCCCGGACCGGATCCGGGGCCCCGCGTTCCGGGCGGTTATGCGTCGCTCAGGCTTCCAGCGCCCGGCGCAGCAGTTCGATGTCCTCGGCGATCTGCCCGTCCTGCTGCTTGAGTTCCTCGATCCGCCGCACGCCGTGGATGACCGTGGTATGGTCGCGCCCGCCGAAACGGCGGCCGATCTCGGGCAGGGACCGCGAGGTCAGCGACTTGGACAGGTACATCGCCACCTGACGCGGACGGGCATAGGTGCGCACCCGCTTGGGACCGATCAGGTCGGACATGCGGATGTTGTAGTGCTCGGCCACCTTGCGCTGGATCTCCTCGACGGTGATCTTGCGCTCCGAGGCGCGGAGGATGTCGGAGAGGCATTCCTGCGTCAGATCCAGCGTGATCTCGCGGCCCACGAGCGAGGAGAAGGCGAAGAGCCGGGTGAGCGCCCCCTCGAGCACCCGGACGTTGGTGCTGATCCGGTGCGCGAGGAACTCCAGCACGCCGTCGGCCAGTTTCAGGTCGGGATACTGGGCGCGTTGCGCATCGACCTTGCTCTGGAGGATGCCGAGGCGAAGCTCGTAGTCGGTCGGGTGCAGGTCGACGATCAGGCCGCACTGCATGCGCGAGCGGATGCGCTCCTCCATGTCGGTCATCTCGCCCGGGGCGCGGTCGCCCGAGATGATGATCTGCTTGTTCTGGTCCACCAGCGCGTTGAAGGTGTGAAAGAACTCTTCCTGCGTGCTGTCCTTGCCGGCGATGAACTGCACGTCGTCGACCATCAGCACGTCGACGGTGCGGAACAGCGACTTGAAGTCCATCGTGCGGCGCTCGCGGATCGCCTGCACGAACCGGTACATGAACTGTTCCGCCGAAAGGTAGACGACGGTGAGATCGGGCCTGTGCGTCTGAAGCTCCCAGGCGATGGCGTGCATCAGGTGCGTCTTGCCGAGGCCGACGCCGCCATAGAGGAACAGCGGGTTGAAGGTGACCGGCCCGGCCTCGGCCACGCGGCGCGCGGCGGCATGGGCCAGTTCGTTCGGCTTGCCGACGACGAACCGGTCGAAGGTGAAGCGCGGATCCAGCGGCGCGGCCTGCAGCATGGTATCCATGGGCGAGGCCTTCGCGGGCTGGGCGGGTGTCTGGCTGGCCGCGGCGGGCGCCGGCGCCTCGGCGGGTTCGACCTCCATCTGCGCCGGGCGGGCCGGTTCGGGAGCGTTCACGTTCGCGGCCTTGCGGACGACGAATTCCAGCCGGCGGACATCGCGATTCATCATCGAGACCTCGCCCAGGATCAGATCGCCGAAATTGCGCGCGACATAGGTGCCCGCCCAGGAATTGGGCGCGCCGATCACCGCCACCCCGTCTTCCGTCCGGTCGAGCACCAGCGGCTCGATCCAGTTCTTGTAATTGTGTTGCCCGACGTTCTGCAGAAGTTTCTGCTTAACTGCGCCCCATTGTTCTTTTGTCATGTCCCGATGCCCCCAGAGTGTTCAACCTGCATGCGCCATCCATCGTCTTGCCCGGCCCGGCCGGACTGCCTCGCGATTCGGCACCTCGGAACACAATTCGCGCGCACCGTTCCAGCAGCGGAACGGATACGCCACAGCGGCGAACTGTTAGCGGAAACAACAACTTGGCAAGAGGAGAGGGTCCCCGGACACTCATCCATAAGTTGCATATTCCATCTGCACGTCCGGACGTACGAACTTATTCGACCGAGTCACTCGCCCTTATAAATAAAGGCTGTGCTCGTATCCTCGTTTCGTTCGGGTCTGCCGTGCCCCCCAAGGCGACGCGAGTCGCAAGAAGGAACGTAGCAACTGCTGCGCGAGGCTGGCAACGGCAAGAAGCGCTTGACTCAAACTTGGTTTACACCGAATCCGCCGGCGGTGGCAGAAGCGCCACATCGCAAAAAGGGCACCGCTCTCGCGGTGCCCTTTTCGTTCAAAGACTTGAAGTCCGGATCAGGCGATCGCCTTCACCCGGGCAGAGAGGCGGGACATTTTCCGCGCCGCGGTGTTCTTGTGCAGGACACCCTTGGTCACGCCGCGCATCAGCTCGGGCTGGGCTGCCTGGAGGGCGGCGGATGCCGCGGACTTGTCGCCCGACGCAATCGCCTCTTCCACCTTGCGAAGGAAGGTGCGGATGCGCGAGCGGCGCGCCTTGTTCACCGTCGTGCGGTTGAGCATCTGACGGGCGCGCTTCTTGGATTGAGGCGTATTGGCCATAAGTCTATCGTCCCATGGTTTGGGTTCGTGCGTTCTGAAGCCGCGCTGATAGGCCCGACTCGCCGCGAAGTCAACCGTTTCGGCGCGGCCTTTTCGGTCTCACGCCGCCCTGTCCGGTCCGGCGGCGCCGTCCGGCGCCGTGCAGACCACGAGTATGCGGGCGCCCTCGTCGCCTTCGGCCGCGTAGAGATGTCCCCGCCCGCTGTCGAAATAGAGGCTGTCCCCTGTGTCGAGAACGATCTCCTCGCGGCCTTCCAGCTGGACGACGACCCGGCCGGACATGACCATCAGGAACTCTTCGCCCGGATGGTTCACCATCCGCTCGAAACTCATCTTCTGCAAGGGTTTGAGTGTGCCGCACATCGGGATCATCGCCTTGCCCCGCACATCGGGAAACAGCATCTCGTAGGCGTAGTTCTCGGTCTCCAGAAAGCCGAACTCTCCCGCCCGGGCGAGCGCGACCGTGCCGGCCTCGAACCTCCTGCCGCCGGGGGAGAACAGGTGCGTGACATCGACCCCGAGGCCCCGGGCGAGACCCGAGAACCGGTCGTAGGTGGGCGCCATCAGCCCCCTCTCGATCTTGGAGATCGTCGAGATCGCCAGCCCGCTGCGGTCGGCGATGGTCTGCAGCGTGAGCCCGCGCGCCTCGCGCAGCTGCCGGATCCGCTGCCCCAGCTCGGCGCGACCCTGTTCGGCAGGCGGGGTGTCCGGTGAGGACGAACCGCCAGATCTTGCCGCCATTGCACCCTCCCTCTTTCAGACCCCGGCACGTCCCGGGCCGGAAGAGAACCCCCGCATCGCGTGACGGGTTCCCACTCCACAGCAGAGAGACACTAGACAGGTATACCTGTTGAGGCAAAACACGCCGTCCGACATTGCCGTGATCGAAGCCCCAGGGGGCGGGGTCGTGCGGCGCGGATACGGCGCGCGCCGCTTGGCCGGATATGCCCGGGCGCGACCCGAGGATCTCTTGCGTGCTGTCGCAGCCCGGGCAACGGGGGCCTTCGGGCAAGCTCCGGGGTGGCGGGCAGGGGGCCCGGTCCCGTCAGCTTCGGTCCGGGGGGGTCATCCCGCTCGGAACCGCCGCTGAAACTTGGCCATGCCCCCGATCCAGCGATCGTAGTTCGTCACCTTCGCCTCCATGTAGCCCTGCACCTGCGGATGCGGCAGGATCAGGAATTCCTCGTTCCTGATGCCTTCCAGGGCCGATTGCGCGACCGCCTCGGCCGTCAGCACCCCGTCCCCCGACTGCGGGCCATCGCCGCCGATCCCCTCCAGCATCGGCGTCGCCACCCCCTGCGGGCAGAGGACGGAGACACGAATCCCCTCGTCGCGATGACTGATGGCGAGGTTCTCGGCAAAGCCGATGGCGGCGTGCTTCGTCGTCGAATACGTGGCGCTGCCGATCTGAGACAGCAGGCCGGCCGCGCTGACCGTGTGGAGAAAATGACCCCCGCCCCGGGCGATCATGCGCGGCACGAGCACGCGGGCGGCGTGGACATGCGCCATGACGTTGACCTCCCAGGCCGCCTGCCAGTCCTCGGAGCTTGCTCCGGCGGCGTTGCGCACCTCGGGATCGAAGCCGTTGGCGATCCCGGCGTTGGAGCACATCAGGTCGACCGGCCCCTGGTCGGCCTCGATCCGGTCGATCATGGCGGTGATCTGCTCGGCGTCGCGCAGGTCGACCCGCAGACCGGTTCCGCCGATCTCCTCCGCGACGCGCTCCGCCCCCGCGCCGTCGAGATCGCAGACCGCCACGTGACGCGCGCCCGCCGCGTGAAGCGCGCGCGCCAGCGCCGCGCCGATGCCCTGGGCGCCGCCGGTGACGATGGCGATCCTGCCGGTGATATCCATGTGACCTCCCCTATGTGCCGCGCCCCTATGACTGCGGCGCATGCGCCATAGAAGCCGAGGACCGCGCGGATTGGAAGGCCCGCGAGGGCCCCCCTCCTGCCGCGGACCGGCGGGCGCCCACGATGGATGTAGGCCGCCCGTCGCGCGGCCCGGGCCACCGGGCCCGAACGGAAAGCCGCCGGCCGCGCCGGCGGTGGCGTCGCGCGCCTCAGCGGTCGCGGAATTGCGGCTCGCGTTTTTCCAGGAACGCGCTCATCCCCTCGGCCTGGTCCTCGGTCGCGAAGAGCGAATTGAAGACCCGGCGCTCGAAGAGCAGGCCCTCGGCCAGCGGCGTCTCGTAGGAGCGGTTCACCGCTTCCTTCACCGCCATGACCGAAATCATCGATTTCTCGGCGATCTTGGCGGCGGCGCCCATGGCCTCGTCCATGAGCTTCTTGCAGGGCACCACGCGCGAGACGAGGCCGGAGCGCTCGGCCTCTTCGGCATCCATGAAGCGACCGGTCAGGTTCATGTCCATCGCCTTGGACTTGCCGACGAAGCGGGTCAGCCGCTGGGTGCCGCCGATGCCCGCGATGACGCCGAGGTTGATCTCGGGCTGGCCGAACTTGGCGTTGTCGCCCGCGATGATGAAATCGCACATCATGGCCAGTTCGCAGCCGCCGCCCAGGGCATAGCCGCAGACCGCCGCGATGATCGGCTTGCGGACCCGCAGGATCGCGCCGGTCTCGCGGGTGAAGAGATCGCCGGCGAAAACGTCGACAAAGCTCTTGTCGGACATCATCTTGATATCCGCGCCGGCCGCGAAGAATTTCTCGGTTCCGGTGATGACGATGCAACGGACCTTGTCGTTCGACTGCGCCGCGGTGAGCGCGTCGGCCAGTTCCCCCAGAAGGTCGTTGTTCAGGGCGTTCATCGCGTCCGGGCGGTTCAATTTCACCAGCGCGATATGATCTTCGACTTCGACGACAATCGTCTCGTATGCCATTGGATCGGCCAATCGGTTGTGAGCGTTAGGGGCGATTCACTAGCACCTTGGCCCCCCGGATCAAGCTATCTTTGGCATTGCGGACAGTGGAAGGACGACCGCCCCGACTGGACCGTGCGCCGAATCGTGGCGCTGCAGCCCGGTGTCCGGCAGGGCTCTCCCTCGCGCCCGTAGACGTCGAAACTGTGCTGGAAATAGCCCAGTTCGCCGTCCGCCCGCCGATAGTCACGCAGCGACGAGCCGCCGGCCGCGATCGCCGCGTTCAGCACGTCGCGGATGATCGGCACAAGGGTCGCGAGCCGCGTGACCGATATCCGGTCGGCGCGGCGGGAGGGCGAGATGCCGGCACGGTAGAGCGCCTCGCAGACATAGATGTTTCCGAGACCCGCGACGACCTTCTGATCCAGCAGAACGGCCTTGATCGGGCTGCGGCGGTGTTTGACGGCGGCGACGAAATAGGCCTCGTTGAAGGCATTTCCCAGCGGCTCGGGCCCGAGGCTCGCCAGCAGCGGATGCGCCTCGGTTTCGGGGGTGGCCATCAGGTCCATCGCGCCGAAGCGGCGAGGGTCGTTGAAGGTGACGCGCGCGCCGTTGGCCATGTCGAACACCACGTGATCGTGTTTTTCCGCCGCCGGATGCTCGTGCACGAACCGGCCGAGCGGGTCGCCCGAGACCGTCATCCGGCCCGACATGCCCAGGTGGATGAGCAGGGTTTCCTGGCTGTCCAGATCGGCGAGGATGTATTTCGAGCGGCGCCGCAGCCGATCGACACGCCGGCCGCTCAGGCGCCCGGCCATGTTCTCGGGGAAGGGCCAGCGCAGATCGGGCCGGTTGACCTGGGCGCGGGCGATCACCTCTCCCTCCATGGCCGGGGCGAGGCCGGCGCGCACGGTTTCGACCTCGGGCAGTTCGGGCATGGTCGGACCTAGTAGTAGGGCCGCGCCTCGAACAGGGCGCGGCGCAGGATGCTGTGACCGCTGAGGTATTTCACGAGCCAGGCGGTATTGCCACCCTGGAACCGCAGCCGGTAGGTGCCGTGCAGGTCCTCGCAGACTTCGATCAGGCGGGTCAGGTCGTAGCTGCGCGTGCGGAAGGACGGGGTCATCAGGGTCAGGTCGCTGCCGCGCAGCACGGCGCGGAACTGCCAGGCGTAGGCGTTGACGTAGGCCAGGACCGGCAGGGTGGCGAGGCCCGCGAAGAAGGCGGGGCGCGCGTGCTGCGCCACTTCACCCAGCCGGACCAGGATGAGAAGAGAGAGCACGGCGGCGGCCAGCCGGATCGGAATCGCCACCTGGTGGACCGAGCTGTCCCGGCTCCGCTCCGGCTCGATCCGCAGGTGGGCCATGCGGCCGTGCATGCGCATCAGGACGGCCAGCAAAACGATGGCCAGCGCGAGCATTGCCAGTGAGAGTGCCTGCTCCATCCCGCTTCGGTCCTTTGTGCGCCGATTTGACGGTTTGTGTCTCACCCCCATCTATGGCACTGAACTGAGGCTTTTATTTGGCAGGGTGAAACGGGCGTCATGAGCGACCAGAATACCACGCATTTCGGTTTCGAAACCGTTCCCGAAAGCGAGAAGGCCGGCCGCGTGCGCGGCGTCTTCTCGTCCGTGGCCTCGCGCTACGACGTGATGAACGACGCGATGAGCCTCGGCATCCACCGGCTCTGGAAGGACGCGATGATGGACTGGCTCGCCCCGCGCCCGGGGCAGCGGCTGCTGGACGTCGCGGGCGGCACCGGCGACATCTCGTTCCGGTTTCTCAAGCGGGCGGGGTCGGGCCATGCCACCGTGCTCGACCTGACCGAACCGATGCTGGCCGAGGGACGCCAGCGCGCCGAGGCGGCAAGGATGGCCGGAAGCCTGGACTGGGTCGTGGGCGATGCCATGGCGCTGCCCTTTGCCGACAACAGCTTTGACGTCTACACGATCAGCTTCGGAATCCGGAACGTCACGCGCCCGCAGGATGCCCTGGCCGAGGCGTTCCGCGTGCTCAGGCCCGGGGGTCGTCTGATGGTTCTGGAATTTTCGACAATTCCGACGCCCGCGTTGCAATGGGCCTATGACCGCTATTCCTTTAACCTCATCCCGGCGATGGGCCAGGCCATCGCGAATGACCGGGACAGCTATCAGTATCTCGTCGAATCGATCCGTCGGTTTCCGGATCAGGAGACGTTCCTCGGCATGGTGCGGAGCGCCGGGTTCGAGCAGGCCAAGTACCGCAACCTGACGCTGGGGATCGCGGCGCTGCATTCCGGCTGGAAGCTCTAGGGGATGCGCGGGCCGCATAACATATGGCGTCTGGTGAGAACCGGCGCGACGCTGGAGCGGACCGGCGCGATGAAGATCATCCTGGACGCCTACGACGCGCCGCCGCTGCTGCGGATGGCCGCGCGGGTGGCGGGATGGCCGTTCCAGTGGCTCGGGCTCAAGGGCGATCCGGCCATGCCGCCGGCGACGCGGGCTCTGACCGCCCTGGGGCCGGCCTATATCAAGTTCGGCCAGGTGCTCTCGACCCGGCCCGACCTGGTGGGCGAGGATCTGGCGACGCAGCTGCGCGTCCTGCAGGACCGCCTGCCCCCGTTCTCGGTCTCGACCGCGAAGCAGACGATCGAGGACGAACTCGAGCAGCCCGTCGATTCGATCTATTCTGAATTTTCAGAACCTGTTGCTGCAGCCTCGATCGCACAGGTCCACAAGGCCCGGCTGAACGAGACCGGAGAGGTCGTGGCGGTCAAGGTGCTCCGGCCGGGGATCGAACGTGCCTTCCGCAAGGATATCGACGCCTTCTATCTGGCCGCCTCGATCATCGAAATCCTGTCGCCCGCCTCGCGCCGTCTGCGCCCCTCGGACGTGGTGGCGCATTTCGACGGGGTCGTGCGGGGCGAACTGGACCTGCGGCTCGAAGCCGCCTCGGCCTCGACCTTCGCGTCGAACACCGAAGGCGACGCGGGTTTTGCCCTGCCCGCCGTGCGTTGGCAGCAGAGCGGTCGCCGGGTCATGACGATGACCTGGGCCGAGGGTATCCCCTTCGGTGACAATGCCGCGCTGGACGCGGCCGGGCACGACCGGCGCAAGCTGGGCGAGAGGGTGCTGACCCTGTTTCTCAACCACGCGCTGCGCGACGGCTATTTCCATGCCGACATGCACCAGGGCAACCTCAAGGTGGCCGCAGACGGCACGATCCTGGCCTACGACTTCGGGATCATGGGGCATATCGACGAATATACCCGGCGCGTCTATGCCGAGATCCTCTATGGGTTCATCAAGCGCGACTACATGCGTGTCGCGCTGGTGCATTTCGAAGCGGGCTACGTGCCCGCCGATCAGGATGTGGATGAATTCGCCCGCGCCCTCCGCGCCGTCGGAGAACCGATCTTCGGCATGGACGCCACCAAGATCTCAATGGGTCGGCTGCTGTCCTATCTGTTCGACGTGACCGAACGGTTCGGGATGGAGACGCGGACCGAGCTGATCCTGCTGCAGCGGACCATGGTCGTGGTCGAGGGCGTGGCGCGGTCGCTGTCGCCGCAGATCAACATCTGGGAGGTCGCCCGCCCCGTCGTCGAGGCCTATATCCGCCGCAGCCTGGGCCCCCGCGCATTGATGCGCGACCTCGGCCAGACCGCCGAGGTGCTGGCCCGCTTCGGTCCCCGCCTGCCGCGACTGGTGCAGAGCGCGCTTTCGGAGCAGATGCATGCCTTCGAGACCGAGCACCGCACGCCCCGGCGTCACCGCTGGCTCTGGCTCGGCGCCGGGGTGGTGCTCGGCGGGGGGGCGACCGCCCTGCTGGCCGCGCTGGTCTGACCCATGTCAGGCTAGGCGCGCGGCGGCGGAGATCTCGCGCGCCCGGTCTGTCGGTCCCGCATCCCTCCCGTTCTCCTCGCACCACAGGGCATAGGCCGCCATCCGCCAGTGGAAGAACGGCGCAAGCCGCCGGTAGCGCGCGACGGTTTCGGCGTCCGGGTAGGCGGCGAGGAACGTCGCGGCCTCGTCCTCCGTCAGGAGATGACCGAGATAGGCACGCTGCATGAAGGGCGAGAGGACGATCGCCAGGTCTTCGCAGGGATCCCCCAGGGCGGGGCACTGCCAGTCGATCAGAACCGGGCCGCGGGCGGTGTCGATCACGTTGCCCGCCACCGGGTCCCGGTGGATCAGGCGGGGCGCGGCACAGGGCGGGACGGCCGGACGGGCGGCAACCCGGGTCTCCAGCCGTGCGAGCGCCGGATCCGCCGCCCCCCGGCAGCGGCTCAGGATACCCCGGGCCTGGGCGCGCAGTTCGGCGCTGCCCGAGGGCAGGGGGCCGAGCCCCTGGGGCGGCGCCATCCCATGGACCCGGTGGAGCAGGCGCGCCATGGCGACGAGGTCGCGGTCCCATGTCGGCCCCTCGAGAAACCGATAGATCAGCGCATGGCCGAACGCGCCCTTCAGCCGCGCGACCGGGCTGGGGGCCAGGCCGGCCGGAGCGAGGCGGGACAGGATGCGGAACTCGGCCTCCGGGTCGTTCGGGAACAGCGGTGTCTCGGCACCGGGCAGATACAGCTTGAGAACAAGGTCCCCCGCCGCCCCCGCCATGCGCCACACCCGGTTCGTGCGTCCGCCCCGCAGCGGCACCCAGGTCTCGACAGGGCCGGCCAGCTCGGCGGTCACGGCGGCGACGAGGTCGGGTCCGGGCAAAGGGTCGGACGGCAATGGACGCATGGGCTGGTCGGCTTGTGAGAGGTCGGCCCCTCGTATGGCAGCGCCGCACGCCCTGCAAGCCTCGTGCCCGCCCTGCGGCGTACCGCGACCGACCCGCAGGCCGGGCAGCGGCCGGGTCCGGCCGAGCCCGAAGCGTCCGCACGATCCGTCACGCCACGCCCAGCCCCCTCGCCTTGAGGCCCCCCGCCGACGATGACCACGGACGGACCGACGGACAGGGGAACCCGCCGATCCGCCACATGGTTTCTGACGCAGCGTTCGACCGCGCGCTCATCCACCCGACTGTCTCTTGCCTTGGATCAGCTTAGCGCAGGGGGGGTTATCACGAAGTTAAGCGCAACGGATCAGCCATCCTCGATCACCGTTCCGATCCGTCAAAGGCGATACACGCTCTTCGCCGTATCGTGGAAAAGCTTCGCCTTCTCGTCGCCGCTCGCGCCCGCCGCGATCCGCTTGAAGGTGTTCCATACCACAGGGTACGAGACCGCGCCCTTGTCGACCGGAAAGTTGCTTTCGAACATGCAGCGGTCGGGGCCGAAGAGGTCGATCGCGGTTTCGAAATAGGGCCGCCACAGCCGCGCGCACTCGCCCGAGGACGGCGGCAACGGTTCCTTGTGTAGATCGAAGCCGTTCACGTCCATCGCGAGCCCGCCGAGCTTCATGTAGACGTTCGGACAGGTGGCGAGGTCGGTCACGGCGGCCTTCCACTCGGCAAAGACCTCGTCGCCACGGCCCCGGTAGGGCCCGATGCCGAGCGGCCCGCCGAAGTGGTCGAGAACCATGGTGGTTTCGGGAAAGGCGCGGGCCAGATCGGTGAACTCGGGGATCTGGGGATGGTAGAGCCAGCCGTCGAAGGTCAGCCCGTTGGGCTGAAGCCGCGCGAATCCCTTCCGGAAATCCTCGTCGTACATCACCCGCAGCGGTGAATTGGGGACGGCGCCCGAAAACCGCTCGCCCCCCGAGGCGGTGATGTGGCGGATGCCGCGCAGTCGGCCCTTCGCCGCCGCCGCATGCGCCTCGAGCACGGGCTGGACCCCCTCGCCGAGCCGCAGGTCGGCATGTGCAACGATCCCGTCGCAGGCCCCGATCTCGGGGCGTTTCCGCGCGGCTTCCTCGGCGACACCGACCACGAATTCCGTCTCGCCCACGGGCTTCATCTCGTCCGGGCCGTCGGTGCGATAGCCGTAGCGGCACTGGATGAAGACCGACTGGCGGATGTTGTGGCCCGAGGTCAGGTCGCCCAGCAACTCATCGGTGAAATATGGCCCCAGGCGGTCCCAGAGGTGATGGTGCGGGTCGATGATCGGCAGGTCCGGCTCGAGGATCTCCTCGGTCAGCTTGCCCAGCCAGTCCTCGTTCGTATGGATATGCGTGGTCTGTTCGTACGTCTGCGTCATTGCGTCCTCCCTCGGCGGGAAGATACCGGATCGGGCGCCTTGTGGAAGAGTATTCCTGCATGCGGAATTGCTGCGGTTCGATTTGAGTCAAATCGGATGGATTCTCTTGCCCGGGAAACAATCCGGTGCGCGCGGTGGCATTACTCTTCGTTAAGCGATCAATCATAGGGTCGCAGGATGACACCCGAATTGCTCCTCCGCCGGTTCGGCTTTGTGCCGATCCGCCTCCCCGACACCAAACGGTTGTTCGATCTCGTGCTGATCCTCGTTGGTCTGCCGGTCTGGCTGCCGCTGATCCTGATCATCGCCCTGGCAGCACGGGTGTTGCAGGGGCCGGGGGTATTCTTCGCGCAGCAGAGGGTGGGGCGCGGCGGGCGGATGTTCCGGATGTGGAAATTCCGGACGATGGTGCCGGGGGCCGAGGGCCAGCTCCCCCGCCTTCTGATGGAAGAAGGGCGCGGTCGCGAATGGGCGCGTCTCACCAAATTGGTGGACGACCCCCGCGTGACCGCCTGGGGCCGCATGTTGCGCCGGTTCAGCCTGGACGAACTGCCGCAGATCTGGAACGTGCTGTGCGGCGAGATGAGCCTGGTCGGTCCGCGCCCCGTGCCGCGTGCGGAATTCGGCGCCCGGTACGACGCTCCCACGGCCCGCGCCTATTGCGCGCACCGCCCGGGAATGAGCGGGCTGTGGCAGGTCTCGGGCCGCAATGCTTTGAGCTATGAGGAACGACTGCGGCTGGACCGGCGGTACGACAGGACCCGCTCCCTCGGCGGGGATGCGGTGATCCTGCTGCGGACGCTCGGCGTGGTGCTGGGCGGGCGCGGGACATGAGCCCCCGGTCAGTCCGACGCCGCCCGATACCAGGCGATGATCGCGGCGCGCTCCTGCGGCTCCATGAAACTCAGGTTTGCGGGCGGCATGGCATGGCCGAGCGCCGCCTGAAGATAGATCGCGCGGGCCTGCCGGGCGATCTGCCCCCCGGTCTCGAGGCGCACGCCCCGGGGCGGCCAGAGCAGCCCCTCCCACGCCGGTTCGGCCGCATGACACATGGAGCAGCGGCCCAGCACGATGTCATGCACCTGATCGAATCCCTCGGCCTCGGCGAAACGCAACGCGGCGCCCGTGGCCTCTTCGGGTTCATCGGCGCGGAACATCGGCGCCGTGGACAGCCACATTACAAGCAGGAACAGGATCGCGGTGGCCGCCCAGGTCCAGAGAGGGCCGTCCTTGCGCGCGTGAATGCTGTTGAAATAGTGCCGGATCGTCACGCCCATCAGGAAGACCAGGCTGGCGATGATCCAAGTGTACTCCGTCGCGAAGGCGAGAGGGTAGTGGTTCGACAGCATCATGAAGATAACGGGCAGGGTCAGATAGTTGTTATGGGTGGACCGCTGCTTGGCGATCTTTCCGTATTTCGCCTCCGGAACGCGCCCCGCCTTGAGATCGGCCACCACGATGCGCTGGTTCGGCATGATGATGAAGAAGACGTTGGCGCTCATGATCGTCGCGGTCAGCGCCCCGAGGTGAAGCATGGCCGCACGACCCGCAAAGACATGGGTGTAGAAATAGGCCATCCCGACCAGGATCACGTACAGCGCCAGCATCAGCCGGGTGTTGTCGTCCCCGAACCGCGACTTGCAGATCCGGTCGTAGACCAGCCAGCCGATCGCCAGCGACGCGAGAGAGATCAGGATGGCCGCAGCCCCCGAGAGGTCGGCCACGGCCGGATCGACAAGGTAGAACTCCGACCCCAGGTAATAGACCAGGATCAGCAGCGCGAACCCCGACAGCCAGGTCGAGTAGCTCTCCCATTTGAACCAGACGAGGTCGCCGGGCATCTTGTCGGGCGCCACGAGATATTTCTGCACATGATAGAAGCCGCCGCCATGCACCTGCCACTCCTCGCCATCGGCGCCGGAGGCCAGGTCCCGGTCGCGGTGCAGTCCGAGATCCAGGGCGATGAAATAAAACGACGATCCGATCCAGGCGATAGCCGTGATCACGTGAACCCACCTGACGGCGAACTCCAGCCAGGCGCCGATAGCCGCAAGATCGTACATCCCCGAACTCCTGTCCCCTCTGGTCCGGACCTTACACATCGGCGCGGGCAAAGGTCCATGCGCCACCGACGCCGCGATGGCCCGGGGCCGATGCCCTCGTGCCGAAAGGTCGGAAATCGCCCGATTGCGGGGCGGCCTCGGCCCAGAGCGTGGCGCAGCCTGCCCGACCTCGTGCAGTTGGCCGGTCAGGGGCGCAGGTCAGATCGCCTTTTTGCGGCTCTCGTCGATGTAGATTTCCCGCAGGCGCAGGGCGATGCGCCCGGGGGTGCCCTCGCCGATAGTGGCCTCGTCGATCTTCACCACCGACTGCACGAAGGTGGTGGCCGAGGTAACGAAGGCCTCGTCGGCCTCGCGTGCCTCCTCGACGGAAAACCCGCGCTCCTCGACCTCCATCTGCGCCTCCTTCGCCAGGCGCAGGACGGCGGCGCGGGTGATCCCGTGCAGGATGTCGTTCGACAGCTGCCGCGTGATGATCTTGCCGCCCTTGACGATATAGGCGTTGTTCGAGGTGCCCTCGGTCACCAGCCCATCCTCGACCATCCAGGCATCGTCCGCGCCGGCGGCCTTGGCCATCATCTTGCCCATCGAGGGATAGAGCAGCTGCACCGTCTTGATGTCGCGGCGCGCCCATCTCCTGTCCTCGATCGAGATCACGCTGATCCCGGTCCGCGCGGCCGGCGCGTCGGCCAGGTTCTTGACCTGGGTGAACAGCACGATGGTCGAGGGCGTCGTCTCCGGGTCGGGAAAGGCGAAGTCCCGGTCTGCCGGGGCGCCGCGGGTGATCTGCAGATAGACCCCGCCTTCGGTCAGGTCGTTGCGTTTCACCAGTTCGCGGTGGATCGACAGCAATTCGTCCGTCGTCACCGGCGACACAATGTCGAGTTCGCCCAGCGACCGCTCCAGCCGTTTTGCATGACCCTCGAAATCCACGAGCTTGCCGTCGAGCACGCTCGTCACCTCATAGACGCCGTCGGCCATCAGGAACCCACGGTCGAAGACGGACACCTTGGCCTCGGCCTCAGGCAGGTAGTCGCCGTTCACATAGACGATGCGGGTCATGATGATCTCCTTCCCAACGGGTCATCCCCAGAGCGCGGCCGAAGGCGGATGCACGCCCTCGGTGTCGAATTGCAAAGCGTGGTCGCGGTCTTGAGCCAGCAGAAGCGGCCCGTCAAGGTCGGTCACGACAGCACCCTGCGCGACCAGCACCGCCGGCGCCATCGCCAGCGACGATCCGACCATGCAGCCGACCATGACGCCAAAGCCCTCGGCCCGCGCGGCCTCCCGCAGCGCCAGCGCCTCGGTCAGGCCGCCGGTCTTGTCCAGCTTGATGTTCACCACGTCGTACTTGCCCTTCAGCCCGGGCAGGCTCGCGCGGTCGTGACAGCTCTCGTCGGCGCAGACCGGTACCGGTCGCTCCATGCCGATCAGCGCCGCGTCCTCGCCCGCGGGCAGGGGCTGTTCGACCAGCGCCACACCGAGCCGGACAAGGTGGGGCGCGAGATCGGCATAGACCTCGGCGGTCCAGCCCTCGTTGGCATCGACGATGATCCGGGCCCGGGGCGCCCCGCGCCGGACAGCTTCGAGCCGCGGCATGTCGTCCGGCGTGCCCAGCTTGATCTTCAACAGCGGCCGGTGGGCATGGCGCCGTGCTGCCGCCTCCATGACCTCCGGCTCCGCCAGCGAGAGGGTGAAGGCGGTGATCTCCGGTCCCGGCGCCGGAAGCCCGGCGATCTCCCAGGCCCGCCGTCCCAGGCGTTTCGCCTCGAGATCCCAGAGCGCGCAGTCCACCGCGTTCCGGGCCGCACCCGCCGCAAGCGCCTCCTGCAGCGCCGCCCGGTCCGAAGGCACGAGGCCGGAGATGTCGGCCGCGACGCTGTCCAGCGTTTCCCCGTACCGCGCATAGGGTACGCACTCGCCGCGCCCCGTATGCCCGTCTTCGGTCACCTCGACCGTCAGCACCTGCGCCTCGGTCCGGCTGCCGCGGGAAATCGTGAAGACTTCCGCCAGCGGAAACGAATCTGCCTTGACCGTGATATGCACGCGCCCCTCCTTCATCTTGCCGAAAATACTCCCGCCGGAGGCCTCGACGCCGCCACCCGCGATCCCGCCCGGAGGCTAGCCCAGCGCCACCAGCGCATCCACCAGCTTGGCCGCGCCGAACCGGTAGGGGTCTGTCGCGGGCAGGCCCATCCGTGCCTCGACCTCGGCCAGGTAGCTCTGCGCCTCGTCCTCGCCCATGTGCTGCGTGTTGACGGAAACGCCGACCACCTCGCAGGCCGGGTTGGCCACGCGGGCCAGCGGCAGGGCCGTGTCCCGCAACATCTCGAGCGAGGGGAGCTTGTAGCCGGGCAGGCCGCGCATATGCTCGCGCGTGGGTTCGTGGCTGAGGATCAGCGCGTCCGGCTGGCCGCCGTGGATCAGCGCCATGGTCACGCCGGAATAGGAGACATGGAACAGGCTGCCCTGCCCCTCGATCATGTCCCAGTGATCCGGATCGTTGCCGGGCGTCAGCCATTCGACCGATCCGGCCATGAAATCCGCGATCACCGCATCGAGCGGCACCCCCTCTCCGGTGATCAGGATGCCGGTCTGGCCGGTGGCGCGGAACGAGGATTTGAGCCCGCGCTGCTTCATGTCGCGGTCCATGGCCATCGCCGTGTACATCTTGCCGACCGAACAGTCGGTGCCCACGGCGAGGCAGCGCTTGCCGGTACGCTTCTCGCCGTTGGCGATCGGATACTGGACGGAAGGGACGCGGACATCGTGCAGCCGCCGGCCTGTCGCCTCGGCCACGGCTTTCAGGTCCGGCTCGTCGCGCAGCAGGTTGTGCAGGCCCGAGGCCAGGTCGAAGCCTTCTTCCAGCGCCTCGACCAGGACCTTCTTCCAGGCGGCGGAAATGACGCCGCCGCGGTTCGCAACGCCGATCACCAGGGTCCGGGCCCCGGCCGCTTTCGCCTCGGCCAGGGTCATGTCGGGCAGGTTCATGTCGGCCTTGCAGCCCTCCATGCGGAACTGGCCGATGGCGTTTTCGGGGCGCCAGTCGCGGATACCCTGCGCCACCTTGGCGGCAAGCATGTCGGGCGCATCGCCGAGGAAGAGGAGATAGGGGGTTTCGATCATCTGTCAGCTCCTTCACTTGGCGGGACTATTGTCGATTCAACCCGGGAATATCGTGCAAATCCACGTCATAGCCGGAGAAAAGCGAAAATTTGTGCAGGTCGAGACGTCAGGTGCGAAAGAATCTTGCACGGACGTGGCATTCCACGGGAGCGTTTCGCGGCGGACCGGAAATCCCCGGGACGAGGCCGAGTATGACGTCGGCCCCGGTCCTCGCGGTGCCCTTGGACCCGTCCCGAGGATCTCTCCTGCCGGCCATGCTGCGCTGCAAAACGCGCTTGCGGAGGGGGGTGTAATTTAATAACCGTCGACACGATCCAAACGTAATTTCCTTACCCGAGGTGGCAAGATGTCCTTTCGTATTCAGCCCGCGCCTCCGTCGCGTCCGAACCGCTGTCAGCTGTTCGGCCCCGCCTCCAACGCCAAGCTGCCGCCCAAGATGGCGGCCTCGGCCGCGGATGTGATCAACCTCGATCTCGAGGACGCGGTCGCACCTGACGACAAGGACAAGGCCCGTGCCATGGCGATCGAGGCCATCGGCGATATCGACTGGGGCAAAAAGACGCTGAGCGTGCGGATCAACGGGCTCGACACGCCGTATTGGTACCGCGACGTGGTCG
The DNA here is from genome assembly GCF_000152725.1 of Pseudooceanicola batsensis HTCC2597. GTDB lineage: Bacteria > Pseudomonadota > Alphaproteobacteria > Rhodobacterales > Rhodobacteraceae > Pseudooceanicola > Pseudooceanicola batsensis. Next base: position 2,663,056 of record NZ_CH724131.1, read on the forward strand.
ATCTGCTGGAACAGGCGTCGGACCGGCTCGACATGATCATGATCCCCAAGGTGGGCTGCGCCGAGGACGTCTATGCCGTCGACGCGCTGGTGACGGCGATCGAGAAGGCCAAGGGTCGCAGCAAGCCGATCGCCTTCGAAGTCATCATCGAAAGCGCCGCGGGGATCGCCCATGTCGAGGCGATTGCCGCCTCGTCGCCCCGGTTGCAGGCGATGAGCCTGGGCGCGGCAGATTTCGCCGCCTCGATGGGGATGCAGACCACCGGCATCGGCGGCACGCAAGAGGATTACTACATGCTGCGCGAGGGCCAGAAATACTGGTCCGACCCGTGGCACTGGGCTCAGACCGCCATCGTCGCCGCCTGCCGGACCCACGGCGTGCTGCCGGTCGACGGGCCGTTCGGCGATTTCTCGGACGCAGAGGCGTTCCGGGCGCAGGCGTTGCGCTCGTCGCTGCTGGGCATGGTCGGGAAATGGGCCATCCACCCCAATCAGGTGGCGCTGGCCAACGAGGTCTTCACCCCCTCCGACGAGAAGGTGACCGAGGCCAGGGAGATCCTCGCCGCGATGGAGGAGGCGACGCGCACGGGGGCCGGCGCGGTGGTCTACAAGGGGCGGCTGGTGGATATCGCCTCGATCAAGCAGGCCGAGGTGATCGTGAAACAGTCGGACCTGATCGCACAGATCGGCTGAACCTCGGGCGCGGCCACGGGGCGGACGCGGCCGCGACACTCACGATGAAATGACCCGAAAACCGGCCTGGCCCCTTGGCAGGCCGGATTACGCCTCTAGAAAGAACGAAACCGGAGGTTCCTCATGCGCCATTTCGCTCTCTCGCTCTTCCTGTCCCTGGCAGCCCTGCCGCTGCATGCCGACGTCGTCGAGAACGACGTGATCAAGGTCTTCGGCGGCAAGTGGGTCCAGTCCAAGGATCCCGGCCAGAACGGCATCCTGATGTACCTCACGCAGGAGCGTTCGGCGGCGGGCGAGTATTTCTCGATCCGATGCGAGGGCGCAGACCGGTCCGTGCGCCTCGCCTATCCGCGGCGGCGGGCGGCGGGCGACGTCGGGCTGACCGTGGACGGCCGGGAGTTCCGCGTGCCGGCCGAGTTCACCGGCCGGACCAAGGATCCGCATTTCCTGAAGGGGAATGTCTTCGGCTACGAACTGGTCTTCGCCGATGCCGCGGCGCAGGCGGACTTTCTGGAACAGCTGCGGCGCGGCCGTATGCTGAGGATCGAGGGACATACCCTGCCGGTGGACCTGTCCGGAGCGGGCCAGGCGGTGCGAGAACAGGCGGCCTATTGCCGGTGATCAGGCGCGCTCGTCCTTGGGCGAGGCCATGACGACGTATGAGGTGATGGCGCTCACCTGCGGCACGGTGCCCAGGATGTCGGTGTGAAACGACTTGTAGGCGGCGAGGTCGGCCGCCTCGATCCGCAACAGGTATTCCCAGGCGCCCGTGATGTTGTGGCACTCGCGAACCTCCGGGGCTTTGGCGATGGCACGTTCGAAAGCCTCCTGCGCAGCCTTGGTATGGCTGTTCAGCCCGACGGTGACATAGGCGATGAACCCGACGCCATTCCGGACCGGGTCCAGTACGGCCCGATAGCCCTTGATCACCCCGCGTCTCTCGAGCTCCTGGACCCGGCGCAGGCAGGCCGAGGGCGAGAGGCCCACGCGGTCCGAGAGATCGAGATTCGAGATGCGGCCGTCGCGCGTGAGCTCGTGCAATATCTTGCGGTTGATCTCGTCCATGATCGGTTTTCATTGCTCAACGGCCGTGACTTCCAGAACTATATGCAATCCAATGCCGCTGCGCATCCCATAAAGTTGCGGCGAGGACGGATCCCATCATGACATATGATATACTGTTTGCCCTGCTGACCTTCTGTTTCGTCTCGACGATCACGCCGGGGCCGAACAACCTGATGGTCATGGCTTCGGGGGCGAACTTCGGCTACTGGCGGACGATGCCGCACATGCTGGGGATCGCCGTCGGCTTTTCGGTCATGACGCTGCTGGTCGGGCTGGGCCTGATCCGCGTGTTCGTGGCTTTCCCGATCACCCACACGGTCCTGAGCGTCGTCAGCGTGGCCTATCTGCTGTGGCTGGCCTGGAAGATCGCCCGCGCGGCCCCGCCGGAGGCGCGGGCCGAGGCGGCGGGCCGTCCCCTGACGTTCCTGCAGGCGGCGTTGTTCCAATGGGTGAACCCCAAGGCCTGGACCATGGCGCTGACCGCGATCACGGTCTATGCCGCCGATCAGAGCCTTCTTGCCATCACGGTGGTGGCGGCGATGTTTGCGCTGGTCTGCATTCCCTGTGTCTCGGTCTGGACCGTGCTGGGGCAACAGATGCGGCGGGTCCTCACCAACCCGGCGCGGCTCCGGGTATTCAACTGGACCATGGCGGGGCTGCTGGTGGCGTCGCTCGTCCCGCTGCTCTTTCGCTAGGCTCCGATACTGCGACCCCTCGGCGGCCGGGACCGTCCGGAGGGCCGGGCATGTCCGGCAGAGTTGCAAAGCCTTCCGGCCATGGGCATATACCCCGCAACTCCGGAGGGAATTGCATGTCTGATACCAGTGCCGACCGCCCCAGCAACGAGGTGAGCAGCTACCTCGATTTCGAGAAGCCGCTGGCCGAGATCGAAGGCAAGGCGCGAGAGCTGCGGGCGATGGCCCAGCAGACCGAGGGGATGGACATCGAATCCGAGGCTGCGGCGCTGGATTCCAAGGCCTCGGCGATGCTCAAGGATCTGTACAAGTCTCTGACGCCGTGGCGGAAATGCCAGGTGGCGCGGCATCCGAACCGGCCGCATTGCAAGGACTATATCGACGCGCTGTTCAATGAATACACGCCCCTGTCCGGAGACCGGAACTTTGCCGAGGACCAGGCCGTGCTGGGCGGGCTGGCGCGATTCGAGGATCGGCCGGTCGTGGTGATCGGTCACGAAAAGGGCAACGACACGAAAAGCCGGATCGAACGGAACTTCGGCATGGCCCGGCCCGAAGGCTATCGCAAGGCGATCCGCCTGATGGATCTGGCCGATCGGTTTCGCCTGCCGGTGATCACGCTGGTGGACACGCCCGGTGCCTATCCCGGCAAGGGCGCCGAAGAGCGCGGCCAGTCCGAGGCGATCGCCCGGTCGACCGAAAAGTGCCTTCAGATCGGCGTGCCCATGGTGTCGGTGGTCATCGGCGAAGGCGGGTCTGGCGGCGCGGTGGCCTTCGCCACGGCGAACCGGGTCGCGATGCTGGAGCACTCGGTCTATTCGGTGATCACGCCCGAAGGCTGCGCCTCGATCCTGTGGAAGGATTCCGAGAAGATGCGCGAGGCGGCCGAGGCGATGCGCCTGACCGCGCAGGATCTGAAAGAGCTCGGGGTGATCGACCGGATCGTACCGGAGCCGCTGGGCGGGGCGCACCGGAACCGGGCGACGGCGTTCGATGGTGTCCGGCAGGAGATCCTTGCCATGCTGACCGAGATGGACGGGCAGACGCCGGCCGATCTGGTCAAGGACCGGCGTGGCAAGTTCCTGAACATGGGCTCGAAGGGCCTCGCCGCCTAGACCGTCGGCAGACCGGGGTCACTCTCGCGATAGCTGGCCCGTTGCGACAGCTTTTGGAACCGGGCGGCCAGGGCGCCGTGGCGGGCGAGGGCCCGAGCCCCCTCGGGCGCGGCGGCAAGACAGCCCAGCATCGGCGCGAGATGTTGGTCGGCACGGCTCACCTCTCCGGCAAGACACAGCCCTTCGGCCGCTATCCCGTCAAGTGCGGTCAACACCGGCTGTGCCCTGTCGAGGCCGCGCAGGACGCGCGCATCGTCCCGCGGCCTGCCCGTCGCCGGGCCGAAGACCGCGGCTGCATAGACCTCGCGCACGAGAGGCCAGTAGCCGTAGTTGTCGAGGATCGCGATCACCTGTTGCTGGCGCGCACGGGCCTTCGCAGGAGCGGGCCTCGACCCGGCGTCCGAGAGTGCCTCGGCATAGGCGGTGATCGCCGAGGTTTCGTGCAGCATGAATCCGTCGTGGTCGAGCGAGGGGACCCGCCCGAACGGATGCGGATTCGCAGCGGTGGTTTCGAAGGGATCGACCTCGTCCAGCCGGTAGGGAAGCCGGGCCTCGTGCAGGGCCATCCGGGCGATCCGCACGTAGACGGAATAGCGGAACCCGACCAGCGTGATCACGTCGTCAGCAGGCGCAGCCCCTGCGTCACGTCCGAGCGGACCGCCAGCCGAAGACCGGGCTCGTCCCCGGCCTTGAGCGCGGCGATGATCAGCCGGTGGAAATGCGGCGATTCGCGCCGGTGCAGCCGCCCGTAGAGCTTGCGCATCGTGGGGCCGAGCTGAAGCCAGACGGTTTCGGCCATGGCCAGCATCGCCGGGGCCTGCGCCCGCAGATAGAGCGTGCGGTGAAACTCGAGGTTGGTCCGGATATAGCCCACGGCGTCGTGCCGCTCGACCATCTCCGAAATCGTCGAATTGATCGCCTGCAGGCGGTCGATCAGGGCGATATGGGCGCGTGGCAGCGCACGCGAGGCCAGCTCGACCTCGAGCAGGGCGCGCAGGGCGGCCAGCTCCTCGATCCGTTCGTTGGTGATCTCGGGCGTGGAGACCCGGCCCGAAGAGGAGAGCGTGAGCGCACCTTCCGCCACGAGCCGCCGGATCGATTCCCGCGCCGGCGTCATCGACACTCCGAACTCGCGGCCGATCCCGCGGAGCGTCAGGGATTCTCCTGGCGGTATCTCGCCGTGCATGATGCGGGTGCGCAGGCCGCGATAGACACGTTCATGGGCGGCGGGGCTCGGATCGGGGCGGGTTTGCATCAGCATGATTGCATGTGATCACAAAATCGCGCGAGGTCAATGGGCCCGATCCTGGGCCTCGAACCGGAAACGGTGCAGGGCGGTCCCGTCGGTCCTGAGCCAGCGGCGCTGCACCTCGTGCGGGCCGTGGATCGCCTGCACCGTGTCCCAGAACGCGCGGGAATGGTTCATCTCGGCCAGGTGCGCGACCTCGTGCGCGGCGACGTAGTCCAACACCTCGGGCGGGGCCATGATCAGGCGCCAGGAATACGAGAGGGCGCCCTGCGCGGAACAGGATCCCCATCTCGACCGGGTGTCCCGCAGCGTGATGCGCGTATAGCGCCGCCCCAGCCGCGCGGCGTAGCGGTCCGAGGCGGCGACGAGGCGATCGCGCGCCAAAGCCCTGAGGTAGGCCGAGAGTTTCGCGGGCAGCTGCGCGGGATCGCCGGGAACGAGCAGCCGGTCGCCCTCGACCCGCACCGACCGTCCGGCCCCGGCGGCAATGCTGAGGAGCCGCCCTGCGACCGGCAGGTCGGTGCCGACCGCCACCACCTGGGTCCCGCCGTGCCGGGCCAGATGCCCGCGCAGCCAGTCGGCCTTTTCGGCGGCGAAGGCGATGCCGTCGCCCTCGGAGACGCCGCGCGGCAGAGTCAGCGTGACCCGCCCGTCCAGCGACGAGACGCGCAGCGAGATGCGGCGCGCGCGCGAGGATCGTTTGAGGTTGATTTCGACCGGAGGGTTGCCCGGCAGGAGATGATGACCCATATGTCCTCCGTTGCGCCACGACCCTGCGCGGAAAGCCTTTGACACCCTGATCCGCTTATGGCAGGGGACGCGGATCGTCGGCAAGTGATGTCATCAAAGAGGGAATGTCCATGCCCAAGGAAGAATGGGGCACGAAGCGTGTTTGCCCCACGACCGGGAAGCGGTTCTACGACCTGAACAAGTCGCCGATCGTCAGCCCCTATACCGGCGAAATCGTCGAATTCGACGAATCCAAGAACCGCATGATCGCGGCGGATGCCGAGGATGCGTCGAACAAGAAGCCCGAGGCCGACAACGAAGAGGAAGTCGTGCTGGAGGATGACGACGTCGACGTGGATATCGACGACGAACTGCTGGAAGAGGACGAGGATGACGACAACGTCTCGCTCGACGATCTGGCGGATGTCGCGGGAGACGACGAAGACTGATCGCCCGGGGCGGCAGGCGTTGTTTTTCGCTTGAACCGCCCTGCCGCATCTCATAGATAGCGCCGCACGGGCGATTCAGCCCGGGCAAAAGGGGCCTTAGCTCAGCTGGGAGAGCGCCTGCATGGCATGCAGGAGGTCAGCGGTTCGATCCCGCTAGGCTCCACCAAACCTCCTTTCATCGATCGACGCGGCAGAGATCTGCAGCCGGTGCGCATGGCGCCGATCGCGTCGCGACGGGCGGCACCTTGAAGCTGACGCCGATTCGCACCAAACTTGTCCGGCAGGCCGCGTTCCGGCTTGGGTATGAACGATGATTGCGCGCATTCTGCATGTCTTTTTCCGGCTGCTCAGACCCAAGACCCTGGGCGTCCGCTGTGTCGTGATCACCGGAGACAAGCGCGTCCTGCTGGTGCGCCATACCTACGTGCCCGGCTGGTACCTTCCCGGCGGCGGCGTCGAGCGGGGCGAGACGATCCACGAGACGGCGCGGCGGGAAGTCGAGCAGGAAACCGGCGTCAAGCTGCTGGGAAAGCTGAGCCTTCACGGGGTGTTCTGCCAGCGCCCGCGATTTCCGCAGGACCATGTCGCGGTGATGGTGCCCGAGGAATTCCTGATCGGCGAGCATGAAGGAAGCCGAGAGATCGCGGAGGTCGCCTTCTACCCTCTCGACTCGCTGCCCGAGGACATGGATCCCGGGTGCCGGCGGCGAATTGCCGAAGTCCGGGACGGAAAGCCATTGGCCGAAACCTGGTAGCGGGTATGCTGCCTTGTGAAACGATCTGGCAGACGGTAAGCCACAATCTGAATGAAGCAGTACCTGGTCAATATTCCCCGGCGACGAAAGGTTGTGCTCCAGATCGTATTCGATCTGATCATGATCGTGATCGCATACTTCGTCGCGGCGGCCCTTGCGCGCGACACGCTGCTCGACATGTTCCGCATCTTCGAACCGATCCCGCTGGTGGTGACCGCACTGGTGACGATCGCCGCGTTCGGGGGAACGGGGGTCTACAGCGCCCTGCTGCGCTTTACCTCGGCCCATACGCTTGCGGGAATGATCGTCGGCAACGCCTTTGCCGCGGCGGTCCTGTGGGCGTCGTCGTTCCTCGTGGGCGGCCAGATCACGGTGGTCCAGGCGATCAACTTCTTCTTCGTGACCGTCGGCTTCACGGTCGGCGGTCGGTTCCTCGTCCGGTCCTATTTCCGCGCCGACATCAAGCTGCGTGGCGAGCCCGTCATCATCTACGGATCACACGACCTGGGCCGGCAGCTTCTGACCTCGCTCCAGCAGGGGTCCGAGTTCAACCCGGTGGCGCTGCTGGACGAGAAAGAGGAACTGACCGGCGCGACGATCAGCGGCGTGCGGGTCTATTCGCCGCATCACCTGGAACGGGTGATCGAGGCCAAGAACGCCAAGATCGTCTTCATCGCCATGAGCGAGGTGTCGCGGCAGGCCCAGAAGGACCTGGCCGATCTGCTGCAGACCACCTCGGTCGAGATCCAGCGCATCCCGGCCGTCACGGACGTCGTCTCGGGCCGCGCGAAGATCACCGATTTCAAGGAGGTGCGGATCGAGGATCTGCTGGGCCGCGAACCGGTGCCGCCGGAACCGGCCCTGATGCGCGCGACCACCGCGGGCAAGTCGGTGCTGGTCAGCGGCGCGGGCGGGTCGATCGGCAGCGAGATCTGCCGGCAGATCCTCAAGGTCGATCCCCGAGTCCTGGTCCTGGTCGAGCAATCGGAATATTCGCTCTATGCGCTCGAGAAGGAGCTGACCGAGGCGCGGGACCGGATGATGAGCACGACCGAGATCGTCGCCATCCTGGGCAGCATCTCGAACGAACACCTCATGGAAAGCGTGATGACCGACTGGGCCGTCGACACGGTCTTCCATGCGGCGGCGTACAAGCACGTCCCCATGCTCGAGTCGAACGTCCTGACCGCGATCGAGAACAACGTCTTCGGGACCGAAACGTTGGTCCGGGCGGCGGTGAATACCGGCGTCTCGACCTTCTCGATGGTGTCGACGGACAAGGCGGTGCGCCCGACCAATGTCATGGGCGCGACCAAGCGCCTGGCCGAGCTGATCTGCCAGTCCTATGCCGAACGGCAGGACGACACGACCATCTCGATGGTGCGCTTCGGCAATGTCCTGGGCTCGTCCGGGTCGGTCATCCCGGTCTTCCGCGACCAGATTGCCGAAGGCGGGCCGGTCCGTGTCACCCATCCCGACATCACGCGCTATTTCATGACCATCCCCGAGGCGTCGCAGCTGGTGGTCCAGTCGAACGCCATGGCCGCCGGCGGCGAGGTCTTCGTGCTCGACATGGGCAAACCGGTGCGCATCCTGAACCTCGCGCAGCTGATGATCCGGCTCTCGGGATATCAGCCCTGGATCGCGGGCGAAGAGGGCAGCCCCGAGCATCCGACTGCCGACGATATCGAGATCGTGTTCTCGGGCCTGCGCCCCGGCGAAAAGCTCTACGAAGAGCTGCTGATCGAGGAAAACGTCGCGCCGAGCGATCACCCCCGCATCAAGATGGCCCATGAACGCAAGCTCCGGCGCGAGGAACTCGAGGCGTCGCTGGCGTCGCTGCGGTCCTGCATCGCGAACCGTCTGGGCAACGAGGCGCTGGCGATCCTCAAGAGCCTGCCGCTCGACTACGCGCCCGCCGACTGGCCGCGCGAGGCCGTGGCGCGGAACCGTCTGCGCGGGTCGAAACGCCCATTCGTCGCCGAAACCAACGGCGTCGCCGGCCGCGGCGTCGCCGTCCTGCCATCGTCGGTCGGCAATCCGTGAACCCCGGTGCGGCCGGGCGGCGCAGCGAAGCCTCACTTTCCGACAAACGGGCCCCGGCCCCTTGATAATCCGGCCCTGCTGATACAACGACACCGGCAAGGACATCCGGGCGGGAACCAGGTCGCATGATGCAAAGGTCTGAGTTGGAAGAGCGCATGCAGAGGGCGTTGCGCAGGTTTGGCGGCAGTCGCACCAAGCGCCTGTTGCGGCATCCGTACAGGTCCCTCGCTCCTCTCGTCGACCGGCGCCTCGGGCGCAGCCGCCCCGCCACCTGCCCCACCTTCTACGGCGCGGAGTTTCACGGTGTCCTCCCCGAGGCCGTCACGACGCAGGTCTGGCGCACCACGGTCTATTCCCCAGACGTCTGCCGCGCCCTGATCCACATGCTGAAACCCGGCGACACCTTCATGGACATCGGCGCGCATTTCGGCTTCTTCTCGCTCTTCGCCTCGCACCTTGTGGGAGAGACGGGCCGGACCGTGTCGGTCGAGGCGATGCCGGGCACCTTCGCCGTTCTCAAAAGGAACATGCAGACCGCCGAGGCCGATGGCCGGGCGACCCTGTTCAACGTCGCTGCCGCCGACACCGAGACGACGCTGGTCTTCAAGGATTTCGGCATCGTCGCATCGAGCCTGAACACGGCCTTCGAGAACCGCGGGGCGTCGTCGCTGATCCGCACGCCCAAGGATGTCACCGTGACCGCCCGGACCGGCGACGCGCTGCTGCGCGAGGCCGGGGCGCGGCCCGACCTGATCAAGATCGATGCGGAGTCGTCCGAGCTGCTGGTCCTCAAGGGGCTGGAGGAAACCATCCGCGAGCACCGGCCGGCCCTGGTTCTCGAACTGGGTGACGACCCCTCGGCGGCCGACCCGCAGACCCCCAGGATCTGGGAGCGGCTGACCGGCCTCGGGTATCGCCCGGTTCACTTCGAAGGGCCGGACCCTTCCGATATCGGGCTGGACCGCGCATTGCGCTACGCCAATGTGCTTTTCCTTCCGGACAGGAAAGACTGACGGTTCCGAAATGGGGCGAACCTGCGCAGCACGTGATCGGGGCCGGTCTTGAAAATCCTCTTCTCGCATCGCTTCTTCTGGCCGGATACCGCGCCCTACGGCACGTTCCTGCGCCGGATCGCCGCGCATTGCGCCGCGGCAGGTCACGAGGTGTCGGTCGTCTCAAGCAGACCCTCCTACAACATGACCGAGACCACGGCCCCGGCGCGCGAGACGCTCGAGGGGGTCGATGTCGCCCGGGTCTGGGTTTTCGCGCGGGAGAAACGCTCGATCCTGCTCCGTCTGGCCAATGTCGTGATCTATTGCGCGCGGCTGTTCTTCCGGATCCTGCGGGAACGGCCGGACGTGGTCACCGCCTCGACCTATCCGCCGGTGGTCGCCGCGATGAGCGCGGCGCTTGCGGCCAAGCTGGTCGGTGCGCGGTTCGTCTATCACCTGCAGGACATCCACCCCGAGGTCTCGCGCCTGTCCGGCAGCGCCCTCGGCCGGTTCCCGGTCTTCGGATTGCTGCGATGGCTGGACACGCTCACGCTGAGGATGGCGGCGCGCATCGTGACCCTCTCGGACGACATGGCCGAGACGCTGCGACAGAGGGATGCGCGCCTGGCCGGGAAGATCCGGATCATCAACAACCTCTCGCTGGACGAGGGCAGGGCGCCCGTCCCGGCCCCGCGCGAGGACGGCCGCTTCCGCGTGATCTTTGCCGGCAACCTCGGGCGGTATCAGGATCTGCCCCTGGTGGCGGCGGGGATCGCCCGGCTGTTCGACCGGCATCCCGAACTGGAGCTCTTCTTCCTAGGGAACGGCGCGCTCGAGCGGGAGCTGAAAGAGAGCTGGGGCGATCACCCGCAGGTGCGGTTCCACCCATTCGTCCCCTTCGACGAGGCGCGGGCGATGCTGGCGGAGTCGGACCTCGGAATCGTGTCGATCATGCCGGGTCTCTCGGCGGTGGCCTACCCCTCCAAGCTCCTGACCTATCAGAGCCTCGGTCTTCCGGTGCTCGCGATCGTGGATCCGGACAGCCACATCGCGCGGGATCTCGCCGCGACTGGCGCAGGCGTCGTCGTCCGGGACCGCAGCGAAGACGCTGTCGCCGCCGCGGTGGAAGAGGCCATCGCCGCGCCACAGCTGCGCGCGAAGGCTCTTGCCCATGCGGCCCGGCACGACGGTCGGGCGGTGCTCGATGCCTGGACGGCCCTGATGGATGAATTCGCGTGACCCGCGTGCTGGTCATCAACGATGCCGCGCAGGAGAGTTCCACCGGGCATCTGTTCGAGGCGCTGGCCGCGGCGTTGCGGTCGCGGGGTCACGCCGCCGAGGTGGTGCATGTGGCCTCCGCGTCTTCGGGCAAGGGCAGGGCGGCGCGGTTGCTCCCTCCGTCGCGGGACCTCAGAAGGGCGATCCGGCAGGCGGACGTGCTGGTGCTTCACACGTCGGTCGTCTTCAACGCCTGGGACATCCTGATCGCCCGGGCGACCGGCACGCGTATCGGCGTCATCTACTGGGACAGCTACCCCGAAAGCTTCAACGCGGTGGAGCGTCGGACCTCGGGACCGGTCGACAGGATCTTCGGTGCGGCCGAACGTTTCCTGCTGCGGCGGAGCGACGTGATCCTGCCGCCGTCCGAGGACTACCTGCCGCACCTCGCGCGGCTGTTCCCGCGCAGCCGGGTCCGCGTGCTGCCGATGTGGCCCTTCACGCCGGTCACGGCCTCCGCGACCGAGGCGCGGCAGCGCGACAGGGTCGAGATCGGGTTCGCCGGGGCGGTCAACGCGATCCGCGGGCTGGACCACGCGGCCGCGGTGCTCGGGTCCGCGTCGCGGGCGCCGGTCGCCCTCCATACCTACGGCAGCGACGCGCCCGAGCTCGGCCTGCCCGAAAGCGGGGCTCACGTCACCCATGTCCACCACGGTTTCATTCCGCAGGACCGGATCATGGCGCGGCTGGCCACGCACGATTTCGGTCTGGTCTCGCTGCACCCGGCGTTCGGGCTGCCGGCGTTCCCGTCCAAGACCCTCTCGTATCTTTGCGCCGGCCTGCCGATCCTGTATGTTGGACCGCGTCTGGACCACTACGAGAGGATACTGGCCGAGACGGGGATCGGTACGACCCTGCACGAGGGGGACCGAACCGATCTGGGACAGGTGGCCGCCGACCTGCGGGCGGACATGCCGGAGGCGCAGGCGCGTGCGCTCGATCTCTTCGGACTGAACGAGGCACGACTTGCTGATATTCTACAATAGCTGGGTGCTGTTCACGCTGGCGCTCTACTACTACGGTCCCGTCCCGTGGACGAGCAGCGGCGAAGGGCTGGTCGCTGTCGTGGTCCTGTCGGCGCTGCTGTTCTTCAATCTCGGGTCGTATTTCGGACGCCGCCTGCCGGCGCTGAGCAGCCAGAGCTTCACCTTCCTCGACGGGCGCAACAACCGCTGGCTGCTCGCGTCGGTCTTCGTGTTGCTGAGCGCCTTTCACACCTACGACATCACGGGCCGGCTGCTCTTTGATCCGACGGCCTATTCGACGGACTTCAATCTCGTCTATCAGCAGTTCCTCGAGAACCTGGACGAACGGACGTCATCGCTCGTCTCGCAGCTCCTGCTTCTGCTCAAGGCCGCGCTGATGCCGGCGATCATCCTGGTCATGGTGATCGCGTTCAGAAAAGAGAACCTGCTGATCGCGCTGATCTTCTTTCCCTTCGCCGCCTCGAGCATGCTGCGCAGCACCGACAAGGAAACGGTGGATCTGATGCTGTTCCTGTTCGTGCTCTACTACTACCACGGCCTGCTGCAGAAACGCTTCCTCCGTGTCGCGGGGCTCGTGGTGCTGATCCTGGTACTGTTCTACGCGCGCAAGCTGGCCCGGTTCGAAGACGTCGATCTCCAATGTCTGCCCGGCTCGCCCGAAGCCTGTTTCAACTTCAACAACTGGCTGTCCACGCAGGTGTCGCCCGGCCTGGAGTTTATGAGGATCATGTTCACCAACTACCTGACGCAAGGCTACGAGGGGATGGCCCGCGCGCTCCATATCCCGTGGGAATTCAACTGGGGCCTGGGGCACATGGCCCCGGTAAAGGCGCAGATGTGCCGCGTGCTGGACGTGGCCTGCGACCTGAACGGCTTCGCGGACAAGCTGCCCGACCGTGGCTGGGACACCCGGTTCAAGTGGAGTTCCGTCTACACCGCCCTTGCGAACGATTTTCACTGGATTTTCGTACCGTTCTACACCGGTACGCTCGGCGTCCTGTTCGGCGTGTCCGAGAAGTCGTGGCGCAGGAACGGAGATCGCCTTTCGCTTGCGTGTCTCCTGCTCATCACGCTGTTTTTCGTCTACAGTTCGGCCAACATGCAACTGGCCGTCTCGCTGGAATGGACGGCGGTCTACCTCGTGCTCTTCGTCTGGCAATGGGCCCGGATCCTCAGCCGCGCCCCGGCAACGGCGCATTATGACGGACAGTACGCCGGTTCGTCCGTGACGTCCCGCATATGATGGCGGCCTCCGTCCAGCCATACCCGCCCGCGAACTGACATGTCGCTGCTGAACCGATCCTCGGCCATCGGCCTGGCCATGCTGCTGCGCGCGGGGCTGATGCTGGTGATCTCGGCGATGGCCTACAGGACGCAGGCGCCGGAAGATGCCGCCGCCTTTTTCCAGTGCATCTATCTTCAGGCGATCGCCATCGCCTTTCTCTCGGCCAGCGGCTTTTTCCGGGTCCAATCGAAGCGGTCGGAGGACGAGGTCAGTTCCTATCTCTCGGCGATGACCCTGCTGGTCCTGCCGTCCGTCGCCCTTCCCCTCTCGGTCGCGCTTCTGGTCGACGAATACGCCGCTCGGCTGCCCGAGCTGCTGATCGCCTGGGTCGGCGCGGTGGCCACCGCCTATGCCGCGCCGATCTCGGCCATCGTCATGAAAAGCCGCGGGCCCTTCGCCGCCTTCCTGCCGGCCTGTGCCGCCGCCGTCCTGGCGCTGCTCACGCTGCTGTTGGTGGGCGATGCCGGGGCGGGCCGGCTGACCCCGTACCTCGCGCTCAGCGGGTTTCAGGTGACGAACATCCTGCTTCTGCTGGCGAGCGACCGGAAGGCGGTCCGCACCAGGCTGCCGGGCCTGTCGCGGCTGCGCGCCGGGTTGCCTTGGGACAATATCCGCGAGGCCTTCGTGGTCGGTGCCTGCAACGTGCTGAACATGCTTCTGGTCTTCGCGATCCGCGAGGCCTGGGCGGAGCGGGCCGGGGCGGATATCGCGGCGGCGGTCTTCCTGACGCTGCGCATCTCGGATTCCGCAATGCAGCTGTTTCACATGGTCCTGTCGGGCCATCCTGTCATCACGCGGCTGATCGCCGGGAGGTGGTCGCTGCGGGCGCAGGTGGCGATGACCGCGCTGTCGGTCGGGGCCCTTCTGCTGCTGGGAATGAACGCGGCGGCCCTGGGCGCGATCGCCTTCGCCGTGGCCGCGCAGATCGCCCTCGATGTCTCGCGCTACCCCTGGTCGACCGGTTTCCTGTACCAGATGGCGCATTTCGACCTCAGGAACTACGTGATCTTCGTGGTTCTGCAGCCGGTCATCGCGCTGCTCCTCGCCTTCGTGCCAATGGCCCGGGGGGCGCCCGAGGGGCTGATGATCTTCATGGCGATCAGCGTGAGCATCGGCGCCGTCATCTCGACTTTGCAGGCGCGGCGGGCGGCGCGCTGAACAGGGTCAGCCGCGCTTGAGCAACTCGGCGACGCGGCCGATCACCTCGTCCTGTTCGTCGCGGGACATGTCGCTGCCGGAGGGCAGGCACAGGCCGCGTTCGAAACAGTGTTCGTCAAAGCCGCTGCCCTTGTAGGAGGTCCCCGCGAACAGCGGCTGCATGTGCATCGGCTTCCAGAGCGGGCGGGATTCGATCTCGTGCCGGGCCAGCTCTTCTCGGACGGTCTCGCGGTCCGCGCCCTCGCCCGCGGCGGGGAACAGGCCGGCGGTCAGCCAGCGGGTCGATCGGTAGCCGGCGGGCTCGGGCATGAACGCCACGCCGAGGGGTTCGAGCGCTTCGCGATACCTTTCGAAGATGGCGCGGCGGGTGGCCACCCGGTCGTCCAGCACGCTCATCTGGCCGATGCCGATCCCGGCGAGGATGTTCGACAGGCGATAATTGTACCCGAAGGTGCTGTGCTCGTAATGCGGCGCCGGATCGCGGGCCTGGGTCGAGAGGAACCGCGCCTGATCGGCGACCCCGGCGTCGCGGGTGACCAGCATGCCGCCGCTGGAGGTGGTGATGATCTTGTTGCCGTTGAACGACAGGATCGCGGCGTCGCCGCCCGATCCGCACTTGCGGCCCGCGCGATATTCGCCCCCGAGGCTTTCGGCGGAATCCACCACCAGCTTGACGCCGTATTCGGCGCAGATCTCCTCGAGCGGGTCGAGGTCGGCGCTCTGACCGTAGAGATCCGTGGGCACGATCGCTTTGGGCAGCCGTCCGGCCCGCGCCGCCGCGGCGAGTTCCTCGCGCAGCAGGCCGGCATCGACCGTCCAGCTGGTCGGATCGAGGTCGAAGAAGACCGGCGTCGCGCCCATGTAGAGCACGGGGAATATGCCGCCCGCGAAGGTCATGGACGAGATCCAGACCTCGTCGCCGGCGCCGACGCCGACGATCCGCAGCGCGAGGTGAAGCGCGGCGGACCCCGACGAGAGGCCGACACAGTGCAGACCCTGACCCAGGTATTCCGCCACGTGCTCTTCGAAGGCGTTGAGCTGCGGGCCGACGGGGGCGACAAAATTGCTGTCGAAGGCCTCTCCGACATGGACCCTCTCGCGGCCCGACATGTGTGGTCTCGACAGGTAGATTCGCATGGGGGCTACTCGCTTGCGGACCGCGCCGCGTCGGCCCGGTCGATGATGGTACGAATGTCCGGCGGCAGCGAGCCGCCCAGGGCGCGGCCCTTGCCCACCGAGCCGCGCCGGACGGTCGCGGCGGCGGTGGCGATTTCCTCCGAACGGGCGGGGGCGCCCAGCCAGGCGGTGATCCGCTCCAGGGTCGGGGCCGGGTCCTGCACGAAATCCTCGTAGGCCAGGTCCAGGACCTTGCCCTCGGGCATTTCGGCAAAGGCGGCGCGGCTGCGCCCGACGCAGGCGGCCCACTGGCGCGCGACGATCTCTTCCAGCGGGGCGCCGGCGTGATCCTCGATCCCCGCGAAACGCGGTCCCCACGTCCCCAGATGATCGCGGCGACCCATGCGCACGGCGATCCTGTGCCGCAGGGCCGAAAGCGCGTAGCGGGGCAGGTCGCTGGCGGGGGCATAGCGCGCCTTGGCCAGGAAATACGGCAGGCGCGGCAGTTCGAATTCCCCGCGCCAGCGTTTCTGTGCCGAGGCCACGACATCGTAGCCGTCGCGCCGGATGTGGATGTAACGCGCCTCGGGCAGGACCCGGTCGACGAAGGGGACGCGCAGGCTGTTGGCGCAGGTCTTCTCCACGACGAACGGCGCCCGCCCCTGCTGTCGCCAGATGCGGGCGAAGGCATTGCGGATGTACCGCCGGACGCCGGGGGTGGCCTTCTCGGGCGGGATCTCGTCGTTCGGATGGTCGAGATTGCCGTGCCGCCAGATCGGGTTGATCTCGTCGCAGGGCCAGGTGAGGAACTCCGGCAGCGCGGTCAGGGCGTCGCGCAGGGCGTTCGTTCCAGACCGTCCGGCACCGATGATCACCACCGGCGTGAAGGCGAGGGGGGAATCCCGGTCCGTCATCGGCCAAACACCGTCCGGATGATGATGCGCAGGTCGTCGCGAAAGCGCCAGTTGCGCAGGTAGTGGAGGTTGATGCGGACCTTGTCGGGCCAGAGGACCTCGGCGTTGAAACGCTCGGGGTCCTCCACGCCGGCCAGCAGCCCCTCTTCGTCGCGGTACTTGAGCGTGGCGGGGCCCGTGATACCGGGTCGCAGCGTCAGGATCGCCCGCTCCTCGCCCTCGAGCCGGTCGAGAAAGCCCGGCACGTCGGGTCGGGGGCCGACAAAGGACATGTCGCCCTTGAGCACGTTCCAGAGCTGGGGGAGTTCGTCGAGTTTCCACCGGCGGAACCTGGCGCCGAGCGGCGTGATCCGGGCATCGCCGCGCACCGTGACGGTCGTGCCGCTGCCGACCCGCATGGTGCGCAGCTTGAGCACGCGGAACAGCCTGCCGTCCTTGCCGACGCGTGTCTGAAGGAAGAACCCGCTTGCCCGGGTATCCACGCTGGCCGCGACCCAGGCGACCAGAATGACCGGCCAGAGCAGCGCAAGGCCGACCGCCGAAAGGGCGATGTCGAAGGCGCGTTTTCTGATCCGGTCGGCCCGCGTCATGTCACGTCAGTTGACCCGGATCCCGTCCCACTGATTGGACAGGCGGGCCGAGCCGAGGATCAGGTTCACGACGCGTTCCGAGGTGTTGGCGATGCAGTAGTCGGCCGGCACGGGGTGCTCCTGGCCGGCGGCGGTCCGTTCCTCGAAGGCCTGGGTGATCGCGGCGATGCCGTCCATGATCGTGTCCGGGTGCAGCCCGGTCATGATCAGGCATCCCGTATCCAGCCCCTCGGGCCGCTCGATGGCATCGCGCGGCGTAATGGCGGGGAAGCCGAGGATCGAGGATTCCTCGGCGATGGTCCCGCTGTCCGAGATGGCGCAGAAGGCTTTCATCTGAAGGTGGTTGTAGTCGTGAAAGCCGAAGGGCTTTGCGTCGCGCACCAGCGGATGAAAATCCATGCCGAGCGCGTCCAGACGCTTGCGCGTCCGGGGGTGGGTCGAGACGATGACCGGATAGCCATGGGTTTCGGCGATGGTGTTGAGCGTTTCGACCAGGGATCGCAGGCGTTCGGGGCTGTCGACATTCTCTTCGCGGTGCAGCGAGACGATGAAGTATTCGCGCGGCTTCAGCTCCAGCCGGGCAAGCACGTCCGACGCCTCGATCCGGTCGCGGTAATGGTCCAGAACCTCGCGCATCGGGCTGCCGGTCAGATAGATGCGGCGGTGGTGGATGCCCTCGGACAGAAGATGCCGGCGGGCATGTTCCGTGTAGACCAGGTTGAAATCGGCGATGTGGTCGACCAGCCGCCGGTTCGTCTCTTCCGGCACGTTGCGGTCGAAGGAGCGGTTGCCGGCTTCCATGTGGTAGACGGGGATCTTCATCCTCCGGGCCATGATGGCAGAGATGGCCGAGTTCGTGTCGCCGAGGATGACCACCGCGTCGGGCTTGCCATCGGCGATGACCTTTTCGGTGGCGGTCAGGATCCCGCCCAGCGTCTCGCCGAGAGAGCCGCCGCCGACGCCCAGGAAATGGTCGGGTTTCCGCACGCCGAGATCCTCGAAGAAGATCTCGTTCAACTCGTAATCCCAGTTCTGGCCGGTATGGACCAGCAGGTGATCCGTGTAACGGTCCAGGCGCGCCATCACGCGCGAGAGGCGGATGATCTCGGGGCGGGTCCCGAGAATGGTCATCACCTTGAGCTTGCTCATGTCAGCACCTTGTCGGCAAAGGTATCGGGATTGGCCGGGTCGAACAGGTCGTGGGTCCAGAACAGCGTCAGCAGGTCGCTGTCGCCCACGTTCTCGATCGAATGGGTGTGCAGGGTCGGCATGTCCACCGGCGCGGGGCTGTCGCCCGAGACCCGGTATTCCCAGACCTCGTCGGTCAGCACCTTGCGGATGCGGATCACCGCCTCGCCCTGGACGACGAGGAACCGTTCCACCTTGCCCAGGTGGAAGTGATCGCCGCGGGTGATGCCGGGCTTGGTCGTCGACAGGAAGGTCTGGCCGCCGCCCCCGCCCTTGACCGCCTCGAAGAGCGTGCCGCGCGCATCGGTGTTGAGCCTGAGCGGGCGGGGCCACTGATCGGGGTACGACGCCGCGCGATAGCTGTTGAACAGTGCCAGGTCGAAGGGATCCGAGAGATCGGGATAGATGTTCGCCGTGTAGCTGTCGTGGAACGCCTGGAGTCTGGCGTAGAGGTCGGGAACCGTGATCGGCCTCGGCTCGGGCTGGAGCCGTCCGGTGATCCCCTCCTCGATCGCGCCGATGGCCAGGTCGGCCACCGCTCCGGCATAGAGCAGGTTCACCCGCCCCTCCGGGTTCACCTCGGGCGTTTCGCCGGCAAGGATCCGGTCGATCAGCGTGGCGGTGACGTTGTTGTAGAAGGGCCGCGCGCCTTCGCCGAAGATATGCGGCAGGACGAGGTCGGTATAGCGGCCCGCGAAGGCGTCGAGCGTTTCGCCCGCGATGCGCTTGGACCGGCCATAGGGCGTGTCGGATGCGGCGTGGGTGGAATTGGCATAGACGACATGCGGATCGGAGCCGGCGGCGCGGCAGGTCGCGGCCAGGCGCTGCGCGATGGCGGGGTTGGCGGCCTCGACCTCGTCATCCGGCGCACGGTTCACCCCCGCGAAATGCAGGATGCCATGGGCCCCGGTCACCGCCTCGTGCAGCCGGGCGTCGTCGTCGAAGGCGGCGTGATCCAGCGCGACGATGTCATAGGGCTCGGCCTCGCCCCGGAACCGCGCGGCGCAGTTGGCCGCGTGCAGTCGCGCATGGCTGTGCCAGCCCAGCAGGCCGCGCGCGCCGGTGACGACGATCCGCTTCATGCAGCGGCCTCTTTCGACGCGGCGAGTTCGGCCCGGATCTCGGGAAGGGTGACCAGCAGGTCCTTCACCTCGTCCACCGTAAGCTGGCGGGTGTTGTGCGAGTGATAATCGCCCTGCTCGACCACGTGCTGATCGCCCTCGCTGAAATACGGCTTGTAGTTCAGGTCGCGGTTGTCGAGGCGGATGCGGTAGTAATCCCCCATGTCCTCGGACTGCGTCAGTTCCTGCGCGCTGGCCAGCGTCTCGTAGAGCTTCTCGGCATGGCGCCAACCGATGATCTCGACCGGGTGGTCCGGCGCGCCGAAAAGCTGTTTCAGCGCCTCGACAAGGTCGGCGATGGTCGAGGCCGGGGCCTTCTTGATGAACAGGTCGCCCTGCTGGGCGTGGGTAAAGGCGTACTTGACCAGCGCCACGCTGTCCCGCAGCGGCATCAGGAAGCGGGTCATCGTCGGTTCGGTGACGGTGATCGGCTTGCCCGCGCGGATCTGCCGGACGAACAGCGGAATGGCCGAGCCGCGCGAATACATGACGTTGCCGTAGCGGACGCAGGAGACCGTGGTCGCGGCCCCCTGGCCCAGTTCGCGCGCCGCCGCCTGGGCCGTCTTTTCCATCATCGCCTTGGACATGCCCATGGCGTTGACCGGAAACACCGCCTTGTCGGTGGACAGGCAGACCAGGCTCTTCACCTCGGCGGCGATGGCGGAGCGGATGACGTTCTCGGACCCGACGATGTTCGTGCGCACGGCCTCGAGCGGAAAGAACTCGCAACTCGGCACCTGTTTCAGCGCGGCGGCGTGAAAGACGCTTTGCACGCCCTGCATGGCGCGGGCGACGGATTCGCGGTCGCGGACATCGCCGATGTAGAAGCGGATGCGCTCGTCCCGCAGCTGGTTGCGCAGCGCGTCCTGCTTTTCCTCGTCGCGGCTGAGGATCCGGACCTCCTCGACGCCCGAGGCCAGAAGGTCGTTCAGCATGGTCTTGCCGAAGGACCCGGTGCCGCCGGTGATCAGGACTTTGCCGACGCTTTCGCCGATTCCGCTGGTGGTCTCGCTCACTGGTCACCTATGTCTAGTTCGTCATGCGTGGCGGATCGCCGGTTCCGCCGTTTCAGTAGCCGATTGAGCTTCGGTATTGAAGCCCGCCATTTGGCTTTCCTCCTCGGTTGCGGGCGGGCATGGCCGTGCGCGGGGAAAGCAGGTAAGGCAGTGAAATGACGACCGAACCGACCGAGATATTCCTTGTCTGCAACCCCGGCCTCGAAGAGGTTCTGCGGGACGAGGCGCAGGAGCGCGGATTTGCCGACCCGCAGGCGGTGCCGGGGGGTGTCACGATCGGCGGCGGCTGGCCGGAGGTCTGGCGCGCCAATCTCGAGATGCGGGGGGCGACCCGGGTTCTTGCGCGGATCGGTTCGTTCCGGGCGTTCCATCTCGCCCAGCTCGACAAGCGGGCGCGGAAGTTTCCCTTCGGCGAGGTGCTGCGCCCCGATGTTCCGGTCAGCGTCGAGGCGGTGTGCCGCAAGTCGAAGATCTACCACGACCGGGCCGCCGCGCAACGGATCGAGAGGGCGTTGACCGAAACGCATGGCATCACCGTCGCCAAGGCCGCGCCGGTGCGGATCATGGCCCGGATCGAGGATGACCTGGTGTCCTTCAGCGTCGACACGACCGGAGAGTCCCTGCACAAGCGCGGACACAAGGCCGCCGTCGGCAAGGCGCCCATGCGCGAGACGCTGGCCGCGCTGTTCCTGCGGCGCTGCGGCTTCACGGGGGCGGAGCCGGTGGTGGACCCGATGTGCGGGTCCGGCACCTTCGTGATCGAGGCGGCGGAAATCGCGCTCGGGCTTCAGGCCGGGCGGTCGCGGGCCTTCGCCTTCGAACAATTGGCGGGATTCGATGCCGCGGCTTTTGCGGCGCTGGCGAAAGAGCCTGGAACAGGGCCGGATTTGCGGTTCTTCGGCTCGGACCGCGATGCCGGCGCCATCGCCAACAGCCGGTCCAATGCAGAGCGGGCGGGCGTCGCGGCGGTGACCGAATTCCTCCAGGCGCCCATCAGCGATCTGGCCCGCCCCGAGGGGGGTCCCGGCCTCGTCATCATCAACCCGCCCTATGGCGGCCGGATCGGCAACCGCAAGATGCTCTTCGCGCTCTACGGCAGCATGGGCGAGGTTCTGAAGGAGCGTTTCGGCGGCTGGCGCGTCGGGATCATCACCGACGACGGCGGCCTGGCCCGGGCCACCGGCCTGCCGTTCCACATGGGCGAGCCGCCGGTGGATCACGGCGGCCTGAAGGTCAGGCTCTACCGGACCGATCCGCTGGGCTAGACGTCATCCTCGCGCAGGGCGTCGGCCCAGGGCGACATGACTTCGGTACAGCCGGCGTTCCGGCCGTCGATCCGGTGTACCGCCGAGGGACAGGCCCAGGCGAAGGGATAGGTCATGTTCGGCCGCGCCTCGGTCCGGTGTCCCGCGCTCAGGGTCTCCAGAACCTCGCGCGGCAGGGCCGCGTCGGCGATCAGCACCTCGCCCGAACAATCGATCCGGGGATGATGGAACGCCTCTTCCAGCGACATGCCGGCATCGGTCATCATCGTCGCAAGCTGCGCCACCGCCCCCATGATCTTGCGCCCGCCCGAAGCCCCGACGGCGAAACCGCCCGAAGGCTCACGCACGATGGTCGGACAGATGTTCATAAGGCAGGGCTTGCCGGGGGCCAGGGAATTCGGTTTCCCAGGTTCGGGATCGAACCACATGATGCCGTTGTTCATCAGAAGACCCGTCGACTGCGACAGCGTCCGGCTGCCGAAGATCGACAGCAGGGTCTGCGTCAGCGCGACCATGTTGCCATGTCGGTCGACGATCGAGAAATGGCTGGTGCAGGCCGGGCTGCCATGGGTTTCACCATCATGGCCCATGGTGGCAAGCCGGTGCTCGTACGCCCCGAACAGAGCGTCCGCCATGGCCGGCACGTCGAGGTGGCCGGAGACGGGGAGACGCGCGAAGTAATCCGCCAGGGTGGGTCCGGCGGTCAGGCCCGGCATGGCGTGGATGCGGGCAGCGCCCCGGTCCAGGCCGAGCGGTTCGTGGAACGCGGCGACATAGTTCCGCAGATCGTCGCGCGAGAGCGATCCGCCCTTTCCCTGCACATCCGCGACCAGGGCGGCGGCGATATCGCCCTCGTAGAAATCCCGCGCGCCCGCCTCGATCAGCCGGTCGAGCGTGGCCGCCATCCCGGAAAAGTCCAGCCGCTGCTGCCTGGTCGCCGTCCAGCCGCCGATGCGCGGCCACGTGCCATCCTCGAGAAAGATCGCCGCAAGGTCGGGATCCTGCGCGATCAGTCGTGCCGACGAGGTCGTGAGCAGCGCCGAATACCAGTCTGCAAGCGGACCTGCCCGGGCGATGTCGCGGGCCGGTGCCAGCAGATCGCCCCATGGCATGGTCGCGAAGCGCCGATGCGCCGCCTCCATCCCCGCCACCATCCCGGGGATGGCGATCGCCGTCGCCCCCACCACGTTGCGGTCGTCCTCAACCGAGGGCCAGGGAAAGAGGTCCGAGACCCGGCCCTGACCGGTCAGCGGATAATCGGCCGGGTCCAGCGCCGCCGGAGAGACCATGCCGAAGTTCAGCGCATAGGCCTTCTGCTCGTCTTCCCGCCAGATCAGCATGGCGCCGCCGCCGCCCGGGCCGCTCATCCAAGGCTCGACCACGCCGAGGGCGAAGCCCACGGCAATCGCGGCATCGACCGCGTCGCCACCGTCCTTCAGCACCTGAGCGCCGACCCGGCTGGCCTGGCTGTGCTGTGTCGCGACCACCCCCAGATCCGTCTCTGACACGCGCTTTCGGGTCTGTTGCGTCGTTGAAAAGTTCGTCTGCACGGGCTCCTCCTATTCCGGCGGAAGCAGCTTCCCCGGGTTCATGATGTTCAGCGGATCGAGCGCCCGCTTGATCGCCCGCATCGCGGCGAGCGCGGCGGGATCCTTGCGGCGCGCCATCGAGCTCAGCTTGGCGGTTCCGATCCCGTGTTCGGCACTGAACGAGCCGCCGAGATCCAGCACGATATCCTCGACCCGCTCCATGATCTCGTCCTTGCAGGCTGGATCCTCGGACGTGGGCCAGACGGTGTAATGCACGTTGCCGTCGCCCAGATGCGCGACGACCGTCGTCCCGGCGCCGGGGTCCACCTCGCGCAGGACGGCATCCGCGCGGGTGAGAAAGGTCTCGACCCGGTCGAGCGGGACGGCCACGTCGTTGGTGATCCTGTTCGGCCGCAGCGACGCGACCTCGGCCGCGGCTTCGCGCCGGGCCCAGAGCTCGCGCCGCTGCGCCTCGTTCCGGGCGACGACGGCATCGGCGATACGGCCCTCCTCCAGATACCGGCCGAGAAGCTCCTCGAGATCGGCGACGATGGGAACGGCACCGGTCCCGTCGGGTGTGCAGTCGCGCGGGGCCAGCGCGCCGATCTCGATCAGGATATTGACCGGATGGGGGCGGTCGAAGGGTCTGCGGTGCGCGGGATCGAGTTTGAGGTAATCCGCGACATAGCTGTCCGGCATGTATTCGAAGGCCTCGACCAGACCGCCGGTCTCGCGCTGCACCTCGTTCAGCAGGGGAAGCGCATCCGAGAGGTTCTCCATCCCGATCATGGCGGTGGCATAGGCCCCCGGCCTCGGCCTGAGCTTCAGCGTGGCCGCGGTGATCACGCCCAGCGTCCCCTCGGCGCCGATCAGCAGGTGGCGCAGGTCGTAGCCCGAGTTGTTCTTGTGCAGCCCGCTCATCAGGTCGACGATCTCGCCATCGGGCAGAACGGCCTCGAGCCCGAGGACCAGATCGCGGGTGTTGCCATGGCGCAGCACGTTCGACCCGCCGGCATTGGTGCCGAGAAACCCGCCGACCCGCGCCGACCCCTTGGCCCCGAAGGTGAGCGGAAACACCAGCCCCCTCGCTTCGGCCGCGTCGTGGATGTCCTGCAGGATGGCGCCTGCCTCGACCACGGCGACCTGGGCATCGACGCGGATCTCGCGGATCGCCGCCATGCGTTCGAAGGAGAGGATCACCGCCTCGCCCACGCCCGCGCCGCAGAGGCCGGTCCGGCCGCCGACCGGGATGACGGGGAACCGCAACTCGTTGGCCAGTTTGACCACCGCGGCGACCTCGGCAGTATCGGCGGGGCGGACCACGGCCAGCGGCTCGGCCCGGCGCATGGCCGAGATATCCACCGCATAGGGTGCCGCGTCCGCGCCGCGCAGCAGGTTCTTCTCGCCGACGATGGCGATCAGTCTGTCGATCATCCGGCTGTCCTCCCAGACTGCGGATGATGCGACCTGCGTCCGCCGGAGGCAAGAGCCGCCCGGCCGCGGACGTCACGGGTTTTCGCGCTTGACCTGACCTGCGGCTTCGCCTAAACGGCCCCGGTCTGGCGGAGTAGCTCAGGTGGTTAGAGCAGCGGAATCATAATCCGCGTGTCGGGGGTTCAAGTCCCTCCTCCGCTACCAGACTTTCCTGAAACGAGTTGATCATCGCCACCCTTGCAGGGGTTTGGTCCTGCGTGTGGAGAGCATGCCCGGTGGCAGGATGGCAGAGCCGCATCGTCAGCGTGATCCGGCCGCATTGCTGGGACGGTGAATCCGGCGCAGGCCTCGAGCGTGTCGACCATCTTCGATTACCCCAACGGCTTCTGCAAAACTGCTCTGCAGAGACTCGGCGCTGGACGGAAAAGCCTCTCCGGGGCGCGGCGCCTCCGGTCAGCGACCGGCGCCGCGGGTCAGGGCGGCCGAGAGGGCGGCGATGACGCGGCCGGGCGCCAGCGGTTTCTCGATCCGCGGGATGTTCTCCAGCCCCGGGGGAGTCGAGATACTGTCGGAATAGCCCGTCGCGAAAACCAGCGGGATGCCGCGCGCCTTCAGGGCGCGGGCGGCGGGCCAGACGAATTCACCGCCCAGGTTGACGTCCAGCACGGCGGCGTCGACATCCTCGGTTACCGCGAGGCGCAGCGCCTCGGGCAGGGTGCCGATGGGCCCGGTGACGTCGCATCCGGCAGAGCGCAGCGTCTCGGCCGTTTCCTGCCCGACGAGGTATTCGTCCTCGACAAGCAGAACCCGCTTCTCGTGCAGCGAGCCGGGCTCACTCGGAATCGGCTGCGCCTTCTTGCGGCGCTTCGGGGTGCCCTTGCCCGTCCGGGCGCGCACCCTCTTGGTCGGGAGGTCGATCAGCGCCCGCAGCCCTTCGCGGGCGAAATCCAGCGTCACCTCGCCCGACAGTTCGTGCCTGAGCGTCTGTTCGATGAGGGTCGAGCCGAAGCCGCGCCGATCCGGTGCGGCAAGGATGGGCGGCCCCCCGCTCTCCACCCAGCGGAGAGTCAGGCGCTCGTCCTCGTCCGATCCGGAGAGGTGCCAGTCGATCCGGACCGAACCCTCGGGCCGCGAGAGGCCGCCATATTTCGCCGCGTTCGTGACCAGTTCGTGGAAAGCCAGGTTCAGTGTCTGGGCCGCCTTCGGGGTCACTTTCAGATCCGGCCCCTCCGCCACGACGCGCCCCCTTCCCCGGTAGGCCGCGATCGCGGTGTCGAGGACCTGGCCGAACTCGGCCCCCCGCCAGCGGCTGCCGGCAAGCAGCGCGTGCGACCGCGCCAGCGTGTTGATCCGCCCGACGAGACGTTCGGCCGCGTCGGAACTGTTCGCCGCGCCACGGCCCAGGCTCTGCCGCGCGATGGACTGCACCACGGCGAGGATGTTCTTCACCCGGTGATCGAGTTCGGCCATCAGCATGTTCTGATGGTCTTCCGCATGTTTGCGTTCGGAGATGTCGGTAAAGAGCACCGCGACGTGCAGCCCCTCGGGGTCGCCGATCGGAAAGGCGTAGACCTCGAACCAACGGCCCAGCATGTCCGACTTCTGCTCGAAACGGACCGGTTCGCGGGTGCGGGCGACGCGGCCGTAGTTCTCGTACCAGTGCTCTTCCAGATCCGGCGCCGCCTCGCGCAGCCAGCGGCCCAGGATCTCCTGCGGGAAGCCGGTGTGCTTGTAGAAGGCCGGGTTCGCTTCGAGAACCCGGTAGTCGGACCGTCCCCCGTCCGTGTCGAAGCGGAACTCGGTGACGCAGAATCCCACGTCGATGGCTTCGAAGAGGGCGCGATACCGTTCCTCGCTGAAGCGCTGCGCCGCCTCTGCCCTTGTTCGTTCGCCGGTGGTCCAGATACGTTCGCTGACCGCTTCGATCAGGGCGACCTCGTCGGGCGTCCAGCGCCGGGGACGGGCCGAGACGGCGACGAGCGACCAGAGCGGCGTGCTTTCGCCCCGTCTCAGGGTCGCGGCGACGAACGCTCCGAGGCCGAGTTGGCCAAGGCTCTCCCGGTCGATCTCCGACAGGCTCTCGTCGCGCGGGACATTGTGCAGGACCATGGTCTCTTCCGATGCCATCCGCAGCGCATCGGAAAAATCCGACAGCCTGACCGACGCGGGAAGCGGAGGTACGCGGTCGTTGCCCACCTGACAGGCGATTTCCCCCTTGTCCTCGTCCAGCCGGAAGACACAGACATAGCAGCGGTCGGTGCCCAGCTTGTCCGACAGCATTTCCAGCGCAAGCTCGGCCTGGGCATCCGCGTCGGATTCGGCCCGCATCGCATCGCTGAGTTTCAGAAGGAATCTCTGGCGGTCCTCGCCCTTGCGCGCGTCGGATTCGGACTGCGTCCGTTCGATCAGTTCGGCGGCCTGCCGGGCGAGCACGTCGAACAGGGCAAAGTCGGCTTCCTTCAGGGGGCGCGGTGTCCGCCAATGGGTCGAAATCATGCCGATCGGTTGTCCGCCGCGCGTCGCCAGCGGGGTGGATTGCACCGCGCGGAGGCCGGATCTGAGATAGTGCTCGAGATCGTCGGTCCCTTCCATGAAGGCGCTCGCCTCCACATCCGGCACGAGAACCCGTCGGCCAAGGCGAAGCGCCTCGCCGCATGTGCTGGCGGAACCGGCATCCACGGACTGCCAGAAGCGTGCGGAGTCGGGGTGAAAGCCCCGGCTGGCCGCAAGCTCGAGCCGGTCGCCGGTGGAATCGAGAATCTGGATGCTGGCGCCGTCCGACCCCATCACCGCCGCGGCGACCTCGACGATCCGGTCGAACAGCGCCTGCGGATCGTCCGCGCTGATCAACAGACCGCTCAGCCTCTGGATCAGTTTCGCCGCCTCCAGTTCCTTGGCGAGCCGCTCTTCGGTGCGGACGCGTTCCAGCGCCGTCTCGGTGCGGGTGGCGACCTCCGCGATCAGGGAAATCTCCTCGGCGGTCCAGTCGCGCGGTTCGGCAGCCCGCACCGCCAGACCGGCGCTCGGCGCGCCATCGCGAAAGACGGGAACGGCGACGCAGGCGCCGCGCCCTCCGTCGCCCGCCGACGATCGGGCATCGTCCGGACCCGGCGCGACGAGGGGTCCGCCCGCTTCGGCCGCGCGATCCATGAGACCCTGCCAGAAATCGTCCTCCGGCACCTGCGGGGCAGAGGCCGAAGAACCCCGGCTATAGACCCCTTCGATGCGTCGGCCGCCCGCGCGCATGTCGCAATAGACGGCATGGTCGGCGCCGAGGTGCTCGGCCAGCAGGCGCGACACCTCGGTCGTTTTCGTCAAGGCCGGGGCCTGCGCACGCAGCGTGTCCGACAGATCGAGAAGCAGGCGTTCGCGCGCCTTCCGGTGCCGGACCTGCTCGGCCGCCTTCAGCGCCGCGGTGGTTTCCTGCGCGATGTTCAGGATTCCGCCGACGGTCCCGTCGTCCAGCGGAATCGGATTGGCCGTAAAGCTGAACCACGCCTCCTCGATCATGCCTTCGCGGTCGAGCCGCACGAGCTGATCTTCGGCGGCGGCAGCGCCATGTCCGGCCAGAACGCTGTCGAGCACGGGGCCGATCTTGTCCCACGTTTCGGCGAAGACCTCCCGCGCCGGACGGCCGAGCGCGTCCGGATGCCTGGCTCCGATCAGCCGGCGCCAGGCATCGTTGTAAAGCAGCACCAGGTCGGGCCCCCAGCAGATCCCGATGGGTGCCGCCGCGCCCAGCATCACGTCGACTGCCGTCCGGAGGGGCCGCGGCCAGCTGTCGACCGGACCGAGCGCCGTGGCGCTCCAGTCGTGGCTGCGGATGCGCCCGCCCATTTCACCGCCGGGTCCCGTCATCGTTCGTTCGTCATTCGTCATTATTATCGTGTGTCGAAAGAATCGCTGACGCTCACATTGCCTGACCGAAGAAGGAAAGTCTGCGCCTTTGCGGGTGCGCGTTCGTGTCTCCACGACCTCCCGCCATCGATGGTCTGGGGCGTAGGAGATCGTGGACCGAGGGGGGAACGGCGCAATCGGCGGTCCGGTCGGAGGTCACGCGACACGGGGGCCTGGCGACGGAAGCCTTCGTTGCGATCCCCGGGCGCCGGTTCTCGCTGCCGCGCCCTTACCCATGCGTGCGGAGAGGCTGTGGCGCAAAAATAGTTTAACGTTAAACTATTTCTGTCTCCGGCCGGCTCAGCCGAGGTCTTCGATCAGGTAGGATTGCAGGCCGGGGCTGATCCATTGCACCGACACGGCGATGCCGCCCGCGCGGTTCAGCGTGTACCGGTTGGTGAAACTGGCCGTCGGCCCCTCGCACCGTTCCAGAACCTCGCCCGTCTCCGCGCGGGAATAGGCGCAGTCGAACCGGTGGTCGACCAGCTGGTCCTCTCCGTCGAGATAGGTGTGAACGCGCACCGCACGTCCCGATCCCGCGCGGATCCGCGCCAGAACGCCCGAGACATCCGCGCTCATCAGGTCGTTGCCCAGCCCGCGCGAGGCGATCAGGATGCCGCGCCGCAGGCTGAAGCTGATCTGGTCCGGGGTCATGTAGGTCCGGACCTCGCCGTTCTGCGCGAACATCGTCAGGATCGACGAAACCGGAACCCGCTGGGAACTGGCCAGAAGCAGCGGCTTGTTCCCCGTCTCGGCACGGAACTCGGGCGTGATCGCCGCGCGCAACTGGTCGCGCGTCGGCGGGCTCTGGTCGTCGCCCTGCGCGAACCGGGCCGTCAACTGCTTGTAGAGCGCGGCGCCCGCCTTCGGCTGCGACGTATCGTTGCCGCAGGCGGCGAGGGCCAGCACCAGAGCGGCGGCCAGAAGGCGCAGAGAGATCATCGCCAGAACCTCCCCCAGGTCTTCTCCAGCTCGGGCTCGTGGTAATCCCGGACCCGCTCGTAAAGGCGCCCGTCGACCTGCACCCGCGCGCCGCCGTCGCGCGACAGCGGCTGAAGCGTCGCCTTGTATGTCTTGCCGGTCGGGCGGCCGAGAAAGTGATCCAGCGGCACCTCGAAGCGCAGGCCCTTGTCGAACGACCCCTCGCCGAAATCGCCGAAGGAGACATCGGTGAAGGTCGCATAGGCGCCGATCTTCCAGCCGTTGGCGAATTCGCGATCCAGCGCCACCGTCGCGCCCCAGTCGCCGGCCAGATACCGGCCGGCGTCCACCTGGCCGTGAAACCCGTTGCCGAAGTCGAAATAGGCCGAGGCATGACCCGTCAGAGTGCTGTAGCCTCGCAGGCCGAAGCCCTGGTCGAAATCGCGCTGCCGGACATAGTTCATCTCGACCCCGAAGGCGAAGCGGCTGTCCACCGGCTTCCAGAGCACCTCGCCCGAGACGCCGGCATACATCGGTTCCAGGTAACCGGCGGTCACGCGCCCATACAGGTTCTCGCCCGGCCGGAAGTACGAGGCGAGCGTCAGACGCGTCAGCGCCGTGTCGGCCTTGGCATAGCGCCCGGCGTCCGACCTCACACGCGGCAGGGTCGAGGGATCGAACCGGGTTGCGCCGTCGCGGTTCCCCACCAGCCGCTGGTCCACCTGACCGGACAGCACCAGACCGGGCGCGATGGTGTAATCCGCCTTCGCCCGCAGGCCGACATCGACGCGCGCGGGGCTGTCCGGGTCGAAGTAGCTGGCCTTGAGATAGGGGCCGAGCGACCAGCGGAACCGGGGGAACTGGTCCTCTATCAGATCCGCACGGGACGGCCCCTCGACCTGATCCTCGATCCTGGCGCGGGCGAACATCCGCCACGCCCCGTTCGGGTCGTGTTCCAGCGCCTCGAGATCGCGGCGGCGGATGACCACGGCCGAGGCCGGGATGCCTTCCACCATCGGCACGATGCGGAAGGTCTCGACCGAACTGGGCGTCGCCTGCGTCATCACCCGCGCGGTCCGGCCCAGTGCCTCGGCGCGGGCGATGTATTTCTCGTTGCGGATAAAGACCGTGGCCTGCCGCCCCTCGAGCCGCACCGCCTCGACCAGGATGCCGTCCTGGGCGAGGATCTGCGCCAACCCTTGCCGCAGCGTGCTCTTGAGCGAGTCGTTCGTCGTCCATCCCAACGCGGCGGGCGATTGCAGGTCGCGCACCTTCACCGGGATCGGCGCTGATCCGGCCCCGCCGGGGACCGAGCCGTGCCTGGGGTTGAGCCGAAAGTTGAAAGCGACCCCGACCGTGTCGCCATAGAGATAACTGAGCTGGACGTTCGCGCCCTCGGCCAGCTTGTAGTCGATGCCGAAGTTCAAGGGCGACCGATGCGAGAAGAGAGACCGCCCCGCCGCCGTTTCGAAGGAATAGGCGTCCGAGGAATACTCGGCCTTCAGCGTCAGGCGGTCGGTCGGCGCATAGCTGATCCCGCCGAACAGCGCCGCGTCGCCGCGGAACCACTTGCCGGCCTCGACCTGGCCACCCGTCCCGGTGAACCCGCCGGGTCGCGAACGGAACCGGGCATCGATCGCGCCGAGCGGATTCGAAAAGCCGCCGTAGGACCCCAGGCGCCCCCAGCCGATCCCGCCGGTCACCTTGAGCCCCGGCGCCAGCGTCTTGGTGGCGACGAGGTATTCGCCGGAATAGAGCCCGGTGCCGATGAAGTCCTGGAAACCGACCGCGACGGCGGGCCTGTACCGTCCTTCGTCGACGAAGCGGTATCGCAGATCGAACGACCGGTCGTAAATCTCGGCGCCGGTGGTGGTATTGAACCGGTCCATCCGCCCGTAGCGGAAGCTGCCCGACAGTCGCGGCGTGATCTGGAACGTCATCGTCGCCCGCGTGCCGCCGGGGAAATAGGACAGGGTGGTGGCCAGTTCCGCATCCTCGGCGCTCTCGGCCGTGGGCATGTCGATCAGGCCGGGCACGCCGTAGACGTTGTAGCTGACGGATTTGCGCTGCTCGGTCGAGGACGCCGTGGACGTGGCGACGAGGGCGGCGAGACTCGCAAGGGCCGTGGACATGAATTTCGTCGACTTCCGCACGCCGCCGCGCTCCACCTCGATGTTTTCGGAACCCTAGTCGCTGCAACCCCCGCGGGCAACGCCGGTTTTCCGACCTGTCGCCCGACCGTCACACATCCCGGCCCGATCCGAAAGCCCCGGCGCCCCCGGGCGGGTCAATCTGGACTTGGTCCGCCGCCCGGCGTAACAGGGTTCACCACGCGTATCAGTTTTCGGAGTAACGCATGACCCGTTCATTGTTCGGCACGGATGGGGTTCGCGGCCGCACCAACACGCACCCGATGACGGCCGAACTGGCGATGAGACTGGCCGCAGCCGCGGGCCGCTTCTTCCGCCGCGACCAGCAGGAGCACCGGGTCGTCATCGGCAAGGATACGCGCCTCTCGGGCTACATGCTCGAAAACGCGCTCACCGCCGGCTTCACCTCGACCGGGATGAACGTCTTCCTGCTCGGGCCGGTGCCGACGCCGGCCGTGGGCTTTCTCACGCGCTCCATGCGCGCCGATGTCGGCGTGATGATCTCGGCCAGCCACAACCCGGCCGAGGACAACGGCATCAAGTTCTTCGGCCCCGACGGCTTCAAGCTCAGCGACGATGCCGAGACCGAGATCGAGCGCCTGATGGAGGCCGGCGTCTCGCTCGCCCATCCGCAGCGCATCGGTCGCGCCAAGCGGATCGACGACTCGGGCTCGCGCTATGTCGAATACGTCAAGACGACCTTTCCGCGACAGTTCCGGCTGGACGGTCTGCGTATCGTCGTCGATTGCGCGAACGGAGCCGCGCATCGCGTCGGCCCTTCGATCCTGTGGGAGTTGGGCGCCGACGTCATCCCCGTGGGAACCAGCCCCAACGGTCTGAACATCAACGACAAGTGCGGATCGACCCATCCCGATCTGGCGGCGGCCAAGGTGCTGGAAACCCGCGCCGACGTGGGGCTCTGCCTCGATGGGGACGCCGACCGGCTGATCCTGATCGACCAGAACGGCCAGCGGGTGGACGGCGACCAGATCATGGGCCTCATCGCCTCGCGCTGGAAGGAGGACGGTCGCCTTGCCGGCGACACGCTGGTGACCACGGTGATGTCCAACCTCGGGCTCGAGCGGTTCCTCGAGAGTCGCGGGATCGCCATCGAACGCACCAAGGTCGGCGACCGCTATGTGGTCGAGCGGATGCGCCAGGGCGGCTTCAACCTCGGCGGAGAGCAGTCGGGCCATATCGTCATGACCGATCACGCCACCACGGGCGACGGCCTCGTGGCCGCGCTTCAGGTCCTTGCCGCGATGGTCGAGACCGGCGCCCGGGCCAGCGATCTGCTCCGTGTCTTCACTCCGATCCCGCAGGTCCTGCACAACGTGCGCTACGCCAGCGGGACCGAGCCGCTGGACCGCGACAGCGTCCGGCAGGCCATTGCCGATGGCGAGAAGAAGCTGGGCACATCGGGCCGTCTCCTGATCCGCAAGTCCGGCACCGAGCCGCTGATCCGCGTGATGGGCGAGGCCGAGGATCAGGACACGCTCCACTCCGTGCTCGACACGATCTGCAGGGCCGTGGAACACACGAATTGAGCTGTTGCAGATGGTTCTGAAAAAACTGAAATCCCTGTTCGCGGGCACACCCAACAACCCGCGCGTCCTCACCGCGCCGCAGAACGCGGGCGAGACCATCCTCGCCCCCGATCGTCCCTTCTGCGCCATTGGCGACGTGCACGGCCGGATCGACCTGCTCGACCCGCTCTATCGCCGCATCCGGGCAGAATACGGCGCCGACATTCCGGTGATCTTCCTGGGCGACAATGTCGATCGCGGGCCGGATACCGCCAGTGTGCTCGAGATGATCCACGATCTCGCGCGGACCGACCCATCGGCCAACATCTCCCTCATGGGCAACCACGAGACGATGATGCTCGAATTCATCGACGATCCGGCGGGGCAGGGCGCGCGCTGGCTCACTTTCGGCGGGGTCGAGACCCTGCAGAGCTACGGCATCGCCGTTCCGGCCCGCCGTCCGGATGCCGAGGATGCGATGGAGGCCGCGGACCGCCTCGAATCCGCGATGTCCGCCGGCTTGCAGGACTGGCTGCGCGGCCTGCCTGCAGTCTGGTCCACGGGCAACGTCCACTGCGTCCACGCCGCGATGGATCCTGCCGTTCCCCCCGACCGGCAGAAGCCCCGGGTCATGATCAACGGCCATCCCGAGTTCCTCACCCGGGCCCGGAGCGATGGCGCGACCGTCGTGCACGGCCATACGGTCATGGCCGAAGCCGCGATCTGGGAGGGACGGATCTCTCTCGATACCGGGGCCTACTACTCCGGTCGATTGTCGGCCGCCCATATCGACCGCGACACCTGCACCTTCCTGTCCTGAACCCGTCGCTCAGCCCAGAAGATCGTAGCCCGTGCCGCTCACCAGCAGCGTGATTTCCTCCTGCGCCGCGCCGTCGACCAGTGCCCAGATGATCTGCCCCGTGCCGCGGTGGATGACAAAGGCCTCGGCCACGCCCGCAGCCCCGGCTCCGGCTGTGTCGGCCCAGTTGATCTGGAAATCCGCCGCCGTCGCGGGCCCCCGGCCCCAGACCAGCGCGTCGCCTTCGGCGGCGGAATAGTCCTGCACCCAGTCCGACCCGTGATCGAAGATGCCGAGGTGAAAGAACCGATCGCCGCCCCCACCGCCGTTAAGCCGGTCGTACCCGAAGCCGCCGTTCAGGAAATCCGCGCCGTCGCCGCCGAAGATCAGGTCGGACCAGGCGGCCCCGGACAGCGTGTCGTCGCCCTGCTGGCCGATCAGCTCGTCCACGCCAAAGCCGCCCTCGATCACGTCGTCGCCCGCGCCGCCATAGACCAGGTCGTTGCCATGCCCCGCATCGATCCGGTCCGCGCCATCGCCGCCATAGACCACGTCCCTCAGGTCGGCCGCGCTGGTGCCGCCCTCGATGACATCGTCGCCCGATCCGCCGTTCAGCGTGTCGGCCCCGTCTCCTCCGAACAGCCAGTCCGCCCCGCCGTGTCCGCGCAGCACGTCGGTGCCCTCGTAGCCCCGCAGGATGTCGCCATCGGCCCCGCCCGTCAGCGTGTTCGCCGCGTCGGTCCCGGTCAGCGTGGCGCCCGACACCGGGGTCAGCCCCGGCAGGATGCCGTCGCGCATCTCGAACTGCCAGGTCCCGGCGATCCCCGTGTTCCCGGCCTGCGATGCCAGGGCGCCGGCATCTCCGGCGGCGATCCAGGCCTCGGGCAGCCGCACCCCGTTCAGAAGGACCATCGCCCCGGCATCGTCCGAAGCCGTCCCGCTGGTCCAGTCGATCCGCTCATAGGCGAAGCGTATGTCGAAGTCGCCCGCGCCCCGGTCGGTCAGGCGCAGCTGGAACAGGTTCGTCTCGTCGGCTTGCCGCCGATAGCTGCCCACGTCGGCCCAGGTCACGGTCAGATGACCGCCCTCCGGGTCCAGATCGACCCAGATCTGCCCGCTTTCCCGCCCCTCGCCGTCGATGCGTGTATCCACATCGGCCCAGAAGGGCGCGATCATGTCGGCCACGGGCAGCGGCGACCCGACCGCCGGATAGACCTCGACCCCGGCGCCGAAGCTGACGATCCCGTTCGTCCCGACCCGGATGGCGTCGCCGGCGTGGTGCCGGCCGAAATAGGTCAGCCCCCCGGGAAAGACGGCACGGGCATCGAGGGCGAAACTCCCGTCATCAGACCGTGCAAGCGCCGCCTCGCCAAAACCCGCGGGGCCGCCAAGCCCGCGAATGACCCGTCCCGTCGCCATGTCACAGCCCCCCGGTCTACCCACGCCCAATCTGAGCGGAAGCGGTTGAGACTTCGTGAATATCGCCCGCGAAACTCGTGAAAATCAGAAGAGAAAACTGTCGTTGGTAAAGCTCTCGACCGAAAGAGGCGCATGATCGGCCGAGATCAGCTGCAAGGATTTCGCGCCATGGCTGATCACGGCCCCGTCCGGCTGTTCCTGGATCGTCAGCGACCCGACATCGTAGAGCCGTCCCCAGCGGCCGAGGTCCAGCCGATCCTCTCCGACGTCGAAATCCGTCACGACGTCGCGCTGCGCCTCGCCGGAAAAGATGAAGACATCCGCTCCGGCGCCGCCGGTCAGTTCGTCCCGCCCGGCACCCCCCGAAAGAATGTCGTCCCCCGCGCCACCGATCAGGACGTCGTTGCCCGAATCGGCCCAGAGCAGGTCATTCGCGGCGCCGCCTTCCAGTCGGTCCGCCCCGCCGCCGCCCTTGATCAACCCGGCCACGCGCCCCGCCTCCAGCGTAGCGAGGGTCAACCCGGGCTGTCCCGCGGCGACCACCTGGACGGTTCCGCCGATCGTCGTGCTCGCCAGCGCCGAGATATTCTCGAGCGCACCGCCGGCGGAATTCACCAGGACAGAGTGGTGGAACAGCGACCGATCCGGCAGAACCTCCAGCAGGGAGAGCCCGTCATCCGCGCCGCCAGCGACCACGAACCCCCTGTTTTCGATCGAAAAGCCGGTCACCGCGTCGACCTTTTCGAACCGCGACGACAGGCTGTCGATCGCGTGGTCGGCCGTGAAGAGGACGCCCATCTTGTTCACCCGGACAAGACTGAGGGACGATGAATTCGTGCCTGCCACGACGACATACTCCGTGCCGTCCGCGGTCACGGGCGTCACGCTGTCCAGTCCCGCAAGCCACAGCCCGTCCTTCGCGCCCAGCGTGTCGATCAGCGTGGCCCGGCCGGTCGAATCGACCCGGTAGCTGCTGATGCCGTTCTCGGTCGCCGAGGCCGTCACGACAAAGGTCTCAGACCCGATCGCGACCGAGGTGATATCGGCCGTGTCCGCCGCCGCCGCCTTGACGTGATCGGTGATGGTGTCGCGCTGCACGAAGGGGCCGGCGCCGCCGTATTCATAGATGCCCAGCCCCGCGCTGTCCCGTGCACCGGCGATCAGGAAATCGCGCCCTCCGATCTCCACCGCATGGATCTGCGCCACGGGGCCGGTCAGTCCGTCGGTGACGGGGACCTGCGACACCAACCGCCCGTCGGGGGCGATATCGAAGGCGATCAGCGACTCGCGGTCCAGCCCGCTCGCGAGCAGCCGCGGGGCGTCGTCATGCGTGACCGTGGCGAAATCCTCGATCCGGTAGGTGCTGCCCGGCGCCGAGATGGGAACCATGGCGGGGTTCTCCACCGGCCCGGTCTCGGTCAGGCGGAACCGCGTGACGGTGCCATTGGCCTGCGCGCCCGAATAGAGCCAATGCGCCCCGTCATCCTCAAAGGTGAAGAGCGCCGCGATCGACCCGAAGAGGTTCGCATTGTCGCCTGTCAGAGTGTTCCGAAGTCCCAGTTGCAGCATGTCCCGCCCCGCAAGTTCACGGGGAAAATCTGCTGCCTTGGCGGGGAAATGCCGTGGCCGAACCGTGTCGGGCACGGGGCGCGGCGCCGGGATTTTCGAGAAATGCGAATCAGATGCGGCTCAACCCGAGCGCGATGCGGCTGATCGTTCCGCGCGACATGAAGGGGGGACTCCGCGCCGCCCCCAGCCGGGCCGCGAATACGGCCAGTTCGGCGCGATGGCCCGGTGTCAGCGCGGCCGATGCGAGTTGCAGGGCCCGCGTCTGATCGCGCAGCCACCGGTCATAGGTGCCATCCGCCAGAAGGAGCATCCGGCGGAGACGGTGCCGCCCGTGACGCCCGCCCAGCATGTTGCCTCGATGCTGACGATAAAGCAGACCAGGCGCAGCGTCGAAGATCACCGTCCCCCCCGCGCCTAGGACAAGCGCGTGGACCCACCAGTCCGGAAAGGGGGGCAGGGCCCCCGGCTCCGGCAGGAACTGCCGCGCCAGTTGCGCCGCCGACGCGTTGAGAACGGTCGCATTCGCCGGAGCCGGGTTGCGCAGCAGGGCGCAGCGGAAATTCGTCGCGCGCGGCACCGGCGCCGGCCTTGCAGCCTGCAATCGCGGCCCGGTCACGAGGCGGGCCGAGACGACGAGCGCGGGTCTCGAGATGCAGCGGAGGGCGCGGTCCGCCCGCATCAATCTGTCGGGCAGCCAGACATCGTCCTGGTCGCAGAAGGCGACCGACCCCGGTCCTGCCGCGCGCAAAAGGGCCGCCACGTTGCGAGCATGACCCCGGCCCGGCCCCGGCCCCGTTCGCATCTCGAACGGAGCCATCCGCGCGAACTGGTCGAGGATCCTCCGGCTGCCGTCCTGCGAGCCGTCGTCGAAGGCCAGAACCCGGCGGGGCAACAGCGTCTGCCGCGCCAGACTCTCCAGCTGCTCCTGCAGGAAGTCCGCGCCGTTCAGCACCGGCATCAGGATCGTGACCGGCACGGCTCACCGCAGCCAGGGGGGCAGGCGCCCCTGCATCAGATGATCATGGTGTTCGATTGCGCGGGTCACCCTGGCGTAGAAGAACAGCCGCCCCCGCTCCAGCACCGCGCCCGAGGTGCAAAGTCGCGCCAGGAGCTCCATGGAATGCGAGACCACGATTGCCCCCGCCCGGGTGAGCCGCTGGCGCAGCATCTCCTCGCTCTTCTGTCGAAAGGCGCCGTCTCCGACCGATGTCACCTCGTCGATCAGGTAGGTATCGAACGGCACGCCCATGGAGATCGCGAAGGCCAGCCGCGCCTTCATGCCGGCGGAATAGTCCCGCACGGGGCGGCGCAGATAGGGCCCCAGCTCGGCAAAGTCGGCGACGAAGTCGGTCAGATCGCCGGTATCCACGCCATAGACACGGGCCACGAATCGCAGATTCTCGAGCCCCGTCAGATCCGGGTGGAACGAGCCCTGGAACCCGACCGGCCAGGAGACCCGGCCACGCCGGACGATCCGGCCCCGATCGGGGGGCATCGTACCGGCCACCATCCGCAAGAGACTGGACTTTCCGGCCCCGTTCCGCCCGATCAGGGCCATGGCCTCGCCCTCCGGAAAATCGAAGCAGAGGTCCCGCGCCACGTATTGGCGGGTATCGCCCGCGGGGTAGGACTTGGTGACATTCTCCAGGGAAATCATGTCAGTACC
Organism: Pseudooceanicola batsensis HTCC2597; assembly: GCF_000152725.1. Taxonomy (GTDB): domain Bacteria; phylum Pseudomonadota; class Alphaproteobacteria; order Rhodobacterales; family Rhodobacteraceae; genus Pseudooceanicola; species Pseudooceanicola batsensis. Next base: position 2,701,669 of record NZ_CH724131.1, read on the forward strand.
TGTCCCGAAGGCTGTAGATGATCAGCATGAGCAGCGACCAGCCGAAGAACAGCCCCCCGGTCAGCAACGCAAGGGTCTGAAGTCGCCGGGGATAGAGCGCGCGTTCCGCCCGTGTCGGACTGCTGTAGGGCGCGAGATAGCGGCTTTGCCGGTCGGCGGCCGCGCGGGTGGTCTGGAAGGCGACGAGAGCCAGCGCATGGGCCTCTTGTGCGACCTCGACATCCACGCTCAGCCGTTCGTAATCTCCCATCAGCCGCGCCAGGTCGCGCTGTCCGCCCGGATCTCCGAAGACGCGCCGTTCTTCCGCGATTCGCCGTTCCAGCGCCGCGATCCTGCGTTCCGACTGTCGGACGCGCGTATCGTTGACAGCCGTACGGCGGCTGTTCGCCCCGCCGGATCCGATCGTCCGCTCGAGCAGTTCCAGGGCGACGGTCTCTTCGGCCAGCGCCTGCCGCAGCCCGTGGATCACCCCCATCTCGCCCTCCAGGTCGGCAAGTGGATCGACGACGCGGTTCGCCACCCTGAATTCCGTCAGCGCGCGTCTGGCGGCGCCGAGCCGAGTTTCGGCAAGCCGCAGCTCCCGCCGGGCGTGGTGAACCCGGTCCGCCCGCGCGATCCCGCCCAGCCTGTTGATCAACTCGCTGCAGGCAGCCTCGACCGCCCGCGCGATCCTCCGGGCGCTCTCCGCATCGAAACTGCGGACCTCGACCTCCATCAGCCCGGCGCCGTGGTCATAGGCGACGTGAACCATGCGCCGCCAGTAGCGCGTCAGATCCTCGATCGAGCCGTCGGGATCGAAGGCGAAGACCGGATCGCGGACATGCCCCCCGGACCAGAGGGCGGCCAGGTCGAGCGCCTCGTCCACCTCGGTCACGAGGGCCTGCGAATCGAGATAGGCGTCCAGGATATCGGTATCCGAAGAGGGCGTGCCGGCCAGTGCCGAAAGCCCGGGCACCGCCGCCAGCACGTTTCCGGCGGGCGCGTCGCCCTCGGCGTGCACGACGAAGCCGAATGTCGAGACGAACTGGTCCTGCGCCCGCGTGTATAGGTACCAGGCCGCCACCCCGCCAGGCAGCGGAACGAGCAGCACGAACAGCGCGATCATCGTCATGTGGCGCAGCCTCAGACCGGCCGGCCCCGCGAAACCCTGCCGCTCCGAGGTTGGCGGAACGAGCGCGGGAAACCCCTCGGGCAGGCCGTCGGGCCGCCGCCGGGGCAACGGATAAAGCGCGCTGCGGACCATGAGCGCCGGCCCTCCTGTTGCTAATTCGTTCTTCAGGTTTCCGGTCTAGACCCGAGTCATCAAGATTCGCCTAACGCCGGAGCCCGGAATTGAGACGCCACACCGCCCCCCGTGCGATCGCCGCCCTCGTGCTGCGCGAAATCGCCACGACATACGGCCGGACGCCCGGCGGTTACCTCTGGGCCGTGCTCGAGCCGGTGGCGGCCGTGGCTCTCCTCTCGGTCGTCTTCGCCCTCGCGTTCGACGTGCCGCCGCTTGGGCGCGACTTTCCGCTCTTCTATGCCAGCGGCTATCTTCCTTTCGTCTTCTACGGCGACCTCGGCCAGAAGGTGGGTGTCGCCCTGCGTTATTCGCGCCCGCTCATGGCCTATCCGGCGGTTTCCTGGATCGACGCGGTCCTCGCGCGGTTTCTGCTGAACGCCCTGACGCATATCCTGGTCGCGGCACTCGTCCTCGGCACCATGATCCTGCTGGCGGGTGCACCCCCGCCCGACGGTCTGCGGGTCGCCGCGGGCATGGGGCTGGCGGCCGCCACCGGCCTCGGATTCGGGATGCTCAACGCCTACCTCTTCGAGCGATGGCCGGTTTGGGAGCGTGCCTGGGCCATCCTCAACCGACCGGCCTTCATCGTGTCCGGCGTTCTTTTCCTGCCCGATGCGGTGCCGCCGCCCTTCGATGATCTCGTCTGGCTGAACCCGCTCGCACACTCGATTTCGCTGGTTCGGACCGGGCTGTACCCCGGGTACGCTCCCGGCGGGCTCGACCCGCTCTACGCCCTTTTCCCACCCTTGATCGCCTTGGTCCTCGGCCTCCTGCTCCTCCGGCGCGATGCGCGGATGCTGCTGTGCAGGACCTAGGTTTCAAGTGCCGTCTTCAGCTCCGGTTAAGACCGGTGTGCCAAATTTTGGAAAACGAGGGGAATCGCTGATGGCTTCTATCGCTCGATGGATGCGGAAGGGCGGCAAGGCGGTGCGTCTGCTGATGCCCGGCCCGTCCACTCTGCGCTACGTCGCGCGGATCCGCAGGGCAGGTCTCTTCGATCCTGTCCATTACCAGGCGCAGATCGCCGGGCTCAACTGGTTGTGCCGGGCATTCCCGATGCGGCATTACGTGCTCTGGGGCGAGCGAATGGGGCTGGAGCCGCATCCCGATTTCTCGCCCGGTGCCTATCTCGGGCTGAACCCCGACGTGGCCGAGGCCGGTCTGCCGCCGCTCCACCATTTTCTCACGCTGGGCCGGGGGGAAGGACGCGGAACCCGGGCCCAACCGGTCGAGTCCCTGCCGCCGATTCGCACGACTATCCCGCGCTTCGACCCGCGGCGTCCTCGCGCGCGCTTTGCCATCCACCTGCATCTCTACTATCCCGACCTCTGGCCGGAGTTCTCGGAGAGGCTCGACCGCCTCGACCTGTCGTTCGACCTCTACGTCACCCTCACCTGGCGCGGACCGGAAACCGAGTGGCTGGCCGATATCATCCGGGAGGCTCATCCCCGCGCGCAGGTCTTTCCCGTGGCCAACCGTGGCCGTGATATCCTGCCTTTCCTGCGCCTCCTGAACGCCGGGGCCTTCGACGGATACGAGGCGATCTGCAAGCTGCACGGCAAGAAATCCCCGCACCGGGACGATGGCGACGCCTGGCGCCGGCATCTCGTGGACGGTGTCCTGCCGGGAAAGGCACTTTGGACAAGCCTCTCCGCCTTTTTGGCCGACGAGGACGCGGCGCTCTGGGTCGCGGACGGCCAACGCTACTCCGTGCGCAAATGGTGGGGGTCGAACCGCGCCAGAACCGACGCCCTGCTGCGCCGGGTCGAGCTTGACCGCTCGGACACCGATTTCGATTTTCCGGCGGGGTCCATGTACTGGATGAAACCCCTGTTGCTGGGCATGATCCGCGCTCTCGATCTGACCGAGGATCTCTTCGAGCCGGAGTCGGGCCAAACCGACGGAACCCTGGCGCACGCGTTCGAACGCGCGATCGGCGCGCTGGCCAAGGCCGCCGGGCAAGAGGTGCGACAGACATCCGAACTGGGGAGGGCGGTTGCCCCGGTCCTCCGGACTCCACGATACGTCTCGGCCTTCTATCTTCCGCAATTCCACCCGGTTCCGGAAAACGATGCCTGGTGGGGCCCCGGCTACACCGAATGGCGCGCCGTGGTCGAGGCCGTCTCGGCTTTTCCGGGGCATCTTCAGCCGGCGCGACCCGCCGATCTCGGCTTCTACGACCTGCGTCTGACCGAAACCATGGCGGCTCAGGCCGGGCTCGCGCGCGGCGCCGGAATCGATGCCTTCTGTGTCTATCACTATTGGTTTGGCGGCCGGCGTCTGCTCGACGAGCCAATGAACCGTTTGCTGGCCCGCCCGGACCTCGATTTTCCGTTCTACCTCTGCTGGGCCAACGAAAGCTGGCGGCGCAACTGGGACGGTCTGTCCGGCGAAATCCTGAGGGAGCAGGACTATGCCCCCGGCTTCGAAGAGGCGCTCGTCCGGTCGACCCTGCCGTATATGGCCGACCGGCGCTATCAGCGGCCCGACGGCCGCACCCCCCGCTTCGTCATCTACCGGCCCGAGGACATGCCCGCGCCGGTCCAGAACGTCGCCCGCATGCGCCGCGCGTGGAGGGAAGCCGGGGTCGGCTCGGTGGAACTGGGCGCGGTGTCGTTCCACGTCGGCGGCTCCTCCGACGTGCCGGAAAACCTTTTCGATTTCTGGATCGAGATGCCGCCTCACGGGCTCGTCGACGACAGCGCCTATCTCTTCGGCGGTTCTGCCGGAAACCTGTTGGGAGAGGCAGGGCCCGCACCGGGCTTCGCCGGGCTGATCTACGACTATCCGGCCGTCGCGCGACGGAGCCTCGACAAGGGCTATCGCGCCGGCCTCCCCGAAAAGACCATCGCCGGCATCATGCCGAGTTGGGACAATTCTGCCCGGCGCCGGGCGCGGGCGCATATCGCCCGGGGTGCCAATCCCGCGACCTTCCGCAGCTGGTTGCGCGACCTGCAACGGGAGCGTCTGGCGCAGTCCTATCGTGGTGAACTGTTCATCAATGCCTGGAACGAATGGGGAGAGAAGGCGATGCTCGAACCCAGTCGCACCTTTGGCCATCTCTACCTCGACATCCTGGCCGAGAGCACGGGACAGGCCAGCTGCAAGCCGGAGGTTGCCGTTCATGGCTAGGCTTGTCCTTCATATCGGCACGCACAAGACCGGGACGACCTCGGCGCAGGATACCTTCCATGCCAACCGCGCCACGCTGGCCGAGCATGGCGTGGTCTATCCCGATCTCGGCCGTCACACCGGCCACCATGGCCTGCTGACCGACTGGATCGCGCTGCCGCAGGCCTATCGCCTGCCCGGAGGCGCTCGCGCCGCGCTGGAAAAACTGGCGGCGGACTGGCGCGGGACCGACCGCACCCTGCTCTTGTCGAGCGAAGAATTCTCGCGGGCCGGCGGACGCGGCGGCCGTGTGGATTTCAATGAACTGCGCCGCATCTTCAGCGGCTATGAATTGACACTCATTTGCGTGCTGCGCGACCAGAAAAGTTTCCTGCAGTCCGTCTATCTGGAATTAGCCCGCAACGGCCCGCCGCCACGCCCGCCCGCCCTCGTCTCCGAGGCGATGGAGACCAGTCAGGTTGATGGTTTGTGGTGCAACTTCAATGCGCTGTACAGCGGGTTGCGACAGACATTCGCCGCGGACGAGATCCGCCTTCTGGACTACGCCGCCGTCCGCACCGCCCCGGGGGGACTCGTATCGCGCCTGATGGAAGTGATCTGCCCCGGCACGAACCCGGAGATTCCCGTTCTTCCGCCGGACGGGTGGTCGAACGTGTCCCCCGGCGTGCTGCCGGTCTGGGCCGCGCAGGTGATTGCAGCGGGCGGACCGGCGCGGCCCCATCTGCGCCGCGCCGCGCAAGAGGCGTCCGATCTGGAATTCGGTCCGGATCGTCCGCAATGTCTCTTTACGCGGGAGGAGAGCGCGCGGCTGGACCTGCATTTCGCCCCGAGCAACGCCGCCCTCGCCACCCGGTTGCAAGGCGACGGGCAGCACTGGCAGCTGTCGATCCCCGACAGACCACCGGACACGATCCATCGGGAAGATCTGGGCGCGGAGTTCTGGATACGTCTGGCGCGGCGCCTCAGCTATGTGGTGCAGGATGCAGCCTGAGCCGACCTCAGTTCGAGGCGAGGCCGGCACTCGATGTCAGCAGAGACGGCACGATCTGCTGCACGACACGGTTCCAGCGGGTGATCGGCTGTTCGGCGATGAAGATGATGTCGTTCGGCCGCATTTCCATGCGCGTGGCCAAAACGAAATTCGCCGCATTCCGGGCGTCGAGGTGCCACGCCGTGACGAGGTCCGGGTTGCCCGCGTCTGCCGTGCCCCGCAGCACGTAGATCTGCCCCGGATTGCCGGTCTCGGACGAGAATCCGCCCTCGGAGTAAAGCGCATCGGCGAGGGAGGCCTGCTGGCCGAACGGCAGTGCATAGCGGCTGGGCGTGCTGACCTCCCCCGTCAGATAGACGTAGTCGCGGTCCACGGCATCCAGCGCGATGCGGTCCTTGAAATTCTCGCGGCCCTCTTCCAATGCCTGGCGGCGCAGATCCACCTCGGCCTGCAGTTCGTTCAGGGCCTGCACACGGGCCTGCTGCTTGTATTGGGCAAGCTGGATCTGTTCGGCGAAATAGGCCCTCGCGCGCTCCAGCTCGTATTCCGTATCGACGAAGATGCTGTCGCCATCGATCAGCCGGCGTTTCTGCAGGTCCGGCTGGCTCAGGTAGTCGCTCAGCGGAATCTGATAGAGGGTGCCGTCGCGGTAAATCCGGATCGAGGCGTAATCAAGATCACTGGTCGCGATCCCCCCGGCGGCCGACAACGCCTCGTCGAGGGTCAGCGTGGTCAGCGTCACCGGCACCACGGTCGGCTGCGCCACGGCGCCGCCGATCGACACGCGCTTGGAGTTGAACTCGGCGATCTCGACGCTGAAGCTGGGATCGATCTGGTTCTCGACCAACTTCTGGAACAGCATGGTCTCGGCCTCTTCGAGCGTCGCGCCCGCTACCTGGACGCGCCCGACCTCGGGGATCGCGATGGCCCCATCATCCTGTACCGTGTACCCCTGTCGCCGGTTCTGCGCCGCCAGCAGGCCGGAGAGTTGCTCGACCGTGGTGGCATTTCCGCGGGTCGCGAGCAGAAGCACGTCGCCCACGCCGATCGTGTAGGGCTGCTGCGGCGGCTGCGGCGGTGCGTTGAGCGTCAGGGCTGCGGGCCGCCGCTCGGGATCGAGAGAGGTCGGGGGTACCGCCCCGATGCCGCGCCCGCCGCGCGGACCGCCAGCATTGGCAAAGAAAACCTCGGGAATCTCCCGGGGGTTGTAGGCGGTGCTGTTCGCCACGCGCACGGTTTCCGGGGTCAGCCTGACGATCTGGACGTTGTCGTCGTTGTCCGAAATACGGGAGGAAATGTAGACCGATCCGCAGCTCGACATCGCAAGCAGGCTGAGAATGGCGATCATCAATTTCATCGGGCTCTCCCTGCAGGCGACGACCTTGTTTGGGTCATGCCCGGGCTCGTTTCAAGCCCCGAGGCCGTTGCAGGGAAAATATTTGCCAAGGCGTTGCATCCGCTCACCGGCCCTGCCCGGCATGCGGCCACGAAAAAACCCCGCCCGGGGGCGGGGTTCTTCCGATTTTCGCAGGATCTCGGATCAGGTGCCGGAGCTGCTGTCGGATGCGGCGACGGCCACGGCGACGACCGCGATGCCTGCGACCACGGCTGCCGGGCCGAGGCCGGACAGAGCCAGGCCGGCCTGCGTCGAGACGGTCGGCTTGCTGGCCGATGCGTTGTCGGCGGAGGCGCCGGTGGCGGCCAGTGCGGCGACAAGCGAAAGTGCTGCGATGCGCTTCATGTTGGTCTCCTCGAGGTTTGTTGCATGCACGTCAGATCTAGTTCAGCGGTTTGCAGCGGGCAACAATCAATTTCCCGCCGCCCCGGAATGCGTGCGTCTTCGCGGATTGCGGCCCCGCGCGTGGCCTCGCTGCAACAGACAGGCTCAGAGCGGCTCAACCACGAGAGTGGCCGCCGCGAGATCGATCCGCCCTCCGGCGATGTTGGCGACCGGCGCATGAACGGTCTTGGAACCGGGCAGGGGCCCGGTGGTCACGATCTCGGTCACGGCGAGCGGATCGGGAAGAACCGAGGCGGCGGCGAACCAGACGCGATGCGCGGCGCCGGTGTCGGGATAGCCTGCCACGCCGCCGGGCTGGTTGGTTTCGTTCGGCCACCAGACCAGCCGGATCGCGGCGGTCCCCGGGGCGAAGTTTCCGGCCACGTCGCCGCCCGATCCGTCGATCCCGCCGATGTGGCGGTTGACCCTGACCCAGCTGTCCGTCGCGGGCAGGTGATAGCCGTCCAGCACCGCGCGCTTGTGACCGCCTGCCGCGGCGCTGTTGGCGAGCGGGGTTCCCGCGGGCCAGGTGCCGCCGCCGTCCCCGGGGTTGCCGAGCGCGGCGGGCAGGGGCGCGGCAAGGGTGACGACATGGGTGGTCTTGTTCACCCCCGCAGGGACGAAGAGATCGGTCGCGGCAATCCGGCTGTAGAGATCATGGGCCTGCCCGCCGGCGCTGCGATAGCCGAAGATGACGACGCCGCAGGTGTCCGCGTCCGGATCGCTGTCGTTCCACCCCGCCGCGTCGGTCAGCTGGATCTGGGTATCGCCGGGGCTGAGCGGGGCGGCGAGGAAGGTCAGGCTGTCGGTCCCGCCGGAGCGGAAGCGCCCGTGGTGCAGCGGCTCGATCACGAGGCCGTCGGCGTCGAGGCAGACTATTCCGAAGGACTGCCGATGCCGTTCCTGCTGCGCATGGGCCGACCAGTCGCCGGCCAGCCCCTCCTGACGGAGGGCGCAACCGACGCGGTAGCAGAGGCGGGGATCGACGGGGATCGTTTCGGTCGAGATGCAGGGTCCGGGCGCATGGCCGGCATGGCGGAAGGCGGCGGGGAGGCCCGGGCTCACGGCGGGATCGCGCGTGAACTGGGCGGGGAAGTTGTAGCCCGTCCCGAGCAGGCCGGAACCGTTGGCGAAGAGATCGGTCCCGCGTGCGACGACGTAATCCTGCGGCACCAGGTCAGCGGTCCCGGCGCCGAGGGCGGGATCGGTAAGCCCGGTCGCCCCGTTGGGAAAATCGACCACGCCGGTGGCCGGATCGGCGCGCAGGGCGGTGTGAAAGGTCGCGCCGTCATCGCTGACCTTGAAGTCGAACGCGTCGGAGCCCACGGTTCCCAGTTCGGCCCGGCCGGACCAGCCGGTCTGGAAGACGAGGCTGGCGGTGTCCGACGCGGCGGCCTTGTTGATCTTCACCTGGTGCCCCGCCCCCTCGTGGGTCAGCAGGCTCGCTCCGGAGGCGACGGTCAGCCGGTTGCCGGCATCGGCGGCGGCATTCACGCCCACCATCGCGAGGTTCTGGTGATCCGAGATCTCGGGGGACCATCCCGTGCCGTCGTGCCGCAGCGTCTGGCCGGTATCCGCCACCCAGGCCGACCACCCGGCCCGGGGCGCGAGAAAGACCCAGCCTTCGCCGGCGCGCATCGCCAGGTCGCCATCCCGCCCGGACCAAGCGCCGGTGGCCCCGGCCGGCAGGATATAGCGGTCGCCCTCGGCCGGATCGGCGGGTTCGGCGGCGGTATCGGCGCTGAGCACGCCGAGCTGGACAAGAGCGTCGAGCGCCAGCAGCGCCTCGTTATGCGTGACGTGCTTCTGCGCCTGCGACGGCTGGATATAGGGCAGCATGAGGTTGGCGGACCGATCGGACATGGACTTCTCCCGGTGTTGATTGCCGGGAGGATCGGGCAGGGACCTTTCCAGACCGTTATGGCACCGCGCGTTGCGGGGCCCGGCCTGCCTCAGTTGTTGTAATAGCTGTCGTAGGCGCCGTAGCTGTCGCCGTAGCCGTACCGTTTCATGCCGCGCTGGCTGATCTGCGTCAGCACGAGGCCCGAGACCTTGACGTTGACGCTGGCGAAGGATTTGAGCCCCTCGTGGACCTGCCGGCGCGTCGTGCTGTCCCATTTCACGCCGTACATGATCGCATCGACGGACTGGCCGATGACGCGGGCATCCGGCACCGCCAGAACGGGCGGCGTGTCGATGATGATGTAGTCATAGGCGGCCCGCGCCTCGTCCAGGAACTTGTGAAAGCGTTCGGACGAGAAGACGTCGGCGGCGTTCACCTTGGACTTCTCGCCGATCAGGATGTCGGCATTGAGCTGGTCGTTGAAGCGCACGGCCTCCTGCAGCGTCGTCTCGCCCGAGAGCACGGCGAGAAGCCCCTGATCCGACTCGATCTCGAAATACTGGCTGAAGACGCGGCGGCGGATGTCGCCCTCGATCAGCAGGACCTTCTTGCCCAGCCCCGAGAGGTTCTGCGCCATGGCCAGCGACTGGGTGGTCTTGCCTTCGCCCGGCACCGATGAGGTCGACATGATCACCTTGGGCGGATTGTCCAGATCGGCCAGCAGGATCGAGGTCCTCAGGTTGCGGATCGATTCCGCGGCCGCGGAATTCGGCTTTTCCGACAGGTACTTGAGCACGTTCTTGCGGCGCCGCGCCGGGATCAGGGGGATCTGGCCGATCACCTGCATCCCGGTGTCCTTCTCGAGGTTTTCCGACACGCGGTAGGTGTTCTGCGCCGCCTCGCGCAGCAGCACGATGGCCGAGCCGGCGATCACGCCCAGGATGAGCGCCAGCGCCAGGACCCGCGTCTTGCGCGGGGCCGAGGGGCGCAGCGGGATGACCGCCTGCGACAGGACCCGGCTGTCGGCCTGCTGGATGCCCTGCTGAACGCTGGTCTCTTTCAGGCGGCTGAGGAAATGCTCGTAGATCAGGCGGCTGGCGTCGGCCTCGCGCTGGTATTGCTGGAGGCTGACCAGTTCGTTCGACTGGCGATCGATGCGCGCGGCCAGGTCCTCGATCGAGGTGTCGAGGATCGCGAGTTGCTGCTGGACCCGGCCCAATTCCTGCTCGGAGCGGGCGACCAGCGTCTCGTAGCGGGCGTCGAAGCTTTCCCGGGCGTCCGCGTCGCCGTCGGAAACCCGGGTCAGCAGCCGGTTGAGCACATCGTCGCCGGTGAGAGAGGCGCGCAGTTCGAAGGACTCGGAACTGTTCTTGCGCAGGCTGGCCGACCGCGCCTCGGCGGCTGCCAGCTGCTGTTCCAGATCGGCCCGGCGGTCGCGCAGTTCCTTGATCTGGCGGTTGAGGGCATAGAGGCCCTCGGGGCTGATCAGGTCGGTATTGGTGCTGAAGGACTTGAGCCGGGTCTCGGCGTTCTCCAGTTCGATGCGCAGGTCGCTCACCCGTTCGGTCAGCCATTCCGTCGCCTTCTCGGTGCGTTGGAACTTCACCGCGATCTGATCCTGGATGTAGAGCTCTGCCATCCGGTTCGCCATCGCGGCGGATTTCTGCGGATCGCGGGTGACGATGCTGATGTAGAAGACGTAGGTCTGCCGGGGGTTCGTGATCGTCACGCTCTCCAGCACCGCATCGACGACCTTGTCCTCGATGATCTGCGGATCGCGCGGCCCGTCGGACAGTGTCCGGCCCAGGATGTTCGTGCGGATCCAGTTCAGCACCGATCCGATCGACACGCCGCTGTCGTCGCGCAGCGCCACGTTGAACTCGGGATCGTCCACGAGGTCCATGTCGCGGACCAGCCCGGTGATCAGGCCGCGCGACTTGAGCACCTCGATCTCGGTATTGATGGTGGCCTGATCCCCCGAGAGGCCGGTCACCACGCTTTCGATGTCGACGATCTGTTCTTCCCGGCTTTCCAGGGTGACGCTGGAGGTCGCCGTATAGAGCGGAACGGCCTGGAAGAAGGCATAGTAGGCGCCGATGAAGAGGGCCACGACCGCGGCCGCCGCGATGATCAGCTTGCCGCGCCAGAGCGTTCCGAGAATCTCACCAAGATCGATTTCGTTCTTTTCGTCGAACTGCGTCTGCGGTTCGCCGTTCCGGATCTTGGTTAGCGCCATCACACTGTCCAGGTTGAGCCTCGGGCCAAGCTCTTCCCATACCTCCCCCGCAAAAGCAATGGGCTGTCACGAAAGCCTGATGGCCCTTGCAACCTGACCGTGTCCGCGCGCCCGCGACCGGCCCCGAAACGCAAGACGCCGCCCCGGGGGGCGGCGCCGCGAAGGTCATGCTGGCAAGGCTCAGAAGCCCAGGCCGGCGTACTTGTTCTTGAACTTCGAAACGCGTCCGCCGGTATCCATCAGGCGCGAGGATCCGCCGGTCCAGGCCGGGTGGACCGAAGGGTCGATGTCGAGCGACAGCGTGTCGCCCTCGGCGCCCCAGGTCGAGCGCATCTGGACCACGGTGCCGTCGGTCATCTTGACGTCGATGACGTGGTAGTCGGGATGGGTGTCCTTTTTCATCTCGTCTGATCCTTACGCTTTGGCCTGCGCCTTGGGTTTGTAGTTCGTCACCTCGGCGATCCGGGCCGACTTGCCGCGGCGCGACCGGAGGTAATAGAGCTTGGCCCGGCGGACCTTGCCGCGGCGGACGACTTCGATGCTCTCGATATTCGTGGAATAGAGGGGGAACACGCGCTCCACGCCCTCGCCGAAGGAGATCTTGCGCACGGTGAACGAGCCGGCGATGCCGTCGCCGTTCTTGCGCGAGATGCACACGCCTTCGTAAGCCTGCACGCGGGTCCGCGTGCCTTCGGTCACCTTGTAACCGACGCGGATGGTGTCACCCGCCTTGAAATCGGGGATGTCTTTCCCCAGTTCGGCGATCTGTTCCGCCTCGAGCTGTGCGATCAGGTCCATCGCTTTGGTCTCCTATATCCGCGGTTTGCCCGCGATCTGGGTGTCACCACATAGCTCTGGTCTTCGTACCGGGTCCCGCTGATGCAGCCCGCCAGAGGTCTGGTCACGCTCTTCTTTGCTCCGACGCCGGGGTCGCGGTCCGGTGAAGAGGCCGGGGCGGACAACAGGCGAACGGTCCGGATGGCCAAGGCCCCGGACGGGCGGCGTATAGGCCGGAATCACCTGCGGATCAAGCGTGTTATTCGTCCTCGGCGCCATGGGCGCGCCACAGATCCGGCCGCCTCTCGCGGGTCAGACGTTCCGACTGGGCGCGGCGCCACTTGTCGATCTCGCCGTGATGGCCCGACATCAGCACTTCGGGGATGCTCCGGCCCTTCCACTCGGCCGGGCGGGTGTATTGCGGGTGTTCCAGCAGCCCCTCGGAAAAGCTCTCGTGTTCGGTCGAGGCGGCGTTGCCCAGCACGCCGGGCAGAAGCCGAACCGTGGCGTCGATCATCGCCTGCGCGGCCAGCTCGCCGCCGGTCATGACGAAATCGCCGAGCGAGACTTCCTCGATCCCGTAGTGGTCGATCACCCGTTCGTCGAGCCCCTCGAACCGGCCGCAGATCATCGTGAGGCCCTGCGCCCGCGACAGCCGTTCGGCCATGGCCTGGTCGAACCGCCCTCCGCGCGGCGACAGGTAGATCAGCGGCCAGGCGCCGCGCGTGCCGCGCATTGCGCTGTCGATGGCGCGGCCCATCACGTCCGGGCGCAGCACCATCCCGGCGCCGCCCCCCGCGGGCGTGTCGTCGACATTGCGGTGACGTCCCTCGCCGAACTCGCGCAGGTTTACCGTTTCCAGCTGCCATGTGCCGTCGGCCAGCGCCCGGCCGGTCAGGCTTTCGCCCAGCACGCCCGGAAAGGCCTGGGGAAACAGGGTGATGATGCGCGCCGTCCAGATACCGGCCAGGGCGACGGGCTCGGTCATGAGGTCGCGGGGCACCAGCGTGGGCCGGATGCTCTTGCGGCCGTGGGATCGCGCGCCGCCCATGCTCAGAAGAGGCCCTCGGGCGGGTCCGCCACGACCTTGCCCCCGGCGAGGTCGACGGTCGGAACGCAGGCGCGGGTGAAGGGCAGCAGAACGGTGTTCTTCAGCCCCGGCCCCTTGATCTCGAGCAGATCGCCCGCACCGTGGTCCATGACGGCGCGGATCGTGCCGATCTCGGTCCCGCCGGTGTCGACCACCCGCAGTCCGATCAGATCGGCATGGTAGAATTCGTCCTCCTCGGTGGCCGGCAGCCGGTCCCGCGGGGCGAAGAGCTGGACACCCTTGAGGGCGTCCGCCTCTTCCTTGGTCGCGACGCCGCCCAGCCGGGCGGCGAAACCGTTCTTGATGGGACGGGTGAGCGTGACCGAATAGCTCGCGCCGTTGTCGCCGGTCAACGGGCCGTACTCGGCGATGGCCTCGGGGTCGGCGCAGAAGCTCTTCAGCCGCACCTCGCCCCGGACCCCGTAGGATCCCGCAATCGCACCCACACAGACCGTTTCGGTCATGCCACACCTATTCGCAGTCGATGTCCCCCGGCACTCCGGCTTCGGGCGGGCAGGCATGTGCCTGTTGCCCGCGTTCGTAGAGCATGCCGGCCCCGAAGGCGATGGCAAGCAGGATCATGAGCCGGACCGGTCGAAAGAGCATCGCGGATCAACGCGGCCCCGCGCCACAGGCGGCGGGGCCGGGGACAGCTTCCGTTATTCCGCGTTTTCTGCCGCGGCTTCTTCCGCCGGGGCGGCATCGGCCTCGGCCGCTTCGGCAGCCTTGGCGGCCCGGGCTTCGGCGCGTTCCTGGGCGGCTTTGCCCGGGGTGCCCTTCTTGGGGTTGCTGCGTTCCTTCTTCTCGATCACGCCGGCGGCTTCGAGGAAACGGGACACGCGGTCGGTCGGCTGCGCCCCCTTGTCGAGCCACGCCTTGATCTTGTCGATGTCCATCTTGACGCGATCCTCGCTGTCCTTGGGCAGCAGCGGGTTGTAGGTGCCCAGCTTCTCGATGAAGCGGCCGTCGCGCGGCATGCGCGAGTCGGCGGCGACGATGCGGTAGAACGGGCGCTTCTTGGAGCCGCCACGGGCGAGACGAATTTTCATTGCCATTTGAGTTTCTCCTTTGTGAATGGCTTTGTCAGGAGGGGTAAAACCCCACCTACGATTGGTGTTGCCGGTGATGCCGGATCACCTCCTGAATGATGAAGTTCAGGAATTTCTTCGCGAATTCCGGGTCGAGATCGGCCTGGATCGCGAGATTTTCGAGCCGCTCGATCTGCGCGGCCTCGCGCGCGGGATCGGAGGGCGGCAGGTCGTGTTCGGCCTTGAGCCGCCCCACCGCCTGGGTGTGCTTGAACCGTTCCCCGAGCGTGTAGACGAGGATCGCGTCCAGCCGGTCGATGCTGGCGCGATGGCCCTTCAGAAGCTCTGCCGCACGGGCGACGACATCGTCCTTCGTATCAGTCAATGGCGTATCCTTTCGGCGTGAAGAGCGGATCGTAGTAGGAGCGGATCTCCAGCTCGATCCCGTCGGAGATCTGGCTGTTCCGCAGTTGCGCCGGGGAAGGGTGACGATAGCAGACGTCATTGCCGTCCACCGTCGGCGCCTCGGCATCCTTCTGCGCACCGAGCCGTTCGGCCAGTCGGACGGAATCGAGGTTCTTGGGGTCGAGATAGCTGACCGCCCCTTCCCAGCCCAGCCGGGTGTAGAAGTGGTTGCGCGCGGCATGCGTCGCCTCGAGCGCGTAGCCACGCCCGGCGGTTTCCGGCCAGATGATCCAGGCGATCTCGGCCTCGGGCCATTGCGCGGGCTTCCAGCCCCCGGCCATGCCGAGCGTCGCTTCGGTCTCGCGGTCGTGGATCATCCACATGCCGTAGCCGCGGATCTGCCAGTGCCCGATCTCGGCCGCGTAGAGCATCCAGGCCTCATAGGCATTGAGCGGCCCGCCCATGAACCGCGACCGGTACGAGCTGAACGTATGCCGGAATTTCGGATAATCCTCCGGCTCGGGTCCGCGCAGGACCAGACGTTCCGTCTCGATGACCGGGATCGACCTGTCAGGCATTGCCGTTCGTTTCCGGTTCCGGGAAGCGCCAGGCCGGGATCGGCCCGATCTCGGGCAGGTCCATGTCGGCCACCCGCGAGGCGCCCATGCGTTCGACCATCTTGATCAGCGGCAGATGTTCCGGCCGCAGCAGGCTGATCGGGGTCTTGATCCCGAGGTGCCTTGCAGCGGCGCGGCGGCAGGCCGCGACGGCTTCGGTCGCGATGCCCTGACCCGAAAACTGGTCGTAGACCACCCAGGTCAGTTCGGGTTCGGGCCAGCCGTCGGGCTGCGAAAAGCCGGCGATGCCGACCTGCGTGCCGTCGTCGCGGCTGTTGAGGATCCACATTCCGAACCCGCGCAGGTACCAGTGACCGACCCCTGCGCAGAGCGCGTCGAACGTGGCCGAGCGCGACCGCGGCCCGCCGACGTAGCGGGACTCTTCGGTGGTGAAATAGGCGTCGAGTTCATCGAGATCCTCGATCCGGCCGACGTGCATGTACAGGCGTTCGGTCGTGATCTCGGGAAATTTGCCGCTCATTTTTTGTCTTTCCTCTTGCTGGGTGTTTTGTTTTCTTGGCCCCGTGCGGGGCAGCGATCCACGGCGGCGGACCTCCTCCTTGTTGGCGGGTGGGCCGCTCCGATTGGTAGAGTGAACCGTGTCCGGGCGCTCATGCCGCCACCTCGCGGACGGCGGGGTGGCGGTAGATCAGGCAGGGATCGCCCAGCAGTTCGGTCTCGCGCTCGACCGTGGCGCCGAGCCGTTCGGCCAGCGCGCGGGAGCGGGCGTTGTCGGGATGGATCTGGCTGATGATCCGGTCGAGCCCCAGTGCGCCGGCCGCGTAGGCGCGGATCGTCAGCGCCGCCTCGTGCACCAGGCCGCGCCCCTCGCCGGCGGCGAAGGCGTGCCAGCCGAGTTCTGGCTCGGGCCAGCCGAGGTGGTTGATGATCCCGACCCGTCCGACGGCCGCGCCGGTCGCCTTTTCCTCGAGCGTCCAGAACCCGTAGCCGTGCCAGATCCAGTGACCGATGGACCGGCAGAACCCGTTCCATACCTCGAAATCGGTTGTCTGCGCGCCGCCGATGTAGCGGGTGCGCTCGGCATCCCGGGCGAATTCCTCGACGACGGGAAAGTCGCGCCCCTCGGGGCCGCGCAGGATCAGCCGTTCGGTCTCGAGCCGGGGGACCGGGACGGTGAAGGCGGGAAGATCGCGTGTCAGCGTCATGCCCGGCCCTCCTGCCGGCCGTCGGCCAGCGCGTCCGGTCCGGGGTGCCGGTAGACGTGCAGATGGCCGAGCCGGGGGTGGTCGATCGCGCCTTCCTTGACCGCGCCCAGGCGGGTGGCCACGGCGGCGGAGGCGGTGTTGCCCGGGGCGACGAGCGAGATCGCCGTGCTCCATCCGAGCACGTCGTAGGCATAGGCGCGGGCGGCCTCGGCGGCCTCGGTGGCATAGCCACGGCCCTCGAATCCCTCGTAGAGATCCCAGCCGATCTCGGCTTCGGGCCAGCCCTCGGGATCCCAGAGCCCCACCATGCCGGCCAGGGCGCCGGTCGCGGTTTCCTCGACGCTCCACCGGCCGTAGCCGCGCAGGGCCCAATGCCCCGTCTCGGTGGCGAGCTGCCGCCAGGCGCGGTCGCGGTCCAGCGGGCCGCCGACGAAGGCCGAGCGCTCCGAGGCGTAGAACCCTGCGAAGACGTCGAAATCCCGCTCTTCCGGGGCGCGCAGCGTCAGCCGGTCGGTGGTCAGCGTCGGAATTGTCATGCCCAACCCTCGATCAGTTTCTTGCCCGCGGCGGTGCGGGGCACGTGGCGCCAGACCCGGAACTCGCCGGCCAGTTCGTGGCAGAAGGTGCCTTCGGCCCGCGCCCCGAGCTTTTCGACCAGATCGGTCGAGGCCGCGTTGCCCGGATCGACCAGCGAGATGACGGAGGGCCATTTGCGGTCGGTGAAGAGCCAGTCGAGAACGCCCCGCGCCGCCTCGGAGGCAATGCCCCGCCCCTCGGCCCCTTCGATCAGGTTCCAGGAAAGCTCCGGCTCGGGCCAGCCCTTGGGAAACCACGGCCCGACGAGCCCGTAGGCCTCTCCGGTCGCCTTGTCGAGCACGGCGAAGAGCCCATAGCCCCGCAGGTGCCAGTGGCCGATGATGGTGGCGATGGACCACCAGGTCGCCTCTTCGTCGGGATGATGATCGAGGAACTTCGGCGCGCCCGGCATCAGAAAGGTCTCCACGGCGTCGAAATCCGGTCCCGCGGGGGAAACCAGACGCAGCCGCGCGGTCTCGATGACCGGGAAGGGGGGCGCCGCGACGATCATTTCTTCTTGCCGAAGCCGCTCAGCCCCGGGGGCAGCCCGCCGCCGCCCATACCGGGCAGGCCGGGCATCTTGCCCATCTGGCCCGATTGCATCTGCTTGGCGGCCTGTTCGATGGCGCGGCTGTCCATCTTGGACGGATCGAACCCCACGGGCACGTCGCCGCCCTTGCCGAACATGCCCTTCATGGCCTGTTTCAGCATGCCGCCCTTGCCCATCTTCTTCATCATGTCCGACATCTGCCGGTGCATCTTGAGCAGCTTGTTGAGATCGGCGACCTCCATGCCCGAGCCGGCCGCGATCCGCTTCTTGCGGCTGGCCTGCAGGATCTGGGGGTTCGCGCGTTCGACCTTGGTCATCGACTGGATCATCGCGATCTGCTGCTTGATGACCTTGTCCTCGAAGCCCGAGTCTTTCGCCTGGGCGGCCAGTTTGCCCATGCCCGGCATCATGCCCATGATGCCCTCCATGCCGCCCATCTTGAGCATCTGCTCCAGCTGCATGCGCAGGTCGTTCATGTTGAACCGGCCCTTCTGGAACCGCTTCATCATCTTCTCGGCCTGCTCGGCCTCGATGGTGGCCTGAGCCTTCTCCACGAGCGCCACGATGTCGCCCATGCCGAGGATGCGGCCAGCGATCCGCTCGGGCTCGAAGGTCTCGATGGCGTCCATCTTCTCGCCCAGGCCGACGAACTTGATCGGCTTGCCGGTGATCGCCCGCATGGACAGTGCCGCGCCGCCGCGCCCGTCGCCGTCCATCCGGGTCAGCACCACGCCCGAGACGCCGATCTTGTCGTCGAACTCGGTGGCGACGTTCACCGCGTCCTGGCCTGTCAGCCCGTCGACCACCAGCAGCGTCTCGCGCGGGTTGGCCACGTCGCGCACCGCCGCCGCCTGGGCGATCAGCTCCTGGTCGATATGCAGCCGGCCCGCGGTATCGAGCATGTAGACGTCATAGCCGCCCATCGAGGCCTGGGTCTTGGCCCGCTTCGCGATCTGCACCGGATCCTCGCCCTTGACGATGGGCAGGGTGTCGACGCCGATCTGGGTGCCGAGGATCTGCAGCTGCTCCATCGCCGCCGGCCGGTTCACGTCGAGCGAGGCCATGAGGACGCGCTTGCCCTCCTTCTCCTTCAGCCGCTTGGCAAGCTTGGCGGTGGTGGTCGTCTTGCCCGAGCCCTGAAGCCCGACCATCAGGATCGGGGCGGGCGGGTTGTCGATCTTGAGCTTGCCGGGATCGGCCTCCGGATCGCCGGCCAGCACGTGCACCAGTTCGTCATGCACGATCTTCACGACCTGCTGGCCCGGGGTGATCGACCTGGTCACCGCCTGGCCGGTCGCCTTGTCCTGCACGGCCTTCACGAAATCCCGCGCCACCGGCAGCGACACGTCGGCCTCGAGCAGGGCCACACGCACTTCGCGCAGCGCGGTCTTGACGTCCTCGTCGCTGAGCGCGCCCTGCTTGGTCAGGCGGTCGAAGACACCGGAGAGGCGTTCTGACAGATTTTCAAACATGCCCCGGCCCTCCTTCGGCCTGTTGCTGACATGCCCCCGATGTGGTCGGCGGCAGCCCGGTTCTCAAGCGCAGGGCGCCGAGCGACGTCCAAACGACGATTGCACCAGTGGGCGCGACGCGCTGACTGGTGGCGATCCCCGCAACGCAGGCGGGGACCGGAATCAAGAGAGACTCCGGGTATTGCGGGGCGTTTAGGGCGTCGGGCCGGTCCTGTCAAGAAAACCGCGTGGCGCCTCGGATGCGGGTTTCGCCTGCCGGCGAGAGTATTTCGGGCAAGATGAAGTTGCGGGACCGCGCCCTGCTTCATCTTGCCGGAAACACTCCGGGGGTGAATTGAGCCGCAGGCTCGAGAGGGGGCAGCGCCCCTTGCCACGTTCCGAACCGGGGCAACCTTCGGGGCGATGGTTTGACGGTGCAATGCTCGGCACCGGTCCGCATTGGGGCGCTGCAAACAACGGCAAAGCGGGGCCCCCTGCCACGTTTCGAACCGGGGCAACCTTCGGGGCGATGGTTTGACGGTGCAATGCACGGCACCGGTCCGCATTGGGGCGCTGCAAACAACCGCAAAGCTGGGCCCCCTTCCACCTCCGTTATTTGCCCTTTTATTGGATAAGGGAGCGATCTCGCGACTGGCGGCCCTATCTCGCGTAGGGGGTACTGCAATCAACGGTTGGACTGGCCCCCCGCGCCCCGTCAGATCGCGCGGATTTCGTCTTGGATCGCCTGCGCTGCGTGGCGCGGATTGCCGGCTTTCCAGACCGGACGGCCGACCACGATGTGATCCGCGCCATCGCCGATGGCCCTGGCCGGGGTCGCGGTACGTTTCTGGTCGCCGCGGTCGGCCCCCGCCGGACGGACGCCCGGCGTGACGATCAGCCGGCCCACGGAATTCGCCAGCGCCCGCACCGCCGCCGCCTCCTGCGGAGAGCAGATGACGCCGTCGGCCCCGGCCTCGAAGGCGCGGGAGGCGCGTTCGATCACGAGGTCACGGGGCGAGCCGGCGACCATCATCCCGTCGTCGAGATCGCCGCGGTCGAGCGAGGTCAGCACCGTCACGGCGAGGATCTTCATGGCCGATCCCGCGGCCCCCTCACGCGCCGCGCGCACCACGTGCGGATCGCCGTGAACCGTCAGGAAATCGAGGTCGAACTGCGCCAGTCCGCGCACCGCCGCCTCCACCGTCGCGCCGATGTCGAAGAGCTTCATGTCGAGAAAGATGCGCTTGCCGTGCTCCTGCTTGAGTTCGTTGGCCAGCGCCAGGCCGCCCCCGGTGAGCATGCCGAGCCCGATCTTGTAGAAGGAGACCGCATCGCCGATATCGCCCGCGAGCTTGAGGCCCGAGACGGCGTCCGGCACATCCAGGGCGACGATCAGGCGGTCGGACAGGGCTGTCATGGGCAGGAGCTCCGGCGATTTTCCTGCCGCCTTGTCCCTGCCGTGGCTTGCTGCGTCAAGAGGAGAACCGGAGGCCACCGGCACCACATCGGGGGGAATGGTCCGGCGCCTCCGGTCTCGGGACCCGCCGGTAATTGACGGGCGCTCACCGCCCGGGGGAAGGTCGGGCGGCGATCTCGGGTATGTCGGTCAGGCGGCGTGGCCCAACATGCGTTGCCACAGCGCGTCCGTCGCCGTGCTTACATCCGTGGGGACATGCGCGGCGATGATGTTCTCGGGGCGGCGTGCGCGGGTCGGATGCGAAGCCCGGACATGGCGCCGCCGGGCGAGTTCGACCAGCCGGCGCGCCGCGAGGGTCGTGTCCATGTCGATGGGCGCGCGGAGCGAACAGGGATAGGTGAACACTTCGCCGCCTTCGTGTATGGCGACGCGGGCCTCGAACGCCCGGGACGCCGGGTTGTAGGTGATGTTCTGGATACGGGTGGTCTGCATGGGACCCTCCTGCCTGCTGCGATACCCCGCCGTGGGGGTTCCTCGCCTGGAAAACTGTCCCATCGGACGATAAGTTCCCGAATTGCGTTCACATCGGCTTGAACCCGCCGAAAGGGCTTCCCATCTCTGGGGAGAGGTTCCGCGGCGGCATGCCTCGTGAGGGTGCCGCCAGAGAGGGAACGCTTGAAAAAAGGAGAAGACCCATGGACTTGAGCAAGTTCACGGAGCGGTCGCGCGGGTTCATTCAGGCCGCCCAGACGATCGCGATTCGCGAAAACCATCAGCGCCTGGCCCCCGAACACATTCTGAAATCGCTGCTGGACGACCCCGAGGGTCTGGCAGCCAACCTGGTCGCCAAGGCCGGCGGAAACGCCCGGGCCGTGACCCAGGCGAACGACGCCGCACTGGCGAAGATCCCCGTCGTGACCGGCGGCGGCGACCAGGTCTACATGGACAACGCCACCGTGCGCGTCATTTCCGAGGCCGAGAAGGTCGCGGACAAGGCGAAGGACAGCTTCGTGCCGGTCGAACGGCTGCTGACCGCCCTGGCGCTGGTCAAGAGTGCCGCCAAGCAGGCGCTGGAGGCGGGCGGCGTCTCGGCCCAGAAGCTGAACGAGGCGATCAACGACGTGCGCAAGGGGCGGACGGCGGACAGCGCCAATGCCGAGGATACCTTCGAGGCGCTGGAGAAATACGCCCGCGACCTGACGAAGGCTGCCGAGGAAGGCAAGATCGACCCGATCATCGGGCGCGACGACGAGATCCGCCGCTCGATGCAGGTGCTGTCGCGCCGGACGAAGAACAATCCCGTCCTGATCGGTGAGCCGGGCGTCGGCAAGACGGCGATCGCCGAGGGCATGGCCCTCCGCATCATCAATGGCGACGTGCCGGAAAGCCTGCGCAACAAGAAGCTTCTGGCGCTGGACATGGGCGCGCTCATTGCCGGTGCGAAGTATCGCGGCGAATTCGAAGAGCGTCTGAAGGCCATCCTGAAGGAGATCGAGAGCGCCGCCGGCGAGATCATCCTCTTCATCGACGAGATGCACACGCTTGTCGGAGCCGGGAAGACCGACGGCGCGATGGATGCCGCCAACCTGATCAAGCCGGCGCTGGCGCGCGGAGAGCTGCACTGTATCGGCGCGACCACGCTCGATGAATACCGCAAGTATGTCGAGAAGGACGCGGCGCTTGCCCGCCGCTTCCAGCCGGTGATGGTCGAGGAACCGACGGTCGAGGACACGATTTCGATCCTGCGCGGCATCAAGGAGAAGTACGAACTGCACCACGGTGTGCGGATCAGCGACTCTGCGCTGGTGGCGGCGTCGACCCTGTCGAACCGCTACATCACCGACCGCTTCCTGCCCGACAAGGCCATCGACCTTGTCGACGAGGCCGCGTCGCGCCTGCGGATGGAAGTCGACTCGAAACCCGAAGAGCTCGACCAACTCGACCGGAACATCCTGCAGATGCAGATCGAGGTCGAGGCGCTGAAGCTCGAGGATGACGAGGCGTCGAAGGAGCGGCTTGCCCGGCAGGAGAAGGCCCTGGCCGAGTTGCAGGAGAAATCGGCCGAGATGACCGCCAAGTGGCAGGCCGAACGCGACAAGCTGGGAGAGGCGCGCGAGCTGAAGGAACAGCTGGACCGCGCCCGCGCCGATCTCGAGATCGCCAAGCGCAACGGCGACCTCGCGCGCGCGGGCGAGCTATCCTATGGCATCATCCCGCAGCTCGAGAAGCAGCTGGGCGAGGCCGAACAGCAGGAAGCCGAAGGCGTCATGGTCGAGGAAGCCGTCCGTCCGGAGCAGATCGCCCAGGTGGTCGAGCGCTGGACCGGGATTCCCACGACCAAGATGCTCGAGGGCGAACGGGAAAAGCTGCTGCGCATGGAGGACGGGCTGCACCGGCGTGTCATCGGCCAGCAGACCGCCGTCCGCGCCGTGGCCAATGCCGTGCGCCGGGCGCGCGCCGGGCTGAACGACGAGAACCGGCCCTTGGGCTCGTTCCTCTTCCTCGGACCGACCGGTGTCGGCAAGACCGAGCTGACCAAGGCGGTGGCCGAGTTCCTGTTCGACGACGACAGCGCGATGGTCCGCATCGACATGAGCGAGTTCATGGAGAAGCACTCGGTCGCCCGTCTGATCGGCGCCCCTCCGGGCTATGTCGGTTACGACGAAGGGGGCGTGCTGACCGAGGCGGTGCGGCGCCGGCCCTACCAGGTCGTTCTGTTCGACGAGGTGGAAAAGGCGCATCCGGATGTCTTCAACGTGCTGCTGCAGGTTCTCGATGACGGCGTGCTGACCGATGGGCAGGGCCGCACCGTGGACTTCAAGCAGACGCTGATCGTGCTGACCTCGAACCTCGGGGCGCAGGCGTTGAGCCAGCTGCCCGAGGGGGCGGATGCCGGCGCGGCCAAGCGCGACGTGATGGATGCGGTCAAGGCCCATTTCCGGCCCGAGTTCCTCAACCGTCTGGACGAGATCATCGTCTTCGACCGGCTGGCCCGGGGCGACATGGCGGGGATCGTCGACATCCAGATGGCGCGGCTGCTCAAGCGGCTGGCGGGCCGGAACATCCGGCTGGAACTGGACGAGGCGGCCAAGAAGTGGCTGGCCGACGAAGGCTATGATCCCGTCTTCGGGGCGCGTCCGCTCAAGCGCGTAATCCAGAAGGCGGTGCAGGACCCGCTGGCGGAGGCGCTTCTGGCCGGAGAGGTCAAGGACGGCGATACGGTGCCCGTCACGGCCGGCTCCGACGGGCTGATCCTGGGCGACCGGATCGGCACCAGCGACCGCGGCAAGCCGGACGACGCGGTCGTGCACTGAAACACGAGGCCCCGCCGGAAACCGGCGGGGCCTTTTTCTGCAATCATGTGGTCCCTGCGATCGACGCCCCGCCGGGAAACGCGGCGGCGTCGATGCGTGGCTCGGGACCTGGTCGCCTGGGAACTTGCGGGGCTGCACGCCCGGTCCGGGGGAAACAGGACCGGCGGGAAACGGTGCAGCGGGCCGCAGGGTTCAGCTCTTGCGCTTGCGCGACATGAAGCCCAGTGCCCCGAAGCCGACCGCAAGCAGCGGCAGCGATGCGGGCAGCGGAACCGCCGGCATGTTCGGCGCGTCGGCCTTGACGATCTCGCCGGTGGCGACCGGCAGGAAGGCCTTGTAGCCGATGGTGCCGTCAATTTCGCCTTCGGTTCCCTCGCCCGGGACTTCCAGTGCGGTGCCCGAGATGTAGTTGCCGTGAATGACGATCTCGCGCTTGTCGAGCTCGTCCGGCATCAGGTCGTCGATGTCGAATGAACCGCCGTAGACCGACGGATCGGTCAGGTCGAAGGTCCGCGAATAGTCCAGCACGCCGCCGGGCGTTTCCACCAGGCTGCCGTCCGCGTTGGTCAGCGGCACCATGACGGGGCCGTAGAACATGGCGGCTTCGGCCAGTTCGATGTAGCGGTCCTGGTCATCGTCGATATCGGCGAACCCGTCGTTGTCATCGTCGTTGACGGGCGGCGAGACCGAGTCGCCGTCGGGGATGCCGTGGATGTGCTGCGCGTGAGGAGCGAATTCGAACAGGCCGGTGGCCTGCAAGTTGACTTCGAGCGTCTTCGCGTTGTCGTCGTAAACGAAGTTGCCCGAGCCGCTGACCCCGGATTCGTTCAATTCGCCGAGTGTCACCTCGTAATAGCTCAGGTGGCCTGCGTGTGCGGCCCCTGCGGTCAAGGCCAGTGCCGAAGCGACCAGCAATTTGCCTTTAAGGGTCTTAATCAAGTTCATAATGGTCTCCCTGTGATCAGGTCGTAGGCTGTATTGCCTATGCGTGACTCACGAACTGGGGCGGCAGCTGGTTTCAAAAAAACCTTCAATTCGCGCGGAAAAACGGGATTTTTGACGATTTGGAACCAATGGCGCTGGCGGTTCGTTGGTTTGCCCCGCCTGACGCGCAAATTCGCCTTGGGGTTGTGCCGGCCTGTGCTCCTGCTCGGCTTGGGCCGCCCGTGCCGACCCCGCGGGCACCGCGGCACCCGACGTGGCACCAAGCGGGCAGGCCGAGCCGCCGGCGACGCCCCCGAAACTCTCTGTTGGACAGGGCATGGGAAGGCCTGTATGTCCGCCCCATGCAGGATACCGTGACCTCCCGAAACTCAGCGCCGGCGATCGAGACGGCCCGCGCCGTTCTGAGATCGGAAAGCGCCGCGCTCGCGCAGCTGGCCGATGAACTGACGGCGGAATTCGATTCCGTCGTGGCCGCCCTCCTTCCGGTTCAGGGGCGGGTCGTCATCTCGGGCATGGGCAAGTCGGGTCATGTCGCGGCCAAGATTGCAGCGACCTTCGCCTCGACCGGGACGCCGGCGCAGTTTGTCCACCCGGGCGAGGCCAGCCATGGCGATCTCGGCATGATCACCCGCGCCGATGCGACGATCCTGATCTCGAATTCGGGCGAGACGAAGGAGCTGGCCGACATCATCGCCCACACCCGCCGCTTCGACATTCCGCTGATCGGGATCACCAAACGGGCCGGCAGCGCGCTGGCGAAGCAGGCCGACCACGTGCTCTTGTTGTCGGACGCGCCCGAAGCCTGCTCGATCGGCATGGCGCCCACGACCTCGACCACAATGACCATGGCGCTCGGCGATGCGCTGGCGGTGGCGCTGATGGAGGCGCGCGGATTCGACAGCACCGATTTCCATACCTTCCACCCCGGCGGCACCCTTGGGGCGCAGTTGCTGACCGTGCGCGCCGTGATGCACCAGGGCGATGCGCTGCCCGTGGTCCGGCCGGAGACCGGAATGGGCGACACGCTGCTCGAGATGTCGGCCAAGGGGTTCGGTGTCGTCGCCGTGACCGAGGCGGGCCGGCTGACGGGCGTCATCACCGACGGCGACCTGCGGCGCAACCTCGAGGGGCTGCTGGAGCGCAAGGCCGGCGCGGTGGCGACTGGCCGTCCGCGCACGATCTCGGCCGATATCCTGCTGGTCGAGGCGCTCGGCATCATGAACGACAACAAGATCTCGGCGCTCTTCGCCGTGGATGACGAGGGCAGCCTGGAAGGGCTGGTCCATATCCACGATGCCCTGCGCGTCGGCGTGAAATGACGGCCGTCGTCTTCATCCCCGCCCGCTATGCCTCGACCCGCTATCCGGGCAAGCCGCTGGTCGAGCTGACCGGTGCGACCGGCGAGAAGAAGAGCCTGATCCGCCGCAGCTGGGAGGCCGCGAAGGCGGTCGAGGGGATCGACGCCGTCTATGTCCTGACCGACGACGACCGCATCCGCGCGGCGTCGGAGGCCTTCGGGGCCGAGGTGATCATGACCTCGTCCGAGGCCCGCAACGGCACCGAACGCTGCGCCGAAGGCGTGGCGAAGCTTCCGGACGAGCCGGAAATTGTGGTGAACCTCCAGGGCGACGCGCCGCTGACACCGGCATGGTTCGTCGCTGACCTCGTCGCGCACATGAGGGCCAACCCCGGGGCGCAGATGGCGACGCCCGTGCTGCCGACGGAAGCCGACACCCTGGCCAATTTCGTCACCGACCGGAAAGAAGGGCGCGTCGGCGGCACCACGGCGGTGATGCGGGCGGATGGTACGGCCATCTATTTCTCCAAGGAAGTGCTGCCCTACGTCGGCTCGCTGGAGACCCCGCCGAAGGTCTGGCACCATGTCGGCTGTTACGCCTATCGCCCCGGCGCACTGCGCGCCTATGCCGGCTGGCCCGAGGGGCCGCTGGAACAGGCCGAGGGGCTGGAGCAGCTAAGGTTTCTCGAAAACGGCTGGGACGTGGCCTGCGTGCCGGTCGAGGGCCGGGGACGGGTGTTCTGGGAACTCAACAACCCCGTGGACGTCGAGCGGATCGAGAGCGTCCTGAAGAAGGAGGGTATCGCATGAAGACGGTGAAGATCGGCGATTTCGAGGTATCGAACGCGCATCCCTACATGCTGATCGCGGGCCCCTGCCAGATGGAGAGCCTGGAGCATTCCCGCATGCTGGCGGAAAAGATCGCCGCCGCGGCCGAGGCCGCCGGCCGGCCCTGGGTCTTCAAGGCGAGCTATGACAAGGCGAACCGGTCGTCGCTCTCGGGCAAGCGCGGGCTGGGAATGGAGAAGGGTCTCAGGATCCTCGGGGACATCGCGAAGGAATTCGGCTGCCCCGTGCTGACCGACGTGCATGAACCGGGCCAGTGCGCCGTGGCGGCCGAGGTGGTGGACATCCTGCAGATCCCCGCCTTCCTGTCCCGCCAGACCGACCTGCTTCTGGCGGCGGGCGAGACCGGCAAGGCGCTGAACGTCAAGAAGGGGCAGTTCCTCGCTCCGTGGGACATGCAGAACGTGGTCGACAAGATCGCCTCGACCGGGAACGAGAACATCATGCTCTGCGAGCGCGGCGCCTCCTTCGGGTACAACATGCTCGTGTCGGACTTCCGCTCGCTGCCGATCATGGCGCAGACGGGCTGTCCGGTCGTGTTCGACGCGACGCATTCCGTGCAGCTGCCCGGCGGACTGGGCGGATCGACCGGCGGACAGAGGGAATTCGTCGAGCCGCTGGCGCGGGCCGCCATGGCCGTGGGAACGGCGGCGGTCTTCATCGAGACGCATGACGACCCAGACAACGCACCCTCGGACGGGCCGAACATGGTGCCGATCGCGGACCTGCCGCGACTGCTCAAAGGGCTGGCCGCGATCGACGACCTGACCAAGGGGCTCTGAGCCTCTCCGGTCATGCGCGTCGTCGGCTGACACCGTAGCGAACCGGGCGGCCGATGATCCTGCGGGCGCTGGCGTAGGCGGTTCGCGCAGGATCGCCTTGCCGCGTCTGCTCTATCCAGCCACATTGCCGGTGAGGTCGCACGATGCCGTGCGAGGCATTGCAGCAAGGGAATGCGGGATGGATTTCGTCTGGACGGCGCTGGAATACCTGGCCCTGATTTTCGTCGTCGCGATCGGGACGGGGATCCTGGTCGTGATCGGCCTGTTCGTGACAGATCGGTGGCAGACGCATGACGCGATCCGGCGGAACTATCCGGTCATCGGTCGTTTCCGCTATCTCTTTTCCACCTTGGGCGAATTCTTCCGCCAGTACTTTTTCGCCATGGACCGCGAGGAGATGCCCTTCAACCGCGCGCAGCGTGAATGGGTCCACCATTCCTCGCTGGGGCAGGGGAACATGGTCGCCTTCGGCTCCACCCGCAACCTGTCGGTCCCGGGCACGTCGATCTTCGTCAACTCCGCCTTTCCGCCGCTCGACGACCAGTTCGCGACGACCCGCCCGCTGGTGATCGGCCCCTACAGCAGGCAGCCCTACGAGGCGCCGTCGATCTTCAACATCTCGGGCATGTCCTACGGCGCCATCTCGCGGCCCGCGGTCGAGGCTCTGAGCCGCGGAGCGGCCAAGGCGGGGATCTGGCTGAACACCGGCGAGGGCGGCCTGTCGCCCTATCACCTGATGGGCGGCTGCGACATCGTCTTCCAGATCGGGACGGCCAAGTACGGCGTGCGCGACGAGATCGGCAAGCTCGACGATGACCGGCTGCGCGCCATCGCCGAGAAACCCGAGGTCAAGATGTTCGAGCTCAAGCTGGCGCAGGGGGCCAAGCCCGGCAAGGGCGGCATCCTTCCCGGCGAGAAGATCACCCCCGAGATCGCCTCGATCCGCGGCATCCCCGTGGGCCAGGACAGCCTGTCGCCGAACCGCCATCCCGACATCCGCAGCTTTGGCGACCTGCTGGACCAGATCGCGCATATCCGCCGCGTGACCGGCAAGCCGGTCGGGTTCAAGACGGTGCTGGGGTCTTCGGATTCCTACGAAGGGCTGTTCCGCCAGATCCTCGAACGCGGGGCGATCCATGCGCCGGACTTCATCACCATCGACGGGGGCGAGGGCGGCACGGGCGCCGCGCCGATGCCGCTGATGGATCTGGTCGGCATGCCCCTGCGCGAGGCGCTGCTGAGGATCACGGACATGCGCGACCGGTTCGGCCTGCACGACCGCATCCGCATCATCGCCAGCGGCAAGCTGGTGAATCCCTCGGACGTGGCATGGGCCATCTGCGCCGGGGCGGATTTCGTCACCACCGCACGCGGCTTCATGTTCTCGCTGGGCTGCATCCAGGCGCTGAAGTGCCACAGGAACACCTGCCCGACCGGAGTCACCACGCATCAGAGGCATCTGCAGCGTGGCCTGGTGGTCGAGCAGAAGTACCTCCGCGTCGCGAACTATGCCAAGCAGATCGTCAAGGAGGTCGAGACCATCGCCCACTCGGTCGGAGTGAACGAGCCGCGCAAGATGCGCCGCCACCATGTCCGGGTGGTGCAGGCCAGCGGCGAATCCGTCCTGCTGTCAAAGCTGCGGCCCAGCCATGATGCGGGCGACGTCGACAAGGCCCGCCTCTAGAACAAATGTTACAGCCGGTCCCATTCCGGTGAGATCGCGGCGTTTGGTGTAACTTTTTGCGGCCCTACTTCGTAGTGAGAGAGGTAGGCAGCAAACGGAGTTCCCCATGCCCCGCATCTGGAAGAGCACATTCAAGGATCATGACGTCACGCCCGAACAGGCCTACCTGAACCGACGGCAGATCATGGCCGGGGCCGCCGGGCTGGGGCTGGGATCGATCGCGGGGCCGGCGTTTGCCGCGCCCGAGGGGCTCGAGCCGAACCCGCTCGAGGACATCACCAACTACAACAACTACTACGAGTTCGGGACCGGGAAGACCGACCCGGCCGAACACGCCCATGCCCTCACCACCGAGCCCTGGTCGGTGAAGATCGACGGTATGGTCGACCGGCCGGGCGACTATCAGTTCGAGGACATCCTCGCCAACGCCCAGATCGAGGAGCGGATCTATCGCCTGCGCTGCGTCGAGGCCTGGTCGATGGTCATCCCGTGGAACGGCTTTACCCTCGCCAGCCTGCTCGACCGGGTGGGCGTGCAGTCCGGTGCCCGCTTCGTGGCCTTCGAGACCGTGACGCGACCCGAGGAGATGCCGGGCCTGCGCTATCCGGTTCTGGACTGGCCCTACCGCGAGGGCCTGCGCCTGGACGAGGCCATGCATCCGCTGACACTCCTGGCCACCGGGATCTACGGCAAGGACCTTCCCAACCAGAACGGCGCGCCGCTGCGCCTGGTGGTGCCGTGGAAATACGGCTTCAAGGGGATCAAGAGCATCGTCCGCATCACCCTGCAGGAAGAGATGCCCTTTACCTCGTGGAACGACGCCAACCCGCGCGAGTACGGATTCTATTCCAACGTGAACCCCCAAGTGGATCACCCCCGCTGGTCCCAGGCGACCGAGCGCGTGATCGGCGCCGGCCTGTTCGGGTCCCGCCGCGAGACCGAGATGTTCAACGGCTACGGAGAAGAGGTCGCCGACCTCTATGCCGGCATGGACCTCCAGAAGAATTTCTGAGGGCAGGGGAATGACACATGACGGCACTGCAACGATGAGCCTGAAGGACCGGCTGGCGCAGCCCGTGAACCAGACGCTTCGCCGGATCCCGTCCTGGCCCCTCTATATAGTGGGGGCGATCCCGCCGGTCTGGTTGTTCGTGGCCGGGCTGACCGGAGGGCTCGGGGTCGATCCGGTCAAGGCGATGGAGCACCAGATGGGCGAGTGGGCCCTCTGGCTGATCATCGCGAGCCTCTGCGTCACGCCGGCGCGCAGGTATCTCGGCATCAACCTGATCAAGTTCCGCAGGGCGATCGGGCTGCTCGCCTTCTTCTACGTTCTCTTCCATTTCCTGATCTGGCTGGTGCTGGATGTTCAGATCGTGTCGCAGATCCTCGCGGACATCGCCAAGCGGCCCTACGTGACGGTCGGCTTCGCGGCCTTCCTTCTTCTGATCCCGCTTGCGGCCACTTCGAACAACTGGTCGGTGCGCAAGCTGGGGCCGGGTTGGCGCAAGCTTCACCAGATGGTCTATGCGGCCGCGATCCTGGGGGCACTTCACTTCATCATGCTGGTGAAGGGATTCCAGCTGGAGCCCTACATATACATGGCGGCCATCCTGGGGCTACTGGCCCTCCGGCTGCCCGACTGGCTGAAGAGACGCCGCCGCTGACATGACCGAGTCACCGAGACCGCCCGCGCATTCCGCGGGCGTTTTCGATTCCGGGCGACTCGCCCGATTCCGCGAGTCGCCCGGCGATTCCGGCTGAATCGGTCGATTCCACCCCGCTGAATCGGGTGACCCAAGGGAAGATTCCCGGGGGATTCTGCGCCCTCTTGGGGATAACCCGGTGGATAACCCAATATCTGGGGTTTTCTCACGGAAACGAGAGCGAACGCCCCCAGGCGGGACCCACATGTTAGCGAAAAAACTGCAGGGGTAACGCATTGAAAATAAACGAACATCCAAGTTTTTGAAAAAAAGATGACGGCTGCTGGAAAAAACCTCTTGCGGACCCCCGGCCCTAACCGTAAATACC
>NZ_CH724131.1:2735411-2918710 GCF_000152725.1 Pseudooceanicola batsensis HTCC2597
CGTAAGGATGGCAAAGTTCGATCCTTCGGGATCGAGCGGGATAGTATGCTTTTGATCCAGGATAGAGGTCAGCGGACGAACCAGCCCGCATATGACCGCGATGGGCGCAAGCCTGTCTTCTTCTGGATCAAATCAAGCGCGAGAAGGGCGTTTGGTGGATGCCTTGGCAGTAAGAGGCGATGAAGGACGTGATACTCTGCGATAAGCCATGGGGAGCTGAGAATAAGCTTTGATCCATGGATCTCCGAATGGGGCAACCCACCTGACAGTTCGATATAATAGCCTTCGGGCGATTTATATCTGGCTGAAACAGGTACTTTTAACCTGAATACATAGGGTTTTAAGAGCAAACCCGGGGAACTGAAACATCTAAGTACCCGGAGGAAAGGAAATCAATGATACTCCCCTAGTAGTGGCGAGCGAACGGGGACCAGCCGAGCCATGAGAGTGACTAGAACACGTTGGGAAGCGTGGCCATAGCGGGTGACAGCCCCGTATAGGAAGCTCGATTGGACGTATTAAGTAGAGCGGGACACGTGTAATCCTGTTTGAAGATCGGGGGACCACCCTCGAAGGCTAAGTACTCCTTACTGACCGATAGCGAACCAGTACCGTGAGGGAAAGGTGAAAAGCACCCCGACGAGGGGAGTGAAACAGTACCTGAAACCGAATGCCTACAATCAGTCGGAGCTTGACTGGACTCTAATGACAATCCCGGCGGTCTCGGCTACCACGAGCGAAAGCAAAGTGGAGCAGAGACATGGACGGAACCCTGGCAGCCCTTTTCCTGGTCGCATCGCTGACCGACATGGGAGTAAATCATTGCGGAAGCGGATGCTTCGCCTCCGGCGAAGAACGTGACCGTATCGCACTCAGCTTCGGCGAGGTGCAATACCAGGGGGCGAGCGTCGACGAAGAAATCTACCTCAGGTACGATTTCGGTCGGACGTTCGGACCGTTCCAGCCCATAGTCGGCGCATCGGTCACGACCCGCGGAGACGCGTGGATCGGGGCAGGCGCCGCATGGACCGCCACACTGGCAGATACCGGGCTTTACGCCCAGCTGCATCTGATGCCCGGCATCTACAGCCGCGGCAGCGGACCCGATCTCGGCCATACGGTCGAATTCCGATCGGGTGCCGAACTCGGATATCAAACCAGAAACGGGATGCGTATCGGCATCAGTTACGACCACCGGTCGAATGCCGAGCTGTCATCAACCAACCCGGGCCTCGAAACCATCCAATTCAGGGTTTCGATCCCCTTCTAGGTTGTCATTAGTGTCCAGTCTTGTGACGGCGTACCTTTTGTATAATGGGTCATCGACTTGGTCTATCTAGCAAGCTTAAGCCGTTAGGTGTAGGCGCAGCGAAAGCGAGTCTTAATAGGGCGAATGAGTTAGATGGATCAGACCCGAAACCGAGTGATCTAGGCATGACCAGGATGAAGGTTAGGTAACACTAACTGGAGGTCCGAACCCACACCTGTTGAAAAAGGTCGGGATGAGTTGTGCCTAGGGGTGAAAGGCCAATCAAACTCGGAGATAGCTGGTTCTCCGCGAAATCTATTTAGGTAGAGCGTCATCCGAATACCCCGGGGGGTAGAGCACTGGATGGGTAATGGGGCCCCACAGGCTTACTGATCCTAACCAAACTCCGAATACCCGGGAGTACTAGATGGCAGACACACGGCGGATGCTAACGTCCGTCGTGGAGAGGGAAACAACCCTGACCTCCAGCTAAGGCCCCTAATTCATGGCTAAGTGGGAAAGCAGGTGAGACGACCAAAACAACCAGGAGGTTGGCTTAGAAGCAGCCATCCTTTAAAGATAGCGTAACAGCTCACTGGTCTAAACAAGTTGTCTTGCGGCGAAGATGTAACGGGGCTCAAGCCATGAGCCGAAGCTGAGGATGCACGTAGTGCATGGTAGCGGAGCGTAGTGTGACATAACACCATGCCTCCTTAGCGCCTTCGGGCGCATTGGAGGCGAGGTGTTTTCGATGAAGCCGGCGCGTGAGCGATCCGGTGGAGAGATCACTAGCGAGAATGATGACATGAGTAGCGATAAACAGGGTGAGAGACCCTGTCGCCGAAAGTCCAAGGGTTCCTGCTTAAAGCTAATCTGAGCAGGGTAAGCCGGCCCCTAAGGCGAGGCCGAAAGGCGTAGTCGATGGGAACCAGGTTAATATTCCTGGGCCAGGAGATGGTGACGGATTGCGAAGATTGTTCGACCTTATCGGATTGGTCGGGCCGTTCAGCAGTCCCTGGAAATAGCCCTCCGTAGGACCGTACCCGAAACCGACACAGGTGGACTGGTAGAGAATACCAAGGCGCTTGAGAGAACGATGTTGAAGGAACTCGGCAAAATACCTCCGTAAGTTCGCGAGAAGGAGGCCCAGTTTCTAGGCAACTAGTGGCTGGGGGCACAAACCAGGGGGTGGCGACTGTTTACTAAAAACACAGGGCTCTGCGAAGTCGCAAGACGACGTATAGGGTCTGACGCCTGCCCGGTGCCGGAAGGTTAAAGGGAGGGGTGCAAGCTCCGAACTGAAGCCCCGGTAAACGGCGGCCGTAACTATAACGGTCCTAAGGTAGCGAAATTCCTTGTCGGGTAAGTTCCGACCTGCACGAATGGCGTAACGACTTCCCCGCTGTCTCCAACATCGACTCAGCGAAATTGAATTGCCTGTCAAGATGCAGGCTTCCCGCGGTTAGACGGAAAGACCCCGTGCACCTTTACTACAGCTTCACACTGGCATCAGGCCAAGCATGTGCAGGATAGGTGGTAGGCTTTGAAACCCGGACGCTAGTCTGGGTGGAGCCATCCTTGAGATACCACCCTTGCTTCGCTTGATGTCTAACCGCGACCCCTTATCGGGGCCCGGGACCCTGTGTGGCGGGTAGTTTGACTGGGGCGGTCGCCTCCTAAAGCGTAACGGAGGCGCGCGAAGGTTGGCTCAGAGCGGTCGGAAATCGCTCGTTGAGTGCAATGGCATAAGCCAGCCTGACTGCGAGACTGACAAGTCGAGCAGAGTCGAAAGACGGCCATAGTGATCCGGTGGTCCCAAGTGGGAGGGCCATCGCTCAACGGATAAAAGGTACGCCGGGGATAACAGGCTGATACTGCCCAAGAGTCCATATCGACGGCAGTGTTTGGCACCTCGATGTCGGCTCATCTCATCCTGGGGCTGGAGCAGGTCCCAAGGGTACGGCTGTTCGCCGTTTAAAGAGGTACGTGAGCTGGGTTTAGAACGTCGTGAGACAGTTCGGTCCCTATCTGCCGTGGGTGTAGGATACTTGAGAGGAGTTGCCCCTAGTACGAGAGGACCGGGGTGAACGATCCACTGGTGGACCTGTTGTCGTGCCAACGGCAGTGCAGGGTAGCTATGATCGGACAGGATAACCGCTGAAGGCATCTAAGCGGGAAGCCCCCCTCAAAACAAGGTATCCCTGAGGGCCGTGGTAGACGACCACGTCGATAGGCTGGAGGTGTAAGTGCGGTAACGTACTCAGCTGACCAGTACTAATTGCCCGATAGGCTTGATTTGATCCAGTAGAAGCCAGGACTGGCCGATACGGACAATCAGAAGCATACACATCACAGTGTATCAGCGATTTGAACAACGCGTGTTGAGGGTCTTTCTTGGTCTGGTGGTCATAGCACAAGCGAAACACCCGATCCCATCCCGAACTCGGCCGTTAAGCGCTGTCGCGCCAATGGTACTGCGTCTCAAGACGTGGGAGAGTAGGTCACCGCCAGACCTAGCAAGGCCCTCAAGATTTCTCTCTTTCGATGTGCCTCAAACCCTACACGATTTGAGGTGCGCAACTGGCGCGGGATGGAGCAGTCCGGTAGCTCGTCAGGCTCATAACCTGAAGGTCGTAGGTTCAAATCCTACTCCCGCAACCAACTCAAGCGAACTCTGGTTCGACCGAAAGCCCGCCTCTCCGGCGGGCTTTGCTTTTGTGAGCATCTCCAACAGTTTGCCCTCGAGCTCGACCTCGTGCCCGCCGCCCGGGTGGGGGCGGACGATCACGGCCGAGATCAGCTCGCGCAGTGCGTCGGACGCCCGGTCCCGCACCGACGGGTCCGACAGCATCCCCACGAGATCCGCGACATGCGCACGGTAGAGCGCCGGCATATCGTCGGGCAGCTCCACCGGGGCCGGAGTCGCCGCCTCGCGCTGGCTCTTCATCTGGTCGAGTTCGGCCTGTAGCTTGTTCAGGCGTGCGACGAGCGGCGGGGAGAACTCACCGGTCTCGATGGCCTCGAAGATGTTGTCGACCTTGGCCTGCTGCTCGGCGATCATCCTGTCGCGCAGCCGGAGGTCTTCGCCGACGGTGGATTGGGTGGCGCGCAGGTGCCCCTCGAAGTCCGCTCTAAACTGATCGTAGGCCGCGTCCTGCATCATGCCGTGGCGGACGCCCGAGAGCGCTAGCTCCTCGATCTTCGATTGCAGCACGCCTGGCATCCCTTTGCAGACGGCCGGCCCTTTCTCGCGAGCGTTGGCGCAGTAGTAGCGCCGCTTGCCGCCCTTGGGGTTGCCCCCGGCGATCGTCATCGGACCTCCGCAGAGGCCGCAGCGCACCAGGCCCGACAGCAGATACTTCCGGCGGCGGTTGTCGCGGGTCACGGCAAGCGTGCTCGTCCCCGGCTCGGCTTTGCCGCGCCGCGCACGCATGGCGGCTTGGCGTTGCTTTGCCGCCGCCCATGTCTCCTCGTCGATGATGCGCAGGTCCGGGGTCTCGACGACCGTCCACTTCGAACGGTCGTTGAGGCGTGAGACCCGCCGACCGGTGGTCGGGTCCTTCGAATAGCGCAGGCGGTTCCAGACCCGTCGTCCCGCGTAGAGCTCGTTGTTCAGAATCCCCGTGCCCCGCTCGGGGTTACCGTTGATCGTGTTATGCTTCCAGTGTCCCGAGGTCTTGCGCCTCGTGCCCTTGGCCGGGGAGGGGATCAGGTCAGCGTTCAGGCCGGCAGCGATCTTCAGGGGTGACTTGCCTTCGATATACTCGCGGAAGATCCGCCGCACGATCGCGGCTTCGTCCTCGTCGATGACGAGCGTCCCAGTCTCCTGGCCGCGAGCATAGCCGTAGGAGAGGCCGCCGGCGCTTTTGCCTCCCTGACCGCCGCGCTGTCATTCACGCCGCCCGACCGTGGTTGGGCGATACGATGGTGCGAGGGCCGATACCGGGGCGGAGTGAGCGTTCTGTGCCGGCAGACTGTGGAAGGCAATCCCAAAAGCGCTGAACGAGGGCGCGGTCAAGCTCAAGCGCCCGCCCGCCCGGCTTTGGATGATCGATAGCACGGTCGTTCAGGCGCCTGAGAATGCAGCAAGAGGGGGGGACTTTGAGATAGGGTTTCGGGCGCTTGCGAGGCGGCAAGACGGCCAAGATTCACCTCCGCTGCAACGCTGGGGCCTGCGTACGCGCACCCACATGACGCCCGGCCAGCCCTCAAACCACCAGGGCTACAACGCGGCCCGCATCCGCGACTGGGCCGAGGCGCGCGATGCCCTCCCGGTATTCCCCATGCACCCCAACTGCAAGGCGCGCGAGGGCGTCGACCGGACCCACTACCCGCTGCGCAACCTCGCGGAACGCTGTTTCGGACGCCTCACGAAGAACCACCGCGTCGCAACTCGCTACGTCAAGACCGCGCCGAGCTTTCTCGGCTTCGTCGATATGGCATGCATCCGGTCGTGGATCAGGCGTTTTGTCAACTCGTCTTGGCGTGCTTCGGACTGGAGGTCGAGCCATTAGCCGACGGTTCCCGTTCGGCGGATAAACGTTGACTCTCCTACTTAAGCTATGTTTGCTCAAGATCTCTCATTTTTTTAACGAACTGTCGTATGGAGGATTTGTGCATGGCATCTTTGAAATGCGCCCGCGCGGGCCTTGCCGCGTTCGCCGTTGCTGCGACGATCGGCTTGACCGCAAACACGGCCAATGCCGGATCCGTTCAGGTCACACTGGATTTCGGTACATTGTATGGCGATTTTGCCAGCCCATACGTCGAGGACGGCTTCGAGATCGCAGGAAGCGATCTTTTTATAATTGGCACTGGCAACCCGCCTTCGAGCATTTTTCTCGATGCGTTGACGACGAGTCTCACGCTTACCCGGACGGGGGGCGGCGCATTTTCCTTGATCAGTTTCGATTATTCCTGCGGACCTACTTGTGACTTTTCGGTCGGATCGCAAGCCGTAACTTCGGGGTCGACGGCCGTCGATGATTATGCGACGCTGACCCCTCTCGGATTCACCGATGTCACGTCGGTCCTTTTCTCACGGAATTCTAACGAACATCGGCTGGACAACATCGTTGTCTCGTACGACACCACCGTGGTGCCCTTGCCTGCCTCCGCCGCGTTCCTTCTCACAGGCCTGGCCGGCTTCGGCGCGATGCGGCGACGCGCGCGGCGCAAGGCAGCATAACCGGGGCAGCCCGAGGTTGGTGCGGCCGGCCGGGGATTTTTCTCGACTTGATTTCCGGATGTGTGCGGTAGCACGGACGTGTCGGCAAAGCGACTGATCCAAAACCGGATGCATCCGATGCCGACGAAGCCGAGGAAACTCGTGGCGACGCGGCGGGTGTTCTTGCGGCGCCCGGAGCAGCGCTTCACGACTGCTGCGCAGCGCGTAGAGGGTCCGGTCGACGCTCGTAAGGGCTTTGCGGTTGCGGCGGTTGGGTCTACCGGCATGGCATCGCGCGTCTCGCCTGTCGCGGATGCGGTCCGCGTCGTAGCCGATGACGAGATCGAAGCGCTCGTGGTTCGAGGACTAGCCGAGCGTCACGAAGGCAATCGCCGACACGATGCCCGAGCTGATCGCGGCGATGGACGAGGAGGCGCTGGCTCCGCTCTTCTTCGCGCTCGAGCGCGTGGCGACCGCGCCCAATCGCCGCCCCACCGCCAAGCACCCGCTGCGCCCCGAGATCGTCGATGAGATGCATTTGGAGGCGGACGAAGAAGACCGCGCCGCCGAGAAGGCCGCGGAAGCGGAGGGGGCAGCCGACGCGAAGGGCACTGAGAAGCCAGCGCGACAGGTCGGCGCGACCACTGCTACGCCGGAAGCCGAGGCAACCGGGAGCAGCGCAGAGCAATGACCGCTGACCCGCAGTGCACCGGCGTCGATCGCCGGTTGCGTCGCGACAGTCTCGCTACGGACCGGTGAACACCGGCAGGGTTCGGTTGAGTCCAATGCGGGCTCCCGCACCCAACCAACATATGAAGCCGCTCCCGCGAGGGAAGCGGATTTTTTGTTGTCCGCACCGTTCGGCGGCTCCAGAAATTGCTGCGGACCTCGGACGAGTGTCGCCGCGCTGCTGCGTGCGCTTCCGCTTATCTCTCATCGACGAAGGCTGGGTGGATGGCGCCCCCGCAGTCGGACGGTCCGGTTGTCGGGGACGCAGCAGGCGCGGCGGCGTTCAGGGAGGCCCCGAGCCACGTGCGGAGACCACTCATCGGGACACGGATCACGACAGCTCAGAACACTGTCGATGTTGCGGTTGCCACGAATTCGGAAACCAGGCGGAGCCGCGCTCGGTCCTTCGTTGCCACCAGCCAGATTTCGTGAAGGGTATCGAACTCCTCGACCTCGATCTCGACCATGCCTTCGTCGATCAGGCTGCTGTCGCGCAGGAAAAGCGCGATGCCGATGCCCTGCAGGACCGCTTCGCACATCACCGGGAAGGTCGTCATGGTCACCGTGCGCGGCATGGGCAGGCTGCGCTTTCGCAGCGTTGCCTTCACCACGCGCTGCGTGAGAGAGCCTTCTTCAGGCAGGATGATCGTCTCGTCCTGCAGGTCGGCGAGGCGGAGCCGGGACCGGCCGGCCAGAGGATGGTCCTGTCGGCAGTAAGCCACGTAGCGCGTGGTCTGCAGCCTGTGATGGACGAAGTCCTCGGACCGGGGCGGGTCGGTGATGAGCCCGACATCGGCCAGTCGCTTGCGGATCATGCCGGTCGCCGTGGTCCAGTCGTGCAGTCCGAAGTCCACGTGGATGCCGGGAAAGCGCTCGGTAAAGCGCGCGATGATCTTCAGCGTCGGTTGAGGCGCATTGGCAATGATCTTGATCCGCCCGTCCTTCATCGAGGCGAAGCCTTCAAGCTGCTCTGCGATCGCGCTGTCCAGGGCCACCAGCCGATCCGCGAGCG
Source organism: Pseudooceanicola batsensis HTCC2597 (assembly GCF_000152725.1). Classification (GTDB taxonomy): domain Bacteria; phylum Pseudomonadota; class Alphaproteobacteria; order Rhodobacterales; family Rhodobacteraceae; genus Pseudooceanicola; species Pseudooceanicola batsensis. The sequence continues at coordinate 2,743,569 of NZ_CH724131.1, forward strand.
TATAGAGGTCCTGGCCCGTGGGCGTGACCTGCACACCGTCACGGCCGCGGATCAGCAGCTGGGCCCCGACATTGCGTTCCAGCTTTGCCACCTGTTGGGTCACCGCGGATTGCGAGACGCCGAGGCGCTCGGCCGCAGCCGAAAAGCTGCCCTCTCGGACGACATAGGCGAAAGCGGTGAACTGGTGATGGTTGGGGCGCATGAGGGTCTCTCGGGTTGAGCGCCGTATCGCACCCTTAAGTTTCGCTAATATGACGTTACATGCCTGACGTCTGTTGCACGTAAGACCATGGCAGAACGTGGGGGTATCACATGGCCGGGCTCATACTCAGACAGATTGCCAAGACTTTCGGCGAGACGCGCGTCCTGCGCGGCATTTCCCTCGATATAGCCGATGGCGAATTCGTGTCGCTTGTCGGTCCCTCGGGGTGTGGCAAGTCTACGCTTCTGCGGATCATCGCCGGGCTGGAGGCCCAGAGTTCCGGCGAAGTGCTGATCGGCGGAGAAGACGTCACCGGAGTGCGCGCCTCGGACCGGAACCTGTCGATGGTGTTTCAATCCTATGCGCTTTATCCGCATCTCACGGTGGGCGAGAACATCGCCGTGCCGCTTCGCATGCGCCAATTGACGGCGGCGCAGCGGCTGCCGGTCATCGGTTCCCTGATGCCGGGCGCGCGCGCCAGGGGCCGCGAGATCGCCGGCGCGGTTTCCGAGGCGGCGCGCACGCTCGACATAGACGGCCTGCTGGAACGCAAGCCGGGGCAGCTCTCGGGCGGACAGCGCCAGCGCGTGGCTCTGGGCCGAGCGCTCGTGCGCGAGCCCGCCGCGTTCTTGCTGGACGAGCCGCTGTCGAACCTCGACGCCAAGCTGCGCGTGCATACGCGCGCCGAAATCGCCGAACTGCACCGCCAGCTGCGCGCAACCTTCGTCTATGTCACGCACGACCAGGTCGAGGCGATGACGATGTCGGACCGGATCGCCGTGATGATGGGGGGCGAAATCCTGCAATGCGCGGCACCTGGCGTCGTCTATGACGACCCCGAAGACCTGCGCGTGGCCGAATTCATCGGCTCGCCCAAGATCAACCTGCTGCCTGCGGATGTCGGCGACGGCGGTCGGCTGTCGGTCATGGGGCATCCGCTGGATCTGGCTGTCCCGTCGGGGGCCCGGGGCGTGCGCATCGGCCTTCGCCCCGAAGCCCTGGTGGTCGCCGATGCCGGCGCACCGCTGGTGGGCCGCGTGGTCCATTTCGAGAATCTCGGATCGGATCTCTTCGCGCAGGTGGCGGTTCCCGGTCTCGAAGATCGGGTGGTCCTGCGTGCCAGCCCGAGGATGCGCTCGTCCCTGCGCCTCGACGCCACGGTCGCACTGTCTTTCGATCCGGCGGCGGCGCTGGTCTTCGACGGGGCGGGCAAGCGGTTGCGCGATCTTCGACGGCCTGCCGCCAACCGGCACCGCGAGGCGGTACTGTGATGACCGCGACCGATACCATCCTCAGCCCGCAACAGCTGTCAGCGGCCGATCCCGCGCGGCGTCAACGACGCACGGCGTGGATGCTGACCGCTCCGGCGCTGGCGCTGATGGTTCTCATCCTGCTCGCCCCGGTGGCGATCGCCGCTGTGTTGTCGTTCACCAACTACTCGCTGGGAAATTTCGGCTTTGATTGGGTCGGCGTCGAGAATTACGACAAGCTGCTCACCCGCTCGACCTATGCCAAGATGTTCACTGCCACCTTCACCTACGTGCTGACGGTCACGCCGATCTCGGTCGGGCTGGGGCTGGGCGCGGCGCTGTTGATCAATTCGCTGACGCGGCTGCGCGATCTCTACAAGACGATCTATTTCCTGCCGGTCATGGCCACCCTGATCGCAATGTCCATTGCGTGGGAGTTCATGCTGCACCCCACGATCGGAGTGGTGAACCAGACCCTCGCCAAGGGGTGCGGAACCTGGGTCGAAACGCTCTGGCCCTGGCTGGCGATGCATTGCGCCGAGGGCATGCCGCTGTGGCTGGGCAACCGGCGCTATGCGATCTGGGTCGTGTGTTTTGTCGGCATCTGGCAGGGCTTCGGCTTCAACATGGTGCTCTACCTGGCCGGGCTGACCTCGGTCCATCGTGAGCTCTATCATGCCGCCGAGATCGACGGCGCGCGATCCGGCTGGGAAAGGTTTCGGCTGGTGACCTGGCCCGCACTGGGGCCGACCACGGTCTTCGTCGTCACCATCAGTTCGATCCGTTCCTTCCAGGTCTTCGACACGATCGAGGCGTTCTACCCGATCGGCGCGGGGCCCGGGAAATCGGCCTACGTGATGATGTTCGCGATCTTCGAAAAGGGCGTCGAGCAGAACCTGATCGGCATCGGGTCGGCCATCACCATGATGTTTCTCGGCTTCGTGCTGATGATCACCCTGATCCAGCGCTGGCTGGTCGAGCGAAAGGTGCATTACGGATGACTCGCGAGTGGTGGAAGCACCTTGTCCTGATCCTCGGCGCCCTGATCGTGATCGCGCCGTTCTACACCATGGTAAGCTACAGTTTCAAAAGCCCGGGGGAGATCGACCGGGGCGAGGGGGGCTTTTTCGGCCGGCAAGAACTGATGGTCGACGAGAAATGCGTCAAGTTGCGCGACCCGAACCGGGATGACATCGCCGCCGCCTCCGCGCGCTTTCCGGGAATGGATGACAACGCGATCCGCAAGGCGCTGGCGAGCGAGGCGGAGGCGGATTGTTCCATGCGCCCGGCGGTCTACAACTATAGCCAGGCCTTCACGCAGGCGCCGCTGCTGCGCTATCTGGCGAACGGCGTCATCGTGACCCTGTCGATCTTCGCCCTTCAGGTCGTCGTGGCGCTGCCCGCCGCCTATGCGCTGGCCAAGCTGCGCTTCTGGGGGCGCGAGGCCGTCTTCGGTCTGGTCCTCTTCTGTTTGCTTATCCCGGTGCACGCGGTGGCGTTGCCGCTCTATATCGGGCTGGCCAAGCTGGGCCTGACGAACACCTACGCGGCGCTCGTCGTCCCTTGGACCATCTCGGTCTTTGGCATCTTTCTGATGCGACAGTTCTTTCTGACGGTACCGGACGATCTGATCGACGCGGGGCGGATGGACGGGATGAGCGAGTTCGCCATCGTCTGGCGCATCATGCTTCCTACCGCCATTCCCGCGCTGCTGGCCTTTGCGATCTTCAGCGTCGTCGCACACTGGAACGACTATTTCTGGCCGCGCATCGTCGTCACCGGCAATCGGGACCTCTTCACCCCACCCCTCGGCCTGCGCGAGTTCAAGGGCGGGGCCGATGGGTCCATGTTCGGGCCGATGATGGCCTCGGCCACGGTGATCGTCACGCCGCTGATCGTCGCCTTCCTGCTGGCGCAGCGCCGCTTCATCGAGGGGATCACGCTTTCCGGAATGAAGTAGGGCAGGCCGAGGCCCGCCCTACACCACAGAGATCCCGATCGGGATAAGCCAAGGAGCGGTCAAGTCGCCAAACCGCCCGCTCCGAGACAGCTCATGAGAGGACACAATAGTATGAAACGCACCGCAGCCTCAATCGCCTTGGCCCTCAGTGCCACGGCCGTCTTCGCCGAAGACACTGTAACCATCGAATTCGCCTATCCCTATTCTCACCTCTTCGATGTCACCTACGAGGCCATGATGCCCGCCTTCAAGGCCGCGCATCCGAATATCGAGGTGATGATGCGCGCCACCTACGAGGATTACGAGGACGGTACGAACACCATCCTGCGCGAAGCCGTGTCCGGCAACCTGCCCGACGTGACCATGCAGGGCCTCAACCGCCAGCAGATCCTCGTCGAAAAGGGCATCGCAAAGTCGCTCGAACCCTTCATCGCGAAGGAAACGGATTTCGAAAAGGATGGCTACCACGCCGCCATGCTGTCGCTGTCGAGCTTCGACGGAGAGGTGCACGGGTTGCCCTTCTCGGTGTCGCTGCCGGTCGGCTACTATAACCAGGACATTCTCGCCGAAGGCGGCATCGAGACCCTGCCCACCACCTGGGACGAGGTGATCGCCGCCTGCGAGACGATGAAGGCCAACGGAATCGAGAACCCGATGTTCTGGGGCTGGAACATCACCGGCAACTGGTTCCTGCAGGCGCTGATGTGGTCGCAGGACAAGGCGATCGTCGAAAACGGCGCGATGCAGCTCGACTCGCCCGAGGCGCTGGCCGCGCTGGAGCAGATGCAGCAGATCTTCACCGGCTGCGAGATGAAGAACCTCAGCTGGAAAGAGGCGCTGGCGTCGTTCTCGGCAGGCGAGATCGGCATGATGTTCTGGTCGACCTCGGCACTGGGGGCCGTCGAACGCTCCAAGGGCGATTTCGAACTGGTCACCGGCCCCTTCCCGGGCATGGGCGAGGCGCCCGAGGGCCTGCCCGCCGGGGGCAACGCCGCGCTCCTGACCTCGACCTCGGAGGACCCGAAGGTGCAGGAAGCCGCCTGGACCTGGCTGAAGTTCATCACCTCCGGTGAAGGTGCAGCCGAAGTCGCGAAGACCACCGGCTACATGCCGCCGAACAAGGCTGCCAATGAGATCATCCTCGCGGATTTTTACGAGCAGAACCCGAACAAGCAGACCGCCGTCGATCAGCTGCCGTTGCTGCGCGACTGGCTGGCCTATCCGGGCGACAACGGTCTGGCGATCACGCAGGTGATCTATGACGGGATCGAGCGCATCGTGATCGGCGACGCCACGGACATGGGAGAGTTGCAGGAAGAACTGGTCGACGAAGTGAGCGACCTGCTGCCCAACGGCTGAGCATCGGTGCCGCGCGGTGGCGCGGCGCCCCGGCGGGAAGAGCTTTGCTCTCCCCGCCCCTCCCGAAGAGGATTTCCCAAGCAGAAGGCCGAAAGAGACGCCGATATGAAACTGATCCACCTCTCAGATATCCACCTGACCGTTCCGGGCGAACGTATGGGCGGCCTCGATCCGCACCGTCGGTTCGCGCAGGCGTTGGAGCACGTGAACGCCCACCACAGCGATGCTGACCGTATCGTCATCACCGGGGATCTGACGCATTGGGGCGAGCGCGCGGCCTATGAGGTCTTGCAGAACGTCCTGACAGAGCAGGCCGTGCCGGTGCGCCTGCTGATCGGAAACCACGATGACCGCGAGAGGTTCAAAAGCGTTTTCACTGACCATCCCTGCGATGCGAACGGCTACGTCAACCACGCCGAGACCCTGGATGACACCCGGCTGATCTATCTCGACAGCTGTGCACCCAAGACTCACGCCGGCCATTTCGGCGCCGACCGCCTTGCGTGGCTCGAGGCAGAACTCGCCGCAGCGGATCACGCGCGCATCTTCATGCATCACGGTCCGATGGAGGTCGGCGTCCCGGCCAAGGATCTCATCACCATGGTGGCGCAGGATCGTCCCGGGCTGAAGTCCCTGTTCGAGCGGTACAGTACCGTGATCGACTATATCCACTTCGGTCACGTCCATGCCCCGATCCACGGCTCCTATTGCGGGATTCCGTTTTCCTCCGTGCCGTCCCTGGGCAACCAGTCGATCCCGGATTTCGCCGAGCCGCGCATGCTCCTTGGCGGGCCATTGCCTCCGGCCTACTACGTGGTCCAGGTCGACGGGCGCGCGACGCGTATCCACCAGGTCCCGTTCCTCTGGGACGGACCGGTCTTTGCCACGGGTACCGCCTGGGAGGACTGGGCAAAGCCCCTTGCCGCAGAGTGAAGCGGGCTGACGTGGCGACGGTCGCGGACGGCGCGGCCGCCAACGTGGCGGGATGTGGTCGACAGGCTTGCGGAGCGCGTCCGGGTTCGCCCTCGAACAGCACCCGTCCCCCGCTTTCGATGCGCCGGTCTCTCCGGGTCTGGGATCGGCTTTCGCAAGCCGCGCTGTCCCCGGGTTTCCGCGCCGGGACGCCCCCGTCAGGACGGCGCGCCGGCCTGTCTCAATTCACGAGCACGTCGGCGTTGAAGCCACCGTTCCGCCAGCGGGTCAGGGCCGAGGTGAAGTTCGGACCGGGCAGGCCGTCCACCGCGCTGGCGTAGAACCCCGCGGTCTTGAGGCGCTGTTGCACCGCCATGAGCGTGTCGCGCGACCATTCGTTGGTCGCTTCCGTCAGGTGCTTGATCAGCGTCCCCCGGTCCTCCGCGACGCCCCGAAGAAGGAGGTTCGCCGCGCGCTCGGGGTCGCGCGGGACGCCGCGACCCTCGTCGAGCAGGATGGCCGAGGCGCGATAGGCCGCGTGTTCGCCGTCCTTTGCGGCCCGTTCGAAATACTCCAGCGCGGCCTCCGGCGTGTCGATCACGCCGTCCTGTGCCAGCACGCCGAGGTTGAACTCCCCTTGGCCAACCGACTCGGCGCGCGGCGCAGGAGGCGACGCCGCGCTCCGCATCCGTCGTGCCCTGGGCGCCGGTGAAGAGCGAGACGGCGAGGTTGATCATGGCGTCGGGGCTTCCGCCCTCGGCCGCACGTTCGTAGAGCGACTGTGCCGTGGCCGGGTCCAGGGGAACGCCGGTGCCGGATTCGTAGAGCTGCGCCAGGCTGACCATGGCGCGCAGGTCGCCGCGGTCCGAGGCGCTCTTGTAGAGCTGGATCGCGCGGTCGAAATCGCCGGAGGCCGCGGTGGCGCGGGCCAGTAGGGCGGTGTAATGCGGCAGCTCGGGCGACTGCGCGGCGGCCGCGGAACAGGCCTGGATCGCCGTCAGCGCATTCTCGCGCAGGCGCGAGAAGGGCACGCCGGAATTGGCCGCCGTCGCGTCCCGGGGATGGGTCGCCAGCCGTTCGCAGATCCCGCCAGGCGTGCTGTCCTCGGCCCTGGGGATGAGCGACAGCAAGCGCCGCGCCTCGGCCGCGTTCGCGCCGTCGGGGTAGGTCTCGACGTAGTATTCCAACAGCGGCCGCATCCGCGAACGGCGAGCCAGGTGCCAGAGCCGGGAAGCCTCGGCCTCTTCGTCCTTCAGCCCCAGCGTTCGGGTTCGGGTGCCGGTATCGAGAAAGGCCAGCACATCCTCGGCATGGGTGCCTTGCGGGTACCTCTCCATGTAGAGCTGCATGAGGCCCGGGTCCTTTTCGCTCGCCGCGACCTGCCAGAGCATGGTTTCCTCGGAAACGGTCTCGGGGCTCTGGTCAAACTCGAAAAGCCGGGTGAGCGAGGAATTCTCCCACGGCACCTGCCGCCCCCCGGTGGCCGCCAGCACGTCGCGCCGGACCGAGACCATCAGCTCGGCCAGGTCCTGGCCGGGCGTGTAGATGTGGTTCAGCACGGCCTCGGTGAAAAAGCTGTTCCGCCCGGTCCCGTCATAGGCGACATTGTCCGGCTGCGTGGCGTAGACGAACATGAAATCCGCCGCGGTGCCGACCCGGGCGAGGCCGGTATCCACGCCGGGCAGGGTCTCCATCCCGACGCCGAAGGGATTGTCCCGGCAGGCGTCGAGGAAGACCAGCTTGATGCCCCGGGACTTCTGCATCGCCGTCATGATGTCGGTAACAGGCACCGTCTGGTCCTGCAGGTCCGCGATCGAGGTCAGCTCGGCATCCACCGGAACCAGATAGTTCTGCCCGCTCACCTGGAACCCGTGGCCGGCATAGTAGAAGAGCACCACATCGGCGGTTTCGGCGCGTTCCGCGAAATGCCGGATGCCCGTGCGCATCTCCTCCATCGAGGTGTCGCTGCCGAGGATCACGTCGAAGCCGAGCCCCTCGAGCGCGACCGAGATGTCCAGCGCGTCGTTGATCGGGTTCTCGAGCGCGCTGACCGAGCGGTAGGCCGAATTCCCGACGACGAAGGCGAGACGCGATTCCGCCAGCGCGAGGGTGCCGGAGAGGCACCAGACGAGGCAGGCGACGATCAGGCGGTACATGTCTCCTCCTTACAGTTCGACCACGCGGCTCAGCTGGATGCCGGCGGTGTCGAGGGCCGAACTCACCGTGTTGACCGTGGCGGTCTGCACGGCGGCCAGTTCGGGATCCTCGGCCCGGATCAGCGAGATCGCCTTGCGTATCTCGTTTGACGCCGTATCCAGCGCGCCCTGCGCCTCGGCCACGGCCTCGGCGGTGATGGCGCGGCGTTCGGCATCGGTTTGGGCGGAGGCCAGGCGCTGCGCCGCGCGGCTGCGGGCACCGTCGATGCGCGCGCGGGCGGTCTGGACGATCTGGCCGACATTCTCCATCCCCGGCGGCAGGTCGGTCGAGATGCTGTCGAGTTCGCTCGCGAAGTCGTCGAGCGCGTCGGAGAGACAGGCCAGCGCCCCAAGCCCGCCGCCGCCCTGGGCATCGCAGGCCGAGAAGTCGGCCTCGAAACCCTGCGCGATGGCCTGCGCGGCCTCGAGCGTCTCGCGGGCGGCTTCGGTCTCGCCGCCGGTGCCGGTGCCTCCGGTCGTGCCGGCGCCTGCTGTTCCGTCCGTGTTGTCCCCTCCGTCACCGAAGACGATGACGGTGTCCGGCGGGTTCGGCAGGCCGGAATCCACCACCGTCGGCGGCGGCACGGGGGTCGTGTCGTCGGGGGCGGGCTCTGCCACGGTGAGGCTGCCGTCGACATAGGAGATCATGTAGTTGTCCAGTCCGGTCCCGGACGCGCCGCCCGCCGAAATCGGATAGGGGCTGCCCTCGACCGTCGCGCTGGCAGGAGAGCCGCTGCTGGTCAGCATGACGTCGTCCACGGTATCGGCATTCTGCAGCCCGTCGACCGAGAATTCAGTCGGCGTGAAGGTGTCGCCGAAGAATTTCACGGCGTCGTCGGCGGTGATGGTCAGGGGCGCGGGATTGACCGTCAGCGAGCCCGACCCGTAGCTGATCGTGTAGTTGGACAACCCGCTGCCGACCGCCGAGGAGGACGAGATACTGTAAGGCCCCCCGTTGACAGTAGCCGTCGCGGCCGAGCCGGCCGAGGTCATGGTGACACTGTCCACCGTGTCCGAATTCACCAGCCCGGTGGTGCTGAAGGCCATGGGCGTGAAATCCTGGCCATAGGTCTTCGAGACGTCGTCGGGCGTGATGATCAAGGACGCCGGCGTCACGGTCAGCGATCCGGGGACATAGGTCACATTGTAGTTGTCGAGCCCCGAGCCCGAGGCGTTCGACCCGTCGATGCTATAGGGGGAGCCCGCGACCGTGGCGGTCGCGGCCGATCCGGCCGAGCTCAGATCGACGGTGTCCACCGTGTCCGAGAACATCAGCCCCGTGGTCGTGAAGCCCGTCGGGTTCAGCGCGGTGCCGTAGGTCTTGCTCGCGTCGTCCGCCGTGATGGTCAGCGGCGCCCGGTTCACCGTCAGCGCGCCCGAGACATAGGTGATGTCGTAATTGCCGAGACCCGAGCCCGAGGCGCCGCTGGCGACGATGTCGTAGGGCGACCCGCTGACCGTGGCCGAGGCGGCGGATCCGGCCGACGTCAGCTCGACACTCTCGACGCTGTCCGAGAAGAGCAGGCCCGAGGTTGAGAACCCGTTGGGCGTGAAGCTCTGCCCGTAGGTCTTGGAGCTGTCGTCGGCGGTGATCGTCAGGGGGGCCGGCGTCACCGTCAGCGCGCCGGTGCCATATGTGATGCTGTAGTTCGACAGGCCCGTGCCCGTGGCGCAACAGCCCGTAATGTCGTAGGGCGACCCCGAGACCTCGGCCGTGGCTGCGGCGCCCGCCGAGGACAGCGACACGTCATCCACGGTGTCGCTGAAATAGAGCGTGCCGGAGGTGACGGAGAAGGCGGTCGGTGTGACGGCCGTGCCATAGGTCTTCGAGATGTTGTCGGGCGTGATTGTCAGCGGTGCTGCGGTGACTGTCGCGCTGCCCACCCGGTCGATCACGCGGTAGGTGACGCCCTGCGTGCTCGTCAGGTCGGAACCGTCGACGGTAAAGCTCTGGGCACCCACGGTCTGGCCCGAGAAGCTGAGGCTGGCGAAGATCGGAGAGGTGTCGAGCGTGTCGTTGTCGCCGTCGAAGACATAGCTGCCCGGCCCGCCCGCGACCGTGCCGGTGGCCGTCGCCGAGGGCGTCAGCCCGTACTGGACCGAGAGCGCATCCGGCGTCGCCAGAACGACGGGCGAGGTGGAATAGTTCACCGGATAGAAGCCCGTGTCGCCCGGCGCCCAGACCGAGGCGAAGTCCCAGCCGAAGCCCGAGGCGTTCGAGATGAAGGTCTCGGTGTCCTGGAACTGCGCGGTGGTCAGACCGGTCGCGCCCGGGCTGCTCGAGAAGCCCGAGGTGTTGGTGTCGAAGAAGTTGCCGCCGTTCGAGCCGAAATCCTCCCCCGCGAAGCCGCCGGAGTTGAACGTCGCGTCGCCCGAAGTCGACACGGCGCCGGTGGAATAGGAGCGGTTGATCGTGCCGAGGATCGCGCCTGCGAACCCGCCGGCATAGACGGTGGCGCCCGAAGCGGCCCCGGCGTCCACGGAAACGTCGCCCCGGGCATGGGAATCGTTGACCGTGAAGGCGCTGCCCTCCCGGCCGACAAAACCGCCCGCGTAGATCAGGTTGCCGGTGGCGACATTGACGACGCTCACCTCCCCGGTGGCGTTGGAGCGGTTGATCGTGCCGTCGTTCACCCCGACGAAGCCACCGATGAAGTTCGAGGAATCGTTGGTGATGTTCGCAGAGACGGCAACGGCGGCGACGCTGTCCTCGATCAGGCCGGTATTGTACCCGACCAGCCCGCCGGTGTCGTAGCCCGCGCTGGCGATCGTGCCGCTGACGCGCACGTTGCGCACCGTGCCGTCGTTGCGGGCGGCCAGGATGCCGGAATCGGCACCACCCATGCTGGCGTTCGAAATCGTGAGATCCCGGACCGTTGCGCCCATGCCGATCGTGTCGAACAGACCCGAGTTGCTCAGCCCGTCGCCGTACCCGCTCGACGCGAGGCCCGAGATCGTGAAGCCGGCGCCGTCCAAATCGCCCTGGAACTGGAAGATCGGCTCGAATCCGGAGCCGTTGAAGGCCGTCCAGCTGGCCGAGCCGCTGGCGTCGATGTCGTTGGCAAGCACTACGCTCATCCCGGACAGCATGTTGCCGCCGAGACCCTGGAGGCCGTAGACATCGGTGATCTGGTAGGGGGTGCCGCTACTGCCGTCGCCGCCGAGCGCGCGCAGGAAATCGGACCCGCTGGAGATGCGGAAATCGGCGGCCGAGAAGGCGGCGATCGTGCCGACTTGGGACCAGAGCCCCTGCTGGAGCTCGAACCTGTCCACATCGATCACGGCCGCGGCCGCCGGCGTTATCGTATTGAAGGCATTCAGCGTGAGCCGGCCGTTCGGCCCGTTCATCGCCCCGTTCAGGTCGATGTTATTGTCGGCGAACATCGAAAGGCCGGTGGCTGCGCTCCAGTCGATGTCTGCGTTGATCGTGATGTTGCCCGCATCGCTGACACCATTGTTGGACGTGTCGAGCACGACATTCGACGAGGCTAGGTTCGCCTCGAGATCGTCCTCGCCCCCGGCGCCCGGATTGATCGTGATGTTCTCGGGATCGAGCAGCAGCGTGCCCCAGGCGCCGGCCGCGGCGCGCGTATCGGCACGGCCGGAGTAGGCCAGCGTTTCCTTCGATGAGACCTCGATGAAGCCGCCGTCGCCCCAGGCGTCCCCGCCCCGCGCGCTGAGCGCGCCGCTGAAGGTCGTGCGCTGGTCCGACCAGACCACGATCAGGCCGCCGTCGCCGGTGTCTAGGGCATCGGCCGCGATATGCGTCTCGGCATCCGCCGTTACCGTCTCGGCATGTTGCAGATAGCCCTCGCCGCCGAAATCCCCGCCGATCCGGACCACGCCGCCCCCGCCATCGGCGCTGGCGACGATCCGCGCGCCCATCAGGGCGATCTTCTGCCCGGTCAGGTCGATCTTGGGCCGGTCGCCGGTGGTGCTCGCGCTCGACCCCTGCCGGGTGCGGGTGGTCGCGGTGCCCGAGACGGTGACCGTGCCGCCGGACCCGCCGCCGAGGATGATCGTGCCGTTGCGCACCGCGACAGAGCGTGCTTCGGCGAGCCCCGAGAGGTTGATCGCATGGCGGGCGGCATGGCGGGCCGTGGCGGCGCGCATCTCGATCAGCCCGCCCTCGGCGCTGGCGGTGCCGGTGTTCTCGATCAGCGCATCCATGTCCGCGCCGCCGGTCGGGACGGCCACCTGCAGGAACTGGTCGCCCGACACGTCGAGCGTCACCCGTTCGCCCGAGGCGAAACCGACCCGGCCCAGCGGCACGGCCACGGTCCCGCTGTTGCGGACGCGGCCCCCGATCAGCGCGGCGTAACCGCCCCGGCCGATCATCACGCGACCCTCGTTGGTGACGGTGGCGGAATTGCCCCCGCCGGAATAATCGAACTGCCCGGCCTGGAAGTCGTCGGTATCGATGCCCAGGGTCGAGGCCACGAACCCGCCGGTGTTCACCGACCCGGTCGGGCCGATGAAGATGCCGTTGGGATTGACGATATGCACCTGGCCGTTTGCCGTCAGGCGCCCGTGGATCGCGCTGGTCGTGTCGCCGGTGACGCGGTTGAGAATGCGGGAACTGGCCGAGGGCTGGCGGAAATCGACATGCGCGCCCGCACCGATGGAAAAGCCCTGCCAGTTCACCACCGCGGAATCGCTGCCCTGAGTGACGGTCATGTGGGTCGCGCCGGGACGGGCGACGCTTACCTGGCCCGCGACGACGCTCTCTCCGGTCGGCAGCGGATCGGCCATGGCGGGAAGACAGATGCAGGCCGCCACACCGCCGAGCAGGGCCGGTTTCAGGCGGCGTGGCCGGTCAGAACCGGAAAGTCCCCGAAATGCTGAATCGATTGTCGTCCGGAACCGCATCGTTGCGTTCTCCTCTTCCGAATTCGATCCTGAGACTGCTGGACCGGAAGCTGGAATTCGTGGCCGTGAAAATATCTATACCGATACCATAAGCGATTGCCCTCGTCTTGGCCTGTTCAAGCGCGGTCGGCTGAGCGAGGTGCGCCATGCCGCCGGCCAGGAAGACGTATGGGTGCAGGCGCAAGGGCACCTGGCCGACCTGCGACTCGAACCGGGTCGAGACCTCGGCGCGCAGCAGCCAGCCGCTGTCGCCCTTGAGCGCGCCGCTGTCGAAGGTCGACAGCTCCGAGGCGCCGACGAGGCTGAACTGTTCCGAACTGGGCAGCGGGCTTCCGAACGAGGACTGGAATCGGCCGAAGAGCGAGAGCGAGATGGACTCGGTCAGCGACCGGGAATGGGACACCGTCGCCGCGAGTTTGGTGAAGGTCGCATCCGTGCCCGCGCGCGACAGGGGTGTTCCGCCCGCGGCGCTGGCCGCCGTCCGGGCGCCCAGCCCGTCCAGCCCCTGCGAGAGCGTCAGCGAAGCCGAGGTGAAGGCGTTGTCGTTGTGCAGGTACGTCAGGTTCCCGGTGGCCCGCAGCACGGCGAGCCGGTCGTAATAGATATCCGCCCCGCCGACGAGGGTCTGCCGGTCCTGCTGCAGATCGAGGGCGAGCTGCCCCGAAAGATTGAACTGCCGGCCCCGGATGAAGGGATGGATCACGCGCAGGGACTGCCGGTCGAAATCCGACCGGGCCGGTGCGACCGGGTTGTCGGGCGTGGTGTCGCTGAAGGTGAACTCGAGGTTCACGCTGGTGCCGGACAAGTTGACGGGCACGACGCCGCCGAAGGCGATGATCCGGCTGCGCGGATCGCCCGAAAAGAGGGCCTGCGGTGCCCCCGAGATCCGCGCATAGAGCGTCTCGCCCAGACCGAAGGCGCTGTTCGCGTCGACCCCGGCGTCCAGGGCGACGCTGCCCAGTTCCGATCCCACCGAATTGCTGAACCCGACAAAGCCGGTGACCCGCTGGTATTGCGGATCGAGCCCGATGATCGCGGCGCCCCTGTCGCTGCCCGGCGCGATGGCCGAGCGCAGGGCGGTGCCGGGCACGTCGCCCGCAAGAAGGAGCCGCCGCTCGAGTTCGCCCTGCCGCAACCCGCGCCGCTGCACGAGACCCGAGGTCAGGGCGTCGATCCGCGGACGGATCTCCTGCGGCACCTGCGAGGTGTCGATCTCTTCGATGTACCCGTCGACCACCACCACCTGCAGCCGCCCGCCGTCCTGCAACTGCTGCTGCGGCAGGACCACGCGGGCCAGGATGAACCCGGCCTCGGCATAGGCGGCCTCGAGATCGGCCGTCGCCTCGAACAGTTCCGACACCGGAATGCGGCCACGGGTCAGCCGGTCGACATAGGCCTGGTTCGCCGCGGCCATCTGCGGAAGCGGATCGCGCAGCGCGACACCCGAAAGCGTGATGCCGATCGCCTCGGATCCGGCCGGCGCGGCCGTGCCGACCTGTCCGGTGAAGACCACCGCGCCGTCCAGCCGCTGAAGCGGCGGCGCAAAGCTTTCGGGGGTGATGTCCGAGGCCGTCTGCGCGAGGGCCCCGTTGGTCAGAGCCAGCGTACCGGTCACGCAAAGCGCCGTCAGGCACTTTCTGTATTGCAGGAGATGTGCCCCAAGGCATCGGAAAGCAGGTGCCACGCGCGGTTCCTTCGGGATTGCTGTCGACGGTTTCCTACCGTCAGTTGAATGGATTTTCCACGTTGCATCAATGCAGCGGGCCAAAAAACCTGACCTGACGTCAAAGTGTCTCCGGAATGCGACGCCGCCCCGTTTCGGGACGGCGGCCGGGCGGGTCAGGCCACCAGTACCTTGGCGATGCTCTCGAGCGACTTTGTCGCCGGCGCCGTGACCGAGACGTTGACGAAACCGTTGTTCTGATCGACGTCCCCGAAGAAGTCGTCCTGCAGTGCCGCCTGATAGCGTCTGACCGCGTCGAGGGCCTGTTTCTTCAACAGCTCCCGGTCGCGTCCGTCCGGCGTCACCGTGATCTGGTCGAGAACCTTCTCGAGCTGGGTATCGAAATCGGCGAGTCGATCGGTCAGGCCGTTGATCTCGCCGGAGATCGCGGCCAACTCCGGGGTCTCGGCGATCTGCGCCCGGATGGCGTCCTGAAGCTTGCCGATTTCGGAGAACATGCTCGAGCGCGTGCTTTGCCAGAGGATGCGCGACTTCTGGAAGGGCACGACATCCTTCGGGACCTCCTGCTCGGTGCCCGACCCTTCGGCCGCGGCCTTCTGCAGGGCCGGCGTCAGCTTGCCGGCGATGGTCACCGCCGTCTTGTAGTCGTGCTGTTCGGCCTTCTCGACGGCCATCATGTAGGCGCCCTCGAGCTGCGTCCGGTTGGCCGGATTGGTCGCTATGGCCTTCATGTAGAGCGCGGCGAGATTATCGGCGATGGCGGTCCATTTCGCGGCATCGGGGTCGTCGGACGGGGCGGCTGCGGGTTGCTCCTGCTGCGCTTGGCCGGATGCGCCGGCATCGACCACCTGTTTCAGCTTGGCGGCCACGGCCAGCGCGCCCTTGTAGTCGCCCTTGGCCGCGGCGGCCTGCGCACCGCTCCAGGCCTTGGCGACGGCCGGGCCCTTGGCCTGGTCCGCGGCGGCGAATCTCTGGATCACAGGCGACAGCGCACCCTCGATCTGGGTCCAGCGGCCGGCCAGGGGGTCGTCGGCATCGCCTACTGCGTCGTTGCCGGCCTGCTGTTCCTCGGCCGGGGTGCCCGCGTCGGGCGCCTGGGCCTCGGGGCCGTCATCTTCGGCGTCCTCTTCGGCCTCGACCGTGCCGCCGTTGGCGTCCAGCACGATGACCTTGAACTTCTGGTTCATGTTCGTGAAGAACTTCTTCATGCTCTTGGCGATGCCGGGCGGCACGTCTGCTTCGCAGGTCAGCACCATTTCCTTGCCGTTGATCTCGCAGGTGCCGCAGGTCACCTTGGGCGTCTCGCCGGCCTTCTTGGCGTTTCGCATCAGCGTGGCCGGCGGCTTCTTGAGGTCGAGCATCATGACCGTGTTCTCGGGTTTCTTGCCCAGCGACAGGCCGAAGTTCACCGGCCGCTGCCGCGCCTTCATGAAGAGGCCCTTGAGTTCGTCGATCTGGTCGTCCTGCATGAGCATCTGGATTCCTCCTCCGATAACGTGCCGTCGGCGGTCACTCCGCCACGGAAAATTCGATGCGCCGGTTCCTGCTGCGCCCGGCGTCGGTGCCGTTGTCGGCCACGGGCCGCGCCTCGCCGTAGCCGACGGCGATCATGCGCCCCTGTCCCAGCCCCTTGGCGGCCAGGTAGTCCACCACCGAACTAGCCCGGCGTTCGGACAGCGACTGGTTCGACGCGGCACTGCCGATGCTGTCGGTATGACCGGCGACCGCGATGCGCAGGCCGGGACAGCGCGAGATGATGTCGTAGATCGAGTCCAGCAACGGCGCGCTCGCATCGTCGAGCCGCGAGGACCCCGGCCGGAAATAGATGTTTCCCGTGCGCGATAGGATCTCGAACCGGCCGACGCAGGCCTCGAGGTCGAAGTTTCCGGTCGGCTCCAGCGCGGCCGAGGCCGGCTTCGCTTCGGCCGCGACGGTCTGGACGGCCGCGGGGGCGCCCTCGCCGCGACGGAAGATGAGGTCGAAGCTCACCGTGGTCGAGGGAACGATGGTCACGCTGGCCGCGTCCTCCAGCTTTTCCAGCCCCCCCATCAGGTTGAAATCCGCGACCTGGAGAGGGATCGGCTCGGCGGTCGAGACGGCGACGAGGTCGGCGCCGATCAGCGTCAGGGAAATCTGCGCGGTGAGATCGCGGCTGACGCCGTGCATCGACAGGCTGAACGGCAGGTCCACCGTCTTGCGGCGCACCGTTTCCAGATCGGCCACCATGCCGGGGTCGATGCGGGTGCTCACCTTCGCCTCGGGGAACTGGAACGTCTCGAAGAAGAGGAACCGCATCCGCACGTTGCGCAGGTCGACCTTTGTGTCGACGCTGTCCAGCAGGATCGTGAGCACGGCGGTGCCGTCCGGCGCGATCTCTCCGGTCATGGTCGCGAAAGAGGAGGTTTCGATGGTGGAGCCGTTCTTGATCGACTGGAACTGGAGCGACGATGCCTCGGCCTCGAGTCGCCAGCCGCCGCTGAACGGGTCGCTCTGTGCCACGGCCAGCGGGGCCCAGAGCGTTGCAAACAGGACAAAAGCCGCGGAACGCCACAGTTTGACCATAAGCTACTCCCACAAGTATCAACTGAGACTATCCGGCGTGGCGGGCCCGAATTCAACTATATTGTCGTCACGCCTCATCGGTTCGTGCATGGCGCGGCCGCAAGGAATGGGTAGAATGGAGGCGGGAAACGAAAGGGGCAGCTCATGCGGACCGTCTTCGCGATCATAATGTTGCTGGCGACTTTGCCGGCCGCCGCCGAAGAGCGGATCGCGCTCGTCATCGGCAATGCGCAGTATGCGCAGGTCGCATCGCTCGACAACGCGTCCAACGATGCCGGCCTGATCGCCGGTCGACTGCGCGCCCTCGATTTCGACGTCACCCTGCTGACCGACGCCACCGAGGTCGACATGAAGCGCGCGGTCGCCCAGTTCGGCCGCGACCTGCGGGCCGGAGGCGAGGATGCGGTAGGGCTTTTCTACTACGCTGGCCACGGGGTGCAGTCCTTCGGGGCCAACTACCTCGTGCCCGTGGACGCCAGCCTGACCGTGGCCGCCGATCTCGACCTCGTCGGGGTCGAGGCCTCAACGGTGCTGCGCCAGATGGCCTCGGCCCGGAACCGCACCAATATCGTCATTCTCGACGCCTGCCGGAACAACCCCTTCGACGACATTCCGGACATGGACGACAACGGTCTGGCAGAGATGAAGGCGCCGACGGGCACCTTCCTATCCTATGCGACGGCACCCGGCGCGGTGGCCCTCGACGGCGTCTCGGACAACAGCCCCTTCACCCGCGCGCTGGCCGAGACCATTCTCGAGCAGGACAAGCCCATCGAGCAGGTCTTCAAGGACGTCCGCGTCAAGGTCATCGCCGAGACCGGCGGAGCGCAGACACCCTGGGACACGTCTTCGCTGACGCGCGATTTCGTCTTCCTCGCCGGCGAGCGGCTGACGCCCGAGGAAGCGGCCGAGGAACGGCTCTGGGTCTCGGTGCAGCAGACCCGGGACCCGATCCAGTACATGCTCTTCCTGCGGTCCTATCCGGACGGCCGGTACCACGAACAGGCGCGGCTGGCCCTGAATGCCGCCCTGGCCGACGAGCTCGACGCCGGACAGGAGGCGCCGGAACCGACCTCTCAGGCCGCACCCGCGCCGCAACCCGATGTCGCCACCCCCGCCGGGTCCGAGGCCGAGATGATGGAGATCGCGCGCGCCTCGGGCGCGATCGCGGATTACCAGGCCTATCTCGACGCCTATCCCGAGGGGGTCTTCGCCGAACTGGTGAAGATCGAGATCGCCGCCATCCGCGAGAGGCAGGCGAAGGACCCCGAGCGCCCGGCCGAACCGCGCCAGCAGGCGGCCGCTCCCGCTCCGGCGCCGGTGCCGGTCGATTACGACGTCTTCTTCGACCGCCCGCTCGAACACGGGGCCGCCGAGATCGTCGGCAAGACCATCATGGAGGTCGCAACCTCGAGTCCGGTCTTTCCCCCGATCGAGGGCCTTCCGGAAGAGCTGTGGAAAGAGCAGTCCTGCAGCAACTGTCATCAGTGGACGCGCGCCGATCTGTGCGAACAGGCCAAATTCTACAACCGCGAGGTCGCGGCGCGCTCGCTTCAGAAAGAGCATCCCTTCGGCGGTTCGTTCAAGCGCAACCTCAAGATCTGGGCGGATGGCGGCTGTCGCTGATCATTGTGTCGCGGGCGCGGTGGTGATGAAGAAATAGACCCATTCGCCCTTGAAGTCCGGGTGCGCCGCGCGCGCCGCCGCGATCCGGTCCCGCAGGAAGGCAAGGTAGGGCTCCGCCGGTTCGGTGATCGGGCGCAGCCCCTCGTAGAGCCGTTCCGAGGCCGCGAACGCCACGGCGATCTCCTGGCCGAAGGGCGGACCGATCGTCAGTCGCAGCCCGGGCCGGCCGGGGCGGTCCGTCCCGATGCCCACCACCGACTGGGCATCGTGATGGTCCAGCGGGATCGTCTCGTTCGGGACCAGGTGGATCACGCTGCCATCCGCCGCGAAGTAGTCGACATAGACATAGGCGTCGTAATCGGGCGCCGTCAGGTCGAACTGCAATCGCTGACCGTCGGTAAAGCGGTAGTCCCGCGCCTGCGCGTTCGCCCCGATCAGGCGCGTGTTGGTGAACTGGTCGGTGGACTGCGGCAGACCCGCCTGCGCGATCCCCTCCAGCGCGCCGCATTGCGGCTTGGGCAGATGCAGCAGGTTGGCAGTGACCTTGAGGCCCTCGCCGACCTGGTCCCGCATCGCCGCCAGAAGCGGGCCGCGCAACTCCGGGTCGGGGATATGGCCGCGCAATACCAGTGCGCCGGTCTCGGGGACGAAGGTCGCCGAGACGCGGGCGCAGTCCACGCCCGTGAGGATCGAGGCGAGGTCGTCGCGCACCTCCTCGGCCCCGTCGAGCGCCTGGGGCGACATGAATGCCTGGATCGTCTCCAGCGCCTGGGGGTCGGTCACTGTGCGGTCGCCGAACTGCCAGGCAAGCGCGGCCTTGCCCTGCGTGGCGGGCAGGGTGGCGGACGGCGCAACGGTGGCTGGGGGCGAACGGGGGGCGGCGGGTTCTCCGGCGGCGGCGAGTGCCGGGGCGGCGGTGGTCTCGGGGGTCTCGGCGCCGGTTGCCCGGCCTGTCGGTGCGACGGGATCGGCCCGGGCCGCCGGTGGTGCGGCCTGCGCCAGGGATTGTGCTGCGGGCAGGGCGACCGCAGGGGCGGCGGCCGCGCTATCCGGAACGGCGGCAACGGCCGGAGCGACCGCAGCGCTGAGCGCCGCGGCCGGTTTCGAGGGCGAGGCGAGGGCCGAGGCGGTCGCGCCGGCCGGTCGCTCGGCCTGCGCGGCCTGCGCGTCGGGAAGGACCGTCGCGGCGACGGCGGTGTCCGGGGCGGCGGCGGCAGCGCTCTCGGCGGCGGGCTTCTCTCCCGACAGGCTCTGCCGATCGGGCGCCGCCACGGCGAGCCGCTGGCCGGCGGCCGTGGCCTCACCAAGCGTGATCGGGTCGGCCTCTGCGACCGGTGCCGCGGTGGCCGTCGGCGCTGCGACACCGGTCAGCGCGGCCGCCTCGGGCTGTGCTGCGCGGGCGGGCCGGGTGTCCGGCCGGAGCGGCGTTGCGTCCGCGGAAACCGGATCGGCGGAGGCAAGCGGATCGGCCTCCGCCTCCTGTGCCGATAGGCTCGACGCGTCCAGCCGCGAGGGCGTGGCCCGTGGCGCGCCCGGTGTCACCCGCGTCAGCTCGGCACCCGTCGCCTCGACCCCATGGATCGCCGCGGCCTCCGGCGCCACCGCCCCGGCCGTCGCGGTCGGCACGGCCACCGGCCGCGCCCGGGAACGCGAGACGGCACCGGCGCTGACGGCCGCGCTCTCGCCCTCGGCCTCCTCGGCCCGTTCGGCCGTCGCCTCCTGCGGGAGGGCGTCCTGCGTCGGGGCCGTCACGGTATCCATCTCGACCGAAGAGGTGCCGGTCGCCTGATCCGGCGGCGGCTGCGGATCGTTCAGAGCAAGGTAGAGACCGGCGGCGCCGAAATGGGCCAGGGCCGAGGCGGCCAGCGCCGCCGTCCATCTGCCGGCCCCGCCCATTCAGCCGCCGCCCGGTGTCACGATCAGCATGACATCGCGTGCGCCTGCCGCCTCGATCCGGGCGACCAGCGGCAGGACATGGGTCAGCCGCGCGTCCTTGTGCGCGTTGATACGGACCATCAGATCGGGTCGGTCGGCGAGCATCGCCGTCACCCGCGCGACGAGAGCATCGGCCCCAGTGGCATGACCGTCCAGTGCCAGCGCCCCCTCGGCCCCGACCGAGACCATCGTCCCCCCGGCCGGAAGATCCGCGCCGGTGCGCGCCTCGGCCGGCAGCACCTCGAAGGGCGAGGTGGCGTCCATCCGGCCGACCAGCATGAAGAAGACCAGCAGGAAGAAGACCACGTCGATCAGGGCGATGATCGTCTCGGGCGGCGTGCGGCGGACGGGACGGGCCAGCTTCATTCCGCCGCCTCCAGCCGCATCAGCCGGACCCGTGTGGCCCCCGCCCGGGTCAACGTCTCGAGCGTCGAGACAAGCTGCTGGGTCGTGGCCCGGGTCGATGGCAGCACCACCACGCTGAGAAGCGGGTTACCGGTCAGCCGTTCCCGGACCGCCCGGCCGAGCATGTCCGGGTCGAGCTCCCGGCCCCTCAGATAGGTGCGGCCGTCGGCGGAGATGCGGACCAGCATTGTGGCCGTGTCCTCGCCGGCGGTGGCGGTGGGTGCAGGGGCCTCGTCGCGCCGTTCGACGAAGGGTATCATGTCGAGGTTGAGATAGGTCGAGGTGACCATGAAGAAGACGAGCAGGATCAGCATCACGTCGATCATCGGGACCAGCGAGATCAGGGGCCGTGCGGGCTGTCTGCGGGCGAGTTTCATGGGGCGTGGGTTCCGGTGTCCTCCAGAAGAAAGAACTGTCCGGCGGCCGCCTCGATGTCATGGGCCGCCCCGTCGACACGCGACGACAGCAGCGTCGCACCGACCGCGGCCGGTATCGCCACGACCAATCCGGCCGCGGTGGTCAGCAGGGCCTGCCAGATCCCGCCCGCCAGCACCGAGGCGTTGGCGGCGCCCTGCGCCATCTCGAGTTCCTGGAACGACTGGATCATCCCCAGCACCGTGCCCAGCAGGCCCAGCAGCGGCGCGATCATCGCCACCAGTTCGAGGATCCGGATGTTGCGGTTCAGCGCCTCGACCTCGGCATTGCCGCGGCGCATCAGCTCGGCCTCGAGCGGCTTGCGGGGCATCTTGCCCAGCGTCGCCTTGAGCGCGTAGTGCAGCACCCGGTCCGCCGGTGTCCGGCCCGCCGCGAGGGCCGCGATCGCTTGTTCCTTGTCGCCTTTGGACCACTGCACCAGCGCCTCGTCGCGCCCCGCAGCCCCGCCGCGGGCCGAGGCGAGTTGCAGCGACTTGGCGACGATCAGCGCGATCGAGATGAGCGACAGCACCGCCAGGACGATCAGGACGATCCCGCCGGGGCTGCTCAGGGCCAGGTCCGATCCCGGCATGTCTACTTCACCAGGTCGGCCGGTGCCCGACTGACAAGGTCCACCATCGGAAAGCAGTCGGTGTTCTCTTCGTTCTGCGGCTGGCAGGTGTCGATCGCGTGCAGCAGGATCTCCGAGATGTCGCCGCAGCCGATCTCGGGGATCTCGAAGAGCTTCAGCGTCGTCCGGGCCACCGGCAGCGGCGCGGCGTCGATGTTGAGAAGACGGTCGATCACGCCGTTCCCGTCGAGGATCGCCAGCGACATCTCGAACCCTTCGAAGGCCTTTCCGGTCCGGTTCCGGAACAGGAAGAACGCCCGGCAGCCCGCGCCTTCGGCCGGCTCGAACTTGTTCAGCTCGACGGTCAGGTTCCCTTCCTGTGCCGATGCCGACGGACCGGCGAGGGCGATGCCCAAGCCGATGAATAGTGATGCGATTTTTTGCATGTGACCTCCCGCGCTGTGCCGCGATGAAAGGCCAAAGCCTTGCTTCGGTCAAGGTCGCGCCATGGACCGGCCACAAGTTTCCCTTAGGTCGCAAAGTTGACTAGGCAAGTTGATTTTTTGTGATACGGTGACCGCGTTGCCGTTCCGGCCATTGATTTTGAACGACATCGGCGGGAGGGATTATGAATTTGGATGAGCTTCTTGACAGCCACGGGGATGACGCCCCGAGTGGCGAGGATCTGGAATACGATCCGGTCTTCATGGAGCTCGAGATCGCTGCGCAGCCGGGCGAGGAACGGCAGGCGGGCGACGAAATCCTCGCCGCGGAAGAGCCCGACTACAAGGAGGTCTCGCGCCTCGCGCAGGATGTCCTGGGGCGCAGCCACGACCTGCGCGCCGCCATATATTTCGGCGAAGCGCAGCTGCGGCTGAACGGTCTGCCCGGCTTTGCCCAGGCGACCACGCTCATCCGCCGCTTCCTCGAGGACTACTGGCCGAGCTGTCACCCGCAGCTCGATGCCGAGGATGACGACGATCCCACGATGCGCGTCAACGCCGTGCTTTCGCTGGCCGATGCCGACCGGATCATCCGGGGCGTCCGCCGCGCGCCCCTGACCCAGAGCCGCATGTTCGGCAACCTCTCGCTCCGCCACATCGCCGTGGCGGAGGGCGAGATCACCGCCCCGGCCGACATGGACGACGTGCCCGACGGGGCCGCGATCTCGGCAGCATTCCAGGACACGGACGAAGAGGTTCTGCGCAACATCGCCCAGAGTGCCAGCACCGCCCTGAGCGACGTGCAGGCCATCAGCGCCAAGTTTGACGAGGAAACTCCGGGGCAGGGTCCCGATCTCGATCCGCTGATCCGGATGCTCAAGCAGGCCGAGGCCCGGCTGATGGGCGCCCTTGGCGACCCGGTCGAAGCGGGCGCCGCGGACGCCGAAGCCGAGGAGGACGGTGACGCCGCCGCGGCGCCGGGGCAGCGCGCCTCGGGCGGGGGCGGGATCAATTCGCCCACCGACGTGATCAACACGCTGGACCGGATCATCGCCTATTACGAACGCGCCGAACCCTCCAGCCCGCTGCCCATCCTGCTGGTGCGGGCCCGGAAACTGGTGAACGCCGACTTCCTGACCATCGTCAAGGACCTGGCTCCGAACGGGCTGGACAACGTGCATCTCGTTGGCGGCATCGAGGAAGAATACTGAACACAGGCCGCCGCGAGGGGGCTGCAAGAAACGACGACAGGTTACGAAGGAGCATAGGACATGTCTGGTAGTTCCCAGAAATTCATCGCCAAGAACCGCGCGCCGCGCGTGCAGATCGAATACGACGTCGAGCTTTACGGCGCGGAAAAGAAGGTGCAGCTGCCCTTCGTCATGGGCGTGATGTCCGATCTTGCCGGCAAGTCCGAGGTCGAGCAGCCGGCCGTCGCCGACCGCAAGTTCCTGGAGATCGACGTCGACAATTTCGACGACCGCATGAAGTCGATGAAGCCGCGCGCTGCCTTCACCGTGCCCAACACGCTGACCGGCGAGGGCAACATGGCCGTGGACATAACCTTCGAGAGCATGGACGATTTCAGTCCGGCCGCGATCGCCGCCAAGGTCGAGCCGCTGAAAGAGCTGCT
Organism: Pseudooceanicola batsensis HTCC2597; assembly: GCF_000152725.1. GTDB lineage: Bacteria > Pseudomonadota > Alphaproteobacteria > Rhodobacterales > Rhodobacteraceae > Pseudooceanicola > Pseudooceanicola batsensis. Next base: position 2,767,589 of record NZ_CH724131.1, read on the forward strand.
GGATGCGCGGACCCAGTTGTCGAACCTCATGACATACATGGACGGAAAGACCGGCGCGGAAGATCTGATCTCGAAGATCATGCAGGATCCGGCGCTGCTCAAGACGCTGGCCGCCCAGCCCGCCCCGAAAGCTGACAGCGCAGATCAGGAGTAAGAGATGGCCGAAGCAGAAACAGAAGTCTCGGGTGGTGCAGAAGCCACCGCGTTCGGGTCCTCGGATTTCGAGAACCTGCTGCAAAAGGAATTCCGCCCCAAGTCCGACCAGGCCAAGACGGCGGTCGAGCAGGCGGTCAAGACCCTGGCCGAACAGGCGCTGGCCAACACCGGCCTGATCTCGGACGACGCGCTCCGCTCGATCGAGAGCATCGTGGCCGAGATCGACAAGAAACTGACCGAGCAGGTGAACCTGATCCTGCACCACGAGGATTTCCAGCAGCTGGAAAGCGCGTGGCGCGGTCTGCATTACCTCGTCAACAACACCGAAACCGACGAGATGCTGAAGATCCGGGTCATGAACATCTCGAAGAAGGAGGTGCACAAGACCCTGCGCAAGTTCAAGGGCACCGCCTGGGACCAGTCGCCGATCTTCAAGAAGGTCTACGAAGAGGAATTCGGCCAGTTCGGCGGCGAACCCTACGGTTCGCTTGTCGCCGACTATCACTTCGATCACAGCCCGCCGGATGTCGAACTGTTGGGCGAACTGGCCAAGGTCGCCGCGGCGGCCCACGCCCCGCTGATCACCGGGGCCAAGCCCGAGCTGTTCCAGATGGACAACTGGTCCGAACTGGCGAATCCGCGCGACCTGACCAAGATCTTCCAGACGCCGGAATACGCCGCCTGGAGGTCCCTGCGCGAAAGCGAGGATTCCAAATACGTCGGTCTCGCCATGCCGCGGTTCCTCGGGCGCCTTCCCTACGGCTCCAAGACCGACCCGGTCCAGGCCTTCGCCTTCGAGGAAGATACCGACGGCGCCGATAGCTCCAAGTACGGCTGGGTCAACGCGGCCTACGGCATGGCGGTCAACATCAACCGATCCTTCAAGGAATATGGCTGGTGCTCGCGGATCCGCGGGATCGAATCCGGCGGTGCGGTGACAAACCTGCCCTCGCATACCTTCCCGACCGATGACGGCGGCGTCGATCAGAAGTGCCCGACCGAGATCGCGATCTCGGACCGGCGCGAGGCCGAGCTGGCCAAGAACGGGATGATGCCCCTGATCCACCGCAAGAACTCGGACATCGCGGCCTTCATCGGCGCGCAGTCCCTGCACAAGCCTGCGGAATACGACGATGACGATGCGACGGCCAACGCGAACCTCGCGGCGCGGCTGCCCTATCTCTTCGCCACCTGCCGGTTTGCCCATTACCTGAAGTGCATCGTGCGCGACAAGGTCGGGTCCTACAAGAGCCGCGACGACATGCAGGCGTGGCTGCAGGACTGGATCAACCAGTATGTCGACCGCAACTCGGAAACTTCGCCCGAAAGCGTGAAAGCACGCCAGCCTTTGTCCGCGGCGGAAGTCGTGGTCGAAGAGGTCGAAGGTAACCCGGGGTACTATTCCTCGAAGTTCTACCTGCGTCCGCATTACCAATTGGAGGGTCTGTCGGTTTCGCTGCGGCTCGTCTCCAAACTGCCAACCGAAAAAGGCTGATTTGGCAGATACTTAAACTAGTCTATCAACCATGAAAGGACGACACCATGGCATTTGACGCGTTCCTCTATTTCCCCAATGACTCGAAGATGGTCGGGGAAACGCAAGACAAGAGCATGAAGGAAAACAAGGCGACGGAAATCCTGAGCTTTGAGATCGGCGCCGAGAACAACATCAACATCGGCTCGATCACCGCGGGCGGTGGTGCCGGCAAGGCGACCTTCAAGGAACTGACCATCACCAAGAAGACCGACCTGATGTCGGACATGATGTTCGAGTCCTGTGTGACGGGCGCCCACTTCGACACGATGATCATCGAACTGCGCCGGTCGGCCCAGGGCGGCGGCGGCAAGGCCGGCACCTTCCTCATGTGGGAATTCAAGCTGGTCATGATCCAGGACATCAGCTGGTCGGGTTCGGACGGCGACGACATCTGCGAGGAAACCGTCGTGATCCAGTACGGCGCCATGAAGGTGACCTACACGCCGCAGAAGGCAGACGGCACCGCCGGCACGCCCACCAACAAGATGTGGAGCCGCGTCCTCAACGAGGCGAGCCTGGACGTCAAGTAAGCCAACTCATCAGTTGGAAGTTTGTTGTGGTGGCGGGCCTCAAAAGGGGCCCGTCACCTGTCCCATATCAGGAGAATTGCCTTGCAGGCCGAAGACCTTCTCAAAGCCGGAGATCTGGACGGTGCGCTCGACGCGCTGCAGGCTGCCGTGCGCAAGGATGCATCGAATGCGAACCTGCGGATTTTCCTGTTCCAGCTTCTGGCCGTGCGCGGCGACTGGAACCGCGCGATCGCGCAACTCAAGGTTTCCGCCGAGCTCGACCCGCTGGCCACGCCGATGGCCCAGACCTACCGCGAGGGCATCATCTGCGAGGTCTACCGCGAAAAGGTCTTTGCCGGCGAGAAAGAGCCGCTGATCTTCGGTGAGCCGCAGGAATGGATCGCCCTGATGATCGAGGCGCTCAAGCTTCAGGCCGCCGGTCAGGCGGACAAGGCCGCCGACACCCGCGCCCGCGCCTTCGATGCCGCGCCGGCGGTGTCGGGCAGTCTGGACGACGACCCCTTCGAATGGATCGCCGATGCCGACATGCGGCTCGGTCCGCTGCTCGAGGCGGTGGTCAACGGCAAGTACTACTGGATGCCTTTCAGCGCGCTGCAGACCGCGACCTTCGACGCGCCGGCGGATTTGCGCGACGCGGTCTGGACCCCGGCGACGCTCAAGGTCGCCAGCGGCGGCGAGGTCGTGGCCCTGATCCCGACACGATACGCCGGCACGGCGGACAGGGGAAATGCGGCGCAGAAACTGGCCCGCGTCACGGACTGGACCGACCTGGGGGCCGACACCTACGCCGGGCTCGGTCAGCGGTTGCTGACGACCGATGCCGGCGACAAGGCCCTCATGGATGTCCGATCGCTCGTCATGGACCTCGGAGAGGCGGATGTCTGACCGGACGATATCCGAGAGGCTGCAACCATCGCTTCTGGACCGGCTCACGGACCGGGAGCCGTCGGAAAAGGCGGAGCGGCGCGAGGACCGGGTGATCGACGTCAGGCAGTTGCGCGAGATCATCCAGCGCGATCTGGCCTGGCTGCTGAACACCAGCGACAACGGCAACCTGATCGACCCGGAGCGATATCCGCATGCCTCGGAATCGGTTCTGAATTTCGGCATCCGAGAAGTGGCCGGCGATTATTCCACCGTCGAACGGGCGCAGCTGATCCGCCGCGCAATCCACGAGGCGATCCGCATCTTCGAACCCCGCATCCACCCGGGCTCCATCGACGTCGCGCTGCGCCAGGGCGAAGAGAACCGCACGACCATCGTCAGTTTCGACATTCGCGCCGACATGTGGGCCCAGCCCATGCCCATGGAACTCTACCTCCGGTCCGAGGTGGACGTGACGACCGGAGAGCTGGCGCTGGAAAGGATCGCGTGACCCCTCATGGATACCCGGCTGCTCAAACATTATGAAGGCGAGCTGGCTTTCATGCGGGACATGGGGGCCGAGTTCGCCCGGTCCTATCCGAAGGTCGCCGCGCGGCTGGGGATGGACGGGACCGAGGTGGTCGACCCCTACGTGGAGCGCCTGCTCGAGGGGGTCGCCTTCCTTTCGGCCCGCGTTCAGCTGGAACTCGAGCTCCAGTACCCGAACCTGACGAGCCACCTGCTCGAGATCGTCTATCCGCATTACCTCGCGCCGATCCCTTCGATGATGATCACGGCCTTCGAGCCGGACATGGAGAACGCCGCGCTGACCGACGGCTTCGTCATCAAGCGTCATACCGAGTTGCGGAGCGCCCTCGGCACCGACGACCATACGCCCTGCATCTTCCGCACCGCCTCCGACGTGACGCTCTGGCCGGTGACGGTCTCGGAGGCCGAGTACATCGACGGTCGCGGCGAACTCGCCGCCGCCGGCATCGCCCGGGACGTCGAGGCGCGCGCTGCCATCCGGCTGCGCCTGAGCCGCGCGGGCGATCTGCCGATCTCGGAGTTGTCCCTGGACAATCTCGTCGTCTTCCTCAACGGGCAGGAGGGCAAGAACTGGCTTCTGCATGAACTGCTGTGCACGCAGGTGACCGGCGTGGTCGGGCGCTCGACCGACCGCCGCGCGGACTGGGTGGCGCATCTCGCGAATGGCCGGGTCGTGCCGCGCGGCTTCGATCCGGACGAGGCGCTGCTGCCCACGCCGCGCCAGTCCTTCGACGGCTACCGGCTGCTGCAGGAATACTTCGCGATGCCCGAGCGGTATCACTTCGTCGACGTCCAGGGCCTCTCGATGGCGCTGGGGCGGGCGACCGGCCCCGATGTCGATATTTACATCCTGTTGCGCGAAGGCGACCCCGATGTCGCCTCGGGTGTCACGCCCGAGGCTTTCACCCTGAACGCCGTGCCCGCCGTGAATCTTTTCGAGAAGCGCTGCGACCGCGTCCACGTCACCGCCAGCGACGTCGAGCAGCACGTCGTCGCGGATCGCACGGCGCCGCTGGATTTCGAGATCTATTCACTGAACTCGGTCACCGGCATCAGCGCCAGCGGCGAGAACGACACGGCCTTTCGTCCCTTCTATTCCGCGGACGATTTGACCGCCGCGGGCGAGAACCACCCCGCCTTCTACACCCAGTCCCGCAAGATGCGGCAGCGGGCCGAGAAGGAACGGCTGAAAGGTGTCCGCACCTCCTATCTCGGATCCGAGCTCTATCTGTCGCTCGTCGAACCCTCGCAGGCCCCCTACAGCGCCGACCTCGATCAGCTGGCGGTGACGGCCATGGTCACCAATCGCGACCTGCCGCTTCTGTTGCCGACGGGCTCGCGCGACGTGTTCCACCTGCAGGACGGCGGCCCGGTGCTGCATGTCACGACGCCGGTCAGCCCGACGCGGCCCCGCCCCTCACTGGCGCAGGGCGACACGGCGTGGCGGCTGATCAGCCACCTCAGTCTCAATTACCTGTCGATCGCCGACGGCAGCGGTTCTGACGGGGCTGCGGCGATGCGGGAACTGATCGGCATCTACGCCCCCGAGGGCAACCGCGTGCTGGAAAAACAGCTGGAGGGGCTGGTGGGCGTCTCCACCCGGCCGATCGTGCGCCGCATGGCCGATGGCGTGATGTCCACGGCCGTGCGCGGGCTGGAAATCTCGGTGACCTTCGACGAGAGCTTTTTCGAAGGCACCAACGCCTATCTCCTGGCGGCGGTGCTCGAGCGGTTCATGCGCCGCTACGTGACGATCAACAGCTTCACGGAAACCGTCTTCGTCACCCAGCAACGCGGAGAGATCACGCGCTGGCGCCCCGAAACAGGCCTGGGGCGGATCATATGAGCCACCTCGACCGCCTCAGGAACGCCCCGCAGAAGAACCACGTGTTCCATGCCTTCCGCGTGCTCGAGGCGGCCTTTCCGGACGCGCCGCGGATCGGCAACGCCCGACGCCCGCGCGAGGAGAGCATCCGCTTCGGCCAGGAGGCCGAGCTGTCCTTCCCCCCCTCGACGGTCGCGGCCTTCCAGCCCCCCGAGGCCGACAGGCCGGGCCGCCTGACCAATCGGTTCTTCGGTCTCTTCGGCCCGAACGGCCCGCTGCCGCTGCACCTGACGGAATTCGCCCGCGAACGGCAGCGGAACTTCCGCGATTCCACCTTCGTCGGCTTCGCGAACATGCTGACGCACCGGATGACCACGCTGTTGTTCCGCGCCTGGCGGTCCGGGCAACCCGCGCCCAGTTTCGACCGCGGGGACAACGACGCCTTCGAGCGCAAGATCGCCTCGGTCGCCGGTTTCCATGCCGAGGGGCTTCGCGACCGCGATGCCTTTCCGGACCTCGCCAAGCGCCATTTCACCGGCCTGCTGGCGCAGGGCCCCAAGAACGCCGAGGGGCTCGTCTCGATCCTGTCGGCCTTCTTCGGGGCGCGGGTGCAGCTTCAGCAGTTCGTCGGCACCTGGCTCGAACTCGAGCCGGACGACCGCTGGCAACTGGGCGCGCGCACCGGGTTGGGGCAGACCACCTCGATCGGGGAACGGGTCTGGACGCGAAGCGCCAAGTTCCGGCTGCGGATGGGGCCGCTGAGCCTGGCGGAGTACGAGCGTCTGCTGCCGGGCGGCGAAAGTCTGAACCGGCTGCGGGCCATCGTGCGGGGCTATGTCGGCGACGCGCTGGAATGGGACGTCAATCTCGTCCTGCGCGGCGACGAGCGGCCCGAGCCGATCATCGGAAAAACCGTCCGCCTGGGGCAGACCGGCTGGATCGGAACGAAGAACAAGGGGCAGGACGCGGACGACCTGTACCTCGAGCCGGGGCTGGCCCTTGGCACCCCGTCTGACAGAGAAAGGGACGCGATATGACGGAAATCAGCCGTGTGGCGCTATTCGGAAAGCTCAACACCCTGGGCTACAAGGCCATCGAAGGCGCGACGGTCTTCTGCAAGATGCGGGGAAATCCGTATGTCGAGATCGTGCACTGGCTGCATCAGATCCTGAACGGGCAGGACAGCGACATCCATCGCATCATCCGCCACTTCGACCTGGATTCCGGCAAGATCGCGACCCAGATGACCGCCGCCCTCGATGCGTTGCCGCGCGGGGCCTCGTCTGTCAGCGACCTGTCCTCGCATCTCGAGGACGCGATGGAGCGGGCCTGGGTCTGGGGGTCGCTCCTCTATTCCTCGAACCAGGTGCGGACGGGGCACCTGATCCTCGGCATGCTCGAGACGCCGAACCTCAAGAACATCCTGACGTCGATCTCGGCGGAACTGGCGAGCATCAAGCCCGACGACCTGGCGGACGATTTCCACACCATCACCGACGGCTCGCCCGAGGACAGCATGAAGCCGCAGGACGGGTCCGTCACCGGCGGCGGGGCCGAACCGGGCGAGGCCTCGGGCGCGCGGGCTCCGGCGCAGATGGGCAAGCAGGAGGCGCTGGACCAGTTCTGCACCGACCTGACCGAACAGGCGCGCAACGGCGACATCGACCCGATCGTCGGCCGGGACGAGGAGATCCGGCAGATCATCGACGTGCTGATGCGCCGTCGCCAGAACAATCCGATCCTCACCGGCGAGGCCGGGGTGGGCAAGACCGCCGTGGTCGAGGGCTTCGCGCTGCGCATCGCGCGCGGCGACGTGCCGCCCGCGCTCAAGGACGTGCGCCTGCTGGTGCTCGACGTGGGGCTGCTGCAGGCCGGGGCGTCGATGAAGGGCGAATTCGAGAACCGGTTGCGGCAGGTGATCGACGAGGTGCAGGCCAGCCCCACACCCATCGTCATGTTCGTGGACGAGACGCACACGCTGGTCGGGGCAGGGGGCCAGGCCGGAACGGGCGACGCGGCGAACCTGCTGAAACCAGCCCTCGCCCGCGGCACGCTGCGCACCATCGGTGCCACGACCTGGGCCGAGTACAAGAAATACATCGAGAAGGACCCCGCCCTGACCCGCCGCTTCCAGGTGGTTCATGTCGAGGAACCCTCGGTCTCCAAGGCGATCCTGATGATGCGCGGTATCGCGTCGATGCTGGAAAGCCACCACCGCGTGCAGGTGCTGGACGAGGGGATCGAGGCGGCGGTGACGCTTTCGGCCCGCTACATTCCCGCCCGCCAGCTGCCGGACAAGTCGGTCAGCCTGCTCGACACCGCCTGCGCCCGCGTCGCGGTCAGCCAGCACGCCGTGCCCGCGCCGGTCGATGACAGCCAGCGCCGGATCGAGGCACTGACCACCGAGCTCGAGATCATCGGCCGGGACGAGACCGCCGGATACGACGTGGCCGAGCGCCGCGCCGCGGTCGAAGCGGACATGGAGGCCGAGAAGATCCGCCTGGCGGACCTGACCGCGAAATGGGACGCGGAAAAGACGCTCGTCGCCGAGATCATCGACCTGCGCGCCAAGCTGCGCGAGGGCGGGCAGCCTGTCGAGGCGACCCACACCCGCGAGGGCGAGGCCGCCGACGAGGCCGCCGAAGCCGCGGCCATCGGCGCGACACTGGGAGAAGACGAGCGCCAGGCGCTTCTGACCGCGCTCAGGGCCAAGAATGCCGAGCTGGAAGAGCTTCAGGGCGACACGCCGCTGATCATGCCCATCGTCGACCACCAGGCGGTGGCCAGCGTCGTCGGCGACTGGACGGGCATCCCGGTCGGCCGCATGGTCAAGGACGAGATCGAGACGGTTCTCAGCCTCGAGGAGCATCTGGCCAAGCGCGTGATCGGTCAGGATCACGCGATGGAGATGATCGCCAAGCGCATCCAGACCTCGCGCGCCGGGCTCGACAATCCGAACAAGCCGATCGGGGTCTTCATGCTCGCCGGCACCTCGGGCGTCGGCAAGACCGAAACCGCGCTGGCGCTGGCCGAGGTGCTCTATGGCGGCGAACAGAACGTCATCACCATCAACATGTCGGAATACCAGGAGGCGCATACCGTCAGTTCGCTCAAGGGCGCGCCTCCGGGCTATGTCGGCTATGGCGAAGGCGGCGTCCTGACCGAGGCGGTGCGGCGCAAGCCCTACTCGGTCGTGCTGCTCGACGAGGTCGAGAAGGCGCACCCCGATGTCCACGAGATCTTCTTCCAGGTCTTCGACAAGGGTGTGATGGAGGATGGCGAGGGCCGGCTGATCGACTTCAAGAACACGCTGATCCTGCTGACCTCGAACGCGGGTACCGAGGTGATCCAGGACCTGTGTTCCGACCCCGAGCTGATGCCCGAGCCCGAAGGCATGGCCAAGGCCATCCGCGAACCGCTGCTCAAGATCTTCCCGCCGGCGCTTCTGGGCCGCCTGGTGACGATCCCCTATTACCCGCTGACGCCGGACATGATCGGCAAGATCACCGAGCTCCAGCTGGGCCGCATCAAGCGACGGGTCGAAGAGGCGCACGGCGTGCCCTTCGAATACACCGATGCCGTGGTGAGCGAGATCGTCAACCGGTGCCAGGAACTGGAAAGCGGCGGCCGCATGATCGACGCCATCGTCACCAACACCATGCTGCCCGAGATCTCGGCCGAGTTCCTGCGACGCATGATGGAGGGCGAGACCGTCGAGAAGGTCGCGATCGACGTCACGGACGGTGAATTCACGTACAGTTTCAACTGATTTCTGCACGGACCGGAGGATAACGACATGGCGAAATACGTGATCATGGACATGAAGAAGGTCCCGATCAAGACGAGCGGCTTGATCCATGTCGAGCCCCCCGAACTGTCATTCAAGGTCGTCGCCGAGCTGGACAAGAAGATGGAGAAGGGGGCCGAGAAGGACCCCCTGCTCCAGCAGGAGTTCCAGGCCCAGGCCAAGGAGATCCTCGACCAGACGGTCAAGATGATCGAGCAGAAGTGCAAGGTCTTCGACAAGCTCTTCGACGACATGATCAAGAAGGGCGCTTCGGTCAACGATGTGAAAAAGCAGCTGACCGGCCTGAACAAGGCGATTTCCGAAGACATGAAGGTCGCCAACAAGGCCGCGGAACTGGGGGTCCAGAAGGCCTGGCAGAACCTGCAGGGCAAGAAGAAGGAATGGAAGAAGTTCAAGATCAAGGTCGCGGCCTCGATCGTCGGGACGCTGGCGGGCCTCGGCGCTTCGATCGCGGCCATGGCGACCTCGCCCTTCTCGGGCGGGGCCGGGGCGGTGGTCGGGATCGCGGGGCTGATCAAGTCCGGCATCTCGCTGGCCAAGGACATCAACAAGCTCGCGATCGGCATCGACACGGCCAACACCCAGCTTGAACGCAACCTCAAGTTCGTCGAGGCGACGGCCAAGAAAAAGGGTCTCTACACGGCGAACGAAGTCGGGGCCGGAATCCTCAACGAATTCATCGGCATCGCGCAGCCTTCGATCAAGTCGGTGCAGGACGCGGCCGACACGATCAAGGCCAAGTACGCGCAGATGATCGTCAAGATGCACGAGCTTTCGAAGGTGCTGAACAAGATCCTCGCCCAGCAGGACAAGCTGAAGAAGGAGTTCCTCTCGGAGGCGGCGAAGAAGCTCAAGAAATACCCGATCAAGGATACCGGGACGCAGCAGAAGAAGATCGAGGCCGGGCTCGATGACGCGCTGTCCGACAACTACAAGAAGGTGCAAAGCCAGATCGACAAGGTCCAGGACATGTATGGCGATGCGCGCAAATGGGCGAACACCATCAAGGACCTGATGAAACGCGTGGCGCAGGTCGAACTGAAGGACAGCAAGGGTCTCAAGGTGTTCCGCGAGGCGCTGAAGCTGGCCAGCGCGGCGACCGGCGTGCTCGACGGCAATTCCATTGCGACCACGGCCAAGGACCTGGGTCTGGGGCTGGGGGAATCGCTGGGCGGCTATGCCTATGACAAGATCACCAGCAAGGCGCTGGACGGCACGGTCTTCGACGCGGCGTGACGGGTGACCGGCCGCGGCTGACAGCAGAGGAAGGGGACGGATATGGCGGCTGACGGAAAGAAACCGATCACCGTGGACACGACCATCAGCATGTTCGCCGAAACGCGGTCGAAATCCGCGCCCGACTGGTTCGTGGCCCGGCCGAAGGTGGCCAAGCTACCCTTCGTGATCCCGGTCAAGAAGACCATGCAGCTCGACCCGCGCAAGTGGAAGAAATCGACCATCGAACAGGGCGTCTATGCCGTCGCGCGCTATGAGCTGAAGGTCTTCGATACCGCCCTGACCAAGATCAACAAGGACCTGGCCAAGGTCATGCCCAAGGGCAAGAAGTTCTCGAAGAACACCAGGGACGAGAGCAAGGAGGAGACCGCGGCGCTGGACAAGGCGGCGAGCGAGGTGACCAGCCTGCACAAGAAGTACCACAAGGCCATCACCGACAAGGTGTCGCTCGCGCTCGACGAGGTCGAGGCCGACAAGGGCGACAACAAGCGCGCCATCGCCGCCGGGCGGGATGCCATCCGCAAGTTCGACAGCCTCGACACCCGGGCGATGTTCTCGGCCCCCGCGACCGAGGTCGGCAAGATCATGACCCGGCTGGGCACGGAACTGGCCGCGCGGGACGACGGTGACGATCCCGGCGCCTTCAACCGGGCGCATACGCAGCTTCTGGGTGTGCAGAAGGATTTCGAGGCGACGGGCAAGACGACGCAGAACGTGATCAAGTTCCTGCTCGACCGCGGCGCCAAGATGGCCAAGGACAAGAATGCGGCCCCGTCGCTTCAGCAGATCGGCAAGGAGATCTCGGCCAACGGTCGGCTCAAGACCGCGATGACGCGGCTGTCGGCGGCGATCGACGAGTTCGACAAGGAGCTAGACGCGACGGTGCGGATCGCGCGCGACGGCAAGGGGAGCGGCCCGGCGATGAAGACCTGGGGCTCGCGGTTCGAAAAGACCTTCGGCGGCCGGGACAAGACGGTCAAGGATGCGGTCGCCGCGGTCAAGCTCATCAGCCAGAAATTCAACAAGGCAATGAAGGACGTGAAGGCCTGACAGGGCCCGATCCGGGGGATAGCGGAAGACGTGATGATCGACCAGACCGCAGACAGCCACCAACCGAGCGCGCGGGCCCGCCTCCGCGCCTTTCTCGAGACGGCCCGCGTGCGCAACACGATCCTCGGGATCATCATCTTCAACGCGATCACGCTGGGCCTCGGCACCTCCGATACGGTGCGGGACGCGATCGGTCCGACGCTGCGGATTGTCGACCAGGTCGTTCTCGGCATCTTCGTCGTGGAACTGACGCTCAAGTTCTACGCCTACGGCCTCTCGTTCTTCCGCAGCGCCTGGAACGTCTTCGACCTGGTGGTCGTCTCGGTGGGGCTGCTGCCCCAGACCGACAGCCTGTCGGCGTTGCGCGGCCTGCGGGTGATCCGGGCAATGCGCCTGCTGTCGGTGGTGCCGCAGATGCGGGCCGTGGTGCAGGCCCTGCTCGACGCTCTGCCCGGCATGGGGGCGGTGATCATCATGCTGTCGATCGTCTATTACGTCTTCGCGGTCATGGGCACGATCATGTACGGCAACGCATTTGACGAGTGGTTCGGCACGCTGGGCCGGTCGCTTTACTCGCTGTTCCAGATCATGACGCTGGAATCGTGGTCCATGGGCATCGTCCGCCCGGTGATGGAGGTCTATCCCAACGCCTGGGCGTTTTTCGTGCCCTTCATCGTGATCACCGCCTTTTCGGTGCTCAACCTCTTCATCGGCCTCCTGGTCAACACCATGCAGTCGGCGGTGGAAGAAGAGCACGAGGCCGAGATGGAGAAGCTCCAGGCGCTTGTCCGCACCGAAACCGACCAGGTCGACGCGCATGTATTGGCCCTGACCGAAGAGGTCCGGGCTCTGCGCGAAGAGCTGCGCGCCGCAAGGGACGACCGGGAATGAGCGACAGCCAGAAGTTCATATCCCGCAACCGCGCGCCGAGGGTCCAGATCGAATACGATGTGGAGCTTTACGGCGCCGAGAAGAAGGTGCAGCTGCCCTTCGTGATGGGCGTGATGTCCGACCTCTCCGGCAAATCCGAACAGCCGCCGGTGGCTGACCGCAAGTTCCTCGAGATCGACGTCGACACGTTCGACGAGCGGATGAAGGCCATTGCCCCCCGCGCCAGTTTCACCGTGCCGAACACGCTCACGGGCGAGGGGTCGCTGCCGGTCGATCTGACCTTCGAGAAAATGACGGATTTCAGCCCCGAAGCCATCGCGCGCAAGGTCGATGCTCTTGCCCCGCTGCTCGAGGCGCGGCGTCAACTCGGCGACCTGATGGCCTACATGGATGGCAAGTCCGGCGCCGAGACGCTGATCGAGACATTGCTGACCTCGCCCGACCTGCTGAAGGCTCTGGCCTCCGGGACGACCGAGACGGCCGACATGGCCGCGGCGCTGGACAGCCTCCGCGCGGCCTTGCCGGACCAGCAGGAAACCGCGGATACCACCGACGCGACCCTCTCTGCCCTGGCGGCGGCGCAGCCCCAGGCGGCTCCGCAGGAGCCCGCCGTCGAAGACATCCTCGGTGCCATCGGGCCCGCCGACACCCCTGAAGAGGAGGACGGCCACGCCGCCGCCCTCGACGCCCTCCGCGCGGCGCCCGTAACTCAGGACGAACCGGAGGACGCGGGCGCCGACATCCTCGCCGACCTGTCGCGCGCGGCGCCGGACACGGCAGAGACCGAGGACGCTTCCGATCGCGTTCTCGCGGCCATGGAACGACGCGAGGCCGCGCCCGAAGCCGACCGGACGGAGGAGATCCTCGCCGGCCTGGACGCGCCGCAGTCCTCTCCGGAGGACGACCGGACGGATGATATACTGGCGGAATTGGACGCGCCGCTTGAGGAGACCCCGGAGGCCGACCGAGCGGCCGATGTTCTCGCCAGCCTGGACGCACCGCCCGAGGAGGAGGTCGCGGACGACACCGCCGGTATCCTCGCCGGTCTCGAACCCGCGCCGGAGAGCACCCCTGAAGACACCGGCGACGACGTTCTAGCCGCGCTGGAACGGGTCGAGACCGCCGAGGCCGAGGAGACGCCGGACGACGTGCTGGCGTCGCTCGAGCGGGTCGAGGAGACCCCGGAGGCTGATCGGACGGCCGATGTCCTCGCCAGCCTGGACGCACCGCCCGAGGAGGAGGGCGCGGAGGACACCGCCGGTATCCTCGCCGGTCTCGAACCCGCGCCGGAGAGCGCCCCCGAAGACACCGGCGACGACGTCCTCGCCGCGCTGGAACGGGTCGAGGCCGCCGAAGCCGAGGAGACGCCGGACGACGTGCTGGCGTCGCTCGAGCGGGTCGAGGAGAGCCCGGAGGCCGATCGGACGGCCGATGTCCTCGCCAGCCTGGACGCATCGCCCGAGGAGGAGGGCGCGGAGGACACCGCCGGTATCCTCGCCGGTCTCGAACCCGCGCCGGAGAGCGCCCCCGAAGACACCGGCGACGACGTCCTCGCCGCGCTGGAACGGGTCGAGGCCGCCGAAGCCGAGGAGACGCCGGACGACGTGCTGACGTCGCTCGAGCGGGTCGAGGAGACCCCGGAGGCGGACCGGACCGCCGATGTTCTCGCCAGTCTGGACGCGCCCGCCGAGGCGGAGCAGGCGGGTAGGGATCTGGCCGACATCCTCGGCGGGCTCGACGGCCCCGATCCGGCGGACACGGCCGATACGACCTCCCAAGTCCTCGCGGGTCTGGATGCCGCCCCCGAGCCGGAGCCCGAAGAGAGCGATCTCGACGCCCTGCTGTCCGGCCTGGAAGAGACGGCGGCCGAAAACGCGTCCGGAGCCGATCCCGACCCGGTACTCGCCGCCCTGGACGGTCAGGCGGAGGGCACTGCCGGCGACCCGCCGGACGACGATCTGGATGCGCTGCTCGCCGGTCTGGACGCGCCGGATCCCGCGCCCGAGCCCCGGGACGACGCGACCGGGTCGGACGAGGCCCGCCCCGGCGGGGATGATCTGGACGCATTGCTGGGCGACCTCAAGGATCCCGAAGCATCCGCGGAAGGCACACCCGATACGGCTGCGGACCCGGAGAACGCCGATACGACGACCGGGGAACCCGGTGCCGGTGAAGCCCCGGCGGCCGAGGACGATCTGGACGCGCTGCTCGCCGATCTGGAGGCCGGGGACGCGCCCGGAACGGACGGAGCGGAAGACGACCTCGACGCGCTGCTCGGTGATCTGGACGCGGGGGAGGCGGAGGAGGAGCCTGCCGCTGACGCACAGGACCCCGGGGCCGGGGAAGTGGACGAACTCGATGCCCTGCTGGCGTCGCTCGATGCCGACAGCCAAGCCGGGACGCCCGCAGGGGACGAGACGAATGAGGCCGGGGACGACCTCGACGCCTTGCTTGCCGATCTCGAGGCGGACGATGCCGGGGCGACGGCGGATAGCGCCGCCGATGAATTGGACGACCTTCTTGCGGATCTCGATGGAAGGACCGGCGAGACCGCCGAAGCCGCGCCGCCGCAATCGCCCTTCGGTCGTATTTCGGCGCCGCGCCCCGAGCGGAGCGACCTCAACCGGTCGCGATTCCGCATGGCGATATTCGGCGACTTTACCGGCCGGGCCTCGCGCGGCCTTCGCGAGACCGGCCCGGCGCTGGCGGCCCGCCGGGCGATCCCGCTCGACGTGGATACGGTCGAGGAGGTCATCGAGGGCTTTGCGACCACCCTGACGCTGCCGATCGGCAAGGACGGCGCCGGGATAGAGGTCGGGCTGAAGGAACTGGACGACCTTCATCCCGACGAACTCTATGACAACATCCCGATCTTCGACGAGCTTGCGGGTCTGCGCCAGCAACTCGGCATGGGATCGATGGCCGACAAGGCCAAGGAGCGTCTGAAAGCCTGGGGCGAGGCGCATGGCACCCCCGTCCGGTTGCCGAAGCACTCGGCCGGCACCTCGGTTCCGGCGAATCTCAAGCTCAGCGACTTCCAGGCGCTGATCGGCGACACCGGGGGGCAGCTAAGTACCGCCGGCCCCCTCGACGACCTGATCGCACGCATCGTCGGCCCGCATATCGTCAAGGCACCGGACGCCGGGACCGAAGCGATGCTCGCGGCGGTGGACGAGGCGCTGTCCTCGGCCATGCGGCTTGTGCTGCACCACCCCGATGTCCAGGCACTCGAGGCGCAGTGGCGGTCGCTCGACCTGCTGGCCCGCCGGATCGAGACGGATACCACCCTCGAGATCGTGCTCTATGACATCTCGGCCGAGGAACTCGCCATCGACCTGGCCGCGCAGGAGGATCTTGCCGAAAGCGGCCTGTACGGTCTGCTGACGAACGTGCTGGACCCCGAAGAGGGCGACGGCGGCTTCTCGGCCCTCTTCGGTCTCTACACCTTCGAGGAGACGCCGCCGCATGCCGAGCTTCTGGCGCGGATCGGGCAGGTGGCCCGTCATGTCGATGCCCCCTTCTTCGCGGCGGTGACCCCCGCCTATCTCGACACCGCCAGGGAGGACCGGCATCCGCTGGTCGCCGGGGCCTGGGACGCCCTCCGCGCCACGCCCGAGGCCGCCTATCTCGGCCTCGCATCGCCGCGCGTCCTGTTGCGCCTGCCCTACGGCAGGAAATCCGAGCCCTGCCACGCCTTCGACTTCGAGGAATTCACCCCGCAGGAGGGGCTTTCGGGCATGCTCTGGGCGAACCCGGCGGTGGTGGTCGCGATCCTGCTGGCGGCGACCTACACGCAGGACGGCAAGGCGATGGAGCCGGGCAGCGTCATGTCGCTGGGCGATATGCCTTTCCACTATGTCACGGATCGCTATGGTGATCAGGTGGCCCTGCCCTGCACCGAGCGCAACCTGACGGCGGATCCGGTCCAGCACACGCTGGCGCGGGGCTTCATGCCCGTGGTCAGCGTCAAGGGCCGGAACGAGGTGCGCCTGGGGTCTTTCCGGTCGCTGGCCGGAACGCCGATCGCCGGAAGCTGGTCCGACGCGCCGGCGGCGGGGGCGCCAACGCCGCCCGAAGCCGACCTCCGCATGGACATTTCGGCCGGACCGGCAGACGCGGGCGCGCCGGACCCGGAGGAGGACGCGCCCGCGACACCGGATGATGCAGTGGCCGACACCGCCACGGACCCGGATCTCGATGCCCTGCTCGCCAGCTTCGACGACGAGGACGACGCGGCAGGGGACGACGACGAGATGGATCCCGAACTTGCCGCCCTGCTGGAAGGATTGTGATGAACGACGGAATACAGAACGGCCTGCCGACCGAAGACCACGAGATCATCCTGATCGGCGTGGGAGAGGAGAACTATTTCCTCTACCGGGGCGAGGAATACCTGAGCCAGCTGCTTCTGGCGGACGGCACCTATCCCACGCCGGTATGCTGCCTTCGCTTTGCCAACGTGCTCGACGTCAAGCTGATGCTGGGCGAAAGCGTCTCGGTCGCGAATAACTGGGCCGTGCATCCCGAAGTCGTGGCGCGCCTTCGCAAAGACGAGAAACTGATAGAAACGGAAGCCTGAACTGCCCGGCATCCCCGACAAGGATATCGCCCATGCCTGCCGAAGGTCCCAATCTCAAGAACAGAATGCTCCGGATGGAGACCGCGCTGCCGAAGGAAAAGGTGTTCATCAAGAACGCCCGTGTCTCCGAGGGGCTGAGCCAGCTGACCGAAACGCGGATCGAATTCCTTTCGAATGACAGGAACATCGACCTTCAGGATTTCATCGGCACCCCGATCACGATCGAACTGGACGAGGAGCCGCAGGACGCCAGGCACAAGTTTTCGGGCACCTGCATCTCGGTCGAATACCTCGGGCTCTACCAGGGGATGCTGCATCTCGTCGCCGAGGTCCGGCCCTGGCTGTGGTACCTCACCCGCACGATGAACAACCGCATCTTCCAGGAGATGAACGCCGTCGAGATCATCAAGTCGGTGCTCGGCGATCACGGGTTCAGCGGCAACATCACCGAGAAGACGCAGGGCAGCTACGACGTCCGCACCTACTGCGTGCAGTACCGTGAATCCGACTTCGACTTCATCAGCCGTCTGATGGAGGAAGAGGGGATCTACTACTACTTCGACCAGTCCGGCAAGCAGGAGAAGATGGTCATCGCCGACGGAATCTCGGCCCATTCTCCGGTGCCGTCCCATGCCGAGATCGACTTTCACTATCGCGAAGAGAAATATCGGCGAAGGGACGACCACATCTTCGACTGGTCCGACGCCGCCGCGGTCACGCCCGGCAAGGTCACACTCGAGGATTACGATTTCCAGAGCCCGCGCGCCGAACTCAAGAGCACCAAGGCCATCGCCAAGGGCAAGCATTCGCACAAGAACTATGAACTCTACGACTATCCGGGCCGCTACACCAAGCCGGCGCTGGGCGAAAAGCGCGCCCGCGTGAGGATCGAGTCCGAGGCGGTGCGGCACCTCGTGTCGCGCGGTGTCGGCAACGTCCGGGGCCTGCGCACCGGCACCACGTTCAAGCTCAAGGGTCATCCCCGCATGGGCAAGGCCGGCAAGGAGTTCTTGGCGATCTCGACCGTCCACCTGATGCAGATCGAGAACGACTACGAGGATGCCGAGACGCTGGACCGCCCGTTCAGCGCCGAAGGGGCCGACAACGCCGAACATTTCGGCCCCGAAAACCGCGATACCTATCGCTGCATGTTCAGCGTGATTCCCAAGTCCGAGCCGTTCCGCGCGCCGCAGACGACGCCCTGGCCCGAGATCGCCGGATTGCAGACCGCCATGGTCACCGGCCCGAGCGGCGAGGAGATCCATACCGACGAATACGGTCGCATAAAGGTCCAGTTCCACTGGGACCGGATGGGCAAGAAGGATGACAAGACAACCTGCTGGGTGCGCTGCGTCATGCCCTGGACAGGCAAGAACTGGGGCATGATCCATATCCCCCGCATCGGACAGGAGGTCGTCATCCAGTTCGAGGAGGGCGACCCCGATCGCCCCTTCTGCACCGGCATGCTCTACAACGGCGAAACCAAGCCGCCCTATGCCCTGCCGGCCAACATGACCCAGACCGGCATCGTCACCCGGTCGACCAAGAGCGGCTCGGCTAGTACCTTCAACGAGCTGATCTTCGAGGACAAGAAGGATGCCGAATTCGTCCGCCTCCAGTCCGAAAGGGATTACAAGGAGACGATCAAGAACAACGCCGAGATCACCATCGGGCTCGAGCACAAGGACAAGGGTGACCTGACCCAGACGATCCACCGCCACAAGACCGAGACGCTGAACACCGGCGATCACACCTTCACGGTCAAGGCCGGAAACCAGACCGTCTTTGTCAAGAAGGACCATGACGAGACGATCGAGGGCAAGTCGACCAACACGATCACGGGCAACTATACCGAGACGGTCAAGCAGGGAAATTTTGCCCAGACCGTCAAGATGGGGAACTACACCCAGTCGATCGATACCGGCAACCTCACCCGGACGGTGAAGATCGGCAACTACAATGAAACCGTGAAGACGGGGAACTACGGGCTCAAGACCTCGCTCGGGTCCATCAGCGAGGAAGCCCTGCAGAAGATCGAGATGAAGGTCGGGGCGAATTCGATCAAGATCGACCAGACCGGCGTGACGATCAAGGGCATGATGATCAAGATCGAGGGCACGGCGATGCTCCAGACCAAGGCCCCGATGATCAAGGAAGACGCCAGCGCAGTCCTGATCCTCAAGGGCGGCGTCACGATGATCAACTAGGGGCCGGCATGTCTGAACGTTTCGATAACCTGAAGAAGATCCCCGACGAGCCCGCCGCCCGGATGCTGTCGGCCAAGGCCACCAAGCTCGACACACCGGTCGAGGCGCCGGCCAGCGCGCGGGTCGAGGTGGTCCTGTCCGAACTGGCCGAAAAGGGCGGCTGGGTCGATATCCTGCGGCTTCTGTCGGTGGCGCTTCCCGAGCGCGAGGCCGTGTGGTGGGCCTGCATCGCCGCGCGCGATCTTACCGGAGAAGAGGCGACGCCCTGCCTGAAGGCGGCCGAAGCCTGGGTATTCGGGCCGAACGACAAGAACCGCGAGGCGGTGCAGGTCGCGCTCGATGCCGCCGACATGGACGACGACACCACCCTCGCCGCCACCGCGGCACTCTACGCGCCCGGCACCCTCGGGGTCGGGGAGATGGCCGAACTCGCCGCGCCGCCCTCGGCCGTCTCCGCCTGCGCCTTCGGAATGAACATGGTCGCCGTCGGCGAGGCCGAAGACCCGCTGCTGCACATGCACTGGCTTATCGATCGGGCAGTGGATATTGCGAGGGGCGGCAACGGCAAGGTCGACGTCCCCGCGATCGACACCTCGCCCGCGCCCCTGTCGGACGATGAGGACGATCTGCAAGAGGAGGAGAGCTGATGCCCGGACCGCCGCAGGCCAGACTGGCGGACTTGCACGTCGGGCCGACATGCACAGTGACCGGCCCGATGCCGATCATTCCGCCATGTGCCGTTACCGTGATCGTCGGCAAGAAACCGGCCGCCCGTATGGGCGACATGTGCGTGGGCGTGATGCCCTCTCCCGTCGGGCCGGTCCCGGCACCGCCGCATCCGATCGCCAAGGGGTCGATGACGGTGCTGATCCAGAAACAGCCGGCGGCGCGCATCGGTGACCTCTGCGCCATGGGCGGCAGCATCATTCTTGGCGAATTCACTGTTCTGACAGGAGGTTGACCCCCCAAATGCCCGTCGTACTGAAATTCCAGCCTACAGGGAGCATCCCCGGGAGAGGGGAGCCTGTGAGCATGATCGGGCACAGTCTCACCATCGGCCGCGGCGAAGAGAACGACCTCTGCCTGCCCGACCCCGACCGCACGCTGTCGAAGCGGCACTGCGCGATCGAGGATCACAACGGCAATGTCATCGTCGTCGATTTCTCGACCAACGGCACCTTCCTCAATTACGGAAAGCTGCCGCTCGGCGCCGTGCCGACCCCGCTGAACGACGGTGATATCCTGTCCCTCGGGCCTTACGAGCTTCTGGTCAGCATCTCCAGCGGGCAGGCCGAGGACGACCGGATCGCCGACCCGCTGGAAGACGGCCCCGTCTCGCACGGGGCCGCCAGAGCCGCACCCAGCCCGGCCGACCTGCTGGACGCGCCGGGCGACGGCGGCGATTTCCTCGACGATCTGCTGACGGGGCGCGAGGGGCCGGTCGGGCCCCGGGGCGTCCAGCGAGAGGAGGTTGGCGAGGACGGACTTCTTCCCCCGCTGGGAGAAGAGGACGACATCCTGCCGCCCGCGCCGGACGACATGCAGGGGCAGGGGGCCAGCCAGCGCTACAACTCGGCCTCGGCGCAGGATCACTTCCAGACCCCGCGCACCGCCGGTCCCGCCTCGGTCATCCCGGATGACTGGGAGGACGATCTCGCGCCGTCGAAACCGGCGGGCGATGCCTCGGACCCCTTCGCGCAGCCGATGCAGGACAGCGGGTCGGGGGGATCGGCCTTCATCCCGGATGATTTCGACCTCGACGGGCCGCAGGACCCGACGCCCGAGCCGCCGCCCGCGCCCGAAGAGCCCGCCCCGAGGGATCCCGCCCCCCTTCCGCCCCATCTCGCCCCCGATCTCGCCCCCGATCCCGCTCCGGATCCCGCGCCTGACGAGGCCGAACCGCCCACGCCGGCCCCGGCCCCCGCCCCGGCGTCTGCGACGGGTGGCGATGCCGCTGCGCGGGTTTTCCTCAAGTCGCTCGGCGCCGAAGAGGTGAAGGTCTCGGACGAGGAGCTGACGCCGACGATGTCGCGTCTGGGCCATGTTCTGCGGATCATGGTCGAAGGGATGCGCGAAATTCTGATGACCCGGACCTCGATCAAGTCCGAATTCCGCATCGAGCAGACGATGATACAGGCTGGCGGGAACAACCCGCTCAAGTTCTCGATCAGCCCCGAACAGGCCATCGAGGCGATGGTGAAGCCCTCGGCCAAGGGCTATCTCGACGCGACCGAGGCCGCAAACCAGGCCCTGCGGGACATCAAGGCGCACGAGGTGGCGATGGTCACCGGCATGGAGGCGGCGCTGAAGGGCGTGCTGAAGCGGCTCGACCCCGCCGCGCTCGAGGAAAAAATCAAGGTCGGCGGCGGGTTCTCCAGCGTGCTGAAGAGCAAGAAGGCGCGCTATTGGGAGGTGTACGAGACCATGTATGCCGAGATCTCTGACCAGGCCGAGAACGACTTTCAGGAGCTCTTCGCCAAGGAATTCGCGCGGGCCTACAAGGAACAGTTGGACAAGCTGAAATGAAAAGAATGACGAGGGATGCGGGCTGATGTCGTGGGATAGCAAAGTTCTCTGGACCGAGGGTCTGTTTCTGCAACCCCACCATTTCCAGCAGGCCGACCGCTATACGGAAAGCCTGGTGGCCGGGCTGGCGCGGCGGGTCACCCCCTATGCCTGGGGGGTCAACCAGCTCGAGATCGACGAAGAGGTGCTCAAGGTCGGGCAGTTCGCGATCAAGTCCTGTTCCGGCCTGACCGAGGACGGCACCGTCTTTCGCGTCCCCGCGGCCGAGGAACATCCCCCCGCTCTGGATGTGCCCGACACCGTCAAGGACTGCGTCGTCTACCTGACCGTGCCGCAACGCCGGCAGGGCGCGCTCGAGGTCGACATGACGGGGGCGGAACTCTCGGCGGCGCGGCTCCGTCCCTCGGAGATCGAGGTGACCGACGTGACTTCGACCGGCAAGAAGGCCGTGACGCTCGGCGTGGGCAAGCTGCGCCTGCAATTCGCGCTCGAGGTCGACGACCTGGCCGACCGGCTGGCCATCCCGATCGCCCGCATCGTCGAGGTCAAGCCCGACAAGGAAATCGTGCTGGATACCGCCTTCATTCCCTCCTGCATCGACATCCGCGCCGCGCAGACCCTGAACGGCTTTGCCAAGGAGCTGGACGGCCTGCTCGGCCACCGGATGACCGCGCTGGCGGGGCGTCTGTCCGAGGGCGGCACCGCCAAGGGCGTGGCCGAGATCTCGGACTTCCTTCTGCTGATGTGCGTGAACCGGGCCAAGCCGGTCGTGCATCACCTGACCCAGGTCGAGAACATCCACCCCGAGGCCTTCTACCGCGCCTGCGTCGAACTCGCCGGCGAACTCTCGACCTTCATGGCGCCCGAAAAGCGTGCCCCCGACTTTCCGGCCTATGCCCACGACGACCTGACCCGGTCGTTCAACCCGGTGATCAAGGCGCTGCGGCAGTACCTGTCGTCGGTGCTCGAGCAGACGGCGATCTCGATCCCGCTCGATCCGCGCAAGTACGGCATCAGCGTCGGCGTCATCGCCGATCGCAAGCTGCTGTCGACGGCGGGTTTCGTGCTGGCGGTCCAGGCCGATATCCCGGCCGAGAACGTGCGCCGTCATTTCGCGAACCAGGCCAAGATCGGCCCGGTCGAGGAGATCCGGCAACTGGTGAATTCCGCTTTGCCGGGGATCCCGCTGCGGCCGCTTCCGGTGGCGCCGCGCCAGATCCCCTATCACGCGGGGGTGGTCTACTTTGAACTGGACGGCGACAGCCCGCATTGGGGTAAGATGTCGACATCCGGCGGGATCGCCGTGCACGTGTCCGGTGAATTCCCGGGGCTCAAGATGGAGCTCTGGGCGATCAGGCAGGGATGACGATGCAGCACCGGCGCAGCACAAACGCAGGAACGGCGACAGATGTCTGACAACGATCCATTCGCGGAACCGGACGACGCCGACAAGACGGTGATCAAGCCGAACCCCGGCGGTCGCCGCACCATGCCGCAGACCCCCAGGCCGGCGCCCCAACCCGAGCCGGAGCCGCAGCCGGCACAGGGCGCGCAGCCGCAGAGCTATGGCCTCGCCGCGCCCTCGCGGGCCGACGGCACCACGACCGAACCGGCTGTCGAACAGGGCATGACCGGGATGAACCGGATCAACGCCGCCGCCTCGACCCTCTTCTCGCTGATCAGCCGCATCCGCAACCGCGCGCAGCACATGGACCCGGACAAGCTGCGCCGCTCGGTCGTGGCCGAGGTCCGCGCCTTCGAGAGCCGCGCCCTGCAGGCCGGGATCGACGCGCAGGACGTCAAGATCGCCCGTTACGCGCTTTGTGCCACGCTGGACGACGTGGTGCTGAACACGCCCTGGGGCGGCCAGTCGGTCTGGGCACAGCAATCCATGGTCGGCACCTTCCACAAGGAAACCGTCGGCGGCGACCGCTTCTATGACCTGCTGGCGCGGCTGGAACAGGAGCCGGGCAAGAACATCGACCTGCTGGAGCTGCTCTATGTCTGCCTGTCCCTCGGCTTCGAGGGGCGGCTGCGGGTCGAACAGAACGGCTCGGACAAGCACATGCAGATCCGCGCGGGCCTGGCCCGGATCATCCGCGGACAGCGCGGCGTGGTCGAGCGCGATCTCTCGCCGCACTGGAAGGGGCTGGAAATGCCTCACCGGGTGCTGTCGATCTGGAAACCGGTCTGGATCACCACCGCCGCCGTTGCGGTCCTTCTGACAGCCGGTTTCATGACACTGTCGTGGATGCTGAACCAGTCGACGGAACGGGTGATCGGCCAGCTCTCCGTGCTCGATACCGGCCAGGTGGCCGAGCTGTTCCGTCGCGCCCCGCCGCCCCCGCCGCCGCCCCCGCCGCCGGTCGAACAGGTGACCAAGGTGGCCGGCTTCCTCGAGGCCGAGATCGACCAGGGACTTGTCGAGGTGTTCCAGGACAACTCGACCATCACGATCCGCATCGCCGGGTCCAACATGTTCGGCTCGGGCTCGGACCGGCTGCAGCCCGAATTCGATCAGCCGCTTGAGCGCGTGGCGCAGGCCCTGACGGAAACCGAAGGTCCGGTCATCGTCGTCGGGCATTCCGACAACGTGCCGATCCGCTCTTCGCGCTTTCCGTCGAACATGCATCTCTCGCTCGCCCGGGCCGAGTCGGTGATGCAGAAACTCGCCGGGCTGATCGAGGACCCCACCCGCCTCCAGTCCGAGGGCCGCGCGGCAAAGGAGCCGATCGACACGAACGACACGCGGGAAGGACGGGCCAGGAACCGCCGCATCGAGATTGTCCTGGTAAGGGAAGACGCGACATGATCCTCAGAATTCTCCGCAAGCTGGGGTCGGCCATCTCGATCACGATCCTCGTGGCTCTCGGCCTGTCGCTGGCGCTCTGGTTTCTGGGTCCGCTGCTGGGAATCGGCGAGGCGCACCCCTTCGACAGCGCCCCGAACCGCATCATCGGCATCGGCGTCATCACCCTGATCGCCCTGACGGTGCTTCTGCTGATCCTCCTGCGCCGCTCCCGCAAGGACAGGGAAATGGCCGAGGATATCGTCGAGTCCGTGGACGACACCGACGAGGAGAACGAACTGGTCAAGGCCGAACTGGGCGAGCTGAAGGGCAAGCTCAAGCAGGCGCTGGTCGCGTTGCGCAAGTCCAAGCTGGGCCGCAAGCACCTGTACGAACTGCCCTGGTACGTCATGATCGGGCCGCCGGGCGCGGGCAAGACCACGGCCATCGTCAATTCGGGCCTGCAGTTCCCGTTGGCCGACACCATGGGCAAGGATGCCGTCGGCGGTGTCGGCGGCACGCGCAACTGCGACTGGTGGTTCACCAACAATGCGGTCCTGATCGACACCGCCGGCCGCTACACGACGCAGGAAAGCGGCGAGAGCGAGGACAATGCCGGCTGGCTCGGATTTCTCAATCTGCTCAAAAAGCACCGGAAACGGCAGCCGATCAACGGCGCCATCGTCGCCATTTCCCTCTCCGACCTCTCGCTTCAGGACGAGATCACGCAAAAGAGCCATGCCGCCGCGATCCGGCGGCGCCTGCATGAATTGCGCGAGAAGCTGGGCGTCCGCTTCCCGGTCTACGTGCTGTTCACGAAATCCGACCTGATCGCCGGATTCTCGGAATATTTCGACAACCTCGGCAAGGAAGAGCGGGAACAGGTCTGGGGCTTCACCCTGCCGCTGCAGAAGAAGACCAAGGCCGAGATAAACCCGGTCGCCGCCTTCGACGAGGAGTTCGGCCTGCTTCTGGCGCAGGTCAACGCGCAGTCGCTGGAACGGATGCAGTCCGAGACCGACCACCAGCGCCGCAGCCTGATCTACAACTTCCCCGCGCAGCTCGCCTCGGTCCGCGCCACCGCGCATGGCTTTCTCGCCGAGGTCTTCCAGGACAACCGCTTCGAGAAGCGCCACCTGCTGCGCGGGGTCTACTTCACCTCCGGCACGCAGGAGGGCACCCCGATCGACCGCCTGATGATGGGCATGGCGCGCACGTTCGGGATCGGGCGCCAGGCCATCGGGACCGGGCGGGGCACCGGGCGCTCCTTCTTCCTGACGCGCCTCTTCGAAGGCGTCATCTTTCCTGAGGCCGGGCTGGTCAGCGCCGACGACAAGGTCGAACGGCGGTACAGGTGGGGCAAGCGCATCTCGATCGCGGCGGCGGTTCTCGCGGCGGTCGGCATCGGCGGCCTCTGGGCCCGCAGCTACCTGGGCAACCGAGAGATGGTCGCCGGTGCCGCCGCCAAGGTGGGCGAATACCGCGAGGCCGCCTCTCAGATTCCCGGCAGCCCGATCGAGGACAGCGACCTGCCGAGCGTCGTGCCGGCGCTGAACATCCTGCGCGATCTGCCGGCCAACCCGGCCATCACCACGCCGCGCCCGGCCCGCGCCATGACCTACGGCCTCTACCAGGGCAAGGTTCTGGGCAACCAGGCCGCGCAGACCTATCGCGCCGCGCTGAACCAGCACCTGCTGCCCCGTCTCCTCCTGCGTCTGGAAGAGCAGATGCAGGCGAACATGGACAATCCCGACTTTCTCTACGAGGTGCTCAAGGTCTACCTGATCCTCGGCCAGCAGGGGCCGATGAACCAGGACCTCGTCAAGGAGTGGATGGCGCTCGACTGGTCGGTGGCCTATGCCGGCTCCGGTCGCGAGCCGCTGCGCAACGACCTCTCCACCCATCTCGACGCGCTGCTGTCGCAGCCGATGGACAGGATCAGTCTGAACGGCCCGCTTGTCGAACGCATCCAGAGCCTCCTGTCCGAGATGCCGCTGGCGCAGCGCGTCTACAACGGCATCATCAATTCGCCGCGCGCGACCGAACTGCCGGAATGGCGACTGACGGAGATCGGCGGACCGGCCATCAGCCGCGCGATCGTGCGGTCCTCGGGCAAGCCGCTGAACGAGGGGATCGAGGGCATCTTCACCTATGACGGCTTCAACTCGGTCTTCCTGGACGAGGCGCTCGGCGTCGCGAAGCGCATTCAGCGGGAAAGCTGGGTGCTGGGACCGCGCGGCGAAGCGGTGCAGAACGAGACCGCGCTCGTCGCGCTCAGCCGTGACGTGCTCGACCTCTATTACAACGATTTCATCACGCGGTACGACCAGATCCTCGGCGACATCGACATCATTCCGATGGAAAGCCTCAGCCACGCGGTCGAGGTGACGAACATCCTCTCCGGTCCGACCTCGCCTCTGGTCAACATCCTCAACGGTATCGCCGAAGAGACCAAGCTGACCGAGGACCGCTCGGCGCTCGGCGGCGAGGGGCTTGCCGAAGGCGCCCAGGAGATCGGGGCGCTCGAACTGCAATCGTCGCTGTCCAGCCGCAGCCAGCTGTTCCTCGAGACCCTGCGCGCCTCGGCCACGGCCGAGGGCGGCCCGCCACCCAAGAAGCCTGGCGAATATGTCGAGGACCGGTTCAACTGGCTTCACCAGCTGGTCGAACGTCCCGACGGACAGCCCTCGCAGCTGGACGCGCTCATGGGCCGCCTCACCGAGGTCTACCAGGAGCTCAACAAGCTCTCCTTTTCGGGCGGCATCGGGGCAGGCGGAGGCGAGACCACAGCGCTCGTCCGTTTCCAGGAGACCGCGAAGCGTCTCGACGGGCCGATCCCCAGATGGGCCACACAGATCACCAGCGGATCGTCGGGGATCACCGCCGACGGCACCCGGGCGGGCATCAACGCCAGCTGGCAGGCCAATGTCCTGCCCTTCTGCGAACAGGCCCTTTCGAACCGCTATCCCTTTGACAGACAGGCGCGGGCGGATGTGTCGCTGTCCGACTTCGGCCGGCTCTTCGGGCCGGGGGGGCTGATCGACTCGTTCTTCAACGAGAACCTGCGCGACTATGTCGACGTCCGCTCGCGGCCCTGGGCGTGGAAGCGTGTCAACGACGCCGATCTGGGGATCAGCCAGGCGGTGCTGCAGCAATTCCAGTACGCCGCCGAGATCCGGGACGCGTTCTTCGCCTCCGGCGCACAGCCGCAGATCCAGTTCCAGATCACGCCGAACGCGCTGGACCCCAAGGCCAGCGTCGTCCAACTCGAGATCGACGGTACCATGATCGAATACAAGCACGGCATGTCGCCGCGCCCCTCGGCCGTCACCTGGCCCGGCTCGGTCGGCGCGGCGCGCGTGGTCTTCGGTCCGGCCGAGCCGGGCACGGCGAACGCCATCATCCGCGACGGCCCATGGGCCTGGTTCCGGCTGCTCAACGCGGCGGAGGTGCGCAACACCAACGTATCGGACCGCAAGCGCGTGATCTTCAGCGTCGGCGGCCGCCATGCCATCTTCATCCTTCAGTCCGGTTCGGTGCTGAATCCCTTCGCACTTCCGGCCCTGGGCAAGTTCTCCTGCCCGAAATCGTTCTGATGACCGGAAGCGTCGGGTTCTTCGGGAAAATGCCCGGAATGGGGGATTTCCTGCGGCTGAATCTGCCTGCGGGGTTCGTGCAATCCTGGGACAGCTGGTTGCAGGAGGCGATGATCGCCGCGCGCGCCACCCTGGGGGCGCAATGGGACGAGCGCTACCTGTCCGCCCCCATCTGGCGCTTTTCCCTGCCGCCGCTCGCCGGGGGCCAGCCGGCGATGAGCGGTGTCGTCATGCCCTCGGTCGACCGGGTGGGGCGTCAGTATCCCCTGACGCTGGCCGCCCCCTGCCCGAACGGATCCGCGGCCCTGCGCCATTTCGCCAACGACGGCTTTTTCGACATGCTCGAGACGCACGCCCTCGCAACGCTCGAAGAGGACCTCACGCGCGAGCTGCTGGCGGCCCGGCTCGACGGCATTGCGCCGCGGTTGCCCGATGAGATGCCGGTGTCGCCGGATGGCTATGCCGGCGGGGTCAGGCCCGAACATCGCCTGGCCGCGCGCGGCATCGACGACCAGTTTCCCGGATCCGGCATCTGGACCAGCGCCTCGGAAGGAGATCATCGCATGTTCCTCACCCGCGGTTTGCCCGATGCGCGGCAATTCACCGGCATGATCGACCCCGAGGCCGCCATGTGGCGCCCGAACGCAGTGGCGCGGACCGCATGACCCACGACAACCGCATCCGGTTCTCGGCCACCACGCACGTCGGCCGGAAACGCAAGATCAACGAGGACAGCATCCTCACCTTGCCCGACCAGAAAATCTGGGCCGTCTCGGACGGCATGGGGGGGCATGCGGGGGGCGATTATGCCTCGCAGACGGTGGTGGACAGCATCGCCGCGATCGACGCGGACCTCGCCCCCGCCGAGCTGATCCGCGACCTGCGCGAGGCGATCACCCGGGCCCATGGCGCGATCCGGGACGAGGGCGCCCGGCGCAACGCCACCATCGGCGCGACCGTGGTCACCTTCGCCGTGGCGAACGGGCATTTCGCGGCCTTCTGGGCGGGCGACAGCCGCCTCTACCGGTTGCAGTCCGGGTCGATCGAACTGCTCACGACGGACCACTCGGTCGTCGCGGATCTGGTGCTGGCGGGCCAGATGTCGTGGGATGAGGCCGAACTGCACCCCCAGTCGAACGCCGTCACCCGTGCTGTCGGCGTCGGCGAGGACCTCGAACTCGACAAGATCCGGGGGGAGCTTTTTCCCGGCGACCGCTTCCTGCTCTGTTCGGACGGCCTGACCAAATACGCCACGTTCGACATGCTCGAACGCATTCTCGGGTCCGAACCGATCGAAACCGTGGCCGACACGCTTCAGCAGCTCGCATTGGACGGTGGCGGGGCCGACAACATCTCGATCATCGTCATCGACGTGGTCTGAGCGCTACCGTTCGGTTGTCAGGATCGCCGTGTCCATCGAGGTCACGCTCAGCGCCCCGTCCTCGCGAAGCTGCGCCAGCGCCTCCGCATAGCCGGCCGCGGATTCGGTGGTGGGGCGCAGTTCGTCGAACAGCGGCTGTTCGGAGTGCAGGACGACGATCTTGCTCTTGCCGAGCACGGAATCGTCGACGGTGAAAGCGATCCGCCCCGTCCCCTGCGCCTCGTCCAGCGCGTAGGCCAGCCGCACCCAGCCGTTTTCGGCCTCCGCGCGCAAGGCCTCGATGCTGTTCTCGGGTCGGATCCGGTTCGGCAGCAGGTGGAAGACATCGCCCTTGACGTCGATGACCGTGACGTAAAGGTATCCGTCGGTCACATCCGCAGGGATCCGGACGTCCAGCACCGGATTGTCGCCCACGGTATAGCGCCCCGAGACATTCTCGCCCTCCTGATCGCCGAACCCCATCCGCAGATCGAAGCCTCCGGGGCCTGCGCCCGGCAGCACCGCATCCACCTGGCACAGCGCCTCGTTCAGGATCTCGCCCTCGACGCGGACGGCACGGTCACCGGCCTGCGCGGTGATCGCGGACTGGAGGCCCCGACGGCTTGCCTCGTCGGCGAAGCGGCCGGTCACGATTACCTGATCCTCGAGCCCGTAGCCCAGCGGGGGCGGCGCCACCAGCCTGAGCTGACCGCAATCCGCATACTGACTTAGCAGGGGTTCGATCGTCCCGGGCTCCAGCAGCCGCGGTCCGAGTTGCAGGTCCAGCGAACCGTTCAGCCCCTCCGGGAACCCGTCGGCCAGGGCGGATTCGATGGCCGATTTCGTGGCCCGTCCGGGGGCCAGCCCGCTCAGCTTCACCTGGTTGCCATCAGCGACCAGCCGGAACTCCTCGAGCTCCACCGCCTGCCGCAACACCTCCACGATGCCAGTGCCCCATGTCTCGGCGATATCGCCCGTCGCAAGCGTCAGCTCGGAGGTGCCGCCGATTCCTTCCATCAGGCCCGACACCTCGGCCCCCACCTCGGGCGAGGGGACGTATCCGACGGCCTGAGGGTCCGAACCGAAGGAGTCCTCGATGATCAGCGAATAGGGGTCGGCGACGGGGTAGCGGGGCCCGACGATCCCGTCCAGAAGCCCGCCCATCCAGGCCACGGCGCCGAGGCCGGCCACTACGATCAGCGCGACGATCGGCACGAAGAGGCCGCGCGACCGGCGCGCCTTGTCCTGCGGGCGTGGATCGGGCGTGTCCGAGGGGATGCCGACCGCCTCTTCCGCCGCCTCTGCCGCCTCGCGCCGCGCCGGCGGAGCGGCGATTACCGTCGCATCGTCCAGGATATCGTCCTGCACGGTCACGACCCCGGCAGCCTCGACCAGCGAGGGATCCCGGAAGGCCGCCAGCAGGTCCTGTGCCGTGGCAAAGCGCTGATCCGGATCGGGATGCGTCATCTTGGCGATGATCTTGCGCAGCGGGTCGGGGACGCCGTCCAGGTCCAGCGGCTTCTGCTTGTTCTCGACCACCTCCATCGGGTTCTTGCCGGTGTCCGGCTTCTTTCCGCGGAAGGTCGACAGCAGCAGCGCGCCGAGCGAATAGATGTCGGACCGGTGATCCGTCCGGCCGCTCAGCTGTTCCGGCGCGGCATAAGCGTATTTTCCGGCGAACTCGTTGCCCACGATGGTTTCGGCCCCGGGATTGGTATCCTTGGCGATGCCGAAGTCGATGATCACGGCCTCGGAGGGCGTGTCGTTGCGCAGGATGATGTTGTCGGGCGACAGGTCGCGGTGAACGATGTTGCGGCCATGCGCGGCGATCAGCCCCTCGGTCACGCGTTCGCCGATGACCATGAGCTCGCCCGCGCTCATCCCGCCATCGGCCAGCTTGCGATCGAGTCCCGGCCCGTCGACGTAGTCCATGACGAGATAGACCACCCCGTCGGCCATCCGCTGCGTATCGAAATACCGCACGATCGCGTCGTGGCGCACATCGCGGATGTCTTCCTCGCGCGTCATCAGCGCCAGGAAGTCCTCGTTGCTGGCGAACTCGGCCCGCAACGCCTTGATCGCCATGACGCGCCCCGAGATCTCGGACCGCGCCTTGTAGACTTCGGACGTGCCGCCCCGGCCGAGAATGGCCTCGATCCGGTAGGTGTTGTTCAGCAGGTCGCCGGGGCGGAAGATGTCCCCTGCCTGAGACTGGGCCATCAGCTGAGCGCTTGGAACTCGACGCGGCGGTTCGCGTCGCCCCGCGGATCGGCCTTGTCCAGCGGGAACTGTTCGCCCACGCCGACCGCCTCGAGCCGCTGTTCCTCAATCCCGCAGTCGCCCGAGAGGTAGCGCTTGACCTCTTCGGCCCGCAGCAGCGACAGGCGCTCGTTGTAGCTGGCCGAGCCCGAGGCATCCGTGTGCCCGATGATCCGGAACGTGCCGATATCGGCCGACTTCATCACCTGGCACAGCGTGGCCAGCTTGGGCTTCTGGTCGTCGCGCAGGGCCGCGCTGTCGAAATCGAAGCTGATCTGGATGTTCACCTGATCTTCCGGCGCGAATTCGACATAGGTGCTGTCCTGGGCCTCGGGGGCCGTGTCGGCGGTGTTCGCCGCCGCGTCCTCCTGGTTGGTGGGCGCAAGGACGAGACCGCGCGTCTTCTGCTTCTGGAACAGGGTCTCAAGCTCTTCGGCCGACATCTCGCTGGCGTCGTTGCTCTGCGCCGCGACGGGCAGGGGAAGAACAAGAGCTCCGGCGAGCAGGAGACCAAATCCAATGACCAGTTTTCTGTACATTTCGGCGCCTCGGTTGCGGAAGTCACGCGGATGCTACACCAGCGGGTCACACCGGACAATGTCGCAGTTCACCTAGTTTGTTGACTTGGGCGGGGGGCTATTTCACTGTCATGGAACGGGATTCAGGTCGGACATTTCATGGACAAGCGGATAATCGCGGCGATCCTCGGCGTCATGGCGTTGATCGTCGTCGGGCTGGGCATTCTGATCTTCATCCAGGTCCGCGGCCCCAGCGTGCCGGTCTACGAGGCCGACACCTTCAGCGGCGATGCCGACAGCGCGGCCCCGGCCATCGACAGCGGCGCGCGGATCGAGATCGAAAAGCTGCGCCAGCAGATCGAGGGGCTGACCGAAGAGGTCAACCGCCTTCAGGGCGAGATCAACCGTCTGGAATCGAGTCGTGCCCCCGCCACCGCGCCACGCGACGGCGGGCTCACCCCCTTCGTGCCCGACGGTGACAACCAGATCGTCGGGTCCTATGCCCAGGTCGTGCTGATCGCCGCCCGGCGCGAGTTGAACAAGGGCGTGCGGATCGCCTCTCCCAGCTATCTGGAATCCGTCTTCGGCAAGCCGCGCGAGGTGCTGAGCAGCCGCTGCGAGACCATGACCAACAAGCGGCTGGCCGACAAGCTGCGGGTCGACACCGTCGGGCCGATCCGGGTCCAGATGCTGCAGCCCGCCATCGACAGCCTGCGCGAGGTCTTCGAAAAGATCAGGACCACGGATCCCGACCTCTATGACCGGATCAACACCTCGGGTTCGCTCTGTGTCCGGCACATACGCGGGGCGCCGGGCCGGACCTCGACCCATGCCTTCGGCCTGTCGGTCGATCTGAACATCGACGGCCGGCTCGATACGCTCGGCGACGGCAAGACGCAGCTCGGCCTGACCATCCTGGCCGACTTTTTTCGCGACGCCGGCTGGTACTGGGGCGCGGGGTTCACGCGCGAGGACTCGATGCACTTCGAGGCCAGCCGCGACCTCGTCGAGAAATGGATCGCAGAAGGCAAGCTCTGACCGATCAGCGGGAGGCGGAAGATGGAAAAGGGGTTCGCAGATGCCCAGGCACTGGAAGCGGACCTCGCCCGTCTTTGCGTAGATCTGGCGGAACTCATCGCACAGCCAGCGGCCGCACGCGACGCGGCGGAAATCCGACAGGGCTGGCAGGAGATCGAGAACCTCAGGTGGCGCGCGAATTCCCTGAGCCGGACGCTGGCGTCGATCGACCGCAAGGCCGGCCGGAAAGAGCGGCTCGGCAATGCGCTGATAGATGGGGGTACGAAGCGGTACGTTCAGCAGTTCTCGAACCGTATCAAGATGTGGGACGCGGTCCACAAAATGGTCGCGCGTCACGCAAACCCCGAGCGTCGCCCGCTGCTGCGCGAGATCCCCGACAGCCAGGATGTCGGGCTTCTCGAGGTGATCTACAGGGCGCTCCACCGGCTTGCGGGGTCCGGCGGCCAGTCCGAAGAGGCCGAGGCGCACGGTTGCTTTTCCGACATCCCGATGCCGGTCTATCGCTATGAAACCCTGATGCTCGCTGCCTACCGGATCCTGCTCGCCCAGGGCCGGACCGGCACCGCGCGTTTCATCGACGTCGGCTGCGGCGGCGGCTCGAAGGTCTTTCTCGCCAGCCGATATTTTGCCGAATGTCACGGCCTCGACTACGATCGCGACTATATCGCCGCCGCCGAACGGACGCTGCGCACGGTCCGGGCCGAATCCTGTTTCGCCTTTCAGGCCGATGCGTTGGTCTTCGACGGTTACGGCGACTACGACGTGATCTATTTCTACCGCCCGATGATCGACGACCGGATGCTGGCCAGGCTCGAGGATCGGGTCCTGTCGACAGCGCGCCCCGGCACCGTGATTCTCGCCCCCTACGATGTCATGCTGAACCCGAGGTCCGACTTCGACTGTGCCAGGATCGAGCGCTGCATCTTCATCGCGGGCATCACTCAGGACGAGGCCGACGCCATCCGCTACGAGGCCGAGCACACGGACGACCGGTTCGTGACCCGCAGCGGCGATTTCGCCCGCGATCCGGGCTTCTGGTCGGCCCTGCTCGACGCATCGCGGTTCGACATCGGCGTGGGCGACACGGTGCCCGGGCTGCGCCGCGGGATCCGAGAGCCTGCCTGACCGCCGCCGGTGGGCCGCTGCCAACCTCTGGCCCTCGGCGTCGTCCCGTGCTTTATGACCCCGGCAACGGATCGGGGGTTCCCATGTACATCGCCACGCTCACAGCACCCAGCCTCGATCCCGCCGCGGCCGAGGCGCTGCGCAACGCCTGGGGCGGCGGCGACCTGCAGTGGCTGGACCCCGACCGCGCGGCCGAGTTCGCATTGCAGGACGTTCCCGCGAACTTCCGCGCCGTCTGGGAGGATCTTCAGGCGTTGCAGATCGATCTGAACGTTCAGGCCGCGGACAACCGCCGCAAGAAGATGCTGCTGGCGGACATGGACAGCACGATGATCCGGCAGGAATGCATCGACGAGCTTGCCGAAGAGGCCGGGGTGGGCGAGCGCGTGAAAGAGATCACCGCCCGCGCCATGAACGGCGAGCTGGATTTCGAAGGGGCCCTGACGGAACGGGTCGCGCTGCTTGCGGGCCTGCCCGAAGACATCATCGGCAAGGTCATCGAGACGCGGATCACCCTGATGCCCGGCGGCCGCGAACTGATCGCGACGATGAAGGCCAACGGCGCCTATTGTGCCCTGGTGTCGGGTGGCTTCACCGCCTTCACCGCCCGGATCGCCACCACGCTCGCCTTTGACGAGAACCGCGCGAACATCCTCCTGGCCGAGGACGGAGCGCTCACCGGCCGGGTGCAGCAGCCGATCCTCGGGCGCGAGGCCAAGGTCCAGGCGCTGGAAGAGATCACTGCGCAACTCGGCATCACCGAGGCCGACGTGATTGCCGTGGGCGACGGAGCGAACGACCTCGGGATGCTGGGGCGCGCCGGAACGGGGGTGGCGCTCCATGCCAAGCCCGTCGTGGCCGCGCAATGCGAGATCCGGATCAACCACGGCGATCTCTCCAGCCTTCTCTACCTCCAGGGCTACGCCCGGGCCGACTTCGTGACGCCTTAATTTCGCGCATCCGTTAA
This sequence comes from Pseudooceanicola batsensis HTCC2597, assembly GCF_000152725.1. Taxonomy (GTDB): domain Bacteria; phylum Pseudomonadota; class Alphaproteobacteria; order Rhodobacterales; family Rhodobacteraceae; genus Pseudooceanicola; species Pseudooceanicola batsensis. The sequence goes on from NZ_CH724131.1 coordinate 2,802,998, forward strand.
TTAACATTTGCGTTAAAAAAGGAATCGCGCCAGTCTGTCCGCATGACACGACTGACCCGAACCTTTGCCGCCCTCTCTGACGACACCCGTTTCGCGCTCGTCGACAAGCTGATCCGCCGGGGCGAACTCAGCGCAGGTACGCTGGCCGCCGAGACCGAGATTTCGGCCCCCGCGATCTCGCGCCATCTCAGGGTCCTGCGAGAGGCCGGGGTCATCACGCAGCGCGCCCAGGGTACGCACCGCTACTATGCCGCAAATGCCGACGCCCTTCGCGCCATCCACGGGTGGACGATGGACCACCGGGCCTTCTGGTCCGGCAGCCTCGACCGGCTCGATACCCTCATTGCCCTCGACCCCGAAGGAGACGACCGATGAAAGACGCCGAAGCCGCCGATATCGAGTTCGTCCGCGACTATCCGGTCGCGGTGACGCGCCTCTGGCGCGCCGTGACCGAGCCGGTCCAGCTGATCCAGTGGTTCGGGCCCGAAGGCGTCTACCTCGACAGCTGCGAGATGGATTTCCGCTCCACCGGCCCCTGGACCTGCACGATGTTCGGCAAGGAAAGCGGCAGCCGGTTCAAGGTGTCCGGCCAGATCACCCATGTGAGCCCTCCCGAGGAGGGCACAGGTACCGTCGGTTTCACCTGGGCCTGGCACGACGACGAGGACAGACGCGGCCCCGAAAGCCACGTGTCGTTCACGGTCGAGGAAACCGGCACCGGCGCCCGCCTCACCCTCGCGCATCGCGACCTCGCCGGTGCCGAGACGGCGCAGGGTCACACGCGGGGTTGGCTATCGACCCTGCGGAAACTGGACGTCCTGCTCGATCCCGCGGCGCAACTGCCGCGCTGACCCCGTGTCGCGCCGCCTCCGGGCGGCGCGGCGGCACTCTTCACGCATCTCGGAAAGGCTGACCCATGCCCCAGTATCTCTATATCTACCGCGGCGACAAATCGCAGGTTCCCGACACCCCCGCCGAACAGGAGGCCGCGATGAAGGCCTGGGGCGACTGGATGGCCCGGATCGGCGACAGGATGGTGACCCCCGGCGATCCGGTCGGCACGTCGAAGCTTGTCACCGAACAGGGCGTGACGGACCAGGTCCCGAACCCGAGCTTCGGTTTTTCGATCGTCGAGGCGGGCAGCATCGAGGAGGCCTGCGAAATGGCGAAGGGCAACCCGATGGTCGCGGGCGACGGCGGCGTCGAAGTGGCCGAGATCGTCCCCATCTCGATGTGATCGCTGGCGGGCGAGCTGTCCCGGCGCACCGGCCGGGACAGCTCGCGGCGCCTCCGGGCTATTCCCCGTAGGGCACCCAGACCGTCTTGACCTCGGTCGCCTGATCCAGAAAGGCACGGCCTTCGCCCTCGGTCCCCATCCAGTCCCGGGCGATGCCGTTGTTGACCCAGGTCCGTTTCAGGTTCCCCGCGCTCTTTGCCTCGATCGCCTGCGACAGCGCGGAGGAGGAAAAGCTCCAGGCCGCGTCCACATCCAGATGCGACGCCAGCGGTTCGGCCAGGTCGGCATGTCTACCGGTCACGATGTTGACCACGCCCCCCGGCACGTCCGAGGTTTCGAGCACCTGGTAGAAATCGGTCGCCGCGAGAGGGTAGGCCTCGGACGGGACCAGAACCACACGATTGCCCATGGCGATGGCCGGGGCCATGACCGAAACGAAGCCCAGGAGCGGCGCCTCGTCGGGGCAGAGCGCACCGATCACGCCCACGGGCTCGCGCACCGCCAGCGCCATGCCCCGGATCGGCACCGAGCGCAGGTCGCCCGCGTACTTGTCGGCCCAGGCCCCGTAGCTGAACAGGCGCGAGACGGTGGCCGCGACCTCGGTCCTGCCGTTTCGTCCGCCTGTCAGCGCGTCGATCCTCGCGGCGAATTCACCGCTCCGCGCCTCGAGATTCTCGGCGATGTAATAGAGGATCTGCGCCCGCAGGTGGCCCGTCGTTCGCGACCAGCCCTTCGCGCCCTGCGCCGCCTCGACGGCGTTACGGAGATCCTTGCGGTTGCCGATCCCGACATGGCCGATCAGCTTGCCGGAGGCGCCGTAGATCGCGCGGGAATAGCCGCCGTCCGGGCGCGCCTGCTTGCCGCCCACGTACATCTTGGCGGTCCGGTCCAGCGCCTCGCCGGTCTCGTCCGGCGTGCCGGTCCGCGCTTCTGTCGTCTTCAGTGCCTTCGCCTTGACCGCGGGTTTCAGGTAGGCCGAGAGACCCTCCCACCCGCCTTCCCGGCCAAAGCCGCTCTCGCGCACGCCGCCGAACCCGGCCGCCGCGTCGAACATGTTCGTGCCGTTGATCCAGACAACGCCCGCCGCCAGTTTCGGCGCCATGCCGAGCGCGAGGTTCAGGTTCTCGGTCCAGACCGACGCCGCGAGGCCGTAGCGCGTGTTGTTGGCCAGCGCGACCGCCTCGTCAGGTGTGCGGAAGGTCGTCGACACCAGCACCGGTCCGAATATCTCCTCCTGCATCAGGCGGTCCGACGGGGCCAGCCCGGTGATCAGCGTCGGCGGATAGAAGCAGCCCTCGGGCACATCGCAATCCGCCCGGTAGACCTCGCCGTCCGAACCCTCGACCATGTCCCGGATCGTGCCGAGCTGCACCGGATCGACCACCGCGCCGACGTCGACGCACTTGTCCAGCGGATCGCCGACGCGCAGCTTGTCCATCCGCGCCTTGAGCTTGTCGTGGAACCGCCCGGCCACGCTCTCCTGCACCAGCAGGCGGGATCCGGCACAGCAGACCTGTCCCTGGTTGAACCAGATGGCATCGACAAGCCCCTCGATGGCGCTGTCCAGGTCGGCGTCGTCGAAAACGATGTACGGCCCCTTGCCGCCCAGTTCCAGCGTCAGGGATTTGCCCTGTCCCGCCGTGGCCTCGCGGATGCGCCGGCCTACCTCGGTCGAGCCGGTGAAGGCCACCTTGTCCACGCCGTCATGCGTGACGATCATCTCGCCCGTGCGCCCGTCGCCGGTGACGATGTTCACGACACCCTTCGGAACCCCGGCCTGCCGGCAGATATCCGCGAAACACAGCGCGGTGAGCGAGGTGTACTCCGCCGGTTTCAGCACCACGCAGTTGCCCGCGGCGATGGCCGGCGCCACCTTCCACGCCAGCATCAGCAGAGGAAAGTTCCAAGGGATCACCTGCCCGCAGACGCCGAGCGGCTCCATCCCGGGGGCCTCGCTCTCCATCAGCTGCGCCAGCCCGGCGTGATAGTAGAAGTGGCGGGCCACCAGCGGGATGTCGATGTCGCGGCTCTCGCGGATCGGTTTGCCGTTGTCCATCGTCTCCAGCACCGCCAGCAGGCGGGAATGTTTCTGCACCAGCCGCGCCAGCGCATAGAGCACCCGCGCCCGGCCGGGTCCGCCCAGCTTCGCCCATTTCGGCTGAGCCTTCCGCGCCGCCGCGACAGCCGCATCCACATCGGCCTGCGTGCCCTGCGTCACATGCGCCAGCACCTCGCCCGTCGCGGGGTTGCGGCTTTCGAAGGTCTCGCCCACGTCGGTCCAGGCACCCTCGATGAAATGCCCGAACCTGTCCCCCTGGTCGACCAGCCAGGCCAGCGCCTCTGCGGCGCTTTCGGGGGCGGGGCCATAGTCCATGGTCTCGAAGATCTCCTTCACGCCCATCCCGAAATCCCCTTCATCTTGCCAGAAATACTCAACCGGTCCTCACCCCGCCGCATGGCGCCACCCTGCGGAATAGGCGCCGGTCACGTGATGCTCGAGCTGCCGTTCGATATCGCCCAGCAGCGAGGAGGCGCCGAAGCGGAAGAGGTCGGGCTGAAGCCAGCGGTCGCCCAGCTCCTCCTTCATCAGCGACAGGTAGACCAGCGCGTCTTTCGCCTTCGAGATCCCGCCCGCCGGCTTGTAGCCGATGCGATAGCCCGTGCGCTCGTGATAATCCCGGATCGCCCGGAGCATCACGAGGCTCACCGGCAGGGTCGCGTTGACGCTTTCCTTGCCGGTCGAGGTCTTGATGAAATCCGCCCCGGCCATCATGCAGACCAGCGAGGCCCGCGCGACGTTGCGCAGCGTGCCCAGCTCGCCCGTGGCGAGGATCGCCTTCACATGCGCATCGCCGCAGGCGGCGCGGAATTCGCGCATCTCGTCGTAGAGCGCCTGCCAGTCGCCGGTCAGCACGTGGCGGCGCGAGATGACGATGTCGATCTCCGCAGCCCCGGCCTTCACGCTCTCGCCGATCTCTGCCACCCGCAGGTGAAAGGGCGACAGCCCGGCCGGGAACCCGGTCGACACGGCGGCCACGGGCACGCCCGAGCCGTCCAGGGCCGCGACCGCGGCCGGCACCATCTCGTGATAGACGCAGATCGCGCCGGTGGTGATCCCGCTCACCCCGAGCCGGTCCAGAATGTCCGCGCGCACCGGCTGCCGCGCCTTGGCGCAGAGCCGCCGGACCCGCCCCACGGTATCGTCGCCGGACAGCGTCGTCAGGTCGATGCAGGTGATCGCCTTCAGCAGCCAGGCCGCCTGGTGATCCTTCTTGACCGAACGCCGCCCCGGCAGGGTCGCGCAGCGGCGCTCGATCGCCGACAGGTTGGCCTGTGCGCCCAGCACCCAGTCCAGGTCGAGCGGCTGGCCCGGATTGCGCGCATCGACCATCTGGGGAAGCTGCGCCGCGGGGCTCTCCACCTTCGTCTGCATCCGCTCCTCCCGGTCTTCAAATGCATTGCCCCGTCAGCGTCGCACGGCCCCCGGACCTTGGCAAGCACGCCGCAGGGGCAGGCGCGGCGATCGGAAGCGGCCCGCCCAGTTGCTCTAGTTGCGAATGGTTCGCATTTCGGTTGACAATGTTGCGAATGGTTCGCATCTTTCCGGCAAGCACCTGCAATCTGGACGAATCGTACCCGAAATGATCCTGACCCGACGAAGTTTCATGCACGCCGGCCTTGCCGCCGTCGCGATGCCTGCTCCGGCCCTGCGTGCCGCGGACACGCTGGATGTCGTGGCCACGACCGGCATGATCGCCGATGCCGCGCGATACATCCTCGGCGATGCCGGGTCGGTCCGGGCCCTGATGGGGCCGGGGGTCGATCCGCACAGCTTTCGCCAGACCCGCAGCGACATCGTGGCGATGACCCGCGCCGACCTGATCCTCTGGCACGGGCTCTACCTCGAGGCGCAGATGGAGGAGTTCCTGCTGAACCTCGCCCGCTCGCGCAAGGTGGTGGCGGTGGCCGAGGCGCTCGACCGCGAGCGGCTGCTCGGCCACGCCGATTACGACGGGCGGTTCGATCCGCATGTCTGGATGGCGCCGGCGATCTGGACGGAAGTGGTGGCGGCAATCGCCGATGCGTTGCAATCGGCCCGCCCCGATCTCGCCCCCACGTTCGAGGCGCGTACGCAGGACTACCGGGCCACCGTGGCGCGCCTGCACGATTACGCGCAGTCCGTCCTCGCCACCGTCCCCGAGAGCGCGCGCGTGCTGGTCACGGCCCATGACGCCTTCAGCTATTTCGGCCGCGCCTACGGGCTCGAGGTGCTGGGCATCCAGGGGATCTCCACCGAATCCGAGGCCGGTCTCAACCGCATCCGGCAGCTCGTCGACATACTGGTCGAGCGCGGGATCGGAGCCGTATTCGTCGAGACCTCGGTCTCGGACCGCAACATGCGGGCCCTGATCGAAGGCGCGGCCGCCAGCAGCCACGAGGTAAGGATTGGCGGCGAACTCTATTCGGACGCTATGGGCGAACCCGGCACTTACGAGGGCACCTATCCCGGCATGATCGACCACAATGTCACCACCATCACCCGCGCCCTGGGGGGCGACGCCCCCGAGCGCGGAATGGACGGCAACCTCGCGGCGGCCGGCTGATGGGTGACGCGCCGCTCAGGGTCCGGGGGCTCACCGTGTCCTACGGCGCCAGCCCCGCCGTCTTCTCGGCCGACATGACCGTCGCGCCGGGCGCGATGACCGCGATCATCGGCCCGAACGGCGCGGGCAAGTCGACACTGCTCAAGGCCGTGCTGGGCATCGTGCCCCGCGTCTCGGGGCAGATCGAGGTCTTCGGCGCCGCGCTCGAGCGACAGCGCGCCCGCATCGCCTATGTCCCGCAGCGCGCCTCGGTCGACTGGGATTTCCCGACCCGCGTGATCGACGTGGTCGAGATGGGCCTCTACCGCCGGGTGGGGCTGATCGGGCGCCTGACCCGCCAGCACCGCGCCACGGCCGGGGACTGCCTGGCCCGCGTCGGCATGTCGGACTTCGCCACGCGCCAGATCGGCCAGCTCTCCGGCGGTCAGCAACAGCGCGTCTTCCTTGCCCGGGCCCTGGCGCAGGGGGCCGATCTCTACATGCTCGACGAACCCTTCGCGGGGGTCGACGCGGCGACCGAGAAGGCGATCATCGATGTCCTCAAGTCGCTCAAGGACGAGGGCCGGACCATCCTCGCCGTGCACCACGACCTTTCGACCGTGCCCGATTATTTCGATCGCGTCTTCGTCATCAACAAGTCCCCCGTGGCCGAAGGCACTGTGGCGCAGGCCTTCACCCAGGACACGCTGCAGCAGGCCTACGGCGGGCGCCTCGCCACCGGACTTCTGGATCAGCTCTTTCCGGCGACCCCGGCCGCGGCGGCGCCGGCATTCCCCGCCCGCCCGTCATGATCGACATCGGCTATAACGCGACGCTCGTCGCCATCGGCGCGGGCCTGCTGGGGATCGCGGCCGGCGTGATCGGTGCCTTCCTCTACCTGCGCAAGCGTTCGCTCGTCAGCGACGCGATCAGCCATGCCACCCTGCCGGGCGTCGCCCTGGCCTTCCTCGTCATGGTGGCGCTCGGCGGGGACGGGCGGAACCTCGTCGCGCTGCTGGCAGGCGCGGCGCTCTCCGCGCTCGCGGGGCTGGGCGTCGTCCACTGGCTGAACCAGCGGACCCGGTTGGGCGAGGACGCGGCCATCGGGGCGGTTCTGTCGGTCTTCTTCGGCTTCGGCGTCGTGCTGCTGACGGTGATACAGACCATCGGCGCAGGGCGGCAGGCGGGGCTCGAAACCTTCCTCCTGGGGTCCACCGCCGGAATGCTGCGCGCCGACGCCTGGGTGATCGCGGCGGGCGGCGCCCTGTCCCTGCTCGCCTGCACGATCCTGCGCCGGCCGATGACCATGGTCTCCTTCGACCCGGAGTACGCCGCGACGCAGGGGCTGAATCCCGCCCGTGTCGACATGGCGATGATGGCGTTGGCGCTGGCCGTCACCGTCGTCGGGCTCAAGATCGTCGGGCTGATCCTGATCGTCGCCCTGCTGATCCTGCCGGCGGTGGCCGCGCGCTTCTGGACGGAACGCAGCGAGGTCGTCGCCCTGCTGGCCGGCCTCTTCGGAGGTGTTTCGGGCACGGCGGGGGCGGTGATCTCGTCGCTCGCGCCCGACCTGCCCACGGGACCGATCATCGTGCTGGTCGCGGCGGCGGTCTTCATCGCCTCGCTCCTCCTGGCCCCGCAACGGGGCGTCATGGCGGGGGCGCTGGAATGGCTGCGCTTCCGGCACCGGGTTCACATGCGCCAGGGGCTGCTCGCCCTCGCGCACGGGCACACGGTCTACGAGCCATACACCATGCGCCTGCTGCGCGGGGCCGGCCTGATCCGTGCCGACGGGGTCGCCACTGAGAAGGGCCGCGCCCATGCCGCGCGCGCCGCGCTCGACGAACGCCGCTGGCAGCACCTGAGGAGCCGGTCCGAGAACGCCGCCCTGGCCGCACGCTATGACGGGCTCACCCCGGTCGAGACCTGGCTGACGCCGGATCAGATCGCCACGCTCGACCGCGAGATGACGGGCAGCGGGGGGGCCGCGTGATGGGGGCCGAATTCGTCGCGCTGTCCCTGCCGCCGATCCTGATCGGCAGCCTCGCCGCGCTGGCCTGCGCGCTGCCGGGGAACTTCCTTCTGTTGCGGCGGCAGGCGCTGATCGGCGACGCGATCTCGCATGTGGTCCTGCCGGGCATCGTGGTGGGCTTTCTGCTGACCGGCACCGTCTCGACCTGGCCGATGCTGCTGGGTGCGGCGGCGGCGGCCCTCGTCGCGGTCGGGGCGATCCAGCTGATCCAGCGCATCGGCCGGATCGAACCCGGAGCGGCCATGGGCGTGGTCTTCACCACGCTCTTCGCCGCCGGGGTCCTGCTGCTGGAGCAATCGGACACGTCGAACGTCCATCTCGACGTGCAGCACGCGCTCTACGGCAATCTCGAAAGCCTGATCTGGATCGACGCCACCGGCTGGCAGAGCCTGCTCGATCCCGAGGCGCTCGCCTGGATGCCGCCGGAGCTGATCCGGATGGCGCTGGTCTGTCTCATCGTCATGGCCTTCATCGGGCTTCTCTGGCGTCCTCTCGCGATCTCGACCTTCGACGAGGGGTTCGCCCGCACCCTGGGCATCCCGGCTACGCTGCTCGGCCTCGCGCTGGTCACCGTCTCGGCCATCGCGGCGGTCGCGGCCTTCGACGCCGTCGGCTCGATCATCGTCATCGCCATGTTCATCTGCCCCCCCGCCACGGCGCGGCTGATGACCGACCGGCTGGCGGTGCAGGTGGCGCTCAGCGCCGTCTTTGCCCTGGTGTCGGCCGTGGTCGGATACGTCCTTGCGGGGTACGGCCCGATCTGGCTGGGCTATGCGGATGCGGTCAGCGCGGCCGGCATGATCGCGACGGTCTCGGGCCTCCTGCTGGCTGCCGCCGCCCTTGTCGGCCCGCGCCGCCGGGGTCAGTCGGCCTGAGGCGACCAGCGGGCCGCCAGCGCGGCAAAGCCCTTCTGGATCAATGCGCCGCTATCGGTGAGCGTGACCGGAACATGCGCGGCACTCAGCGCGGCGATGTATCCCTTGGCCAGCGGCCCGCTGCCCACGAGAACCGCCTGCTGTCCCAGCCAGAGCGTGCGTGTCGCCCCCACGTCGGCGCCGAGCAGGGCGCCCAGCCGGGCCCCGTCGGTCGCGGCGTCATGAAGCAGGAGAGGCAGGCGTTCCGGCCGGTCGAGCGCCTCGTCCAGTCCCTGCGCGGCGGCCTCGGCCGCACCAAGCGCCCGCGCCATCGCCGGAGCGAGACTTCCCTGCGCATGGATGACCTCGCCCGCCGAAAGCGTCACCCAGTGCGCCGCCGTCTCGCCCACCACCACGGCCACGCCGTCCCAATGCGGGTTCAGGGCCTGAAAGCCGATCAGGATCAGCCGCTCCCGGCCGCTCAGCCCGCCGAGGCCGGGCAGCATCAGCGCGTTGTCGCCGGTTCGGGGGCTCTCGGGGATCAGCCTTGCCGGAACCCGGTCCGCGCCCGAGGCTTCGCCGCTCACGAGGATGACGAGATCGGGCTGCGCGTCGCCCCACACCCCGTCGCTGCCCGATATCCGTCCCTGCCAGCTCATGACCGAGGGATAGGCGCGCGATCCTCGCCGGTCAATGCGGTCTACTCCGCCGCGGCCTCGGCCGGTCGGCCCGCCAGGGCGACATGGGCGTCGTATTGCGACAGGAAGACATCTCCGGTCATCTCTTCGAGGAAATGAGATCGCTTGAGCCGGTCCATCACCGGGCCCTTCACCTCGGACAGGTGAAGCTTGATCCCCATCTCGTCGAGCTGCCGATTGAGTGCCTCGAGGCTCTCCAGCGCCGAAAGGTCGATCTCGTTCACCGCCGAACACATCAGCACGACATGCCGGATCGGCTGGTCGCAGATCACGCGGTCGCGAATCAGGTCCTGAAGAAAGGCGGCGTTCGCGAAATAAAGGCTCTCGTCGATGCGGATGGTGACCAGGTTCGGATGGGTCACGACGCGGTGCCGGTTGATGTTTCGGAAATGCTGCGTGCCGGGCACCAGCCCCACCTCGGCGACATGCGGCCGCGAGGTCTTGTAGAGGAACAGCAGGATCGACAGCGCCACCCCGGCCGAGACGCCGATCTCGACCCCGAAACCCAGCGTCAGGACGATGGTCGCCGTCACGGCGGCGAAATCCACCCGCGAATATCCCCAGGTCCGTTTCAGGATCGAGAGGTCGACGAGGCTGAGGACCGCGACGATGATCGTCGCCGCCAGCACCGCCTTGGGCAGAAAGAACAGCAGCGGGGTCAGCAACAGGGCGGCCATCGCGATTCCGAGGGCGGTGAACGCCCCGGCGGCGGGGGTCTCGGCGCCGGCGTCGAAATTCACCACCGAACGGGCAAATCCGCCGGTGACCGGATAGCCCCCCGACATGGCCGCCGCGACATTCGAGGCGCCCAGCCCGATCAGCTCCTGATCCGGCACGATGCGCTGCCGTTTCTTTGCTGCCAGCGTCTGCGCCACCGAGACGGATTCCACGAAGCCGATGATGGAGATCAGCAGCGCCGAGAGGAACAGCTCCCTCCACAACGCGCCCGAGAAGGACGGCAGGGACAGCGGCGGCAGGCCGACAGGCACATCGCCCACGATGGCCACGCCGCGTTCGTCCAGCCCCAGCCCCCAGACCGCCAGGACCGAGGCCGCGACCGCCAGCACCGGCCCGGCCCGGGCCAGCAGGTCGGCCATGCGCGGCGGCAGCCCGGTCGCGAGAAGCAGCGGCCTCAGTCCCTTGCGGACCCAGAACAGGAAGCCGAGCGAGGCGACACCGATGGCGAGCGTGACCAGGTTGGTCTGCCCCAGGTTCCCGATCAGGCTGCCCAGCAGATCGACCAAGTCGTGCCCCTCGGCCTGGACGCCGAGGATATGCTTGAGCTGCGAGGTCGCGATCAGCACGCCCGAGGCGGTGATGAAGCCCGCGATCACCGGGTGCGACAGGAAATTCGCCAGGAACCCCAGCCGCAGCAGCCCGAGCGCCAGCAGCATCAGCCCCGACAGGAAGGCCAGGGTGATCGCCGCCATGATGTAGTCCGGCGTGCCCTGCGCCGCCAGGTTTCCCGCCGCCGCCGCGGTCATCAGCGACACCACCGCCACCGGCCCGACGGCCAGAGCGCGAGAGGTGCCGAAGATCGCATAGGCCACCAGCGGCAGGATCGAGGCATAAAGCCCCATCTCGGCCGGAAGGCCCGCCAGCAGCGCATAGGCCAGCGACTGCGGAATCAGCATGATCGTCACGATCAACGCTGCCATGAGATCCGAGGCGAGCGTCTGGCGCGTATAGCGTTTCGACCAGTCGAGTATCGGGAAATAGCGCCTGATATTCAGGCCGCTAAGCGGGGAACGTGTCACGATGGGGGCTTTCCTGCGGGCGCCATTCCCAAACACATAACATTTTTAGAATATGTTGTACAACCCGCTATTTCACGAGCAGACGCGGGGCGCTAGATGGGGGCTCGCGCCAACTCTTGCGATATGGCCTCGTCGACCGGCACGTCGTAGGTCTTCAGGATCGTTCCCAGCACCGAATAGAAGCCCACTGTCGCGATCAGATCGAATACGGCCTCCGTGCCGATCACTGCCCGCAGCTCGGCCTCGAGGTCCGGGGGCAGACGGTGATCGTCGAAGATCGCGTCCACCGCCCGCACCAGCAGCCCGTCCTCGCCCTCTGGCATGTCGCGGATCGCGCGGATGCGCGCATCCGGAAAGCCGAGCGCGCGGGCGCGGCTGACGTGGTGTGCCCACTCGTAGTCCGACCCGATCCGGACGCCGGTCCGCAGGATCACCACTTCGGACCGCTCCGCCCCGAGCGCCGTATCCCGGACGAGATGCTGTCGCAGCGGCGCCCAGGCCCGCAGCAGGGCCGGGTCATGTGCCATCATGCGGTAGACGTTCAGCGCTCCGGCAAAGCCGTCCTTGAGATCGGCGACCGCGTCGGGCCAGTCGGCGTCGTCGAGCGGGGCGAGGTTGGGAACGTTCAGCGACATCGGGGCGCTCCTTTGCGGGTGCGTGTCAGTGTGCCTCGGCCCAGTTCCTGCCCTGGCCGGCATCGACCACCAGCGGCACGTCAATTCTCACAGCCGGATCGGCCGCCGTCTCCATGACCCCGCGCGCCACCTCGGCCACCTCGTCCGCCGCCGCCTCGTCGACCTCGAACACCAGTTCGTCATGGACCTGCAGCAGCATCTTCGCCGGCAGACCCAGGATTGCGTCGGGCATCCGGATCATCGCGCGTCGGATGATGTCCGCCGCCGTGCCCTGGATCGGCGCGTTGATCGCGGCGCGCCGGGCGAATCCCGCACGCGGCCCCTTGGCGTCGATCTCGGGCGTGTGGATTCGGCGGCCGAAAAGCGTCTGGACATAGCCGTTCTTCTTGCCGAACTCGGTCGTCTCCGCCATGTAGTCCTTGATGCCGGGGAACCGCTCGAAATACCGGTCGATGAAGCCCTGCGCCTCGGCGCGGGGGATGCGCAGGTTCCGGGCCAGCCCGAACCCCGAAATCCCGTAGATCACGCCGAAATTGATCGCCTTGGCCTGCCGCCGGATCTCCGGCGTCATCTCCTCCATCGGCACGCCGAACATCTCGGATGCGGTGGCGGCGTGAATGTCCTGCCCCTCGTCGAAGGCCTGCTTCAGCGCGGGAATGTCGGCGATATGCGCCAGGATGCGCAGCTCGATCTGGCTATAGTCGAGCGACAGCAGCACCTTGCCCTCCTCGGCGATGAACGCCTCGCGGATGCGCCGGCCCTCTTCCGAGCGGACGGGGATGTTCTGGAGGTTCGGATCGGTCGAGGCGAGCCGCCCGGTATTCGCCCCGGTCTGCTGATAGCTTGTATGCACCCGCCCCGTCTCGGGATGGATATGGGTCTGGAGGCTGTCGGTATAGGTCGATTTCAGCTTGGAGAGCTGCCGCCAGTCGAGAACGCGGGCGGGCAGTTCGTGCAGCGTCGCCAGGTCCTCGAGGACATCCGCCCCGGTCGCATAGGCGCCGGTCTTGCCCTTCTTGCCCCCTTCCATCCCCATCTTGTCGAACAGGATCTCGCCCAGCTGCTTCGGAGAGCCGACGTTGAACCTTTCGCCCGCCAGTTCGTGGATCTCGGCTTCGAGCGCGCCCATCTTCTGCGCAAAGGCGCTGGACATGCGCGACAGCGTATCGCGGTCGACCTTGATGCCGTGCATCTCCATCTTCGCCAGCACCGGCGCGAGCGGCCGCTCCAGGGTCTCGTAGACCGTCGTGACCTTTTTGGCGTGAAGCTGCGGTTTCAGCACCTGCCACAGGCGCAGCGTGACATCCGCATCCTCGGCGGCATAGCGTGTCGCCTTGTCGATCGGCACCTTGTCGAAGGTGATCATCGCCTTGCCCGTACCCAGCAATTCCTTGATCGGAATGCAGGTATGCGAAAGATAGCGGTCGGCCAACGCATCCATCCCGTGCTGGTGCAGACCGGCGTTCAGCGCATAGCTGATCAGCATCGTGTCGTCGCAGGGCGCCACATCGATCCCGCAGCGTTTCAGGATCTTCGCGTCGTATTTCATGTTCTGGCCGATCTTGAGGATCGCCTCGTCCTCGAGCACCGGCTTCAGCATCTCCAGCGCCTCGGCCTCGGCCATCTGCCCCTCGGCCAGGTCCTCCGTCGCGAAAAGACCCTCGCCCTCGGCCGCCTTGTGCCCCAGGGGCACATAGCAGGCGAGGCCCGGCTCGGTGGCGAGGCAGATCCCCACGAGGTCGGCCCGCATCTCGTCCAGCCCGGTCGTCTCGGTATCCACCGCGACATAGCCCCGCTCGCGAATGCGGCCGATCCAGACGGCAAGCTGGTCGGCGTTGGTGACGGTCTCGTAGCTGTCCGGGTCTATCGCCGGCATCTCGACGGTCTCGGGCGCGTCGTCGCCGCCCCGGGTGTTCACCTCGGGCAGGGCCGGGGGCTCGACCCCCATCTGGTCCGCGATCCGCTTGGTCAGGGTGCGGAACTCCATCTCGTTGAGAAAGCCCAGCAGCGTCTCGCCGTCCGGATCCCGCACTTCGAGATCCTCGAGCGTGAAATCCAGCGGCGTGTCGCAATCCAGCTGCACCAGCCTCTTCGACAGCTCGATCTGTTCGCGATGTTCGATCAGGGTCTGGCGTCGTTTCGGCTGCTTGATCTCGCCGGCCCGGTCCAGAAGCTCTTCGAGCGTGCCGTATTCGTTGATCAGCAGAGCCGCGGTCTTGATCCCGATCCCCGGCGCGCCCGGCACGTTGTCGACCGAATCCCCGGCCAGCGCCTGCACATCCACCACCCGGTCCGGCCCGACACCGAACTTGGCCTCGACCCCCTCGACGTCGATCCGCAGGTTCTTCATCGCGTCCAGCATCTCGACCCCGCCCCCGACAAGCTGCATCAGATCCTTGTCCGAGCTGATGATCGTCACCCGCCCCCCGGCCTCGCGCGCCTGGCACGAGAGGGTGGCGATGATGTCGTCGGCCTCGTATCCCTCGATCTCCTTGCAGGCGATGTTGAACGCCTCGGTCGCGCGGCGGGTCAGGGGGATCTGCGGGCGCAGATCCTCGGGCATCGCTTCGCGGTTGGCCTTGTACTGATCGTAGAGATCGTTGCGGAACGTGTGCGACCCCTTGTCGAAGATCACCGCCACATGGGTCGGCGCCTCGGGCCCGGTGTTGGCCTCGACATAGCGGTGCAGCATGTTGCAGAACCCGCTGACCGCCCCCACGGGCAGGCCGTCGGACTTGCGCGTCAGCGGCGGCAGCGCGTGGTAGGCCCGGAAGATGAAGGCGGACCCGTCGATCAGGTGCAGATGGCAGCCCTTGCCGAATTTGTCCGTCATGATCTTATCTCCGCGCCGCAGTCGTCGTCAGGGTTCTGCCACGATCCCGGTGGCACGGCCAGACGCAGATTGCCGCCGGCCTCCGGCGTCCGCGATCACGATTGTCAGGTCCTGGCCCCCGCGGCCCGGTCAGGCCGCGCCCTCTTCATGCCCCTTGAGCACGAATTTCGCATCGCAATAGCCGCATTCGACGAAATTGGTCCGTTCGGGGATGTAAAGCCAGACCCGAGGATGGCCGAGGGCGCCCTCGCCGCCGTCGCAGGCGACCCTGCGGCTTTCGACGATCTTGGTTTCCGGGGCCTCGATGCTCATGGTCGTGATCCTGCTTGGTCATTCGCGGTGCTGCACCGCAATATGGTCGAAACGTCGGGGTGGGGCAAGCCTCGCTCCGCGCCGCCGGTGCCGGCGCGCCGACGCGGTCTTGGCCCCCCCGCGGCCTTGCAGGTGCCTCGGTGCGACAGGACCGTCACCCCGATGGCGGGCCCTGATCCCGCAGCGCCGCCCTTGCCCCGCCGCGGCTTGCCAAACGCGCCGATCCGGGCAAGGGATACGGCATGACGCGCGACAGCTCTCCCTTCGGTCTCCTCGCCCTGCTGTTGCTGGCCGGCATGACCGCCGCGGCGCAGTTCGCGAAGGTCTCGGTCATCTTTCCGCAGGTGCGCGCCCTCTATCCCGAGGCCGGAGCCGGCGTCGGCTTCCTCGTCTCGGTGATCAGCCTCACCGGCGTGCTGGCGGGGCTCGTCGCGGGAATGCTGGTCGCCCGGGCGGGGTTTCGCCGCGTGGTCATCCAGGGTCTGCTGCTGGGGGCGGCCATGTCGGCGGTGCAGGCCCTGGTCCTCCCGCTGCCGCTGATGCTGCTGTCCCGCGCGGTCGAGGGTGTCAGCCATATCGCCCTCGTCGTGGCGATCCCCACGCTCATCGCGCAGCTCTCGGCCGCGCGTCACCGCCCCTATACCATGACCCTCTGGGGCAGCTATTTCGGCGTCACCTTCGCCCTGGTCGCATGGCTCGGCATCCCGCTGGCCGAGGCGCGCGGCCCGGCTCCCCTCTTCCTGGTCCATGCCGGCTGCATGACCGTGCTTGCCGCCGCGCTGGCCTGGCGCCTGCCCGCGGGTCTCGTCCCGCGAAGCACCCGGCCCCTGCCGACACCGCGGAAGATACTCGGGGATCATCCGCGCATCTATGCCTCGCCCTACATCGCGGCGCCGGCCCTCGGCTGGCTCTTCTACACGCTGACCTTCGTCGCCCTGCTGACCGTCCTGCCGCCGATGCTGCCCGACGCGACCCGCGCCACGCTGACCTTCTGGATGCCGCTGGCGGGGATCATCGTCTCGCTCACGCTCGGTGCGCAGCTGCTGCGGATCCTGCCGGCCGTCACGATCATCCTGATCGGTCTGGCCGGCGCCATGCTGTCGGTCCTGGCGATGTGGCGCGCTCCGGGTGTGCTCCTGCCGCCCATCTGTCTCTTCGGGGCGCTCGGTCTCGTGCAGGGGGCGAGTTTCACGGCGATCCCGCAACTCAACCCGGACCCGGCCGACCAGGCGCTGGCGAACGGCGCGCTGGCGCAGATGGGGAACCTCGGCAACCTGCTCGGCACGCCGGTGCTGATCGCCATGACCTCGCCCTTGGGCTTCGACGGCGCGATCCTCTTCGCGCTCCTTGCCTACGCGGGGTGCGCCCTGGTCCACCTCCACGCCGCGGCGCGCCGCCGGGCCTGAGGCGGCCTCGCACCTTCTTTGGTCCGGCAAGTATCCTCGGGGGTGAATTGGCCCTGAAGGGGGCAAGAGGGGGCAGACAGCCCCCTCCCTGGCGTCAGACGCTCAGACAGACGTATTTCATCTCGAGGAAGTCCTCGATCCCGTGATGCGATCCCTCGCGTCCGAGGCCCGACTGCTTGACGCCGCCGAACGGCGCCACCTCGGTCGAGATGATGCCGGTGTTGACGCCGACGATGCCATATTCCAGCGCCTCGGCGACCTTGTAGACCCGGCTCAGGTCCCGGGCGTAGAAATACGAGGCCAGGCCGAAGATCGTGTCGTTGGCCATCGCGATCACATCGTCCACATCCTCGAACTTGAAGAGCGGCGCCAGAGGGCCGAAGGTCTCCTCCGTGGCGACCTGCATCTCCTGCGTCACGCCGGTGACGATGGTGGGCGGGCAGAAGTTCGATCCCTCCTCGCCCAGGTCTCCGCCGTAGAAGACCAGCGCCCCCTTCGAGGTGGCGTCCTCGAGGTGTTCCTTCACCTTGTCCTTGGCCTCCGGATTGATCAGCGGCCCCAGTTGCACGCCCTCCTCGAGCCCGTCGCCCACGGTCATCTCGCTCACCTTCGCCTTCAGCTTTTCGGCGAAGGTGTCGTAGATCCCGGCCTGCACGTAGATCCGGTTGGCGCAGACGCAGGTCTGGCCGTTGTTGCGGAACTTGCACATGATCGCGCCCTCGACCGCGGCGTCGACATCGGCGTCGTCGAAGACGATGAAGGGCGCGTTGCCCCCCAGCTCCATCGAGCATTTCTTCACCTGGTCCGCCGACTGGCGCAGCAGGATCCGGCCCACCTCGGTCGAGCCGGTGAAGGTCAGCTTGCGCACCTTGGGATTCTCGCAGAACTCCTTGCCGACCTCGGAGGATTTCGAGGAGGTCACGATCGAGAAGACGCCCTTCGGAATCCCCGCCCGTTCCGCCAGCACGCCCATGACCAGCGCCGACAGCGGCGTCTCCTTGGCCGGCCGTCCCACGAAGGCGCAGCCCGCCGCCAGCGCCGGGCCGGCCTTGCGGGTGATCATCGCGTTGGGAAAGTTCCAGGGCGTGATCGAGGCCGCGACCCCGACGGGCTGCTTGATCACCATGAGCCGCTTGTCGCGCTGGTGGCCGGGGATCATCTCGCCGTAGACGCGCTTGGCCTCTTCCGCGAAGAACTCGATGAACGAGGCGCCATAGGCGATCTCGCCCTTGGCCTCGGCCAGCGGCTTGCCCTGTTCGGCGGTCAGGATGGTGCCCAGGTCGTCCTGGTGCTCCATCATCAGGTCGAACCACTTGCGCAGAACGGTGGCGCGTTCCTTGCCGGTCCAGCGCGCCCAGTCCTTCTGGGCCTCGTAGGCCTTGTCGATGGCCAGCGCGATCTGCGCCCGGCTGAGATCGGCGACCCGGGCGATCACGTCGCCCCGCGCCGGGTTCACCACATCGAAGGTGCCGTCGTCCCCTTCGACCCAGTCTCCGGCCAGGTACGCCGCCTCGACCAGCAGCGACGGGTCCTTGAGCAGTGATTTGAGATCGGTGCTTTGATCCAGCATGACAGCCTCCATCCTTCATGGGTTCGGACCTGTTGGAGCACTTAGCGCGTGCACTGTCCAGCGCCAGTCGTCGGAACCCGGGCCTGCCGGCAGTCCCGCGGGGTCACGTGCCGAACCGGTCGACCCATGCCGGAAAGGGATCGCCGGGGGCGGCCGTCGCGGAATACACGCCCCGCGCCACGGCCCGCGCCATGCAGATCGCGGCCGCGTGACCGATCAGCAACTGCTCGGAAACCGGATCCCCCAGGGTACGATCCCCCGTGGCGGCGGCGAAGATCAGGTCGCCGTCCAGCGGCGTGTGGCTTGGCACCAGGGCCCGCGCGAACCCGTCATGCGCCGCGGTCGCAAGTCGCGTGCACTGCGCCTGCGTCAGCGCCGCATCGGTCGCCACGATGCCGATCGTGGTGTTGCCCCCCCCGCCCATCTTGGTGACCGCCGCATGCGGATCGGGCCAGTCCGGTGCCACGCCCCGGCCGCCGAATTCCGCCTCCATCTCCCACGGGGCCGCCCAGAAATTCGGGCCGTCGCCCACTATGGCCGAGCCGAGGGCGTTCACCGCCACCAGCGCTCCGACCGTCACGCCCGAGGGCAGCACCACCGACGCCGAGCCCAGCCCGCCCTTGAGCTGCGCCGTCGTCGCGCCGGTGCCCGCGCCCTCGGTGCCCAGCCCGAATGTCGCGCCGGCCCCGTCGAACGCCAGCCGCCCGAGTCCCTTGTACGGGTTGTCTGCCCAGTCCTTGTCGCCGCCGTTCAGCAGGTCGAACAGGATCGCGCCCGGCACGATCGGGACCCGCATCCCGCCGACCTCGAACCCGCGCCCGGCCGACCGCAGCCCGTCCGCCACGCCCGAGGCGGCGTCCAGCCCGAAGGCAGAGCCACCCGACAGCACCAGGGCGTCCACCTGCTCGACGGTCTTGTCCGGCGACAGCAGGTCGGTCTCGCGCGTGCCGGGGGCGCCGCCCATGATGTGGACCCCCGCCGTGAACGGCCTGTCCCCGACAAGGCAGGTCACGCCGGACTTGAGCCCCGCATCCGCAGCGTTCCCCACCAGAAGCCCCGGCACGTCCGTGATCAGGTTGCCTTTTCCGGTCTGCATGTCGCCCCTCTTTCGTCTCGAACCAAGTTTCCGGAGGCGCGCCGAGCCCCCGGTTCGAAACGGGGCGTTTTGCCGTGCGCGCGCCCCGATGCGATGCGTCGGCGCCCCGCCTGTCAGGCACGTCGCCTGCCTGCGGCGGCGTCCGGATCGTCTCGTGCCCGTGCTCCGCTCCGGCACGCGATGCGCCGGGTGCCAGATGCCGCCACCATTTCTCCCGCGCGTCCCGCGTGCAAGCCGCAATTTCCGAAGGACAATTCGGACCGGCCGTGCTAGCGCTCGGGCAGGCCCGGGCGATGGCGTCGCCCGTTCTCCGGCCGTGCCGCCCTGTACGCCGGGGCCAATCGGAGACCGTTTCATGACACGACCCGCATTCCACCGCGTTCACGACGGCGACAAGGCCCCGCTCCCCTTCGCCGAGATCGAATACGAGGCCCGGCTGAAGGCGCTGCGCCGCATCCTCGATGAGCAGAACATCCACGCCGCGGTCCTCACCTCGATGCACAACGTCGCCTATTACTCCGGCTTTCTCTACTGTGCGTTCGGCCGGCCCTATGCGCTTGTCGTGACCGAAACCGACTGCGTCACGATCAGCGCGGGCATCGACGCCGGTCAGCCCTGGCGGCGGAGCCACGGCGACGCGCTCACCTACACCGACTGGACCCGCGACAATTTCTGGCGCGCCGTGGCCCATGTCGCAGGAGAGAACCGGGTCATCGGATACGAGGGCGATCACCTGACGGTGGCGCAGCGCGAAAAGTTCGAGGACTTCCTGTCGCCTCTCGCGCAGATCGACCTCGCCGAGGCCACAATGCGCCAGCGCATGCACAAGTCCCCGGCCGAGGTCGCGCTGATCCGGGCCGGGGCCGAGGTGGCGGATGTCGGCGGTCACGCCATTCGCAGCGCGATCCGTCCCGGCGTGCGCGAGCTCGACGTGGCGATGGCAGGGCGCGACGCCATGGAACTCGAGATCGCGGCCCGGTTTCCGGAGGCGGAATACCGCGACACCTGGGTCTGGTTCCAGTCCGGCCCGAATACCGACGGTGCCCACAATCCCGTCACCGCCCGCCAGCTGGAGCATGGCGATATCCTGTCGCTCAACACCTTCCCGATGATCTCGGGCTACTACACGGCGCTGGAGCGCACCCTGTTTCTGGGCGAGGTCGATGCCGCCTCGCGCAAGATATGGGAGGCAAATGTCGGCGCGCACGAACTGGGAACGAGCCTGCTGAAGCCGGGCATGTCCTGCGCCGAGATCACCGCCCGGATCAACGACTTCTTCGCCGAGCGGGACCTGCTTCAGTACCGCACCTTCGGCTACGGGCATTCCTTCGGCGTCCTCTCTCACTACTACGGCCGCGAGGCGGGGTTGGAGCTGCGCGAGGACGTCGACACCGTGCTCGAGCCGGGCATGGTCGTGTCGATGGAGCCTATGTTGACCCTGCCGCAGGGCATGCCGGGCGCTGGCGGTTACCGTGAGCACGACATCCTGCTGATCACCGCGGACGGCAACGAGAACCTGACCGGCTTTCCCTATGGCCCCGAACACAACGTGATCTGACGGCGCAAGCCGGACCCCAGGTTGGCGGCCTGCGGTGCAAGACCGCCATGGGGGTCCGTCGCGTCGCGGGCGGCTTCAGTTCCCGAAGCGCCCGAGTTCGCGGTAATCGATCTCTTCGAGGATGGTGAGCATTGCCTCCACCTCGCCGCCTTCGGCCTTCACGAGGATGCGGTTGTCGACCAGCCCCTGAACGGTGCCGTCCTGCACCATGAACTTCTCGCGGCCGACCCGTTCGATCTTGGCACCGATGGCCGCCGCATTCCCGATCATCGCGCCCATGGCATTCACCATCGGATTGTCCGCCAGGATGGTGAGCGTGAAACTTTCGTTGTCGCCGGAATATTCGGCCTCGGCCCCGACGCCGCCGCCCATCATGCCGAGCGAGGCGTTGATCTCGGTGTTGATCTCGCGGGTCCAGCCGTCGGGTGCTGGGGGCAGGAAACCCGACAGCGCGTCGGTCTTCATCGTCAGCATCAGCTGCTTGGCATATTCCAGCTCTTCGAGCGCGTATTGCAGATCGCCCTCTTCATAGGCGCTCATCGCGCTTTGCAGGGTCTCGGTCACGTCGTCGGCCCGCGCCGCCAGGCCCAGTGCGGATACCGCGCATGCGGCGGCGAAAATCAGTCTCTTCATGAAAACCTCCCATAAATTCCGGTGCGGACCGGTTGAATGCCCCGCCAGATTGCCCCGCTCCCGGATGTGGCGCAAGTCGGGGATCCCTGACCCTGAATTCGCGTGACGGCACTGAGCAAATGCCGTTTACTGCCATATCGATCGTTCGCTTTTCCAAAACGGAGACAATGGCGCAGCTCCTCCTCGTCCTGCTCGTCGTGCTGACGGCGATCTACATCACGCTCTCGCTCTGGTCGCGGCAAGTGCGCAAGGCCAAGCTGCGCAAGGCCTGGGAGGCTGGCGACCGGGAATTCGGCGACGACCGCGAGAGCTATGTCCGCCGCGGGCTGGAGGCGTATGACGACAGCTTCCGGCGCAAGCTCATCCTGCTGGTCTATGTGGTGCCGGTTGCCGTCATCGCCTATATCATCTACGCCGTTAACTATAGCTGAAGGGGCGGAGACATGGCTTACATCAAATGGGCCTTCTGGGGAATCGTCGCGCTCTTCGTCGTGGCGTTTTTCCACTATACCCTGCCGCAGCGCGACATCGTCTATGTCACCGGCGTCGAGATCAAGCTCGAGCAGTTCGGCGAAAACTCGATCTTCTGGGCCGCGCCCGACAGCGGGGCGGCGGCGCAGGGCGGGACGATCGAACGCGACGTGCGCTTTATCGACACGGTCCAGCGGGACGGTGACGTGATGGTCTACCGGAACGAGGATACCGGGTTCTGGCCGCCGTATTTCAAGTTCGATTCCTCGAACCTCCAGGCCGAGGCGCGCGATCTCGTCTCGAACCGCAGCGATCCCCAATGGGTCATCGTCACCCACTATGGCTGGCGGATACCCTTCCTCACCGCCTATCCGAACGCCATCGCCGTCAAGGCGACCGACACGCCGGACGCGACGCTGATACCCTGGGTGAACATCGTCATCCTGCTGATCGTCGCGGCCGTCGTCTGGGCGCTCCGTGTCCGCTGGGTCCGCTTCCGCAGGCGTCGCATCGACCCGATGGTCGGCAGCATGGACGAAAGCTGGGACGATTTCACCGACAGCGCGCGCGAGCGCCGGGGCCGGGTCTCGCGCTGGCTGGGAAGCTGGCGGCGCTAGGTGCAAACCTCCGAACCCGACCTCTCGGAACGCCTGTCGAACCTGCCCCGGCGCAGCATCGTCGCCATCGCCGGCGCGCCGGGGTCGGGCAAGTCCACCCTGGCGGAACGGCTGGTCGAAGAGCAGGAGTCGGCCGCGCTCCTGCCGATGGACGGGTTCCATTTCGACGATACCGTCCTGCGGGACCGTGACCGGCTGCTTTTCAAGGGTGCCCAGGATACCTTCGACGTGGGCGGGCTGCGGTCGGTCCTGCAGCGCCTGCGTCAGGAGGAGACCGAGGTCGCGGTGCCGGTCTTCGACCGGGATCTCGAGATCAGCCGCGGCAGCGCGCGCGTCATCTCGCGGCGGTCCCGCCTCGTGGTGGTCGAGGGGAACTATCTGCTGCTCGACCGGACGCCCTGGCAGAGCCTGCGGCCCTATTTCGACCTCACCGTGATGATCGAAGTGCCCGAGGACGAACGCCGCCGGCGCCTGACCGAGCGGTGGCGCCACCACGCGCTGAGCCCCGCCCAGATCGCGCACAAGCTGGACGCGGTCGATCTGCCGAACGGGCGCATGGTCTACAGCGAGAGCAGCACGCCCGATCTCGTGCTGCGCCAGGGGTGAGACTTTCCATTCCGCCCGCTTTCCCGCAATCATCGGCAGGCACAAGCGGAGGAGGGAGATGAGCATGACACGAACAACCGCAATCGTCACGGGCGCGGCCCGGGGCATCGGGCTGGCCACGACCGACCTGTTCCTCGCCGAGGGCCGGCGCGTCGCCATGGTCGACCGGGATGCGGACGAACTGCAAAGGGTGGCGGCCGAACGGGAGAATGTGATCCCGATCACCTGTGACGTCTCGGACCCGGAGGCGGTCGCGGCAATGGCCCGGCGCGCCGTGGCCGATCTGGGCGAGGTTCACGCCCTGGTCAACAATGCGGGCGTGGCCGACTTCGGCCCGATCGACGAATGCGACTTTGCAACCTGCCAGCGGGTCATGGGCACCAATCTCGACGGCGTCTTCCTCTGTTCGCAGGCCCTGTCGCCGGCGCTGAGGGCGGTGAGCGGCGCCATCGTCAACATCGCCTCGATTTCGGGGCTGCGCGCTTCGACCTTGCGGGTGGCCTACGGCACCTCCAAGGCGGCCGTGATACACCTGACCCGGCAGCAGGCGGCGGAATGGGGCGAACACGGCGTCCGCGCGAACTGCGTCTGCCCCGGCCCGGTCCGCACCAAGCTGGCCATGGCCGTGCACACGCAGGAGATCATCGACGCCTATCACGACGCCATCCCGCTGAACCGCTACGGTTCCGAGCGCGAGGTCGCCGAGGTGATCTGTTTCCTCTGTTCCGACAGGGCGGCCTATGTCACCGGCCAGACCCTGGCGGCCGACGGCGGCTTCGAAAGCACCGGTGTCGGGCTGCCCGCCTTGCGCGGGTAGGCCTTGGCCCCACCGGCCCCTGGGGTGGGGGCTCGCACGCACCGCCCGGCCTCCTGTCGCACGCAATCCCGGGGCAGGGGCCCGGTTCCTGTTGATCCCCGCTCGTTGATCTGAGCGACGCGCGGGGCCCGAAAATGGCGCGATGGCGCGGCCCGGCGGTGCGCCGGTCGGGGCGCATGGCCGGCAACCCGGGCGGCTCAGCCAGCAGCGCGGCTCAGAAGGTGACGGACACGCCCGGCAGGTTCAGCTCCCGCACCAGGTCGCGCAGCTCCTGCCGCGCCGCCACGTTCGAGATGTTGAGCTGCTGGACCCCGATGTCCTTGAGATCCAGAAGGGTCAGACCGCGCGGGAAAAGCTCGCGGAAGATCACCCGCTCGTTGAAGCCGGGCGCCACGCGAAAGCCGATCCGCTTGGACAGTTTCGCAATCGCCTTTTCCATCTTCGCCTTGTTGACCATCTGCTGCGCCCCGAGCCGGTTGCGCAGCACCACCCAGTCGATCGGCTTGAGGCCGGCCTGAGCGCGCAACTGCCGGGCGTTCCATACCATCTCGGAATAGACCGAGGGCCCGAGGATGCGCTGACCGTCGTTGTCGATATGCGCCAGCAGGTCGAAATCGACGAAGGAATCGTTCAGCGGCGTGATCAGCGTATCGGCCAGCGAATGCGCCACCTGGCTGAGCCGGGTATGCGATCCGGGGCAGTCGATCAGGATGAACTCGGCTTCCGTTTCGAGCTGGGAGACGGCGGCGGACAGGCGGTGGTCATAGGGATTTTCGCCGGGTTTCAGGCTGCTGGCGTCGATCTCGGGCAGGTCGATGTACCGGGGCGTCGGCAGTTCGAGCTCTTCCTTCGTCAGGAACCGGTTCCGGTTGTCGACGTAACGGCCCAGGGTCTTCTGCCGCAGGTCGAGGTCCAGCGTGGCGATCCGGTGCCCCATCCGGGCCAGTGCCGTGGCCACGTGCATCGAGACGGTGGATTTGCCCGCGCCGCCCTTTTCGTTCCCCACAACGATGATATGCGCCATGCCTGTAGCCCTTCTGCCCGGCTCTCTGCCGGTTTTGATTTGCAAACACTATATGTTGAGGGCGTCTCCAAGGGAAGGGGCGAGGCTGCGGCGGCCGCCTTTTCCGGCAAGCCGTGGCGCCAGCGCCAGACAGGCCGCGAAGAGCCATGGTCGAATCGAGAACCTCGTGCTAGGTCTTGGTGCATGTTGCGCCCTGACCCCAATATGAGCCATGAAAACCCAGTAATCCGTCAGCTGGACGAGGCGGCGATCAACCGTATCGCGGCGGGTGAAGTAGTGGAACGGCCTGCCTCGGCGGTCAAGGAACTGGTGGAAAACGCGCTGGATGCCGGGGCGCGGCGGATCGAGATCACGCTGGCCGAGGGCGGCAAGAGCCTGATCCGGGTCAAGGATGACGGCTGCGGCATCCCGGCCGAGGCCCTGCCGCTGGCGCTGGCCCGCCACGCGACCTCCAAGATCGACGGGTCGGACCTTCTGAACATCCACACCTTCGGTTTCCGGGGCGAGGCGCTGCCGTCGCTCGGTGCCGTCGGACGGCTGCGGATCACCACCCGCGTCGCCGGGGCGACCGCGGCCGAGATCGCCGTCAGCGGCAGCCGAATGGGAGAGGTCCGTCCCGCCGCCCTGTCCGGGGGCACGGTGGTCGAACTGCGCGACCTGTTCTTCGCGACGCCGGCCCGGCTCAAGTTCCTGCGGACGGACCGCGCCGAGACCCAGGCCGTCACCGACATCGTCAAGCGCCTCGCCATGGCCGAACCCTACGTCGGGTTCGTGCTGCGCGATGTCTCGGGCGGGGGCGAGGGGCGGGTGACCTTCCGGGCCGATCCGGAAAGCGGCGACATGTTCGACGCCCTGCACGGCCGGCTGGCCGCGGTGCTGGGCCGGGAATTCGCCGAGAACGCCCTGCGCATCGACGCCGAGCGCGAGGGGCTGCACATGACGGGCTACGCGGCCCTGCCGACCTATTCGCGCGGCGCGGCTGTGGCACAGTTCCTCTTCGTCAACGGCCGCCCGGTCCGGGACAAGCTGCTGACCGGCGCCCTGCGCGCGGCCTACATGGATGTTCTCAGCCGTGACCGCCACCCGGCTGCGGCCCTCTTCATCGACTGCGATCCGATGCTGGTTGACGTGAACGTCCACCCCGCGAAATCCGAGGTCCGGTTCCGCGACCCGGGCCTGGCGCGCGGGCTCGTCGTGTCTGGCCTGCGGCACGCGCTGGCCGAGGCCGGGCACCGCGCCTCGACCACCGTGGCGGGCGCGACGCTTGGCGCGATGCGGCCGGAACCCGCCCCCGCGGGGCGTGTCTACCAGATGGATCGCCCCTCGGGCCCGGCCCGCGCGATGGCCTACCTCGGTCAGGGTCCCGCCTGCCCCGACCCCGGGGTCGGCGGCGTGGTGCAGGACCGGGAGCCCGACGGGTTCGACGGCTTCGCGGCCCCCTCCGCCCGGTACGAGCCCGCGGCTCCCGGACCCGCCCCCGAACTGGAGGGCCATCCCCTCGGCGCGGCCCGCGCACAGGTGCACGAGAACTACATCGTCGCGCAGACCGAACGCGGCATGGTCATCGTCGATCAGCACGCCGCCCACGAGAGGCTGGTCTACGAAAAGCTCAAGGCGCAGACGGCGGCCCGGGGCGTCCCTGCGCAGGCCCTGCTGATCCCCGAGATCGTCGAGTTGAGCGCGGGCGACTGCGCGCGGCTCACCGAGGCCGCCGGAGAGTTGGGCGCCCTCGGTCTGACGGTCGAACCCTTCGGCGGCTCGGCCGTGGCCGTGCGCGAGACCCCCGCGATCCTCGGCGAGGTCGATGCCAGGGCGCTGATCCTGGATATTCTGGACGAACTGACGGACGGCGACGACAGCACCACCCTCAGGGCCCGCATCGACGCCATCCTCAGTCGGATGGCCTGTCACGGGTCGGTCCGGTCGGGCCGCCGGATGCGGATCGAGGAAATGAACGCGCTCCTCCGCGAGATGGAGGCGACGCCGATGTCCGGTCAGTGCAACCACGGCCGGCCCACCTATGTCGAATTGAAACTGGCCGATATCGAACGGCTCTTCGGACGCACATGATCCAGATCGGAAACACCACCCTCGACCTGGCCGAGCCGGTCACGCTCGCGCTCGTTCTCGGCGCGGCGCTCGGCCTGCTGATCGTTCTTCTGCTGATCTTCGCGCTGCGGGGCGTCGGCAAGGCCGCCCGCGCGACGGAACCGCTGGTCTTTCAGCTCGACCAGATGGGGCGCGCGGTCGACGCGCTCGGGCGCGGGCAGGAGCAGCTGACCGGCGGCCTGACCTCGGTCTCGAACGCACAGGCGAGCACGCAGGCGCAGGTCATCCAGACGATGGAGACGCGGCTGGCCGCCGTTCAGCAGCAGATGACGGACCGCCTGCACGAAAACGCGCTGAAGACCGCGCGCGCCATGAGCGACATGCAGGAGCAGGTGAACAAGCAGCTCATGGGCGGGTCCGAGAAGACCACCAAGAGCCTGACCGAACTTCAGGCGCGGCTGGCCACGATCGACAGGGCGCAGGAGAACATCACAAAGCTGTCGGGCGACGTTCTCTCGCTTCAGGACATTCTGTCGAACAAGCAGACCCGGGGCGCCTTCGGGGAAATCCAGCTGACCGACATCGTCTCGAAGGCGCTGCCCAAGGACAGTTTCACGATGCAGGCCACGCTATCGAACGGGCGCCGGGCGGATTGCCTGATCCACCTGCCGAACCCTCCGGGCCCCATCGTGATCGACGCGAAATTCCCGCTCGAGGCTTACGAGGCCCTGCGCAACGCGCGCTCGGACGGCGAGACGAAGGCGGCCGCGCAGGCCTTCCGGACCTCGGTCCGGACCCACGTCAAGGCCATCGCCGAGCGCTACATCCTCGAAGGCGAGACCGCCGACGGGGCACTGATGTTCCTGCCGTCCGAGGCGGTCTACGCCGAACTGCACGCGAACTTTCCCGACGTGGTGCGGGACGGTTTTGCCGCGCGCGTCTGGATCGTGTCGCCCACCACCTGCATGGCGACCCTGAACACCATGCGGGCGATCCTCAAGGATGCGCGGATGCGCGAACAGGCGGGGGCGATCCGCAGCACGCTGAAGATGCTGCACCGTGACGTGGAACTGGTGGTCGAGCGGGTCCGCAAGCTCGATACCCATTTCGACCAGGCCCGCAAGGACATCGACGGCATCGGCACCGCGGCCGAGCGAGCGGGCAAGCGCGCCGCGCGGCTGGACAATTTCGACTTCGAGGATCTCTCGATCGAGCCGCAGAGCGAAGAGGCCACCTCGGCCGTCGCCCGGCTGACCCGCCGCGACTAGATCTTGAGGAACGGCTGGGCCAGGCGCGGCAGCCACGACCGGAACCGCAGGGGCGCGTCGGTCGCCGCGAGGCAGATGCAATCCTCGCCCGGCTCGGCCACCGGCATGTGCTCCAGCTCTTCGTCGGCCACCTCGACGTCGCCGCGCCCGAAGCGGTCGGTCTCGTCGGCAAAGGCCCCCTGCAGGACCATGGTCAGCTCCATGCCGCGATGTCCGTGATCGGGCACCGCCGCACCGGCGGGAATGAAGAGCAGCCGCGCCGAGGCCGAGGCCGATGTCGGCAGGATCGCCTGTTTCACGCCGCCCCCGACCGGGCGCCAGCGGATCGCCTCGAGGTCGCCGCCGACATAGTCTCGCAACGGGGCGGGCAGCGTTCCCGGGGCGGCCGGCCGCGGAGGGACTATGACTTCGTCCCCGCCGCCGTCAAGCCGCGCGAGGCACGAGGCCAGCCCGTCCGGAGCCATTTCCGAGGACGTATCGTCCAGCAGTGCGCCTCCGAGGGTCTCGTAGCTCTCGACGGCCGCACGGCAGGAATCGCACATCGAGACGTGGCTCGCGACCACCAGGTTGAAGGCCTCGGGCAGCGTGCCGGCCGCGTAGCCCATCAGCAGGGACTCGGTAAGATGATGCTTGATACTCATGTCGACTGATCCATGGCGTGGCGCAGTTTCTCCAGCGCCAGTCGTATTCTCGATTTTATCGTGCCCAGCGGCAGCCCCGTTAGATCGGCGATTTCCCGGTGCGACAGGTCGCCGAAATAGGCCCGTTCGATCAGAGCGCGCTGTTTCTCGGGCAGGGTGCGCAGCGCCTCGCCCAGCTGGTCCGTGTCCTGTTGCAGCGCGATGCTGTCCTCCTGCGAGGCATCCGGCTCGGGTCCCCAGCCGAGGTCCTCGGGTTCGGGCCGCCTTTCCCGCCGGGCGATGTCGATCCGACGGTTCCGCGCGATGGTGAAGATCCACGTCGCGACGCTGGCGCGCCGGGCGTCGAACAGGTGCGCCTTGCGCCAGACCGTCACCATGACGTCCTGCGCGCAATCCTCGGCCACGCCGGCCTCGGTCCCCGATTTCATCAGAAAGCCTTTAACGCGCGGCGCGAAATGCGCGAACAGACGGCCGAAGGCTTCCTTGTCGCGCCTGTCGCGGATCAGTTCCATCTCGACGATCCACGCGCCGCGGTCGGGCGCGGCCCCTGTCTTCTGCGGCATGTCGGGCTTCGGTTTCTCCATCACCATGGATGACCTAGCACGAGACCGCAGCGGGGACGAGCGATGATGATACGGCTCGGTGGCTTGCTGCAACATGACCCGGTTACGCGGGCGCCCCGGAACCGGATCACCGTCACGGAGCAAAAAGGCTGAAATGCAAAAAAAGTGCAGCCGGTCCGCATCCACCCCGACCTCTCGCGCGTACAGGACACGAGACTTTGCCGGAAAGGGGCCCTGAATGCCATTCGAATCCAGTCATTTCCCGCGGCGCCGCATCGCCGTCGTCGGCGGCGGCATTTCGGGGCTGGGCGCCGCGCGGCTTCTGTCGCGCAACCATGACGTGACCCTGGTCGAGGCCGCGCCCCGGCTGGGCGGCCATGCCCGCACGGTTCTGGCGGGCAAGCGCGGCGATCAGCCGGTCGATACGGGTTTTATCGTCTTCAACTATCCGAACTATCCGTTGCTGACGCGCCTCTTCGACGAGCTCGGTGTACCGGTCGTGAAAAGCGACATGAGCTTTGGCGCTTCGGTTCGCGGCGGGCGGATCGAATACGGGCTCTCCGATCTGCGGGCCGTCTTTGCCCAACTGCGCAATATGGCCGATCCGCGGTTCATCGGCATGCTGCGCGACGTCATGCGCTTCAACAAGCGCGCGGTGGCGGCCTCGCACGACCCCGCGATGACGATCGGCGACCTGCTCGCGTCGCTGGGCACCGGCATCTGGTTCCGCGACTACTATCTTCTGCCCCTCTCCGGCGCGATCTGGTCGACCCCCAAGGAGAAGATCCTGGATTTTCCGGCGCGGGCGATGGTGCAGTTCTTCAAGAACCACGCGCTTCTCAGCCATACGGGTCAGCACCAGTGGTACACCGTTCGCGACGGGTCCGCCCAGTACGTCACCCGGCTTGAGGCCGCCCTGCGCTCGGCCGGGGTCGACATCCGCCTCTCCAGCCCGGTCGAGGCGATCCGGCGCCGGCTGACCGGCCCCGAACTGCGCATCGCAGGTCAGGCGTGGGAGGCTTTCGACGAGGTGGTGCTGGCGACGCATTCCGACGACAGTCTGCGCATGCTCATCGATCCGACGATCGAGGAACAGGCTGGCCTCTCGGCGATCCGCTATCAGCCGAACGAGGTCATCCTGCATGCCGACGATGGCGTGATGCCGCGCAACCGGCGGGCCTGGGCGTCGTGGAACTATCGCGAGGCGCAGGGCCGCATCGGCGACTCGCTCGATCTGACCTACTGGATGAACCGCCTGCAGCCGATCCCGCAGGACGATCCGATGTTCGTCACGCTCAACGCGACCCGCGCGATCGATCCGGCGAAGATCTACGATCAGGTGACGATGCGCCACCCGGTCTATGACGCCGCCGCGCTGGCCGCGCAGGAGGACATGGCGCGGATCAACGGCCACAACAACACCTGGTTCTGCGGCGCCTGGATGCGAAACGGGTTCCACGAGGACGGTCTGGCCAGCGCCGTCGACGTGGTCGAGGGCATCGCCAGCACCACGCCCGGTCCGGCGGCTCTGGCGGCCGAGTGACATGATCGATCCCGCGCAACCGCTGCTGCTCAGGGGTCACACCTGGCATGGCCGCAAGGGGGCGGTCCGCAACGCCTTTCGCTACGGCGTCGACTATGTGCTGATCGACGCCGAAGCCCCGCTCCGGACGCCCCGGCTCTTCGGTCGCAATCGCCGCGCCCTGGCGGCCATCCACGACCGCGATCACGGCGGCGCCCCGGGGCGGGGGCGTGGCGCCGCATGGGTGCGCGAGGTCCTGCGCGAACGGGGCCTGCCGCAGCCGGCCCGCCTGCGCCTTCTCGCCCAGCCCCGCCTCCTGGGGCATGTCTTCAACCCGGTCTCCTTCTGGCTCTGCGAGGATGATCGGGGCCGGCTCTTCTGCGTCGTCGCAGAAGTGACCAACACCTTCGGCGACCGCCATTCCTATCTGTGTCACCACGACGATCTGGCGGCGATCGACGGCGACCTTCCCCTGGCCGCCGACAAGGTCATGCACGTCTCGCCGTTTCAGCCGCGCACGGGCGGCTACAGGTTCCGGTTCGACATCCGCGACGATCATGTGGGCATCCGCATCGACTATGGCCCGGCCGGCGAGGGCGTGATCGCCACGCTCACCGGCCCGTTTGTCCCGCTGACCACGGCCCGGCTGCTCGGGGCGACCCTGCGGCGGCCCCTGGGATCGCTCCGCGTCCTGGCACTGATCCACTGGCAGGCCTTCAAACTCTGGTGGAAGGGGGCCGCCTATCGCCCCCGGCCCGAGCCGCCCCGGCACGAGGTGTCGCGTTAGGGAACAGGGCATGACGCGGGACGTTGCCCCCGAAAGGAGACACGGATGAAAACTTGGCAGGGAAAGACCTATTGGCTGATCGGCGCGAGCGAGGGGCTGGGCGCGGCACTGGCGCACCAGCTTAGCCGGGTCGGCACGCGGGTGATCCTGTCGGCCCGGAACGAGGAGACGCTGAACGCGCTGGCCGACGACCTGCCCGGCCCCGCCCGTGTCCTGCCCCTCGACGTGACCGACCGCGAGGCGGTGCATGCTGCGGCGGAGGAGGCCGGAGAGGTCGACGGCGTGGTCTATCTGGCGGGCGCCTACTGGCCGTTCGGCGCCGAAGGGTGGGATGCCGAACAGGCCGAGACCATGGCCGATGTGAACTTTGGCGGCGCGATGCGCGTGGTCGGCGCCGTCCTGCCGCGAATGCAGGAGCGCGGCCGGGGCCATCTGGTTCTGACGGGATCGCTGACCGCCTACGGGGGGCTGCCTGGCGCGGCGCCCTACACGGCGACGAAGGCGGGGATCATGGCGCTGGCCGAAAGCCTGCGCTGCGACCTGCAGGACAGCGGCATCGAGGTCCAGTTGCTCAACCCCGGCTTCATCCGCACCCGCCTGACCGAAAAGAACGACTTCCGGATGCCCGGTATCATGGAGCCGGAAAAAGCCGCGCGCATCTGTTTCGAACACATGAATTCCCATGCCTTCTCGCGTGCCTTTCCCACCTGGTTCTCGCTGATCTTCCGGGGCGCGCGTTACCTGCCGAACTGGCTCTATTTCCGGCTGTTTTCCTGACGGCGGCGCTGCCCGGCAATGAGCCGAAACACGCACATCGAAGGCCACTCCGGCCCGGCAGACCGGGGCGGTTGACCTTCTCAGGGTGCCATGACTAACCTCCCGCGGATTTATCACGATCAAGTCCGCCAATCCGGAAAGGACCGTCATGCTGCCCGTCAACCCTGACCGGTTCCTCGCCGATCTTCACCGCCTGCGCGAATTCGGCGCCGCGGGCGTGGGCCGGGGCGTGGTCCGCCCGGCCTTCACGGATCCCGACATCGCCGCGCGCCGATGGCTGCGCGAACAGTTCGCCGCCTGCGGGCTCGAGGCGCGCATCGATCCGGTCGGGACGGTCTGGGGCCTGGCCGAGGGGCAGTCGCTTCTGGTGGGATCGCATACCGATACCCAGCCCGAGGGCGGCTGGCTGGACGGCACGCTCGGTGTGATCTGCGGCCTGGAGCTGGCCCGGGCGGGCGCCGAGGCGGGAATTCCGATCTCGGCCGTCTCCTTCGAGGACGAGGAGGGGCGCTTCGGCGTCACCACCGGCAGCCGCGTCTGGGGCGGCTTCACCTCGCTCGCCGCGGCCGATCGCCTGACCGACACCCAGGGTGTCACCTATGCCGAGGCCCGCGCGCGCATCGCAGATATCGCCGGCGAATTCCCGGATCCCGGGCGTTTCCGCGGCTTTCTGGAATGTCATATCGAACAGGGCCCCTGGCTCGATCAGGCCGGAGAGGCGGCGGGCGTGGTTACCGGCATCGTCGGCATACGCGACATGCGGGTGACCTTCACGGGCGAACAGAACCATGCGGGCACCACGCCGATGCACCTGCGCAGGGACGCGCTCAAGGGACTGCTGCGGTTCCAGCACCTGATCGCCGACCGGTTCCGCAACGTCGTGGTTGGCGAGACGGTCTGGACCACGGGGCATGTGGAACTGCACCCCGGCTCGCATTCGATCGTGCCGGGCCGCTGCACGTTCTCGATGCAGTGGCGGGACGGTGACAAGCAGCGCCTCGACCGGATGGAGGAGATCATCCGCCAGGCGATCGAGGACGCCGCCGCGGACACCGGTCTGACCGCCGAGACCTCGGACATGCTCGGCCTCGACCCGGTGCCGATGGATGAAGGGATGCAGCAGGCGCTGGCCCGTGCGGCCCAGGCGGTTGCCCCCGGACGCTGGCGCAGGATGCCGTCGGGCGCGCTGCACGACGCGGCCTCGGTCGCGGCGCTTATGCCGGCCGCCATGCTCTTCGTGCCCTCGATCAACGGCATCAGCCACGCCTTCGAAGAGGACACGGACGAGGCGGACCTCGTCACCGGCCTGCAGATCCTGGCCCATGCGGCCGCGGAGATGGCGGCGCGCTGAGCGCCCTCAGAGGTCCAGTTCGCCGGCCACGGCCAGGATCGCCCCGGCCGTCTCGGCCCCCATGAGCGCAGGGTGCAGGTGGCTGCCGTCGATGGTTTCGACCGGCCAGCCGCGGCCGGATGCCGCTTCGGCCGCCGTCGTGAAGAACCGTGACAGGCGCAGGTAGCCGACCGGCAGGTCCGTCCATGGATCGAGGTCGAGCGTCTGATCCAGCCAGTCCGCGGGAAAATGCCGCTGCTCGCGGGCCAGGGGCTCGACCAGTTCGGGCCGCTGGCGCGAGAGCGCGGCGAGACCCATGTCCTCCTGCGTCGACAGGTCCGTCCACCAGTCCGACCACCGGGGCAGACCCTGAGTTCCGGCGGCGCCCCGCAACAGCGACGACACGCGGTCGGGCAGGATGGGCGCGGCGCCCCGGTCCGGCGGAACCTCTCCGTCCACGAGGATCAGCGCCGAAGCGCCGATGCGCGGTGCTAGCCAGGCGGCCAAAACCGTGCCCGCGCCGTAGCCCACGACGACCGGGGCGGGCGTGCGCGGTACCGCCGGCACCAGCGACAGCGCCCAGTCGCCGAGCGACGGAAGATCGACCGGGTGCGCCTGGTGCGGATCGGGCTCGGTCACCATGGCCCCGGCGGCGCGCAGCGCCTCGGCGGTGGCGAGCATCGAGCTTCGGCCGACGAAGGGCCCGGTGATCAGGGCAAAGTGGCTCAGCTCCATTTGACGTCTCCCAGGAAGATGTAGCCCGCCCCGTAGATCGTCTTGATCAGGCGCGGGTTCCTGGGGTCCTCGCGCAGCTTGGTCCGCAGCCTCGAGATCCGGACATCCATCGCGCGGTCGAAACTGTCGCCCGCCGCGCCGCCGAGCGCCTCCTGCATGACCGCCCTCGATATCAGCCGTTTCGGACGCTCCAGAAACAGCCGAAGCACTTCGCCCTCGGCATGAGAGAACGGCACCTCCGCGCCGGCGGCGTCTTCGAGCAGGAAACGGTCGAAATGCGCGGTCCACCCGGCGAACTGGGCGGTCTGCGCCGCCGAGGCCGAAGGTCGGTCCCGCCGTAGCCGGGCCCGCACCCGCGCCACGACCTCGGCCGGATCGAATGGCTTGATGATGTAATCGTCGGCCCCCAGCTCCAATCCGGTCACGCGGTCCTGCACCTGCGCCCGGCCCGAGATGATCACGACCGTCGCGCCCTTTTCCAGCGCCAGCCGGTGGATCAGCGTCAGCCCGTCGCGGTCCGGAAGCGACAGGTCCAGCAGGCAGAGATCCGGCGTCACCGACTGCATGGCTGCCTCGAACTCCGTCGCGCGGGCGAAGCCCATCGTCCTGTAACCGGCCTCTTCCAGCGCCGTGGTCAGCATCGACCGGATCTCAGGTTCGTCATCGAGGATCGTCACCAACGGAATGTCGGTCATTGGGGCAGCGCTCCGGTCGAAAGCAGATGCGACAGGTCGGCCGGATCGAAGGGCTTGCGAAGCACCGGGCATCGCTGCGCCGCCTCGACAAAGAGCGTGTGATCCGTCCGCAGGGACGTCATCATGTAGCAGGGTGGCGCATCGGCAGGCAAGCTGTCGAAGAGATCTATCCCCGTGAGCGACCCCTCCAGCGTGATGTCCGTCAGGATCAGCGTCAGGCCGGGAACCTGGGTGACAAGGCTGCGTGCTTCCTCGACGCTGGCGGCCTCGATGACCGAATAGCCCTCGGCGCGCAGCATGCTCCGGACGGTCTGGCGCAGGTCGGGGCTGTCCTCGACCAGCAGCGCCAGCCCCGGGGCGGCGGCGGGCTGCGCAGGTCGCCACGGCAGTTGCAGGACCACCCGGCCCCCCGACCGCGTGTTGCCCAGCTTCATCCGCCCCCCGACGATCTGGGTCATGTCGTACACGGTCGACAGGCCCAGTCCGCTGCCCGCGTCGCCCTTGGTCGTGAAGAAAGGATCCAGCGCATGGGTCAGTGCGGTCTCGGAAAAGCCCGGCCCGTCATCCTCCAGGACGAGTTCCAGCCAGGTGTCCTGAAGGTTGCGCGCGGTGAGCGTGATGCGCCCCGCGCCGCCGACCGCATCCTTGGCGTTCAGGATCAGGTTCAGCAGGCTGTCCTGAAGCATCGCGATATCGAGCATGAGCCGCGCCCCGCCGGTGCGATCATCGACCGCGAGGGTCACGCCCTCGCCCAGCGTCGGCTCGGCCAGCGTCGTCAGTTCCGACAGAAAGCCCGACAGCTCGACCGGGGCCGGGGCGGGCCTGCGGTCGGCGGTCATCTTGGCCAGCCCGTTGAGCAGATCGCCTCCGCGACGCGCGGCGGCCAGTGTCGCCTCGACGAGGCGCCGCGCATCCGGGTCGAGGTCGCTCGCCGCGAGGCGGGACTGGGTGCCCAGAATGATCGTCAGCAGGTTCGAGAAATCGTGCGCCATGCCGCTGGTGACCTGTGCTGCCAGCTGCCGGCGCCGCGACTGGGCCAGCGCGGCGCGGGTCTGGGTCTCCTCGGTGACGTCCATCGACAGGATGTAGGCGCCGCCCTCGCCGTCGGGGTTGAGCGCCGTGCGGATCCGCCGGGACGAGGCCGCATCGGTGAATTCGAACACCGACTCCCGCCCCTCGTAGGCGATGTCGAGATAAGGTTTCACCGCCGCGTAGGCTTGCGCCCCCAGCACATCCGCCATGTGCAGTCCGAGGATATTCGACGGCCGCCCCGGCATGATCGCGTTCAGCCGCCGGTTGGAATAATTATACGTGCGGCGCGGCGAGATATGGGCGATATGCGCCGGCATCATTTCGGTCGTCAGCCGGATTCGCGCCTCCATCTGCGTCAGCTCGCCCCGGGCCTCCTCGAGCGCGGCATTCGTCGCCTGCAGCTTGCGGTTGGCGGCGGCGAGATCCTCGGCATGGTTGATCAGCTGGCCCGACAATTCGGCCGACCGCGCGCGCAGCAGCTCCTCCTGCCGCTTGATGTCGGTGATGTCGGTGTAGACCGTGACCCATCCGCCCTGGGGCAGCGGCGCCCCCTCGACCGAGATCACCCGCCCGTTCGATCGCGTCCGTTCGAAATAATGCGGCCGGAAGGTCAGGGCCTGCGCGACCCGTTCATGGATGGCGGTCTCGGTGTCGTCGATGGGGCCGTATTCGCCGGTCTCCACCAGATGGCGGATCGTGTCCTGGAACGGCGCGCCCGCCTTTGTCAGGCGGTTCGGCAGGGCGAACATCTCGCGGAATTGCCGGTTGCACAGCACGAGCCGCAGATCCTCGTCATAGATGGACAGGGCCTGCTGGATCAGGTTCAGGCCCGCTCGGGTCAGGGAATCCCGTCTGCTGAAGTCCATCGCCGCCCCCGCTGGTGACATCATGAGGTAGCATCCGCCGCGCACGGGGGAAAGCGCGTCGCAGCTGTTACAATTCGTTACATTTCGGAAATGATGCCGAAAAGGTTCGCCGCAACTTATTGGGGACCTTCCGCACGACGGGGGGATTCGCCGCGACAGGGCGGACCGGCGCGGGGAGGTGCCGGGACAAGGGGAGGGACACTGCATGGCACCTGCGTCCGGTGGCAAGGACGGGCTGGTTTCGATACCGGCCCTGCTTGATCGCAATGCCGAGACATTCGCGACCAAGGCGGCCTATCGCGAAAAGGAGTTCGGGATCTGGCAGACCTGGACCTGGTCCGACACGCGCGAGGAAATCCGCAACCTGGCACGCGGCCTTATCGACATGGGCGTCGAGAAGGGCGACTTCATCGCCATCATCGGGTCGAATCGCCCGCATCTCTACTGGTCGATGGTCGCTGCGCAGATGGTGGGGGCGGTTCCGGTCCCCGTCTACCAGGACAGCGCGGCCGACGAGATGGCCTATGTCCTCGACCACTGCGGGGCGCGCTTCGTCATCGCCGAGGATCAGGAACAGGTCGACAAGGTCGTCGAGGTGCAGGAGAGGCTGCACCAGTTCGAACACCTCGTCTACCTCGACCCGCGCGGCCTGCGGAAATACGACCACTCCCAGCTGCACGATTACCGGCAGGTTCAGCAGACCGGCCACGACCTGCGGGACAAGCTGAACCCCGAGCTCGAACGTCGCCAGTCCGCGATCGCCTATGACGACACCTGCGTCATGCTCTATACCTCGGGCACGACGGGCAAGCCCAAGGGCGTCGTCCTGTCGAACCGGAACATCATCGAGACCTCAATCGCCTCATCGGAATTCGACAGCCTGTCGACCGGAGAGGAGGTGCTGGCCTACCTGCCCATGGCCTGGGTGGGGGATTTCATCTTCTCGATCGGCCAGGCCTACTGGACGGGATTCTGCGTCAACTGCCCCGAGAGCGAAGACACGCTGATCACTGACCTGCGCGAGATCGGGCCGACCTATTATTTCGCCCCGCCGCGCGTCTTCGAGACCCAGCTCACCACCGTGATGATCCGGATGGAGGACAGCACGCGGTTCAAGAAATGGCTGTTCGACCGGTGCATGGCCCATGCCCGAAAAGTCGGCGGAGACATCCTGGACGGCAGGCCGGTCGGCTTCGGCGACCGTCTGAAATACCGGCTGGGCGACCTGTTCATCTACGGCCCGCTCAAGAACACGCTCGGCCTCAGCCGCGTGCGCGTCGGCTATACGGCGGGCGAGGCGATCGGGCCAGAGATCTTCAGCTTCTACCGCTCGCTCGGGATCAACCTGAAGCAGCTCTATGGCCAGACCGAGGCGGGGGTGTTCATCACCCAGCAGCCCGATGGCGAGGTCCGCGCCGATACCGTGGGCGTGCCGTCGCCCGGCGTCGAGGTGAGGATCGCCGACAACGGCGAGGTCTTCTATCGCTCGCCCGGGGTGTTCGTGGAGTACTACAAGAACCCCGAGAGCACCGCATCGACCAAGGATTCCGAGGGCTGGGTGGCCACGGGAGACGCGGGCTTCTTCGAGCCCGACACCGGCCATCTGCGGATCATCGACCGCGCCAAGGACGTGGGCAAGATGGCTGACGGCTCGATGTTCGCGCCCAAGTATGTCGAGAACAAGCTCAAGTTCTATCCCAACATCCTCGAAGCCGTGGTCTTCGGCAGCGGGCGCGACCGCTGCTGCGCCTTCATCAACATCGACCTGAGCGCCGTCGGCAACTGGGCCGAGCGCAACAACATCGCCTAT
Organism: Pseudooceanicola batsensis HTCC2597; assembly: GCF_000152725.1. Classification (GTDB taxonomy): domain Bacteria; phylum Pseudomonadota; class Alphaproteobacteria; order Rhodobacterales; family Rhodobacteraceae; genus Pseudooceanicola; species Pseudooceanicola batsensis. The sequence continues at coordinate 2,841,812 of NZ_CH724131.1, forward strand.
TCCTCGTACCAGGAACTGGCCGGTCATCCGCAGGTCATGGCGACGATCCAGGAGCATGTGGAAGAGGCGAACGCCTCGATCGCCGAGGACGAGATGCTCTCGGGCTGCCAGGTGCATCGTTTCCTGATCCTGCACAAGGAACTGGATGCCGATGACGGCGAGATGACCCGCACCCGCAAGGTGCGCCGCGGCATGATCGCGGACAAGTACGATGACCTGATCACCGCGCTCTACGACGGCTCGAACGAGGTTTCGACCCGGACCGAGGTGACCTACGAGGACGGCCGCAAGGGCTATATCTCGGCGACGCTGGAGATCCGCGACGCCAGGGTGGTGCCGGTCGCGACGCGCAAGGTGGCGGCGGAATGAGCAAACATCTGTCATTGCGCGTCGAATATTCGTTGCACAACAAGACGGAAGCTCAGAGGAGCAAAGCCGGAATTGATGCCATGCGTGCTGCAAAGTTTCTCGAACGCACACTGGGCGGGGAGACCATCCGTCTTTGCGACAGCAACAAGGCCATCTTCAAAGAGGTCGGGTTGGGTCGGTGCTATTGGCATCGGAATGCTCCTAGTGAATTGAGCCTTCCAACTTCAGCAGTTTCCTCTGGCAGCAAATGCACAAGGAAAGACCGAACAACGGGCCATCGCACCTTCTGCAGAAAAAATTATCAGTATCAGGGGGTTGTCTATGCTTGACCAGACCGAGGGCTACACCACCGAAGACGGCCGCAGGATCGGCGGCGTGGTGATGGAGATGCGGAACATCACTCTTCGGTTCGGCGGGGTGGTGGCGATCAAGGACATCAGCTTCGACATCCGCGAGGGCGAGATCCGCGCGATCATCGGGCCGAACGGCGCCGGCAAGTCCTCGATGCTGAACGTCATCAGCGGCTTCTACATCCCGCAGGAGGGCGAGGTGCTTTACAAGGGTGCGAAGCGGCCCCAGATGAAACCCTACGAGGTCGCACGGCAGGGTATCGCGCGCACCTTCCAGAACATCGCTCTCTTCGAGGGCATGACGGTTCTGGACAACGTGATGACCGGGCGCCTGAACCACATGAAGACGAACCTGTTTCAACAGGCGCTCTGGAAGGGCAGGGCCGAGAAGGAAGAGGTCGAGAACCGCGAAGTCGTGGAAAAGGTGATCGACTTCCTCGAAATCCAGAATATCCGCAAGACGCCCGTCGCGCGCCTGCCCTACGGACTGAAGAAGCGGGTCGAACTGGCCCGGGCTTTGGCGGCCGAACCGTCGCTCCTGCTGCTCGACGAACCCATGGCGGGCATGAACGTCGAGGAGAAGGAGGACATGTCCCGCTTCATCCTGGACGTGAACGACGAGTTCGGCACCACCATCGCGCTGATCGAGCATGACATGGGCGTGGTGATGGATCTCAGCGACCGGGTGGTCGTCATGGATTACGGCCAGAAGATCGGCGACGGCACACCGGACGAGGTGCGCAGCAACCAGGACGTCATCGACGCCTATCTGGGGGTTGCGCATGACTGAGGCCGCGACTCCGTTGGCGAATTCCGCCCGTGCGGGGACCTTTGCCCGGTCCGTCGCCGTTGTCCTTCCGAACACACGGAAGGAGACCACGGATGCCCGACCTGACCTGGACCAAGAAGACACTTGCGGAAATCCTCGGAGAGGATCGTGGACTGAGCGATGCGGCCGCCCTGCAGGCGGCGCAGTTCCGCCAGGAGGACCTGGACGATCTGCTGACGGACGAACGGCAGGCGCTGAAACAGGCGCTGCGGGACGCGGCGCATGCCGCGCGCAATGCCCGCCAGCCCGAGATGGGCGAGGGCGACACGCGGCCGGACTTCACGGCCGAGGATATCACCGAGGGCCTGCTGGCGGCACGCTCCGCGCTCGAGGCGGTGCCGGCCGGCAAACGTTCGGAAAAGGCCAACGCGCTGATCGCGGACTGCGCCTGCGAACCGGCTGGCGCGACGCGGAACTGACAAGGGCGCGCGCCGCGTGCCCGCTGAGAAAGGGGGGCGCGGCGCATGCCTGACCAGCTGCTATTCGGAATGGAGGTCTTTCTGAACGGCCTGATGGCCGGGGTGCTCTATGCCCTCGTCGCCTTGGGCTTCGTTCTGATCTACAAGGCCTCCGGCATCTTCAACTACGCGCAGGGCGTCATGGCGCTCTTTGCCGCCCTCACTCTCGTGGGGATCATGGAGGGTCAGGTGCCCTTCTCCCACCTGATCAACGCCATATTCGGAACCGAGGTGCATCATTTCGGATGGCACCTGCCAGCCGTCGTGGGGATCGTGCTGACCATCGTGGTGATGATCGGCCTCGCCTGGGCGGTAAACGCCTTCATCATGCGGCACCTCGTCAACCAGGAGCCCATCATCCTCTTCATGGCGACCATCGGGCTTGCCTATTTCATGGAGGGGCTGGGCGATCTCATGTGGGGCGCCGACATCAAGAAACTAGACGTCGGGCTGCCGCAGGGCATCAACACCGCCATAGACGAGGCGACCTACGACTTCTTCGGCTACGGCTTCTTCATCGACAACCTCGACATCTGGGCCACGGTGATCGCCATCATCCTCGTGGCCGCCCTGATGCTCTTCTCGCAGTACACCAAGCAGGGCCGGGCCCTGCGCGCCGTAGCCGACGATCACCAGGCGGCGCTGTCGGTGGGCATCTCGCTCAACTTCATATGGGTTCTCGTCTGGTCCATCGCGGGCTTCGTCGCACTGGTGGCGGGCATCATGTGGGGCGCGAAATCGGGCGTTCAGTTCTCGCTTTCGCTCATTGCACTCAAGGCGCTGCCAGTCCTGATGCTCGGGGGTTTCACCTCGATCCCCGGCGCCATCGTCGGCGGGCTGATCATCGGGGTCGGCGAGAAGCTCTTCGAATTCGCCATCGGGCCGCTCGTCGGCGGTGCCACCGAGAACTGGTTCGCCTATGTGCTCGCGCTGATCTTCCTCGTCTTCCGGCCGCAGGGCCTGTTCGGCGAGAAGATCATCGAGAGGGTCTGACGATGCGGAGGAAACCCAATGCGCGCACTCCTGCCACCTGTCATCCTGCTGATCCCGGGGTCGGCCGCCATCTGGCTCGCCCGAATGATCGGCGAGGCCCGAAAGGGCGATCTGGAGAGCGGCCCCTTCTGGGCGGACGTGACGCTTCTGTCCATGCTTGGTCTGGCGCTCGTCTCGGCGGGTCTGGTCTGGCTGATCGTCCGGCTGGTCGCGCTGGCGAGGGCCTGAGACCGACATGAAGCAGCGCGCCATCTCCGACGGGACGTTCCGGCCGAACTTCAGATCCCTCGCGGTCGCGGCCCGCGAGGCGACGAGGGGGCTGCGCATGACATCCCTTGCCCTGGCGGACGTCGGCATCCGTTTCCGCACGCCAATTCACCGCTCGGGCGACACCGCCTGCCCGCGGTCCCCCAAGATGCACGAGGTCTGAGACATGTTCTATCGCGAAGCCGGTGAGTTCAAGACATCCTATGTCGACGACAACCAGACCTTTCCGATCCGGTTCGACCGCTACCGCTATTACGCCGTTCTGGCGGTCGCCTTCCTGATCGTGCCCTTCGTCATCAACGACTACTGGGCCAATGCGGTCCTGCTGCCGTTCCTGATATACGCCATCGCGGCGATCGGCCTGAACATCCTCGTGGGCTACTGCGGACAGGTCTCGCTCGGGACGGGGGGCTTCATGGCGGTCGGGGCCTACGCGACCTACAAGCTGATGACTGCCTTCCCCGACATCAACATCTTCTTTCACATCGTCATGGCGGGGGGCATCACCGCCATCGTCGGTGTGCTGTTCGGCCTGCCGTCGCTGCGCATCAAGGGGTTCTATCTGGCAGTGGCCACGCTGGCCGCGCAGTTCTTCCTGGTGTGGCTCTTCAACAGGGTCCCGTGGTTCTACAACAACTCGGCCTCGGGCCAGATCAACGCGCCCGAACGCACCGTCTTTGGCCAGGCCGTGACCGGCCCTGCGACCGAGGCCTGGGCGACCTATCTCTTCTGCCTCGTCTTCACCGTCGCTTCGGCCCTTCTTGCCCGGAACCTCACCCGCGGCGCCATGGGCCGCAGGTGGATGGCGATCCGGGACATGGACATCGCGGCCGAGATCATCGGCGTGAATCCCCTGATCTCCAAGCTGACCGCCTTCGCCGTGTCGTCCTTCTTCGTGGGCATAGCGGGCGCTCTGTTCTTCGCGGTCTATCTCGGCGCGGTCGAAGTGGGTGAGGTCTATGGCATCAACAAGTCCTTCCTTGTGCTGTTCATGATCATCATCGGCGGTCTCGGCTCGATCTTCGGCAGCTTCGCGGGGGCGGCCTTCCTGGTGCTCCTGCCCGTACTGCTCAAGAACGTGTTGGTCGGCACATTGGGCTGGCCCACGGGGCTGGCGTCACATTTCGAGATCATGATCCTGGGCTTTCTTATCATCGTCTTCCTTGTCGCGGAGCCGCACGGGCTGGCCCAGCTGTGGCGCGTCACGAAGGAGAAACTCCGACTCTGGCCGTTCCCCCACTGACGCGAGAGGAGCGCGGCATCCACCGCGGGAACGTCCCGGGGCGACTGCCCCAAACCAACTGCATCGGACTCGAAAAAAAGGGAGGATAGAACCGATGAGACTGAAACTGATGGCAGCACTTGCTGCAACGGTCATGGGGGTGGCACCGGCCTTGGCCGATCTGACCATCCCCGCCCTGAACTACCGGACCGGCCCCTACGCGCCGTCGGGCATCCCCTATGCCGACGGGTTCAGCGACTACATGACCATGCTGAACGAACGCGACGGCGGCATCGGCGGCGAGCAGATCAACGTGCTGGAATGCGAGACCGGCTACAACACCGAAAAGGGCGTCGAGTGCTACGAGCAGACCAAGGGCCAGGGCGCTCTGGTCTACATCCCGCAATCCACCGGCATCACCTATCAGCTGATCCCCAAGGCGACCGCCGACGAGATCCCGATCTGGTCCGTCGCTTACGGCCGGACCTCGGCGGTGAACGGCAAGGTCTTCGAATGGATCTTCAACCTGCCCGGCACCTACTGGGACGCGGCCTCCATCATGACGAAATACGCGATGGAGCAGGAGGGGGGGTCGCTCGACGGCAAGAAGATCGCGCTGGTCTACCACAACTCCGCCTACGGCAAGGAGCCGATCCGCACGCTTGAGAAGCTGTCCGAGAAGCACGGCTTCGAACTGGTCCTGCTGGCCGTGGATCACCCGGGCCAGGAACAGAAGTCCCAGTGGTTGCAGATCCGGCGCGAACGTCCTGACTATGTCTTCATGTGGGGCTGGGGCGTGATGAACCAGGTCGCCATCCAGGAGGCGTCGAACATCCGCTTCCCGATGGACAAGTTCATCGGTGTCTGGTGGTCCGGCTCCGAAGCGGACGTCGTTCCCGTGGGTGAGGGCGCCGACGGCTACAAGTCGGTCACCTGGCACGGCGCGGGCACCGATTACCCCGCCATGCAGGAAATCAAGTCGACCGTGATCGACGCGGGCCTGGCCGCCGGGGACGGCACCAAGTTCGGCGAGGTCGGCTACAATCGTGGCGTCTACACCGCCGCCGTCCTGGCCGAGGCGATCCGTCAGGCACAGGAGGCCAGCGGCACCTCCGACATCGACGCAACGCAGCTGCGCGACGCGATGGAGACGTTGGAGATCAGCGATGCCCGCTTCGAGGAACTGGGTCTGCCCGGCTTCACCGGCGGCTTCCAGCTGAGCTGCGCGCAGCACTCTGCGCCGCGGACCGCCTTCATCCAGCAGTGGAACGCCGCGGACCAGACCTGGACCCCGGTCTCGGACTTCATGGAGCCCGATCTCGAGGTCATCGACCCGCTGATCATGGAGGATTCCATGGCCTACGCGGAAGAGAACGGGATCACCCCGCGCGAGTGCGACTGATCCGACCCGATCCTGTCCGGGGCCCGACGGGGCCCCGGACATTCCGGCGGGCCACGGCCCCAAAGATTTCCGAGGACACGCAATGACCCGAACCGAGCTGCGACAGCCCCCCGACCAGGCGCCCGCCACGGCCGAGAAGCTTCTGGAAGTCAACAATATCGAGGTGATCTACAACCACGTGATCCTCGTGCTGAAGGGCGTCTCGCTGCATGTCCCCAAGGGCGGGATCACCGCGCTTCTGGGGGGCAACGGGGCGGGCAAGACCACGACGCTCAAGGCGGTGTCGAACCTGCTGCACTCCGAGCGCGGCGAGGTCACCAAGGGCTCGATCCTCTACCGCGGCGAACGTGTCGCGGACCTTGATCCGGCGGCGATGGTCAAGAAGGGCGTGATCCAGGTGATGGAGGGCCGCCACTGTTTCGAGCACCTCACCGTCGAAGAGAACCTGCTGACAGGTTCGTATACCCGCGGCGCCTCGAAGGGCGAGATCGACGCCGATCTCGACCTTGTCTACAGCTATTTCCCGCGCCTCAAGGAACGACGCAAGTCGCAGGCCGGCTATACCTCGGGCGGAGAACAGCAGATGGTCGCCATCGGGCGGGCGATCATGTCCCGTCCGGAAACCGTGCTGCTGGACGAGCCCTCGATGGGCCTCGCGCCGCAGCTGGTCGAGCAGATCTTCGGCATCGTCAAGGACCTGAACGAGAAGGAGGGGCTGACCTTCCTCTTGGCCGAGCAGAACACAAACGTGGCGCTGCGGTTCGCGCATTACGGATACATCCTCGAATCCGGCCGGATCGTGATGGATGGCCCCGCCGCCGAACTGCGCGAGAACCCGGATGTGAAGGAATTCTACCTCGGCATGTCCGACGAAGGGCGCAAGTCGTTCCGGGATGTCCGGTCGTACCGCCGCCGCAAACGTTGGCTGTCATGATCGCGCCGGCCCGGAACAGCGCCCTGCGCCGGTCGTTTCCTCCCTTTGCGACGGAGGTGACCATGAGCTGCAAGGAGATCGCCAAGGCCCTGATCGACACGCAGGGCCAATTGTTCAGCGACGAGGTGGGCGCCAACATCGCGCGCGACGTGCCGCAGCAATGGTTCCACTGGCTGCTGACGGCGCAGCTGTGTTCGGCCCGTATCTCGGGGCGCAAGGCCCTCCAGGCTTCGGCGGCGCTGCGTGAGACGGGTTTTCACAAGATCGACGCGATCCTCGACGCGGGCCGAGGCAGGCTGATCCGGGTGCTGAACGAGAATGGCTATGCCCGGTTCGACAATGTCGGCGCAGACCAGATCCGCGCTGCCGCCGAACTGGTGCGCGAGACATATGACGACGACCTGCGCAATCTGAACGAGCGGGCCGGCGGCGACCCGGCCCGGGTCCGCAAGTTGTTGCAGGAGGTGAAGGGCATCGGTTCGACGGGCGCCGACATCTTCTGCCGCGAGGCGCAGATGGTCTGGACCGGGCTCGGGCCGACGGCGGACCGGCTGTGTCTGGACCAGGCCGGCAAGCTGGGCCTGCCCGAGGATGCGGAAAAGCTGGAAGAGTTGGCAGGAGAGAGGGGCCGTTTCGTGCGGCTTCTTGCGGGGCTGGCGCGGGCGGCCCTGGACGGAGAAAGCGACGCCGTGGCGCAAGCCGCCCGGACCTGACGCGACGGAGTGAAGGCATGGAGTACCACTACGACACGCTCGAGACGCGCAGCGCGGATGAACGCGCCGCGGCGCTTGCGCAGGATCTGCCGCGCCAGGTGGCGGCGGCCCAGGGGCTGCCCGGCTACGGCGGACGGCTCGACGAGGTCGACGCCCCGTCTGTGATCACCCTGCAGGATCTGGCCGCGTTGCCGGTTCTGCGCAAGTCCGACCTGGGGGCGGCGCAAACAGCCAGGCCGCCCTTCGGCGGATTGACGACGCTGCCGGTTTCCGGGTTTGCCCATGTCTTCCAGTCCCCCGGACCGATCTACGAGCCGGGGGGCGTCGGCCACGACTGGTGGCGGATGGGGCGGTTCCTGCATGCCGCCGGGATCGGCAAGGGCGATATCGTTCAGAACTGCTTCGGCTATCACCTGACACCGGCCGGCATGATCTTCGAGAACGGTGCGCGCGCCGTCGGCGCCGCGGTCCTGCCCGCTGGCACCGGCCAGACCGAGCTGCAGGTCCAGGCCGCCCGCGACATCGGCTGCACCGCCTATGCGGGCACGCCGGATTACCTCAAGGTGATCCTCGACAAGGCGGACGAGATGGGCATGCCGCTCGGTTTCATGCGGGCAGTGGTCGGCGGCGGGGCGCTCTTCCCGTCGTTGCGCCAGGAATACGCCGACCGGGGCATCGCCTGCCTGCAGAGCTATGCCACCGCCGATCTCGGCAACATCGCCTATGAATCCGACGCGAAGGAGGGGATGATCGTCGACGAGGGCGTCATCGTCGAAATCGTCACCCCCGGCACCGGCGACCCGGTCGAGCCCGGCCAGGTCGGCGAGGTGGTAGTGACCACGCTCAATCCCGACTATCCGCTGATCCGCTTCGCCACGGGCGACCTGTCGGCGGTCCTGCAGGGCGAAAGCCCCTGCGGCCGGACCAACATGCGGATCAAGGGATGGATGGGCCGGGCGGACCAGACCACGAAGATCAAGGGCATGTTCGTCCGCCCCGAACAGGTCGCCCAGCTTGTCGCCCGCCATTCCGAAATCCGTCGCGCCCGCGTTCTCGCGCAGCGCGAGGGCGAGATGGATGTCATGGTTGTCCAGGTCGAAGCCGATGGTGGCGATGATATCGCATATCAGAAGTCGGTCATGGATGTATTGAAACTCAAGGGCCGGGTGGAAGTTGTCGCCCCGGGTGCGCTGCCCAACGACGGCAAGGTCATCGAGGATCAGCGCAGCTACGACTGACCTGGCGGGGCGCGATCCCGCCTGACGGGAGGATGCCATGTTCAAGACCCTGAAACGGATCGCCATTCTCGCGGCCTCGGCCATGGCCGCGCCGCTATGCGCGGCCGACCTCGCCCTCGTCCTCGTCAATGCCGAATACGACGAGATCGGCGACAGGGAGGGCAGCGGCTATGCCGCCTGGTTCGAACGCGAGCTGGAAGCAGCGGGCTTCACCACCTTCGCGCTTCAGGACGGCACCGGGTCGGGGATGCGCGCCATGGCGCGTGATTTCGCCGCGGCCCTTGCCTCGGACACGGACAACCGCGTGGTGGTGGTGCTCTCGGGCCAGATGGCCGCCACCGCCTCGGAAACCTTTCTTCTCGGGACCGAGGCCGCGCTTCCGGACGGAATTTCCGTCGCGGAAGAGGGGATCGCCGTCTCGCCTCTGCTCGACCTCGCCGGAACGGCGCAGGGGCGGTCGGTGGTCATGATGTCGGCCGGCGGCGCGGAATTCGACACCGGGCCGGCCCTCGCGGCGGGCGCGGGCGCGGTCGAGGCGCCGCAGGGCGTGGCGCTGGCGCAGGGCAATGTCCGCCCGCTCCTGTCGTCGCTTCGGGCCGGCCTGCTCACCCGCGGCGGCTCTTTCGCCGATGTTGCCGCGAACGCGCCCCGCGGCGTCACCTATTCCGGCTTTCTCTCCCGCGCCATCGGGCTGATGACCGGCTCGGGGCAGGGGGGGCAGGGCCCGAGCCTGCCGGATCCCGGGGAATTCGCCTACTGGAACGCGGCGCAGGACATCGGCAGCGAGCCGGCCTTCCGCGCCTATCTCGACCGGTATCCCGACGGCCGGTTCGCGGCCGACGCCCGGGCCCGGATCGAGGGCCTGCGGGACGCGCCCCTGCGCGCCGCGCAGAGTGCCGAGGCCGATCTCGCCCTCACCCGCGAGGCGCGGCGCGAGGTGCAGCGGTATCTGACGATCCTGGGGTTCAACACGCGGGGCGTGGACGGCATCTTCGGGCCGGCGACGCGCAGCGCCCTGACGGACTGGCAGGTGGCCCGCCGCTTTGACGAGACCGGATACCTCGATGCGCGCCAGCTTTCCGCGCTGCGCTCGGAAGGGGCGGCGCGCGCTGCCGAACTGGAACGCGAGGCCGAGGCCCGGCGCGCGGCCGAGGAACAGCAGGACCGCGACTACTGGGCCCGCACCGGCATCACCGGCGACAGGGCCGACCTCGCCGCCTATCTCGACCGCTACCCCGACGGTATTTTTGCCGACACGGCCCGCGACCGTCTGGACCGGATCGAAGAGCGGGAGCAGGCCGAGGCCGATGCGGAAATCCGCGACGCCTGGGAACGCGCGCGGTCCGAGGATACCGAAGAGGCCTACATCCGGTTCCTGCGCCGCTATCCCGACAACGCCTTCGCCGGCGCCGCCCGCAGCCGGATCACGGAATTGCGGGAACCGCCGCGGGACACCGCCGCCGAAGAGGCCGCGCGCCAGCAGGAGGCGGGCGTCGTCAACAACCCGATCACCCGCGTTCTCGTCGAGCGTCGACTGCAGCAACTGGGGTTCGAGCCGGGCGCGCCCGACGGCAGGTTCGATGCCGAGACCCGGCGTGCGATCCGGCGCTTCCAGCGCTCGCGCGGGTTGGAGGTGACAGGTTTCGTCACGCAGGCAACCATGGTGCGGCTGCTGTCCAGCTAGCGGCCGCACCGGCGTTTCACCCGCCCCCGCGCAGTCGCGGCTTGAAATCGTGGCGCTTGCATTATCTTGATCCGGAACCGAAATACGCCAAACTGTAGTGATATGAAAACTTTTCTGACGACCCTCCTCCTGATCCTTCTCTTGCCGTTTCAGGCAATCGCGCAGGACGCCGCAGAGGAGGTGCCGCCCGAACCGACCAGCCTCAAGCTTCTGCTCGACGTGATCGAGGACGAGGCCGCGCGCGAGCAGCTGATCGAACAGCTGCGCGCGGCGGGCGCCGAGACGGAGGCCACGCCCGGAGAGGTCGTCGAAACGCTGGCCGATGGCGCCCCCCCGCCCGAGGACCTCTCGTTCGGCCGGCGCATCGCGATGGTCACGCAGGAGGCCGCCGAGGGCATCGCCGACAGCGCCACCGCCGCCTGGTCCCAGGTGACGCGCGCTCCGGCCGTGTTCGAGGGGCTGCGCGGCGACGAAGTCCCGGTCCTTCTCGACGCCCTGTGGGAGCTGGCGTTCGTGATCGCCGCGACGGTCGTCGTCTTCGTTATGCTGCGCCGCATCGGCAAGTCGATCTACGCGCGCATGGGCCGCTCGGCGCGCGACGGGGGCTTCGCCCGCACCGTCGCGCTGTACATCGCCTCGGGCCTGATCGATGCGCTCAACGTGATACTGGCCTGGGCGGCGGGCTATGTGATCGCGCTGCTCGCCTTGGGCGAATTCGGGCAGATCGGCATCCGCCAGACCCTCTATCTCAACGCCTTCCTGCTGGTCGAGATGGCCAAGCTTGCCGTGCGTCTGGTTCTTTCACCCTCGGCCACCCATCTGCGGCCGATGCCGATCGGCGACCGGGCCGCAAGCTACCTGAGCGCGCGCCTCAGCTTGCTGGTCGGGATCGGCGGCTATGGCCAGCTGCTGGTCGTGCCGATCATCAATGCCAACGTCTCCTTCGCCGCCGGGCGCGCGATCTCGACCCTGATCGCCTTCGCGGTGCTGGCCATCGCCGTCTGGCTCATCCTCCGAAACCGGCGCCCGGTAACCGAGTGGATGCTGGGCGAGCGGGGGGGCCGGCCCGCGGTCCCCACCGACGAACGGCCCGCCGTCGCGGAAACCCGCGACGAGCCGATGACCGCCGTCGCGGCCGAGGCGATGACACCCGACACCGATGCAGGCGGCATGGGAAGCGCCCTCGCCGATGCCGAGAGCCCGTCCCGCCACCGCGGAACGCTCCACTTTCTCGCCACGCACTGGCACTGGCCGGCGCTGGCCTACCTCTTCGTCATGTTCATGATCGTGCTGGTCCGGCCCGGCGACGCGGTGTTCCGCGCCTTCGCCGCCTCGGGCCAGGTGGCGGTGATCGGTTTGATCGGCGTCGCGATCTCGGGCCTGATCAGCCGTGCCATGGCGCGCGGCGTCTCGCTGCCCGACCGCATCACGACCCGGATGCCCCTGCTCGAGACCCGGCTGAACCGGTTCGTCCCGCGGCTTCTCTTCGTGCTGCGGCTGGTGATCTTCCTTCTCGTCGTGCTCTTCGCCATGAACGCGATCGACCTGATCGACCTGCGCGGCTGGATGGCCAGCCAGATCGGCGTGCGCCTGACGGGCGCCGTGTTCTCGGTCTTCGCCATTCTCATCGTCGCCTTCCTGGTCTGGCTCGCCCTGACCTCCTGGGTGGACTACCGTCTGAACCCCGAATTCGGGCCGGTGGCTTCCGCGCGCGAAAGCACCTTGCTGTCGCTGCTGCGGAACGCGGCGACCATCGCCCTCATCATCGTCACGCTGATGTTCGTGCTGGCGGAAATCGGGCTGGACATCGCGCCCCTCCTGGCCTCGGCCGGGGTGCTGGGCCTGGCCATCGGCTTCGGCGCGCAGAAGATGGTGCAGGACATCATCACCGGCATCTTCATCCAGTTCGAGAATGCGATGAACGTCGGCGACGTCGTCACCGTCGGCGGCACCACCGGCACGGTCGAGCGTCTGACGATCCGCTCCGTCTCGCTGCGCGACCTCGCGGGTGCCTTTCACATCGTGCCGTTCTCGTCCGTCGACATGGTGACGAACTACATGCGCGACTTCGGTTATTTCGTCTGCGACATGGGCGTCGCCTACCGCGAGAATGTCGACGAGGTGAAGAAAGCCATGTTCGACGCCTTCGACGAGTTGCGTTCGAATCCCGAGAACCGGGCCAATATCATCGGCGATCTGGAATGGTTCGGTCTGAATTCCTTCGGCGACAGCGCCGTGGTTTGCCGCGCCCGGATCAAAAGCGTCCCCGGCGCGCAATGGGGTGTCGGCCGGGCCTATAACGAGGTGCTCAAGCGGGTCTTCGACGACCGCAACATCGAGATCCCCTTTCCGCATCAGACGATCTACCTCGGCGAAGCCAAGGACGGCAGCACGCAGACCTTCAAGGTGGACATGGACCAGGACGCGACGGCCTGACCGTCGCGCGCCGGCGCTATTCCTGCGCGATGCCGTGCCGCGCCATGCATTGCCGCAGGACCGCGCGCGGTCCGGCCGGTGCGCCCCCGTCGAGCACGCAGTCGAAGGTGGCGTTCAGCGCGCGCTGATCGCAGCCGATCCGGGCATAGGTGGCGGTCAGGTGATCGAGCCTGCCGATCGCGCTCTCCACCGCATCCGCCTGCGCATCCCCAAGCGCCTGGATCATCTCGAGCCAGACCGACCCGGCCATCTGACCCACCAGGGCGCACCGTTCGCCGGTCTGCGCCAGCGCGCCGGTGGTCGCGCCCGAGAGGGCGAGCAGGGCGATCAGGCCGATCCGCCTCATGCCGTGCCTTTCCGGATCAGGACCGTTCCGCCGAGCGCCGCGGCCAGAAGCCAGAACGCCGCCGGAAGCGGGATCGCCGGTGCCGGTGCCGGCTCCGCGGAATCCGTCTGCGTCCGCGCCGTCGCGCCGCCCGAGAAGATCGCCGGTCCGCCGGAGACAGGGGTGGTGCGCGTCAGGTATTCCCCGGTCCGGCCGTCGAAGAGCAGGGCGGTCGGACTCGTTCCGCCCGTCCCGTCGCGGCTCTGCGCACCGATCAGGATCCGGTCATCGAGAAAGGCGACCTCGCCGCCGAAATCGCTCAGTCCCAGCCCCGCGGGGGCAGTGAACCTGCGCAGCACCTCGCCGGTCTCCGTGTCGAACAGATAGACCGCGCCGCTCCCGCCGCCGGTCGCCCCGGCCAGAAGGCGTGTGCCGGATAGCGCCACGGAGTATCCGAACCGGTCGCCGGCTGCGCCATCCGGAGCGGTGAACCTGGCCAGAACGCCCCCGGTCAGGGCATCGAACAGATAGACCGCGCCCGGCGCCGAGGCGTCGCCCTGGCTTCCGACGGCGGCCTGCGTGCCGGACACCGCAACCGCCTGCCCGAAGGCCGGATCGCTTTCGCTGGCCGGTGGGGTCAGCTGACGCAGCATCGCGCCCGTCGCGCCGTCGAAGACATAGACCCCGCCGTCGGCCGAGGCTCCGCTGTCCATGATCGCGAAACCGTCGGCGCGGACCAGCGTCGGGACAGGATCTCCGCCATCGCAGCCCTGCCGCGAGAGGCGGCAGATCTGATGCGACGTCACGGTGTCGAAGTCGTACCCGTCGGTCGCCGGTCCCGGGCCGACCCGAGGCATCGGAGACCCCGAGGCCGGCGCGAGGGGCCGCGCGGACAGCGGATCGTCGGCCGGCACGCTCACTGCAGCGGCCCCGGAGGCCAGCATGCATCCGGCAACAACGACCGGTAGAAAGCGGAAATGTTTCTTCACCTTGGACAACGCCTCGTGAACTGCGGGCTTGGATAAATAACCTTTTGACGACACTCCGTCAATTTTCATTCCGCACGGCAACGCTCCGTTTCCACTACCACGACGAACACGCCCGGCGCAGGTCCCGGATTCAATACCCCCGGACGACAAAAGCCGCCCCTGAGGGCGGCTTTCGGATCGGGGTGCCCCAAGTTCTCAGCCCTGGCGGGCCTTGAACTTGCGTTGCGTCTTGTTGATCACGTAGACGCGGCCTTTGCGGCGCACGACGCGGCAATCGCGATGGCGCTGCTTCAGCGAGCGGAGCGAGTTGCGGACCTTCATCGGTCATCTCCTTCTTCGCGGCGCGGCGAGCGCCTGATTCGCAATCTGACCCGGGGCCTTGGCCGCGGGCCGGTGAAACATGGTGGGCGGTACAAGGATCGAACTTGTGACCCCTTCGATGTCAACGAAGTGCTCTACCGCTGAGCTAACCGCCCATGTCCCTGCACGGCCCCGCCCCTTCAATCAAAAGGGGCGCGGGGAACCCGCGCCGGTCCGCGTGTCTATAATAAGAGTCGCAGGGGGGATCAAGCCTTTTGGAGGCGAAAGTTTTCGGTCTAGACTGCGGTGATCGGAACGCCCATGACCATGCCCGGATACGACCTCTATCATCCTGACGCGCTGACGACCTCGGTCGTCTTCGCCTCGCCGCATTCCGGTCGCGACTATCCGGACGACTTCCTCCGGGCCTCCGTGCTCGACCGACGCTCGATCCGCTCGTCCGAGGACGCCTTCGTCGACATCCTCTTCCGCGCCGCCAGAGATTTCGGAGCCCCCCTTCTGGCCGCGCGTGTACCGCGCGCCTACGTCGATCTGAACCGCGGCCCCGACGAACTCGATCCCGCGGTGATCGACGGTATCCGGCGCCCGGGCCACAATCCCCGCATCGCCTCGGGGCTGGGGGTCATCCCCCGCGTGGTGTCGAACGGCCGCGCGATCTATCGCGGCAAGATCACGCTGGCCGAGGCCCGCGGCCGTCTCGCCTCCTGCTGGCATCCCTATCACGCGGCGCTCCAGCAGCAGCTGGACGCGGCGCACGCGCTCTTCGGCGAGGCGATCCTGATCGACTGCCACTCCATGCCGCGCGAGGCCGTGGACTGCGTCGTCCGGACCGGCTCGCGGCGGCCCGACGTGGTCATCGGCGACCGGTTCGGCTCCTCCGCCTCGACCTGTGTCATCGACGGGGTCGAGGCCGCACTGCGCGCCGCCGGCCTGACCGTGGCCCGCAACACGCCCTTCGCCGGCGCCTTCGTCACGCAGTACTACGGCCGGCCCTCCCGCCGCCAGCACGCCATCCAGGTCGAGATCGACCGCTCGCTCTACATGGATGAACAGCGCATCGAGCCCCGTCCCGACTTCGCGGCCTTCAAGGAATTGATGACGCGCGTGGCCGCCGCGATCGCAGAGATCGGCCGCGCCTCCGCGGCCCCGCTGGCGGCGGAATGATCCTCCTCGGGGCCGACCCGGGCACGTCCCGGTGGTCTCGGGCAGGCGTTCTCCTGACCCGTCGCGCCACCGCCACGGGCCCGGCAGCGCGGCCCGAGGGCATCGCGCCCTGATCTTCTTTGGTCTGAAAAATATCCCCGCCGGAGGCGCCCCGGCCCCCGCAGGGGCCGGTGGAATGGAATGCGCCGCAGGCGCTCCGCCGGATTGGGCCGGATTGGGGCCGACCCTACTGGCGCAGGGCGATCAGCCCCTTGAGCAGGTCCACCGCATAGGCCAGCTGATAATCCTCGTCGCGCAGCGCCGCCGCCTGCTCCGCCTCTTCGCGTTCCTGTTCGATCTGGCGGATCTGATCCTCGCTCAGGCTGTCGTTGTTCAGCGCGCCCCGCAGATCGGCCTCGGACCGGTTGCGGCGGCTCGTCGCCTCGTCCTCTTCCTCCTCGTCCGGCGTGCTGCGCGGCTGTTCGACGATGATGTCGGGCGAGACGCCGAGCGCCTGGATCGACCGGCCGGAGGGCGTGTAGTAGCGCGCCGTCGTCAGCCGCATCGCACCGTCCCCGCGCAGCGGCATCACCGTCTGCACCGATCCCTTGCCGAAGGACTTGGTGCCCACGACGATCGCCCGCCGGTGATCCTGCAGCGCGCCCGCCACGATCTCGGACGCCGAGGCCGAGCCGCCGTTGATCAGCACGACGATCGGCTTGCCGTCCATCAGATCGCCCTGCGTCGCGTTGAACCGCTCCCCGTCCTCGGGATTGCGGCCCCGGGTCGAGACGATTTCGCCCTTCTCGAGGAAGGTATCGGCCACCTTGATCGCCTGGGTCAGCAGCCCCCCCGGGTTGTTCCGCAGATCGAGCACGATGCCGTCGACCTCTTCCATGCCGCCGGCGGCCTCGATCTCGCGCTCCAGCCCCTCGACGAGGTTCGGCGTCGTCTGGTCGTTGAAGGTGGTCACGCGCGCCACGATGGCGTGGCCTTCGGTGCGCACCCGCGCCGCGGTGAGCTTGATGGTGTCCCGGATGATCGAGACGTCGAACGGTTCGGCCTCGCCCTCGCGCACCACGGTCACGATGATCTCGGACCCGACCGGCCCGCGCATCAGATCCACCGCTTCGTCCAGCGTCAGGCCCAGCAGGCTCTCGCTGTCGACATGGGTGATGAAGTCGCCGGCCTCGATCCCAGCCTCGTCCGCCGGCGTCCCGTCCATGGGCGAGACGACCTTGACGAAACCTTCTTCCTGCGTGACCTCGATCCCCAGCCCGCCGAATTCGCCGCGGGTCTGGACACGCATCGCGCTGGCGTCGTCGGGGGAGAGATAGCTGGAATGCGGGTCGAGCGAGGTCAGCATCCCGTCGATCGCCGCCTCGATCAGCTTGGATTCATCGACCTCTTCCACGTATTGCGCCCGGATACGCTCGAAGATGTCGCCGAACAGGTCGAGCTGTTCGTAGACGTTGCTGGATCGGGCACTGTCCTGCGCCAGCAGCGGTGCCGCCACCTGCGTCGATCCCAACAGCCCCGCCGTGATCCCGACCAGTCCCGCCACGATATGCTTTTTCATGCTCATCATTCCTTCAGGCCCCGGAACCACTCTGCGGGGTCCTGCGGGACGTTGTCCTGTCTGACTTCAATATAGAGCGTCTCGCTCCGTCCAGTTCCAGCCTCTTCCCCGCCGGCTTCGGTCAGCATTGCGCCAAGGTCTCCCTCCTGGCCGGCCATCAGCCCGATGGGGGCGCCGGCGGCCAGAATGTCGCCCGAGGCACCATAGACGACGTCGAGCCCGGCGAACACGAAAAGAATCCCCGGTTCCGGCTCAAGGATCATCACATTTCCGAGGTTCAGCAAAGGCCCGCGATACCGAATTGTCGCTGCCGTGGGGGATGTGACCAGCGCCCGTGGCCGTGTTGCGACAACCACGCCCGGGCGTTCGATGCCCGCCGCGTCGGCCTCGCCCGGGCCGCGCAGCACCCGGCCCCGCACCGGCGAGGGGATTTCGCCCCGCCGGGTTCGGACCGGGGGCAGGTCCAGCGCCCGCTCGTCCTCGGCGATGCCCGCGAGGCCCGAGGCGAAGGCGCCGAGCGTCTCGGTCGAGGCGATCAGCAGGGCCGTCTTGATCGGGTCCTCGGTGAATTTCCTCGGCAGGTCGGTGCGGTCCGCCACCGCCTGGCTGAGGTCGGTGCGCGCCTCCTGCACGCCGCGCAGCCCGTCCGCCAGGGTGGCCGAGGCGCTCTGTTGCAACTGCCGCAGCACGCGCACCTCCTCGAGCCGCGCGCGCAGTCCCGCGGCCTTCGCATCCAGCGCGCGCGAGACATCCGCGACGATCATCGCCGACCGCGCCGTTCCGACCGCGCCGGAGGGATGCAGGAAGACCGCCGGCGTGCCGGTGCCGCCCATCACCTGCAGGGTGCCCAGCAATTGCGCGATCTCGCCCTCGCGGGCCTGCAATTCGCGGTCGAGTTCCGCCTCGCGCGCGGTGACGCGTCGCAGCCCCTCGCGCATCGCCGCCAGTCCGGTCTCGAAGGCGCGCGTCGTTTCGGTCAGCGCGGCCACGCGGTCAGGCGCCGCCTCGGCCTCGGCCAGCAACTGCATGGCCGCCTCTATCTCCACCGCCGCGTCCGAGGCCGCGCGCGCCGGATCCGTGGCGGTCCGGCCCGGCAGGGGCAGGGCCAGGGCGACGACCAGGCAGGCAAGGCGGAGGCCGCGGTTCATGCGATCAGGCTCTCTCCCGTCATCTCGTCGGGCTGCGGCAGGCCCATGAGCGCGAGCAGCGTCGGCGCCAGATCCGCCAGCCGCCCGCTGCGCAGGCCGGCACCCTCCGGCCCGCCGATCAGCGCCACCGGAACGAGGTTCGTCGTATGCGCCGTATGCGGTCCGCCGGTCTCCGGGTCGACCATCACCTCGCAATTTCCGTGATCGGCGGTCAGGATCATGGCGCCTCCGGCCTTGTCCAGCGCCGCGACCACCCGGTCCAGCCCCCGGTCCACCGCTTCGCAGGCAGCGATGGCGGCCGCGAGATCGCCGGTATGGCCGACCATGTCGGGATTGGCATAATTGGTGACGATCAGGTCGTAGCCCTTCTCGATGGCATCGACGAAGCGGTCGGTGACCTCTTCGGAGGACATCTCGGGCTGCAGGTCATAGGTCGCGACCTTGGGCGAGAGCGGCATGTGCCGATCCTCGCCCGCCTTCTCGACCTCGACGCCGCCGTCCAGGAAGAAGGTCACATGCGGATACTTCTCGGTCTCGGCCAGGCGGAACTGCGTCCGGCCGTGCCGGGCCACCCATTCGCCGAGCGTGTTCACGATCTCCTGCTTGGGATAGCAGGTGGTCATGTAGGCCGTGTGATCGCGGGAATAATCCACCATCCCCAGCAGCCCGGCCCAGTCGGGACGCGGCCCCGTGTCGAAGGCGTCGAACCCCGGTTCGCCGATGGCGCGCAGGAGCTCGCGCGCGCGGTCGGCCCGGAAGTTCAGGCAGAAGAACCCGTCGCCCGCCCGCGCGCCCGAATAGTCGCCGATCACCGTCGGGGTGATGAATTCGTCCGTCTGGCCTGCGTCGTATCCCTGGTCGATGGCGGCGGAGGCAGTCTCGGCCCTGGCGCCCTCACCGCGCACCATGGCGGCATGGGCCGCGGCCACGCGGTCCCACCGGTTGTCGCGATCCATCGCGTAGTAGCGCCCGGACAGCGAGGCGATCCACGCGGTGCCGGGCATCGCCTCCTCGAGGTCCGACAGGTAGCCATGGGCCGACTTCGGCGCCACGTCCCGCCCGTCGGTCACGGCATGGAACGCGACCGGCACGCCCCTGGCCGCCAGCGCCGCGATCGCCGCCTTGATATGGCTGATGTGCCCGTGCACGCCGCCGTCCGACACCAGCCCCATGACATGGGCGGTCCCGCCCGTGGCCGTCAGTCGGTCGGCGAAGGCGGTCAGCGCGGGGTTTTCTGCGAAGGAGCCGTCCTCGATCGCGAGGTCGATCTGGCCCAGGTCCATCGCCACCACCCGGCCCGCGCCGATATTGGTGTGCCCCACCTCGGAATTGCCCATCTGGCCCCGGGGAAGGCCCACGTCCGGCCCGTGCGTCACGAGCGTGGCATTCGGACAGGTCGCCATGATCCGGTCGAAGGTCGGTGTGTCGGCCAGATGCGGGGCGTTGGCCTCGGCCTGGTCGGAGAGGCCCCAGCCGTCGAGAATGCACAGGACGACGGGTTTCGGTGTGGTCATCGGGTCTGCTCCGGCCTGCTCACGAGCCTGTCTCGGTCGTGCCTGTCTTAACGGCTCGGCGCCCGGGATTGAAGCGGGGTTTTGCCGGCCGCTTCCTGCGTGGAGGGCGGTGGTTCCTGTGGCGCCGGAGGTGCGCGAAGAAAGGGAAAGAGGGGCGCTGGCCCCTGTCGAACCGGAGGTGCGCGATCAAGGGGAAAGAGGGGCTCTGCCCCTCTTGAGCCTGCGGCTCAATTCACCCCCGGAGTATTTGGGCAAGATGAAGCCGGAGTCAGGCGCGGTGATAGGGCGAGCCCGCCAGGATGGTCGTGGCGCGGTAGAGCTGTTCGGCCAGCATGACCCGGGCGAGCATGTGAGGCCACACCATCCGGCCGAAGGAGAGCGTGAGATCGGCCCGGGCGCGCAACGTCGGGTCGAGACCGTCGGCGCCGCCGATGAGAAAGGCCGCATCCTGCGCGCCGTCGTCGCGCCAATCGGCCAGGGTGGAGGCGAAATCTGGGGAGCTGATCATGGAGCCGCGCTCGTCCAGCGCGACGACCCGGGCGCGGGCGGGAAGGGCACGGTCCAGCAGCGCGGCCTCGGCCGCCATGCCGCCGCCCTTGCGGTCATCGACCTCGGAGACCGAGGCGGGTCCGAGGCCCAGGGCGCGGCCGGTGCGGGTCGCGCGGGTCAGGTAGTCGTCGATCAGATCGGCCTCGGGCCCCTTGCGCAGGCGCCCGACGGCGCAGATCGTCAGCTTCACGCGAGATCAGGCGTGGCTGGCTTCGGACCGGGCCGGCATCCACATCTTCTCGAGCTGGTAGAAGTCGCGGACCTCGGGGCGGAACACATGCACCACCACGTCGCCGGTATCGATCAGGACCCAGTCGCCGGTATCCTTGCCTTCGATCTTGGCCGTGAAGCCGTAGGTCTCCTTGATCCGCTCGACGAGTTTTTCCGAGATCGCGGCCACCTGGCGCGTCGACCGGCCCGAGCAGATCACCATGAAGTCGCCCATGGAGGACCGCCCGCGCAGATCGATCTGCACGATGTCTTCGGCCTTGTCGGTGTCGAGGGAGGTCAGGATCAGATCCAGAAGGGATTCGCTGATCGACTGGTCTTGGGCCATCACTTCGGCCCCGTGAGAAGCGGTTTCCGCCGCTGCAATGTCAAGTGACAGGACATTGTCCTCCTTGCTGCGCGCCGCCTGCGTCCCGGCGCTGGACATGATCTGAAAATAGCAGCGGGGTCGTGTCATTTCAATGAAACTGGTGCGATTTGGCCGCAGAGTGGCGGAAAAGGACCGTCACTCTGGCGCCTTGGCGGGATCGTTCAGCATCCGGACCTCGCGCTGCGGGAAGGGGATCGAGATGCCGTTGTCCTGGAATGCGTCCCAGAGCGCCAGGTAGACGTTGCCCCGGATGTTGGTCAGCCCGCCCGTGGGATCGCTGATCCAGAACCGCAGGATGTAGTCCACCGAACTGTCGCCGAAACCGACCACGTGACAGACCGGCGGTCGGTCCGTCAGTACCCGGTCCACGTTTTCGGCGGCCGCGATCGCGATCCGCCGCACGGCGTGCGGATCGTCGCCGTAGGCCGTGCCGAAATAGATGTCGAGCCGGACGAAATCGTTGGAATGGGACCAGTTGACCACCTGGGTCGTGATCAGGTCCTCGTTCGGGATGAGGTATTCCTTGCCGTCCCGCGTTGTGATCGAGACATAGCGCGCGCCGAGCGAGTTGATCCAGCCGAAGGTTTCCCCGACCGAGATCACGTCGCCCGGCTTGATCGACTTGTCGAGCAGGATGATGATGCCCGAGACGAGGTTCGAGACGACCTTCTGCAGCCCGAAGCCCAGGCCGACGCCGATCGCGCCCGAGAGCACTGCGAGCCCCGTCAGGTCGACGCCGACCGCCTTGAGCCCGATGAACAGCGCGAGGCCGTAGAGCAGCAGCTGCAGGAACTTGACCACCAGCACCCGCATCGAGGGCGAGATGTCCTCGACCCGGCTGATGTTGGCGGCCGAGGCGTGGCTGAGCACCCGGGCCAGGGTGAAGAGCGCCGTCAGGATCACCAGCGCCTGAAGGATCGTCCAGACCGTGATCCGCGCCTCGCCCAGCGTGAACCCCGCGCTTTCGAGCAGCTGGCGGGTTTCGCCGGTGAGGCCGAGGATGATCAGCGTGACCCAGATCCAGCCGCCGATCCGCAGAATGGCGCGCAGCGCCGGGTTGGCGATCAGCCGGGAGGCCAGTGCGATCATCAGCCAGGCGAAGGCGAGGCTGCCGATGATGGTGAGCAGATAGCTCCTGGAGGGCCAGGTCACCTCGCGCATGATCCAGATGACCGGCCAGATCAGGAGCACGAAGGCGATCAGTCGCATCCGGCGATGCAGCAGCAGCGCGAAGCGCAGGCGCCATTTCGGCCAGTTCTCACGGTCGCGGAGCCAGCCGTGGTACCGGGGCGCGATCCGGTGGGTCGCCAGCATGGCCACGAGGAAGACGCCCAGGGCGATCAGGATCTGATAGGCGTTCCACTCTCGCAGCAGTCCGCCGAGAAAGACCTGCGCCTGGGCCCAGAGGCGCGTCAGGGTCTCGAGAACGAGGTTGAGCGGGGGGTCGTTTTCCATCCGGTCTCCTTGGCCGGAGAAGTCTGCATCGGGCCGACCGCCGCCGCAAGTGCGGTGGTGCCCGTTCGAAAGGCAGGCCGCCGCAATGTCGCCCGTTTGGAAACACAGAATTGCCGGAATTCCTTTGGGAGTCGTTTACTTCACTGCTAAGCTGCGCCAAACAAAATCGTCCCGCGGCCCTGCGCGGGGACGGAAGCATTGAAAGGTATGTTGAAAGATGAAGTTTTTCTCTCTCCTCGCGGGGGTCTCCGCCGCATTTCTCGCGACCCAGGCCGGCGCGGCCGTGGTTTCAGCGACCACCGAGGTCCAGCAGGGCGGCGGCGATGTCACCGTCTCGCCGCTCGGCTCGACGGTGGATTTCTCGTTCGATCCCGGCAGCAACACGCCCTTCACGGCGACGGCGATGTTTACCTCCGACACCGCGTTCTCCCTTTCGCTGACTGCGTATGATGCGAACGGGAACAACAACGATGTCTCCGGCTACACCCTCGATCTGCTCGACGGGGTGGGCGATTTCGTAAGTCGCTGGACGACCGACACCACCAACTGCGGCAGCTCTGTCTCGCCGGTCTCGGATGGGAGTGGTTTTTGCAACCTCGTGGCTGCGACAGGCGCGACGGGCGGTCAGGCCGCGGGCGCGGCGAAACCGGGGGCCACGCTGTTCGCGAACCTTGCCGCGGGCCAGTACCGGCTGGGGTTCTACGACAGCTCCACTCCGGATGAGGGCACCATCACCTTCACCTATTCCGCGGTGCCGCTTCCCGCCGGGGCGGCGCTGTTCCTGTCCGCGCTCGGCGGGCTGGGCCTTCTGCGCCGCCGCAAGGGCTGATATCGCCGCGCGGCCTCGGCCGCGTGCAGGGTGACTACCGGACGGGGCGGAATCGACCCCGCCCCGTTTCGCATCGTGAACCCGTGTCCCGAGCGCTCGGATTCCGCCGGACGAAACGCGCAATTTGGCGCGAGTCGTGTTACAATGCCGGCATGACCCGCGAGACTCACCATACCGCCAACCCGCCGAAGGGTCTGGTCAGACCCGCACTGAAGGCACGGTCTGCATTCTCTCTGCAACGCTACCGGCGCGCGCTTCTGCAACGGGGGCCGGGCTTCATGGGGGTTCTCGCCCTGCCGCGGCGCGATCCCGCGCGCGACAGGGCGGCCCGGATTGTCTTCGGCTCCGCGGCCCGCTGACGCCGCAGGGCACGGCAGCGGACCCCGTCCCCGCGACACGCGCCGCGGCCGGGCGGCCACCGTGGTCCGTACCTGATCGCTTCCCCTTGCGGGAAATGCCGCGCAGGTGTATTTCACCCGGCATGGTACGGGTTTTCGACATGGATGATCGCGCACGCCTTCCCTGGCGCTTCTTCGGCGCGACGATGACGGTGCTGGCGCGCCTATGACCGCCGCGCGGGGCTGACCCTGCGCGCCCGTCCTGCTTTCGCAGCCAAACCCGATGGCGCAACCATCCATTCAGCAAAGGAAAGTTCCATGTCCCCCAAGACGCTCTACGACAAGATCTGGGATGCCCATGTGGCCCATGAGGCCGAAGACGGCACCTGCCTGCTCTATATCGACCGCCACCTCGTGCACGAGGTGACCTCGCCCCAGGCCTTCGAGGGGCTGCGCATGGCGAACCGCACCGTTCGCGCGCCCGACAAGACGATCGCCGTTCCGGATCACAACGTCCCGACGACCGGCGACCGCAACGCCGTGATCGAGAACGAGGAAAGCCGCATCCAGGTCGAGGCGCTGGACCGGAACGCGAAGGACTTCGGCCTGATCTACTATCCGGTGAACGACGTCCGCCAGGGCATCGTCCATATCGTCGGCCCGGAACAGGGCTGGACACTGCCCGGCATGACCGTGGTCTGCGGCGACAGCCACACCGCCACCCACGGTGCCTTCGGGGCGCTGGCCCATGGTATCGGCACATCCGAGGTCGAGCACGTGCTGGCCACGCAAACGCTGATCCAGAAGAAATCGAAGAACATGAAGGTCGAGATCACCGGCAAGCTGCGCCCCGGTGTGACCGCCAAGGACATCACCCTCTCGGTGATCGGCGCGACCGGCACCGCCGGCGGCACCGGCTATGTCATCGAATACTGCGGCGAGGCGATCCGCGACCTGTCGATGGAAGGCCGGATGACCGTCTGCAACATGGCGATCGAGGGCGGTGCCCGCGCGGGTCTCATCGCGCCGGACGAAACGACCTTTGACTATGTCAAGGGCCGCGCCCATGCGCCGAAGGGTGCGCAGTGGGAAGCGGCGATGGACTGGTGGAAGACGCTCTATTCCGACGATGATGCGCAGTGGGACAAGGTCATCACCATCAAGGGCGAGGATATCGCGCCGGTGGTGACCTGGGGCACCTCGCCCGAGGACGTCCTGCCGATCGACGCGGTGGTCCCCGCCCCCGAGACCTTCAACGGCGGCAAGGCCGAAGCCGCCCGCCGCGCCATCGAGTACATGGGCCTGACCCCCGGCCAGAAGCTGTCCGACATCGAGATCGACACGGTCTTCATCGGCTCCTGCACCAACGGCCGGATCGAGGATCTGCGCGCAGCGGCCGCGATCCTCAAGGGCAAGAAGATCAAGGACGGGCTGCGCGCCATGGTCGTTCCCGGCTCGGGCCTCGTCCGCGCCCAGGCCGAGGAAGAGGGCCTGGCCCGGATCTTCCAGGACGCTGGCTTCGAATGGCGTCTGGCGGGGTGCTCCATGTGCCTTGCGATGAACCCCGACCAGCTTTCGGAAGGCGAACGCTGCGCCTCGACCTCCAACCGGAACTTCGAGGGGCGGCAGGGCTACAAGGGCCGCACGCACCTCGTTTCTCCGGCAATGGCGGCGGCGGCGGCCGTGACCGGCCGTCTGACCGACGTGCGCGAGATGATGTGAGCCGGAACGGTGGGGGTCGACCCCACCCGGAGAATCCGAAGGACAAGTGAAATGAACAAATTCGAAAAAGTCTCGGGCATCGCAGCCCCCATGCCGCTGGTCAATATCGACACCGACATGATCATCCCCAAGATCTTCCTCAAGACGATCAAGCGTTCGGGTCTCGGAGTGAACCTCTTCGACGAGATGCGCTATGACCGGCAGGGCAACGAGAACCCCGACTTCGTGCTCAACAAACCGGCCTATCGCGAGGCGGAGATCCTGATCGCGGGAGATAATTTCGGCTGCGGTTCCTCTCGCGAACACGCGCCCTGGGCGCTGGCGGATTTCGGCATCAAGGTCATCGTCTCGACCAGCTTCGCCGACATCTTCTACAACAACTGCTTCAAGAACGGCATGCTGCCGATCATCCTGCCGCAGGAGCAGGTCGATGTGCTGATGAAGGACGCCGAGAAGGGCGCGAACGCCCGTATGGAAGTCGACCTCGAAAAGCAGACGATCTCGACCTCCGAGGGCGAGACCTTCAGCTTCGACATCGACCCTTTCCGCAAGCACTGCCTGCTCGAGGGGCTGGACGACATCGGCCTGACCTTCGAGAAAGTGGCCGAAATAGACGCGTTCGAGGCCCGCGCCGCCCAGGCCCGCCCCTGGGTCTGACCTGGGTCCGTCCTGGACCGGGCCTATGGCCTGCCGGACCGGGATCCACAACTTGTAGCAAAAAGGGGCCGTTTGGCCCCTTTTTCGCGCCTGAAATGATGCAAGAACGCACCAGTTCCTCCAAGGAATCGCCCTATTTCCCGCGTCTTATGGAATGGCCGCTTGAGCCTCGGGCGAAATGTCGGCACGATTGGGGCAATAATGAGGCACCGCAAAATGCGGCATCAAGTTGGAACACAGGGGCGGCGACGTATCGCACCGGGCCAGTTTGAGGGGAAAGAGCAGTGATCGTCCGTCTGACCGGCGCGTTTTTGCGCGCCCTCCTGATCGCGCTGGCGATCGCCACACCGTCGCTCCTCCTGCCGGAGGTTGGGGCGGATGTCGCGCAGGTCACCGTCCTGGTCGCGCTCGTCGCCGGCGCGTTCACCTTTGTCGAGTACTTCAGCCAGTTCCCCTCGATCCTCGAGTTCCGCTTCGCGCCGCCGGTGAACCGTCTGCGCTATTTCACAATGTTCTCCATGGTGCTGCTTCTGACGGTCTACTTCTCGGGCGCCGCGCTCGAGACGCCGATCGCCTCGCTGCTGATGACCCTGGCCGAGCTTATGGCGCGGGCCATCGACTTCCCTTTCTCGCCAGTGCGCCTCGTGCTGCTGGCGCTGCCGTCGGACACGGCGGCCGCGACGGTCGCGATGGTGCGCGCGGCGGCGGGCATCGCCTATGTCGTGGCGCTGCTCGGCGTTGTCGGCTTCGGCCTCCTGGTGCGGATCTACGGCTGGCCCGTGCGATACGGCGCGTTCAACGTCTGGATCAACCTGCCGCTTTTCGACCCCACGGGCGGCGGAGACGTCGTGGCCCGCCTGAAAAGGGACAGCGTCGTTAACATGGCCTTAGGGTTTCTTCTGCCATTCCTGTTGCCGGCATTCGTGAAACTGGCCGGGGTGCTGGTGGACCTGTCGGCGATCGGCAATCCCCACACCCTGATATGGGTGATGACGGCATGGGCCTTTCTTCCGGCGAACCTGATCATTCGCGGCATCGCGCTGCACCGCGTCGCGGACATCATCGAGGAAAAGCGCCGCCGCACCTATGCCGAGGCACGCTCCGACGACGGCTTGCAGGCTGTCTGATCCTTCTTCTCGCGGCGGTCGCGGCCCCTGCCGGGGCCGAACCGCTGCGCATCGCCTACTGGCACACGGAACTTGCGGCGGACGGGCCGGGCCTCTTGCTGCGCGACATCCGCAAAGGGACGCCCCGTGTCGTGAAGGTGGCGGCGCGGATCGCGGAGTTGAATGCCGACATCCTCGTGCTGGGCGACATCGATTACGATCATGACGGGGCGGCGCTGACCGCCCTGCGTGACGCGATCCCGGACGGCGCCGCCCGCTTTCCCCACCTTTTCGCAGAGCGCCCGAATTCCGGTATCCCCACGGGTCTCGACCTGAACGGCGACGGACGGGCGGGCGCCCCCGGGGACGCTCAGGGCTACGGGCGGTTTCCGGGGCAGGGCGGGCTGGCCGTGCTTTCGCGATGGCCGCTGACGCTCACCGCCGATCACTCCTCCCGGCTCTGGCGCAACGTCCCGGACAGCCTCCTGATCGATGTGCAGGGGCGCTTGGGCGCGGCCGCGACCGGGGCGGACATCCAACGCCTCTCGACCGTGGCGCATTGGGAGGTCGCAGTGCATCTGCCCCGGGGCGCGCTCACGCTGATGGTTTTCCACGCCGCCCCGCCGGTCTTCGATGGACCCGAGGACCGGAACGGCCGGCGAAACGCGGACGAACTCTCGTTCTGGCGCCACCGGCTGGACGGGGCTTTCGGTCCGCCGCCCGAACCGCCGTTCCTAGTCGTGGGCACGGCAAACCTCGACCCGCACGGGGGCGACGGTCGTCAGGAGGTCATGCGCGCCTTTCTTGCGGATCCCCGGATCCTCGATCCGCCGGGCCTGACGGACCGGCCGACGGTGAACTGGCCCCCGCCCGGCCCCGGGGCGCTGCGGGTCGACTACCTCTTGCCCTCGTCCGGACTGTCGGTCGACGCGGCAGGGGTTTTGACGGCCGACCCCGAGGCCAGCCGACACCATCCGATCTGGATCGACCTGTGGATCGGAGAAAGCTAGGCCGCAGCCGCCTGAGCCTCAGGGCCCGCCGCGTCCCGCGCGCCGCGCGCGTCATCGACCGCGGTGACCCGGAACTGCGGGCAGAGTCGCGCCGGCCTGGCGCCGAAGTAGCTGATCCTGCCGCCGCGCCCCGCCGCAATATTGCACCCGCTGTCCGCCCCCCGATGCCACGTCGTCACCTGCACATTCGCTTGCGCGGCGACGTTTCTGCTACAGGGGGTGCCGGATCCCTGCAGCACCGCGCGCTCCGCCTTTCTTGACCCCGTCCGCCCCTCGGTTTACGCCAAGCCCGGCGACCGGGACGGGGAGATGTCCCGCAATTGACGAAAGGGACAGATCCATGACCAACCCCTCGCTTCTCATCCTGCCCGGCGACGGGATCGGCCCCGAAGTCATGGCCGAGGTGCGCAAGATCATCGACTGGTTCGGCGCCCGGCGCGGCATCACCTTCGACGTCAGCGAAGATCTCGTCGGCGGCTGTGCCTATGACAAGCACGGCACCCCGCTGCATGACGACACGATGGCCAGGGCGCAGGAGGTCGACGCGGTCCTTCTCGGTGCCGTCGGTGGGCCGAAATACGACAGCCTCGATTTCTCGGTAAAGCCCGAGCGCGGCCTGCTGCGCCTGCGCAAGGAGATGGACCTTTTCTCCAATCTGCGTCCGGCGCAGTGTTTCGACGCGCTGGCGGATTTCTCGTCGCTCAAGAAGGACGTGGTCGCGGGGCTCGACATCATGATTGTGCGCGAACTGACGAGCGGCGTCTATTTCGGGGAGCCGCGCGGCATCTTCGAAGAGGGCAACGAGCGCGTCGGCATCAACACGCAGCGCTATACAGAGAGCGAAATCGACCGCGTCGCCCGCTCGGCCTTCGATCTGGCGATGAAGCGCGGCAAGAAGCTCTGCTCGATGGAAAAGGCCAACGTGATGGAGTCGGGTATCCTCTGGCGCGAAGTCGTGACCGAGGTGGGCAAGGACTATCCCGAGGTGGAACTCAGCCACATGTACGCCGACGCCGGGGCCATGCAGCTGACGCGCTGGCCCAAACAGTTCGACGTGATCGTCACCGACAACCTCTTCGGCGACTTGCTGTCGGACCTCGCCGCGATGCTGACCGGGTCGCTCGGCATGCTGCCGTCGGCCTCGCTCGGCGCGCCGATGGACAACGGCCGGCCCAAGGCACTTTACGAACCGGTGCACGGCTCGGCCCCCGACATCGCGGGGCAGGGCAAGGCCAACCCCTGCGCCTGTATCCTCTCCTTCGCCATGGCGCTGCGGTATTCCTTCGATCTCGGGGACGAGGCGACGCGGCTGGAGCAGGCGGTAAACGCGGTGTTGGGCGACGGCGTCCGCACCGCTGACCTGCTGAACGAAGAGGGCATCACCCCGGCGACCACCGCCGAGATGGGCGACGCGGTGCTTGCGGCGCTGGACGCGTCGCTCTGATCAGAGGGGCGGGCCTCTCGCGGCCGGCCTCACACCGGTGCCGCTCCCGCCCCTTGGCGGGCCTTGTGCCGCTGACCACTCGTTCCGCGGCCGGAGGGCGGCCCGACGGCGCGCGGGTCGTGAAACAGCGTTGTTTCGCCTCTCCGCGCCGCCCGCGGCTCAACTGGGCTGTGTCTGCCCTCAGCGCCTCCGATCCGCTTCCCTGAATCGCGGAAACGCCGCCAGATCTCTCTTGCCAAGCGGGAACAAAGACGCTACCTCGCAGCCTCACGGTCGGAGTGTAGCTCAGCCTGGTAGAGCACTGTCTTCGGGAGGCAGGGGTCGTGAGTTCGAATCTCGCCACTCCGACCAATGAAACGAGGCGCCTTCGGGCGCCTTATTTTATGACACCCTTTACGGGGCCCTTCCGGACCCACGCGTTGCGGTTGCGCTGGCCCGATCGGTGCGACGGTAAAAAAATGCCACAGCTGGGAAAGGTACGCCACCGCGCGTCGGATACGCGGCCTACTGCTCCCTGAAGGCCCGTCCGAGGCTGTCTCGGATCGGCTTGACGATATATTGCGCAAAGGTCCGTTCGGCCGTCTGGATCATGATCTCGGCCGGCATGCCGGGCGTCGGAGTGAAGTTCGCGACGCGGCGCAACTCGGTCACGGGCATCGAGATACGGGCGATGTAGACCTCCTGCGTGTTTCCGTTCTGCGTGTCGGTCACCGAGTCGGCCGAAACGTAGATGACCTTACCGTACAGGATCGGGGTCGTCCGGCGGTTGAGAGCGGTGAGGCGGATGGTGGCGTGCTGGCCCTTGCGGACGCTATCGATATCGACCCGGGGGACCTGCACCTCGATGATGAGCGGCTGTTCCGAGGGCAGGATCTCGGCTATCGCACGGCCGCTTTCGATCACGCCGCCGGCCGTATGGTAGTGCAGCCGCACCACCGTGCCCGAGACGGGGGCGATCACGTCGGTGCGTTCTCGCACGTTGCGCGCGGCGGCAAGCTGTTCGCGGATCGAGTCGAGCTCGCCCTGGATCGGCTGCAGGTCGTCCAGCGCCGACTGCTGGTGCTGGCGGACGGTCTGCGCGATCTGCATCTCGTACTTGTGCGACAGCTGTTCGATCTCTCCGATTTCCGCTTCGAGCCGGCCGATCTGGCCCGCCGCCTCGACGAGGGTGCGTTTCAGCGCGGTCATTTCGGCCCGACGCATCAGCCCCTTGCCCAGCAGGATGTCGCGGGCGGCGAATTCCTCTTCCAGAAGCTCGACCTGTTCGTTGTGCGAGGCAAGCTGAGCCTCGTATCCCGCGCTGCGGACCGCAAGGGCGGCGCGGTTGCGCTCCAGCAGGGCGATCTCGTTCTGCAGTCCCTCGGTGGCGCTGTCGAAGGCGGTCTGCTGACCGGCAAGGATCTGGCGGATTTCGGCACGTTCGGATTGCTCGATGAGATGGGGCGGAAACGTCAGTCGCTCCTTCCCGTCGTAGAGTGCGAGCAGGCGGGCCTCGATCGCTTCCAGGCGGCTGAGGCGGAGCACGAGTTCGCGTTCGTTGGCAAGCGCCTTCGTTTCATCGAGCCGCAGGAGAAGCTGGCCGGCCTGGACCTGATCCCCCTCGTCGACGAGGATGTCCTTGATGATGCCGCCTTCGAGGTGCTGGACGATCTTGTTCTGCCCGATGGCGACGAAACTCCCCTGCGAGATCACGGCCGCGGCGAGGGGGGCGAGAAAGGCCCAGGCTCCGAAGCCGCCGAAAGTGATCGCCATGAGCAGCAGACCGATGGTCGCCTGCCGGGCGATCGAGCGCGGAACGGCCGCATACCAGTCGTCGATGTCGGCAAGACCGGCCTGATCAGACATTGGTGTTCCCCTTCGGCAGGTTCTGCGGACGGGGCTGTTCCGGCACGCGGGGCTGCGGCGATTTCCGTCCGGCGAGTTCCTGAAGGATCGGCGTCCGTTCCCCGAACATCTGCACGGACCCGTCGGCCAGCAGCATGATCTTGTCGACGGCGCTCAGAAGCGACGGCTTCTGGGTGATCACGACCACGGTGATCTTGTTGCGCCGCGCGTGCTGGAGCGCCTGTGACAGTGCCTTGTCACCCTTCGTGTCCAGGTTGGAGTTCGGTTCGTCCAGCACCACAAACCGCGGATCGCCAAAGAAGGCGCGGGCAAGGGCGATGCGCTGTTTCTGCCCGCCCGACAGCGGAAAGCCGTCGGCCTGCACCCAGGTCTCGTAGCCATGCGGCAGGTTGGCGATCATCTCGTGCACGTCGGCCAGCATGGCCGCGCGATAGACCTGCGCGTCGGTGGCGTCCCGCCGCATGCGTCCGATATTGTCCTTGATGGTGCCGGGAAAGAGCTGCACGTCCTGCGGCAGGTAGCCGATATTCTCGCCGAACTGCCTCGGGTCCCAGTTGCGCAGGTCCATGAGGTCGAGACGCACGTTGCCCGAGGTGGGCAGCACCGATCCGACCAGCATCTTGCCCAGGGTCGTCTTGCCGGCGCCGGAATTGCCGATCACCGCCAGCGACTCCCCGGGATTGAGGCTGAAGCTCACGCTGTTCAGCACGACATGCTTGGTGCCCGACGGGACATAGAGCAGCCGTTCCACATCGAGCCGGCCCTCCGGCTGCGGTAGGTTGAGCTTTTCGAACTGGAGCGTCGAGTTGGTCAGCAGGGTACGGATCCGGTCATAGGCCTGCCGCGCGATGATGAACGCGTTCCAGCCCTCGATCGAGCCCTCGATCGGCGCCAGCGCACGCCCCGCGATGATCGACGCGGCGATCACCATACCGCCCGTGATCTGCCCGTCGATGGCCAGGTACGCCCCCCAGCCGAGCATCGCCACCTGCGTCAGAAGACGCACCGCGCGGGAAACGGCGGACATCACGATGTTGCGGTCCTGCGCCCGCACCTGCGCGGTCAGCGACGCGGCCGTGTCCCGTCCCCAGATCGTGACCGCCTCGGGGATCATGGCCAGCGCATTGATGATCTGGCTGTTGCGCGACATGGATTCGAGGTGACCGTTGGCACGTGACTGGGCCTGGTTGGCCTCGGAAAACGGCTTGTGGGTGAGGCGCTGGTTGATGAACGCGACCAGCGCGAGAAGAAGGGCGCTGATCACCACGATCGAGCCGAGATGCGGATGCACCAGATAGATCGCCAGCACGAAGAGCGGTGCGAAGGGCACGTCGAGGAACGCCAGCAGCGTGCCCGAGGTGAGGAAACCGCGAAGCTGCTGAAGATCGCCGAGCGTCTGATACTCGCGGCCGGTGCCGTGCAGCGAGGCATGCGCCGCCGCGCTCAGGATCGACGCGCCGAGACGGACCGCGACCTCGACCGCTGTACGCATCAGGATGAAACGCCGCAGGGCATCGAAACAGGTCTGCAGAACGACCGCCCCGACGATGATCACCGTCAGCATGACCAGCGTATCGGTCGAACGGCTCGTGAGAACACGGTCCGAGATCTGGAACAGATAGATGGGGATCGACAGGATCAGAAGGTTCGTGGCCAGGGTCAGGATCATCACGATGAAGAGGTTCCGGCGCACGGCGATGGTGCCGGTGCGCAGGTTCTCTCCGAAGTCCTGCGGGCCCTTCCGGCGGTGGAATTTTGGCGGGGGCGGTCGGCCGCCGTCGCCGCCGCCCGGGGGCGGATCATCCTTGCGACGCATGATCGGACCGGTGTCGCCCTCGATGGTCTCTCCCATCCGGTCGCCGCCGCCGCGCGCAACGGGTTCGGTGGCGCCGTCCTGCTCAGGCACCGTGACGCGCGCTTCCTGCGGGGCGTGTCCGGCATGCTCCGGGGGGGCTGTGGTCTTCTGCGTGGTGCCGGTTGCGGTTTCGGGGGCAGAGGGTCGGGTCGGGCCGGCCGGTGGCGCGGGGGTCGCCTTGGCGTCGGCGGTGTCGCTGGTCCGCGGCGTCTCGGCGCGAGGGTGCGTGGCCTTGGCGGGTTCGGGCGTGTGCACCGCCTGCTGCAGCGGGCGGGAAGGGGCGGTTGCTGCGCCGGGCTTGATCTGTGTCTCCGCGGGGTCGGCTGCGCTGCCTCCGGCCCGGGCGTCGTCGGCCCTTTCGGCGGTGTCCACGGCCGTTTGCGGCATGGTGGTCTGGACGGGGTTGCCGTCTTCCTGTGAACTTCCGGCGGGTACGGGGCGTTCGGTGGCGGCCTCGGCCCGCCCGACGTCGCAGCCTGGAGCCGCGCCTGTGCCATCGGTATGAGCAGGTTCGGACGGGCTGTCGGCGATCACCTGTTCCGCTTGCCCGGATCGCTGCGTCGCCCCTTCGCCGCCGGTCGCCGTTCCCGGCTTGCCACCCTGTGCGCCGGATGCCGTCTCGGCTTGCGCCGGTGGTTCCGAGACAGCGGTTTCGGTCGCTGGAGCGGCGGGCGGCGAGGCGAACGGGCCGTTGATCCTTTCCATCGCGACCTGGAGGCCCGTCGATGTGCGGACGGCTGCCGCCGGTCTCAGCGCGGGCTTACCCGCATCGAGGTCGACATCGGCGTCGGCTCCGGGCCTTGGCGCCGTATCCCGATCCGGCCCGTCCGTCTTTGCTACCTGCTGCTGCGGGACCTCCGGCGCCTCCGGCTTCTCGGGAGCAGAAAGGTCCGCTGTCATCTGGTCCGGCTCCGCGCCCGTGTCCGACTGCGGGCCCCCGGCCGCAGATCGTGGCGACTTGGTTTCCGTGAGTGTAAACCGTTTCGTGAAGCTCCCTGCGGAGCCGGATGTCTTGCCGCCCTTGACCGAGGCCACTGGTCTCACCCCGGTCTTCGCGAGTTCTATGGCGAGGTCCGAGACGGAGCTTCGGCGGGAAACGAACCGACCCTTCGTGCCGTCAAGGTTCACGCGCTGATCGACCCGAAGATAGAGCGGCAGATGCAAGCCCTTCCCAGCGGATGCCTTTGCGGCGGGGCTTCCGGTTTCGTTCCGCTCGGTGTCGGCTGAATAGTCTTTCACATCAATTCTCTGGTCAGGGTCTACGCCAGCATGGTCTGCATGATGTCGGCGCTTGGCGGTGCCGCGTCCATCTGCGCATGCATGTCGGCCTTCATCGCCTGCATCGGCGCCTTCGTGATCATGTCTTCCGACAGGAACGCGACCGCCTCGGTTGCGAGGGCGCCGTGCATCGCCGACAGATCGGGCAACTCGGGCATGTCCGGCATGATCAATTCGGCCTGGTGAAGCAGGGCGTCGGAATAGGTCGCCCCCTTGGCCACGATCGTGGAGTCGATGCCGCTGTCCTTGATCGAGGCGAGGTTCGCGAGCGCGTTCGAGCCCATGGTCACCTCCATGTCCTCCTTCAATCCGGCGGCGAATTCGTCGATGGCCAGTTCGATCGCGTCGTCATCGCCCAGCACGTTCGTCTGCTGGACGGCGTTGACGGTCTTGAAGTCGCCCTTGATGTGCAGGACCTTGAGAAGCGAGGTGCCCATGAACTCCTGCTTCGCCAGAAGATCGTCCTCGATCTTCTCCTTGCCGGACTGGAAATCATCCAGCGTCCTGCCGTAGACGGCGTCCATCTCGGCGGTCAGGTCCTTGCCGATTGTGGTGATCTTGGCCTGGTTCACCAGCATGTTGTCGGCCATCGAGGCCTTGATGCCGGTTGCGAGGCCCTCTTCGGGCGCGGCGTCGGCCTGGTCGGCTGCGCTGGCCTCGGTAGCGCTGTCTTCGAAAGAGCTCGCCTGAACCGGTTCGGCGTCTGCCACCTCGGGCGCAGCCTTCGGTTCATCCTGGGACGTTGCCGCGGCGTCCGGTTGCGTAACGTCGGGATGATCGCCGGCCTGGACAATGCTGCCCGACGCGGTCGCGCCCAGCTGATGCTCGCCCTTTTCGACCTCCGTCTGCGAAAAGTCGGCTCCGGCGGCCGTCGCGTCGTCGTTCTCGGCAAGCGGTCCCGTCTCGTCTGTGCCGGAGGCCGTTGCCGATTGCACCGTCTGAGACGAAAGGCCGGACGTCGGAACAACCGGTGCGCCGTCGGTCGTCGCCGGCGTGCCGCTTAGCTGCGATGGGGAGGAGGCCGGGACCGGCTTTTCCAAGGCGGGGTCGGTGGACGAAACCTCCTGGGACTGATCGGGGGGCTGGGGATCGGCGGAGGCCTCGTCAAGCGGCGGCGCCTCTGTCTCGCCGGGCGTTGCCGCCATCGTCTGGCCGTGTGTCGTTTCCGGCGCTTGGGTATCCCCGACCACCGCCGCAACGGACGCTGTGAGTGGCGCCCCTGTCGGTTGGGGGGGCGGCGTAATTGCCGCGGGTTCGGCGGCCGGGGATTCGAGGGACGGAGAGGCCTCCGGCGCCGCATCCGCTTCGACTGCCGGCGTGTGCGGGACGGCGGACTGCGCGGGGGCGGTCTGCGTCGTCGCAGATGGAATGGCCGTGGCGTCAGCGGGTTCGTGGGTCGGGGCTGGATCCGTCGGTTCGGGTGAGGCGAGCGGAAGGGTGTGCTCGGCCTCGTCGGATGCTTCGGCGGTGGTGTCCGGGCCGGTCAGCACACCCGCGGGTTGCGCCGGGGCCGCAGTCTCGGACGTGGCCGCGCCGGGGGCGTTGTCTGGCGGCGTACTGCTTGATTCTGTCGTTTCGGAGCTGACCGACAAACCAGTCGTTTCAGCATGGGTCGTGCTGACCTCGTCGGTCCGTGATGCGCTGCCGGTTTCGGTCGTCGCGGCGGATGCTGTCTGCGTCTCGCTCGTGACGGAACTGTTCTCTCGCTCTGCGGTGTCGGGGGCCGGCGCGGCGCTCGGGGACGTTTCGGCACCCAAGGCACCCATTGAACCGGCTATATCGTTCGAGGCGGTGGCGGCAGCGGTCACCACCGTGTCGTCCGCGCTCTTGCCTTCGGTCCCTTGACCGGCAATCGCGTTCGACCCGCTCACCTCGGTCGTCGGGCCAGCACTCGGGCCGGTCCCGCTGACAGCCACCTGCGTGGCACCCTCGGCCGGTGCGGGAACCGGCGCCGCGGCGACCGCAGTTTCCACCGGGTCTTCGGTCGCGGCATCGGTGTCGTCCGAGAGGTGGACCTCGAATGTGTCGGAATCGAGCAGGACGTTCATCTGCTTGATGATGGAGACGTCGATCATGTGGCCGTCGATGACGATCAGATCGTACTGAAACCCGAGTTCCCAGGCGAAGAAGTCGTTGATCGTCAGGTTGTCACCGGTGCCGAGCGTGGTGTTGCTGCCGGAAAAGCTGAACGAGACCGTATCGCTGTCGGACACGTAGTTGACCTGGTGCGACCAGTTCGTCTGGATCAGGTCGCCCGTCACCGACGTGACCACCCAGTCAGTCGGGAAGACCGTCGCAGCCGGTTCGACGACCGGCGGCTCTTCTTCGGAGTCCGCGGCTTTCTGCGCCTCGTATTCCTCGCGGGAGAGTGATTCGATACTGGCGAGGTTGTGGGCCTCGGACGGACCGGGACCAGGCTCGCCGATCCCGCCGGTCGCGGCGGACACCCCCGCCGGAGCGCTGTCGGTTTCGACGATGACGTTGGTCTGGGAGATGGCGTCGAACTTCATGTAGTCGCCGCCGACCGCGTAGGCCTTGGCATCCAGCCAGGTCGAATTGATCGTCGTCTCGTTGATCAGTTCGTTGCCGCCGGTGCCGATGTGATGGCCGGGGTCGTAGTCCACATCCGCACCGGGAGAGCCGTCTTCGAAATCCCCGGAAAAGTCGTGCTCTTTCGCGACGTCCTGGGCCTCGTCGGGCGTGTCGTCGCCGGCCGCCCCCCCCAGGCCGGATGTGTCCTCGCCCGAGGCGGCGAGGCCATCGGAGGCTTCGCCGCCCGCGAGGGCCGTGTCGCCATCGCCGCCCGAAAGGGAGGGCTCCGGGTCGTCATCGCTCGACGCAGCCGCGATCTCGACCGGGCTTTCCTCGTCGTCCGGCTCGTCGTCGTGATCCTCGTCCGAGAGTTCGCTATCGTCCTCTTCCTCCTCCTGAAGCAGATCGGGCAGATAGTCCTGCCATTCGGGTATGTCCTCGATCGAGACCCCGTCGACATGCACCCCTTGCGCCGCCTCGCCCGAGGCGAAGGTCATCTGCAATTCGCCTTCGCCAACCTGTGCGGTGGTCGTTTCCTCGCCAGTGTCGGCGGTCAGGGTGACGGCGCCCGGCAGCGCTCCTACGGCCCCGGCGAGAGTGCTGGCGGCCTCTACGATCGTGTCGACGATCTCGAACCAGTCGCCGTCGATGCTGGAGATCGGCAGGTCGATCGGGCTCAATGCCGCGGCCAGGGCCTCCAGGGCAGACATGGCAGCTTCGGTCTCTGCCTTGGCGGCCTGGCCGATCTCCGCCGTTCCGCCGACCACGTCGTTGTCCGAAAGGGTATTCTTCTGGACCACGACCGCGGCCATCGAACTGGGCGGCGACAGGGTGAAGCTTTGTCCGGGCGGGCCGGCCGCGACAAGCGGCTCCGGCGCGGGCAGGACCGGCGTCGCGCCGACGATCAGCACCTCGGGAGGAAGCTGAGGCACCGGAACGAAGGGTATCGTAACGAAAGGCTCGGCCGGAAGCGGGGGCGGCGCCTTGAAATTCAGGTCGGGATCATAGCCCTTGGGCGTCAGCGGGGCAGGGCGGAACTGGCTTTCGGTCTCCAGCAGGGCCTGCTCATCCGCGGCGGCCTGCTCGGCCTTGAACCGGTCATACTCGGCGCGGAGCCGGGACTGTTCCTCGGCGAGAGAGAAAAAACCTATGAAATGGCTGATGGACTCGGTGACTGCGTCGTCTCTCATGGCTCAGATGCGCCCTGGTTGGTTCAACATTCAATCCCGGTCCGGAACGGATGCGGGCCCGAAGCCCTTTCGGAGGGAGTGATCGGGGCCGGCGGACCGGCCCCGATCGGTGTCGTTCTGCGGCTTACATGCCGTCGTCGTCCTCGCCGGTGTAGTTGGTGCTGAACGCACCGCCCACGACCGTCATGTCGACCGTGTTGCCAAGGACGTTGGCACCCATGACGATGTCCTGGTTGAACGCCGAGGTGGTGACTTGCGCCGCGGCCGAGGCATAGGCCTCGCCCTGGATGAAGCCGTCATCCCCGTTGCCCGACCCGAACGAGCCGCCGTTGTTGCCGCCCATGCCGCCGTCGCCGTTGGTGGCCGCGCCGCCGGCACCGCCGGTCGCCGTGCCGCCAGTGACCGCGCCGGACGTCGCCATGCCGCCTTCGGCATAGCCCGAGTCACCGCTGGTGCCCGTGGCTTCGCCGCCCATGGCCCCGGCACCCGACATCGCGGAGACATCTCCGGATACCGAGGTGTCGGACCCGGCCATGACGTCGTTGGCGACCGCGCCACCTGCACCGGTGTTCACCGAGGTGTCGTTGTCCGTCATGGATTCGGCGAGGGCTTCCGCCGCGATGTCCGACAGGCCGCCGTAACCTCCGTCACCGTCGGCGTACCCCGTTCCGGTGGAAGAGGACGACCCGTCGATGTCGGCCGTGGTTGCCCCGCTGGCACCGCTGGCGGCCGACGAGGTCGACGTGCCGTCGGCAGCCTGGTCCGTGGTCGAGGACGCATCCGCATCCGCGCTTCCGGTCGAGGCTTCGGCGTGGCCCATGCCGTCGCCCGAGGCGTCGGCATCGTTCAAGGCATCGGCCGCGCCGCTGGCGCCGCCGGTACCCGAGAGCGAGCCGGTGCCCGTCGCCGACGAGTCGTCGTCGGTGGACGAGGTCTGCGTACCGCCTTCCCCGGTGGTGCCGGTGTTGGCGGCATCACCCGTCACATCGGTGTCGAGCATGCCCGTCGATATGGTGTTGGCTCCGCTCGCGCCGGACTGGTTGTCCGAGCTTGCATTGCCCGCCGCATCGGCGTCGTTGTCCGACATGCCCGCCGCACCGGCTCCGCTGGTTCCGGTGACCGTACCGTCGGCGCTGGCCGAGGCATCGTCATCGGTTCCGACC
Organism: Pseudooceanicola batsensis HTCC2597; assembly: GCF_000152725.1. Taxonomy (GTDB): domain Bacteria; phylum Pseudomonadota; class Alphaproteobacteria; order Rhodobacterales; family Rhodobacteraceae; genus Pseudooceanicola; species Pseudooceanicola batsensis. Next base: position 2,881,297 of record NZ_CH724131.1, read on the forward strand.
GTTCCGCCGGACGCGTTGCCCGTGGTGGCGTCGTTGGCCGCCTCGGACTGCAGGTCGTTGTCGGCCATGCCGCCGTCGCCCGAGGCTGCGCCTCCGGCCCCGGATGCCGCATCGCCCATGAGGTCGGACGTCTGCGTGGCGTCGTTGTCGGCCATGCCGGCGCCGCCTGCTCCGGATTCGGAGTCGGTGGAGCCGGTGGCCGTTCCGGATGCGTCGTCGTCGGTGGATGCCGTGCCAGCCGCACCGGCACCGCCGGTTCCGTCTGCCATCGCATCACCCGACACATCGTTGTCGACCATGCCCGAGTCGCCGCTGGCTGCTCCGCCTGCGCCGGACGTCGCCGTCGACTGGCTGTCGCCCGTCGCGTCATTGTCCGCCGAACCGGAGGTGGCGCCGCCTGCACCGGAAGCGGTGCTGTTGGTGCCCGTCGCGGTCGAGGTGGCGTCGTCGTCGGTTGCAGCGTCACCCGCTGCGCCCATGCCGCCGTCGCCGCTGCTGGCAACATCCCCGGTCAGGTCGATGTCGGCCATGCCGCCATCAGCCGTTCCGGAACCGCCTGCCGCACCTGTGCTGGTGTTGCTGGCGTCGCCATCGGCCGTACCGTCGATGTCGGCCATTCCTTGGCCGCCCGCTCCGGATTCGGAGTCGGTCGAAGCCGTCCCGGTTCCGGTCGCGGTATCGGTGGCGTCCGCGTCGGTCATGCCGGTCGCACCGCCATCGCCCGACGCCGTGGCATCGCCCGAGGCGTTCTGCGTGCCGGTCCCGCCGGTCGCGCTGCCTGCGCCACCCGCGCCGGACATGCCGGAGTTGGTCGCGTCACCGCCGGCGGTTCCGGTCGCGTCCGACGTGCCCGCCGCACCAGCGCCGGATTCGGAGTCGGTCGAGGCCGTTCCGGTTCCCGTCGCCGTGTCGGAGTTGGTCGCGTCGCCGCGTCCGCCCGCACCGCCATTGCCGCTCGCTGCTGCGTCGGTGGTGGTGTCCTGGTCGATGGAGCCGGTGGTCCCGGTGGCCGCGCCACCCGTGCCGCCCGTGCCGGTTGCGGTGCCGTTGGCATTGCTGGCACCGGAGGCTTCGCCGGAGGTTGCCGTACCGGCACCTCCCGCACCGCCCGTGGCATCGTCGGCGACGGCCACGTCGACGTCGAGCTGGGCACCTTCGCCCGCACCGCCGCCTTCGGTCTCTGCCTCGCTTTCGGCGTCGCCGCCGCCACCACCGCCTGCACCGGCACCAGAGGCGCCCATGGCACCGCTGTAGCCGTCGACGTCGGTGTCGACCTCTCCTGAATCGCCGGCCTCTGCATCGGCCGTCGGGCCGGCTCCGGTCAGACCAAGGGCCCCGGCGCCGTTCTCGGCGTCCCCGGCCTGGCCGCCGTCGCCTTCGGCCGTGCCTTCGGCTTCGGCATCGACCTCGCCATCGACGTCACCGTCGATGTCGCCGCCGTTGCCGCCGTCCGCTTCGGACCGGGCGTCGACGTCCGCGTCGCCTTCGGCATCGGCATCGACCTCGCCGGAGTCTCCGGCTTCGGCTTCGGCCGTGGATTCGAAGTCGGTGTCGGCATCGCCGTCAGCTTCGTTCTCGGCATCGCCGGCGTCGCCGCCTTCCGCCTCGATCTCGCTTGCGGCTTCTGTATCGACGTCGCCGTCGACGTCGCCGTCGATGTCGCCGGCATTGCCGCCTTCGACGTCGGAGTCGGCATCGACCTCGGCATCGCCTTCGGCCGCGCCCTCGACATCACCCGACTCTCCGCCATCGGCTTCCGAGTCGGATTCGGCTGCGACGTCGTTTTCGCCATCGGCTTCGTTTTCGGCATCGCCACCATTGCCACCTTCGGCATCGGCGTCGCTGTCCGTTTCGGCGTCGGACTGGGCTTCGAAGTCGCTGTCGGCCTCGCCGGTGTCGCCACCTTCGCTGTCGACCTCACCGTCGCTTTGGGCGTCGGCCTCGGAGCGGGAGTCGACCTCGCCGGAGTCTCCGGCCTCGAGCTCGTTCTCGCTCTCGGCATCACCCTCGGCGTCGCCCTCGGCTTCTGCGTCGACATCGCCGCCGTTGCCGCCATCGGCGTCTGCGTCGCTGTCGGTCTCGGCATCGATCCTGCCTTCGACGTCGCCGTCGATGTCGCCACCGTTGCCGCCGTCGGCGTCGCCGTCGGTCTCGGCATCCATCTCGGCCGTGCCTTCGACATCGGCATCACCGGTGTCGCCTGCCTCGATGTCATTCTCGGTCTCGGCATCGCCCATGGCCAGCGAACCGGCCAGTTGACCGACTTCGCCGGTGTCGCCGCCTTCGCTTTCGGCGTGGCTGTCGGTTTCGGCGTCTGCCTCGCCCTCGACGTCGCCTTCGACATCGCCGCCGTCGCCGCCTTCGGAGTCACCGTCGGCGTCGGACCTGGCGTCGGCCTCGACATCGGTGTCGATGTCGCCGGTGTCGCCGCTGTCGCCTTCGGCATCGGCCTCGGCCGTGCCTTCGACTTCCGCGTCGGCCTCCTGGTCGATGTCACCGCCGTTGCCGGCTTCGCCTTCGGCGTGGCTGTCGGTCTCCGACTCGGTCGTGACCTCGACGTCGCCGTCCGTGTCGCCGGCATCGCCGGACTCGGCGTCCGCGTCGGATTCGCTGAAGCCCAGTCCAAGGCCGTTGCCTTCGCTGTGCGCTTCGCCGCTGTCACCGCCATCCGCATCGGTTTCGGTGTCGGAAGTGGCTTCGGAGTCCTGGTCGGATTCAGAGGTGGCTTCGCCGGTGTCGCCGCCGTCGACGTCGCTGTCGACTTCGGAATCGCTGTCGGCTTCAACCGTGTTCTCGGAATCCGCGTCGCCTCCGTCGCCGCCTCGGCCTTCGACGTCGCTTTCCGTCATGGCCTCGGAGTCGCCATCGTTTTCGGAGTCGTTGTCGCCGCCATCGCCGCCATCGCCGTCGGCTTCGACATCGACCTGGGCACCGTCGCCTTCGTTGCCTTCGGCCTCGACCTCGCCGCTGTCGCCGCCGTCACCGGATTCGACATCGACCTCGCCGGTGTCGCCGCTGTCGCCGCCCTTGGCAGAGGCGTCGCCGCCTTCGGTCTCGTCCGTCTCGGCGTCGCCGCCTTCGGACCTGGCATCGCTGCCGCCCGCCGCACCGTCCGAGCTGACGCTGATGCCGTCACCCGAAGTGGCCTCGCCGCCATGGGCGTTTCCGGACTGCGAGAAATCGCCGTCGTTGACGACCCTGGCTTCCTCCAGTGTGTCGTTGTCTTCCAGAACGATGTTCTGCGGCACGACGAACCCGGAGTCGTTGCCTTCCCCGCTCAGCGAGTTGTTCAGCAGATTGTCGACCGCGAAGTCGTGGCCCGGATCATAATCGACGTCGCCCTCGGACATGATGAAGTCGCTGACTTCCGAGCCTTCGAGGTCGAAATCGCCGAAGTCGTCATCGCTTGGCTCGTAGCCTTCGAGCGAAAGATCCACGTCGACGTCCACGTCGCTGGTGTTCTCGACGTTGGACACCGCGTCGGACGTGCTGTCGGAAGAGCTTTCGCTTCCGCTGTCGCTGTCGCTGGAGGCCTCGCCGTTCGCGGTCGCCTCGGTGTCGGCGGTGTTGCCGTTCGTGTTGGTGTTTTCGGCCGACTGGGTGCTGGTGTTCGAGTTCGAGTTGTCGTTCGACCCGGAGGTCGTGCTCGTGGCCTCCGTCGTGTTGGTGTTGTAGTTCTCGTTCGTGGTCGTCGTGTCGGTCGTGGTTGTGGTGTCTGTTTCGCTCTCGTTGTGATCCTTGTTGATATTGAGATTGCCGTTGCCGTTGAGATTGGCATCCAGCTCGACATCAACGTCCTTATCGACCTCGACCCCGTCGTCGAGATCGGTCAGTCCGATCAGGTTGTTTCTGATATCCTTAGCCATTTTTCACTCTCATTTTCTGATGTGAAAGCATCGGAGCGCAGCGCAGCTCTTCTAAAAAGCGCTTATCGTCTGATGCTTGGGGGATAGTCTTGTGTCATCTTGTCGGCTGCCCGATTGAGGGGCCGAACAATGACGGCGACGTCAAATTCCTTTGACGAAATACCTCCCTTCTATAATTCTTCCGACTGCTTAAATTCCAAGACGGGACCGGCCCGGCAAAAGCCGGATGCCCAAAAGATCATTCGGGAGCGGACCCGCCCGATCTGTTCAATCGGTGGTTTCGTTCGCCGGTCGCCGAGAAATGGCGCCGATGAATTCATGATTTACCGATTAACAGATCCTAACAGCCCGGCAATTCGGCTAAATGCGGCGGTTGTCGGCTAAATATATGTTTTTGTTGAAGTTTTTTCTCAGGTCGGGGCGTCGGCAGGATTTCGACCTAGCCATTCGATCTATGTCCATTAACCCTATGGATATGTCTCATCCGGTTATTCTCCGGAAAAGATGTTTACCAGTTTACATCGTTATTAACCTCTCGATAACTTGATATCCGGCGGACCGGTTTTGAGTTACCTTATAGACCTGACGCGAATTTGAACTAACTTGTGGATCTATTGATGTGACGATATCGGGATCGTCCCGATTTCGTATTTAAGTCAATCAGTTGCTTTCCGGGGGGTGGCATTATGGATAGTCTTGCAGCACGTGGATCATCGTGGCCTGCGTCGGGTGAAGACGCGGTTGCCGGGTCGGTGATCTTCGTCGGAAGCCCGATTTTTTTCTCAGACAGCATTCTGCGGTTCGTGCACGGCGAACTGGGTGGCGTGCGAGCGCTCCGGGTCCCTGGCGTGCGCGCCCTGAAGGAGTTGACCTCCGTGGATGGAGTTCCGCAGGTCTGCGTCCTGGAGGAGCGCATGGTGGACGAGCCGGATTTCGAGCTGGACGCCGTTTCGCTCGCCTGCGGTGGCGGGATGATCGCGCTGGCCTATTACCATCCGGAAATCGCGCGGCGCCTGCTGGCGCGCCCGCGGGAGGCGGGGCCGGGGCAAATCGGGTTCGTGCCGCTCGGGGCGCAGATGGACGTGTGGCTGGCCGCGTTGCGGATGCAGCTTTGCGGAGAGCGGTTCGTGCCGAGCGAACTGCTGGATTCGCTCCAACCCGAGAACGAGGGCGGGCAGACCCGGCTGCCCCCCGATGCCCTGGGGGGCGTCCGCCCGCGCCTGGACGACGCCGCAGGACTGACCGGCCGCGAACTTCAGGTTCTGGAACTCGTGTCGGCGGGCAAGCAGAACAAGTCCATCGCCAACGACCTCGGATTGTCGGAACACACGGTGAAGCTCCATATCCACCACGTCCTCGCCAAGCTGAACGTGCGAAACCGGACCGGCGCGACGACCTGGTTCCTGCAGAACCGCGAGCGGCTTCCTGCGCCGGGTTGGATCGACGTGTGACGCCGGGCGCGACGACCGAGCCGTTCGATGACCTCCTGGTTCTGATCGGGCGCCTTACCTACGTCTGGACGAATACCGAGAGCCTGCTGATCCACCTGATCGCGGGGCTGTCGCGGACGGACAAGGAAACCGCGACGGTGATCTTCCTGACCCTCAACACGACAAGGGCGCGGGTCGACCTGGTGGAGCGTCTGGCCAAGCTGGACCGGACCCCCGATGCCGAGCGAAAGCGCGTGCTCGACCTGACGCACGAATTCTCGAAGCTGGCGGCGCTGCGCAATCACTACGCGCACAGCATCTATTCCTTCGACGAGGAAAAAGGCGAAGTGCGCACCATCATGATGCGCATCGCGGACAGAAAGCAGGATATCCGCGTCGGCAAGACCCGTGCCATTGACGCCGAAGCCATCGCCGAGATCGAGGACAACATCGCCCGGATCGCATCGCTCAACATGCGGTTCTGGGGGATTATCCGGGCGTTTTCCTACCCCGTGTGATTCGGGTCTCCACCGTCGCCGGCAGGATGGGTGTTGGGGTCGGCCTTACCCGATGAAACAGCGGCGCAGGTGGATCAGACCAGCAGAACCGGGATTCGCGCCAGCCCCGTCACCTTGTGCGACACGCTGCCCAGCAGGTAGCCTTCCATCGAGCCCATGCCCCGGCTGCCCATCACGATCAGGTCCATTCCCCGGTCTTCCGAGAACTTGATGATGGTGCGCGCGGCCGGCCCCGATTTCACGAAGGCCTGTACCCGGTCAAAGCCGGCCTCCAGCGCGATGTTCTTTCCGAACTCCACCACCTCGCGCGCATGGCCGCGCATCGCATCGTCCATGTTGCCCGGGTCGTTCGGGCGGACCATCGACAGCGACGCCTCGAGCATCGAATGGTGGCGATACACCGTCAGCAGCGTGACCTTTGCGCCCTCTCCCAGCTTGGACAGGTCCAGCGCATAGCGCAGGGCCGAGGTCGCGCTTGGCGAGCCGTCGAACGGCACGAGGATCGAGGTGAACATACCGGCCTCCCTTGTCTTACCGGAACGCGAGGTCGCGCAGGAACAGCGCGATCTGCGGGAAGAATATCAGGGCGCAGGCCACCGCCAGCAGGATCACGATGAAGGGCGGCGTGCCGCGCACCACCTCGACGTAGGGCCGCTTGAAGACCGCGATCGCGGTGAAGATGTCGCATCCGAAAGGTGGCGTGGCGGACCCGATGGCGACCTGAAGGGTGATGATCGTCCCGACCAGAACGGGGTCGAGGCCGACCGAATCCACCACCGGCGCGAAGATCGGCACGAGGATCAGGATCACCACGATCGGGTCCACGAACATGCAGCCGACGAAGAAGGCGATGGAGATGACGAAGAGCACGCCGATCTGGCCCATCTCGTCGATGCCGATGGAGCCGAGGATCTGCTGCGGGATCTGCGCGAAGGAGATCACCCATGAGAACGCAGCGCCCACACCCACCAGGATGAAGACCACCGCCGTGATCAGCCCTGTGGATTTCGCGGTGTCGTAGACGCCCTTGAGGCTGAGCGAGCGGAAGATCACGACCTCGAGGAGCAGTGCGTAGAGCACGCAGGCGGCGGCCGCCTCGGTCGGGCTGAAGATGCCGCCGTAGATGCCGCCGATGATGATGACGGGAAAGCCGAGCGGCCAGAGCGCCTTCTGCACCGCCGAGACACGCTCGCGCCAGCTCGCCTTCGGCTCGGTCGGGACCTTGTTCCGTACTGCGTAGATCCAGGAATAGATCGAGAAGAGCACCAGGATCAGAAGCCCCGGCCCGATGCCGGCGATGAAGAGCTCGGCGATCGAGGTGTTCGAGACGACGCCGTAGATGATCATGCCGATGGACGGCGGGATCAGGAACGCGATGTCCGAGGAGTTCACGATCAGCGCCAGCACGAAGCTGTCCTTGTAGCCGGCCTTGAGCATCCGTGGCCGCAGCGGAGAGCCCACGGCCACCACCGTTGCCTGGGTCGAGCCCGAGACCGCGCCGAACATGGTACAGGCGGCCGCGGTCGAGACGGCGAGCCCGCCTTTCATGTGACCCACGAAGCTCATCACGAGGTCGATCAGCCGGTTCGCCGACTGGCCGCGCGTCATGATGTCGGCGGCGAAGATGAACATCGGCACGGCGATGAGAGAGGCGGGGCGTATCCCCGCCATGATCTGCTGGATCATCGTCTCGAGCTGCGACACGCCGCCGAACAGCGTCACGAAGCCGATGACCGAGGCCGCGATCAGCGGGATCATCATCGGAAAGCCGGCGAGCAGCAGCAGGATCATCACGGAAAACAGCGGCAGGGCCATTGTGTCAGACCTCCATCTCGTCGTCGTCATACCCTTCGAGCACGGCGGTCGAGAGGTAGATGTCCTTGGCCAGCAGGTTCTGCACTCCGGTCAGGAGGTACTGCAGGCCGGTCATGAAAAAGCCGAGCGGGACCCACACCAGCGTGATCCAGACGGGGATCTGCAGCGACGGCAGCACGCGGCCCCGTCCGGCCTGTGTGAGGATGTAGGTGAAGGCGTAGTACGCCAGCACGAACATGAAGGCGCAGGTGACGAAACAGATCACCACCATCAGTACCTTGCGGGTGCGCGACGACAGCGCGTCGTAAATCGCAGACATGCGGATGTGGCGTCCGTAGCGCGCGGCATAGCTGATGCCTGCGAAGGTGATCATGATGATCAGAATGCGGTTGAGCTCTTCCGAGAAGAAGATGGAGCTCTGAAAGACGAAGCGCCCGATGACGTTGGCCACCGTGTTCGCCGCCATGAGCAGGACCCCGACCGCCAGAACGAGGGATTCGATCCGGCTGATGACAATGTCGATGGTCCCGAGAAAGCCGGGAAGGTTGGATGTGTAAGGCCCCGTCGGGGCATCGTCGAGACCGGTGGTGTCGGTCTGGGATTGCAGCTGCGAGTCGTGTCCGCCGCCAGCGTCCTTGTCGGTCAATGCCCCGTCCCCGTGCTGATTTGAAAAGCAAGAGCGGGCGGCCCCGTGCCTGACGGGACCGCCCCGGACCCTGGTCAGTCGGTGACCGCGTCGAGATCGGCCTTCAGCTGATCGAGGATACGCTGGCCGCCGTCGCCGGTCATCTCGAGGAAGGTTGCCTCGACCTGTTCGCCCGCGTCCACGAAGGGCTGGCGCTCTTCTTCGCTGAGCACGTTGACCTGCATGTCGGGCTTGGCCGCCGTGATCTTCTCGATGCTCTCGTCGTGGAGGCCCTTCTGATAGTCGATGATGTGGTCGAAGGCGACTTCGGTCGCATTCTGGATCACCTGCTGGTCGTCCTCGGACAGACCGTCATAGAAGTCCTTGTTGGCCATCACCGCGGTGGTGAAGTTGTTGTGGCCCGCGCAGGTGATGACCTCGGTCACTTCGTACATCTTGGTCGACTCGATGAAGAACATCGGGTTTTCCTGGCCCTGGATGATGCCGGTCTGCAGCGCACCGTAGACCTCGCCCCACGGCAGCGGCGTCGGCGTGGCGCCGAAGGACTTGTAGCTTTCCACCAGCAGCGGGTTCGTCATCACCCGGAACTTCACCTCGTTCAGGTCCTCGGGGGACGAGACAGGCTCCTGCGTGGTCATGCAGACCTCGCCCTCGGGGAACATGGTGAGCAGTTCCAGCCCCTGCTCGGCGTAGAGCTCGGGGAACATCTCGTTGATGGCCTTTGAGGTGCGGAAGAATTCCCCGAGCGTCTCGGTGTCCTGCGGCAGCAGGTAGGGCACGAAAAAGACCTGCGCCTCGGGAATCAGCGACCCGGTGAAGCCCGGGCTCTGGTCCACGAACTGCAGGATGCCGGCCTGCGCCTGTTCCATGGTGTCGGCGGATTCGCCTAGCGTTCCATAGGGAAAGAGCTGGACGGTGTGATCGGAATTGGCCTCGACCTCTTCCTTGAACTTCTGGGCGAAGACGCCCTGCACCTCGTCGATGGCTTCCTCGAAGGCGTAGCGCCAGGTCTCGGCGTTTGCGCCGCTGGCAGCGAGGGTGAGCGTGCTGGTGGCCGCAACGGCCGTCAGGATGCGTGTAAATCTGCGCGTCATGGCGATCTCCCTGATTTTGAACAAAGTTTTTCTAAAGCTGGGGCGCATTGTCCAGCATGTCAAATCGAATATTGTCGCAGGACAATTTGGCGGGCTGGATCCCTATTCTTCAGCGCGGCATTTTCGCCAGTTCCGCCAGCAGGTTGGCAGCAGAGCGGAAGGCGGGGTCATCCGGAACGCCGCCGGTGGAAATCCGGACGGCGTCCACCCGGTCCGACGGGTTGGCGAGGAAATTCGGACCCGGCGCGACATCGATGTCGAGCAGCCGCGCCTCGGCCACGAAATCCGCGCAGCGCCAGCCGCCCGGCAGCGTCAGCCAGGCATGCAGGGCCGAGGGGTGGCCGACCCAGTCGCAGCCGGCGAAAGCTTCGGCCAGGACCGCGTGCCGCCCGGCAAGGGCCCCGCGCTGCCAATTGGCCAGCGCGGACGCGGTTCCGTCCTCCACCCAGGCGGCGGCGATGTCGGCCAGCAGCGGCGTCGCGCTCCAGCTCAGAGCGATCATCCGGGCGAGGATCGCCGGTCGCAGTTTGAGCGGCGCGACGAGATAGCCGGTGCGCAGCCCCGGCATGACCGCCTTTGTAAAAGTCGACAGGTGGATCACCCGGTCCGGCATCAGGGCCGCGAACGGCAGGGGCGGATCGAGGGCGAGCGGTGCATGCGCATCGTTCTCGATCACAGTCAGATCGTGCCTCCGAAGCACCTCGGCAAGCGCGCGCCGACGGTCCTCGGGCATGATGCGCGGCACCGGCCCGGACAGCGTCGGCAGGGTCACCACCGCCCGCGCCCCCTCCTGCGCGCAAGCGGCGGCAAGGCTCCGGGGCAGCATGCCGTCCGAATCCCCGTCGACCGGGATGAGGCGCAGCCCGAAATATGCGCAGAGCGATACGATCGTATGATGCGTGATCCGGTCCGCCAGCACCACATCGCCCGGCCGGGTCGCCGCCGAAAGCGCCAGGGCGAGGCCATGGGCAGCGCCGTTCGTCACCGCCACCCGATCTGGCGTGGCGGGCACGCCGCACCATTCCAGCCATGTCGACCCGGCCTGCCGGTGCGCGGTCTGGCCGAGGTTCGGGCGGCTGGAAAGGAAGACGGAGGAATCCGCCAGGGCCGCACGGTCGCGCAGGGCCTGCCGCATCAACCGGTCGTGGCGCGGGTCGAACAGCGGGCGCGAGATGGCGAGGTCCAGCAGGCCGTCTTCCGGCGGGCGCACCGCGTAGGGCGGATCGCTCCCGGCCTCCGGATCGACGACGAAAGTTCCGCGCCCGACCTGCGCGCCAATCAGGTTCTGCTGGCGCAGCCGGTCGAAGGCCTTGCTGACCGTGTGGATGCTGAGGCCCAGCTGCGCCGCCACGGCCCGATGCGTCGGCAACCGCTCGCCCCGCGCGATGCGTCCGGTCAGGATCGCCTTCTCGATCGCGGAGGCGAGGCTGAGGTAGAGCGGCTCGGTCAGAGTTTCGCGCGGGGGCAATTGGATCGGCATGGGGACTGGGTTACGGCGGGGCTAGAGCCGCCCGATACAATCGACCGTATTCCTGCCTGTCAATCGGCAGGGCGCGGCAGGGAAGGATCTGTCTCCGCAATGCAAACCTGTTTATCCTTCGAAGGTGTCGGCCTTTACGGCGCCGCGATGTCCCAGCGGCATCGACGCGCCAACCGTCGAATCGACGCGGGTCTGGGCTTCCGCTTCTGCATTGAGCTCTGCACCCAACAGGATGACATACGCCGAAATCCACAGCCACATCAGCAGGATGACCACGCCGGCCAGCGTTCCGAACGTTTCCTGGTAACTGCCGAAATTCTGCACGTAGATGGCGAAGGCGGCTGATGCGCCGATCCACAGCAGGGTGGCCAGCACCGCCCCTGGCACCAGCCACGACCAGGTGGCGTCCTTGCGGTCGGGCGCCACACGGTAGAGCACCGTGATCCCCGCGACCGTCATTGCCAGAAGTGCGATCCACCGGGCGAGGCCGATCAGCAATTCGGTCGTCGCGCCGAGGTTGATCAGGCTCAGGATCGACGGCAGGACGATGGTCGCGCCCAGCCCGGCCACCATCCCGAAGACCAGGAACAGCGTCAGGCCCAGCCGGGTCAGCGTCAGACGGACAAAGCCGCGCGTTTCGGTTTCGTCATAGGCGATGTTGATGCCTTCCATCAGGCTGCCGACACCCTTTGACGCGGCCCATATGGCGAGGGCGAAGCCGAGGATCGCCGCAAGCCCGAGACCGCCGTCCTGGCTGCCGGTCACGGCGACGGCCTGGTCGATGATGATGTCCGCCGCGGCCTCCGGCACGAATTGGGAAATCGACTCGATCTGAGCCGTCACCTGAGAGGCGTCGAAGGTCAGTCCGGCGAGGGCCATCAGCGCCGTGATCGCGGGAAAGAGCGCCAGCAGACCGTAGAAGGCGACGCCGGCACCGATCAGGCCGATGTGGTCCCGACCCATCTCGGCCCAGACGCGCAGCAGGATATCCTTCCATCCCGCGGCGGGGATGGCGCGCGGTGTGCGCGCCATCTGCCCGGTATCGGGCGAGTCCATCATTTCTCGGGTTTCCCGAGCTTCTGGGCCTTGGCTTCGTCGCGGGTTTCGTCCTGGACCGACTTCACGCCCTCCTTGACCTCGTCCGCCACGTGTTCGACGGCCGACTTGTCGCCCGGGGCGGCGGCGTCGGCTTTGCCGCGCGCGTCCTGAAGCGCCTCCTGACCGGCCTCGGCCGCCCGCCCGGCGACTTTCGTCAACTTGCGACGTTCCGATTCGAAAATCCGCTCTGCCCGGTCGTAGGCCTCATCCGAGCGGGAGCCGAAATAGTCGTCCTCCTGCTTGGTGCGGGGCAGCGCTCCGGCCAGCAACGCGCCGGCCGCCAGGGCCAGCCCGCCTGCGAGCAGCGGGTTCTCCTGGAAGAAGTCTGAGGCCATGTCGCCGCCCTGGCGGGCGCGGCGCGCGGCAGAACGGCGAGCCTTCACCGCAGCCCAACGGGCGGCGATGATGCGTTCGCGCGCCTCGTCGCCCAGATCCTCGGTGCCACGCGCCAGGCGGTCGCGGATGCGACGGGCGCGTTCGGCTGTCGCGGCCTGCGCATCCCTGGCGCTGTCGCGGACCGAACCCGCACCCGAGGCGGCACGATCGCGCAGATTGCCGGCGGTGCCCTTTGCACGATCGCCGGCGGCCGAGACGCCGGCCGCGGTCGAATGCGCCGCCTGGGACATGCGGTCCTTCATCGACGGGCCGCTCGACTCGTCGTGATGGGGATAGTCGTCCCAATCGTCATCATCCGCATAGATCCAGTGGTCGGACGCGGTGTCCGAGCGCGCGCCGGCGGGGGCATAGGGATGATGCGTGGCATCCTGCCCGGCGGTTCCCGCAGCGTAAGGCGGATAGGTGTTGGGGGACCGGTCGTGGGTGACGGGCCGCTTCGGCGCATCCACGTCCGCCACGGACCTGCGCAGCTTGTCGGCACCCGGTGTTTCGTCCCAGGACTTTCCGCTCATCAGCCATGCCAGGCCCACACCCGTCAGGGCGAGAGCGACCGGGTTGCGCTTGACCGAGGCGCTGATGGCCGTGCCGATGTCGCCGCCATGTTCGAACAGGCCCCGGCTCACCTCGCGCATGATGCGGTCGGGCGAGATACGGTCCTGCAGCTCGTCCATCGTGTCCTTCAGGTCCGAGCGCTCGCGTTCGATGTCGCGCTCGATTTCGTCGGGAGATCTGGTATCAGACATCGTTGCTGTCTCCTGTGAAGGTGCGCGCGTCGCGCTTGAGATTTTCTGCGGTGCGGCTCGGGGCGAGGCTCGACAGCTTGAGATCGTTCGTGCCCTTGTTCACCAGGATGGCCGCGATGACCCCCAGCACGACACCGACGATGAGCGCGGACCAGCCCGCGGGTATGCCGGCTTCGGTCAGGCCCGACACGACGGCGGCGGACAGGACGTTGAGCGCGGTCAGAGCGATCACGACCGCCGCGATCAGAAGTCCGACGGCGGTGGCTGCACGGCGCAGGTTCTGGTCGATTTCCGACCGCGCCAGATCCACTTCGCCCCGGACGAGCGAGGAGACATGGGTCATCGCCTCGCTCAGGAGAGAGCCGGTGCTCTCGGTACGGGTGTGTTCAGTTCCGCTCATCACGTCTCTCCTTTGGTTGTGCGGACGCCCGGGGCCGGATGGCTCGCGGCGCCGGCCGGGCTTGTCGTGGAGGGTGCCGGGGTCGGAGGCGTTGCCGGAGCGTCCCGCTGCGTGATGTGCCGGCCGACCTCTTCGTCGTGGTCGTCGGTATCCCAGTAGCTCCGCAGGTCGACCGAGCGTTCGCGATCACGGCGCGACGCCTTGGCAAGCCGCGTCCCGGCGAATCCCAGCAGCGCAGCACCGGCGAGAAAGCCCATGGGGTTGTTGCGGGCGTAGCCCGAGACGTCGTCCACCAATTCACCAAGGTCCTTGTTCCGGACGGTGCCGGAAAGATCGGCGAGCGTATCGGCCATGTAGCCGAGCGTCCGTTCCTGGGGCGAGCCGTTCCGCAACTCCTGTGCGGCCGTCCGCAGAGCCTGGCCCATGTCGGAAATCTCGTCCGCCACTCCGGATTTGCCGGCTTCGGCCTGCGACGAGACTTCTTCGCTCACCCGGTCCTTGGCGCTTTTCACGGCGTCCTTGCCGTCCTGCGCCAGCCGCTCGGCGGTATCCTGCGCGGTGTCGGCGCTGTCGCGCCCTGTGCCAGTGTCGTCTTGATGTGTCATGAAGAATCCCTCTGTCGAAGTGGTCACGCGATGAAGTTCAGTAGCGCGACGATGATGACCAGTAGGCCGACCAAATAGATGATTGCGTGCATGAAGGTCTCCTCGCTCTGCTCACATAGGGACAGACGCTCAAGCCGGGCGTTCGGTTCCTCCGGCCGGAAGATCGGTACCGGCGCCGGGCCGCGCGCGACCGCACCGGGAGACCCCGAAACGAGGTTTGACCGGCGGCCCGGAAGCCACCGCGCAGCACCGCCCCCGCCCGCGGGCGACGGTGTCCCGTCCGCGCGATCTGACCGTGCGTTCGGGTCCGGACGATTTGCCTTGAAGGACCGGAGGCGGTCCCTCGGTCGCGCGCGGTCCGTCGGGGCGTTCGCGGACCGCGCGGTCGGGTGGGGATGCGACCCGGCTGCGCGACGTCTACCCGCGAAGATGCACTGGCAATCGACCGGGCGGCCTCGTGAAGCGCGTTCATTGATCCCGGCGGCAAAGCCGGTTCTCTGGCCGTTGCGGCGGTGAAGGCCGGCGCCTGACTTCAGGATCGGGCGTATCGGCGGCGCGTCCGTCCGGGGCGGTTTACTTGGATGCGGGGATGTTCCAGTAGCTGCCTTCCTTGCGACCGATGTGGCTGACCAGCATCTTGGTCGCGGCGGGCAGGTCTCCGGCCTCTAGCAGTTCGATCAGGCGACGGTGTTCGTCAAAGCTCTTGCGCATGTGGTCGGGGTGGTCGCCCAGCTTGTTTCGCAGGACGCTCATCTTCGCGGCGATCGTCATGTAGGCGTCGAGCATGAAAGGATTGCGGGACGCGGTCAGGATGGCCTCGTGGTACTCGGCGTCGAGGCGCAGGTATTCCGCCGTCGCATCCTCCCGGCGGGCGCGGGACATCTCGACCAGGATCCGGCGCAGGGCCGCGATCAGATCGGCGCGGGCGCGCTCGAACGCGGTGCGGAGCGCGCCGGTCTCAAGACAGACGCGGGTGTCGCAGATATCCTGCAACTCGCGATTGCCCATCGTCAGCACAAAGGTGCCGCGCTGCGGACGGGATTCGACCAGCCCCTCGAGTTCAAGGCGCGCGAAAGCCTCGCGGACGGGGGTGCGGCTGACCTCCAGCCGGGTCGCGATCCGGGTCTCCGACAGCATCTCGCCCATCTCCAGCTGCCCGGTGACGATTTCGGCCTTCAGACCTTCGAAAACTAGTTCGGTCAGGGACTTGGGGCGCTCGATGCGGTTCATGCGACTGTCTTTCCGGCTCTCTGCCCCGTGAATAGCACGGCCATTGCGGAAATTCCATGGCACTCAGTATGCCAGATACAGTTTGACATACTGTATGCCAGTGTGGCTTGATCGGCGGCGAGGCCGCGGCAAGGGCTGCGGTCGCAGGGAGGGGACATGGACGCGTTCGACCGTTATCTCACGGCCTTGAACAAGGTGCTGGTCGCGCTGCTTCTGGCGGCGACCTTCGCCGTCGTCATCGTCAACGTGGTGCTGCGCTACGGTTTCGGCAGCTCCTTCGCCTGGGGCGACGAGGTGGCGCGTTTCCTGATGATCGCGGGCGCTTTCTTCGGCGCGGGCATCGCGCTGCGCGAGGGGCGGCTGGTCGCGATCACCGCGCTTCAGGACGTGCTTCCGGGCACGGCGCGCAAGGGCCTGCGTGCGGGTATCGCGGTCCTGATGCTGGCCTTCATGGGCGCGCTGGTCTGGTACGGCGCGGCCTTTGCCCAGTTCGGCTGGAACAAGGAAACCATGGCCACGCAGATCCCGCGCGGCGTGGCATATCTGGCCATTCCCGTGGGCGCGGGGCTGTTCATCCTTCACCTGCTGCTGTTCCTGCGCAGCTTCGTGCGCGGCGACTTTCAGGACCCCGTCAGCCTGGCCGAGGAGGGTGCGGAATGACCACGGCGCTCTTCCTGCTGTTCTTCGGCTGCCTGATCCTCGGCGTGCCCGTCGCGCTGACGATGGGCGTGGCAGGCCTCGGGGCGATCCTGATCGACGGCTCGCTCACGCCGATGCTGGCGACGCAGCAGATATTCGGCGGGATCAATTCCTTTCCACTGATGGCGGTCCCGTTCTTCATCCTCGCCTCGGAACTGATGACCGCCTTCGGGCTGACGCAGTCGCTCCTGCGGCTGGCCAACGACCTTGTCGGCCACATCCGCGGCGGGGTGGGGCACGTGAACGTGCTGGTCTCGATGTTCTTCGCGGGGATCAGCGGCTCGGCCCTGGCGGATGCGGCGGGGCCCTCGGCCATCGTGATGAAGATGATGCGCGAGGCGGGCTATGAAAAGAACTATGCCGGCGCGCTCTCGGCGGCGACGGCGACGATCGGTCCGATCATCCCGCCTTCGATCCTGATGGTGGTCTACGCGATCTCGGACAGCAACGTGACCGTCGCGGGTCTGTTCCTCGCCGGCATCCTGCCGGGCATACTGATGGGGCTGGCGCTTGCGGCGGTGAACCACTTCGTCTCGGTCAGGCACGACTACCGCGGGCGCGAGCATCGCGCGACCACCGGCGAACTCGGCCGCTCGGCCGTCGTGGCGATCCCGGCGCTGCTGATGCCCCTGCTGATCCTGGGCGGAATCCTCGGCGGGGTCTTCACCCCGACCGAAGCGGGCGCCGTCGCGACAGCCTATGCGCTGCTGCTCGGGGTGGTGAGCCGCAAGGCCGGCTGGAGGCGCTTGTACGCGGTCTTCGTGAATGCGGCGCTGACGACATCCTCGGTCCTGCTGATCGTCGCGATGGCCTCGATCTTCGCCTGGCTGCTGGCCTACCTGCAGGTCCCGCAGGAACTGGCCGCGATCCTCGGCGGGCTGACCGACAACCCGACGCTGGTGCTGATCCTGCTCGCCGTCTTCTCGCTGCTCTGCGGACTGTTCCTCGACACGCTGCCGGCGCTGATCATCCTGACGCCGATCCTCGCCCCCATCGCCCACCAGTTCGGTATCGACCCGCGCCAGTTCGCGATGATGCTCGTGCTGAACCTCGCCATCGGCATGATCACACCGCCGATCGGACCCGTTCTTTTCGTCATTTCGACCGTGGGACGCCTGCGCCTCGAGGCGCTGTCCCGTGCCGTTCTGCCGCTTCTGGCGGCGGAGCTGGCGGTGCTGCTCGTGGTCATCTTCGTGCCCTCGGTAAGCACCGCCATTCCGGAGTTCTTCGGATACAGCAACTGATTCAGGGAGGAAAACCAATGCTGTACAAAACCCTACTGGCCACCACCGCGGCCGCGACCGCCCTTGCCGGCGCCGTTCAGGCGCAGGACAAGGTGCTGAAATACGCCCATTTCCAGTCGGCCGACATGAGTTCGCCCAAACATGCCGCGGCGCTCGCCTTCGAGAGCTGCGTCGAGGGCAAGACCTCGGACGCGATCGACGTCCAGATCTTCCCGGCCAGCCAGCTGGGAGACGGCCCCACGGTCATGGAAGGGCTGGAACTGGGGACGATCCAGATGGGCGTCGTGCATGACGGTCCGATCTCGGGCACCTACAAGCCGTTCTCGGTTCTGGCGATGCCCTACATCTTCGACGACCAGGCCATGGCGTGGTCGGTCATGGACGGAGAGTTCGGCGATGCGCTCTTCGAGGACATGCGCGATCAGACCGGCATTCGCGTTTTCGGCGTGGCCGACAACGGCGTGCGCAACTTCACCAATTCGGTCCGGCCTGTCTCGCAGCCCTCGGACATGGAGGGGATGAAGATGCGCGTGATGACCGCGCCCGTGTGGGTGAACCTTGTCGAGAGCCTCGGCGCCTCGGCGACCCCGGTCCCCTGGCCCGAGCTTCCCGGCGCGCTGCAACAGGGCGTCGTGGACGGTCAGGAGAACGGGGTGACCAACATCCTCAACGCCTCGCTCTACCAGCACCAGAAATACGTGTCTCTCGATGGGCACGTCTTCTCGTGGCACGCCTACATGATGAACGAGGACTTCTACCAGGGCCTCAGCGGCGATCAGCAGACGGCCGTCGACCAGTGCGTCGACATCGCGGTCACCATCCACCGCGGCATGACCGCGGCACAGGATGCCAACGCGGCCACGATCCTGTCCGAGAAGGGTCTCGAGGTCACCCCGGTCTCGCCCGAGAACAAGGCCAAGTTCCGCGAGGCGGCGCAGCCCGCCGTGCGCGACTATATCGTCGGCGAGATCGGCGAGGACTGGCCCGACCGGCTGGACGATGCCGTTCAGGCCTATCGCGACCAGTACTGAGAAGAGCCGGGGTTGCTGCCATGACAAAGGTCGTTGCCGTTCTCGAACCGGGCTACGCCGACTACGCGACCGAAAGGGCGCTGTTGGCGGAGCACGGGGTCGAGGTGGTCGCCGTGCCCGAGTCCGAGGCGGCGGCTCCGGCGCTCGCGCGTCTTGATCCGGTCGCGGTGCTGCTGCGCGAACGGCCTTTCGGGGCCGGGGAAATCGCGGCGGCACCCGGCCTCCGGGGGGTGGTGCGCTATGGCGTTGGGGTCGACAACATCGACCTGGCCGCGGCGCGCGAGGCCGGCATCTACGTGGCCAACGTCCCCGACTACGGCGCCGAGCACGAGGTCAGCGACCACGCCGTGGCGCTCTACCTCGCCGTCAACCGCCGCATCCCCGCGCGCGACGCCGAGGTGCGCTCGGGGGGCTGGGGCGTGGGGCAGGCCGCCATGATCCCCGGCCGCCGCGCGGCGGTCCTGGGGCTCGTGGGCTACGGCCGCATCGCCCGGGCCGCCGCCGCGAAATTCCGGGCCCTGGGGTTTGTCCGCGTGCTGGCCCATGATCCTGGCGTCCCCGACGCGGAGCTGCGCCGCGAAGGCGTGACCCCCGCCGATCCCGACACGATCTGCCGCGAGGCGGACGTGATCAGCCTGCACGCGCCTCTCGTGGCCGGGACGCACCATATCATCGACGCGCGACGTATCGCGCTGATGAAACCCACCACAATCCTCGTCAACGTCGCCCGCGGCGGGCTGGTTGACGAGCCGGCCCTGGCCGCCGCCCTCGCAGAGGGGCGGATTTTCGGCGCCGGCATCGACGTCTTCGAAGACGAACCACCGGCCCCGGCGGCAAACCCGCTGTTCGAGGCCCCGAACACCGTGCTCACCGATCACGGCGCCTGGTACTCCGAAGCCTCCGTCGAGCGCTTGCAGACGCTCGCCGCGCAGGAGGTGGCCCGCGTTCTGGCCGGGCAGCCGCCCGAGAACTGGGTGAACCGGTGGCCCACGCGATGACCTGTGAAAATTCCGATCCCAGAAAGGACAGACAATGACCCTCGACCAACTCATCGCCGGTTTCCGCGAAACCGCCATCGCGTCCTGCGCCGACGCGATGGACCAGATCGCCGGGCGCCGCGGCTACCTGGCTCATGCGATCAAGCCGCGCATCAACGACAAGAAGATCGTCGGCCCGGCTGTCACCGTGCTGGAAGAGGCGACGGAGGAATCGCATCCGCCGACCCACGCGATCGAGCTGATCGACAGTTCCGAGGCCGGCTCGGTGATCGTCATCTCGATCGATGGCGAAGCCGATGTCGCGGTCTGGGGCGGCCTGATGACCGCCGGCGCCGTCGCCAACAAGCTCGAGGCGGCCGTGCTGGACGGGGCGGTGCGCGACATCACCGAGATCAGACGCGACTATGACTTTCCGGTCTATGCCCGTTCGGCGTCCCCCGGAACGACCGTGGGCCGCTACAAGACCGTGGCCGCCAACGTGCCGGTCAAGCTGGACGGGATCGAGGTGAACCCCGGCGACATCATGGTGGGCGACGTGGACGGCATCGTCGTGATCCCGCGCGACCACGCCGAAGAGGTCCTGAAGATGGCGCGCGAGATCGACGAACGCGAGGCCGAGCAGGCGCGGCTCATCACCGAGGCCGGCTCGCTCCAGGAGGGGCTGGCGAAATACGGCCGCATCTGAGGCCCCGACACGCGCGAGGAGGCGGACATGGATATTCTCTGTTTCGGCGAACCCATGCTGGAGTTCAACGAACAGCCCGACGGCCGCTTCCTGGCGGGCCACGGGGGCGATACCTCGAACTGCGCGGTCGCCGCGCGCCGCTCGGGCGCGCGGGTCGGCGTGCTGACGCATCTCGGCGCGGACGCCGCCGGCGACAGTTTCATGCGGCTGTGGAAGGACGAGGGCATCGAGACGGGCGCGGTCCGGCGCAATGCGGAGGCGCATACCGGCGTCTATTTCATCACCCACGGGCCGGACGGGCACAGCTTCAGCTATCTGCGCAAGGATTCGGCCGCCAGCCGGATCCGGCCTGCTGACATCGACCCGCAGGTGATCGCGCAGGCCGGGGTGCTGCACGTCTCGGGCATCACGCAGGCGATCTCGGACAGTTCCTGCGACGCGGTCTTCGCCGCGATGGAGGCCGCGAGAGAGGCGGGCGTGCAGGTGTCCTTCGATACGAACCTGCGCCTCAAGCTCTGGCCGTTGGCGCGCGCCCGCGCGGTGATCCACGCGGCGATGGAAATGGCGGATATCGCCCTGCCGGGGCTCGAGGATGCCGAGGTGCTGACCGGTCTTTCGGATCCCGACGCCATCGCGGATTTCTACCTCGGCCTCGGAGCGGGCGTGGTCGCCCTGACGCTCGGGGCGGAGGGCACGCTGGTGGCCACCGGTGAGCGGCGCGACCGCGTCGCGGCGTTTCCCGTCGAGGCCGTGGACGCGACGGCGGCCGGCGACACCTTCGACGGCGCCTTCCTTGCCGAGCTGCGGGCGGGCCGGGATCCCTTCGCGGCGGCCCGCTATGCCAATGCGGCGGCCGCCCTCTCCACCCGGGGCTACGGGGCCGTCGCGCCGATGCCGAAGCGCGAGGCCGTCGAGGCCTTCCTGAACGAAAGGACGGCACCATGAAACATGCGCTCGTGACCGGCGGCACCAGCGGCATCGGACGCGGGGTGGTCGAGGCGCTGCTGGACGAAGGATGGCAGGTGACGGCCACCGGTCTCACCGAAGCCGAGGCCGCCGACGCCGAAGAGGCCGAGGGGTTGCGCAACGCGGCGCTGGACGTCACCGACGACGCATCCGTGACCGACCTGCTGGGCGATCTGCCCCGGCTGGACGGGCTGGTGAACTGCGCCGGCATCCTGCGGCGCGGCGAGGAATACGAGATGGCGGTCTTCGAACAGGTCATCGCGGTGAATCTCCTGGGCACCATGCGGGTCTGTCTTGCCGCCCGCGACAAGCTGCGCGCGGCAGGGGGCACGATCGTCAACACCGCCTCGATGCTGTCCTTCTTCGGCGGTCCCCTCGTGCCGGGTTATTCGGCCTCGAAGGGCGGGGTGGCGCAGCTGACGAAATCGCTCGCCGCGAAATGGGCCGAGGAGGGCATACGCGTGAACGCCGTCGCGCCGGGCTGGATCGAGACACGGATGACCGAGGGGCTGCGCAGCGACGCCACCCGTGAAAGCGGCATCCTCGGGCGCACCCCCCAGGGCCGATGGGGCCGTCCGCGCGAGGTCGGCAACGTGGTCGCCATGCTGCTGGATCCGCGCTGCAGCTTCGTCACCGGATCGGTCGTGCCGGTCGACGGCGGCTATTCGGCAGTATGAAGGAGAACATGATGAGCAAGACAGACGAGACCCGCGACGAGGCTCTGATGCCCTATCAGAAGCCGTTCCCCGCGGACGCCCTGGACGAGATCGTGGTCCCGCAGGCCGTGCCGCAGGACGATCGCATCTGGGTGCCTCAGGCCCCCAACGTCTGGTTCCGCCCGCTCTGCCTGAACCGGTCGCAGGGATATTGGGTCAACCTTCTCAAGGTCCGCAAATCCGGCGTTCTGTCGCGCCACCGGCACCCGAACACCGTGCATGGCTATGTGATCCGGGGAAAGTGGTATTATCTCGAACACGACTGGGTCGCCGAAGAGGGCGGCTATGTCATGGAGCCGCCGGGCGAGACGCATACGCTGGTGGTCCCCGAGGACGTCGAGGAGATGATCACGCTCTTCCAGGTGAACGGCGTCATGTCCTACGTCGACCCCTGGGGCGAGCCGGTCGGGTACGAGGACGTCTTCACCAAGATCGACATGTGCCGCGCGC
Source organism: Pseudooceanicola batsensis HTCC2597 (assembly GCF_000152725.1). Classification (GTDB taxonomy): domain Bacteria; phylum Pseudomonadota; class Alphaproteobacteria; order Rhodobacterales; family Rhodobacteraceae; genus Pseudooceanicola; species Pseudooceanicola batsensis. The sequence goes on from NZ_CH724131.1 coordinate 2,903,407, forward strand.
ACTACGCCGAGGTCGGCCTGGGCGAGGACTACGTTCAGCAGTTCATCCGGTGATGGCAGGGGCCCGGGCCGCATGGCCGCGGCGCTCACGGCGGGTATGGCCCGCGGATCGGGGCGGCTGAGCGGCCGGTCGTCCCGACCCCGCACGGATGCGCCGCATGGCGCGGCGAGCGGCTCCTCCCGGAGGGACCGCCGAGGGCCGTGCCGCGCCCTTCATCCTGTTGATGTGGTTGGTCGACGCGGTGCAGAGAAACGACCGCCCGCCGGTCGCGAAATTCAGCGCCGGTGCAACCGGCGGCTCGCCGCCCGAGTAGTCGGCGGCGCGGCACTCAGCGTGCTGTCCGGCCGTCTCGCGGGCTCCTGACTTCCGCGCCTCCTTGCCGTTGCCACCAGCGGACGCATCGGCGCTTTTGCGCATCGCTTTTGGTCTTGCCGGGATCGCAGGCCGCCCATAGCGTCCGCGCATGGGTGACGGGGACGTTCTGGACAGCGGTTATTCCTGGCGGAGGCTCGCGCTTTCGCTCGCCCTATCGATTGTCGGCAACGTCGGCATGTGGGCCGTCATCCTGGTCCTGCCTTCGGTACAGGCCGAGTTCGGCCTCGACCGCGCCGATTCCACGCTGCCCTACACCCTGACGATGGCCGGGTTCGCCCTCGGCAACGGGTTGATCGGCCGCGCGGTGGACCGATACGGCATCACGCAGGCGCTGATCGGTGCCGGCATCCTGCAGGGGGCCGGGTTCCTCGTCGCGGCCGTGTTCCCGGGGTTCCTGGCCGTCACGGTCCTGCATCTCTTCATCGGCTTCGGCGCCGCGGCCTGCTTCGCGCCGCTGATCGCCGACGTCTCGCTCTGGTTTCTCCGGCGGCGCGGGATCGCCGTGGCGCTGATCGCCTCGGGGAACTACCTTTCCGGCGCGCTCTGGCCGCTGCTTCTGTCGGGCGTGATCGCCGGCGGGGGATGGCGGGCGGCCTATTCGGTTCTGGGCGTGGCCGTTCTGGCCGTGGTCATTCCCGGCGCGTTCCTGCTGCGCCGCCGCCTGCCGGATCTGGCCGTGGCGCAGTCGGACCGCATGAGCCTTGCGCGGGCGCGGTCCTCGGGCTTCTCGCCGCTGGCCCTGACCGTGATGCTGGGGCTGGCTGGTATCGGATGCTGCGTCGCGATGTCGATGCCGCAGGTCCATATCGTCGCCTTCTGCGTCGACCTCGGCTACGGGCCGGCGGTCGGCGGGCAGATGCTGTCGCTGATGCTGCTGGGCGGCGTCGCGTCGCGCATCCTGTCGGGGCTTCTGGCCGACCGGATCGGAGGGGTGCGCACCCTTCTGATCGGCTCGACCCTCCAGACCATGGCGCTGGTGCTCTACCTGCCCTCCGGCGGCCTGACGTCGCTCTATCTGGTCTCGGCGGTCTTCGGTCTATCGCAGGGGGGGATCGTGCCGAGCTACGCGGTGATCGTACGGGAATACCTGCCGGCCCGCGAGGCGGGCGCCCGTGTCGGCCTGGTGATCATGACGACGATCGTCGGCATGGCGCTCGGCGGCTGGATGGCGGGCTGGATCTACGATGTTTCGGGCAGCTATTTCCTGGCCTTCGTCAACGGCATTGCCTGGAACCTTCTGAACATCGGTATCATGCTGCTGATCCTGGCGCGGACCCGCCGGGCCGGCGCGCTGGCGGCGTAGTCCGCGCCCCGGCATCCTCGGCTCCGATCCGCGGATTTCCGGTCCCGGAGCGTGCGCGCAGTGGCGGCAGATCCTCGGGTCGAACCCGAGGATGACGCAGCGCGGGGGCGGATCAGGTGTCCTGCCGCCCCAGGTGTTTCTCGCCCCGCGCCTTGGCCAGGCCGATCTGGCGCTGGCGTTCGCGGAACCTGGCCTTGTCGGCCTCCGAGGTTTCCTCGATGCAGTGGTGGCACGACACCCCGTGCTCGTAGGCCGCCCGCGCCCTGTCCTCGGGCAGAATCGGGCGACGGCAGGCATGGCAGAGTTCGTGCGGCCCCTCGGCCAGGCCGTGCCCGACCGAAACGCGCCCGTCGAAGACAAAGCAGTCGCCCTGCCAGGCGCTGTCCTCGGGCGGCACCTCCTCGAGGTATTTCAGGATGCCGCCCCTGAGGTGGTAGACCTCTTCGACCCCCTGGCCGAGCAGGTAGTTGGTCGATTTCTCGCATCGGATACCGCCGGTGCAGAACATCGCGATCCGCTTGTTGTGGAACCTCTCCCTGTTCTCCTCCCACCAGGCGGGGAAGTCGCGGAAGCTTTCCGTCTGCGGGTCGACCGCCCCCTCGAACGTGCCGATGGCGACCTCGTAGTCGTTCCGCGTGTCGATCACCGCCACGTCCGGCGACCGGATCAGATCGTTCCAGTCCTTCGGATCGACGTAATGCCCGACCCGGGCGCGCGGATCGACGTCCGGCTGGCCCATGGTCACGATCTCCTTCTTCAGGCGGACCTTCATCCGCCCGAAAGGCTGCGCCTCCGCCGTGCTCTCCTTCCACTCCAGATCGGCACAGCCGGGCAGGGCGCGGATATGAGCCAGAACCGTATCGAGCCCCGCGCGCGTTCCCGCGATCGTGCCGTTGATCCCCTCCTGCGCGAGCAGGAGCGACCCGGTCACCCCTTCCGCCAGACACAGATCGAGCAGCGGCCCGCGCAGTTCCGCGGGGTCGTCGAACCGGGTGAAGTGATAGAGGGCGGCGATGGTGAACATGCGCCGTCCTCTACGCCTCGCGCCGGCCCCGGGCAAGCGTCCAGGCCTCGCGGGCAGGCGGTCTCGGGAACCGGTGGCCCGAACCCGCTGCCCCCCTGGCGCGCCGCGCGCCGGATCGGCCATTGACCCCGGCGTTCGCCTTGCTACGTTCCCGCAAACCAGACCGGAGCCCTGATATGACCCGCGCCCTGCTCGTCATCGACGTCCAGAACGATTTCTGCCCCGGCGGCGCGCTCGCCGTGAACGGGGGCGACACCATCGTCCCCGGCATCAACCAGCTGATGACCGAATTCGACGCGGTCGTGCTCACGCAGGACTGGCACCCGGCGGGGCATTCCTCCTTCGCCTCCTCGCACGAGGGGAAGGAGCCGATGGAGATGACCGAGATGCCCTACGGCCCGCAGGTCCTCTGGCCGGATCACTGCATCCAGGGCTCGCACGGGGCACAGTTCCATCCCGACCTCACGACCGACCGGGCCGACCTGATCATCCGCAAGGGCTTCGACCCGGCCATCGACAGCTATTCCGCCTTCTTCGAGAACGACCATGAGACGCCCACCGGGCTCGAGGGCTATCTTCGCACCCGCGGCATCGAGGACCTGACGCTGGTCGGCCTCGCGACCGACTTCTGCGTGAACTTCTCGGCCGTCGATGCGGCGAAACTGGGCTTCGGGGTGACCGTCCGCACCGACCTCTGCCGCGCCATCGATCTGAACGGGTCGCTGCAGGCGGCGCTCGAGGGGATGACGCAGGCCGGCGCCGGGATCGCCTGACCGTCTGGACATTGCATCCTGTCGCCTGCTTTAACCGTGTGGCGCTGACAGGAGCCCCCGATGACCGATCTCGCCACCCGTGTCTGGAACCACCGCTGGAAGATCGACCCGATCGTCCGCTCGCTTATCGACACGGATTTCTACAAGCTGCTGATGTGTCAGTCGGTCTTTCGCAACAAGCCCGACACGCAGGTCACGTTTTCCCTGATCAACCGCTCGAAACACGTCCCCCTGGCCGACCTGATCGACGAGGGCGAGCTGCGCGAACAGCTCGACCATGTCCGGTCGCTGTCGCTGACGCGCGGTGAATCCACCTGGATGCGCGGCAACACCTTCTACGGCAAGCGCCAGATGTTCCGCCCCGACTTCATGGAGTGGTTCGAGAACCTCTCGCTCCCGCCCTATCACCTCGAACGGGTCGGCGATCAGTACGAGCTGACGTTCGAAGGCCAGTGGCCCGAGGTCATGCTGTGGGAAATACCCGCCCTCGCCATCCTGATGGAACTGCGCGGCCGCGCGATCCTCGACCGGATGGGGCGGTTCGAGCTTCAGGTGCTCTACGCCCGCGCCATGACCAAGATATGGGAGAAGATCACCGCGCTGCGCGATCTCGACGGGCTGCGCATCGCCGATTTCGGCACGCGGCGCCGGCATTCCCACCTCTGGCAGGACTGGTGCGTGCAGGCGATGATCGAGGGGCTGGGCGAGAAGTTCACCGGCACCTCCAACTGCCTGATCGCCATGCGCCGCGATCTCGAGGCGGTCGGCACCAACGCGCACGAACTGCCCATGGTCTATTCGGCGCTGGCGCAGGACGACGCGGCGCTGGCCCGCGCCCCCTACGACGTGCTGGCCGACTGGCACGAGGAGCATTCCGGCAACCTGCGCATCATCCTGCCCGACACCTACGGCACCAAGGGGTTCCTTGACCGCGCGCCCGACTGGCTGGCCGGATGGACCGGCATCCGCATCGACAGCGGAGACCCGGCGACCGGCGCCGAGACCGCCATCGACTGGTGGATCTCCCGCGGGGAGGACCCGCGCGAGAAGCTGGTCATCTTTTCGGACGGTCTGGACGTGGCGAAGATCGAGGAGCTGCACCGCCAGTTCTCGGGCCGGGTCCGCGTGTCGTTCGGCTGGGGGACGCTCTTGACGAACGACTTCCGCGGGTTGGTCCCCGGGGACGCGCTGGCGCCGTTTTCGCTGGTCTGCAAGGCTGTGGCGGCGGAGGGGCGGCCGACGGTCAAGCTGTCGGACAACCCGGAGAAGGCCATGGGGCCGGTAGCGGAGATCGCGCGGTATAAAAGGGTGTTCGGGGTTGGGGAGCAGGAGAGGGTGGAGGTTGTGGTTTAGGCAAGTACACTAGTCAATATAGCGGCGATCACGACGAAAACACCGCCGAAAATTACTGGGTGACGTTCGATCGCAGTAATACAGCGACGAATAATACCGGGTGCCTTAGGTTCTGGAAGCAATGATCTTCCAGTTGCTTTCTCTTGGAGGCCGACCAACTGATTGGCTAGGTAACCCTCCATCAGTCTCTCCATAGCCGAAACATCAATTCGGCCTTTTTTCCAAGCTATGTCAGCCGCCTCCAATGCATCATAGTAGGGCTGCTTGCTTTCCGAGATTTGTTCCGGAATCGTCTTCGTGCCGGGCAAAATTTGTCCAAGACGACCGCACAACACCATGTAGGATAGCATCCTCGACGTGCAGACCGTTGCCGTCTGCAAATGGATGAATCCAGTTCAGACGCCACATTATGTATGATGAAAGATGAATTGCCGTTTGCTCATCCCAGTTCTCGATAACGTAGTCGAGCATTTCTTCGACGTACCGAGCAACGTCGTCTCCCGAAACAGGATTATGTTTACTACCTCTGATAGTGACTGCAGCGGGCCGGAAATTTCCTGCATGCCGATCGATTCCGTCTAGAGCTTTTCGATGCAACGTGAGCAACATCGACACTCGGAGCGTTGGCTTCCCTTCAGCCAGCCAACGCTCCGTCTCTTCTATTGCCCAGTCAAATTGTTCGAGAGCGTTGGCGGCTTCTTTCTCTGCAAGTTCCGTCGGATCCGAAATTAGCGTAGGAATTTCGGCTTCGCTTTTTCGATCCGACATTCAATCAGCCCTTGCTAGGTACGGCAGCCTGTAGCGCATCAGCGGCTTTTTGGACCATCTCGCGCGTCACGTTTTCGTTTTCTATGTTTGCTGTACCGTAGGCGAAGCTGACTCGTTGCTCAAACTTCTGTGGTTCTGACATTCGAACGGTTCGAGCAAAATTCACTAGTTCATTCAATCTCTTGTTCATTTTCTCGTGTCCTTGTGCCTGCTGTTTTTCCCAGAATCTCACATACGTATCAACGCTGCAAGTGCGTAGGTGGCTGCAGGGAAAGTTCTTACATTTTGTTGCGCAGATCATCACCGCGCGGCCAAAAGTAGTATTTGGTTCAACATGTATATCTAGAAGCGAGCCAAGCAAGCCGTAAGGTGCGTGCTCGCACGCACCACCCGTCGCCCCGCCATCGGTGCGCGCAACCCCGCACCCTAATGCCCCAACTCCCGCACCCGCCTCGCCAAATCCATCCGCTGGTGCACCACATCCACCACCACAACGGCCCCCTCCCGCTCCACGAACACCACGTGATGCCCGCCCGCACGCGCGAACCGAAGCCCCTCTGCCCCCGGCACAAGGACGTCGCAGCCCTGCGTCACCGCCTCTCCCGCCGCGATCCTCTCGCAGCAGTCCAGTAGCTCCGCCTCATAGGCCTCCGCCTGGGCCGGCCCGAATGTCTCATAGGTCCACAGCGCGATCTCCGTCAGGCTTTCTTCCGCTTGCCGGGTCAGCCGCCACGGTCGGGTCACGCCCGATCCCGTGCCTTTGCAAAGGCACGCCGCACCGCCTCCGCGCCACTGCCCTCGGCCAGAACCCCGACCTCGGCCTGGTGCAGGCCTTCCGCCAGCCGCGCCCGCAGCTCCGCCGTCCCGGCCTCCTCTTCCTCCAACAGCCGTAACCCAGCCCGCAACGCTTCGCTCGCATTCTGGTATCGGCCAGAGGCAACCAAGCGGGTCACCAGCGATTCTTGCTGATCTGTCAAAACGACATTGCGTGTGGCCATGGAAATCTCCCGTCGGCGATCATTGGCAATATATGCCAAGATGCGCGAGATGTATAGGGAATGCCCAAACCGGCGCTGCCCGGCGTGGGCGCCCCCTCACTCCCCGTCCTCCGTCACATCGCTGACGCTCGGCACCACGTCCTCCTTCACCGCCACGCCGCCGAGGACCATGATCAGCACGAGGACGATGAAGCCTGCCGGGATCGCCGCGTAGATGAGGGAGCGGGGCATTCCGCGCTTGGGTTTCGGGTCGGGCATCTGATCTCTCCTTCTTGCTCGGAGACTCAACCGCCACCTCGGCCGCGGCGTTCCATGGGCACCGCTACCTCTCCCACCCGCGCCCTTCCTTCACCTCCGACCGCGCCTTCTTCGCCTCCACCCGCTTCCGCTTCTGGTTGGCCGAGACCTTGGTCTTGATCCGTCGCTTCGGCGCCACCGTCGCCTTGCGCACCAGCTCGGCCAGCCGCTCCCGTGCGATCTCGCGGTTGCGCGCCTGGGACCGTTCCTCCGACACCTGGATCACCACCGCGCCCTCCTTGGTCCAGCGCCGCCCGGCCAGCCGCCGCAGACGCCGTTTGACCGCATCCGGCAGAGAGGGCGAGCGCTCGGCCTCGAAGCGCAGCTCGACGGCGGTGTTCACCTTGTTCACGTTCTGCCCGCCGGGGCCGCCCGAGCGGGTGAACTGTTCGGTGATCTCCCAGTCCTCGATGGATATCTGATCGGTGATGCGCAGCATGGGCCCGATATAGCGCGGGGGGAGAAAAGCAAAAGAGCCGTCCGATCGGTTCGGACGGCTCCCTCGAGTTCAGGAGGTGGGGCCGGTTAGGCTGCCACCAATTTGGTCATTTGCAAGCCAAGGGCTGCCTCAGCTCACACCTTTCCAAACTGTTCCGACACCTCTCTCCAATACCTCAATAGACACTAGAGCACCTCCTTTCATCTGTTTCCGATACTGGGAGGGTGACACATATTTCGTGTGTGTCAAAAGAAATCACGCAACCTCTGGTGAAAGTTTTCCGACGATCGCCCGGAAAGGCAGCAGCGCCAGAATCGCGAGGCTCAGCTTGACCATCCAGTCCGCCACGGCGAGCGAGACCCAGAGCGGTGCGGCGGGACCTGCGCCCAGCAGCGGCAGCGTCTCGTTCGCCCAGGCCACGTCGTTTCCGGGCTCGAGCACGGCGAGGCTGGCCGAGAAGGCGACGAAGAAGAAGATCGCCGTATCGACCGAGGATCCGACCAGCGTCGAGGCCAGGGGCGCGCGCCACCACCGGCCCGAGCGCAGCCGGTCGAAGATCGCCACGTCCAGCAACTGCGCCGTCAGGAAGGCCAGGCCGGATCCGAGGGCGATGCGCCAGGTGACGAGCGGCCCGAACTCGCCCATGATCTGCGTGCCGACCAGCGAACAGGCGACACCGACGAGGAAACCGATGAAGACGACGCGCCGCGCGGCAGCCACGCCGTAGACGCGGTTCATCACGTCGGTCACGAGGTAGGCGATCGGATAGGTGAAGGCGCCCCAGGTCAGCCACTGTCCGAACAGGAACTGCACGAGGATGTTGGAGGCCACGACGACGACGGCCATGGCGAGAATGCCGGGAAGAATGCGGGTCATGTCAGGGTCCGTTTTTTAGACAAGGTCGCGGAGACTTGTGGCCCCTCGGGGGCCGGAGAGGCGCCTACATCGTCCCGGCGGACTTGGCAAGGGTCAGCGTGACCATCCCGCCGTAGAGCAGGGCCGAGAAGTTGTCGTCCGCCACCATCGTCGCATGGACGGCGCCGTCGCTGTCGGACCAGATCGACAGTCCTTCGAGATTGCCCAGTCCGGTACCGGACTGCCAGATCACTGCCGTATCGAAGACCCCTCCGGTTTCGCGGAAGTCGAGCCGCCGGATGCGCGAGCGGAAGCCGAAGGCCCCGACCGCGCGCTCCAGCAGGTAGAGCCTGCCGTCGGGTCCGAAATCCGCGCCGACGGGCGCGAACCCGTCGCTCGGGTGCAGCAGGCCGATCTTTCGCCACTGGCCGTCCTCGAACCGCAGGACGGGCAGGTCCGTTCCGCGCGGCCCGGTCTCTGGCACCGCGACGAGCCGATCCCGACTGTCCACGGCCAACGCCTCGAGTCCACCGTTGTCTTCCATCCCGAGGCCGCGCAGCAGGGCCGGATAGGGCAGGGCGCGCGACGGATCGCGGTACTTGGCTACACGGTGCACGTATTCAAAAGATATGTTCAGCGCCCCGTCGCGAGTGATCGCCAACCCTTCGGCATCCGTTTCGACCTTGTTGCCGTCGAGGCGACCGCCGGTCGTTCCCCGCAGCTCGGTCACCCTGGTGACGCGCGCCTCGCGCAGCGCGCTACCGTCCCGCAGGAAAGTCCCCTCGACCAGGGCGCCCCGGTCGCTCACGGCGACGAAGCGGGCGCCGCCATCGAGCACCGCCAGACCCGACAGGCCGCCGATCCGCTTGTCCTCGCCGACGACCGGCACCTTGCGCGCAGGTCCTTCGACCGCCCCGACCGGAGCGACGGGGGTGAAGGCGCAGGCGGCGAGGAGGGTCAGCGCGACTGCAGAACGGAGACGCATTGCCCGGGAAGATCAGCCATGGTCAGTTGCCGGCGCGGCTTCGGCTTGGGCGCGTTCGGATCCGGCGGCGGCGGGTTGAGGATGTTGCGGACCCACTGTTCCGCATCTGCGCAGCCGTCGCCGGGCGGCGGTGCCGCCTGATCCACGCAGCCCGCGGCTCCGCGCGGGCATTTCAGCCGCACGTGGAAGTGATAGTGATGCCCGTACCAGGGCCGGATCTTGCGCAGCCAGGACCGGTCGCCGGTCGCCTCGTTGCACATCTTCACCTTCGCGCCCGGAAACACGAAGATGCGCGCCACCCGCGGATCGCTGGCGGCGGCCTTGAGGACCTCGTGGTGCTGGGGTGTCCAGTTGTCGTTGGTATAGGCCCCCTTGGCGCGGCGCAGCGAGATCGACGAGATGTTCTCGCGCTCGGACCGGCTGAGGTCGAGCCGTTTCGGCGGCAGCATCCAGATGTCGGCGTCCAGCCCGATCTGGTGCGAGGCATGGCCCGAGAGCATCGGCCCGCCCCGCGGTTGCGAGATGTCGCCGACATAGAGACCCCTCCACCCCGGCAGGGCGGCGGCCTTGCGGCTGAGGTCCTGGACAAAGTCGATGGTCGCGGGGTGGCCCCAGTGGCGGTTCCGCGACAGGCGCATCCCCTGCCAGGTCGGTCCGCTCTCGGGCAGTTGCACGCTGCCGTCGGCGCAGCCCTTGGCATAGCTGCCGTAGGCGCCCGGCGTGTTGCCCGAAGCGAAGCTCATCGCCCCGAAGAGCTGCCGCGCCTCCTTGCCCTGCATCGAGGCCGGAACCTCCTGTTTCGACGAGACCTGCGGCGTGCCGCCGCCGCAGGCGGCAAGCAGCGCGGTCAGGGCGATGAGGGCGAAGGGTCGGACCATGCCTGGGGATCTCCGTTCGGTTTCACCCAGACTAACAAGATCAGGCCGATGAGAAAAAGGAAGATCAGGGGGGACACGCCGATTTGTTGACTTCCGCTGATGGTGGTCACGATCCCGATCAGCATGGGCGCCAGGAACGACGTCGCCTTGCCCGCCAGCGCATAGAGGCCGAAAGCCTCGGCCATGCGGTCCGGGTTGGCCTGCCGCACCATCATCGTCCGGCTTGCGGCCTGGATGACACCGCCGGCCGCGCCGATCAGCGCGCCGAAGACGAAGAACATGATGTCCGGCAGCATCGAGCCCGCATCCACCGGCACACCGTAGACCGAGGTGCGCGACACGAAGACGATCGACAGCGCCACGAAGGACAGGATCAGGATGCAGACCATGATCACCGGCCTCGGGCCGAAGCGCTGGTCCAGCCGCCCGCCGATCACGGCAAAGATCGCGCCCGCGATGATCGCGACGATCCCGAAGACCCCGATGAAGGTGACCGACCAGCCGAGCACGCCCGAGGCATAGATGCCGCCGAACACGTACATCCCGTTCAGCGCGTCGCGATAGAACATGGACGAGGCGAGATAGGAGAACAGCGACGGCGTGCGCGGCAGGTTGCGCAGGGTCGCCCGCAGCCCGCGCAGCGCCTCGCGCGCGGCGCCCTTGGGTACGCGCGACGGTTTCGGGTCGCGGACGTAGAGGAAGAAGGGGATCATGAAGACCGCGTACCAGATCGCCGTCAGCGGCCCGACGAAGCGCGTGCCCTCGCGTTGTTCGGGATCGAGGCCGAGGACCGGCTCGATGTCGATCAGCGTGCGTCCGGTCTCGGCATTCTCGGCAAAGAGCGTCAGCATGAGTACGAGCGCGACCAGCCCGCCGAGATAGCCGAAGGCCCACCCGTTGCCCGAGATGCGGCCGATTTCCTCTTTCGACCCGAGGTCGGGCAGCATGGAATTGGTGAAGATCGTCGCCAGTTCCATGCCGACCATGCCGATGCCGAAGAAGAACAGCGTCGTGTAGAGGTCGAAATCGCCCGGAGCGGCGAACCACAGCATTCCCGATCCGATCACGTAAAGCGCCGAGAACGCCCAGATCCAGCGCCGCCGATTGCCCGACACGTCCGAGATCGCCCCCAGCACCGGGGCGAGCACGGCGATCAGGAACCCGGCCAGGCCCACGCCGAACCCCCAGGCCGACTGCGCGCGGGCGCCATCCCCGATCAGCTCCTGCACGTAGGGCGCGAAGATGAAGGTGATCAGCAGCGTGTTGTAGGGCTGGCTGGCCCAGTCGAAGAAGAACCAGCCCCAGATGCGCCTGCGCAGTTCCATATCCCGTCCCCCGTTTGCGGCGATATGAGCCGGAAAGGCATGGCGGGGCAAGAAAATCCTTTGCGACAGCGGGGCTGGCGCTCAGATGCGGTCAGGCGGCCACGGCCGGTCGTCATCCGCCGCGAAGAGCGCCGCGACCCAGTCGGGCAAGGCCGGAGAGGTGTCGGTGATCCCCATTTCCCGCAGGATGTCCCCGGTCGGGACCATCCGGCCCTCGCCGACCAGCGCGGCCCGGAAGATGCCGTGGTTGGCGCAGGTCCCGTCCCGCGTCCACATCGACTGTTCGATGTAGATGAACCGGTCATCCCAGCCGAGCATCTTCGACTGCATCTCGATCCGCTGGAGGTTGGTCAGCCGGCGCCGGTAGCGCACGATCGACCCGGCGATGGTCAGCCCCCACCGGCGCTTGCGCAGCACGCGGAACAGCCCCGACCGCATGGCAAAGGGAATCCGGCCGAGATCGAAGATCGACAGGGTCCGGCCGTTGTTGAGCTCGGACATGAAGTCCAGATCCCAGGGCCAGATCCGGTGATGCGAGACATGCACGTCTTGCGCCCCGAGCGGCGGCGCGCCGCGGAACTTGACGATCTCTTTTGCCAGACGAAGAAATGGGTACATGGGGCGCCTCCTGCGGCGTAGAGAACCCGCGGGCGCCCGGGGGTCAACCGGGACGGTGCGTCACCCCCGCGCGCCGTGCCCCTTGCCTAATCGCGCTCCGCCCCTTAGGTACGAACCGCTTTGACAGGAGGCCCTCGATGCAGTCGCTATTCCAGATCCTGATGCTGATCCTCGACATCGTCTGGTTCTTCGTGATCGCCCACGTGATCATGAGCTGGCTGATCTCGTTCCAGGTGCTCAACGTGCGCCAGCAGCTGGTCGGTCAGATCTGGTACGGGCTCAACCGCCTGCTGGAGCCGCTCTACAGCCCCATCCGCCGTATCTTGCCCCCCATGGGCGGCCTCGATCTCGCGCCGTTGGTGGTGCTGATCGGTGTCTTCGCCCTGCGGATCATTCTCCAGAACAATATCGCCGCCTTCTACTGAAGGCGCTGGCAGGGGGATGCGCGGCCCGGACTCCGGGACCGCGGGAAAACCCGCGGGATCATGCCACGAGATGCCGCGCTTGCCTTGAACCCGACCCCCATATTTTGGTTTACTGCACCTTAACGGCCGATCGGGCCGAATAGGGGCAGACACTTCGGACACGAGAGGCAGATGAGCGAAACGGCATCCCTGTTGCGCGAGGTATTCGGCTTCGACGCGTTCCGCCCCGGGCAGGAGGAAATCGTCGCCGCCGTCGCCGCCGGACGGGACGTCCTGGCCATCATGCCGACCGGCGGCGGCAAGTCGCTGTGCTACCAGTTGCCGGCCCTGATGCGCCCGGGCGTGACGGTGGTGATCTCGCCCCTCATCGCCCTGATGCGCGACCAGGTGCGGGCCCTGCGCGCCGCCGGGGTCGAGGCGGGGGCGCTCACCTCGGGCAATACCGAAGAGGAAACCGCCGCCGTATGGGAGGCGATCGACGCCGGAACGCTCAAGCTGCTCTATCTCGCGCCCGAACGTCTTGCCTCGGTCGCGACGCAGGACATGCTGCGGCGCATCGGCGTCTCCCTCGTCGCGGTGGACGAGGCGCATTGCGTCAGCCAGTGGGGCCATGATTTCCGTCCCGATTACCTGCGCATCGGGTCGTTGCGGACCGCGCTCGACGTGCCCGTCGCGGCCTTCACGGCGACGGCCGATGCCGAAACCCGGACCGAGATCGTCGAGCGCCTGTTCGAGGGACGCACGCCGGAACGGTTCCTGCGCGGCTTCGATCGTCCGAACATCCACCTGGCCTTTGCCGCCAAGAACCAGCCGCGCCGGCAGATCCTCGACTTCGCCGCCGCCCGCAAGGGCCGCTCGGGCATCGTCTACTGCGGCACCCGCGCCAAGACCGAAACCCTGGCGCAGGCCCTGCGCGAGGCGGGTCACGCCGCGATCCACTACCACGGCGGGATGGAGGCCGGGGATCGCCGCGCCGCCGAGACCCGCTTTCAGCAGGAGGACGGGCTGATCGTCGCGGCCACCGTCGCCTTCGGCATGGGGATCGACAAGCCGGACATCCGATGGGTCGCTCATGCCGACCTGCCCAAGTCGATCGAGACCTACTATCAGGAAATCGGCCGCGCCGGCCGCGACGGCGCGCCCGCCGAAACCCTGACCCTTTTCGGGCCCGACGACATCCGCCTGCGCCGCAGCCAGATCGACGAAGGTCTGGCCCCGCCCGAGCGGCGCATGGCCGACCACGGTCGTCTGAACGCCCTCCTGGGCCTCGCCGAAGCGCTCGAATGCCGCCGGGTGGCGCTCCTGCGGTACTTCGGCGAGGAGTCGGAGGCCTGCGGCAAGTGCGACCTCTGCGACCGGCCGCCCGAGGTCTTCGACGGGACCGAGGCGGTGCGCAAGGCGCTCTCGGCGATCCTGCGCACCGAGGAATGGTTCGGCGCCGGCCACCTCGTCGACATCCTCACCGGCAATGCCACCGACAAGGTCAGGGCGCGCGGCCATGACGACCTGCCCACCTTCGGGGTCGGGCGCGACATCGGGCGCGGCGAATGGCAGGGCATCTTCCGCCAGATGATGGGCCGCGATCTCGTCCGTCCCAACCCCGACCGGCACGGCGCGCTGACCATGACCCAGGCCGCCCGGCCGATCCTGCGGGGCGAAGAGACGATCCGCCTGCGGCGCGACACGATGCAGGCAAAGGCGCGGCGGCCGGCCGTCAGGACGCTGGTCAATGAAGAGGACGAACCGCTCCTCTCCGCCCTCAAGGCGCGGCGGCGCGACCTGGCCGAGAAACAGGGCGTGCCGGCCTACGTCGTCTTCAACGACCGCACCCTGATCGAGATGGCCGAACAGCGGCCCGCCGATCTCGACGCCATGGCCCGCATCTCGGGCGTGGGGGCGAAGAAGCTCGAAACCTACGGCGCCACCTTCCTCGCCGTCATCAACGGCGCGACCGAAGAGATGCACCCCCGGCGCCTGAAACTGGCCGGCCGCGACGGCGGCGGCCTCTTCGACCGGCTGATGGAGGTGCAGCGCGACCTGCACACCGGCACCGACGGCACCGAAAAGCCGCTGTCCTGCTCGGCCTCGGTGATCGCCAGGGTGGTGGACCTCAAGCCCCGCGACGCCGCGACGATGGAGCGCATCCTCGGCGACCGTCGGGCCGAACGTTTCGGCGCGGCCTTTCTGGACGCCATCGCGCGGGCCGGGTAGACCCGGCCCATGCTGATCGTGATCTCTCCCGCCAAGCGGCTCGACTGGACCCCACGCGAGGCCGCGATGACCCGGCCCGAGTTTCTGACCCGGGCCAACAGCCTGGCGCGTACCATGCGCGGCCGGACGCTGACGGAACTGCGGGGCCTCATGGACCTCTCCGAGGATCTCGCGCGGCTGAATCGCGACCGCTATCGCGACTACGTGGACGATCCCGCCCCCGGGGCGCTGCGCCCCGCCGCGCTGGCCTTTGCCGGTGACACCTACCAGGGGCTCGAAGCGGGCTCGCTCGATGCCGACGAACTGGACCGCGCGCAGGAGCGCCTGCGGATCCTCTCGGGCCTCTACGGTGTCCTGCGTCCGCTGGACGGGATCCAGCCCTACCGGCTGGAGATGGGAACCCGGCTCAGAACCCGCCGCGGCCGGAGCCTCTACGACTACTGGCGCGATCTGCCCGCGAAGGCGCTGAAGGCGCAGGCCCGCGCGGTCGGCACCGACACGCTGCTGAACTGCGCCAGCCAGGAATATTTCGGTGCGGTCGACACGGATGCGCTTGGCCTGGCGGTGATCACCCCCACCTTCCTCGAGGAGAGGAACGGCAGGACGAGCGTCGTGTCCTTTCACGCCAAGAGGGCGCGCGGCGCGATGGCGCGTTTCGTCATCACCCGCCGCATCGC
>NZ_CH724131.1:2919405-2969167 GCF_000152725.1 Pseudooceanicola batsensis HTCC2597
AGCGGTCGGTCGTATCGCGCTCGGCGGTCATCGAGCGGCGCTCCGTCTCCGAGATATGCGCCGCGACGCTGTCCAGCTCGGCGATCTGCGCGCCGTCCAGCCCGTCCTTGCCCCAGTCATGCGCCGCGATGAGTGACCGGTGCACGATCAGGTCCGAATACCGCCGGATGGGCGAGGTGAAATGCGCGTAATTCGCCAGGGCCAGCCCGAAATGACCGAAGTTCTGCGGCGCGTAATAGGCCTGCGTCATCGACCGCAGGGTCGACATGTTGATCAGCTCGGCGTGGTCCGTCCCGGCGGCCGAATTGAGCAGCTGGTTCAGATGCGCGGTCTTCAGCACCTGCCCCTTGGCCAGGGTGAACCCCGCCGACTGGGCCGTGTCCCGCAGGCTCTCGAGTTTCTCGACCGGCGGTTCCTCGTGCACCCGGAAGAGCAGCGGCGACTTGCGCGCGATCAGCGTCTCGGCCGCCGCGACATTGGCGAGCACCATGAACTCCTCGATCAGCTTGTGCGCGTCCAGACGGTCGCGGAACCTCACCGACAGCACCTCGCCCTCGTCGGACAGCACGATCTTGCGCTCGGGCAGGTCGAGGTCCAGCGGCTGCCGCCGGCCCCGCGCCTCCTGCAGCGCGGCGTAGGCGGCATAGAGCGGCCGGATGACCTCGTCCAGCAGCGGGCCGGTCCTGTCGTTCGGGCTGCCGTCCACCGCCTCCTGCACCTCTTCGTAGTGCAGCGATGCGGTCGAGCGCATCAGCCCGCGGTGGAAGGTATGCCCCAGCTTCTCGCCATGCCGGTCCAGCCGCATCCGCACCGCGATGCAGGGCCGCGGGACGCCCTCGTGCAGCGAACACAGGTCCCCCGAAAGCCGGTCGGGCAGCATCGGCACGACGCGATCCGGAAAATAGGTCGAGTTCCCGCGCTTCCGCGCCTCGCGGTCCAGCTCGGATCCCGGCCGTACGTAATGGGCCACGTCGGCGATCGCGACCCATAGGACATGCCCGCCCTCGTTCTTCGGATCATCGTCGGCATGGGCATAGCAGGCGTCGTCGTGGTCGCGCGCATCCGAGGGGTCGATGGTGACGAAGGGCAGTTCGCGTAGGTCCTCGCGGCCGCTCAGGCCGACCGGCTTGGCGCGGTCCGCCTCGGCCATGACCTCGTCCGGAAAGTCGTCGGGGATGCCATGCTGGTGGATGGCGATGAGAGAGACGGCCCTGGGCGCCGAGGGGTCCCCCAGCCGGGTCACCACGCGCGCTTTGGGCAGGCCCATCCGCGCCTTGGGACCGGCCTGTTCGGCTTCGATCAGTTCGCCGTCCTTGGCGCCGTGCGTCGCGCCCGGCGGCACCATCCACTCCAGGTCCGATCCCTTGTCGATCGGCACCACCCGGCCGCCTTCGGACCCGGCGCGGAAGATGCCCAGGATGCGCCGGGGATTGTGCCCGATGCGACGGATCAGCCGGCCCTGGTAATCCGGGCCGTGCCCCATCAGGCTGAGCCGCGCGAGAATGCGGTCCCCGGCGCCGAGCGCGGGATCCGAGGCGCGCGGGACCAGGTGGATCACCGGCTCGTCGCCCTCGCCCTGCCATTCGAGCGGCCGGGCCGTCAGATCGCCGTCCGGCCCCGGTCCGTTGACCTGCAGGACCGACACCGGCGGCAGCCGGTCGGGGTCGCGATAGGTCTTCTTGCGTTTCTCGAGATGCCCCTCCTCCTCGAGCTCGCGCAGCACCCGTTTCAGGTCGATCCGCGCCGCGCCCTTGATGCCGAAGGCCTTGGCGATGTCGCGCTTTGCGCTCAGGCCGGGGTTGTCGGCGATCCACTGGAGGATCTCGTCTTTCGAGGGGATGTGACTCATGCCTCCGGACTACCACGGGCCACCGGTCGCGTCACACCGAAAAGCCGGCGGGGCGCGGGCTATGCGGGCCGTCATCCCCCGGCCGTCACGATACGGGCCGGCCTGGGTGCGCCAGGTCCGCGGCCGTATCCACGTCCGACAGGGTGTCGGCATGGGCGACACGCAGCCCCGGCAGCGTCGCCACACTGTCTGCCAGCGTCCATGGCGAGGACCAGCGGACCCCCCGGAAAAGCACGGGCGGCGGCGGGCCCAGCCGTTTCAGCCCGACCAGCCAGTAACCTCCGTCCGTGGCCGGGCCGAACACGGCGTCATGCCCGCCGAGCAGCGCAAAGGCCCGCGCCACCTGCGACCGTCCCAGCCCCGGAATGTCCGAGCCCACGATGCACAGCGGTCCGCGCGACGGCAGGGGCGCGCAGTCGGGTGCGCCGCGCAGGATACGCCCCATCCTGTCGCCCAGATCGCCCCGGCCCTGCGCGATGCGTGGCAGGTCGGCGGGCCAGATCCGGCTTGCGACGGCGGTGTCCGGCGCGACCGCCAGCCACAGGGTCCACCGGGGATCACGGAGCCGCCGCAAGAGCCGTGCGGTCTGGTGGCGCATCCACCAGGCGGCGGGCACCGGCCCGATCTCCTGCCCGAGCCGGGTTTTCACGCGGCCGGGCCGTGGCTCCTTGACCATCACCACCAGGTGGCGGCGCATCAGGCGAAGTAGTCCCTGAGGATCCGCCCGTAGATTTCCTTGAGCTGCCGGATCTGGGCGATCTCGACCCGTTCGTCCACCGCGTGCATGGTCTTGCCGACCAGGCCGAATTCGACCACCGGGCAGTGATCCTTGACGAAGCGCGCGTCCGACGTCCCGCCCGAGGTCGACAGCTCGGGCGCGATCCCGGTCTCGGCCCGCACCGCTGTGGCAACCAGGTTCGAGAGCGGGCCGGGCGGTGTCAGAAAGCTTTCGCCCGAAACCTTGATCCGCACGTCGACCGACACGCCGAAGGTCTCGGCGATGCCGGCCGCCTCCTGCCGCAGCCAGGCAGACAGGCTGTCGCCGCTATGCGCGTCCGAGAACCGGATGTTGACCGCGCCCCGGCACTGCGCGGGGATGACGTTGGTGGCGGGGT
This sequence comes from Pseudooceanicola batsensis HTCC2597, assembly GCF_000152725.1. Classification (GTDB taxonomy): domain Bacteria; phylum Pseudomonadota; class Alphaproteobacteria; order Rhodobacterales; family Rhodobacteraceae; genus Pseudooceanicola; species Pseudooceanicola batsensis. Next base: position 2,922,370 of record NZ_CH724131.1, read on the forward strand.
TGCCGGTGTCCATCGTGACCGGAACGACCGTCGAGGCCTGGAAATGGTCGGTGCCGTGATCGAGATCATGGCTCGCCAGCCGGTCCATCAGCCGCGCAAGGGCGGGCACCGGGTTCTTCGCGCGATGCGGATAGGCGGAATGGCCCTGGACGCCGGTGACCTCGAACCAGGCGTTCAGCGACCCGCGCCGCCCGATCTTCATCATCTCGCCCATGCGGTCGGGGCAGGTGGGTTCCCCCACAAGGCAGTCGGTCATCGCCTCGCCGGTCTCGCGCATCCAGTCCAGCAGCGCCACGGTTCCGTCCGTCGCGTCGCCCTCTTCGTCGCCGGTGATCGCCAGGATCACGGCGCCGTCGGGCGGCGTCTCTGTCACGAAGTCGATTGCGGCGGCGGCAAAGGCCGCGACACCGGATTTCATGTCGGTCGCCCCGCGCCCCCAGAGCATCCCGTCCTTTTCCACCGCGCCGAAGGGCGGCACGCTCCAGGCCGCCGCGTCCCCGACCGGCACCACGTCCGTATGGCCGTTGAACCCGAACGACCGATTGGCGCCGCGATGTCCCCATCTCGCGAAGAGGTTCGACGTGCCGTTCCGGTCGACCCGGATGCAGGTGAACCCGGCCCGCCCCAGAACCTTTTCCAGCAGGACGAGCGCGCCGCCTTCCTCGGGCGTGACCGAGGGGCAGCGGATGAGATCGGCGGTCAGGGCAACGGGATCGGTCGGCACGGGTCCTCCTGGGGCTTTCGGCGAATTGCTAGAAGAACCGGCGCCAAAGCGCAAATGCCGGCGGCCTCCGATCAGCCGTCGCGCTTGCCGTCTTCGTAGAACGGCGTGACCTGCGCCACGATCACCGCGTTCTCTGCCGCGGCCCGCGCCATCAGGTCCCGTTCCTCCTGCGGAATGTCGTGCCCTTCGGACAGGCGTTCGTCCAGCGTGCCATAGCCCGACACGTCCAGCGGCGCCATCTCGGCATGCTTCAGGATCGCCACCGTCTCGCGGACGGCCTCGGCCTCGTCCACTCCGCTGGCATAGCACATCAGGGCTGCTCCGGTGCTATCCGCGGGAAGGCCGTCACCCTGCGACCGGCCGACCTCGACTAGCAGGGTGAAGACCTGTTGCTGACGGGGGGTCTTGTGTTCTTTCGGCACGATGGGCGGTCCCGCTCTGACTTTCGGGGTCTCGTCTCAGAATCGCCGCGCCGAGTAAAGGCGGAACTGGAGCGCGGCCCTTGAACTTGGTGGCGCGACCGCGTCTCATGCGGATGACAGGACAGGAGGGACCAGGATGAAACGCGTAAAGGACATGGTGGCCGAGGCCAATGCCAGGGTCAGTCACGCACCGGCCGCGGAGCTGCTCGATTTGCAGGGCCGGGAGGGGGTGACCTTCGTCGACCTGCGGGATCCCAGGGAATTGCTGCGCGAGGGAAAGATACCGGGCGCATTTCATTGTCCGCGCGGCATGCTGGAGTTCTGGATCGACCCCGAAAGCCCCTACGCCAAGCCGCAGTTCCAGTCCGGCGACCGGTTCGTCTTCTACTGCGCCTCCGGCTGGCGGTCGGCCCTCTCGGCACTGACGGCACAGGAGATGGGGCTGGAAAACGTCAGCCACATCTCGGACGGCTTTTCCGGGTGGAAGGCCGCCGACGGTCCCATCGAGGAGATGCCCGCCAAGACGTGACGCGGCCGGGACCTGCCGGCCCCGGTCGCAAGTTTTCCGGATGTCTCAGGCGCGCCGGATGGCGCGGTAGCCGCCGATCAGCAGGCATGCGCCGATCACCCCGATGATGAGCTGGCCGATCCAGCCGCCCAGGGTCGATCCCACGATCGCCATCAGGATGAAGTTCAGAACCAGTGCGCCGAGGATCCCGAGCACGATGTTGGTGAGAAGGCCGTGATCGGCCTTCATGATCTTTTCGGCAATCCAGCCGGCGAGTGCGCCGACGATGATCGCCGCAATCCATCCAATTCCTTCCATGGTGTGTCGTCCTTTCGTGTTTGGAGACACAACAGCAAGACCGGGCCGCAGGTTCCCTCGGCGGGACCAACGGCTGCGTCAGTCGCGCAGCAACTCGTTGATGCCCGTCTTGGACCGGGTCTGCGCATCGACCCGCTTCACGATCACGGCGCAGTAGAGATTGACCCCGTTCTTCGACGGCATGGACCCCGAGACCACGACCGAATAGGGCGGCACTTCGCCGTACATGACCTCTCCGGTCTCGCGGTCCACGATCTTGGTCGACTGGCCGATGAAGACGCCCATCCCGAGGACCGACCCCTCGCGGACGATGACGCCCTCGACCACTTCCGAGCGGGCGCCGATAAAGCAGTTGTCCTCGATGATCGTCGGCCCGGCCTGCATCGGTTCCAGGACGCCGCCGATCCCGACGCCGCCCGACAGGTGCACGCCCTTGCCGATCTGCGCGCAGGAGCCGACGGTGGCCCAGGTGTCGACCATGGTGCCCTCGTCGACATAGGCGCCGAGGTTGACGAAGGACGGCATCAGCACCACGCCCGGCGCGATGAAGGCGGACTTGCGGACCACGCAGTTGGGCACGGCGCGGAATCCGGCCGCCTTCCACTGGTTCTCGCCCCATCCGGCGAACTTGCTGTCGACCTTGTCCCACCAGCCGCCGCCCTGCGGACCGCCGGACTGCTGTTCCATGTCGCGCAGGCGGAAGCCCAGGAGCACCGCCTTTTTCGCCCACTGGTTCACGTGCCAGCTGCCGTCCGACTGCTTTTCCGCGACGCGCAGCGCGCCGCTGTCGAGCGCGTTCAGCGTATCCTCGATCGCCTCGCGGGTCTCGCCTGTCGTGGCGGGGCTGATCTGGTCGCGCGCCTCCCAGGCGGCTTCGATGGCGGTTTCGAGTTGGGCGTTCGACATGGTGGTAGCTTTCCTCCGACTGACAGAACCGGCGCGCAGGCCCGGCGGGGTCTCGGCGGGGCTTAGATACCATTGTGAACGGGGGCGCAATCCTAAGGCCGGGCGGGCCCCGCCGTGCGCGCGAGGGGATGCGCGGGTCGCCCGCCGCCGGAGACGGTTTCAGGAATATCGGGCCCGCCCATGGTAGCCGGGGGGCTCTCGGGCTAGATCAAGGAGCAAGACGCACTGAAAAAGCACAGGATATCAGATGGACGACGACCGGCATTCTCCCTTTCGCGATGCGCATTCGGACATCGAGTCCACCCATCACCTTCCGCAGACACCCCAGACGCGGGCTCCGGCGTACCGGCTCGCCTTTGCCGACGACGATTTCCTCTGCCGGGAAGAGCTGCGCCCGGTCCGTCTGCAACTGGAACTGCTCAAGCCCCAGATGGTCCTGGACGAGCGCGGCATCGAATCGACCGTCGTGCTTTTCGGCGGCGCGCGGATTCCCGAACCGTCGAAGAAGGACACCGCCCGGACCGAGACGCTGGCCCAGCTGACGGCCTTCTACGACGAGGCCAGGACCTTCGCCCGACTGATCACGCAGCGGTCGCTCGAGAGTTACGGGCGCGACTGGGTGATCTGCACCGGCGGCGGCCCCGGCGTGATGGAGGCGGGCAATCGCGGCGCCGACGATGCCGGCGGGCATTCCATCGGCCTCAGCATCGTGCTGCCCCACGAACAGGCGCCGAACGAATGGGTGACGCCGGACCTCTGCTTCAACTTTCACTACTTCGCCATCCGCAAGATGCATTTCCTGATGCGGGCGCGTGCCATATGCGTCTTTCCCGGCGGCTTCGGCACGCTGGACGAGATGTTCGAATCGCTCACGCTGATCCAGACCGGGCGGATGGAGCGTGTGCCGTTCCTGCTGTTCGGACGCGATTTCTGGCAGCGGATCATCGACTGGGAGGCCCTGGCCGAGGCCGGCACCATCGCCCCCCAGGATCTGGAGCTTTTCCGAATCGTCGAAACCGCTGAAGAGGCGATCGAGGCGATCGACGGCTGGGAGGGCGCCGGCGAAAAGCGCGAAAACATTCCCGGCCGCTCTCAGCGCGGAGAGCACTGAGGCAGGCGGATGTCCTCGGGCGGCTGTCCCTTCCGGTAGAGCGCATGAGCCGCGTCCAGTCCGGCCTCGAAGGCGCGGGCGAACCGGGGCGCGTCGAACAGGGCGCCGGTCCGGCGCGCTGTGCGGACCCGTTCCCCCAGTTCCGCCAGCCTGGCCCGGTCGGTCGCCAGCGCAAGCGACAGCGCCTCGTACTCCTGCACGGTTTCCGTCACCAGGTCCGGCAGGCCTGACGCCGACAACAGGCTTGCCGCGACCCGCGCCGCGAACTGCCGCCCCGCCATGGTGACGACCGGCACCCCGGCCCAGAGCGCATCGCTCGTCGTCGTGTGGCCGTTATAGCGGAACGTGTCGAGGACGATGTCCGCATGGACGTAGCGGGCGATATGGCTCTCGTGCGGGCAGGGATCGGCAAAGACCAGGCGGTCCGGATCGACCCCGCGCCGGGCGGCTTCGCCGCGCAGGTTCCCGACCATCCGCGGGTTCGATCGCAGCAGCCAGAGCACGCTTGCCGGCACCGCCCGCAACAGCCGCATCCACAGGTCGAACTCCTGCGGCCCGATCTTCCGGCCCGCGTTGAAACAGCAGAGGACGGGTCCCTCCTCCGGCAGCCCGTGGTCGGCGCGGGTGCCGGTGATCCGTGGCTCGGGTCGCGCGCTATCGTTCGGCTGGTAGGTGTCGGGGAGGAAGATCACCGACTCGCTGTAATGCGCGCGCTCGGCATCGGGAACGACCACCGGGTCCGCGACGAGATAGTCGATGAACTCCGCGCCCGTTGTGCCGGGGTATCCGAGAAATGCGGCCGTCACCGGCGCGGGCCGGCAGGCAAAGATCGCCGGGCGCGCGTCGCGGGTATGACCGTCCAGGTCGATCGCGATGTCCAGCCCGTGGTGCCGTGCAAGATGGGCGATCCCACCGGGCGACAGCTGCTCGACGTCGTGGAACCCGTCCACGGTGCGGCTGGCCCCGGCGCGCAGATCGCCGGTCCTGTGCCGGCCGTGACTGTAGACGAACACCTCGAAACGGGAGCGGTCGTGCGCCCGCAGCAGCCCCGACAACAGGCGCAGCGTGGGGTGATCGTGCATGCTGCCCGAGAAATATCCGATCCGCAGCCTCGCCGGGCGCACGGCGGCGGGCTGCCAGACGGGCGGCGGCCGCGTCACGATCCCGCGCGCCCAGCCTTCCGACCTCTGCCTCTGGCGGGCGGGATGATCCTCGGCCGAGAGGAAGGGCAGGGGCGGCACCGGTTGCCCCTCGGTCCCCAGCTGCGCCGCGCGGGGGGCGAAGGTTGCGAAAGCGTTGAAATCGCAGTGGTCCCATTGCAGTCGCAGCATCTGACTGGCCGCCGCGGCATGACCCGGAGCGTGTCCGAGCGCGTGGCGCCAGGCCGCCAGCGCCTCGTCGTGGCGCCCCTGTTCCCGCAGCGCATGGCCGAGGTTGCTCCAGCTGTCCGCATCTCCGGGCCGCAGCGCCAGCGTCTTTCGATGGGCCGCTTCGGCCTGGTCGAACCGACCGAGCCCGGCCAGGACGTTTCCGATGTTGTTCTGCGCCTTCACATGGGCCGGATCCCGCCGCAGCGCCCGCGCATAGGCCGTTCGCGCCTCCCCAAGACGGCCGGCCCGCTGCAACACGAGCCCCAGGTTGTACTGCGCCCCGGCATGAGCGGGATCGACACTCGCCGCCTGACGGAACGCGGCCTCAGCCCGGTCCAGATCGCCGCTTTCGGTACAGGCCCCGCCCAGCAGGTTCCAGAGCGCGAGCGAGCCGGGAAACTCGGCCACGAGCGCTTCGGCCTCGCGCGCGGCCTCGGCGAACCGGCCCCGGCGGCACAGCGCCAGCAGCCGCTCGAGGGTCTGCGGCGACGGGGCGGCGCTCATGCTGCCGCCCCCCGGCCGGTCGGACGCCCTCACACCGACCCGATGGCCGTGTCTAGCGCCTCGATGATGGTCCGGACCTCGGCCTCGGTGATGATCAGGGGCGGCGACATGAGAAGGTTCGGCGGCGCCGGACGCACCATCGCACCCGCCTCGTAGACCCTGGAGTGGATGGTCTTGACCGTGGCCGCGTCCATCGGCGTCTTCTTCGCCCGGTCGGTCACGAACTCGATCGCCGTCATCAGGCCGTGGCCGCCGCGCACATCGCCGATGATGTCGTATTTCTCCTTGAGGCCAAGCAGCCCCTGGTAGAGCTGGGTCCCGCGTGCGGCGGCATTGGTCCGGGTGTCCAGCCGCAGGGTCTCGGACAGGCAGGCGGTCACCGCCGCAGCGCCGACCGGGTGTGCCGAGTAGGTATAGCCGTGCCAGATCGCCGCCGCGCCGCTGGTGTCCTTCTCGAAGACCTCGGCCACCTCTTCCGAAATCAGCGCCGCGCCGACCGGGAAATAGGCCGAGGTGATGCCCTTGGCCACCGACATCATGTCCGGCCTGACGCCCCAGTGGCGCGACCCGGTCCAGTCGCCGGTACGGCCGAAGCCGCAGATCACCTCGTCCGCGATCATCAGGATGCCGTAGCGCGTGCAGATCTCGCGCATCAGGCCCATGAAGGTCGGGTCCGGCACGATCACGCCGCCGGCGCCGAGGATCGGCTCCATAATGAAGGCGGCGATCGTTTCGGGCCCCTGGAACTCGATCTCGTCCACCATCTCGGCGGCGATCTTCCGCGCCAGCGCCGCCGGATCGGCCTCGTCATAGGGGTTGCGGTAGGCATGGGGCGCGGTCAGGTGGAAGCAGCCCGGCAGCAGCGGCTCGTACCCGATGCGGAAGCGGTTGTTGCCGTTGACGCTGGCGCCGCCGAAATGCGTACCGTGATAGCCTTTCTTCAGCGACAGGAACTTGGTCCGCGTTGGTGCGCCCTTCACCTGGTGGTACTGCCGCGCGAGCCGCAGGCAGGTGTCGACCGAATCCGACCCGCCGGAGGTGAAGAAGACCCGACCGATCCCGTCTTCGGCAAAGAATTCCTGCACCGCCACCGAGGCCTCGATGGCCGACGGATTGGTGCACCCGGCGAAGGCGGAATAATACGGCAGCTCGTGAAGCTGCTTCGCGATCGCCTCTTTCACCGCGTCGTTCGAATAGCCGAGGTTCGCGCACCACAGCCCGCCGACCCCGTCGACGGTCTCGTGCCCGTCGATATCCCGGATCCGCGACCCCGAGGCCGACGAGATGATGACCGGCGGGTTGGCCATGCTGTCGCCGGGCGCCCCCATCGGATGCCAGAGCGCCCGGGCGTTGTGTTCTTTCAGGAAATTGTCGTCTTTCATGGCATCACCTCCGTGTCCCGCGTGCGAGGCTACGCCCTTCGCCACCCTTGTCCAGATCTGGTTCCTCGTTCCCGGCCCGGCCAAGGTGAGGGGGCCGGGTCAGACATCGACGACGACGGGCGCCTCCAGGTGGTGTTCCTCGAGGTTGGCACTGGCGCCGATGCGGTCGACAACCGCGAAGAGACCGGGTGCGGCCAGCGGTGTGAGCACGCCGTGCCAGACCTTGCGAAGCAGGTTGATCGCCTGGCCCGGTTGCGGAAGAAAGGCCTCCGGTGTGCCGGGGCGGCCGGCCTCGTCCGGCGCCACGACAACCAGCCAGGGCGATTCGCTCATCGGGATGAAGGCCTGCGAGCCCTCGGGATGCCGCTCAAGCATGGCGACCGTGCAGGGCAGGGCCCGCGGCTCGGCATGGAAGAGGCTGATCCCGGCCCGTCCGTCGCCGCCGAACTCCAGGCGCGCCCGGTCGTGATACCGTTCGCATCGGCCCTCGTTGATCAGCCGGAACGCGCCCTCGGTTTCGAGGACGTCGCCATAGGCGCGAAAGGCGTCTGCCGTCAGCGGCCGCGCCCGGATCACCCGCGCCACGCCGGCCGCCCGAAGAGCCGCAGCCGCGAGACGCCGCCGTCGGGATGGATGTTGAACCGAACATGCGTGACCGGTCCGATGTCGATCACCTCGTCGGTGAATTCGTGGATCGTGTCGCCTTGCAGCTTCTGGCGCGGCAGCAGTTCCTCCCAGAACATCGACGATGTCACGAGAGCATCCGTCAGCCCGTCGCCGAACTCCGAGAGATCCGCCGCACGAAAGGAACAGCTGTCGGGAAAGTTGCCCTTGAACAGGTGGGTGTCCACGACGACGCGGTCGATCCTCCCCCGCGCGCCCAGGGCCACGACCATCCAGTCGTATCCCGGCTCGCGCCGGCGCCGGGTTTCCCAGCCATCGGCCATGGTCACGCCGCGCCCGGGCGACAGAAGCCGGCGGAAATCGCCGTAATGCGCATCGGAAAAGGCCAGGACGCGGCCGCCGTTCAGCGCGGCGGCAAGGTCGATCTCGTCCTGCCCGTGGTTCGACGGGTCAAGTTCGGGAACGCCGTAGGCCCGCAGCCGGGCAATTCCGCCGTCGGGATAGATATGGATCCGCAGATGGGTCCAGAGCTCGTAGCTCTTGCAGGGAAAATAGTGATGACTGCTGGGGCCGAGCGGCGCGTTGGGAAGGATTTCGACCCAATTCTGATCTGCGCCCGGTTCGCCCTGCGGGCAGGTGCAGGCCTCGATCCGCACGGCCGGGGCGAAGTTGCCGGTGAAATGCGACGTGTCGACGTCGAACCCCAGCAGCCGCCCCGCCGCCGCAAGCCGGATCACCGCGTGGTCATGCCCGCTCCCGCGGCGGCGGCGGGTTTCCCAGCCGTCCATCCACTTGCCGTGGTCGTCGAACCGGTCGGGGTAGAAGATCGCCGGACCGTCGTCCAGCATCCGCTCGAGCGGCGCGAAGAATTCGTCGGTCGCGGAAATCGCCTTTGCCCCCAGCCCCGCCGAGGCGAGGTTGATGCCGCTGCGCACGAAGAGGGGAACGTCGGGGTCGAATGTGTCGATTGTCGTCATCTGGTGTCCGGCAATATGTCCGCCGGGCGGTGCCACGCGAAGCGGTCGACCTGCCGGCGGCTGGGGAAAGAGATCTGGAACGCATCGCATCGCCCGTCGGATGCGCGCACGGTCGTACTGGTACTCCAGATTTCCGCTGTTGGAAAGATCGCGCCCGTCCGGCCCGGGCGCGCCTGTCCTAGCCGTCGGGCAGCAGCGCCGCCAGCCGGTGGTAGGCGATGCGCTCGACCTGGTGGCAGGCCTCCCGGAACTCGGCGGCGGTGTCCTGCGAGACGCGCGCGCGGAAGGCGCTGAGGATCGAGGCCTTGGTATGGTCCTTCACCGCGATGATGAACGGGAATCCGTGCTTTCCGGTGTAGTCCCTGTTGAGCGCCTCGAAGGTGCGGCGCTCCGCGTCGGTCAGCGCGTCCAGCCCGGCCGAGGCCTGCTCGGCGGTGCTTTCCTCCGTCAGCCGGCGGGCCGCCGCCAGCTTGCCGGCGAGGTCGGGATGGGCCCTGAGCACGCCCAGCCGCTCCGCGTCGCTGGCCGAGCGGAAGACGCGGGCCAGCGCGTTGGCAAGGCCCCGCGCCCGGTCGTGCGCGGGCCCCAGTTCCAGGCCGAAGGCGCGTTCGGCGATCCAGGCGGAGTGTTCGTAGATCCCGCCGAAGGCCTCGACGAACTCCGCCCGCTCCATGCGCGACGGGACCAGCGTGGTCCGTCGCGGGGGATGCGTGCGGGCCCAGTGGCGGGCGATATCGAGACGGCGCGGAAACCAGACCCCGTCATGCGATGCGGCGTAATCGAGGAACCGCCGCAGCCCTTCGATCCTGCCGGGCCGTCCCAGCAGGCGGCAATGCATCCCCACCGACATCATTTTGGCCGCACCCTCCTGGCCTTCGCGGTAGAGGGCGTCGAAACTTTCCTTGAGGTAGGTGAAGAACTCCTCTCCGGTCGAAAAGCCCGCAGGCACGGCGAAACGCATGTCGTTGGCGTCCATCGTGTAGGGAATGACCAGCTGGTGCCGGTCCGTCCCCTCGACCGCCCGCCAGTAGGGCAGGTCGTCGTCGATCGTGTCGCTGATCCAGTCGAACCCCGTCTCGGACGCCAGGCGCACGGTGTTCATCGAACAGCGCCCCGTGTACCAGCCCGTCGGCCGGAGACCCGTCACCTCGGCATGAAGGCGGACGGCTTCCTGCATCTGCGCGCGCTCCTCGGCCTCGTCCATGTCCCTGTGCTCGATCCATTTCAGCCCGTGCGAGGCGATCTCCCACCCCGCCTCCTGCATCGCCCAGACCTGCTCGGGGCTGCGGGCCAGTGCCGTCGCGACGCCGTAGACGGTCAGCGGGATCCCGGCCCGGGTGAACAGCCGGTGCAGCCGCCAGAACCCGGCCCGCGCGCCGTATTCATAGACCGACTCCATGTTCCAGTGGCGCTGCCCGGGCCACGGGGCCGCGCCGATGATCTCGGACAGGAAGGCCTCGGACGCCGGGTCGCCGTGCAGGATGTTGTTCTCGCCGCCCTCCTCGTAGTTCAGCACGAAGGACACCGCGATCTTCGCGCCGCCGGGCCAGTCGGCATCGGGGGGTGTCGGGCCATAGCCGATCAGGTCGCGGGGATAGCGGGTCATGGTCTTGCCTCCTTCGACGGCGCGCGGCAATCTCACGGGGCAAACCCGGTGATTTCAAGCCCGAAACGGAGACCGCATGGCCAAAGGCTATCTGACCACCCATGTCCTGGACACCGCCCGGGGCGTTCCGGCCGCCGGCATCGGTATCGTGCTGTACCGGCTTTCGGGACAGGCCCGCGACAGGCTGGCGGAAATGCGGACCAATTCGGACGGGCGCACCGACAGCCCGATCCTGCCGGCGGATGCCTTCGAAACGGGCACCTACGAGCTGGTTTTCGCGGCCGGGGATTATCTGCGCGCCACCGGTCAGGCCGCGGACGAGCCGCTGTTTCTGGACGAGGTGCCGATCCGGTTCGGCATCTCCGACGCCGGGGCCCACTACCATGTGCCGCTGCTGCTCTCGCCGCACGGCATGTCGACCTATCGCGGAAGCTGACCGCCGCGCCCACGAAAAAAGCCCGCCGGTTCGGCGGGCCCTGGTCCTTCGATCCGCGGCGGATCAGGTCGTCGGCAGGATGACGATGTCGACCCGGCGGTTCAGCTGCCGGCCCTCGGGGGTGAGGTTCGTCGCGCGCGGCTGGTCCTCGCCCCGCCCGAACGACTGGATGCGCCCGGCCGAGACACCGCTGTTGATCAGCACGTTCGCCACCGCGCTCGCCCGACGGGCCGAAAGCTGCTGGTTGTAGGCCGCGTCGCCCGTGTTGTCGGTATGGCCGACGACCTGCACCGTCGTGCGCGGGTATTCGTTCAGGCTGCGCGCCACGGTGACGAGGTCGGTGGTCAGGTCGGGCCGCAGCGAGGCGCTGTCCGTCGCGAAGAGGATGTCCTGCGGCATGGTCACCACCAGCCGGTCCCCGGTGTTCACGATCTGGACATTGCTGCCCAGTTCGCTGCGCAGCGCGGCCTCCTGCCGGTCGAGGTAGTCGCCATAGGCCGCCCCGGCGAGGGCGCCCGCGACGCCGCCGATCAGCGCGCCCTTCTTGCTGTCCCGGGACAGCGCGGCCCCGGCGATCGCGCCGAGCGCGGCGCCGCCCGCCGCTCCGGTGCGGGTGTTCTGACGCCCGTCGTTCGGGTCGATCTCGGTGCACGCTGCGCTGAAAATCAGGGTCGCGGCGCTCAGGGCGAGCAGCGGGCGGGTGAACGGGCCACGGCGCGTGGCGGCGGGAACAGTGCGGATCATCAAGAACCTCGGTTGGTCATTCTTACGGAGTCGCAGCAATGTACATTCCTGCGGTCTAGTCAAAACCATTCGAACGGCGGAAAGGTTCCGGCGCCGATCCGCCTATTCCGCGGCGACCCGTTCGGCCCGTGCGGATTCCCAGGCCAGCATGGCCCGCTTGACCGGCAGTCCCCAGTGATACCCGCCCAGCCCGCCGGTCGCCCGGATGGCGCGGTGGCACGGGATCAGCCAGGCCACCGGGTTGCGGCCGACCGCCGTGCCGACGGCGCGGGCGGCTTTGGGCGCGCCGACGCGGCGGGCGATCTCGCCATAGGTCGCAACCTCGCCCGAGGGGATGCGCAGCAGCGCCTCCCAGACCTTGATCTGGAACGGTGCGCCGATCACGTGCAGCGGCGCCGCGCCGGTCTGCCCGAACGCGGCCTCGGCCCATGGCGCGACGGCGCCCGCATCCTCGACGAACCGCGCCCCGGGCCAGCGCCCCGTGAGATCAGCCCAGACCGCGTCGCGCCCGATCTCCTCGGAAAATCCGATCCCGCTCAGACCGCGTTCCGTACCTGCGACCAGAGCCTCGCCGAAGGGGCTGTCGAGCCAGCCGTAGCGCATGACCAGCCCCGCGCCGCCGCCCGCGTAATCGCCGGGGGTCATCGCCTCCCATCTGACAAAGAGGTCGTGCAGCCGCCCGCCGCCCGAGAGACCCGCGGCGGCGGCCGTGTCCATGACCGGCACCCGGTTCTCCAGCAGCGCCTTGGCATGTCCGAGCGCCAGGTACTGCTGGAACCGCTTCGGGCTGACCCCCGCCCAGGTCGAGAAGACGCGCTGAAAATGCGCCGGGCTCATGCCCATGCGCCCCGCGAGCGCCTCGAGCGACAGGGCGCCCTCTGCCGCGTCGATCTCTTCGATCGCGCGGCGGATCACGTTGTAATGGTAGCCTCGGGTCACGTCTGATTGCGGCATGGCATCGGTCCTTTCACTGCCCAATCTACGACCGCCGGCGCCGTCAGGCGACCCGGAACCTGCGCCAAGCGCGCCGAACCGGGCGCCGATGGCCGGCCGGCGGCGGAAACCCGTTGCGCCCTGCGGATCTCGTGGCCATAACCGCCCCATGGCCAAGCAACTGCCTTATCCGGTTCTGAAAGAGATCTTCGACCGCTTCCAGGCGGCCGACCCCGAACCGAAGGGTGAACTCGAGCATGTGAACGCCTACACGCTCGTCGTGGCCGTGGCCCTCTCGGCCCAGGCGACGGATGCGGGCGTGAACAAGGCCACGCGCGGGCTCTTCCAGGTCGCCGACACGCCGCAGAAGATGCTCGCCCTCGGCGAAGAGGGGGTGATCGAGCATATCAAGACGATCGGTCTCTACCGCAACAAGGCGAAGAACGTCATCAAGCTGTCCCGCATCCTGGTGGACGACTACGGCGGCGAGGTGCCGTCCTCCCGCGCGGCGCTTCAGGCGCTGCCCGGTGTGGGGCGCAAGACCGCGAATGTGGTGCTCAACATGTGGTGGGGGCACCCCGCCCAGGCGGTCGATACCCACATCTTCCGCGTCGGCAACCGCACCGGCATCGCGCCGGGCAAGGACGTCAACGTCGTCGAGCGCGCCATCGAGGATCACGTTCCCGCCGAATATCAGCGCCACGTTCATCACTGGCTGATCCTGCACGGCCGTTACACCTGCGTGGCCCGGAAACCCAGATGCGCGGCCTGTATCATCCGCGACCTCTGCGAATACGAGGAGAAGACCCTGTGAAATACGACGTGATCGGCATCGGCAACGCGGTGATGGATCTGATCGCCCCGGTCGAGGACAGCTTCCTGACCGAAATGGGCATCCAGAAGGGCATCATGCAGCTGATCGAGCTGGAGCGGTCCGAAATGCTTCATGCCGCGCTTCCGGATTACCGCCGCATCCCGGGCGGATCTGTGGCCAACACGATGGCGGGCCTCGGCAATCTCGGCCTGTCGACGGCCTTCATCGGCAAGGTCCGCGACGACGAGGTCGGCCGTGCCTATGTCGAGGAAACCCGCGCCGCAGGCACCGACTGCCCGAACAAGCCGGTCGCTGACGGCGACCTGCCCTCCTCGCGCTCGATGATCCTGGTCTCGAAGGACGGCGAACGGTCGATGAACACCTACCTGGGCATTTCCTCCGAGGTCGGGCCGGACGACGTCCCCGAGGAGGTCTGCAACCAGGCCCGCGTCCTGTTCCTCGAGGGCTATCTCTACGACAAGGACAAGGGCAAGCAGGCCTTCGAGACCGCCGCGCGGCTGACGCGGTCGGCCGGGGGGCAGGCCGGCATCGCGCTCTCCGATCCGTTCTGCGTCGACCGGCACCGCGGCGACTTTCGCAAGCTGGTGAAGGAACTGGACTACGTGATCGGCAACGAACACGAATGGATGTCGCTCTACCAGACCGAGGACCTGTCCGCCGCCCTCGAGCAGGCCTCCGGCGACAGCGGCCTGATCGTCTGCACGCGCTCGGGCGAGGATGTCGTTCTCGTGCGCGGCAGCGAACAGGCCATCGCCCCGGTCCGCGAGATCACCCCCGTGGACGCCACCGGCGCGGGCGACCAGTTCGCCGCCGGCTTCCTCTTCGGCCTTGCCCGGGGCGCGGACCTTGCCACCGCCGGCCGCATGGGCTGTGTTGCCGCGGCCGAGGTCATCTCGCACTACGGCGCCCGCCCCGAAGCCGACCTCAAGGACCTGTTCCGCAAGGAGGGGCTGATCTGAGGCGACGCGGCGACGCCCTTGCGTTCCGGCGCATCAGGCGCACAACTGGGCAAAAGAGCGGAGAGAGACATGAAGATCGTGACGCCCGATTCCCCCGCGCGTGAGGCCTTCGACACCGCGCGCGCCGCCGTGGACAGGCTGAACGAGCTTTACGATCAGGCGGCCGACTTCTTGCAGACGGCCTTTTCCGATGCCATGCGGCACGGCCGTCCCGAGGGCCGGGTGAGGGCCTTCTATCCCGAGGTGCGCATCACCACGACGACCTTCACGAAGGTCGACAGCCGCCTGGCCTTCGGTCACGTCCCGGCGCCGGGAACCTATGCCGCGACCGTTACGCGGCCCGATCTGTTCCGGAACTATCTCGAACAGCAGATAGGCCTGCTTCTCGAAAACCACGGCGTGCCGGTCGAGGTCGGCGTCTCGGACACGCCCATGCCGGTCCATTTCGCCGTGGCGCGCAAACAGGACATATCGGTCCCGCAGGAAGGCGCCGCCGACTTTCCCCTGCGCGACGTCTTCGACGTGCCGCAGCTGGACACCACCAACGACGACATCGTCAACGGCACCCATGTCACCCTGCCGGGCGATCCGCACCCGTTGGCGCCCTTCACCGCGCAGCGCATCGACTATTCCCTCGCCCGGCTGGCGCATTACACGGCGACCGACCCGGGCCATTTCCAGAACCACGTCCTGTTCACCAACTACCAGTTCTACGTCAGCGAATTCGAGGCCTTCGCCCGCCGCATGCTGGCCGACCCGGACAGCGGCTATACCTCGTTCGTCTCGACCGGCAATGCCGAGATCACCGATCCGCTGGGCGATCTGCCGCCCGCGCCCCGGATGCCGCAGATGCCGACCTATCACCTCAAGCGCGAGAACAGCTCGGGCATCACGCTGGTCAACATCGGTGTCGGCCCGTCGAATGCCAAGACGGCCACCGACCATATCGCGGTCCTGCGCCCGCATGCCTGGGTTATGGTCGGTCACTGCGCCGGGCTGCGAAATTCGCAGTCGCTCGGCGACTTCGTCCTCGCCCATGCCTACCTGCGCGAGGACAAGGTTCTGGACGACGACCTGCCGGTCTGGGTGCCGATCCCCGCGCTGGCGGAAATCCAGGTGGCGCTCGAGGATGCGGTCGAGGACGAGACACAGCTTCTGGGCTACGACCTCAAGCGGATCATGCGGACCGGCACCGTCGCCTCGCTCGACAACCGCAACTGGGAACTGCGCGAAACCTCGGGGCCCGTGCAGCGGCTGTCGCAGTCGCGGGCCGTCGCGCTGGACATGGAAAGCGCCACCATCGCCGCCAACGGGTTCCGCTTCCGGGTGCCCTACGGAACCCTGCTCTGCGTCTCGGACAAGCCGCTGCATGGCGAGCTGAAGCTGCCCGGCATGGCCAGCGACTTCTACAAGACACAGGTCGCGCGGCACCTGATGATAGGGATTCGGGCGATGGAAAAGCTCCGCGATATGCCGTTGGAGCGAATTCACAGCCGAAAACTGCGTTCTTTCGACGAAACCGCCTTTCTTTGAGGGAAAAAATGCGGTTTTCCTGCCTATCCGGCGTGAATCCGCGTCACAATTTCTTGTGTCGCGACACTACATCCGGTTAAATGTTTGAGACCAAGCCCAACCAATCGGGCATAAGCAAGGAGACCAGAAATGGCAAAACCTCTGACGAAGACCCAACTGGTGGCCGCTCTGGCCGACGAACTGGGCTCTGACAAGAAAACCGCGGGCGCCGCTCTCGACGCTCTGGCCAACGTGATCACCAAGGAAGTCTCCGGCGGCGGTGCCGTCGCGATCCCCGGCGTGGGCAAATTCTACTGCCGCGAGCGGCCCGAGCGCATGGTGCGCAACCCGGCCACCAACGAGCAGATCAAGAAGGAAGCCGACCGGGTCGTCAAGGTCACCATCGCGAAAGCGCTCAAGGACAGCGTGAACGCCTGACGTTGCATTCCGCGGGGCTTGTGCCCGGCACAGGAATTCGAAAGGGTCGCCCGGAACGGCGGCCCTTTTCATTTTCGGACGGTACTCTATGGACTTGCGCGCAATCGGATTGGGACTGGCCTTCGCCCTGATGTGGTCTTCGGCCTTCACCTCGGCCCGGATGATCGTCGCGGACGCCCCGCCCCTGACGGCGCTTGCGCTGCGCTTCCTGATCTCGGGCCTGCTGGGCATCGCGGTGGCCCGCGCCCTCGGCCAGTCGTGGTCGCTGACCCGCGTGCAATGGCGCTCCACCATCGTCTTCGGCCTCTGTCAGAACGCCCTCTACCTCGGCCTCTTCTTCATCGCGATGCAGCGGATCGAGGCCTCGCTGGCCGCGATCATCGCCTCCTCCATGCCGCTCTTCGTCGGTCTGGCGGGATGGGTGGCGCTTGGCGACAGGCTGCGGCCCCTTGCCATTGCCGGTCTCGTGCTGGGGATGGGGGGTGTGGCGCTGATCATGGGCAGCCGTCTGACCGGCGGCGCCGATGCCGGCGGGCTGGTCCTCTGCATCATCGGGACCCTGGCCCTGACGGTGGCCACGCTGTCGGTGCGGGGGGCCAGCTCCGGCGGGAACGTCCTGATGATCGTCGGCCTGCAGATGCTGGTCGGCAGCGCGGCGCTGAGCCTGGCCGCCGTGACCTTCGAAACCTGGGAGGTCACGTGGTCGGCGCGCATGGTGCTGGCCTTCATCTACACCACGCTGATCCCGGGCCTCGCAGCCACGCTGACCTGGTTCGTGCTGGTCAACCGGATCGGCGCGGTGCGCGCGGCCACCTTCCATTTCCTCAATCCCTTCTTCGGCGTCATCATCGCCGCCATCGTCCTGGGAGAGGCGATCGGCCCGCTCGACATCGTAGGGGCGGGTATCATCGCTGCCGGCATTCTGGCGGTTCAGCTTTCCAAACAGACGGCGCGGGCCTGAACCACACGCTTGCAGGCCCGTGGGCGGCCTCACGCTTTCGTCAGGTGACTTGGGAGGTTCCTGGGGGCATCCAGTTAACATGGAATTACTCTTCGGATATCTCGCCGGGCTGCTGACACTGATCAACCCCTGCGTCCTGCCGGTTCTGCCGATCGTCCTCGGCTCGGCCCTGCAGGCCAGCCCGCGCGGGCCCCTCGCCCTCGCCGCCGGCATGTCGCTGAGCTTTGTCGCGCTCGGTGTGCTGGTCTCGGGCTTCGGGTATCTCATCGGTCTCGACGCCGAGGGCATCGCGCGGGCGGGCGCGGCGCTGATGATCGGTTTCGGCCTCGTGTTGCTGGTGCCGCGCTTCGGCACCGCCTTCTCGACCGCCACCGCCGGGGTCGCGGTCGGCGCCGACGCGCGGATCGCCCGCCTCGAAAGCACCGGGGAGAGGGGGCAGTTCCTGGGCGGCATGCTGCTCGGCGCCGTCTGGGCGCCCTGCGTCGGTCCGACACTCGGCGGGGCGATCTCGCTCGCCAGTCAGGGCCAGTCGCTGGCCTGGGCCGCCGCCATCATGGCCGCCTTTGCCGCCGGCGTCTCCACCTTGATCATCGGCATCGGCTACGGCGCCCGGTCGCTGTTGCTCCGCAATCAGGGGACCGTGCGCCGCATCGCCGCGGCCGCGCGTCCGCTGCTGGGCGCCGTGTTCCTCGTGACCGGCCTCTTCCTGTTCTTCCGGTGGCACCACGTCGTGGAAGCCTGGGCGATCCGGGTGCTGCCGGCCTGGCTCATCGACCTGTCCGTATCTCTCTGACGAAAGGAGTTCCCCTCATGAAACGACGCGACTTCCTGGCCCTGACCGCCGCCGGCATCGCCGTGCCCTCCCTCTCGGCCGCCATGCCGCTTGCCTACAAGCCCGGTCTGGTCCAGGAGCATCTGGATGCGGGCGAGACCGTGTTCCTCGACTTCAAGGCCAGCTGGTGCTCCACCTGTGCCGCGCAGGATCGGGTCCTGCAGAAGCTCAAGGCCGCGAACCCGGCCTACGAGCGCGTCATCACCTTCGTCGACGTGGACTGGGACACCTATCGCAAGGCGCAGTTCACCGCGCGGCTGCGCATCCCGCGTCGATCGACCCTGGTCGTGCTCAAGGGCGACGACGAGATCGGTCGCCTTGTCGCCGAAACCCGCGAGGACAGGATCCGCGACCTGCTCGACGCGGCGCTGGCGGCCGCCAGCGCCTGATCAGTATCGCCCGGGCGAGGGCAGGCGCGCGACATGCACCGGTTACGGTGCCGGCAAGGGCGCGCCGCCGCCGGTCGTCGCCCCCGCCGGGCCGGGCGGGCCACGCGGGTCGGGGCCGAACGCCCCAAGGCTCCAGCCCGCGGCGCCGGACATGGCCGCCAGGAACAGCAGGCCGGCGCCGGCCGCACGATGATTTCCGGTTCCACGCATGGCGCATCCTTCTCCGTTTCGGTCAAGGATGCCCCGCAAGGGTAAAGATCCGGTCAATCTCAGATCAGCAGCAGCAGCGCGACATTGACCGTGACGAAGGACAGGCAGGTCCCGATCAGCAGTGCCAGCGAGGCGAGCCCCTCGTGCCCCGCCTCCTGCCCGAAGAGCACGAAGATCGCGAACATCGGCATGCAGGCGGTCAGGATCAGGCCGATCCGCAACGGATCGGGCAGCGCGACCCATCCGGCCGAGGCCAGCACTCCGTACATCACCACCACCGCCGCCGGGTGGACGATCATCTTGACGAAGGCGATCAGCCCCGCGAGCGTCAGGTCCCCCTGCAGGTTCAGCCCGAAGAGCGACCCGCCGATGACCGCCAGGGCGACCGGTGCCGCGGCCTGACCCAGCAGCCCGGTGAACCGTTCGAGCACAGCCGGGCTCTCGACCCCTGTCAGAACAACGCCGAACCCCAGAAGCAGCCCGATGATCAGCGGCCGTTTGAGCACCGACAGGACGATCTGGCCCGCAAGCCGCAGGGGCGGAACACGCTCGGCCCCGTCCTCGCGCGCACCGCCCAGCAGGGTGAGGCCGATGGGGGTCAGCACGATATTCTCGATCAGCAGGTTCATCGCCACCACGGGCGCCGCATGTTCGGGGATCACGATCAGGAAGATCGGATAGCCGAGAAAGGCGGTATTCGGCGTGGCCGCCGCCAGGACCGACAGCGCGCGCCGTTTCGGGCCCGCGCCCTGCAGCCTGGCCGCCGCGAACATGACCAGCTGTGTCGCGACGCCGGCCAGCGCCAGCGTCACCAGATACGACAGGTTCACCACCTCGCCGAAATCGCGCCCCGCCACGGCGGTGAAGAGCGCGCAGGGCAGGGTGACCGTCATGGTGAAATCGCCGAGCGCGCGCATCGTGTCGCGCGAGAACGGGCCGAAACGCACCACGCCATAGCCGACCGCGATCACGGCGAAGACGGGCAGGGTGACGGCCAGGACCTCGAACAAGGCTCAGCCGATCCGGCCGCCGGCATCGCCGATCTGGCCGCGATGCAGCAGCAGATGATCGAGGATCACGCAGGCCATCATCGCCTCGCCGACCGGTACGGCGCGGATGCCGACACATGGGTCGTGGCGCCCCTTGGTGACGATCTCGGTCGACTCGCCGGACTTGGTGATCGTCTGGCGCGGCTTCAGGATCGACGAGGTCGGCTTGACCGCGAAGCGCACCACGACGTCCTGCCCGGTCGAGATGCCGCCCAGGATGCCGCCGGCGTGGTTCGAGGAATAGACGGGGCGCCCGTCGTTCCCCATGAAGATCTCGTCGGCATTCGCCTCGCCGGTCAGTTCGGCCGCGGCCATGCCCTCGCCGATCTCGACCCCCTTGACCGCGTTGATCGACATCATCGCCGCCGCGAGGTCGGTGTCGAGCTTGCCGAAGACCGGCGCGCCCAGCCCCGCCGGCACGCCCCGCGCCACGACCTCGATCACCGCGCCGACCGAATTGCCGGACTTTCTGAGCCCGTCGAGATAGCCGGCCCAGTCCTCGGCGGTCCGCGCGTCCGGAACCCAGAACGGGTTTTCCTCGATCTGATCCCAGTCCATCCGCTCCCGGTCGATCCGGTGCGGCCCCATCTGGACCATGTAGCCCCTGATCTCGACCTCGGGCGCCAGATTGGCAAGGGCCGCGCGCGCCAGCCCTCCGGCGGCCACCCGCGCCGCGGTCTCGCGCGCCGAGGACCGGCCGCCGCCGCGATAGTCCCGGATGCCGTACTTCTGCCAGTAGGTGATATCGGCGTGCCCGGGCCGGAACTTCTCGGCGATCTCGGAATAGTCCTTGGACCGCTGGTCTGTGTTCCGGATGGCCAGCTGCACCGGCGTCCCGGTGGTGCACCCTTCGAAGACACCCGACAGGATCTCGACCTGGTCCGGCTCCTGCCGCTGCGTCGTATAGCGGTTCTGCCCCGGTTTGCGACGGTCGAGCCAGTGCTGCAGTGCCGCCGCATCGACCTTGATCCCCGGCGGACAACCATCCACCGTCGCGCCGAGCGCGGGCCCGTGGCTTTCCCCCCAGGTCGTGACCCGGAACAGATGACCGAAGCTGTTGAGAGACATGGGCAGGCCCTTTCTGACGTCCAGAACGCCCTAGCCCATCCGCTCGCAAGGCGCAATTCCGGCGCTTCGGCCCGGCGGGGTCGCGGGGCCTTGTCATCGCGAAGGCTCCGGACTACCGTCTGCGCCACCTCGGGGTGCCCGCAAGGGCTGAGATGCGATCCTGCGAACCCGTTGAACCTGAACCGGTTAACACCGGCGGAGGGAAGGTCGCGCGGCCTGTCGCGACAGCCGCAATCTTTCTTTCGCCCGTAGCAACAAGGAGGATGCCGTGAAGCATCTCATCTACGCCACGGGTCTGCTCTTCGCCACGCAAGCCGTGGCGCAGGCGCCCGACCTGACGGTCTACACCTACGACAGTTTCGCCACCGAATGGGGCCCCGGCCCGGCCATCGAAGAGGGGTTCGAGGCGCAGTGCGGCTGCGATCTCGAATTCGTCGCGGCCGGAGACGGTGCCGCCCTTCTGTCGCGGCTGCGTCTCGAAGGCGACGCGACCCGGGCCGACGTCGTTCTCGGGCTCGACACCAATCTGATGGCGGCCGCCCGCGACACCGGCCTTTTCGCCGCGCACGGGGTCGAGGCGGATTTCGCCCTGCCGGTCGCCTGGGAGGATCCCGACTTCCTGCCCTTCGACTGGGGCTATTTCGCCTTCATCGGCAACAGGGGCGAGCCGATGCCGACCGATTTCCGTGACCTCGCCGAAAGCGACCGGCGCATCCTGATCCAGGACCCGCGTTCTTCGACCCCGGGTCTCGGGCTGCTGCTCTGGGTCAAGGACGCCTATGGGGACGAGGCCGCCGCCATCTGGGAGGGGCTGGCCGACAACATCGTCACCGTCACCCCCGGCTGGTCCGAGGCCTACGGCATGTTCCTCGAGGGCGAGGGCGACCTGGTGCTGTCCTACACGACCTCGCCCGCCTACCACGTGATCGCCGAGGACGACACCTCGCGGGTGGCGCTGCCCTTCGACGAGGGGCATTACATGCAGATCGAGGTCGCGGCCGCGGTCGGGGGCTCGGACCGGCAGCAGCTGGCGCGCGATTTCCTCGCCTATCTCGTTTCGGACGAGGCGCAGTCGATCATCCCGACCACCAACTGGATGTACCCGGCGGTCGAGCCCTCGGGCGGTCTGCCCGAGGGTTTCGGCGACCTGGTCGAACCTTCGCAGCCCCGCCTGATCGCGCCCGGCGACGTGCCGGAGACGCGTGACGTCGCGCTGGAAGAATGGCGCGCCGCCCTGTCGCAGTGATCCCGGGCAGCGTGGCGGCCATTGTGGTCGCCGCGCTGATCCTCGGTCCGCTCGCCGCCGTGCTGTTCCGCGCGGGCGGGGCGGGCTGGCCGTCTCCGGCGGACTGGGCGGCGGTGCGGTTCACGCTGCTCCAGGCCGCGCTGTCGGCGCTGCTCTCGGCGCTCTTCGCGCTGCCTGTCGCCCGTGCGCTCGCCCGGCGCCGGTTTCCGGGCCGGAGCGCGATGATCCTGCTCATGGGCGCCCCATTCATCCTGCCGGTCATCGTCGCCATCGCCGGCCTGCTGACCATCTTCGGCCGCAACGGTCTGGTGAACACGGCCCTCGGCTGGTGGGGTCTGCCCCCGATCGATGTCTTCGGCCTGCACGGGGTTCTGCTGGCGCATGTCTTCTTCAACCTGCCGCTGGCCGTCCGCCTCCTGCTCGAGGGTTGGCGGGCCATCCCGGCCGAGCGGTTCCGCACCGCCGCGCAACTCGACATGCCGCCGGGCGCCGTCTTCCGTCTCGTCGAAGGGCCCATGCTGCGCGAAAGACTGCCCGGCATCCTCACGGTGATCTTCGCCATCTGCCTGTCCAGCTTCGCGGTCGTGCTGATCCTCGGCGGGGGGCCGGCGGCAACGACGATCGAACTGGCGATCTACCAGGCCTTCAACTTCGACTTCGACCTCGGCAAAGCGGCGGTGCTCTCGGCCCTGCAGATCGCGATCGTCACGGTGGCGGCGATCCTGGCGCTCCGGCTCGCCGGGACGGGCATGGCCGCGGCGGGGCTGGACCGGCCGGTCCAGAGGTGGGACGGCGGCGCCGGCCTGCGCCTCTGGGACGCCGCCGTGATGGCCGTGGCGGCGCTATTCGTGGCGACGCCAATCCTGCTGGTCGCCTTGACCGGCGCCGACAGCCTGCGAGACCTGCCCTCAACCGTCTGGTCTGCCGCCGGGGTCTCGGTCCTTGTCGCGCTGGCTTCGGCGGCGCTCTCGGTCGGGCTGGGCCTGCTGCTGGCGCTGCCGCGCCGGGCACTCTTTGAAACCATCGGGCTCATGACCCTCGCCGCATCGCCGCTGGTGCTGGGCACGGGCCTCTTCCTGCTGATCCGGCCCTTCGCCTTCCCCGGCGACCACGTTCTGGCGATGACGGCCGTGGTCAACGCGGTGATGGCGCTGCCGTTCGTCCTGCGCAGCCTGTCGCCCGATATACGCGGGGCCGAGGCCGCCCATGGGCGGCTGGCCGACAGCCTCTCGATGGCCGGCTGGTCCCGCTTCCGGTGGCTGGTCCTTCCCCGGCTCCGGCGCCCTCTGGGGTTCGCGGCGGGCCTGGCGGCGGCGCTCAGCATGGGCGATCTGGGCGTCATAGCTCTGTTCCCTTCGCCCGACACCGCGACCCTGCCGCTGGAGATCTATCGCCTTCTGGGCGCCTACCGGATGGAGGCGGCGGCGGGCGCAAGCCTTCTTCTCACCGGTCTCAGCTTTGGCATCTTCGCGCTATTCGACAGGGTGGGACGCCATGCTGACGCTTGATGCGCTGACCCTGCGGCAGGGGGAGTTCACGCTGCGCGCCGACTGGACCCTCGAGCGCGGTCGCAGGCTGGCCATCGTCGGGCCGTCGGGGGCGGGCAAGTCCACCCTCCTGAACGCGATTGCGGGTTTTCTGGAACCCGAAAGGGGGCGCATCCTGTGGCAGGAGAGGGACCTCGGCGACCAGCCGCCGGGCCGTCGGCCCGTGGCCATGCTGTTCCAGGACGGCAACCTCTTTCCGCATCTCAGCGTCGCGCAGAATGTCGGGCTGGGTCTTCACCCCAACCTGCGGCTCACCCGCGCCGACCGCGAGACGGTCGACCGCGCGCTCGAGCGCGTGGGCCTTGCCGGGCTGGCAAAGCGGCGGCCCGCCGCGCTGTCCGGAGGACAGCAAAGCCGGGCCGCGCTGGCGCGGGTGCTGGTGCTGCGACGCCCGCTTCTGCTGCTCGACGAACCCTTCTCGGCGCTCGGCCCCGCCCTGCGCCGCGAGATGCTGGCCCTTGTCCGCGAAGTCACCGGCGAGACGGGCGCGACGCTTCTGATGGTCACGCACGACCCCGTCGATGCCGAACGGATCGCCGACCGCATCTCGGTCGTGGCCGGCGGCCGGGCCGACACGCCGGCCCCCGTCGCGGAACTGTTCGAGAACCCGACGCCCGATCTGCGGCGCTATCTGGGGCTCTGAACGAAGAAACCCCGCCGGAGGGGCGGGGTTTCGATCAGGGTGCGGATGGCCGGGTCAGGCGTTCTTCTTGACCTTGTGGGGGGCCCAGAGACGCTTGTTCGTCAGGTACAGCAGCGCGCCGAGCACAACCAGGAACAGCACCGCGACAAAGCCGGTCTGCTTGCGCGCCATCATCTTCGGCTCGGCCGCCCACATCAGGAAGGCCGAGACGTCCTCGGCCTCGTGGTGCAGGCTTGTCGAATGGCCGTCCGCGTATTCGACGTCATCGCCGCTGAGCGGGGGGGCCATGGCGATCCAGCCGCCGGGAAAGGCCGTGTTGCCGTAGAAGGTGGTGCCGGCCTCTTCCTTCGTCTCGCCGGTATAGCCGGTCAGGATCGAATAGATGTACTCGGCCCCGCCCATGCCCTGCAGGAACTGGTTGATGCCCAGGCCGTAGGGGCCGTGGAAACCGGCGCGGGCCTTGGCCATCAGGCTCAGGTCGGGCGCGTTCGCGAGATTGGAGCCGGGGAAGTGATCCGCCGGCTTGGCCGCCCGGAAGTCGTCGAGCTCCTCGTCGAAGACCTCGTAATTCTGCGCGGCGTAGGCGCGCACCTGGTCCTCGGGCAGACCCGGTCCGCCTTCGTCGTGCAGCGACCGCAGGGCGACGTACTGCAGGCCGTGACAGGCCGAGCAGACCTCGGTGTAGACCTGCAGACCCCGCTGGAGCTGCATCTGGTCGAAGGCGCCGAACGGGCCCTCGAAGGAAAAGTCGATGTCCTCGACATGACCTTCCTCGCCTGCCGCCTGGGCGGCGCCGGCCGTCAGGGCCAGCGCTGCGAGGGCAGAGAATGTGAACTTGCGGAACATGATCTCTGTCCTTTCCTTCATTCGCCGGGCAGGCCGGCCGTCGTGGTGCCGCCTGTCTTCGGGGAGTAGTGCGCCTCGAAGTCCTCTTCGATGGTCTTCGGCTGCGGCAGCGGTTTCTCGATCACGCCGAGGATCGGCAGGATGACCAGGAAATAGGCGAACCAGTAGGTCGCACCGATCAGCGAGATGGTCGAATAGGGCGGCTCCGCGGGCATCGCCCCGCACCACATCAGCACGATGAAGTCGATGATCAGCAGGTAGAACCACCACTTGAACATCGGCCGGAACCGGCCCGAGCGCACCGACGAGGTGTCGAGCCACGGGGTCAGCGCCATCACGGCGATCGCGCCGAACATGGCCAGCACGCCGAAGAACTTGGCGTCGATGATCCCGCCGGTGATCCAGCTCGAGAACATGACGATCCAGACATCCGAGGTGAAGGCGCGCAGGATCGCGTAGAACGGCAGGAAGTACCATTCCGGAACGATGTGCGACGGCGTCACGAGCGGATCGGCCTCGATATAGTTGTCCGGGTGGCCGAGGTAGTTCGGCATGAACCCGACGATGGCGAAGAAGATCACCAGCACCACGGCGAGACCGACGAAGTCCTTGATCACGAAGTAGGGCCAGAAGGGCAGGGTGTCCTTTTCGGCCTCTTCCTTCGAGCCGCGCCGCACCTCGACACCGGTCGGGTTGTTGTTCCCCGTGCTGTGGAACGCCCAGATATGCACGATCACCAGCCCCGCGATGACGAAGGGCAGCAGGTAGTGCAGCGAGAAGAAGCGGTTCAGCGTGTAGTTGTCCACCGCCGGTCCGCCCAGCAGCCAGGTCTGCAGCGGCTCACCCACGAAGGGGATCGCGCCGAAGAGCCCGGTGATCACCGTCGCGCCCCAGAAGGACATCTGCCCCCAGGGCAGAACATAGCCCATGAAGCCGGTGGCCATCAGCAGCAGGTAGATGATCATACCGATGATCCAGGTGACTTCGCGCGGGGCCTTGTAGGACCCGTAGAACAGGCCGCGGAAGATGTGGATGTAGACGGCGAAGAAGAACAGCGAGGCGCCGTTCATGTGCAGGTAGCGCAGCATGTAGCCGCCGTTCACGTCGCGCATGATGTGTTCGACGCTGGCAAAGGCCATGTCCACATGCGGCGTGTAATGCATCACCAGAACGATGCCGGTGATGATCTGCAGCGCCAGGCAGAAGGCCAGGACGATGCCCCAGATCCACCACCAGTTCAGGTTCTTGGGCGTCGGGATGAAGAGCGTGTCATACAGCAGGCCGAGCACCGGCAGGCGGGAGTTCAGCCACTTCTCGCCCTTGGTCTTCGGCTCGTAATGATCGTGGGGAATACCGGACATCTGTTATCTCCCTCAGCCCAGGACGATCTCGCTGCCCTCGAACCGGGCGACCGGGATGGGCAGGTTTTCAGGTGCGGGACCGCGGCGGATCCGCCCGGCCGTGTCGTAGTGCGAGCCGTGGCAGGGGCAGAACCAGCCGCCGAAGTCGCCGGCGCCGTCGCCCAGCGGCACGCAGCCGAGGTGGGTGCAGACCCCCATCATGACGAGCCATTCTTCCGACGCGCCGTCGCCCTCGTTCAGGGGCAGGGCGCGGTTGGGGTCCGTGGCGGGCGTGCCCTCGGGCAGGTTCGCGTTCCGGGCTTCGGGGTCGGGCAGGGTGGAGACGTCGACCTGCCTGGCCTCTTCGATCTCGGCCTCCGTCCGGCGGCGGATGAAGACCGGCTTGCCGAGGAACTTGACCGTCAGCTGGGTGCCCGGCTCGAGGCCCGAGACGTCGACGCGGATCTGCGCCAGCGCCTGAACATCGGCCGTGGGGTTCATCTGGTTCACAAGCGGCCAGACGGCCGCGCCCGTTGCGACGGCACCTGCACCTGCGGTGGCATAGTAGAGGAAGTCCCTCCGGGTGCCTTCGTGGTCTTCTGCGTGGGACACGAGGTTTGCTCCATCATTCGGCCTGCCGGCCAGATACGAATTCCGGGGCCGAACCCGGGGGGTTCTGCCTCTCCGAGCCGGTGTTTAACGGCGGTTTTCCGCGCCGTCCAGCATACAATAGACGACTTTGGCGGGGGGCGCGCATCTGTCGCGCTTGAGCACTGCGCCGGCAGAGTGTAGGCAGGGACAAAACCCACGATCGGGAATCGCTCGGACGATCATGTTGAAAGCCATCGGAAATCGCCTCGCAGTTGCGGCGCTGTCACTTTGCGCACTCGGTGCCGGTCCCGCCCTGGCCGAGTTCGAACTCAATGTCTACTCGGGGTACCAGACCTCGCCGCACAGCCGCGTCACCGGCACCGCCTCGGGCGGGGCCTACAGCAACCTGATCGGATGGGAGGGCAAGAGCCTGTCTCTGCCGCCCTACTACGGGCTGCGCGCGACATGGTGGCGTCCGAGCAACATCGGCTTCGGCGTCGAGATGACCCACACCAAGGTCTACGCGCCCGCCGCCGAGATGCCGGCCGGCTTCTCTCGGCTCGAATTCACCGACGGCCACAACATCGTCACCGCCAACGTGTCGCGCCGCTGGCCCGGCGCCTGGGGTAAGTTGGTGACGCCCTACGTCTCGGGCGGGGTCGGCTTCGCCATGCCGCATGTGGATGTCACCGAGGGCGGCAATGTCACCTACGGTTATCAGGTGACGGGACCGGCCGCACGGCTCACCGCCGGGGCCAAGTACCAGATCAACGAGAACTGGTCGGTCTTCGGCGAATACCAGTTCACCTGGTCCGAGAACGACGCCGACCTGGCCGGCGGCGGGAGCCTCAACACCCGCATCATCACCAACGCGCTGAACGTGGGCGTCGGCTTCAGCTTCTGAGCTCTGCAGTGGCGGGCGGCCCCGCCACCGCTCACGCCTCCGGCGGAGCCGTCCCGGCCATGGAGGCGCGCTGCGCGAACTTCGCGTACCACGCGGCGAGGTCCGGCGCCTGTGTCCGCCAGTCCCGGTCGCCATGGCGGTAGTCCAGATAGCCGAGTGCGCAGCCCACGGCGATCTGCCCCGCATCGACCGGCCCGGCGAGGTGACCCATCCACCGGTCGTTGATGGTCTGGACGGCGCGAAACGCCTTGCTCCACTGAGCCTCGATCCAGTCGTCGAACACCTTGTCGGCGGGACGGACCCGGTGTTCGTAGACCATCAGCACCGCGGCTTCCATCAGCCCGTCGGCCGTCGCCTCCAGCGTCAGCACGTCCCAGATCCGCGCCGCCGGGTAGAGCGCGCCGCCATGCTCGTCGTTGAGATACCGGGTGATGACCCGGCTGTCATAGACCGCCGGCCCGTCCTCGCGCAGCAGCGCCGGAAGCTTGCCCAGCGGGTTGGCGGCCTTCAGCGCGGCATCCGTGGCCACCGGCGTCGTGGCGGTGGTGATCAGCTCGACCTGATCCGACAGGCCGCATTCCTCGATGACGACCATGACCTTGCGGACGAACGGCGATGCCGGCGAATAGTAGAGTTTCATGTGCACGCTCCCTCTCTGCGGGCACCCTAGGGCCGGGCGCGGGGCCTGTCCATCCGGTCGGAGGCCGTGCTCAGACCGGCTGCGCCGCCCGCATCAGCGCCGCCAGCACCGCCGTCTCGCTGCCCATTCCCGCCGCCTCGAGATCATCCGCCGCCCGAAGCCGCGCCCCGACGGGCTTGTGCTGCGCCAGCTTCCACGTCCCCTCGGCCGCCTCGACATGGAAGCGGAAGGGCAGGACGATTCGCATCAGCCGTTCCAGGATGTCCGGTGCGACCTTGTCCATCTTCCACACCGGTTTCGGGGCCAGCCGCGCCTCGAACCGGTCGGAAAGCCGGTCGAGCATCCCGCGAAGCTCGGTCTGCGGGCGCGGCTCCAGCCGGCCGGTCAGATGGACGGAGACATAGTTCCAGGTCGGCACCTGATCCGGGATCCCGTACCAGTCGGGCGAGATGTAGCCATGCGGCCCCTGCACGGCGAGCCGCGCCGCCGCCCCCGCGCGCGCCGCCCGCGCCACCGGGTTCGACCGCATCAGGTGCATCTCGGCCACATCCCCCGACAGCGCGAAGGGGACATGCGCCATATGCGGCGCGCCCCCGGGCTCCGAGACCGCCAGGATGCCGAACCCCGTCTCGCCCGCGAACGTCAGGCAGTCCTCGCGCGTGCCCGTGTGATAGATCGGATTTGGATGCACGACCCGGACCTCCCGTTCCCGCGGGACCATGCCCGCCTTGCGGACCGAGCATAGCCTTCCGGGGCGGTGCTGTCCCGGCCCGATGTCAGGCGATCAATGACAACCCGTCATGTGCGGCAATTCGCGCCGTGATGAGCCGGCCCTCTGGCATGTCCCGGTCGAACCGCACCTCGGCGAACTGTTCGGTCCGTCCCATGCGCGGCCCCTCGGTCAGAACGGTCCGCTCCGTGCCCACCTGTCCCGCCAGATGCGCCGCCACCTGCCGCTCGCCGGCCGCCCGCAGCCGCGCCGCCCGCTCCTTGATCGCGGGGCCCCGCACCTGCGGCATCCGCGCCGCCGGGGTGCCGGGGCGCGGCGAATAGGGAAAGACATGCAGCCAGGTCAGTCCGCACTCCTCGATCAGCCGCAGAGAGTTCTCGAACATCTCGTCGGTCTCGGTGGGAAACCCCGCGATGATGTCGGCGCCATAGGTCATCTCGGGCCGCAACCGGCGGGCCTCTTCGCAGAACCGGATCGCATCGTCCCGCAGGTGACGGCGCTTCATCCGCTTGAGGATCATGTCGTCGCCCGCCTGCAGGCTGAGATGCAGATGCGGCATCAGCCGCGGTTCGGTCGCGATGGCCTCCATCAGCGCCGGATCCGCCTCAATCGAATCGATCGACGAGATCCGCAGGCGCGGCAGATCCGGCACCAGCCTCAGGATGCGGCGCACAAGGTCGCCCAGCCGCGGCGTCGCGGGAAGGTCCGCGCCCCACGAGGTCAGGTCGACGCCCGTCAGCACCACCTCGTTGAAGCCGCGGTCCACCAGCCGCTTGATCTGGTCCACGACCACGCCGGTCGGCACCGAACGCGAATTGCCCCGGCCGTAGGGGATGATGCAGAAGGTGCAGCGGTGATCGCAGCCGTTCTGGACCTGCACATAGGCCCGGTGCCGCCCGAACCCGTCGATCAGGTGCCCCGCCGTCTCGGTCACCGACATGATGTCGTCGACGATGACGCGCTCGGTCTCGCCGATCAGGTCTGGCGCGAAGCCCTTCCAGGTCTCGGCCTGCATCTTCTCGGAATTGCCGACGACGTGATCGACCTCGTCCATCGCGGCGAAGGTCTCGGGTTCGGTCTGGGCGGCGCAGCCGGTCACGATGATCCTGGCCTGCGGGTTCTCGCGCCGCAGCCGGCGGATGTCCTGCCGCGCCTTGCGCACCGCCTCGGCGGTCACGGCGCAGGTGTTGACCACGACGGCATTCTCGACCCCGGCCGCGGCGGCCAGTTCCTTCATCGCTTCGGTCTCGTAGGCGTTCAGCCGGCAGCCGAGCGTGGCGAAGACGGGCGGGCTCTGCATCACGAACCCGCCGCCGGAAAGTCCGGCGCCAGCCGCCCCTCGAAGACCCGCGCGACCGGACCGGTCATCCAGACGCCGTCGTCCCGCCAGTCGAGCTCCAGCCAGCCGCCGTCGACCTCGATCCGGACATGCCGCCCGGTGAGGCCACGCCGATGGGCGGCCACGGCCACGGCGCAGGCGCCGGATCCGCAGGCCAGGGTGATCCCCGTGCCGCGCTCCCAGACCCGCATCCGGACTTCGTCGTGTGACCGCACCTGGACGAATTCCACGTTCGTCGCCTCCGGATAGAGCGGATCGTGTTCCACCTCGGCCCCCCGCGCCGCCACGTCGACCGCATCGATATCCTCGACGAAGAAGACCGCATGGGGATTGCCCATGCCCACGCCGCACGGATCCCCGGCGATCGGCAGATGCAGCAGATCGACCTCGCGCGCCAACGGAACCTGGGCCCAGTCGAGAACCGGCGGTCCCATGTTCACCCAGACCGCCTCGCCGCGCATCTCGCCACGCAGCACGCCGCGCGTCGTGCGGATGGTCACGCGGTCCTGCCCGGTCTCGGTCATCCACTCCGCGGCCACGCAGCGGGTGGCGTTTCCGCAGGCGCCGGCCCGGCTGCCGTCCGAATTCCAGAAGTCGAGCGCGATGTCGCAGTTCTCGCCGTCCCGGATCTCGGCCAGCTGGTCGAACCCCACGCCGCGATGCCTGTCCCCGACCGCCCGGGCGAGGCCGGGCGTGCAGACAGGCGCCATCCCCCGGCTGTCGAGGATGACGAAATCATTGCCGGCGCCATGCATCTTGCGGAATGGCAGGCCGTCGGGGGGGAACGCGCGCGTCTGCATGGCCGCGCATATAAGCCCCTCGCGCAGCATATGAAAGATGCTCCCGTCCCGGCCTCGCCTCCGACCCGGAAAATCGTGGGAAAAATCCCCCACTACGGGGTTGACCGCCTGCCGTGCTCTCCGTAATAGGGCGGCTCTAGTGGGCCGTTAGCTCAGTTGGTAGAGCAACTGACTTTTAATCAGTGGGTCGCAGGTTCGAATCCTGCACGGCTCACCACTTGATCAAGGGCTTGGGCGGCATCGCCCGGGCCTTTTTCATTTCCGGAACGTGGCATCAACCGCAGGGGCCGGGGCCGGACGAGCAGAAAAAGACCGAAACGACGGGCTCTGTTTCCTCATCGGCAGGGAAAGCCGGGGCGGCATGGTGGCCCGTGCCAGATGCGCCGCCTTGCGACGCGGTCCCGCTCGGCAGCCCGGCAATGGCTTCGCCCATCAACCTTGTATGCCCGCGCCTCCCGCGGAGGGGGCAAACCGAATTCTTCGCGCGCGCGGGAACTTTTCCCAGCCGATCAAGTTGCCGTATCATGAACGTGATGATGCGTGACCGGAACGACATCCGGCGGTCGTGCTTTAGCCGTGTGCCGGCGCTCACCTTGCTCTCGCTCCTCGTTCTGGCCGGATGCGGGCGTGAGCAGTCTGCCCTGAACGTCGCCGGGCGCGACGCCGCGGCCATATCGCTTCTCTTCTGGGTCATGCTTGTCGGGGCCGTCTTGCTGTGGCTCATGGTGAACGGCGCGTTTCTCTACGTGTCCCGGTTCGCGCCGGGCCGGTTCGACGAGCGCCACGGCCGCCGCCTCCTGATCGGCGGCGGCATCGTTCTGCCGACCGTGGTCCTCACCGCGCTGCTTGTCTGGGGGCTGAGCCTCCTCCCGGATTCGCGGACCCCGGGCGACGGGCTGGTCGTCCGCGTGACGGGCGAACAATGGTGGTGGCGCGTCGAATACTGGCCCGAGGGCGCGACCGAGCCGGTGGTCTCCGCCAACGAGATCCGTCTGCCGGTCGGAGAAAGGACCGAGTTCCGCCTGTTGGCCGACAAGGTCATCCATTCCTTCTGGATCCCGGCGCTCGGCGGCAAGATGGACATGTTCCCCGGCCGGGAAACCACCTTCACTCTCCTGCCCGACAAGCCCGGAACCTACCGCGGCCAATGCGCCGAGTTCTGCGGGGCGAGCCACGCCTGGATGGCCTTCGTCGCCGTGGCGATGGAGCCGGAGGAGTTCGACGCCTGGCTGCAGGCCCAGGCCGAAGATGCGGCGCCGCCGGCCGACGATGCCGCACGGCGGGGGCAGGCCGTCTTCCGGGATGAGGGATGCGGCGCCTGCCATACGGTCCGGGGGACCGACGCCGTGGGGCAGGTCGGTCCCGACCTCACCCACATCGGCAGCCGTCTCAGCCTCGGGGCGGGGCGAGCGCGGGTGACCCTGGACGATCTCGCCACCTGGGTCGCCCATACCGACGCGCTGAAGCCCGAGGTCCGGATGCCGAGCTACGATCTCGGAGAGGACGAGCTGCGCGACCTGGCCCACTACCTGAAGGGACTGAGATGAAGACCCCTCCCTCCGGCATTCCCAAGCCCGAAGGCACCTATCCCCCGACCGAGGCCATGCTGGCCGAGCCGGTGCCGGAGGACCTGGCGAAAGCGCAGACCGCGCGCCTGCGGAAGGCCTGGGCCGCGCCCCCCGGATGGCGCTATCCGAGCGCCGTGAACAACACCGAGGTGGGCAAGTGGTACTGCATGACCGCGCTGTCGTTCATGCTGATGGCCGGTGTCATGGCGCTGATCATGCGGCTTCAGCTGGCGGTGCCCGAGAACGACCTGGTCTCGGCCGACCGGTTCAACCAGCTGTTCACGATGCACGGCTCGGCGATGATGTTCCTCTTTGCCGTGCCCCTGTTCGAGGCGATTTCCATTCTGCTGCTGCCCGGCATGCTGGGCGCGCGCGACATGCCTTTTCCGCGCCTTTCGGCCTATGGCTACTGGTCGTTCCTGATCGGCGGCATCTTCGTCATCGGCTCGACATTCTTCGACGCGGCCCCCCGGGCGGGATGGTTCATGTATCCTCCCCTCGCGACCGAGGACGAGGGGCCGGGGTCGGACATCTGGCTGCTGGGCCTCTCCTTCATCGAGATCGCCTCGATCGCGGCGGCGGTCGAACTGATCGTGGGGGCGCTGAAATGCCGCCCGCCGGGGATGCGGGTCAACATCATGCCGCTCTATGCCTGGTACGTGATGGTGGTGGGCGGCATGATCCTCTTCGCCTTCCCGCCGCTGATCGCCGGCGATTTCCTGTTCGAACTGGAGCGGTCCTTCGACTGGCCCTTCTTCGATCCGACGCGGGGCGGCGACCCGATGCTCTGGCAGCACCTGTTCTGGATCTTCGGCCACCCCGAAGTCTACATCATCTTCCTGCCCTCCATCGCCATCGCCGCCATGGTCATCCCTACCGTCGCCCGGCGCCCGATCTTCGGCTATTCCTGGATCGTGCTGTCGGCCGTGGGCACCGGATTCCTGTCCTTCGGCCTCTGGGTGCACCACATGTTCACCACGGGCCTGCCGTCGATCTCGCTGGGCTTCTTCTCGGCCGCGTCCGAGGCGGTGGTGATCCCGACCGGCATCCAGATCTTCGCCTTCCTCGCGACGCTGATGGCAGGGCGGGTGAAGATGACGCTGCCGATGCTCTGGATCTCGGGCGCGCTGGCGATCTTCACGATGGGTGGCCTGACCGGCGTGATGCTGGCGCTCGCGCCCTTCGACTTCCAGGTGCACGACACCTATTTCATCGTCGCGCACCTGCACTACACCCTTTTCGGCGGCATGGTCTTTCCGGTGATCGCGGGGGTCTATTACTTCTTCCCCTTCATCCAGAAAAAGCTGCTGTCCGAGAGACTGGGCAAATGGGCTTTCTGGCTGATCTTCTCGGGCTTCAACCTGACCTTCCTGCCGATGCACCTGACCGGGCTCTGGGGGATGCCGCGCCGCGTCTACACCTACCCGACCGACCTGGGCTGGGACGGCCTCAACATGATCTCGACCATCGGCGCCTTCATCATCGCCGCCGGTTTCGCGATCTTCGTCTGGGATCTGATCCGGCCCAAGGGCCACCAGCCGCAGATCCCGCGCAACCCTTGGGACGCGGGCACGCTGGAATGGACGCATGACGTTCCGGAAGAAACCTGGGGGGTGCGCTCGATCCCGCATGTGACCACCCGCTATCCGCTCTGGGACCAGCCGCAGATGCAGGCCCGGATGGATGCAGGGCGCTACTATCTTCCCGACGCGGAAGAGGGCAAGCGCGAGACGCTCGTCACCTCGGTCATCGACGCCGAGCCGATCCAGGTCCAGCGGGTGACCGGGCCGACATGGATCACGCACCTGGCCGCGCTCTTCACCGGGGGGGCCTTCATCTTCCCCACCTTCCACCTCTACCCGCCCGCCATCGTCAGCGGAGCGCTGGCGATCTGCTGCATCATCTGGTGGCTCTGGACCTCGACCGCCCGCCCGCCCGAGGCCGACAGCAAGGACGTGGGCCTGGGGCTCCGCCTGCCGACCTATGCGGCGGGTCCCTCCTCGGTCGGGTGGTGGGCCATGTGGATCACCATGCTCGGCGACGCGACGGCCTTTTCCTCCGTGGTCTTCGGGTTCTTCTTCTACTGGACCGCCTCGCCGGACTTCCCGCCGGACGGGGCGGCCCATGCCGCCGCCGGCTGGGTCGGACTGGCGGCGGTGGCCTTCGCCCTCAACTGGATGATGACCGTGGGCGCGCGTCAGCTGAACAGGGCCGGTTCGGTCGGCGCGGCGCGGCTCTGCCTCGTGCTGGCCCCGGCGACCGCCGCCCTGGGCGCGGCGTCGCTGATCGTCTCGGTCTGGGGGCTCGCACCCGAGAGCCACGTCTACCCCGCCATCCTCTGGGCGCTGACCGTCTGGATCGCGGCGCATACCGGAGCGGGGGTGATCATGCAGCTCTACTGCCTGGCCGGTTCGCTCTTCGGCAAGATGACGCCGCGTTACGACGCGGATATCTGGAACGTCTCGCTCTTCTGGCACTTCGTCACGATCTCGGCGCTCGTCACCTGCGCCGTCATGGGCCTCGCCCCGGAGGCGCTATGACCGAAGAGCGCACACCGGACCGCCGGGAGGACCAGAAGGAATTCGCCGAGGAGGAGGCGAGCCTTCTGAAGATCACGTTGGGGCCGCTGATCTGGGCGGCGCATTTCGTCGTCTGCTACGGGCTTGTTGCGGTGACCTGCGCCAAGGGCTGGGACATCGGCGCGGTCCGCATCGGCCTGGGCGGGCTGAGCGCGCTGGCGCTCGCGGGCGTGCTCTGGGTCGGCTGGGCCGCGTGGCGCCAGTGGGGCGTGACCACGACGGGCGACAGGGTGAACAGGCTGGGCAGCGCCGAGGACCGGCACCACTTCCTCGGTCACGCCGCCTTTCTGCTGTCGATCATCTCGCTGATCGGGGTGGTCTTCGTCTCGCTGCCGCTGGTGCTGATCGGGGGGTGCCAGTGAGACCGCTCTTCCTCATACCGGGGCTGGGCTGTCTCGCCCTGATCTGGCTGGCGCCGCTCGACGTCGCGCTTCCCGGTTTTGCCCTGCACATGCTGCGCCACATGACGCTGGTGGCGGTCGCCGCGCCGCTCATCGTCCTAGGGCTGCCCGCCATCGCCCGGCGCCTGGCGATCCCGCCCCTCGGCGCGGCCTTGGCGGAATTCGTGGTCGTCTGGGCCTGGCATCTCCCCGCCGCCCACGCACTCGGCCGGTTGCAGTCCTGGGGCTTCGCCGCCGAACAGGCAAGCTTTCTGGCGGTCGGGCTTCTGGTCTGGGCCGGATGCCTGCGCGAGGATCAGCCGCTGGCGGGCGCCGGCGGCCTGCTGCTGACGTCGATGCACATGACCCTGCTCGGCGCGCTTCTCGTGCTCGCGCCCCGGGACATCTATGCCGAGATCTGCGGCACCGCGCCCGACCTGACCGGCCAGCAGATCGGCGGCATGCTGATGCTGGCGATCGGAACCCCGGTCTACCTGGTCGCCGGGCTTCGCCTCACCGCCCACGCCTTGCAGGACAGGAGCCCGGCATGAGAACGGTGCTGCTTACACTGGCTGCCGTGGCCGCCCTCGGACTGGCGGGGGCCGGCGCCGTGGTGACCTTCGGCCTCTACAACGTCTCGGCGCAGGCCGGGCACCTGCCGGGCGTCGCCTGGCTGCTGCACACGACCTTCCGGAACGCGGTCGAACTGCGCGCCCCCGCGATGGACAAGGTGCCGCCGCTCGACGATCCCGATCTGATCGCCCTCGGCGCGGGGCATTACGCCTCGGCCTGCGCCTTCTGCCACGCCACGCCCGACGGCGCGCGCAGCGCCACCGCCCGCGCGATGGAGCCTCCGCCGCCCCCCATCGACGAGGCGGTGGCGCACTGGAAGCCCAACGAGCTCTTCTGGATCGTCGAGAACGGCGTGAAGATGACCGGCATGCCCGGCTGGCCGGTCAAGGGGCGCGAGGACGAGGCCTGGGCCGTGGTCGCCTATCTCGAGACGGTCAAGGCCGATGCCGCCCCGCCCCTGCCCGGGGCCGACGCGGGCGCGGCCTATTGCCGGAGCTGCCACGAAAGGATTGCCGGGCCGGTGCCCCGGCTGGACAGGCTGAGCCCGGACTACATCGAGGCGCAGCTCGAGAACTACCGGACGGGCGTCCGGCCGAGCGGCATTATGTCCCATGCCGTCAGCCTCGCCCCGCCCGAGAGCTTTGCGGACCTCGCCCGCGAGCTCGCGGGCGCATCGCTGCCCGACCGGGAGGTCGCGGTGACCGGCGATGCCGCGGCGGGCCGCGACCTGGCCGGCCGGGGAACGCGGGACGTGCCGGCCTGCCTCGCCTGCCATGGCGGCGAAGACCGCAAGGGCCCGCTGCTGCACGGCCAGCCCGAGGACTTCCTGGCGACCCAGATCAGGCTCTGGCGGGACGGCACCTATCACCACAACCGCCTGATGGTCGCCGCCACCCGCGATCTCGAGGATGCCGACATCAGCGCGCTCGCCGCCTATTTCGCCTCGCTCAGAGCGCCAGAATGACCAGCACAACGCCGACCGCCAGCGCTGCGATGACGGTCACGCTCTTCAGCATCCTCTGCCCCACGGTCAAAAGCTCGTGCGGGGTCTGCTTGTCGTCGCTCGCCTCGTCGCGGGGCGCCTCGTGGCGCATGGCCCGGCGCACCTGCTCGGGCGAGGGCGGATGCCCCGCCGCCTCGTCGTCGGTTCCCAGCGGCGCGGCGGCCGGATCGGAAAAGGCCACCTTGTCGCCGGTCCCGCCCCGGTCGATCTCGTCCCGCAGCCGGTCCGCGGTCGCATTCTCCTGCATGTCGGTCTTCCCGGTTTTCTCCGCCATGAAGCTCCTCGTTCGACTGGTCGCGCCCCACCCGGTCGTCGCCTCTCGGGCAGGCTTTCCTTTCAGATAGCGCATGCGGGCCCCGGTGCACGCTCCGGCCGCCGCTCCACCGGCGGCGCGGGCGGAAAGCCGCGCCCCGGGGGGATCAGTTCGACGGGATGTTCTCCTTGAAGACGACCTGCAGCCGGGGCATGTACTCCGGCTCGACCGTGCCCTTCACCGACGAGGCGAGCAGGCGGACGATCTCGCGCGCCTCGACGCGGGGGTTCTGGTCGATCACGGCATCCATCGTCCGGTCCAGCAGCATCAGCCGCGTCGCGTCGGTCAGATCGTGGCCGATGAAAACGGTCTTGCGATCCCTCCGGGCCTCGCGAAGCGCCCGCGCGATCCCCTGGTTGCCCGATCCGATGTTGTAGATGCCGCTGATGTCGCCATGTTCGAGCAGCCGCATCGTTTCGTCATAGGCGCGGTCGCGGTCGTCGCTGACCTCGGCCGTGCCTGCGATGCGGATCTCGGGGAACTCCTCGGACAGGATCGAGCGCACGCCCATCTCGCGCTCCTCGTGGCCGCGATAGGCCAGGGATCCGACGAAGACCGCGATGCGATGCTGTCCAGGGGGCAAAAAGCGCCCCAGCAGCAGCCCCGCAAGGCGCCCGGCCGCCCGGTTGTCGACGCCGA
The DNA here is from genome assembly GCF_000152725.1 of Pseudooceanicola batsensis HTCC2597. Taxonomy (GTDB): domain Bacteria; phylum Pseudomonadota; class Alphaproteobacteria; order Rhodobacterales; family Rhodobacteraceae; genus Pseudooceanicola; species Pseudooceanicola batsensis. The sequence goes on from NZ_CH724131.1 coordinate 2,960,869, forward strand.
CATACCCCACCTTGTCCACGGTCGGGATGTCGGACACCAGGGTCCCGATCCGCACGCCCGAGGCCGCCAGGGCGTTGATCGCCTCGCGTACCTGGGGATGGTCCAGGGCCACGAGACCTACGCCGTCGGTCCGGTGCCGCAGGTCGATGAGCTTGGCCGACAGCCGCTCGGGGTCGAACCCTTCGATTTCGTGCAGCGTCGCGGTGACGTCCCCCCGTGCCGCGCTCTCTTCGAGCAGGTTCTTCTTGAGCGTCCGCATGAACGAGTTGCTGCCCGCCGGAAGCACGAAATCCAGCCGGACCGTCACATCGGGGGCGGCGGCTTCCAAGGGGCCGAAGTATCCCAGCTTCCGGGCCACCTGCAGGACGATGTCGCGGGTCCGGGGGCGCACGCCGTCACGGTCGTTCAGGACCCGGTCCACGGTGGCGGGGGAGACCCCGGCCTCGCGGGCGATCTGGGAAACGGTCGTGCGCATGCTGAGCCCTCTTGATTCTGTAATGTCATCATTTCACATCTTGTGGATGATTTAATGCAATCATTTTCTGCATCTCATCCGCGTCAACACACCTAGAAGCGGCTCATTTCGGTCCAACTTAGGCAAAATGATCGGAAATGATGTCTTTTGATGATTGTTGGCGCGGTGATGGCGGTTGATGCTGCCCCTCATTGGAGAACGCGTCCGGGAGGGGCGCGACCAGGGAGGGAAAAATGACCCATCATCCGCGTTTCTCGCGGCGCCGTTTCCTGTCGGCCGCCGCCCAGACCACCGCGCTCGTCGCGGTGTCTTCGCCACTCGTGCTGCGGCCCGGTCGCGCCCGTGCGGCCAGCGACCTTGCACAGGGCATGATCGGCGGCCCCACCGGCTTTCCGGGGGCCGAACGCTATCAGTACGGACCCGACACCCCGGAAGGCCGCGCCATCGAGGCGGTCAAGGCGCTGAAGGCTGCCGGCAAGGCGCCGGAGCGCATCGTATTGGGGCTCAGCGACGGGTCCATCGGCCAGATCACCCAGCCCTTCCCCGAAGGCGCGCCCTCGGTCAAGGACCTCTGGGAGCAGGAGACCGGCATCACGCTCGACATCGTCGGTGTGCCGAACGGCCAGGAATTCACCAAGGTGATGCAGGACGTCTCGACCAACGGTGGCGGCTTCGACATCTACGCGGTCGAGTGGAACCGCCTCGGCGACCTGGCCGAGACCGGCGGCATTATCGCGCTCGATGACTTCGTCGCCGCGCACAGACCAGAATGGGACGATCCCGAACGCGGCTACGTGAACGGCAAACAGGGCGTGTCCCTGCTGAACGAATACCGCGGTACCGTCTACGGCGTCTCGCTCGACGGCGACTTCCAGACCTGGAACCACCGTACCGACCTGTTCAACGATCCGAACGAACAGAAGGCCTTTGCCGACAAACACGGCTATGAACTGGCCCCGCCGAAGACCTGGAAACAGCACGACGAGATCGCGGCCTTCTTCCATCGCCCGGATCAGGGGCTCTTCGGCTCGACCGACCTGCGCAACCAGGGCTGGGGCTATACCAACTGGTATCAGCGCTACGTCTCGATGGACGCGCCCAACCAGTTCCTGTTCGCCGATGACGGCACCGCGCTGATCAACTCCGAGGCCGGCTGGCAGGCGACGCAGGAATATGTCGACAGCCTGAGCCACCATTCCCCCGATGCCATCTCGTGGGGCTGGCCCGAGCAGTACGGCAACTTCGGCAACGGCGGGGCGGCGATGACCTGCGCCTTCTCGAACCTGCCCAAGTTCCTCGACAACCCCGCCAACGAAGGGTCGAAGGTGACCGGCAAGGTCGGCAGCCACCTGCCGCCGGGCCGTGAACACGACGACGGCATCTCGGCCCGCACGGTTCTGTGGCTGAACCTCACGGCCTGCGTCTCGTCGCAGTCCGACCACCCCGAGGCCGCCTATCTTCTGCTGCAATGGCTCGGGTCCAGCCGGATCTATTCGTGGATGACAGCCAATCCGAGCGGCTATTTCGACCCGTTCCAGCTGGCGAACTTCGCCGATCCGCTCGTGCGGGAGACCTATCACGACTACCACATGGACGTGGTTCGCGAGAGCGTCGAACGCACGGTGCCGACGATCAACTATCCCGGCGCCACGGCCTTCCACAACGCACTGGACGAAAACCTCATGGCGGCGCTGACCGGCGGCATGGATGCCGAACAGGCCATGGCCAACACCGAACGCCAGTGGAAGCGGATCGCCCGTCGCGTCGGCGAGGACAAGCTGATCGAGGCCATTCAGGCGAACAAGGCCGCCTGGCCGACCGTCATGGACCCCGCGTCAAGCTGACCGGCTCCTCCCTCCGCGGGGCCGTCCCTCCCGGCGGCCCCGCGTCCTGAACGAAAAGACACTGACGATGCAACGCTCACTCTCATTCGAGATCTTCCGCTACGCCGCGATCTTCACCTTTCTCGCGCTGTCGCTCATCCCGACGATCTGGATGATCTCGATGGCGTTCAAGCCGATCGCCGAATGGCAGGCCTCGGGCGCCGACCTGACCTGGTGGCCGGAAAATCCGACGCTCGACAACTTCCGCTTCATCTTCGGGGAAAGCGGCTCGGACCTGATCGTCGCGCTCGAACGCACCGCCGGCCGTCCGATCCTGGCCTCGCTGCTCGCAGCGACCTTCGGCACGCTGATCGCCATGGTGGCCGGGACCTCCGCCGCCTACGGGCTGTCGCGTTTCGGGGCGGGCGGCAACCTGCCGCTCGCGCTGATCCAGCTGCGGATCTTCCCGCCGATGGCGGTGATGATCCCCGTGATGATCATGTGGGCCTTTCTCGGCCTGATCGACACCTGGTACGGTCTGGCACTGATCTACGGCATCGTCACCATGCCCTTCAGCTTCTGGCTGATGAAGACCTTCTTCGACGACATGCCGCGCGAGATCGAGGATGCGGCACTGGTCGAGGGCTGTTCGCGCTGGCGGGTGTTCCTCAAGATCACCCTGCCGATGATGCGCCCCGCGCTCGCGTCCTCCGCGCTCTTCGTCTTCATCCTCAACTGGTCCGATTACCTGATCGCGCTGCTGCTGACGACGCGCGACTGGGTGACGATCCCCGTCTACATGGCCTCGCTCAGCTCGTCGATGACCGGCCAGCTCTACGGCGCCAAGGCCGCGCTCGGGCTCATCGCCGCCGTGCCGCCCGTGATCATGGGCATCGCCATTCAAAAGCAGCTTGTCCGCGGCCTCACCTTCGGAGCGCTCAAGGAATGACCGACATGACCACCAATGACATGGGCGCCACCGCGTCGCCCCAGGACGCCGCCGTGCCGGGCGGGTCGGAAGAGAAGAGGCTGGGCCTCTGGCTGACCCTTCCCGCGCAGCTTCTGGTGATATTCATCGCGCTCTTCCCGATCCTGATGCAGGTCTACATCTCGCTGACGGACTGGTCGCCGCTGGACGGCATCCCCTGGTACCGCGCATACGAGCTGTGGATCGGCCTGCTGAACTACGCGGACCTGGCCAACGACCCCCGGTTCTGGTCCGCCATGTGGCGCACCTGCATCGTCATGGCGATCTGCGTGCCGGTGCAGTTTCTGCTGGGGCTGGGGCTCGCGATCCTCTTCGTCGACGACTTTCCGGGCCGGCGCGTCCTCTATTCCACGATCCTGGTGCCGATGATGGTGGTGCCCGCGGTGGCCGGCTACATGTTCTTCATGCTCTTCCAGTCGGGCGGGCCGGTGAACGACATCCTGTCCTTCTTCGCGGGCCGCCCGGTGACCATCGCCTGGCTGTCGGACCCCGACCTCGCGCTTTTCGCGACCATCGTATCCGACATCTGGCAATGGACGCCGCTGATGTTCCTGATCCTGCTGGCGGGCATGGTCTCGGTCCCGCAGGACCAGCAGATGGCGGCCGTGTTGCTGGGGGCCTCGTGGTGGCGCCGCTTCCGCACCATCGTTCTGCCGCGGATGAAGACGATCATCATCATCGCCGTGGCGATCCGGGTGATCGAGAACTTCAAGGTCTTCGACAACTTCTACATCATGACCGGCGGCGGTCCCGGCGTCGCGACCGAAACCATCTCGATCTACATCTACAAGGTCACGCAGCAGGAACTGATCTGGGGCTATGTCGCGGCCATCGCGCTCGCCATCCTGATCGTCCTCTCGGTCGTCTCGGCCCTGGCCATCAAGAAACTGAGGAGCGCGTGATGACCGAGATCGTGATGCAGAACCTGGGCCGCGACTTCGGCGACTTCACTGCGCTCGCAGACATGGACCTGACCATCGGGTCAGGTGAGTTCGTCGCCCTCCTCGGTCCCTCGGGCTGCGGCAAGTCGACGACGATGAACATGATCGCCGGGATGCTCGATCCCAGCCACGGCGAGATCAGGTTCGACGGGCGCAACATGAACGGCGTGCCGATGGCGAAACGCGGCGTGGGCTTCGTCTTTCAGAACTACGCGATCTTCACGCACATGACGGTGCGCGACAACCTGGCCTACGGGCTCAGGGCGCAGGGCGTCGGCCGGGCCGAGACCGACCGCCGGGTCGGCGACATCGCCGAGCTGCTGCAACTGACACCGATGCTGGAGCGCAAGGCGGCGGGGCTGTCGGTGAACATCCTGCAACGCCTCGCCATCGGCCGATCGGCCGTGGTGGAACCGGCGATCTTCCTGCTGGACGAGCCCCTGTCGAATGTCGATGCGGCCTTCCGTGCCGTCATGCGGGCCGAGCTCAAGTCGCTTCAGCGCCAGTTCCGCCAGACCATGGTCTATGTCACCCACGACCAGCTCGAGGCGATGACCATGGCCGACCGGATCGCGGTGATGGATCATGGCAAGCTGCTTCAGGTCGGTACGCCGCTCGAGGTCTACAACCATCCCGCCGACACCTTCGTCGCGCGCTTCATCGGCGCGCCCGGCATGAACCTCCTGCGCGGCACCCTCCGCGGCGGGGATACCGGCCACACCGTCGATCTGGGCGCGGCGGGTCACTGCCCCGTTCCGACCCGGCAGGGTGGCGAGGTGCTGTTCGGGTTCCGCCCCGAACAGGTCCATCCCGACGCCGCCGGGCCCCTGCAGATGACCGTCGCCACGGTCGAGCGGATCGGCGCGCGCACGATCCTCCACCTCGCCGCCGGAGAGCATCGGGCCAAGGCCGTGCTCGACAGCGAAACGCCGGTGCCGGACCAGGGCGAACCGTTCCGCTTTGCCGTCACCCCCGACGACGTGCGTCTCTTCGACCCCGAAACGGAAAGGGCGATCTGATGGCCTCCATCTCCTTTCGCAACGTCACCAAACGCTACGGCGATGTCGTCGCGGTCGACGATGTCACGCTCGATATCCGGGACAACGCGTTCTTCTGCCTCTTCGGCCCGCCGCTGTCCGGCAAGTCGACGATCCTCAAGCTGATCCTGGGCCTCGAACAGCCGGATGCGGGCGAGATCCTGATCGACGGCCGCCCGGTCACGCATGTCAGCCCGGCACAGCGCAACGTGGCGATGGTGTTCCAGAACCTGGCGCTGTTCCCGCACATGACCGCGCTCGAGAACGTGCGCTTTCCGCTGGTCGAGCGCCGCATGGAGCCCGAGCATATCCGGGCGCGCGTCGCCGATGTGACCGAGAAGCTTCACATCGGGCACATCCTGCACAAGCCGCCCGCCCAGCTGTCGGGCGGCGAACGTCAGCGCGTCGCCATCGCGCGGGCCCTGGTGCGCGATCCGGTGGCCTATCTGATGGACGACCCGATCAGCGCGCTGGACGCCCGCCTCCGCGAGGAGACACGGGTCGAGCTGCGGCGCATCCAGCGCGAGATGGGCAAGACGCTCGTCTACGTGACGCACGACCAGGAAGAGGCGATGTCGGTTGCCGACGGGATGGCGGTCTTCGAGAACGGCAGGGTCCGCCAGACCGGCACGCCCGAGGACCTCTACCGCCGCCCCAACTCGACCTACGTCGCCGGAATGCTGGGGGCGCCGGCGATGAACGTGCTGCCCATGGAGCTTGCCGTGCGGATGCAGGTGGCCGATGCCCCCGACCGCGCCGCGAACCTCGGCGTCCGTCCCGAAAACCTGCGGGTGGGCCTGGGCGAACTGGCCGAGATCACAGAGGTCGAACCCCTGGGCGGTTTCACGACGCTCGGCCTGTCGCTGGAAGGAACGGACCTGCGGGCGACGCTGCGCGGTCAGCCGAAATTTACGGCGGGTCAGAAGGTTGGCCTGACCGTCGATCCCGGCCGCGCGCACTTTTTCGATGCCGGCGGCGCCGCGATCGCGGCACATTGAACGAAGGGAGAGGGAGGAGAGAATGAAGGATTTCGCCTATAGTCCGGATCCGGAGGTCCGCGTGCGCAAGTACCGGATCGGTGCCATAGGGGCCGGCATGATCATGGCCGAATGCCACCTGGCCGCCTATGCCGAGGCCGGCTTTCCGGTCCATGCCATCGCCTCGCGCACCAGGGCCAACGCGCAGTCCGTGGCCGACCGCTGGAACATCGGCACCGTGCACGACACGCCGGAGGCGCTGATCGACGACCCCGAGGTCGAGATCGTCGACATCGCCTATCCGCCCGACCGCCAGCCCGACCTGATCCGCAAGGCTCTGGCCGCGCCGCACGTCAAGGCGGTCCTGGCGCAGAAGCCGCTGGCCCTGTCGCTCGACGAGGCGCGCAAGCTGCGCGACGAGGCCCGTGCGGCGGGCAAGCCGCTCAGCGTCAATCAGAACATGCGCTACGACCAGTCGATGCAGGTGCTCAAGCAGATCCTAGACCGCGGCGCGCTAGGAGAACCGGTCTTCGCCCAAATCGACATGCACGCGATCCCGCACTGGCAGGGCTTTCTTGAAGGCTACGACCGTCTGACCCTGTCGAACATGAGCGTCCACCATCTCGACGCGCTGCGCTTCCTCTTTGGCGACCCGGACGAAGTCACCAGCCTGACGCGGACCGATCCCCGCACGACCTTCGAGCATTCCGACGGGATCGTCGTCACCACGCTGCGCTTTCCCTCCGGGCTCATGGCGCTGTCGACCGAGGATGTCTGGTCCGGCCCGCGCGAAGAGGGTTACGAGGACGACCAGCACATCACCTGGCGGGTCGCGGGCACCAAGGGCGTCGCCAAGGGCACGATCGGCTGGCCGACGGGCGCCGCCTCGACGCTCAGCTACAACTCGACCGAGGAAACCAACGGCAAGTGGGTCACCCCCGACTGGGAAACGATGTGGTTTCCCCATGCCTTCATCGGCGTGATGGAACAGCTCCAGCACGCCGTCGACACCGGCACCGCGCCGGTCCTGAACGTCGCCGACAACGTCCGTACCATGGCGCTTGTCGAGACCGCTTACCAATCCATCGCAGAAGGCCGGACGCTCCGGCTTGACCTGTCCAAAGACTGAGGGAGGACATTATCATGATGCACACGGGCATTTTCTCGGGATATTTCCCGTACGATCTGAAGAAGACCTGCGAGGTCATCAAGGGCCACGGATTCACCACCGTGCAACTGGACCTGCACTTCAAGGACATCGACGTCAGCGACGGCCAGATGACCCCGGACAAGTGCCGCACGATCCGCGACACCTTCCGCGACCACAACCTGCCGATCTGCGCGATCTCGGGCTATACCAACATCATCCATCCCGATCCGGAGACCCGCAAGCAGCGTCTCGCCCGGCTCAAGGAGCTGATCAAGCACGCGCAATACCTCGGCACGCCCTACGTGATCTCCGAGACCGGCACCTTCGACACCGAATCCGACTGGGTCCACCACGACAAGAACAAGACCGAGGAAGGCTGGGAGGATTGCCGCGAGGTCATCGCCGACCTCTCGCAGTTCGCCTATGACCACGGCGCCGTCTTCCTGCTGGAGACCTACGTCAACAACGTCGTCGGCTCGGTCGAGGAGACGCTGCGCATGTTCGCCGAGGTGGATCACCCCGGCCTCGGTCTGCTGATGGACCCGACCAACTACTTCGAGGCCCACAACATCGACGACATGGACCGGATCCTGAACCACGTCTTCGACGCGCTGTCGGACAAGATCTGCATCGCCCATGCCAAGGACGTGAAGCGCTCGGGCGACGACAAGGCCGAGAAGCACGCCGACATCGGCGACGACTCGGCGGCGGAAAGCCATACCTTCCGCGGCGTCGGCGAGATCGAGCTGCCCGCCCCCGGCCTGGGCGAGCTGAACTACGATCTGTATTTCCAGCGCCTCGCCAAGAAACATCCCAACATCGCGATGATCATCGAACACCTGGACGAGGCCGACGTGCCGCGCGCCAAGAAGTTCATCGACGAGAAGATGCGCGCCAACGGCTGCTGA
>NZ_CH724131.1:2969235-3127477 GCF_000152725.1 Pseudooceanicola batsensis HTCC2597
GACCGGCCCGCCCCTTCGGACACGAACTCAAGCAAAAGCGCCCCGGAGCAACGGCGGCGGACGGAGAAGTCATGGTCAAGCTCTACGGCAAGAACCTGAGCAGGGCGGAAAGCGAGGCGCTCAGCGGATCGCTCGGTCACGCGGCGGGCGTGCGGCTGATGACGCTGGGCGACGGGCTGGAACGCGGCATCCGGATGCTGGAATTCCGCACCGGCTCGGGCCTGCGCTTCACCGTACTGGTGGACCGCGCGATGGACATCGCGGATTGCGAACACAACGGGCGCGCCATCGGCTGGCATTCGCCCGCCGGTTTCCGCCATCCCGGCCTGCACGATTATGAAGGCGAGGGGGGGCTGGGCTGGATGCGCAGCTTTTCGGGCCTGATGATCACCTGCGGACTGGACCACATCCTCTTCATGCACGAGGCCGAGACGCCGGAATACGTCTACGGGCCCCGCCGGACGGCGAAACATTCCCTTCACGGGCGCGCCGGCACGATCCCCGCCCGGCTCACCGGATACGGCGAGGCCTGGGACGGCGACCGCTGCACTCTCTGGGCCGAGGGTATCGTCACCCAGGGCACGGTCTTCGGCGAACATCTCGAATTGCACCGCCGGATCGAGGTCGAGGTGGGCTCGGACGAGATCCGGCTGACCGACCGCGTGGTGAACCGCGGTTTCTACGAGACGCCGCACATGCTCTGCTATCACGTCAACGTCGGCCACCCGGTGCTCGAAGAGGGCGCGCGATACCTCGCTCCGATCCGCGACGTGGTCTGGGCCGCGCACGAGGAAAGCTATGACAGGCAGGGTGTCGGATACCGCACGCTGCCCGCGCCGCAGCACGGCTTCCATGAACAGGTCTGGCAGCACGAGATGGGCGCCGACACCGAAGGCCGCGTGCCTGTGGCGTTGGTGAACGACCGCCTGGGCCTGGGCTTCATGGTCACGACCCGCAAGGACCAGTTCCCCTGCATGTACGAATGGCAGAACCTCCAGGCGGGGCAATACGCGCTGGGGATCGAACCCTCGACCAACCACGTGACGGGCAACGGCGGCGCCCGCGATCGCGGAGAACTGATCCGGCTCGGCCATGGCGAGGACCGCCGCTACGACACCACCTTCACCATCCTGCCCGATGCCGGGGCCATCGCGGCGGCCGAAGAGGCGATCGCCGCCATCGCCGTCCAGCCGGACGAGGACTATCCCGGCCCCTCGGGCAACTTCATGCCGATCGGAGGCCGCTCATGAACCGCGAAACACCGATGCGGGCGAAGGTGGGGCAGGGGGCCCTGACCGGGCGCCGGGTGCTCTATACCGGAGCCTCGGGGGGCTTGGGACACCAGACCACGCTCGACATGCTGGCCGAGGGGGCCGAGATCTTCGCCATCGACCGCGATCATTCCAAGAACGAAAGCCTGCTGGCCGACACGCCCGCCGAGGCCGCCGCGCGTCTGCATCTTCTCGAGATGGACCTGACCGATCAGCCCGCGCTGACCGAGAGGCTTGCCGAGATCACGGCCGAGAAACCGCTCGACGTGGTCATCAACAATGCCGCCATCTACCCGTCGAAACCCTTCGAGGATTTCACGATGGAGGAACTGCGCCAGGTCCATGCGGTCAACGTGGAATCCGCGCTGATCTGCACCCGTGCCGCGCTGCCGGGGATGCGCGACCAGGCCTGGGGGCGGATCATCAACGTGACCTCGATCACCCTGACCGGAGGGTGGGAGAACCTCGCCCCCTACATCCAGTCCAAGGGCTCGCTGCTGGGGCTGACCCGCGCCTGGGCCCGCGAATTCGGCAAATGGGGGATCACCTGCAATGCCATCGCGCCCGGGGCCTTTCCCACGGATGCCGAGAAGATCCACCCCGACCCCGAGGGCTACCGGCAGTTCGTCCTCGATCACCAGGCGGTCAAACGGCGGGGCACGCCGCACGACATCGCCGCCGCCATCCTCTTCCTCGCCTCCGAGGGCGCGGGCTTCATCACCGGTCAGAACCTCGCCGTCGACGGCGGCTGGAACATGACCTGACACCTCTAGACCTGGAACGTACAAATGGGAATTCTCGACGGCTACACCGTTCTCGACTGTTCGATCGCCATGGCCGGACCCTTCGCGGCTCAGCGCCTGGGCGACCTCGGCGCGGACGTCATAAAGGTCGAACCGATCACCGGCGAATGGCAGCGCCACGCGCCCGCCGGCGGCATCACCGGCAACAGGATCAACGTCTCCTTCCTTTCGCTCAACCGGAACAAGAGGTCCCTCGCCGTCGATCTGAAAAGCGAGGCGGGGCAGGCGGTCATCCGCAAGCTGGTGGAAAAGGCCGATGTCTTCATCCAGAACTACCGCGCCGGGGTCGCCGGCCGGCTCGGCGTCGATTACGACACGCTCTCGGCGATCAATCCCGGCCTCGTCTACGTCTCGATGACCGGATACGGCGAGGACGGTCCCCATGCGCAGCGCCCCGGTCAGGACCTGCTGTTGCAGGCCATGTCGGGTGCCATGATGTCCACCGGCCGCCAGGACGAGCCGCCGCAGGCCGCCGGGCAGTACCTCGTCGATGCGGTCACGGCCTACACCGCCTTCGAGGGCGCGCTCGCCGCGCTGCTGCATCGCGAGCGCACCGGCGAGGGGCAGAAGGTCGAGGTCAACATGCTGGACGCGATCACCACGCTCCAGATGCAGGAGCTGTCGGTCTTCACCGTGGGGGGCAAGCCGCAGGAGCGGTCGGCCGAGCCGCACGCCCATGTCTACATCCGCGCGCCCTACGGCACCTTCGCCACCACGGACGGCTATATCGCGCTGGCCATGCCGAATTTTCCCGGCCTGGCCCGGGCGCTCGACGCCCCCGCGCTGGCGGACCTGGATGAGACACGGGGCGGCTGGGACGACCGCGACGCCACCTTTGCCGCCGTCCGCGAGGCCATCGCGCGGTTCTCGACCCGGGACTGCCTCGCCCGGCTCGAGGCCGAGGGCATCTGGGCGGGGCCGGTCTACGGCTACGCCGATCTCGTCGCCGACCCGCAGATCGCCCACAACGGTACCTTCATCGAGTACGACCACCCGACCGAGGGCCGCGTGAAGACCCCCGGTTTTCCCATCCGCTTCTCCCGCAGCCCCGCAGAGCTGCGCCGGGGGGCGCCGCTGACCGGCGAACATACCGACGAAGTGTTGCGCGCCGCCGGGTTCTCCGACGCGGACATCGCCGAGATGGAAAGCGCCGGCGCCATCGCGCGGGGGCCGGCATGAGCTGGCGCGGCCTGACCTGGGATCATCCGCGCGGCTACAATGCGCTGGCGGCGGCGGACGGCCCCGTGCACTGGGAGGTCCAGCCGCTGGAAGGGTTCGAGTCGGCACCCATCGCAGAGCTCTGTGCCGAGTACGACCTCGTCGTGCTGGACCACCCGCACCTGGGCGAGGCGCTGGCCCGTGACTGCCTCGCGCCGCTCGATGAGGTCTTTGCCGCAGCCGACCTCGACCGCATCGCCCGCGCCGCCATCGGCCCCGCCTATGCCAGCTACGCGATGGCGGGCCGCCAATGGGCCCTGCCGCTCGACGCCGCGACCCAGGTCATGGCCCTGCGCCCTGACCTCGCCGGGCCACCCCCCGCCACCTGGGAGGACGTGGACCGCCTCTCGCAGCGGGGCGGCGTCGCCCTGTCGCTGGCCGGGCCCCACGCCGCGCTGTCGTTCCTGTCGGTCTGTGCCGCGCTCGACCCCGCTCTCGATCTGCGCGACGGCGGCTGGCCTGAGGACGATACCGCCCGCCGCGCCTACGAGATCCTCGCCCCCCTCGCGGCGCGCACCCCGGCTTCGACGAAGACGCTCAATCCCATCGGCCTGCTCGACCTCATGGGCCGGACGGACGAGCTCTGCCTGATCCCGCTGGTCTACGGCTATGTGAATTACACCCGGGCCCCGCGCCCCGTCGCCTTCCACGACGCGCCCCGCGCGGGCGGGCGGCCCGGCTCGATCCTCGGCGGGACGGGCATCTGCATCTCGCGCCGGGCAAGGGTGGACGACGCCCTCCGCGCCCACCTTATGTGGCTCATGGCCGACGAGACGCAGCGCGGCTTCATCCCCGATCACGACGGCCAGCCGGGCCTGCGGTCGGCCTGGGCCGACCCGGCCGTCAACGCGGCCTGGGGCAATTTCTACGCCGACACGGCCGCCACGCTCGAGGCCGCCGCGATCCGACCCCGGCACGACGGCTACATCGCCTTCCAGACCCGCGCCTCGGCCTACCTGCGCGAGGCTTTCGAGGCCCGGACCCCGGCCCCTGACGCCATCCGCGGCCTCCGCGCGATGTTCGAGGCCAGCCAACCCGAAAGGACCACCGCATGAGCGCCCCGCTCACCCTGGAGATCGAGAACCGGATCGCCACGATCACCTTCGCCCGGCCGGACAAGCTGAATGCCATGACGCCGGAGATGGCCGGTCTCATGTGGGACGCCGTCCGGCAGATCAACGCCGAGGACGAGGCCCGCGCCGTGATCCTGACCGGCACCGGCAAGGCATTCTGCGCCGGCTCCGACATATCGGACCTCGACCGCTACGCCACGCCGTGGGATTTCCGCAACCGTCCGGAATACTGCGACGCGCTGCGGGCCCTGCAAAAGCCCTCCATCGCGGCGATCAACGGCTACGCCATGGGCGGCGGGCTGGAGATGGCGCTCTCCTGCGACATCCGCATCGCCGCCGATACCGCGAAGCTCGCCGCGCCCGAGATCAAGCTGGGCTGGATCGGCGGCGGCGGGATGACCGCGCTGCTGGCCCATTCGATCGGCCCCTCGAACGCCGCGATGATGGTGATGACCGGCGATCCCGTCCCGGCCGAGAGGGCGCTGCACTGGGGGCTGGTCTCCGAGATCACCGCCCCCGAGGCCCTCATGTCCCGCGCGACCGAGATCGCCGCGACCATTGCCGGCCGCGCGCCGATCGCCGCGGAAACCGCCCGCCTGAACCTGCAGGCCGCGTACAACATGCCGCTGGAACAGGCGGTCGCCTACGAGCGCGATCTGCAGGCGATCTGTTTTGCGACCGCGGACGCCGCCGAGGGCCGGGCCGCCTTCGCCGAAAAGCGCGCCCCCGATTTCAAACGCCGCTGAGGAACCGAAAATGACCATCATCGACGCCCCCGACGGCCTCTGGCTCGGCCGCTGCTGGCGCCCGGACGTGCAGGGCCCCGCTGTGGTGACCCTGCGCGACGGGCAGCTCATCGACATCTCCGCGCCCCGGGCACCGACGGTCAGCCACGTGCTCGACCTGGACGATCCGGCCGCACATGTCCGCACCGCGCCCGGCACGGCGCTCGGCCCGCTCGACGAGATCGCGGCGGTCGCGCCCGCCGCCGACCGCCTGCACCTTCTGGCGCCCTGCGACCTGCAGGCGGTGAAGGCCTGCGGCGTCACCTTCGCCCGCTCCATGGTCGAGCGGGTGATCGAGGAGAAGGCCGCCGGCGACCCCGCCCGGGCCGAGGCCATCCGCGCCCGCGTCGGGCAGGCCATCGGCGACAGCCTGCGCAACCTTCGCGCCGGTTCGCCCGAGGCGGCCGAGGTCAAGCGCGCGCTCCAGGCCGAGGGGCTCTGGTCGCAGTATCTCGAGGTGGGGATCGGCCCCGATGCGGAGGTCTTCACCAAATGCCCGCCGATGGCCTCGGTCGGGCCCGGCGCCGAGGTCGGCCTCCACCCCGTCTCGCGCTGGAACAACCCCGAACCCGAGATCGTGCTGGCCGTCTCCTCCTCGGGGCGCATCCTCGGCGCCACGCTCGGCAACGACGTGAACCTGCGCGACGTCGAGGGGCGGTCCGCCCTTCTGCTCGGCAAGGCCAAGGACAACAACGCCTCCTGCGCCATCGGGCCGATGATCAGGCTTTTCGACGGGGGCTGGACGCTGGACGATCTGCGCCGCGCCGAGCTGACCCTGACAGTCGAGGGCGCGGACGGCTATGGCCTCACCGGTCATTCCACCATGTCCGAGATCTCGCGCGATCCCGAGGATCTCGTGGCCCAGACCATCGGGCGGCATCACCAGTACCCGGACGGGATCGTGCTGTTCCTGGGCACGCTCTTCGCCCCGACCGAGGACCGCGACGTGCCCGGAGAAGGGTTCACGCACAAGACCGGCGACGTCGTGACCATCGCGGCGCCTGGTCTAGGGCGCCTGACGAACACCGTGCGACTGTCGACCGAAGCGCCGGAATGGACCTTCGGCACCCGCGCGCTGATGGAGAACCTGGCCCGGCGCGGGTTGTGTCCCGGCGCCGCCCGCAGCGCCTGACGATTTCTATCCCACCCCTGAACCGGCACCTTCCGTGCCGGCCCGACCTACATGAAAGGATCAGACAGATGGACGGCACTTCCGCCGATTTCGCCCCCCATGGCAAGCACCTGATCGCCGGTGACTGGATCGGCGGAGAAAGGACCTTCACCTCCGATCCCGCTCATGGTCAGGCGCATGCCTACGCCGTCGGAACCCCGGACCTCGTGGATCGCGCCTGCCGGTCCGCCGAAGAGGCCTTTGCGACCTACGGCTGGACCGGCCGCGAGGCGCGGGCCGTCTTCCTCGAGACGATCGCCGACGAGATCGAGGCGCGCGGGCCGCAGATCACGGCCATCGGAACCTCGGAGACCGGCCTGCCGGAGGCCCGGCTGGAGGGAGAACGGGGACGCACGACCGGCCAGCTCCGGCTATTTGCAGAGCACATCCGCCAGGGCGATTATCTCGACCGCCGGCACGATGCGGCGCTGCCCGACCGTCAGCCGTTGCCGCGGCCGGAACTGCGGATGATGCAGCGGCCCATCGGCCCGGTGGCGGTCTTCGGCGCCTCGAACTTCCCGCTGGCCTTTTCCACCGCCGGAGGCGACACCGCCGCGGCGCTCGCGGCGGGCTGCCCCGTCGTGGTCAAGGGGCACTCTGCCCATCCCGGCACCGGCGAGATCGTGGCCGAGGCGATCCATGCCGCGATCGGCAAATGCAAAATGCCCGCCGGTGTCTTTTCGCTGATCCAGGGCGGAAAACGCGATGTGGGTCAGGCACTTGTCCAGCATCCGCTGATCCGCGCCGTCGGCTTCACCGGCTCGCTCGGCGGGGGGCGCGCGCTGTTCGACCTCTGCGCGCAACGCCCCGAACCGATCCCCTTCTTCGGAGAGCTCGGGTCCGTCAACCCGATGTTCATCCTTCCCGGGGCATGTTCGGCGCGCGGGGCCGAGATCGGCACCGGCTGGGCCGCGTCGCTCACAATGGGCGCGGGCCAGTTCTGCACCAATCCGGGGATCGCCGTGGTCGGAAAGGGGGCTGACGGCGATGCCTTTGTCGAGGCTGCCTCGGCGGCGCTGCGGGAGACGGCGCCCCAGACCATGCTGACCGATGGCATCGCGACAGCCTATCGCGACGGCAAGTCCCGGTTCGAGGGGCGGAACGCGGTCGAACCCGTGCTGACCACCGATCAGGAGGGGCGAAGCGCCGCGCCGAACCTCTTCCAGACCGATGCGGAAACCTACCTGCAGGATCACGCCCTGGGCGAAGAGGTCTTCGGCCCCCTCGGCCTCGTGGTCCGGGTCTCGGGGGAGGAAGAGATGGCCAGCCTCGCCCGCGGATTCGAGGGGCAGCTGACCGCGACCCTGCACATGGACGAGGGCGACACGAAGCTTGCCCGCGCCCTTCTGCCGATCCTCGAGCGCAAGGCGGGCCGGCTTCTGGTCAACGGCTTTCCCACCGGGGTCGAAGTTGCGGACAGCATGGTTCACGGCGGGCCCTATCCCGCCTCGACCAACTTCGGCGCCACCTCGGTCGGCACGCTGTCGATCCGCCGTTTCCTGCGCCCGGTCTGCTATCAGGACGTGCCTGCAACCATCCTTCCCGAGGATCTCGTCTGAGCGCGCGCCGGCCCCGGGCCGGCGCTGACAACAGATCAGACGACGCGGATCACGTCCTTGCCGACCGAAAGCATGTATCCGCGTCGCGCGATGTTCCGCACCAGCAGCTCGCTGACCAGCTGGTTGCCCAGCGTATCGCGCAGCCGCTTGATCCGGGTCGCCCCCGCGGCCTCGTCGCAATCCTCGGCCCGGCGGCCCGATATCATCGCCTCGATCTGCGCGCCGGTCAGCATCTCGTCGTCCAGCCGCGCCTCGGCCAGGATCGACAGCGTCTCCATCGCCGCGTCGGTCAGCTTGAAGCCGTGGTTGTTCAGATAGACCGTCTTTTCCTCGCGGCTGATGAGGAGCGAGTTCACCTCGATCCCCGCGCGCTCGATCTCGGCCATGCGGCGGTTGAGCGTCACCAGAATCACCAGGAACACCAGCGCCGCGATCAGCAGCGCCGTGGCGAAGACCAGCAGGACGAAGATCACGATCCGGTAGCCGGCCAGCGTCTCGGCGAAGGCGGTGCCGGACTGCGCGAGGATCTCGAGCAGCCTGATCTCGGCATCGCCGGTCAGCGTGTCGTTCTCGACGAAGATGCGCTCGACCCGGTCGTTGAAGACGCCCGCATCGGGCAGGGTCAGGAACAGCACCAGCCCGCCGATCACCAGCGCGGCCACGATGGCGGCCACGCCGATCACGACGACCCGCGTCCCGACGCGCCGGGCGTCGGCGGCGAAGCCGGTGGACTCGGTCACGGGCGTCACGGCCTCATCCCGTCACCGACAGGACCTTGAGCAGGGTCCAGCCGCGCTGCGCGAGCACCGCGCGCGCCTCGGCCTCGGCCGCCGCGCGGTCGCAGGACGCAACTTCGAGCGTGCCGACCGTCAGGCGCAGGGGATCGTCCTGCTTGGCCTTGTATTCCACCGTGCAGGCCGCCCCGGCCAGCCCCGGCAGAGCGATGAGCGCGAGGGCCGCGCAGAGAATGAGCGTGTTCCGTGTCATGCCGGCGACTTTGCCCCCGGGGCCGGTGTCATTCAATAACCAAAGGGGTTTCGCACACATGATATCCGATAACCGCGGCCCGTTATTGCCCGATTCCGCCGCCCCGCCCCAGCCTGATCCCACCTCGTCGCGGTCCCTGCCGGATCGCGTTCAACCCGGGACCAGCCCAAGGAAGGAGCCCCCCATGACACGCAGGATCATCGCCACGGTACTGGCCGCGGCACTGGCCGTCAGCTCGATCAATGTCGGCACCGCCCAGGCGGGCGACCGCGATGCCGTCCGGTTCATCGTCGGCGCCACCGCGCTCGCCATCATCGGCAGCGCCCTCGCCGCCGAACAGCGCCGCAAGCAGACAACGACGCACAGCTACCAGGGGCCGCGCCATCAGCCGCAGCACGACCGGCCACACTATCGCAAACACCGCGACGACCGGTTCGACCGGCACGGCCGGCACCAGGGCAAGCGCCACCGCGTCTCGATCCCCCGCGCCTGCCTGCGGAATGTCCGTGCCCGGAACGGCTGGACCCAGGGCTATGCGGTGCGCTGCACGCAGAACAACACCCGCGCCCGCCTGCCCAGCGACTGTGTCCGCCGCAACTATGCGCAGGGGCCGCGGCTCTTCTACGCGCCGCGCTGCCTGCGTCACAAGGGCTTCGACGCCTGACCTGGGCGCGGTCCGCCGGTGCCCCGCATCCGGCGGACCAGGGCGGGGGACCGCGCGGCAGTCCTTCGCCAACGCCCCGCGCTGATGCGGCATGGCCTCCGACCGCACCGTCATCCTCGGGCCCGACCCGAGGATCCCGTGTCGCCGGCGCGCGCTGCGCCAGGCCCGGCGAACCGTCTGCCCCGCACCGCCAGGCCGCGCCGACCCGCCCCTCCACCTCGGCGTTCTCGCACCCCTCCCGGGCCGGACGCCGCCCCCGGCGCGAGGGACCGACGGGGAAAAGCCGCCAACGGGCCGGCCCTCCCCCGTTTTTGCGTCTTTTCATGCGACGGAGCCTTGGGTAGATCGGGGGCATGACCGGGCCGGACTACACCCTCGAACAATCCATAGTTGACAGCTGTCAACTTTTGGTTGCAGGCGTGGACGAAGTCGGCCGGGGACCGCTCGCCGGGCCGGTGACGGCCGCCGCCGTGATCCTCGATGCGACCTGCATCCCGGTCGGCCTGAACGATTCCAAGAAATTGACCGAACCCCGGCGCCTCGCCCTGCTCGAGGAGCTGCGCACCTGCGCGATGATCTCGGTGGCCCATGCCTCGGTCGAGGAGATCGACGATCTCAACATCCTCCGCGCCAGCCATCTCGCCATGGAGCGCGCGGTCGCCGGATTGCCCGTGCGGCCCGCGCATCTGCTGATCGACGGCAACATGATCCCGCGCGGCCTCGACATTCCCGCTACAGCGGTCATCGGCGGCGACGCCCGCTGCCTGTCCATCGCCGCCGCCTCGATCGCGGCGAAAATCGCGCGCGACACCATCATGCGGGATTTGGCGCAACAGTTCGCGGGCTACGGGTGGGATACGAACGTCGGGTATCCCTCAAAAAGCCATATTTCAGCGCTTCAAAGTATCGGTGTGACCCCACACCATAGGAAATCCTTCAAGCCGGTCCACAATATATTGTGTAAAGCTGGAAATCTAACCCCTTGAATCAAAAAAGAAATTGACCGCGAATCGCCTTTGAATCATCTTTTGTCCATCCACAGAGCCCGGACAAACGGGCCGGGACAGAGGCAAAGAAAAAGATGAAACGAACCACGACAACGGCCGCCCTGCCGCTCAACACCATCCTTGCCGGTGACTGCATCGAGCAGATGAATGCCCTTCCCGAGGCATCCGTCGACCTGATCTTCGCCGACCCCCCCTACAACCTGCAGCTCAAGGGTCAGCTTCACCGCCCCGACAATTCCGAGGTGGATGCGGTCGACGACCACTGGGACCAGTTCGACAGCTTTGCCGCCTACGACCGGTTCACCCGCGACTGGCTGGCTGCCGCCCGCCGCCTGCTCAAGCCGGACGGGGCGATCTGGGTGATCGGCTCATACCACAACATCTTTCGTGTCGGCGCCGCGCTCCAGGATGCGGGCTACTGGATCCTGAACGATGTCGTGTGGCGCAAGTCGAACCCGATGCCCAATTTCCGCGGCAAGCGGTTCACCAATGCGCATGAGACGATGATCTGGGCCTCGAAGTCCGAGGGCGCGAAATACACCTTCAACTACGAGGCGCTGAAGTCCCTGAACGAGGGTATCCAGATGCGGTCGGACTGGGTGCTGCCGATCTGCAACGGCGGCGAGCGGCTCAAGGATGCCAAGGGCGACAAGGCCCACCCGACCCAGAAGCCCGAGGCGCTGCTGCACCGCGTGCTGGTCGGCTCGACCAATCCCGGCGACGTGGTGCTCGACCCGTTCTTCGGGACCGGCACCACCGGAGCGGTCGCCAAGATGCTGGGGCGGGAATACATCGGGATCGAGCGGGAAGAGGCCTATCGCAAGGTGGCCGAAGCGCGCATCTCGAAGGTCCGCAAGTTCGACCGCGACGCATTGATCGTCTCGACCTCGAAGCGCGCCGAGCCGCGCGTGCCCTTCGGCCAGCTGGTCGAACGCGGCATGCTGCGCCCCGGCGAGACGCTGGTCAACACGCGCGGCCAGGCGGCCCGCGTCCGCGCCGACGGCACGCTGGCCACCGACGGGTTCAACGGCTCGATCCACCAGGTCGGCGCCCATATCGAGGGCGCGCCCTCGTGCAACGGCTGGACCTACTGGCACTTCCTCAAGGACGGCAAGACCATCCCGATCGACCTCATGCGCCAGCAGATCCGCGCCGAGATGAACTGAACATCCACAAGAATTGCCGGTTTCGCCGATCCGCCGTCAGGCGAAGCCCACCTGTGCCCTGCCGCTTGCGGCGGGGCATTCTTTTGCGCGGACCGGGGGAGATGGACATCCCGCGCGGCGGACCCAGATTCAGCCCGTGACACAGCGGACAAGGGGGCGCGCCATGCCGGATCGGAAACCGAAGCTCGTGGGGGTCAACCACATCGCCCTCGAGGTCGGCGACGTCGCCGAGGCGCTGGAGTTCTACGGCCGCATCTTCGACTTCGACCTGCGCGGGAAGAACGAGGATGACGCCGGCCGGATCACCATGGCCTTCATCGACATGGGCGATCAGTTCATCGCGCTCGGCCAGGGGCGCGAGCAGGGGCCGGACGCGCACCGGCATTTCGGGCTGGTGGTCGATGACCGGTCGACCGTCGCCGACCTGGCCCGCGCAGCCGGGGCCGACATGGTCGAGGGGCCCTTCCTCGACTTCCGCGACCCCTGGGGCAACCGGATCGAGGTGGTGGACTACCGCGACATCCAGTTCACCAAGGCCGATGGCGTCATGGCGAAACTGGGCGTGGCACCGGACAAGTCCGACGAGGCCCGCCAGCAGATCCGCGACAAGGGGCTGGGCTGACGCCGCCTCAGCCCGGGTGAGTCCCGCGCTTGTAGGGCTCCCAGTCGGTGATCTCGGGATAGTACATCCCCCGCCACTTGCGCACGCGCGGGTTCATCATGCGGCGCCAGACCGGGGGGATCATCGCGAAGAAGGTCATCAGCGGATAGCTGTAGGGCAGTTGCGGTGCCTCGTCCTCGCCGTAGGACTGCAGCAGGGGAAAGCGCCGGTCGGGCTTGTAGTGGTGGTCGGAGTGGCGCTGGAGATTGATCAGGAACCAGTTCGAGACCCTGTGCGCCGCGTTCCACGAATGCTGCGGCTTGACGTGTTCGAACTTGCCCGAGCCGAGGTGTTTCCGCGTCAGGCCGTAGTGTTCGACGTAGTTTGTCAGCTCCAGCAGCCAGACCGCGAAGAAGGCCTGCACGAGGAACAGGGCCAGCCCGTACCAGCCCCCCACGACGAGCGCGACGGCGATCATGAACAACTGGAGGCCCAGGTAGCGCCAGAACGGGTTGCGCCGGTCCAGCGGCCCGGCTCCGCGCCGCGCGAGCATCGCAATCTCGGCCTTCCAGGCCGAACGCGGGCACTCCCGGAGCACGCGGACGAAGAAGCGGTAGAAGCTTTCGTTGTAGCGCGCCGTCACCGCGTCCTTCGGCGTCGCGACATGGTGGTGATGGACCAGCAGATGTTCCGACCGGAAATGCGAATAGAGCACCATCGAAAGCAGGATGTCGCCCAGCCACCGCTCGAACCGGTTGCGCTGGTGCATGAGCTCGTGGGCATAGACGATGCCCGCCGCCCCGGTCATCAGCCCGACGCCGTAGAGCAGCACGAAGAGTTCCAGCAGGGTCAGGTGCCGGTTGGCCGAGACGTGGCCGATGATCCAGAAGAGCAGGACGAACTGTACGGGCACCCAGATCAAAGTGATGGCGCGATGCCAGAAGAGACGGGCCTCATCCGTGTCGGGATCGGCATTCTCCTGGTCCAGTCCGACGATCCGGTCGAGCAGGCTGACCATCACCAGCACGTAGCCCGGCAGGAGCAGCAGCCAGAGCCCGCCCCAGAGCGTTCCCGCGACGGCGAGGGGCACGTTGGTCAGCGTCACCCAGAAGGGCAGGGCGCTGCGCAGGTCGGTCAGGTGGTCGGCGTTCATCTCTCGCTCCGTCCGGGTCCGGGTCCGGGCCGGATCTGTCAGGGACTTTCCATCGCGCCATGGGCGAGGTCAAACGCCTTTCGCATGACCGTCGGCAGATCCGAGGGGCGGAAGCGGTGTTTCGGCACCAGCAGCAGCGGCCCGTCCGCCGGGACCTGCGCCGGGTCGATCACCGCCACCCGCAGCGCGAGGCGCAGGTGGAAATGGGTGAACGTGTGCCGCGCCTCGGCCCCGACGTCGCACCAACGGGCCGCGACCGGCGGGGTCTCCGCCGGCGTCGTCTCGGCCCAGGGCGAGCCGGGCCAGCCGAGCATCCCGCCCAGCAACCCGCTGTCGGGCCGCCGCTCGAGCAGCCAGTCGCCCCCGGGTGTGCGCCCGACGTAGGCGATGCCGAGGCGGACGGGCTTGGCCTTCTTCGGCGCCTTGCGCGGCAGGACCGCCGCCGTGCCCCGGGCGCGGGCGAGGCAGGGCGCGCGCCAGGGGCAGATCCCGCAGGCGGGCGAGCGGGGCGTGCAGATCGTCGCGCCGAGGTCCATCACCGCCTGGGCATAGTCGCCCGGCCGCGCCGCCGGGGTCAACGCCGCCGCCTCGGCCTTCAGCTCGGGCTTGGCCGCGGGCAGGGGCGTGTGGATGTCGTGCAGCCGTGCCATCACCCGCTCGACATTGCCGTCCATGACCACGGCGGGACGGTCGAAGGCGATGGCGGCGATGGCGGCGGCGGTGTAGGGGCCGATCCCCGGCAGCTTCAGCAAGTCCTCCTGCCTGTCGGGGAAACGCCCCTGGTGCTCCGCGGCAACGACGCGCGCGCATTTCAGCAGGTTGCGGGCGCGGGCGTAATAGCCCAGGCCCGCCCACTCCGCCATCACCCGCCCGTCATCGGCCTGCGCCAGGTCCGCGACCGTGGGCCAGAGCTGCGTGAAGCGTTCGAAATAGGCGCGCACGGCGGCGACGGTGGTCTGCTGGAGCATGACCTCGGACAGCCAGATGCGATAGGGGTCGGGGGATCGGGCGGCGCCGGGGGGCACCCGCCACGGCAGGTCCCGCGCGTGGCGGTCGTACCACTCCAGCAGGGTGTCTGAACGGGCCTGCCCGGCCGCATCGTCGTCACGCATTGTTTATGTCGGGCGAGATCCCGCCTCTGGTTCCCGTCGAATATCCGACTAGGATAGGGCGCAAGCGCGAAAGGCGAAAGATGAACCGACGCAACACATCGACCTACGGGTTTTCCCGCGCCTCGAAGCTGCTCGAGGATCGCATCCGCCGGGCCGGGGAAAGCCGCGGCTTCGCGGTGACGCGTCTTCTGACCCATTGGGAAGAGATCGCCGGCGACCTCGCCACCATGGCGCGGCCGGTCGATGTCAGGTTCGGACGGCAGGGCTTCGGCGCCACGCTGACGCTGCTGACCACGGGGCCGATGGCGCCGATGGTCGAGATGCAGAAGGAAACGCTGCGCGAGAAGGTCAACGCCGTCTACGGCTACAACGCCATCAGCCGCATCCGCGTGACCCAGACCGCCGCCACGGGTTTTGCCGAGGGGCAGGTCGCCTTTTCCACGCGCGGCACCGGGCCCGAGCCGCCCCGGCCGAGCCCGGAGGTCACCGCCCGGGCCCGCGACGTCGCCGGCGCCGTGGGTGACGACGGGCTGCGATCGGCGCTTGAGGCGCTGGCGCGGAATGTTCTAAGCAAGCACGGCAAATAGGAAGGACCATTCATGGACCGCAGAGCTTTCATGTTGGGCGGCGCCGCCGTCGCCATCGCCGCCGCGGGCGGCCTCTGGTACGCCTCGCGGCCGGGGACGACATCGATCTCGACCGTGACGCCGGTGAGCGCCGAGGGCGTGGACACCTCGGGCGTCACCGAGATGACCCTGGGCAGCGACGACGCCGGCGTGACACTGACGGAATACGCCTCGTTCACCTGCCCGCATTGCGCGAATTTCCATCAGGCGGTCTTCAAGGACCTCAAGCGGGACTACATCGACACCGGCAAGGTGAAGTTCGTCTACCGCGATGTCTATTTCGACCAGTTCGGGCTCTGGGCCGCGATGATCGCCCGGTGCGAGCCGACGCGCTTCTTCGGCATCGCCGACATGCTCTATGCCCAGCAGAAGGACTGGATCGGCAACGGCGACCCGGCGGGCATCGCCGACCGTCTGCGCAAGATCGGTCTCGTCGCGGGTCTCGAGGCCGAGGCGATCGACGCCTGCCTCGCCGACGAGGACAAGGCGCGCAGCCTCGTCGCCTGGTACCAGCAGAATGCCGAGGCCGACGAGATCACCGGCACGCCGACCCTGCTCATCGACGGCGAAAAACACTCGAACATGAGCTATCCGGATCTCCGCGAGATCCTGGACGCCAGGCTCGAGGGCTGATGGCGGCGCCGCTGGACGGGTTGCGGGTCGTCGAACTCGCCCGGATCCTGGCCGGCCCCTGGGCCGGTCAGACCCTGTCGGACCTCGGTGCCGAGGTGATCAAGGTCGAAAGCCCCGAGGGCGACGACACGCGCCGCTGGGGTCCGCCCTTCATCGACCGCGATGAGGACCATACCGCCGCCTATTTCCATTCCTGCAACCGCGGCAAGACCTCGGTGGCGGCCGATTTCCGCACCCCGGAGGGGCAGGAGACGGTGCGCGACCTGGTCCGCGACGCCGATATCCTGATCGAGAACTTCAAGGTCGGGGGCCTGAAGAAATACGGGCTCGACTATGACAGCCTGTCGGAGCTGAACCCGCGGCTGATCTACTGCTCGATCACCGGTTTCGGGCAGGACGGCCCCTATGCGCACCGGGCGGGATACGACTATATCATCCAGGGCATGTCGGGGCTGATGTCGCTGACCGGAGAGCCCGACGGCCAGCCGCTGCGGGCCGGGGTGGCGGTGACCGACCTCTTCACCGGGGTCTATTCCGCGACCGCGATCCTGGCGGCCCTGCACCAGCGCGCCGCGACCGGGCGCGGCCAGCACATCGACATGTCCCTGCTGGATTGCGCCGTCTCGGTCACGGCGAACCAGGCGATGAACTATCTTTCGACCGGAACGCCGCCGGCGCGGACGGGGAATTATCATCCCAACCTCACCCCCTACCAGGTCTTCGAGGTCTCGGACGGGTTCATCATCATCGCCACGGGCAACGATGCCCAGTACGGACGGTTGTGCGACGTGCTGGGCCTGCCCGGGATGAAGGACGACCCGGATTACCTCCACAACCCGCAGCGGGTGGCCAACCGCCCCCGGATGATCCGCCGCCTGCAGGAGGCCTGCCTGCGCTTCACCAAGGCCGAGCTTCTGGCGCAATGCGAGGCCAAGGGGATCCCCGCCGGGCCGATCAACGACATGGCCGAGGTCTTCGAGGATCCGCAGGTGATCGCGCGCGGCATGCGGATCGATCCCGAGGGCGTGCCGGGCGTGCGCGGCCCCTTCCGTTTCTCGGAGGCCGAGCTGAAACTGGAGCGCGCCAGCCCGAAACTGGGGACGCGCGGCGAGTCCTGATCCGGTTGCGCGGCCTGCCGGCCGCACGCGATCTACTCGGTCCCCGTCCCCGCGGGGCGCGGGGCCGGGCCCTCGGGTTGCCTCCGGCGGGGATATTTCTGCCAAGAAGAAGACGGGGGGTGGCGCTGCCGGCGGATCAGTCGCCCAGCTTGGCATGGACCTCGTCGAGGTCGATCTCGGCCAGGGGCATCTTGTTCGACGGATCCGCCACATCGTATCTGAAGAGCTCGAAGTCGCGCTTGTAGATCTCATAGACGAGATGCATCGACAGGTCGTCGAAATAGGCCTCGACCGGGTGGGCGCGCTTCGGGCCGTGCCCCTCGCTTTCGTTGAAGCGCGGGATCGAGGCCAGGTCGACCGGGTGCGGCGTCTCGATATGGTCGAGCACATCCTGCATCCCCTCGTCGAAGCGCTCGGTCCAGAAGATCCGGTCGTAGCGCCCGCCGTTGACGATGAAGGTCGAGATGTGCCCCGACATGGCCGACCAGTGGATGTCGGGCTCCATCGGGCGGCGCCAGCGGATCGTGTCGCGGGCGAAGAGCAGGAAGCGGCGGAAGCTGCGGATCTGGTCGAACTCTTCCGTGCCGTCGTCGCCGCCGACCTCGATCCCGTACTTCTGCACCAGCAGGGGAACGAGATTGCCGCGATACCGGTTGCCGTTGCGCTGGATGCCGCAGATCTTGTCGAAGAAGGAACTGAGGATCCGGGCGTAGGGATTGCGCACGCAGGTGAAGGCGAAGCTTTCGTGCGCCCGGACATTCGCCTCGATCGGGCCCTGGCTGTGGTCCTGGGCCCATTTGTGCAGGCCCTGGTCTGCGTCGTGGATGTCGCCCTCGAAGAACCGGCCGTGATCCGAATAGTACATGATCTGCCCGATGGTCGAGCAGGCGCATTTCGGCACCACGCGATAGACCACGCTTTCGCTTTCCGTCATCCAGACGCCGGGGAATCCCATCTGCTCCGCCTCCGATTGCGGGGCCGTCGGGGCCCGGCGCGGTCTCGTTGCGGCGCAAGTAAGCAAACATTTTCTGGTTTATCAATCGGTCTTCCTGTCTAACGGTGTCGACAGAAGGCACTAAGGTCTGGTTATTGTTTCGGAAATGGCGACGATCGCATATATACTTCTGTGCCACAGGGATCCGGAGGCGATCGTCGCGCAGGCCGAGCGGCTGACCGCCGCGGGGGATTGCGTTTCCATCCATTTCGACGCCCGGGCCGGTGCCGGCGATTTCCGCATGATCCGCGAAAGCCTTGCCGGCAACGACCGGGTCACCTTTGCCCGGCGGCGCATCCGCTGCGGCTGGGGGGAATGGTCGCTGGTCGCCGCGACGATGCAGGCGGTCGAGGCCGCGCTGGAGGATTTCCCCCGCGCCACGCATTTCTACATGCTCTCGGGCGACTGCGTGCCGATCAAGACCGCCGAATTCGCGCACGAGTTCCTCGACCGGAACGAGGCGGACTATATCGAGAGCTTCGATTTCTTCCGCAGCGACTGGATCCGGACCGGCATCAAGGAAGAGCGGCTGATCTACCGGCATTACCTGAACGAGAGGCAGCATCACTGGCTGTTCTACCAGAGCATCGCGATGCAGCGGCGCCTCGGGCTGCGGCGGCGCATTCCGGCGGACCTGCAGGTGCAGATCGGCAGCCAGTGGTGGTGTCTGCGGCGCCGGACGATCGAGGCGGTGATGGCCTTCGCGCGGCGGCGGCGCGACGTGGTGCGGTTCTTCTCGACCACCTGGATCCCCGACGAGACGTTTTTCCAGACCCTGGTGCGCCACCTCGTGCCGGGGACCGAGATCCGGTCGCGCACGCTGACCTTCCTGATGTTCACCGACTACGGGATGCCGGTGACCTTCCACAACGATCACTACGACCTGCTGCTCGGCCAGGATTTCCTCTTCGCGCGCAAGGTCAGCCCCGAGGCGCAGGAGCTCAAGGCCCGGCTGGGCCGGCTCTACAGTGCTACGGGCGTGGATTTCGCGATCTCGAACGAGGGGCGGTCGCTCTTCGAGTTCCTGACGGGGCGCGGACGGATCGGGCACCGTTTCGCGCCGCGCTTCTGGGAGAACGAGGCAAGCCTGGGCCGCGACCGCGAGCTGCTGATCGTGATCTGCAAGAAATGGCACGTGGGCAAGCGGCTGGTCGCGCGCATCCGCGACCTGACCGGGATACCGGCGGTGGACTACCTTTTCCACGAAGAGCGCACGGCGCTGCCCGACCTCGGGGGGATCCAGTCCTCGCTGTCCAAGAGGACGCGGCACCGGCGGTCCCTCTTGCGGATGCTGTTCGAGTATTTCCGCACCAGCCGCATGGTGATCTGCCTCGATCCGGCCAGTCTGGACCTGCTGCAGGATTTCTGTTCCGACCGCGCCGTGACCACGCTTCTCGAGGTCGACTGCGATTATGACGACGCCTATCTCGCCGGTCATGCGCGGCGGACGGGGCTGGCCTCGGACCGGACGCCGCCCGAGGCGCTGGAGCGGCTCTTTCCGACGGTCCGCAACGCCATCGCGATGGAGGCGGACCGGATCCGCGACGCGGGCTTTGCCAATCATCACCGCATCCGGCAGTCCGCCACGGCCGCGCGGAACGCAGGCGAACTCTCGCGGTTTCTTGCGGTTTCTCCCGATGTGGCGCAAGACTTGGCCGAGACACCGAACCTTTTCGACGACTGAGGATTCCGATGGCCTACGCCTATGACGACCAGAACATCTTTGCCAAGATCCTGCGCGGGGAGATCCCCAACAAGACGGTGGCCGAGACCGACCACACCCTGGCCTTCGAGGACATCCGCCCGCAGGCGCCCGTCCATGTGCTGGTGATACCCAAGGGGCCCTATGTCACCTACGACCACTTTGCCGGAGAGGCCTCGGAGGCGGAGATCGTCGATTTCCATCGCGTCGTCGCGCAGGTCTGCCGCGAGATGGAGGTGACGGCGGACGGCGGTCCGGGGTGCCGGTTCATCTCGAACGCCGGCGACTACGGCGTGCAGGAAGTGCCGCATTTCCACCTGCATGTTCTGGGTGGCCGCCGCCTGGGCCGGATGCTGCAGTCGGAGGAGTGACCGGTGCCGCGGGCGGTGCGGGCGGGCGCGCCGCCGCGCCGCCGCGGATCGCCGGAGGGGGCGTGCTCGCACGCAGCGTCGAGTGCCCGCCCCGCAACGCCCGTAGGGTGCGGGTCCACACGCACCGCTGGCCGGGAGATATTCCCCTCAGGCCTTCGGCGCCAGCCTGTCGTGTTGCGTCACGCCCTCTGCCAGCACGTGGAAGGGCTGGGTGTCGCACATGTAGATCGCGGTCTCGGGGCCGGGGTAGTTGGACATGTCGTCCAGCGTGCCGACCTTGATCACCATGAGGCCGGGGCGGGGCTTGGTGTTCAGGTGCGTGCCGCAGGTCGGGCAGAAATGACGGGTCACCGCCCGGTCGAGATCCGGTCGGGTGAAGGCCCGGGGCGCGCCGCGCGTGATCCGATAGTCCTCTGCCTTGCACATCATGAAGAAGTTCGGACCGCCGCCCGAGATGTACTGGCACTCGCGGCAATGGCACTGGGCGTTGTAGAAGGTCTTGCCGGTCACCTCGTAGGCGCATTCGCCGCAATAGCATCGTCCTGTAACGCTCATCCGAAGACCGCCGTCAGGCTTTCGTCCACCGCGTTCGAGATCTCGTCGATCTGCTCGGGCGTCGCGATCAGCGCGGGGCTGAAGGTCAGCGTGTTGTTGTAGCCGGGGACCGAGCGGTTGGTGACGCCGATGATCACCTGCCGTTTCGCGCATTCGGCAACGACCTGCGCACAGAGCTTTTCGGCCGCCGGTTCGCGGGTGTCGCGGTCGGCGACCAGTTCGATCCCGGCGAAGAGCCCCTTGCCGCGGACCTGTCCCACCACCTTGTGCTTCTCCGACAGCGCCTCGAAGTTCGCCGTCAGCCGCTCGCCCATGGCGACCGTGTTCTCCAGCAGGTTCTCGTCCTCGATGATGCGCATGTTCTCGATCGCCGCCGCCGGTCCGGCGGTGCAGCCGCCGAAGGTCGAGATGTCGCGGAAATAGTTCAGCGGATCCTCTGCATCGTCCTTGAACATCTCGAACACCCGTTCCGAGGTGACGCAGCAGGCGATGGCGGCATAGCCCGAGGCCACGCCCTTGGCCATGGTCACGAAATCGGGCTCGATCCCGTAATGCTGGTAGCCGAACCAGGTGCCGGTCCGGCCCACGCCGCAGACGACCTCGTCGATATGCAGCAGGATGTCGTACTTGCGGCAGATCTCCTGCACGCGGGGCCAGTAGCCCTCGGGGGGCACGATCACGCCACCGCCCGCCGTGATCGGTTCGAGGCAGAGCGCGCCGACCGTCTCGGGCCCCTCGGCCAGGATAACCTCTTCGATCTGGTCGGCGGCCCATTCGCCGTAATTCTCGACCGGCGCGCCCTGATCGCCCGCGCGGTATTCCAGGCAATGCGGCACCCGCACGAAATCGGGCGCGAAGGGGCCGTATTGCGCGTTGCGCTGGTCCTGTCCGCCCGCCGACAGCGTGCCGATGGTGGTGCCGTGATAGTCGCGGTCGCGGTAGAGGATTTTGGTCTTCCGCCCGCCATACCGCTTGTGCGCGATCTGGCGGACCATCTTGAAGGCCTTCTCGTTCGCCTCCGACCCCGAGTTGCAATAATAGACGCGGGTCAGCCCCGGCATCTTCTCGATCAGCCGCTCGGCAAAGATCGCGCCGGGGATCGTCCCCGCCGCCCCCGCGAAATAGTTCAGCTTGATCAGCTGGTCGCGCACCGCATTGGCGATGCTCTCGCGGCCGTAGCCCACGTTTACCGTCCAGACCCCGCCCGACACGGCGTCGAGGTGTTTCACCCCGCGCTGGTCCCAGACATGGATGCCCTTGCCTTCGGTGATGATGCGCGGCTCGCCGGTCTCGAAGGGTTTGTGCTGGATCAGGTGATGCCAGACATGCGCCTTGTCGGCCTCGACGATCTTGGAAATGTCGTTGTCGCGGAATTCGCCGTCCATGGGAGCCTCCTGTGCCGGGTCGAGCGGAAGCCTACGCCCGCGCCGGGGGCTTGGCAATCATCAGCGGGGGTCCGGCGCAACGGACGGCCCGGCAGGGATTTGTTCATCATTCTTGCCGAAACCTTGCGTCTTGCCGGGCAAAGGCCCGACCGAACGCAACGGGCCTTGCGGCCCCCCGCGCAGAGGATAGGCTTTCTTCATGAGACAAGATGACAAGACCCTCCTGACCCAACTGTTCCAAGCCGCCGTCGCCGCGGCCGATCCGGCAGAGGCCCTGAGGGGTCACTTGCCCGCCAGGCCAAAGGGTCGGACGGTGGTGATCGGTGCGGGGAAGGGCGCCGCGCAACTGGCGCAGGCCTTCGAAGAGGCCTGGGACGGGCCGCTGACCGGCGTGGTCGTCACGCGCTACGGCTATGCCGTGCCCTGCCGCCAGCTGAAGGTGATCGAGGCCGCGCATCCCGTGCCCGATGCGGCGGGCGAGGCGGCGACGCGCGAGGTGCTGACGGCGCTGGAGGGCCTGACCGAGGACGATCTCGTCGTGGCCCTGATCACCGGCGGCGGCTCGGCCCTGCTGGCCGCCCCGCCCGAGGAGCTGACTCTGCAGGACGAACAGGCGCTGAACGAGGCGCTGCTGTCCTCGGGCGCGCCCATCGGCGCGATGAACGCCATCCGCAAGCAGGTGAGCCGCGTGAAGGGCGGGCGCCTCGCCGCGGCGGCCGCGCCGGCCCGCGTCGTGTCGCTAATCGTGTCGGACGTGCCGGGCGACGACCCGGCCGAGGTCGCCTCGGGGCCGACGGTCCCGGGCCCGGCGAGGCGGGCCGACGCCATGAGGGCGATCCGCGCCTGGAACATCGACCCGCCCGAACGGATCATGCGGTTCCTCGAGACACGGCCCGAGGACGCCCCGCCGCCTGACGATCCGGCCTTCGCGCGCAACGAGGTCCGGGTGATCGCCTCGGCCAGCCGGTCGCTCGAAGCCGCCGCCGCCCTGGCCGGGGAATACGGGATCGCAGCGCATATCCTGTCGGACGCCATGGAGGGCGAGGCGCGCGACGTCGCCCGCGCCCATGCCGCCATCGCCCGCGAGGTCCGGCGCAGGAACCGGCCCTTCGCCCGTCCATGCCTGCTGCTGTCGGGGGGCGAGACCACAGTCACGCTGCGCGGCCGGGGCAAGGGCGGCCGCAACACCGAGTTCCTGCTCGCCTTCGCCCTGGCCGTCGAGGGCTGCGACGGCATCCTCGCGCTGGCCGCCGATACCGACGGGATCGACGGCAGCGAGGACAATGCCGGCGCCTTCGCCGACGCAGGCACCTGCGCCGCGATGCGCGCCGCCGGATGCGACCCGGCGGATGCGCTGGCCGGGAACGACGCCTGGACCGCCTTCGACGCCTGCGGCCACCTGTTCGCGCCCGGTCCCACGGGCACGAATGTCAACGACTTCCGCGCCGTCCTGATCCGCTGACGGCCGTTATTCCCATGTCGATTGCGACGATCGAGTGGCCGATCAGGGCGCGCGTGGACGGGTCGCGTCGATCCGGTCGGGCCCTCCGCTCTCGATGCCGGAGGCGGCCCTTCCTGCGTGGCGGATCATCCCTCCGGATCGGTCACTCGGCAAGGCACTCCGCGATGCTGCCGGCCATCGCGCGGAGCATCTCGCCATAGAGCGCCGGGCCCGGGTCGAAGGTGGACCCGACCGGGTCGAGGACCCCGACCGTCACGTCCAGCTCTTCGGCCAGCCTCTGCGCGATGCGGCCGTCGAACTGCGGTTCGGTGAAGAGGCACCGGATGTCCTCCTCTTCGGCCTCGCGCCGCAGGTCGGCGATGCGCCGGGCACCGGGCGCGGTCGCTTCGCTGTCCGAGACGGCGCCGGCAGGGGGCAGACCGAACCGGTCCGAGAAATAGCCATAGGCGTCGTGAAAGACGATGTACCCGCCGTCGAGCGGCTCCAGCCGGGCCTCGATCTCGGCGCTCAAATCGGCGAGGTCCTGCATCGCGCGTTCGGCATTGACCCGGTAGGCATCGGCATTCGCGGGATCGGCCTCGGCAAGGCGGTGCGCGATCTCGGGCAGCCAGATCCGCGCGTTCCGGGGGTCGAGCCAGGCGTGGGGATCGACACCCGTGTGGTCGTGGCCGTCCCCGGTGTGGTGTCCGCCGGTCCCGTGCCCGTCATGTGCATCGTCATGGTCGTGCCCGTCTTCATGGTCGTGCCCGTCGTCGGGCCCGTGCCCATGTTCGTGATCCTCCTCGTGGCCGTCTTCGTGGTCGTGGTCGCCCTCATCCTCGTGCGCGTCCGCATGACCTTCATGGTCGTGCGTATCATGGTCGTGGTGATCATGCTCGTCGGTCTCTCCGATCACCCGCAGATGCGTGCCCTCGACGGCGATCAGCGGCACCGAGGTGACCCCTCGCGCCAGACTGTCGGCGGCCTCCTCCAGCCAGGGCGACAGCTCGGGCCCGATCCAGAACAGGAGCTCCGCCCCGGACAGGGCCGCCGCTTCGGACGGGCGCATCTGGTGGCCATGCGTGGACCCGCCGGGCGGCAGCAGAAGCTCGGGCGTGCCGAGTTCCCCCATGACCGTGGCCACGAGGGAATGCACCGGCGGGATGTCGGTGACGACCCGGGGCGGGTCGGCCCGGACAGCGGTGGCGGCAAGCGCGAGGGCGGCGAGAGAGAGGATCGGGCGCATGGGCAAATTCCTGTTATAAGATAACATTGCACCGCGTAGCCGATTCGTGCTAGCGCTGCAACATGTCCATCCCCGATCCCTCCGGCACGCCGCGCGAATTCGAACCGCATGACCATGCGCATTGCGTCTCGGACGCGATGGCCAGCGCGGAACGGATCTGCGCCGAACTCGGTGTCCGGCTTACCCCGGTGCGGCGGCGCACGCTGGAAATCCTGCTCGAGGGCCACCGGCCGATGGGGGCCTACGACGTGCTGGAGCGGCTGGGAGAAGAGGGCTATGGGTCGAAGCCGCCGGTCGCCTACCGCGCCCTGGGCTTTCTCGTCGAGAACGGTCTCGCGCACCGCATCGAGCGACTGAACGCCTTCGTCGCCTGCTCCCGGGCGCGGGGGCAGAGCCACGCGCCCGCCTTTCTGATCTGTCGCGGCTGCGGCATGGTGGCCGAGATCGCGGCCGGCCTGCCGGAGCTGCCCGAGGGGTTCCGCGTCGAGAAGGCGACGGTCGAGGCCGAGGGTCTCTGCGTCTCCTGTCAGGGGGCCGCCGCGTGACCAGTCTGATCGAGGCCGCGGCGGTGTCGGCCGGATTCGCCGGCGGCACCGTTCTTCGGGACGTGGATTTCCATATAGACCCGGGCGAGATCGTGACCGTGGTCGGCCCCAACGGATCGGGCAAGTCGACGCTGCTGCGGCTGCTGGTCGGGGCCATCCCGCCGCGCGGCGGCCGCATCACCCGCCGCCCCGACCTGCGGGTCGGCTACGTGCCGCAGAGGCTGTCGATCGACCCGACGCTGCCCCTGACCGTCTCGCGTTTTCTCGACCTGCCGCGCCCCGCCGACCGTGCGGAAAAGCTGGCGCTGATGGACCGCGTCGGTATCCGTCCGCTGGCCGCGCACCCCCTGACCGGCCTCTCGGGCGGCCAGTATCAGCGGGCGCTTCTGGCGCGGGCGCTGCTGACTCGCCCCAATCTGCTGATCCTCGACGAGGCGACGCAGGGCATGGACCAGCGCGGCTCGGCCGAGTTCTACGCCCTGATCGAGGCGCTCAGGGCCGAGACGGGGGCGGCGGTGCTGATGGTCAGCCACGAACTGCATGTCGTCATGAGCGCGAGCGACCGTGTCGTCTGTCTCAACGGTC
Organism: Pseudooceanicola batsensis HTCC2597; assembly: GCF_000152725.1. GTDB lineage: Bacteria > Pseudomonadota > Alphaproteobacteria > Rhodobacterales > Rhodobacteraceae > Pseudooceanicola > Pseudooceanicola batsensis. The sequence continues at coordinate 2,995,007 of NZ_CH724131.1, forward strand.
ATGTCTGCTGCGAAGGCACGCCCGAGATCGTGCGCTCGGCCCCCGAGTACCGGGCGCTCTTCGGCACCGGCACGCACGGGGCGCTGGCCCTCTACCGGCACGAACACGACCATTCGCACGAACACCACCACCACCATCATCAGCAGCACGACGAGAGGGGGACCGGCACGTGAGCGGCCTGTTTTCCGAATTCATGATCCGGGCGGCGCTGGCCGGTCTGGGCGTCGCGCTTGCCGCGCCCTGGCTGGGGGTCTTCGTGGTCTGGCGCCGGATGGCCTATTTCGGCGACGCCGTGGCCCATGCGGCCGTGCTGGGCGTGGCCCTGTCGCTGATGCTCGAGTTGCCGGTGGTCCTGGGCGTGATGGGCGTGGCGGTGATCGTCGCGCTGGCCATCGCGGCGATGGAGACGCCGCGGGGCGGAATCGGCGCGGATTCGCTGCTCGGCGTCCTGTCGCACGGGGCGCTGGCCTTCGGCCTGATCGCGGTGAGCTTCCTGCCCGGCGCGCGGCTGAACCTCGAAGCCTATCTCTTCGGGGATATCCTTGCCGTCAGCTGGGGCGATGTCGCGGTGATCTGGGGCGGGGCCGCCGCGATCGTGGGCGTGATCGCCTGGCGGTGGCGGGCCCTGCTGACCTCGACGGTGAACCCCGACCTGGCGTGGTCCTCGGGCATGAACCCGGACCACGACCGGCGCATCCTGACCCTTGCCCTGGCGCTTCTGGTCGCCCTGGCGATCAAGGTGGTCGGCGCGCTGCTGATCACGGCGCTGCTGATCATTCCCGCCGCCGCGGCGCGGCCCCTGTCGCGCTCGCCCGAGGTCATGCTGGTGGCGGGCATGGGGATCGGCGCGGTCTCGGCGCTGTGCGGGCTGGGCCTGTCCTACGAGTTCGACACCCCCGCCGGGCCGTCGATCGTGGCGGTCGCGGTGGTGGCCTTCGCCCTGGGCCGGCTGATGCCGGCGCGAAGCGCGGCCTGAAGGGCCGGTCGTCCGCAGTTCGTCCGCAGTTCGTCCTGCCCGGTTCTCGACGCAGTGAGTGCATGTGCCGCCCGGCGGGAAGGCCTGGCAGCCCGCGCCCCCGGTGACGGCGCCTTCGCGCGGCCTTGCTGTCCGGCGGTGCCCTCTCCGCATCGCTGGCCCGGCCGGCGTGCCGCTCCCGGGATTTGCCCGCAGATCCATCGCCCCATCTTCAAACCGGAACAAAACGTGAATATACTGGCGACTCGCACCGCTGCCCGATTGCCCATGTTCTCCGAGATCTCCGCCACCTCGAACTTCACCTTCCTCACCGGGGCCTCCCACCCCGAGGAATACATGGCCCGCGCCGAACAGCTGGGGCTTGAGGCGGTGGCCATCGCCGACGAGAACTCGGTCGCCGGGATCGTCCGCGCCCACCAGAAGGCGCGCGAGATCGCCCGCGCCATCCGCGATCGCGAGGCGTGGGAGGCCACGCACGGCCCCATGGGTCCGCTGAAACCCGGCCACGTCCCGCCCCGCCCGAAGGCGCCGAGACTGATCCCCGCCGCCCGGCTGGTGCTCTCCGACGGGATGGAGATCACCGCTCTTCCGGAAACCCGCATCGGCTGGGCCCGGCTCTGCCGCCTGATCTCCCGGGGGCGCCTGCGTGCGCCCAAGGGGGACTGCCTGCTGCACATCGAGGACCTTCTCGACAACGGCATGGAGGCGCTGCGGCTGGTGCTCCACCCGTCACGGGCGATCACGGATCCGCGCGGCGCGGGCGACTGGCCGAAACGGGCGCGCCGGCTGACGCGCCGCTTTGGCGGGCAGATGAGTCTTGCCCTGACCCCGGCCTATGACGGGCAGGACAAGGCGCGCTTCGACACCCATGCCGCCATGGCCGCCGATCTCGGCATCGAGACCGTCACCTCTGCCCGGCCGATGATGCACCACGCCCGCCGCCGCCGGCTGGCCGACGTGATGACCGCCATCCGCACCTCCCGCACGGTCGATGCGCTCGGCCGCGACGCGCTGGCCAATGGCGAACGGCGCCTGCGGACCGGGACCGAGCTGCGGCGGATGCTCGGCCCCCATGCCGGGGCGGTCGACCGGACGATCCGGCTGGCCCGGTCGCTGACCTTCTCGCTGGACGAGTTGCGCTATGAATACCCTTCCGAGGTCTCCGGGGGAGAGACCCCTTCGACCCGGCTTGCCCGCCTCGCCCGCAAGGGGCTGGCCTGGCGCTATCCCTTCGGCGCGCCGGACCGGGTCAAGGCGATGCTGGAGCACGAACTGGCCCTGATCGCCAAGCTGAAATACGAACCCTACTTCCTGACCGTCCACGACGTGGTGGCCTTTGCCCGGTCGCGCGACATCCTCTGCCAGGGACGGGGATCGGCGGCGAATTCGGTGGTCTGCTACTGCCTCGGCGTCACCTCGGTCTCGCCCGAGATCGGCACCATGGTCTTCGAACGCTTCGTCAGCGAGGCCCGGGACGAGCCCCCCGACATCGACGTCGATTTCGAACACGAGCGGCGCGAGGAGGTGATCCAGCACATCTACGAACGCTATGGCCGCCACCGCGCGGGCCTCTGCGCCACGGTCATCCACTACCGCGGGAAACGCGCCATCCGCGAGGTCGGCGCGGCCATGGGCCTGACGCAGGACACCATCGGCGCGCTGTCGTCTCAGCTCTGGGGTTTCTTCGCCGCCGCGGGGATGGAGGACCAGCGGATGCGCGAGATCGGGCTCGACCCGACCGACCCGCGCCTGCGGCAGACCATGGCCCTGATCCACGAGATCGAGGGGATGCCGCGCCACCTCAGCCAGCATGTCGGCGGCTTCATCATGACGGAAGGCAGGCTGGACGAACTGGTCCCGATCGAGAACGCCACGATGGAGGACCGCACGGTCATCTGCTGGGACAAGGACGATATCGACACGCTCGGCATCCTCAAGGTCGACGTGCTGGCGCTCGGCATGCTGACCTGCATCCGCAAGGCGTTCGACCTGCTGGTGCGGCACGAGAACACCGAACTCGACCTCGCCACCATCCCCCCCGAGGACCCGGAGGTCTACGACATGCTCTGCAAGGCCGACACGATCGGCGTCTTCCAGGTCGAGTCACGGGCGCAGATGAACTTCCTTCCCCGGATGCGGCCGCGTTGCTTCTACGACCTCGTGATCGAGGTGGCCATCATCCGCCCCGGTCCCATCCAGGGCGACATGGTCCACCCCTATATCCGCCGCCGGAACGGCGAGGAGACGGTGGAATTCCCCTCGGACGAACTGGGGCAGGTGCTGGGCAAGACGCTTGGCGTGCCGCTTTTTCAGGAACAGGCGATGCAGATCGCCATCATCGGCGCGGGCTTCACCCCCGAAGAGGCGGACCGCCTGCGCCGGTCGCTGGCCACCTTCAAGAAACACGGCAATGTCAGCGAGTTCCGCAGCCGGTTCATGCGGGGCATGGCGCGGAACGGCTATGACGCGGATTTCGCCGACCGCTGCTTTTCCCAGATCGAGGGCTTCGGCTCCTACGGCTTCCCCGAAAGCCATGCCGCCAGTTTCGCCCTGCTGGTCTATGCCTCGTCCTGGATCAAGCACCACCACCCCGGCATCTTCGCCTGCGCGTTGCTGAATTCCCAGCCCATGGGGTTCTATGCGCCCGCCCAGATCGTCCGCGACGCCCGCGACCACGGGGTCGAGGTCCGGCCCGTGGACATCAACGCCTCGCACTGGGACAACATCATGGAGCGCGAGGGCGCGCGGCTGATCCTCCGCCTCGGGTTCCGCCAGATCAAGGGGGTGGGGCAGGAGGAGGCCGACTGGATCAGCGCCGCGCGCGGCAACGGCTATCACTCGGTCGGCGACGTGTGGCGCCGCGCCGGGGTCGCCCCCGCCCTGATCGAGCGGCTGGCCGAGGCGGATGCCTTCGCCTCGCTCGGTCTCGACCGGCGCGAGGCGATCTGGGAGGCCAAGGCGCTGCGTCCGGGCAAGCCCCTGCCGCTGTTCGAGGGCGACATGGACGGAGAGGGCATCACGGAACCCGCCGCCCTCCTGCCCGAGATGACCCCCGGCGAGGCGGTGGTCGAGGATTTCGTCGCCATGCGCCTCTCGCTCAAGGCGCACCCCGTGGCCTTCCTGCGCGAGGTTCTGACGCCGGGCTATTCCGCCTGGCAAGACGCGCCGGAGGCCGGCGCGGGGCAGGGGACCTGACGCCCGACGCCCGCGCCCCGTCATCCTGCGACACCGTCATCCTGCGACACCGTCACCGCCGCGCCACCGTCATCCCCGGACCCGACCCGGCGAACTCCCGTTACCGCCGCGCAATCGTCATCCTCGGGCTTGATCCGGGGGGCTCCCGTCACCGCCGCGCCACCGTCAATCCGCGAGTTCGATCCGAGGAGCTCCCGTCATCCTGCGACCCCGTCATCCCCGGACCCATACGGGGATCTCCCGACTGCCCGCGCGCCTTGTGGCCGGACACCCTGGGCCGGGTCCGAGGATGACGGGCCAGATCGGATGACCTCGTCAGCCCGTGCCGGCCCCGCTACCGCCGCAGGCGCGTCAGCAGGGCGACCGATGGGTGGCCGTCCGGGGCCATGCCGACCCGCTGCTGATAGCCGCGGATCGCCCTGACGGTGTTCGGCCCGATCTTGCCGTCGATCCCGCCGGTGGAATAGCCGGCGCGGGTCAGAAGGCTCTGCAACTCCTGCCGTTCCGCGCGTTTCAGGGCCCGCTCTCCGTCCGGCCAGCCGCCGCGCAGCGGGCCCGCGCCCCCGATGCGGTCGCCGAGATGCCCGACGCCGAGCGCATAGGCGTCGGAATTGTTGTACCGCTTGATCACGTCGAAGTTCTTGAAGACCAGGAAGGCCACCCCCCTGGCGCCCGCTGGCAGCAGGAGGCGGGCGGGGCCGTGATCCGCCAGCGTACCGCCCGCCGCCGGGCGCACACCGAGCCGGGCCCAGTCCGAGGGCAGTTTCTTCGGACCCGAGGCATGGGTGAAGTCGAAGCCCGCCGGCAGCGTCACCTCGGCCCCCCAGGGCATGCCGCGCTGCCAGCCCATCCGGGACAGGTAGGCGGCGGTCGAGGCCAGCGCATCCGTCGGATCCCCGGCCCAGATGTCGCGCCGCCCGTCCCCGGTGAAATCCACCGCATAGGCGGCATAGGAGGTCGGCATGAACTGGGTGTGGCCCATGGCACCGGCCCAGCTGCCGACCATGTTCTCGGGCGTGGTGTCGCCGTTCTGCAGGATCCTCAGCGCCGCGATCAGCTGTTTCTCGAAGAAGGCGCCGCGCCGCCCGTCATAGGCCAGCGTCGCCAGAGCCGAAGGGATATGCGTCCGGCCGCGATAGCCGCCATAGTTCGTCTCCATCCCCCAGACCGCCGCGACCACGTTCCGGTCGACGCCGTACCGCGCCTCGATCGCCCTCAGCGTGGCGCCTTGCGCCTGCGCCTTCTCGCGCCCGGTCTCGACACGCGTGTCCGAGACGGCGCTGGCCAGGTATTCGCCGGTGGTCTTGGTGAATTCCGATTGCTTGCGGTCGAGCCTGATCACGTCGGGGAGGTAGCGCACCCGCGCGAAGGTGCGATCGAAGGTGGCTGCGTCGATTCCCTGCGCCAGCGCGCGGGAGCGGAACGCCCCGATCCAGGCGGTGAAGCCGGCGGGGTTCGCCTCCTGGATGGTCTCGGCGCTGTCGGGGGCGGCGGTGACGAGGACGGCGGGCCGGATCCTGGGCCGCAGGGTGCGCATCGGCGCGGTGGCGGGCTGCGGCGCCAACGCCTTGACGGCGAGCGCGGCGATCACGCGGGCCTCGCTCGGCGCCGGCGCCGGCGCCGCCGGGGCGGGGCGGGACACGGGGCGCAGCGATGTCGGAACGGGCTCTGCGGTGCGGGCCGGACCGGAGGAAAGGGCGACGAGTGACACGCATGTCACGGCGAGGACTGTCCGCATGAGATGACTGGCCTGTGTGCTCGTTATGATTGTTTCCGATCCTAACCGGAATACGCACGAATCGGAAGCATTGGTGAACGGCCTCGCAGGGAATTGCCGAGCCTGTCGCCCCATTGCAGACGGCAAGCCTGCCGCCGCGCGGTCCCCTTTGCCGCCTTCAGCCCCGGAGCCGCCCCGGAGCCGCCCCAAAGCCGCCACGGGGGTCGGCTGGCCCGCGGGGGCGCGCGAACCGGCGCGGTTGATCCGCGATCCTCGTGGCGTCGGTGACCCTTTGTCCAGCGCGGCAAAGCCGGTGGCGCCAGCCCGTCCCGCCTGGCCTTTCCGGTCGTGAGTCTCATCTGGCAGTTCCCCTTTCCGGTCCCGGGCAATATCGCGCACCGGCCTGAAGGAACCGTTACCGGCGACGCCGCGCCGACCGAATCCTTGCCACCTCGGAAAGCGACGTGGCACTTTCCGAACCGAACGGCCCGTCCGGCCGAAGGAGAGTTCCCATGTTCCGCCTGCCCGAGATCCTGCCCGAAATCCTGCGCGCAATGCTCGTCGTGTCGCTGCCCGTCCTCGCGACCCCGGCAGCGGCGCAGGAGGAGCCGCTGCCCCAGAGCCGGATGATCGTGACGATGGATCAGGATTTTGCCGGCACCGACCTGTCGCAGATGTTCGACACCACCTTCGAGGCCTGCCGCAGGGCCTGCGAGGAAGACGACGCCTGCACCGCCTTCACCTTCAATACACGCGCGAATTCCTGTTTTCCCAAGAGTGCGGTGACAGGTACGGCCTCCTATCGGGGCGCCCGGTCGGCGCGCCTCCTGCCCATCGGGGAGGCGGAACGGGCCGCCGCCCGGGACCGGGCGGACGAGATCGGCTTTCTCGGCAGTGCCGGCATCGCCTCGGCCCGGCGTCTCGCGCGGGAGATCGGCTGGATTCACCCCGCGGGCCAGTACGGCATCGACGACATGCTGGCCGCCGTCCGCGAGAGGCGCGCCGACGGGCGCACCGCCGACGCCATGCGCTGGATGGGGGGCGCCGTGGCGGCCTCGGATGCGGCGGACCAGTGGGCGGAATACGCCCGCCTGCTGATCGCCGCCGCGCCGGAAGCGGGCGAGAACCGCCAGCGTTACATCACCCGCGCCCTTCCGGCCGCGACCAACGCCTATCTGCGCGCCACCACCGATCCGGCCCGGGTGAATGCCCTGACGGTCCTGGCCGAGGCGCTCGAGGCGAACGACCGGGGCCGCGGCATGATCCCCGCGCTGCGCCTGGCCGAACGGCTCCACCCGCGCGAGGAGATCACGGCGGCGCTGGACGACGCCATCGCCCGATACGGTTTCCGCATCCGCGAGCACCGGGTCGAGTCGGACCTCGCCGACCCGCGTATCTGCGCCGAATTCACCGAGCCGCTCGTCAGGGCGGGGGTGAACTATGCCGACTACCTTCGCCTGCCGGACCGGACCATGGCGGTCGAGACCTCGGGCAACCGGATCTGCATCCGCGGCGCGACGCATGGCGAGCGCTATGCCGTGACCTTCCGCGAAGGCCTGCCCTCGCGCACGGGCGAGGCGCTGGCAAAGGACGTGTCACTGCGCTTCTACGTCCGCGACCGGTCGCCCCAGGTGACCTTTCCCGGCCGCGCCTACGTGCTGCCGGCCGCCGGCGATGCCGCGCTTCCGGTCGAGACGGTGAACCTCGATACGCTCGACCTCACGCTGTACCGGGTCGCCGACCGCAATCTGCTGCGGGCAATCCAGAACCGCTATTTCGGCGGGCGTCTGACCAGGTGGGAGATGAACGACTTTGCCGGTGACGTCGCCGAAGAGGTCTGGCAAGGCCGGGCGGAGACCGGGAACGAACTGAACCGCACCATGACCACCCGCCTCCCCTTGGGCGAGGTGCTGGCGGGGAGGGAGCCGGGTGCCTATGCGCTTGTTGCCTCGGTCCCGGGCGAAGAGGACGGGGGCGATGCCTTTCAGTGGTTCATCCTGACCGATCTCGGCCTGACCACGATGCAGGGCAACGACGGGCTGCATGTCTTCCTGCGCGCGCTCGGCGATGCGCAGCCGCGCGAGGGTGTGGAACTGACCCTGCTCGGCCGCGCGAACCGCGTGCTGGGGACGACGACCACCGATGCCGAGGGCTATGCCCGGTTCGAACCCGGCCTGACCCGTGGCACCGGCGGCGCCGCGCCCGCCCTGATCACCGCCCGGCAGGGGGACGACCTGGCGTTCCTGTCGCTGTCGGACCCGGCCTTCGACCTGTCCGATCGCGGCGTCGCGGGGCGCGCACCGGCGCAGCCGATCGACGTCTTCCTGACCACCGACCGTGGCGCCTACCGGGCGGGCGAGACGATCCACGCGACGGTCCTGGCGCGCGATGCCGGGGCGCGGGCGATCGGGGGTCTTCCCGTCACCGCGATCCTGACCCGGCCCGACGGGGTCGAATACGCGCGCCTGACCTCGTCCCGCGACGCGGCGGGCGGCCATGTGTTCGAGCTGCCGCTCGGGCAGTCCGTGCCGCGCGGCAGCTGGCGGATCGAGATCAAGGCCGACACCGACAGGCCGCCGCTGGCCTCGGCGACCGTGCTGGCCGAGGACTTCCTGCCGGAACGGATCGACGTGGACCTCGACCTGCCGGAGGGGCCCTTGCCGGCGGGATCGCTCCCGCCGCTCGATGTGCAGGCCGACTACCTCTTCGGGGCGCCGGGCGCCGACCTCGGGATCGAGGGCACGGTCCGGCTCTCGCTCGCGCGGCGGCTCGAGACCTTTCCCGGCTACGTCTTCGGCCGCCATGACGCCCCGGCCTACGCCCGCACGACGCGGATCGACGGCACGACGGATGCGCAGGGGCGGGCGCAGCTTGCGCTGGAGCCGGACTTTCCCGACGAGGCCGCCGGCACGCCCTTCGATCTGACCGCCGTGGTGGGCGTGGCCGAAGGGTCCGGCCGCCCGGTCGAGCGCAGTCTGTCCCGCGTGGTCGGCCCGGACAGCCCCGTCATCGGCATCCGCCCGCTCTTTGACGGGGTGATCGACGAGGGCGCGACGGCCGCGTTCGACCTGATCGCCCTGAACGCCGAACTCGCGCCCGAGCCGATGGAGGTCGCCTGGCGCGTCAACCGCGTGGTCACCCGCTATCAGTGGTATCAGCAATACGGCAACTGGAAATGGGAGCCCTACACGACGCGGACCGAGGTCGCCTCGGGTAGCGCCACGCTCGGCGCCGATCCGGTCGAGGTGAGCGCTCCGACCGGCTGGGGCCGGTACGAGATCGTCGTCGAGCGTACCGACGGCCCCTTCGTCGCGGCGAGCGAGGCCTTCTCGGCCGGGTGGTTCGCACCGGCCGACGCGACCACCACACCCGACATGCTCGAGCTGTCGCTGAACGAACCCCGCTATGCCGTCGGTGACACCGCGCGCCTGCGCCTCGTGCCGCGCCATGCCGGCAAGGCCATCGTCACCGTGGTCTCGGACCGGCTGATCGACATGAAGACAGTGGATGTCGCGCAGGGGCCGAACTATGTGGAACTGCCCGTGACCGAGGACTGGGGGGCCGGCGCCTATGTCACGGCCTCGGTCATCCGTCCGATGCAGGTCGAGGCGGGGCAGATGCCCGCCCGCGCCCTCGGGCTGAGCCATGCGCCGGTCGATCCCGGCGACAAGGCGCTTGCCGTCCGCATCGACGCGCCCGATGAGGCCGAGCCGCGCGGTCCCGTCGCCGCGACGGTGAAGGTCGGGGGTGTCCGCCCGGGCGAGACCGCCTTTGTCACCGTCGCGGCGGTCGATGTCGGCATCCTCAACATGACCGGGTTCGAGACCCCCGATCCCGGCGCGCACTACTTCGGGCAGCGGCGGCTCGGCATGGATATCCGCGATCTCTACGGCCGGCTCATCGACAGCACCCAGGGGGCCATGGGCCGCGTCCGGTCGGGCGGTGACACAGGGGCCGGGGCCGGGCTGCAATCCCCGCCGCCGACCGAGGACCTCGTCGCCTATTTCACCGGTCCGGTCACCGTCGGCGCGAACGGCGAGGCCGAGGTCAACTTCGACCTGCCGGACTTCAACGGCACCCTTCGGCTGATGGCCGTAGCCTGGAGCGAGACCGGCGTCGGGGCGGCCGAGGCCGAGGTGCTCGTGCGCGACCCGATCGTCGTCACCGCCTCGCTTCCGCGCTTTCTCCAGCCCGGCGACCGATCTTCGATGCTGCTCGAGATCGTCCATGCCTCGGGTCCCGCGGGCCGCGTCGGTCTGGACGTGACGGCCCGGGGGGTCGCGCTGGCCGCGGCCACGCCGTCGGGCTTCGACCTGGCCGAGAAGCAGAAACAGGTCCTGCGTCTGCCTCTTGCCGCCGACAGCGTCGGCGATCACGCGGTGACGGTCTCGGTGACCACGCCCGACGGCCGGCTGCTGACCAAGCGCCTGACCCTGCCGGTGCGCCGCAACGATCCCGAGGTCGCCACGACGCAGCGCTTCTCGCTCGGCGCGGGCGATACCTTCACCCTGGACGAGAATGTCTTTGCCGGGTACCGGCCCGGCAGCGGCGAGGCCTTCATCTCGGCCGGTCCCCTCGCGCGGTTCGACGCGCCGGCGCTTCTGGCGTCGCTCAACCGTTATCCCTACGGCTGCACCGAGCAGGTGACCTCAAAGGCGATGCCGCTGCTCTACCTGTCCTCGGTGGCCGAGGCCATGGGACTTGCGGGTCCGGCGCAGATCGACGCGCGCATCGACCAGTCGATCGAACGCATCCTGACGCGGCAGGCCCCGAACGGCGCCTTCGGCCTCTGGCGCGCGCAGGCGGGGGATTTCTGGCTCGACGCCTATGTCACCGACTTCCTCTCGCGCGCCAGGGCCGAGGGGCACGAGGTCAATCCGCTGGCCTTCCGTACGGCGCTCGACAACCTGCGCAACCGGATCAACTATGCCCCCGACTTCGACGCCGACACCGACGGCGGGGGCGAGGACATCGCCTATGCGCTCATGGTGCTCGCCCGCGAGGGCGCGGCGAACATGGGCGATCTGCGCTACTATGCCGATGTGAAGGGCGAGGATTTCGCGACCCCGCTGGCCTCGGCCCAACTGGGCGCGGCCCTGGCCATGTACGGCGATCAGACCCGCGCCGACGCAATGTTCTCGATCGCGTCCAGCCAGCTCGCGCAGCGCCGCACCTCGCCCGAGGGCCGCGTCTACCGCGCCGACTACGGCACGCGGCTGCGGGACACGGCGGGCGTCCTGTCGCTGGCGGTCGAGGCCGGCTCGACCGCCATCGACCGGCCGACCCTGGTCTCGCGGATCGTCGGCCGCGACGGCGCGATGTCGACGCAGGAAAGCGCGTGGTCGCTGCTGGCCGCCAAGGCGCTTGTCGACGACCCCTCCGTCAGCGGCCTTTCGGTCGACGGCACGCCGGTCCCGGGGCCCTTCGTCCGCGCGGTCGGGGCGGGGACGCTGACCCCGATGGCGATCCGCAACGACGGCGCGACGGAAACGGCGATCACCCTGACGACCCTGGGGGTTCCGAACGCGCCGATCACCGCGGGGGGCTATGGCTATGCGATCGAGCGCGCGTATTTCACGATGGAGGGCGACCGCGCCGATCCGGCCGAGGTCGCGCAGGGCACGCGGCTGGTCACCGTCCTGACCGTGCGGCCCTTCGAGGAGACGGGCGCGCGGCTGATGGTCGACGACCCGCTGCCCGCCGGGTTCGAGATCGACAATCCGAACCTGCTGCGCGCGGGAGACATCGGCGCGCTCGACTGGCTGGACCCGGCCGAGGCCGAGCACAGCGAATTCCGCGCCGACCGCTTTCTCGCCGCGGTGGACTGGCGGTCGGACCAGCCGTTCCGGCTGGCCTATGTGGTGCGGGCGATCACGCCCGGCACGTACCACCACCCGGCCGCCACGGTCGAGGACATGTATCGCCCGCGCTACCGCGCGCGGACCGATGCGGGCCGGGTCACCGTGCTGGAATGACGCGCTGGCTTCTTGCCCTGACGCTTCTTCTGTGGTCGGGGGCGGCGCTGCGCGACGCGACCGATCGCTGGATCGACCGGACCGAGCTGCCGCCCCTCGCGGTCGAGACCTCGGTCGAGATCCGCGACCGCGACGGCGACCTGCTGCGCGTCTTCACCGTCGCCGACGGGCGCTGGCGCCTGGACCTTTCGCGCGCGGAGATCGACCCGGGCTACCTGCGGATGCTGACGCGATACGAGGACCGCCGCTTCCGAGACCACGGCGGCGTCGATCCGCGCGCCCTGCTGCGCGCCGCCTGGCAGTCCGTGCGCGCGGGGCGCATCGTCTCGGGCGGGTCGACCCTGACCATGCAGGTCGCGCGCCTGCTGGAGGACAGCGGGACGGGCGCCTGGGCCGGAAAGCTGCGCCAGATGCGCGTGGCCTGGGCGCTGGAACGGCGGCTTGACAAGGACCGGATCCTCGCCCTCTACGCCCGGCTCGCCCCCATGGGCGGCAATCTCGAGGGGCTGCGCGCCGCGACGCTGGCCTATTTCGGCAAGGAGCCCGCGCGCCTGACACCGGCCGAAGCCGCGCTGCTGGTCGCGCTGCCGCAATCGCCCGAGGCCCGGCGGCCCGACCGTCATCCCGACGCGGCGGCCAGGGCCCGCGACCGCGTGCTGGACCGCATGGCGCGCCAGGGCCTCCTGACATGGGACGAGGTCGCGGCGGCGCGGGCCGAACCGGCCCCGCGCGCGCGCCGGCCCTTTCCCGCCCTCGCGCCGCACCTGACGGCGCGCGCGCAGGCGGAAGCGCCGGATGCGCCGGTCCAGCGGCTGACCCTCGACGCCGGCGTGCAGTCCCGGCTTGAGGCGCTCGCCGCGGCGGCGCTGCGCGGGCGGTCCGACCGGCTCTCGGTCGCGATCCTGGCCGCCGACCACCGCACCGGCGAAATCCTCGCCTCGGTCGGCTCGGCCGGGCTGGGGGCGCAGGGGGCAGGGCTATGTCGACATGACGCGCGCGCTGCGCTCGCCCGGTTCGACGTTGAAACCGCTGGTCTACGGCCTGGCCTTCGACCGGGGGCTCGCCCATCCCGAAACACTGATCGACGACCGGCCGATGTCCTTCGACGGCTACGCGCCGCGGAACTTCGACGGGGTCTTCCACGGCGAAATCCCGGTGGCGCGCGCCCTGCGCCTTTCGCTGAACCTGCCCGCCGTCCAGCTGACCGAGGCCATCGGCCCCCAGAACCTCGTCGCCGCCCTGCGACGCGCCGGTGCCGCGCCGGAAATCCCGGGGGGGCGGCCGGGCCTGGCCGTCGCGCTCGGCGGGCTGGGACTGACGCTCGGGGATCTGGTGCAGCTTTATGCCGGGCTGGCCAATGGCGGCATGGCGCAGCCCCTGCGCTGGAGGTCCGGCGAGAAGGAAGAGACCGCCCGCATCATGACGCGCGCCTCGGCCTGGCAGATCGGCGAAATTCTCACGGGTCTCGCCCCGCCGCCGGGCGCCCCGGCCGACCGGCTCGCCTACAAGACGGGCACGAGCTATGGCCACCGCGACGCCTGGGCAGTCGGGTTCGACGGCGCGCATGTGGTGGGCGTCTGGATCGGCCGACCCGACGGCACGCCGGTTCCGGGGGCCTTCGGCGGAGACACGGCCGCGCCGATCCTTTTCGAGGCCTTCGGCCGGCTGAAACCGGCGCTCGACCCGCTGCCGCCGCCGCCGCCCGAAACCCTTCTGATCGCGGCCTCGCGCCTGCCCGAGCCGCTCAGGCGCTTCCGCTCCGGCGGCGCGTCGGAAGACGCAGGCGACCGGCCGCGGCTGTCCTTTCCGCCCGAGGGCGCGGTCCTGGCAGCCGGAGGGTCGGTCCCGGCCAAGGTTCGGGACGGGCGCCCGCCGTTCACCTGGCTGGCCAACGGGCGGCCGGTGCGCATCGGCGAACGCGGGCGGGAGATCCTGCTGGACCGGCTTGGCCCCGGCCACACAGAACTGAGCGTGATCGACGCGGCCGGCCGCGCATCGCGGGTCCGGATCGTCCTGGAGTAACCTGCGGGGCCGTCGTCCTCGGGCTCGATCCGAGGATCTGCCGTCACGAGGTCCTCGGATTTGCCGGAAAACGACGGGTGCAGATGAGGAGACCGCCGGGTCGAGCCTGGAGAGGACGGGCGCGGATGGCGGGAGGCCCCCGGGTCGAGCCCGAGGGCGAGGGCGGCCACCGGTGACGGGGCCCGAAGCCGCTCCGCCCCTCGCCGCCTACATGCGCTCGATGGCGATGGCGATGCCCTGGCCGCCGCCGATGCACATGGTGATCAGCGCCTTGTTGCCGCCGATCCGCTCCAGTTCGTAGAGCGCCTTGACCGTGATGATCGCCCCGGTCGCGCCGACCGGGTGGCCGAGCGCGATGGCGCCGCCGTTCGGGTTCACCCGGGCCGCATCGAGACCCAGACCCTTGTTCACCGCCAGCGCCTGCGCCGCGAAGGCCTCGTTCGATTCGATCACGTCGAAATCCGCGACCGAGAGGCCGGTCCGCTTCATCAGCATCTCGACCGCAGGCACCGGACCGATCCCCATGACCTCGGGCCGCACCCCCGCATGGGCATAGCCCAGCACGCGGGCCCGGGGCTTCAGCCCAGCCTTTTCGGCGGCCTCGGCCCGGGCCAGCACCAGCGCCGCCGCGCCGTCGTTGATCCCCGAGGCGTTGCCGGCCGTGACCGATCCGTCCTTGGCGAAGGCGGGGCGCAGCCCCGCCAGGCCTTCGGCCGTGGTCGCGGGCTTGACGTGTTCGTCGGTGTCAAAGGCGACCTCTTCGCGGCGCTTCTTGACCATGACCGGCACGATCTGATCCTTGAACCGCCCGCCCTCGATCGCGGCGACGGCCCGCTTCTGGCTCTCCAGCGCGAAGGCGTCCTGCGCCTCGCGGCTGATCTCGTGCTCCTGCGAGACATTCTCGGCCGTCACGCCCATGTGGCCCGTGCCGAAGGGGCAGTTCAGCGCCCCCAGCATCATGTCGAGCGTCCGGATGTCGCCCATCTTGGCGCCCCACCTCTGGTCCGGCACGATGTAGGGCGAGCGCGACATGCCCTCGGCGCCGCCGGCCAGCCCGAAATCGGCATCGCCCAGCATCAGCGACTGCACGACCGACACGATGGCCTGCGCGCCCGAGCCGCAGAGCCGGTTCACGTTCATCGCGGGGGTCGTGTCGGGGATGCCTGCCTGCATCGCGGCGACGCGGCTCAGGTACATGTCGCGCGGCTCGGTGTTGATGACGTGGCCATAAGCGACATGGCCGATCTGCCCGCCGTCGACGCCGGCGCGCTCGAGCGCGGCCTTCGCGGCCACCGTGCCGAGCTCGATCGGCGGCACCGATGCGAGACTGCCGCCGAACGTGCCGATCGCGGTGCGCGCGCCGCTGAGAATGACGATATCTTCCATGAAACCCTCCAGATGCGGAATACGGGCCGGCGGATCGGCCGGGTCCCTCGTTCAGGACACGTCATGCCCGCTTGTGGCCGGTCATGCAACGGCAGGACGGCTTCGGCGGGCCGTAAGGCGCTCTAGGGGGCGAGCCGTTCCCTGCCGCGCCCGGTCAGGAGGAAACAGCCGTCATCGTCGAAACCGGCGACGGAAAGCGCCCGGCCGTAGCCCGCGCCGCCGTCGAGGTTGACCCGGTTGCCGTAATGCTTGGGCGCCTCCAGTGCCGTGTGTCCGTGGACCACCAGCCAGGGGTGGCGCCGGGAATCGGTCAGGAACTCTCCGCGAATCCAGTAGAGATCGTCTTCCGACTGGTCCTTCAGGGCGACGCCCGGGCGGATGCCGGCGTGCACGAAGAGCAGGCCCGGACGTTCGGCAAAGGGTTGCAGGTCCGAAAGGAAGGCGCGGTGCGCGGCGGGCACGGCCACGCGGGCCGCCTGCCACAGCTCGTGCGGCGGTGCGCCGTCGGGGGCCGAGATGCCGTAGCTGCGCAGCGTCTCCATCCCGCCGAGCCGGGAATGCAGCCAGGGAAGGCCGGACTTGATGTTCGCGTCCTCGATCTCGCCGTCCGCCAGAAAGCGCTCGTACATGCGGTCGTGGTTGCCGCGCAGGCAAGTCCAGTTGCGCCCCTCGGCGATGCCGCCCGACAGCAGAGCGACGACGCCGCGGCTGTCCGGCCCGCGGTCGACATAGTCGCCGAGAAAGATCACCTCGGCCCCGTCGCCGCCGTCCCGGTCGATCCGGGCCAGCACCTCTTCCAGCCGGGTGCGCTGTCCGTGAATGTCACCGACTGCGTAAATGGTCATTTCCGTTCACCTTTCCCCATATTCAGGTATTCCTGACAGCCGGAAAGGCAAATGCCGCCCGGATCACCGGGCGGCATGAGAGGTGGGCGGGCACCTCAGGCGATGTCGAACTGCAGCGGCTTGATCTGGCGGAAGAGCCCGGTCTGCTCGAGAGCCGACAGCGCGTCCTTCCGCGGTGCCTCGTCGAGGTAGAGCAGGGCGATCGCCTCGCCGGCCGCCGAGGCGCGGCCGAGGGTGAAGTTGGCGATGTTCACGCCGTTCTGCCCCATGGTCTGGCCGAGCGTGCCGATGATCCCGGGCACGTCCTCGTTCGTGGTGTAGAGCATGTGCGCCCCGACCTCGGCGTCGATGTTGATACCCTTGATCTGGATGAAGCGCGGCTTGCCGTCGCTGAACACCGTGCCCGCGACCGACCTCTCACGCTTGTCCGTCACCACCGTCACCTTGATGTAGCCGTCGAAGGCGCCGGACTTGTCCTGATTGGTGGTCGAGATCTGGATGCCGCGTTCCTTGGCCACGACCGGAGCCGAGACGAGGTTCACGTCCGGATTGGCCCGCTTCATGATCCCCGCGATGACCGAGCAGTTCAGCGCGGCCAGGTTCATGTCGGACACCACGCCGTCATAGAGGATGTTGATCGCCTTGATCGGCTCGTCCGTCATCTGGCCGACGAAGGCGCCGAGGTGACCGGCCAGCTTGACCCAGGGGCCCATGACCTTGGCCTCCTCGGCGGTCATCGAGGGCATGTTCAGCGCGTTCTCGACCGCGCCGTCGATCAGATAGTTCGACATCTGCTCGGCCACCTGCAGCGCCACGTTCTCCTGCGCTTCCGAGGTCGAGGCGCCGAGATGCGGGGTGCAGACCACGTTGGGCAGGTTGAAGAGCACGTTGTCGGTCGCCGGTTCCTCGGCGAAGACGTCGAAGCCCGCGCCGGCCACGTGACCGGACTTCAGCAGCTCGGCCAGCGCCGCTTCGTCCACGAGGCCGCCGCGGGCGCAGTTGACGATCCGCACGCCCTTCTTGGTCTTGGCCAGGTTCTCCTTCGACAGGATGTTGCGGGTCTGGTCGGTCAGCGGAACGTGCAGCGTGATGAAGTCGGACCGCGTGAGCAGTTCCTCGAGCTCGACCTTCTCCACCCCCATCTTCTCGGCCTTTTCCGCGCCGAGATAGGGATCGTAGGCCACGACCTTCATCTTCAGCCCGCGCGCCCGGTCGCAGACGATGCCGCCGATGTTGCCCGCGCCGATGACGCCAAGCGTCTTGCCGGTCAGTTCCACGCCCATGAAGCGGGATTTCTCCCACTTGCCGGCATGGGTCGAGGCGCTGGCCTCGGGGATCTGACGCGCCACGGCGAACATCATCGCGATGGCGTGCTCGGCGGTGGTGATCATGTTGCCGAAGGGCGTGTTCATGACGATCACGCCCTTCTTCGAGGCGGCGTCCTTGTCCACGTTGTCGGTGCCGATGCCGGCGCGGCCCACGACCTTGAGGTGGTCGGCCTTTTCCAGCAGGGCGGCGGTGACCTTGGTGGCGGACCGGATGGCGAGGCCGTCATACTGGCCGATCACCTCGGCCAGCTTCTCCTTGTCCTTGCCGAGGTCCGGCATGAAGTCCACGTCGATGCCGCGGTCGCGGAAGATCTGGACGGCGGTTTCGGAAAGCTTGTCGGATACGAGTACTCTGGGGGCCATGTCAGGCGCTCCTTGATGAGGATGTTCGGGGGGAGGTGCCCCGGCCTTGCGCCGGGGCCCCGCGGCCATGGAAAAACGGCAGGAGGTCCCGGCGCGCAGGCCGGGACACGGGTCAGGCGGCTTCGGCCTGCGCGGCGATCTCGGCCTCGAAGGCCCACTCGATCCAGGGCAGAAGCGCCTCGATATCCGTGGTCTCGACCGTCGCGCCGCACCAGATCCGCAGACCGGCGGGGGCATCGCGATAGGCGCCGATGTCGAGCGCCACGCCCTCCTTCTCCAGCCGCTTGGCCACGGCCTTGGCAAAGGTCGCGCCGTCGGTGATCCGGTCATCCGTGAACTTGAGGCACACGGAGGTGTTCGACCGCGTCGCCGGATCGACCGCGAGGTTCGCGATCCAGTCGGTCCGGTCGCAGAACTTCCAGATCGCGCCGGCATTGGCGTCGGCCCGCGCCATCAGCGCCTCGAGCCCGCCGATCCCGCGCGCCCAGGCCAACGCGACAAGGTAATCCTCGACCGCGAGCATCGAGGGCGTGTTGATCGTCTCGCCCCTGAAGATGCCTTCGTTCAGCTTGCCGCCCTTGGTCATGCGGAAGATCTTGGGCAGCGGCCAGGCCGGGGTGTAGGACTCCAGCCGTTCGACGGCACGGGGGGACAGGATCAGCATCCCGTGCGCCGCCTCGCCGCCCATCACCTTCTGCCAGGAGAAGGTGGTCACATCCAGCTTGTCCCACGGCAGGTCCTGCGCGAAGGCGGCCGAGGTCGCGTCGCAGATCGTCAGCCCGGCGCGGTCCGATGGAATCGCCGCGCCGTCGGGCACCCGCACGCCGCTGGTCGTACCGTTCCAGGTGAAGACGACATCGGTGTCGAAATCGACCGTCGCGAAATCGACGATCTCGCCATAGCCGGCTTCCTTGATCTCCGCGTCGATCTTCAGCTGCTTGACCACGTCCGTGACCCAGCCCGCACCGAAGCTTTCCCAGGCCAGCATCGTCGCCTTGCGCGCGCCCAGCATCGACCACATGGCCATCTCGACCGCGCCGGTGTCCGAGGCGGGCACGATGCCGATCCGGTAGTCGGCCGGAATGCCCAGAAGCTCGCGCGTCTCTTCGATCGCGGCCTTCAGCTTTTCCTTGCCGATGGCGGCGCGGTGCGACCGGCCGAGTGCGGCGTCGGAGAGCCTGTCGAGGTGGAATGTGGGGATCTTGGCACAGGGGCCGGATGAGAATCGCGGATTGGCCGGCCGCGATGCCGGAGCGTTGATCGCCATTGATGGTAACCTTCCAGTCAAGCGCCCCTCGTTGGGGAGGGGTGTCCCGCCGCCGCGTATAGGGGTGATTCCGCCGCCGCGCAACGCGGGAAATGTCGGTTCCGCGGGACGGAAAGTCGCATTTCAGGCCCGGTGTAGTCCCACGTGACGCCTATCGGAAACTTTGCGCCGCACCGTGCGATACAAGGGGCGTCACGCGTTGCGGCCGGTCGGCGGGGCGCAGCGTGGCGCGGGGCGCGGCCGGAATTCGTTTGCAGCCGCGCGACTTCACGCTAGGGTCGGGGAAACACCGGGAGGCCGCCATGCAACTTACTGATTCCCGCGAGATCTCTGCCGACAGGCAAACTGTTTATGCCGCTCTGCTGTCGCCGGACGTGCTCCAGCAATGCGTGCCGGGCTGCCAGGAGCTGACCGGCACCCCGGAGGACGGTTTCGAGGCCACGGTGGTCCAGAAGGTCGGCCCGGTGAAGGCCACCTTCAAGGGCACGGTCACCATCTCGAACATGAACGAACCGGAAAGCCTGACCCTCTCGGGCGAGGGCAAGGGCGGAGCCGCGGGGTTCGCGAAGGGCGGCGCCGACGTGCGGCTGGAAGAGATCGAGGGCGGCACGCGCCTGCACTACGAGGTCGAGGCCAAGGTCGGCGGCAAGCTCGCGCAGCTCGGCAGCCGCGTGATCGACGGGTTCGCCAAGAAGATGGCGGACCAGTTCTTCGAGAATTTCGCCAACGCGGTCGAGGGGCCCAAGGACGAGGCCGCGGCCGAAGAGGGGCCGGGCGATCAGCCCAAGGAGGGCTGGTTCAAACGCCTGACATCTTGAAACGACAGGATTGCCGGGCGACCGGTGAGCATAACGGGAGGTACATCATGAAAGTCACGATGACGGTCAATGGGAAATCCATGTCCGGAGAGGCCGAGGGGCGCACGCTCCTGTCGTCGTTCCTGCGCGAGGAGCTGGGCCTGACCGGCACCCATGTCGGCTGCGACACCAGCCAGTGCGGCGCCTGCACCGTCCATGTCGATGGCCGGCAGGTCAAGGCCTGCACCATGTTCGCCGCCGAAGCCGAGGGGACCGACGTCACAACGATCGAGGGCATGGCCAACGCCGACGGGTCGCTCAACACGATCCAGCAGGCGTTCCAGGACTATCACGGCCTGCAATGCGGTTTCTGCACGCCGGGCATGGTAATGGCGGCGAGCTCGCTTCTGGAGCAGAACCCCAAGCCGAGCGAGACCGAGATCCGGGAACACCTGCACGGCAACATCTGCCGGTGCACGGGCTACCACAACATCGTCAAGGCGATCATGGCCGCATCCGGTCAGGACGTTCCGGCCGTCGCGGCCGAATAAGCGGACCATCCCGGCGCAGAGGTGCGCCGCGAGACGTGACCGGGTGTCGGGAGGGACACCCTACCCAGGGAGGATAACATGCCCAAAGACGGCATCGGCGCCAGCACCAAGCGGCGCGAAGACGTGCGTTTCCTGACCGGCACGGGCCGGTACACGGATGACATCAATCTCGGCAAGCAGCTCTACGTGCATTTCCTGCGCGCCGACGTGGCCCATGCCAGGATCAACGGCATCGACACCTCGGCGGCCGAGGGCATGCCGGGCGTTGTCCGCATCTTCACCGCGAAGGATTTCGAAGGCGTCGGCGGGCTGCCCTGCGGCTGGCAGGTGACCGACAAGCATGGCCAGCCCATGCAGGAGCCCAAGCACCCGATCATCGCCGAGGGCAAGATCCGCCATGTCGGCGAAATCGTCGCCGCCGTGGTCGCCGAGACCCTCGATCAGGCCCGCGACGCGGCCGAGGCGATCATGCCCGACCTCGAGGAACTGCCCGCGGTCGTCGACATGAAGGAAGCCGTCAGGGAGGGCGCGACCAAGGTTCACGACGACCTGACCTCGAACCTCTGCTATGACTGGGGCTTCGTCGAGGAGAACAAGGCCGCCGTGGACGAAGCCTTCGAAAAGGCCGCGCATGTCACGACGCTGGAACTGGTGAACAACCGTCTCGTCGCCAATCCGATGGAGCCGCGGGTGGCCGTCGGCGACTATGCCGCGCATAGCGACGAATCGACCCTGTACACCACCTCGCAGAACCCGCACGTGATCCGGCTGCTGATGGGCGCCTTCGTGCTCGGCATTCCCGAGCACAAGTTGCGCGTCGTGGCCCCGGACGTGGGCGGCGGCTTCGGCACCAAGATCTTCCACTATGCCGAAGAGGCCTTCTGCACCTTCGCCGCGAAACAGCTGCGGCGCCCGGTCAAGTGGACCTCGACCCGGTCCGAAGCCTTCATCTCGGACGCGCATGGCCGCGACCACGTGTCGAAGATCCAGATCGCGCTGGATGCCGACAACAACTTTACCGCGCTGCGCACCGACACCTATGCCAACATGGGCGCCTATCTCTCGACCTTCGCGCCCTCGGTTCCGACCTGGCTGCACGGGGTCCTGATGGCGGGCAACTATCGCACGCCGCTGATCTACGTGAACGTCAAGGCGGTCTTCACCAACACCGTGCCCGTCGACGCCTATCGCGGGGCCGGTCGCCCCGAGGCGACCTATCAGCTGGAACGCTGCATCGACAAATGCGCGCGCGAACTGGGCGTCGACCCGGCCGAGCTGCGGCGGCAGAACTTCATCACGCCCGACCAGTTCCCCTATGCGACCCCGGTCGCGGTGGAATACGACACCGGCAACTATCACGCCACGCTCGACAAGGCGCTGGAACTGGCGGACGTGGCGGGCTTCGAGGCACGGGCCGAGGAGTCGAAGCGGACCGGCAAGCTGCGCGGACTGGGCATCGCCAACTATATCGAGGCCTGCGGCATCGCGCCCTCGAACCTCGTCGGTCAGCTGGGTGCCCGCGCCGGTCTCTACGAATCCGCCACCGTCAGGGTGAACGCGACCGGCGGCGTGGTTGTCATGACCGGTTCGCACAGCCACGGCCAGGGGCACGAGACGACCTTTCCGCAGGTGATCGCCGACATGATCGGCATCGACGCCAGCCAGGTCGAGATCGTGCACGGCGACACCGCCAACACCCCGATGGGGATGGGCACCTACGGCTCGCGCTCTCTCGCGGTCGGGGGCTCGGCCATGTTCCGCGCGGCGGAAAAGGTGATCAACAAGGCCAAGAAGATCGCGGCCCACCTGATGGAGGCCTCCGAAGGCGATATCGAACTCAAGGACGGCCAGTTCACCGTCGCCGGCACCGACAAGTCGGTGGCTTGGGGCGACGTGACCCTTGCCGCCTATGTGCCGCACAACTACCCGCTGGACCAGATCGAGCCGGGGCTGGAGGAAACGGCGTTCTACGATCCCGCGAACTTCACCTATCCCTCGGGCACCTACATCTGCGAGGTCGAGGTGGACGAGGGCACCGGCCAGGTCGAGGTGCTGAGCTTCACCGCCGCCGACGATTTCGGCAACGTGGTGAACCCGATGATCGTCGAGGGGCAGGTCCATGGCGGTGTCGCGCAGGGCATCGGCCAGGCACTGCTGGAGAACTGCGCCTACGATGCGGACGGCCAGCTCCTTTCGGCCACCTACATGGACTATGCCATGCCGCGCGCGGCCGACCTGCCGATGATCACGGTCGACCATTCCTGCCAGACGCCCTGCACGCACAACCCGCTCGGCGTGAAGGGCTGCGGCGAGGCCGGCGCGATCGGTGCGCCTCCGGCGCTGGTCAATGCCGTGCTGGACGCGCTCAACCGGAACGGCCATGCTGTCGACCATATCGACATGCCGCTGTCGCCGGCCCGTGTCTGGTCCGCGATGAACGCTTGAACCCATTGAGGGAGAAACGAAATGTATAACTTCGAGTTTGTGAAGCCCTCCAGTGTGGACGAGGCGGTCGCGGCCCTCAAGGACGAGGACGCGCAGCCGCTTTCGGGCGGGCAGACGCTGATCCCGACGCTGAAGCAGCGCCTGAACCAGCCCTCCCGGCTGGTCAGCCTGCTGGGCATCGCCGACCTGGTCGGCCTGTCGGAAAGCGGCGGCGAGATGACGATCAAGGGGGCCACCAACCACGCGACGGTGGCGGCCGAGGCCGCGTCCTCGTTTCCCGGCCTTGCGGCGCTGGCGGGCAAGATCGGCGATCCCGCGGTCCGCAACCGCGGCACCATCGGCGGATCGATCGCCAACAATGACCCCTCGGCCTGTTACCCGGCGGCCGCGATGGCCTGTCAGGCGACCATCGTCACCAACACCCGCGAAATCGCGGCCGACGATTTCTTCGAAGGCATGTTCGCCACGGCGCTGGACGAGGGCGAGATCGTGACGGCGGTGAGGTTCCCGGTCCCCGAGGCCTCGAACTACCAGAAGTTCGAACAGCCCGCCTCGCGTTTTCCGCTGACGGGTGTCTTCGTGGCGAAATATGCCGACCGGGTCGGCGTCGGCGTCACCGGCGCGTCGAACGACGGCGTCTTTCGCTGGAAGGAAGCCGAGGAGGCGCTCGCCAGCAATTTCTCGCCCGATGCGATCAGCGGCCTCACGGTTCCCGCGGACGACATGATCAGCGACCTGCATGGCAGCGCCGAATACCGGGCGCATCTGGTCAAGGTGCTGACCGGCCGGGGCGTGGCCGCCTGCTGAGACGGGTTGCGGGGATGTGAACCGAACCGCCGCCCCGCCCGGGCGGCGGCTTTCACTGGAGCCAGTCCGGCGCGATCCGGACCCCGTCGCAGTCGGCGAACCGGGCCATCCGGTCCAGTTCGGCCTCCAGTTTGGCCAGCCGTCCCTTGGCGGGGCGGACCCCGGGCTCCAGCCACAGCTTGCTCACCTCGAGTAGGCGGGCCGCGCGATCGGCCTTCATGTCGATCCGCCCGATCAGCCGTTCCCCTTCGAGGATGGGAAAGACGTAATATCCGTACTTGCGTTTCTCGGCCGGCACGAAGATCTCGATCCGGTAGAGGAAGCCGAAGAGCCGTTCCGCCCGGTTCCGGTCCCGCAGGGCGGGGTCGAAGGGGCTGAGCACGCGGACCCGGTTGGGGGCGGGCGGCAGCGTCGCCGCGCGTTCCGCGGTGCCGGGCCAGGCGACGGATTTCCGCGCCCGGCCGTCCTGGCAGATCACGTCGATCTCTTCCAGCCGCCCCTCGGCCAGCCCGCGGGCGGTCCAGTCCCTCGCCTCGGCCGGCGACACATGCGCCCAGAAGGCCGCGATCTCGCCCGATGTCGCAAAGCCCAGCCGGTCCAGCGCGCCCCGGCAGAACCACTCCACCGCCTCCTCCGTATCGGGGGCAGGGCGGGCGCTGGCGTCGGGATGCACGCGCTCTGGAAGATCGTAGAATTTCTGAAATCCCTGACGTTTGCTGATCGAGAGCGATCCGGTCCGCCACAGGAACTCCAGCGCCGCCTTCGAGGGGTGCCAGTTCCACCAGCCCCCCGACCGCCCGCGATCCTCCTCGCCCAGCAGATCGGACGAACGTACCGGCCCCGCGCGGGCGACATGCGCCTTCACCCGCTCGATCTCGTCCATGTAGGCTTCGCCCTGCCAGGTCCGCCATTTCTCGGACAGCCGCGCCCGGGTCCGGCGAAAGGGCAGGCTCCAGTACGGGTAGAATTCTGTCGGGATGATCGCGGCATCATGGGTCCAGTGCTCGAAGAGCGACCTCTCGCGCTCCAGCAGATGCGCGAGCGATTTCGGCCGGTACGCCGGCCGCCGCGCAAAGAGGATCATGTGGTGGGCCCGCGCGACGGTGCTGACGCTGTCCACCTGCACGAAGCCCAGGGCACGGATCACCTCGAGAAGGTCGCGCCCTCTGCCGGGGCCGGCGGGCGGGTCGCCCAGCAGGTGCTTGTGCAGGAAGAGCCGCCGCGCGGCCTGGTTGTCCAGGACCGGCCGCGCCATCAGGGCGCGCGCAGCGTGTCGCCGGGATTGATGCGCGGCGTCAGCTCGACCTTGTTGCCGGGCGCCTCGTCCGTGTCGAGCCGGCCGAGGATGATCTCGGCCGCACGGCTGCCGATCTCCTGCCGGCAACTGTCCATCGTGGCCAGTTTCGTCGGCAGCCCCTGCAGCAGACGCACGTCGTTGAACCCGGCCAGCCCGATCCGGTTGGGCACGTCATAGCCCTGTTCCTGCAGCCAGAGCAGGCCGCCCGCGCCGATCATGTCGTTGGAATAATAAAGGAAATCCAGTTCCGGCGAGCGTTCCATCATCGCCTTCGTCATCTCGCGCCCCTTGGCGAGGGCCGAACCGTCGGTGTAGAACTCCCGGTCCTCGATCTCGACCCCGCCCTTGGCGAGCGCTTCGGTGAACCCCTCGAACCGCTTGCGCGCGCGGTGATCCAGTCCCAGCCGCGTGCCCATGAACCCGATCCGCCGGTAGCCCGAGGCCAGGATGGCCTGCCCCATCTCGCGGCCCGCGCGGCGGTGCGAAATGCCGACCGCCGCGTCGATCGGCGTGCCGTCGGTATCCATGATCTCGACCACCGGAATACCCGCGGCGGCCAGCATGGCCCGGGCCGCGTCGGAATGTTCCAGCCCCGCGACGATCACGCCCGAGGGCCGCCAGGACAGCATCTCGTACAGGACCTTCTCTTCCTTCTCGGGCTGGTAGTCGGTGACGCCGACCACGGGCTGCAGTTCGGTCTCTTCCAGGGTGCGGCTGATCCCGGTGAGCACCTCGGGAAACACCATGTTCGACAGCGAAGGGATGATCACCGCGACCAGGTTCACCCGCTGGCTGGCCAGCGCGCCCGCGATCTTGTTGGGCACATACCCCAGCCGTTTCGCCGCCTCGAGCACCCGGGCCCGCGTCGTGGCCGAGACATCGCCGCGGTTGCGCAGCACGCGGCTTACGGTCATTTCGGAAACACCGGACGCTTCGGATACGTCACGAAGCGTCAGCGGGCGTCTGTCGGATGGGGGCACTGCCATGGTCCTGCAATTGATGCCGAATCCTAGCGTGCGCCCCGACCCCGTTCAAGCGGCAAGGCCCGGTTTCCCGCCCGGCGGATGTCGCGCGACCGGCGAGGGGGCGGCCGCCGTCCGGCGGGTCCCGCGCCAGGAGGAGACGTGGATGGACACGTCGCGGCGGATTTTTTGACGCACTTCTTTCCTTCGGCCCCGCAACCGACATGACAAGCCGCGCGGGCTTCGCTAAGAGGGGCGGGCGCGGCCCCGTGGCTCAACTGGATAGAGCAGCCCCCTCCTAAGGGGCAGGTTGCAGGTTCGAATCCTGCCGGGGTCGCCAAAACCACCTGAAAAATATGGCTTATTTACAGGGCTTTGTGCGGAAGCGTGCAATAAGTCCCGTGAGCTTTCGTGGCGAAATCGGCTGAAACGGCCGATTTCTCGTACAAAACCTGTACAAAATTCGCACGTTTGTGCGCATTTTGGGGGCCAAACATGAGCCGCCATAGCTTTGATCCCGAAATCGCCGGACAGGTTGGCCTGAACGCGGCGGTGATTTTCCAGAACATCACCTTCTGGATCGAGAAGAACCAAGCCAATCGCCGGAACCTTCGAGACGGGCGGTATTGGACCTACAATTCGATCTCGGCCTTCGGTGAGCTGTTCCCTTATCTGAGCGAAAAGCAGATCCGAACAGCCCTCGAAAAGCTGGTTAGCGCAGAGCTGATCATCAAGGGTAATTTCAGCGATGATCGTTATGATCGGACCTGCTGGTATGCCCTGGGCAACTCCATTTGCCCAAATGGGCAAATCGATCCGACCAAACGGGAAAATGATGCATTTGCCCGTGAGGGCAAGCCATCTGCCCCAGAGGGCAAATCCTATAAGTACAGATATAAACCATATCAAAAACCAGATCCTTCGCACGCAAAGGCGGCGGTGGAGGATGAAGTTTCCGAAAGGATTTTGTCCGCCTATCCCGAGGACCGCGTTCGCGGCAAAGCCGTTTGCCTCTCGCAAATCCGCCAAGCGCTGACCGACGGTGTGGATGCCAAAGACCTCGAGGACGCCGTGCAGGCCTATGCGACTGAGAGCGAGGGTTTTACCCGATCAAAGGTTTGCTTTTCGGACAACTGGTTCACCTCTGGCCGTTGGTTGAAGTATCTGCAGAACGTTCAGGAGGCGCGAGAAGCCGGCAAAGCCAAAGAGGTCGAACTGCTGAAAGGCTTGGCCGACTGGGTCACGGACCGCCATCCGCTTTGCCGCCACATCACGCCCGGCCAAGTGACCGCGTTGCTGGCCGCAAACCTGGTCAGCACTGCTGAAATCGAAGCGGCGGGGCTCAGGCCATGAGTGCGACCGCCCCCCACAAAGAGCAGAGAGCAAGGTTACCCACCGATTACATCGGCGGGACTTGTGAGGGGCGGCAAGCCTCCCCTTCAAACCCCAACCAGACGCGCGCAAGCGGCGTCAAAGAGGGCCTTTCCGAGAGTGTGATCTTTCGATGCACCCCGTCGGAAAAGGCAGCGCTTGTGGCCAAGGCGCACGCCGCCGGCCTGCCCAATGCCACGTTGATGCGCGAGGCCTTGGGGTTGACCGAGGCACGTCGGCGCAAGCCTGTCCCACGTGTCGACCCAAAGCTGACCTTTGCGATTGCCCGTGTCGGTGGCAACCTCAATCAGCTCTCCCGCTGGATCAACGGCGCGGTCAAGTCCGGCCGGGCGAGCCAGATCGATGCGCTCAAGGTTGCTACGCAGTTGGTGATCATCGAGCGGCAATTGGCGCAGATCGCGGCGGCACACTCAGACGGTGACGCATGATCATATCCTTCTTCTCCACCGGCACAGGTGGCGGCGCAGCCCCCGTTGACTACCTGACCGCGCGCGAAGTTCTGGCCTATGACGAGCACCGCAATCTGATCCGCGACGACAACGGCCAGCCGCAAATCAAGATCCGTGAGTCGCTGCCCGAGGTACTGCACGGCAACCCCGACCAAACCCGCGACCTGATCGACGCGAGCCCCAACAAGTGGAGCTACACGGCAGGTGTGATCAGCTTTGCCGATAGCGATGATCCCAGTCCCGACGCCCAGCAAGAGGCCATTGAGCTATTTGAGGCTCTGGCCTTTGCCGGGCTGGACAGGGATCAATACGATTGCCTTTGGGTGCGTCACTCGCATGAAGGTAATGTCGAGCTGCACTTCTGCACGCCGCGCCTTGAGCTTGGCACCGGTAAGGCTCTGAACATCGCGCCACCAGGGCATGAGAACGCCTTTGCCAGCCTGCGCGATTTGATGAACAAGACGCACGGTTGGGCAGACCCTTTGGACCCAGAACGCGCCCGCGAAGTGAGGGCGACGATTGAGGCGCCGACGCGCGCGCAAGGTCGCGAAGAGCTGCACGATTGGATCCTCGATCAGATCAGCGTCGGCATCATCACCGACCGCGCCAGTATGATCGATGCGCTCACGGACGCAGGCTTCGAGATCCCCCGCGCCAGCAAGAACTACATCACTGCCAAAGACCCCGACACCGGCGAGCGCTGGCGATTGAAAGGAGAGATTTTCCATGACGACTGGCAAGCCGAACCGCCTCGCCGAGAAATTGAACGCGGACCTGGAGACAGTACGCAGCGACCACGCCGCCATGATGGCATCTCAGCTGGAGAGCTTCAGGAGCGATTTCAGCAGCATTGCGACCAGCGCGCTGCATACAATCGAAACCGATATCAGGTTCTTTCTGAGCGACAGCAAGAGCGAGTTGGAGAGGCGGAGCGAGACGATCAGGCGCTGGTTGACGATCTCGCCGTGGGTGATCGTGGGGATGGTCTCAGCCTGGATCGCGACGGTGCTGATGGCGAGTTGGTTTTGGACGGGTTTGATCATGCGCTCGGAGATGTCGATGCTTGGCCTGACCCGGATCGAACAGGCTGGGCAGACATGGGTGACGCTGGACCCCGAACGGACCGAATTGAAGACCTGCACATTGGCGCAGACGCCGATCATCTGCATCAAGATCAAGGAGCCTTAGATGACGCAACCCCTGACAGCATTGGAGCGCGAATTGCTCGCATCCGTCGAGCGGTTGGTGACGGCCTGCGAGAGCTCAGCCAAGGAATTGCACGCCTTGGAGAAACGCTCGACCAGCAGGATCGAAAGCAAGGTGAATGGCTTGGCGCATTGCGTGGCGCTATTGATGAAATCACATCTCACGTCCGTCACCACATTGGCCGACTTGCTGCGCGAGGAGCAGAATTACGAGACGCTGCAGGCGGGGTTAGAGACCAGCTGGAAACTAGCGAAAGACGCCGAGAAGCGGCTGAAAGAGAGTTAGATGCGAGAGTTAGTCACCGCAGCGCGGGGCATTCGCTTTGAAATAAGCACATGCAAGAGCTAAAAAGAGATAGCCCAACTTTTTGATGTTTGAACCCAGATTAACTAAATGCTGAGAAATGGCAGCGATTCAACTAGCCCTATACGTGTTTTAGCTCCGACGCCGCTGCCGATGCGCGACAGAACGGTGCGACGCTAGTAAACCATTTCCGATGCTTTTTTCGCATACCAAAAACGCATTTGTTCGCCGCCTCGCTTTAGTCCTACGTAAATCTCCCGAACGCCTAAGGAATCATCGTAACTCCTACTTGATTTGTACTTAGAGAAACTAAGCTTGTAGATCAGGCCTTTCTTGTGGGATTCTAGAACCTCATCGAGCCAATCTCGCTTCGCCCAAAGGATGGAGCCCTCGTCCTGATATCTGCTTCCACGCCCATCGGGGTCCGGCCTCCACTCGCCCCAAACTTCGCTCTTCAAGACTTGTTTCCCAGTATTGTCTTGCCAGTAGCGTTCATTTTCGTCGGCTCTCAATCCGAGAAGCTTATTTAGAGCCAGCCCCAGCTTTGGACGGGCTATCGCACCACGTGTGGCCCACTTGTCGCGTTCATCAATGCCAATGGGATACTTCTCGGGCTCCCAAATCAGAGGGTCAAACAGCCCCTTCGTCCTGTATCGATCAATTCGCCCGTCCGAGCCAAAACTCGGCAACCAAAGATCATGATCAGGCGTCTTCGCGAACGCCGAGCATTGCTTAACCGCTCCGCGTTCGGGCAACAGAGCGGAGACAAGGCCTACGTGTACGCCGTCGCGCGATTCCCAGCGTCCGCACAGGGGTAGGAAGCGATCCTCCGCATCCACAGGAAATCCAACCTTTTGGAACAGTTTTTCCTTATCAAGAAGTGTTTCCTGACTTCCCTTACGCTCTCCCAGGTGACCTGCCCCCTGCCGGTCCCTCATTCATAACGAGAGTCTGCAGTTTGGATTTGGGTATTCCGGTTCTCCGTCTGGCGCAAGCGCGCCGGGCGCGGAGCCCTCAATTTGCTCAAGCGCCCGCCGCGCTTGCTGCGGCGTCTGGTTGCCGAGCGACGAGTGTGGCCTGACCGTGTTGTAATCGTAGCGCCACAAGGCCAGCTTGCGGCGTGCATCGTCCAGGCTGTCGAATATCTCCTCGTTCAAGAGCTCGTCGCGCAGGCTGCCGTTGAAGCTCTCGATGAAGGCGTTCTGCTGCGGCTTGCCCGGATCGATGTAGTGCCAGGGCACCCTGTTCTCGTCAGCCCATTTCAGGATGGCCCGACTGGTGAACTCCGTCCCGTTATCACTGACAATGCAGCCCGGCTGTCCGTAGACCCGGATCAGGGCGCTGAGTTCCCGGGCCACTCGTGCGCCCGACAGACTCGTGTCCGCGATGAGGCACAGGCATTCCCGCGTGCAGTCGTCGATTACGGCGAGGATGCGGAACTTCCGCGAGGCGCCGAAACTGTCGGACACGAAGTCCAGGGACCAGCGCGCGTTGGGACACGCGGCAACGGGCATCGGTGCTCTGGTGCCGCGCGTCCGTTTCCGGCCGCGGCGCCGTTTTACCGACAACCCTTCCTCACGGTAAATGCGATACAGCTTCTTGTGGTTCATGATCATGCCCTTGCGTTCCAGCAATATGCCGATCCGGCGATAGCCGAACCGACGCCGCTTGCCGGCGATCTCCTGCATCTCCTTGCGGATCTCAGCACTGTCCGGCGGGCGGTCTCGCCGGACAGTCTTGGGATCGACACCGACCAGCCTGCAGGCCCGGCGCTGCGAGATGTCGTGATCCCGCATCACTCGGAGCGCCGCGTCTCGCCGCTTGGTCAACGTCGTCAGCTCTTTCCCAGCAGGTCTTTCAAGACAACGTTGTCCAGCATCGTATCCGCCAGCAGGCGCTTGAGCTTGGCGTTCTCGTCCTCGAGGGCTTTCAGCCTGGCCGCCTCGGACACTTCCATGCCGCCATACTTGGACTTCAGCTTGTAGAAGGTCGCCGTGCTCAGCCCATGCCTGCGGCACACCTCGGCTGTCGGCATACCGGCTTCCTGCTCCTTGATCATCCCGATTATCTGCGCCTCGGTGAAACGGCTCTTTCGCATTCGTCTGCTCCTTCAGAGTTGGCGCAGACTCTACATCATGGTGAGGGATTTCGCGGGGGGCAGGTCACAGGAGATGCTCTCTCGCCTGCGCCGGAACACAGTCCTTGTGATCCGACAGCCATGAACCATCTTTGAAAGATACATCCCCACTCTCGATAAAACTTTGCCAAGGGTCCAGGCCCTCCCAATCGTAGCTCCGCCTCACAACGGGCTTGGTCTTCACGAGCGTGGTTGCGGCGTGAAGGCGTGCATGGCGTTGAATGTGTTCTCGATAAGTTTCAAACCTTTCATCGCCTCGGTAACGAAAACGACCAGGAAAATCGGACATACTATTTGTACCTGGCCAGCGCTTTTTCACCTCTTCAGCGACTAGATCACTGGCTTCGTTATTGGATATCCAAAAGAGCTCCGCTAGGCTTGATATCTTGTACTCCTTGAAGTCATGCTCAAACCCAAAATCAAACCGCCGAACCTTGTTCTCCGGCCATCCGTCGCGTTCAACGATGCCATGCGGAGGCGTTAGAACTTCCTCCCACAATTGGGCGAGTTCAGGACTCATCGGTTCACCGCTCTCAATGTTCTTCAGGCATCGGGCGATATGAAGTTTGTTGAGAACGTGCGAATTGGGCTGCTTCGCTAACGCTGCAATCCTTGTCTTCAGAGGGTTGAGTGCTTCGCTGTGGTGAAGGGCGGCGCGCGACAACCCCATCAATAGCCATTGCTGGGCGTTCAGGAAGGAAAAATGATGCTCCTCGGAAGCCAGCGACGGGTTTTTCTCCGTATCAAACCGATCGAGCAAACGCCCTACGTCTTGGATCAAGCCAACGTCAAGCATGCCCTTCAGGCTTCGAGCTGCATTCCACCTGACAAAGGCATCACTATCCCCGAGCAAATGCCAAATGATATCCGCAAAAACATCGCCTTCGTCGCTCTTACCTGCGAAATCAGCACGATATGCTCCTTCACCGATCTCATCACCAACTTTCGCGGAAGGCCCGGCTAGAAAGTCTTCGAATGCCGTCAAAGCGGTGGAGGGATCGGCGTGCCTCGATAGGCTCGTCGCCAGTTGGAGCCATTCATCCCCCTCGAGTTCAAGGCGCTCCTTAGCTATCGTCTCTAGGACTGTCTGGAGTACAAACTTTTGATCACCGGACAGCTTGGACAAGCGATTGATTTGTCTGGGGATGCCCGAATATCGGAGCTCGAACAGCTCGGAGCCTTTGAACGCAAAGAGTTTTTTGATCAAGCCAGCGCCGCTGTTCTTTACATGCGCCGAGCTAGTCCCCCAGTCTTCAATGCATTCGATTATGAAATCGAGCGCGCGGTCAAATTCGAGCTCGGCAGCCTCGCAAAGCGCCTCAAGGAAATTGACCCGTTTGTCATACGGGCAAATCTTTCGTAGCTCTTCAAACAGACGATTGGTGTTTTCGAAAGGCAGTCCATCACTGGCCTTAGCGTCCTGAATTGCTGTGTCCAGCGACGATGCTGATGTTGGATCACAGTTGGCAACAATGGACATCAAGGCGTTGGTGAAATCCTGCTCATCGGTCGTCTTACTCGCTCGCTGGGCGCTGTACTCAGCGCTTGCGCCAGTGTAGTTGTTCTTAGAATTTTCGGTTTCGCGCCGGTGCCGCGCTGCTTCGCGTTGCTCTTGGAGGTGGCGTCGCACGCCATCTTCGTTGATCTCTTCATATTCATCCAAACAATCCAGCAAGCTCTCCCACAACCCTTCCCATCCGCCGAAACTGTGTTCTTGATCAAGCTTCCCGGACACAAGAGTGAAAATCGCCGCTCTGTCCTGCAGATCAGCGACGGAGAGCACATCGTGCAGACCTTTACCAACCTGCCACTCGTGCCAACCATGATCCTCGGAGATAGTAAGAAGCACTGCCGCGCGGCGCGCATCGAGATTGCCTGCTTTGGCAAGACAACAGGCGAGCTGAGGCATCCCGTATGAATATTCCACAACATCCTGATCGCTCCAGCGTATCAGTTTGTACGCAGCCGGAAAGCCGATTGAGGAAGCAGCGGCGCGTCCAAATAGATACCATCCAAATTTCGACGGCTCATGTTGGAATATCGTTTGACATAGATTCATGAGCCTGTGTGAAAGTGCCGGTTTTACAAACCCTCCAGGCTGCTCTGCCGCGAAGTGTAAAACCGAGTAGATCAGGTCAAAATCGTTACCGCCCATCTGATCTAGTTGCACCAGTCCTTGAGCGTAGTAAGCTTTTGCCTCACCAATACTCATTGGGATTAGCGACGCAGCCAAGCTCCGATAGGAATCGCCGCGTTGCTCAATGTAGTCATATTTCACAATTTCGGTGGAAATCTTTGCTGCATATTCTCCTGCGACATCGGAAAGATTTGAGCGCTTAGCAATGAGTGCTAACACGCCAAGTTTATCACCCAGCGAAAACCGGTTAGCTTCAACGATTTCTATGAGTTCTTTCGCCTCACCCTTCTCGACGGTTTCGGAGTGACGAAGCAAAAGTTTGGCAAGACCAACTCCAACATGTCGCGCCACGTTGTCTCTTCCGCTCTCAGCTCGCCAATGAACATCGGGCCTCAAGGTGGATTTCCATATGGCTAGGAATGCCGCCAGCACATCATTTGAAAGTACTGTTTTGGATAGAATAGCTGCTTGAATTGGCGTAACTAATTTGAGGACACAAGCCGTGCCCTTGACAATGTCATCTCGCTCGTGCGTTGAGAATTGTTTACGTTTCTCTGAGTTCTTCCGCTTTCTTCCCGCATTCTGACTTCTCGTTACGATGAGACTATCAAGGAATGTGCTGAGATCAGCTTCGCTGACAATAGATTTTGTCTTTCGGCTTGTTTTGACATCTTGCGGCAAAAGGTGTTGTAGCGATAGCTCTTCGCCCGCTGACCATGCTTTGATGCAGGCCGATTGAACAGGGATCCACACCCTGTTGATGCCATGCCGCTCTCCATAGTCGTAGCTCGATGGCCTGCGATGGAGGTATAGCCGCAGTAGACGCGTTGCCGACTGCTTGGAGTTTACGATGAGTGAGCCCATCGCGGCACTAGTAATAGCACCCTGCAGTTCCATCTCGTAATCGGAGGAACGCTTTGGAACCTTCTTTTTGTATCGAAGTGAAAGCGAACTAGCTGCCCGCGAAATTGCCCTGAGCTGGCTTCTTGTCAGACCATGTTCGTTGGCGAGGAGACCGATTTGCAAGGTAAGAGACAGGCACCTTTTCGATGCTGCAAACTTCACTAGGTTCTGCAGGGCCTTACTGTCATTCGACGCTTCGTGTTGTGTGCAAAGGGCAATGAGCTCTTCTACGACCGAGAGGGCAAACTTGAAATGCCATAGCTGGATATTCCGATTGAACGAAAAGAACTCGTCCTTCAACACGCTCAAAAACATTACTGCAGCGAGATCACCGGCCTCCGGTCCCGAGCGATCAAAACCTTTGCTCTCATCATCTCTGTGAATATACCAATTAATCCAACCAATCGCCCTATTTTGATGAATGCGCGCTTCATCAAGTTCATTCGAAAAGCAATGAGCGACGATTAGCCTCGTGTCACGTGCCCCACGCCAACCGGATCGATCATTGAACAAGCGGCGAGAAGTATCCGAGCCTCCGAGAATTGTTGCCAGTGCAGGAGCCTGCCGTATGAATTGATCGCCCTTCGCATTGGCTGAAGCCACTTGCGAGAGGTGCATCGATAGACTCAAAGCGCGGTCTAGGTCTTGTTCACGCGTCGCCAGCGAAAATGCTGCATAGAGCCTATTAAGCTTCAATCGGCGACGCTCATACTCGGATTCGATTTCTGTCGGGAACTCATCCGAACTTGCGAGTTGAAAAGCTCTGTTGCTATCGCCGATGACTACGAGGAAATGTGGGAGCGCTTCAGCGGCGTAGACTGAGTCCTTCTGATGCACTTGGAGTCGCTGCGCAATGGATTGCTGCGCAGAAATCTCGCTGGCATATTGGTCTTTGATGTAGGTTTCAGTGGGTTCGTCACGAAAGATCGCCCCATGCCTGACCAGTTCAAGCATCGGCGCAAGATCGGATGCAGCGCTGTTGACCTGTGAGGCCGACCAACCCAATGCCCTGGCTAATTCAGTCAGTGGAATCGGTGGCGGAAGGAGCGACAAGGCGGCAAAGAATTCACGAACTTCAATCTCGCTCCAACCTGCTGTGTATAGGTCATCGAATATTTCCTGGCATTTCTCAGCGATAAGTTCTTCGACTGAAATCTTGGTTTTCGGAGCGTTGCCGGACACGTTCGAATCCCAGCTCTCAACTAAGTAATCGAGGACTCTTGCGTTACCTTGAGAACGCGCCATCACTGTTGAGAATTCGACATCCGTTATTTCATCGCGCCGTGTCGCAAGGAACTCCCGCGTTTCCTCTTCTGTAAACGGCTTTAGCTCAAGACGCGTTGACCGGCTCTTTCCGATCACACTATCCATTCTGTGGGGGCGCGCAGTGAGCAACAGCTTCACACCGTCAATGGGGGCTGCACTTAGCGATGCGAGCAAAAGCCTTGGGAACGCATCTTCATTGCGCGCATTGGCTTCCAACTGCGCATTGTCTGCAGCGTCCAACACAATCAGTACACCCTGCAATGCGGACTGGTTCTGGACAGTTTCGCTCGCTTGTCTGAGACGCTTGCGAGCGACATCAATCAATCCATATTGATCGCTGTCAGAAGGAAGAAGCGGATCACAGAGCCCGCGTGTTGCTAGTTCGTTAATGATCTGTAGCAAACCCACTTTCGGCATATGACGCGCCTGAGCCTCGGAGCGATATGCCCCACCACCGAAGCAATCGAAAATTACAACCTCAAACGACTCCCTCAGATGTGAAGCGAGGCTTTGGATGAAAACCGTCTTTCCGACGCCTCCATCAGCGTAGAGAAATAAGGGTATACTGCTCGCTTCGATCTCGTCTTTGACAACGTGAAGGGCAGAGCGCTCGACAACTTCACCAACATCAACGAAGCGGGTATCCGCAGGAAATAGCTGATCCTCGTCACACTCCAAGGCATCGAGGACATCTTCACGTGTGATCGAGTTGTTTCCCTGCCCTTCGATTTGGGCCTTCTCTCGCACAAGCTCAACCAGAGCGTACAACCTTTTTGCGGCCTGTCCGGTGGATCCGGCAGACCAATCGCTAACCGTTCGTCGAAGGGATCGGTTCTGAGCAGGAAGATCACTTGTTGCAGCGCGAAACTCGATTAGCGGGAAGATTTCCCCTGCTTCGATCTTCTCCTCCTTACACCATGCCTCGAGATATCTAAGTTGTGACTTACCGCTCTGGGTCTTCGCTACGCCACCTGACTTCAAACATTCGATAGCATCCCATAGGTCGCTAGAGAATTTGGCATTTGTTACGAACCCGAATGATAGCTTGTTCGCGATGTCTGCGCTCGAAACACTTTTTCTGATCTCGCGAAGCGACGCAGAAAACTTCTTGATCGTCTTTTTTAGATAGGAAGAGGTGACCGGCTTTTCAGCCTCTTTGTATTTGAACTGCAAAATTTGCTGGGAGCTGCAGGTCTCAAAAGTATCGCCAGACCCATAGAAAAGAGTGAGATCGGCAATGTCCTCGGCCTCTTGCCCCCACTTCAGATTCTCATTTGGGGATAGGCCCTCAACAACGACTGCAAAAAGATCATCTTTGGGGAAAACAAGTTGAAGCGCACGTCGTGCAGCCCACCTTTCGTGGAAGGTATGCCCAGCCCTTGAGACTCTGACTTTTTCGACTTTTTTTCTTGTCATTTTCAAAACTGCTCCGAGTGTTTAGCTATTTGTAAGGCCGAAAAAATATTGCGGTATAGAATTGGCGACTTTGAGCTTCCCATAATCTGGCAATTCGCAATGTGAGTGAACTTGTTAATCGTTACCGTCACCTGCTGATCGTCAATGAATACAACCTAAATAGTTTTCTCCAAAACGGTCCATTGCTACGCGCGCAACTCGCTCATTGACGCTCTCATCAATGAATAGGCCCCAAGGGTAAACGTCGACATTGGCGAGCTCGAAATCGTCTTTTGGGTTGGGCTTGTTTTGGCTGAGAAATGCGTAGCGGATCCCGGCCCACATCTCGAAGCCGAGCTCGACCTCGAGACCATCATATATGCTGTCGCCAGGGGCGTTAACGATCACCTTTTTGGTAATGTCACCGAGTGCTTCCAACAGCATAATGCTGCACGTATGGGCCATAATGTCCGCAAGTTGGATACCCATGACCGCCTTGGAATCCTGTTCAAAGTGGAAGATGCAGCCTGCGAGCTCCGGATCGCCTGCAACTAAAGCCTCGGCCGCACTTTTGTGTTTGAAGAGGCCTTCATCAAAGAAGACCTCATGCTGCCGCCCCTCGAGCAAGGGATGCTTCAGTGCGCTACGCAAAAGCGTCAACGAAGCTGGGCCTAATTTCCTAGTGTCTTCTGCGCTATCTACGACGCATAGGGCCATTTTGCAGTTGCGTGCGATAAAGTGTTTCAAGCTATCACGCAGCGCTTGAAGATCATTGTCATCTTTCATGGTCGCTGAAGACTTGAACTCGAACGTGCCTGGATCGAAGCCATACTCGCGAAAGAGCGCGCCCATTTCTTCTGTGGGATCCACATCGCAAATGGCGAATGCGGCAAGTGAAAAGCCGGATCTATGGTGCTTGCTGTCGTCTAAAAATAGATAGGCCATTACTGCTTAAAACAATTCTCTCTGTGCCAGGTTACAAACTCAGTCCTTGGCCGGTTGGCGAGGCGGTCCGGCACCAGGATCTTGCCGGACGAGTTAATCATCGACGTCACGGCTTCGATGTCGTTGCTCTGACGGGAAACCAGAATTGTCAGGTCGTCAGCCAACCCAACGAGGCCGCGATCAAACATCCAATGCGCAGTTCCGGACAGGGCGAGCCCGTTGCTAACGATGTCGGGGCCGTCATGCTCTACCGGTCTGATATGAGCGGCTTCCACCTCAGCGCGACCACCACCATTGATCAGGCGCAAGCCAGTGATGGCGCAGCGTTCGCCGTAGGCGCGCAGGACATTCTTTCTGAAATTGCGGTCGCGAACCGCGCGATTGGTCAGTTGGTTGACGCGTTCTCGAGCGGGCATGTGTTGGAAAAGTGTTTGCGCGTCATGAAACCCTGGCATCTGCATCGTGTCGCCCACGCGAGGCAGGATGTCCTCATCTCGTCCAAGACCACGTTCAACTATTCGGGCGAAGTCTTCAGCTGAAAGGGTTCTTACCGCGGCTTGCGCGCGTCCGGATATCTTGCCTTGGTCGTTCAGCAATCCTCTTTCGATGATCGAATTCTCGTCCCGGAATGAAACAGGGTCGCCGAAATCAAGATACGTTCCGGGCTCTATGACCGCCAAGAACATGTCCTGCTTCCTAGGATCCGGAATGATCTCCTGGACCTTAGCGACTGCAAAGTACCCTT
Organism: Pseudooceanicola batsensis HTCC2597; assembly: GCF_000152725.1. Classification (GTDB taxonomy): domain Bacteria; phylum Pseudomonadota; class Alphaproteobacteria; order Rhodobacterales; family Rhodobacteraceae; genus Pseudooceanicola; species Pseudooceanicola batsensis. The sequence goes on from NZ_CH724131.1 coordinate 3,033,818, forward strand.
TGGTCTCTTTGACTTTGCTTGGCTCCAGGTAGACGATCCAATCCCCCTCGCACTGTTGGGCGCGTGAAAGGTATTGCTTGGGAAATTGATACCGCTCCGAGGGAATGTCGTCGTAGATCGAGTCGCTGCGATGGATGAAGATACCGAAGGCCATCGGATCACCCGCGTTGAAGGCGTTCCAGTTTTCGATCGGCTGCGCGAAGGGTCAATACCGCACCTGTCAAAAATGGAAGTGCGAAGCCAGCCGCAGCGATGGCAAAAATCATGGTGGCGGCCAAAACCGAGTATTCGGCGGTCTGTTGTGCCAATGATAGTCGCCCCAAGCCGATAAGGTAGAACACACTGGTTCCCAGGAGGATTGGGTAAAGCGGGTCAAGGGGTTCAATCACCTCACGACGGGTGCGTTCCAAGACTGAGTGTCTCAACATGTTCCAGCGTTTGCTTGCCTTGTTCACCAGATTACTCCCTTACCAACTCGATCCATGTGTGCACGTCGTCATCAGTCACTTCACGGCCTTCGACATGCGATTGATACCAGCGCGCGACAATGGCCCCGCGCTTTTCGCTTTTGATTTTTATGCCCTCATCGGTGAGGTGCTTATCCAGCGAGCTTTCGATGTGTTTGAGGGCATCGAAATCATGCCCCGCCCGAATGGATTTGGTGCCGAGTAACAGCCAGGGCACGTCCACCTCGAACCGTTCACCCATCGCGACCAAGGCTTCTACAGGCATTCCTCGCTCGCCCTTTTCGTAGCTGTGATACGCGCGCGGTGAGACACCGATAGCTTCGGCCATGGCCGCTTGTGAGAAGCCGATTTCATTGCGAGCAATGGTGAGACGAGCACCCATTGCAGCAAAAAGATCAGCAGGTTTCTGCGGCATCTGAATTTTCCAATTGACTACTTCGCCGAAATTAGCGAACTTTGCAAAAAATGACGAACATTTACAGTTAATCACATCTGACCACGTCAGAAGGTGCAGAACAAGCGATTCCATGCGTGTCGCCGATTCAACTTAAGCGGACAAGGACGACTGAAATGGCAGAGACCAACTATTCAGACAGCTGTCAGATCCTGGGGCTTGGGAAAACACCCGCGCAATGGGTCGAAGTCATGGCCGGTATGGGGATCGATATTTCGGAACGCACCTTGCGCGAACGCGCCAATGAGACGGGCGCATTCTATCGCCTTGGGCGGACCATGCTCATCACGCCCGCGCAGATTGATACGATTTTTGAAGGAGGCCAGTCATGCCGCTCCAAATTTACAAGAGGGGCCGTGTCTACTGGGCCAAGGGGTGGATTGAATACAACGGCAGGCCAATCGCCGGCCCATACCGGCGAAGCACTAAGGCATCTACAGAAGAGGGCGCACGGGACTGGATAAACCATGAGACCGAGCGTCAGATCCGTCGCTATGTTGTGGGCGACGAACAGAGCAAAACGTTCTCCGATGCAATCATGCTCTACAACGCGTCCCCAAAAGCAGCTAAGCAGTTGATCCCGATTGTCGAAGCAATCGGTGACCTATCGCTCGGCGCGATTTCTGGCGCGCTATTGAAAAGCCTTGGGCCGAAGCTGAAACCCAAAGCGTCGACCGATACCTGGTGGCGTGAAATCGTGACGCCCGCGAGTGCTGTGATTAACAACGCCCACGAGCTGGAAGGCACGCCGCTGATCCGTGTAAAACCCTACGACAAGTTTGAGCGGATCGCACAGGACAAACGGCGCGGGAAGCTTAGCCGCGTCGAGCGCACGCCAGCTGACAAGGAATGGATCGAAGCCTTTTGCCGTGCTGCTGATCCGTACAACGCCGCGCTAGTCCGTTTCATGTTTGAGACGGCAGCACGGATTGATCAGGCTGTATCTTTGGAGCCTGATGACCTTCGACCGCACGAAAACAAAGTCCGCGTGAAAGCGCAGAAAGGACATCCAGAAAGTTGGATCACCGTTTCGCCGCAGATGATGGACGAGCTTCTCGCACTGCCAGCCAAACGGCCCAAAAACCGCAAGACTGGCAAGCTCATGAAGGCGCGCGTTTTCGGCTATGGCAGTTCCACCGGCTACAACACGCGCTGGAAGACAATCTGCAAGCGCGCGGGTATTCCGTACCTGTCAGCCCATCCAGCAGGACGGCACGGCTTCTTCACGGAGCTTGTTGTCCGTCAAGGCGTCGATCCGGTCACTGCAGCCAAGGCTGGCCGGTGGGCTGACCCCAATTTGCCCATGCGCATCTATGCCCACGCAGAGACCGACGAGGCTGACATCCGAGCCCGTTTTCGTACAAACCATGTACAGGAAGACCCTGTACAAACACCCAACAGCAAGAAATCACAAAAGGAATAGCGCTATGAACGCATCCCTCCTAAGGGGCAGGTTGCAGGTTCGAATCCTGCCGGGGTCACCACCACACGCTCTGGTCAATGTCTCACAAATTGGCCAAGGTGCCGCGGATACCGAAACCGGAGGGGACGATGGAACGCACGGGTGCGCGGATACTGGTGGACCAACTCGTAGCTCAGGGCGTGGATCGCGCCACCTGCGTACCGGGGGAAAGTTACCTTGCCGTGCTCGACGCGCTGATCGGGTCGGGGGTCGATCTGCTTACCTGCCGGCAGGAGGGCGGGGCGGCGATGATGGCCGAGACCTACGGCAAGATCACCGGACGCCCCGGCATCTGCTTCGTCACCCGCGGACCCGGGGCGACGAACGCGGCGGCGGGCGTGCACGTGGCCGCCCAGGACAGCACGCCGATGATCCTTTTCGTCGGACAGGTGGCGCGGAACATGCGGCATCGCGAGGCGTTCCAGGAACTCGACTATCCGGCCGTCTTCGGCACCATCGCCAAATGGGCGGTCGAGATCGACGACCCGGCGCGCATCCCCGAACTGCTCGCCCGTGCCTTTCGCGTCGCCACGCAGGGGCGGCCCGGCCCGGTGGTCATCGCGCTGCCCGAGGACATGCTCGTCGACACGGCCGACGTGCCTGACGCGCCCCCGATCCGCCCGATCGAGATGGCCCCCGCAGCGGACGGCATCGCCGAGCTGACCGAGCGGCTGGCCCGGGCCGAACGCCCTGTCGCAATCCTGGGCGGTGGCGGCTGGCGAGGGGCGGCGCGCGACGGCATGATCGCCTTCGCCGAACGGCACGCGCTGCCCGTCGCGGTCGAGTTCCGCCGCGGCGGCAGCTTTCCGGCCGATCATCCGAACTACGTCGGCGACCTCTCGATCGGCGCCAGTCCCGGTCTGGTCGAAGCGATCGAACGGGCGGATATGATCCTGATGCTCGGCGGGCGCATGTCGGAAAGCCCCTCGCAGAACTACACGCTGTTCGACATCGGTCCGGGCGATGACCGGATCGTGCACCTGCACCCCGACCCCGAAGAGGTGGGGCGGGTCTACCAGCCGGGCCTCGGGCTTGTCGGAACGGCGGGCGGCTTCGTCTCGGCGGTCGAGGGGCTGCCCGGTCCAAACCGGCAGTCGGGCTGGGTCGAGGACCTGCGCCGGACCTATCTCGACTGGTCGACCGAGCCGCTCCCGCTGCCGGGCAGCTTCCAGATGGGAGAGGTGGTCTGCTGGCTGCGCGACACGCTCGGCCCGGATGCGGCGATCACCAACGGGGCGGGCAATTTCGCGACCTGGATCAACCGCCACTACCGGTTCCGGGACCACGGATCCCAGCTGGCGCCGACCTCCGGCTCTATGGGCTACGGTCTTCCTGCGGCTGTTATGGCCAAGCGCCAGCAGCCGGAGCGCGACGTCGTCTGCGTGGCGGGGGACGGCGACATCATGATGACGGTGCAGGAGCTTGCCACGGCGGTCCAGCACGAGATCCCCGTCATCGTCCTCGTGATCGACAACGGCATGTTCGGCACGATCCGCATGCACCAGGAAAAGCACTATCCAGGGCGCGTCTCGGCCACCGATCTCAGGAACCCCGACTTCGCGGCCATGGCGGCCAGTTTCGGCTGCCACGCCGAAACGGTCCGCGACAGCGGCGACTTTGCGGCTGCCTTCGACCGGGCGCGGGCCAGCGGCCGACCGGCTCTGATCCACTGCTTCCTCGATCCCGAGGCGCTGACCATCGCCAAGACACTCTCAGATCTGCGAGACGCAACATGATCCCCTTCTTCGACGGCCATAACGACCTTCTTCTCAAGATGACGCTTGGCCGGATGACGGCCGAGGAGGTCCGGGACGGCCACGGGAACGGGCATATCGATCTGCCCCGTGCGAAGGCGGGGGGGTTGGGCGGCGGGTTCTTCGCGCTCTTCGTGCCCACGCCGGGCGGACCGGGGATCAACATGGCCGCCATGCGCGAGGAACGCTACGATCTCCCGCTGCCCGAGCCGCTGGACCACGACATCGCGCTGGACCAGGTCCGCGAGGGGATCGGGCATTTCAACCGGCTGGCCGAGCTTGGGGTGATCACGCCCTGCACCACCGCCACCGAGGTCGAGGCCGCCCTGCACGGGCCGACCCTCGCCGCCGTGCTGCACATGGAGGGCGCCGAGGCGATCGGCCCGGATCTTGCCGAACTGGATGAGCTCTATGACGCGGGCCTGCGGTCAATCGGTCCGGTCTGGAGCCGCGAGACGATCTTCGGCCACGGCGTGCCCTTCCGGCTGCCCGCCACGGCGGACATCGGGCCCGGCCTGACCGAGGCCGGCAAGGATCTGGTCCGGGCCTGCAACGACCGGGGCATCATGGTCGATCTCAGCCACCTGAACATGGCCGGGCTGCACGACGTGGCCGAGCTGTCGACCCGGCCGCTGGTGGCCACGCATTCCAACGCCCATGCGGTGACGCCCTCGGCCCGCAACCTCACGGATGACGAGTTGCGCATCATCGCCGGGACGAACGGTCTGGTCGGCATCAACTACGGCACCTGTTTCCTGCGCCCGGACGGCCGGTTCATCCCCGATTGTCCGGTCGAGTTCATCCTGCGCCACCTGGATCACCTGCTGGGCATCCTGGGCGAGGACGGGGTCGCCTTCGGATCGGATTTCGACGGGGCGATCCTGCCCGACTGGATGGCGGACGTCGCCGGCCTGGCCCCCCTGCGCGAGGCCTTGGTACAGCATGGGCTGGGCGAGGCGCTGATGGAAAAGCTGCTCTTCCGCAACTGGCTGCGGGTCCAGCGCGCGACCTGGGGCGCGTGAAAGGCCCGCTCAGGATCCGTATTCGCTGCGCAACTCGGTCTTGAGAACCTTGCCATAGGCGTTCTTGGGCAGCGCGTCGACGAAGGCGTAGACCTTGGGTCGCTTGAACCTGGCGATGCGGTCCAGACAATGACTGTCGAGTTCCGCCTCGCTGCAGGTGCCCGCCCGCACCACGCAGGCCACCACCACCTCGCCCCATTCCGGGTCGGGCCGGCCGATCACCGAGGCTTCGGCGACCGCCGGATGGGTCAGCAGGCATTCCTCGACCTCGCGCGGATAGATGTTCGTCCCGCCCGAGATGATCAGGTCTTTCGATCTGTCCTGAAGTGTCAGAAATCCGTCCTCGGACAGCGCCCCCATGTCCCCCGTCCAGAGCCACCCGTCCTTCAGGGTCTCTGCCGTCGCCTCGGGGTTTTGCCAGTAGCCCGACATGACGCCGGCGCCGCGCGCGCAGATCTCGCCGCTCTCGCCCGTGGGCACCGGTTCGCCCTCGCGGTTCACCACCCGCACCTCGCAATTGGCCTGGGCGAAGCCGACCGACCCCAGCCGCGCGCGCCAGTCGGGGTGATCGCGGTCGGCCACCATCTCACGGGGGAGGGCGGTGATGCACATCGGGCATTCCCCCTGACCGTATATCTGCACGAAGCGCGGCCCCATCAGGTCCACCGCCTCGATGATATCGGCCACGTACATCGGTCCGCCGCCATAAATGACCGTCCGGATTCCCTCCCCGGTGAGCCCTGCCGCGCGGGCGAGATCGGTCATCCGCCGGACCATCGTCGGCGCGGCGAAGAGGCAGAGGTTCCCCACCCTCTCTCCGAGCTCGAAGATCTCGCGCGGGTCGAACCCGCCGCTCTCGGGCACCAGGTGCCGGGCGCCGCGGATGACGTACATGAAGTTGTAGAGCCCGGCGCCGTGCGACATGGGGGCGGCATAGAGCGAGACATCCGCGCGCTGCACCGCATCCACATCCGCCAGGTATCCGGCGACCATCGCCATGATGTTGCCGCAGGTGATCTGGACGCCCTTGGGCCGCCCCGTCGTGCCAGAGGTGTAGAAGAGCCATGCCAGGCTGTCGCCGGCCATCTCCCGGCAGCCCTCCAGCGGTTCGCCCGCGGGCAGCCCGGCGTCCAGATCGACGATCCGGACCCCCGCCTGCGCCAGTCCCTCGGCGCCGTTGCGGTCCGTCACGACGACACCCGCGCCGGAATGCTCCAGCATCCAGGCGACTTCCCTGGGGTGCAGCTTGGCGTTGATCGGCACTGCCGCCGCGCCCAGCATCCACGTGCCGTAGAGCACGACGAGATAGTCCGCCCGGTTGGGCGCGAAAAGCGCGACCCGGTCCCCCGGGCGCACCCCGGCCTCGCGCAGCCAACCACCGAACCGGGCGGCCCGGGCTTGGAAGGTGGCGTAGTCGGCCACCACCGTCTCGCCCCGCAGCAGGGCAGGGGCCCCGGGCCAGAGCCGCGCCGCCCGGGACAGCCAGTTCGCAGGATTCATCGCAGCCTCCCCCTTGCGTCGGTTGCCCGCGATCCTGCGCAGCCCCGCGCCGCCGTGCAAGCCACATCGCCCGCCGCCGAGGCCGCGCGCGGTCAAAACCGTGGCGCGCCCGTGCAAACATGCTATCACCGGCGGGACCAAGCGCCACCGGAGACCACCGTGACCAAGACCGTCGCCATCCTGAACGGCCCCAACCTGAACCTGCTCGGCCGGCGCCAGCCCGAGATCTACGGCGCCGAGACGCTCACGGACGTCGAGACCCGGTGCAGCGACACCGCTGCCGGCCTCGGCCTGGAAACGTGCTTCTTCCAGTCCAACCACGAGGGCGAGATCGTCGAGGCGATCCACCGCGCCCGCGACGAGGCGGCGGCCATCGTCATTAATCCTGCCGCCTACACGCATACCTCGGTCGCGATTCTCGACGCGCTCAATGCCTTCGACGGGCCGGTGGTCGAGGTGCATATATCGAACGTGCACAAGCGCGAGGACTTTCGCCATCATTCCTATGTCTCGGCCCGCGCGGATGCCGTGATCGCCGGCTGCGGGACGCAGGGATACACGCTTGCGCTTCACCGTATCGCCACGCTGCTCGAGGACTGATCCATGGACCTGCCCCGCAACCGATTCAAGGCCGCTCTGAAAGAGGGGAAACACCAGTTGGGGTTCTGGAACACGATCAGCGGCCCCATCGTCCCCGAGGCGCTGGCCGCCATCGGCTTTGACTGGATCGTCGTGGACACCGAACACACGACGACCGAAGCCTTCCAGGTCCATGCCTCGCTCCAGGCCATTGCCGCCTATCCCGAGGTCTCGGCCGTGGTCCGCCCCGTGTCGAACGACGCCGCCTACATCAAGCGGTATCTCGACATGGGCGCGCAGACCCTGATGATCCCCTATGTGCAGACGCCGGACGAGGCGCGGGCCGCGGTGACCGCCATGAGGTATCCGCCGAACGGCATTCGCGGCATGGCCGGCGGCACCCGGGCCTCGCGCTTCGGCATGGTCAGGGATTACATGACCCGCGCCGAGGAAGAGCTCTGCCTGATCGTGCAGGTCGAGACGATCGACGCGCTCGCCCGGATCGAGGAGATCGCGACCGTCGACGGTGTCGATGCGGTCTTCATCGGGCCGGCCGACCTGTCGGGGTCGATGGGACATCCCGGCAACCAGTCGCATCCCGAGGTCGTCGCCGCCATCGAGGACGCCTTCACCCGCCTCAGGGCCATCGGCGTCCCTTCGGGTATCCTGACGCTGGACGAGGATCTGGCGAAGCGTCTCGCCACCCTTGGCGCGGGGTTCACCGCCATCGGCACCGACATCTCATCGCTCGTGCGGGATGTCCGCGCGCTCAAGGGGCGGTTCGGAGCCTGAGATCGGTCGGGCGGGCCCCGATCCGCCGATCCGCGCGGCCCGGCCGCGGGGGCGCGCCGCTCAGGCGGGCCCCTCGCAGAACAGGCGGTAGAGCAGTCCGATCACCTCGGAGGTCTGGTGGTTGGCCAGCCGGTAATACACGGTCTTTCCCTCGCGCCGGGTGCTGACGAAGCCCTCCTCGCGCAGCCGGGCCAGCATCTGGCTGACGGCGGCCTGGCGCATCCCGAGAAGTTCTTCCAGCTCGCCCACGGATCTTTCGCCGCCGCCGAGGTGGCACAGGATCATCAGCCGCCCCTCATGCGCCAGCGTCTTGAGAAAGGCGGCCGCGCGTTCGGCGTTCTGCTCCATTTCCTGCGGCGGAACGGGGGGATGTAATTCGGCCACGGCGTCGGGTCCTGCGATACGTTTCCGGTGACGTATCATGTCCTTGCGGGCTTGGCGAGAAGCCGGTCACTCACGCGGGGCGCCGCCCGGAAAACTGTTGCCGTTCGCGTAATCGCAGGGCGCCTCCTGCATCTGCAGGTGCAACGCCCGGCCCTCGTAAGGATGCGCCCGGGCCAGTTCCTCGTCGACCTCGATCCCGAGGCCGGGGCCGTCCGGCGGACGGACAAAGCCCCGCTCGACAGAGAGGGCGCCCCGGATCATCCGGGCGTGGAAGTCGGTCTCGATCGTCTCGATCATCAGCAGGTTGGGGCAGGTGGCGGCAAGATGGATGTTCGCCGCCCATTCCACCGGTCCGGCATAGAGATGCGGAGCGATCTGCGCGCCGAAAGTCTCGGCCAGCGCGGCGATCTTCTTGCCCTCCCAGATGCCGCCGGCCCGGCCCAGGGCCGGTTGCAGGATACGCACGCCCGCGCGCAGCAGGGCGGCGAACTCGGCCTTGGTGGTCAGCCGTTCGCCCGCCGAGACCGGCACCGGCGTCGCCGCCTGAACCGCCGCCATGCCCGCGACGTCGTCGGGGGGCACCGGCTCTTCAAACCACAGCGGGTCGTGCGGGGCGATGGCCTGCGCCAGCCGGATCGCCCCGGCCGGCGTGAACTGGCCGTGCGTCCCGAACAGCAGGTCGGCCCGCGTCCCGACCGCGTCGCGGACGGCGGCGCAGAACCGGGCTGACATGTCGATATCGGTCATCGCCGGCATGTGGCCGCCGCGGATCGTGTAGGGGCCCGCGGGGTCGAACTTGACCGCCGTATAGCCCCGGTCCGCGAGATCGAGGGCGCTTTCGGCCGCCATCTCGGGCGAGGTCCAGTAGGCCGCCATATCGTGATGCGCCAGCGGATAGAGGTAGGAATAGGCGCGCAGCCGATCGTTGACCTTTCCGCCCAAGAGCGCCCAGACCGGCCGGTCGCGATCCTTGCCGAGAATGTCCCAGCAGGCGATCTCCAGCCCCGAGAACGCACCCATGACCGTCAGGTCCGGCCGCTGCGTGAACCCGCTGGAATAGGCGCGGCGGAACATCAGCTCGATGTTTTCGGGATTCTCGCCGGCCATGTGCCGTTCGAACACGTCGGCGATCACCGCCTGCATCGCCTCGGGTCCGACCGAGGCGCCGTAGCATTCGCCCCAGCCGGTGATGCCCGTGTCGGTCGTGAGCTTGACGAGGATCCAGTAGTGACCGCCCCAGCCCGGCGCGGGCGGGGAGGTCACGATGATATCGAGCGTGTCGAGCTTCAAGGCGTCACTTCATCATGATGACGTTGCGCCGGGCGGCGCCCGACTTGGTGTCCTCGATCGCCTCGTTGATCTGCTCCAGCGTCCAGCGGCCCGAGATCAGCTCGTCCAGCTTGAGGCGTCCCTGCTTGTACATGTCGACGATCCAGGGGATGTCCCGCTTGATGACCATGTCGCCCATCTTGGAGCCGACGATGCCCTGGCCCTGGTTCGCCATGATCAGCGGCGAGTAGGTCGAGGTCTTGTCGCCATGCGGCATGCCGACCATGACGATCCTGCCGCCCCAGCCAAGGTAGCGCGGCGCCTGGTCGTAGACCTGGGCCACGCCGACCGTCACCAGCACCGCATCCGCCCCGCGCCCGAGGATCTTCTTGACCTCGGCCCAGGGCTTGCCCTCGGCCAGCACGGTATCCGTCGCGCCGAATTCCTTCGCGACCTCGAGCTTTTCGGGCAGCATGTCGACCGCAACGATCCGCCGCGCGCCCGCAATCCTCGCGCCCTGGATCGCGTTCAGACCGACGCCGCCCGCGCCGATCACCACCACGTCCTGGCCCACCTCGATATCCGCCGCGAAGACCGCCGCGCCCACGCCGGTGATCACGCCGCAGGAAATGAGCGAGGCGACATCCTTGCCGATGTCGTCCGGGATCACGCAGATCTGGCTCTGGTCCACCACGACCTTTTCCGCGAAGGCGCCCGAGGCCATGGCCTTGAACACCGGCTCACCTTCCGGGGTCTCGATCGGGCTTCCGGTCAGGTTGTCCACGGGGGTTTCGCAGATCGTCGGCTTGCCGCTCTGGCATGTCGTGCAGTGGCCGCAGGCGTGGATCAGGGTGACGCAGACGCTGTCGCCGGGCTTGATGCCGACCACGGCCTCGCCGACGGCGATGACTTTCCCGGCGGCTTCATGGCCGTAGACCGCCGGAAGCGCACCGCCGAAGCCGCCCTGCCAGAAGGAGATGTCGGAATGGCAGATCGCCACCGCCTCGATATCGACGGCGACCTCGCCCATTCCGGGCTCCCGCAGCATCACCTCTTCGATCTGAAGCGGCGCGTTGTATTCCCGGCAGACCGCCGCGCGAATCTTTTCCATCTTGTCCTCCCGTGGTCCTGCAGACCGTGAATTCTCTGGGGCACCTTAGGCAACCGGTTTTGGGAATTCCACATTTCGGAATGAAATTTCGCAACGTCACACGGCACGTGCCGCGGCCGCGAAGGCCCGCGCCTGCTCCGGCCCGTCGCCCAGTTGCCCGGAGGCGCCGAAGACCGGGGCGAGGTCGATATCGGGATAGGCGGTGGCGGCGGCATCCCGGAGGTGACCGCCCCGTTCGATCACGGTTCGGCAGAGGCGCTTGACCGCAGCCTGCGCCTCGGGGCGGGGCATGTGCGCCGAGAGGTGAAAGCTCAGCGTTTCGGCCTGCATCAGCCCCTGGCTCTGGTCGAAGGCCGCCTGCATGGCATCGGGCTGCGGCTCGAGGCCGGGGACCATGCGCCGCGCCGTTTCGGCGGCACAGGCGGCGGCCAGGCAGAGTTGGGGCAGCACCATCCATTCCGTGAACCATGCGGCGCCGTCCCGCTGCTGCCGGGCAAGGCCGGCGCCCTGAAGGGCCGACTGCGCCGCGATGGACTGCCGCGCGGCGGCGACGAGAACCGAGGGCTGCACCGGGTTCTGCTTCTGCGGCATGGTCGATGACCCGCCGGCGGTCCCCAGCCGGACCTCGCCCACGCCCGACTGGACCATCAGGGTGACGTCCTCGCCGATCTTCCCCAGGGCGGTGGCCAACCGGGTCAGCCAGTCCGCGACTTTCAAAAGCGGCCCGCGGTCCGCATGCCAGCTGCGGCCCGGATCGGACAGACCGAGCCCCGCCGCCACGGCGGCCCGCAGCGCCGGGGTCTGCGCGCCCCAGATGCTGCCCGTTCCCGCCGCGCCGGAAAGCGAGATCAGCAGGGAGGTCCGTTTCAGGTCGTCCAGTTCCTTCAGGCATGAAAGAAGTGGCTGCCCCCATTGTGCCGCGACCGACCCGAAGCTGACGGGCGTCGCGTACTGGCCATAGGTCCGTCCCGCCATCGGCAGCTCGGCATGGGCCTCGGCCAGCCCGGCCAGGGCCGAGAGCGTCTCGCGCACCGCGCCCTCGACCAGCCCGAGCAACTGCCGGAGGCGCAGCATCAGCCCGGTGTCGATGATGTCCTGCGACGTGGCCCCCCAGTGGAAATACTGCGCATGTTCCGGCGCCTGCATCGCGTCGCGGAAGGCCGAGACAAGGCCGGGCACCGGCACGCCGTTCACCGCCGCCGCCTGGCCGAGCGCGCCGGGATCGAGCGGGATCTCGAGCGTGGCGCGATGGATCGCCTTGGCGCTCAGTTCCGGAATGATCCCCAGCTCTCCCTGCGCCTTGGCCAGGGCGCCCTCGACGATCAGCATCGCCCGCACCTCGGCGCTGTCGGTAAAGAGTTTCGACGCCTCGCCGGCATCGAAGAGCTTGTGATAGATCTGGCTGTCGTGAACCGATCCCGCCATCAGCATGCCATCCGCGCCAGATGACCGGCCAGCCTGTCGGGGTCCGACAGGAACGGCGAATGCCCGGTCTCCATCCGCACGACGTCGGTCAGGTCCGCGGCCATCCTTTCCTGATCGACCGCCGGGATCATCCGGTCCTCGGTGCAGATGACGAACGAGGCGGGAACTCCGGCGTGATTGTCCCCGAGGCTGATCGCCTCGCGATGGGGGCCCGAGGGCTCGTGGCGGATCTGCGGCAGGGCCCAGTCCATGTCGGCCTGGCTGGCGCCGTTGTAGAGCACCGGGCCGGCCCCTTCGGTGTCGAAGCAATAGGACAGCCGGTCCTTGGCCACCACAAGCGGCAGGTCGGCCCGCTCTCCCGTCAGGGCCTGCATCCGCTGGCCCAGCCTGTCTCCGTTCGCCGGCCGCAGCGCGGCCACGTAGATCAGGCGCGACACCCGCTCCGGCGCCTGTTCGGCCGCGGCCGAGATCGAGAAACCGCCGGCCGAATGTCCGACGAGAACCGCCTGGCCCTCGTAGGCCGACAGGATCGCCTCGGCCTGGTCCTTCAGCGTCAGCCCGGCGACGCCGCCGCCGCGTCCGGGCATGTCGACGGCGCGCACCGCATGGCCCCGCGATTCGAGCGCGGGGATCACGTCACGCCAGCACCATGCGCCGTGGCAGGCGCCATGCACGAGAATGAATTGCGCCATTCAGATATCCAGAAACACCGTCTCGCTGTCGCCCTGCAGGACGACGTTGAACGTATACTGGCCGTCCCCGGTCTTCTTTGCAATCAGGGTCTCGGCGCGGGGCCGCTGTTCGATCCGGTTCAGCAGAGGATCGCCGGTGTTGTCCTCGTCCTCGAAGTAGATCCGGGTCTGAAGGCCCACGTTGATCCCGCGCGCCACGAGCCAGACCGAGATATGCGGGGCCTGGCGTCCGCCGCCGCGCATCGGCACGGGGCCGGGCTTTACCGTGCGCAGCGTGAACTTGCCGCTTTCCGCATCCGCGGCGAACCGGCAGTAGCCCGAGACCTTCGGATCCGCGCCCGCCTGCCCCGGAAATACGCCGGCCGCATCTGGCTGCCAGCTCTCGAGCATCGCGTCGCGCAGGGCCCAGCCGGTGCCGTCGATCACCGCGCCGGTGATCTCGATGATCTCGCCCCTGGCGCCCTCCCGGATCGGGCTTGCGCCGATCTCGGTGTCATAGGCGCCGGCGTTCCCCGCGTAGGTCGGCATGCAGCCGATGTGGACGTAGGGGCCGGCGGTCTGCGACGGCGTTTCGAGCAGCGTGTCGAGTTTCTGCACCATCTCACATTCCCTCGATCTTGTTCTCGAACATGGTCTGGCGGCGGCCGCGCAGCACGATGTCGAACTTGTAGGCTAGGAAATCCAGCGGCCGCGATTTCGAGAAATCGAGCGGCGCGACCAGCCGGTCGAGCTGCGACCGGTCCTGCACGGTCGCGGCGATCGGACAGTGATCGATCAGAGGATCGCCCTCGAAATACATCTGGCTGATCAGGCGCTGCCCGAACGAATGCCCGAAGATCGAGAAGTGGATATGCATCGGCCGCCAGTCGTTCGCCCGGTTCGGCCAGGGGTAGGCGCCGGGACGGATCGTCAGGAACTCGTAATAGCCGTTCCCGTCGGTGATCGTCCGGCCGCAGCCGCCGAAGTTCGGGTCGAGCGGGGCGAAATAGGTGTCCTTGACGTGCCGGTACCGGCCGCCCGCATTGGCCTGCCAGATCTCGACCAGCGTGTTCGGCACGGGCCGGGCGTTTTCGTCCATGACGCGGCCATGCACGAGGATCCGCTCGCCGACGGCGGGCGCCTTGCCGCGCGTCCGGTTCATGATCAGGTTGTTGTCCCATTCGCCGAGGATCCCGTGCCCGAAGGTCGGGCCGGTTTCCTCGGAGGGGGTGGAGTCCATCGACAGGAGCGACCAGCGCGGGCTGCGCGGCACGCTTGTCTTGTAGTCGATCGCGTAGGCGGGCGGATGCACCGCACGGTTGCGCGGAATCAGCGGCCCCTGGTCGGAAGTCTCAGTCATCCCCGGTGTCCTCCAGTTCGGCATAGATGGATCGGGCAAGCTTGAAGGCGTGGTTCGCGCGGGGCACGCCGGCATAGATCGCCACGTGGTGCAGCACCTCGCGGATGTCCTCGCGGGTGGCGCCGGTGTTCACCGTGGCCCGCAGATGCAGCTCGAATTCCTCGAAATTCCCCAGCCCCGCCAGCAGGGCGAGCGTGATCATCGACCGTTCGCGCCGCGGGATCGCGTCCGAGGCCCAGACGGTGCCCCAGGCGCTTTCGGTGATCAGGTCGACGAAGCCCCGGTCGAACTCGGTCGCGGTGCCCTGCGAGCGGTTCACATGGGCCTCGCCCAGTACGGCGCGGCGGATCTCTTCCCCCGCGGGGCGGCGGTCAGCCATGGCCGGTCTCCTTGATGAAGTCGGTGAGGATGCGGGCGTAGTCCTCGGGTTTCTCGACGCAGGGCAGGTGGCCCGCACCGCGGATCAGCTCGAATTTCGAGCCGGGCACCAGATCCACGGTTTCCCGGACGAGATCCGGCGGCGTCGCCCCGTCCTCGCTGCCGGCGATGCCCAGCACCGGCAGGCGCAGGCCCGAGGTCGGCGTGTAGAAATCCGTCCCCGATATGGCGGCCGAACAGCCGGCGTAGCCCTCGGCCGGTTGCCGGACCAGCATGTTGCGCCAGGCGGCCAGCTCCTCGGTCGCGCGGAAGGCCCTGCCGAACCAGCGTTCCATCACCGCATCGGCAAGGCTCTCGATCCCGTCGCGGTTCACCGCGTCGATCCGCTCCTGCCACATCGAGGGCACGCCGATCTTGGCGGCGGAGTTCGAGATCACCAGCGCCCGCACCAGATCCATGCGCTTGACCGCAAGTCCCTGCCCGATCATCCCGCCGATCGACAGCCCGACGAAGAGCGCGTCCCTGACGCCGAGGTGATCCAGCAGGATCTCGGCGTCCCGGACCAGCGTGCCCATGGAATAGGGCGGCCGGGTGGTCTGCGTCAGCCCGTGCCCCCGCTTGTCATAGCGGATGTACCGGAACCCCTGCGGCAGCAGCGGCAGCACCTTGTCCCAGAGCCGCAGGTCCGTGCCCAGAGAATTGGCGAAGACGATGGGCGCGCCATCGGGGTCGCCATCGTCGCGGTAGTGAATGGCCAGCCCTTCGAGGTCAGCGATATGCATCAGTAAGGAAGTCCCACGTAATTCTCGGCCATGACCGTCTGCGCCGCGTCACTGTCGCGCAGAAAGGCGATCTCGGCCTGCTGCATCTTGAGATCGAACGCCGTCTGGTCCGGAAAGCGATGCAGCAGGTTGGTCATCCACCAGCTGAACCGTTCGGCCTTCCAGATGCGCAGCAGCGCCTTGGCGGAATAGCCCTCGATCCCCGCGTCGGACCCTTCGAGATAGTGGTCCTTGAGCGCATGATACAGGTAATGGATGTCGGATGCAGCCGTGTTCAGGCCCTTGGCCCCGGTCGGCGGCACGATATGGGCCGCGTCCCCGCACAGGAACAGCCGCCCCCATTGCATCGGCTCGGTCACGAAGGATCGCAGCGGCGCGATGCTCTTCTCGATCGACGGGCCGGTGACCAGCTTGTCGGCGGCCTCTTCCGGGATGCGGCGTTTCAGCTCGTCCCAGAAGGCATCGTCGGACCAGTCTTCGGCCCTGTCGCTCAGCGGGCACTGGACATAGTACCGCGAGAGGTTCTCGTTCCGCATCGAGCACAGAGCGAATCCGCGCGCCGAATTGGCGTAGATGAGTTCGTCGTCGACCGGAGGCGTCTCGGACAGGATGCCCAGCCAGCCGAAGGGATAGACCTTCTCGTATTCCTTGCGCACCGTGTCGGGGATCGTTTGGCGGCTGACGCCGTGGAACCCGTCGCAGCCGGCGATGTAGTCGCAGTCGATACGCTGTTCGGTTCCGCCTGCGGTGAAGGTCACGTAGGGCCGGTCGGTCCTGGCGTCGTGGATCGTGACGCCGTCGGTCTCGTAGATGATCCTGCCGCCCGCCGCCTCGCGCGCGGCGTAGAGATCCCGGGTCACCTCGGTCTGGCCATAGACCACCACCGGCGTCCCGGTGCGTTCGACGAAATCGATGCGAAAGGTTTCGTTCCCGGCGGCGATCAGCGTGCCGTCATGGACGAACCCCTCGCTCTCCAGGCGTCCGGCGATACCCGCCTCGCGCATCAGGTTGACGAAACCCTGTTCCAGGATTCCGGCCCGGATCCGCGACAGGACATAATCCTGCGTCCTCCGTTCCAGGACGACGGCGTCGATCCCGGCTTTCAGCAGCAGCTGAGACAGAAGCAGGCCCGACGGCCCGCCCCCGATGATGACGACTTGTGTTCGCATGTTCGCCTCCCGCCGGAGACTATCACGCAAAGTAGTTGTCTGTGTCAATTAGATAGATGCGGCCCGTCGACGCTGAAGATGCGTGATCGAATAGGTGAGAACGGGCTCATCCCTCTGATTGCGCACCACATAATCCGTTTCGACACGCCCGCGGTCGGGGCGGGATGCCGATGGCGTGGCCGAGCGAACGGTGCCTGTCACCCGGATCTCGTCGCCCGGGCGCACCGGTTTCAGCCAGCGGATTCGGTCCATTCCCGGCGATCCCATCGAGGATTCGTTGATGATGTTCGCGCGCAGCGTCAGCGCGAAGGAGATGGCGCAGGTCTGCAGCCCGCTGGCGATCAGCCCGCCATAGATCGACGCGGCGGCGGCCTCGCGGTCGAGGTGGAAGGGCTGGGGATCGTAGACCCGGGCGTAGTCGATGATCTCTTCCTCGGTGAAGACGTGGCCCGGCGTCTCGAAGGTGAAGCCCTCGTACATGTCGTCGAAGAACATCACGAGGTCCTCCCGTGGCGGGCGAGGGCCCCGGAATGCACCTCGGGATCGACATTCCCGCCGGAGATCACGACCACCACCGCGTCGCCCGTGATTTCGGTCGGGCGCAGCAGCGCCGCGGCCAGCGCGACGGCGCCGCCGGGCTCCGCCACGACCTTGAGCCGCAGAAACGCCTGCGCCATGCCATGCAGCGCCTCGTCGTCCGAGACGGCCAGCCCCGGCCCGCAGAGCCGCCGGATGATCGGGAACGTCAGGTCGCCCGGCTGCGGCGTGACGATCGCATCGCAGATCGACCCCGACAGGCTGTCGTTGCGCTCGATCCCGCCCGCCAGCAGAGACCGGCGCACGTCGTCGAATCCCTCCGGCTCGACAGGGCGCACGCGCAGGCCCGGTGCCTCGGCCTCGCAGGCCAGCGCGATTCCCGAGGTCAGGCCGCCGCCCCCGCAGCAGACCAGCACCTCGGCGGCGTCGATCCCCGCCTCTGCCGCCTGCGCGGCGATTTCCAGCCCCACGGTGCCCTGGCCCGCGATCACCTGCGGCTCGTCGTAGGGGCGGACCAGCGTCAGCCCGCGCTCGGTCGCGATGCGCTCTCCGATCTCCTCGCGGCTCTCGGTCGCGCGGTCGTAGAGCACCACCTCGGCCCCGAGCGCCGCCGTGTTCGCGCGTTTCAGCGCCGGCGCGTCCGAGGGCATCAGGATCACGGCGGGCGCGCCGTGACATGCGGCCGCCCAGGCCACACCCTGGGCATGGTTCCCCGAGGAATAGGCCATCACGCCCGCGCTGCGCAGATCGGGGTCCATCGCCGACAGCGCCGACCACGCCCCGCGCGCCTTGAAACTGCCGGTGTGCTGGAGGCACTCGGGTTTCACGTAGACGCGCCGCCCCGCGATCTCGTCCAGGAAGGGCGATGTCAGCAGCGGTGTCCGCCGGATATGCCCGGCCGCCCGTCGGGCCGCATCGCGGATCATGTCGATATTCAACGCAGTGCCTCCAGCCAGCGGGTCAGGGCGTCGACGGCCTCGGGCTCGTCGAGAAACGGGATGTGGCCGCGGTCCGGAACCTCGGCCTCGATCAGGCCGGGATGGCGGCGGGCCATTTCGCGCACCGTCGCGGCGCTCAGCAGGTCCGAGTTGGCCCCCCGTATCACCGCGCAGGGCAGGCCGGTCAGCAGGTCGAAGAGCGGCCAGAGGTCTGGCGCCGGCTTCTCCATCACCGCGGCGACCGCCTCTCTCAGGCGGGGGTCGTATTTCAGTGCCAGCCCCGTATCCGTCTCGTCGAGGATGTGGGACAGGAACTGGCGCCACCGCTCCCTGCCGACGCCGTCGAAGCCCGGCGCGCCGACGCGGGCCTCGGCCGCGGCGTCGAGCGTCGGCTCGGGCGGCACCCGTCCGAGGTAATCCATGATCGCGTCCAGCCCGCCGGGTTCGACGGCGGGTCCGACGTCGTTGAACGCCACGCCCAGCAGCCGGTCCTTCGCGGTGGCGCCCATCACCATCGCCACCATCCCGCCGCGCGAGGTTCCGAGAACGCCGGCCCGGTCCACCCCGAGGTGATCCAGCAGGGCCAGCGCATCGCGCGCCTCGACCGGCACGGCGTAGTCCTCGGGGCCGGTGTGGTCCGAGAGGCCCCGGCCACGATAGTCCATCCGGATCAGGCGCGCGTCGGGAAGATGCGGCGCGACGAAATCGAAGTCCCGCGCGTTCCGCGTCAGGCCCGAGAGGCAGAGGACCGGCACGCCCGCGCCCGCGTCCTCGTAATAGAGCCGGGTTCCGTCCGGGGCAGTGAAATGCGGCATGGGGTCTCCTGCGGTCGTCGGCTGTCCGGCGATGACCCTATCACCTGCGGTCCGGGGGGAAAGCCAAAGTTCCCTCGCCGCCGAATGGCCGCGGTTGCGGCGCCTTCCCTTCGCTCCTGCTTCGCGTGACTTTCGCATGGGGCTGGTAAAGTGGTACCATATTGCACGTGTCTTCTCGGAGGCTGTCATGCCGAGATCGGTTCAACGCCTGTTCGACCTGGTCGGGCGCCTGCAGGAACGGTTGCCGATCCGCCCGCTTCGGGGCGAGGGCGGCGCAGGTCCCGCAGGGTCCCGGCTCCGCCTCATCCCCGCCCCTCTACCTTTCCGGGGCGGCCGGGCGACGCGACGGTCCGGGCCGGATGGGCCGCCGATCCGGCTGGCGCACGTGGTGACGGCGCCGGTGATCTATCTGCTGATCATCCCGTTTGTCCTGCTCGACCTGTTCGTGAGCGCCTATCAGGCGATCTGCTTCCCGGCCTACGGCATTGCCCGGGTGAAACGCTCGGACTACATCCGCCTCGACAGGTACAAGCTGGGTTACCTGAACCTGACGCAGAAGATGAACTGCCTCTATTGCGGCTACGTCAACGGCCTCATCGCCTATGTCGGCGAGGTCGCCGGCCGGACCGAGGCCTACTGGTGCCCGATCAAGCACGCGGCCCGCGTGGCGGGGCGGCATCGGCACTACGAGGGGTTCATGGAGTACGGCGACGGCGACGCCTTCTGGCCGCGGCTCGAACGACGCCGGCGGAGACTGTCGGGCCCGACGGCCGGCCGCTCAGCTGCGGCGAAGGCGGATGACGACATCGACCTTTGACAGCTCGGCCCCCTCCGGCAGATCCGGAAGGCTGGTGATCTTGAGCTGTTCGGCCGGCGCATCGGTCAGATGCCCCGTGTCTTCCCAGAAGAAATGCGGGTGATCGTGCATGTTGGTGTCGAAGTAGCTCTTCGAGCCGTCCACCGTGATCTCCTGCATGAGGCCCGCGTCGCAGAAGGCCCGCAGCGTGTTGTAGACGGTCGCCAGCGACACGGACTGGCCGCTGTCCTGCACCGCGGCGAACAGGCTTTCCGCCGTCACATGCCGGTGCTGCCCGTCGCCGATCAGCAGCTCGGCCAGAAGGGCGCGCTGGCGCGTCGGCCGCAGGCCCCCCCGGTTCAGCCAGGAGATCGCGTCTGTTCGTGCGGTGTCGGTCATGGTATCCGGAATTGTCTCGATCCGTCGGGTTGCCGGTCAATATAAGGTCAGGATCGCCCGGAATTCAACGGCATTGGCGGGAAACGATCAAATCGACCGCCCGGTGCCATCGCGACGCCACGCAATCCGCCGCCCTTGCAAGGCGCGCAAGCGCGGTGATAGACGAGGCTCAGTTTCGACAAGGAAAAGGGGTCGCCTGCATGGCCGAGTATCCGACCAGCTTCGACAGGGACGATCTGCTGAAATGCGCGCGCGGCGAGCTGTTCGGCCCCGGCAACGCCCAGCTTCCCGAACCTCCGATGCTGATGATGGACCGGATCACGGACATCAGCGCCGACGGCGGCGCGCATGGCAAGGGCCACGTCAGGGCGGAATTCGACATCAGCCCCGACCTCTGGTTCTTCGAATGCCACTTTCCGGGAAACCCGATCATGCCGGGCTGCCTGGGCCTCGACGGGCTGTGGCAACTGACCGGGTTCAATCTCGGCTGGCGCGGCTGGCAGGGCCGTGGTTACGCTCTGGGCGTGGGCGAGGTCAAGCTGACGGGGATGGTCCGGCCCGACCGCAAGATGCTGACGTATTACGTGGATTTCACCAAGGCGATCCAGACCCGCCGGCTGACCATGGGCGTGGCCGATGGCAGGGTTGAAGCGGATGGCGAGGAAATCTACGTGGTGAAGGACATGAGGGTCGCTCTCTCCGAGAGCTGACCCGCAACGGTTAGGGGAGGGCGCCATGCGCCGAGTCGTCGTCACCGGTCTGGGGATCGTCTCCAGCATCGGCAACACTGCCGAAGAGGTCACCGCCGCGCTCAGGGCGGGCCGGTCCGGAATCGAGGCCTCGGCGGAAATGGCCGAACACGGCTTCCGCAGCCAGATCGCCGGGACCCTCAAGATCGATCCGGCCGAGCATATCGACAAGCGGACGCTGCGCTTCATGGGGCCCGGCGCGGCCTATGCATACATCGCCATGCAGCAGGCCATCGCCGACGCCGGCCTGGACGAGTCGCACATCACCGATCCGCGCACCGGCCTTGTGGCCGGATCGGGCGGCCCGTCGACCTCGGCCATGCTGGCGGCGCACCAGACCGTCCTGAAGACCGGCGGGACCAAGCGGATCGGCCCCTTCGCCGTGCCCAAGTGCATGTCCTCGACCGTGTCGGCTAACCTTGCCACGGCGTTCAAGATCAAGGGCATCAACTATTCCATCACCTCGGCCTGCTCGACCTCGCTGCACTGCATCGGCAATGCGGCCGAACAGATCATGCTGGGCAAGCAGGACATCATGTTCGCCGGCGGCGGCGAGGAACTGGACTGGACGCTTTCGTGCCTGTTCGACGCCATGGGCGCCATGTCGTCGAAGTTCAATGACACGCCCGCCAGGGCCTCTCGCGCCTTCGACGAGGCGCGCGACGGCTTCGTCATCTCGGGCGGCGGCGGCATGGTCGTTCTCGAGGATCTGGAGCATGCCAGGGCGCGTGGCGCGAAGATCTACGCCGAGGTCACGGGCTACGCCGCCACCTCGGACGGGCACGACATGGTGGCCCCCTCGGGCGAGGGCGGCGAACGTGCCATGAGCCTCGCGCTCTCGACGCTGCCCGAGGATCGCAAGGTCGGCTACATCAACGCGCACGGCACATCGACCCCCGTCGGAGACGTGGGCGAGGTCGAGGCCGTCCGCCGGGTCTTTGGCGAGGGCACGACCCCGCCGATCAGTTCCACCAAGTCGATGACCGGACATGCGCAGGGCGCCGCGGGCGCGCTCGAGGCGATCTTCTGCCTGCTCATGCTCAAGGACGATTTCATCACCCCCTCGATCAATGTCGAGACCCTCGACCCGGCGCTCAAGCCCGAGGAGATCGCGACCGCACTGGTCGAGAACGCGGGCCTCGACACGGTGATGACCAACAGTTTCGGGTTCGGCGGGACGAACGGGTCCATGCTGCTGAGCCGTTATCACGGATAAGCGACATGACAGGACAACTGACCGGCAAGCGTGGCCTGATCATGGGCGTGGCCAACGACCGCTCCATCGCCTGGGGCATCGCCAGGGCCATGGCCGAAGCCGGCGCCGAACTGGCGTTCAGCTATCAGGGCGAGGCCTTCGGCAAGCGCGTCATGCCCCTGGCGCAGAGCCTCGGCAGCGATTTCATCGTCGACATGGACGTGACCGACGACGCCTCGCTCGACCGAGGGTTCGCGGAACTCAGGGAGAAATGGCCGACGATCGACTTTCTCGTCCACGCCATCGCCTTTTCCAGCAAGGACGAACTGGCGGGCCGGTTCATCAACACCAGCCGCGAGAACTTCAAGCTGTCGCTCGACATCTCGTGCTATTCCCTGATCGATGTCTCTCGCCGGGCGGCGCCGATGATGAAGGACGGCGGAACGATCCTGACCCTGACCTACCAGGGCTCGACCCGGGTCACGCCCTATTACAACGTCATGGGCGTGGCCAAGGCGGCGCTGGAATCGGCGGTGCGATACCTGGCCAACGACCTCGGGCCGGACGGGATCCGGGTCAACGCGATCTCGCCCGGGCCGATGAAGACCCTGGCCGGCGCGGCGATCTCGGGCGCGCGCAAGACCTTCCGCCAGACCGAATACAATGCGCCGATGCGGTCCAACGCCACGCTCGAGGCGGTCGGCGGAACGGCGGTCTACCTGGCATCCGGGGCGGGCGCCTTCACCAGCGGCGAGATCATCCGCGTCGATGGCGGCTATCACGTCCTCGGCATGCCCCAGCCCGAGAACCTGTAACCCGGCAGAGCGCCGCCGCGGGCGGCGCGCATCTTCCACTCGCGGTCTTGCCCCGGCAAGCCCGCTCGGCTTGGCGCCGTGCCCCGCCGGAGGAACCGGCCTCCGGGGGCGGGGTTGGTCGGACAAAGGAGATTTGTCATGACCCATACTCTCACGCTCAAGCGGATCGAGCCCGTCACCCACGACACCAACCACCTGTGGTTCGATCGGCCCGAGGGGTTCGAGTTCCGGCCCGGGCAGGCGGTCGAGCTGGCCCTCGACGCCGATGGCTGGCGCGACGAGAAGCGCCCCTTCACCTTCGTGTCGCTGCCTGACGAGGAGGACCTGGAGTTCGTCATCAAGTCCTATCCCGATCATGACGGCGTGACCGAGCGGATCGGACGGCTGACCCCCGGCGACCGGGTGATCATCGACGAGCCCTGGGGGGCGATCACGGACGAGGGGCCGGGGTATTTCATCGCCGGCGGCGCCGGGATCACGCCCTTCGTCGCGGTGCTGCGCAAACGGCTGGCCGAGAACGGGCACCTGGAGGACTGCACGCTGATCTTTTCGAACGAGACCGAGCGGGACATCATCCTGCGCCGCGATTTCGAGCGCATGAACGGTCTCACCACGGTCTTTACCGTGACCGGCGACAGCGATCCCGGGGATGGGGTCGAGACCCGCAGGATCGACCGGCAGTTCCTGTCCGAACGGATCGATCCCGCGCGCGGCACATACTACATCTGCGGCCCCGAGCCGATGATCGACGATATCGAGACGGCGCTGCGCGACCTTGGCGTGCCAGAGGACCGGATCGTGACGGAAGACCTCGGCTAGGTCAGAACCACTGCCCCGGCTCCATCAGCCCGAGATCGAGCAATTGCCGCGACTGCCATTCGAACGGCTCGGAATTGTGCCAGCGGAACGTCTCGATCTCGTAGGTGGAGCCGGGGTTCCGCTTGAGCGCCTTCGCCACGCGGAAGGAACAGACCGCCGCCGTCAGGTTGTTGTGCCACTTGCAGGCGTAGGTGTTGTATTCCTCGACGTTGAACGTGTGGTCCGGCCGCAGCACCAGCCCCGGCCGCGCCCGAAATAGCGAGATGCGGTCGATCCGGCGCCGTTCGGGCGGCACGTGCTCCTCGTATCGCCAGCGCAACCCGCCGAAGAAATCGAGCTGCCGCTCCTTGGGATGGTTGTGATGCGCCGGGTCCGGCCGCGCGAGGGCATAATAGCCCGACCGGTCCAGCCAGGCCGCCTCCGGCGCCACCGCATCGGGATGTGCCTCGAGGTCGCCGGCATAGAGATCGACCACGTAGGTCAGCATCGCGTCGCGCCGTTCCCCGGTGTGGAAGGTCAGCATCTCGCCGACGGTGCGGGTCTCGCAGAAGGGATGGAACAGGTATTCGGTGTTGTAGCAGTAGTAGAGCCAGGCCCCCGGCACGGCCGCGGCGACGGCGGTCACGGCCTCGGGCAGGGACCCGCCCCGCGCGAGGTCGTAGTCCACGCGATGCACCACGGGCTCCAGGTCGCGTGCCAGCCGGAAATCGGGCGGCGCAAAGAGCGCGACCGCCGCGAACCCCGCCGCCCTGTGGTGGCGCAGGGTGCCGTCGATCTCGACCTCGTCCTCGGCGAAGATCATGGCCGAGGGTCCCTGCGCGAAATCCGCCGGCGGCGCCTGCAAGAAGGCTGCGAGAGTGTCGAAACGCATCGCTCTTTCCGGTCGTCCGCTGTTCTGGTCGGCCGCAGGGTTCCGCGTTTTCCCCCGCATTGCAAGAGCGGCCGCTTTCCGTTAGGCAGTCGCCCTGATCCCCGCAAGGCCCGTTGCCCATGTCCACGCCCCGCAAGCTCTTTATCAAGACCTATGGCTGTCAGATGAACGTCTACGACAGCGAACGCATGGCCGAGGCCCTGGGCGGCAGCGGCTATACCGAGGTCGGCTCGCCCGAAGAGGCGGACATGATCCTTCTCAACACCTGCCACATCCGCGAAAAGGCGGCCGAGAAGGTCTATTCGGAACTGGGCCGCTACAAGGACCTCAAGGCGGCGAAACCCGACCTCAAGATCGGGGTGGCGGGCTGTGTCGCCCAGGCCGAGGGAGAGGAGATCATCCGCCGCCAGCCGATGGTCGATCTCGTGGTCGGACCGCAGAGCTATCACCGCCTGCCCGAGATGGAGGCGAAGGCCGGCACCGAGAAGGTGGTCGACACCGATTTTCCCGAAGAGGACAAGTTCGAGCGGCTCAAGGCGCGGCCCAAGGCGAAGCGCGGGCCGACCGCCTTCCTGACCGTGCAGGAGGGGTGTGACAAGTTCTGCGCCTTCTGCGTCGTGCCCTACACGCGCGGGGCCGAGGTCTCGCGCCCGGTGGCGCGCGTCCTGACCGAGGCGCGCGATCTGGTCGAGAGGGGCGTGCGCGAGATCACGCTGCTGGGGCAGAACGTCAATGCCTATCACGGCGAAGGGCCCGACGGGCGCGACTGGTCCCTGGCCGGGCTGATCCGCGAATTGGCCGAGATCGAGGGGCTGGAACGCATCCGCTTCACCACCTCGCACCCCAACGACATGAGCGACGACCTGATCGCCGCCCATGGCGAGGTCGGCAAGCTCATGCCCTACCTGCACCTGCCCGTGCAGTCCGGGTCGGACCGGATCCTCAAGCGGATGAACCGCAGCCACGATCGCGACAGCTATCTCCGGCTCATCGACCGCATCCGCGCCGCCCGGCCCGACATCCTGATCTCGGGCGATTTCATCGTCGGCTTCCCCGAAGAGACCGACGCCGATTTCCGCGACACGATGCGCCTGATCGAAGAGGTCCGCTATGGGCAGGCCTTCTCGTTCAAGTATTCGACGCGCCCCGGCACCCCCGCGGCCGAGCGTGAGCAGGTCGCCGAAGAGGTGAAGTCCGCCCGCCTGCAGGAACTGCAGGCCCTGATCACCCGTCAGCAGCGCGCTGTCCAGGACGCCATGGTCGGCCAGACGGTCGGCGTGCTGATCGAGCGGGCGGGCCGGATGCCGGGGCAGATGGTCGGCAAGTCCGATCACCTGCACGCGGTGCACCTGACCGCCGATCTGGCGCCGGGCGACCTCGTCCGCGTGCGCATCACCGAGAGCGGGCCCAATTCGCTCGGCGGCGTTCTGGCCCGAGGGTGATTCTGCCGCGCCGCGCCCTGTCGGCGCGGAGGCCGAATGCGCGCGGACATTCGGCCGCCCGAACCTACAGGTGGTGGCGCTCGCACCGCAATATCCCATATTTCGGCCCTGCAGCCCGGATTGAATCTTCACAAGTGTTTGCAAAGCGTTAAAGTGAAGCCACAGAACAGCGCTGTGAACGGCCCCTGCGCGCGCGTGGCGCGCGGGCCGTTCATCGGGGGAAGCAGAGGACTAGACAGTGGCGAAGATCGACTTCGAAACCGTCGGCAGATGGATCAAGGGGCTTGCTGCCGCCGCCCTTTGCGCCGTGTCCGTATCCGGGCCGGCGACGGCCCAGGACAGCCGGCTTGGGTACAACGAAAGATACGTTCCGACGATCTGGGTCGACCCGGACGGGTGCGAGCACTGGGTCATGGACGACGGGCTGGAAGGCTACATGAGCCCGCACGTCAACCGACAGGGCATTCCCGTCTGCAATCGCGGCAACGTCTGCGGCGTGATGGAGACCGACCAGTTCTTCGCCACCGACAAGTACTATATCAGCCCGGCGAACAGGCAGCGCCTCGCCGAGTTCTTCAAGAGCTCGACCGCGACCGCCTTCATCATCGCCGGCCATACCGACAGCCGCGCCTCGGACGAGTACAACATGCGCCTGTCCTACAACCGTGCCAACGCGGTGGCCCGGGTCGCCGCGGCGACCGGCGCGCGGATCGCCGATGTCCGCGGCTACGGCGAACGGATGCCGGCCGCCACGAACAACACGCGTGCGGGGATGGCCAAGAACCGCCGCGTCGAAATCATCTGTATCCAGTAGGGGGCGCCGCCATGAAACTCATCAGGATCGCCCTGGGATGCGGACTGGTCGCCGGTCTCGCCGCCTGCGGCCACCCCAGCCCGACCCCCGACTTCAAGGGGCGCGACCGCGGCTTCGGAGCCAAGCATCTCAGCCAGCTTCAGGCCGGGATCTGGATAGATCCGAACGGCTGCGACCACTGGATCGTCGACGACGGCGCCGAGGGCTACCTGTCGCAGCGACTCGATCCCTATGGCAAGCCCGTCTGCTCGGGCACCGCCCCGCCGAACACGGCGACCGGCGGGTTCAAGCGCGGCGGGCATATCTTCGACCCGAGGACCCCGACAAATCCGCAAGGCTGACATGATCGTGAATGCCGGATATCCGCTCATCCAATGCCGCAGGTTACCGCCTGCGGCATTTTTGGTTTCCCGCGCCGCACGCGCTGACCTAAACTTGGACCATAAACACGAGGAGACCTGATTGGCCGCCACATTGCTGCCCCCCCGAGACGCCTCAGACGACACGCTCGCAGAAGTCGCGGTCGAATTTCCCGACAATTTCCTGCTGATCGAGCTGTGCGGAGAGTTCGACCGCAACCTCGCCGAGATCGAGCAGAAGCTTTCGGTCCAGATTCTCCGGCGCGGCAACCATCTGGTTGCCATGGGCGAAAAGCCCGCCGCCGAGGAAGCCGTGCAGGTTCTGCGCGCGCTTTACGCGCGGCTCGAGGCGGGGCGGCCGGTGGCCAGCGCGGACATCGACCGTGAATTGCGCATGCCGGGGGCCGAGCCGGAGCGGGCCAGCCGCGACGGCAACCAGTTCGAGATGTTCAAGGGCGGCCCGGTCGAGATCAAGACCCGCAAGAAGATGGTCGAACCCCGGACCGAGGCGCAGAAGGCCTATGTCCGCAACCTCTTCGAACACGAGATGGCCTTCGGAATCGGCCCCGCCGGGACCGGCAAGACCTATCTCGCCGTCGCGGTCGGCGTGTCGATGTTCATCGAGGGCGCGGTCGACAAGATCATCCTGTCCCGCCCGGCGGTCGAGGCGGGCGAAAAGCTCGGCTATCTGCCCGGCGACATGAAGGACAAGGTCGATCCCTACATGCAGCCGCTCTACGACGCGCTGAACGACTTCCTGCCCGGCAAGCAGCTGGCCAAGATGATGGAGGAGAAGGTGATCGAGATCGCGCCTCTGGCCTTCATGCGCGGCCGCACCCTCTCGAACGCCTTTGTCGTGCTGGACGAAGCGCAGAACGCCACCACCATGCAGATGAAGATGTTCCTGACCCGTCTCGGCGAGGGGTCGCGCATGGTCATCACCGGCGACCGCAGTCAGGTCGACCTGCCGCGCGGGATGCCCTCGGGTCTTCAGGATGCCGAACGCCTGCTGGGCCGTATCGACAAGATCAGCTTCAACTATTTCACCGCCCGGGATGTGGTGCGTCACCCGCTGGTCGCGGCGATCATCGAAGCCTACGAGGCCGACACGCCGGGCTGAGGGGCGGCCCGCGGCGGTTCAGCGCGGCCGGGCGGCGTGGTCTTCGCCGCAGCCTGACCGGTCCGCACCGCCCGTCACGATGCCGTGTTTCGGGCGGCGCCGGCCTCTGAGCAGCGCGGAGACTGTCCCTGTCATGGCTTCGACATCGAGCGGTTTCTCGAAGCACGCCAGGATGGCGGGATTGCTCCGCAGCGGGCGGGAATCCGACGTGGTCACCGCGATGACCGGAAGCTCGTGAATGGCGAGGTGGTCGATCAGCTCGTGCACCCTCGGCTTCGGGGATGCGAAATCGACGATGGCGGCCACGAAGGGCGCGAGGACGCCGGGCGCCGCCTCCCGGCTGACGGGGGACTTGAGCACGGGTTGGAAGCGCCCGGCCCTCAGCGACAACTCCAGGTCGAGGGAAAAGACGCTGTCGTCGCTCATGACGAGAATGCTGGGCCGAGCCCGGTCGATCAAGGTGGGATTCTGCTCATGCAATTCGCTCATGATTGCATGATGGCAGATGAGGTGAGAATTTCAATGTAAAACCAGATATTTAGCGTACTATTGCCCTGTTAATCCTCAGAGTGAGTGGAATGGGTTCTTAAGGGCAATATCAATAACCTCAAAGACCGCTTTCCACCAACTTTACTATTATGGCATAATGAGTGTAGTTTCCGCCGTAACCGAGACTGTTATGACCGATGGCATGTCCAAGAGACTGGAACGTCTGCAGATCATGCTCACCCAGGAGGAGCTGGAAGCGCTGGACAACTGGCGTTTCGAACAGCGCATGCCCAGCCGTTCGGCCGCCGCGCGCGAGCTGATGCGCCGTGGCCTCGCCGCCGAGGGCTATTTCGCGCAGGCCGACGGGGCCTCATCGTCCTCGGACTACGGTGTGCTGACCGACCCCGATCGCAAGGACGGACCCGCCAGGGACCGATGACGCTGCCGCACTGGCGGCGGCGGGGCGCAGGGGCTAAGTGGGGCGGATGGCCCTGATCGACATCATAATCGAGGACGAAAGGTGGACCGCCACCGACCTCGGCCCGCTGGCCGAGGCCGCGGCGACAGCGACCCTTGCGCATCTCGGCCTCGATCCCGGCGATTGGGAGATCTCGCTGCTGGCCTGCGACGATGCCCGCATCGCGGCCCTGAACGGCGATTTCCGCGGCAGGCGGGCGCCGACCAACGTTCTGTCCTGGCCCTCGGAAGAGCGTGCCGCCGAGGCCCCCGGCCAGGTCCCGACGCCGCCCGATCCCGACGGCGACCCGGAACTCGGCGACATCGCGATCGCCTTCGAGACCTGTGACCGGGAAGCGCGCGAGGCGGGCCGCCCGATGGCCGATCATGTGACCCACCTGATCGTTCACGCGACGTTGCACCTTCTGGGCTACGATCACGAAAGTGACCTCGATGCCACTCTCATGGAGGGATCGGAGGTCGAAATACTTGGCAAAATGGGTTTGCCGAACCCATATGGATGACATCGGGGAAGACTTTCCCCCCGCCGGCTGATTCGCAGCGGCGACGAACGGTAAGGAACGATGGGCGACACGAACGACGGATCTTCTAACGCGGCGCAGGGCGCGCTGCCCGAGGGCCAGAACAGCACTACCGACGCTGACCGACCGCGCAGGCGGGGTCTCTGGTCTCGACTTTTCGGCGGTCCGTCCGTCTCCAGCCAGCCCGCCATGGGCGCTTCCGCACCGTCCGGAGCGGCGCCGCGCCAGGCGCACGGCATGATCAACCTGCGCCGCATGCGGGTCGAGGACGTGGCGATCCCCAAGGCGGAGATCGTGGCCGTCCCGCTGAACGCGACGCGCGATCAGCTGGTCAAGACCTTCAGCGACAGCGGCATGACCCGCCTGCCGGTGTTCCAGGACACGCTCGACACCCCCGTGGGGATGATCCACCTCAAGGATTTCGCGCTGCGCTACGGCTTCAACGGCAAGTCGGGGCGCTTTACCCTCAAGACCATGCTGCGCCCGCTGCTCTTCGTGCCGCCGTCGATGCCGATCGGCGTGCTGCTGCAGAAGATGCAGACCGAACGGCGGCACATGGCGCTGGTGATCGACGAATACGGCGGTGTCGACGGTCTCGTGACCATCGAGGACCTGATCGAGCAGGTGATCGGCCAGATCGAGGATGAACACGACGTCGAAGAGGACAAGTTCTGGACGCGCGAGGATGGCGCGACCTATCTCGCCGTCGCCCGGACCCCGCTCGACGAATTCGCCGCCGAGACCGGGATCGACCTCACGTCGCACGACAGCGTCGACGAGGAAGAGATCGACACGCTGGGCGGGCTGGTCTTCATGCTTTCCGGCCGCGTGCCGGCCCGCGGCGAGGTGGTCGAGCATCCGGCCGGTCACGAATTCGAGGTCGTGGATGCAGACCCCCGGCGGATCAAGCGACTGCGTGTCCGCCTCCGGCCCGAGGGCGCCGGGCCCAGGCAGACCTCGGAGGAGCCGGAGACGGCCGATCTCGCGGCGCAATGACCCGTGATCGCGCGGCGTCCTGGCCGGGCCGCATCGCCGCATGGCCCCTGCGCCGGCGGATGCTGCTGGCCGCCCTGGCCGGCGCGCTCGCCGGATCGGGGCAGGCCCCGTTCGGGCTCTGGCCACTGACGCTTCTCGGGCTGGCCGCGGTGCACGCGCTCGCGATGACCGAGGGTGCCCCGCGCCGGGTGGCGGCTGTCTGGTGGGCGGGGGGCGCGGGTTATTTCGCCCTCGCGCTTAGCTGGATCGTCGAACCCTTCCTGGTCGACATCGACCGTCACGGCTGGATGGCGCCCTTCGCCCTGGTGCTGCTGGCCGGCGGTCTGGGGCTGTTCTGGGGCGCTGCCGGCGCATTGGCCCGGCTGGTCGTGCCGGGGCAGGGCGGGGCCTTCGCCGCGGCCATGACCCTGTCGCTCGTCCTCTCCGGCTATCTGCGGGGCCTTCTCTTTACCGGGTTTCCCTGGGCCCTTCCGGGCCATGTCCTGATCGGCACGCCCCTGCTGCAGCTTGCGCAATGGGGCGGCGCCATGTTCCTGTCGCTGATCGTCGTCGGCTTTGCCCTGGCACTGCCCCGGGCCCTGGCCCGGCCCCGGCCGCGCCTCGCGATCTGGCTCGTCCTCATGGTGCCGCTGCCGGTGCTGGGCATGGCGCTCCTGCCGCCCCAGGCACCGGCCGAGGGCAGGCCCGTGGTGCGCCTCGTGCAGCCGAACATCCCGCAGCGCGACAAATGGGACCCGGCCAAGGCCACGGCCAATTTCGATCGCATGCTGGCGATGACGGCGGACCCCGGCGATCCCGACCTTGTCGTCTGGCCGGAGACGGCCATCCCCGCCTGGCTGGAGTCCATCCCCCATCTGCTGCCCATGCTCTCCGAGGCCGCCGGGGGCAGCCCGCTGGCCTTCGGCATCAACCGGAGCGAGGGGGCGCGGATCTACAACGCCATGGTGCTGCTCGACGGCGGGGGCGCCATCGACGACGTCTACGACAAGCATCATCTTGTCCCCTTCGGTGAATACATCCCCTTCGGCGACATCCTTGGCCGGCTCGGGCTGCGCGGTCTCGCGCAGCGAGAGGGCGGCGGGTTCTCTCGGGGAACCGGGGCGCGCCTGATGCAGGTGCCCGGCATCGGGAGCACCCTGCCGCTGATCTGCTACGAGGGGATCTTTCCGCGTCATGTCGCCGCGGCCGAGCGGCCCGAGGTCCTGCTCCTGATCACCAACGACGCCTGGTTCGGAACCGTCTCGGGTCCCTACCAGCATCTGGCGCAGGCGCGGCTGCGCGCGGTGGAACAGGGGCTCCCCATGATCCGTGTGGCCAATACCGGCATTTCGGCCGTGATCGACCCGGCGGGGCGTCTCAGCGGCGTCATGGCGCTCGGCACGGGCGGGGTGCGGGACGTGCCGCTGCCGCTGGCCGAGGAACCCACGATCTATGCCCGCACGGGCGACACCCCGATCGCGATCGCCCTGCTTGTCGCCCTTTCGGTGCTCCGGCTCCTGCGCCGGTTCGCCCGCCGCGTTTAGACGTTGACGCTCCGCAAGACGGGGTATAGGCGATATTGACCGCTGTCCCAACGGCTTCCTGACGGGACGGTATGACATCCATCGGAGCGCTTTTCATGACCCGCAAGAATTACATCTTCACCTCGGAATCCGTTTCCGAGGGCCACCCGGACAAGGTCTGTGACCGGATTTCCGACGCCGTCCTCGACGCCCTCCTGGCCGAGGAACCGCAGGCGCGGGTCGCCTGCGAGACCTTCGCGACCACCAACCGGGTGGTGATCGGCGGCGAGGTCGGCCTCGCCGACCAGGAGAAGCTGCATGACTACATGGACCGGATCGAGGACATCGCCCGCGCCTGCATCAAGGACATCGGCTATGAGCAGGACAAGTTCCACTATCAGACGGTCGAGGTGACGAACCTCCTGCACGAACAGTCCGCCCATATCGCCCAGGGCGTCGACGCACGCGACAACAAGGACGAGGGGGCCGGCGACCAGGGGATCATGTTCGGCTATGCCACGACCGAGACCGACGACCTGATGCCCGCGCCGATCCAGTTCGCGCACAGGATTCTCCGCCGTCTCGCCGAGGTGCGCAAGGACGGAACGGAACCGACGCTCGGCCCCGACGCCAAGTCGCAGGTGTCGCTCCGTTACGAGAACGGCCAGCCGGTCGAGGTCACGCAGCTCGTCCTGTCGACCCAGCACCATGACGAGACCCAGTCCTCGGAAGACATCCGCCGGCTGGTCGAACCCTACATCCGCGAGGTCATTCCCGGCGACTGGCTGACGGCGAACACCGAATGGTGGATCAATCCGACCGGCAAGTTCGTCATCGGCGGTCCGGACGGCGACGCGGGCCTGACCGGCCGCAAGATCATCGTCGACACCTATGGCGGCGCGGCTCCGCATGGCGGCGGGGCCTTCTCGGGCAAGGACCCGACCAAGGTCGACCGCTCGGCTGCCTATGCCGCCCGCTACCTCGCCAAGAACGTGGTCGCCGCCGGCATGGCCGAGAAATGCACGATCCAGCTGTCCTACGCGATCGGCATCTCGAAACCGCTGTCGATCTACGCCGACACCTACGGCACCGGCCATGTCGACGAATCCGTCATCGAAGAGGCGGTCGCCCGGGTCATGGACCTGACCCCGCGCGGCATCCGCGAGCACCTGCAACTGAACCGCCCGATCTACCAGCGCACCGCGGCCTACGGCCATTTCGGCCGCAAACCCGAAGCGGATGGCGGTTTCTCCTGGGAACGCACCGACCTCGTCGACGCGCTCAAGAAGGCCGTCTGAGCCGGCCTCCCCTACACGATCGCGCCCCGGCCTCGCGCCGGGGCCTCGCTCGAACTTCGCGCCACGAACGCACCGCGGGGCCTCGCCCGAACCACGGGCCATGATGTGACCCAAGTATTTCGACCGGGAGGCCCCGGCGCAGCGCCGGGGCACATTGCCTTATTCCGCCGGGGCGGCAGCGCGGCGTTCCACCGACAGGGCGCCTGCACCGAAGGCCACCACCATCAGCATGCCGCCGGTGATCGTCACGTTCTTCATGAAGCTGATCATCTGCATCTGGGCGTCCATCCCTTCCATGCCGAAGGACGGCACGAGGTGGAAGATGATCCCCGACACCAGCGAGAAGCCCGCCAGCAGGAAGGCCGCGATCCGCGCCTGCCAGCCGATCAGCAGGGCGATGCCGCCGACCAGCTCGACCAGGATGACGATCGGCAGGAGGCCGCCGGGCACGCCCATCATCTCCATGTAGCCCTGCGTGCCGGCATAGCCGGTGATCTTCTGCAGACCCGAGGTGATGAACATGAGTGACAGAAGAACGCGCCCGAGCGGCGCGGCATAGGGAAGGATATTGGTCATTGTGGTGTCCTTGTAGGTGATATGATGAGTTCGGTGTCCGCATGCCGCATATCGCCGCCTCGCACCACTCGGAGAATTTCGACATATCATGTGCGTCACCGCGCAGACGGAGTTTCCGGGGTCGCGCGCATCCCGACGCTCCGCCTGGCGCCGACCATCCGTGACGGTGCCGTCCGCCTGCCGGGCAATTCCGCCGAAGCCGAAGGTGTCACGCGGGAGGCTACGCCGCGTCCGGGAAGCGCGGCCGCCCGCGTGCAGCCGGGGCCAGACGAAGGGGATGGCCTTGCGCTGCAGCGCCGGACCGTCCCGCCGCCCGCGCGCCGCCGGGGCCGTCCTGGTCGGGTCGCGAAACGCCCAGGTTGATCCCGCGCGACCCGGACGCTAAGGCACCGCGCATGAGCAATCAGCATCCCTCCGGCGCCCCGTGGCGCAACTTCTACGGCCGGTTCAAGGGCAAGGCCCTGCGCCCCTCGCAGGAGGCCTACCTCGACGAGGATCTCGCCGCGCTCTCTCCCGGCCCGGTCGGATGGGAGGAGAACCCCGACCGCCGGCCGCTCGATCTCGGGGCGCTTTTCGGCGGGCGCGAGGTCTGGGTCGAGATCGGCTTCGGCGGCGGCGAACACCTTGTGCACCAGGCCGAGCGCAACCCGCAGGCCGGCATCATCGGGGCCGAACCCTACATCAACGGGGTCGCCATGCTGCTGGGCAAGATCCGGCAGGCCGGGGTCGACAACCTGCGGGTTCATCCAGGCGACGCCCGCGATCTCTTCGACGTGCTGCCAGCCGCCAGCATCTCGCGGGCCTTCCTGCTCTATCCCGACCCCTGGCCCAAGAAGCGCCACCACCGCCGCCGCTTCGTGACGCCCGAACACCTCGAGCCGCTGGCCGAGGTCCTGAAACCCGGCGCGATCTTCCGCGTCGCCACGGACATCCCCGACTATGTCCGCCAGACGCTGGAGCAGGTGCCGCGCCACGGGTTTGACTGGCTGGCCGAAAAGCCCGCCGACTGGCGCGAGCCGTGGGACGACTGGATTTCGACCCGGTACGAGCAGAAGGCCCTGCGCGAGGGCCGCACCCCGCACTATCTGACATTCCGCCGCCGCTGAAACCGTGGCGGACCGGGCGCAGGAGAGGATCTGCATGGCCGGACAGAAGACCAGACCCACCACCGTCACGCCCGAGGACTTCCTCGCCTCGGTCCAGCCCGCCCGCCGCCGCGCGCAGGGGGTCGTCCTGCGCGACCTCTTCGACCGCGTCACCGGCTGGCAGCCGCGCATGTGGGGCCCGTCCATCGTCGGTTACGGCGCCTACGACTACACCTATGCCAGCGGCCGCACCGGCACATGGCTGGCGACGGGCTTCTCGCCCCGCAAGGCCGCGCTCTCGGTCTACATCATGCCGGGCTATCAGGACTACGGCCCGATCCTCGACCGCCTCGGCCCGCACCGGAAGGGCAAGTCCTGCCTCTACCTCACCCGCCTCGACGCCGTGGACCATGACGTGCTGGCCGAACTGATCCGCACCGGCCTCGACGATCTTGCGCGCCGATGGCCCGTCCGGCCGGAATGACCCGCCGCTGATGGACATTCCCGCGCCTTTGTGACAAAGCGCGCGGGCATCAGGAGCCTGCCCATGACCGTCACCCGTTTCGCCCCCTCGCCGACCGGCTATATCCATGTCGGCAACCTGCGCACCGCGCTGTTCAATTTCCTGATCGCCCGCAAGCAGGGCGGCACCTTCATCCTGCGGATCGACGACACCGATCCGGAGCGCTCGAAAGAGGAATATGTCGACGCGATCAAGCAGGATCTCGACTGGCTCGGCCTGCACTGGGACCGGGTGGAGCGGCAGTCCGAACGGCTTGACCGCTATGCCGAGGCGGCCGACCGCTACCGCGAGATGGGCCGCTTCTACGAAGCGTTCGAGACGCCGACCGAGCTTGACCTCAAGCGCAAGAAGCAGCTCAACATGGGCCGCCCGCCGGTCTACGACCGCGCCGCCCTCGCGCTGTCGGATGCCGAGAGGGACCGCCTGCGCGCCGAACGCGGGCAGGGGGTCTGGCGCTTCAAGCTGGATCACGAGCGGATCGAATGGACCGACGGCATCCTCGGCCCGATCTCGATCGACGCGGCCTCGGTCTCGGACCCGGTGCTGATCCGGCAGGACGGGCAGGTGCTCTATACGCTGGCCTCGGTGGTCGACGACACCGAGATGGGCGTGACCCATGTGGTGCGCGGCTCGGACCACGTGACCAACACGGCGACCCAGATCCAGATGATCGACGCGCTCGGCGGCGCGGCCCCGGCCTTCGCGCACCATTCCCTGCTGACCGGCCCGCAGGGCGAGGCGCTGTCGAAGCGTCTCGGCACCCTGTCGATCCGCGACCTCCGCGCGCGGGGCGTGGCGCCGATGGCCTTGCTGTCGCTGATGGCGCGGCTCGGCTCGTCCCGGCCGGTCGAGCTGCGCGCCTCGGTCGACGAACTGGTCGAGGGGTTCGATCTGTCGCAATTCGGCTCCGCCCCGACCAAGTTCGACGAGAACGACCTCTTTCCCCTGACGGCCCGGGTCCTTCAGTCGACCCCGCTGTCGGCCGTGAGGGACCGCCTCGCTGCCGCCGGCGTGCCGGAAGACCGGGCCGAGGCCTTCTGGTCCGTGGTCCGCGACAACATCACCGTGCTCGACGAGGTGGACGCCTGGTGGATCATGATGCGCGACGGGGCGGATCCGCTGGTCGCCCCCGAGGACGAGGATTTCATCCGCGAGGCCATGCCGCTCCTGCCCGAGACCATCGACCAAAGCACCTGGAGCCAGTGGACCGGCGCGGTGAAGGACAAGACGGGGCGCAAGGGTAAGAGCCTCTTCATGCCGCTGCGCAAGGCCGTGACGGGGATGGAACGCGGGCCCGAGATGGCCCAGCTGCTGCCCCTGCTGCAGGTGATCCGGGCGCGGAATTTCTGATCGCGTCGCGGTGCGTCTAAGCGCGCACCCTACCCAACCCGTAGGGTGCCTGCTCGCACGCACCGCCCGCGGCGCCGCTCCGCACTTCCCGCCGGGCCTTGTCCGACCGTTAACCCCGGGCTCGAGCGGGGTTCTCCCCCGGGCACGCCCGACCGGCGCGGTAGGCTGGGCTTCAGACCGGACACCTCCGGGGCCTAGATTGGCATGCCGCCCGGTGCGCGCGCCCGGCCTATTCGTCGAGGATCTCCACCCCCAGCTCCCGCAGGTGCCGGTCGACCAGGCCCGTCTCCTTCGCGCTCAGCGTCTGCGCCCGGGGATATCGGGGCGCCGCGCGGTCGTTCAGGATCGGCCCGTCCCAACCGGCCGTCGTCTCGAAGAAGTGGCGGCCGCCCTCCTCGCCGAAGACCCTCAGATATCCCTGCACCACCACGTCGAGATAGCTGAGCAGCACCGGCCGGTGTCCTTCTGCCGGACCGTGCTTGTCCCGGGGGATGTGGTAGACGGCGATCTCGCCCGCATCCTCGGCCGCGTGACTGATCCCGTCCAGAAGCGCGACACGGTCGTAGCCGAGTTCGCGCGCGTCGAGCGCGGTCCAGTCGGCGCCCGGTACCGCCGCGATCAGTCCGTCGATGGCGACGCCGTCGCAGCGCTCGGCCGTCAGAAAGGCCATGTCGCGGATCGGCGTGTGCCGCCAGACCCGCCGCCATCCCGACAGCCGGGCCGGATGCGACCGTCCGTAGACATGCGTGGCGGTGTTCACCAGGCTGCCATATCCGAAGAAGTAAGGGTCCCTTTGCATGCCGTGCCTCGTTCCGTTCTGAGCCGCATCGCGCTGGCCAAGCCTCTACGCTGACCCCGTCAGGCCGGTGATCGGCCGGACGGAGCCCCGGAGAGCCGAGTACCACGGGTCCGCAGGGGAGATCCAACATCTCGGTGCGGGCCGGTTCCCGGAGGCGTCGCGGAGGCGTCGCGGAGGCCGGGCCCGATCGTCACGGCAGGGCCTGCGCCGTCGGAGAGATCGACCGGCCCGGGCGCGCGTCTGTCCGGCATCGCTGCGCTGGCGCGCCGTCCGACCGGCAGCTGCAGCGCGCCGAGGCGCCGGCGCGGAACTGCCCGCTGTTCGGGCCTGCCGCCCGCGCGACATCTGCGCCGCGCCGGCCGAACCCCGGCCGCATCGCGGCGGCGCCCGGAGCAGGCCGATGCTCTTGCCGGCCAGCGGCCCCCGCGTCCCGTCCCGCGAACGGTGCGCACTCTGGCTCTTGCGTGACCGGCGCGGGCAGGCTAATCCAGAGACATCGGACAGGGAGAACCGGCCGCGCGCCGGTGCCGAAGGAGCAACCGCCCCGGAAACTCTCAGGCCAAAAGGGACCTGCCGGTATCGAACTCTGGAGAGTGGCGCGGACCCGCGCCCGCCGAAGGGATAGCGATCTCAGGCGCAAGGACAGAGGGGGCATCGTGGCGCGTGACGCGCCAGCGGTGCCGGGCGTTTCCCGGAACAGACGAGGACCGGGATGAACGACCTGCAAAGCCTGCCGTTGAACGACCTGCACGTCGAACTGGGCGCCAGGATGGTGCCCTTCGCCGGCTATTCCATGCCCGTGCAGTACACGGCCGGCGTGATGAAGGAACACCTCCACACCCGCGAGGCCGCGGGGCTGTTCGACGTGTCCCACATGGGCCAGGTGCTGCTCAGGGGCGAGAACCCCGCCCGAGCCTTCGAGGCGCTGATGCCCGTGGACGTGGTCGGACTGAAGGAGGGCCGCCAGCGCTATGGCCTGCTGACCGACGACACGGGCGGCATTCTCGACGACCTCATGTTCTCGAACCGGGGCGATCACCTCTTCACCGTGGTGAACGCCGCCTGCAAGGCGGATGACATCGCCCATATGCGGGCCGCCATGCCCGGCGTCGAGGTCGAGGAGGTCACCGACCGCGCCCTGCTGGCCCTGCAGGGTCCCCGGGCCCAGGCCGTTCTGGCCGCGCTGGCCCCCGAAGTGGCGGACATGAGGTTCATGGATGTCCGCACCGTCGCCCTCTGCGGTGCCGAATGCTGGGTCTCGCGCTCCGGCTATACCGGCGAGGACGGCTACGAGATCTCCGTGCCCGCGGACAGCGCCGAAACCCTCGCCCGCGCCCTGCTCGACCATCCCGACACCCTGCCCATCGGCCTCGGCGCCCGCGACAGCCTGCGGCTCGAGGCGGGGCTCTGCCTTTACGGTCACGACATCGACACCACGACCACCCCGGTCGAGGCCGGCCTGCAATGGGCCATCCAGAAGGTCCGGCGCGCCGGCGGCGACCGCGCCGGCGGCTTTCCGGGTGCCGACCGCATCCTGAAACAGCTGGCCGAGGGCGCGGAGCGCAAGCGCGTCGGCCTCCGCCCGCAGGGTCGTGCCCCCATGCGCGAGGGCGTGCCGCTCTTCGCCGGTGAAGCCGCGACCGATCCGGTCGGCACCATCACCTCGGGCGCCTTCGGGCCGACCGTGCAGGCCCCGGTCGCCATGGGCTATCTTCCCATTGACTTGGCGGCGCAGGGCACGATCATTTCCGCTGAGCTGCGGGGCAGGCGGGCGCCGGTCGAGGTCGCCCCGCTGCCCTTCACCCCCGCGAATTTCAAGAGATAAGGATCAGGGAGACCGCGATGAAATTCACCGAAGAACACGAATGGCTGCGGCCCGACGGCGACGAGATCGTGGTCGGCATCACCGAACACGCCGCCGAACAGCTGGGCGACATCGTCTTCGTCGAACTGCCCGAGGTCGGCACCGAGGTCTCGAAGGACGACGAATGCGTCGTGATCGAATCGGTCAAGGCGGCGTCGGACATCCTCGCGCCGCTCGACGGCGAGATCACCGAGGTGAACGAGGCGCTGGTCGAGGATCCCGGCAAGGTGAACGAGGATCCCATGGGCGACGCCTGGTTCTTCAAGATCAAGCCCTCGGAGCCGTCCCAGATGGACGACTACCTCTCCGAGAAGGAATACCAGGACCTGATCTCCTGACCGGACCCATGACAGCGATCGGCACCTTCCCGCGAACCGGCCCGATGGGCCGGGCCTCCGCCTCGCGACCCTTCATGGCGCGGGGGCCGTCGGGGGATCCTGGGGTCAGGCCCGAGGATGACTGCGGCGCGCGCCCCGCCGGCGCGCACCGGGTGGGCGCCCGCCGGTTCACGCCCCGCCATCCCGTGCGGCACCCGATCGAACGGCCGGAGCGGTGAGACCATGACCGGCCCCCGCACCGACAGGGCAGAGCGCATCGTTCCCGCCGCACCCGCGCGCCTGTCCGGGCGGCGCGCTCCGGACGGCGCGCGGGCAGAGGTCGCCGCCCGCGACCGTCGCACCGGCGGCGACGTCTGCATGGTCCGGCGTTTCCTTTCCGGCGGCGACGGCAACACCGGCCCCGCCCGCGACGAGGTCGCGGGGCGCTTTGCCGAAGGAACGCCGCCCGAAAGCCTCGCCCGCTCGATCCGCGTTCCGGCCGCCAACCCGGCCTTTGCCGGACCCTTGCGGATGCACCGGAGCTTCAGCCCTCATTCCCACGGCACCCGTGTCCGGGTCGCCTCTCACGGTGTGCCGGCGGGCAAACTCGCCGCCCCCGCCGCCCCCCGCGCAGTGGCCCCCTCGCAGGGCCTCGCCAAACTCTCCGCCCTCTTTGCAGCTGCCCCGACGTCGAAGGAGACGACATGACCTTCACCCCGACCGGTTACGACGCCTATGATTTCGCCAACCGCCGCCACATCGGCCCCTCTCCGCAGGAGATGGAGGAAATGCTGGCCACCATAGGCGTCAACTCCCTCGACGAACTGATCGACCGGACCGTGCCCAGGGCGATCCGCCAGGCCGAGCCGCTCGATTTCGGCGCCCCCCTGTCCGAATCCGAACTGCTCTCGCACATGCGCGAGGTCGCGGGCCGCAACACCGTCCTCACCTCGCTGATCGGGCAGGGGTATCACAACACGATCACGCCGCCCGCGATCAAGCGCAACATCTTCGAAAACCCCGCCTGGTACACCGCCTACACCCCCTACCAGCCCGAGATCAGCCAGGGCCGGCTCGAGGCGCTGCTGAATTACCAGACCATGGTCTGCGACCTCACCGGGCTCGACATCGCCAATGCCTCGCTGCTGGACGAATCCACCGCCGCCGCCGAGGCGATGACCATGGCGCAGCGTGCCTCGAAATCGAAGAGCATGAAGTTCTTCGTGGACGAGGCCTGCCACCCCCAGAACATCGACGTGATCCGCACCCGCGCCGAACCTCTCGGGATCGAGGTGGTGCTGGGCCGTCCCTCGGATCTCGTGGCCGACGAGGTCTTCGGCGCGATCTTCCAGTATCCCGGCACCAACGGCGTCCTGCGCGACTTCACGCCCCAGATGGAGGCGCTGCACGCCGCCAAGGCCATCGGCATCGTCATCGCCGATCCCATGGCGCTCTGCCTGCTCAAGGAGCCGGGGGCCATGGGCGCCGACATCGCCGTCGGCTCCACGCAGCGTTTCGGCGTGCCTCTGGGCTACGGCGGCCCCCATGCCGCCTACATGGCCTGCAAGGACGCGCTGAAACGGTCGATGCCCGGCCGGATCGTCGGGGTCTCGATCGACGCGCGCGGCAACCGCGCCTACCGTCTGTCGCTCCAGACCCGCGAACAGCACATCCGCCGCGAAAAGGCGACGTCCAACGTCTGCACCGCCCAGGCCCTGCTGGCGGTCATGGCCTCGATGTACGCCGTCTTCCACGGTCCCTCCGGGCTCAAGGCCATCGCCCAGGGCATCCACGCCCGCACCGTCACCATGGCCCGGGGCCTGCGCGACGCCGGCTTCGACGTCTTCCCCAAGAAGGTCTTCGACACCGTCACGGTCGAGGTCGGCCCCTTCCAGGGCGCGATCCTGAAATCCGCGGTCGAAGAGGGTCTGAACCTGCGCCGCGTCGGCACCACCCGTATCGGCATCACGCTCGACGAAGTGACCACCCCCGACACCATCGCCGCCGTCTGGCGGGCCTTCGGCATCACGGGCCCGGTCCCCGAAAGCACGACCTACGACCTGCCGGAAAAACTGGTCCGCGAGACCCCCTATCTCACCCACGAGATCTTCCACATGAACCGGGCCGAGACCGAGATGATGCGCTACATGCGCCGCCTCGCAGACCGCGACCTCGCGCTCGACCGGGCGATGATCCCGCTCGGCTCCTGCACGATGAAGCTCAACGCCGCGGCCGAGATGATCCCGGTCAGCTGGGACGAAATCAGCTCGCTCCACCCCTTCGTGCCCGCCGACCAGGCCGAGGGCTACACCCACCTGATCGCCGACCTCTCGGCCAAGCTCTGCGCCATCACCGGCTACAACGCCTTTTCCATGCAGCCGAATTCCGGCGCGCAGGGGGAATACGCGGGGCTGCTGACGATCCGCAACTTCCACATCGCCAACGGCGAGGGCGA
The DNA here is from genome assembly GCF_000152725.1 of Pseudooceanicola batsensis HTCC2597. GTDB lineage: Bacteria > Pseudomonadota > Alphaproteobacteria > Rhodobacterales > Rhodobacteraceae > Pseudooceanicola > Pseudooceanicola batsensis. The sequence continues at coordinate 3,076,318 of NZ_CH724131.1, forward strand.
CCGCGACGTCTGCCTGATCCCCATGTCCGCGCATGGCACCAATCCGGCCTCGGCCCAGATGGTCGGATGGAAGGTCGTGCCGATCAAGTCCGCCGCCAACGGCGACATCGACCTGCAGGATTTCGAGGCCAAGGCGCAGGAACATGCCGGCCGGCTCGCCGCCGCCATGATCACCTATCCCTCGACCCACGGCGTCTTCGAGGAAACCGTGACCGAGGTCTGCAAGATCGTCCACCAGCACGGCGGGCAGGTCTATATCGACGGCGCCAACCTCAACGCAATGGTCGGCCTCTCGCGTCCCGGCGACCTCGGCGGCGACGTCAGCCACCTCAACCTGCACAAGACCTTCTGCATTCCCCATGGCGGCGGCGGCCCCGGCATGGGTCCGATCGGGGTCAAGGCGCACCTGATCCCGCACCTGCCCGGCCACACCGCCCAGGGCGGCACCGGCGCGGTCTCGGCGGCGCCCTTCGGCTCGCCCTCGATCCTGCCGATCTCCTGGGCCTACTGCCTGATGATGGGCGGCGAGGGGCTGACCCAGGCCACCCGGGTCGCCATCCTCAACGCCAACTACATCGCCGCGCGGCTGAGAGAGGCCTATCCGATCCTCTACAAGGGGCCTCTGGGCCATGTCGCGCATGAATGCATCCTCGACACCCGGCCCTTCGCCGAGGTCGGGGTGACCGTCGACGACATCGCCAAGCGCCTGATGGACTGCGGCTTCCACGCCCCCACGATGAGCTGGCCGATCTCCGGCACGCTGATGGTGGAACCCACGGAATCCGAGACCAAGGCCGAACTCGACCGCTTCTGCGACGCCATGCTCGCCATCCGCGAGGAGATCATGGACATCGAGAGCGGCCGCCACGACCACGCCGCCTCGCCGCTGGCCCATGCGCCCCACACGGTCGAGGATCTCGTCGGCGACTGGGACCGCGCCTATTCCCGCGAACAGGGCTGCTTCCCCCCGGGCGCCTTCCGCGTCGACAAGTACTGGCCCCCCGTCAACCGCGTCGACAACGTCTGGGGCGACCGCAACCTGACCTGCACCTGCCCCCCGATGAGCGACTATGCCGTGGCGGCGGAATAGGCGCCCGGCCCCTGCTTCTTTGGTCGGAAAAATATCCTCGGGGGTAGCCCGGACCGCCCCGGCGGTCCGGGCGAAGGGGGCAGACAGCCCCCTGTGCCGCCCCCCGGATCTCGGGGTGCCCCCTGGACCCCGGGTGCCCGACTTCCTCGCGCTCGACCCGGGGATCTCCCGCCGTCTTCTCTCCGTCGCCACGCCATGCCGCGCAGAGGGCCCGGGTCAGGTCAGCGTCGCAGGAGAGGGGGCCACCCCTCCCGAACGCCCCTCGGCCCCGTCAGTCCGCCGACCGCAGCACCCGCGCCGGCCGCGCCGCCAGCGGTCGCCAGGCAAAGGCCAGGCCCGCCAGCAGGTTCGCGGCCAGCCCGCCCAGCACGACGGCCAGGGCATTGCTCCAGATCACCTCGAACGGCGTCTCCAGCACGAAGAAGCACACCGCCCAGCCCCCGGCGATCCCCGCCACCAGGGCCACCGTGCCGGCGCCCGCCCCCGTCAGCGCCGACCGCAGCGCGAGGCTCTGCAGTATCCGCCCGCGCGAGGCGCCCAGCGTCTTCAGCAGCGCCGCCTCGTAGACCCGCTCCCGCTCGCCCGAGAGCGCGGCGCCGATCAGCACCAGGAACCCGGTCAGCAGGGTTGCCCCCGCCCCCCAGGACGTGGCCGAGGCGATGCCACCCAGCAGCGCCGCCACCTGGTCGATCGCGTCCCGCACCCGGATCGCGGTCACGTTGGAATACATGCGGCCGATGTCGCGCAGGATCGCCGCCTCGGCCTCGGGCGCGGCATAGACCGTGGCGATGAAGGAATGCGGTGCGCCCTCCAGTGCCGAGGGGTTCATCGCCGTGATGAAGCCCATTCCCGCGGTCGAGAAATCCACCTCGCGGAACGAGGTCACGGTGCCGGTCATGTCGCGCCCGAGGATGTTGATCGTCATCTCGTCGCCGATCTTCAGTCCCATCTCTGCCGCCTCCTCTGCGGCAAAGGAGATCTGCGGCGGCCCGTCGTAGGCCTCGCCCCACCAGTCGCCGGCGGTGATCCGCGTGGTCTCGGGCAGGGGGCCCGAATAGGTCACGCCCCTGTCGCCGCGCAGCACCCAGTGATCGCCCGCCACCTCGCGCGCCGGGCGCCCGTTGATCCGGGTGATGATCCCGCGCAGCATCGGCGCGCTGTCCACGCGGCTCACCGCCGGATCGCCCTCGACCCGCTCGAGGAACCCGCCGATCTGGTCCTTCTGGATGTCGACGAAGAAATAGGACGGCGCGCGCTCGGGCAGATCCCGCGTGATCGCACCGCGCAGATTGCCGTCGATCTGCCCGACCGCCGCCAGCACCGACAGCCCCAGCCCCAGCGACAGCACCACCGGCAGCGCCTCGCTCCGCGGTCCGCCGATCGCGGCCAGCGCCCATCTCAGCGGCGCCCGCCCCCGGGCCCCCGCCTGTGCCCGCCGTGCGAGCCGGCGGATACCGATCCCGGCCAGCGCCAGCAGCACCAGCGCGAAGACGATCCCGCCCGCGGTCCAGAGCGTCAGCACCCAGGTCCCGCTGAAGAGCGCCGCAATCCCCACCAGCAGCCCCAGCAGCGCCATGATCGCGATCAGGTAGGGCAGCCGGGGCAGGTCGCCGCCCGCCGAAAGGGCATCGCGGAAGAGCGTCGCCGCGCGGATCTGTTCGGTCCGGGCCAGCGGCCAGAGCGTGAAGATCAGCGCGGTCAGCGCGCCGTAGACCGCCGCCTCGACCAGCGTCGCGGGATAGAGGCCGAACCGCGCCGGCACCGGAAGCTGTTCGGCGATCACCGGTGCCAGCGCCAGCGGCACCAGCGCGCCCAGCAGCAGCCCCGCCGCGATCCCCGCCACCGCCAGCGCGCCGATCTGCAGGAAATAGGTCAGGAAGATCACCCGCCGTGTCGCCCCCACGGTCCGCAGCGTGGCGATCACGGCGGTCTTGCGTGCCAGATGCGCGCGCACCGCCGCCGAGACGCCGACGCCTCCGACCGCCAGCCCCGACAGCCCGACGAGCACGAGGAAGGCCCCCAGCCGCTCGACGAAGCTCTGGACCCCCGGCGCACCGTTCCGCGAATCCCGCCAGCGCAGGCCGGAGGTCTCGAACCGCTCCAACGCCTCCGCCTTCACCGCGTCGAGCGGACGGTCCTCCGGCAGCAGCATCCGGTAGTGGCTGTCGAAGAGCGTCCCGGCCTGCAACAGCCCGGTCCCCTCGAGATCGGCCCGCCGCACGATCATCCGGGGCCCGAAGCCGAACCCGCCGGTGGCGCTGTCGGGCTCCCGCTCCAGCACCGCGCCCAGCACGAACTCCTTTGACCCGAGCCGGAGCATGTCGCCCCGTTCCAGCCCCAGCCGGTCCGTCAGCAGCGCCTCGGCCACCACGCAGGGCCGCGCGGGGTCGCAATCCAGGGCCTCGGGCAGCGGCATCTCGGGCGACAGCGCGACCGTCCCGACCAGCGGATAGGCATCGTCCACCGCCTTGATCTGCGTCAGCGCCCGCTCCACCGTGCCGTCGTCATCCGGCACCGTCGCCATCGACCTGAAATCGGCGATCTCCGAGACCGCCGAGGCCACAGATCCCATCCAGCCCTTTTCCTCTTCCGTGGCGAAGCGGTAGGTGAAACTGACCTCGGCATCGCCGCCCAGCAGCGCCGCGCCCTCTTCGGTCAGCCCCGCCTCGATCGAGGCGCGGATCGTGCCGACCCCGGCGATCGCCGCCACACCGAGCGCGAGGCAGGCCAGCAGGATGCGGAACCCCGAAAGCCCGCCCCGCAGTTCGCGCGCGGCGAAACGGCCCGCCTGGGCGAGGTCGCGGCGAAAACTCACGCGGCGGCCTCGGCGAGGTCGAGTTCGCCGTCGCGCAGCCGGATCACCCGGTCGCAGCGCCGCGCAAGGTCGGGGGCGTGGGTCACCAGCACCAGCGTCGCCCCGTGGCGGTCGCGCAGCCCGAAGAGCAGATCCATGATCGCGGTGCCGTTCGGCCCGTCGAGATTGCCGGTCGGCTCGTCCGCCAGCAGGATGTCGGGCCGCGGCGCCGAGGCCCGCGCCAACGCCACCCGCTGCTGCTCGCCGCCCGACATCTGTGCCGGATAGTGATCCGCCCGCGCGGCCAGCCCGACCGTCTCGAGCTCGGCCGCCGCCCGATCGAAGGCATCCGCCACGCCGGCCAGTTCCAGCGGCGTCGCGACGTTTTCCAGCGCGGTCATCGTCGGAATGAGGTGGAAGGATTGGAACACCACCCCCATATGATCCCTGCGGAACCGGGCGAGCGCATCTTCGTCCATCGCGGTCAGATCCTGCCCGAGGGCGCGGATCGACCCGCCGGTGGCACGTTCCAGCCCGCCCATGAGCATGAGGAGCGACGACTTGCCCGACCCCGAAGGACCGATCAGCCCCAGCGTTTCCCCCGTCGCCACGTTCAGCGTGATGCCCCGCAGGATCTCGACGGGTCCGGCATTGCCGTCCAGCGTCAGCCGGGCGTCGTCGAGGGAAAGGATCGCATCTGTCATGTCGGTCGTCTCTGCATTGCGGCGGCGCTCTGGGTCATATGGGCGTTCCCTGCTCTGGAGCAAGGCTTTGGTGCTTGCCGGCCTGCTGGCGCTCGCCGCGCCCGCCCGGGCCGACACGACCGAGATCCTCGCCTTGGGCGACAGCCTGACCCAGGGCTACGGCCTGCCGGCGGCCGAGGGCTTCGTGCCGCAACTCCAGGCCTGGCTGGACGCGCGCGGTCACGACGTGCGGATCGTCAACGGCGGCGTCTCGGGCGACACGACGCGCGGCGGCCTCGCCCGCGTGGACTGGTCGCTGACACCCGACATCGACGCCATGATCGTCACCCTCGGCGGCAACGACATCCTGCGGGGCCTCGACCCGGCCGACACCCGCCACAACCTGCGCGGCATACTCGAGGCCGGGCGGGCGAAGGGGGTCGAGATGCTGGTGATCGGAATTGCGGCGGCCTCGAACTACGGCAGCGACTACAAGACGGCCTTCGACGCGATCCACCCCGAACTGGCCGAAGAGGCCGGCGCGCTCTACGAGCCGGGTTTCTTCGCCGCGCTGAGGGAAGAGGGCGACGACGCCGGCGCGGCCCTGCGCTACATGCAGGCCGACGGCATCCACCCCAATGCCGAGGGCGTGGCGCGGATCGTCGACCGCATCGGCCCCCGCGTCGAGGACCTGATCCGCCGGGCCGGCGCCGCCGACGCCCCCGAGGGCTGAGGCCGCCCCCCGCGCCCGCCGGGACCGAGGCACGCTCCGGCCGGTCCTGAACCTGTGGGGTGCGTGATCGCACGCGCCGCCCGTCGAACGCCGACAGCGCGCCCGCGTCATCGCGGCGCCTGGCCCGCGGCACTCTTTGGCCGGATAGCCTCGGGTCGTGCCCGTGGATGACGGTCGCGCAGCCCGTAGGGCGGGTTTCCGTCCCGCCACAAGCACGAACCGACTACCGCCCGGTCACGCTCCGCACCATGAAGCCGGGAACCTTCTTCAGCGTCGCCCATGCCAGCGCCGGATATTCGATCTCGCCCGCCATCAGCCGCAGGTACTCGTGCCGCACGGTGCCCGATCCGCGGAAAGCCCGCACGAAGGCCCCCCGGAACCGCCGGCCAAAGATGATCTGGCGGATCCAGCGCGCATGGAACATCGCGCGGTGGATCTCGCGCAGCTTCCGCCGGTAGAGCCTCAGCGCGCGCGGCGGGTCTCCGGCCCGGATCGCCTCGGCCGCCGCCTCGGCCGCGAGCGCCCCCGACTTCATAGCATAGGCGATGCCCTCGCCGGTGATCGGATCGACCAGCCCGGCGGCATCCCCCGCCAGCAGCACCTCGGCCCGGCCCGGCCGGCGGCGCACGTCGCCGAAGGGTAGAAAGGCACCCTTCACCCGATACGCCCCGGCCACGCCGAAGAGGGCGAGGTAACGCTGCATCGCCGCCTTCATCTCGGGGTTCTTCGCGTGGACCCCGCCGATCCCGATGGTCGCCGACCCCGCCTTGGGAAAATTCCAGCCATAGCCCCATTCCGCGGCACCGAAGTCGATCCGCACCGGCGCGTCGTCCGGCGGCGCGGGGCCCTCGATCTCCAGTCCGAAGCCGATCCGGTCGTGGTCGAAGGCCGCGCCGTAGAGCGTTCGCGCCACCTGCGAATTCGCCCCGTCCGCGCCGATCAGGACGCGGTAGCGCAGGCTCCGGCCGTCCTTGAGGACGATCCGCCGCGCCGCCGGCTCGAGTGTCTCCACCGCCGTGCCGGTGAAATCCTCGGCCCCCGAGGCCAGCGCACGCCGGACGATCGCCGCGTCCATGTCGCGTCGCATGGTCATGTGGATGGGCGGGATGCCGTCGATCCGGGCCAGCGGCTGGCCGTGCGCGTGGAATTCGACCGAACGCTTGGTCAGGATGATTTCCTCGGGGATCGGCTCTCCGAAGATCTCGGCGTAATAGCGATAGCTGCGCCCCGTGAACCCGCCGCCGCACAGCTTTTCGCGCGGAAAGGCATGTCTGTCGATCAGCGCCACGCGCAGCCCCGCCCGGGCGGCCACATGGGCCGCCGCCCCGCCGGCCGGCCCGCCGCCGATGACGATCACGTCATAGTCTTCCATCAACTCTCCGGCTTCAGCCCGAAAAACGCCCGCACATCGTCGAACAGATGCGGCTCGGTCACGAACAGCAGATGTCCCTGGCCCTCATAGCTGTGGAACTCCTCTGCCTGCAAGCGCCGGGCATAGCGGCGCGTCCTCCGCTCGGAAAAGACCGAATCCTCGCTGCCGTGGAAAAATCCGATGCGCGCCCCGGCCAGTTCCTCGGGGCGCTCCAGGTACCAGGTCATCAGATCGGCCGTATGCGCCATCGTCATCCGCCGCGGCGGGGTGGTGATCTGCCCGCGTTTCAGCGCGGCCATCCGGCGGCTCTGCTCGGCCAGTTCCTCTTCGCTGAAATGCCGTCGGCCGTAGAGCAGGGTGCGGTAGTTCTCGAGCCAGGCCTCGTCCAGTTCCCGGCCCCGGGCGCGCAGCATGGCCCGGACGACATCCAGCGCCCCCCGGGCCGAGGCGATGGCCGCGGCCGGAGAGTCGCTGGCCGACGAGACCAGCGCGACCTGCACGTCCCGCGTCTCGAGCCGCCGCGCGGTCTCGAGCGCGATCGGCCCGCCCGTGGAATAGCCGATCAGATAGACCTCCTTCACCTTCAGCGCGTTGAGATGCCGGGCGATCAGCGCGCCGGAATCGACGATGTCGATCCGGTGATTCAGCTCCAGCCCGTCGACGCCGGGAAAGCGGTAGGCCAGGACCGTGCTTTCAGGCACGTCCCACTCCAGCACCGGCGCGAAGAGGCGGATCGACGCCAGCGCCCCGGGAATCACCACGATGGCCCGGTCGATGCCCACCTCGGCATTGCCGTCGTGCACGACGGGGTTGGCCTCCGTCTTCTGTGGCGGGGGCAGGAAGGAACAGGCCGTCAGGGCCAGGAGACAGATGAGAGAAAGGAGGCGCATCACCGTCCGCTGGATCAATGCGCGACACAATAACCTTGCTGGCGGGGATGGCCACCCCGGGCGCGGCCCGTCCCGCTCTCTTCCTGCCCCTTGTGCGCGGCCGGCGCCGGCGCCCGCCGTCCCTGGCCCGGGAACTGCCTTACTGAAGCACGGTGACAGGGGTGCCGATCTCGACCCGGTTGTAGAGGTCGATGACGTGGTCGTTGATCATCCGGAAGCAGCCGGACGAGGCCCTGCGCCCGATCGACCGCGGCTCGACCGTGCCGTGGATCCGGATGAGCGTGTCCCGGTTGCCCTCGAAGAGATAGAGCGCCCGCGCGCCCAGCGGGTTGCCCGGGCCGCCGGGCATCCGGTCCTCGTTGTCCCTGTACTTGCCGTAAAGGCCCGGATCGCGTTCGATCATGTCGTCCGTCGGGCGCCAGGTCGGCCATTTCACCTTGCGCTTGATCGTCGCCGTGCCGGTATAGCCCAGCCCGGGCTTGGCCACGGCGATGCCATAGCGGATCGCCGCATTCGGGGCGGTGACGTAGTACAGGTAGTAGGCCCGCGGCAGGATCACGATCTCGCCTGGCTGGAACCGGCTCGAGATCCGCACCTCCGTGGGCAGCAGGTGCTTCGGCGGGGTATAGGCGAGCGCGGGGGCAGGCAGCGCGGCAGAGGCCGCGGCGGCGGAAGCGATGGTCAGGAAATCTCGGCGGGTGGTCATGTGCAGGGGCCTCGGTGCGGGAAATTTTTCAGATTCTGCCACGGGATGGCCGATTCGTAACGGCCCGGCCGGCCGACCTGTTCCACCTCGGTCGGCAACCTGTGGCCCGTCCGACACGGAAAACCCATCAACTTGCGGTGATCACGCGCGGATCGCGCACCGAGGGGCCGGAAAAAGGAAACGGCCCGCGGGGTGCCGCGGGCCGTTCGATGATCACGTCTCTGCGAATCAGAGCAGGGCGAGGTTCGAGGCGCTCTCGCGTCCGTCGCGGCCGGATTCGAGGTCGAAGCTGACCTTCGCGCCGTCCTGCAGGCCGGTCAGGCCCGAGCGTTCGACGGCCGAGATGTGGACGAAAACGTCCTTGCTGCCACCCTCGGGGGCGATGAAGCCGTAACCCTTGGTGGTGTTGAACCATTTCACGGTGCCGGTGGCCATATCCGTGTCTCCTTGTTTCATGCCGCCCACGGGATGCGGCGGCTGCGGCTAACTGAGTCTAACCAAGACTGTCGCCGTATCGCGAAGCAGGGAGTCGGTAGAGGTCGTAAAGCCCCCCCTTTGTGGCAGCAATCGGAGCCACGTGAAAGCGGAATCGGCGGCATGGGCGTGCGATTGCCGGGCCCGGCGCCCGGCGGCGCCTCGTTTCACGCCGCAGAAAACGGCCCTTTTGGCCCATTTCAACGTCACCGGGCGGGAACAACGCGGATCTCCGCCGACGCGCGCCCGGCTTTTCAGCGATGTCTCGCCGAAAACGCCGCCTCTTTGTTGTGTCGCGGCCGCCGGCCCTTAGATCGTTCCTTGGAAGCGCAGGCCCGGCCGGGGCCGCGCCAAGGACCCAAATCCGATGATCGGAGGACCAATGACCTTTATCGCATCCAGAATTCTGCGCAGCGCGATGGTGGCCGGCCTGGCACTGTCGCCGGTGGCGGCGCACGCCCAGGCAGCCGAAGGCGCCGAGGCCAGCCAGGAAGACATGATGAGCTTTTCCGACGCGCAGCTGGAAAGCTTCGCGGACGCGACGCTGAAACTGCAGGAAGTGCGCAGCACCTATGTGCCGCAACTCCAGAACGCGTCCGATGACGCCGAGCGCCAGGAGATCGCGCAGGAAGCCAACACCGCCATGGTCGCCGCCGTGCGCGCGGCCGACGGCATCACCGTCGAGACCTACAACGCGATCAGCCGCCTGGCCCAGACGGACGAAGAACTGAACCAGCGCCTCGTCAGCATGGTGCAACAGCGCATGCAGACGGAGCCCGGCGCCGACGAGATGGAGAGCAACGAGGGCTGACGCACGCGCGACCCTTGAATGCTACGGAAACGCCGCCCCGCGAGGGCGGCGTTTTTTCTGCGCGGGACTCCTGGAAACGCGCGATGTTGACCGTGGCGTGTACCAATCGGAGGCAGGTCCGCCGACCTCGGTCCGCACCGACCCGGCGCCTTCGTCTACTGCATGCCCGGTCTCGCCGACCGACGCTTGGACATGCTGGTCCGCGTGGTCGCGGCGCTCCGCTCTGCCGTGGTGGCGAGACTGATCGCCCGGCCGGTCCCGATGTCCGCCCGGGTCGTCCCGTCCGCTCACATGCCTTGCGTCCGGACCCGGCCCGCGGTGGACGCGGCCTACGCCCGGCGCATCGGCGCGATCAAGGCGCGGTTCACGGGCGATGCGCGAGGTGAGTGCAGCCCCATCCTAGACCCGGCACCTCGAAGGGGGGCATCCGTAGCGGCGCACCCACGTAGGGTGGGGGTCCACCCCACCCACACCCGGTCACCGTGTGAACTTCTTGTACTTCAACCGCTTCGGCTCAAGCGCATCCGGACCCAGCCGCCGCTTCTTGTCCTCTTCGTAATCCTCGAAGTTCCCTTCGAACCACTCCACATGCGCATCCCCCTCGAAGGCGAGCATATGCGTGCAGATCCGGTCGAGGAAGAACCGGTCGTGCGAGATCACGACCGCGCAGCCCGCGAACTCCGTCAGCGCGTCTTCCAGCGCCCGCAGCGTCTCGACGTCCAGGTCGTTGGTCGGCTCGTCGAGCAGCAGGACATTGCCCCCCGACTTCAGCAGCCGCGCCATGTGCACCCGGTTGCGTTCCCCGCCCGAGAGCAGGTTGACCTTCTTCTGCTGGTCGCCGCCCTTGAAGTTGAACGACGAGCAATAGGCCCGAGAATTCACCTGCGCATCGCCCAGCTGGATGATCTCGGCCCCGCCGGTGATCGCCTCCCAGACGGTATCGCCATCCGCCAGGTCGTCGCGCGACTGGTCGACATAGGACAGCTCGACCGTGTCGCCGAACTCGATCGCTCCGGCATCCGGCTGTTCCTGGCCGGTGAGCATCTTGAAGAGCGTGGACTTGCCCGCGCCGTTCGGCCCGATCACCCCCACGATACCCCCCGGGGGCAGGGAAAAGGACAGGTCCTCGATCAGCAGCTTGTCGCCCATGGCTTTCCTTAGGCCCTCGACCTCGATCACCTTCGAGCCGAGGCGCGGCCCGTTCGGAATGATGATCTGCGCCCGGCCGACCTTTTCGCGCTCCGACTGGTTGGCCATCTCCTCGTAGGCCGCGATCCGCGCCTTCGACTTGGCCTGCCGGGCCTTCGCCCCCTGCCGCATCCATTCCAGTTCTCGTTCCAGCGTCTTCTGCTTGGCCTTGTCTTCCTTGGCCTCGCGCTCCAGCCGCTTGGCCTTCTGCTCCAGCCAGGAGGAATAGTTGCCCTCGTAAGGGATGCCCCGCCCGCGGTCGAGCTCGAGGATCCAGCCGGTGATGTCATCCAGGAAATAGCGGTCGTGGGTGACGATCAGGATCGTGCCCTTGTACTCGATCAGGTGCTGCTGCAACCAGGCGATGGTCTCGGCGTCGAGGTGGTTGGTCGGCTCGTCCAAGAGCAGCATGTCGGGCTGTTCCAGCAGCAGCTTGCACAGGGCCACCCGGCGCTTTTCCCCGCCCGAGAGCGTGGTCACGTCCGCATCGTCCGGCGGGCAGCGCAGCGCCTCCATCGAGATGTCGATCTGCGCATCGAGATCCCACAGGTTCTGGCTGTCGATCTCGTCCTGGAGCGCGGCCATCTCGTCCGCCGTCTCATCGGAATAGTTCATCGCGAGCTCGTTGAACCGGTCGAGCTTGGCCTTCTTGCCGGCCACGCCCAGCATCACGTTGCCGCGCACGTCGAGGTTGGGGTCCAGCTCCGGCTCCTGCGGGAGATAGCCGACCTTGGCGCCCTCGGCATGCCAGGCCTCGCCCTGGAAATCCTTGTCCCAGCCCGCCATGATCTTGAGCAGGGTGGACTTGCCGGCCCCGTTGACGCCGACGACGCCGATCTTCACCCCGGGCAGGAAGTTCAGGTTGATGTTCTCGAAGGTCTTCTTGCCGCCCGGATAGGTCTTGGACACGCCGGACATGTGATAGACGTACTGATAGCTGGCCATGTTTCCCTCCACGACAGTTTCCGCGTGTCTACGTCGCGCCGCCGGCGGGCGCAACGGGAGGCGGGGCTGCCAGGGGCGCGGATCGCGGTGGTCCCTGGATGCGCCCGCGTCGGAACGGCACATCCGGTCTCTGTCGCGTTCCGCGGCCGCCGTTTTCGCCGATCTCTCTTGTCTCGGGGCGCCGCCGCGTGGCGCGAAACCTCTGCCAAGCCCCTTTCGCCCGGCCTGAAAGAACCGGAAAAGCGGCGCCCGCCGGACACCGGCAATCCGGCGCGGCGTGCCCCGGCTGACCGACTTTCCGCATGGTCCCGGCCCGTCCGGCCGGGGGCGCCAGCCTGCCGCCCCGTCGCCGCGTGACCGGCCACGGAACGAATGCGGGGGTGCGACGTTATCCGTCATAGCCACGGGGGACAGCAGTGCAGGACGAAGCCGGGTCGGTCGCTCCGACGAAAGAACTTGCGCAAGAGCGCCTCAAGGTTCTTCAACGCATGGAGTACCTGCTGGGCGGGCTTCTGATCCTGTTGTTCTTCTGGTCCATCTCGCTGGCCAAGGACGTGGTCCTGCCGATCGTCCTGGGGTTTCTCATCGCGCTGACCCTCTCGCCCCTGGTCCGGTGGCTTTACAAGCTGGGGGTTCCCACGGGCATCGCCGCCGTCGCGCTCATCGCCACCATCGGCATGAGCTCGTCCTTCGGGCTCTACCTGCTCAGCGGGCCTGCCGCCTCGCTGGTCGAGACGCTGCCCGAGGTCCGGGCCGAGGCCGAGCACAAGCTCTCGGCGGTCCGGCAGAAGGTGCAGCAGGTCCAGCAGGCCGAGAAGGAGATGCAGGAGCTTGCCCAGGGCGAGAACGAGACCGCCGGCGAAGACGACGAGGGGGATGTCACCCGCGTGCTCGTCGACGAACCCGGCATGCTGGAAACCGCCCTCGCCTCGTTCGCGGGGACCGGCTCCGCGCTGATCATCGCGCTGATCCTCGCGATGTTCCTCCTCGCCTCGGGGGACATGTTCCAGACCAAGCTGGTGCAGAGCTTTCCCAAGTTCAGCGATAAGAAGCGCGCGATCCGGGTGGCGAACGACATCGAGCGCCAGATCTCGCGCTACCTCGGCGCGATCACCGTGATCAACGCCTGCCTCGGGCTGGCGATCGGGATCAGCCTCTACGCGCTCGACATGCCCTATGCCCATGTCTGGGGCGTGGCGGCCTTCCTGCTGAACTACCTGCCCTATCTCGGCGCCATGCTGGGCGTCGTCGCCGTGGCCGCGGTGTCGCTGATCACCTACGACACGGTGGGGCAGATGCTGATCCCGCCGGGGGTCTACCTTCTCCTGACCTCGATCGAGGGGCAGATGGTCACCCCCTGGCTCGTCGGCCGCCATCTCAGCCTGAACGCCGCCGCCGTCTTCGTCGCGGTGATCTTCTGGGCCTGGCTCTGGGGGGTCGCGGGGGCGCTCATGGCCGTGCCGTTCCTGGTCTTCGTCAAGGTGGTCTGCGACAACCTTCCGGGCCTCGGCTTCATCGGCAACTTCCTCAGCGGCGCCGATCCGCCGCCGATCCGCGACTGAGGCCGCAGGCAAGCGCTTGGTAAGCCGGGAAATCTCGGCTACATCCGCGGAATGCGCCACGACATTCCCATGGCGGCCCCCGGCCAGGTGATCGGCCTGCTCGGCGGGTCCTTCGACCCGGCCCACGACGGCCACGTCCATATCACCCGCGAGGCGATGCGCCGCTTCGGCCTCACCCATGTCTGGTGGCTGGTGAGCCCGGGCAACCCGCTCAAGCCGCACCCGCCCGCGCCGCTGGCCGATCGCATGGCGCGGGCGCGGCGCGTCATGGACCATCCGCGCGTGACCGTCACCGCGATCGAGGCCCGGCTGGGCACCCGCTATACCGCCGCGACCCTGCGCCGGCTGGTCCACCTCTATCCGCGGACCCGCTTCGTCTGGCTGATGGGGGCGGACAACCTCGTGCAGTTCGACCGCTGGCAGGACTGGCGCTGGATCATGGAAAACGTGCCCGTCGGCATCCTCGCCCGCCCAGGCGACCGCATCGGGGCCCGCACCTCCCGGGCGGCGCGCCTCTATTCCCGGTTCCGCCTGCCGTCCCGCGCCTCGGCTCTGCTGGGCCGACGCCCCGCGCCCAGCTGGTGCTTCGTCAACGTGCCGATGGTCTCGGTGTCATCCACGATGCTGCGCGACCGCGGCGATTGGTCCGGCCACGTCACCGAAACGCGATGAGGACCCCCTTGAGCAGACCTCTCGGGCCTGCTTAACGTGTCGCCATGACAGCCAGACTGGACCGCCGCGCATTTCTTTCCGCCCTCTCCGCAGGCGCCGCCTTTCCATCCGCCCTGCTGGCCGCGCCGCCGGCCACCTCGCTCCGGCCGCGGCCGCGCCCCGGCTCGGCCGAGCCGCTGGCCCTGACGGCCGAGCGGATCGTCGAGGAGGCCAACCTCAGCGGCGAGGCCGCCTTCACCGTCTTCGACCTGACCCGCGGCCGTCCGCTCGAGGCGCGCAGCCCGACCCGTCCGATGCCGCCGGCCAGCGTGGCCAAGGCGCTGACCGCGCTCTATGCGCTGGACGTGCTGGGGCCGGACCACCGGTTCGAGACCCGGGTCCTCGCCACCGGCGAGATCGTCGACGGCGTGCTCAGGGGCGATCTGGTCCTCGCCGGCGGCGGCGATCCGACATTGCAGACCGACGACATGGCCGATCTCGCCGCGAAGGTGAAGGAGACGGGCCTGCGCGCGGTCGAGGGCCGCTTCCTCGTCTGGGGCGGCGCGCTGAATTTCGAACCGGTGATCGACACGCTCCAGCCGCCGCATGTGGGCTACAACCCGGCGATCTCGGGCCTCTCGCTGAACTTCAACCGGGTGCATTTCGAGTGGAAGCGCACGGGCGGCAAATGGGGGGTCACCATGGATGCCCGCTCGGCCCGGTATCGGCCCGAGGTGGCGATGGCCCGGATGAAGGTCGTGAACCGCTCCGGACCGGTCTACACCTATGACGACGCCGGCGGCCGCGACGAATGGACCGTGGCGCAGGGCGCCCTGGGCAACGGCGGCTCGCGCTGGCTGCCCGTCCGCAAGCCCGAACTCTACGCCGGCGAGGTCTTCCAGACCATGCTCCGCTCGCACGGCATCGCGCTCAAGGCCCCCGAGGTCACCGGGATCCTGCCGCCGGGGCAGGTGATCGAACGCCGGCAGAGCCAGCCGCTCACCGACATCCTGCGCGACATGCTGAAGTATTCGACCAACATCACCGCCGAGATGGTGGGCATGTCCGCCGCCGCCGCCCGCCTGGGCCGGCCGGACAGCCTGGTCAACTCGGCCCGCGCCATGTCGGACTGGGCCCGCGAGACGCTCGACCTGCGCGAGACGCGGATGGTGGACCACTCCGGCCTGGGCGACCGGTCGCGCACGACGACCGGCGATCTGGTCCGCGCCATGGCCAGCCCGCTCGCGCAAGAGGTGCTGCGCCCGCTGCTCAAGGAGATCCCCGTGCGCAACGAGGACTACCAGCGCATGTCCGACCATCCGCTCAGCGTGCAGGCCAAGACCGGAACGCTCAATTTCGTCAGCACCCTCGCAGGGTTCGCCAGCCTGCCAGACGGCACGGACCTTGCCTTCGCCATCCTCACGGCGGATGTGCCCCGCCGCGACGAACTTACCGAGGCGCAGCGCGAACGCCCCCCCGGCGGCCGCGCCTGGGCCCGCCGCTCCCGCCTCCTGCAGCAGGCGCTCCTGCGCCGCTGGAGCCTGGTCCACGCCGGCTGACGGCAAACTGCCACGCGCCAACCGCCACCCCGCGCCACCGTCGCTTCTCGCGCGACCATCCCCGGCCCCGACCGGGGATCTCCCGCCGTTCCGCATCACCGTCGCCCTCGGGGGAGACGGGCAGCTCCTTCCGCTCCGCATGACGGTCACCCTGGGGGCCGACCCGAGGGTCTCGTCTCACTGCACGCGGCACGACGCAGAGACCTCGGGTCAAGTCCGAGGATGGTGCGGCGCCGGCGGCGGACGACATGACAGGAGGTCCGGGCACGACATCGGTCCGGCGGCGCGGCACGACCGGGCGGCCCCGGGGCGAGCCCGGGGCGCCGCCCGCGCAACGGCGATCAATGGCTCCGCAACGTCACCGGGCTGGCGACCGGCGCTGCAAGGCGGACCGTCCGGTCCAACCCGTTCGAGACGTCGAGAAGGGTGCCGAGAATTGGCAGGGCGCACAGCAGTGCGACACCGATAATCAAAAGACCATTTTTCTTCATGGCGGCGATCCAAATGCATGTTCTGCGCATGTATCGTCGCCCCGAAGGGTCAACCAGGTCAATTCACGGAAACGCGACCCGGGGGCATCGGCGCAAAAGCGCCGCCCGAAGGGCGGGCCGGTTCAGATCGTCATGTGACGCGCCCGCGCGCTGCGCTCGATCGCGCCGGCATGGAGCCGGTCGATGTTCAGCTCGTCGCGGATCTCCTCGAGCAGCCGCAGCTCGCCCTCACGGATCGTCCCGTCCGCCGCCGCCACGTCGCAGGCCAGCGCATAGGCCGTCTCGTTCAGCTTTTCCGGCATGTTCTCGCGCACCAGGCCAAAGAGCGCGTCCAGCCCGTCCTCGTGGGCGAACAGGTCGTATACGGTCTTCGACAATACCGTGATCCGGTCGATGTCGAATTGCCCGAAGATCGGCAGCGTGTTCACCTGGTTCTCGATCTTGATGAGCTCCGAGGTGCGGATCGTCTGGTCCGAGACCGAGACGGCGATCATCAGCATCACGAGGCAATCCTGCGGTGACAGGGCGTGGTCGGCGGTTTCGTTCATCGGGGACTCCGGACGGATCGTGTTGCGGCGCAGAATATTGACGCTGTGCCGGGGGAGCAATAGAGAGGTGCGCGCCCCGGGACCACCCCCGGCGCGAGCGATGGAGAGCAAGATGGCGGAACTGCGTGACGCGGGCATGACGTCCAAGGCCTGGCCTTTCGAAGAGGCGCGCCGCCTGCTCAAACGGTACGAGGCCGCGCCGCCCGAAAAGGGCCACGTCCTCTTCGAGACCGGCTACGGCCCCTCGGGCCTGCCGCATATCGGCACCTTCGGCGAGGTCGCGCGCACCACGATGATCCGCCGCGCCTTCGAGGCGATCAGCGACATTCCCACCCGGCTGATCTGTTTCAGCGACGACATGGACGGGATGCGCAAGGTGCCCGACAACGTGCCCAACGCCGGGATGCTGCGCGAACACCTGCAGAAGCCGCTGACCTCGGTCCCCGATCCCTTCGGCACGCACGAGAGCTTCGGCCACCACAACAACGCCATGCTGCGCCGGTTCCTCGACACCTTCGGCTTCGAGTACGAGTTCTACTCGGCCACGGAATATTACCGTTCGGGCCGCTTCGACGCGGTGCTGAAACGCGCCGTCGAACGCTATGACGACGTGATGAAGGTCATGCTCAAATCCCTCCGCGAAGAGCGGCAGCAGACCTATTCCATCTTCCTGCCGATCCATCCCGAGACCGGCCGCGTCCTCTATGTCCCCCTCAAGGAGGTCAACGCGCAGGACTTCACGGTCACCTTCGACGACGAGGAGGGCCGGGAGTGGACCCTTCCCGTCACCGGCGGCAACGTCAAGCTTCAGTGGAAGCCCGACTTCGGCGCCCGCTGGGCCGCGCTCGACGTGGATTTCGAGATGTACGGCAAGGACCATTCCACCAACACGCCGATCTACGACCGCATCTGCGAGATCCTCGGCGGCAGGAAGCCCGAACACTTCACCTATGAGCTGTTCCTCGACCAGAACGGCGAGAAGATCTCGAAGTCCAAGGGGAACGGCCTGTCGATCGACGCATGGCTCACCTATGCCTCGACCGAAAGCCTGTCGTATTTCATGTTCCAGAAGCCCAAGACGGCCAAGCGGATGCATTTCGACGTGATTCCCAAGGCGATGGACGAATATCACCAGCAGCTGCGCGCCTATGCCGGTCAGGACGCGGCGCAGCGGGCGAACAACCCGGTCTGGCACATTCATGGCGGCGACGTACCGCAATCGCATATGGTCGTGCCCTTCTCGATGCTGCTCAACCTCGCCTCGGTCGCGGGGGCCGAGGACAGGGAAACGCTCTGGGGCTTCATCCGCCGCTACGCGCCCGAGGCCACGCCCGAAACGCACACCGATCTCGACGCCGCCGCCGGCTATGCGGTGCGCTATTACAACGACTTCGTGAAGCCCGAGAAGGTCTACCGCGCGCCGACCGAGCAAGAGGCCGAGGCGCTCGATACCCTGCGCAACGCCCTGCGCGCCTACGAGGGGCCCGCCGATGGCGATGCGCTTCAGCAGGTGGTCTTCGACGTCGGGCGCGACCGGTTCGACCCGATGCGCGATTGGTTCCGCGCGCTTTACGAGGTCCTGCTGGGCGCCTCGCAGGGGCCGCGCTTTGGCGGTTTCATCGCGCTCTACGGGGTCGACAACACGATCCGCCTGATCGATCGCGCGCTCGCCGGCGAGTTGAGCTGAAGCGCGCGGTCACGCAGGGCGTGGCCGTCGCGACGGGGCAATGCGGGCGGCGGCGGCACGGCGCCGGTCGGTACTGTCGCCGGCGGAGCGCGCGGGATGGACCCGAAGCGCCCCGACCGTCCAGGTCGAACGTTCCGACCGGACCGGCGGGCGGGTCCCTTGCCCCTGCGCGCAGCCCCGCTCGAACCGACGCGTCCCGGGGAATTATGAAACCGATCCGCCGCCGGCTCCGTATGTGCTGACAGGAGGATGCCATGAAACACATGATCCTGAACGCCGCTCTCGCCCTGATGCTGGCCGTGCCGCAGGCCCTTGCGCAGGGGGCCGGTCCGGCCGAGACCATCGCCCGCCAGTTCGAGGCCTTTCGCGCCGATGACCTCGACGCGGCCTTTTCCCACGCCAGCCCGATGATCCGGGGGATATTCCGCACGCCGGGCAACTTCGGCATGATGGTGCGGAACGGCTATCCCATGGTCCGCAACCCCGGTGAGGTCCGCATGCTCGACCTGCGGGAAGAGGGGGGGCGCACCATCCAGCGGGTCGAGATCATCGACGGGAAGGGCCGGGTGCACCTGCTCGACTACGACATGATCGAGACCGGAAACGGCTGGAAGATCAACGGCGTCCGCTTTGTCGAGGCGCCGCCGCTCGCCGCCTGACCGGGGCAGCGCCCGATGCCGTGACGAACGGTTAACCATCGTCGAGTACCCCTTTTGGCCTTCCAGGGCGGACACCCCCGCCGGAGCGTCACGCCGAAGCAGGCGAAGGAAAAGGGGAAGACGATGAACAAGGCGATCACTGACGGCATCCAGTTCATGCCGACCGCGTTCGAAGACGGTCTCGACGTCTGGTCCAGCGGCGACGGCACCGCCGGGTCCGACACCTACGACGGCGCGGCCAACGCGGCCTATATCCCGGCCGATCAGGATTTCGGCGGATGCCTGGAACTCCTCAAGACCGCCTCGACGCAAAGGCTGCGCTACATGGGGCGCACGCCGATCCTGCCCGGCTGCTATCTGCGCATCCGCATCCGGATCAAGGCCGTCAGCGGCGCGCTGCCCGAGGTGCGCATCGCCGGCTGGGCCGGCAGGGACAACGACAGCCATGTCGGCGGTCTGGTCGAGGCCACGCCGCAGACCGCGCTGGACAGTTACGGAGAGGTCGTCGAGCTGACTGCCATCGTCGGTTCGGGCAACCGGTCGGGCGTCGACATGATCTGGGGGCAGGAGCCGGACTACGGTCATTTCGGCCTCGACCTGGTCGGGCCGACGGGCGGCACGGTCCGCATCGACGACATTGTCATCGAAGACATCACCAGCATCTTTCTGCGGGATATGATGGCCTGGGTCGACGTCCGCGACTATGGCGCCAGGGGCGACGGCACGACCGACGACCTCGCCGCCTTCCAAGCGGCCGACGCGGCTGCGAACGGACGGATGGTCATGGTCCCCGCCGGAACCTATCACCTGGCCGACAGCCTTGCGCTGCAAAGCCGCGCGACCTTCGAGGGGACGATCACAATGGCGACGGACAAGATCCTGTCGCTGCGCAAGAATTTCGATCTGCCCAGCTATATCGATGCCTTCGGCGACGAGGAGCTGGCCTTTCGCAAGGCCTTCCAGGCCCTGCTGAACAACACCGATCACGAGTCGCTCGACATGGGCGGGCGCAGGATCGGGGTGACCGCGCCCATCGACATGCAGGCCGCGGTGCCCAACAAGACGAGCTATGCCACCCGCCGGCTGATCCGCAATGGCCAGTTCGAATGCATCGCCGGCCCCGCCTGGGACACCGTCACCGTGACCTCCCAGGCCACCTACGCCCCGTCGAACCCGCTCAAGCTGACCGGTGTGGCCAATCTCGCGAACATTCCGGTCGGGTCGCTGGTCACCGCCAGCGGGGTCGGGCGCGAGGTCTATGTCCGCGACCGCAACATCGGCGCGGGCGAGATCACCCTGTCGAAACCGCTCTACGATGCGGCGGGCACGCAAACCTTCACCTTTCGGCGTTTTCAGTACCTCCTTGATTTCTCCGGCTTCTCCCGGCTCGACAAGTTCGAGATCTCGGATGTCGAATTCCAGTGCTGGGGCGATTGTTCCGCGCTCCTGCTGGCGCCCACGGGGACGGTTTTCCGCCTGCGCGACAGTTTCATTACCCGCCCGAAGGATCGCGGCATCACCTCGCACGGGTCGGGCTGTCAGGGCATGATGATCGACCGATGCCAGTTCCTGTCGGACGAGAGCGCCAAGCTCGGGCAGGACCGCGTCTCGATCGGGTTCAACTCCAATGCCAACGACCTGAAGATCCGCGACAACCGCGCCATGCACCTGCGCCATTTCGCGGTGGTGGGCGGGGCCAATTCGATCTTCACCGGCAACCATTTCTTTCAGGGCGACAGCGCCTCGAACGCGATCCGGACTGCCGGGCTGATCGTGACCGAGATCTCCGCCCGCATGACATTCACCGGGAACTACGTCGACAACTGTCATATCGAGTGGGCCAACGAACACGACCAGGCGCCGGACTTCGCCTCGGAACTCAGCTTTTCGGCGATGACCCTGACCGACAACATTTTCCTCGCCTCCCACGTGGCGCCCTGGTTCACCTTCATCACCGTGCGGCCGCACGGGCCCGGCCATTTCATCAACGGCATGACCGTGACCGGCAATCTCTTCCGCGTCATCGCGGCCAGCACCGACCGCGTCGAGGCGATCGACACCAGCTTCGCCGACATGGATTACGGAAGGATGAAGAACATCGTCTTCGCGGAGAACAGCTATAATCAGGTCACGACGCCCGTCTCGAACCCGCTGGTGCTGGAGCATGACGAGAATACCGCCGCCCTTGCCTGGACGGTGGACTGCGCGCCGAAACTGCCCTTCGGGGGGTGGGCGCAGACGGTCGAGTCCGTCGTCGCCAGGGGGGCCATCACGACCGCCGCCAACGTCAAGCAGTTCCACATGCCCTATGTCACGACCGAACAGGGCAGCGACCGCGATCAGGTCACGCTCAGATGGCCCCTCGAGGTCCGGGGCACGGTTCTTCTGCGCGTCCGGATGGACAACCCGATCTGACCCGCGGGGCGCCGCCCCTTGTCCGTCCGCCGGACTGGCCCCACATCGGTCCGAGACCAGGAAGGAGACGGCCGATGAAATGCCCGGTGGATGACACGGAACTCTTGATGACCGCACGGCAGGGGGTCGAGATCGACTATTGCCCCAGATGCCGCGGTGTCTGGCTGGACCGCGGCGAGCTGGACAAGATCATCGACCGCCAGACGGCCGAGATCGCCGCCGCCCCTCCCGACCGGCCCCTGCGCGAGGCGCCGCCGCATCAGGCGACGCGCTACCGCGACTATCCCGAGCGGCGCCATGACGACGGCGGCCATTACAAGCGGCCGAAGTACAAGAAGCGCAAGTCGATCCTGGCCGAGATCTTCGATTTCGACTGAGCCGGAGCCTGCGACCGGCGTGGGGTGGCCCCCCCCCAACGGACATGCGGGGGAACGATTTCGCGGGTCGCAGGTTCACGTCCTGTAGAGACAGGAGGTTCCCCATGGAAGACGTCATCCAGGGCATCGGCATGGTCACGTTCGCCATCCTGGCGGTGATCGGCATCGTCGCCGGCCTCGTGGCCGGAAAGATCGCCGGCCGGCACCGGGCGGGCTATGTGCTCCTCGGCCTCCTCGGGGCCGTGGCGCTGCCGGTCGTGCTGGCCGCGCTCGGCGTGCTGGGGCTGGCGGCCGGGGGAGTGATCGCCCTTGTCGTCGTCGCCCTGATCGGCGCCGCGATCGTGCTGGCCATCGGCAAGATGATCTTCGACTGACCCCCCGGCTACCGCTCGCGGCAGACGTAGACGGCCCCGCCGACCGCGACCAGAGCCGTCGCGGTGGCGGGCAGGCCCGCGGCGGTCACGGCCGACCCCAGGAGCGCGGTGATCGAGCCGCGCAGCGCCTCGGACAGGGTCCTGGTGACCAGCGTGTCGCCGCCGCGCAGGATCACGGCGCCCGAGGACCGGCGCAGGAACTCGGCCTCTTCCTCGGTCCCGGGCCGACGCAGCCCGGTCATCAGCGCCGCCGTGTCGGCGGTGTCGTTCACCCTTTCGCAGAAGCTCCGCGTCGGCTCCCTGCAGGCGAGAAAGGCGTCGCGCTCACCTTCGGCGAAGCCGGAATAGGTGCGCGCCTCGCTGTCCCAGACGAGACAGAAGGGCCCGCGCTGCGCGTCGTCCAGCTCGGGCGTGAGGTAGCGCAGCGTGACGAAGGCCGGACAGTCCAGCCCCTCGTGCTCGCCCCGCAGCCATTCCCGGAAGGAGCGGTTGTCCTTCACCCGGTCGTCGTCCGACCGGTAGCCCACCTCGAGCGTCTCGCCCCGGACCGAGGTGGTGCAGCGGTCGAGGTCCTGCGCCTGCGCGGCGGAGGCGGCGGCGACGAAGGCGAAAGCGAGGAGGACGGGCGGCACGGATGGGATCTCCTGACGGTGTGGGCCGAGAGATAGCGGCGGAGGGAGGCGCGCCGCAAATCACGCCTGCGGGAGGGGGCGGGTGCCAAGTTGGAAGTGGGTGGTTAACGGGTCGAACGGATGAAACTCGGGCCGGCGGCACTGTGTGCTTCGGTTCAGGGCCATAGGCTCGGCCACTGGACAAGACCTCAACAAATAACTCTAAATGGTTGCATGAGGTATAAATTTTTCGTTGATGAAAGCGGTCAATCCGGCATCAAGAATATTAGGACTAACGATTCAGGTGGAGCTTCGCCATACATGACCCTTGGTGGCGTGTTGGTACCTGAAGCGCAGCTAAATGAAGTGTCGGATGTTCTGGAGGATCTGGCAAAGGGATTTTCAAAGCCGGACCTCCATTGCTCGAAATTGAATCACAACCAAATTTGCGCATTGGCTCGTGAAGTTTCAAAGCTGAGGATTTTAGCTTTCGGAGTGATCTCCTTGAAGTCCACTCTTAGAGGCTATAGGCGCGAAATCGGTTACAACGACAAGCATTACTACAACAAGTGCGCGCAATATTTGCTGGAAAGGCTTGGCCTTTTCATGAGAAGGAACTGTATCACTGAAGATGACTTGAGCGTGGTTTTCGAGGAAGGAAATTTCAACTATTCCGCACTCAGAACTCTGATCAGCGCCTGTCGCCGAAACCCAATCCGTCCGGCCACCAAAAACTTGGCCAGGGTCAACCCGCAGTCCATTATGGTGCGGGCGAAAGAAGACGAGCCTCTGTTGCAGCTTGCTGACTTAGTTGCTCACAGTTTGTACAAGCTGGTCGATGATTCCCCGAGAATGTACGGTTTGAAGGAAACGAGGTATGTTGACGAGCTGCGCACAAGATTCTTCGCTGACAAGGTAACGTCGAAGATTTTGGGGTTCGGCATTTACGCCGTACATAACCTTGAACAGATCCAGCCAGACTTGGAAGTGAAGCAATTCCTGCAGAATTTAAATAATAGCTGAGCGTCCACCACCCTCTACCGCCCCTTCCGCTTCCTCTGCACGTTCCCGCCCCTTTGCCCCGGCCGCCCCGCCGTCGACCGCCCGCGCGCGCCGACCGCCGCGTCGGCGGCCTTCTCGACCGCCTGCTGCCGCGCCAGCGGGTCGTCGTGCACCGCCAGGTCGACCGCCTCCAGCCGCTTGACCTCGTCCCGCAGGCGGGCGGCTTCTTCGAACTCGAGGTTCTCGGCCGCCTTGCGCATGTCGGCGCGCAGCCCGTCGAGATGGGCCTGCAGGTTCGCGCCCACCATCGGTTTCTCGACCTGCGCAGTCACGCGGTTCATGTCCACGTCGCCCTTGTAGAGACCGGCGAGGATGTCCTCGACGTTCTTGCGGATCGTCGCGGGGGTGATCCCGTGCTCTTCGTTGTAGGCGATCTGCTTTTCGCGGCGGCGCTCGGTCTCGGCCAGGGCGCGCTCCATCGAGCCGGTGATGCTGTCCGCGTACATGATCACCCGGCCCTCGGCGTTCCGGGCGGCGCGGCCGATGGTCTGGATCAGCGAGGTCTCGGAGCGCAGGAACCCCTCCTTGTCGGCATCGAGGATCGCCACCAGCCCGCATTCGGGAATGTCTAGCCCCTCGCGCAGGAGGTTGATCCCGATCAGCACGTCGAACGCGCCGAGCCGCAGGTCGCGCAGGATCTCGATCCGCTCGATCGTGTCGATGTCGGAATGCATGTAGCGGACCTTGATGCCCTGTTCGTGCATGTATTCCGTCAGATCCTCGGCCATGCGCTTGGTCAGCGTCGTGACCAGCGTGCGGAAGCCCTGCGCCGTGACCTTGCGCACCTCGTCGAGCAGGTCGTCCACCTGCATCTTGACGGGACGGATCTCGACCTGCGGATCCAGCAGGCCGGTCGGGCGGATCACCTGTTCGGTGAAGACGCCGCCGGTCTGCTCCATCTCCCAGTTGCCGGGGGTGGCCGAGACATAGATGGACTGCGGGCGCATCGCGTCCCATTCCTCGAACTTAAGCGGGCGGTTGTCCATGCACGAGGGCAGCCGGAACCCGTGTTCGGCAAGCGTGAACTTGCGCCGGTAGTCGCCCCGGTACATGCCGCCGATCTGCGGAATGCTGACGTGGGATTCATCCGCGAAGACGATGGCGGTGTCGGGGATGAACTCGAAGAGGGTGGGGGGCGGTTCGCCCGGCGCGCGGCCGGTCAGGTAGCGCGAGTAGTTCTCGATGCCGTTGCACACCCCCGTCGCCTCGAGCATCTCGAGGTCGAAGTTGGTGCGCTGTTCCAGCCGCTGCGCCTCCAGCAGCTTGCCCTCGCCGACCAGCTGGTCGAGCCGCTGCCTGAGCTCTTTCTTGATGTTGATGACCGCCTGCTGCATCGTCGGCTTCGGCGTCACGTAATGGCTGTTGGCATAGACCCGGATCTGGTCGAACGTGTTGGTCTTCGTGCCGGTCAGCGGGTCGAATTCGGTGATCGATTCCAGTTCTTCCCCGAAGAAGGACAGCCGCCAGGCCCGGTCCTCGAGGTGCGCGGGAAAGATCTCGAGGCTGTCGCCCCTGACCCGGAACGACCCCCGCTGGAAGGCCGCGTCGTTGCGCCGGTACTGCTGCGCCACGAGATCGGCGATCACCTGCCGCTGGTCATAGGTCCCCCCGGCCTTGAGGTCCTGCGTCATCGCGCCGTAGGTCTCGACCGAGCCGATGCCGTAGATGCACGAGACCGAGGCGACGATGATCACGTCGTCGCGTTCGAGCAGGGCCCGGGTGGCCGAATGGCGCATCCGGTCGATCTGCTCGTTGATCTGGGATTCCTTCTCGATATACGTGTCCGAGCGCGGGACGTAGGCCTCGGGCTGGTAATAGTCGTAGTAGCTGACGAAATATTCGACCGCGTTGTCGGGAAAGAAGCCCTTGAACTCGCCATAGAGCTGCGCCGCCAGCGTCTTGTTGGGGGCGAGGATGATGGCGGGGCGCTGCGTCTCCTCGATCACCTTGGCCATGGTGAAGGTCTTGCCGGTACCGGTCGCGCCCAGCAGCACCTGGTCCCGCTCGCCCCCGTCTATCCCGCCCGAGAGCTCGGCGATGGCGGTCGGCTGGTCGCCGGCCGGATCGAATTCGGTATTCATGACAAGCCGCTTGCCGCCCTCGAGCTTGGGACGGGCGCGGACCTCCTCTTGGGTCTCGGGCATGGCGGTGGTTGTCATGGGCGATTCTCCGGTTTCCCAAGATTTGTCGTCGCGCGGGGGGCTTTCAACCCCGCCTCCTGACACGTCATGTCAGGATCCCGTGGCGCCGGGCGCGCGGTTCGGGCGGGCAGACGCCGCCGCGTTCCCTGACGAACGCGCGGCGCCACGGCCCCGGACGGCTGCCGCCGCGCCGCACGGGGGGCGGTCCGGAATTGGCCCCGGCTTCCCTCTTGCCTGAAATCGCGCCATATTCCATAAGCGACCCGACGAAGGAGAGGCCCATGACCGCACGTATCTACCGCCCCGCCCGCAATGCCATGCAGTCCGGCACGGCCAAGTCGCGCGACTGGGTCCTGGATTTCGTCTCGGACACGCGGCGCGAGGTCGATCCGCTGATGGGCTGGACCTCGAACGACGACACCCAGGCGCAGGTCCGGATGCGGTTTCCGACCAGGGAGGCCGCCGTGGAATATGCCCGCGACCACGGGATCGACGCCGTCGTGATCGAGCCGCACAGCCGCAAGCCCAACGTCCGCCCCGGTGGCTATGGCGACAACTTCGCCACCAACCGCCGGCTCGTCTGGACACACTGAGGCGCGGAACTGACCGGACCCGCGCCGGTGCCGCCGATCCGCAAGCGCACGGCCCCGGCCGGCCGCGGCCCGCACCGCCCTTGCCAAGCGGCCCCCAATCAAGGAAAACCCGCAACAGCGGTCCCTTAGCTCAACTGGATAGAGCAGCTGACTTCTAATCAGCAGGTTTGGGGTTCGAGTCCTCAAGGGATCGCCATTTCTCAGGGTCTTGTGCCGCAGGTGCCCGGGCCGCGGCCTGTGCCGCAGGGCCCCTCATGACCCGAAGACTATCAGCACGACCGGCAGGGTGAGCACCGAGGCCAGGGTCTGCGAGGTCACCAGGCCGGCCATCAGGGTGCCGTCGCCGTTCAGCTGACGTGTCAGCACATAGGCGGTCGGGGCCGTGGGAATGGCCGAGAAGATCACCAGCACGAGGGCCTCTTCCGGCTCGAGGCCGATCCCCCGGGCGACGAGGGCGGCCAGCATAGGCATGGCCAGCAGGCGGATCGCCCCGGTCCCGGCGAGGGCCGGGAGGTCGTGTCGCAGGGCCGCGGGCCGCAGCGCGGCGCCGACGCAGAGCAGGCCCAGCGGCAGGCTGCCCTGTCCCACCAACTGCAGGAACCGGTCGGCGCCGAAGGGCAGGCCGATCCCCGTCACCGACAGGACGAGCCCCGTCACGCAGGCGAGGATCAGCGGGTTGCGCGCCACCGCCCGGATCACCAGCCGCGGTGTCCTCAGGATGCTGCCCTCGGAGAGCGCCATGATGGACAGCAGGTTCACCACCGGAACAGAGATGGCGAGATAGACCGCGGCCCTCTCGAACCCGCCCGACCCCAGAAGGCTGGCCGTGATCGCCAGCCCGAGATAGGTGTTGAAGCGCACCGTCCCCTGAACCACGGGGCCGAACCGCGCGGCGGGCATCGGCCGCACCGCCCGGAGGAGCGCCAGCAGCGCCGCCGCCGCGACCACGGTGGCGACCGCCGCCCCGCCGAGCCGCAGCAGCGCCGGATCCCGCACCGGAGCATCCGCCAGGCTGGCGACGAGCAGGGCCGGGAACAGGATGAAATAGTTGACCCTTTCGGCCGCGGGCCAGAACCCGGCCTCGGGAAAACCGCTGCGGCGCAGCACGAAGCCGAGGCAGATCAGCGCGAAGAGGGGCCAGATCGTCAGGACGAGCAACGGAGGGCCTCGTGGTGGGGGCGGGGGCCCCGCCGGCCGGGCGCCGGCGGCCGGTCCTGCATAGGGCCAGTCGGGCGGGGGCGCAACGGCACGCGCGCGGCCGGTGCGTGCATTGCCAAGCCGCGCGCCCTGTGATCCTCTTCCCCGAGAGGGAGGACCAGGCGATGCCCCACGACCACGACGACCACAGCCATCTGGATGAAGAGACCGCCCGGGTCATGGCGCTCGAGAAGCTGCTGATCGACAAGGGGCTGGTCGATCCGGCGGCGCTCGACCGGATCCTCGAGACCTACGAGACCGAGATCGGCCCGCGCAACGGCGCGCAGGTCGTCGCGCGGGCCTGGACCGATCCGGCCTTTGCGCAGGCCCTGCGGGACGACGCGACCGCCGCAATTCACGGCATGGGATTCGGCGGGCGGCAGGGCGAACATCTCACGGCGGTGTTCAACGCGCCCGAGACCCACAACATGGTCGTCTGTACCCTCTGCTCCTGCTATCCCTGGTCGGTGCTGGGCCTGCCGCCGGTCTGGTACAAGTCCACGCCCTACCGCTCCCGCGCGGTGAGCGAACCCCGCGCGGTGCTGGAGGAGTTCGGCGTGACCCTGCCCGGGACCACCGCCATCCGCGTCTGGGACAGCACGGCCGAGATGCGCTATCTCGTCATCCCGATGCGCCCCGCGGGCACCGACGGCTGGAGCGCCGAGGCGCTCGCGCCGCTGGTGACGCGGGACGCGATGATCGGCACGGCCCTGATCGGGGCGCAGCGATGAACGGGCCGCAGGATATCGGCGGCCGTCACGGGTTCGGCCCGGTGCGGCCCGACCCGGACGAGCCGCTCTTTCATGCGCCGTGGGAACGGCGGGCGATGGCGCTCACCGTCGCCGCGGGCGGGACCGGCCAGTGGACGATCGACGAATCGCGCTTTGCCCGCGAGGATCGCGACCCGGCGGAATATTATGCCCTGAGCTACTACCAGCTGTGGATACGCGGGCTGGAGCGCCTGTTGCGGGACAAGGGCCTGGTCACGGCGGCCGAACTGGCGGAGGGCAGGGCGCGCGACCCGTTGCCCGAGGGCGTCGCCGCGCTGCCGGCCGACCGGGTGCGGTCCGCGCTGATGCGGGGCACCCCCTATGACCGCGACCCCGGCGACAGCACGCCGGCCTTCGCCTTCGGACAGCGCGTGCGCGCGCGCAACCTCCAGCCGCGCGGTCATGTCCGGCTTCCGGGCTATGTGCGCGGCGCGGCGGGGCGGATCACGGCGGTGCATGGCTATCACGTCTTTCCCGACACCAGCGCCCAAGGCGACCGCGAGACGGCGCACTGGCTCTACAACGTGACATTCGCCGCGCGGGACCTGTTCGGCGCGCGGGCGGGGGCGCGGGACGAGGTGTCCGTCGATCTGTGGGAGCCCTATCTCGATGCCCTCTGAGCGCATGGGGATCCCCGGGCTCACCGGGCCCGAGCCGCCGCATTTCTTCGCGCCGTGGCAGGCGCGGGCCTTCGCCCTCACCCTTGCCCTGCACGAGAGCGGAGCCTTCACCTGGCGGGAGTGGGCCGCGGCGCTTTCGGCCCGCATCGGCCGGGCCGAACCCCTGCCCGGGCGCTCGGGTTCCGAAGCCCATGCCGAGAGCTATTACCGCGACTGGCTGGCCGCCCTGTCGGATCTTCTGACGCACAAGGGCCATGCCGATGCCGCGACGATCCGCGAGATGGCGGAGGTCTGGCAGCGCGCCGCCGGGAACACGCCGCACGGCACGCCGATCCGGTACGAGGCGGGGCTGGACCGGGCCTAGAACCGAGCGGCGGGGGCAGGGACCCCGTTTCCAATCCGCGCCGCCTGGCCTAGACTGGGCGCAGCAAGCCATCCGGCAGTTTGACCGGGCAGGTTGGTGGCAGTTTCGCGGCCAGTTTCAGGATCACTTTCGGGGCAGGAATGAGCAGACCGGCACGTTTTCTCTGTGCGCTCGCCGCGATGGCGGCGATGACCCTCGGTGCGGCTGGCGGCACGCTGGCGCAGGGCCTGTCGGCCCTAGCCCGCGTCGCCCCGGGGGGCACGGCGATCACCGACGAGGGGCGCGGCATCCGGGTGGAACTGGCGCTGTCGCAGGGCGTGCCCTGGCGCATGTTCGCCCTGGCCGATCCCGAGCGCCTGGTCATCGACCTGCGCGAGGTGGACTGGACCGGGCTCGACCGCGACGAGGCGCTGCGGAGCGACCGGGTCACGGATCTCCGCTTCGGCACCTATCGCCCCGGCTGGTCGCGCATGGTGCTGACCCTGGCCGAGCCGCTGGCGCTGGACCGCTCGGCCATGCGCATCGACCCCGACACCGGGCGCGCCACGATGATCGCGCGGTTCGTCCCGACCGACGCGGCCGGTTTCGCCGCGACGGCGGGCGCGCCGCGCGATCCGCAATGGGACCTGCCCGAGCCGGGCCTGCCGCCGGCGCCGGCCGGGGACGACGGGGTTCTGACGGTGGTCATCGACCCCGGCCACGGCGGTGTCGACCCCGGCGCGGTGCGGGGCGAGCTGATGGAGAAGACCCTGATGCTCGACCTCGCGCAGGCGTTGCGCGAGGCGCTGATCCGGCAGGGCGACACGCGCGTCGTCCTGACCCGGAGCGACGACGTCTTCGTGCCGCTGGAGCGCCGCGTCTCGATCGCGCACGAGGTCCGGGCGGATCTCTTCATCTCGCTCCATGCCGATGTCCTGCCCTACGGGCGGGCGCATGGCGCGACCTTCTACACCCTGGCCGACACCGCATCGGACGAGGCCTCGGCCAAGCTCGCCGAACGTCACGACCGCGACGACCTGCTGTCGGGCGTGGACCTGACCGGCAAGGACGACGTTGTGGCGGGCGTGCTGATGGACCTGGCCCGGCAGGAGACCGCGCCGCGCGCCCGGGCCCTGTCCCGCGCCCTGCAGCAGGCGGTCAAGGCGGCGGAGGTGCCGCTGAACTCCCGCCCGCACCGGGCGGCGGATTTCTCGGTGCTCAAGGCCGCCGACATCCCCTCGGTGCTGATCGAGGTCGGCTACCTTTCATCCGAGCGCGACCGGCGGAACCTGTCGGACCCCGCCTTCCTGCCGCGCATCGCCGACGCCATCCGCGACGGCATCCTGACCTGGCAGGCCGAGGACGCGGCGCTGCAGCCCCTCGTGCGCCAGTAGCCGGGCGGCGCGTCGGCACAAGACCGCGCGCGACTGGCGCCATCGTGTTTTGACCCCCCGTGTCCGCGCGCGTATATGATCGGGGAATTCGCAAGGGGCCGGCATGATCAGATTCGTACTCTCTTTCTTCGGGGCGATCTTCAGCTTCGTCACCCTCGGCGCGGCCGTCATCGCGCTGAGCATCGGTGCCGTCTTCTGGGTCTACGGCCGCGACCTGCCCAGCCACGAAAGCCTGGCGCAGTACCAGCCCAAGACGATCAGCCGGATCTATTCCTCGGAAGGCAAGATCATCGACGAATTCGCGGTCGAGCGCCGCCTTTTCGCCCCGGCGGACGAGATCCCCGATCTGGTCAAGCACGCCTTCATCTCGGCCGAGGACAAGAACTTCTACACCCATGGCGGCTACGACACCCGCGGCATGGTGGCGGCGGCCGTCGATGCGGTGCGGGGCGGACGACTGCGCGGGGCCTCGACCATCCCGCAGCAGGTGGTGAAGAACTTCCTGCTCAGTTCGGACCGGTCGGCGGAACGCAAGATCAAGGAACTCATCCTCTCGGTCCGGCTCGAGAACACGCTCTCCAAGGAGAAGATCCTCGAACTGTACCTGAACGAGATCTACCTGGGCCAGAACAGCTATGGCGTGGCGGCGGCCGCGCAGACCTATTTCAACAAGGCACTGTCCGAACTGACCGTGGCCGAGGCCGCCTATCTGGGCGCCCTGCCGCAGCGCCCCGCCGAGACCCACCCGGTGCGCGACCGCGACTTCGCGATCTCGCGCCGGAACTACGTGCTGCGCGAGATGTACGAGAACGGCTATATCGAAGAGGCCGTCTATGAACGCGAGATCGAGGCGCCGCTGCGCACGGTGCAGAACGGCGATTTCGAAAGCTATCGCGCCGAGCGCCCCGACCGCGACTATTTCACCGACGAGATCCGCCGCCAGCTGTCGCGCGACTTCGGCGAGGGCGAGTTCTTTACCGGCGGGTTCACCGTTCGGGCGACCCTCGACCCCGAGATGCAGGTCCTCGCCGCCGCCTCTCTGCGCCGGCAGCTCGAGCAATACGACCGCGGCCTGGGCGAATGGAGGGGCACCGGCAAGCGGATCGACCCCGCGCAGCTGACCACGGAAGAGGACTGGCGCGATGCGCTGTCCGATCTGCGCGTGGCACGGGACATCGACCTGGACGGCAAGTGGCACCCGGCCGTCGTGCTCGGGGTCGAGGACCAGCAGCTGCGCCTCGGCATCGAGGGCGTCGAGGAGACCGAGGCCGAGCCCTTCGTCGTGCCCCGCAACGACATCGCCTGGCTGCGCGGCGACTTCCACGACAATTTCGAGGTCGGCGACGTGGTGCATGTGCGCCGCATGACCGAGGACGATGACGGGTCGTTCATTCGCTGGACGCTCCGTCAGGTGCCGGGGGTGCAGGGCGGCTTCATGGCGATGGACGTGAACACCGGCCGCGTGATCGCGATGCAGGGCGGGTTCTCGTATCAGCATTCGGTCTTCAACCGCGCCACCCAGGCCAATCGCCAGCCGGGGTCGAGCTTCAAGCCCTTCGTCTACGCCTCGGCGCTGGACGTGGGCTATACGCCGGCGACGATCATCATCGACGCCCCGATCGAGATCGACACGCCCCAGGGCCTGTGGCGCCCCACCAACGCCTCGCACCAGTACTATGGCCCGACGCCGCTGCGCACCGGGATCGAGCGGTCGCGGAACCTTATGACCGTCCGCCTCGCCCAGGAGGTGGGGATGGACACGGTGGCGGACTATGCCGAGAAGTTCGGCGTCTACGACAACATGGGGCCCTATCTCGCCAATGCGCTCGGCTCGGAGGAGACGACGCTCTACAAGATGGTCTCGGCCTATGCGATGTTCGCCAACGGCGGCGAGCGCGTCGAGCCGACGCTGGTCGACCGGGTGCAGGACCGCTATGGCCGCACGATCTATCGCCATGACCAGCGCACCTGCACCGACTGCACCGACCCGACGATCCCGCGCAGCCGCTCGCCGCGCATCCTGTCGGACCGCGCGCGGGTGATGGACGCGATCACCGCCTATCAGCTGACCTCGATGCTGCAGGGCGTGGTCGAGCGCGGCACGGCCTCGGCCTCGGTCAACCTGCCGGTGCCGACCGCCGGCAAGACGGGCACGACCAACGACGCCAAGGACGTGTGGTTCGTGGGCTTCACCTCGAACGTGGTGGCGGGCTGCTACATCGGCTACGACGATCCCAGGCCGCTGGGCCGGGGCGCTTCGGGCGGCGGGTTCTGCGGCCCGGTCTTCCAGCGCTTCATGAGCGAGGCGATCAACAAGTACGGCGGCGGCAAGTTCAAGATCCCGCCGGGCGGGCATTTCATCAAGATCGACCGTTTTACCGGCGCGCGCCTGCCCGACAGCGCCTCGGGGCCGAACGTGGTGGCGGAATATTTCCGCGACGGCGAAGAACCGATCTTCGGGGTGAGCTTTGACGGCGGGTTCGCCATGGGTTCGGACCTGCCGCTATTCGACGAGGCGCGCGGCGGCGCGCGCGAGGTCACGACCTCGACCGGCCGCAAGGCGGTGGTGGGGCCGAAGGCGAGCTTCGGCACCATGTCCTCGGGCGGATTGTATTGATCGCGGCCGGACAGGGGGCCGCCTTGTCCGGTGCGTGAACCGGCCTGCGCGGCCCGGCGGGGCGTGTACCCACCCTGCGGGAGCTGGCGGTTGCCCCCCGCGGGAGCGGGGAGGATCGGAGCCCCGCGATCCGAAGCGGAGGGCGGCGGCGGCGGACCCGTTCCCTCCCTTGTCCGTCGCGCGCCTTCGCGGTATCACGCGGCACTCAACGAAAGAACGGATCCGACATGCGCGCCGAGACACAGACCATCGTCTCCGACATCGAGAAATCGCTGGAGCTTCTGCGCCAGCGGATGAACTGGGAGACCGCGCAGCACCGGCTCGAGGAATTCAACGCGCGGGTCGAGGACCCGAACCTCTGGGACGATCCCGAAAAGGCGCAGGCGCTGATGAAGGACCGGCAGGCGCTGGTCGACTCAATCGCCGTGCACGACAGCATCCGGCAGGAGTTGTCGGACAATGCCGAACTGATCGAACTGGGCGAGATGGAGGACGACCAGGAGGTCGTCGCCGAGGCCGAGACCGCGCTCCGGGCCCTCAAGGAGCGCGCCGCCGAGAAGGAACTCGAGGCGTTGCTGAACGGCGAGGCCGACAGCAACGACACCTTCCTCGAGATCAATGCCGGTGCCGGCGGGACCGAGGCCTGCGACTGGGCGCAGATGCTTCAGCGGATGTATGTCCGCTGGGCCGAAAAGCGCGGCTACAAGGTCGAGCTTCAGTCCGAGGAACCGGGCGCCGAGGCGGGTATCAAGTCCTGCGCCTACAAGATCACCGGCCACAACGCCTATGGCTGGCTCAAGAGCGAATCCGGGGTGCACCGGCTGGTCCGCATCTCGCCCTTCGGCAAGGGCACGCGCGAGACATCCTTCGCCTCGGTCTGGGTCTATCCGGTGGTCGACGACAATATCGACATCGACGTGAACCCGGCCGATATCCGCATCGACACCTACCGCTCCTCGGGCGCGGGCGGTCAGCACGTGAACACCACCGACTCGGCCGTGCGGATCACCCACCATCCCACGGGGATCGTCGTGACCTCGTCCGAGAAGTCGCAGCACCAGAACCGCGACATTGCCATGAAGGCGCTGAAATCGCGGCTCTACCAGCTGGAGCTCGACCGGCGCAACGCCGCCATCAACGAGGCGCACGAGAACAAGGGCTCCGCCGGCTGGGGCAACCAGATCCGGTCCTACGTCCTGCAGCCCTACCAGATGGTCAAGGATCTGCGGACGGAGCACGAGACCTCGGACACGCAGGGGGTTCTCGACGGGAACCTCGACGGGTTCATGGCCGCGACGCTTGCGATGGACGTCAGCGGCAAGTCCCGCGCCGAGGCCGCCGCCGAGGGCTGACGCGGCCGCCAGCGGTCGGAAAGCGATGGCGCCGATGCCCGGGCCGCGCCGATGCGGTGCGCGGGAGGCTCGCTCGGGCGGGCGCTATTCCGCCGCCGGCCGGATCGCCGCCGGGTCCATGATCGTCCCGCCGATGGTGGACCGGCCCGAGGGGATGATCCTGGTCCGCACCCATGTCTTGTCGCGCATCGCCTCGCCTTCGGCCTCGACCATCGCCTCGGTGACCTTTTGGATCATCTCGTGGTGCTGATCCTCGCTGAAGACCCGGCGGGAGGACCGGACCTACTGGCTGCTGATCCGCCTCAATGCCGAACCCGATCTGTGCAGCGTCGATCCCGAATTCGACATGGGTCTCTACATCCACGCCGGTCTGCGCGCGCTGACCAGCGCCTGGATCGGCGCTTCTAGCTTTGCCGCCCAGATCGACGCCGGGCGCATCGAGATGCCGGGCGGCGCTGCGCTGGCGGCATTCCTGACGAAATGGATGCTGCGCAGCAGTATCGCGAATTGCGACACAAGGTCGGGCAGGGGAGGGACCGACGGCGCTGGGGCCGACACGGCGTCACCCGACGCAACAGGGGCCGACGGGCCGACCGCGGGGCGTTAGCCGTCGATCCGGGCGGCCGCGATGGCGATGGCCTGTTGATAGACGGTGGCGGCGTTCCATTCGTTCAGCACGCGGAAATTGCGCGTGCCCTCGGCATAGGGGCGGCCGGGGCGCCAGCCCTTCTGCCGCAGGAAATGCGCGGTCGAGACCATCGCGTCCGAGAGGTTGTAGAGATCGACCCGGCCGTCGCCGTTCCCGTCGCGCCCGTACTCCAGCACGTTGCCGGCGAGGAACTGGGTATGCCCGATCTCGCCATGCGCCGCCCCGATCGCGTTCGGGTCGAGCCAGCCGCGATCCACCAGCTTGAGCGCCGCGATCAGGTGGCCCGAGAAGAAGTCCGACCGCCGGCAGTCATAGGCCACCGTCGCGTTGGAGCTGAGCACGTGGTACTTGCCGAAGCCCGAGCCGAAGCCGCTCTCCATCCCGTGGATCGCCAGCAGGATCCCGGCCGGCACCCCGTAGATCCGCTCGATCGAGGCGTAGAAGGCGGGGTTCGCAGCCTTGCGCTTGCGCCCGCCCGACACGATGGCGTCCACCCCCCGGATGCGCATGAAGTCCTGAAGCGAATAGCGCACGCCGGTCTGGCGCCGGTCCGCCGCGATGGTGCCCTGGGAATAGCGTACCCCGGCCAGCGCCTGCAGGCCGCGCTGTCCGACACCGGCCCGCGCGGCCTCCTGCGCGAAGGCGGCCTTCCAGGTCTCGAACCCGCGGGAGGTGTCCCCGCACGGGGCGGCCACGGACTGTCCCGCGGCCAGCGTCAGTATCAGGGCGAGGGCGAGGCGTCGCATCGGCAATCTCCGGGTTCCGGGTGACTCGCCCTCAGACTACCCGCGGCGGCCGGATGCGCCAAACCCTTCGTACCCCGCGGATTTCTTCCTATGGCGCGCTCCGCCGCGACGGGTAAGATGGCCGGAACGACGCGGGACACAAACGGGGGACCAGGCATGACACTGACCGATCTCGATGCGGCAGAGCTTCTGTCCGGACTGGCGGAGAGGGAGATCACGGCCCGCGAGGCGATGCGTGCCTGCCTCGACCGGATCGCCGCGGTGAATCCCGGGATCAACGCCGTCGTGGCCCTGCGGGACGAAGCGACGCTGATGGCCGAGGCCGAGGCCGCCGACAGGGCCGGCCCCAGGGGGCCGCTGCACGGCCTGCCGATCGCCATCAAGGACAGCGCCAACGCCAGGGGCATCGTCTCGGCCTTCGGGTCGCCGATCCTCAAGGATTTCCGGCCCGCGCAGGACGACCTCTACGTCGCGCGCATCCGCGCCGCGGGGGCCATCATCATCGGCAAGACCAACACGCCGGAATTCGGCCTGGGCAGCCACACGCGCAACCCGGTCTACGGCGCCACCGGCAATCCCTATGATCCGGGGCGGTCGGCGGGCGGATCCTCGGGCGGCGCGGCGGCGGCGCTGGCCACGCGGATGCAGTGGCTGAGCGACGGGTCGGACATGATGGGCAGCCTGCGGAACCCGGCGGGCTGGTGCAATGTCTACGGGTTCCGCCCGAGCTATGGTCTCGTGCCCGGCGAAGAGGAAAAGGAACTCTTTATGAGCCCCGTCGTCACGTCCGGCCCGATGGCGCGCTCGCCCGGGGATCTCGCGCTTCTGCTGGACGTAATGGCAGGGGCCGCGCCGGGCGTGCCCTTCTCGCATTCCGGTCAGCGCTACAGCGGCCACCTGCAGGCGGACGTCAGGGGCCGGCGGATCGGCTGGCTGGGCAACTGGGGCGGCGCCTGGCCGATGGAGGAAGGGGTTCTGGACACCTGCGAGGCCGCGCTCGCCACCTTCGAGGACCTGGGGTGCGAGGTCGTCGCGCTCGACCCGCCGTTCCCCGCCGCGGATCTCTGGCAGGCCTGGCTCGACCTGCGCGCCTTCGCCGTCTCGGCCGGCCTC
The DNA here is from genome assembly GCF_000152725.1 of Pseudooceanicola batsensis HTCC2597. Classification (GTDB taxonomy): domain Bacteria; phylum Pseudomonadota; class Alphaproteobacteria; order Rhodobacterales; family Rhodobacteraceae; genus Pseudooceanicola; species Pseudooceanicola batsensis. The sequence goes on from NZ_CH724131.1 coordinate 3,113,535, forward strand.
GGTCCGTTGTACGACAATCCCGATCAGCGGCCCCGGCTTCGCGCGGAAGTGATCTGGGAGGTCGAGCGGGGGCGCGCCCTCGAGGCCGTCGCGATCCAGCGCGCCAGTGCGATCCGCTCGGCCTGGTTCCGCAAGACGACCGCCCTGTTCCGAGAGGTGAACGCCCTGGTCATGCCGACGGCGCAGGTCTGGCCCTTTCCCCTGGACTGGAACCACCCCGTCGAGATCGCGGGTCAGCACCTGGACACCTATCACCGCTGGATGGAATGCGTCATCCCGGCCTCGATCGCGGGCCTGCCGGCCATCGGCGTACCGGCCGGGTTCGGCGCGGCCGGACTGCCCATGGGTCTGCAGCTGGTCGGGCCCTATCGCGGTGATCTGGGGGTGCTGCAACTGGCGCAGGCCTGGCACGATGCGACGGGCTGGCCAGCCCGCCGGCCGCCCGCCGACCCGCCGCGCGAAACGGCCTGACGAGCGGGACCGGACGGCGCCGGCGCCTTGCCGGAGCGGAAAGCGGCCCGGCCGACGATGTCGCGACAGGGCCGGCCAGCCGGACGGGCCGCCTCGCATCGGGATCGCCAAGGGGCGGGGCCGCTGATCCGGCCTAGTAGTCCTTTTCGAAGAACACCCCGAGGCTCGAATCCCCGTCCGAGCCCAGCGTGCCTTTGGCCGTCACGTTGTCCGACACGTCGAGGTTGATCGTCAGGCTGGTCTTGCCGCCGCTCGTCGCCTCGACCTCGGTATAGACGTTCTCGCTGACATACTTGCCGACGCTCAGGGCGGTCTCGCCGCTTTCGGTCTGGCTGATGTCGAGGTCGTCCACCCCGGCCCCTTCGCGAATGCGGCCGACGATGCCGCCGCCGCCGCCGCCGGTCAGTTCCGCGATGGCCACCGCGAGCCGGGCCGCCTGAAGCGGCGAAAGCGAGGCGATGTCACGTTCGAAGAACAGCTGCGAGAGGACCTCGTCCTCCGGCAGTTCCGGGCGCGAGGTAAAGCTGACCTCGGGATTCGCCGCCGGGCCGTCGAGGACGATCTGGATGACGTATTCCCCGGCCTCGCTTGCCGCGACCAGCCGGACGATCGGATCGAACCCGCCGGCCAGCCGCACCCGCCCTTCCGTCAGGTCGAGCCGCTTGGTCAGGATGTCGATCCGCCCCCGGACAAGGTCGAACTGGCCGACGGGACGGACATCGTTCGTCGTGCCCTGCAACGTGAGGCCGCCGCGCAGTTCGGCGTCGATGCCGCGACCCCGCAGAAAGATCGGCGTCTCCGATTCCACCCGCAGATCGAGGCCGAGCGCCCCGCCGCCCGACGATCCGCCGGTGCCGCCGCTGCCCGTCCCGTCGCCGATGAGCCCGGCCCGGGCCCGTGTCAGCCGGCTGGCGCGGTCCTCGTTCAGATGCGTCATCTCGGGGATCGCCTCGACCCCGCCGAAGCCGCCCGAGGGGATGCGCAGCTCGGTGTCGCTCAGCCCGATCCGTCCGGCGATCCGCCCGCCGCCGGTCAGTCCGCCGGTCACCGTGATCCGACCGTTGGCGCGCGTGGTCACCAGCCCCGGCCGTTCGATGGGGATGTTGTTCAGCGTGGCCGAAAGGTTGGCCGGATAGGCTCCGGAGAGCGTGACCGGGCCCTGCAGCGTCAGCCCGCCGCCATTGACGCTGGCGGCCAGGTCCAGCGTGGCGCGCCCGCCAGACAGGGAGACCGAGCCGCGGATCGCCTCGACCGCGAGGCCCACGGAAGGCGCCGAGGCCCGCCCCCCGGAGAGGGTGACCTGCCCCGACAGCGCCGAGAGGCCGGGCTGGCCGCTCATCGACAGCTCGAACCGCGCCGTGCCGATCAGGCTGCGCGGCGCGATGTAGGGGTTCGCCAGCGCCAGAGGTGCGTTGCCCGAGATGTCCAGGTCGACGGCACCGCCCGGAAGCCCGACCCGGCCCGAGACCTGTGCGGTCGTGCCGCCGGGGCCATCCGCCGAAATGTCGAGGATCAGCGCCCCGCCGTCTCCCTGCCGGACCTGACCGCTGGCCGAGACCGGCCCGGCCGGAGCCTGCGGTACCACGCCGGCGAGCGAGGCGAGCCGGGCCGAGAAGGACAGATCCGTCGCGCCTTCGGCCACCGTGCCCTGCGCCCGCGCGGTGATGCTCTGCCCGTCGACCCGCGCCGACTCGAGCGTCACGGTCGTGCCGTCGACCAGCGCCTCGGCGGCAAACTCGGTGGTGCCTTGCAGGACCCCGTCGGCCAGCGCCTGTCCGGTGGCGATGTTGCGGCCCGACCCGTCCAGGCTGATCCGGTAGGCGGACCCCTCCTGTACCGCGCGCAGATTGGCCTCGACCGGCCCGCCGCTGGCGCCCAGCGGCAGGCCGCTGTCTGCCAGGCGCAGGGTCATCCGCAGGTCGCGGCTGCCCTCGGTCAACTCGCCCTCGGCCTGCACGCTCAGCGCGTCGTTCGTGATTTCGGCCGAATTCAGCAGGATGCGCTCTCCTGCGCTCAGCCGGACCGCCAGATCCGTCTGGCCGCGCAGAAGCCGGTCGGCCTGGGGGATGCCCGTGGCCAGATCCTCGCCCGTGCCGTCCAGCGTGATGTCGTAAAGCTCGCCATCCTGGACCGCGGTGATGGTGACGTCGAGGGGGCCGCCTTCGTTGCCGGTGACCACGCCGCTGTCGAAAAGCTGGCCGGTCACCGTGATGTCGCGCTGCCCCTCGGTCAGGTCGCCCTGCGCCTCGATGGCCATGGCGGGGGTCGAGATGCGCGCATCCTCGAGGATGATCTCGTCGCTCAGCGACACCCGCGCGGAAAGCTCCGTCTCGCCCGCGAGCAGCGCATCCACCTGTTCGATCCCGGTGGCAAGGTCGCGTCCACCGCCGAAGAGCGTGACGTCGAAGCGGTCGCCCGAGCGCTGCACGACGCCGCTCAGCGCGAGAGGTCCGCCGTCGACGCCGGTGAAGGCGCCGGAGTTGGCCAGCCGCGCGTCATAGTCGATCCGGCCCGTCTCGTTCGTGATCCGGCCGCTGGCTTCGAGCGCGATCTGCCCGTTGGTCAGGGTGAGGGTGTCGAGTACGATCCCCTCGGTCCCCCGGCTCGCGGCGAGGTCCAGTTCCGCGTCGCCGCCGATCACGCGGTCGAGCTGCTCTATCCCGAGGGCGAGATCGGTCGTCGATCCCCCTGCGGTGATGGAAAAGCTGCCGCCCAGCAGATCGGCCGAGACGTCGAACTCCAGCGCCGCCCGCCCGGAGAGATCGGTGCCCGCCAGGGCCGACAGCCGCGTCAGGTCGTTGACCTCAGCCCGGCCCAGGGCGGTCACGATCGAGGTGCCGCCGCCTGCCGTGTAGGTGGCATCGACCTGAGCGTTATAGCCCTCGCCCTCGAGCGTCAGCCCGTCGAGCACGACATCTTCGCCCTCGCTCCAGCGCAACTCGGTCGCCGCGTCGAACTGCGCGCCGAGCGCCTGCTGAAGCGCCGGATCGGCAAAGGCCACCTCGGCCAGCCCCGCCGTGACCTCGAGATCGACGGCCGGGGTGCCCTCGGTCGCGATCTCGCCGCGCAGGGCCAGGGTGCCGCTGCCGACCTGGAGATCGGGCTGGGCAAAATCGGAAAAGGTGATGTCCGCGGTGACGTCCGGGCCGACATCCGCGTCGAACTGCGCCGCGATCCGCGCTCGGCCGATCGACGTGTCGTCCCCGAACGGAAGGACCACGGGCGTCCCGTCCGCCGAGGCGATCTCGCCGGTCAGGTCGAACCGCGCCGGCCGGCCGTCTGCCGTCGTCTCGAACGAGCCCGCGAGCGAGACCGAGGCCGCCTCGACCGTCAAATCGTCGAGGCGCAGGGAGCCGTCCGCCCGGCTTTCGCCGCGGGCCGTCAGCTGCACGTCGTTGCCGAGGAATTCGCGCGCCTGCGGCAGGAGAAGTTCGCTCAGATCGCCGCCCAGGTCGGCCGCGAAGGCCTGTCCGCCGTCGCCCTGTCCGGTCAGGGTGACGGTCCCGGCCAGCCGTTCCTCGCCATCCGATGCGAGTTGGATATTGGCGGTGAAATCGTCCAGCGGCCCCTCGCCGTCGACGCGCAGGGACAGGGCGGGCCGCCCCGGCAGGTCGAGCACGCGCGCGGCGATGCCGTTCTCGGGTTCCTCCGCGGTGATCTCGAGGGTCAGCCGGTTCTCGTCGGGCTGAAGATCGACCAGCGCGGTGATCACCCCCTCGCGGTCCAGCCGCTGGAGCGCGAGCCGGGTGGACAGCCCGGCGTCGTCGAGCCGGGCGCGCCCGTCGAAAGTGAAGGTCGCGGCCTCGCCCAGCACGGGCGCGCCGAGCGACAGGGTCGCGATCGAGACTTCGCCCACGTCGACCGAGACCGGCAGATCGGGAATCGCGAAGCCCGAGGCCGCCGCGTTGTCGCTGTCGTCGCTGGCCGGCAGGCGGTTGATCGTCAGGGTCTCGGCCGAAAGTTCCCGGACCTCGAGCCGCCCGCGCAGGAGCGCCGAACGGTTCCAGTCCAGCACGGCCCCGGTCAGTTCCAGCCAGACCCCCTCGTCATCCGCGATGGTGAGCCGGTCGAGCGTGGCCCGCGAACTGAGGGCGCCGCGGAACCCCTGGATGTCGACGGCCCGTCCCGCTTCGGAGAGCGTGTCCTGCAACAGCCGGGTCAGATAGCCCTCGCCGTCGTCGTCCTGGGCCTGTCCCGTCGCGGGAAGCACCATGAGGCAAAGTCCGAGGAGAAATGCGAAAACCTGTTTCAAAACGCCTGTCCGATCCCGACATAGAGACTGATCGAGTCACCCGCGCGTCCGCCGGTGACGGGGGTTGCGATATCGGCCCGGATCGGACCGATGCCGGTCTTGTAGCGGACCCCGATGCCGGCACCGCCGTGCCAGGATCCGCCCTCGAAGGAACTCGAAGCGGCGACATAGCCGTAATCCGCGAAGACCACGGCGCCGATCTTCTCGGTCACGTCGGCCCTCAGTTCCGCGCTGAGCGCGGCAAAGGACCGCCCGCCGGTCTTGTTGGCGCCGCTCCCGACGCCGAGCGACTGGTAGCCCTGGCCGCGCACGGTGCCGCCGCCGCCCGAGTAGAACAGGAAGTCGGGGGGCGTGTCGGCGATCGCCGGCCCGAAGACCGCGCCGAGCTGAACCCGCCCGGCAAGCACGAGCCGGTCGCCAAGCGGGCGGTAGCCGCGAATCTCGGCGGTCGAGCGGATGCCCGACTCCGACCCGCTGACGCCGACGAAGGGCATGAGCTCGGCCTCGGCATAGGCGCCGTCGCGCGGGTCGGTGGCGCTGTCGCGGTTGTCCCAGGTCGCGCCCCCGGTCAGCAGCACATGGCTGAAGTCGCGCGTGCCGAAGGCGTCCGTCGTGCGCGCCACGCGCAGGCCGACTTCGCCGCGCAGGGTCAGCTGTTCGTCGATGATCCGGTCCACGCCGACCGCCAGTTCCAGCCTGTCCGAGAGATAGGTGGGCTCGTCCTCACGCTCGATCAGCGCGCGGAACGTCAGCTGCGCGTCCGGGTGCCGGAAGGCGGGCCGTGTCAGCGAGGCGGCGAGGCTGTAGTCGATCCCGCCCGTCTGCCCGCCGATCCCGGCGACCTCGGCATCGAACCGCAGCCGCTCGGCCCCGCCGAAGGCATTGCGGTGCAGCCAGAAGGTGGTCAGGCGCAGCCCCTCGACGGTCGAGACCTCGGCGCCGAAACCGAAGCGGCGCGGCTCGGCATCCTCGACCTCGATCACGGTTCCCAGCGTGTCGCCGGGCCCGATCTCTTCGGCCTCGGTGACGGTGGCCACGCGGAAGGCGCCGGTGCGGCGCAGCCGGCGCTCGGCCTGGTCGATCTCGTCCGGGTCGTAGATCTCGCCCTCGGGCACGCCGGCAATGGCACGGATCCGCTCGGGCCGGACCGCGCTGTCGAAGCTTTCGGGGGCAAGCCGGGCGGGGGCGAAGGTCAGCCGGGGCCCCGGCGTGATGCGGAACCGCGCGTCCACGCGATTGCTGGCGTGATCCGCCACGATCGACTGGTCGCTGACGCGGGCCTTGGCATGGCCGGCCTGCCGCCAGTCGCCGACGCCGTCCTCGGCCGCGTCCCGCATGATCTCGGTTCCCGCGGGCCGGCCCGGCGCGAAACCCTCGAGCGGGGTGGCGGTGGCGGGCAGGGGGGCGACCTCGGCCCGGCCGAAGGTAAAGACCGGCCCCGGCGTCACCGAGATCTCGACCGTGCCGACACGCGCGGGCGGTCGCAGGGGCGACAGCGCGGCGGCTTCGGTGCCGTCGACGCGGACGTGGACCTCGGCGCTGAAGTATCCTTCTTCGTAAAGCGCCGCCAGAACGCGCCGGTAATCGGCCTGCGCCGCCGCGATCAGGTCCTGCGGTTCGGTCCGGCCCTCGTCGATGGCGCTCTGCGTGAGCGACGCCGCCGCGACGCTGTCGCGCAGATCGTCGGGCGCGCGCAGCACGAGATCGGCCGAAAGCGCCGGCGGGGAAACAATCAGAAGAGCGAATGCGGCCGCAAGGGCGGATCCGGGCGCGAAGGCTCGGAGGGCTATGGGCATGGGGCAGCGTGTCCCGGATGATAATTGCAACTGGTTTCAACCTAGTCGGCAGGGTCCGGAGTTCCAGCGGATTTCGCCCCGGGATGTTCACAATGCGCCGAACCGCCGGTCGCAGCGCCCTCGCGCGCGGCCTTGCCCCCCCGCACATGCGCGGCGTCCGGGACGGTCTGCGCAGGATTCCGCCCGGAACCCACCCGGCGCGCGCACAAGTTGAACCGGCGGCGGGAACCGCCCGACCCGGTCGGAGTTGATCCCGGATATCAGGGAGAGGCCCAGAGTATGATCCACGCCAAAGCCGTCGCTGTCGCCCGGGCAAGCCTTCCGGTCCGACGCCCCCGCCGCGAATGCTTTCTCGCTTTCACCGATCCCGAGATGCTGACCCGCTTCTGGCCGCACTCCGCCGGCGATCTTCACCTGGAAGAAGGCCGCTGCCTTCACTGGTGCTTCGAAGACGGGGCCGAAACCGTCGCCGTGGACTGCAAGGAGGTCCGGCCCGACTGCCTGATCCGGCTGTCCCTGTCGAACGGCACGCGGATCATGCTGACCTTCGACCGCTATCCCGAGGGCGGCACGGTCATCCACTACTGCCAGTGCGGCTTCGGGCCGGATGCGGAGGCCGAAGAGGTCGCCGCGGCCTCTCGGGCGGCTGCGCTGATGCTGGCGGAGCTCAAGGCGCTGCTTGAACCTGCCGGAGCCTCCGGCCAGGGCGACGCCCGCTACGGCCTGCCGGACGCCGCCTGATCCCCGGGCGCGGCGCCCAATGTGCCTGCCGTCGCTCTGACGCCCGGGCGCTGTGTCGAACCGCGGCGCCCGGTTCCACGGAGTCGTGGTCCATCGCAAGCCCGGCGCTTCGGGCACGAAAACGGAGCGGCTCGCTCCCGCGGCGCCGTCATTCTGCCTGTTTCTTGGGCTGAACCGCCCGCCGAGCCCCGAATTTGCCCAAAAACTGATCACGCACCCGTTTGCTGCAGCCAAACACGGGCCATTCGTTTCCAACCCGCAGGAAAGACGATTTGCTGACGACGCACCCGGATGTCGGGTGGGATGAACGCGTGCGGCGGCCAACCATTCGCCAGTCCGGTCACCACCGCACGCCAGCAACGATGTCGTCGCTGCATCGGCACATAGGGGAATCCGACCGGTTTGCAAACCGGCTGCGTGCCTGCCGCGACAGACGAGAGAGGGGACGAAAGTCATGTCGCAATTTGTAAGAACCATGTTGGGTGCCGCCGCCGGCTCGCTCATGCTGGGCACCGCCGCGCTGGCGCAGGAGGACACCATCAAGGTCGGCGTCCTGCACTCGCTGTCCGGGACCATGGCGATCTCGGAAACCACGCTCAAGGACACCATGCTGATGCTCATCGAAGAGCAGAACGCAAAGGGCGGCGTCCTGGGCAAACAGCTCGAGGCGGTGGTGGTCGACCCGGCCTCCGACTGGCCGCTCTTCGCGGAAAAGGCCCGCGAACTGCTGACCGTCTCCGAGGTCGACGTCATGTTCGGCTGCTGGACCTCGGTGTCCCGCAAGTCCGTCCTGCCCGTCATCGAGGAGCTGAACGGCCTGCTCTTCTACCCCGTCCAGTACGAGGGCGAGGAAAGCTCGAAGAACGTCTTCTACACCGGCGCCGCGCCGAACCAGCAGGCGATCCCGGCCACCGACTACTATCTCGAGGAACTGGGCGTCGAGAAATTCGCCCTGCTCGGCACCGACTACGTCTATCCGCGCACGACCAACAACATTCTTGAAAGCTATCTCAAGGACAAGGGCATCGCGGAGGAGGACATCTTCGTCAACTACACGCCCTTCGGTCATTCCGACTGGTCCAAGATCGTCTCGGACGTCGTGGCGCTCGGGGCCGACGGCAAGAAGGTCGGGGTGATCTCGACCATCAACGGCGACGCGAACATCGGTTTCTACAAGGAGCTGGCGGCGCAGGGTATCTCGGCCGAGGACATCCCCGTCGTCGCCTTCTCGGTGGGTGAGGAAGAACTCTCGGGCCTCGACACCACCAACCTCGTCGGCCACCTCGCCGCCTGGAACTATTTCCAGTCCGCCGATACCGACATGAACGCCGAGTTCATCGAGAAATGGAAGGGCTTCGCCGGCGAGGACCGGGTCACCAACGATCCGATGGAAGCCCACTACATCGGCTTCAACATGTGGGTGAACGCCGTCGAAGAGGCCGGCACCACCGATGTCGACGCCGTGCGCGAAGCCATGTGGGGCCAGGAATACCCGAACCTCACCGGCGGCACCGCCGTGATGGGCACCAACCATCACCTCGCCAAGCCGGTCCTGATCGGCGAGATTCTCGATGACGGCCAGTTCGACATCATCTCGGAAACCGACCCGGTACCGGGCGACGCCTGGACCGACTTCCTGCCGGAATCGGCGGTGCTCAAGTCCGACTGGAAAGAGCTCGAGTGCGGCATGTACAACACCGACACCGGGACCTGCGTCCAGATCGAATCCAACTATTGATCCGAAACCGGGGGGCCGCTGGGCGCCCCGGACAGGACCGGACGGGGCTGTCGTCGGCCCCGTCCCACCCTCACTCAAGACCGGTCCAGACCCCCATGTTCCTTCGCCTCATCGCGGCAGCGGCGCTTTCGCTTCTGGCGGCCGGCCCCGGCTCTGCCCAGGATGCCGACGCCCCGATCCAGCAACTGCTCCAGCAGCACAGCGGGATCATCCAGGACTCCTCGCGCCGCACGATCCAGCCCGCCATCGACGCGATCCGCGACAGCGGCCTGCCCCGGGCGCAGCTCGTTCTCGAGAAATGGGCCGCCCGCGAGATGTGGCTGGACGAGGAGACCGGCCTCTTCGTCCATGCCGAGGAAATCGACCGCGACACCCTGCGGATTTTCGACTTCGCCACGGGCGAGGAGATCGGCGAGGTTCCGGACGACACCTACGACCAGCTCAAACCCAACTCGGGCATCCGCGGCCTGATCAATTCCGCGCTCGTGCGGTTCCAGCTTTCCGATCCCGATCCCGCCAACCGCCTGTCCGCGCTGCAGTCGCTGGAGCGCAACGGCAACGAAAGCCACCTTTCCGTCCTGCGCGACAGCATCGACGGCGAACCCGATCCTGCCATCAGGGCCCGCAAGGAGAGGATCGAGCGCCTGCTCACCATCTCGTTCGGCGCCACGGCGGACGAGCGGATCGCGGCGATGGAGGCGTTCCGCGGCGATCTCGGCGTCGATGTCCGCGCCAAGCTGAATCCCATCCTCACCACCCGGACCTCGGCCGGCGCCGCGCTGCCCGAGGGGGTGAACCTGGCGCGCGAACTGACGCCCGGCACCGACATCACCGAGAGCGAGGCCTACGAGCTGCTCGTCTCGGAAGGTCTCGCCCCCGCGCGGCTGACCCCGGACGCGCAGCGCCGGACGCTGCAGGACAATATCGTCGGGGGCATGGTCGGCGGGGTCGCCGTGCCCGATCTGCGCTCGCCCGCGGCGCGCGACCGCGCCTATGCGGCGCTGGTCGGGGCCGGCCGCGCCGAGCCCGCCGCCACCAATGCCGAAGCCGCCCGTGCCATCGAGGACCACGTCTTCTACGAAACCTACGTGGAAACCGACGCAGCCGTGACGGGGGCCGCCGAGGACGTGCTGACCTCGATCGAGATGACCGTGGCGATGAACCAGTTCCTCGACCTCTCGCTCGACGCGCTGTCGCTGGCCTCGATCTACTTCCTCGCCGCCATCGGCCTCGCCATCACCTTCGGCGTGATGGGCGTGATCAACATGGCCCATGGCGAATTCATCATGATGGGCGCCTATACCGGCTACGTGATCCAGCAGATCATCCCCAACTACACCGTCTCGATCCTGGTCGCGATCCCGGTGGCCTTCGCGGTCACCTTCGGTGCCGGCGTGGCGATGGAGCGGCTGGTGATCCGCTGGCTCTATTCCCGCCCGCTCGAGACGCTGCTGGCCACCTTCGGCATCTCCATCGCGCTCCAGCAGATCGCCAAGAACGTCTTCGGCACGCAGGCGCGGCCCCTGACCTCGCCCGGCTGGCTCGACGGCGCCTGGATCATGAACGACGTGGTCTCGATCTCCTACATCCGCATCGCGATCTTCGTCCTCGCCCTGGTCTTCCTCGCGGTGTTCCTCTTCATCATGAAGAAGACCCGTCTCGGCCTGGAAACCCGCGCCGTGACCCAGAACCCCCGCATGGCCGCCTCGATGGGCATCAACCCCGACCGGGTCAACATGCTGACCTTCGGCCTGGGCTCGGGCATCGCCGGCATCGCGGGCGTCGCCATCGGCCTCTACGCCAAGGTCACCTCGGAACTCGGCTCCGACTACATCGTGCAGAGCTTCATGACCGTGGTCGTCGGCGGCGTCGGCAACATCTGGGGCACGCTTCTCGGCGCCACGATGATCGGCTTCCTGCAGAAGGGGATCGAATGGCTGAATCCCTCCAACACGCTGGCGGCGCAGACCTACATGATCGTCTTCATCATCATCTTCATCCAGTTCCGCCCGCGCGGCATCATCGCCCTCCGGGGCCGGGCCGCAGGAGACTGAGATGTACAGTCACAGACCACCCGTCCTGATGCTTCTTTGGTCCCCAAGTATCCCGGGGGTGAATTGGCCCGCAGGGCCAAGAGGGGGCAGCGCCCCCTCCGCCCCGGAAGGAGGCACGACATGACCCGCCGCCCCTTCATCCTGCGCAATCCGTCGATCCTGATCTTCCTCGCGCTCCTGGCGATCTTCACCGCCGCCGTCACCCTCATGTCCGAGGCCTTCGGGACGGCCATGATCTCGACCTCCTTCGTCAAGACGCTGGGCAAGACGCTCTGCCTCTGCCTCGTCGCGCTGGCGATGGACCTCGTCTGGGGCTATTGCGGCATCCTCTCGCTCGGCCATTTCGCCTTCTTCGGGCTGGGCGGCTACATGATCGGCATGTGGCTGATGTACGCCCGGACCGAGATCATCGTGACCGAGTCCCTGGCGAACGCGGCCATCCCCCCCACGGACCAGGAGATCGTGGATGCCATCGGCACGCAGATCTTCGGCGTCGTCGGCTCCTCCGACTTTCCCCCGATCTGGGCCTTCGCCCATTCGTTGCCGCTGCAGCTTCTTATGGTGGTGCTGGTTCCGGGCCTGCTGGCGCTCGTTTTCGGCTGGCTCGCCTTCCGCAGCCGGGTCACCGGCGTCTACCTCTCGATCCTGACCCAGGCCATGACCCTCGCCCTCTCGCTCTACCTCTTCCAGAACGAAAGCGGGCTGCGCGGCAACAACGGCCTCTCGGGCCTGCAGAACCTGCCTGGCGTCGCCGCCTCGCAGGCGGTGGTCTCGGTCTGGTTCCTCTGGGCCTCGGCGCTGGCGCTCGGGCTGGGCTACCTGCTCTGCGCCTGGGTCGTCTCGGGCAAGTTCGGCTCGGTCGTGCGCGGCATCCGCGACGACGAGGCACGGGTGCGGTTCCTCGGCTACTCGGTCGAGGGCTACAAGCTCTTCATCTTCACCCTGACCGCCATCATCGCGGGCATCGCCGGCGCGCTCTACTATCCGCAGGCCGGCATCATCAACCCGGGCGAGGTCGCGCCGATCGCCTCGATCTACCTCGCCGTCTGGGTCGCCATCGGCGGCCGGGGCCGGCTTTACGGCGCGGTCATCGGTGCGGCGCTGGTCTCGCTGATCTCGACATGGTTCACCGGCGGCCTCGTTCCCTCCGTCCCGCTCGGGTTCTACACGATCGACTGGGTGGACTGGTGGCTCGTCCTGCTGGGCCTCAGCTTCGTCCTCGTGACGCTCTTCGCGCCCAAGGGCATCGGGGGCCTGTTCGACCTGGTCTCCGGCCGCTTCGCCCCCGACCGCCACGGCGCGGACTACGGGCCCGACAAGGGATCGCTCCAGGAAGAGGAGGGCCGGGGATGAGCACGCTACTCGAGGTTTCGGGCGTTTCGGTCACCTTCGACGGCTACAAGGCGATCCGGAACCTGTCCTTCCGGATCGGCGAGGCCGAGATGCGGGCCATCATCGGCCCGAACGGCGCCGGCAAGACCACCTTCATGGACATCGTCACCGGCAAGACCCGTCCCGATGAAGGCCGGGTCATCTGGGGCGAGAAATCCGTCAACCTGCTCAGGATGAACGAGGCCCGCATCGCGCAGGAGGGGATCGGCCGCAAGTTCCAGCGCCCCACGGTGTTCGAGGACCAGACCGTGCACGCCAACCTCCTGATGTCGCTCAGGAACCCGCGCGGATCCTTCCCCTGCCTCTTCTACAGGCCCAACCGGCGCGACCAGGTCCGGGTCGAGGAACTGGCCGAGGAGATCGGGCTCTCGGGCGAGCTGCACCGCAAGTCGGGCGAGTTGTCCCACGGGCAGAAGCAGTGGCTCGAGATCGGCATGCTGCTGGCGCAGGAGCCGCGCCTGCTGCTGGTCGACGAACCCGCCGCCGGCATGACGCTGGCCGAACGCGAACACACCACCGACCTGCTCAAGGAGGCCGCGAAGACCCGCGCCGTGGTCGTGGTCGAACACGACATGGAGTTCGTCCGGCGGCTCGAGTGCAAGGTCACCGTTCTGCACGAGGGCTCGGTCCTGGCCGAAGGCTCGCTCGACCATGTGACCTCGAACCCGCAGGTCATCGAAGTCTATCTGGGGCGCTGAGACATGCTGAACGTAAACGGGCTGACCCTCCATTATGGCCAGAGCCAGATCCTCCACGGCATCGACCTGACGGCCGAGACCGGCAAGGTCACCTGCATCATGGGCACCAATGGCGTGGGCAAAACCTCGCTGCTCAAGGCGATTTCGGGTACGCATCCCCGCTCGGGTGGCACGATGGAGCTGGACGGAGAGGACCTGGGCCGGATGCCCGCGCATCAGCTTGCGCACAAGGGCATCGGCTATGTGCCGCAGGGCCGGATGATCTTTCCGCTGCTGACGGTCGAAGAGAACATGCAGACAGCCTATGCCTGCCTGCCCAAGTCAGAACACGGCATCCCCGACGAGATCTTCGAACTCTTCCCGATTCTCAGGGACTTCCTGCACCGTCGCGGCGGCGACCTGTCGGGCGGACAGCAGCAGCAACTCGCCATTGCCCGCGCGATGGTCACCAGGCCCAAGCTCCTGCTGCTGGACGAACCGACCGAGGGCATTCAGCCCAACATCATCCAGCAGATCGGCAGGGTGATCGAATACCTGCGCGACAGGGGCGACATGGCGATCATCCTCGTCGAGCAGTATTTCGAATTCGCCTACGGCCTTGCCGACAGGTTCTACGTCATGCGCCGGGGCGAGGTGACGGCCTCCGGCACCAAGGCGGACCTGACAAAAGACCAGCTGATGGCTGAGGTCTCGGTCTGACCGGGGCGCTCCTCGGGCGCGACCGGGGATCGCCCGCCACCTGTTGCGGCAATCGGGCGAAGGTCCGACCACTCCGGCAGGCCCCGCTCCGACGGCCGCCTC
>NZ_CH724131.1:3127647-3425415 GCF_000152725.1 Pseudooceanicola batsensis HTCC2597
AGCTCAGGATCACGATGACGATCACGACGATGCCGACGATATAGATGATGCGGTTCATGGAATGCTCCTTCCGTTCCGGTTCGAAGGACAACGACCCGGAACCGCATCGGGTTGCACGCGATCTGGACGCGGGCACCGGTTGCGGCCCGTCCGCCGGGCCGATCCCGCGCGTCCGTCCCCCGGCCAGACCGCCGCAGCGCCCCGCCGGAGACGCGCCTCAGACCTCCATCCAGATCGTCACCGGCCCGTCGTTGACCAGCGCGACCTGCATCTCCGCCCCGAACCGTCCGGTCTCGACGGCGATCCCGTGCCCGCGCAGCGCCTCGGCGAAATGCGCATAGAGATGCCGGCCCTCCTCCGGTGCGGCGGCGGCGGAGAATCCCGGCCGGTTCCCGCGCGAGGTATCCGCCGCCAGGGTGAACTGGCTGACCACCAGCGCCTGCCCGCCCGTATCGAGGATCGAGCGGTTCATCTTGCCGGCCTCGTCGTGGAATATTCGGCATTTCGAGACCTTGGCCGCCAGCGCCTGGGCATTGGCTTCGGTATCGCCGCGCATCGCGCAGACCAGGATCATCAGGCCGCTGCCACACCGGCCGATCACCGCACCGTCGACGCGGACTTCCGCTTCGGTGACGCGTTGCAGCACTGCGCGCATGGCCCTACGTCTCGCTTTCCGCCGGAGTGGGGCCGCGCGGATCGTCGTCCCGGCCACGCAGTTCCATGATCTCGGACAGCGGCGCCCGCCCGGTGCGGAAGGCGTTCGCCGGGTGGTTTTCCTCGGCCAGACCGAAGGAAATACCGCAAAGGATCAGACGGTCGTCGGGGATGACGAAATGCCGCCGGACCGCCTGCGACTGGAAGGCAATGGCAGCCTGCGGCACCGTCGCGATGCCGAGCGCCTGCGCGGCGAGGCAGAAGGCCATCACGAAGCCGCCGCAGTCCAGCGCGCCGTAGGTCCCCAGTTCCCTGCCCGAGGTCAGGATCGCCACATGCGGCGCCCCGAAGAGGCGGAAGTTCTCGAACGCCTGCCGGGCCGAGCCTTCGCGGTCGTCCCTGGTGACCCCGACCGCATCGTAGAGCTGCCAACCGCAGGTGCGCCGCCTCTCCCGGTGCAGGCCGGTATAGCCCTCGGGGCCGGGCACGTCCGGCTGCGGTGTCTCGTCCCGCGCGGCCTGCATCAGCGCCTGGCGGAAGGCCTCGGTCTCGTCGCCGCGGGTCACGATCACGTGCCAGGGCTGCGCGTTGCACCACGAGGGCGCGCGCCCCGCCGCGGTCACGATTTGCCGGATGAGGTCCTCCGGGATCGGGTCCGGCCGGAACCCGCGGCAGGAGAACCGCGCCGAAAGCAGATCGGTCAGGATGTCGTAGTCGCTCAAGGATCAGCCTCCGTTCAACGCGTAGATGTAGCCGACGATACCGGCCACGATCAGGCCCGCCAGGACCGCCAGCCCGATCTTCCACGGCGACCAGGGCCGCTCGCCCTGGACGCGGCCGGTCTGGCCGTTCACCACGAAGCGGTAGGTCTTGCCGCGGAACCTGTAGGCCGCCACCCAGACCGGCAGCAGCACGTGCTTGAAGGTCACGTCGCTCACCTGCGTCCGGATGTCGTGCACCCGCTGCCGGTCGCCGCCGATGTCGAACCGCACGTCCCGCGCGATGGTCCGGTCCATGATCGCGCGGGCCTCGGTATAGCCGTCGGTCAGCTCGACCTGATAGCCCTCGGCGCGGAAACCGGCCAGGAACTCGGGCGCATAGGGTTTCAGGTCCGACAGGTCCCAGGGTTCCAGCGCGTCGGTATATCTCTTGGGCAGCGATTTCGACGCCAGCACGAGGATGTCGTCGAAGAATCGCGCGACCCGCCCCGCGGCCGGCCGCCAGCGGATCTTCTGGCGCCGGATCTGCTCGGGCTTGCCGTCGCGCATCACGGTCTGGGTGACGTAATAGACCGTCCCGCGCTCGCCCCGATAGTCCGAGACCGTATTGGCGTCGAAGGTCCAGTAGGGCACGTAGATCCCGTCCATCCTGCGCCCCTTGCGGGCATAGTCCTTCAACCCGTTCGGGGCGAACCAGAGACGGCCCAGCCAGTCAGCCATCGCCCTATGCGCCTCCCGCTCGGTCAGCGCGAAGGGCAGGACGCCGCGCGGCTTGATATGCCGGTGAGTGCCGGTGTCGGTGACCACGGGTGTGGCGCAGAACGGGCATTCGCTGGCATGGGTATCGGCGTCGAACTCCACCTGCGCCCCGCAGTTGGGACATTGCGAGACGCGCGTCTCCTCGATCTCGGCTTCGGGCAGGCGGGCCTCGATGGCGGCGCGGAAATCCAGTTCCCGGATGCCGCCGCCCCAGGGGCCCGGTTCCTTCAGCTGTTCGGTATGCCCGCAGTGATCGCAGATCAGCTTGCCCTCGGCCGGGGCGTAGCGATAATCCGCGCCGCAGTTGGGGCAGGGGAAACGATGGTCTTCGGTCATGGCTCACACTGGGTGGTTCGGGGCCACGCTAGTGCGCGGGCCGGGGAAGGTGAACCGCTTTTGCGATCCGGGCGCGGCCCGTTGCCCGGGGGGCCTCCTCGGGCCGCGTCGGAGGTTCTGCAACGGAAGGTCCCCGGATCAGGTCCGAGGATGACTGCAGCTCGTGCATGTCCGGGCGCAAGCGCCCTGCGCCGCGATCACGAACCCTTGACCGGATGGCGAAAGCTGACCAGTTGCGCGATCTTTTTGCACGAGGCGGTGGTGAACCGGATCACGTGACAGAAGAGCCATTCGCTCTCTCCCATAGCGTAGCGCCCCGAGACCGAGCCGCTCCGCCCATGCGTCACGACCTGGTCGACGTCGATCCGATCGGGCGCGGCCTCGCTCCGCAGGGCCGAGAGGATCCGTGCCCGCCCCGACAGCGCCCCGCCGGGCCTCTCCCACACCGCGTTTTCGGCCAACAGGTCGGGGGCCAGCGTCCCGGCGCCCATAAGTGCCAGCGCGATGTCCTGCGCCCGCGCATTCTTCGGAGAATTGCCGCAGTCGCCCGAGGTGACGACCTCCGGTCCGTCCCCCATCACCCGGCCGGCGGCGGAGGCGGCGGCGGCGGGGGCATCACGGTGAAGAGCTGCGCCAGTTCCTGCACGTCCTCGGCCCGCTTCCAGCCGTCCTGGCCGGCGGTCCACACCAGCGTGTCGCGGCTCAGCCCGCCCTCGGTCACCATGCGCCCGAGACGCGCCTTCGAGAACGGACCCCGCGTCTCGCCGTTCTCGGCGATGTGCCAGACATGTTCCACCGGAGGCGGCGGCGGCGCGGGTGCGGCGGCAGGCTGCGGCGCGCTCTGCGGCCGGGCGCCCCAGGGGCCCTGCTGCGCCATCTGGTTGGCCATCGCCATGCCCATCCCCATGCCGAGCCCGGCGCCGATTCCTCCGTCCCCGCCCGGGTTCTTCGCGGCGGCGGTCATCGCCTCGGCGGTCGAGAACTGCGTGTACTTGTTCAGATCGCCGACGATGCCCATCGAGGTCCGCTTGTCCATCACCTCCTCGACCGCCGGCGGGAGCGAGATGTTCTCGATGTAGAGCTCGGGCAGTTCCAGCCCGTATTCCGTGATGGTCCCGCTGATCTCCCTGGCCACCAGCTTGCCCAGATCCGCGGTGTTCGCCGCCATGTCGAGAACCGGGATCCCCGAACTCGCGATCACGCGGCTGAACTCCTGCACGATGATGTTGCGGATCTGAAAGCTGATCTCGTCCATCGTGAATTCGCCGTCGGTCCCCACGATCTCGACCAGGAACCGCCCCGGATCGGTCACGCGGACGGAATAGGTGCCGAAGGCGCGCAGCCGCACCGGCCCGAATTCGGGATCGCGTGCCATGATCGGGTTCTTGGTGCCCCACTTGAGATTGGTGAAGCGGTTGGTCGAAACGAAATAGACCTCGGACTTGAAGGGCGAGCGGAAGCCGTGGTCCCAGTGCTGCAGCGAGGTCATGATCGGCATGTTGTTCGTTTCGAGCATGTAGAGTCCGGGCGTGAACACGTCCGCCAGCTGCCCCTCGTGCACGAACACCGCCGACTGGCCCTCCCGCACGGTCAGCTTGGCGCCGTACTTGATCTCGTGCCCCTCGCGCTCGAACCGCCAGACCAGCGTGTCGCGCGTGTCGTCCGTCCAGTGGATAACGTCGATGAACTGTCCGCTCAGGAAATCCAGAATGCCCATGTCAAACTCCTTCTCTTAACCCTCTCCGCCGACCAGCTCCCGTGCCAGGTCCCGCACGATCGGCCGCGCCTCGTCGGCGCTCATTCCCGGGGACAGGCGCGGATCGTAGAGCATCTTCAGCAGCATCTCGTCATGCGTCGTCAGCAGGGCGAATTCGTCGTCGTCGTTGAAAATCGACGGTCGCGCGCGCGGGCTGTCGTTGGCCAGGCCCAGCCCCTGCGCCATCTCCTCGTGATAGCAGCTCTGCCGGACGAGGTCCGGATGTTCGGCCCGTACCAGTGCTATGGCGCGGGCGTAGGAATGGGCGCCGCCGTCCTGCGAGAAGGCAACGACGAGGCAGTGGATCGCCCGCGGCAGCCGCTGGAAGATCGACAGGGAGGTCGCCGATATGTCCGGGACCAGCTGCCGGACCCTGCGAACCACGTGGTCGCGATCGTCCTCGCCCATCACCAGCACGTGGAAATTCGGCCGTGCCGGGGTCAGGCTGATCGGGTGGCCCGTCAGCCGCGCCAGGCGGGTGGTATACTCGCGGACCGTGGCCCCGTCGGTGGCGCGAATCGCCTCGGGCACCGAGGGGCCGAACTCGACCGCGATCCGCACCGGACCCGGCCAGCGCCGCAGCCGGGCCGGGGCGCCGCCGCTGCCGCGCAGGCCGCCGCCCCGCACGTATTCGTCGTAAAAGACGATCTGTTCGAAATTCTCGGCTAGTTCCCGGGCGGTGAAGGGCGTGTCGATCCCGCCGCCATCCGTCCTCAGCAGGCCCTGCGCGAGGAGATCGGCCTGGAACGCCGCGTAGTAGGTGCCGAGCGCCCGGCTGCCGGGCGAGCGTTCCGGCGGCTCCGGCGGGGGCGGGGACACCGCCGCCGCCGGCCGCGCCTGCGGCTTGAGCGTCGAGGGCTGGTCGATCATGTCGCATCCGGCCAGCATTGCCAGCGCCGCCATGGCCGAGAGCAGCCGTCTCGTCATCATCATCTTCGCCCTCCGGCCCCCGGCTTCAGGATTTGGGCACTGCCGTCGCCATGGCGTCGCCGGTCCCGTCCTTGCGTGCCTTGGCCGAGGCCAGCGTGTCGCGCAGGTCGGCCTCCATCTTCCTGAGGTCCTCCTCGGCGGCGGCGCGCCTTGCCTTGCCCTCGTCGGCGATTTGCAGACTCTCTTCGATCGTGCCGATCAGGTCGGCATTGGCCTGCTTGACGGCCTCGATATCGAAGACGCCGCGCTCCATCTCCTGGCGGATCACCTTGTTGCTCTCGCGCAGGTTCTTGGCATTCGCGGTCAGCAGCTCGTTCGTGAGGTCGTTCGCCTCCCGCACGGCCGAGGCGGCCTCGGCCGAGCGCTGGATCGTCACCGCCTGCGCCAGCTGCGTCTCCCACAGGGGCACGGTGTTGACGAGCGTCGAATTGATCTTGGTCACCAGCGACTTGTCGTTCTCCTGCACCAGCCGGATCGAGGGCAGGGACTGCATCGTCACCTGTCGCGTCAGCTTGAGGTCATGGACCCGGCGCTCCAGATCGTCGCGCGCGGCGCGCAGGTCGCGCAACTCCTGTGCCTTCATCACCTGTTCGCCCTCGGGCGCGGCGTTGACCTCGGCCTCCTTCGCCGGGATGTCCGTCTCGTCCAGAGCCTTCAGCTTTTCCTCGCCCGCCGCGATGTAGATCGCCAGTTCGTCGTAGAAGGTCAGCGTCTTCTCGTAGAGCAGGTCGAGCGACTTGATATCCTTGAGCAGCTTGTGCTCGTGCTGCAGCAGGTCCTCGGTCACGTGGTCGATCTGGTCCTGGACCTCTTCGAACCGGGCGGTGAACTTGGCGAAGGGGGCGGCGCGGCCCAGGAGCTTTTCCCAGAAGCTGCGTTCGCGGCGCACGTCCAGTTCCGAGACCGAGAAGCCCCGGATCGTGGTCACGATGTTGCGCAGGCTGTCCCCGGCAGGGCCCACGTCCTTGTTGCGCACGTCCTGCAGCATCGCCTGGGAGATCGTCTGCAACTCGGCCTGCGCGCCGGACCCGAACCGCACGATCGAGCCGGTGTCGGTCATGTCCAGTTCTTCCATCCGCCTGCGGATCTCGGCGCCCGTCGGCGCGTCCGCCTCTGCCAGCGGCACCAGCGCATTCGCCGGTTTCGGTTCGGGGAGGGTCACGGCGGTCACGTCCTCCACTTCCTTCAGCGCCTTTTCCGCTTCGGCACGAATGTTCTGGGACATATCACTTTCTCCACTATTCCGGGCGCACGCCCTCACGCTGCAATCTCTCCCGCAGCACCTCGATCTCCACGGTCATGTCGGTGCTGGTGTCAGACAACAACTTTTCGGTCCGCGCGGCAAAGTTCTTCTCGAGATCGGCAAGAAGCGCCTCGTAATCGGCCCGCGCCTTCGGGTCGCTGGTCCGGGCGTAGAGATCCGCGAACTTGATCGACGCGTCCCGGGCCCCCATCAGGTAGACGCCAAGGAACTTGCGTGCCGCGGTCAGGTCGCGCGGGTCATCCTCGACCGTGCGGATCATCTCGTGTGCGGTGGCCTCGAAGGCCGCCACCCGTCCCGACAGGGCGCGGTCGCGCAGGGCGGCGATGTGCTCGCGCATGGTGGCCAGGTAGTCTTCGGCCTGGTCGACGACGCGGGCGACGCGATCCTGCTGGAAGGTATCGACGCCCTCCATCGACTTGTTCCGCAGTGGATCGAAACCGAACGCGCCCAGGTGCAGCGCACCCGCGATCACGCCGTAAAGCGCCGAGGACAGGATGTCCGACCCGTGAACGGAGGTCGCGAGCACTGTTCCCGCGCCGACAGCGACCGAGCCCAGCATCTTGCGCGGCAGCGCCGGGCGCCGGGCCACCTTGCGCTCATGATAGGCGGCCTCGGCGCGCAGCCCTTCGCGCGTGAGCCAGGCTGCCAGCGTCCAGAGCCCCGCCCCCACGAGGCCGAGCGCCAGCCCGACCGCGCCGCTTCCGAAGGACATCACCGCGAGCAGCGCGGGGGGCAGGAACAGGATGTTGCAACGCGCACCGGCCGGGTCCGGCCGGGCCTGCACCCGCCGGGGTGGCGGGGCACCGGTCGGCGCCTTGCCGTTCGGGCTGTATTCTCCGCCGAAACGCTGTGCCATCACTCGGCCCCCAGCCAACCGGCGGCCACGCCCGTCATCACCGCGATCAGAAGACCGTAGGCGGCCTTCTGGATCGCGCTGGTGCGCCGCGCAGGCTCGGGCCCGGAGGCGGAAGAGGGCCGGGCGAACGCCGCCGCGATCAGCGAGGCGGCCGCCACCACGGCGGCGATCAGGACCAGAACAAGAATCAACCGCGACATCGCCTTCTCCACCTTCGGTCACGCCGCAAACATAGGTGCCCGCACCCTCCAGCGCCACCCCGCATCGGTTCCCACCCGGATGTCCGTCAGTCCTTTTTGCGGCGCCGCCGTGTGACGTGCGGCCTGGGTCGCGCCTTTCCCGAGCCATCCGGCCCCGGCGGCTTTCCGCGCGGTTTGGGCCGGGTCTCCCAAGGCGCCTCCGGGACGGGTGCATCCGGTGTCCGGCCGCCGCCGGAGGTCTTGCCCCCGGTCCTGGCGCGCACCTTGTCCCGTGTCTTTGTCTCCGGGCCCGTGCGCTGTCCCGCGCGGCTCCGCTTCGGGCGTGGCGCGTCGGCCTCCGCATCGTCGAGCCCCAGCTGGTCCCGCATCACGCGCCGCCGCACCTCCTCGACTGCGCCGGGCGCCAGCGGTCCCAGCTGGAAGGGACCGTAGGAGATCCGGATCAGCCGGTTCACGCTGAGCCCGATACTCTCCATCGCGCGGCGGATCTCGCGGTTCTTGCCTTCGCGCAGCCCCACGGTCAGCCAGGCGTTCGCCCCCTGCTGCCGGTCCAGCGTGACCTGCATCGGCTGGAATATCTCGCGGTCCACCACCACGCCCTCGCGCAGAGGGGCCAGCGTCGCGTCGGTCGGGGTGCCCTTGACCCGCACCCGGTAGCGCCGCAGCCAGCCGGTGGATGGCAGCTCCAGCCGCCGCTTGATCCCGCCGTCATTGGTCAGCAGCAGCAGCCCCTCGGAATTGAGGTCGAGCCGCCCCACCGACATGACCCGGGGCATGTCCTCGGGCAGATCGTCGAAGATCGTCGGACGGCCCTGGTCGTCCTTGTGCGTCGTCACCAGTCCCGGCGGCTTGTGATAGAGCCACAGCCGCGCCGGCTCGGGCGCGTCGAGCGGCCGGCCGTCCACCTCGATCCGGGCCCTGGCGGTGACGTTCAGCGCGGGACTGTCGATCACAGTGCCGTCGACGCTGATCCGCCCCTCGGCGATCATGCGCTCGGCCTCGCGGCGCGAGGCGACGCCGGCGCGGGCCAGCACCTTGGCGATCCGGTCTCCGGCGGGTGGTTTCTCGGGCGGTTTGCTCATGCCCCCGCCATACCCGCTTTCCCGCGCTTGCGGAAGCGGGGAAGGTGCGGCAATGAAAGCCATGCCCTTCACCTCATTCATGCATCTCGCCCTGGACGAGGCCCGCGCCGCCGCCGCGCGGGGCGAGGTGCCCGTGGGCGCCGTTCTCGTCTCGCCGGGCGGAGAGGTGGTCGCGCGCGACGGCAACCGGACGCGGGAGAAGGCCGATCCCTCGGCCCATGCCGAGATGCTGGTGATCCGCGCCGCCTGTGCCGCCGCCGGGTCGGAACGCCTGCCGGGCCACGACCTCTATGTCACGCTGGAACCCTGTCCGATGTGCGCCGCCGTGATCGGCGCCGCCCGCATCGCCCGGCTCTATTACGGCGCGGCGGATCCCAAGTCCGGCGGGCTGGGGCAGGGGCCGCGGATCTTCACTCATCCCCAGTGCCACCACGTGCCCGAGGTCTACGACGGCATCGGGGCGCGCGAAGCCGAGGACCTGCTGAAAGGCTTCTTCCGCGACCGGCGCGGGCCCTGACCGCCTGGCCTCGGGACATGTCCGGCCGGGCGGCACAACGCGCGGCGGTGCCGACGGCAGGTGCGGCCAGACACCCGGGCCGATTTCCGAAACGCGGATCCGGGGGATCGGCCGATGGCGCGGTTGGCTGGTGGCTGACCCGGCCCGACCATGGCCGCCGTCGCAGAGCACCCGGCCGGGCGCAAGAAAACGGCCCGCGCGACAAGCCTTTCGCGCGGGCCGTTCCGTTTCCGAAAGAAACCCCTCAGAACGTCTGGTCGTATTCGCCCACGCCCGGTTCGGTCCGGATCACCGTGTCGATCTCGTTGAAGATCGCGCGCAGTTCCTCTTCGCTGTCCGAGCTTTCGCAGACCACCACCAGGTTCGGCGTGTTGGACGAGGCCCGCACCAGCCCCCACGACCCGTTGTCCAGGATCACACGCGCACCGTTCACCGTCACGACCTCCTTGATGGGGCGGCCGGCGAAGGTCTCGCCCGCATCCGCCTTGGCGACCAGCTTTTCCACCAGCCGGTCGAGAATGTCGTATTTCTCGGTGTCCGCTGCATAGGGCGACATGGTCGGCGTCGACCAGGTCATCGGCAGGGCCTTGCGCAGGTCCGACATCTTCATGTCCGGGTTGCGGTCCATCAGCTTGCAGATCTCGACCGCCACGCGCATCCCGTCGTCATATCCGCGGCCCACGGGCTCGGCCATGAAATAGTGGCCGGACTTCTCGAACCCGGCGAGCGCGCCCAGTTCGTGCACCCGCCGCTTCATGTGGCTGTGGCCCGTCTTCCAGTAATCCGCCTTGACCCCGTTGGCCTGCAGCTCGGGATCGCTGGCGAACAGCCCGGTCGATTTCACATCCGCCACGAAGGTCGAGCCGGGGTAGATCTTGCTGAGGTCGCGGGCCATGATCACGCCCACCTTGTCGGCGAAGATCTCCTCGCCCTCGTCGTCCACCACGCCACAGCGGTCGCCGTCCCCGTCGAACCCGAGCGCCATGTCCGCCCCGCTTGCCCGGACGCTGTCGGCCATGTCGTGCAGCATCTCCATCGCCTCGGGGTTGGGGTTGTAGTTGGGGAAGGTGTAGTCGAGCGTGTTGTGGCTATCGACCACCTCGACCCCGATCCGGCGGAACACCTCGGGCGCGAAGGCCGCCGCGGTGCCGTTGCCGGTGGCGCAGACCACCTTGAGCTTGCGGGACATTCTGAAATCCCCCACGAGGTCCTCGATATAGGCGTTCCACACCCCGTCCACGAATTCGTAGGAGCCGCCGGGCGCGGCCTCGCCCTGGCCCTCGAGCACGATTTCCTTCAGCTCGCCCATCTCGTCCGGCCCGTGGGTCAGCGGCATGGCGAACCCCATCTTCACGCCCGTCCAGCCGTTGGGATTGTGCGAGGCGGTGACCATCGCCACCCCCGGCACGTCCAGATGAAAGGACGAGAAATAGGCCATCGGCGTGATGCAGGGGCCGATGTCCTTGACCCGGATGCCGGCCTGCATCAGCCCGATGATCAGCGCGTTCTTGATGGCCAGCGAATAGTCGCGATAGTCGTTGCCGACCGCGATCACCGGCTCGACCCCGCGCCGGCGCATCTGTGTCCCCAGCCCGAGGCCGAGCGCCGTCATCCCCGGCAGATTGATCTCGTCCGGGTATTTCCACCGCGCATCGTATTCGCGGAAGCCCGTCGGCTTGATCATCGGGGCGCGCAGGAAGTCCCAGGTGTTCGGCGTCACGTCGGCAATCGGTCTGGTCACGTCAATCTCTCTTCTCTTGGCTGCGGGCCGGGGCGCCCGCGGAATCGTTGCATGAATGCAGGATGGATGTAACGGCTTCTTGCCGCGGGGTCAGGTCCGAACCGTCTTTGCCCCCGCGCGATGCACGTCGCCGCCCGCTCCTGCTCGTTTTCCCGGCTGCGGCTCAGGTCGAGACCTGTTCGCGCAGGATCGAGGCGGTCAGCGAGATCATCAGGTACACGCCGGACAGGATCAGAAGCGCCAGGACCGTATTCTCGAACTTGCGCGGGTAGGTGGGATCCTGCGCCGCCACCGGGTTCACCGATGTGGTGAGGTAGCGCACCTGCCGGTTCGCTTCCAGTTCGGTCTGCTTTTCGTTCTGCAGCGCCGACTGCAGGAACAGGTCCGCCGTGGCGAGATCGGCCTGCGCCATCTGTACACGCGCCGCCTTTTCCGCCAGCGAGGTCTCGCCCGTGGTGGCGTCGGTCATCTTGCCGTTCAGCTCGTCCAGCAGCGCGCTGAGCCGGCCGATGTCGCCGCGCACGCCGTCGACCTTGGCTTCGTTCGGCCGGCGGTTGTCCAGCAGCGCCTGAAGCTGCAGCTCCTTTTCCTGCAACTGCACCTCGTAATTCGAGATCTGCGTGCGGAGCGAGGCGATATAGCCCTCGGGATCGACAAAGTTGTCCTCCTGCAGCCTCACCAGCGCCTCCTGCGCCTCGCGCCTCTCCTCCTTGGCACGTTCCAGGCTCTCGCGCGCGGTGCGCATCCCGTCCTCGCGCTTGCGGCGCGACAGCTCGTCCACCCGTTCCTCGGCATAGGTGATCAGGTGCTCGGCGAACTGCGCCGAGATGGCCGGATCGGCGGCCGAGACCTCCATCCGGATCACCCCCTCGGTCGGGTCGTAGCTGATCTTCACGTATTTCTTGTAGAGGCTGTAGGCCTCTTCGTTCGAAGGCGCGCTCTCCAACCGCTGGATCGGGTCGATCCAGTCCTGGCTGAAATGCGCCTTGAAGCCCATGTCGTCGTCCAGACGGATCATCGCATCCTTGGATTGCAGGTAGCTCTGCACCGCGATGGCGTCCTGGTTGGTCGCGAACTGCGTCCCCTGAAGCAAACCGCCGATCCCCGACCCGCCCTGGTTGTCGGCCTGCAGGATCAGGAACTCGGCCTTGCTGGCATACATCGGGGTGGCGACGACGTAGAAGTAATAGCCCGCCAGGATCGCCGGCGCGAAGACGAAGAACGACAGCCGCGTGAACAGCAGGAGAAGCCGCCGCCGGCGCCGCCGCGCGATGTCGCGCTGGATGTCCATGATCTCCTTCGCGCGCCGCTCCGCCGGGTTGACCTCGGTCGAGGGCAGGTTGGCCTGATCCAGCGGCGTGGTGCGCGGCAGGCGCTGGTCCGCCCGGGCCGGAAGTTTGGCCTTGTCCGGTCCGGTCTCGCCCCCCGCGCCGCCCGCGGCGGACCCGGGGACCACCAGTTCCAGCATGTTGGTCGGCTTGAACGGGTCGATCCCCCGCGCCCGCAACTGCCGCACCGCGTCGAAATCCGAGGTGGGCGCAAGACCGTGCTTCTGCGCCACTCGCCGCGCCATGCGCAACTGCCGGCCGGTCAGCCCCTCCTGGCGGATCGCGTCGATGTCGGTTTCCGACCGCACCTCCTGCGGCGACGCGACTTCGCCCGCGCGCGTGGCCGGCGTCTCCTGCGCGGCGTCCCCCGTCGTCTCCTCCGGCGCCTGTTCCGGGGCGCGCGAGGTCCGGCCCTCCTTCAGGGCCGCGAGGGCCGCCGCCCTGCGCCGGGCCACGTCCGAGATCGAGGGATCGGGAACGGCCCCATCCTCGGCGGGTTGCGCCCCGGGCGTCTCGCCGGTGCGGGGCGTCTGCCCGCCGTCGCCCGAGCCGTTGCGCCGGATACGGAATTTCCTAGCCTTGGGTTTCGTAGTCATAGAGCTGTTTCGCTTCTTCCAAGGTATCGAACATGAACAACTGGCCGCCCATCAGCACGGCGGCCTCGCTCGCGAATTTCTGCAGCACGTCGGGCTGGTGCGACACGATGATGACGGTCGTGGTGCGCAACCGCTCGCGCAGAATATCGCCCGCCTTGCGGTTGAATTCCACATCCGTCGAGGACGGCATGCCCTCGTCGATCAGGTACATGTCGAAATCCAGCGCCAGCATCAGCGAGAACGAGAACCGCGCCCGCATCCCCGAGGAATAGGTGCCGAGCGGCTGGTCGAAATATTCCCCCAGCCCGCAGAGCCAGCGGCAGTAGGCCTCGACATAGTCGGGGTCGAGCCCGTAGACCCGTGCGATATAGCGTGAGTTCTCCATGGCCGAGTGCTTGTTCACCACGCCCCCCATGAAGCCGAGCGGAAAGGAGATGCGGCAGCCGCGCCGGATCTCGCCCTCGTCGGGTTTTTCCAGGCCTGCCATCATGTTGATCAGCGTCGTCTTGCCCGTGCCGTTGGGTGCGAGAATGCCCAGGGACCGGCCGAGCTCCACCCGGAAGGAGACCTTGTCGAGGATCACCTTGTGCTGAGTGCCGGTCCAGAAGGACTTGCTGACATTCTCGAATTCGAGCATCGCTCGCTCCGGATCTGCTCACCCGCACGCCTTGGCGGAATTTGGTTAACGGCGTCTTGTTTCCGCCAATATGGCGGATTTATCCGGCTCATGCCAAGGAAAGACGTTCATTTGAGGGCAAAATCATCCCCATCCGGGACGCGGGGCGCGCCGAAGGTCGCGGGTTCTGAGGCCGGATGTCGTGCCCCGGGTGCGGGGTGGCATGCCGGTCGGCCTCGCGATCCGTGCGTGCCGGCGCTACCCGGCGTGACCGTCACGTGCGGAGAGGGGGCCTGGTGCGCGAAGCGGGACGTCAGGCGCGCAGAACCTTTCGCGGGCCACCCCGCCGAGCACGGCGGTCTGGTGCCGCCGCCGTCAGCCGATCGTCGGCGCGGCGAGCGACCAGGCGACCCCGGCGGCGAGCGCCCCGATCATCGCCAGCCCCACATAGGCCCCGAAGACCCGCGGCTTGACCAGCGCCCAGACCGCCACGGCCGCTGGGATGCAGGTAACGCCGCCGGCCACGACAAAGGACATGGCTGCGCCCGGCGCCATCCCCTGCGTCAGCAGGCCGTCGACCAGCTGGACCGCCGCATAGCCGTTCAGATAGGCGGGCGCCCCGACGACCGCCCCCAGCAGGATCGGCATGAATCCGGTGCCGCCCAGAAGGCCGGCGATCCAGTCGGCCGGGACGTAGGTCAGCATCAGCGACTCGATCAGATAGGCGAGGACCAGCCATTTGAGAAGGAACAGGGCGTTGTCGGTGACGGCCTCGCGGAACGTGTCGCGCCGCTCGGCGTCGGTCCAGAACTTCCAGACCGGACGCCCCGAGAACGGCGCCTTGACGCCACAGCAGCCGCCCACCTTGGGCTTTTCGCGCAGCGGATCGGCGAAGACCGGCGACCGCTTGGCCAGCATCGCCACGAAGCCGCCCAGCAGCCCCACGCCGACCGCCGCGATGGTCTTGCCGACCGCGAAGGGCAGGCCGAGCGACCCGGCGGTGACCGCGAACATCGCCGGGTCCATCAGGGGCGAGGCCAGCCAGAAGGCCATCACCGCCGAGAGGGGCGTTCCGACGGCCAGCAGCGCCGCGATGAAGGGGATCACCTCGCAGGAACAGAAGGGCGAGAGCCCGCCCAGCACCGCGGCCATGACGATCATCCGGGTCTCGCGGCCCTCGAAGGCCCGGGCGAGCGTCGCCTCCGCCCCCGAGGCCTTGAGGTATCCGATCGCCAGCACCGCGACCAGGATGATCGGCGCCGTATGCCCGAGCGCCCCCGCCGCGAACCCGACCGACGGCCAGAGCTGCGCCGGATCCAGCAGCATCAGCCCCAGCAGGATCAGCGCGCTCGCCAGCCAGGCTTTGTCGGTCCGTCTCCAGATCTGTCCCAGACCGCCCGGTGTGCCGTGGGTTTGCGTGTCAGCCATGATCATGTCCTTCGGGTGTGATGTCGGGGGCCGCGTCCGCGCAGCATTCGCGCAGCAGGAAGCCGGCGAGATCCCGCAGCTCCTCGTAGGCGACCGCGGCGCAGATGATGCTGCGGCCCTGCTTCTCCTGCCGCACGAGACCCGCCTGCGCCAGGATCTTCATGTGGTGCGTCAGGGTCGAGCCGGTGATCCCCGTCCGCTCTCCGAGCTGGCCGATGGTCACGCCCCCGGGCCCGGCCCGCACGAGGGTCCGAAGCACCGTCAGCCGCTGCTCGCTCCCCAGGGCGGCAAAGGTCGAGGCAGCCTGTTCCAGCCGCAGGTCCGTGTCGGAAATCATTTTCATGATTCTAGAAGTATCGAATCGGCGGCGGCCACGCAAGGACATTTCGCCAACCCTCGAAATGAACCCGCCCTTTACGCCGCCCGGCCGGGATGCATCTTTCCCCCCATGACCGACCTGCCGTCCGAGATCAGCGCCTGCCGCATATGCGCCGACCGCTTCGCCGCCACGGCGACCCGGCACCGGCCGCGGCCCGTCCCGTGGTTCCGCCCGACGGCGCGGCTTCTGATCGCCGGGCAGGCGCCCGGGCTTCAGGTGCACGAAAAGGGTCGGCCCTTCGACGACCGGTCCGGCGACCGGCTGCGCGACTGGCTGGGGATCGACCGCGACACCTTCTATGACCTGAACCGGGTCGCGGTGGTGCCGATGGCCTTCTGCTTTCCCGGCTACGATGCCAGGGGGTCTGACCTGCCGCCGCCCCGCATCTGCGCCGAGACATGGCACGACCGGGTCCTTGCCGCGCTGCCGCAGTTGCGCCTGCGCATCCTGATCGGGGCTCACGCCCAGCGATGGCACCTGGGTGCCAAGGGGCGGGTGACGGATACCGTCCGCGCCTTCCGCGACCATCTGCCGGGGGCCATCCCCTTGCCTCATCCCTCGTGGCGCAATACCGGATGGCTGAAACGCAACCCCTGGTTCGAGACCGAGCTGCTGCCGGTCCTGCGTGAGAAAGTGAAGGACGCGCTCGGTGACTGAGACCACCCCCATAGACGCCGCCCATGCCGCGATGGAGGCCGCCCCCGAGGACGACGCGGCCCGCCTGCGGTTTTACGAACGGCTGGCCGACAGCGAACTCTACCTGATGCTGACGCAGGAGGCGCGGGACGACACCGTGACGCCCGACCTCTTCGACCTGCCCGAGGCGACCTTTGCGCTGGTCTTCGACCGCGAGGACCGGCTCTCGGGCTTTGCGGGGCGGGCGGTGCCCTATGCCGCCCTCTCCGGCCGGGCCATCGCGGCGATGCTGGCGGGGCAGGGGATCGGTCTGGGGCTCAACCTCGACGTGGCCCCCTCGGCCATCCTGATCCCGCCCGCCGCCGTCGACTGGCTCGCCGCGACCCTGTCGGCCAGCCCCGACGAGGTCGAGGAGCGCATCGCCGAATTCACCCGCCCCGGCGATCTGCCCGAGGTCCTGCTTTCGGCGCTCGACACCAAGCTCGCCATGTCGGCCGGGCTGGCGCGCACGGCCTACCTCGTCGGCACGGTTTCGGAGAACGGGGCGCGCGGCCATCTGCTGGCCTTCGTCGACGCGGTCGAGGGCGCGCAGGAGGCCCTGGCCAAGGCGGCGGGCGAGGCGCTGACCTTCTCGGGGCTCGATGCGGGCGTGCTCGACGTCGCGTTCTTCGCGGCAACGGATCCGGCGGCCGCGCGCCTCGCCCGGCACGGGCTGCGCTTCGATCTTCCCGAGCCGCCCGCCCCCCGACGGGTCGAGCGCATCGCCCCCGGCTCGGATCCGGAGAAACCGCCGAAGCTTCGGTAGGGCCGGACCGGGCGGACCCTCCCCGCCTACAGCGGCCAGATGAAGGGGATGCAGGCCGACACGATCAGCCCCATGCTCAGGTTCAGCGGAATGCCGATCCGCATGAAATCGGTGAACCGATAGCCGCCGGGGCCGTAGACCATCATGTTGGTCTGATAGCCGATCGGCGTGGCGAAACTGGCCGAGGCCGCCACCATCACCGCCACCACCAGCGGCCGCGCATCGATGCCGACCACGTCGGCAAGCCCGATGGCGATCGGCGTGACCACCACGGCCACGGCGTTGTTCGACACCAGTTCGGTCAGGACCGAGGTCAGCAGGTAGATCGACCAGATTATGAAAAAGGCCGGCAGGTCCATCAGCAGCGGCGCGATGGCGTTGACGATCAGCCCGACCGCCCCCGAGTGCTCCAGCGCCGCCCCGACCGCGAGCATGGCGAAGATCATCGCCAGCAACCGCCCCTCGACGAAGGAAAACGCCTCGTCCGCGTCGATGCATCGGGTCAGCAGCACGGCCGCGACCGCCAGCACGGTCAGCAGGAAGATCGGCGCCACCCCCATGGCGGCCAGCGCCACGATGGCCAGCAGCGACACGATGGCGATCGGCGCATGTTCGCGGCGATAGGCCCGGCCGGTCGGCTGCGTGACGTCGACCATCTCCATCTCGGCCGACAGCCGCCGGATGTCCTCGGGCGCGCCCTCGAGAAGCAGCGTGTCGCCGATCCGCACCACCGTCTCGTCCAGCTGCCGGCCGATATTCTGGTTCCGGCGGTGCACCGCCAGCACATAGACCCCGTACCGCCGGCGCAGGCGCATCGAGCCCAGCTGCCGCCCCACCATCTTGCAGCCCGGCGTGATCAGCGCCTCGACCGTCGTCGTCTCGACTGCCGAGATCTGGTCGACGCGCTTCAGGCTCTTGTTGCGCTGGAGGCTCAGCAGTTCGCTGATCTGGCTGCGCAGCACCACGATGTCTCCGACCTGGAGCACCACGTCCCGCAGGTTGCGCCGCAGCGATTCGTCGCCCCGGACCACATCGATCAGCCGGACCCCCTCGCGCTGGAAGAGCTGCACGCTCAGCACCTCGCGGCCGATGAGGTTGGAGTCGGGCGGGATCACCGCCTCGGTGAAGAACTTCATCCGCGACCGGTCCGAGAGCATGTCGGCCATGCTGTCCCGCTCGGGCAACATCCAGCGGCCCACGACGACGAGGTAGAGCATCCCCCAGGCCACCACGACCAGCCCGATGGGCGTGACCTCGAAGATCGAGAAGGGCGCGAGCCCCTGCGCCCGCGCCACGCCGTCCACCAGCAGGTTCGTCGAGGTGCCGATCAGCGACAGGGTGCCCCCCATGATCGCCGCGTAGGACAGCGGGATCAGCAGCCGCGAGGCGTTGATCCCCAGCTTGCGCGCCAGTTGCACGAACACCGGGATCATCACCACCACGACCGGCGTGTTGGCCACGATGCCCGAGGCCAGCACCACGAAGGCCATCAGCGCCGCAATCGCCACCCTGGGCCGCGACGTGTAGCTTTCGGCCAGCTGGGTGAAGGCATCCAGGGCCCCTGTCCGCACCAGCGCCCCCATGATCAGGAACATCGCCGCGATGGTCCAGGGGGCCGGGTTCGACAGAACGTCCAGCGCCTTCTCGTAGGGCAGGAGGCCCAGAAGCAGCATGACCGCCGCCCCGCCGATGGCCACCACCTCGGTCGGATAGACCTCGCGCACGAACAGCACGAACATGAGGATCACCACCGCCAGCGTCAGCAGCGCCGACCCGGTCGGCGAAATGTCGATAAGTTCCGTCAATTGCCGCTCCGCACCTCCGGCGCGCAGACCTTCCCGCGCGCCGGGGCCTATCTAGGCGTCCGGGGGGCGCCCGGGCAAGGCTTCACTTTGCACCACCGGCACGGGGCTGCACAAGCCTCGGCGGTTCCGGCTGGGCGCCCTACGGGTCGCGAGGTGGAACGAAGCCAATGCCCCCGAGGGGAAGGCGAAAGGTTCGCCCCGGAGCCACGTTCCGGCGGCTCGGCCTGCCGCCGGGCGGGATGGCCTCCGGCGTGGCCGGGAACGGTTCGCCGCGACACGCGGAAATCTTGCCGAAAGGGCGCATGCCCGCAGTTCAAAAGCCCCCGGGCGCGAGGGGCCGGCGGTGTCCTCCGCGCAGATTCAGGAACGCGGGCAGCGCGGGGTGCAGGCGCCCGGACCCGGACGGGCGAAGCGTGCCGGTGCGGGCGTCCGCCGCGCCCCTGCTTGCCGCACGGGTCGGCCGGACAAGGCGCAACGACCGGATCGCCGCCCCTTGCGTCACACCGGCCCCGGTCCGGCCTGTGCCAGCCGGCCGCCGTGCCGCACCATCTCGATCCGCGTCGCAAGACCGGTGCGGTCGTCCGTCTCGACATAGACGCCGGACAGGGTGGCCTCGCCGTTCGCCGGCTGGAACCGCCCCTTGGACATGCCCGTCACGAAGCGTCGCAGCGGCTCGGCCTTGTCCATTCCGATGACCGAATTGTAGTCGCCGCACATGCCCGCATCGGAGATATGCGCCGTCCCCTTCTCGAGGATCTGCGCATCCGCCGTCGCCACATGCGTATGCGTCCCCGCCACCAGGCTTGCCCGGCCGTCGCACCAGTGCCCCATGGCCATCTTCTCGGACGTCGCCTCGCAATGCATGTCGACAATGGCGGCCTGCACGAGACCGCCGGGCGGATGCGCCTTGAGCACTTGGTCGACGGCCGAGAAGGGGTCGTCATAGGGCCGCGACATGAAGACCTGTCCCAGGACCTGCGCCACCAGCACCTTGCGCCCGCCGGGCGCGTCGAAGATGCGATGCCCGCGCCCCGGCGCCTGCTTGGCGAAGTTGATCGGGCGGACGATCCGCGGCTCGTTCTCGATGAAGGTCATCATCTCCTTCTGGTCGAAGGCATGGTCGCCGAGGGTCAGGCAGTCCGCCCCCGCATCCAGCAGGATCCGGGCGTGATCCGGCGAGAGGCCCGCGCCGTTCGTCGCGTTCTCGCCGTTGACGACGACGAAATCCAGTTTCCACGCGTCGCGCAGCCGCGGCAGGTGATCCACGATGGCCGTCCGGCCCGACCGGCCGACGACGTCTCCGAGAAAGAGCAGTTTCATGCGGATGGCCTAAGCGGGGCGGCGCGAAAGGGCAAGGGAAGAGGTGAGGCGGCGGGGCCGGCGGGTCAGAAATCGTGCCGGAACGGCGCGTTGGCGGCCCAGTCCGAACGGTCCATGATATAGGGCGTTTCGCCGACTTTGACGGCCCAGGTGTCGATGATGAACTCCTGGCCCGTATCCCTCTGGACGATGGTCGCCACCGTGTGGGTCCAGAACCGCCGCGTCATCATGCCCAGGGTGACGCGCTGGCCCTGGCGGTGAAACCGCAGATGGCCGGCATCGTCCAGCAGCGCCAGGTAGACGGCCGTGTTGACCATCTCGTCGATACAGTCCTGCGACAGTCCCGACGCCGCCAGCGTCGAAAACGCGGTGTCGGTATCGTAGCCGGTCTTGCGGCCCACCATGACCTCGATCCGCCGCAGCGCCTCGGCCAGGGCGCGCCGTTCTTCCGGCGCCGTGCGGGGAGGGCGGGCAAAGGGGGCGCGGACCTCCCGCCACTCCGCGGGTGTCAGGGCCAGCGGAATCCGCTTGTCGCAGCCGTGGCTGCCGCAGACCTGGAAGGCGTCCGGCCGTGGGTTCGCGGCGCCGAAGGCCATGCGCGCGCGCTCGAGGCTGCCGTTGTCCACGGCGCAGCCGGCCAGCGCCGCGAGGCCGAGAAGGCCGATGTAGACTGTGCTGCGCGCCATCCGTCCCGCCAGGTTGCACTGGTGCTACCTTAGCAGAATCGGGCGCTCCGGGCAGCGGGATCGTCCGCCCGGGCCGCGCAGTCCGGCCCGCCTGTGTACAGCAGGCCACAGTCGCCTGCGCGCGACGCGACCGGTCACAGGGGCCAGAACACCAGGATCGCCGGGACCGACACCGCGATCACCAGGATCTCGAGCGGCAGTCCCATGCGCCAGTAATCCCCGAACCGATAGCCGCCGGGGCCCAGGATCAGCGTGTTGTTCTTGTGTCCGATGGGGGTGAGGAAGGCCGCCGAGGCCGCCACCGCCACGGCCATCAGGAACGGGTCCGGCGAAACCTCGAGGCCCTGCGCCATCTGAATGCCGATCGGCGCGGCGACGATCGCCGTGGCCGTGTTGTTCAGCACGTCCGACAGGGTCATGGTCACGACCATCAGCGCCGTCAGGATCGCCCAGGCGGGCCAGCCGTCCGTCAGCCAGATCAGGTTCGCGGCGATCAGGCTCGTCCCGCCCGATTCCTCCAGCGCCGCGCCGAGCGGGATCATCGACCCCAGCAGCACGACCACCGGCCATTCCACGTGGTCATAGAGCTCCTGCAGGGGCACGACCCGCATCAGCACGTAGGCGATCACCACCAGGCCCAGGGCAATCGGCAGGGCGATGACCCCGAGGCTTGCCAGCACCACCGCGCCGCCGAACAGCCCGATCGCCGCCCAGGTCTTGCTGTCCTGCGTCACCGCCAGCCCGCGATCCGCCAGCGGCAGGCATCCCAGCCAGTCCGCCACGTCGTTGCCGGTGTCCTTCTGCACGAGGATCAGCAGGATGTCGCCCGGCTCCACCACGGTCTTGCGCACCTGGCTGGTGATCCGCCGGCCCCGGCGCGAGATGCCCATCAGCACCGCCCGCTGCCGCCAGGACAACCCGATGGTCTGCGCCGTCTTGCCGTTCAGCCGGCTCTCGGGCTTCACCACCATCTCGATGATGTCGAGTCCTTCGCTGTCCGCCCGCAGAAGTTCCTCGCGCCGGTCGTCGGAAAAGGCCAGCGACAGGGCCGAGCGGAACTCGTCCAGCGCCCCCGGCGCGGCCTCGAGCACCAGCGCGTCGCCCGCCTGGATCACGTTGTTGCGCGCGTTGCCGTACAGCCGCCTGCCGTCGCGGATCAGGCCGATGATGGCCACGTCCGCCTTCTCGGCCGCCTCGCTCAACTCGCCGACCCGCATCCCGACCTGCCGGTTGCCCTCGGGCACGGTCAGTTCGGCCACGTAGGGCGCGAGGTCCGAGGTCCGGACCACCGCGTCCTCGCGTGTGGGGATCAGCCGCCAGCCGATCAGCGCGACGAAGGCGAGCCCGGCGATGGCCGCCAGCCCGCCCACGGGCGCAAAGTCGAACATCCGGAACGATTCGCCCAGCCGCTCTTCGCGGAAGGTGGCGATGATGATGTTCGGCGGCGTTCCGATCAGCGTGACCATCCCGCCCAGGATGGTCGCAAAGCTCAGCGGCATCAGCGACAGGCCGGGCACCCGTCCGGCCTTGCGCGCGGTCTGGATGTCCACCGGCATCAGCAGCGCCAGGGCGGCCACATTGTTCATGAAGGCCGACAGCAGGCCGCCGATCCCGCCCATCATGACGATATGCGCGCCCAGCTTCCGGGAACTGTCCACCAGCGTCCGCGTGATCAGGTAGACCGCACCCGAGCGCACAAGCCCGGCCGACACGATCAGCACCAGCGCCACGATCAGCGTCGCCTCGTGGCCGAACCCGTCGAAGGCGTCTTCGGTTTCCACCGCCCCCAGCACGACCGCCGCCATCAGGGCGCCGAAGGCGACGATGTCATAGCGCCAGCGGCCCCAAAGAAGCAGGGCGAAGACGGCGCCGAAGATGGAGAAAAGGATTATCTGCTCGGTATTCATGCGGCTAATCTAACGTGGCAATCCGCGGTGCACAGGGCCAATGATCCCGCGGGCGTCATGCGGGGGTCTCGGCGATCAGAACCCGCACGGCCTCGATGATGTTGTCCACCGCGACCGCCGCAAGCACCATGCCCATCACCCGGCTGACGATGGCCGCGCCGCTGCCCCGGATCACCCGCAGGATCGGTGCGGCCAGCAGCATCAGCACCAGCGCGCAGGCCAGCACCAGCAGCATCACCAGGGCGGTCATCGCCTGTTCCGGCACCGAGAACCGGTGGTTGTCGGTCAGCAGGACGATGGCCAGCATCGCGCCGGGAGACGCGATCGAGGGCACGGCGAGCGGAAAGATCGCGGGCATTCCCTCACCGCGTTCCGTCCCGGCCCCGGCGCCGTTCAGCGGCTGCCCGAAGATCATCGTGAAGGCGAAGGCGAAAAGAATCAGGCCGCCCGCGATCTGGAACGCGGGCAGCGAGATGCCGAGCGCGTCGATCAGGAACTGGCCCAGGACCAGGAAGAGCCCCAGAACCAGGGCCGCGACCCCGGCCGCCTGGAAGGCCGTGCGCCGCAGCGCGGCGGGCGTCATGCCCGCGGTCACGGCGACGAAGACGGGGATGGTGCCGATCGGATCGACGACGACCCAGAGAATGACGAACTGCTCGAACAGGGAAGTGGGCATGCGGACCTTGTGACGCGAATTGGACCGGCGCGCGGCGCCGCGGCCGGACGCCCGAAGACGCGCCGGCCACGGCCAGCTATATCGCGCGGCCCGCGCAGCACAAACCCTAACCGCTTGC
This sequence comes from Pseudooceanicola batsensis HTCC2597, assembly GCF_000152725.1. Taxonomy (GTDB): domain Bacteria; phylum Pseudomonadota; class Alphaproteobacteria; order Rhodobacterales; family Rhodobacteraceae; genus Pseudooceanicola; species Pseudooceanicola batsensis. Next base: position 3,150,762 of record NZ_CH724131.1, read on the forward strand.
CTGTGCCCCGGCGGCTGAATTATAGAGACGCGGATCAATTCCCGTGCAATCAACGAGGGTCCCATGGCCGGCCATTCAAAATGGGCGAACATCCAGCACCGCAAGGGGCGTCAGGACGCCGCGCGGTCGAAACTGTTTTCCAAGCTGTCGAAAGAGATCACCGTCGCCGCCAAGATGGGCGATCCCGATCCCGACAAGAACCCGCGCCTCCGCCTTGCGGTGAAGGAGGCGAAGTCGCAATCCGTCCCGAAGGACGTGATCGAGCGGGCGATCAAGAAATCCCAGGCCGGTGACGGCGACGATTACGAGGAAATCCGCTACGAGGGCTACGGCCCCAACGGCGTCGCCGTGATCGTCGAGGCGATGACCGACAACCGCAACCGGACCGCCTCGAACGTGCGCTCGACCTTCTCCAAGAACGGCGGCAACCTCGGCGAGACGGGCTCGGTCGGGTTCATGTTCGAACGCAAGGGCGAGGTGACCTATCCGGCCGAGGTCGGCGACGCCGACACCGTGCTGATGGCCGCCATCGAGGCCGGCGCCGAGGATGTCGAAAGCACCGAGGACGGCCACTACATCTATTGCGCCGACACCGACCTGAACGATGTGGCCGGCGCCCTCGAGACCGAACTGGGCGAGAGCGAATCGACCAAGCTGATCTGGAAGCCGACCACGACGACCGAAATGGACCTCGACGGCATGCAGAAGCTGATGAAGCTGATCGAGGCGCTGGAAGACGATGACGACGTGCAGCGCGTCACCGCCAATTTCGAAGCCTCCGACGAGGTGATGGAAGCGCTCTGACCCGCGCCGGGCGGCGGCATGGCCGCCGGACCGGCGCCTCTCAGTTCAGGTGATCGGCGAAGAAGTCGCTCAGCGCGCGCCAGGACCGGCGATCCGCCGCCTCGGAATAGCCGAACCCCTTGCTGGCCGCGGCCTTCGGATTGGTGAAGGCGTGGCCGGTATGGCCGAAACTCAGCATCTGCCAGTCGTCGCAATGCGCGTTCAGTTCCTCGGCCAGCGCCACCTTGACCTCCGGCGGGCACAGGCTGTCGTCCCAGCCGTCGCAGATCAGCAGCCGGGCCTTGATCCTTTTCGACCCGGCGGGCGGCGCGTCATAGACCCCGTGCAGCGAGACGCCGGCCTCGAATTCCGCCCCCGCCCGGGCGAGGTCCAGCACCGACTTGCCGCCGAAGCAGTATCCCATGGCCCCCAGCTTGCGGCCCCGGGTCTGGGGCAGTCCACGCAGCTCCGCCAGCGCCGCCTCCATCCGGCGGGCCAGAAGCGGCCGGTCGGCCTGGAGCGCCGCCATCAGCGACGCCGCCTCGTCCCGGTCGGCGGCGAGCTTCCCGCCCGAGTAGTAATCCACGCCGAGCGCCACGTAGCCCTGCTGCGCCAGCCGGTCGCAGCTGGCGCGCTCCGTGTCCGACAGCCCCGAAAAGGCCGGCGACACGAGCACGCCGGGAAACGGCCCGTCCCCCTCGGGCACGGCCAGATACCCGATGCAGGTCATGCCGTCGGCGTCGTAGCGGTGGTCCTGTCCTGTCGGCATCATGCCCTCCCTCTTGCCGGCAGGGTGACCGTAGCGCGCGGATCGGTCAACACCGCGTCGCGCCCGCCCGACGTCCGGGGGGCAGCCGAGGCCAGTTCCCTCTGGAAGCCTCCGCCGGATCCTCCTATCCCGGGTTCCGCAAACAGGGGATCGTGCCGTGCAGACGGATTTCGCCACAGCCTTTCTGGCCGCCTTCGGGCTGGGCCTGTCGCTGATCGTCGCGATCGGCGCGCAGAACGCCTTCGTGCTGCGCCAGGGCCTCCGCCGCGAGCATGTCCTGGCGGTGGTCCTCACCTGCGCCATATCGGACGCGCTGCTGATCGTCGCCGGCGTCGCGGGCTTCGCCACCCTGACCGAACGGCTGCCCTGGATCGGCCCGCTCATGCGCTACGGCGGGGCGGCCTTCCTCTTCGTCTACGGAACGCTCGCCCTGCGCAGCGCCTGGCGCGGCGGCGAGGCGCTGGACCAGGCCGGAAACGGCGGCGCCGGACTTGGCCGTACCCTGGCCGTCTGCCTCGCCCTGACATGGGGCAATCCGCATGTCTACCTCGACACGCTCGCCCTGATGGGCGCGATCTCGGCCCAGTACGACAGCAGGATCGGATTCGCGGCGGGCGGCGTCACCGCCTCGGCGGTCTTCTTCACGACCCTCGGCTTCGGCGCCCGCTTCCTCGCCCCCGTCTTCCGGCGGCCCGTGGCGTGGCGCTGGCTCGACCTCGGCATCGGGCTGATCATGTACGCGATCGCTGTCTCGCTGCTGGTATGATCTTTTGCCCTTGTGACCATCGCGGGGACGTGCCAACCAGATTACATGTCGCCAGCAGCTAATTACCGTCCCGTCGAGGGCATCCTGTGGACCTTCGGGGCCGGTCTGCTCTTCGTCGGGGTCAATGTCCTGGTCAAGTTCCTCGGCCCGGTGGTCCCGGCAACCGAGATGGCCTTCCTCCGCTATGCGCTCGGCCTCGTCCTGCTGGTCCCCGCGATCCGCCAGATCATGCGGCTGCGCCTCACCGGCCGCCAGTGGGGTCTCTTCGCCCTGCGCGGCGCCCTGCACGCGGTCGGGGTGGCCCTCTGGTTCTACGCCATGGCGACCATCCCGCTCGCCGACGTGACCGCGATGAACTACCTCTCGCCGATCTACGTCACCATCGGCGCCGCGCTCTTCATGGGCGAGAAACTGGCCGCCCGCCGCATCATCGCGGTGGTCGTCGGCCTCGTCGGCGCCCTCGTCATCCTGCGCCCCGGCTTCCGCGAGATCTCGGAGGGGCATGTCGCGATGATGATCGCCGCGCTGGTCTTCGCCGGATCCTATCTCCTGGCCAAGCACCTGACGGACGCCACCGACCCGATCGCGGTGATCACCATGCTCTCGGTCTGGGTCACCGTCGGCCTGATCCCCCTGGCCGCCCCCGTCTGGGTCACGCCCACCTGGTTCCAGATCGTCATGCTCTTCGTCACCGCCGCCTTCGCCACGCTCGGTCACTATCTCATGACGCTGGGCTTCCGGGCCGCGCCGATCACCGTGACCCAGCCCGTCACCTTCCTGCAACTGGTCTGGGCCGTCGCGCTCGGCGTGCTGCTCTTCGACGAACCGGTCGATCCCTTCGTCATCCTGGGCGGTTTGATGATCATCGGCGCGATCAGCTTCATCACCTGGCGCGAGGCCGTGGCGAAGAAGACCCAGGTCACGCCGCCCGTCCCGCCGCAGAAGATGAACTGAGGCTGGCCGATCCAGCGCCGCCGCACTACTTGGGTTGCATGACGGACAGTCTCGATCTCGACGCCCGCAAGGGGCTCCCCGACCATCTCCGCGTCCTCGCCGACCTCTATCCGCGGGCCGACTGGCGCGGCCATGCCAATTTCAGCGATCTCACCGCCTTCTGGCTGGAACGCCACGGCATGTTCCGCCAGCTGAACGACCTGCTGGTCGAGGGTACGGAAAAGCGCCTCGACGGCGCCAATCCGCGCTTCGGCCGCGAGATGCAGCACTACACCTCGATCTTCCTCAACCAGCTCCACGGGCATCACCAGATCGAGGACAATCACTACTTTCCGCAGTTCATCCCGCTCGACCGCCGCCTCGAGCAGGGGTTCGAGATCCTCGACCGCGACCACCACGCGCTCGACGGGCATATCCACGCGCTCGCGGAAGCGACGAACGCGGTTCTCCAGCGCATCGCCGCCGGCGAGGATGACGAGGCCGAGGCCCGCCGGCTGCTCGAGGCGCAGACCGCCTTCCGCCGCTTCCTCCACCGCCACCTCGAGGATGAGGAGGACCTCGTCGTACCCGTGATCCTGGAATATGGCGCCGCGCTCGAATGACAGCCGCGCGCCCCTGTTTCTTCTTGCCGGGAAATATCCCGGGAGGTCCGGAGGGCAGCGCCCTCCGGCAGGGAATGGAATGCGCCGCAGGCGCGCCACCGGACCCGGTGGATCGGCCGGACCGGCCCAACCGGGCGGTTCAGGCGTCGATCGAGCTCCCGATCGTCGCCCAGACAAGCCCGCCGTCCACGGCGATGGTCTGGCCCACCACGTAGTTCCCCGACCGCGCCGCGAGGTAGATCGCCGCCGCCGAGATGTCCTCGCCGTTGCCGATCCGCTTCAGCGGAATGCGTTTCGCCACCTCGTCGCCGTGATCCCGCGCCGCGCGGTTCATGTCCGAGGCGAATGCGCCCGGCGCGATGCAGTTCACCAGGATATTGTCCTCGAGAACCCGCGCCGCGACCCGCCGCGTCAGGTAGATCAGCCCGGACTTCGAGGCGTGGTAGGCATAGGTCTCCCACGGGTTCAGCCGCAGCCCGTCGATCGAGGCGATGTTGATCACCTTCGACGGCTCTTCCGCGGTGGCGTTCCTGGCCAGCAAGCCATGCATCTTCTGGGTCAGGAAGAAGGGCGACTTGAGGTTCAGGTCCATGGTCTTGTCCCAGCCCGACTCGGAGAATTCGAGATAGTCCTCGCCCCAGGCCGCGCCGGCATTGTTGATCAGGATGTCGACATGGTCCTCGTGGTCGCGCAGATCGGCCAGGAAGGCGTCGATCCCCTCGAGCGTCGACAGGTCATGGGGCAGGGCCACGCATTTCGGCCCCAGTTCCTCGGCCGTGTCGACGCAGGCCTGCGCCTTGCGCGCGGTGATGTAGACCTTGGCGCAGCCCGCCTCGATGAAGGCCCGGGCAAAGTGCTTGCCGATCCCGCGCGAACCGCCGGTGACGACCGCGATCTTGCCGTCGAGTGAAAAGAGCGTGCTGATATCCATGTGAACCTCCCGTTATGCGGAAACATATTCCGCACGTGCCGGCGCAGGCGTCAAGGCGAAAGCCGGCCGCCCGGCCTAGCCGGCGGCGATGGTCGCCCGCACCGCCCGCGTCCAGCGCTCGTGTCGCGCGTCCCGGTCCGCCGCCTCCATCCGCGGCTCGAACCGGCGGTCCAGGGCCCAGTCGGCGGCGAAGGACTCGGGCCCGGGACAGACCCCGGCCCGCCAGCCCGCCACCCAGGCGACCCCCTTCGCGGTGGTCTCCAGCACCTGCGGCCGGTCCACCGGCGCGCCCAGGATGTCCGACAGGAACTGCATCGCCCAGTCCGAGGCGGTCATGCCCCCGTCCACCCGCAGCACCGTGTCGCCCGCCCCCTGCGCCCAGTCCGCCTGCATCGCCTCGAGCAGGTCGCGCGTCTGGAAGCCCACGCTTTCCAGCGCCGCCCGCGCCAGTTCCTCCGGGCCCGTGCCCCGCGTCAGGCCGAAGATCGCCCCCCTGCAGTCGGCGTCCCAGTAGGGCGCGCCCAGCCCGGTGAAGGCCGGCACCATGATGACCCGCTGCTCCGGATCCGCCGCCCCGGCGAGGCGATGGGTCTCCCCGGCGTCCCGGATCAGCCTCAGCCCGTCGCGCAGCCACTGCACCACCGCCCCGGCCACGAAGATCGCCCCCTCGAAGGCATAGGTCGGCCGGCCGTCGAACTGGTAGGCCACCGTCGTCAGCATCCGGTTCCGCGACCGTACCATCGTCTCGCCGATGTTCAGTAGCGCGAAACACCCGGTGCCATAGGTCGATTTCATCATGCCCGGCCGGAAACAGGCCTGCCCGATGGTCGCCGCCTGCTGATCGCCCGCCACGCCCAGGATCGGGATCTCCCGCCCAAAGAGGTCGGCGCGGGTCGTGCCGAAATCGGCATTGCAGTCCCGCACCTCCGGCAGCATCGCCATCGGGATGCCGAACAGCGCGCAGAGCTCCTCCGACCACGCCCCCCGGCCGATGTCGTAGAGCATCGTCCGCGACGCGTTGGTGGCATCGGTGGCATGCACGGCCCCGCCCGTCAGCTTCCAGATCAGATAGGTGTCCACCGTTCCGAACATCAGTTCGCCCGCCTCGGCCCGCGCCCGCGCGCCCTCCGCGTTCTCCAGGACCCATCGCAGCTTGGTGGCCGAGAAATAGGGGTCCAGCAGCAGCCCCGTCCGCTCCGTCACCGCTTCCTCGTGCCCCGCGGCCTTCAGCCCGGCGCAATACTCCGCCGTTCTCCGATCCTGCCAGACGATGGCGTTGTGCACGGGCCGGCCGGTGGCCCGGTCCCAGACCAGCGTGGTCTCGCGCTGGTTGGTGATCCCGATCGCGGCGATATCCGCCACGTCCACGCCCGCCCGTTCGATCACCGCCCGCGAGGTCGCGGCGACCGTGCTCCAGATATCCGTCGGATCGTGCTCGACCCAGCCCGAGCGGGGAAAGTACTGCCGGAACTCCTCCTGCGCCGAGGCCACCGGCGTCAGACCCGCATCGAAGACGATCGCCCGGCTCGAGGTCGTTCCCTGATCAATCGCAAGCACATATCGCATCGCGCATCCTCCCTGGCAGGCACTCTTCCCGCAACCGGCCTCCCGGTCAACGCGCCCGCGCCCCCTCTTCTTCTTGCTCGCAAGTATCCCGGGGTGAATTGGCGCCGCAGGCGCCGAGAGGGGCAGCGCCCCTTCCCCCATGCAAACGGGGCCCCGCAGGGCCCCGCTCCGTCATCGCCGCGACGATCAGTTCCAGGACTTGATCAGCTCGTCGTAGGACACCGTCTTCGGCTCCTCGTCCTCGTTGTCGAGCTTCGCCTTGGGCGAGCCGGGCTGCGACAGCCAGTACTCCGGATCGCGCTCCTCGTTCAGCTGCGGCCCGAGCTCGCCCTGCACCCCGGCGCGTTCCAGCCGTTCCAGGACGCTCTCCATGTCCTCGCACAGCTGGTCCAGCGCGCCCTGCGGGGTCTTGGCACCCGACATGGCATCGCCGATATTCTGCCACCACAGCTGCGCCAGCTTGGGATAGTCCGGCACGTTGGTGCCCGTGGGCGACCATGCCACGCGCGCCGGCGAGCGGTAGAACTCCACGAGGCCGCCCAGTTTCGGCGCCCGCTCGGTAAAGCTCTCGTGCTGGATCGTCGATTCGCGGATGAAGGTCAGGCCGACATGGCTCTTCTTCACGTCCACGGTCTTCGAGGTGACGAACTGGGCGTACAGCCACGCGGCCTTGGCGCGGTCGTCGGGCGTGGATTTCAGGATCGTCCAGGAGCCCACATCCTGGTAGCCGACCTTGGTGCCCTCGGTCCAGTAGACACCGTGCGGCGACGGCGCGAGCCGCCATTTCGGGGTGCCGTCGTCGTTCATGACCGTCTCCGACGCCACCAGCGGCGGCACGAAGGTGGTGTACATGAACATCTGCTGCGCGATCTGGCCCTGCGCCGGGATCGGACCGGCCTCGGAGAAGGTCATGCCGGCGGCGGCCGGGGGCGCGTATTTCTCCAGCCATTCGATGGCCTTGGTCACGGCGTAGACCGCCGCGGGCGAATTGGCCGCGCCGCCGCGGTCCACGCAGGCGCCCACGGGCTGCGAGTTCTCGTTGACCCGGATCCCCCATTCGTCGACGGGAAGGCCGTTCGGTTCGCCCTCGGATCCCATGCCGGCCATCGACATCCACGCATCGGTGTAGCGCCAGCCGAGCGAGGGATCCTTCTTGCCGTAGTCCATGTTGCCGAAGATCTCGCCCTCGACACCCAGGTGCGACAGGTCGCGTCCGGTGAAGAACTCGGCGATGTCCTCGTAGGCCGCCCAGTTCACCGGCACGCCCAGCTCGTAGCCGTATTCCTCCTGGAAGTCGGCCTTGTTCTTCTCGTCGTTGAACCAGTCGTAGCGGAACCAGTAGAGATTGGCGAACTGCTGGTCGGGCAGCTGGTAGAGATCGCCATCCGGCGCGGTGGTGAACTGGATGCCGATGAAATCGTCCAGGTCCAGCGTCGGGCTGGTCACCTCTGCACCGGTGCCCTCCATCCAGTCGGTCAGGCTGCGCGCCTGCTGGTAGCGCCAGTGCGTGCCGATCAGGTCGCTGTCGTTGATATAGGCATCATAGACGTTCTGGCCCGACTGCATCTGCGTCTGCAGCTTCTCCACCACGTCGCCCTCGCCGATCAGGTCGTGGGTGACCTCGATACCGGTGATGGCGGTGAAGGCCGGGGCCAGCACCTGGCTTTCGTATTCATGCGTGGTGATGGTTTCGGACACGACGCTGATCGACATGCCCTCCATCGGCGCCGCGGCGTCGATGAACCACTGCATCTCGTTTTCCTGTTCTTCGCGGGTGAGCGCGGACATGTCCCCGATCTCCGTATCCAGGAACTCGCGGGCGGCCTCCATGTCCGCCCAGGCCGGCCCGGCCAGCGCGAGCGCGACCGTCAGGGCCGTGGTGTTTCGTAGACAGTTCCTCATTGCTTTCCTCCCTTTGAAATCCGAAGTTTCCGGCGTCTCCGTCGCCGGCCGTTGATAGGCTACACCCAGCGGAAGACCGCCGCGGCATAGACCACAGATATGACGAGCGCCCACCACTGGGCGGCGTCCGCCAGTCCGAGCCAGGCCAGATTGATGAAGGCCGAGCCAAGAAGCGTGATGAAGAGACGATCCCCCCGGGTCGTCTCGATCCCCAGAACCCCGCGCCGCGGCGTTTCCGGGTACCGGGCCGCCAGCACCGTGAAGACGACGAGCAGCGAGGCGATGACCATGAAGAATATCCCGGTCGGCCAGGTCCATGCCATCCAAGCCATGTTAGTGGGTCCTCCGCTGTGACACGCGACGGCGCGATGCGTCATCCTCGGGGCCGATCCGAAGATCCCCCGCCATCCTGCGCGACGGGTGATCCGGGCCCCCCGGGTCGGCCCCGAGGATGACGCCGGAATGATTGGGAAACCGAACCATCACACCCTCCCCAGGGCAAAGCCCTTGGCGATGTAGTTGCGCACGAACCAGATCACGAGCGCGCCCGGCACGATCGTCAGCACCCCGGCCGCCGCCAAAACCCCCCAGTCTATCCCGCTCGCCCCCTGGGTCCGCGTCATGATCGCCGCGATCGGCTTGGCGTCGACCGTGGTCAGCGTCCGCGACAGCAGCAGTTCCACCCAGGAGAACATGAAGCAGAAGAAGGCCGCGACCCCGATGCCGCTCGCGATCAGCGGCATGAATATCTTCACGAAGAAATGCCCGAAGCCGTAGCCGTCGATATAGGCGGTCTCGTCGATTTCCCGGGGCACGCCGCGCATGAACCCCTCGAGGATCCAGACCGCCAGCGGCACGTTGAAGAGGCAATGCGCCAGCGCCACCGCGATATGCGTGTCGAACAGCCCCACCGACGAATAGAGCTGGAAGAAGGGCAGCGCGAAGACCGCCGGGGGCGCCATCCGGTTGGTCAGCAGCCAGAAGAACAGGTGCTTGTCGCCCAGGAAGGAATAGCGCGAGAAGGCATAGGCCGCCGGCAGCGCGACCGCGACCGAGATCACCGTGTTCATCACCACGTAGATCAGCGAGTTCACATAGCCCATGTACCAGCTCGGATCCGTCAGGATCGTGCGATAGTTCCCGAGCGTCAGGTCCTGCGGCCAGAGCGTGAAGCTGCCCAGGATCTCGGAATTCGTCTTCAGGCTCATGTTCACCAGCCAGTAGATCGGCAGCATCAGGAACAGCAGGTAGAGCCCGATCACGATCACCGATCCGTTGGGTACGAAGCGCGACAGGCTCCGGCCCCTCGTGCCGGTCCCGGTGTCGTCCACGGCGGAGGCTGTGGTGACGCTGCCGTCGCTCATCGTGTCACGTCCTTCCTGTCGAGATTGGTCATCACCGTGTAGAACACCCAGCTCACCAGCAGGATCACCAGGAAATACATGATCGAGAAGGCGGCCGCGGGTCCAAGGTCGAACTGACCGATCGCCATTTTGACCAGGTCGATCGAGAGGAAGGTGGTCGTGTTGCCCGGTCCGCCCCCGGTGACGACGAAGGGCTCGGTGTAGATCATGAAACTGTCCATGAAGCGCAGCAGGATCGCGATCAGAAGCACGCCCTGCATCTTGGGCAGCTCGATATAGCGGAACACGGCCCAGCGGCTCGCCTGGTCGATCCGGGCGGCCTGGTAATAGGCCTCGGGGATGGACTGCAGCCCGGCATAGGCCAGCAGCGCCACCAGCGAGGTCCAGTGCCAGACATCCATCACGATCACCGTGACCCAGGCGTCGATCGGGTCCGAGGTATAGTTGTAGTCGATCCCGAGCGAGGCCAGCGTATGCCCCAGCAGGCCGATGTCGACCCGACCGAAGATCTGCCAGATGGTGCCGACCACGTTGAACGGGATCAGCAGGGGCAGGGCCATGACGACCAGGCAGAACGAGGCCCAGAACCCGCGCCTGGGCATGTGCAGCGCCACCAGGATGCCGAGCGGCACTTCGATCACCAGGATGATCGCCGAGAAGATCGCCTGCCGCCCGAGCGCGTTCCACATCCGGTCCGAGTGCAGCATGTCGCGGAACCAGTCGAGCCCCGCCCAGAAGAACTGGTTGTTCCCGAAGGTGTCCTGGACGGAATAGTTCACCACCGTCATCAGCGGGATCACCGCCGAGAAGGCGACGAGGATCAGCACCGGCAGCACCAGAAACCACGCCCTGTTGTTCTGCGTCTTGTCCATCAGAGCCTTCCCTCCCGGTTCCTTCCACGGTCATCCGCGCCCGCCTCGCGGGAGCCGCACGTCGCCGCGCGCGCCGGCATGCCCCCCACGCCGCCGTCACCCGCGAACGGCATTGGAGGATCATTCCAGCCCCCGCGCGCCAGCCGGCCGGAGATCCTCGGGTCGGGCCCGAGGATGACGGTGCGGGGGGCCGGAGATGTCGCCAGGTGGATCATGCGGCCCTCCCGTCCGGCGTGACGCGCCAGTCGTCCGAATAGACGTTGATCCGCTCGGGCGCGAAGACGACGCGATCCGCGCCCTCCTCGATCGGCATCCCCTCGGGCAGGGTCAGGTTCACCGAGCCCGCCTCGGTCTCGCCCCGCACGATGCGGTGGCGGCCGACATCCTCGACGCGGGTGACGCGCAGCGGCAGCCCCTCGTCCCGGCTGAGCAGGCAGAACTCGGGGCGAACGCCGATCTGGACCCTGCCGCCCACCTCGGCGTAGCGCTCGCCCAGGGCGATCTCGGAGCCGTGCACCCGGGCCCGTGTCCCGGCGACCTCGGCATCGAGGATGTTCATCCCCGGCGAGCCGATGAAATAGCCCACGAAGGTATGCGCCGGGCGGTCGAACAGTTCTTCCGGCGTGCCCATCTGCACGACCCGGCCGTCGTACATGACGACCACCTTGTCGGCGAAGGTCAGCGCCTCGGTCTGGTCGTGGGTGACGTAGATCATCGTATGGGCGAACTGCCGGTGCAGCGCCTTGAGCTGCGTGCGCAGTTCGAACTTCATATGCGGGTCGATCACGGTCAGCGGCTCGTCGAAGAGGATCGCGTTCACATCCTCGCGCACCATTCCGCGCCCCAGCGAAATCTTCTGCTTGGCATCCGCCGTCAGCCCGCGCGCCTTGCGGTTCAGGGCCTCTTCCATGCCGATCATGCGGGCGATCTCCTCGACCCGCGACCGGACGTAGGCCGCCTCCATCCCCCTGTTCCGCAGCGGAAACGCCAGGTTCTCGCGCACGGTCATCGTGTCGTAGACCACCGGGAACTGGAACACCTGCGCGATGTTGCGCGCCGCCGTCGGCGCATGGGTGACGTCCTCCTCGCCGAAGAGCACCCGCCCGTGCGACGGCTGCAACAGCCCCGATATGATGTTGAGCAGGGTGGATTTCCCGCAGCCCGAGGGCCCAAGCAGCGCATAGGCGCCGCCGTCCTCCCAGACGTGGTTCATCTCCTTCAGCGCGTAATCCGCCTCGCCCGTCGGGGCGGGGAGGTAACTGTGGGCGAGCGTGTCGAGCGTGATCCTGGCCATCGTTCCCCCTCAGGCCGCCGCCGCGTACGAGGCGGGGGCGGCGAGCCGCCCGTCCTCGGTGAAGAGATAGACATGGGCCGGATCGACCGAGATCCGGATCGGCGCGCCGACCTCGGGGGCATGGACGCCCTCGACCAGCCCGACCCAGGTCTCGCCGCCGTGCGTCAGGTGCAGGAAGGTCTCGGACCCGGTGATCTCGATCCCCGTCAGCGTGCAGTCGAAGACGATCGCCTCGCCCGTGTCGCGCCCGGCCATCCCGACGTGATTGGGCCGGAACCCGGCCACGTAGCGCCCGTCCGGAAGCTCGACCAGCCGACCCCCGGCCGGCGCGTTGGTGGCATTGCCGAACGACAGGCGGTGTCCGGTTTTCTCCAGTCCGATGAAGTTCATCGGCGGATCCGAGAAGACCCGCGCCGTCGTCCGGTCCGCCGGCTGCCGGTAGACCTGCGCCGTCGGGCCGAACTGCGTGATCCGGCCCTCCCAGAGCGTCGCGGTATGGCCGCCCAGCAGCAGCGCTTCCTCGGGTTCGGTCGTGGCGTAGACGAAGATCGCGCCCGAGGCCTCGAAGATCCGCGGGATCTCGATCCGCAGTTCCTCGCGCAGCTTGTAGTCGAGGTTGGCCAGCGGCTCGTCCAGCAGCACCAGTCCCGCGTTCTTCACCAGTGCCCGGGCCAGCGCGCAGCGCTGCTGCTGCCCGCCCGAAAGTTCCAGCGGCTTGCGCTCCAGCATCGGCGTCAGCTTCATCAGCTCGGCCGTCTCGCGCACGCGGCGGTCGGTCTCGGCCTTGCCGACCTTCATCAGCCGCAGGGGCGAGGCGATGTTGTCGTAGACGGTCATTGCCGGATAGTTGATGAACTGCTGATAGACCATGGCGACCCGGCGCTCCTGCACCGGGATGCCGGTGACGTCCGTACCCTCCCAGAAGACCCGGCCCTCGCTCGGCTGGTCGAGCCCGGCCATCAGCCGCATCAGCGTGGTCTTGCCCGCCAGCGTCGGACCCAGCAGCACGTTCATCGTGCCCTTCTGCAGGGTCAGATCGGTCCGGTGAATATGGGTGCGCCCCCCGACCGACCGCGAAACGCCCTTCAACTCGAGTGTCATGCCGCCCCCCTCATATCGCCGCCGATACCTTCTGCGCCGGGGCGGCGGCCGTCCGCTCGGCCATGTAGTCGCGCAGGGCCCCGATCTGCTCGGCGCTCATCCGCAGGCCCAGCTTGGTCCGCCGCCAGATCACGTCCTCGGGCTCCTGCGCCCATTCCCGGTCCATCAGCCAGCGCACCTCGGCCTCGCTCAGCGTCGCGCCGAAGTCCCGGCCCAGGGCGGCGGCATCGCCCGCGCCGTCCAGGATCTCGCGCGCCTCGAGCCCGTAGTGCCGGATCATCCGCTGCGCCCATTTCTCGCCCAGGAACGGGTAGTCGCGCGCCAGTTCGCCGGTGACCGCCTCGGTGTCCTGCGGGCGGAAATCGCCGCCCGGCAGCGGCACGCCCGCGGTCCAGCCCCGCCCCATCCCTTCGAAATATGGCGCCAGCTTCTGCATCGCATGTTCGGCCAGTCGCCGGTACGTGGTGATCTTGCCGCCGAACACGTTCAGGAGCGGCGCCGCGCCGCCCGCGTCCTCGACCTTGAGCACGTAGTCCCGCGTCGCGGCCGTCGCCGAACTGGCCCCGTCGTTGTAGAGCGGCCGGACGCCGGAGTAGGTCCAGACGATATCGTCCCGCGTGACAGGGCGTCGGAAATAGTCCGAGGCGAAGGAGCAGAGATACTCCTGCTCCTCCGGCGTGCAGACCGCGTCCGAGGGCGTGCCGTGGTGATCCTGATCGGTCGTCCCGATCAGGGTGAAGTCCTGCTCGTAGGGAATCGCGAAGATGATGCGGCCGTCGGTGCCCTGGAAGAAATAGCAGCGGTCGTGGTCGAAAAGCCGCCGGGTCACGATATGGCTGCCCCGGACCAGCCGGACATGGCTGCGGTCGTCCTGGCGCAGGGTCGACTGGATGACGGTGTCCACCCAGGGCCCGCCCGCGTTGACCAGAGCCCGCGCCCGGACGGTCCTCTCGCCGTGCGGGCCCTGGGTCGTCACCGCCCAGGTGTCGCCCTCGCGCCGTGCGGCCACGACCTTGGTGCGCACCATGATATCGGCCCCGCGCGCCCGGGCATCGCGCGCGTTCAGAACCACCAGGCGCGCATCCTGCACCCAGCAGTCGGAATATTCGAAGGCCAGGTCGAACCCCGGCCTGAGCGCCTTGCCCGCGGCGTCGCTGTTCAGATCGATCCGCCGCGCGCCGGGCAGGATCTGTCGCCCGCCGAGCGTATCGTAGAGCATCAGCCCCAGCCGGATCAGCCAGGCCGGCCGCCGGCCCTTCATCCAGGGCATGAAGAACGACAGCAGCCGCGAGGTGGGCGTATCGCTTTCGAACCGCATTCCCGCGTGAACGGGCAGGACGAAGCGCATCGGCCAGCTGATGTGCGGCATGGCCTTCAGCAGGACCTCGCGTTCCTTCAGGGCCTCGCGGACCAGCCGGAACTCGAAATATTCCAGGTATCTCAGGCCGCCGTGGAACAGCTTGGTCGAGGCGGACGAGGTCGCCTGCCCGAGATCGCCCATCTCGGCCAGCGCCACGGACAGGCCCCGGCCCGCCGCGTCCCGCGCGATGCCGCATCCGTTGATCCCGCCACCGATGATGAACAGGTCGACCGGATCGTTCTGTGCGTCGCTTCGCGCCACTTTCGCGCCTCCCTCGCCACGCCGCAAGAAACGTGAGTCCCGGCCTCTTGTCAAAGGTTTTGTTTTCGTTTTTGCGCGCTTCGGTCAAAACAATCATCATTTCGCGCATGCATAAGGGAATTTCGCAGGTGCGGCGAAAGTCGCTGCTGACAGGTCCACCGACTTGTGGCACTGACCGGGAACGGAGGGATCATGGCGCTCAACATCAGGCAGTCCGAGATACTGGAAATCGCCCGGAACGAGGGCAGGGTCGTCGTCGAGACCCTGGCCGAGCGGTTCAACGTCTCGCTCCAGACCATCCGGCGCGATCTTTCGGATCTCGCCGAGGCCGGGCATCTCGACCGGGTGCATGGTGGCGCGGTGATCCGCACCGGCGTCGCGAACTTCGCCTATGACGAACGGCGCCGGATGCACGAGGCCGCCAAGTCCGCCATCGGCCGCGCCTGCGCCCGCGCCATCCCGAACAACAGTTCGATCATCCTCAACCTCGGCACCACGACCGAGGCGGTGGCCCGCGAACTGCTGGGCCACCAGAACATCACGGTGGTGACCAACAACATCAACGTGGCCAATATCCTGCTGGGCAACGAAAGCTGCGACATCATCGTCGCCGGCGGCAACCTGCGCCGCTCGGACGGGGGCCTGGTCGGGCACCTGACCTCGGATTTCTTCTCGCAGTTCAAGGCGGACTTCGCGGTGATCGGTACCTCGGCCCTGGACGAGGAGGGCGACATGCTCGACTTCGACCTCGCCGAGGTGCGGGTCAGCCGGATGATCCTGAAACAGTCGCGCCGGACCTTTCTGGTCACCGACCATTCCAAGCTGACCCGCACCGCGCCGGCCCTGCTGGGATCGCTGGAAGAGGTCGACGCGGTCTTCACCGACGCCCCCTTTCCCGACCATCTCACCGAACTCTGCGGCACCTGGAGCACCGAGATCTGCGTGGCGGAGTGAGGTACGGCCGGTCCCCTTTCCGTCCCGCGGCCACCCGTACCACCGTCGTCCCCGGCCCCGACCGGGGACCTCCCGCCATCCCGCGCTTGCCCCTCGCCGGCAGGACCCCGGGTCTTCGGCTCGCGCCCGAGGATGACGCCACGCGCCGATCCACCGGACCGCGCACAACCGGAAGTTGACAGCTGTCAACTCTTTCCGTTCGCGGAACGGCCCCTCGCGCGTGGAAAGGCTCAGCCCACCTCGTAGGGCAGCGTTTCGCGGGCGTTGACGTCGATGGTCAGGCGCCGTTCCAGAGGCGGCACCGATCTCTGGTGGCAATGCTCGCGCTCGCAGATCCGGCAGGAGATCCCGATCGGCTCGAACGTGTCCGGGCGGGAGAGGTCGAGATCGTCGGCATAGACGATGTCCGAGGCATGGGTCACCTCGCAGCCGAGCGCGATGGCGAAGCGCCGGTCGGGCGCGCCCCAGGATCCGCCCGGCTTGCTCACGTCGCGCGCGATCGAGATATAGCGCACGCCGTCCGGCGTTTCGGCCAACTGGCGCAGGAACCGGCCCGGCGTCTCGAAGGCGCGGTGGACGTTCCACAAGGGGCAGGCGCCGCCGAACCGCGCGAACTGAAGCCGGGTGGCCGAGTGGCGCTTGGTGATCGTGCCCGCCTGGTCGACCCGGACGAAGAAAAACGGGATGCCCTTGGCCCCGGGGCGCTGCAGCGTCGACAGCCGGTGCGCCACCTGCTCGATCGAGGCGCCGAAGCGCAGGGCGAGGATCTCCAGATCGTGCCGCACCTCGCGCGCGGCGGCGAGGAAGGTGCCGTAGGGCATCATCGCGGCGCCGGCGAAATAGTTGGCCAGACCGATCTTGGCGATGGCGCGGGCGGCTTCGGACTGGAACCGGGCAAGGTCGAGCGTCGCCTCGAGCAGCTTGTCCTGCCGCAGCAGCGCCACCTGGAGGAGGATCTGGAAGGTCTGGGTTTCCGCCGCCGCGCGGCGCGACAGGGTCAGCCGTTTCGCCGCCGGATCATAGCGTCGCAATGCGGGCGTGTCGGCAAAGTCCACGGCGATCCCCAGATCCCCAAGGGCCGAGACGGCGCGCAGGCGGATGTTGCGGTCCGGCTCGGCCGGCGTGGCGAAATTCTCGGCCGCGCGGTCCACCGCGTCGATGTAGTTGTCGCAATAGTGGAAGAAGTCGCGCACCTCGTCCCAGGGGGAGGGCAGGGTGCGGGCGTCCTCGCGCCCGAGCGCCTCGTCGAGCGAGGCGAGGCGTTCGTGCGTCTGCCGGTAGGCACGGTGCAGGTGAATGAAGGCGCGCGCCAGGGCGGGCGCGTTCGAGGCGGTCAGCCGGATATCGGCAAGCGGCGGGGCGACGTCGGCGAGGACCGGATCCGCCATCGCTTCGCGCATGTCCGACACCAGGCGTTCGCTGTCGCCGGTCGAAAGCTCGGTGACGTCGAAGCCGAATTCCTGCGCCAGGCTGAGAACCACCGTGGTCGAGACCGGGCGGTTGTTGTTTTCCATCTGGTTCAGGTACGGCAGGGAAACGCCGAGCTTGGCGGCAAAATCCTTTTGCGTCAGGCCCAGTCTCTGGCGCGTCTCGCGCAGTTTCGCACCGGCATAGAGTTTCTTGGTCGCCATGGGGATCCCCTCACGGGTTTGCAGCGTTTCGCAGTTAGCAGCGATAACTTTGCAAAGCCGGGGTCACAAGCGGTTTAGCGTGCGAGTTGCCGCTCGCGCCAGAGAACGACCAGGATCGCGAGGAACGCGGCGCAGGTTGTCAGGAACATGAGCCAGATCAGGGGGATCTCTCCGCTTCCCGGGGTCAGCATGACACCGGCCAGGGCCGACATCATGGCGCCGCCCAGGATCATGATCGCGCCGCCCAGCCCCGAGGCCGTGCCGGCGAGGTGGGGTCGCACCGACAGCATCCCCGACGTCCCCGAGGGCAGGACCAGCCCGTTGCCCAGGCCGACCGTCGCCATGAAGCCGAAGAAGACGTAGGGCCCGCTTATCCCGCTGTAGTTCAGGATCAGCGACAGGCCGAGGCCGGCCATGGTCGCCAGCGTCCCCAGCAGGATCATGCGGTTCACGCCCGCCCGCGCCGCGTAGAGGCCGGTCAGCCAGTTGCCGAGAAAATATCCGATGGCGGGCGCGCCGGTGAAATAGCCGAACTCGGCCGCGCTCATCCCGAAGACGTTGCTGGCGACGTAGGGGGCGCCGCCCAGGAAGGCGAAGAAGGCGCCCGAGGCGAAGGTGGAGGCCATGCAATAGCCCCAGAACCGGGGCGAGGTGAGCAGTTCGGGATATTCCCGGAACTGGCCGACCAGGGTGAGGCTGCTGGGGGTTCCGGTCTCGCCCAGGTCGAAGAGCACGATCAGAAAGACCAGTACCCCGAAGCCGAGAAGCAGCCAGAACGTCGATTGCCAGCCGAAGGCCTCGTCCAGGACGCCGCCGAGGGCGGGCGCGATCATGGGAACCACCGACATGCCCATCACCACGTATCCCAGCACGGATGCCGCCCGGTCGGCCGAATGCATGTCCCGCACCACCGCCCGTGACAGCACCATGGCCACCGCCGCGGTCGCCTGCATCGACCGGAAGAACAGGAAGATGCCGATGTTCGGCGCGAAAAGGCAGCCCACGGTCGCCAGGCAGAAGATGCCGAGCCCCCACAGGATGACCGGCCGGCGCCCGAACTTGTCCGCCAACGGCCCGACGAAAAGCTGCAGGATCCCATTGGTCGCCAGGAAGACCGCAACCGACAGCTGCACCAGCCGGTAGGGCGCGTCGAAATGCTCGGCCATGCTGGGCAGAGAGGGCAGGAAGACGTTCATCGCCAGTGCGGTGATCGAGGCCAGCAGGATCAGCGTCGTCAGGTGCGGCGGACTGTCTTTCCTCAGGTATCGGGGTGCATCGGTGACGGACATGGCGCCCAGCTAAGCGCGGTACGGTGCAAAGTCCATGAGCCCGTCATGCAATTTCGGAGTTTCCGCGTCGGATTAGCAGATTTGCAATCTTTCGGAGATACGCTGACAACATTTTGCAAATTTGCCGAATTCTCCTTTGGTCTCGCCGGCGAACTCCCTATGGTCCGCGGAGATTGGCCGGGGCCGGAAAGGTCCGTCAAGAGGAGGCACCCCATGAAGGATATCCTGCAAGAGCTTCACGACCGTCGCGAAGCGGCCCGCCTTGGCGGCGGCCAGAAGCGGATCGACGCCCAGCACGCCAAGGGCAAGCTGACCGCGCGCGAACGGATCGAGCTTTTGCTCGACCACGGCAGCTTTGAAGAGTTCGACATGTTCGTCGCGCACCGCTGCACGGACTTCGGTATGGAGGAGACCCGCCCCTATGGTGACGGCGTCGTGACCGGCTGGGGCACGATCAACGGTCGGATGGTCTATGTCTTCAGCCAGGATTTCACCGTCTTCGGCGGATCGCTGTCGGAAACCCATGCCCAGAAGATCTGCAAGATCATGGACATGGCGATCCAGAACGGCGCGCCGGTCATCGGGTTGAACGACAGTGGCGGCGCCCGCATCCAGGAGGGCGTCGCCTCGCTCGCCGGATATGCGGATGTCTTCCAGCGCAATATCATGGCCTCCGGCGTGGTGCCGCAGATCAGCGTGATCATGGGGCCCTGTGCGGGCGGGGCAGTCTATTCGCCCGCCATGACCGACTTCATCTTCATGGTGAAGGACAGCTCCTACATGTTCGTCACCGGCCCGGACGTGGTGAAGACCGTCACCAACGAGGTCGTCACCGCCGAGGAACTGGGCGGCGCCTCGACCCACACGAAGAAGTCGTCGGTCGCGGACGGCGCCTTCGAGAACGACGTGGAGGCGCTGGCCGAGGTGCGGCGCCTGGTGGATTTCCTGCCGCTCAACAACCGCGAGAAGCCGCCGGTCCGCCCCTTCTTCGACGAACCGGGCCGCATCGAATCGTCGCTCGACACGCTGATCCCGGACAATGCGAACACCCCCTACGACATGAAGGAGCTGATCCTGAAGGTCGCGGACGAGGGCGATTTCTACGAGATCCAGGAGGATTTCGCCAAGAACATCGTCACCGGCTTCATCCGGCTGGAAGGGCAGACCGTCGGCGTCGTGGCGAACCAGCCCATGGTCCTGGCCGGCTGTCTCGATATCGACTCCAGCCGCAAGGCCGCGCGCTTCGTCCGGTTCTGCGATGCCTTCGAGATCCCAATCCTGACCTTCGTCGACGTGCCCGGCTTCCTGCCCGGGACGGGGCAGGAATACGGCGGTGTCATCAAGCACGGGGCCAAGCTGCTCTTCGCCTATGGCGAGGCGACGGTGCCCAAGGTCACCGTCATCACCCGCAAGGCCTATGGCGGGGCCTATGACGTGATGGCGTCGAAACATCTGCGGGGCGACTTCAACTATGCCTGGCCCACGGCCGAGATCGCCGTGATGGGCGCCAAGGGCGCGGTCGAGATCCTCTATCGCTCGGAACTGGGCGATGCGGAAAAGATCGCCGACCGGACGCAGAACTACGAGGATCGGTTCGCCAACCCCTTCGTCGCGGCCGAGAAGGGGTTCATCGACGAGGTCATCCAGCCGCGGTCGACCCGCCGTCGCGTGGCCCGCGCCTTTGCCTCGCTTCGGAACAAGAAGCTGCAGAACCCCTGGAAGAAGCACGACAATATCCCCTTGTGATCCATGCGCCGCAACAGTTGGCATATCCTGCGCCAAGACGATGCGCTGACGGTCGCGCGGCATCTGCCGCCGCGATTCGACGTGGCGGCCGCCGCCGATCTTCCCGCGGCCCGCGCCCTGTCGCTGCGCCGCCTCGCACAGCAGGTGCGGCAGGATATCTGGCGCGCGCTGCGGAACCTGCGCGGATTTTCGCCGGTCGTGCGGGTCACCGACCTGGGCCGGGTGCTGCGGATCGAGGCCGGCGGACGGCTGGCCGATCCGCGCCGGGCGGGCGGAGCCGGGGACGTGCTGGCGGCGGTGCTCTCCGATCCCGCGAACCACGGCCGCTGGCTCCGACACGCGGAGCGGCGTGCATGAAGGGGGCAACGACATTCGTCGCGGCAACGGGGGCGTTGATCGCCGCCGCGACCACGGCATGGGGCCAGGAGGAGGCCCCTGCCGTGCCCTCGGGGTTCGTCCTCGTGCGGCAGGAGGTGCTGGAAGAGACGCAGCCCGACGGCACCCTCTGGATCCGGCTGCGATACGTTTCGCCGGGAATCACGCGCGACGACTATGCCAGCGTGACCGGGGATTTCGAGGCGCTGTGCCGCACCGATGCCCTGGCCTACGAACCGGCGACGCCCGCGCCCGCGGCACAGGCGGTCATCTCGATCTCGTCCTCGCCGGTGAGCTTCGGCACCGCCGCGCCCGAGGTCACGCAGTTCTTCGAGGTATTCAGTCTCGAAGATGGCGACTGCATCTGGGAGGCGTTCTGATGCAGCCACAACATGTTGCGCGAAATGACAGGCATTTCCGGGGGGTTGCGGCTTTCCCGTCACAGGACTCGGGGCATGCATCTACCCCATACAAATGCGTTCAAATTTCCGCTATGGTCGGGCAAGGCGGTTCCCAAGACACGCCCCTAAGAAGCTGTCCGGCCTCGGAACTTTCCGGGTTTCGGACAGTTTGTGTACGAAACAGGAGATACAGATGTCCAAGAGCGTCAAACTCACCATCGCTTTCGGCCTCGTCGCTTTCGCCGCAGCCTGCGCGCAGCCCGAGCCGGTCTATGTCGAGCCCGAGCCCGTCTCGGTCGAACCGGTCTACACCGGCAAGTACAAGTAAGTCTGTTCGGGGCGGGGCCTCTGGGCCCGCCCCGCAACCTGCGATCCGCGCTGGCCGGACCCTCGGGGGGGCGCCATGCTGAAGCATCGCGGATTCCCCGGCCGTCTGCACGGCACCGATTTCCAGTTCACCATCCGCCGCGCCAATCCCAAGGGCGCCACGCCGCTGATCCGGCGCGAGCGCTTTCGCGACCGGCGCCCGGCCGATCGCCGGGCCGACGAGGCCTTCCTCGCCGCACTCTGGGAGCATTTCGGCGACCAGCCGTTCGAGCGCGGAAACCTCGATGGCGGGCGCCTCTCGTGGCTGTTCGGACGCGAAGTGGTGGCCGCCGAGGACCCCTTCGACCCCGCAAGCTATGGCGCGCTGCTGCAGATCGACGAATCCGCCGCGCGCCGATCCTTTCCGCAGGTATTCGATGCAGCCCCCGGCGGCGACGTGCCGGAGGAGGATTGGTGACAGGATCGGCAGGATATGTGCGCGGGTTGAGCGGTCCCTTGCCGGCACAATCCGCGGATGGGCGGTTTCCGGCCCAATCCCGCCCCGCGCGGGAACGGGCCTTTGCGACCCCGGGAATCGCGGGCAGCATCCTGGGTGTCGTCCCCGGGCCGGTTCCGGCGCGGTCGGCGGCGGGTCACTATCGTTACCCTTCCCAACCAGGGCGGTCCGATGTCCCCAAGGTCGGACCGCCCGCCCTGGCTCCTGCCGAAGCTCTCGAGACCGTGACCCGGCCGGTTCCCGCCTGCCGGCGGATGCGCCCGGAACTTCTCTCTGCGGCCCGTGTTGATTCCGGAGTACGCAATGATCGAGGAGTAACGGAAAGATGCGCAGAGCAAAATTCATCGCAGTGGCGGTCGTGGGCTTCGCAGGCCTTGCCGCCTGTGGCGACACGGTCGGTGAACAGGCGCTGGTCGGCGCGGGCACGGGCGCTGCCACGGCGGCCGCGACCGGCGGCAACCTTGGCACCGGCGCAGTGGTCGGTGGCGCGGCGAACGTCGCCTACTGCCAGGCCAACCCGGGCGCCTGCCGCAGCATCAACTGATCGTGACCTGACATCGGCCCGCCGGCTCGCCGGCGCGGCCCTGACCGCACATGCCCCCGCTGCAGCCAGGCTGCCGCGGGGTTTTTCGCGTCGATCCCCGGGCGGCAGAACCCGGGGCCAAGAATTGGGAAGGGACTGAAATGTTCGACAAGATCCTCATCGCCAACCGGGGCGAGATCGCCTGCCGCGTGATCAAGACCGCGCGCAAGATGGGCATCCGGACGGTGGCCGTCTACTCTGACGCCGATCGCAACGCCCTGCACGTCGAGATGGCGGACGAGGCGGTGCATATCGGCCCGCCGCCGGCGAACCAGTCCTATATCGTCATCGACAAGGTGATGGCCGCGATCAGGGAGAGCGGCGCGCAGGCGGTGCATCCGGGCTACGGCTTCCTGTCCGAGAACCCGAAATTCGCGCAGGCGCTGGAAGATGCGGGCGTGGCCTTCATCGGACCGCCGGTCAAGGCGATCGAGGCCATGGGCGACAAGATCACCTCGAAGAAGATCGCGCAGGAGGCCGGGGTCAACACCGTTCCCGGCTACATGGGGTTGATCGAGGATGCCGACGAGGCGGTGAAGATCTCTTCGGAAATCGGCTATCCCGTGATGATCAAGGCCAGCGCGGGCGGCGGCGGCAAGGGGATGCGGATCGCCTGGACCGACGACGAGGCGCGCGAAGGCTTTCAGTCGTCGAAGAACGAGGCGGCCAATTCCTTCGGCGACGACCGGATCTTCATCGAGAAGTTCGTCACCCAGCCCCGGCACATCGAAATCCAGGTCCTGTGCGACAGCCACGGCAACGGGATCTACCTGGGCGAGCGGGAATGCTCGATCCAGCGCCGCAACCAGAAGGTGGTCGAAGAGGCGCCCAGCCCCTTCCTCGACGAGGAGACCCGCCGGGCCATGGGCGAACAGGCCGTCGCCCTGGCCAAGGCCGTGGGCTACGCCAGCGCCGGGACGGTTGAATTCATCGTCGACGGCGAAAAGAACTTCTACTTCCTCGAGATGAACACCCGCCTTCAGGTCGAACACCCGGTGACGGAACTGATCACCGGCGTCGATCTGGTGGAGCAGATGATCCGCATAGCCAACGGCGAAAAGCTGACCATCGCGCAGGACGACGTGACCCTGACCGGCTGGGCCATCGAGAACCGCCTTTACGCCGAGGATCCGTACCGCAACTTCCTGCCCTCGATCGGACGTCTGACCCGCTATCGCCCGCCCGAAGAGGTCGCCGCCGGCCCGATGCTGTCCAACGGCAAATGGCAGGGCGACGCGCCCGAGGGCGAGACGGCGGTGCGCAACGATACCGGCGTCTACGAGGGCGGCGAGATCTCGATGTACTACGACCCGATGATCGCCAAGCTCTGCACCTGGGCGCCGACCCGCGCCGAGGCGATCGAGGCGATGCGCGTGGCGCTGGACACCTTCGAGGTCGAGGGGATCGGGCACAACCTGCCCTTCGTCGCCGCCGTGATGGACCACCCGAAATTCGTCGACGGCGAGATGACCACCGCCTTCATCGCCGAGGAATATCCCGACGGGTTCGAGGGCGTCGAACTGCCCGAGACCGATCTGCGCCGCATCGCCGCCGCCTGCGCCGCGATGAACCGCGTGGCCGAGATCCGGCGCACCCGCGTCTCGGGGCGCATGGACAACCACGAACGGCACGTCGGCGAGGACTGGGTCGTCACCTTGCAGGACCGGGATTTCGAGATCACCATCGACGCCGATCCCAAGGGCGCGACGGCTGATTTCGGCGACGGCACCACCCTGCGGGTCGAGGGCGGATGGACGCCGGGCGACCAGCTGGCCGACATGACGGTCGACGGCGCGCCGCTGGTGCTGAAGGTCGGCAAGATCTCGGGCGGGTTCCGCATCCGGTCGCGCGGCGCGGATCTCAAGGTTCACGTCCGCTCGCCCCGGCACGCGGAACTGGCGCGCCTGATGCCCGAAAAGCTGCCGCCCGATACGTCGAAGATGCTGCTATGCCCGATGCCGGGGCTCGTCGTGAAGATCGACGTGGAAGAGGGGCAGGAGGTGCAGGAGGGCCAGCCGCTCTGCACCATCGAGGCGATGAAGATGGAGAACATCCTGCGCGCCGAGAAGAAGGCCGTGGTCTCGAAGATCAACGCCGGGCAGGGCGACAGCCTTGCGGTGGACGAAGTGATCATGGAGTTCGAATAGGGCGATGGAGGCGCGCGCGCATATCCCAGGGGGCCGCCGTCGCGGCATCTCAGCGCGCGCCGTTCCGCAGGCGCCTCAGTTCGGCGTCGTCCCGCGCGAGGCGTTGCCCTGCTGGTCGCGGATCTCCTGCTGGCGCAGTTCGGTCTTGTCGATTGAGCGCGAGATTTCGCGCACATCCCAGGGAAAGGGCTTGCGCAGCTTGATCTGCCCGTCCTTGCCGACCAGCACCAGCATGAAGCCCCGCGGCCGGAAGGTTTCGCGCAGCGGGGTCGCGTCCTCGGGGACGGTATCGGTGAAGACCACGATGTCGCGGTCGATCATCGGACCCGGGTCCTCGCGCAGCGCCTCGATCTGGCGGCGGAAGTTGGGATCGTTCGGACTGTCGGCAAAAACCAGCAGGACCCGTTTCTCCCATTTGAGTGCGTCGATGCTGTCGGGCCGTTCCGAGGGGAACAGCCCGTCCGTCGCCTCGGCCGCCGTGCTTTCGGCCGAGCTCGCCTCCTGCGCCATGAGGGGCGAGGCAGCGAGAAGGGCGAGACAGATCAGGTACTTGTGCATGTGGCTGGGATCCTCCGTCTCTCCCGATATAGGCGAGGTGCGGCTGCAAGTCACCGATTCACGCGCGATTTCCCGTCTGGGGACGCGGCAAGGGGATGCCGCCGGGCGCCTCCGGTCGGTCCCGCGCCTGCACCCGGCAAGCGCGGGGCGGGGCGCTCTGGCAGATCGCCGCCGCCCGCCTGCCGGTGCGGAGCGGGAGAGGATCCTGCGCGTGCATCATGCCCGCGGCATCGCCCGCCCGCCGCCGGAGGGGCGGACCATGCCACGCCAGCCCGCGGTGCCCCCCCGGCCCGCGGCATCGACGACGAAACGCAACATGGCGCCACGCGGGCAGGGACGGACCTGCCCGCGGGCCTGCTTGGAAGAGGACATCCGGATGGCATCGAAGAAAGACGAATGGTCGGCTCTCGCTGAAAAGGAGCTGCGCGGCAAGCCGCTCTCCGATCTCGATTGGGAGACGCTCGAGGGGATAACCGTCAAGCCGCTCTATACCGAGGAGGACACCGAGGGGCTGGAGCATGTCGGCTCGCTCCCCGGCTTCGCCCCCTTCACCCGCGGCCCCAAGGCGACGATGTACGCGGGCCGGCCCTGGACGATCCGGCAGTATGCCGGCTTCTCCACCGCCGAGGAATCCAACGCCTTCTACCGCCGCAACCTGGCCGCCGGGCAGCAGGGCGTGTCGGTCGCCTTCGACCTGGCGACGCACCGCGGCTATGACAGCGACCACCCGCGCGTGGTGGGCGACGTGGGCAAGGCCGGCGTGGCCATCGACAGCGTCGAGGACATGAAGATCCTTTTCGACGGCATCCCGCTGGACCAGGTCTCGGTCTCGATGACGATGAACGGCGCGGTGATCCCCGTCCTGGCGAACTTCATCGTCACCGGCGAGGAACAGGGGCATGACAGGTCGGTCCTGTCCGGCACGATCCAGAACGACATCCTCAAGGAATTCATGGTGCGGAACACCTATATCTATCCGCCCAAGCCCTCGATGCGGATCATCTCGGACATCATCGAATACACCTCGAACGAGATGCCGCGCTTCAACTCGATCTCGATTTCCGGCTACCACATGCAGGAGGCCGGGGCGAACCTGGTGCAGGAACTGGCCTTCACCCTCGCCGATGGCCGCGAATACGTGAAGGCGGCGATCGAGGCCGGGATGGACGTGGACCGCTTTGCCGGGCGGCTCTCGTTCTTCTTCGCCATCGGCATGAATTTCTTCATGGAAATCGCCAAGCTGCGCGCCGCGCGGACGCTCTGGCACCGCATCATGACAGAGTTCGGGGCCAAGAACGACCGCTCCAAGATGTTGCGGACGCATTGCCAGACCTCGGGCGTGTCGTTGCAGGAGCAGGACCCCTACAACAACGTCATCCGCACCGCCTACGAGGCGATGTCCGCCGTGCTGGGCGGCACGCAGTCGCTGCACACCAACGCGCTGGACGAGGCGATCGCCCTGCCCACGGACTTCTCGGCGCGGATCGCGCGCAACACCCAGCTGATCCTGCAGGAAGAGACCCACGTCACCCGCACCGTCGATCCGCTGGCGGGGTCCTACTATGTCGAGAGCCTGACCAACGACCTGATCGAGAAGGCCTGGGCTCTGATGGAAGAGGTCGAGGAGATGGGCGGCATGACCAAGGCCGTGGCGAGCGGAATGCCCAAGCTGCGGATCGAGGAATCGGCCGCGCGCCGCCAGGCCATGATCGACCGGGGCGAAGAGGTCATCGTCGGCGTCAACAAGTACCGCAAGGACAAGGAAGACCCGATCGACATCCTGGACGTCGACAACGTCAAGGTCCGCGCCGGCCAGGTGAAGGCGCTGGAGCGCATCCGGGCGGAGCGGGACGAGGATGCCTGCACGCGGGCGCTCGATGAACTGACCCGCCGCGCGAAAGAGGGCGGCAATCTGCTGGAGGCGGCGGTCGAGGCCGCGCGCGCGCGTGCCACCGTGGGAGAGATCAGCATGGCGATGGAAAAGGAATTCGGCCGCCACAGGGCCGAGGTCAAGACGCTGGCCGGGGTCTACGGCGCCGCCTACGAGGGCGACGAGGGCTTTGCCGCCATCCAGAAGGACATCGAGACCTTCGCCGGGGAGGAGGGCCGGCGCCCGCGCCTGCTGGTGGTCAAGATGGGCCAGGATGGGCACGACCGGGGCGCCAAGGTCATCGCCACGGCCTTTGCGGACATCGGGTTCGATGTGGACGTGGGTCCGCTTTTCCAGACGCCGGAGGAAGCCGCGCAGGACGCCATCGACAACGACGTCCACGTGGTGGGGATCTCGTCCCAGGCGGCGGGCCACAAGACCCTGGCGCCGCAGCTGATCGAGGCGCTGAGGGAAAAGGACGCCGGCGACATCATCGTGATCTGCGGCGGGGTGATCCCGCAGCAGGATTACGAGTTCCTGAAGAAGGCCGGGGTCAAGGCGATCTTCGGGCCGGGAACGAACATCCCCTCGGCCGCGCAGGATATCCTGAAGCTGATCCGCGAGGCGCGGGCGGCCTGAGACGGTCGCCTGCGGCGGGCGGGGAAGGGGGGCTGTCTGCCCCCCTCTTGGCCTGCGGCCAATTCACCCCCCGAGGATACTTGCCGGACCAAAGAAGCGAGGCGCGGCGCGGGGGGCGACCGGGGTGCGCCCGGCGCGCGCCCGACGCACGATCGTGCCGATGCGGAAAATCCTCTGACAGCGTCCGGCAGGCGCGTTAGACTGTGGCCATGTCCGTCTGGAGCCGCATATCCGAAGCCCTCTCGGCCCTGCGCCGTGGCGAAAGCCTGGCCGAGGTCTTCGACCGCCTGCGCGCGCCGCCCGAGCGATCCGTGGCCTTCACCATCGCGGTCATCGCCCTCGGGGCCAAGATGGCCAAGGCCGACGGCACGGTGACGCGCGACGAGGTCACTGCCTTTCGCGAGGTGTTCCAGATCGCCAGGCGGGACGAGGCCCAGGCGGCGCGGGTCTTCAACCTGGCCCGGCAGGACGTGGCGGGCTATGACATCTACGCGCAGCGCGTCGCCGCCATGTTCGGTCCGAAGAGCGAGACGCTCTGCAACCTGATGGAGGGGCTGTTCCACATCGCCATGGCCGACGGCGGCTACCATCCGGCCGAGGACGAATTCCTGGCGGACGTGGCGCGCATCTTCGGCATGGAGGAGGACCGCTTTCGCCACATTCGCGCGCGATTCGTTCCCGATGCGGAGCCCGAGCCCTATGCGATCCTCGGACTCGACCCGGATGCCAGCTATGACGAGGCGCGCGCGGCCTGGCGCGCGGCGGTGCGCGAGTGGCATCCCGACCGCATGGCGGCGCGCGGTCTGCCCGAGGAGGCCCGGAAGCTGGCCGAGAAGCGTCTGGTGGACATCAACCGGGCCTGGGAGGAGATCAGCGCGAAGCGCAGCCGCACGGGCGCGCCCGCGGTCTGATCGCCGATGCGCCTTGCAAGCTACAACATCGAATGGTTCGATGCGCTGTTCGACGATGACGGCGCCCTTCTGATCGACGACCGCTGGTCGGCCAGGCGCGACGTCACCCGCGCGGAGCAGGCCCGGGCCATCGCCACGGTGCTGCGCGCTGTGGATGCCGATGCGGTCATGCTGATCGAGGCGCCGGACACCAGCGGGCGCCGGTCGACCGTCCGGGCGCTCGAAACCTTTGCCGCCAGCTTCGATCTGCGCACGCGCCGCGCGGTGATCGGCTTTCCCAACCGCACGCAGCAGGAAATCGCGCTGCTGTTCGATCCGGAGACCATGGCGGCGCATCACGATCCCGGCGGCCGTCCCGACGACGCCGAGGCGCCGCGGTTCGACGGCCGGTTCCGCATCGACCTGGACGTGGACGCCAGCCGCGACACGGTGGTGTTTTCCAAGCCGCCGCTGGAGCTGATGGTCACCCTGCCGGGCGGGGCGGCGCTGCGCCTGTTGGGGGTGCATCTGAAGTCGAAGGCCCCGCATGGCGCCAGGACGCGGGACGAGATCATGCGCCTCGCGATCGCCAACCGGCGCAAGCAGCTGGCCCAGGCGATCTGGCTGCGGCGGCGCGTGGCGGGGCATCTGGCCGCAGGCGAGCCGCTGATCGTGATGGGCGATCTGAACGACGGACCCGGTCTGGACGAGTACGAGAACCTTTTCGGCCGGTCCTCGGTCGAGATCGTGCTGGGCGACGAGGCGCCGCGTCTCTACGACCCGCATGTCGATCAGGCCCTTGCCGCGCGGCTGACGGCGGCGCCGACCACCGCGAGGTTCCACATCCAGCCCGACGATCGGTACCTGCAGGCGCTGCTCGATTACATCATGATCTCGCCCGACCTCATGTCGCACAATCCGCGCTGGCGGATCTGGCACCCGTTCGACGACCCCGGCTGCTGGTCGCGGCCGCAACTGCGCGACGCGCTGATCACCGCCTCGGATCACTTCCCGGTCGTTCTGGATATCGACCTCTGACCTTCAAGCGCGCCGCGAAGGCCCTATATCATGAACCATGAAACATCTCGTCGTGATCCTCGCCCTCGCCCTGCCCACGCCCGTCCTGGCGCAGGAGGCGGACGACCCCTCGCTCATGGAACGGGGGGCGGAACTCTTCTTCCGCGGCCTGCTGGAAGAGATGGAGCCGGCCATGCGCGGCTTTGGCGCCTTCGTGGAGGAGGCGGGGCCGGCGATGGAAAGCTTCGTGCGGGAAATGGGACCGGCGCTGGCCGAATTGTTCAGGGATATCAAGGATTTCTCGAACTATCATCCGCCGGAAGTGCTGCCGAACGGCGATATCATCCTGCGCCGCAGGACCCCGCCGGAAGAGCCGGAGAGCGACGCGCCGCAGATCGCGCCGGGAGGCGAGATCGAGCTGTGATCCTCAGGCCGTCATCTTGAGGTCGAGCTCGGCCTCGAGAGAGCCGGCCAGGGACTTGAGGCGTGACATCGCCACCTCGCCCAGAAGCGGCCAGGCGGCCTGGGTCAGCCGCAGTTCGAGCACCTTCTTCTTGGGATACCACCGGAATTCTCCGGGAATCGAATCCTCTTCCAGCCAGAGCATCGCGCCGAAGCGCATCGCCTTGCCCAGCACCTCGGCCTGGCGCCGGTCCTCGGGCGCCAGGTACTGGTAGAGGTTCTCGAACGAAGTGCCCTCGCGCTTGTTCTTGTAGCGGTGCAGCAGGGCCAGCCCCAGGAAAATGCGCTCGGAATGCTTGAGCCCGCCGAGGTTGGCGCGGGTCGCATTGTCGAAACAGACCTCGGCGCGATAGTCGGGATGGGCCCGCCAGGTCACGTCGTGCAGCAGGCAGGCCGCCTTGACGATGCGCTGCTTCTCGGGCTTCAGCGACCGGAAGATCGGCGCGATGAAATTGAAGAGCGTGCGTCCGAAGCCGGGCAGGCGCGCATCCTTGGCCTCGGCGAAGCGGCAGGCCTCGATCAGCGGGTCGCGGTCGCGCAGGGCCTGCGGCATCTGCTGGTAGAGCAGCCCCTCGCGCAGGCCGTAGCTCGACACGGCGATGTCGTGCGGGCGGAAGGCACGGACCACCTCGCTCAGCACCTCCGCGGCATAGGGGGCGAGTTCCATGCGGGTGGACGAGATCCCGCAGCGTGACCGCAGTTCGGAGTGATTCGACGTGCGGAGGTATTCCACGGTGGCGCGGACGGACTTGGTCGACATGCGGTATTCGTGCAGGACGTGCAGCGGATAGGACTGCCGGTCCATGTCGATCCGCGCGAGGGCCCGCCACGAGCCGCCCACCAGGAACAGGCGATCGCGCTGCGCGCCGAGCTGCTCGGCCATCCTGGCGATCTCGGTCTTGATGAAGGCGCGGCGGCCCTTCCGGCCGCCCTTGACGTCCCGCACCTTCAGGGGGCCGAGGGGCGAAGTGACCCGCCGACCGACCTCGCCGCCCTTGATCTCGGCCAGTTCCATCGAGGAGCCGCCGATGTCGCAGACCAGCCCGTAGCTGCCGGGCCAGCCCAGCAGCACCCCCTGCGCCGACAGCCGCGCCTCTTCCTCGCCCGGGATCACGCTGATCTGCAGTCCGGTTTCGCGGTGGACCTGCGCCACGAAATCCGCGCCGTCCTCGGCATCCCGCACGGCGGCGGTGGCGACGGCGGTCAGGGGCGTGGCCTCCATCCCGTGGGCCAGCAGCTGGAACCGGTGCAGCGCGGCCAGCGCCCGCTTGCGCCCGTCGGGGTTGAGTCGCCCGGTCTCGGAGAGGCCCGCGCCGAGCGCGCACATGATCTTTTCGTTGTAGAAATAGGCGGGGCTTCGCGCGGCTCCGTCGAAGACCACCAGCCGGACCGAGTTGGAGCCGACGTCCACCACGCCGACCCGCGTCAGGTGACGGACCGAAGGTTCGGAAAACAGGGGGCGCTGAAAGGGGGCCCAGTCCGCATCGCCGGAAATCGCGGGATCGGAAGTTTTCTCCATCGTCCTCGGCCTTCCGTGGGTCATCGAAGCCTTTCATTGCAGGGGTTTCACCAGGGGTCAACCAAGGGCGCGCGAAACCTCGCGGTTTCCGTTGCGCCCGACCGCGCGCGGCAGGGGGGGCGGCGGGGCCGCTTGTCCCGATGGGGCGGGACACGCCCGGTGCGATGGCCGTGCCGAAAGGGCCGCAGACTGAGGTGCGATCGCCGATCCGACCCGGAGCGACCGGGACACCGCCCTTACGGCCGCGCCGTCAGTCCTCCCCGTCAGTCCGCCTCGTGGGTCAGCACCGGCACGTCCCCGGCCCCGGCCGAGCCGCGCCCCGAGAGCGAGGGGTTTTCCATGAAGAACCGGTGGCAGTTGAAGGCGAATTCTCCGGGGGAAAGCGTGGCGCGTTCGAAGTGACCGTCCGGCCGCATGACCCAGCTCTGCGCCTGATCGGCCAGGTTCGCGGCCATGATCTGGCTGACGATCTGCGCCTTGACCGTCGCGTTCGTCGTCTCGACCAGTGTCTCGACCCGGCGGTTCAGGTTCCGCCCCATCCAGTCGGCCGACGAGATGAAGACGCGCGATCCCTTGGAGGGCAGTCCGTGGCCGTTGCCGAAACAGACGATCCGGCTGTGTTCGAGGAACCGGCCGACGATGGATTTCACGCGGATGTTCTCGGAGAGCCCCTTCACGCCCGGCCGGATGCCGCAGATGCCGCGGATCACCAGGTCGATCTTCACCCCCGCCTGGCTTGCCCGATAGAGGCCGTCGATCACATCCGGTTCGATCAGCGAATTCATCTTGGCCCAGATCTGGGCGGGCCGTCCCGCGCGGGCGTGCTCGGCCTCGGCCTCGAACTGCTCCAGAAGGAAATCCTTCATCCGGTGCGGCGAGATCTTCAGGTTCTCGAGCGTCTCCGGCTGGGCATAGCCCGAGAGATAGTTGAAGACCTTGGTCGCGTCCCGGCCGAGCGCGGGGTCGCAGGTGAAGAAGCTCAGATCGGTGTAGATGCGCGCCGTGATCGGGTGGTAGTTGCCGGTGCCGTAATGCGTGTAGGTGACCAGGTGATCCCCTTCGCGGCGGACCACGGTCGAGATCTTGGCATGGGTCTTCCAGTCGACGAAGCCGTAGACCACATGCGCGCCCGACCGTTCCAGCCGCCGCGACTGCCGGATGTTCGCCGCCTCGTCGAACCGGGCCTTGAGCTCCACCAGCGCCGTCACCGACTTGCCTTCTTCGGCGGCATCGCAGAGCGCCTGCACGATGGGCGAGTCCTTGGAGGTGCGATAGAGCGTCTGCTTGATCGCGACGACATCCGGGTCCTGCGCGGCCTGCTGGAGAAAGCGCACCACCATGTCGAATGTCTCGTAGGGGTGATGCAGCAGCATGTCCTTCTGCCGGATCGCGGCGAACATGTCGCCGTCGTGATCCTGCACCCGCTCGGGGATGCGCGGGGTGAATGAGGGCCACAGCAGATCGGCGCGGGTGTCGATCACCAGTTCCCTGAGATCCGAGATTCCGATCAGCCCGGTGACCTCGATCACCTCCTGCGAAGTCACGTGCAGCTCGCGCATGATGACCGACTTCAGCGCCTCGGGCGCTTCGGAGGAGATCTTCATCCGTACCACCTCGCCCCGGCGGCGGCGCTTGAGCGCGGTCTCGAATTCGCGCACGAGGTCCTCGGCCTCTTCCTCGACCTCAAGATCGCTGTCGCGCAGCACGCGGAAGGTGCAGGAACCCTGCGTCCGGTAGCCGGGAAACAGCTGGTCGATGTTCAGCAACAGAAGCTCTTCGAGCGGCAGGAAACGGGTGAGCCCGGGCTCGCTGGGAAGGGCGACGAAGCGGTCGATCTGCTGCGGAATGGGCAGGAGGGCCATCAGCGACCGGCCGTCGCGCCGCCGCTCGAGCATGAGCGCGAGCGACAGGCCCATGTTCGGGATGAACGGGAACGGGTGCGCCGGATCGACGGCCAGCGGCGAGAGCACCGGAAAGACCCTGTGCAGGAAGACCTCGCCCAGGAAGGTGCGGTCGGCCTCGGTCAGCTCGTCCCGCCTGAGCACGAAAACGCCGTTCTCGCGCATCTCGTGCTGGAGGCTTTCCAGGATCACCTGCTGCCGCCCCATCAGCCGCCGGGCATCCGCGTCTATCAGGTCAAGCTGTTCCTCGGGCGTCAGCCCGTCCGCCGCCGGCGTCTTGTGTCCCTCGCGGTACAGCTCGCGCAGGCCGGCGACCCGGACGGTGTAGAATTCGTCCAGGTTCGTGGCGCTGATCGACAGGAAGCGCAGCCGTTCCAGAAGCGGCACCTTGGGGTTCTCGGCCTCTTCCAGCACCCGCCAGTTGAAGCCGAGCCAGCTGAGTTCGCGGTTTACGAACCGCGCGGGGCCCGCCAGATCGCGCCCGCCGGGATCTTGCGGTTCTGGCAGGTCTGACTTGAGAAAATCGGCACTGATCATCGGGGGTCGCCGGCTGGGAGTGGTCCGGGCTTTCTGAACTGTTTTTGAAACGGCTTTATGACTCCGCGCCCTCGATCTTGTCCAGCACCTCGGCCGCGAGGCGCGTGGTGATGGCGCGCCGCTGCGCCAGTGACGCGAAATCCAGCGCCTCGACGACCCGGCGCGCGGCATCGAACGACCTGTCCATGCGCCTCAGAAGATAGTGGACGACCTGCGGCGACACCTGAAGCTGGCGCTCGATGAAGAGCTTGACCAGCACCGCGTTCAGCAGCGTGTCGTCGGGCCGGTCCAGAACCGCCGACTGCGCCCCCTGCAGCCGGCTTTTGAGATCGGGAAGCGTCAGCGGCCACGAGGCGACGGCGCGGCTTCCGGTCAGCAGCAACGGGCGCTGCGCTTCGCGCATGAGGTTGTGCAGGTGAAACAGGGCGTCCTGGGGGGCGGCGTCCGGGATCGCGTCGGCATCCTCGACGACCAGCGCGGTGGAGGCGAGTTCGGGGACCGCCGCCCTCTCCAGGTCGCGGGCGGCGAGGATGCGCGCATTGGCCTCCGCCGCCCAGATATGCGCCAGGTGCGTCTTGCCCGACCCGGGCGGCCCGGTCAGGACAAGCTTTCCGCCGGGCCAGTCCCGCCACTGATCGATCATCGCCAGCGCCACCGCGTTCGACGGGGCCACGACGAAATCGCTCCGCGTCAGCCCCGGCAGGCGGGGATGGGTCAGGGGAAGCGGGTCCGCCATGGTCAGTCGCGTCCGGAGGAGCCGTCTTCGAGACCGCGATACAGACGGCTCTCCTTGTACTGCGAGACCACGAACCGCATCAGGACGCCGATCGCCGCCGCCACCGGCACCGCCACCAGCATCCCCACGAAGCCGAAGAGCGACCCGAAGACCGACAGGGCGAAGATCAGCCAGACCGGGTGCAGGCCCACGCTGTCCCCGACGAGCTTCGGCGTCAGGATGTTGCCTTCGACCACCTGTCCCAGGACGAAGATGCCCGCCACCAGTCCGATCGAGACCCAGTCCCCCCAGAACTGGAAGAGCGCGAGACCGATGGCCAGAGCGCCGCCGACCAGCGCGCCCACGTAGGGGATAAAGGTGATCAGGCCCGCGACCGCCCCGACCACGAGGCCGAACTGCAGTCCGACAAGCATCAGGGCGATGGCGTAGTAGGTGCCGAGGATCAGGCAGACCGTGCCCATGCCCCGGATGAACGAGGCCAGCGTCTCGTCGATCTCGCGCGCGAGGCGGCGGATCGCGGGCGCGTGTTCGCGTGGGAGGAGGTCGTCGATATCCTCCATCATCCGGTCCCAGTCGTAGAGCAGGTAGAAGGCGACCACGGGCACGATGACGAAGAGCATCACGATGTTGATCAGCGACCCGACCGAGGTGAGAGCCGTCTCGAGCAGCTGCCCGCCCCGGGACTGGATGGTTTCGCCGACCGAGGTCAGCGACCGGCGGATCGTCGAGCCGTCGTCCAGAAGCTCGGGAAAGCGCGAGGTCAGGAACGCCTGGAAGTTGTGCAGCACCTTCGGAACCGTGTCGAAGAGCTGGATCGCCTGGTCGATCAGGTTCGGAATGACGAGAAGCGCCAGAAGCACGAAGATCAGCAGCCCGAAGAGCGTGATGATCGCCGTGGCCACCGCGCGGCTTGCCCCGGCGTCTTCGATGCGGTCGGCCACCGGATCGAGGAAATAGGCCACCGCGCCCCCCAGCAGGAAGGGCAGGATCACGTCGCCCATCCACCACAGCGCCAGCAGGAAGATCGCCGCGGCGATCCCCCAGTACTTCAGTTGATCCTTGACCGGCAGCGCCATGGTGTCCTCCGTCGGCGTGAATTTCGCCGTTCCCAGGACGAACCGCAAGAGCAGACGCTGTGAAACCCCGAAAGCGCAGGCTGCGTTTCCCGATGGCGACACTTGTGTCGGTCTAGTGATCCGGAGGTGATCCGCCCGTGCCGGGGCGGGGGCAGGGGGATTGGCGGCCGGCCGGAGGATTTGTGACCGGCCCGGGGGCGGCGCCGCGCCGGGGAAGGCCGGACCCGTTCGGGCGTTGGGGGCCGCCTCGGCCCTTGTATGACCCAGACCGCGCCAGTAAACCGCAGGGAGCCATCATTCGAAGGGTCCCGCGATGCGCCTGAGCCGCTATTTCCTGCCTGTTCTCAAGGAAACCCCCGCCGACGCCCAGATCGTCAGCCACCGCTACATGCTGCGGGCGGGCATGATCAAGCAGGCGAGCGCCGGGATCTATTCCTGGCTGCCGCTCGGCTACAGGGTGCTGCGCCGCATCGAGCAGATCGTGCACGAGGAACAGCAGCGCGCGGGTCATATCCCGCTGCTGATGCCGACGCTGCAATCGGCCGACCTGTGGCGGGAATCCGGCCGCTACGACGCCTACGGTCCCGAGATGCTGCGAATCCGTGACCGTCACGACCGCGACATGCTGTTCGGCCCCACCAACGAAGAGCTGATCACCGACATCTTCCGGTCCTACGTGCGGTCCTACAAGGACCTGCCGATGACGCTCTACCATATC
Source organism: Pseudooceanicola batsensis HTCC2597 (assembly GCF_000152725.1). Classification (GTDB taxonomy): domain Bacteria; phylum Pseudomonadota; class Alphaproteobacteria; order Rhodobacterales; family Rhodobacteraceae; genus Pseudooceanicola; species Pseudooceanicola batsensis. The sequence continues at coordinate 3,187,159 of NZ_CH724131.1, forward strand.
CAGTGGAAGTTCCGCGACGAGGTGCGCCCCCGCTTCGGCGTGATGCGCGGCCGCGAATTCCTGATGAAGGACGGCTACAATTTCGACCTGACGAAAGAGGACGCGCTGCACGCCTACAACAGGCATCTCGTCAGCTATCTGCGGACCTACGAGCGCATGGGGCTTCAGGCGATCCCGATGCGCGCCGACAGCGGCCCCATCGGCGGCGACGACACGCACGAATTCCTCGTGCTGGCCGAGACCGGCGAATCCGAGGTCTTCTACGACAGCGAGATCACCGACCTGAAATTCGGCGACCGCGAGATCGACTATGATTCGGTCGAGCAGTGCCAGGCGGTGCTCGAGGAATTCACCTCGCGCTATGCCCGCACGGACGAGACCCATGACGAAGAGGTCTTCAACCGCATTCCCGAGGATCGCCGCCGCGTGGCCCGGGGCATCGAGGTCGGCCAGATTTTCTATTTCGGCACCAAGTATTCCGAGCCCATGGGCGCGACCGTGCAGGGGCCCGACGGCAAGCAGGTGCCTGTCCACATGGGGTCGCACGGGATCGGGGTCAGCCGCCTGCTGGGCGCGATCATCGAGGCCAGCCACGACGACAAGGGCATCATCTGGCCCGAGGGCGTGACGCCGTTCCATGTCGGTATCGTCAACCTCAAGCAGGGCGACGACGAGGCCGATGCCGCGTGCCAGGCGCTCTACGACGGGTTCACGGCGCTCGGCCTCGACCCGCTCTATGACGACCGGGACGAACGGGCGGGCGGCAAGTTCGCGACGATGGACCTGATCGGCCTGCCGTGGCGGATCACCGTGGGACCGCGCGGCCTGAAGAACGGCGTGGTCGAGCTGACCTCCCGCCGGACCGGCGAGAGCGAGGAACTGCCCCCCGAAGAGGCCGTGCGGCGCGTCGCGGCGATCTACGCGGCCGGGTGATGCTGCGCCTCGCCCTGGTCCTGGTGCTGGTCGCCGGAGCGGCCCGGGCGGACGAGGTATCGCGCAGGGCCGCGCACTTCCCCCTCCGCTTCGCGGACTGGATGGAGACTGCGGGCATCGACCGCGGCGCCATCGCCGTGCGCTACGACGACCGGTCGATCCTGACCTGGGCGCAGGGGATGGACGCGGATGCGCCGGTCGATCTCGCCTCGCTCTCCAAGGCGGTCACCGCGACCTGCATCGCCGCGCTGGTGCGCGAGGGTGCGCTGGATTACGACATGGCGGCGCGCGATATCCTCGGCCTGCGCCGTGCGGCGCCCGTCACCATCGGCGCCCTGCTGAGCCATGCGACGGGACTGGACCGCGACCACACGCAGCGCCCCATGGCGTGGTGGAAGGACGACCCCACCCCGCGCTGGCCCGAGATCACGCCCCGCGCGCTCGACCGCGAGAGGCTCACCGGCGGGGCGCGGTACTACTACAGCAACAAGAACTACGCCGTGCTGGGAACGGTGATCGAGGAGGTCACCGGCGACAGCTACGAGAGCGCCTGCCGTTCCCGCGTGCTGGAGCCGGCCGGTGTGGCCGGGTCGGCCTCCGCCCGGTTCGCCGCCTACCTGCCCTGGGGCGGCTGGAGCATGACCGTGGCCGACTATGCCCGCTTCGTCGACCACGCCTATGGCGACGAGAGCGTGCTGGGCGCCCCCCTGGCCAACCTGCCCCGGACCGTGATCGAGGGGCCGGTGGCCTATGGCATGGGGATGCTGCAACGCGAGATGGCGGGCGGCGTCAACCTCTGGCATTTCGGCGCCCTCTGCTTTGCCGGCGGCCCCGACCTGGGAAGCTACGCGGTCCGCTGGCTGAACGGCTGGACCGTCACCGCCTGGTATGCCGGCTGCGCCACGGGCCCCGAGATGGCCCGGCTTGACGCCACCCTCGTCTCGGTCGCCTTCGCGCGCGACTGACCTCCGGCCGAAAGTCCGCTATGCTGCCGGAAACGAGACGGCAGTCGAGGCAGGCATGATCGCAAGGACGCTGACCCTGGCCGGCGCGCTCACCGGCGCGGCGGGGCTATCGCAGTTCCCGGAATTCTCGCAGCAGTACACCCAGCGGCTTGCCGGCGCGGTGGATGAGCTGACGCGGGTGGTCGAGGATTTCGACCGCTCGGCCGCCGCCGAAGGGCTGACCCGCGGCGAGGCCCTGCAGGCGATGACCGGCACCGCCTTCGTCGAGAGGCGCCGCGCCGACATGGCCCGCACTATCGCCCGCCATGCGGCGCTGAGCGCCGATCTCGATGCGCTGCGCGGAGCGGGCCCCTTCACCCGCGCCTATCACCTTGCGCATATCGACGACCGCGAGATCGCGCGCCGGACCGCCGCGGACTACCGGCCGGCGCTGCCGCTGACCTTCGAGGGCATCGTTTTCGCCCTCGCCGGGTTCGTGCTGGGCCTTCTGGTGCTGGGCCTGGCGCAGGAAATGCTGCGGATACTGCTCGGCCCTGTCCGGCCCGCGCGGCGCTAGGCCGACGACTTTTCCTCTTCTTCGATCGTCCGCGCCTCGGTCCGCAGCAGCCCGTCCAGCCGCACCGAAAGGCGTTTTCTCTGCCGGCGCCCGCGCACCTGCCGTGTCCGGGACCATTTCGGCATGAAGATGCGCCGGTCGTCGCGCTGATGCACCCAGAACGCCTGCTGACCGGCGACGATTTCCGCATCGTAGGTGCCTTCGGCCGCCACGGTCACTGTGATCTCTTCCACCTCCATGGACCGGTCGCTCAGGCCGAAATGCTCGAGCGCCCGGTCGGTGATGTCGCCAAGCGCCCCTATATCCCTGGTCTCGGCGCTCTTCAGCGGACCCTGGCGCGAATTGGTCAGGGCCTCCCTGTCTTCTTCGATCTGGACGCTCTCGGTCACTGCGGCGCAGTGCGTCTCGCCGTCGACCAGGACGTCGACCAGCACCGCGCTGACATAGATCGGTTCGGCCCCCATGTTGCCGACCATCAGATGCGCCCGGTCGGCATTGCCGGCAATCCGGTTGATCAGGATGTTCGACCGTTTCTGGCGTCGGTACGAGGTGATGAAGATCTGCAGGTAGACGATCCAGACGGCCGCAGTGACGATCTGGACGCCGGCGGAAACGAGATTGGCATTTGACGTGATCCAGTCGAGCATCGCTTTCTCCCTACCGTGATCCAACACCCTGACAGCGGGATAAGGTCCATGCGCCCGCGTCAAAGCGGACTTGACGGCAGATGCCCCAACCGACACATCTTGCCGGACCCGACAGGAGCCCCCATGACCGCCAGACCCGCCGCTTTCGCACCGTTCGAATGGATGATCGCCTGGCGCTATCTGCGCGCCCGCCGCGCCGAGGGCGGGGTCAGCGTCATGACCTGGATCAGCCTGATCGGCATCGCCCTGGCCGTCGCCGCGCTGATCATCACCCTGGCGGTCCGCGCCGGGTTCCGGGCCGAGTTCGTGGATACGATCCTGGGCGCGAATGCTCATGTCACGGTCTACAACTCGGGCCAGCCGAACGAGGCGGGGCGCCTCGACCGCACGATCGCCGACTATGCCGGGATGGCCGAGCGCATCGTCGCCGTGCCCGGCGTGACCCGCGCCGCGCCGCTGGTGAAGGGTCAGGTCATGGCCTCGGCCAACGGAGGCACCTCGGGGGTCGAGGTCTTCGGCATCGCCGCCGCGGATCTTGCCACGATTCCCCGGGTGGCGAACCCCGAAACCGCCCAGGGCGACCTGTCACGCTTCGGCGGCGAGGCGATCGCCATGGGATCGGGCGTCGCCCGGTCCCTGAACCTGACGGTCGGCGATCGGGTCAAGCTGATCTCGCCCGACGGTGTCAAGACGGCCTTCGGCACCTCGCCCCGCGTCAAGACCTACGAGATCGCCTATCTTTTCACGGCCGGGCGCTACGACATCGACCAGACCCGCGTCTACATGCCCTTCGACGAGGCGCAGAGCTATTTCAACCGCGAGGGGGTCGCCGACGAGATCGAGGTGATGGTCGAACGCCCCGAGCAGGTCGATGCCCAGGTCTTCGAGATCCTGCGCGCCGCGGGCGACCGGGCCCTGGTCTGGACCTGGCGCGATTCAGCCGGGTCGTTTCTGCGCGCGCTGGATATCGAGGACAACGTGATGTTCATCATCCTGTCGGTCCTCGTCTTGATTGCCTCGATGAACATCGTCTCGGGCCTGATCATGCTGGTGAAGAACAAGGGACGCGATATCGGCATCCTGCGCACCATGGGCCTTACCGAGGCCTCGGTGCTGCGCGTCTTCTTTCTGTGCGGCGCGGCCACCGGCGTCATCGGCACGCTGATCGGCCTGGTGATCGGCTGTCTCTTCGCCATCTACATCGACCCGATCTTCGCCCTCGTCGACCGCCTCTCCGGCGGCGATGTCTGGGACCCGTCGATCCGCGGCATCTATGCGCTGCCCGCGCTGCTGCAATGGCAGGACGTGCTGTCCTCGGTGGGGCTGGCGCTCGGCCTGTCCTTCGTCGTCACGATCTTTCCGGCCCGGCGCGCGGCGCGGATGAACCCGGTCGAGGCCCTGCGCTATGAGTGACCCGATACTTGAGCTTTCGCGGATCGAGAAAGTCTACAACCGCGGCGAACCCGGCGAGATCCGGGTGCTGCGCGGCGTCGATCTGACGCTGCACCCGGGCGAGGCCGTCGCGCTGGTCGCGCCTTCGGGGGCGGGCAAGTCGACCCTGCTGCACATCGCCGGGCTACTCGACCTGCCCGACGCGGGCGAGGTGCGGATCGGCGGCGACACCGTCCAGGACCAGAGCGATCGCCGCCGCACGGCGATCCGCCGCGCCGACGTCGGGTTCGTCTACCAGTTCCACCACCTGCTGCCCGAATTCTCGGCCGAAGAGAACATCGTCCTGCCGCAGCTCGCCAATGGCGCGGGGCAGGGGGCAGCGCGCACCCGCGCCCGGTCGCTGCTGGAAACCGTCGGCATCGCCGAACGCGCCGGCCATCGCCCCGCCGCGCTCTCGGGCGGGGAACAGCAGCGCGTCGCCTTCTGCCGCGCGCTCGCCAACGCGCCCCGGATCCTTCTGGCGGACGAGCCGACCGGCAACCTCGACCCCGAGACCTCGGACCGGGTCTTCGCCGCGCTGATGGACCTGGTGCGCCAGACCGGACTGGCGGCCCTGGTCGCGACCCACAACATGGAACTCGCCGCGCGCATGGACCGGACGGTCCGGCTCGACGGTGGGCTGGTGGTGCCGGCCTGAGCGCCGGCCTTCCGGCGCGATCCTGCTGAGCTCGTCGATCCCGGGAACAACGGCCCGGGGTGCCCGGTTGGGCAGGTGCGACCAGAGCAAGGAGGACCCCATGTCCATCGCACGAGTCACAGAAATTTCCGCAACTTCGCCCGAGAGCTTCGACGATGCCGTGAAACAGGGCATCGAACGGGCGAGCGAGACGCTGCGCAACGTCCGCGGCGCCTGGGTCAAGGAAAACAAGGTCAATGTCGAAAACGGCAAGGTGACGTCCTACGTCGTCAACCTGATGGTCACCTTCGAACTGGAATCCTGAAGGGCGGTCCGGTCCCGCCGGCGCGGATGATGCGAGCCGTCGCCACGGGACGACCCACCGCGTGCGCCGTCACGGCGTCCGGGCCGGGCCCCGTTCAGTAGGCCAGCTTGAAGTAGGGGACCGAGAAGTTGGTCTCCATCCCCGAGCCGCAGAAGCCCATGGTCATGTTCGAGGTTCCCGAGATGGTCGACCCCGAGATGATCGAGGCGCCCTCGATCCCGCCGGCATTGGCCGAGAACTGGACATGGTCCAGCGCGATGATCTGGCCGCCGTAGAACCGCAGGTCGCTCGGCACGTCGACGCCGCCGTAGGTGACGATCTGCGCCCCGCCGCCCTCGGCGCAGGCATCGTTGCGGCCGATCTGCAGCGACGAGGCGGCAGAGACGCTCTTGGCCCCGGTGTCGCGGGTGAAGACCACCGCATCCTCCAGGGTCACGCCCTGACCGAACTTGATGGCGCAGTCCGTCACGACCACGACCTCGGACAGGACGGTGCCCGGGTCGACGGTCAGGCCGTTGGACCGGCAACCGACGCGATGCACCCGCCCGGGCACGAGATCGGCTGTGGTGAGTTTCTTGACGTCCAGAACCACCGGCACCGAACTGGTGATGTAGTCGGGCAGGAATTCTCCGCTGGCAAAGTAGAGGTCGTCGTGGATCTGGTCCAGCTGCCGAAGGATGCGCAGCCGGTAATAGCCGCTGCGCAGGGCCGCCTTGAGACCCGGGTTGGTCTCGAACCCCGAGCGCGGCAGGTCGATATCTCCGCTGTCGGGCATCGACACCACCGTGCCGGGCTCGAACGTGTTGTTCGAGTTGACCGAGACGTATTCGTTCGAATGCAGGCAGAAGCCGTCCTCGTAGCCGTTGTTCGACTGGATATCGACCACGCGGTCGCCGACGAAACCTTCGCGCATGCAATGCGGCACGTAGGTGACGAAGACGGCCTGCGCCGAAAGATCCCAGAAGGGCTTGTTCAGGAAGCGGAAAAGATGTGCCGCAACCGGGTTCCCGCGTGAGGCGGTCCGCCCCGGCAGGACGCGCACCGCCTCGCGCGAGTGGGGATCGGGCGTGAATGTCCTGCTCGCGTAATCCCAGTGGCCGAACGCGACATCCTGCACCCGAAGCACATCGCCATAGTCCGCCGCGGGCATGCTGTGATTGGCGATCTCGACCGCCTTTGCCCTGGCCGCGTCGGCATCGTTCTTTTCACGGAAATAAAGCGCGGCATGGGCCGCCGCATCCGCGCCGACCTGCAGCTGGTTGCGCGCCGACATGAGGTATCCGAAGTCGATGGCGAAGGCGCTGACCGCCAGCACGCCCGCCAGGAAATAGAGCGACAGGATCGTCATGCTGCCCTCGGCCCGCGCGGCGAAACTCCTGAAATGGCCGGTCATCCGTCAGTACTCCATGAAGTGTTGCGCCGAAATCGCGATCTGCATGTTCATCAGATCCTTCACCACATGCGGCAGGAACAGGTTGTCGACCTGGTACGAGACGTTGGACGTCACGATGCCGTCGTTGATCGTGGTCGAGACGACCGCGTCGGGCGCGATCGTCGCGAGGCGGTCCGAGATGAAGGCCTCGGTCTGCGCCTCGGTCAGCAGGTATCCGGTCGACAAGGTCCGGTTGGCGTCCTGCACGATCCGGAACGCCTGGTTCTTGTCGAACAGGATGAAGGTGACGTTGATCGCCATGGCCAGCATCCACACGAAGAGCGGAAGCCAGATGAGTGTTTCCAATGTCGCGGAGCCGGAGTCATCCGTCCGCAACCTGTGCAGCAGCTTTTTCATTGCCTGATTCCAAGGGGCGAGCAGGTCCCGAGGTGTTGGGTGCGCTCAACCTTGGAGAGTGTTCTGGGCGGAAAGATGGCAGGACTGCGGAAGAGTCTGGCCAAGAGGAACTGATGGGGGCGCTACCCGCACCGCCCTGCGCTCACAGGTCCAGCCCCTCGGCGAAGCGCGCGTTCTCCTGGATGTACTGGAACCGCAGCTCGGGCTTCTTGCCCATCAGCCGCTCCACCAGGTCGCCGGTCTCGCCCGGGGCCTCCTCGTCCACGGTCACGCGGATCAGCTTGCGCGTCTTCACGTCCATCGTGGTTTCCTTGAGGTCCTTGGCGTCCATCTCGCCCAGGCCCTTGAAGCGGCTGACCTCGATCTTGCCCTTGCCGCCGAGGCCCTTTTCCAGCCAGACGTCCCGTTCGGCCTCGTCCTGGACATAGACCCGGTGCGCGCCCTGCGTCAGCCGGAACAGCGGCGGACAGGCGAGGTAGAGGTGCCCCTTGTCGATCAGCGGCCGCATCTGGGAGAAGAAGAAGGTCATCAGCAGCGAGGCGATATGCGCCCCGTCGACATCGGCGTCGGTCATGATGATGATCTTGTCATAGCGCAGGTCGTCGATGTTGAACTTCGTCCCCAGCCCCACGCCCATGGCCTGGCAGAGGTCGTTGATCTCCTGATTGGTGCCGATCTTGTTCGACGCGGCCCCCAGCACGTTGAGGATCTTGCCCCGCAGCGGCAGCAGCGCCTGTGTCTTGCGGTCCCGCGCCATCTTGGCCGAGCCGCCGGCCGAGTCCCCCTCGACGAGGAACAGCTCGGTCCCGTCGCGGTTCGTCGCGGAACAGTCGGTCAGCTTGCCGGGCAGGCGCAGTTTCTTCGTGGCCGTCTTGCGCTGCGTCTCCTTCTCCTGCCGGCGGCGCTGCCGCTCTTCTGCGCGCAGCACGAGGAAATCGAGGATTGCGCCGGCCGACTTTGTATCGGCCGCCAGCCAGTTGTCGAAATGGTCGCGCACCGCGTTCTCGACCAGCCGATGCGCCTCGACCGTGGCCAGCCGGTCCTTGGTCTGGCCGACGAACTCCGGCTCGCGGATGAAGCACGACACCAGCGCGCAGCCGCCCGCCATCAGGTCCTCGCGGGTGATCTGCGCCGCCTTGCGGTTGTTCACCAGCTCGCCGTAGGCCTTGATCCCCTTGAGCACCGCTGCCCAGAACCCCGCCACATGCGTCCCGCCCTCGGGCGTCGGTACCGTGTTGCAGTAGGACTGGACGAAGCCGTCGCGCACCGGCGTCCAGTTGATCGCCCATTCCACCCGACCCGGCACGCCGAACCGCTCCTGGAACGACACGCGGCCGGCGAAGGGCGCCTCGGAATAGGTCATCGCGCCCGAAAGCGATTCCTTCAGGTAATCCGCCAGCCCGCCGGGAAAGTGGAACGTGGCCTCCTGCGGGGTCTCGCCGTCGTCGATGGCGGATTTCCAGCGGATCTCCACGCCCGAGAACAGGTAGGCCTTGGACCGGATCGACTTGAAAAGCCGGGCGGGCTTGAACTTGTGATGGCCGAAGATCTCCTCGTCCGGATGAAAGGTCGTCGTGGTCCCCCGCCGGTTCGGCGCAGCCCCGATCTCCTGCAGGGGGCCCTGCGGCACCCCGCGCGAGAACCGCTGCTCCACCAGCTTGCGATCGCGGGCCACCTGCACCACCATCGAATCCGAAAGCGCGTTCACCACCGAGGCGCCCACGCCATGCAGACCGCCCGAGGTCTCGTAGCTCTTGCCCGAGAACTTCCCGCCCGCGTGCAGCGTGCACAGGATCACCTCCAGCGCGGACTTGCCGGGAAACTTCGGATGCGGGTCGAACGGCATGCCGCGCCCGTTGTCGCGCACCGTCAGCGAATAATCCTCGTGCAGTTCGACCTCGATCCGGGTGGCGTGGCCTGCCACCGCCTCGTCCATCGAGTTGTCGAGGATCTCCGCAACCAGATGGTGCAGCGCCCGTTCGTCCGTGCCGCCGATATACATGCCCGGTCGCTTGCGGACGGGTTCCAGCCCTTCGAGCACCTCGATCGAAGAAGCGTCATAGGTATCCGGTGCGGTATCGGTCAGAAGATCGTCGGCCATCGGCTGCTCTTTTGCTTGGTTGGCCCGCATTATTGCAGCCCTCGCGGCCTTGTAAAAGCCGGGACCTGCGCAAAACCCCCCAAGGAAGTCCCAACCCGCCCTTCTTCTTGATGAAAATATCCCCGCCGGAGGCAGACCGAGCGATCTTGCAGCGCAAGATCGCGAGATGAAAGGAATGCGCCCGCAGGGCGCGCCGTCGGATCGGGGCCGCGCGGATCAGCGTTCCAGCCAGTCGCGGATGATCGCGGCCACCCGGTCCGGCGCCTGGTGCACGATCCAGTGGTCGGCCTCCGGCACGTCCACCCGGGTCAGGTCGTCGCAATAGGCCTCGAGGCCCGCGGTCGCCTCGGGCAGCAGCGCGCGGTCACCCAGGCCCCAGATCAGCAGATGCGGCATGGCGACCCGAAACCGGTCCGTCGAAAGCGGGGGCAGGTCGAGGGACCGCCCCGGCTCCGGCACCACGATCGGCGTCGCGCGGTACCAGTTGACCATGCCGGTCAACCGGCCGGGGCGCGACCACTCCGCGATGTAGTCCGCCTGCCTGTCCGGGGTCATCCAGCTCATGTCCATGCCTTCCGCGAAGAGCCCCAGAAGCCGGGCGTAGCCGTCCGCCGCCAGCCGGTCCTCCGATCCCTCGCGGCGCAGGCTGCGCATGTATTGCGACGCCTCGGCCTGGGCACCGCCCGTGGCCAGCGCGGCCTGGAACGGGCCCGGGTGGACCCCGTTGAGGATGATCAGCCGCGAGACCAGATCGGGCCGGCCGATCGCCAGCCCGTAGGCCACGGCGGCGCCCCAGTCATGCCCGACAACCGTCACCGGCCCGCCGATCTCTTCGATCAGCGCGACCATGTCGCCCACGAGGTGAGAGACCTTGTAGCTCTCGACATCCCCCGGCGCGTAGGACCGGCCATAGCCCCGCTGGTCCGGGGCGACGCAGTGGAACCCATCTCCGAGCCGCCCGGCCAGGTCCGCCCATGCGCCGCCATATTCGGGGAACCCGTGCAGAAACAGCAGCCGCGGCCGCGCGGGATCGCCCCATTCCCGCAGGTGAAAATCCTGTCCGTTCAGCGTGATGTCGCGGTCGCGCATGGCATCCTCCCCGGTTCGAGGGCAAGCTTACGCCGGTTGCCCCCGGATTTGCACGTCTCCTCCGGCCCGTGGCCGGATCCGCGGCGGCGTCAGGTCCACCGGGCCCGAAAGGAACGGGCGGGCCCCTGGCCCGCCCGCCTCACCGATCGCTCCGTGGCCTCCTACCGGATCGCGACCGGATTGATGATCATCTGCACGGCCCCGCGCACCTTGGCCTGGCCGAGCACGAACATGAATTCGTTGACCCCGTCGGCGACCAGGTTCTCGGTCACCATGTTCTCGAGGATGTAGATGCCGTTGTGCGCCAGCAGGATCTGGTGGACCTCGAAGACGCCGACGCCGTCCTCGAAGGGCACGGCCTCGAGCCCCCAGGTATCCGCACCGACCGCGATCACCCCGATCTCGGCGAGATACTCGGCCCCGGTCTTGCCCAGCCCCGGCTCGACCGAACCATAGCGCTGCGCGTCCCGCGTCTCCTCCTTTAGCAGGTCGAGCCAGCCCGAGTGGAACAGCACCACGTCGCCTTCGCGGATCTCCACGCCCTGCGACTCGGCGGCTTCCATGATGTCCTCGCGCGTGTAGGCGGTGCCTTCCTGCACGATCTCCTGGCCGTAGTGCGACGACATGTCGAGCAGCACGCCCCGGGTGACGATCGGCGGCACCTTTTCGATACCCAGCTTGGTCATGCCGTCGGCGGCCACGAAATCCGCCCCGTCGTTGCCGTTGTAATAGACGTGATCCACGCCGATATGGCCCAGCCCGTCGATCTGCGACCCGATCCCCAGCCAGCCCATGAAGATGTCGTCGTTATAGGTCGTCTCCGTCGGTCCCAGCCCCGAGTTGTTGACCTGTCCCGGTTGCAGGATCGCGACCGACATCGACCGCGGCGCGAAGGCCGGCACGCTGCTGTCGAGCGTGAGGCCAAGGGAATAGACCTTGCCCTCGGTCACGAGGTCGGCTGCCATCTTCGCGCGCTCGGGCGTCAGCAGGTTGGCCGCGCCGATCTCGTCGTCGGGCCCGTATTTCGACTCGGTCCACGCCATGTCCCCGTGGCTTTCGGCAAGCGCCGCGCCCGCCATCAGGGTACAGGCCATCAGCCCGGCCACGGCCGGTTCGAAGATTGATTTCATGGATTTCACCTCCCGATCGTCCATGCCGCGCGCATTTCTCTGCCCGTGCGGTCGGGGAAAGACTAGGCAAGCTGCGTCAGCTTGTCACGCCGCGCTGCGGCGGGGTCCATGCCGCGCGGGCAAGCTGCCGCCGACCGGGCGGCCTGCCCGGGCCGGCCTCGCTTGCCGCGATGCGCCGCGCGGGGTAGGGAACTGGCATGATCCGGCGCGCCCTCCCGCTTCTCGCTCTGCTTGGCACGGCCCTCTCAGCCGGGGGGCTCGGGGCGCATCCGCATGTCTTCGTCGATACCGGCCTGACCCTTCATCTCGACGACGAGGCGCGGATCGAGGCCGTCGACGTGACCTGGGCCTACGACGAGTTCTATTCCCTGCTGGTGCTCCAGGACATGGGGCTCGACCCGGATGCGGACGGCGTTCTCACGCCCGATGAACTGCGCCAGGTCGAAGGATGGGACATGAAGTGGGTCGAGGGCTACGAGGGCGATCTCTACCTCGAGGGGCCGCAGGACGGAGCAGTCGCGCTCGGCCCGCCGGTCCCGCTCGAGACGCGCGTGGTCGAGGGGCGGCTGATCTCTGTCCATCGCCGCCCCGTCGAGCCGGCCGCCGATGCCGCGACCGCCGTCCTGCAGGCCTACGACCCCGAGTTCTACACCGCCTACGATCTGACCCTCGGCGTCCGGATCGCGGGCGACGCGGCGAACCCGCTCTGCACGGTCAATATCGACAAGCCGGACGAGAACGAGGCCTATCGCGAAGCGAGGGACGTGATGAAGGACTTTCCCGAAGATGCCGTCGGGGTCCCGCTGCTGGGCCATGTCTTCGCCGAGACGGTCACGCTGACATGCCAGCCCGCCGGGTGATCCTCGCCCTACCGCTGGTCCTCGTGCTCGGGGTCGCGGCGTGGCTCTGGCTGGGGGGCGGGCTGGACTCCGTCGCGCGATGGGCGGCCGAGGGGCAGCGCGACGCGCAGAACGCGCTCGCCCGGACGCTGCGCGCGCTGCGGCAGGGCGAGGCGGGGGCCGTCGCGGGGCTGCTCGGCCTGTGTTTCCTCTACGGCGTCTTCCATGCGGCGGGGCCGGGCCACGGCAAGATCCTGATCGGGGGCTACGGGGTGGGCCGTCAGGTGGCGGCGGCACGGCTGGCCGGGCTGGCGCTGGCCTCGAGCCTGGCGCAGTCGGCGACGGCGGTCCTGCTGGTGCTGGCCGGCATCGGCGCCCTGCAATGGACGCGCACGCAGGTCACCGGCCTTGCGGACGGCACGCTCAACCTGCTGTCCTACGTGGCCATCGCGCTGGTCGGGCTGTGGCTGGCCGCCCGCGGCCTGCGAAGCCTGTGGCGACTTCGGAGCCGACCGGGCCACGATCACGATCACGATCATGGTCATGGCCACCATCACTGCGATACCTGCCATGCCCATGGTCCGACCCCGGAAGAAGCCGCCCGCACGCGCAGCCTGCGCGATGCGCTCGTCCTGATCGGCGCGGTCGCGATCCGGCCCTGCACCGGCGCGCTCTTCCTGCTGATTGTCGCGTGGCGCATGCAGTTGCTGGCGGCGGGGATCGCCGGCGCATTCGCCATGGGTCTGGGGGTGGCGACGGTAACGGTGGCGGCGGCCCTCGCCTCGGTCTGGCTGCGCCGGTCCTCGCTGGACCGGATACGCGCCGCTCTGCCCGATGCTGCCATGGCCGCCCGCGCCGGCGCGCTGACCGAACTGGCGGCCGGCCTGCTGGTCTTCGCGCTCGCCCTCTCCATGGCCGCCCGGCTGGGCTGAGCCCGCAACGGCGCGCTTGCACCCGCAGTCGGGGCCTTGCCCGTGGCCCGGCCCGGGCGTAATGGGGATCATGACACCCAAGCCCGATATCCGCAGCCACATCCGGCCGCTGCTGGCGCTCGGCCTGCCGCTGATCGGCAGCCACGTGGCGCAGTTCGCGATCACGCTGACGGATACCCTCATGCTGGGCTGGTACGATGTCTCGGCCCTGGCGGCGCAGGTGCTCGCCGGCGGCTTCTTCTTCGTGATCTTCATCACCGGGTCGGGGTTTGCATGGGCCGTCACGCCGGTCGTGGCCGAGGCCGAGGGCCGGGGCGACACCACCCAGGCCCGCCGCGCCACCCGGATGGCGCTCTGGCTGGTTGCCATCTACACGGTGCTGATGCTGCCGCTCATGTATCTGAGCGAAGGGCTGTTCCTGGCGATCGGACAGGAGCCCGAGATCGCGGCGCTCGGCGGGACGTACCTCGCCATCGCGGGGCTGGGGCTGCTGCCCGCCAACGTCGTCATGGTGTTCAAGAGCTTTCTCTCGGCGTTGGAGCGCACGCGGGTCATCCTGTGGGTCACGCTGGCGGCGGTGGTGGCCAACGCCGGGTTCAACGGCGTGCTGATCTTCGGCCATCTCGGGTTTCCGGAACTGGGGATCCGAGGGGCCGCCATCGCCTCGGTCGCGACGCAGCTGGTCTCGATGCTGCTTCTGATCGCCTATATCCAGCGCCGGCTGCCGGAACACACCCTGTTCCAGCGCATGTGGCGGCCGGACTGGGACTCGTTCCGGCAGGTCTTCGGCCTTGGCGTCCCGATCGGCCTGACCACGCTGGCCGAGGTGGGGCTGTTCTCGGCCTCGTCTGTCATGCTCGGCTGGCTGGGCGAGATCCCGCTGGCGGCGCATGGCATCGCGCTGCAGATCGCCTCGCTGACCTTCATGATCCATCTCGGCCTGTCCAACGCCGCCACGATCCGCGTGGGCCGGACGATGGGCCGGCGCGACTGGACCGCGCTGCGCGACGGCGCGATCGCGTCGATCCTGCTCTCCATGGTGGCGGCGGTGCTGACCATCGTGCTGTTCCTGTCGATGCCCGCCACGCTGATCGGCCTCTTCCTCGATCCCGACGACCCGCAGCGCGAGGCGGTCATCGCCATCGGCGTCGCGCTGCTGATCGCCGCGGCGCTCTTCCAGCTGGTGGATGCGGCGCAGGTCATGGCCATCGGCATCCTGCGCGGCGTGCAGGAGACGCGCGTGCCCATGTACATCGCGACGGTCAGCTATTGGCTGATCGGCCTGCCGGTGGCCTACGGTTTCGGATTTCCGCTCGGCCTCGGTGGCGTCGGCGTCTGGCTGGGGCTGGCCGCGGGGCTGGCGGTGGCGGCGGTCCTGCTGAACCTGTGGTTCTGGCGCCAGGTGCTGCCGCGCCTGTCGGTCGATCCGCCCGAAGACCCCGAGGTCCCGCCGCTCAAGCCATTCCCCGCTCCCTGAGCGTGCGGTCGGCCTTTTTTCGGACGAGGATCGTGCGCAGGTCGTGCATCGCGAGCAGCAGCGCGTCCGTCACCTGGTCCAGTTCGTGATCCGTCGCCTTGGACTGCGCCCAATGTGCGGTCTGGTTCAGGGTGTCGACGGTGCGATGGATGTCGTCGATGTCGCGCGCCGACATGACCGCCAGCCGATCGGCCATCCATTCCTCGATCGCCGCGATATCCTCTGGCGAGAGGTCCCGGTCGCCGTGAGGCTTGATCTCGCCGTTCCGGATATTCGCCACGGCGATCTGATCCAGTTCGATCCGGCGGGCGCGGTCGGCGGCGAGGACCCGGAAGACGAAGGCGCCGTTGTCGCGGACGCGGAAGTAGTACGGGGGCAGTTCGGTCGCCATCACGGCTCCTCCCGCGCGGGGCCGGGCCTCGGCGGCAGCGAGCCCCCGGACTGATCGTCGGCCCGAGAGGCGGCCGGACCCGCCGGTGCCGCCCAGGCGGCCCGACCTCCCGCCCAGGGCATCAGTTCAGGCCCGCGCAGAAGTCCTGGATGCGCGTGCAGGCCTCTTTCAGCGCCTCGTCCGAGGTCGCGTAGGAGACCCGGAAGTTCGGCGAGAGCCCGAAGGCCGCGCCGAAGACAACGGCCACGCCCTTGTCCTCGAGCAGCGCCTTGGCGAAGGTCTCGTCATCCTCGATCTTCACCCCGTCCGGGGTGGTCTTGCCGATCAGCCCCGAGATGGACGGATAGACGTAGAAGGCGCCCTCGGGCACGGGGCAGGTGATCCCCTCCACGGCGTTCAGCATCTCGCAGACCATGTCGCGGCGCCGTTTGAACGTCTCGTTGTTGGCGGGGATGAAGTCCTGCGTGCCGTTCAGCGCCTCGACCGCCGCCCACTGGGAGATCGAACAAGGGTTCGAGGTCGACTGCGACTGGATTTTGCGCATCGCGCCGATCAGTTCCTTGGGGCCGGCCGCGTAGCCGATCCGCCAGCCGGTCATGGCATAGGCCTTGGAGACGCCGTTGACGGTGAGGGTGCGGTCGTACAGTTCCGGCTCGACCTGGGCGGGGGTGCAGAAGTCGAACCCGTCATAGGCCAGGTGCTCGTACATGTCGTCGGTCATGATCCAGACATGCGGATGCTTCTTCAGCACGTCGGTCAGGGCCTTGAGTTCGTCGCGGGAATAGCCCGCGCCGGTCGGGTTCGACGGCGAGTTGAAGATGAACCACTTGGTCTTGGGCGTGATCGCCGCCTCGAGCTGGTCGGGCGTGATCTTGAACCTGGTCTGAAGCTGGCCCTCGACGAACTTGGGTTCGCCCCCGGCGAGCAGCGCCATGTCGGGGTAGGACACCCAGTAGGGCGCGGGGATCAGCACCTCGTCGCCCGGGTTCAGCGTCGCCATCAGCGCGTTGTAGAGGACCTGCTTGCCGCCGGTGCCGACCGTCACCTGCTCGGGCGTGTAGTCCAGTCCGTTGTCGCGCTTGAACTTGGCGCAGATGGCCTTTTTCAGCTCGGGGATGCCGTCGACGGCGGTGTATTTCGTTTTCCCGTCATTGATGGCCGCAATTGCCGCAGCCTTGACGTTGTCCGGCGTGTCAAAGTCCGGCTCACCGGCGCCCAGGCCGATCACGTCCTTTCCCGCCGCCTTGAGCTCGGCGGCCATGTTGGTCACGGCGATGGTCGGCGACGGTTTGACGCGGGACAGGGTGTCGGACAGGAAAGGCATCGGGGGCCCCCGGAATTTGTGTTTCGGACGGCCCTGTCATAGAAGCAAAGCACCGGGCTCTCAAGCGGGTTCGGCGGAGGGAACCGATGATGGACGACGACACCAGCGGCTGGTACGGCGCCGACAGCGCGACATTCGGGGACCGCCTCGCCGCGGCCCGCGAGGCTGCCGAGATGACGCAGGGCGAACTGGCGAAACGGCTCGGCGTCAAGCTGTCAACGCTCCGCGGATGGGAGAACGACCTGTCCGAACCGCGCGCCAACCGGCTCCAGATGCTCAGCGGCCTGCTGTCGGTTTCCCTGTCGTGGCTGCTGACCGGCGAAGGCGACGGGGTGCAAGCCCCGGGCGAGGGCGCCGACCTTCCCGGCGACGTGATGGCGATCCTGGCCGAACTGCGCGAGCTGCGGACGGATCTCGATGCCAAGGTGGACCGGCTAGGCGTGCTGGAAAAGCGCCTGCGGACAAAGCTGAAAGAGGACGCCGGATGACGGACGAACCGCGCGACATCAGGTTGCGCCGCATGCGCATGCGCTCCATGCGGCGGGGCATGAAGGAGATGGACATCCTTCTGATGCGGTTCGCCGAGGCGCATCTGGCGGCGCTGAGCGATCCGGAACTGGATATCTACGACGAGATACTGGGCCGCAACGACCAGGATCTCTATCGCTGGATCACGGGCCAGGCGGAACCGCCTGCGCCGCTGGCGCAGGTGATCGCCCGTATCGCCGCCGCTGCCGAAAACGATCCGGTGGCCAAAAGACCCGCCTGACTTAACGGTTTTTTCGGCTTTTTCCGCCAATGTCCGGTCCGAGCAGCAAGTGACGGAACGGATATGATGATCTCTATGCACGAACCCGCGGCGCTACCCGCAGGCCAACAGGCGTTTCTGGCGTCCTATCTCGATGCGCTTTCCCTGGTGGAGCGTTTGCACCGGCTTCTCCTGGACGTGATCAAGGATGAATTCGAACGCACCGGCGTGTTGGAGGTCAACGCCGTGCAGGCCCTGCTTCTCTTCAACATCGGCGAGAACGAGGTCACGGCGGGCGAACTCAAGACCCGCGGCTACTACCAGGGCTCCAACGTCAGCTACAATCTCAAGAAGCTTGTCGAGATGGGCTACATGCATCACCAGAGATGCGAAATCGACCGCCGCTCCGTCCGGGTCCGGCTGACCGCCAAGGGGCGCGAGGTCCGGAACACCGTGGCCGGGCTGTTCCGCCGCCATGCCTCGGAACTGGGCGAGCGGGAGATCGTGGATATCGGTGGCATCGACCTCATCACCGCCTCGCTCCGGCGCGTGGAGCGGTACTGGTCGGACCAGATCCGGTACATCTATTGACCGGCCGTCGCCCGGCTGCCGCGACCGCTCTCTCCGGGTCGGTGTCCGTCCGGAGCGTCCTCGGGCCCGGTTCTGGGCCCGCAGCCAGCAATGCCGCCCTCGGGGTCGGGGGGGACGTGAGTGAATGGCCACGGGACTGGGCCGGGCGAACCCCTTTCGAACCGCCCGTGCGTCGCCGCGGCCCCCCGTTCTGCCTCTCCGGGAGGCGACGGCGGACGCCCGCAGCCCGCGCAACGCTCAGCTCAGTCGCCGCGCCGGGTCGGCGAAGCCCTCCCCTCCGCTTCGGAAACCGCGACCACCCGCAACTCCCGCAGCAGCTTGCGCACCATGGCGGCCTCGAAATCCGCGAATCCGCGGGCGGTTTCCAGAAAGGCATCCTCGCCCCGCAGGACGTAGGCCCGGAAATAGGCGACCAGCTCTCCGATTTCCGGCGACCGTCCCTCGCGCGCCGTCGGACCGGCCTCGCCGATGACCAGCGCGTTCACCGTGACCCCGCGCAGCTCGGCCCCGACGCTGCCGGGCAGGGGGCCCACATTGGACTTCCCGTCGCCGGAGACGTCGATCACCCGCCGCCAGCACCCTCGCTGAGCCTGGACCTCGGCGCCGCCCCGCACCAGCGCCGACCCGATGGCGGTGGAGTAATCCGCCGCGACCCGACCGGTCCCGCGCAGGGTGGCGGCCACCGTTGCCAGCCCGGCGCTGTCCGCGACCTCCCGCCAGGGCGACAGGACGCGCTGGAAACCGGGTCCCGACCATTCCATCACGGCCAGCCGCACCGGCGCATCCGGCATCGCCTCGAAGGCCGCGACCACGTCGGGATGCAGCAGCGCCGCCGCCAGCCCGTCGAGTTGCAGGCGATACTCCCGCTCATCGACCGAGCCGGACACGTCCAGGGCGAGCAGCAGCGCCTGCCGACAGGCCGACTGGGCGCCCGCAGGCAGCGCGAGCAGCGCCAGGACGACAAGTGCCCTCATCCCGGCGACCATGCCGCCCCCCCGCTGGAGCCGACGACCATCCCGTTGATCTCGCGGAACAGTTTTCGGATCATTGCGCTTTCGAAATCCTCGAACCCGTCGGCGGTTTCGAGAAAGGCGCCGGGGCCGCGCAGAACCTCGCGCCGGTAGAAATCGACCACCTCGGCCTGCTTGCCCTGCACCACCAGTCCGTTCACGGTCACGCCGTCGAAGGGAAAGTGCATATAGGCGCTGACGGGCATGAAGCCCTCGTTGTTGATCCCGTCCCCCGAGACATCGACAACCTGCCGGGCGCAGCGCGGTCCGGTCTCCAGAACGCCGGCCGCATGCCCGAGCGCATAGCCGAGTGCGGTCGGGAACTCCTTGTACGATCGTTTCCATCCCCCGATCCGGGCGACGATTTCGTCCATCGCCGCGGGGGTGTCCAGCACCGTCCAGTCCACCACGGTCGTCTGCTGATACCGCCCGCTCCATTCGAAGACATGCAGGACGACGTCGCCCGGCGCGCCGTCGAGTATCGCCGCGCGGATCGTCGGATGGTTCAGCGCCTGGGCCAGCCCGTCCCGCTGCAGGGCATAGTCGCTGCTGTCGACCGAAGCCGATACGTCGAGCGCGAGAACCAGGGCCAGGCGGCAGTCTGCCGCTGCGGCCCCGGCCATGAGGGCCAGGGCGGTCAGGCTCCCGGCGCAGCGGCTCACCAATGGCCCGTGTTCTCCATCGAGGCCCAGGGTTCAGCCGGATCCAGCGCGCTGCCCTCCTGCAGAAGCTCGACCGAGATGTTGTCCGGCGACCGGACGAAGGCCATGCGCCCGTCACGCGGCGGGCGGTTGATCGTCACGCCGTTGTCCATCAGGTGCTGGCACATCTCGTAGATATTGCCGACCGAATAGGCGAGATGCCCGAAATGGCGGCTGTCCGAGGGCAGCGCGTCGTCCCCGTCCCAGTTGTAGGTCAGTTCCACCGGGCACTCGTCCTGTTCCTCGGGGGCCATGAAGACCAGTGTGAAACGCCCCTGTTCGTGGTCGGTGCGGCGTATTTCCTTCAGGCCGAGAAGTTCGAAGAACGCCATGGTGCGTTCAAGGTCCTTCACCCGGACCATCGTATGCAGATAACGGACTTTCATGCTGGCTCCTGTGTGTCGGTCGCTGAGGCGAGGATAGACCCTCGCCCGCCGCTGTCGAGGGGCGGCGGCCCGGCGGAGGCAGGAATGCCGTCCCGGCCCCGGGCGAATCGGATCGCCATGAACGGGCCGAAGGGCGCCGGCTCGTGCTGAATGGCCGGGGCTGGCGAGCCTGCCGTCGCGCACGTGGCCCCGGTGCGGATCAGCCGGAGGCGAATGGGGCGCGCGCAACGGCGGTGGTTGTGGCCCACCAGATGGCCGGCCGGATCGGGATGTTCAGCAAAGAGCCCCCCGACAGCCCGCGGCATGGGTCCCCGCACGGCCTCAAAGCCGTCGATCGGCGCCTCCTGCGACGCAGATCGATTGTCCCGGCTCTCTGCGCTGGATGCGCCTCTCTGCATTCTGTAACGTCGGCGGTATCTTCTTCTGACTTCAAGGCGAGGCCCGCGCATGCGCCATCCCGAGTATCAATACCTCGATCTGCTCTCCCAAGTGCTGGAAAACGGCGACGAGCGCACCGACCGGACCGGGGTGGGCACGCGCTCGATCTTCGGGGCCATGGTGCGCTTTGACCTCTCCGAAGACACCGTGCCGATCCTCACGACCAAGCGCGTCTATTGGAAGACAGCCGTCAAGGAGATGCTGTGGTTCCTGACCGGGGGCACCAACATCCAGCCGCTCCTGCGTGAGAATGTCCGCATCTGGACGGACTGGCCGCTGGCGACCTACCGCCGCGAGACCGGCGAGGATATCGGGCAGGACGTTTTCGAACAGCGCATCCTCGAGGATGACGCCTTCGCTGCACGTTGGGGCGAGCTCGGGCCCGTCTACGGCAAACAGTGGCGCCGTTGGCTGGGCTCGGACGGGAAGGAGCATGACCAGATCGCCGACCTGGTCCGGACCCTCCGGGAGAACCCGGCGAGCCGCCGGATGCTTTTCCACGGGTGGAACGTGGCCGAGCTGGGGGGGATGGCGCTGCCGCCCTGTCACATGGTCTACCAGTACCACGTCACCACTGACGGGCGCCTGAACTGTCTTCTGTTTCAACGATCGGCAGACCTGCTGCTGGGGGCGCCTTTCAATTACGTCGGGGCAACCTCCTTGCAGTTGATGCTGGCCCAGCAGGCCGGACTGCGGCCGGGTGAACTGGTCTGGGTCGGCGGAGACGTTCATCTCTATCTCAACCACCTCGACCAGGCACGCGAACAGATGTCGCGCGAGCCGCGGCCTCTTCCTCGGATGAGACTTCTGCGCCAGGCCGAGAGCATCGACGGGTATCGGATCGAGGATTTCGAGGTCGAGGGATATGCCCCCCATGCCGCGATCCGGGCGGAGGTCGCGGTGTAGCGCGCGACCTGACGGTCAGGCGGCCCTTACGGGGAAGGATCGCCGCGCATGCTGCGCCGTGAAAACTGTCCGCAGGCGGCAAGCCGCCGGCATCTCCGATGAAACGCGAAAGCGCCGCTCACGAGTCGAGCTTGGTCAGCGCCCCCTCCTTGTGTGCCGCGATATGGTCGGTCTTGTCGCTCTCGATCTCGTATTGCGGCTCCTCCTTCGAGGCGCGGCGGCGATGACCCTTGTAGTCGAAATCCGCCTCGTGGACCTTCACGATCCGGCCGCTGACACGGCCCGCCTCGGAATTCCAGCTGACGTGATCGTTCGTCGAAAACTTTGCCATCCGTCGACCTCCTTCACCGTCTCAACGCGCGGGCATCCTGCCCCGTTCCGGATCGGAGTCGGCGCTCGGTGATCGACATCAGCAGGATCATCGTGCCCCTGGCTTGCCGCCGTCGCCATTTCACCGGACGACTTGCTCGTCCCGGGGGGCGCAAAAGTGGTACACCTCTGCAAACTTTCGGGGCGGAGGGAATCACCAGATGTGCAGACAAGCCGGAACAAGGCCCAGGCCGGGCATCACGGCGCCGGTGACGGCATGATCACGCTCGTCGTCGCCCGCGATCGCAACGGTGCCATCGGCAAGGACGGGGGCATCCCCTGGCACCTGCCGGGCGATCTGAAGATGTTTCAGCGCGAAACCACCGGCGGTGCGCTGATCATGGGCCGCCACACCTGGGAAAGCCTGCCGGCCAAGCCGCTGAACCGGCGGCTGAACATCGTGGTCACCAGCCGGCCCGACACCGCGAAACTGATCTGCGAAACGGTCGGAGAGGCCGTCCGCCTGGCCGAGGCCGAGGGCTATTTCCGCATCTACGGCATCGGCGGCGCGGGCATCTACCGCGACATGCTGCCGCTTGCCGACCGTCTGCTGGTGACCGAGGTGGAGACCGCGGTCGAGAATGCGGACACCTTCTTTCCCGAGTTCGACGAGGAAGAGTGGCAGGAGACGACCCGGGCGACGGCGGCGGGCGATCCGGGCTACGCCGTCCGCGAACTGATCCGCAAGCGCGGGGGGTAGGGCGGCTGTGGATGATCCGGGGACGTTGGGCGGAATGGTGGGCTGAAAGCCCACCCTGCGGGCGGAACAGGCGGGCGGATGCGCCTGCCTTAGCGCGAAACACGTCCCTGCCCAGTCTTGCAGACCGTTTTTCCGCCCCTACCGTTCCCGCGTTTCAGGGAGGAGACCAAGATGAGAAACCTGTTGATTGCAGCCGGTCTGACCGTCTGCATTTCGGTGCCCGCGGCCGCCGGGACGCTCGGGACCATTTTTACCAGCTACTACGCTTTCGGCGACAGCCTGACGGATGACGGCAAGTTCGGGCTGCTGCCCCCGCCGAGCGCCGGCGGGCGGTTTACCAACGGGCCGACCTATGCAGAAATGATCGCCGAGGACTTCGCGACCAGCGACAACTACGCCTTGGGTGGTGCGACGGCTGGTCCCGAGAACGACAATGCGCCTTACGGCACGGCCACAACCGACCCGACCTTCGACCTCAACCAGTTCGCCACGCTGAGCGACCAGGTCGATGTCTTCGAGAGCGACCTCGACCTCTCGGCGGCCGGGTCACGGCCGCTGGTCTCGGTTCTCATGGGGTCGAACGACATTTTTCAGCAGACCTATCTCGACGCGGGACGGACGGTGCTGAACCCGGCTTACGACGTGGAAGACACGGTCGATCACGTGATCGCCGCGGTCGAGCGGATCGCGGGACTAGGTCCCTTCGGCGATTTCATCATTCCGTTGACGCCGGGCGCCGGCGACGGGACCTTCGGCGCGACGCGCGTCGAGTACAACGAATATCTGTTCGAACAGGTGGCCGGTCTGCGCGCAAGCGGCCTGAATATCTACGTGCCGAACCTCGATGCCGCCTCGGCCCGCATCGCTGCCGATCCGACCGCCTACGGCATCACCGAAACCGGCCCCTGCGCCAGCACCGGCATCGGCAGCTTCGACCCCACGAACTGCACGTTCGCGGGCTTCGACGGCTCCGGTGATCCGATCTTCGATCTCGACCTCGCCAATGCGTATTCCCTGGCCGATCCGGTCCATCCGACCACGCCGGTCCATCGGGAATGGGCAAACGAGGTCGAGGCGACGGTGCTGCGTGCGGTAGCCCCGGTGCCGCTGCCGGCCTCGGGTCTTCTGCTCGTGGCCGGTCTCGGCGCGTTGGCAGTGCGGAAACGCGCCGCCGCCTGACCCCCTTGGCACGTCCGGGGCGCCGCGCCGCGCAGGGTGGGCTCTCGGCCCACCCTCACACCGTGCCCGATATCGGGGGGGGCGCGCCGGACCCCACCCGTTCGCCCCGACAGATCCGTCTCGCCACGCGTTGCGTATTCCCTCTGAACGACGCGGAAGGCCAACATGCAGATCCTCACACTCTATATCTCCACCGCCGTGATTTTTCTCGGCCTCGATGCCATCATGCTCAAGACCGTCATCCGGCCGGTCTTCGAAACCCGCATCAGTCACCTGCTGCTCGACGATCTCCGCCTTGCCCCGGCGGCGATCTTCTATCTCTTCTACGTCGGCGGTCTGGTGTGGTTCGTGTCGCACCCGGCCCTGCGCGACGGCAATCCCTGGCAGGCCCTGTCGAACGGGATGCTGATCGGGGCCATGGCCTATGGCACGTACGAGTTCACCAATTTCGCCACCCTGCGCGACTGGTCGCCACGGATGGTCGCGGTCGATCTTGCCTGGGGCACGGTCCTGACCGGGGGCTCGGCGCTGCTGGGCGTGCTGATCACCCAGGCGCTGTTCCGCAACGCGGGCTGATCATTTGCCTTTTGCGTTTCGGTGTCAGGCTGTTAAGCTGAGCACATCGCGCCGGAAGGCGACCTGAGGTGGGGGTGGCAAGATGAAGAACCTGATCCTGAGCGCGGGCCTCGGCCTGCTCGCCATGATGGCGCCCGCGGCGGCGATGGATGCCAAGCTTTTCCCCTATCCGGCCTCGGCCAACTACTGTCCGGAAGGTCTCCAGCCCGTCCGCCTCGGCGGGGTGATCTGTTGCGGCGTGCCGAACCAGGCCGCTACCTATTCCCAGTATCAGCGGCACCCTGTATCCCGGGCATATCACCGGCCGCACGTCGACTACGGCTCGAAATCGCCCGGCGGGCACTATGGCTCGAAGTCGCCGCGGAACTGACCGCGACGGCATCGGAGCTAGCTTGGGGCGTGCCGCGCGGCGCGCCTTTTTCGTTCGCCGGGCGGGGCGCACAATCCGCTCGCTGCGATGTCATGAAACTGTTACACTTGGGCAAGGTAACAGAAGGCCGCATCATCTTGATCCGTTCCGCGCTGACGCTTTTCCTTATCGCCGTCCCGGTGTCCGCCCTCGCCACGCCCAGCCCGATCGCCGAGGTGATCTGCGAGAGCAAGGCCAGGATGAAGGACAAGCTGATCCATCAGCTCGGCAGCGAACGGCAGAGCATGGGATTGCGCGGGCCCGAACAGGTCGTCGAGGTCTGGACCGACGACGGCGGCGACTGGACGATGGTCATCACCTATGCCAGCGGCCAGAGCTGCATCGTGGCCATGGGCGAAGCCTGGACCGAGACGGGCAAGCGGGATCCGGCCTGAGACCGGCCGGATCGCTTTCGCATTTTCAGAGGAGCTTGAGGTCCGACGCCATCTTTCGGCCGTCCCGGCCATCCTGAAGTTCGTAGCCGACCTTCTGGTTGTCCGCCAGCCCGGTCAGCCCGGACCGCTCGACCGCGGAAATATGGACGAACACGTCCTTGCCGCCTTCTTCGGGCTCAATGAAACCATAGCCCTTGGTTGTATTGAACCACTTTACGGTGCCCACAGGCATGCCGCCTCTCCTTCTGTCTTCGCCCCGCGGAATTGCGGGTCTTCCCTGGCACCGTGGATCGCACCGGAACAGCTGGGCGCGGCCGGATTGGCGGTGCCATGACACAGGAGAGTACCGACCGGATGTAAAAAGCAAGCGAAACCGGGGTGAATCTTATCGAATTGTTACCTATGTCAGCGCAAACGCCTAAGGGAAGGAACGGTATGAAGCTGTACGGGCTGAAAAATTGCGACACCTGCCGCGCGGCGCGCAAGGCACTTCCCGCTGCGGAATTTGTCGATGTCCGGGATTCGGGCGTCGAGCCCGCGGTGATGGAATCCGCTCTCGCGAGATTCGGCGATGCGCTGGTGAACCGCCGGTCCACGACCTGGCGCACCCTGGATGAACAGGCGCGGGCCCTGCCGCCCGCGCAGCTTCTGGCCGAGCATCCGACGTTGATGAAACGCCCTCTTATCGTGGACGGCGACCGCATGACCTTGGGCTGGGCAGCCGATGCCCGGGCCGAGCTGGGGGTCTGACCGATGCGCAACGCGGCGTTGATCCTCGGGCTGATCGGCGGCCTGATGGGGCTTGTCGTCGGCCTTGCGAGCTATGGCTACACCGAGGCGGTCGACCGCTTCGGCGAGGTCGAGGGCCTTTTCGAACAGGTGGCCAACGTCGATGCCCTCCGCGCGACGGCCGTTCTGGCGCCCATCCTGGCGCTGGCCGGCGCGGGCATGGCCAAGGTCCGGGCCCTCTGGGGCGGTGCGCTGCTTCTGCTGTCGGTGGCCGGGATGTACGTGGGCTTTGGCCTCGGGGTCTTCACCCTCTTCCCGATGGCGTTCTGCGGTGTCGCCGGGCTCATGGCTCTGGCTGCGGGGAAACCCGACGAGCCGAAGGCGCACTTCTGAAGATCAGCCGGTCGGCGGACAGCAGGCCCCCCCCGAGCACGACAAGGGTGCCGAGAAGGTTTATCCACAAAGCCCGCTGATCGAGGATCAGCGCATCCGGCGTCCTGTCGAACCACGCGCCAAGCGTCCCCTCATGCGCGATCCCGCCATGGCCAAAGAGGTCGGTCAGGCTTTGCACCACCACGAAACCGATCATGCCGAGCGCGGCGAGCCGGGTCAGCAGGCCCAGCACGATCAGCAGGGGCAGGAGGAACTCGGCCCAGGTGCCTGCCACGACCACGATCCGGTGATAGAGGTCCAGGTTTGCGGAATCGAAGCCCGCCGCCTCCATCGCGCCGGGAAATATCTGTGCGTAGGCCCCGACCGAAGGCGAGAAAATCCCGGAGATGCCACCGCCGATCTTGGTGGCGGCCGATGCCCAGTAGTACGGCACCAGAACGGCGGCAAAGACGAAACGCGCCAGCAGCGGAAGACCGGGCGTCAGTCGGGCAAGGGGGGCAGAGGGATCGGTCATGGCCGGGGCTCCGGTTCGGTCAGGCTTCGGGTCTGGATCAGCAGGGTCAGGATCGCCGTGGCATCATGCGCGCCCGCCACGGCCAGGGCGGCCTCGGCGGCCTCGCCCAGCGGCGCGCCAGCGCCCAGGGCATCGACGAAGGCCGCATCGCCGGGGCCCAGCAGGTGCGGCTCGGGGTCGTAAGCGGGCCGGGCGATCAGCACGTCCTCGGGGACGGGCTGCGCCTGTGGCGCCCCGGCCTCGGTCGCGCGGCGCCAGATCGACAGAACAGGCCAATCGGATCGCAGGACGCGCACCGACGGAGCGAGGCCGAACCGCCGCTCCGGCAGGCTTTCGGGCGGAATGGCGGCGAGGGTTTCGGCCCCGAGCGGCGTGGCGTCCGCCGCATGATAGCTGTCCCGCAGCGCGAATTCGAACCGGGCGAGGTCTCCGATCCACCGCATGCGCGACAGCTGCGGAGCCGCGTCCATGAAGGCCCCAAGTTCGGCCCCGTAGCGGGCCATCAGGGGCGAGGCGGGCGGATGCTGTCGGAGATACGCGCCCGCCATGGCGCGGAAGGTCTCGTCGCCCAGCAGTGCGCGGCAGGCCGGAAAGTCCTCGGCCAGGGCCTCGGTCAGGCTGACGGCGACATTGTTGCGGTAGACGGCGAACCGGCGCCCAGCAGGACGCCCCGAGCCGTCACGCAGCGAGGAGGGGACAGCCGCCGCGGGGTTCATCACGGCGGCACGGAAGAGGCCTTGATCAGTGCCGCTCATGCTGCCGCTCTTTCCGCCGCGCGCGCGAGGGCGTGGCGCGCCCGCCCCGCCTCGGCGGCGAGCACGGGCCAGTCGGGAACATCGGTATCCCATTCGATCAGCAAGGGCGCCGGGCCGCCATGTCCCAGGACCTCGTCGAGCAGCGCCCAGACCGGATCCGCGACCGCGCGTCCGTGGCTGTCGATCAGCAGCGGCGCGCCGTGATCGTCGTGATCCTCGTCATGCCCGCCCAGATGCAGCTCTCCCACGCGGTCCATGGGGAACTCTTCCACATACCGCCGGGCGTCGAGCCCCAGGTTCGTGGCCGAGACGAAGACGTTGTTCACGTCGAGCAGCAGGCCGCAGCCCGTCCGGTCGGCCACTGCACGCAGGAAATCGGTCTCGCGCATCGTGCTATCGGCGAAGGCGAGGTAGGAGGAGGGGTTCTCCAGCAGCATTCGGCGGCCCAGCACCTCCTGCACCTCGTCGATATGATCTGCGACCCGCGCCACCGTTCGCTCCGTGTAGGGCAGGGGAAGCAGGTCGTTCAGAAAGGCGCCGTCATGGGTCGACCAGGCGAGATGCTCGGAAAAGCTGGCCGGGTTCAGCCAGTCGCAGAGGTGTTTCAGCCGCGCCAGGTGATCCGGGTCGGGACGGGTTTCGCCGCCGATCGACAGGCCGACCCCGTGCACGGAAATCGGAAAGCGCTCGGCCAGGTGACGAAGCTGCGCGATGGGGCGCCCGCCGTCGCCCATGTAATTCTCGGCGTGGATTTCCAGCCATTGCACCGCGCCCGGATCGGCGAGGAGCGCGGAATAATGCTGCGGCTTGTAGCCGACGCCCGGCGCGGCGGGCAATTCGGATGCTGTGGTCATGGGAACCTCCCCGGAAACAGGTTGCGTCGGGGCGGGCGCGAACCCGCCCCGCGCGCTTGGTCAGCTGTCCATCGGCAGGTCGCGCTCAAGCGCCTCGAGGCTGCCCATCTTGCCGTCCGGCAGCATGACCTCGGTGCCGTCGGCCAGGACGGGGCTGTCGGTTTCGCAGGTGCCGTCCTGCACCAGCGTCCAGGCGTTGCCCTGGTAGTCGACCTTGGACGTGCCCGCGCAGGTCGTGCCCGGCCCCGCGGCGCAGTCGTTCTCGCCGGCCATCGAGACGCCGAAGCACTTGACGTTGTCGGCGGCGGCGGCCGGGGTGGCGGCGGCGGTTGCGGAAACGGCGGCGACGAATGCGCTGGCGATGACGGCTTTGTTGGTTTTCATGGTTTCCTCCGTTTGGATATGCCGGAATGGCGTTCGTTGGTTGCGGCGCCGTGTCCGGCGTCCGTGCTCCTCCCTTCGCGGGGCGGGGCGGGCCTGTTACACGGCTCACGAACGAGTGATGAGATTGCCGTTTTTCACGCGGTGGCTGTAACGTTTGCCCGTCGGGCCCGAATGGAGAGACAGATGCCGGATCGCGATGACCGCTGGAGCGATCTGCTGCGCAGGGCACTGCGCGGGGACGGCGCGGCCTATGCGGCCTTCCTCTCCGAAGCCGCGCCCGTCATCCGCACCATCGTCCGCGCCCGCACGGCGCGCGCCGAGGAGGCCGAGGACATCGTGCAGGAGGTGCTCCTTGCGGTTCACGCCAAGCGTCATACATGGCGCGAGGACGAGCCGGTGAGACCCTGGCTCTATGCCATCGCCCGCTACAAGTCGGCTGATGCCGGTCGCAGGCGCGGCCGGCGCGGCGGGCAGGTGCCCCTCGACGACCTGGTCGAGGTGCTGCCGGACGAGGCGGGCGAAACGACGGCGGCCCGCGATCTCGCGGTGCTGCTTGACCGGATCGACGACCGAGCGGCGCGGATCGTGCGCGCGGTCGGGCTGGAGGGGCGCAGCGCGGCGGAAGTCGGCCGCGCCCTGGGGATGAAAGAAGGAGCCGTCCGCGTGGCCTATCACCGCGCGATGGTGCAACTGAAGGACCTGGCCGGTGACGGCGGGACGTGAACGGATGAAGACCGAGGCATGAAGACGGACGATCTCATCACCATGCTGGCGCGGGACGCGGCGCCGCCCCCGGCCGCGCCGATCGCGCAGCGGGCCGGCCTGGGGCTGGGGGCCGGGCTGGCGGCGGCTGCCGTTCTGTATCTGCTGGCGCTCGGCCCGCGCCCGGCGCTCGGCCAGGTCATGCTGGACCCGCTCGTCTTCGCCAAGATGTCGCTGCCGCTCGTGCTGGCCGCATTCGCCCTGGTGCTGGGGCTGCGCGCGGTGCGTCCCGCCGGCGTGCCCGGCCGGACCGGCCGTCTGATCTGGATCGTCCCGGCCGCCGCCGCGGCCCTCTTCGCCGGGGTCTTCGTCACCACGCCGGCCGATCAGCGGCTGGCGGATTTTCTCGGCCATTCGATCCAGGTCTGCCTGCCCTCGATCACGGCCCTCTCCATGCCGATCCTCGTGGGGCTCATGCTGGCCCTGCGCCGCGGCGCCCCGGTCCGCCCCCGCGCCGCGGGGGCGCTGGCGGGCCTGGCGGCGGGCGGGCTGGCGGCGGCGCTCTACTCGACCTTCTGCACCGAGGATTCGCCGCTCTTCTATGCGGTCTGGTATTCGCTGGGCATCGGCATCGCAGCCGGAATCGGCGCGCTGGCCGGCGGGCGCTGGCTGAGGTGGTGACCGTCCCGCGCCCTGGCCGGGCTATGCGCCCAGGGCCGCGCCGCCCGTAGGGTGCGCGCTCGCCCGCACCGCCGCCGTCACCGTTGGTCCGGCGGCGTGGCTTCGGTGCGGAGACGGTCGACGATCTCGTCCAGCGTCGCGCCCGAGGTCTGCTTCTCGCCCAGCTTGCGGACCGAGACCGTGCGCTCCTCGACCTCCTTCATGCCGCAGGCGAGGATATAGGGCACCTTGCCGACGGAATGCTCCCGGACCTTGTAGTTGATCTTTTCGTTGCGCAGATCGGTCTCGGCGCGGATGCCCGCGGCCTGGAGTTTCGCCACGACCTCGCGGCAGTAGTCGTCCGCGTCCGATACGATGGCGGCGACGACCACCTGGCGCGGCGCCAGCCACAGCGGCAGCTTGCCGGCGTGGTTTTCGATCAGGATGCCGATGAACCGCTCGAACGAGCCGAGCACCGCGCGGTGCAGCATGAAGGGCCGGTGCCGTTCGCCGTCGGCGGCGATATATCCCGCATCCAGCCGTTCGGGCAGGTTGGGATCGACCTGGAAGGTGCCGCATTGCCAGACCCGCCCGATCGCGTCGGTCAGGTAGAAATCCAGCTTGGGCCCGTAGAAGGCGCCGTCGCCCGGTTCGAGCACATAGTCGTGCCCGGTGGCCTTGATCGCGTTCTCGAGCGCGCCTTCGACGTAGTCCCAGCTTTCCTCGGTGCCCACGCGTTTCTCGGGGCGGGTGGCGAACCGGATCTCGAATTCCGGAAATCCGAGCTCGCGGTAGATGTCGGCGAGGAAGTCGATGAACCGCGCGCATTCCTCCTGGATCTGCTCTTCGGTGCAGAAGATATGCGCATCGTCCTGGGTGAAGCCGCGCACCCGCATGATGCCGTGGAGCGCGCCCGAGGGCTCGAACCGCGCGCAGGAGCCGAACTCGGCCAGCCGCAGGGGGAGGTCCCGATAGGACTTCAGGCCCTGGTTGAACACCTGCACGTGACAGGGGCAGTTCATCGGCTTGAGCGCGTTGATCCGGGTGTGTTCACGGCTTTTCGCCGCCGCGTCGTCATGTTCGCCGTCGCGGCTTTCGTCCACCTCGACGATGAACATGTGGTGCTGGTATTTTTCCCAGTGCCCCGAAGCTTCCCAGAGCTTGCGGTCCACCACCTGCGGGGTGTTGATCTCGTTGTAGCCGCCGGCGCGCTGTTTGCGGCGCACGTAATCCTGCAGCGTGGTGTAGATCGTCCATCCATTCGGGTGCCAGAAAACCTGGCCCGGCGCCTCTTCCTGCATGTGGAAAAGACCCATCTCGCGGCCCAGCTTGCGGTGGTCGCGCTTGGCGGCCTCCTCGAGCATGTTCAGATGCGCCTTGAGATCGTTGCGGTTCTTGAAGGCGATCCCGTAGATCCGCTGAAGCATCGGGCGCGAACTGTCGCCCAGCCAGTAGGCCCCGGCGATGTGGGTCAGCTTGAAGGCGTCCGCCGGCACCTGGCCGGTGTGCTGCAGGTGCGGGCCGCGGCAGAGATCCTGCCAGTCGCCATGCCAGTACATCCGGATGGGTTCGCCTTCGGGAATCCGGTTCACCAGTTCCACCTTGTAGGGCTCGCCGGTCTTCTCGTAATGCGCGATGGCCTGGTCGCGCGACCAGACCTCGGTGCGGACGGCGTCGCGGGCGTTGATGATCTCCTTCATCCGCGCCTCGATGCGGCCCAGGTCCTCGGGCGTGAACGGCTCTTCCCGGTCGAAGTCGTAGAACCAGCCGTAGTCGCGGACCGGCCCGATGGTGACCTTCACCTCGGGCCAGATCTCCTGCACCGCGCGCGCCATGATATGGGCGAGGTCGTGCCGGATCAGTTCCAGCGCCTGCTCGTCGTCCTGCATGGTGTGGATGGCGACCGAGGCGTCCTTCTCGATCGGCCATTGCAGGTCGAAATGCGCGCCGTTCACCGTCGCGCTGATCGCCTTCTTGCCGAGAGAGGTGGAGATATCGGACGCCACCTGGGCCGGAGTGATCCCCTGCGGGACCTCGCGCGTATTGCCATCGGGAAAGGTAAGGGTGATCTGGGACATCATTGTCCTCCTCGTCGGTTTGGCGCCCACGGAACGCCCGGTTGCGGGTATGTACGTCCGCCCTAAGTGAATCGGCGCTCGGCACAAGTCAAGCGCCCCGACAGCGGGAAACGGAAAGAAACATGACGACCGCAGGCCAACAGGACCGGAAAATCGAGGCAGGCGAGGTGTTCGGACGCATCGCCGGCGCGCAGGGAGAGGCCGCGCCCGAAGGCGCCGAGGCCCGCAACGGGCTGAGATTCGTCGCCTCTCTGTCGATGACCAAGGTGGCTGACGGCCTGATCGACCCCAAGCTGGTTCTGAGCTGGCTGGTGACCGCCCTCGGCGCGCCGGGCTTTCTCGCCTCGGCGCTGGTGCCGATCCGCGAGGCCGGGGCGCTTTTGCCGCAGGTTCTCTATGCCGGCCTACTGAGGCGCATGAGTCACCGCAGGTGGATGTGGGCCGCCGGCTCGGTCGGGCAGGGGGTCGCGGCGCTGGGGATCGCTGCCTCGGCCCTCTGGCTCGAGGGGATGGCGGCGGGGCTGGCGATCTGTGCCCTGTTGGCGGGCCTCGCGCTGTCGCGCGCCGCCTGTTCCGTCAGCACCAAGGACGTGCTGGGACGGACCGTGGCGAAAACCCGGCGGGGCGCGGTCACCGGGCTGGCGGGATCGGTCGCATCGGCCGGCGTGGTGGTCTTCGCGCTTCTGCTCATGTCGGGCATGCTCGAGGCCCGGACCCCGGTGATCATCGCCATCGCCCTCGCCGGTCTGCTCTGGATCGCCGCCGCCGGCCTGTTCACGACGCTGGAAGAGCCCGCGGCCGACCGGGACGAGGCGGCCGGGCTGCCCCCCGTCCGCCAGTTCCTGACCGAGGATGCGACGCTGCGGCGTTTCATCCTGGTGCGCGGGCTGCTTGTCTCGACCGCGCTCGCACCGCCCTGGCTCGTCGTCGTGGCACAGGCGGGCGGCGATGCGATCCTGCAGCAACTGGGCGCCCTGGTCCTGGCCTCGGCCGCGGCCTCCTTCGTCAGTTCCTTCGTCTGGGGACGGCTGTCGGACTGGTCCTCGCGCCGGGTGCTGGCGCTGTCGGGGGCGATCGCCGCCGCGGCCCTTGCAGTCATGGTTGCGCTGTCCCTCTTGGGGCTGGCGGGCCGCGCCTGGGCCGCGCCGGCCGTGCTCTTCGGTCTCATGCTGGCCTATCACGGCGTGCGGCAGGGCCGCTCGACCTATCTGGTGGACATGTCCCCCGAGGACCGGCGCGCGGGCTACGCCGCCGTCGCGAACCTCTCGATCGGGCTGATCCTGCTGGCGGTCGGCCTCTTCGGCAGCGGGCTGGGCGCGGTGTCGGCGGACTGGGCGATCGCCGGCTTCGCGCTGATGGCCGCCGCCGGGGGCGCGCTGGCCCTGACACTGAAAGAGGTCGAGCACGCCTGAGATTGCACCGTCCCTCGCGCCGTGGCACATCCCCGATACGTCCAACGACGCCGGAGCAACAGGAGCCCGACATGACCGCACCTGAATTCCTGACCACCCCGCAGGGCCGCCGCATCGCCTATCGCCGCACCGAAGGCGCCGGGCCGGGGGTCGTCTTCCTCGGCGGGTTCAAGTCGGACATGCAGGGCACCAAGGCCGTCGCACTCGAGGACTGGGCGAAACGCGAGGGCCGGGCCTTCCTGCGGTTCGACTATTCCGGCCACGGCGAAAGCGGGGGCGAGTTCACGGCCGGCTGCATCGGGGACTGGGCCGAGGACGCCCAGGCGGTGATCGAAGCCCTGACCGAGGGCCGGCAGATCCTCGTCGGCTCGTCCATGGGGGGCTGGATTTCGCTGCTGATGGCGCGGCGCCTGCCCGAGCGCGTGGCGGGGC
Organism: Pseudooceanicola batsensis HTCC2597; assembly: GCF_000152725.1. Lineage (GTDB taxonomy): Bacteria > Pseudomonadota > Alphaproteobacteria > Rhodobacterales > Rhodobacteraceae > Pseudooceanicola > Pseudooceanicola batsensis. Next base: position 3,221,046 of record NZ_CH724131.1, read on the forward strand.
TGGTAACCATCGCCGCCGCGCCCGATTTCACCGAGGACAGCATGTGGGCCGGGTTCGACCAGGCGCAGCGCACCGCGCTGGACATGGTGGAACAGGTCGCTCTGCCGTCTGAATACGGCGAACCCTACATCATCACGAAACGCCTGATCGAGGATGGTCGCAATCACCTGATGCTGCGCGACAGGATCGACCTGCCGTTTCCCACCCGTTTCCTGATGGGCACGGCCGATGCGGACGTGGACCTTTCCGTCGCCTACCGCCTGCTGGAACGGGCCGAGGGTCCGGATATCCGCCTGCTGCTGGTGAAGGGCAAGGATCACCGCTTTTCCGATCCAGAATGCCTGGCGCTGATCGAGGACGCCGTCGCGCAGGTTTCCGCCGGAATGCCCGGGGCCTGACCGCGGCCGGCCTTGACCTGCCCGCCAGATCTGCGACGATTCGGAAAAACGAGGCAGAGCAGGCCCAATGACCGATCCGATCGTATTCCTCCCGGGATACCTGTGCGACCAGCGCCTGTTCTGCGCGCAGACCTTCGATCTGTCCCGCGACCACATGGTGATCCAGGCGCCGCTGATCGGCGAGCGCTGCGAGGAGATGGCCTCGGCGCTGATCCCGCATCTGCCGCGCCGCTTCGCGCTCGTCGGAGCAAGCCTCGGCGGGATCGTGGCGCTGGAAATCCTGCGCAAGGCGCCCGACCGCGTGGCGCGCGTCTGCCTGGTTTCGACCGATGCGCTGCCCGATGCGCCCAATGTCGCCGCCGACCGCGAGCCGCTTCTCGTGCAGGCGCGGATCGGGCGGATGGACGAGGCCGTCCGGGCGGCGCTGCCCGCCGGGGCGCTGGCGCCGGGGCCGGGCCGCATGGCCACGCAGGAGCTGTTCGCCGAGATGGCCGGGCCCTTCGGCGCGGGCGCCTTCGAGGTCCAGACCCGCGCCATGCAGCGGCGGCGCGACCACCAGTCCTCGCTCTATAGGGCGCAATGCCCGATACGGATCATCGCGGGCGCCCACGATACCCTTGTCACGCCGAAGCGCCAGGAATTCATGGCCGGCCTGGCCCCGACCGCCCGGTTCGACTGTCTCGACACCGCGGGTCATCTGCCGTCGCTCGAGGATCCGCATGCCGTCACGGCCATCCTGCGCGACTGGCTGCATCCGGCCGCGGCCGCCGCCTGAGGGCTCAGCGTCTGGCCGCGCGCGGGTGGCTGGCCTCGTAGACCTCCATCAGCCGCGCCGTATCGACGCCGGTGTAGACCTGCGTCGTCGACAGCGAGGCATGGCCGAGCAGGTCCTGGATCGACCTGAGATCCCCGCCCGCGCTCAGCAGATGGGTGGCGAAGGAATGGCGCATCGCGTGCGGCGTGGCCGTCGCCGGTAGGCCCAGCCCCATCCGCGCCCGTTCCATCGACTTCTGCACCGTGCGCGCCGAGAGCGCCCCGCCCCGGATGGCCCGGAAGAGCGGCGCGCCCGAGGTCACCGGATGCGGCATGATCTCGAGGTAGGCCTCGACCGCCTGCCGGGCCGGGGCGATCAGCGGCACGATCCGCTCCTTCCCGCCCTTGCCCCGGATCCGCAGGCTGTCCCCGAGCGGAAGATCGTCCACCGTCAGGGATAGCGCCTCGGAGATCCGCAGCCCGCAGCCATAAAGCAGCGTCACCACCGCCGCGTCGCGCGCCGCGACCCAGGGCCGCGTATCGGACGAGCCGACGGTCTCGATCATCGCCCGCGCCGCGTCCTCGGCCAGGGGGCGGGGCAGGCTGCGCTGGTACCTGGGCGCGCGCGCCGAGAGCACCGGCGTCACCTCCAGCCCCTCGCGTTCGGCCAGCCAGCGGTAGAAGGTCTTGACGGCCGACAGCTTGCGCGCCAGCGACCGCGCCCCGAGGCCCGCGCCGCGTTCCCGCGCCATCCAGGCCCGCATGTCCGAGGTGGTCACCCGCCCGAGCGCGGCGATCCCCTGGGGGCCGCCCAGATGCTCGGTCATGAACGACAGGTAGTCGACCAGGTCGCGCCGGTAGGCACCAATCGTCGCCTCCGAGGCGCCGCGCAGCGACTTCATCCCCGACAGCCAGTCCGCCAGCGCGTCGCGTGCCGCATCCGAGATCGCGACGCTCATCAGTCGAGCCAGCGGCGCATCGTCCGTTCGAAGACGCCCGCGAAAAAGCCCAGCAGGTCGGTGCCGTGCTGCGGCGTGAACTGATGCGGATCCTCGGCGCCCATCACGAGCATCCCCGGCAGGCGGCCCGGACCGAAATTCAGCCGCAGGCAGGCTTCGGACCGCACGAAGTCGGCCTGAGGCCCGTAGATCCCGGGCTCCCCCGACTGGACCTGGCGCAGCGTGACCTGCCGGGGCGGCGCGCCCCGGCCGCCGTCGCAGAACTCGTTGCAGAACCCCGGCGGCACCACGCGCAACACCCCGCCGAGACGGTCGACGGCAGGGTCGTCCGCGGTCTGCACGGTTTCCAGCACCAGCCGCATGTGATCCACGCCCAGGGTGTCGGCCACCTCGCCGTCGAGGTCGCGCAGGAAGGCCTCGAAATCCAGCGGGTCGAGCATGCGCAGCACGGCGCGATGCACCTGGTTCGTTCCGGCGAGGTTCTCGTAGGCGGCCGCGATCACCGACCGGTGCGTGTCCTCCAGCCGGTCGAGCCGCGTCTCCAGCCTCTCCATGGCGATGCCGCGCAGGTCCACCACGTTGCTGCCGATCTCGCGGTCGTTCGCCGCGATCAGGGCATGCATCAGGTCGCGGTCGTCGAGAATGGCGGCGGGTTCGGCGATGATCTTGGCGCGAAGGGACTCGTCGATCTTGGGATTGCTCATCTCTGCCTCGTCTTTTTTTTTGGCGACCTTAACAGACGTGGCCGCGATGTGAGGGGGGATTTTTCCCCGGCAGGAGAGAAACCGCCGGTGTGAGTCCTGAAGGGAACAGGGGCCGGGATCGTGCCGCCCCGGCCGGTCGCCCCGCGCCGCGTCATCCTGGGGCGCGATCCGAGGAACCCTTGCCGCCTGTCGCGACAAATGATCGGGTGATCCCCGGCCGGAGCCGGGGATGAAGGCGGTGCGAGGTGCCGGAAGATCCCCGGTCGGGGCCGGGGATGACGGCAGGTGCAGGCGGCCGGCGGGGGCTCAGAGGATGCTGATGCCGCCCGCCTTGATGTCGGCGAGGAAGGCATCGAGACCCTTGTCGGTCAGCGGGTGCTTGACCATCGACTGGATCACCGCCGGCGGCGCCGTGATCACGTCCGCCCCGATCTTGGCGCAGTCGGAGATGTGGTTCGCGGTCCGGATCGAGGCTGCGAGGATCTCGGTCTCGTAGGCGTAGTTGTCGTAGATCGTCCGGATGTCGGCGATCAGCTCGAGTCCGTCGAGGTTGATGTCGTCCAGCCGGCCGATGAAGGGCGAGATGAACGTCGCGCCGGCCTTCGCGGCGAGCAGCGCCTGGTTGGCCGAGAAGCACAGCGTGACGTTGACCATGAAGCCTTCGTCGGTCAGCACGTTGCAGGCCTTGAGCCCGTCCCAGGTCAGCGGCACCTTGACCGCGATGTTGTCGGCGATCTGGGCGAGCTTGCGCCCCTCGGCGATCATCTGCTCGGCATCCGTCGCGGTCACCTCGGCCGAGACCGGCCCCTCGACCATTTCGCAGATCTCTTTGGTGACCTCCAGGATGTTGCGGCCGGACTTCTTGATCAGTGACGGGTTCGTGGTCACCCCGTCGACCACGCCCAGCTCGTTCAGCTCGGCAATGGCCTCGACATCGGCGGTATCGACAAAGAACTTCATTTCGGGGCCTCATGCGGTTGGCCCGGGCGTGCGGCAGTCACGCCGGGGGTTGGAAAGACGTCGCCCGCGATTTACCCGATAGGGGGGCGCTTCGTAACCCCCGAACCGATCAATTCTGCTAGCGCTAACGAAATCAGCCGGAGACCGCGTTGGACCTGACCTCACATTACGATCCCGGCGCGCTGGTTTCGGTTCTGACCACGCAGCCTATTGACCGGCTGCTGGACTACCGCGCCCCGGCGGGGGGCTGCATGCAGGGGGCCTATGTCCAGGTGCCGCTCGGGCCCCGGCAGGTGCTGGGCGTCGTCTGGGGGCCGGGGCAGGGCAACTACGACCTGTCGAAGATCCGGCCCGTCACCAGGGTGCTGGACGCGGCACCGATGCGCGACGAGATGCGCGAGTTCCTGACCCGCGCGGGAGATTACACGCTGACGCCCATGTCGGCGATGCTGCGTCTCGCCACCCGCGCCCCCGGGCTGAGCGACCCGCCCTCGATGCAGAAGGTCTATCGCCTGGGCCAGGCCGAACCCGACCGCATGACCGACGCCCGCCGACGGGTGCTGGAGGTCCTGCGCGACTATGGCGGGCTGTCCTTCACCCAGAAGGAACTGGCCGAGATGGCCGGTGTCTCCACCGGCGTGATCAAGGGCCTGGTGCAGCAGGGTGCCGTGCGCGAAGAACAGGCGCCCCGCGACACGCCCTATCCGCGGATGGACACCGACCGGCACGGCAAGCCGCTGACCGACAGCCAGGCCGCCGCCGCCGACCGGCTTTCGGCGGCGCTGCAGGATGGCGGATACGGCACGACCCTGCTGCGCGGTGTCACCGGGTCGGGCAAGACCGAGGTCTATCTCGAGGCGGTGGCCGCCTGTCTCGCCGCCGGCCGGCAGGCGCTGGTCCTGCTGCCCGAGATCGCCCTGTCGGAACAGTTCCTCGTCAGGGTCGAGCAGCGTTTCGGCGCGAAACCGGTCGAATGGCATTCCGGCGTCACCATGACCGAGCGGCGCCGGGCCTGGAAGATGGTCGGGCAGGGGCAGGCGGAACTGGTGGTCGGGGCGCGGTCGGCGCTGTTCCTGCCCTTCCGCGACCTTGGCCTGATCGTCGTCGACGAAGAGCACGACACCTCGTACAAACAGGAGGACGGGGTGCTCTACAACGCGCGCGACATGGCCGTGCTGCGCGCCTCGATCGCGGGGGCGCGGGTCGTTCTGGCCTCGGCCACGCCGTCGCTCGAGACCTGGGCCAATGCCGATGCCGGGAAGTATGACCGGCTGGATCTCGGCGCGCGCTACGGTGCGGCGGTCCTGCCCGAGATGCGCGCCATCGACATGCGGGCGGAACGGATCGAGCCGGGGCGCTGGATTTCCCCCGCGCTGGCCCATGCGGTGCAGCGGCGCATCGCGAAAGGCGAGCAGTCGCTTCTGTTCCTGAACCGCCGTGGCTATGCGCCGGTGACGCTCTGCAGGGCCTGCGGGGAACAGATCGGCTGCGATCATTGCGACGCGCGCATGGTGGAGCACCGCTTTCTCAAGCGCCTGGTCTGCCACCAATGCGGCGAGACCCGGCCGATGCCCGAGGCCTGTCCCGCCTGCGGGGTCGAGGGCCGGCTGGCCCCGATCGGCCCCGGGGTCGAACGCCTGGCCGAGGAGGTCGCGGAGGTCTTCCCCGAGGCCAGGGCGGCCGTCCTGTCCTCGGATCTCTTCTCCTCGGCCCGCGCGCTGAAGGAGGCCATCGCCGGGATCGCCGAGGGCGATGTGGACATCGTCATCGGCACGCAGCTTGTGGCCAAGGGGCACAATTTTCCCAACCTCACGCTGGTGGGCGTGATCGACGCCGACCTCGGGCTGCAGGGGTCCGACCTGCGCGCGGCCGAACGGACGTTTCAGCTGATGCGCCAGGTGGCGGGGCGTGCCGGCCGCGCCGAGACCCCGGGCGAGGCGCTCTTGCAGACGCATCAGCCGGATCACCCGGTGATCCGCGCCATCCTGACGGGGGACGAGGAGGCCTTCTGGACGGCCGAGGCCACGGCGCGCCGGCTGGCCGGGATGCCGCCCTACGGCCGGCTGGCGGCGGTGATCCTGTCAGCCACCGAGGCCAGGACGGCCTTCGAGGCGGGCCAGGACCTCGCCCGCCGCACCGGGCCGCTCGCGCGGCTGCAGGCCCAGGTCTTCGGCCCCGCCGCCGCGCCGATCGCCCGCATCCGCGGGCGGCACCGGGTGCGCCTGCTGGTCAAGGCGGACAAGGGCGTGGCGCTGCAGCAGGCCATGGCGCAGTGGGTCGGACAGCTGCGGCCGGACCGGGATCTGCGGGTGGCGGTGGACATCGACCCGCAGTCGTTCTTCTGACCGGCGGAGCCAGCGGTGCGCGCGATGCGCGCATTCGATTCAAGGGCAACGAGGGGGTTTCACCCCCTCGAGCTCCCCCAGGATATTTTTCGGACCAAAGAAGCAGGCAGGGCGCGGCCAGTGTTCGGTGGCGCAGACCGGGGAGGTCTCCTGTGCGGCAGCTGGGCGGGACCCGCGCCACGGCCTTGCCTGCCGGACCGGCCGGCCGGGCGACGAGGTGGCGGGGGACCGGCGGACGAGAACAGGCCTCTCGCCATCGCCCGGGAATGGGCGTATGGGAGATGCATGACGAACGTACTCGATCTCCACGCGGCCCAGGATCTGCCGGCATGGCGCAGGCCCGTGACGCTGCTTTTCGTCATGGCCGCCGCGATGCCGATCGCCTTCGCGACGTGGTCCGCGCTGCTCAACAACTTCGTCATCGAGGTGGCGCAGTTCGACGGTGCGGACATCGGCTGGCTGCACACCGTGCGCGAGATCCCGGGGTTCCTAGCCATCGGGGTGATCGCGCTGATCATCTTCGTGCGCGAGCAGGTGCTCGGGCTGGTCTCGCTGACGATGCTGGGCGCGGCGACGGCGGTGACGGCCTGGTTCCCGTCGCTCGGGGGCATCCTGACCATCACCCTGCTCAGCTCGATCGGCTTTCACTATTACGAGACGGTCAACCAGTCGCTGCAGCTGCAGTGGCTAAGCAGGGAAGAGGCGCCGCGCGTGCTGGGCCTGCTGCTGGCCGTGGGCTCGGCGGCGACGCTCTGTTCCTACGGGCTGATCGTTTTGCTGTGGGAGCCGCTCGGCCTGACCTACAACATCGTGTACCTGCTGGCGGGCGGACTGACCGCGGCAATCGCGATCTTCGCCATGATCGCCTATCCGCAGTTCGAGGCGCCCAACCCGCAGGTCAAGAAGATGATCCTGCGCCGGCGCTACTGGCTGTATTACCTGCTGCAGTTCATGGCGGGGGCGCGGCGCCAGATCTTCGTCGTCTTCGCCGGGTTCATGATGGTCGAGCGGTTCGGCTTCGACGTGCACGAGGTGACAGGCCTCTTCCTGATCAACCTCGTCGCGAACATGATCTTCGCACCCCTGCTGGGCCGCGCGGTCGCGCGATACGGCGAGCGGAACACGCTGATGTTCGAGTATTTCGGGCTGGTCTGCGTCTTCTCGGCCTACGGCGGGATCTACTATTTCGGCTGGGGCGTCGTGCTGGCGGCGACGCTCTACGTGATCGATCATATCTTCTTTGCCATGGCGCTGGCGCTCAAGACCTATTTCCAGAAGATCGCCGATCCGGGCGACATCGCCCCGACCGCGGCGGTGGCCTTCACGATCAACCATATCGCGGCCGTCTTCCTGCCGGCGCTCCTGGGCTATTTCTGGCTCGTCTCGTCGGGCGGCGTCTTTGTCCTCGCCGCCGGCATGGCCGCCTGTTCCCTCGCCCTTTCGATGCTCATCCCGCGTCATCCCGAACCGGGGCACGAAACCGTCTTCGCCCGCACCCTCCCGCTTGCCGCGGAGTGAGGAGGCCCTTCGCCCCCGCTGCCCGATCCGGCCCCCGGCCTGTCGTCTGCCGGCCCCGAAACCCGCCCGGGCTCCTTGACGTGCCCGCCGCCGCCGAATAGGCGCGGTGCGGATCGCAGAGGAACTCGGACCATGCCAACCTTCACCGCCCTCACCACCCTGCCGGGCAAGGACCGCGCCGAAGCCCTGGGCGAGGCGATGGACGCCCTGACGCCGGAACCCTACGGCGTCGGCGTCTTCGAGATCGAGGACGGATCGGGCCTGTGGGAGGTCGGCGGCTATTTCAGCGAGCGCCCGGACGAGGCGGGGTTGGCCCTTCTCGCCACGTTGCACGAGGCGCGGCCCTTTGCCGTGTCCGAACTGCCCGAGACGGACTGGGTGGCCAAGGTCCGGCGCGAACTGGCGCCGGTCCGGGCCGGGCGGTTCTATCTCTATGGCAGCCACGACGCCGGGACCGTGCCCGAGGATGCCGTGCCGCTGCTGATCGAGGCCGCCATGGCCTTCGGCACGGGGCATCACGGCACGACCAGGGGGTGCCTGGAGGCGCTCGACCGGCTGGCCGACCGCGGGGTCGTGGCAGGCAGCGTCGCGGATATCGGCTGCGGCACCGCCGTCCTTGCCATGGCCGCCGCCCGCATCTGGCCGGTCACCCCGGTGGCCAGCGACATCGACCCCGTCGCTGTCGAGGTGGCCGAGGCGAACCTTGCGGCGAACGACATGGCGGGGCGGGTCGTCTGCATCGAGGCGACCGGCTTCGATCACCCCCGGATCGCCGCGGGCGCGCCCTACGACCTGATCTTCGCCAACATCCTCAAGGGACCGCTGATCGACCTGGCCCCGGACCTGGCGCGGCACCTGGCGCCGGGGGGGCATGCGATTCTCTCGGGGCTTCTGAACGATCAGGCCGACGAGGTGGCGGACGCCTATGCCGCCCAGGGGCTGGACCGCGCCGAGGCGACGCGGATCGGCGACTGGACCACGCTGCTGCTCGGTCGCGCCAACTGACCCAAGTCCGGCCAAAATCTGGCCTCAATCGCTCTTTACCAACTTCTCCGGGAAAAGATCCTGAGGAGCGGGACAAGAGCAATGAAGGACGGGTTCGCACATTTCGACCGGAGACTGGAGCGGCTGGAAGACCGCCGCGCCGCGCTGGAAGAGGGGTCACGCCTGGAGCTGGATGACACCGGGCTGATGAAGCTGATGCCCTCGGGCACCCGCCGACGCCAGATCGGCCGGGCGATGCCCGTTCGGGCGATGTTGATCATCGCCGGCGTTCTGCTGACCTTCAAGGGCTTCCTGCTCTACCAGTTGGGTTTCGCGAAATACTCCGCCAAGGTGGCCGCGATGGCCGATGGCGACATGATGGACCGGCTCGGCGCCAAGGTGATGCAGATCGAACCGGTGACCCTCTGGGTCTACAACGCCATCAGCTTCATCGTCGGCTGACTGCGCCCGGCCTGTCGTCCGCCCCAAAAAAAGGCCGCGGCCCCCGGGGGGACGCGGCGCTTTGTCGTCGGTGCGGTCGCCGGTCAGCGCAGGTCGCCGATCTCGGACCGGAGCAGACCGATATCGGACAGTTCGCGGTCGGTGAGACCGCCGAGGATCCGGCGGGTGACGCGGCGGTCGTTCCAGTCGCGCAGCGCGAGATGCAGGTTCGAGAGGGCGCGGCCGATGTGGCCGAGCGTCTCGACATAGGCGGTCTGGGGGCGGGGTTTCATCGTGTAGACGGACATGGCGGGGGTCCTTGGCCGGAGGAGCGGATACATGTTTTCAAACCGCCCAATAATCGAGCTTTCGCCGCCCGGGAAGCAGAGTTGTTGCATGGGTCCCATGAGATTTCTGCATGGCTCGGAGAGCGGTCCAAATCATTGATATCAGGTTGATAATCAGGCGCCCGGGAGTGTCGCTCGGACCCGCCGCGACGTCGCTTTCGGCCGGTGCGGGTCGTTTCCCGGGATTGTGCTGTCGCAAACCGACCTTGGTCCGCCGGATGTATCGCCCTTGGCGGATGTTCACTATTCGTGCTAGATGTTGCCAAAAGGACAAGGTCGCAGTCATGCGAAGGGGCAGTATGAGAGTCATCGGCATAGATCCGGGCCTGCGAAGCCTGGGTTGGGGCGTGATATCGGTCTCGGGCAGCCGAATCAGCCACGTGGCGAACGGGCAGTGCGCGGGCAGCGGAACCGAGATGGCCGAACGCCTGCTGTCGCTTCACGCGGCCCTGACCGCCGTGCTGATCGAACACGCGCCCGACGCCGCCGCGGTCGAACAGGTCTTCGTCAACACCAACGGGGCGGGAACGCTCAAGCTGGGGCAGGCGCGGGGGATCGCGCTGCTGGTCCCGGCGCAGGCGGGGCTTCCGGTCGGGGAATACGCGCCGAACACCGTGAAGAAGAGCGTGGTGGGCGTCGGTCACGCCGCCAAGGAGCAGGTGCAGCACATGGTGCGCCTGCAGCTGCCCGGTGTCGATCTCTCGGGTCCCGACGCCGCCGATGCCCTGGCCATCGCGATCTGCCATGCCCATCACCTCGGTTCGGCCGCCGCCATGTCGCGCGCGACGAAGGTGCGCGCATGATCGGGCGGTTGGCAGGGCGCATCGACATGCGCGGCCCCGATCATGTTCTGATCGACGTGCGCGGCGTGGGATACGTGGTCTTCGTCTCGGACCGCACGCTCGCCACGCTGCCCGGCGCGGGCGAGGCCGCCGCGCTCTATACCGAACTGATCGTGCGCGAGGACCTGCTCCAGCTCTACGGCTTCCCGACCCTGGTCGAGAAGGAATGGTTCCGCCTGCTGACGTCGGTTCAGGGCGTCGGCGCCAAGGGCGCGCTGGCGATCCTGGGCGCGCTCGGGGCAGAGGGGCTGGGCCGCGCCATCGCGCTCGGCGATCAGGCGTCGGTCAAGGCGGCCAAGGGCATCGGCCCCAAGACCGCGCAGAGGATCGTGCTGGAACTCAAGGACAAGGCCCCCGCGGTCATGGCCATGGGCGGGGCCGCCCCCACGTCGGCCGCGCCGGCCGAGACCGAGGTGGTCGAGCCTGTCCCCGCGCCGGCCGCCACCGCGGCGCCCGCCTCGACGGCCTCGGCCCAGGCCGAGGCGCTCTCGGCCTTGGGCAACCTCGGCTACGGCCCGTCCGAGGCCGCCGCCGCCGTGGCCGAAGCCGCGGGCGAGACACCCAGGGCCGACACCGCCGCGCTGATCCGGAGCGCCCTCAGGCGCCTGGCTCCGGCCTGAGGTGGATAGATGAGCTCCGATCCCACGCTCCGCCCCGACCCGCTCCCCGAGGATGCCGAGGACACCCGCGCCCTGCGGCCCCAGACGCTCGACGACTTCATCGGCCAGCGCGAGGCGCGCGCCAACCTGCGGGTCTTCGTCCAGTCGGCCCGCCAGCGCGGCGAGGCGATGGACCACACGCTGTTCCACGGTCCTCCGGGCCTCGGCAAGACGACCCTGGCGCAGATCATGGCGCGCGAACTCGGCGTGAACTTCCGGATGACCTCGGGCCCCGTCCTTGCCAAGGCCGGGGATCTGGCCGCGATCCTCACCAATCTCGAGGCGCGCGACGTCCTCTTCATCGACGAGATCCATCGCCTCAACCCGGCGGTGGAAGAGGTGCTCTATCCCGCGCTCGAGGATTTCGAGCTCGACCTCGTGATCGGCGAAGGCCCCGCCGCCCGCACCGTGCGGATCGAACTGCAGCCCTTCACGCTGGTCGGGGCGACCACGCGGCTCGGCCTGCTGACCACGCCGCTGCGCGACCGGTTCGGCATCCCGACCCGTTTGCAGTTCTACACCGAGGACGAGTTGCACGAGATCGTCACCCGCAACGCCCGCAAGCTCGGCGCCCCCGCCGATGCCGATGGCGCGCGCGAGATCGCCCGCCGCGCGCGCGGCACCCCCCGGATCGCCGGCCGCCTGCTGCGCCGGGTCGTCGACTTCGCCGTGGTCGAGGGCGACGGCCGCATCACCCGCGACCTCGCCGACAATGCGCTGACCAGGCTCGGCGTCGACAACCTTGGCCTGGACGGGGCCGACCGGCGGTATCTGAAGATGATCGGCGAGGACTACCAGGGCGGTCCTGTCGGGATCGAGACACTCTGCGCCGCGCTTAGCGAAAGCCGCGATTCCGTCGAGGAGGTGATCGAGCCCTACCTGCTGCAACAGGCGCTGATCCAGCGCACGCCGCGCGGCCGGATGCTGGCGGCACGGGGATGGGCGCATATCGGCCTGCCGCCGCCGCGCGCGCCCGGTCAGGCCACCCTGTTCGAGTGACGGCCTGCGAAGAATCGCGTCGGCGCCGGCACGCGGCGGGATGAAATCATCTGAATATGCTGTTTTTTCTTGCCCTCGGCTCCTCGGGCGGGCATCGATCCTGCTCAGGCATTCGACGGAAAATGGGGCCGGTAACGTGAGCACGCTTCACCCGGAGCCGGAAGACATCGAGAACCTGTTCACCCGTCCGGACGGATCGTTCCAGTTCGCCCGGTGGAACCGCCCCATCGTTCCGGTCGTCTTCGGTGTCGAGGACACGAGCCTGCCGCCCCTGAAGGGCGCGATCGAAACCGTCGTGGCCATGGCGGGTCACGCTACGGCCGAAACCGATCCCGAACTCGGCACGAACCTGATGGTCTTCTTCCTGCGCGACTGGCAGGAGTTGGCGGATCTCGAGGGGCTCGACCAGATGATCCCCGATCTCGGCGCGCTGGTGCCGCGACTGATGGGGGCCGAGGCCGGCCAGTACCGGCACATCCGTTTCGACGACGAGGGGGCGATCCGCGCCGTCTTTGCCTTTATCAGGATGCGCGGGGATCAGGCCCGGCGCCCGGCCGAGGAGATCGGCCTCGATCTGGCGGTGAAATCCATGCTGGACTGGGGCCCGGAAGCTTTCGCCGCACAGCCCACCCTGCTGCGCGGAGAGGACGGGGTGGGCCGCCTGCATCCCATGCCCGCCTCGGTGATCCGCGCCGCCTATGACCCCGTGCTGCCGGCCTCGGCGCAGGACAGGGGCCATGCGCTGCGCATCTACGCCCGGCTGGGCCGGACCTGAGGCCGGGCGCCGTGCCTGAATTGCGCCGTGCCTGAATTGCGCCGCACCGTCTTGTGATTCCGCCGGCTTCGGTGTCTTCTCCGCGCGGCAGCGGAGGGGAAGATGACGCATCGATTTCAGCTTCGGGTGTATTACGAGGACACCGATCTCGCCGGGATCGTCTATTACGCCAACTACCTGAAATTCATCGAACGCGCCCGCAGCGAATGGGTCCGGTCGCTCGGCATCGACCAGAGGGCGATGAAGGAGGACACCGGCATCGTCTTCGCCGTCCGCCGGATCGAGGCCGACTACCTCGCGCCGGCGCAGTTCGATGACGAACTCGAGGTGACGACCGTGACCGAGATGGTGACCGGCGCGCGGATCGTCCTGAAACAGGAGGTGCTGCGCGAGGCCGAGCCCCTGTTCTCCGCGCTCGTGACCGTGGTCGCGCTGAACGAAACCGGCCATCCCGCACGCCTCCCGGCGAATATCCGCCTGTTGATGCACTGAAAAACCGACGCAACGCGCGCTCGCGGCAATGTGTTGGCCAACTGCGTTGAGATCCGGTACATTCCGCTGCAACGAGGCCGCGAAAGACGGCCCGAATTTTTGTTTCTGACGAGCAGGCAGAATGGAAACCGAGACTTTAGCCATCGCGCAGCACGTGGATTTCTCCATGTGGGCGCTCTTCGCCCGTGCGACGCTGACCGTGAAGCTGGTGATGCTTCTGCTGATCGCCGCCTCCTTCTGGTCGTGGTCCATCATCATCCAGAAGATCATCACCTACCGCTCGGCCCGCTCCGAGGCGACGAAATTCGATCGCAGCTTCTGGTCCGGCGAGCCGCTGGACGAGTTCTACGAGCAGATCGGCCCCGACCCGTCGGGCCGCGCGCATCGCGTCTTCGCCGCCGGCATGACCGAATGGCGCCGCTCGCACCGCGAGGACGGCCAGATGATCGCCGGAGCGCAGGCCCGCATAGACCGCTCGATGGACGTGGCCATCGCGAAAGAGGCCGAGGGCCTGCAGGCGGGTCTGCCGGTGCTGGCCACCGTCGGCTCGACCGCACCCTTCGTGGGGCTCTTCGGCACGGTCTGGGGCATCATGCACGCCTTCATCGGTATCGCGGAAAGCCAGAACACGAACCTCGCCGTCGTGGCGCCCGGCATCGCCGAGGCGCTGCTGGCCACCGGCCTCGGCCTGCTGGCGGCCATTCCCGCGGTGATCTTCTACAACAAGCTCTCCACCGATGCCGACCGGCTCGTGGGCAATTACGAGGCCTTCGCCGACGAGTTCTCGACCATTCTCAGCCGCCAGCTGGACGCCTGAGATGGGGGCGGGGGTGATCGGCAAGGACGGCGGCTCGGGCCGCAGGGGGCGGCGCCACGGCGGCCGCGCCCGGCCCATGGCCGAGATCAACGTGACGCCTTTCGTCGATGTCATGCTGGTGCTGCTCATCATCTTCATGGTCGCGGCCCCGCTGATGGTCGTTGGCGTTCCGGTCAAGCTGCCCGAGACGGCGGCCAATTCCCTCCCGACCGAGCAGGAGGAACCGCTGACCGTGACCGTCACCGCCGAGGGCGCGGTGATGATCCAGACCACCGAAACCGCCCGCGACGATCTGATCCCCAAGCTCCGCTCGATCGCGGCGGAACGCGACAGCGACCGCATCTACCTGCGCGCCGACGGCGCCGTGCCCTACGAGCAGGTCATGCAGGTGATGGGGGCGCTGAACCGGGGCGGGTTCAAGAACATCGGTCTCGTCACCGACCCGGGCGGGCCTTCGCTGGATGGCGGTAGCTAGGCCGGACCGATGCACGCGGGGCACATCATATCCGGGGCGGGCCATCTGGCTCTCTTCGCATGGGCCTTGATCGGCAGCTTCTCGCTGCCGCCCGACGACGCGATCGAGGTGACGGATGTCGCCCTGATCTCGCCCGAGGAATATGCAGCGCTCACCCCGGCGGAGCAGCCCCCTGGCGCGGACACCGAGGTGGCCGAGCTTCCGGCGCCCGCCCCGGCGGAAGATGCCAGCCCCGTCACGCCGCAGGCCGACAGCGCCCCCGAACAGGCCCAGCCCGAGGCGGCCGAGGCCCCGCAGTCGGAAACCTCCCCCGAAAGGCCCGACCTGACCGCGCCGCAGGCCGAGGTCGCCGACAGCACGCAGGAGATCACGCCGCCGTCCGAGGATACGGCCGTCCTGCTCCCCACCCCCTCCGAAGAGGCGCCCCGGGCGATCCCGCGCGTCGCGCCGCGCCCGGTCGAGCGCCCCAACCCGGATGCGGCGATCGACGAGACGCCGACCGCGCCCTCCGCCCCGTCGCCCGATGCGACCGAGGCCCGGCCCGAGGAAGAGGAGAGGGCGCCCGAGGAAGCGACCACCGAGATCATCACCGAGGCCGAGGACCAGGGCGATGGTCCGCCGAAAGTCTCGAAACGCCCCCCGTCCGGCCGCCCGGTCCGCACAGCGGCCGCCGAGCCCGAGCCGGCGGAAACACCCGAGCCCGAGCCCGCTCCGACGCCCGAGCCCGAGCCCGACCCCGAGCCCGACCCGGAGCCCGTGCCGGAACAGAAGGACGCGATCAACGATGCTCTGGAACGGGCGCTCGCGGGCTCTACCTCCACCGCAGCCAGCGACGACGTGCCGTCCGGCCCGATCGGACCGCCGCTCACCTCGGGCGAGAGGGACGCGCTGCGCGTCGCCGTATCGGCCTGCTGGAACACCGGCAGCCTTTCCACGGATGCGCTGCGGACCACCGTCGTCGTCGGCGTCGACATGTCCGAGGACGGGCGGCCGAAGAACGACACCATCCGCCTGATCTCGTCCACGGGCGGGGCCGGCGACGCCGAGCGGCAGGCTTTCGAGGCCGCGCGCCGCGCCATCATCCGCTGCGGCGCGAAAGGCTTCGGCCTGCCGGTCGACAAGTACGAGCATTGGCGCGACATTGAAATGACATTTAACCCGGAGAAGATGCGGATCAAATGACCAAACTTCTGATCAGGCTTCTGAGCATCCTCGCCGCGGCCGCCACGCTTGCGGCCGCGCCCCTTCTCGCCCAGGACGGCCCCCTGCGGATCGAGATCACCGAGGGGGTCATCGAACCCTTGCCCTTCGCCGTGCCGGATTTCGTGCCGGAAAACGGTGCCTCGGCCGAAATGGCGGCACAGATCACCCGCGTCGTGTCGGACGACCTGACCGGCACCGGTCTCTTCCGCGAGATCCCGCAGAACGCCCATATCGCCCGCGTCACCAGCTTTTCCAGCCCGGTGCAATACGCCGACTGGAAGGCGATCAACGCCCAGGCCCTGATCACCGGGGCGGTCGGCGTCACCGGCGACCGGGTCAACGTCAAGTTCCGGCTCTACGATGTCTTCTCGGGGCAGGAGATGGGCGACGGCCTCCAATTCTCGGGGACCACCGCCGGCTGGCGGCGCATGGCGCACAAGGTGGCGGACGCGGTCTATTCCCGCATCACCGGCGAGGGGCCCTATTTCGACAGCCGCGTCGTCTACGTGTCCGAGACCGGCCCCAAGAACGACCGCCGCAAGCGTCTGGCCATCATGGATTACGACGGCGCGAACGTTCAGTACCTGACGGACAGTTCCTCCATCGTGCTGGCGCCGCGCTTCAGCCCGACCGGCGACCGCGTTCTCTATACCAGCTACGAGACCGGCTTTCCCAAGATCTATGTCCTCGACGTCGCATCGGTCGGGCGTCGCACCCTGAACACGCCCGAGGGCACCATGTCCTTTGCGCCGCGCTTCCACCCGGACGGACAGACCGTGGTCTATTCCCTGACGCAGGGCGGCAATACCGACATCTTTTCGCTCGACATCAATTCGGGCCAATCCACCCGGCTGACGCAGGCCCCCTCGATCGAGACCGCCCCCAGCTTTTCGCCCGACGGCTCGCAGATCGTCTTCGAAAGCGACCGCTCGGGCACGCAGCAGCTCTATATCATGCCCGTGGGCGGAGGAGAGCCGACCCGCATCAGCTTTGGCCAGGGCCGCTACGGCACGCCCGTCTGGTCCCCGCGCGGCGACCTGATCGCCTTCACCAAGCAGAGCAAGGGCCGCTTTCACATCGGCGTCATGCGCACCGACGGTTCCGAGGAACGGCTGCTCACCGCCTCGTTCCTCGACGAGGGGCCGACCTGGGCGCCGAACGGTCGGGTGATCATGTTCACCCGCGAGACGCAGGGCGAACAGGGCTCGGCATCGCTCTATTCCGTCGATATATCGGGGCGCAACCTCAAGCGGGTCCGCACCGAGGGCGCGGCCTCGGACCCGTCCTGGTCGCCGTTGCAGGACTGACGACGGCCCGCGCCGAGGCGCAGAGTTTTCCACCTGTCCCGCAGATGATACAGTCGGGCAACGAGATGAAACGAGGCACGAGATGAAACACCTGACACGCGCGATGCTGGTCGTATCCGCCCTGGCGCTGGCCGCCTGTTCGCAGAGCGAGCGGTTCGACAACGACGTGGCCCTCGGCGGCACTGCCGGCGCCGACGGCGCCGTCGTCCCCGGATCGGCCAACGATCCGACCTCCCCCCTCTATTTCCAGAGCGCCGTCGGCGACCGCGTGCTTTTCGCGGTCGACCAGTCGACCCTCTCGGACGAGGCGCGGGCGACGCTGAACGCCCAGGCGCAATGGCTGATGACCAACAGCGACTATACCGCCGTGATCGAGGGCCATGCCGACGAACAGGGCACGCGCGAATACAACCTCGCCCTCGGCGCCCGTCGCGCCAACGCGGCCCGCGAATACCTGATCACCCAGGGCGTCGCGGCCTCGCGCCTCAAGACCGTCACCTATGGCAAGGAACGTCCCATCGAGATCTGCTCGACCGAGTCCTGCTATGCCAAGAACCGCCGCGCCGTCACCGTGCTGGCTGCCGGTGCGATCAGCTGAATCGGAGCGCCTGATGCGGAACCTTCTCGCCGTCGGTCTCATCGCGCTGCTGCCTCTCGGGGCGGCGGCGCAGTCGCAGGACCAGACCCTCGCCGACATCCGGCAGGAACTGACCGTCCTCAACGTCGAGATCCAGAAGCTCAAGCGCGAACTCTCCACCACCGGTACCGCCTCGGGCGTGACCGTGGGCGGATCGGTACTCGAACGGCTCGACGCGCTCGAGGCCGAGGCCTCGCGCCTCACCTCCAAGACCGAAGAGCTCGAATTCCGCATCAACTCGGTCGTGCGGGACGGCACGAACCGGATCGGCGACCTCGAGTTCCGCCTCGTCGAACTGGAAGGCGGCGACGTCTCGCAGCTGGCCGAGACCTCGACGCTCGGCGGTGAACTGCCCGAAGGCTCGGCCGCGGCGCCCATCACCCCGCCCGCCGGGTCGATCGCCGCGCCCGAAACGCCGCAGACGGAGCTGGCCGTCGCCGAGAGGAGCGATTTCGACGCGGCGCAGGCGGCGCTCGACGATGGCGATGCGGCCGGTGCGGCGACCAGGTTCGACAGCTTCCTGACCACCTATCCCGGCTCGCCCCTTCAGGCGCAGGCCGAGTTGGGCAAGGGGCGGGCGCTCGAGGCGCAGGGGGAGATCACCAAGGCGTCGCGCGCCTATCTCGCCGCTTTTTCCGCCGCCCCCGACGGGCCTGTCGCGGCCGAGGCGCTGCTGAAACTGGGGCAGGGGCTGGGACAGCTGGGGCAGGGGCCCGAGGCCTGCACCACGCTGGCCGAGGTCGCCAACCGTTTCCCCGACGCGCCGCAGGTCGCGCAGGCCCAGACCGCCCGGGCCGAGCTGGGCTGCCAGTGAGCGCAATGTCCGGCGATCCCGCCCGTGCGGTCGCCGGTTTTTTCGATCCTCCGCCTGCGGGACCCTTGGGGGTCGCGGTCTCGGGGGGCTCCGACAGTCTCGCGCTTCTCCATCTGCTGCATGACTGGGCCTCGGGCTCGGGCCTCGCGCTTCATGCCGTCACCGTGGATCACGGGCTGCGCGCGGACTCGGCCGCAGAGGCCGCGTGCGTCGGCGAGATCGCGGGCCGTCTCGGCGTCCCGCACACGGTCCTGCACTGGACCGGCTGGGACGGAGCCGGCAATCTTTCCGATCGGGCACGCCGGGCGCGCTATGACCTGATGGCCGAATGGGCGCGCGGGGCCGGTGTGGCCGGGATCGCGCTCGGGCACACCGCTGACGATCAGGCCGAAACCCTGCTGATGCGCCTCGCGCGCGGCTCGGGCGTCGCCGGCCTGGCGGCGATGTCCCCCGGCCGCAGCCACGCGGGCGTCACCTTTCTCCGTCCTCTGCTCACTGTGCGGCGGGCCGAGCTGCGCCGCTATCTGGACGCGCGGGACCAGAAGTGGATCGAGGATCCGACGAACGAGGACATGCGCTTCGACCGGCCCAAGGCGCGCCGGGCCCTGCGGGAGCTCGAACCGCTCGGCCTGACGGTGGAGGCGCTGAACATGGTGGCCGGCAACATGGCCGCCCTGCGCAAGACCCTGGGCCATTACGCCGAGGCCGAGGCGCGCGCACATGTCCAGTTCGAGGCCGGCGACGTGCTGATCCCGTGCGCGGCCTTCGGTGCGATGCCGGGCGAGACCGCACGCCTGATCCTTCAGGCGGCGCTGCACTGGGTCTCGGGCGAGGAGTATCCGCCCCGGCGCGGCGGGATCCAGCGCCTCGTCGAGGCCATCGCGCGGGGCGAGGGGATGCCGCTGAGCGGCTGCCTGATCGCGATCCGCGACGATACGATCCGGATCTCGCGCGAACCTGCGGCCGTTGCCGAAACCGTCGCCGCGCCGGGCACGCTCTGGGACGGGCGCTGGCGCCTGACCGGCCCGTTCCGGCCGGGCGACCGCATCGCGGCGACGGGCGAGGCCGGTCTGCGGGCCTGCACCGAGTGGCGCGGGACAGGTCTGCCGCGCCGGACGCTGCTGGCCGCCCCCGCGGTCTGGCGGGACGGAGCGCTGCGCGCCGCCCCCCTGGCCGGGTTCGGCGCGGGCTTCTCGGCCGAGCTGTGCCGGAGCGCGGAAGATTACCATGCGACCTTCCGCACACATTGAACCTGTCGCCGCAAATCTTATTTTAGTTCGCAAGCGGGTGTGATAGGCCCCCGCCTATCCCCAATCTGGAGGAGTTTTCCTTGGGCAACGCGCGTCAATTCGCCTTTTGGGTCGTTCTGCTTCTGCTGATCGTGGCCCTGTTCAATCTGTTCAGCGGATCGGGTGGTACCCTCCAAAGCCGCGAGATCGCCTATTCCGACTTCGTCACCGCAGTCGAAAGCGGCAATGTCAGTTCGGTCACGCTCGACGGTGAGCAGGTGCGTTATCGCGGCACGGACGGTCAGGATTACGTGACCATCAAGCCCGAGGACGCGACGCTGACGGACACGCTGATCCAGAACGACATCCCCGTGACCGCGAAAAGCCAGGAAGAATCCGGGTTCCAGTCCTTCCTCGTCTCGCTTCTGCCGATCCTTCTGCTGATCGGCGTGTGGATCTATTTCATGAACCGCATGCAGGGCGGCGGCAAGGGCGGCGCGATGGGCTTTGGCAAGTCCAAGGCCAAGATGCTGACCGAAAAGCACGGCCGCGTGACCTTTGACGACGTTGCGGGCATCGACGAAGCCAAGGAAGAGCTGGAGGAGATCGTGGAATTCCTGCGCAACCCGCAGAAGTTCTCGCGCCTTGGCGGCAAGATCCCCAAGGGTGCGCTGCTGGTCGGCCCTCCGGGCACCGGTAAGACGCTGCTCGCGCGCGCCATCGCGGGCGAGGCGGGCGTGCCGTTCTTCACCATCTCCGGCTCGGACTTCGTCGAGATGTTCGTGGGCGTCGGCGCCTCCCGCGTGCGCGACATGTTCGAGCAGGCCAAGAAGAACGCGCCCTGTATCGTCTTCATCGACGAGATCGACGCCGTCGGCCGTCACCGTGGCGCGGGTTATGGCGGCGGCAACGACGAACGCGAACAGACGCTGAACCAGCTGCTGGTCGAGATGGACGGCTTTGAATCGAACGAGGGCGTCATCATCCTCGCCGCCACCAACCGCCGCGACGTGCTGGACCCCGCGCTGCTGCGTCCGGGCCGGTTCGACCGTCAGGTCACCGTGCCCAACCCCGACATCAAGGGGCGCGAGAAGATCCTTGGCGTCCATGCCCGCAAGACCCCCCTCGGCCCGGACGTCGATCTGCGCATCATCGCGCGCGGCACGCCCGGTTTCTCGGGCGCCGATCTCGCCAACCTCGTGAACGAGGCGGCGCTGATGGCCGCCCGTGTCGGCCGCCGCTTCGTCACCATGGTCGATTTCGAGAACGCCAAGGACAAGGTCATGATGGGGGCCGAACGACGCTCCATGGTCCTGACCCCAGACCAGAAGGAAAAGACCGCGTATCACGAGGCCGGTCACGCCGTGGTGGGCCTGACCCTGCCCAAGTGCGATCCGGTCTACAAGGCGACGATCATTCCGCGCGGCGGCGCGCTTGGCATGGTGGTTTCCCTGCCCGAGATCGACCGTCTGAACTGGCACAAGTCGGAATGCGAACAGAAGCTGGCGATGACCATGGCGGGCAAGGCCGCCGAGATCATCAAGTACGGCGAGGGCGACGTCTCGAACGGGCCCGCGGGCGACATCCAGCAGGCCTCGGCCCTGGCGCGCGCCATGGTCCTGAGGTGGGGCATGTCCGACAAGGTGGGCAATGTCGATTACGAACAGGCGCACGAAGGCTACATGGGCAACGGCGCCGGCGGCTTCTCGGTCTCGGCTCATACCAAGGAGCTGATCGAGGAAGAAGTGAAGCGCATGATCGAGGACGCCTACAACCACGCCTACAAGATCCTGACCGAACGGCAGGAAGAGTGGGAGCGGCTGGCCCAGGGGCTTCTGGAATACGAGACGCTGACCGGCGACGAGATCAAGCGGGTCATGAACGGCGAGCCGCCGAATTCCGAAGACGAGGACGAAGGCTCGGACGAGGGCAGCGCGCCCTCGGTCACCGCGATCCCCAAGACCAAGCCCAAGCCCAAGCCGGGCGGGTCCGGCGGGCTCGAGCCCGAACCGACAGCCTGACATCGACGCGAGGGCCGGACAGTGTTCCGGCCCTTTGTCTTGTTGCCGTCCGTCGTGCGGGATACCGTGGCATGCGCGACGAAGGGGGCGAGGGCATGACCGACTGGAACCCGCAGCAGTATTCTCGGTTCGCGGGGCTGAGACTGAGACCGGCGGTGGATCTCGTGATGCGACTGCCGGCACTTGCAGAGGGTGCGATCGTCGACCTCGGGTGCGGCAACGGGGGCGTGGGCCCGGTCTTGCGCACGCGGTTCCCCAATGCCCGTATCGTCGGGATCGACAGCTCGCCCGCCATGCTGGCCGAGGCCTGGAAGACCGGGGCCTACGACGCGCTTTCCGAAGAGGATATCGCAACCTGGCACCCCGGCAGCCCGCCCGAGATCATCTTTTCCAACGCCGCGCTGCACTGGCTGCCGGATCATCAAACGTTGGTGCCCTCCCTGGTGGACCGGCTCGCGCCGGGCGGGACGCTTGCGGTGCAGGTGCCGCATCAGAACCACGCCCCCTCGCATCGGCTCTGGCTCGACCTCGTGGCGCAGCATTTTCCCGGGCGCGTCGATCCCGACGCCATGCCCGGGATCCCCGACGCGCGCACCACCTGGGCGATCCTCGACGGTCTCGGGTCGGTCGCCATGTGGGAGACCGAGTACATGCAGCCCCTCGACGCCTCGGACGAGGCGCATCCCGTGCGGCTCTTCACCGCGTCGACCTTTGCGCGCCCTGTGCTTGAGGCCCTCGACCCCGAGGAACGCGACCGGATCGGTGCGCTCTACGACGAGGCCATGGAAACCGCCTATCCCCGCCGCCCGGACGGCACGGTGCTTTTCCCGTTCAAGCGGATGTTCTATACCCTGACGCGGCCCACCTGATCGCGAAAGGACGCCGGATGCCCGCCCTGAAGCTTACCGATTTCACCTGTCGCATCACCTGGCTGGGCCGCGTGGCGGATCGCGGCGCGGCCCTTACCTCGGCCCCGGTCGAGAGCCTTGCCGCCCGTTTCGACGGCCCGGAGGGCGAGGCGCACGGCGGGATCGACCGCCCCTCCTGCAGCCGGGTCCTTCACCTGCATCCGCGCGATACGACGATCCGGAATGTCCGCCAGTTCTCGATCCTGTCGGTCGAGGAACTCGCCCACATAGCCGCGACAATGGGGATCGTGGCTCTGCGCCCCGAATGGCTGGGCGCGACCATGGTGGTCGAGGGGCTCGAGGATTTCTCGCATCTTCCGCCCTCCTCCCGTCTGCAGGGGCCGGACGGGGTCACGCTGGTGGTGGACATGGCGAACCGCCCCTGCCACCTTCCCGCCCGCGTGATCGACGATCACCTGCCGGGCGTCGGCAAACGGTTCAAGACGGCGGCCAAGGGGCGTCGCGGCGTGACAGCTTGGGTCGAGCGCGAGGGTCGGTTGTCAGTGGGGGAGGAATTGCGCCTCGCGATCCCGGATCAACCGGTCTGGGCGCCTCTGGAAATGGCCGGGGCGCCGAAAAGCGCCCCGGAGCCGATCTTGATCAAATGAGGGCAAGCACGCCTGCCGCCAGGGTCAGCGTCAGGGCGAAACTCGCGTGAAAAACAACAGCAGCAGCTTTCATAATCAAACTCCAAAATCAGTCGAGGCCGGGGTGCGCGATGCGCCGATCCTCATGTCCCATCTTGCTGGGACAACGGCACCATACCACGGATGGTTCCCACACTTGACGTTTCGGATCGCATAAAACTGTTTCCGAATCGAAACATGAACGGGACGAATTCGGCCCGGAAAGGTCGGAATTGCCGCTTACCCCGGAATTCGGTTCCTCTATCCGTGGGATCATTGCCCACGAGGCCGCAGCCCCACAGTCAGGATGACCCCGCGATGACCTACCGCACCGATATCGAGATCGCCCGCGACGCCAAGAAGAAGCCCATCCAGGAGATCGGGGAAAAGCTGGGGATCCCTTCGGACCATCTGCTGCCCTACGGCCACGACAAGGCGAAGGTGGGGCAGGAGTTCATCGATTCGCTCGACGACCGCCCGAACGGCAAGCTGATCCTGGTGACGGCGATCAACCCGACACCGGCGGGCGAGGGCAAGACCACGACCACCGTGGGTCTCGGCGACGGGCTGAACCGCATCGGCAAGAAGGCCGCGATCTGCATCCGCGAGGCATCGCTCGGGCCGAACTTCGGCATGAAGGGCGGCGCGGCGGGCGGCGGGCTGGCGCAGGTGGTGCCGATGGAGGACATGAACCTTCATTTCACCGGCGACTTCCATGCCATCACCAGCGCCCACAACCTGCTGTCGGCGATGATCGACAACCACATCTACTGGGGCAACGACCTGGAAATCGACCAGCGCCGCGTGGTGTGGCGCCGGGTGCTGGACATGAACGACCGGGCCCTGCGCGACGTGGTCACCTCGCTCGGCGGCGTGGCCAACGGCTTTCCCCGGCAGTCGGGTTTCGACATCACCGTGGCCTCCGAGGTCATGGCGATCCTCTGCCTGTCGTCGGACCTGAAGGACCTGCAGAAGCGCCTGGGCGACATGATCGTCGCCTATCGCCGCGACCGCACGCCCGTCTACGCCCGCGACATCAAGGCCGACGGTGCGATGACCGTCCTGCTCAGGGACGCGATGCAGCCGAACCTGGTGCAGACGCTCGAGAACAACCCCGCCTTCGTGCACGGCGGCCCCTTCGCCAATATCGCGCATGGCTGCAATTCGGTCATCGCCACCAAGACGGCGCTGAAACTGGCCGACTACGTCGTGACCGAGGCCGGCTTCGGCGCGGACCTGGGCGCCGAGAAGTTCATGAACATCAAGTGCCGCAAGGCCGGCCTGGCGCCGGACGCGGTGGTGCTGGTCGCCACCGTCCGCGCCATGAAGATGAACGGCGGCGTCGCCAAGGTCGACCTGGGCGCCGAGAATGTCGAGGCGGTGCAGTCCGGCTGCCCCAACCTCGGCCGCCATATCGCCAACGTGAAGAGCTTCGGGGTCCCGGTCGTCGTGGCGATCAACCACTTCGTCACCGACACCGAGGCCGAGGTGCAGGCGGTCAAGGACTACGTGGCCGAGCAGGGGGCGGAGGCGATCCTCTGCCAGCACTGGGCCAAGGGCTCCGAGGGGGTCGCCGACCTCGCCACCCGCGTCGCCGAACTGGCCGACAGCGGCGTGTCGCAGTTCGCGCCGCTCTACCCCGACGGGATGCCGCTCTTCGAGAAGATCGAGACCATCGCCAAGCGCATCTACCGCGCCGACGAGGTGCTGGCGAACCAGTCCGTCCGCGACCAGCTCCGCGCCTGGGAGGATGCCGGCTACGGTCACCTCCCGGTCTGCATGGCCAAGACGCAGTACAGCTTCTCGACCGACCCGAACCTGCGCGGTGCGCCGACCGGCCACAGCGTGCCTGTGCGCGAAGTGCGGCTCTCGGCCGGGGCCGGCTTTATCGTGGTGATCTGCGGTGACATCATGACCATGCCGGGCCTGCCGCGCGTACCATCGGCCGAGAACATCATGCTGAACGACGCGGGCGAGGTCGAAGGCCTGTTCTGACGGTCGCGCGACGCGCGGGCCCTGCGGGGCCCGACGCCCCACCCGCCGTCCCGCCCGCCGTCCCTCCGGCGCAGCGTCATCCCCGGGCTTGACCCGGGGATCCTCCGGCGCCACAACCCCGGCAAACCGACATCCGCAAAGGACCCAGACGCATGACCGCAGAGATCCTCGACGGCAAGGCCTTCGGCGCCAAGATCCGCGCCAGGGTGGCCGACCATGTGGCGCGCCTCGTCGCCGACCATGATCTGCGCCCCGGCCTCGCCGTGGTTCTGGTCGGAGAGGATCCGGCCAGCCAGGTCTATGTCCGCAACAAGGGCATCGCCACCAAGGAAGCCGGCATGAAATCGGTCGAGCACAAGCTGCCCGCCGACACGACCGAGGCCGATCTCTACGCCCTCATCGACGAGCTGAACGCCGATCCGACGATCCACGGCATCCTCGTCCAGT
This sequence comes from Pseudooceanicola batsensis HTCC2597, assembly GCF_000152725.1. Taxonomy (GTDB): domain Bacteria; phylum Pseudomonadota; class Alphaproteobacteria; order Rhodobacterales; family Rhodobacteraceae; genus Pseudooceanicola; species Pseudooceanicola batsensis. The sequence continues at coordinate 3,246,701 of NZ_CH724131.1, forward strand.
TCCCCGTGCCCGATCAGCTCTCCGAACGCGACATCGTCGCCCGCATCGATCCCGCCAAGGACGTCGACGGGCTCTCGGTGACCAATGCGGGCCTGCTGGCCAGCGGGCAGCGCGCGATGGTCTCCTGCACGCCGCTCGGCTGCCTCATGCTCCTGCGCGAGACTCTGGGGTCGCTCTCCGGCAAGGACGCCGTGGTGATCGGCCGCTCGAACCTCGTGGGCAAGCCGATGGCGCAGCTCCTCCTGCGCGACAGCTGTACGGTGACGATCGCCCATTCCCGCACCGCCGATATTGCCGAGACCGTCCGCCGCGCCGATATCGTCGTGGCCGCCGTCGGCCGGCCGCGGATGGTCCCCGGCGACTGGATCAAGCCCGGCGCCTGCGTCATCGACGTCGGCATCAACCGCATCCCCGCGCCGGAGAAGGGCGAGGGCAAGACCCGCCTCGTGGGCGATGTCGACTTCGACAGCGCGAGGGAGGTCGCGGGCCAGATCACCCCGGTCCCCGGCGGCGTCGGCCCCCTGACCATCGCCTGCCTCCTGGCCAACACGGTGACGGCGGCCTGCCGGATCAACGGGCTCGACGAACCCGAGGGGCTGACGGCCTAGGTTCCCACCATCGTGCCCTGCAGGATGGCCACGTCCCGCGCAACGCCGTCGGTGTAGGCGGCCACGGTCGCGGTCACCACGATCAGCCGCCGCCCCGGCTTGATCACCCGGCCTGTGGCGATCAGGTGGTCCCCCGCCGCCGGCGCCAGCAGGTTGATCTTGATCTCCGCCGTCACCACCGCCGCATCCTCGGGCAGGTAGGTCGCCGCCGCGAACCCCGCCGCCGTATCGCCGAGCGCGAAGGTCAGCGCGGCATGGCCGTGCCCGGTATGCTGAAGCGCCAGCGGCAGGATCGGTGCCCTGAGCACCACCTCGCCCTGCAGGACCGAGACGACCTCGGCCCCGAAGGTCTGCATCATCGCCTGTGTCTCGAAACTCGCCCTGATCCGCTTCTCCAGCGCCTGATCCATCCTGCCCTCCGATCCGAACCGCCTATCCATGCTCCGGCCATACACCGCGCGGCCGGGGCCGTCACCTCCGCGGCATCGGGATCGCGCGGGCCTGACGTCCGGTCAGGATCGCCAGCGCCTCCGGCCGCATCAGCCCCGTCAGCGCCGGGTCGCTGGTCCGAAGCCCGCCGGTGTAGGTGCCGTAGGCCGGCAGGATCAGACGGTCGCGGTCCAGCAGGAAACAGGCCCGGCTGACCGAGGCGATGCGCGCCTTGGGATGATAGTGCCCCGAAATCTCGCCCCGCGCCCCGGCCGCCGCGATATGACGCAGCACCAGCGGTCCGGCACGCATCTCCCCCAGATGCGCCCCGCCGAGCGCCACAGGCCCCGGATCGTGATTGCCCTCGATCCAGACCCAACTCAGCCCCGCCTGCAACCGCACCAGCCAGTCGGTGATCGCCTCCGGCAACCCCCGGACAGCCGCCGAATCGTCGAAACTGTCGCCCAGGCAGACCACCTCGCGCGGATCGCAGGCGGCGATATCCGCCTCCAGCCGCTCCAGCGTCTCGAAACTCTCGTAGGGCGGGAGGGAGGCCCCGCCCAGCCGCGCCATCCGCTCCGACCTGCCCAGGTGCAGGTCCGAGACGACCAGCATGCGCCGCTCCGGCCACCACAAGGCCCCGGAACCGACCGCCACCAGGTCCGTCCCGCAGAACCCGAAACGATGGCCACCCGCCACTGCCCGTTCGGATATCGCGCCGCGCCCCTGCTTCATCTTGCCGAAAATACTCCGGGGTGAATTGGCCGGCACGGCCAAGAGGGGCAGCGCCCCTCCATGCCGGGATCGAACGTCCTCACGACAGACCCGCCTCGGCCATCAGCCGCTCCGCCTCTTCCTCGACCAGCCGTTCGCGTCCCATGCCCTCCACCGGAACCTTGCCGACCTCGAGGAACAGCGGCGCGGCGAGGGGTGTCACGCGGTCCAGCCGGACCACGTCGATCCGGCCCTCGACCCGCGCCAGCATCTCCTCGATCCGGCCGAAATCCACGAGGCCCCGCATCGCCTCTTCTCGCGTGATGTTCAGCAGAAGGTGGTCGGGGTCGTACTTGACCAGCGTGTCATAGAGGATATCCGAGGAAAAGGTCGCCTGCCGGCCGCTCTTGCGCGCCTGGGGCGCGTTCCGCTGCAGAAGCTGCGCGATATGGGCGGCCACGCGGAAGGTCCGCTTCATAACGGCATTGCCGGCCAGCCAGCGGTCCAGCCCGTCATGCAGCGCCGCCCGGTCCAGCAGCGGCGCCGGGTCGGTCACCGCCTCGAGCCCCCAGATTAGCGTCGCGTAGTCGGACGAGACGAAGCCCAGCGGGGCCAGCCCCATCTCTTCCATCCTCTTCGTCAGGATCAGTCCCAGCGTCTGCTGCGCGTTCCGCCCGGCGAAGCCGTAGAGGCAGAGTTGCTCGCGCCCCTCGAAGGGAAAGCTCTCGACCAGCAGCCGCCCGGGCTGGGGCAGGGCCGAGATCTCGCGCTGCAGGGCCAGCCATTCCGCCGTGTGGCGCGGCAATCCGGGCCAGTTCTCCTGCTGGAACATCCGCAGGATGCGGTGCGACAGCTGCGTCGAGGTGGCGAACTTGGTGCCCGAGAAGACGGCGATCTTGGGCTTTCTCACGCTGGCCCGCGTCACCTCGACCACCATCTCCTTCAGCCCCTCGTAGCGCACGATGCGCCCGCCGATCAGGAAGGTGTCGCCCCGGTTCAGCTGCGCCGCGAAATGCTCCTCGACCTCGCCCAGGGGCCGTCCGCCGCCGAACCGCATCCGCACCTTGAGCTTGTCGCTGTCGTGAATGGTCCCGAGGTTCATCCGGATCAGCTGCGCGGCGCGCGGATCGCGCAGATGCCAGCGTCCCTCGGTATCCTGCATCAGCCGCTGCCACCGGTCATAGGCCCTGAGCGCATAGCCTCCGGTCGCGCAATACTCGAGGCAGTCGTCGAACTGCGCGCGGCCGAGGCCGGAATAGGCGCCTGCGGTCTTCACCTCGTCGAACAGGGCATCGGCGTCGAACGGCCCGGCGCAGGCCGTGGCGAGGATATGCTGGCACAGCACGTCCCGCGGCCCCGGGCCGCGCGGCTCGCCGTCGAGGTCATGTTCCTTCACCGCCTCCAGCGCCGCCACGCATTCCACCACCTCGAACCGGTTCGCCGGCACCAGCAGCGCCTTCGAGGGCGCGTTGTAGCGGTGGTTGGCCCGCCCGATCCGCTGCACCAGCCGTTTCACGTTTTTGGGTGCACCGACCTGGATGACGAGGTCCACGTCGCCCCAGTCGATCCCGAGGTCGAGCGATCCGGTACAGACCACCGCCCGCAGCCGTCCCTGCACCATCGCCGCCTCGACCCGTTCCCGCTGCTCCCGGTCGAGCGATCCGTGGTGGATCCCGATGGGCAGCCCGTCCTCGTTCGCGAGCCACAGGTTGTGAAAGAAGATCTCGGCCTGGGCCCGGGTGTTGTGAAAGATCAGGGTGGTCCGGTGCCGTCGGACCTCATCGAGGATCGCGGGGATGGCATAGGCGCCGCCGCCGCCCGACCACGGCGGCCGTGCCTCGGTCTCGAGCATCCGGATCTCCGGATCCGGCCCCGGATCCGCCTGCAGGATCGGGCAGGGGTCGGGATGGCGCGCCAGCAGATGCGCGATGGCCCCGGGGTCCTCGACGGTGGCGGACAGCCCGACCCGCCGCATCTCCGGGCTCAGCCGCTGCAACCGCGCCATCGCCAGCCATAGCTGATCGCCCCGCTTGCTTTCCGCCAGCGCGTGGATTTCGTCCACCACGATCCGTCTGAGGCCGGCGAAGGTCCGCGCGGCATCCTCGTAAGAGGTCATCAGCGCCAGGCTTTCCGGCGTGGTCAGCAGGATATGCGGCGGATCGGCGCGCTGCCGCCTCTTGCGCGAGGAGGGCGTGTCGCCCGTGCGATCCTCGACCCTGATCGGCAGCCCCATCTCCGAGATCGGCGTGGACAGGTTCCGCCGGATGTCAGCCGCCAGCGCCTTGAGCGGCGAGACATAAAGCGTGTGCAGCCCCTCATGCCCGCCGGCGGACAACTCGGCGAGCGTGGGCAGGAATCCCGCCAGGGTCTTGCCGCCGCCCGTGGGGGCGATCAGCAGTAACGACGGCTCGTGCGAGCGGGCCATCATCTCTTCCTGGTGCGGATGGATCTCCCAGCCGCGCGCGGCGAACCAGTCGTGAAACTTCGGGGGCAGGGCGGGGGCGAACATAACGTGAATATAGATGCCCCGTCCGCCCCGGCGAGGTCAATCCATGTATTTCGAAAGACCCTGACGCAATTCGGCGATTTCGTCGCGGAACCTGGCGGGCGCGGTGCTGCCCAGTTCGTCCTGCCAGAGCGACAGGCGATTGAGCAGCGGTGTCAGCGTGGCCAGTTCGTCTTCGGTCCAGTCCGACAGGAACGAGCCGAGGATCAGGAACTTGATCGTCCGCACCGCCGTCACCACCGCCGTTCCCTTTTCGGTCAGCGTCACGATCGTGCGGCGCGCATCCTGCTGGCTGACGGCCCGGGCGGCATAGCCCTCGGAGATCAGCTCGGTCACCAGTCGCGAGGCGCGCGAGGGGTCGATCCCGAGGCGCGCGGCGATGGTGGCGACCATGGTCTCGCCTTCGCTCGCCGTCTCGAATTCGTTCGACGGCGCCCAGATCGCGATCATCACGTCGAGCTTGGGCAGATCGATGGGCAGTCCCAGTTCCTGCACGGCCATCTGCCCCAGTTCGCGCTTCTGGACGCGCCTCCGCCATGCCTGCAGGATGGCGTCGAGTTCCAGCGCATGGTCCGTGGTGTCCTCGGCCACGCCGAACCTGCTCAGAACCTGCTTCATTTCATCGTCGCGCGCGCCTATGGCCTGATCCTCCCTGTCCGGAATGCGTGCTATTGACATGTATATGTGAGCGGCACATATAAGTCACCACGTGCCGAACGCTCTTCAGCCCCTTTTCTCCGGGTTCGCACCATTTCGCCATAGCAAATTGGCGCCAGGACCATCATGCCGAGCAAGACAGAACATCCCGTGACCCCGCCCCCCGACCTTCCCGGTCCGGACGCGGCGACGCTCCGCGTGCTCCTGATCACGGTGGCCACGACGCTGTTCCTCGCCTCGACGGGCAACACGATCGTGACGACTGCCCTGCCGCGCATCGTCAGCGATCTGGGCGGGTTGGCCTATATCTCGTGGGTGGTGACGGCGTTCCTGCTGGCCTCGACCGTGGGCGCCCCTATCGCCGGCAAGTTGGGCGACATGTACGGCCGCAAGATCGTGCTGCAGGTGGCCATCGGCGTCTTTCTTCTGGGCGGCCTGATCTGCGGCGTGGCCCGGTCCATGGAGGTGCTGATCGCCGGCCGCTTCGTGCAGGGGCTGGGCGGCGGCGCGCTGATCGTCGTCTCGATGGCGGTGGTGGCCGATGTCCTGCCGCCGCGGGAACGGGGCCGGGTGCAGGGCGCCCTGTCCAGCGTCTTCGGCTTTTCCACGGTGGTCGGTCCGCTGATCGGCGGATTCCTCGTGCAGACGGTCGGTTGGCACTGGATCTTCTTCGTCAACTTTCCCATCGGCGTCGTGGCCTTCGTCATCCTGACGCGCACGCTGAAATCGAGTACCGAGAAGGTGCCGCACAAGATGGATTTCGTCGGCTCGGCCCTGTTGCTGATCCTGCTGTCCTCGGTCGTGCTGATCGCCAACCTGGCCGGCTCGGTCTATGCCTGGACCTCGCTGACGGTCCTGTTCCTGCTGGCCCTCGCGCCGATGGCGCTGGTCGGCTTCGTCTCGGCCGAGCGCCGCGCGGCGGAACCGGTGATGCCGCTCGACCTGTTCCGCATCAGGAATTTCCAGGCCGCGAACAGCGTCAACTTTCTCGTCGGGATGGCCATGTTCGGCACGATCGCCTTCATCCCGATGTTCCTGCAGGTGGTCAAGCACGTCGGCCCGGTGAGCAGCGGGCTCTACCTCGTCGCGATGATGGGCGGGCTGATCGGCACCTCGTTCGCCGCCGGGCGGGTGATTTCCTCGACCGGCCGGTACAAGGTCATGCCCACGGTCTCGACTGCCGTGCTGGCCGGGGCGATGCTGCTGCTGACCACCATCAACCCCGAGACGCCGCTCGCGGTCATCACGCTCTATCTGTTTCTCGTGGGGGCGGGCATCGGCCCGACCATGAGCGTCGGGATCGTGTCGATCCAGTCCGCCGTCCCGCGCGAGCATCTGGGCGTCGGAACGGCGAGCGCCAACATGTTCCGGCTGATCGGCGGCGCGATCGGCACCTCGGTCTTCGGCGCGCTCTTCACGCTCGGCCTCGGCCGGCACGTCCAGCCCCTGATGCCGCAGGTCCAGGAGGTGCGCGAACTCACCAGTGCGATGGTCGACCGGCTCGAGCCGGCGGCGCAGGCCGCTGTCCTGCAGGGGTTCAGCGATGCGCTGATGCCGGTCTATTTCGTCGGAGCGGCGGTGGCCGCCATTGCCTGCCTGGCCTCGACCCGGCTGGTGGAACTGCCGCTGGGCCCGGTGCCGCGCGACCGGCGCGGAACGCCGGCCGAATAGCGCGGTCGGCCCCGGCTATTTCACGATCTCTTCGTGCTTGACGAACATGTTGCCCCAGGCGCGGTCGATCAGGTCGGGCGTCATCTGATAGGGAAGCCCCTCGAACTCGCAGATCGAAATCATCTGGTCGATCAGGAAGACCGGCTGGTAGTTGGCGAAGTTGTTGTCGATCGTCGGGTATTTCTTCTTTAGCAGATGCACCAGCGCCCCTTCGTCCAGCGGCATCTTTCTCTTGCGGGCGACGAGCGCGAAGATCTTGAGAAAGTTCTCCTGCGTGGGGCCGTCGATCTTGATCTTGAAGAAGATCCGGCGCAGCGCGGCCTGATCGAAGATTTCGTTCGGGTGATAGTTGGTCGAAAAGATCACCAGCGTGTCGAAGGGTACCTCGAATTTTTCGCCGGATTGGAGCGATAGGATGTCCTTGCCCTCTTCCAGCGGCACGATCCACCGGTTGATCAGCGACTGCGGCGGTTCCGCCTGGCGTCCGAGGTCGTCGACGATGAAGACCCCGCCGGTCGCCTTCATCTGCAGGGGGGCCTGATAGGTACGCGCGACGCTGTTGTAATTCAGGTCGAGCATCGACAGCGTCAGCTCGCCCCCGGTGATCACGGTGGGGCGCTCGCAGCGGACATAGCGGCTGTCGAACCGGTTGCCCGAGCGGCGCAGCGCGGTCGGGTCGTCCACTTGTTCCTCGGCCGCGGAATGGACGACCGGGTCGTAGACGGTGATCACCTGGCCGGAATATTCCACCGCGCGCGGCACGTATATCTTGTCGCCCAGGGCGTCGCGTATCCCGTTCGCGATCGATGACTTGCCGTTGCCGGGCGGGCCGTACATCAGGATCGACCGGCCCGAACTGACGGCAGGGCCGAGGTTCGATATCAGGTCGCCGGGCAGCACGAGGTGGCCCATGGACGAGGTGAGCTGTTCGCGCGAGATCTGGATGTCGCGGATCGACTGGCGGCGGATCTGCTGTTGATAGATGTGCAGCGGCACGGGCATGGCGCCGAAATATTCGGACTGCGACAGGGCATCCAGAGCCCGCGCCTTGCCGTTGTCGGTCAGTTGATAGCCCATTTCCTGGTTCGAGGTCGCCTTGAGCGTCCCCGTCGCCTCGAGCAGCAGCTGTTCCCGCGCGAGATCGACCAGTTCCTGCGTCACGTTTCCGGGCAGACAGACCGCCGCGGCAATTTTCGAGAGCTTGTCGACGCTCTTGCGGAACATCGTCTTGATGAGAATGTCGCGCGCCATCACGACCGGAAGCTCAAGCTCTTCCAGCGTCCGCGGTGGCGGCGGGGCAACGACCGCCGTCGATACCTGCATGTTCATTGGCTTCTGCTCTTACGTCCTTGTTGTTCAATCATAACGTGTTTCGAATCGGCCTTCCATGAATTTTCCATGCAACAATCAGTTTCGGCTGATAACGTGGAGGAAAAACGAACCGGGGTCGCGGCGTGGCAGGCGAAAAGCTTCGAATTTTAATGACCGGCGCGGCGGTGTTCGCAATTTATGCAGCGCTGACGCTGATTGGCGGCGCCTTTCGCTTCACCAGCCATGAGGCGGACATGATCCACCTCGTCGAATTGGTCCTCCGGGTCTCGGCCGGTGCGGTTCCCCATCTCGATTTCATGACGCCGATCGGCCATTGGGCAATCTTGCCCATGGCCCTGCTGCACCGCGCCGGTGTGGGCCTCGGATATGCGATGATCTCATCACAAGTCCTTGTCGCAGCCGCATTATTCCCGGTCTGTGCCTGGCTGTCGTTGACCCGCCTGACCCTGCGGCAATCCCTGGCCCTGTTCCTCGTCGTCATGGGGCTGTGCATGGCAATGGTCTTCGGTTCGGCGGATCCGCTGATCTCTCTGTCGATGCACTACAATCGCTGGTGCTGGGCCGCGTCTATTCTGGTCGTGATCGCGGTGCTGATCCCCCCGCGCACGCCGGGCACGGGTTATGTGGACGGAATTGCCGTAGGGGCACTGATGGCGGCCATGGCCATGACCAAAGTCACCTTCGCCATTGCATTGGCGGCGCCTGTTATATTCGCACTGTTGCGCGGGGGCCGCAGTCCTGACCTGTTCGTCGCATTCGCGGCGGCATTTGCAATGCTTCTGGCAGTCACTTTATTCCACGGAGCGGAATTCTGGTGGGCCTATGCGGCGGATCTGCTGGCCGTCACGGGATCGGAAAACCGCCCGATGCCGTCGGCCCACTGGCGGGCGCTGCTGCTGTCCCCGGCCGGTACGCCGGTGACGGCGGCGGTGCTCTTCGGCCTGTGGTGTCTGAGCAAGGGGGGGCGGCGCGACCTTGCGGCGATGCTCTTGCTCTTCTACCCGGCCTTCGTCTTCATAACGTGGCAGAATTTCGGGAACGATCCGGTCTGGCTGCTGGCCCTGGCCCTCGTTCTCTGGGTGGTCTCGGACGGCCTGACAGGCCCCGCGCGCCTCTTGTCGCGAGGCACGGCGCTGGTGGCGACGGTGCTAATCCTGCCGGCGGCGATCAACATGCTCTACAGCCCGGTGCGCCATCTCATGCTGGCCGACGATGGGTTCCGGCCGATGCTGGAATCCCATCCCGACCTGCGCATGGCCACCGCCCGGGGCGAGGGGGCGTGGGTCAAGCAAACGGTCATCTTTCCGCAGAAGACCGAGCCGACCGTGTTCCGGGGCGAGACGCTTGCCGAATGCGAGCTTTCGGGGGGTCTGGTGGCGCGCCTGGAGCGGGATGCGGCGGCGCTCGTCTCACTGGCGCCCGAGCTCGACCGGCAGCCGCTGGTGGCAGACCTGTTCAGCCCCCACTGGCTCTTTTCCGATCTGCGGCCATTGGCCGGAGGCGCGCCGTGGTACTACGACGGGCTGCCGGGGCTGGCCGAGGCGGCCCATGTGCTCGTCCCCGCCTGTCCCGCCGACATCCGGGCGCGCCGGCACGTTCTGAGGCTGCTTGTCGAGGCGGGGGTCATCCTGCGCGCAATCGGCGAGACGCCGGATTTCAAGCTCTACCGGATCGAGCGTCAGGAAAAGGCCGCCAGCGCGACATAGAGCGTCAGCGCGGTCGAGAGCGCCGTTCCCATCGGGAAGTCCCGCGATCTCTCCCAGCTTTCCCAGTCCGGGGCGAGCCGCCTGAGTGCGGTGTGCTTGGCCGCGCGATGCGTGGCGAAGGCGGCGAGCATCGTCGCCGCAAGGAGCATGAACATCAGCCTAAGATCGACCAGCGCCACATAGGGGGCGGCGGCGGCGAGGAACTTGGCGTCTCCGGCCCCCATCACGCCGGCGACGGTCAGTGCAAAGCCCAGCACGAGCACCACGACGAGATGCACCAGACGCCAGCCGTAGATCTCGAACGGCAAGACGAACGGCCCCAGCACGACGAAGACCAGCGCCAGCGTCACCACGCTGGCGTTGGGGATCCGCATCCCCTTGAGGTCGGTCCAGGAAACATAGAGCCCGATCAGCAGGACGAAGGGCAGGAAGAGCCGGGCCGCGACCGGGTCGAGGCCGAGCATGGGTCAGCCCTGAAGCGCGCGCAGCGACCGCACGGCATCTTCGAAATGTTGCGGATGTGTCTCGATCGCCTCGCGCAACAGGGTCTTGCCGGTTTCGACGTCGCCCTGCTTTACGGCGCTCAACCCAAGCGTGTGCAAAAGCTGCGCCCGTTCCGACTGCTGCATGGGGATGACCGGCAGCGAATAGTTGCGCTGCGCACCCCTTGCGAGAACCAGGTTGTTCTTCGCGGTGAAGAGATCGGGATCATGCTGGATCGCCTGGGCGAACAGCTTTTCGGCCTCGGCGAAATCGCCGCGTGTCAGCTTGGAATATCCCCAGTTGTTCAGCACGCCGCCCGGCCGCGTGGTCAGCCCGACCGCCGTCTCGTAGAAGCTGTCGGACTTGGTCCATTCCTTGTTGCTGTCGGCGATCATCGCCTCGAGCCGGTAGCGCTTGTAGGTCTCGTGGGTCGGCGGGATACCGTCCAGCACGCCGTCGGCACGTTCCCATTGACCGTCGCGGATCAGCGCATCGGCAAAATCCACCTGGTCCTCGGCGGTCGCCTCCTCGTGCGAGGCGACCCTGCGCCATGCCGACGCGGCCTCGGTCGGGCGTTTCGCGCGCACCAGGCTTTCGGCAAGGCCGCGCATCAGCTCGATCCGGTCGGGATTGTCCTTGAGCGTGCGCTGGAAATAGACCACCGCCTCGTTCGGATCGCCGACGGTCAGCATGATGTCGTTGAGATTGCTTTCATCCACGACGTTCACGTCCTGGAAGGCGCGATTGACCTCGCCGGTGGAAGTTTTCGAGCAGGCGGATAGGGCCAATGCCCCCGCCAGACAGGAGATCACGATACCAGGGTGGCGCATGTGCCTGCGTCCTTTACTGCCGTCGCCTCAATCAGGGTTGCCGCGTCAGCCGGTATCGGCCGTGTCCGCTGCGAACCACGTCGAGTTCTTGTTCTAGTTCCGCATCATAAACTGTTTTGCCCTGCAATGCGAGTGCCATGCGCAAATTGTCCCTGATATCGTCATTTTGGCCATTCGACAGGGCAAAGGCGCGGCGAAGCACCTCGACCGCCTCGGGCTCCTGGCCGGTATCCAGCAGCACGAGGCCGAGGTTGTTCCAGGTTTCCGGGGCCGCCCCCTCGTATTCGACGGCCTTGCGCAGCTGTTCTTCCGCCTGCCCCAGCCGCCCGAGCCCGAGGTTCGCGGCGCCGATGCCGGCATAGATTTCGCCGTTCATCCCCTCTTCGGCGGCCGCGCGCGTGAAGGCATCGAGCGCGAGTTCATATTGTTTCGCGTCCAGAAGACGATTGCCCACGACGGTGCCGCTGACCGCGTCCTTGCGCCGGTCCACGCCGGGCGCGTAGCCGTCCGTTCCCCGCGCCGGATCAAGTCCCCCCGCGCAACCGGCGAGGCAACAGAAGAGCAGGGCGGCAAGGGCTGCCCGGATCAATTCTGCGCCTCTTGCTGGGCCTGCGGCGAGGCGATTTCGCCCATCTTGGTGATGCCCAGCACCGACGGGCCGATCAGGATGATCAGCAGCGGCGGCACGGTCAGCATCATGGTCGCCAGCGTCATCTTGGTGGGAAGCTTGTTGGCCTTCTCCTCGGCCCGCATCACGCGCTTGTCGCGCATTTCCGAGGCATAGACCCGAAGCGCGTCGGCAACGGACGTGCCGAAGCTGGCCGACTGGATGAGCACCGTGACAAAGCTGGCGATGTCCGGGACGCCGCAGCGCTCGGCCATGTCGCCCAGGACGCTCGCCTTGTCCTTGCCTGCCTTGATCTCGTGGCTGACCAGTTCGAATTCATCGGCGAGCGAGGGATAGGAGACCCGGATTTCCTTGGCGACGCGCAGGATGGCCTGATCCATCGACTGCCCGGCCTCGACGCAGACCAGCAGCATGTCGAGCGCGTCGGGAAAGCCGTTGGTGATTTCCTCCTGGCGCTGTGCCTGCCGCTTGTTGATCCAGTATTTCGGGATCAGATAGCCGACGCCGCCGGGTCCGAGGATGTACATGACCGTCGTCTGCGTATCCGGCTGGTCGGCGGCCTTGACGGCGATGAAATAGATCACCCCGCCCAGAAGCCCGAAAATTCCGAGCGCGAACTGCGCGAAGTGGAAATAGCGTACCGAGTCCTTCGACCGGTAGCCGGCCTGCAGGAGCTTGATCCGCATGGCCGAGTATTCTTTTTCGTTCTGGGGCTCGAGGAACGAGGAGTAGCGCTCGAGCCGCTGGTTCCGCTTGTTGTTCCTCAGTTTGTCCTTGTTGTCGGCCGTCGCGGGCGTTCCGTTCTGCTTGAGCTTCTCGAGCGGATCGACCTCTTTCTTCAGCATGAAGGGCAGGGCGCCGACGATCATCAGCACCCCCAGGCCGCCGACCACGATGAGGGGGCCGAGCGGCCCCATCATGTCGGTCAGGATGTTCGTCAGTGCCTCCATGGTCCTCCCCTCCCGTCAGACCTTGATGTCGACCAGCTTGCGCATGACGATCAGGTTCACCCCGAGGAAGCCCGCCACCGCGAAACAGGCCGGCAGGAAGAAGGGGTGATCCATGACCTCGTCGTAGTAGTGCGGGTCCATGACATTGATGGCGATCAGCGCGACGATGGGGAAGGCCGAGAGGAACATGCCCGACCACTGCGCCTCGGCTGTGATCGCCTTGACCCGCCGGAACAGACGGAAACGGGCCCTGATGACATTCGCCAGCCCGGCGAGGATCTCGGCCAGGTTGCCGCCCGACTGCTGCTGGATGGTCACGGCCACGGCGAGAAAACGCAGATCCTGAAGCCCGATCCGTTCGGCCAGATCCTTGAGCGCCTCGCCCATGTCGCGGCCATAGGCGTTTTCGTCCGCGATGATCCCGAATTCGGAACCGAGCGGGTCCGCGACCTCGCGGCTGACGATCTGGATCGCGGACGAGAACGGATGCCCGACCCGCAGCGACCGCACCATCAGTTCGACGGCATCGGGAAGTTGCTCCTCGATCAGGCTCATGCGCTTCTTGGCCTTGCTGTTGACCCAGAAATAGATCGCGCCGACCCCGATGGCGGTCGACAGCACGGCACGCAGGGGCAGGGAGGTGTCGGTCAGGATGGTCAGCCCCGAGAAGGCCACGAAGGACAGCCCGAACATCAGCATGACCAGCTGCTTGGGCGAGAAGGCGATCGCCGCCTTCTGCGCCTTGTCGGCCAGCAGCGAATAGAGCGGCACCTTCTGCGCCGTCATGTGCTGCTGCATCTCCTTGCGCAGCTTCTCCAGCACTTCCTCGCGGTTGCCGGACTTGTCCAGCATCTCGAGGCGGCGGTTCACCCGCTTGTTCAGGCTGATCGACTTGCCGAAGGCGACCAGATAGATGCCCTCGACCAGCGCGAGGACCCCGACGAAGATCACGATGAAGATGATCGGTTCCGGACTGACGGCCATGCCCCTTACCCCACCTTGGTCGGTTCGAAGATATGCGGCGGCAGGTCGTAGCCCCACATCTTGAACCGGTCCGCAAAGTTGCTGCGCACCCCGGTCGCGGTGAAATGGCCGACGATCTTGTTCTCGGGCGTCAGCCCGGTGCGCTGGAACCGGAAGACCTCCTGCATCGAGATCACGTCGCCCTCCATGCCGGTGATCTCGGTGATCGAGGTCATGCGGCGCGTGCCGTCCTGCAGACGCGAGGCCTGCACGATGAGATGCACGGCGCTGGAAATCTGCGACCGCATCGCCTTGAGCGGCATGTCTATCCCGGACATCGAGATCATGTTCTCGAGTCGCGCGACCCCGTCCCGGGCCGAGTTCGCGTGGATCGTCGTCATCGACCCGTCGTGGCCGGTGTTCATCGCCTGCAGCATGTCGATCACCTCGTCGCCGCGCGTCTCGCCGACGATGATGCGGTCGGGACGCATCCGCAGCGCGTTCTTGAGACAGTCGCGCGGGCTGACCGCGCCCTTGCCCTCGACGTTCGGCGGACGGCTTTCCATCCGCCCCACGTGGGTCTGCTGCAGCTGGAGTTCGGCGGTATCCTCGATGGTCAGGATCCGCTCGCTGTCGTCGATGAACGAGGACAGCGCGTTCAGCGTGGTCGTCTTGCCCGAACCGGTCCCGCCCGAGACGATGACGTTCAGACGGGTGGCGACGGCGGCTTGCAGATATGCCGCCATCTCTTCGGTGAAGGCGCCGAAATTGACCAGCTCGTCGATGCCGAGCTTGTCTTTCTTGAACTTCCGGATCGAAACCAGCGACCCGTCGACCGCGATCGGCGGAACCATCGCGTTGAAACGCGACCCGTCCTGGAGGCGGGCGTCGACATAGGGGTTCATCTCGTCGACGCGGCGGCCGACGGCGGACACGATCTTGTCGATGATCCGCAGCAGGTGCTTTTCATCCTTGAAGGTGATGTCCGACAGCTGCAGCTTGCCGTTGCGTTCGATGAAGATCTGATGCGGCCCGTTGACGAGGATGTCCGAGACCGTCTCGTCCTTGAGCAGGCTTTCGAGGGGGCCCAGCCCCTTCACCTCGTCGTAGAGTTCCTGGTTGAGGGTCGTGCGCTCCTCACGGTTCAGCACGATCCCCTTTTCCTGGAGCACCTCGGTGGCGATCGAGTTGATCTCCATCCGCAGTTCCTGCTCGGTCGCATTGTCGAGCGCGGCGAGGTTCAGGTTGTCGAGCAGCGCCCGGTGCAGTTCCAGCTTGATCTCGCCGAGGCGTTCCTTTCGCTTGCGGCTCTTGTCGGCGGCCAGCGGAACGGCGGCCGATTTCGGCATGGGTTTCCGCATCGCGGCGCCCTGCGCGGCGGCAGGGCGGGGCGGGGCATCCGTCTTGGGCGAGGTGGCGTCGCGAAGCGCGGGCGCCGAACCCGGTGCCCCTCCGGCGGGGCGTGGCGCGGCGGCCGGCTTTGGCCTGGGGGCCGGCGCCGCGGTACTTTCCTTCTTGTATCTCGAAAACATGGTCTACCCCGTACTTGGTCAGGCCGCCTCTACACTTGACGAATGTTCACCGACTTCGAAAAGCGACCGGGCCAGCTTTTGCAGCTCTTTCCGCAGCGGGTTCTTGCCCGCCGACATGCCCAGTGGCTGCCCATGATCGCAGCTTTGCAAAACTTGACGCCCGCCGTCCGGCAACTGGATCTCGATCGAGATGTCCAGGCTGTCGGCCAGGCGCTTGACCCGCGACTTGCCCGACAAATCGAGCGATTTCGGGGCGCGATTGAGAACATATCGCAGTTTCTCGACCGGAAGATCCTCGGCCTGCAGTGCGCGCTTGAGGCGCTGCGCATTCTGGGCCGACCGCATGTCGAGCTCCATCAGCGCGAAATAGACATGCGCGGCGTTCAGGGCGACCTCGGACCACTGCACCAGCGTCGAAGGCATGTCGATGATCACGAAGTCGAAATGCGACCGCGCCATTTCGATCAGCCGGGTCACGTCGTCCGAGTTGATCAGCTCCAGCGGCAGCATCTCGGCCGGCGACGTCAGCACGTGGATCTTGCCTTCGAAATCCAGCAGGGCCTGGGTGAAGACGTCGTCATCCATCGACTCGGTGTCCGACAGAAGCTCGTAGATCGCTTCGCGGCGGGGCAGGTCCAGATAGGTACCGACCGCGCCGAACTGAAGATCGAGATCGAGGACGCAGACCCGCGGCTGATCTTCCTCCTTCCGGGCGGAATGAGCCAGTTCCCAGGCGAGGTTCACCGCGAAGGAGGTCGCGCCGACGCCGCCCGCCAGGCCGTGACAGACGAAGACTGCCCCCTCGCGGGTGCCGCGCGGCGTGCTGCTCTTGCGCGGAGCTTCGTCCTCGGGATCGTGGACCGGCGTCTGGACCCGGTCGATGGCGGCCGCGAGCTCGCCTTCGGGCAGCGGATAGGGCACGAATTCGTCGGCACCGTGCCGCAGCAGCTGGTGCAGGGCCGAGGGGCTGACGTCTTCGGCGATGAGGATCACCTTGATCCCGTTGTTCCGCGCCTGACTGATCACCTCGCCGAGCATGGCGATGTTGGATTCATCCTGTTCGTCCATCGCCAGCGCGATGAATTCCAGCGATTGCGCTTCGGGCTGGTTGAAAAACAGCAGGGCCTCGGCAATGCCGAGATCGCCCCATTGGTCGCCCAGGGCCGCTTCCATGTCCTCGATCAGAAGCTCGAACCCGTCGGGATCCCGCCTGATGGTGCAGGCGACGATCGGTTCCTCCTCGGGAGGCACTATCTCTGTAGGTGTCATTGCCTCAAATCCCACACTGCGACGCCCGGCTTTTGTGCCTGTGCAATCCGGATTGTTCCGGAGCCGTAGCGCCTGCCCGGGTCGTCCGGGCATCATTGTCTTCTATGCAGTCTGGGCAACAATCAGGGCAATAATTGGGCCAAATCCAAATAATTGTGCGGTATGCGAAAACGATCCGGCCCGCTGACCGCGGATCATTCACCGCCGGAGCTGGAGAAGTCCACGCCGGTCAGGCCGGTGCGCGGCGCTGCGCTTTCGACATAGTTGCGATAGACCACCTGGGCATACTGCCCGTCGAGGATCAGCTTGCTGTTGGCGACGAAACCGTTGACCTCGGTGACCGTCCGGCGGTTGCGCCGTTCGCGGCCCTGCGTGACGACCAGGGGCTGTGTCTCGCCCTTGGAGACCACCGCCTCGAGCCGGCTGCGGCTGATGCCCTGCGCCACCAGGAAATGCACGACCGCCTGGGCGCGGCGCAGCCCGAGGCGGTAATTGTAGGAACTGGACCCCACAAGATCGGTGTGGCCGTAGACGCGCAACCGGACCTCGGGGAACTGCCGGATCCAGTGGGCCTGGCGGGCCAGGATTTGCCGGGCGGTCGCATCCAGCGCGGCGGAATTGAAGGCGAAGTTCACCGAGCTGTCGACTTCCGCTGCGAACCGGTTGGCAAGGTCGAGCACGTAGCCCCGCTCGCCCGAATGGACGAGCGTGTTGTTCATCGTCGCGTTGCCAAAGCCGATGTCGTTGAAGCCGCCGGCTTCGCCGTGGAACGTGTCGCTCGATTCCTGGGTGCAGGCGGCGACCATCGTGACCCCGATGGCCCCGGCGAGGATGAGTTTCGCGTAACGTACCATGCCGATCACTCCATCACGTAGCCGTAGGACCCGTTGAAGTCCTGTTTCGCGACTTCCTTGGCCGCGCCGCGCAGCTTGCGCGTGTCCTTGGCCGTGCGCCCGAAGAGGAACAGGTCCTTCTCCGACGGCGGCTTGACCCGGTCCGTCGGCAGGGCCAGCGCCTCGCCCCGGGTGGGGGAGACGAGATGTGCCGTGATGATGATCACCAGTTCCGACTGGTTGCGCTGATAGTCAGCGCTGCGGAAGAGCGCGCCGATCACCGGGATGTCCCCCAGCCAAGGCACCTGGCTGTTCGTGTCGCGGAAATCGTCCTGCAAGAGGCCCGCGACGGCAAAGCTGTCGCCGTCGCGCAGTTCGACCGTGGTCGAGGTCTCGCGCCGGGTGAAGGCGTCGATGCGGAAGGCGTTGAGTTCGAACCCGTTGTTCGGGTCGATGGCCGAGACGGCGGCCTGAAGCTCCAGGTTGATGATGTCGTCGTCCACGACCCGCGGGATGAAGTTCATCTCGACGCCGAAGGGTTTGAATTCGACCGTGACCGTGCCGCCATCCTGCGCGACCGGCACCGGGTATTCGCCCCCGGCGAGGAACTTGGCTTCCTGTCCCGACAGGGCCGTCAGGTTCGGCTCGGCCAGCGTGCGCACGACGCCCTTGGCTTCGAGCGCCTCCAGAAGCACGCCGACCTGGACCGCTCCGGCGTTGAACCCCAGCAGGGTCGCGCCGGAATTCGTGTTGGGGGTCGGCAGGTTGCCACCCAGCCCGTTGCCCTGATTGCCCGCGTTCGAATAGCGCCCCGTGCCGCCCGACACCCCGACATTGCCGCCGAAGATCGACCCGTCCGCCGCGAGCGAGGCCGAGAGCGACTTGGAGACCGAACGCTGCATTTCCGCGAAGCGCACCTTGAGCATCACCTGCTGCACGCCGCCGACCGACATCAGGTTCGAAACCCGCTCGGGGGCGTAGCGCTCGGCGAGATCGAGCGCGCGTTGCAGTTTCTGCGAGGACGAGACCACGCCGGACATGACGATGCCGTCATTGGCGGTGCGCACCTCGATCTTCTCGTCGGGAAGGATCTGGCGCAGTCGTTCCTTGAATTCCGAGATGTCCGCCGAGACGACCACATCGACGTTCGAGATCAGCCGCCCCTCGGCATCCAGCAGTGTCAGTGTGGTGATCCCGGGCGTCTTGCCGAGCACATAGATCGACGTGTCGG
Organism: Pseudooceanicola batsensis HTCC2597; assembly: GCF_000152725.1. GTDB lineage: Bacteria > Pseudomonadota > Alphaproteobacteria > Rhodobacterales > Rhodobacteraceae > Pseudooceanicola > Pseudooceanicola batsensis. Next base: position 3,265,043 of record NZ_CH724131.1, read on the forward strand.
ACAGCGACGAGATGTCGGCGATCTGCGGATTGGCGATCGAAAGTTCCGCGAAGGAGACGTCGCTTTCGACGACGACCGCCCGGTTGATCGCCACGTTGAGCCGGCTTTCCGAATTGCGGTTGACGATCGTCAGCCGTTCGGCCTGCGCGGTCACGGGAAAACTGCCTGTAGCAAGGGTCATCCCGAAAAGGGCGGCCCTCAGGTAACTGCTATATGTCATGTGACCTGCCTCTCGGATCACGCCTCGGATCGGGTCTTTTCGCCCGGAATTGGCCACATACTGCGCCAGTTTGGTTTTTCATGCAAGATTCAAAGCCTTTCGGCCCGACGCTGATGCAACGAAGCCGCAGGGCGCGCCCGCGGCTTCGTGTCAACCGACGTGTGGATCACGTCATTTGCAGGCGATCGGCGTCTCCACGACCTCGGCACCGCGGCGGGTCCGGATGGTGCAGACCTCCTCCTTGGGTTTCTGGCGTTCCTCGCTGATCTGCGGTGCCTCGGAGAGGCCGAGAAGCGACCGCTGGTCCACTTCGATCGCCTCGGCGACCGTGTCGTCGAGGTTCCCGACGAGCGACAGGGCGAGGCGGCCGGTGGACTGCGCCTGTGCCAGTGCGCCGACCTGCTGCGGGTTCACCGCGACGGTGACGGTCCGGGCGATCATCGCCTCGGAATGGTCGCCGTTCGCCATCTGGTCGACCGCGATCAGCTGGATCCCGGTCTCGATCAGCTTGGTGACCTCGCCCGACGCGTTGCGGTCCATGCCGCTCACCCGGCCGGTCCAGTAGATGTCGACCTTGTCGCCCGGTCGCAGGAAGCCCGACACCCCCGAGGCCACGTCCACCTTGATCGCGAAGGCGCGCATGCCCTTTTCCAGCCGCGAGGTCAGCCCGGCATCCTCGCCGGGTGCGGTGACCTTGCCCGTCAGGACGGCTTCGTTCCGTTCCATCGTGCGCAGGACGAAGCGCGGACGGGGATCGTTTTCGGGAAACAGCGTGTTTTCCTCGTGAAAGACGCCTTCGGGGATGGCCGCCGCGGGCCACTCGATCTGGCGCACGTCGGCACGGCTCAGCTGTTCGCCGTATTTCAGCTGGCGGTTGACCACATAGACCATCTTGGTCGGCACTGTCACTGGCTCGGCCACCGCGGCTTCCGCGGCAGCGGCCTGCTGCGCCAGGAAATCCTTGACCATGATTACCGCGAACCCGGCAAGACCGAGGCCGAGGGCAAATACAACTCCGAAAACTGCTCTCATGTTATGTCCCTTTCGCAATGGGCCGGACCGCGCGGTCCCCCCACCTGTCCCCGCAGCCTGCGGGCACCCACTGTTTCGATACTTGCCGTCGATTGTGGCGAAAGCGGGGACACCGCGGGGAAGTTCGAAGACGCGTCAGCGGCTGGCCACGTAGGAGCCGATGCTGGAGGCCAGTTCCGTGGTATCGCCCCGCACCGTGTTGTAGGCGGCCGCGAAGACGACGATGACGCCGGCACAGAGCACGACCCAGTCCACGGTGACGGCACCGGCCTCGTGGTCGCGGAAAGTCCTGAGAACGCTCTTCATGTCTCGATCCTGTCACTGTCGGAGGTGCCGAACCTGTCCCGGCACGGGCTGCGCCGGAACGAGAAAGGCCGCGCCCACGGGACGGGCGCGGCCTGTTTCACGTCGTCAGGCCGGAGCCCGAACTCAGCTGCCAGAGCCGCCAACGGTGACGGAGCCCATGTACGAACCGACGTTGCCGGTCAGTTCGGTGGCGCCATCCCGGATCGAACCGTAGGCGGCAACGCCCAGGCCCACAACGGCGGCAGTCAGAACGACCCAGTCGACCGTGACGGCGCCGGCTTCGTCCTTGCGGAAGTTTTTGATGAACTTGATCATATCGTCGTCCCTCCAGAGGATCGTTAAGTATCGGTGGTCCGCGTCGATCTTCGGAACCGGCTCTCTCTTTCCGGGCCCACCTTCGCGGCACGGGGCAATATAGCCAGCCGATTTGGGCATCATTTGGGCACGAATGGCGCGAAACAGAAGAAATCCCGAAACGCAACTGACAAAAGATTAACGACCCGAATTTAAACGAGTTTATCTTTCCGGGCCCGGCTGTTGACCCTGCGGAAGGAGGCAATTTTGTCACAACCGCCACGCCAGTCTGGCTATGATCCGGCCTTTCTGACAGACTTCGCGCAAAACGAGCAGTCCGAAACAGGCGAACGCCATGCGCCGTATCCTATATTCTCTGGCACTCTTGTCGGGCGTCGCGCTTGCCCTGCTGCCGGGTGGACCTGCCGGCGCGGAACCGCCGGAGTTCCCGGACTTCACCTTCAAGCGGGTCAAGCCGCCCTCCGGCGCGAGCGGGAACCGCATCACGGTGCAGATCACCGATCCGCTGCCGCCGCCCGCGCAGGCGAAACCCCAAGCGGATGTCCCGGCCGACCCGGCCGCCGGGACCACCGCCAGCGCGGTCTACGACTGGTTCTGGCAAGATGTGTCGCCCGCCCTCACCGACGCCCGGCCGGACCGGCTGGATCCGGCGCTGGTGCGCCTGTCGAACCCGCCCGACGGCCAGGCGGTGCCGGTCCCGCGTCTCGAAACGCTGCTGGCGATCACCCAGGCACACGGGGCGGATATCCTGCTCTCGACGGTCGGCACGCAGGTGTCGCCGGCGCTGGCGCTTGCGGTGATCGCGGTGGAATCCGGCGGCCGGGCCGATGCCATCAGCAGTGCCGGGGCGCAGGGCCTCATGCAGCTGATGCCCGCCGCGGGCGAGCGGTTCGGCGTCGAGGACCGGATGAACGCGAGCGAAAGCATCCGCGGCGGGGTCAGCTATCTCGACCGGCTGATCTCGGACTTCGGCGGCGATCCGGTGATGGTGCTGGCGGGCTACAATGCCGGCGAGAATGCCGTGCTCCGTCATGGCGGCGTTCCGCCCTACGACGAGACCCGCGCCTATGTCCCGAAGGTGCTGGCCGCCTTCTCGGTGGCGCGCGGTCTCTGCCTGACGCCGCCGGTGCTCATCTCGGACGGCTGCGCCTTTCGCCAGCCATGAGGGGGCCCGCCGGGCACGGTCGGCCGCGATCCGGCGCATAGGAGAGGAGGGGGGGGGCGGCCCGACAGCCGCCCGCCCGGTTCAGACGATGGTCGCCTCGGTGGCGTCGCGCAACTGCTCTTCGGTCACGCCGTCGGCCAGTTCGACGATCTTCAGACCGCCGTCGACCACGTCGAGCACGCCGAGGTTGGTGATGATCCGGTCGACAACGCCCGTGCCGGTCAGCGGCAGGGTGCATTCCTTCAGCACCTTGGACTCTCCGGCCTTGTTCTGATGATCCATGACCACCACGACCTTCTGGACGCCGGCGACGAGGTCCATCGCGCCGCCCATCCCCTTGACGAGCTTGCCGGGGATCATCCAGTTTGCGAGGTCACCGTTCTCGGCCACTTCCATCGCGCCCAGGATGGCGGCCGCGATCTTGCCGCCGCGGATCATCCCGAACGAGGTCGCGCTGTCGAAATAGGCGGTGCGCGGCAGTTCGGTGATCGTCTGCTTGCCGGCGTTGATCAGGTCCGGATCCTCGTCGCCCTCGAAGGGGAAGGGGCCCATGCCCAGCATGCCGTTTTCCGATTGCAGCGTGATGTCCTTGTCGCCGACATAGTTGGACACCAGGGTCGGGATGCCGATCCCGAGATTCACATAGGTGCCGTCTTCGAGTTCCGCGGCCGCACGTTCGGCCATCTGGTTGCGATCCCAGGGCATCAGGCTTCCTCCCTCTTGCGCACGGTGCGCTGTTCGATCCGTTTCTCGTGCTCGCCCTGGATGATGCGATGCACATAGACGCCCGGCAGGTGGATGTGATCTGGGTCGAGCGATCCGGTCGGCACGATCTCCTCGACCTCGACCACGCAGACCTTGCCGCAGGTGGCGGCGGGCGGGTTGAAGTTGCGGGCGGCCTTGCGGAACACCAGGTTGCCGGTTTCGTCCGCCTTCCACGCCTTGACGATGGACAGGTCCGCGAACATGCCGCGTTCGAGGATGTAGGTCTCTCCGTCGAAGTCCTTGTGCTCCTTGCCCTCGGCGATCTGGGTGCCGACGCCGGTCTTGGTGTAGAAGCCCGGGATCCCCGCGCCGCCGGCGCGCATGCGCTCGGCCAGGGTGCCCTGAGGGTTGAACTCCAGCTCGAGCTCGCCCGAGAGGTACTGGCGCATGAATTCCTTGTTCTCGCCGACATAGGACGAGATCATCTTCTTGACCTGCCTGGACTGCAGCAGGATGCCGATGCCGAAATCGTCGACGCCGGCATTGTTGGACGCGAAGGTCATGTCCCGGGTCCCGGCGTCCTTGATCGCCTGCAGCAGCAGTTCCGGGATGCCGCAGAGGCCGAAGCCGCCCGCCGCGATGAACATCCCGTCGAACAGCAACCCGTCCAGCGCCTCTGCGGCGGAGCCGTAGATCTTTTTCATGGGGTCCTCCTGAGTGATTGCCAAGGTGATGGCTGGGCGGAGGACGAGAGTCAATGATTTGCCGCACTGCGGAAAGCGGGCCGCCGGGCGGCCCGCATGGTCAGATCACGCGGACCTGCGTTCCGATCGGCGTGATGGCGAACAGCTCTTCGATCGCGGGATTGAACAGGCCGATACAGCCGTCGGAACTCTGCCGGCCGATCTTGCGCGTATCGTGGGTGCCGTGGATCAGATAGGCGGGCCAGTCGAGGTACATGGCATGGGTCCCGAGTGGGTTGTCCGGGCCCGGCGGCATATATTCCCAACCGAAGCGTTCCTTCTGGCTGGGGGTCGGCGTCCAGTCCGGGCCGACCTTCTTGCGCACGATCCGGGTATAGCCGCGCTTGGTCAGTTCGTCCGTCCGGGGAACGGAGGTCGGATAGATGCGATAGTCGCTGCCGTCGCCGGACCAGAAATGCAGCGCCCGGCTGGTGGTGTCGCACACGATCGCCGCCGCGCCGAGCGTGTCGAAATGGTCCTGCCAGTCCTGCGAGGCGAAGCTCGAGACATTCCGCCGGACACCCTCCTCGGGCGCTTCCGCGATATCCTGCGCACGCAGGAGGTGTGGCGTCGCCAGGGTGAGGACGCCGCCGGCCAGAAAGGCGCGCCGGCTGGGACCAGGTCGTCTGTTCATCGTAGAACTCCTGTCTGCATGGTTCGCCGCGACAATTGCCGCAGCGCCGCGAAGTGGCCACTCACATTCCGTTGAACTGATGTTTTCGCGACGCATGGCCGCGGTTGCGAGCCGCTCCACCCCTGTCCGGTCGCACCTTTCCGCCTAGCTGATGGGCGAGACAGCACAGAACCGGACGCAATCGATGAACCCTTTCGAACTCCCCGCCCTGGTCCAGAGGATTTTCGACGACCGCGATGTCTCGCCCGACGTGCAGGCCATATTGCGCCAGCCCGACAAATCCCTCGGCGTCTCGGTGCCGCTGCGGCGGGACGACGGGTCGCTGGCGGTCTTTCCGGGATGGCGGGTGCAGTACGACAAGACACTCGGACCGGCCAAGGGCGGCGTCCGGTTTCATCCGGCCGTGGACGAAGGGGAATGCACCCTGCTGGCCTTCTGGATGACCGTCAAATGCGCGCTGCACGCGCTGCCCTTCGGCGGCGGCAAGGGCGGTATCCGCGTCGACCCGAAGAAGCTCTCGCCGCTCGAGGTCGAACGTCTGTCGCGGAACTACATCACCGCCGTCGCCGACATCATCGGCCCCGACAGGGACATCCCGGCGCCGGACGTCAACACCGACGCGCGGGTGATGGGCTGGATGGCGGACGAATACGCCGACATCAGGCGCAGCCACCAGCCGGCCGCCGTGACCGGCAAGCCGGTCTGCCTAGGCGGCTCGGAAGGGCGGGCTCAGGCGACCGGCCGCGGCGCGCTGATCGTTCTGGACAACTGGATGAAGCGGCAGGGCCGCACGCCGCGCCAGACCAGGATCGCCGTTCAGGGGTTCGGCAATGCCGGGTCGCATTTCGCCTGCCTCGCCCACGAGGCGGGGTATCGCGTCGTGGCGGTCTCGGACAGCCAGGCGGCGATCCACGATCCCGACGGCCTCGAACCGCGCAGGCTCTTCGACTACAAGGAGAGGGAAAAGGAGCTTTCGGGCGCGCTCTATGCCGGCCGTTCGGTAAAGGAGGGCGATGGCGGCAAGGAAATAGACCAGGCCGCTCTCCTGTCGCTCGATGTGGACGTCCTCGTTCTCGCGGCGATGGAGAACGCGATCACCGGGGACAATGCCGCGGCCGTCCGGGCGCCGCTGCTGCTCGAGATTGCCAACGGGCCGGTCTCGCCCGACGGGGATGCGGCCCTGACCGGGGCGGGCAAGACCGTCCTGCCGGACGTGCTCGTCAACGCGGGCGGCGTCACCGTCAGCTACTATGAATGGATACAGGGCCGCACCGGCGAACGGTGGAGCGAGGGGAAGGTCATCGACCAGCTGACACAGCGCATGCAGGATACCGCCGGCCGGTGCTTCGACCGGGCCGAGGAAGAGCGGCTCCAGGTGCGCGAAGCCGCCTACGTGCTGGCCATCGAGCGGATCGCCCACGCGATCAGAAGCCGCGGAGACCGCAGCTATTTCGGCGGCTAGTCCTTCTTGGCGGGGGCCTTCTTGGCCGGCGTCTTCCGGGCGGTGGCCTTCTTCTTGGGCGCCGCCTTCTTCTTCGGGGCCTTCTTGCCCGACTTGGCCGCCCGTTCCGCGATCAGGTCGACCGCCTGTTCCATCGTCACGGTCTCTGGATCGGTCTCTTTCGGCAGGGTCGCATTGACCTTTTCCCACTTCACGTAGGGGCCGTACTTGCCTTCCATGACGCTGACCGCGCCGCCCGCATCGGGATGTTCGCCCAGTTCCTTCAGCACCTTGGCCTGCCGTCCGCGTCCGCCGCGGCTGGCCACCTTTTCGGCCAGCAGCTGCACCGCGCGGTTCATGCCGACGGTCCAGACCTCGTCGATCCCGTCGAGGTTGGCGTTGGTGCCGCCGCGGTCCGAGGTGCTCTCGGCATGTTTGATATAGGGGCCGTAGCGCCCGATATTGGCCCAGACGCTCACCCCGTCCTCGGGGTGCTGCCCGATCAGGCGGGGCAGGGTCAGCAGCATGACGCCCTGTTCCAGCGTCAGATCCTCGGGGACCCAGTCCTTCGGCACCGACTGGCGCGGGGGCTTCTTGTTTTCTTCCGTCACCTCGCCCCGCTGGACGTAGGGCCCGAACCGGCCCTTGAAGACGCGAATCTCGTCTCCGTCGTCCACGCCCAGCAGCTTGCCCTCGGGCGGGATGGCGCTGGCCTCGGCCTCGGCGTCCGGGGGGCCGAAGGGCCGGGTATAGCGGCATTCGGGGTAGTTGGAGCAGCCGATGAAGGCACCGCCCGAGCGCGCGGTGCGCATCGACAACCGGCCGGCGCCGCAATGCGGGCAGAGCCGCGGGTCGCTTCCATCCTCGGTCGGCGGGAAGAGATGCGGCTCGAGCACCTCGTTGATCTTTTCCAGCACCTCGGTGATCCGAAGCTCCGACGTCTCGGCGATGGCGGCCGAGAAGTCGCGCCAGAACCGGCCCAGCACGTCCTTGTAATCCCGGTCGCCCGCCGACACGTCGTCGAGCTCTTCCTCGAGATCCGCGGTGAAGTCGTATTCCACGTACTTGCGGAAGTAGTTCTCGAGGAAGGCCGTCACCAGCCGCCCCTTGTCTTCGGGGATCAGCCGGTTCTTGTCCTTGCGCACATAGCCCCGGTCCTGGATCGTGGTGACGATCGAGGCATAGGTCGAGGGGCGCCCGATGCCCAGCTCTTCCATCCGCTTGACCAGCGTCGCCTCGGTATAGCGGGGCGGGGGCTGGGTGAAATGCTGGTCGGGCGTGACCTTGCGCTTGTCCATCGCATCGCCCTGCGAAATCTGCGGCAGGCGCTTGTCGTCATCGTCGACCACATCGTCGCGCCCCTCTTCGTAGACGCGGAGGAAACCGTCGAACAGGACGACCTGGCCGGTGGCCCGCAGGCCGACCTGGCCGTCGCGCGACCCGATGTCCACCGTGGTCCGTTCCAGACGCGCGCTTTCCATCTGGCAGGCCAGCGTGCGTTTCCAGATCAGGTCGTAGAGCTTCTTCTGGTCGGGCTCGGTCAGGCGCAGGGCCTCGGCATCCGCGGCCATGTCGGTGGGGCGGATACATTCGTGCGCTTCCTGCGCGTTCTTCGCCTTGTTCTTGTAGACCCGCGCCTGACCGGGGACATAGTCCTTGCCGTAGCGGCCGGCGATGGCGGCGCGGCAGGCCTCGACCGCCTCGGGGGCCATGTCGATGCCGTCGGTCCGCATATAGGTGATGTGTCCGGCCTCGTAGAGCCGCTGCGCCGCCTGCATGGTCTGCCGCGCCCCCATCCCGAACTTGCGCGAGGCTTCCTGCTGGAGCGTCGAGGTCATGAACGGGGGCGACGGGTTGCGCGTGGCCGGCCGCGCCTCGACCGACTGCACGCTCAGATCGCGCGAGGTCACGGCCTGGACCGCCAGCTCGGCGGCGGTCGCGTCCGCGATGTCGTACCGGTCGAGCTTCTTGCCGCCGAGCACGGTCAGCCGCGCCTCGAACTCCTGCCCGCGCGGCGTGGCGAGAAGGGCGGTGACCGACCAGTATTCCCGGGCGCGGAACGCCTCGATCTCCATCTCGCGTTCGACGATCAGCCGCAGGCAGACCGATTGCACGCGGCCGGCGGACTTGGCGCCGGGCAGCTTGCGCCACAGCACCGGCGACAGGTTGAACCCGACAAGGTAGTCCAGCGCGCGCCGGGCGAGGTAGGCCTCGACCAGGTCGCCGTCGACCTGCCGGGGGTTCTTCATCGCTTCGGTCACAGCGGCCTGTGTGATGGCGTTGAACACCACCCGGCTCACCGGGGTGTCCTTCTTCAGCGCCTTGCGGTTGCGCAGTGCCTCTTCCAGGTGCCACGAGATCGCCTCGCCCTCGCGGTCGGGGTCGGTGGCGAGGATCAGCGCGTTGTCGTCCTTGAGCGCGTCAGCGATGGCCTTCACATGCTTCTTGCTGTCGCTGGCGACCTCCCATTTCATGTCGAAATCGTGCTCGGGATCGACCGAGCCGTCCTTGGGCGGCAGGTCGCGGACATGGCCGTAGGACGCGAGAACGGTGTAGTCGGATCCCAGATACTTGTTGATTGTCTTAGCTTTGGCCGGAGATTCGACAACAACAACTGGCATGAACAATCCTCTCAACTCTGGGCGAGCTATATGGCGGCGGACCATGTGACCCGCAAGAGGTTAATGTCAATGGAGGGGACGCGGAGCGCCGGGCGCGACCGGGAAATGCGGCAAGGTCGGCCCGTCACGCGCCGGGATCGAGGGCCAGCAGCCCGCCCGCCTGCCGCCGCACGCGTCCCTGCATCTCGAGCTGGGTGATGGCCGGTGTGACGTGCCGGGCCGCGCGCGAGAGATCGCGGATAAGCTGATCCTCGGCAATGGGGGCGGGGCCGAGCCGGTCGAGGATTTCCCGGTGAAGCGCCGCCGTCTGCGCCGGGTCGCGGGCCTCGGGCGCGGGCGTCTCGGGCAGGTCCAGCACCGTCTGCTCGGGTTGCTCGGGCGGCAGGGCGCGATGACGTCCCGCGCGGACCGCACCAGGATCGCGCCGTCGCGGATCAGCATGTTGCCGCCTGCCGCCCGCGCGTCGAAGGGGTGGCCCGGCACGGCCAGCACCTCGCGCCCCTGGTCGAGCGCGGCGCGCGCGGTGAGCAGGCTGCCGGATTTCGCCGCCGCCTCGACCACCACGAGCGCGCGGGCCAGCGCCGGGATGATCCGGTTGCGGCGCGGGAAGTGGCGGGCCTGCGGCTGCCGGCCCATCGGCATCTCGGACAGCCGCGCGCCGGTCCCGGGGATCGCATCCGCCAGGGTGGCGTTCTCGGGCGGATAGAGGGCATCGACGCCTCCGGCCATGACCGCCACGGTGCCGGTTTCGGCCGAGGCCTGGTGCGCGGCGGCGTCGATCCCGCGGGCGAGGCCCGAGACAACCACGTATCCGGCCTCGGACAGGGCGGCAGCGAGGTTGCGCGCCATGCGCAGCCCGAGCGACGAGGCATTGCGTGCACCCACCACCCCGATCATCGGGCGGTGCAGCGCGGATGTCTGGCCGATGACCCAGAGCATCGGCGGGGGATCGGCCAGATCCATCAGTCCGGGGGGGTAATCTTCCGTCCCGATGCAGATCAGGCGCGCGCCCGCCTTGCGGGCGTCGCGCAGTTCGGCGGTGATGACGGGTTCGGGGCAGACCTCGTATCCCTCGACCCCGGCGGCGGCGGCGATCTCCGGCAGTGCCACGAGCGCCGCCGAGGCCGTGCCGTGCTCCGACAACAGCCTGTAGAAGGTCGAGATCCCGACCCGGCGGGAGCGCAAGAGACGGAGCCACGACAACCGGTCTTCTTCCGTGGTGGGTGGGAGTGGGGGGTGAGTGGAAGGATGTAAATCCACGACCATCGTGACTCCGCCTGCTTGCGGAATCAGGTATAGGGTCGGCCCGGTTAATTTTAGATGAATCCGATGGTTAACGGAGTCCCGGCAAGGCGGGGCTCAGGCCGACCCGCCCACGGTCAGCCCGCCGATCAGCACCGAGGGCTGCCCGACGCCCACGGGCACCCACTGTCCCTGCTTGCCGCAATTGCCCATGCCCGGGTCCAGCGCCATGTCGTTGCCGAGCGCCCGGATCCGGGTCAGCGCCTGCGGCCCGTCGCCGATCAGCGTGGCGCCCTTCACGGGCGCGCCGCGCTTGCCGTCCTTGACCAGGTAGGCCTCGGTGCAGGAGAAGACGAACTTGCCGCTGGTGATGTCGACCTGTCCGCCGCCGAAGCCGACGGCGTGGATCCCGTCCTTCATCTCGGCCACGATCTCCTCCGGGGTGGCCTCGCCGCCCAGCATGTAGGTGTTGGTCATCCGTGGCATCGGCGCATGGGCATAGCTCTCGCGTCGGCCGTTACCGGTGGCCTCGACCCCCATCAGCCGCGCGTTCTGCCGGTCCTGCATGTAGCCCACCAGGATGCCGTCCTCGATCAGCACGTTCTTGCCCGAGGGCGTGCCCTCGTCGTCCACCGTGATCGACCCGCGTCGGTCGGGGATCGTGCCGTCGTCCAGCACCGTGACCCCCTTGGCCGCGACCTGCTGCCCCATCAGCCCGGCGAAGGCCGAGCTGCCCTTGCGATTGAAATCGCCCTCCAGCCCGTGGCCGATCGCCTCGTGCAGCAGGATTCCGGGCCAGCCGGGGCCGAGCACGATGTCCATCACCCCCGCCGGCGCCGGCACGGCGTCGAGGTTGACCAGCGCGATCCGCAGCGCCTCGTCCGCCTTGGCCTGCCAGTCCGCCGGATCCAGCAGCCCGTCGAGCCCGACGCGCCCGCCGCCGCCGGCGGTGCCGCTTTCGCGCCGCCCGTCCTTTTCGACGATGACCGAGACGTTGACGCGCACCATCGGGCGGGCGTCGCGCAGGATGCCGCCCTCGGGCCGCAGGATCTCGACCTCCTGCAGCGAGGCCGCGATCGTCGCCGAGACCTGCACGACCCGGGGGTCGCGGTCGCGGGCATAGGCGTCGATCTCGCGCAGGGTCTCGACCTTGACCGGAAAGTCCGCTCCGGCGATCGGATCGGCATCGGTGTAGAGCCTGCGGTTCGTCGCGCGCGGGGCGGGAGCCATCGTTCCGCCGCCGTCCCCGACCGCCAGCCGCGCCGTCCCGGCCGCGCGTTTGAGCGCCGCTTCCGAGATCTCGGTCCCGTGGGCATAGCCGGTGACCTCTCCGGCGACCGCGCGCAGGCCGAATCCCTCGGAGGCGTCATAGCTGGCCGTCTTCACCCGCCCGTCGTCGAAATGCAGCATCTCGGACCGCTTGCGTTCGAGAAACAGCTCGCCGTCGTCGCCCCCGGCCACCGCCTCGCGCAGGATCGACAGGGCGCGCCCCTCGTCCAGCAGGGTTTCGAACGGGCGGAATGGTGTATCGGGCATGCGAGGCCTCCTGTCGCGGCGCGGAACCGGCCCGTTTTCTTGATCCAGATCAAAAAAGCGTCCGTTTGCCGCAAGCGGGATTATTGTGGTGACGGAAAGAATATGGTTTTAAACGACCGCAAACAACGGGCGGCCTCCGGAATTCGGCCTTTCGCCCCTTGTCGGAACAAGAGCCTTAACGGAACAGGGTGTCTCATGCGTAAAATCACCAGCCTTTCGGCCCTCATGGCGTCCTTCGCCGCACTGCCCGTGGCGGCGCAGGAACTGGAGACCGTCGGCAAGCCGGAAAACGGTGGCGTGGGTTTCCAGCCTGCCGTGACCGAAGTCGCGCGCGACCTGCAGTGGCTGGACTACATGATCCTCTGGATCATCACGGCCATCGTCATCCTGGTCTGCGCGCTGCTGCTGATCGCGATCTTCCGCTTCAACCGCAAGGCCAACCCGACGCCGGGCACCTTCACCCACAATTCGCCGCTGGAAATCACCTGGACCATCGTTCCGATCCTGATCCTGGTGTTCATCGGCGCCTTCTCGCTGCCGACGCTCTTCAAGCAGCAGACCTTTCCCGAGGGCGACATCAACATCAAGGTGACGGGCTACCAGTGGTACTGGGGCTACGAATACACCGACACCGAATCCGAGCTGGCCTTCGACAGCTACATGATCGGCCAGCCCTACACGATGACCTCCGAGGACGAGGAGACCGGCGCCCGGGCCTATGTGCTGAACGAAGCGATGCGCGCCAAGCTGGTCGCCAACGGCTATAACGAGGACGAGTTCCTGCTGGCCACCGACACGGCCGTGGTGATCCCCGTCGGCGCGACGGTGGTGATGACCGTCACCGCCGCCGACGTGATCCACGCCTGGACGATCCCCGCCTTCGGGGTCAAGCAGGACGCGGTGCCCGGCCGCCTGGCGCAGCTCTGGTTCTCGGCCGACCGCGAGGGGGTGTATTTCGGCCAGTGTTCCGAGCTCTGCGGCAAGGACCACGCCTACATGCCGATCACGGTCAAGGTGGTGAGCCCGGAACTCTACCAGGCCTGGCTCGCCGCATCGGAAGAGGCGGGCGGCTATGTCGATCCCTCCGAGATCGACGTGAACAGCTGATCGGTGGCCGCCCGGCCCTCGGCCGGGCGGCGCCGACGATGCACGGCGCGCCGTGCAGGCAGACACAGGACCACGCATGACCGACGCGAGTTTCGAGACACAGACCACGCCCGGAGAGGCCCAGTTCGGCGATTACGTCGCGCTGCTCAAGCCGCGCGTCATGTCGCTGGTCGTCTTCACCGCGGCGGTCGGGCTGCTGGCCGCGCCGGGGGCGATCCACCCGTTCGTGGCCTTCTTCGCCGTGCTCTGCATCGCCATCGGCGGCGGGGCCTCGGGCGCGCTGAACATGTGGTACGACGCCGATATCGACCGCGTCATGAAGCGGACGTCGCGCCGGCCGATCCCCTCGGGCCGCGTCGCGCCCGAGGAGGCGCTGGCCGTCGGCCTGACCCTGTCGGGCTTTTCGGTCATCATGCTGGGCCTGGCGACCAACTGGGCCGCCGCCGCGCTGCTGGCCTTCACCATCTTCTTCTATGCCGTCGTCTACACCATGTGGCTCAAGCGCTGGACGCCGCAGAACATCGTCATCGGCGGCGCCGCGGGCGCTTTCCCTCCGATGATCGGCTGGGCCGCGGTCACGGGCGGCATCTCGCTCGAATCCGTGCTGATGTTCGGGCTGACCTTCCTCTGGACCCCGCCGCACTTCTGGGCGCTGGCGCTGTTCATGAAGTCCGATTACGAAGAGGCCGGCGTGCCCATGCTGACCGTCACGCACGGCCGCCGCGCCACGCGGAGGCACATCTTCGCCTACACCTTCCCGCTGGCAGCGCTGGCGATCGGCACCGCCTTCACCTCGATCGGCGGGCCGCTCTACTTGGCCGTCGCCGTCCTGATGAACGCGCTTTTCGTCAAGGGGGCCTGGGATATCCTGCGCCGTGACGAACCCCTGGCGGAGGCCGACGCCTACCGGGTCGAGAAACGCTACTTCACCTTCTCGCTGCTCTATCTCTTCCTGCATTTCGGCGCCCTCCTCGCCGAGGCGGCGCTGCGGCCCTGGGGCCTGGGGGGGTGGTGATGTCGTTCCGCGAGCCCCATGACCTGCACAAGCGGCGCTGGAGCCGGAACCTCGGTCTCGGGGTGGTGCTGGCGGTCTTCGTGTCGCTGGTCTTCGGCCTGACGATCGCGAAGGTGTCGCAGAGCCCGATCCAGCTGCCCGGCGCGGCCCAGACCGGCGAGGGGAACTGATGGCATTGACCGGACCGAAGAAGACCGTCCTGACCACCGTGGGCATCGTGGCCGTCATGGCCTCGCTCGGTTTCGCGTCGGTCCCGCTCTACGACCTGTTCTGCCGCGTCACGGGCTTCGGCGGCGTCACGCAGGAGGCCGATGCCGGCTCGGACGTGATCCTCGACCGCACGATCAAGGTCCGGTTCGACGCCACGGTCGACAGCGGCATGCCCTGGACCTTCAAGCCGGTCGAGCGCGAGATGACCGTGCGCATCGGCGAGACCGGGCTGGCCTTCTACGAGGCGCACAACCCGACCGACCGCCCCGTCGCCGGCACGGCAAGCTACAACGTCTTCCCCTACGAGGCGGGCGGATATTTCACCAAGATCGACTGCTTCTGCTTTACCGAACAGGTCCTCCAGCCGGGGGAAACGGTGCAGATGCCGCTGACCTTCTACGTCGATCCCGAGATGGTCGAGGACCGCGACGCGAAACACGTTCGAACGATCACGCTGGGCTATACTTTCTACGAGACGGAGCTTCCCGAACAGCAGGCGCAGCTTGCGACCGGGACCGGCGAAGATATAAACTGAAGACCTCAGGCGAGGGAACGAGGGCACCAAGATGGCGCATGAGAAAAACCACGACTACCACATCCTGACACCGTCGCTGTACCCCTTCATCGGGTCGGTCGGTGCCTTCATCATGCTCTTCGGGGCGGTGCAGTGGATGCACGGCAGCGGGCCCTGGCTCTTCCTGATCGGGCTGGTCGCCGTCCTCTACACCATGTTCGGCTGGTGGCTCGAAACGGTGAAGGAGAACAAGGCCGGGGACCACACGCCCGTGGTGATGATCGGCCTGCGCTACGGCTTCATCCTGTTCATCATGTCCGAGGTGATGTTCTTCTCGGCCTGGTTCTGGACCTTCTTCAAGCACGCCATGTACCCGATGGGCCCCGAAAGCCCCGGTGTCGACGGCCAGTGGCCGCCCGCGGGAATCGAGACCTTCGACCCCTGGCACCTGCCGCTGATCAACACGCTGATCCTGCTCTGCTCGGGCGCGGCGGCCACCTGGGCGCACCACGCGCTGGTGCACGAGGAAAACCGCCAGGACATGAAATGGGGCCTGATGCTCGCCATCGGGCTGGGGATCGTGTTCACCCTGTTCCAAGCCTATGAATACAGCCACGCCGCCTTCGGCTTCTCGGGCAACATCTACGGCGCGACCTTCTTCATGGCGACCGGGTTCCACGGTGCGCATGTGATCATCGGAACGATCTTCCTCTTCGTCTGCCTGCTGCGCGTCTATGCCGGCGACTTCACCGCCAAGAGCCATGTGGGCTTTGAGATGGCGGCATGGTACTGGCACTTCGTCGACGTGGTCTGGCTCTTCCTCTTCGCGGCCGTCTACATCTGGGGCGGCTGACACATGGTGGGGTGAAACCCCACCCTACGCTTGATGGGAAGGCGCGGGGCATCGCTTCGCGCCTTCGGCTTTGAAAAGGCAACGCCATGTTCAAGAAACTGATCGGACCGCTGATCTTCGGCATCGGAGGCTGCGCGGTTCTGGTCTCGCTCGGCCTGTGGCAGGTCGAGCGTCTGCAGTGGAAGCAGGAGATGCTGGCCGGGATCGAGAGCCGCATCGCGGCCATGCCCGGCCCTCTGCCCACGGTCGCCGTCCCGGGCACGGACCAGTACCTGCCGGTCGAGGTGACGGGCCGCTTTGGCGAGACCGGGCTGCGCGTGCTGGCCAGCCGCAAGCATTCCGGCGCGGGTCACCGCCTGATCCAGCGTTTCGAGACCGGAGAGCGGTCGATCCTCGTCGACCGCGGTTTCCTGCCGCAGCCCGACGAGGCGCCGGAACTGCCCGCCGGAGAGGTCACGATCCGCGGCAACCTGCTCTGGCCGGACGAGACCGACGGCTTCACGCCGTCCCCCGATCTCGCCGGCGGGCTCTGGTTCGCGCGCGACGTGCCGGAAATGGCCTCGGCTCTGGGAACCGAGCCCGTGCTGGTCGTCATCCGCGACCCCGGTTTCGACGACGGCGCCGTCGATCCGATGCCGGTCTCGTCCGAGGGAATCCCCAACGACCACCGCGAATATGCCATCACCTGGTTCTCTTTGGCCGCGATCTGGCTGGCCATGACCGGCTATCTGTTTTATCGGACGCTGAGACCGCAGGGGGACGACACGACGTGAAGTACATCTCGACCAGGGGCCGCGCCCCCGAGCTGACCTTCGAAGAGGCGATGCTGACCGGGCTGGCACGCGACGGCGGGCTCTACGTGCCGGCCGATATCCCCACGCTCTCCGGCGACGAGATCGCGGCACTTGCCAACCAGCCCTACGAGGAGGTCGCCTTTCGCATCATGCGGCCCTTCATCGGCGACACCTTTTCCGACGACGAATTCCGGGGCATCATCGCCCGCGCCTATGCCGGCTTCGAACATGCCTCCCGCGCGCCGCTGGTCCAGCTCGGCCCCGGTCACTTCCTGCTCGAACTGTTCCACGGGCCGACCCTGGCCTTCAAGGATTTCGCCATGCAGCTGATCGGTCAGCTGTTCGAGGCCTCGCTGACCCGCTCGGGCGACCGCGTGACCATCGTCGGCGCCACCTCGGGCGATACCGGATCGGCCGCGATCGAGGCGTTCCGGGGGCTCGACGCGGTGGATGTCTTCATCCTGTTCCCCCATGGCCGGGTCAGCGAGGTGCAGCGCCGCCAGATGACCACCCCGGCCGAGACGAATGTCCACGCCCTCTCGGTCACCGGCCATTTCGACGACTGCCAGGCGCGGGTGAAGGACATGTTCAACGATTTCGCCTTCCGCGACGAGGTCCGGCTGGCCGGCGTGAACTCGATCAACTGGGCGCGGGTGCTGGCGCAGGTCGTCTACTACTTCACCTCGGCCGTGGCGCTCGGCGCGCCGCACCGCAAGGTCGGTTTCACGGTTCCCACGGGCAATTTCGGCGACATCTTCGCCGGCTACATCGCCCGCCGCATGGGCCTGCCGATCGACCGGCTGGTGGTTGCGACGAACCAGAACGACATCCTGCACCGCTGCCTGACCACCGGCAGATACCTCCCCGAGGGGGTGATCCCCTCGATCAGCCCCTCGATGGACATCCAGGTCTCGTCGAACTTCGAACGCGTGCTCTTCGAGGCCTACGACCGCGACGGCGCGGCGGTGGCCCAGCTCATGGACGAGCTGAAGGCCGGCGGCTTCACCGTCTCGCAGGGCGCGCTGGAACGGCTGCAGGACCTGTTCCTGTCCGGCCGCGCCTCGGAAGAGGAGACGGGCGCCACGATCCGCCGCCTGCGCGAGACGGCCGGAGAGACGCTCTGCCCGCATTCCGCGGTCGGGGTGAAGGTGGCCGAGGAGCATCTGGACCCGGGCGTCCCGATGATCACCCTTGCGACGGCGCATCCGGCCAAGTTCCCCGATGCGGTCGAGGCCGCCACCGGGGCCCGGCCCGGCCTGCCGCCCCACATGGCCGATCTCTTCGACCGCGACGAAAGAGTCACGCGGGTCGAGAACGATCTTGCCGAAATCGAACACTTCATCCGGGAAAACATCGCGAATTGACACCTGAGCTTCACACGCTTCCCAACGGTTTCCGCATCGTGACCGAGCGGATGCCCGGCCTGAAATCCGCCTCGATCGGGATCTGGGTCGCCGCCGGCGGCCGCGACGAACGGCCCGAGCAGAACGGGCTCGCGCATTTTCTGGAACACATGGCCTTCAAGGGCACGGCGACGCGCAGCCCCGTCCAGATCGCCGAGGCGATCGAGGACGTGGGCGGCTACATGAACGCCTATACCTCGCGCGAGGTGACGGCCTATTACGCGCGGGTGCTCGGTGCCGACGTGCCGCTGGCGCTGGAGGTGCTCGCGGACATACTGCGGAACTCGACCCTCGACGAGGACGAGATAGAGGTCGAGCGCGGGGTCATCCTGTCGGAAATCGGACAGGCCCTCGACACGCCCGACGACATTATCTTCGACTGGTTGCAGGAAAAGGCCTATCCCGAGCAGCCGCTCGGCCGGACGATCCTGGGGCCCGAGGAACGCATCCGGGCATTTCAGCGCGACGATCTCGCCCGCTTCGTGCGCGAGAACTACGGCCCCGGTCAGATGATCCTTTCGGCGGCGGGCGATGTCGATCACGCGGCGGTCGTCGCGGCGGCGGAACGGCTCTTCGGCGACATGACCCCGGTCGACCAGACGCTTGCCAACGGCGCGACCTTCGTCGGTGGCGAGAGCCGGGTGGTCAAGACGCTGGAACAGGCGCATATCGCGCTCGGGTTCGAAAGCCCGGACTACAGGCATCCCGATGCCTACGTCGCCCAGGTCTACGCGGCGGCCATGGGCGGGGGCATGGCCTCGCGGCTGTTCCAGGAGATCCGCGAACGCCGCGGTCTCTGCTACACGATCTTCGCCCAGGCCGGCGCCTATACCGACACCGGGATGACCACGGTCTATGCCGGCACATCGGACGACAAGGCCGGCGATCTCGCCCGGATCACCATCGACGAGATGAAACGTGCCGCCGACGACTTCAGCGAAGAGGAGACCGCCCGCGCCCGGGCGCAGATGAAGGCGGGGCTGCTCATGGGGCTCGAGGGGCCCTCCTCGCGCGCCGAACGCATGGCGCGCATGGTCCAGATCTGGGGCCACGTGCCGCCGCTGGAGACAGTGGTGGAGCGTATCGAGGCGGTGACCCGCGACGATCTGCGCGCCTATGCCGGGCGCATGGCGACCGAGGCGCCGATGGCCCTTGCGGTCTACGGACCGGTGGACCGGGTGCCGGACCACGCCGGCCTGTCGCTCGCGCGCGCGGCCTGATGATCCTGAACCGGCGCAAGCTGAAGATCGAGACGGAGCGCATGACGCTGCGGCCGCCGGTTCACGGCGACCACCGTCCCTGGTCGGAGCTGCGCCGCGAGAGCGAACGCTATCTCAGGGCCTGGGAGCCGTCCTGGGCGCCCGACCACCTGTCGCGCCGGGCCTTCACCAACCGGGTCTACTGGGCGCAGCGGTCGATCGGCAACGGCTCGGCCGTGCCCCTTTTCCTGATCCGTCGCGAGGACGAGACGCTGCTGGGCGCGATCACCCTCGACAACATCCGCCGCGGCCCGGCCCAGGCAGGCACCATCGGCTACTGGACCGGCGAACGGTTTGCCCGGCAGGGCTACATGCGCGAGGCGATCGACGCCGTGGTCCACCACGCCTTCCACCGCATGGACCTGAGCCGGATCGAGGCCGCCTGCCTGCCCGAGAACACGCCCTCGCGCGCGCTGCTGGAGACATGCGGCTTCAAGTACGAGGGGGTGGCGCAGAGCTATCTCCAGATCGACGGGCGGTGGCGGACGCATGTCCTCTATGCCGCCCTGCGGATGGACCGGCGCGGGCGCACCGACGCCGGGTGACCCGGTTGCGCGCCTGCGGCGCACGCGAATCTTGCGCCCATTCCGGGGGAATGGTCGCGGGGCCTCCGGCGGGGATATTGACCGGCAAGAAGAAGTTGATGCCCGCTGAAGAGGCAAAGGGCGGTCGCGGGGGCGGCTGACGGATTTGTGAGCGCGGTCCGGGCGCGGGGCCATGCTAGGCTGCACCGCGAGGAGATCGCGATGCGCAACTTGATCCTGGGAATGGGGCTGGGACTGGGCCTGGGACTGGGGCTGCCGGCGGCGCCCGCCTATTCGCAGGCCCGGATGAGCCATTGCATCGCCATCGCGGATGCCGCGCCGGGGGTGGAGTATCTTCACAAGGCCGGCTTCCGGGACGCGGTGCCGGATTTCTCGGTCCGGATCTCCTATGTCACCCATTCCTCCTATCTCATCCAGACCGCCGGCGGGCTGTCGGCGGTTACAGATTACGCCGGTTTTCTCGGCAGTGCGGATTTCATCCCCGATATCGTCACGATGAACCATGCGCATACCAGCCATTTCACCGGCGCGCCGGACCCGGCCATCCCCCATGTGCTGCGTGGCTGGTCCGGGACCTATGGCGAGCCGGCGGACCACCATCTCGATCTCGGAGAGATGCTGATCCGCAACGTCGCGACCGACATCCGGTCGATGGGCGGGGTCGAGGAGAACGGCAATTCGATCTTCATCTTCGAGGTCGAGGGACTCTGCATCGGCCATCTGGGTCATCTGCATCACGAGCCGAACGAGGACCAGTATGCCGCCATCGGGCGGCTCGACGTGGTGATGGTGCCGGTGGACGGCGGCATGACCCTGGACACTGCCTCGATGGTGCGGGTGGTGGAGCGGCTGAAATCCTCGGTCGTGCTGCCGATGCACTGGTTCTCGGGCGCCTCGCTGCAATGGTTCCTCGAGGGGGTCGAGGACGCGTTCGACATCGATATCCGCCGCGAGAGCGAGATCACCCTGTCGCTGCGCGACCTGCCGGAGCGGAGGACCGTGATCGTGCTGCAGCCCGCCTGGCTGCGTGACGCGGAATAGGCTGGGCGATGGCGCGCCGGGGTGCTAGCACTCCGCGCATGACACTGAATCCCGCAGACGACACGCTGGCCGCGCGGTTGCGCGACCGGCTGGACCGCCGGGCCTTTCGCGACCTGGCCCCCCGCTATCTCGAAGAGCCGCGGGGCACCTGGGTGGGCCGGGCCGGGCTGGTCGTGGCGCCGAGCGACGTCGAGGAGGTCTCGGCCGTGATGGCGGCGGCCCATGCCGCGCGGGTGCCGGTCGTGCCCTATGGCGGCGGCACCGGACTTGTCGGCGGGCAGGTCGTGCCGGAGGGGCCCGCGCCCCTGATCCTGTCGCTGGAGCGGATGACCGCGATCCGCAAGGTCGACCCGGTCGAGAATGTCGCCGTGGTCGAGGCGGGCGCCGTGCTGGAGGATGTCCACCGGGCGGCAGAGGCCGCGGGGCGGCTCTTTCCCCTCTCGCTCGCGGCCAAGGGTTCGGCCCGGATCGGAGGCAACCTGGCGACCAATGCCGGGGGGGTGAACGTGCTGCGCTATGGCAATGCGCGCGATCTCTGCCTGGGGCTCGAGGCGGTGCTGCCGGACGGGCGCATCTGGAACGGGCTGACGCGGCTGCGCAAGGACAACACCGGTTACGACCTGCGCAACCTGCTGGTCGGCTCGGAAGGGACGCTGGCGGTCATCACGGCCGCCGCGCTCAAGCTCTTTGCGCGTCCGGCGGGGCAGGGGACGGCCCTTGCGGTCGTGCCGGACCCGCGCGCCGCGCTCGACCTGCTGGCTCTGGCGCGCGACCATGTGAGCGAGGCGATCTCGGCCTTCGAGCTGATGGGCGGCGAGGGGCTGCGCTTTCTCGAGGAGACGCAGCCGGAGATCCGGCGCCCCTTCGATCCCGCGCCCGACTGGATGGTGCTGATCGACCTCGGGCTGCCGGCCGGGATCGATCCGGACACGGTGTTCGAGACGATCTTTGCCGAGGCGCTCGAACGGGGGCTGGTGAGCGATGCCCTGATCGCCCAGTCCGCGGCTCAGGCGGACGCCTTCTGGGAGGTTCGCGAGAGAGTGCCCGAGGCCAACCGCCTGATCGGATCGGTCTCGAGCCACGACATCAGCCTGCCGCTCTCGAACCTGCCCGAGTTCATCGACCGGGCCTCGGAGACTGTCGCCGGGATGGGACCTTTCCGGATCAACTGTTTCGGCCATCTGGGCGATGGGAACCTGCACTACAACGTTTTTCCGCCCAAGGGGGCACCTGCCGCCGACTGGCGCGGGCAGGCAGGCGAGGTCAAGCGCGCGGTGCATGACCTCGTGCACGAGCTCGAGGGGTCGGTCAGTGCCGAACACGGCATCGGACGCCTCAAGACCGAGGACCTCGAACGCTACGGCGATCCGGTCAAGCTCGAGATGATGCGCGCGATCAAGGCGGCGCTCGATCCTCAGGGCATCATGAACCCGGGCGCGGTGCTGCGCGGCTAGGAGCGGCGGAGGCGCGGCTTGGCGACGCGCTCCTGCAGCTCCGCGACAAGCTGCGGGTGCGGGCGGTCGGCCTCGATGGCGAGCTTGCGCAGGCGGAAATGCACATGCGCCATCTCTTGGTAATAACTCGTGTAGGCATAGTTCGTCAGGGCGCCGGCCGCCGCCCCCAGCACCGGGATGGTCTGGGCAGCGAGCTTCTGTCCCAATACGGTGGCGAGGCGTGGCGCGACCCGCGCGATCAGGCCCTGGACGGTGGCCCCGGTCAGCGCCACCCGCGAGGTGTAGAAGGCCAGGTCGGTGCCGTCGTCTTCGGCCAGCGGACCGGCGGCGGCGAAGACGCGGATGCAGTCGAACTGCACCCCGTCGCTTTCGGCGTCGAAGCCGTATTCCGCCGCCACCCCCTGGATCGCCCGCAGAAGCACCGTCGTGGTGATGGGAAGTTCGGCCATTGCGCTCGGCAGGCCGCCGAAGCCGCCCGCCGCGCCCATCGAGGTGGTGACCGCGAGGTTGACCCAGCCGGGCTGGTCCGCGACGTAGCGGCGCGAGCCCTGGGCGGCCCGCATCGACGCGGCCAGCGCGGCTTCGGTCGTCTTGTCGAGCCGCTCGCGGATGTCGCGCGGCAGCCGCTTGAGAAGCCCCTCGGCACTGTCGCCGACGAGGTTCAGGATCTGCAACCCGACGCCGCCGGCCTGGCGGTAGCGCCTGGCCAGGGCATCCAGCTCGGCTTCGACATCCACCGGCTTCTGCGGCAGGTCGTCGATCACGGTGGCGGATAGGTCTCGGCGGCGGCGGTCTGTCACGGGTCTGTCCTCATCATCCCGATAGATCTGTACCCCGTGCCGCAGGTTCAAGACCCGGCGTCCGGATCGCGGCGCACCACGCCGCGCACGCCGGCCCAGGCCCCGGGCACGAGATCGCGTCCGAGTACCCGTTCGGGGTTGGTCGGCGGCGGCATCTCGACCCCGTCGAGGCGCGCGAAACCGAAGCGGCCGTAATAGGGGGGATCCCCGACCAGCATGACCCGGGCCCAGCCCGTCATCTGCGCCTTGTTCAACGACTCGGCGATCAGCAGGGCACCCAGCCCCTCGCCCTGGTGGGTGGGGTGGACGGCCACCGGGCCCAGCAGCAGCGCGCGCTGTCCGCCGATCCGCACGGGCCAGTACCGGATCGCGCCGCCCACGCTCGCGGTGTCGTCGCGGGCGACGAGGCACAGGGGGGCGACCTTGGCGGCCCCGTCACGCAGCCGGTAGGACGACAGCGCCTCGCGACCCGGGGCGAAGCACAGGTCGTAGAGCGCCTCGACCTCCCACCAGTCGTCGGCGGTTTCTTCCCGCAGGGCGAACACGCAGCCGACCTCCTTGTCGCTTTCGGGGTTTTTCGGCACCTAACATGCGGTTATCAGCAGGGCAAACCAAGGAGCGCGCGATGTTTTATCAACCCAAGGATGGTCACGGCCTGCCGCACAATCCCTTCAACGCGATTGTCACGCCGCGCCCGATCGGCTGGATCTCGTCGCGGGGCGAGAACGGGTTCGACAATCTGGCGCCGTACAGCTTCTTCAACGCCGTGGCCTATGTGCCGCCGCAGGTGATGTTCGCCTCGACCTCTTCGAAGGCGGACCGTGACTTCGGCAAGGATAGCACGGCGAATATCCGGGAAACCGGCGTCTTCTGCGTCAATATCGTCGAATATGCCGCGAAGGACGTGATGAACATCACCTCGTCGGGCTTCGCCGCGGAGGAGGACGAGTTCGAAAAGGCCGGCATCGAAAAGACCGGCTGCGAGATGATCGCCTGTTCCCGCGTCGCCAACGCCCCCGCCGCGCTGGAATGCCGCCTGACGCAAATCGTCGACCTGGAAGGCGAGGGAAATCATCTCGTTCTGGGCGAGGTGGTCGGGGTGCACATGCGTGACGACTGCCTGATCGACGGGATCTTCGACGTGACCCGCTTCCAGCCGCTGACGCGTCTCGGATACCGCGACTATTCCGTGATCCGCGAGGTTTTTTCGCTGGTCCGGCCCGACGACTGATCCGCGGGACCGATGCGGGCCCTGCAGGCGCCGCCGGTCACGACCCGAAAGATGCGCCGGAGGGCTCTCTGCCGGCAACGCGCTGTCGGTTAACGCAGTTTAAACCTTCCGCGCCAATCTTGTGCCCAGACAAGAAGACTATCCTGACAAGGGGTATGGGGCATGAGCAGACATCTTTTGGTGACCGGTCACAACCGGGCGGGCAGCACGTTGCTGTACGGCATGTTGCAGCGATGTCTGGACGGCTTCAACATCCCCGGGCCCGAGTTCCCGGCGCGGGCGGTCCTGCACATGCCCGGCAACACCTGCTCTCGCCGGTCCTTCGACATCTTCGATTTCGAAAAGATCGTCGCCGCGGCCGAGGGGCGCAAGCGGCTGGACATGATCGTCATGCTGCGCGACCCGCGCGACATCCTGACGAGCTATGACCCGCGCCTGCCCGACGACTACGCCTGTTCCGCCGACAAGAGCTATTTCGTCGCCGCCCAGGGCCGGCCCGAGCAGCTTCTGCCGGGGGTCCTCCAGACCCATGCGCGGATCAACGAGACCATCGAGGCGGGCCACCTGCCCCAGGGCGTGGTCCTTCTCAAATACGAACACCTGGTCTCGGATCCGGACCGTGTGCAGAACCTCCTTGCGACCTGCCTCGAGCTGGAGTTCACCGGCAGGTTCGGAGAGGTCCACAAGCACGAGAGGGCGGGCTCGGCCTCAGGCGCTAGTGACACGCCGGGCCTGACCCGCGAGCGCATCGAGAAATGGCGCGCGCCGCACCACCGCGCGCGGATCATCGACCAGTTCAGCCGCTTTCCCGAGCTGCACGAGATCGTCATCGACCTCGGATACGAGCGGGACACGGGCTGGTTCGACCGCCTCGTCGCGGCCGGCGACGACCGCCCGGCGATTCCCGCCTGAAACGACCGCCCCGGTGTCGCCCGCCGGGGCGGCCGACCGATGGCGCTGGGCCTCAGGCCGCCGCGATCAGTGACCGCCGAGGATCCCCGTCCGCACGCCGTAATCCACTGCCAGCGCGTATTCCGGGTCGTCCTCGCTGTCGACCATCAGATGGCCGGCCTTGGAGAGCAGACGGTGGCAGTCCCGGCTGAGGTGACGCAGCTGGATCCGCTTGCCCGCCGCCTCGTATTTCATCGCCATCGCCTCGATCGCCTGAAGCGCAGACTGGTCCACCACCCGGCTGTCGGCGAAATCCACGATCACCCGCGCCGGGTCGGCCTTGACGTCGAAAAGTTCGGTGAAGCCTTCGGCCGAGCCGAAGAAGAGCGGACCCTGCACCTGATAGACCTTGGCGCCCTCGGGCGTGACATAGGTCTTGGCATGGATGCGGCGCGCGTTGTTCCAGGCATAGGCCAGCGCCGAGACGATGACCCCCACGACCACGGCCACCGCGAGGTCGGCATAGACCGTCACCACCGTCACCAGGATGATGACGAAGGCGTCGGTCATCGGCACCTTGGCGAGGATGCGGATCGAGTTCCAGGCAAAGGTCCCGATCACCACCATGAACATCACGCCGACCAGCGCCGCCAGTGGGATGACCTCGATCAGCGGGGCCGCGAAGAGGATGAAACTGAGCAGGAAGAGCGCGGCCGCCACCGCAGCGATCCGCGTCCGTCCGCCCGACTTCACGTTGATCATCGACTGGCCGATCATGGCGCAGCCGCCCATGCCGCCGAAGAACCCGGTGATCACGTTGGCCGCGCCCTGCGCCACGCATTCCTGGCTGGCCCCGCCGCGCTTGCCAGTCATCTCCCCGACGAGGTTGAGGGTCAGCAGGCTCTCGATCAGGCCGATGGCGGCGAGGATCACCGCGTATGGCAGGATGATCTCGAAGGTCTCCCAGGTCAGGGGGACGACGGGGATGTGGAACGGCGGCAGCCCGCCCTCGATCGACGCCAGATCGCCGACACGCGGCACGTCGAGCCCGAAGGCGATGACCACAGCCGCCGTGATCCCGATCCCGGCCAGCGGCGCAGGGATCACGCGGGTGACGCGCGGCATCAGCCAGATGATCGCCATGGTCCCGGCGACCAGCGCCAGCATCATCCAGAGCGAGGGCCCGCTCAGCCATTCGCCGCCCCCGGCGCCGTGTCCCGACACCTCGGCCGTGCCGGGCACCTTGAACTGCGTCAGCTGGGCGAGGAAGATCACGATGGCGAGCCCGTTGACGAAACCCAGCATCACCGGATGCGGCACGAGGCGGATGAACTTGCCCCATCGCATCACCCCCGCGATGACCTGCAGGATCCCCATGAGCACGACCGTGGCGAAGAGATATTCGACCCCGTGTTCGGCCACGAGAGAGACCATGACCACGGCCAGCGCGCCGGTCGCGCCCGAGATCATGCCAGGCCGCCCGCCGATCAGCGCGGTGACGAGGCCCACGAGGAAGGCGGCATAGAGTCCGACGAGCGGATGCACCCCCGCCACGAAGGCGAAGGCGACGGCCTCGGGCACCAACGCCAGCGCGACGGTCAGGCCGGCCAGGATCTCGATCCGCAGGCGGCCGGGGGTCAACCGTTCCTCGGGCAGCAGGCGGAGATCGGGCAATGCGAGGCGATTGGCAAAAGCTGCCAGGAGTGAGCGTGTCATGCGTGACCTTGACGGGGAATGTGATATGCCGTTCCGATAGCGCAAGCGCTGCGTCGCAGCAAGTGCGGTCGGGGTCCGGACGGGCCCGGCCGTTGCATTTGCGGATCATTCCGGACCGGGGCTCTGCCCCGGACCCCGGGATATTTCCGGACCAAAGAAGGGTGGGGCGGCCTCTCGCGTGGCAGAGGCGGCGCCCCGGTGAGAGGGAAGGGCAGCTCGGATGGGTGAACAGGTGCTGGCGGTGATCGGCGGATCGGGTCTCTACGAGATCGAGGGGCTCGGGGGCGCGGGTTGGCAGGAGGTGACGACCCCCTGGGGGGCGCCCTCGGATGCCATCCTGACCGGCGAGCTCGGGGGGCTGCGGCTGGCCTTTCTGCCGCGGCACGGGCGCGGCCATGTCCACGCCCCGACGGATATCCCCTATCGCGCGAATATCGACGCGCTCAAGCAGTTGGGGGCGACCCATGTCCTGTCGGTCTCGGCCTGCGGCTCCTTCCGCGAGGAGATGGGGCCCGGTCATTTCGTCATCCCCGACCAGTTCATCGACCGGACCGTGAACCGCGAGAAGAGCTTTTTCTCGGGCGGTTGCGTCGCCCATGTCTCGATGGCCCACCCGACCTGCCGCGCGCTCGGCGCGGCGGCGGCCGCGGCGGCGCGCGCGGCGGGGGTCACGGTGCACGAGGGCGGCACCTACCTGGCCATGGAGGGGCCGCAGTTCTCGTCCCTCGCGGAGAGCCGGATGTATCGCGATCACTGGGGCTGCGACGTGGTCGGCATGACCAACATGCCCGAGGCCAAGCTGGCCCGCGAGGCCGAGCTGCACTATGCCACCGTCGCGATGGTGACGGACTACGACAGCTGGCACCCGGACCACGGCGAGGTGGACGTGACCGAGATCATCCGCACGCTGACCGCGAATTCGGCCAATGCGCGGGAGATGATCGCGCGGATGCCCGGCGAGCTGACATCGGACTGCGCGCAATCCTGCGACCGCGCGCTCGACAATGCCGTCCTGACCGCCCCGGAGAGGCGCGACCCCGACCTTGTGGCGCGGCTGGAGACGGTGGCGGGGCGGGTGCTGACGCCCCGCTGAGCCGGCCGCGCCTCAGCCCTGGTTGCGCAGGAACTCCATCACCGGGTCGCGCACCGACTGCCGGCCCTCGTCCCGGGCCCTGTCGATCACCTCGCGCAGGGCACGCAGGTCGGTGCGCATGAGCAGCGACTTGACCGGCCCGATCGAGGCCGGGCGCATCGACAGCGTGCGCAGGCCCATGGCCGCGAGGCAGATCGCCTCGACCGGGCGGCCCGCATCCTCGCCGCAGAAGCTGAGCGGCGTTCCCGTTTCGGTGCAGCGGTCCACGATCCCCTGCAGGAAGGTCAGGAACGAGACGTTGAGCGTGTCGTAGCGCCGCCGGACCCGTTCGTTTTCGCGGTCCGCGGCGAAGAAGAACTGCTTGAGATCGTTGCCGCCGATCGAGAGGAACTGCACCTCTTCGAAGAACCGGCGGGGGGCGAAGGCCAGCGAGGGCGTCTCGAGCATGGCGCCGACCTCGAGCGGTTCGGGAATTGGATGGCCGAGGATGCGCTCGCGGTCCAGTGCCTTGTCCATCTCCGCGCAGGCGGCGCGATATTCCTCGTATTGCGCGACGAAGGGAAACATCACCGTCAGCGGCCGGCCGTTCGCCGCGCGGATCAACGCCTGCAGCTGCATCCGCATGACGCCGGGCTTGTCCAGCCCGACCCGGATCGCCCGCCAGCCGAGCGCCGGGTTCGGTTCCTCGGTCGGCTTCATGTAGGACAGGACCTTGTCGGACCCGATGTCGAGCGTGCGGAACACGACCTTGCGCCCTTCGGCGGCATCCATCACGCGCGCGTAGAGCGCCGAGAGTTCCGACCGGCGCGGCATCTGGTTGCGGATGAGGAACTGCAGCTCGGTCCGGAACAGGCCGACCCCCTCGGCTCCCGAACCGGCGAGCGAGGGCAGGTCGGCCATGAGCCCCGCGTTCATCGCCAGGTGGAGCCGTTCGCCGCACATGGTGACCGCCGGCAGGTCGCGGATCGAGGCATAGCGCTCCTGCGCCTTGGCCTGCATCGCCATCTTGTCGCGGAAGGCGGTGATGACGGTTTCCTCGGGCCGCAGATGGGCGAGGCCGGAATCGCCGTCGACGAGGATGTGGTCGCGGTTCAGTGCCTCGGTGGTGATCCTGTCGGCGTGGATGATCAGGGGGATGGCGAGGGCGCGGGCGACAATGGCGGCATGCGAGCCGACGGAGCCTTCCTCGAGCACGATGCCCTTGAGCGACCGGCCGTAGTCGAGCAGTTCGGCCGGGCCGATGTTGCGGGCGACGAGGATCGGGTCGGCGGGCATGTCGGCGCCGGTCTCCTTGCCCTGTCCCGAGAGGATGCGCAGCAGGCGGTTCGACAGGTCGTCGAGGTCGTGCAGACGGCCGCGCAGGTAGGGGTCGGTGATGGACTCCATCCGGGCGCGCGCCTGGGACTGTTCCTTTTCGACCGCCGCCTCGGCCGAGAGTCCGCGGGCGATGTCCTCTTCCATCCGGCGCAGCCAGCCCTTGGAATTGGCGAACATCCGGTAGGCCTCGAGGATCTCGAGCTGTTCCTTGTCGTCGTCCGCGATGCCCAGCACCATCGCGTCGACGGAATCGCGCAGCTGGTCGACGGCCGCGGCCAGCCGTTCGCGTTCGCGGTGCGGATCCTCGGCGATGGGGTTGGTGATGACGACGCGCGGTTCGTGCAGCCAGACGTGCCCCTCGGCCGAGCCCTCCTGCGCGGTCGCGCCGCGGAACACCACGGGCTTGGTGTGCAGGGCCGTCAGCGCGGCGCCCTCTCCGACGAAGGCGCCCAGTTCGGCCATCTCGGCCAGCACCATCGCCACGACCTCGAGTGCGGTGATCTCGTCCTCGGCATAGCGGCGGGCCACCTTGGACTGGACCACGAGCACGCCGAGTTTCTCGCCTAGACGCTGGATCGGGACGCCGGCGAAGGAGGAATAGATCTCCTCGCCCGTCTCGGGCATGTAGCGGAAGCCCGGCTCGCTCGGCGCGTCGGGGGTGTTGATGATCCGTCCGGTCCGGCCGACCCGGCCGACGAGCCCCTCGCCCAGCCGCATCCGCGTCTGGTGGACGGCTTCGGCCTTGAGCCCTTCGGTCGCGCAGAGTTCGAGCGTGTCGAAATCGCGGAAGAGATAGACCGAGCAGACCTCGGTCCGCATGGAATCGGCGATCAGATGCGTGATCTTGTCCAGGCGTTCCTGCCCGGCGGCCTCTTCGGCCATGGCGACACGGAGCCGGGCCAGCATCTGCTGACTGTCGGTCTGGAAATCATCACTCATGTCGGCGCGGGAATCCCTTCAGCGTCTGCCGGACCCGACTAGACCACAGCAGACGCCAATCGGAAACGACTTTTCTGTCGCCGATGTCCCGCCGGCGGCCTCGGAGGGCGGTCACGGCCGGCGCCTGCCCGCTGTCTGACCGAACCGGGCCGATCCCGCGATCAGCCGATGTCGAGCACCCTGACCCAGTTCCGGTGGACCCAGCCCTTGAACCGGTAGGGCAGGGGGCGCGGCGTGGTCGAACAGCCGAAATCGCTGCCGTCGTCGCGATAGACGACGCCGAACCAGTCGCCCCGCGCCTCGTAGATCGTCAGCCTGTCGCCGTTGTAGACCTCGTCGAGTTTGCGGAAATGCGACCCGGGGCCGGACCGGACCGAAAGGAACCCGTCGCCATCGGGGTTCAGGCCCTGCACCTGCCCGATCGAGTACCAGGCGGCCTCGCAGTCGCGGTAGGGATTTTCGGTGATCGGCACGTCGAGGTCGTTGGCGCCGGCCAGCGTGGCGACACCGGCAAGTGCCGAGGCCAGAAGGAAATGTCGCAGCATCGGAAGACTCCTCGGGTGTGATTCCCCGGAAGAGTATCACGAGGGTCCGGCGTAGCGCCCCTGCTTCAGGCCTTTTCCAGCTCGAACGCGTCGTGCAGGGCCTGGACCGCCAGTTCCATGTACTTGCGGTCGATCAGCACCGAGATCTTGATCTCGGAGGTCGCGATCACCTTAATGTTGATGCCCTCGTCCGAGAGCGTCTTGAACATCTGCGCCGCGACGCCCGACTGCGACCGCATGCCGATGCCGACGGCGGAGACCTTGGCGACATCGGTATCCGCCACCAGATCGTGGAAATTGATGTCGCCCCGGTCCTTTGCCGCGTTCAGCGCCTTGTCCGCCCGCGCGACCTGATCGACGGGGCAGGAGAAGGTCATGTCGGTCCGCCCCTCTTCCGAGATGTTCTGGACGATCATGTCCACGTTGATCCCCGCCTCGGCGAGCGGTCCGAAGATCGCGGCGGCGATGCCGGGGCGGTCCGCGACCGAGATCAGCGTCATCTTGGCTTCCTCGCGGGAATAGGCGATGCCGGAGACCGGGCGATTTTCCATGATATCCTCCTCGGCACAGACGATGGTGCCGGCTTCATCAGATTGTTCCTCGAAGGACGACAGCACCCGCAGACGCACGCCGAACCGCATGGCGAGTTCCACGGACCGGGTCTGCAGCACCTTGGCGCCGAGCGAGGCAAGCTCGAGCATCTCCTCGAAGGCGATCCGGTCGAGCTTGCGCGCCTTGCCGCTGACCCGGGGGTCGGTCGTGTAGACGCCGTCCACGTCGGTGTAGATGTCGCAGCGCTCGGCACCGAAGGCGGCGGCGAAGGCGACGGCGGTGGTGTCAGAACCGCCACGGCCGAGCGTGGTGATCCGTCCCTCGGGCGAGACGCCCTGGAACCCCGCGACCACGGCCACCTTCATCCCCTCGGCGAACTTGCCCGCGATGTTCTCGGTAGGGATCTCCTCGATCCGGGCCGAGGAATGGGCGGAGTTGGTCCTGAGCGGCACCTGCCAGCCCTGCCAGGACCGCGCCGGCACGTCCATTTCCTGCAGCGTCAGCGCCATCAGCCCGGCGGTCACGTTCTCGCCCGACGAGACGACGGCGTCGTATTCGCGCGCGTCGTAGAATTTAGACGTCTCGCCGACCCAGCCGACGAGTTCGTTGGTCTTGCCCGCCATGGCCGAGACGATGACGATCACGTCATAGCCTTTGGCCACCTCGACGCCGACCCGTTTGGCGGCGCGGCGGATGCGGTCCAGCGTGGCGACCGAGGTGCCGCCGAATTTCATCACGAGAACGGGCATGAACTGTCCCTGACCTGGTTCCGCGGCGGTTTAAGCAGGTGCGGGCAAAAGCGCAATAGGCGCCGGGGACGCGGCGTCAGAAGGGGATGGGCTGACCGTCCCAGGTCTCGAAGACGCCGGTGGTCTCCGGCGTCAGACGGTCGATGCGCGACACCAGCCCGCCGGCCGAGGTGGCGGCGTCGATATCGGCGCCCGCACCGCCCATCTCGGTGCGGACCCAGCCCGGATGATAGGCCCCCACGGCGATGCTGTCCGGTGCCAGATCCCGCGCGAGGTTTCGCGCCAGGTTCACCGCCGCCGCCTTGGAGGCGCGGTAGATATACGAGCCGCCGGGCGCGCGATCCTGGCTGCCCATGGCCGAGGACACGATGGCGATGCGCGGCGCGCTCGACCGGCGCAGGGCCGGCAGCAGCGCCTGGATCGTCAGGAAAGGCCCCGCGACGTTCACGAAAAGCCCCCGGGACCACATCTCGGGCGGATAGCCGTCGGCCAGCGGCTGGCCCTTGTCGGGATAGATGCCGGCATTGCAGACGAGGATGTCCACGGCGCCCGCGCCGACCTCGTCCCGCAGGGGCGCAAAGTCCGGGGCGGCGTCGAAATCCAGCGGAACAAGTCCCGCGCCACCGCTGCGCGAGGTGCCGACGACCGTATCGCCGCGCTCGTCATAGGCGGCGGCAAGTGCGGCGCCGATCCCGCGGCTCGCTCCGGTGATGACGACCCGCATGGCTCAGTTCGCCTTGCGGTTGCTCATGAAGGGCAGGGGGACCACCGGGATGCCGTCATCGATCAGCTTCCTGGCATCGTCGAGGCGCGCCTCGCCGTGGATCGACCGCGCGTCGGCCTCGCCCTCGTGGATGCGGCGGGCCTCTTCTGCGAAGCGGTTGCCGACGTAATCCGACCCGGTCTCGATCTTGCGGCGCAACTCGGCCAGGGCCTGTTCGGCCGGGCTGGCGGGTTGCGACAGGTTCGCCGGGCTGGAGCGTGTCGTCGAGACGCGCGGCGCCATCACCGCCTTTTCCACCGCCTCGGACCCGCAGACCGCGCAGGTCACCAGGCCCTGCGCCTTGAGCGTGTCGAAGGCGCCGGCGGACTGGAACCAGCTGTCGAACTGGTGGTCGCGGTCGCATTTGAGGCTGAACTGGATCATGACGGGCCCGGTTGCAAAACTGACACAATACATAGCGGCGGCCCCGCCCGATGCAAGGCGCCTCAGCGCGGGATGGCAGGGTCGAAACCGCGGATCAGCCTGGCCAGATCGGGTTCGCTCACCCGTCTGGCGGCCTTCTTCCGGCTGAACCACCTGCGGTCGCGTTCGTTCGCCTCCGGGTACTCGGCGCGGAGCAGGTGGACCCGCACGGCGAACAGCAGCCCGATGCAGGGGGCTTCCACCCCGGAGTCGAGCAGTTTCATGTAGCTGTACCGGCCGAGCGGTTCGGGCGCGGCGCGGCCGATCACCCCGGCCTCTTCCGCGGCTTCCTGCAGCGCCGCCTGGTGCGGCTCTTTCCCCGTCATCGGCCAGCCCTTGGGCACGATCCAGCGCTTCGTGCCACGGCTCGTGATCAGCAGGATGCGCGTCTTGTCGTTTACCACGCGATAGCACAACGCGGCGTATTGGGTCCGGATGTCCTTCGCCTCGTATGACCGGAATTCCGGTGGAATATCCAATTTCGCCTGAAAGCTCACGCCTGTTTCCGATCCCGGGCCTCCGGCCGACGAATGGCCGGTGCCCAACATTGCAGATACATTATTCCCCCAAGATATGCCGGAATTCGCGCTCCGGCAACGAGCGCTGATTTCGAAGGCGCACCACGGGGGGGGTCTTGCGCCTTTTTCGACACGCCGCCTGTTCCGACCGCAGGGCCATCGTGCGGGAAAAGAATTGAACCGATGTTAACGCGACCCCGCGCGGCGACGACAATCGGCCCGCGGATTGGCCGCGCCGATTGCCGCCGCAATTGCGGGGCCGGTCAGGTCAGGACCTTTTCCGCCCGCAGCCGCACGATCGTTTCGGCGTCGTATCCCAGTTCGGCGAGAATGGGATCGGTGTCCTCTCCGGGGGCGTGCGGGGCGCTGACGGGCGCGGTGGCGGTGCGGCTGAACCTGGGCGCCGGGGCCGCCTGGGTCACGCCGCCGGGGCTCACGAAGGTGCCGCGCGCGGCGAGGTGGGGGTGCGCGGGGGCTTCCGACCAACTCAGCACCGGGGTCGCGCAGGCATCCGTTCCGTCGAAGATCGCCGTCCACTCGTCGCGGGTCTTCTGCCGGAAGACCTCGGCATAGGCCGCGCGCCGGGCGGGCCAGTCGCGCGCGTCCATCTGCGTGGCGCGATGGTCCTCGGGCAGGCCCGCCAGCCGGACCAGTTCGGCGAAGAACTGCGGTTCGATCGGACCGACCGCGAGGAACAGGCCGTCGGCGCATTCGTAGGTCCGGTAGAACGGCGCACCCCCGTCCAGCAGGTTCGCCTCGCGCGTTTCGGACCAGTGGCCGCGCGCGATCATGCCGTGGATCAAGCCCATGAGGGCCGAGGCGCCGTCGACCATGGCTGCGTCCACCACCTGGCCCGCGCCCGATCGCTGCCGTTCGTACAGCGCGGCCATGATCCCGAACAGCAGGAACATCGTGCCGCCGCCGTAATCCGCGCCGATATTGAGCGGCGGGGTCGGCACGTCATCCGCCCGGCCGATGGCATGCAGAAACCCGGTCAGGCCGAGATAGTTGATGTCATGCCCGGCGGTCTGCGCCAGAGGCCCCTCCTGACCCCAGCCGGTCATCCGGCCGTAGATCAGCCCGGGGTTCTCGGCATGGCAGGCCTCGGGACCCAGGCCCATCCGCTCCATGACGCCGGGGCGGAACCCCTCGATCAGCACATCGGCCCGGGCGATCAGCGACAGGGCGATTTCGACCCCCTCGGCCGTCTTGAGGTTCAGCGCCACCGAGCGCTTGCCCCGGCTGTTGATGTCCGCCGGATCGGTCCGCCCCGAGGCGCGGGCGATCAGCGTCACCTCGGCGCCGAGGTCGGCAAGGAACTGGCCCGCCAGCGGCGCGGGGCCGATCCCCTGCATTTCGACGACCCGCAGTCCCGCGAGAGGCCCGCTCATGCCGCCCTGGCCCTGTCGTCGCGCAGCCGGTCGTAGATCGTGTCCGGCACGGCAAAGCGTTCGCCATAGGCATCGGCCAGTTCCCGGGCGCGCGCCCGGAACCTGTCGACCCCCTCGCCGCGGATGAACTGGATCGCGCCGCCGGTGTGCGCCGGGAAGCCGATGGCGAAGATGCCGCCGAGGTTCGCCTCGACCTCGGTGTTCAGCACGCCTTCGTCCAGGCAGCGCAGGGTCTCGATTGCCTGGCGATAGAGGATGCGGTCGATGGCATCCTGCAGCGGCACGTCGGCATTGCCCCGCGCGAATTGACCAAGCTCGGGCCAGAGGGTGCGCTTGCCGGCGCTGTCGTAGTCGTAGAAGCCGCCGCCGTACTGGCGCCCGCCGCGGCCCATCTCGATCATCCTGTCG
The DNA here is from genome assembly GCF_000152725.1 of Pseudooceanicola batsensis HTCC2597. GTDB lineage: Bacteria > Pseudomonadota > Alphaproteobacteria > Rhodobacterales > Rhodobacteraceae > Pseudooceanicola > Pseudooceanicola batsensis. The sequence goes on from NZ_CH724131.1 coordinate 3,300,534, forward strand.
GTGACCTCGACGGTGGCAGTGTTGTGGTGGCCGAAATCCGACTGCACGCCCAGGCGCTGGTCCAGCGCCTCGTGCGTCCTGCGGACCTTCTGGCCCAGGATCAGCGACACCTCGTCGAAGACCTGAAGCGGGCCGACCGGCATCCCCGCCAGCCAGGCGGCACGTTCGATGGCCGTCGGGGCCATGCCGTCGACCAGAAGCTGGCAGCCCTCGTCCATGAAGGTGCCGAAGACGCGGGAGGTGAAGAAGCCGCGGCTGTCGTTCACCACGATCGGCATGTAGCCGATCTGCTGGACATAGTCGTAGGCCTTGCGCAGCGTCTCCTGCGACGTCTTCTCGCCGATGATGATCTCGACCACCTTCATCTTGTCCACCGGGCTGAAGAAGTGCAGCCCGATGAAGCGGGTCGGATCGGGGCACGACTCGGCGAGGATCGAGATCGGCAGGGTCGAGGTGTTCGACCCGTAGATCCCGTCATCGGACAGCATCGGCCAGGTGTCGGCGATGACCTTGTCCTTCAGGTCGATATCCTCGAACACGGCCTCGATGATGATGTCGACGCTGCCCGGCGCCGCGTTCTCGGTCACGGGCGTGATCCGGTCGAGCAGCGCGGCCTTGCCGGCGTCGTCCAGCCGGCCCTTCCCGATCGCCTTGTCGCAGAGCTTTTCGGAATAGCCCTTGCCCTTCTCGGCATTGGCCATCTCGGTGTCCTTCAGCTGTGTGGCGAGCCCGCGCTTGGCATGGGCATAGGCGATGCCCGAGCCCATCATTCCCGCGCCCAGGACAACGGCATTGCCGGCTTTCCAGTGCGCGCCCTCGGGGCGGACCTTGCCGGACTTGATCGCCTGCATGCCGAAGAAGAAGGTGGAGATCGCCGCCTTCGCCTCCTTGCTGGCCATCAGGCCGATGAAGCGCCGCGTCTCCATCCGCAAGGCCGCGTCGAAGTTCATCCGCATGGAGTTGACCGCCACGTCGAGGATCTTCTCGGGCGCGGGCAGCAGGCCGCGGGTCTTCTGGTAGAGCATCGCCGACGAGACCTGGATCATCTGGCGGACCTTGGGGTGGATCGCGTCACCGCCGGGATAGCGGAAACCCTTCCGGTCCCAGGGCTGAACGGCGGCCTCGGGGTTGGACTTGATCCATGCCTTGGCGGCGGGGATCAACTCGTCCTTGGTTTCGACGATCTCGTCGACCATGCCGACCTTGAGCGCCTCGGCCGGTTGCGCCTGACGGCCCTCCAACAGATAGGGCATCGCCTTTTCCAGGCCGAGCAACGCGGTCAGGCGCACGACGCCGCCGGCACCCGGCAGAAGGCCGAGCGTGACCTCGGGCAGGCCGACGACGGCCTTGAGTGAATTCAGCACGATCCGATGGTTGCAGCTGAGGCACAGTTCGTAGCCGCCGCCGAGGGCCGCGCCGTTGATCGCGGCGACGACCGGGACGGGCAGCTTTTCCAGCCGGCGGTAGGTCGCCTTGCTGGCTTCGATCATGGTGAACTCGGCTTCCGTCGCCTCGGTCGTGGCGAGGATGTTGTTCAGGTCGCCACCCGCGAAGAAGGTGGACTTGGCCGAGGCGAAGACGACACCGGTGAGGCCTTCTTCGGCCTCCAGCCGGTCGCAGACCCCGCGCATCCCCGGCTCGAACCGTTCGTTCATGGTGTTGGCGTTCTGACCCTGCATGTCGAGGGTCACGGTGACGATGCCCTCGGCATCCTTCTCGTAGATGAAATCTTCCATTCGATCCTCTCCCGGAGCCGTCACAGGCGTTCGATGATGGACGCGATGCCCATGCCGCCGCCGACGCACATGCAGATCAGCGCGCGCTTCTGGTTCCGCCGTTCCAGTTCGTCCAGCATGGTCGAGACGAGGCAGCCGCCCGTCGCGCCGAGCGGATGGCCCATGGCGATGGCGCCGCCGACCACGTTCAGCTTTTCATCCGGAACATCAAGGTCACGCTGCAACCGCAAGGCAACGCTTGCAAATGCCTCGTTTATCTCGACCAGGTCGATGTCGTCGATGGTCAGGCCGGCCTTGGCCAGCGCCTTTTGCGACGCAGGTCCGGGCCCGGTCAACATGATCGTGGGATCGGTCGCCGTCAGCGCGATCGAGACGACCCGCCCGCGCGGGTCGAGGCCGATGTCGCGGCCGACCTTCTCGTTGCCGACCATGACGAGCGAGGCGCCGTCCACGATGCCCGACGAGTTGCCGGGGGTGTGCACGTGATTGATCCGCTCGACCTGCGGGTACTTGGCCAGCGCCACCGCGTCGAAGCCCATGGAACCGGGCATCTCGAAACTGGCCTTCAGCGCGCCCAGCTTCTGCATGTCGGTGTCCGGCTTGATGAAGTCGTCCCGTTCGAGGACCACGATCCCGTTCTCGTCGCGCACTGGCACGACCGAGCGGTCGAACCAGCCGCTGTCGCGGGCATGGGCCGCGCGCTTCTGGCTTTCCAGCGCGAAGGCGTCCACGTCGTCGCGGCTCCAGCCCTCGATCGTGGCGATCAGGTCGGCGCCGATGCCCTGGGGCACGAAACCGGTGTTGATCGCGGTCTCCGGGTCCTCGGCGAAGGGGCCGCCATCCGCGCCCATGGGCACGCGCGACATGGATTCGAAACCGCCCGCGCAGACCAGGTCCTCCCAGCCGGAGGCGACCTTGGCCGCGGCGGTGTTGAACGTGTCGAGCCCCGAGGCGCAGAAGCGGTTCACCTGCGCGCCGGGCACGGTTTCATCCCAGCCGGCCTTCTGCAGCGCGATCTTGGGCAGGACGGCGCCCTGCTCCATCACCGGGGCCACGCAGCCCAGCATCACGTCGTCGACGCGCGAGGTATCCAGGTCATGGCGCTGCTGCATCTCGCCAAGCAGCGTCGTGACGAGGTTGATCGGTTTCACCTCGTGCAGCGTTCCGTCCGCCTTGCCCCTGGATCGCGGCGTGCGGATCGCATCGTAGATATAGGCAGCTTCTGCCATGGTCGTCCTCCCTTGAAGATCCTGCTCTCAGGCCGCGTCGAACACGGTCATGCGGGGCAGGGGGTCCAGTTCCTGTTGGGTGATGTCGCGCGCTTCGGCCCTGTCGATGCCGATCCCGCGCAAGATGATTTCCGCCGTGTCCGTGCCCGCCTGCCGCCAGGTGCGATAGCCGTCCAGCACCAGGGTCATCGCCCCGAAGGTGGCGCCGCCCGCCGAGGCGGTGATCGAGGCGATCTGGTCACGGTGAAAGTCGAAGCGGCCCGAGATCAGGCCGCGCCGCAGTTCCTCGGCCGGCATCTTGCCCCAGAAACTGCCCAGCGTCGGCTCGAGCATCGCATAGCGCGCGATGAAGCGGCCCCAGTGCGGATCCTCGTGAACACGACGCACGCACAGCCGGATGGCCGCCGAGATACGTTCCGCCGGGTCCTGCATCCTCCGCGTGGCTTGGCCGATCGAGTCGCCGAATTCCTCGGCCACGGTCTGGCAGACCGAGGTGAAGAGGCCGTTCGGATCGGCAAGATTGTTGTAGATCGTCCCGCGCGAAAGGCCCGCTTCCCGCGCGAGCTCGCTGACCGCGACGGTCGTTCCGCCGTTCTCGGCGAAGAGGCGGAGGGCAGCATGATGGATGCGAAGCGCGGCCGTGTTCATCGTTCTGGTGGGACTTTGAAAATGAGTGTTGACTGAAATTGAACACGAGTGTTTAAATCGTGTCAACAGCGTTCATTGCCGAACGGGAGGAGACGGCATGAAGACGAATAGACCGGGCGCGGCGCGCCCGAGGTTCCGCTGATGGAGCTTCTGCAACTCATGATCGGCGGACTGGCGAACGGCTGCATCTACGGCCTCGTCGCGCTTGGCTTCGTCATGATCTACAAGGCCAGCGAAGGCGTGAATTTCGCCCAGGGCGACATGATGATGCTGGGTGCGTTCATCGCGCTCGGCTTCGGCAATACGGACCAGATGGGGCTGCCCTTCGGCGTGGCGGTGTTGCTGGCCATGGTGCTGATGTTCGGGATCGGCTGGGGGGTCGAGAGGGTGGTCGTCCGCCAGATCTTCGGCCAGCCGCAGTTCGCCCTCGTCATCCTGACCATCGCGCTCGGCTTCGTCTTCCGCTTCGTCGCCGGGTCGATCTGGGGCTACACGCCGCTGGTGCTCGAGACGCCCTTCGCGGGCCAGAACCTGCGGTCGGGCGGCATCGTCATTTCGCTTGCCGACCTCGTGACCATCGGGGTGACGCTGGTGCTGACGCTGGCGCTCTGGGCCTTCTTCGCCTTCACGCGGATCGGTCTGGCGGCGCAGGCCGCATCCCAGAACCAGATGGCCGCCTATATCGTCGGCGTGCCGGTGATGCGGGTGAATTCGCTGATCTGGGGGCTCTCGGGGGCCGTCGCGACGGTGGCCGGCGTGCTCTATGCGACGCGCGGGGCGATCGACCCGAACATCGGTCTGCTGGGGATCAAGGCCTTCGCGGCGGCGGTGATCGGCGGGCTCGGGTCGCTGCCGGGGGCGCTGCTTGGCGGGCTGATCATCGGCGTCGTCGAGCCGGTGGCGGGTCGCTACGCCCCGGGCGAACTGGCCAAGATGTCGCCCTACATCATCATGCTGATCGTCCTCGTGACCCGTCCGGGGGGCCTTTTCAGCCAGATCCAGATGAAGAAGGTCTAGGCGGATGCGGGTGGTCTTCAAGACAAGCTACGATCGCGACATCGACCTGCACGAGCACGGTCAGAGCCGGGCCAAGATCGCCGTTCTTCTGGCGATCATGGTGGCGCTGCCCTTCCTTGTGGGCGACTACTACCTGGCCGAGGCGGCCAACACGCTGATCTGGGCACTGGCCGGCATGGGGCTGATGGTGGCCGTGGGACATACCGGGCAGGTGAGCCTGGGCCACGCGGCCTTCCTCGCCATCGGCGCCTATGCGGACTCTGCCCTGATGAACGCGGGTCTGCCCTTCCTCGTCAGCTTCCCCGTCGCGGGCCTGATCACCGGGCTCTTCGGCGCGATCATCGCGGTGCCGGCGGTGCGGATGTCCGGCATCTACCTGGCCATCGCCACGCTGGCCGTCTTCGTCATCGTCGAGGAAATGGTCATCCTGCTGGAGCCGATCACCGGTGGCGTGGGCGGCATCATGGCGCCCTCGGTCACGATCCTCGGGATCAGCTTCGACCGCTACGCGGCGCTGCCGAACTTCTACTGGCTGTGCCTGGCTGTCGTGGCGGTCGTGACCTGGGGCTATGCGAACCTGATGCGCTCGCCCACGGGGCGGTCGTTCCTGGCGGTGCGCGACAGCGAGGTATCGGCCCGCGCGCTCGGCATCAACGTGACGCGGACACGGGCGCTGGCCTTCGGCCTGTCCTCGGGCGTCACGGGCCTGGCGGGCGCGCTGATGGGGCATTACATCGGCTTCTTCAACTACGAGCTCTTCTCGATCTTCATCTCGATCAACCTGCTGCTGGTGGTCACCATCGGGGGGCTGGGCTTCATCCAGGGCGCGTTCCTGGGGGCAATCCTGATCACCGCGGTGCCGCAGCTGATCTCGATCCTGCGCGACAATCTCGTCGGGATCGGCATCGACCTGAGCGGCATCCCCGGGCTCGACACGATGATCTTCTCGCTGATCCTGATCGGCTTCATCATCTACGAACCGACGGGGCTATATGGCCGCTGGCTGAAGATCCGGACCTGGTTCGAGATCTTCCCGCTGGCGCGCAAGGACATGTTCCGCCGCCAGAAATCCTATCTCAAGACGGAGCGGATGAAATGAGCCTGCTGCAAGTCGAGGACCTGGCCATCCATTTCGGCGGGGTGAAGGCCGTGGACGGCGTGTCGTTCAGCGTCGAGCAGGGCGAGGTCTTTGCCATCATCGGCCCGAACGGCGCCGGCAAGTCGACGATCTTCAACCTGATCAGCCGGGTCTATCCGCCGACGCGGGGCACGATCCGGTTCGACGGGCGGGACATCACCGGGCTGAAGGCGCACGACATCGCGGGCCTCGGGATCGCGAGGACGTTCCAGAACATCGAACTCTTCGATCATTCCACCGTGCTCGACAACCTGCTGATGGGGCGGCACACGCACCGGGGAACGAATTTCGTGCAGGACATCCTGTTCCTGCCCAAGGTCCGGCAGGAAGAGCGCGAGCACCGCCGCCGGGTCGAGCAGGTGATCGAGTTGCTGGAGCTCGAGGCCTACCGCAAGAAGATGATCGCGGGGCTGCCCTACGGCGTCCGCAAGGTGGTCGAGATCGGCCGCGCGCTGGCCATCGGACCCAAGCTGATCCTGCTGGACGAACCGGCCTCGGGCCTGTCCGTCGAGGAGACCCGCGACGTGGCCTTCTGGATCGAGGACATGCGCCGCGACATGGGGCTGACGGTGCTGATGGTGGAACATGACATGAGCCTGGTGAACCAGGTGTCGGACCGGGTGCTGGCGATGGCCAACGGTCAGCCGCTGGCGCTTGGGTCCCCGGCCGAGGTGCAGGCGCACCCGGATGTGCAGGCGGCCTACCTGGGAACGGGGGCGGCGGCATGAGCGGCGTCGTGGTCGTCCCCGACGCGCCCCGGCCCCCGCGCCGGGGCCGCCGGCACAAGGCGCAGCGCTTTGCGCCCCCCCGGTTTTTGGGCCGGGACCCCGCTGAACAGAAGGGCGGTTCGGGCAACAGGAACGGTCGGGAGGCCCCGGCGCGGGGGCCGGGGCATGTCGCGCGGGGGGGCAACGCATGACCGTCCTTTCCACCCGCAACCTCGAAACCTTCTACGGCGCGATCATGGCCCTGCGCGGCGTCTCGATCGATGTCGACCAGGGCGAGATCGTCACCATCCTCGGAGCCAACGGCGCCGGCAAGACGACCCTGATGAAGACCATCGCGGGGCTGATGGACCCCGAAAAGGGCACCATCGACTTCATGGGCGACCAGATCGCCGGGCTCGACCCCGACCGCGTCGTGCAGAAGGGCATCGCGCTGGTTCCCGAGGGCCGCGAGGTCTTTCCCTACCTCACGATCGAGGAGAACCTCAGGCTCGGCGCCTATACCCGCCGCGACAGCAGCGCCGACGACCTCGACCTGGTCTATGAATATTTCCCCATCCTGAAGGAGCGGCGCCGCCAGGCCGCGGGCTTCCTTTCGGGCGGGCAGCAGCAGATGCTGGCCATCGGGCGCGGTCTGATGGCGCGACCCCGGCTCATGATGCTGGACGAGCCCTCGCTCGGCCTCTCGCCCCTGCTGACGCAGGAGATCTTCGGGATCATCGCGCGGCTGAACGCCGAGCAGGGCGTGACCATGCTGCTGGTGGAACAGAACGCCCATATCGCGCTGGCGACCGCGCATAAGGGATACGTGCTGGAAATGGGCCGGATCGTGATGGCCGGTAGCACCGAGAAACTGCGCGCCTCGGACGATATCCAGGAATTCTATCTCGGCCGCACGGGCGAGACGCAGCGCGACCAGAAACGCTGGAAGAGGCGCAAGACATGGAGATGAGCCGCGTGGATACCTCGCAGTACCTCAGCTTCGACGGGCACGAGACGATCACCAGCCTCTGGGCCGACCGTTGCGCCAGGTACGGCGACCGCGTCGCGCACCGCGAGAAGGAACTGGGCATCTGGCAGGCCTATTCCTGGCGCGACTACTACGATTGCGCGCGCAAGATCGGCCGCGCGCTGATGGCGCTCGGCGTCAAGAAGGGCGAGCCGGTGCTGATCCTCGCCGAGGACCGGCGCGAATGGCTCTACATCGACCTTGCCTCGGCTTCGATCGGGGCGATCCCGGCGGGGGTCTACACCACCGACAGCGCCGCGCAGCTGGCCTATCTGGCCAATGACAGCGGGGCGCGGGTGCTCTTCGTGGAGAATGACGAACAGCTCGACAAGTATCTCGAGGCGCGGGACCGGATGGAGGGCATCCAGAAGGTCGTGGTGATGGAGCGCGAGGGGCTCGCCTCCTTCTCCGATCCGAAGGTCATGTTCCTCGACGAACTCTACGCCATGGGCGAAACCGAGGAGACCCGCGAACCGGGACTGTTCGAAGAGGCGATCAAGGCTGTCCGGCCGGAGGATCCGCGCATGCTGATCTATACCTCCGGCACCACCGGCCCGCCCAAGGGCGCGATGATCACGCATCGCAACATGATCTTCCAGATGCGGTCCGGGAGCGAGTGCCTGGAATTCCTCGAGAGCGACAACCTGCTGTGTTTCCTGCCACTCTGCCACGTGCTCGAGCGCATCGTCTCGGTCGAGGCGCCGATCGCCAACGGCTGCATCGTCAATTTCGCCGAAAGCCCCGAGACGGTCTTCGACAACCTGCAGGAGGTCAGCCCCGACAGCTTCTCGGGCGTGCCGCGCATCTGGGAGAAGATCTACTCCCGCGTGATGATCCTGCGCTCCGAGGCCGGGCCGATCGGCGCCAGGGCCTTCGACTGGGCGCTGGCCGTCGGGCACCGTTACGCGCAGGCGGAAAACCCGGGTGCGGGCCTGCGGCTGGCCCATGCGGTCGCGGACTTCACGGTCCTTGCGAACCTGCGCCGGATGCTGGGTCTCGCCAATGCGCGGCGGGTGACCTCGGGCGCGGCGCCGATCTCGCCCGACCTGATCCATTGGTTCGGCGCCCTGGGCGTGCCCCTGATCGAGGGCTACGGCATGACCGAGACCGCCGGCATCGCAACCGTCAACACGGTCGAGGACAACCGCATCGGCACCGTGGGAACCGCCATACCCGGCGTCGAGATGCGCATCGACGAGACCGGAGAGCTGCTGATCGGCGGTCCCTGCGTCTTCGGCGGCTACTGGAACAAGCCCGAGAAGACGGCCGAGACCATGACCGAGGACGGCTGGCTGCGCACCGGTGACGTCGGCCGGATCGGCAACGATGGCGCGCTGACCATCACCGGACGGCTCAAGGACATCATCATCACCGCCGGCGGCAAGAACATCACCCCCGCCGAGATCGAGTCGAAGCTCAAGTTCTCGCCCTACGTCTCGGATGCCGTGGTGATCGGCGACCGGCGGAAATACCTGACCTGCCTCATCATGATCGACCAGGAGAATGTCGAGAAATTCGCGCAGGACCGGCAGATCCCCTTCTCCGATTTCGCCTCGCTCACCCGCGCGCCCGAGGTGCGGGACCTGATAGGCGGCGTCGTGGCCGAGGCGAACCGGCAGTTCGCGCAGGTGGAACAGATCAAGGATTTCCGCCTGATCGACATCCTTCTGACGGCCGAGGACGAGGAGCTGACGCCGACGATGAAGCTGAAACGGAATTTCGTGAACCAGCGTCACGCGGCGCTGATAGACGAGATGTACTGACCCCCAGGGGTCCATCAAGGGAGGAAAAGAATGAAATACCTCAAATCTCTGGCTGCGGCCGCGACGCTCGCCGCCTCGCCTCTGCTGGCGCAGACGCCGGGCGTGACGGATGACGAGATCAGGATCGGCGGCGCGCATGACCTGAGCGGCATCTTCGCGCCCTTCTCGGTCCCCGCCGTCGCGGCCGCCAAGGCCCATTTCGACGAGATCAACGCCAATGGCGGCATCCATGGCCGCAAGATCACCTATATCGTCGAGGACCACGGCTATCAGGTGCCGCGCGCCGCGCAGGCCGCGAACAAGCTGATCAACCGCGACGGGGTCTTCGCGATGCTGCTGAACCTCGGCACGCCGCACAACCTGGCCATGTTCCAGCTGATGGGGCCGCAGGGCGTGCCCAACATCTCGCCCATCACCGCCGCCCGTCAGATGGTCGAACCCTTCGAGCCCTGGAAGTTCGCCGGCACATCCTCCTATTACGACGCGGTCAAGGCGGCCATCGCCTACATGCAGGAGAACGAGGGGACCGAGAAGGTCTGCCTGATGATCCTGCCCACGGACTTCGGCAAGGAGATCGAGGCCGCCGTTCATGACCTCGCCGAGGCGGGCAGTATCGAACTGGGGGCCGAGATCGGCCACAAGCCGGACGAGAGCGACTTTACCGGGGCGCTCGGCCGCGTCAGGGAGTCCGGCTGCGACACGGTCGGCATGGCGCTCGGCATCAGCCAGATGATCAACGCCATCGCCACCGCCCGCAAGCTGGGGATGGAAGACCTGAAGTTCATGCTGTCCAGCGCCGGTTTCCACACCGTGGTCGCCAAGGGCCTGGCCCAGCAGGGCGTGATGGACGGGGTCTATTCCGCCGCCGGCTGGCAGGACCTCGAGGCGCGGCTGGGTGAACCCGAGGTCGCCGAATGGGTCGCGCAGTTCAAGGAGGCGACCGGCGAGGATTATCCCGGCACCGGCGCCCTGCTCGGCCGGTCGGGCGCGGGCATCCTGACCGCCGCCCTGGAAGCGGCGGGACCGGACCTCACCCGCGAAAGCTTCATCGCCGCGATGGAGACGCTCGACTACGAGGACAAGATCGCCGGGAACCACGTCGATTTCAGCGCGGAGGACCATGAGGGCGCGGACGAGATCTTCGTGAACCGGATCGAGAACGGGTCCTGGGTCCTGGTCCAGACGATCGAGTGACATGACCCGGCGCCCCGGCCTCGCGCCGGGGCCCCCCCTTCCGCCTGAACCGACATGCGGCCCCGGCGCCAGGCCGGGGCACGTGGAGGCTTGCGCGCAGACAACCGAGAGAGCGACCGATGCTGAACCGCACGATCTATGACGAAGAACACGAGATTTTCCGCAAGTCCGTCCGGGCCTGGGCCGAGAAGGAGGTCTTTCCCCACGGCGAGCAGTGGCGTGAGGACGGCTGCGTCAGCCGCGAGATCTGGAAGAGCGCCGGGGAACAGGGCTTTCTCTGCATGTATGCTGACGAGAAATACGGCGGCCTCGGCCTCACGGACTTCCGCTACGACATGATCCTGACGGAAGAGATCGGCCCGCGCGAGCCGGGCCTCTTCATCGGCCTGCACAACCGCATCGTCGGGCCCTACCTGCAGAACTTCGCCAGCGACGCGCAGCGCGAGAAATACATGCCCGGCGTGGTGTCGGGCGACACGATCCTCGCCATCGCCATGACGGAACCGGGCACGGGGTCCGACCTGGCCGGCATCAAGACGCGCGCGGTGGAGCACGAGGATCACTGGATCCTCAACGGCTCCAAGACCTACATCTCCAACGGATTCCTGACCGATCTGGTCCTGGTCGCGGCCAAGACCAACCCGGAGGCCAGCCACGAGGTCGGTCTCTTCTGGGTCGAGAACGGAACGCCCGGGTTCGACCGGGGCCGGAACCTCAAGAAGGTCGGGCTGGAGAGCCAGGACACGGCCGAGCTCTTCTTCGATGACGTGAAGGTGCCCAAGGCAAACGTGCTGGGCGATCCGAGGGGCGGCTTCAAGACGATGATGATGAACCTCGCCGAGGAACGCCTGATCGGCGCGGTCGGCTTCGTCGCGCGGGCCGAGCACGCCTTCGACATCACCATGGATTACATCATGGAGCGTCGCGCCTTCGGAAAGGCCATCGGCACCTTCCAGAACTCCCGTTTCAAGATGGCCTCGTGCCGGACCGAACTGGATGCGGCCTGGGCGCTGACCGACCACTGCGTGCGCGAACACATGGCGGGCCGCCTGAGCGCCGAGATGGCGGCCGAGGCCAAGCTCTACACCTCCGAGGTCGAGGGGCGCGTGGTGGACGAATGCCTCCAGCTGCACGGCGGCGCGGGCTACATGGACGAATACGAGATCTCGCGGCTCTATCGCGACGCCCGGATCAGCCGGATCTACGCCGGCACCTCCGAGATCATGCGCGAGATCATCGGCCGGGGCCTCGGCCTCGACGACCGGCAGCGGAACTGATGCCGGGTTTCGGGATCGCCCCGCCGCCGCGCGCGCGCCGCTCCCGGATTGCGGATCCCATGGCCTTCTTTGGTCTGCAAAATATCCTGGGGGAGTCGCCGCAGGCGACGGGGGCAAAGCCCCCGATCCCGCCGCTCATCCCGCACTGAGGATACGCCATGCCCTTCCCCCGCACGCACCTCGAACCCGAACACGAGATGTTCCGCGACCAGGTCCGCCGCTACCTCAAGGCGCACATGCAGGCCAAGGTCCCGCACTGGCGGACGCAGGGCCATGTCGACCGCGAGGATTTCACGGCCTTCGGCGCGAACGGCTGGCTCTGCCTCTGGGCCGGAGAGGAATACGGCGGACCCGCCATCCGCGACATCCGCTATGATCAGGTCCTGCAGGAGGAGACGATCCGCTGGACCGACATCGGCTTTTTCCACAATGCGCATTCCATGCTGGTCGGGCCCTATCTCGACCGTTTCGCCACGTCCGAACAGAAGGCGCGGTTTCTGCCCGGCGCCGTCAGCGGCGAGACGATCATGGCCATCGCCATGACCGAACCCGACACCGGATCCGACCTCGCCGCGATCCGCACGCGGGCCGAGGACAGGGGCGATCACTACCTGCTGAACGGATCGAAGACCTATATCTCGAACGGCGTGATCGGTGACCTCTTCGTCGTCGCCGCCAGGACGGGCGAGAAGCGGGGCCGGATCGGCCTCTTTGTCGTGATGGCGGGGATGGAGGGCTTTTCCCTCGGGCGGCATCTGAAGAAGATGGGGCTGCCGGTCCAGGACACCGCCGAGATCCGGTTCGACGACGTGCGCGTGCCAAAGGAGAACCTGCTGGGCGATCCGGGCATGGGTTTTGCTTATATGGCCGAATGCCTCGCCGTGGAACGAACGATGAGCGCGATTTCCTCTCTGTCGCACGCGCAGGCGGCCTTCGACATCACGCTGGAATTCGTCAAGGAGCGGCGCGCCTTCGGCAAGCCGGTCGGCGCCTTCCAGAACACCCGGTTCGTCATGGCCGACCTGCGGGCGCGGCTGGATGCGGCGCAGGCCTATCTCGATCAATGCGTCGTGCTGGCGAACGACGAGCGGCTCACGCCCGAGGACGCGGCGGCGGCCAAGCTGCTGTGCTCCGAGGTGCAGGGCGATGTGGTGGATGCCGGGCTGCAGCTGCACGGCGGTGCGGGCTACATGGACGAATACGAGATCAGCCACATGTTCCGCGATGCCCGGATCGCCCGGATCTATGCCGGCACGTCCGAGATCATGAAGGAGATCATCGGCCGGGGGCTTGGGCTGGGCGACCGGGATCTGACATAGCCCAGGTGCCGCTTTCCGCTGGCCGCGAAGGGGCAGGGGCAGGGGCGCCCTGGACCGATCCCCGCCCGGTCGAGGCAGGGGCCGGAAAGGGGACGCGGGCCGCCCAGGCATGTCCGCATCGCTGCCCGCGAGACTGCTCCACGCCACGGTGACCGCCCGGCGGCAACCGCGCCACCCCCGGGTGCTGCGCTCGTGCCGATGACCGGTCACCTCGGGCACCGGAACGGACGGGCTTCAGCCGCCGGGGAACTCGACGGTGCACCGCAGTCCCGCGGGCAGGGCGAGATCCTCGTTGGGCAGGTTCAGCCGGATGCCGAACGTCGCGGTCGAGGCGTCGAAGACGTTGTCGATCACGGTGATCCGCGCCTCGTGCGGCGTGTCGAACGGCGGCTCGGGCCGGATGAGGGCCGTCTGACCCGGCGCCAGGTGCTGGTAGTAGTCCAGCGGCGCGAAGGCCTCGACCCTCAGAACGTCCAGCTTGGCCACCGTCACGATCTGCGTCTCTCCCGCCTGGTATTCGCCCGGACTGAGAAGCCGTTCGGTCACCACCCCCGAGACCGGCGACCGCAGCGTTTTCTGATCCAGCTGGACCCGCGCGCGTTCGGCTTCGATGGTGGCGAGCTGCTTGTTGAACTCGGCCTCGCGCAGCGACTGGCGCGCGATCTCGGCCTCCTGACGCGCCTCGTTGGCGATCGTCTCGGAGACGGCGTTGCGCGCGGCAAGGGTCGCGGCGCGATCGGCCTGCGTTTCGAGGAACTCGAGCCGGACCCGCGCGGCGTCTATGGCCGTCGTGTCCGCGGCCTGCGCCTCGGCCAGTTTAAGGCTGGCCTCTTCGGCGCGGCTGTCCATGCGGGCCACCACCTGACCGGCCTCGACCCTGTCGCCCCGCCCGACGGTCACCTCGGCAATGATTCCCGCCACGGGCGTGGACAATTCGATCAGATCGTCGGCTTCGATCAGGCATCGGACGGGATCCAGCGCAACCGCAGGATGAGGTAGCGCTAGCGCAACGACAGTAAGCGGCAAGGCGAGTGAGCGAAATTCCGCTTTTGATTTCATCCGCATACTCATTGCGGCACCTTCCGTAAGGTCATCTCCGTCCCCACCCTGACGCTGAAAAGGACCCGGGCAATCAGCAAATCATTGCTCGGTGGCACCCCTGTTTGGTACTCTGAAGAGGCCAGTCTTTGTACTGTTTAAAGTTTTTTACATACGTCTTTTTCGTTTCGGGGGGAACGAGATGGGTATTTTGATAGGTGATTCCGCCTGGGCGAAAGCCTTGGGCATCGCGGATGATCTGGACGATCGTCGCTTTGACAGCCGCAAAAGCCGGCTGCGGCGATCGACCTCGCTCAATCGCGGTCTGCACGTGGAAACGCTCGAGCCGCGGATCCTGCTCTCCGCCGACCTCATGCCGGTCGCCGGCACGATCGAAGTGCCGGGCGAGACCGACTACTACACCTTCGAACTTGCCGAAGAGCGCCAGGTCGTTTTCGATGCGCTCACCCCCGACGGCAACTTCACCTGGTCGCTCGAAGGTACCGGCGGTTCGGTCGTCTCGGCCCAGTCCCTCACCGGTGCGGACGGGGCCCAGGGTGGATCGATCCTGGCGCTGGATGCCGGCACATATACCCTCACCGTGGACGGCAACGGCGACCATACCGGCGACTACCAGTTCCGCCTGCTGAACCTGTCCAACGCCGATCCCGTCGACTTCGGGACGCAGGTCACGGGCACCCTGGAAAGTGCCGGACGCGAGACGGACCTGTTCCAGTTCCATGCCGTCGAGGGCACCGAACTCTTCTTCGACGCGCAGCAGTATTCCTCCGGCACCGCCTACTGGTCGCTGATCGACCCCGAAGGATCGGCCGTCTTCAGCAACGTGAACTTCCACACCAACGCCGATCCCGCGCGTCTGACGATCGGCAAGACCGGGACCTATACCCTCCTGCTGGAAGGTTACATACGCAACAGTTCGGACACGACCTATGCCTTCACGGTGGAACAGGTGGTCGATCAGACCGCGACGCTCGAACTGGACAGCCCCGTGTTCGACACCATCGGCCAGGCGGGACAGCGGCACATCTACGAATTCTCGCTGACCGAGGATACGCAGGCCTATTTCGACATGCTGGGCGTCTTCGACGACCTGCGGGTCAGCCTGACGGGGCCGCAGGGCGCGGTCTTCTCCAACGTCGATCTGCGTTACGCCGACTGGGCGAACCGGTCCCCGGTG
Organism: Pseudooceanicola batsensis HTCC2597; assembly: GCF_000152725.1. Taxonomy (GTDB): domain Bacteria; phylum Pseudomonadota; class Alphaproteobacteria; order Rhodobacterales; family Rhodobacteraceae; genus Pseudooceanicola; species Pseudooceanicola batsensis. Next base: position 3,315,825 of record NZ_CH724131.1, read on the forward strand.
ATGAACCTCGTGGCCGGCGACTATACGCTGACCATCGGCGGGACCTCGGACAACAGGAGCATCTACGGGTTCCAGATCCTCACGGATGCCTCGGCCCGGGCTCTGGCGGTCGGCGAGCAGGTCACCCGCGTGCTCGACGATGCCGGGTTCGAGACCTATAGCATCCGGTCGGACCACTCTGCCCCGCTGGAGGACGGGACGGGCGGATCCGCCAATTTCCTCAACGGCGGCGCCACCGTCCAAGTGGCCAACGACGCCGCGCTGAATTCCGACGCCTTCACGCTGGAAGGCTGGGTTCAGCCCAGGGCGCACGGCCAATGGGACGTGCTGGCCATGCGGTCGTCGAGCACCGGCTGGAACGACGGTTACGGGCTCTACCTCGACGGGTCGGGCAACCTCGTCTTCTTCATCAACCGGTATTACGACCCCGACGTCCGCATCGCGGCACCGCTGCCGAACGACGAATGGACCCACATCGCCGCGACCTACGAATCCGGCATGATGAAGCTGTACCTCGACGGGGAACTGGTCGGCGAGAACGCGATCACCGAGGACGTGAACCATGCCGACCGGTTCCTCGAGCTCGGGGGGCATTTCTCGAGCTACAGCTATCGCGGCTACATGGACGAGTTCCGACTCTGGTCCGACGTCCGCACGCAGGCCGAGATCGCCGGCGCCCTGGGGGCCAAGCTGGCCGGGGACGAGGAGGGCCTGCTGGTCAACCTGGGTTTCGACGAGACCGCCGACGCGGGCCTGGTCAACCGAGTGGCCGGCGGTCCCGAAGCGCAGTTCCAGCCCGGTCCGGCCACGGGCACCCACATCTACAAGCTGGACGCCAATGCCGGCGACCGCATGGTCGTCGCGGCGAGCGACACCGGCAGTGTCCGGATGCGCATCCTGGCTCCGAACGGCAGCACGTTCCGCGCTTCGCAGAACATGGCCGATATCGACGGGCTCGTCATTCCCGACGACGGCGAATACACGATCCTGATCGAGGGCTATGGCCAGGAGGCGGATGCGGAAAGCTATTCGCTGCTCTTCGTGCCCGAAAGCACCGACGCGCTCGATCTCGTGGTGGGCGAGCCGACCGAAGGGTCGCTTGACGTGCTGGGCGAGCGCAAGGCCTATTCCTTCAGCCTCGCCCAGGATGCGAGCCTTTATTTCGACGTTCTCACCGGCCGCTCGACCCTCACCTGGACGCTCGTCGGACCGCGCGGCACCGAAGTGTCGGGACGCAGGTTCGACCAGTCCGACAGTTCGTCGATCTCGTTTCCGATCATCGACCTGATCGCGGGCGACTACACGCTCATCGTCGATGGTTCTGGGTCGACCACCGGCGATTTCGCCTTCCGCCTGTTCGATACCGCGACGGCGACCGCGATCGCCTATGACGATCCCGAGGATGACGGCGACACGGTGGAAGTCACGCTCGATCCGGGCAACGCGACCGCGGCCTATGTGTTCACCGGCGAGGCGGGCGACGAGATCCAGATCCAGCGGATCACCGGCAACGCCTATGGGCGGCTGATCTCTCCCGCCGGCATCGAACTGTTCGAAGGCTATCAGTCGCAGTTCGGCACAAGGACCCTGGCGACCGACGGCGAATACCTGTTCCTTGTCGAGGGGTTCAACTCGGCCTCGCCGACCGGCGCCCAGACCTTCGCGTTCAATCTGATCAAGAGCGGATCGACCCCGCCCGCGCCGCTCGAAGGGCTGCCCTATGTCGTCGGCGACACGGTCACCGGCACGATCGCCGAGGCGCAGGAGGTCGACGACTACCTGTTCACGCTGACCGAGGACGCCCGCATCTGTTTCGACGCGCTCTACACGCCGTCGAACCCGACCTACTGGTCGCTGGCCGGTCCGCAGGGCGAGCTGATCACCAAACGAAATTTCTTCAATTCGGACGCACTGGACTTGTCCAGTTCCCCCGCGATCGACCTGCCCGCCGGAACCTACCGCCTCCGCATCGAGAGGAACGGCAACAATACCGGCGACTACGCCTTCCGGCTTCTGAACCTCGCCGACACCATAACACTGACGGTGGACAGCGATTTTTCCGGTGAGCTGTCCCCGAGCCACGAAACCCATCTTTACGATTTCGAATTGACGGAACAGACCCGCGTCTTCCTGGACGAGGTCGGCGTGAGCGGGGAATATTATTCGCTCCACTACCGGATCCTCGACCAGTGGGGCCGGCAGGTCCGGTCGCCGCAGGACATCTCAAGCGGAACGCCTCTCAGCCTCGGCGCCGGAAGCTACACGCTTCTGGTCGAAGGGCGCATCTACGATCCGGCCGGCCGCACGGTGAACTACACGCTGAACCTGCGCTCGACCTCGGACACGACAGAGACGATGACCTTGGACACGCCCGTCTCCGGCTCTCTCGCGACGCCCTACGACAGCGCGAGCTACACCTTCTCGCTGACCGAGGCCAAGCTGGTGGCGCTGGATTCCCTGCTCTACAGCTCCTATGCGAGCTTCACGATCGACGGGCCGGCGGGCTTCAGCTATTCCAACACCTTCCGCACCGTCGACGGCACGTTCAACAGCAGCCCGCCGCTGGTGTCGCTGCCGGCGGGCGACTACACGGTCCGCGTTACCTCGAACAACGGCAATCAGGCGCCCGCCTTCGAATTCCGGTTCATCGACGTCGCGGCCAACGCGACGGTCATCGCACGGGACGAGGCGGTCTCGGGCACGTTGAACCCGGGAACCGAAACCGACCTCTACCAGATCGACCTCGAGGCCGGCCAGGTCTTCGCGATCACCGATGTCACCAACACCGGAGGCAGCTACAACGCCTATTTCCGGCTGGTCGATCCCTTTGGCGGTCAGCTTATCGACTCTCATCGTCTGGCCGCCCGCGATCAGTTCACCGTCCCGAGATCCGGCACCTACACGGTGATGATCGAGGCATACCCCCACGAGAACCCGGCGAACACCATCACCTACGGGTTCACGCTGCAGGACCCGCAGCACCCGGAACCCCGCGCGGTCGCGGTCGGCGACGTGGTGGAGGGGACGGTCGGCAAGGTCGGCCAAATCCATGTGATGACGATGGAGGTCGCCGAGGCGACGACCCTCTACCTCGACAACTTCGTCAACGATCACTCCGAACGCATCCGCATCCAGGGGCCCGGCGGCATCGATCGCAACTACCGGGCGCGCAACTCGGACTCCATCGACAACACCGGCGACGTCACGATCGAGGTCCTGCCCGGCACCTACACGATCACGGTCTATATCGAGGGGTCCCGAACCGGCGGCTACAAATTCGCCTTCCGCGACCTTGCCGATGAGGCGACCGACGTCGAGCTGGGCGACCGCATCACCGGAGTGCTCGATCCCAAGCAGATCACCGACATCTACCGGATCGAAGCCGAGGCGGGGCAATCCTTCCTCATGGACGTGGCGAGCGTCGCCAATTCGAGCAACGGCGTCTACTGGCGCCTGATCGACCCCCGGGGCGCCAACGAGATTTCGCCGACCTACCTGCAGGATCGCGAGATCCATACCTTCGCCCGCACCGGGACCTATTATCTGCTGATCGAGGGCCGGGTCTATGAGGGCGCGGGCACGATCTCGTACGACGTCACGCTGGAGAACAGCGACGTCCAGCACTTCGATGTCGATCTCTGGTCCGCGGATACACAGTCCGGCCTTACCGTGGTCGAGGGGCGCGGGGGCGAGGGCGACACGGCCCTCGGACATACCGGCTTCGAACGGATCAGGGTCGAAAACCCCGCACTGCAGAACGACGGCGATTTCTCGGTCTCGATCTGGTTCAAGCCGGACACCGTGCGCAAGGCCTGGACGCCGCTGATCTTCCGCGCGGACGCCGATCTCGACTACGGGCGGGAATATTCGCTCTGGATCGAGGACAGCGCCTATCTGCACACCACCAAGAGCTACACCTCCGTCAGTCAGAATTTCTCGAACACGCCCTCGGGGTCGATCACCTTCGACGACTGGAACCACGCGGTGGCCGTCTTCGACCGCACGAACGGCGAGATCCGCACCTACGTCAACGGCGTCCTGCGCGCGACGACGGGGATCAACGGCAACGCCCCCTCGGGCACCGGGCCGCTCTACATCGGCGGCAACGGCGCTACCGGATTCGAAGGCGCGCTGAGCGATTTCGTCTACTGGGACGGGGCTCTGGACGATGCGCAGGCGGCCTCGGTCTTCGCGGGCGACGCGGTCGCGGTGAACAAGCTGATCGACCTGCCGATGCGGGACGGGGGCGCCGAGGGCGATTACGTGACCGATCCGGCGGATGTCGGCCCGCTGGACGTCTCGGTCACGGTCGAGGACATGTCGGACGGCACGCCCGGCCTGATCACCGGCCGCCTCGACAGGGCGGGCGAAGTGGATGTCTACACCTTCACCCTGGCCGAAGAGCGTCTGCTCTACTGGGATACCCACGCCTATCAGAGCGAGATCATCGCGACCCTGCGCGGCCCCGGCGGCGTCAACATCTCGCGCGAACTGGAAGACGCGGCCGCGCACAACTACGACGGCAACTATGCCTTCACAGCACCGCCGGGCGAATACACCCTGACGTTCGACGGCCGGAACACCTTCAAGGGCGCCTATGGCCTGCGGCTGCTGGACCTCGCCCAGGCCGATCACATCCCCGCGGACGGCACCGTCATAGAAGGCGAGATCGCGACGCAGCGCGGCGCCAGGGCCTTCACCTTCGATGCCGGCGCGGGGGACCGCATCTTCATCGACATGCAGAGCATCAGCGTCGGCACCTCGGGGGCGACCTGGCGCGTGCTCGATCCCTACGGGCAGCAGATCCACGGCGCCGTCGACGCGGGGGACGTTGACGGGCTGAACCTGCCGCTCGACGGGACCTATACGCTGATCCTCGAGGGCGACCGGCAGAACCAGGTGCAGAACGCACTGACCTATCGTTTCGCGATCAACCCGATCGTCACGACGCCGCAGCCCGTGACCATCGGCGGCCAGAATCCCGGCGGCACGGCCCCCATCGTCGAGGGCCCCGATCCCGAGGGCTCGCTGACCGGTGCGATCGACCTGCGCGGCGCGGAATATCTTGAAATCGCGGGCGATACCGCGATCGACCACACGGGCAACCTGACCCTCGAAGCCTGGGTCAACATCGACTTCTTCGACGACACCTGGACGCCGCTGATCCAGAAATCGGACGGCACGGACCGAACCTATTCGGTCTGGCTGAACAGCAACGGCTCGATCTACATGGGCTCCCTTCGCGACGGCACCACGACGGCGGACACCGCGCAGACCAGTGGCGGCCAGATCGTGCCGGGAAGCTGGGCCCATATTGCCGCCGTCTTCGACAAGACCGCCGGCCAGCAGCGCATCTATGTCAACGGTGTCGAGGTCCGGTCCGAGAGCGCGGGCACCACGCCGGCCCCCAGCCTTGGCGCCGACGCGCCGTTCCTCGTCGGCTGGAGCAAGGAGATCTCGACGAGCTACGGCATGTATACCGGCAAGATCGCGGATATCCGTGCCTGGAGCGACGTGCGCACCTCCGGCGAGATCGCCGATACCTATCAGTCCGCCCTGCTGGGCGACGAGGACGACCTGCTGCTCTACCTGCCGCTGCAATCGACTGCGAGGGCCACAACGCCCGACGCCGGGCCGAACGGACTGGACGCCACGATCGGCAACTTTGCCGCGGAGGGGATAACCGGCACGATCTCGACCGTCGGGCAGGAGCGGACCTATACGTTCACCCTGGCCGAAGACCGCCTGATCTATTTTGATTCCCTGACCGACCGCACCGACATCCGCATGCGGCTGACCGGCCCGAACGGCACCTATCTCGACCGGCATTTCCAGCAACTCGACGCCACGAGCCGCAGCGACAACCCGGCCATGCACCTGCACGCCGGCGACTATCGGCTGCTGATCCAAGCCGACGGCGATTCCACCGGCGACTACAACCTCGTGCTCCGCGATCTCGCCGACGCCACGCCGATCGGGTTCGACACGATCGTCAGCGGTGACCTGGACTCTGCCAACACCACGGCGATCTACAGCTTCGAGATCACCGAGGCGACGCAGGTCTTCGTGAATGAACTGCTGGAGTCCGGCGACACCGATTGGCGGATCATCGACCCCTACGGGCGCGAACTGCTGCACGACACCTCGCCCAACGACCTGACCCGGCTGGATCTGCCCTACGCCGGCCGATATGTCTTCATGGTCGAGGGCGACATTCATCACGCGGGCCGCGCGCGCTACAGTTTCAGCATCCACGAACGGAGCGAACCGGAGCGGATCGGCCTCGTCCTCGGCCAGGTCACGACCGCCTCGATCGACGAGCCGGGCGCTTTCCGGCGCTTCGAATTCGATCTGACGGAGCAAACCCGCCTGGTCATGGACGGGCTGAGCGCCTACGGCTCCGACATCTATTGGGCGCTTCAGGGGCCGGGTGGAAACTACCTGACCGGGTCCGACCGCCGCTTTGACCAGACCGATGCGGAACGGCACAGCGGAAACCCGATCCTGGAGGGCTGGCCGGGCACCTATGTCCTGACCGTCTACACCACCACCGACCGCACCGGCGATTTCACCTTCCGGCTGCTCGATGTCGATGCCGAGGCCGCCACGCGCGAGCTGTTCTTCAACGACGAGACGCAGGGCGTCCTTCCGGCCGAGGGGCTGGGGACGCTGATCTACAAGCTCTCGGGCGAACGGTTCCAGCGCTTCGACCTCGACGTGATCGAACGGCCCGACACCTACACGAGCTGGCGGCTGATCGGCGCCTCCGGCTCGCAGGTCATCTCGGGCCGGCGCCTGCTGGACGAGACCGGCATCGTTCTGCAGGAGGATGGCGACTATCTGTTCTTCGTCGAAGGCAACGGCCGGGACGGCACCACCACGAATCCCTTCCGCTTCACGCTCCACAGCCCGACCGCGGCGGATGCGACCGGCGACACGCGCGAGGAATTCGGCCCCGGGTCCTCGATCGCCCATACCCTGATCAGCGCCGCGGGCGATGCCCCGGCGGAAGAAGTCCGGGGCGCAGAGACGGTCCTGCGGCTGCTCGACCCGCTCAAGGCCAACACGCGAAGCGGCATCGCCTTCGGGCAGACGGCCTCCGGCCCCTACGACAGCGCGCGCATCCGGTTCGATTTCGATCTCGAGGCTCCGGCCTCGGGCGATCCGGGGCGCGGGTTCAGCGTCATGCTGGCGCGGTCGGCGTCGTTCGGGAAGGTCGGGTCCATTCCCTGGGCCGGTGTCGATCCGTCCTTCAACAATGCCTTTTCCGCCGGGCTGGATCTGACCGGCACGCCGCACATCTCGCTCTATCACAACACGACGAACCGCGGCACCTTCAACCTGGCGGACGCCGGCCTGACGGTCCAGGATCTCGTCGACGGCCCCGTCTCGTTCGACATGGAGTTCACCTCCGTCCAGAACGGGATGCAGGTCACCCTCGCGTTGATCGTGGACGGCACCCGCCACGAGATCGTGACGGATGCGCCGGCCGATGGCTTCGACCTTGCCGACGCGCGCTTTGCCATCATGGCCGAGAGCACCTCGCAGACGGCCGGCCTGACCATCGACAACGTCGCCATCGACATGCAGGAGGCCGCGGCCCCGCTGAGCTTCGACCTGGGGGACGAGGTCACCGGCGACATCCTGACCGGCAACGGCGCCGACTATTACCGGTTCACGCTGACGGAGGACACGCGGGTCTATTTCGACAGCCTCACCAACAACAGCCGCATGTACTGGAGCCTCAGCGGCCCGACGTCGATCTCGGCGCAAAGCTTCACCAGTACCGACAGTTACGACGATACGGGCGATGTGCTTCCCGTCCTCAAGGCGGGCGACTACCGCCTCGCGGTCTACACCAGCAACGCGTCGACCGGCTCCTACGGGTTCCGCCTTGTCGACGTCGAGGCCGAGGCCCAAACCATCGAACTCGATACGCTGATCGAGGATACCTTCTCCCCCTTCAACGGGACCAAAATCTATCAGTTCGACTGGACGGGCGATCAGCCGTTCTACATGGCCACCGGCATCGAGTCGGGAAGCGCCGACTTCTATTACCGGCTGATCTCTCCGACCGGCGAGACGGTGTTCCAGCGTCTCTACGGCTCCAACAACTGGGAGGCCGGCACCCTCGCCCAGGCCGGCACCTACACCCTGCTGGCCGAGCCGCGCTACTACCGTTCGGACGCGACGGCCTATCGGTTCCGCGTCCTCGCCCCGGATTACGGAGCGGATACCGCCATCGCATTCGGAGAGGTCGTCGAGGGAGAGATCGACCGGTACTGGGACCGCGATACCTACACCTTCGAGGTGACCGAGCCCGGGTTCATCCACATCGACGGCTTCACCAATTCCAGCTCGCTCGATCTGAGGCTGACCGGCCCCTCGGGCACGCTCTACGACAACGAGATCCGTCGCACCGACGGCACGTTCCGCAGCGACTCGACCGTGATCTGGGTCGAGGCGGGCAGCTATCGGATCACGTTGGACGAGACCTCCACGAACGCGACCAGCTATGGCTTCGTGGTGCGGTCTCTGAACGATGCGGTTCCGCTGACCATCGGCGAACAGGTCGACGCCACCTACGACCCCGGCGCCATGAGCCGCATCTTCACCTTCTCGGGCGAAAAGGGCGATCGGTTCTACCTCGACTTCGCCGGCGGCAACCTCGACGGCCACTGGAAGATCGTGAACCAGTACGGCTCGCTCGTCACCAACGGCAACGACAACGTCTACAGCGACATTCAGTCGGTGACGCTGAACGCCGACGGCACCTTCTATCTGATGATCGAGGGCGAGGTCTACGATACCGACGTGCGCACCCACTCGTTCCGGCTGATCCCGCTGGCCGGCTCGACCGAGGAGCTGACCCTGGGCGAGCGGATCGAGGAAACGCTCGACCTGCCGGGCCAGACAGCGGCCTATACCTTCTCCCTGACCGAGACCCGGCGGATCTATGTCGACATCCAGGGGCCGAACGACAACAACTGGCGCTGGACCCTGACCGGCCCGCGCGGCCAGGTCTCGAGCCGGAACTTCGGCCAGTCGGATGCCAATGCGAATTCCTATCCGCCGTTCTTCGAACTGGTCCCGGGCGACTACAGTCTGGACGTCACGACCACCGGCGGCCGGACGGGCACCTATTCGCTGGCCGTCCTGGACGCGAGCGGCGCGCAGCAGATCACCATCGGCACGCCGGTCAGCGGTCAACTCGCCCCCGCGACGGAAACCCAGATCTACCAGTTCGAGGCGCAGGCGGGCGAACGCTATTTCTTCGACGCGACCTCGGGCAATTCCAATGTCTTCTGGCGGATCCTCGATCCCTACGGCCGCGAGCTGCACGAGACCTATTTCGCCACCGATTTGGATACGACGGTCCTGCAGGAGACCGGCACCTACACGATCCTGATCGAGGGCCGGGTCCATGTCGGCGGCAACCAGAACTTCGGGTTCAACGTCTATGCGAACCCGGTCACCGAGCCCGTCGAACTGGCGGTCGATGGCGAACCGGCCCCGGATCTCGTCGTCGAGGAGTTCGCGCTCGACACGGCCGACCCGCTTCTTTCCGGCGGCACGGTTCCCGTGCGCTGGACCCTGCGCAATGCCGGCGACGCGCCGGTCGATGCCGCCTTCAACACCCGCGTCACGATCCGCCGCGCCGACAGCGGTCTGGTCCTGGCCGACATGGTCGTGCCCTACGACGCGACCGGCGCGAACGGGGTGGCGCCCGACGGTACCATCTCCGGCACCGCGAACCTGACCCTCCCCGAGGGCGGCGCGGCCGTTGGCGATCTCACCGTGGCGCTGCGCATCGACATCAACAACAACGTGGCCGAACAGAACCCGCAGGGCACGGCCGAGCTGAACAACGCCGCCGACCTGCCGATCACCACCGAACTCGCCCCCTATACCGATCTGGTGGCCGGCGACATCACCGTCGATCCCGCCGGGGGCTGGGCGCCGGGGCAGGGGGTTCTGGTCAGCTGGACCACCACGAACGCGGGCACCCACGCCGCGACAAGCCCCTGGACCGAGCGGCTGGTCGTCACCAACCAGTCGACCGGGCGCATCGTGCTGTCGCAGGACCTGCGGGAGCAGGCGGAGACCGACATGGCGGCGGGCGAGGCGCGCGAGAGGTTCATCGCCCTCGCCTGGCCCTCCGGCGTCGACAGCACCGGCCAGTTCCGCTTCGACGTGGTGGTCGATGCCCTGGGCGAGGAATTCGAGAGCAATCCCGAGGGCACGGGCGAGACCAACAACAGCGAGAGCCGGGTCATCGCATCCGCGCCCGACCTGGTCGTTTCCGAGATCACGCTAGATCAGGCGGCGCCGACCGCCGGCGGCCCGCTGACGATCAACTGGACCGTCAGCAACCGGGGCGCGGCGGGCACGGCCGGCGACTGGTACGACCGTGTTCTGGTGCGCAATGTCGCGACCGGGCAATGGCTGCACGATGTCGAGGTGCTGAACGCCGACATGCCCCTCGTGGCGGGGGCGGACCATACGCGCACGCTGACGCTGACCCTGCCCGAAGGCAATGCCGGTGTCGGCACCATCCGGGTCGAGGTGCGCGCGGATCAGCGCCGGAACGGCCAGGACACGCTGAACGAGGCCCGCGCCGGCCTGACCACGAACCAGGCCGAAGGCAACAACGCGGCCTCGGTCGACGTCACCTCGGTCGCGACACCCTATCCCGACCTCGTGGCCAGCATCATCGGCACCGTCTCGGCCCTGGACGGCGCGACGCCGACGGCCGTGAGCTGGCAGGTCGAGAACATCGGCGACCGCGCGACGGCGACGGGCGGATGGACCGACCGGATCTACGTCTCGACCGACACGGTCTTCGACGAGACCGATACCGAGATCGGAAGCTTCGCCCGCACCGGCGATCTGGGGGTCGGCGAGACCTATACCGGCAGCGCCGATGTGACCTCGCCCGTCGGGATCGAGGGCGATGTCTATCTGCTGGTCGTCACCGATGCCGACCGGGCGGTGATCGAACCGGATACCTTCGCCAACAATACCGACCGCGAACTGGTGAGTGTCAGCTCGCCCTATTCCGATCTGCGGGTCCAGACGCTCACCGGCCCGACCGGAACGGTCACCGCGAACGAAGTGGGCCGGATCTCGTGGCGGGTGGTCAACGACGGGCCGGATGCGCTCGTCGCGCCGGCGGGTGGTTGGGCCGATGTGGTCCATCTGTCGACCGACGGCACGCTGGCCGGCTCGGTCGCGACGCTGGGCAGCTACACCCGCACCGCCGGACTGGCCGTCGGGCAGAGCTACAGCCAGGTTCAGGACATCGCGATGCCGCCGGGCTTCGTCGGCACGTTCTTCATCGTCGTCGAGACCAATGCCGGTGGCACCGTCTTCGAACGCGGCGTATCGGGCAACAATGTCCGCGCCACCGCCGAAAGCTTCGAACTGATCTCGGCCCCGTCGCCGGATCTCGAGGTGACGCTCGTCGACGGCCCCGACAGCATCGTCCCGGGCGAGGTGGTCGAGGTGACCTTCCGGATCGCCAACACCGGCGAGGCGGTGGCGCGCGCGCCATGGACGGACGAGATCCGGCTGACCGGACCGGGGCTGGGAAGCGGCCGGATGCTGGCCCGGATCGACCGGGTCTTCGACCTGGCCGCCGGCCAGAGCTACGAGGTGACCCGGACCGTCACCATTCCGGACGTGGCCGAAGAGGAATACCGGATCACCGTTCTGACCGATCGGTACTCGGACGTCTTCGAGGGCGGGCGCGAAGACAACAGCGCCTCGGACGATCCCCTGTCGCTGCGCCACCCGAACCTGACGGTCTCGACGCCGGTCCTGTCGGCGGATGCGGTACAGTCGGGTGACACGATCCGGGTCGACTGGGGGGTCGCCAACGACGGCGCCGGCGCCGCGACCGACGGCTGGGCCGACCGGGTCTGGCTCAGCCGCGACGAGGTGCTCGACGCCAGCGATGTTCTGCTCGGGTCGCGCGACAGTGACGCGGACCTGCCCTTCGGGATCGGCGCCGAGGCGCCGGGGACGCTCGAGGTCGACCTGCCGATCGAGCTGTCGGGCAACTGGTACATCCTCGTCCAGACGGACGCCACGAACACGGTGATCGAGACCGGCAACGAGGACGACAACATTGCCGCCGCGCCCCTCCAGATCGCGCTGGCGCCCTATGCCGACCTTCGCGTGACCGACGTCATCGCGCCGGGTCTCGTGGTCGACGATCCCGCCCGGGTCGAATTCACCTGGACGGTCGAGAACGTAGGCACCGGCCGCGGGATCACCGACGACTGGGTGGACCAGATCTGGATTTCGCGCGACGACATCCTGGGCGACAGCGACGACATCCTGCTCTCCGGTTTTGCCCGGACCGGCGGGCTGGACGCGGGCGAGAGCTATGAGCGCACGGAATCCGTCTATCTGCCGGCGGAACTGACCGGCCGGTTCACGCTGTATGTCACCACCGATTCCGCCGACGCCGTTTTCGAGAACGGGCAGGAGGCCAACAACACCAGGACGCTTACCGGGTTCTTCGACGTCACGCCGATCCCCTATGCGGACATGAAGGTGACCGGCGTCACGGTGCCGGCCACCGCGCAGTCTGGCCAGCCCATGACGCTGTCCTGGACGGTCCTCAACGACGGAATCGGCCTGACCAACACCTCTCGCTGGCACGACCGGGTGTACCTGGCCGACAATCCCGAGGGTGACGGCCGCGTCCTGATGGGGAATTTCGACCACCTCGGCTTCCTCGCGCCCGACGCCTCGTACACGCGCGAAGCCAGCGTCACCCTGCCCGAGGGCTGGACCGGCCCGGCGTATTTCTTCGTCGAGACCCCCGGCACCTCCTCGGCCAGGTCCGGCCCTTACGAATTCATCTATACCGGCGAGGACAACACGGCCGCCTCGGAGGCGGTCGAGGTGTCGCTGACACCGCCGCCCAATCTGATCGTCACCGACGTCACCGCGCCCGCGACCGCGCCCGAGGGAACCGCCATCGACGTCACCTGGACCGTGATGAACGACGGAACCGGCCCGGCCGAGGGGTCGTGGACCGACCGCCTGTATCTGCGCAACGCCGACACCGCCGCGAACGAGAGGGACATCCTCGTCGGCAGTTACACCTTCAACGGCCCCCTGCAGGCCAATACCTCGTACACGCGGCGTGAACAGCTCGTCCTGCCGGTCGAGACCAACGACCGCTACGACCTGATCGTCATCACGGATTTCAACGACGACGTTTACGAGCACACCGACGAGGACGACAACGAAAGCGTCTCGGACACGCAGATCCTCGTCTCGGTCCTGCCGCGTCCCGACCTGCAGGTCGCCGGGTTCGAGGCGCCCGAGGAACTCACCGCCGGGGCCACCGGCAGCCTGTTCTGGACGGTCATCAACCAGGGCCCCGAGGCGGCCGGCCCGAACTGGACCGACAGTGTCTATCTGTCGCTGGACGAAAAGATCTCCTTCGACGACATCCGCCTCGGCAGCTTCTCGAACGAGGCCGCCCTGGGAACGGGCGAGCAGTACCGCAGTCAGGAAGTCTTCTACAAGATTCCGGAACGGTTCCGCGGCACCGTCTATCTGCTGGTCCATACCGACAGCGGGGACCGCATCTCGGAATGGCCGAACGAGAACAACAACCTCGGCGTGCACGAACTCTATGTCGAGCCGATCCCCTTTGCCGACCTCGTCGTCCATGACGTGGTGACGCCGTTCCAGGCCTTCGAGGGCAACGAGGTGACGGTCAACTACACCGTCACCAACCGCGGGGCAGGGGACACGAACCTGGGCGCCTGGAAGGAACAGATCTGGCTGACGCTCGACAAGAACCGGCCGCATCCGGGGCAGGGGGACATCCTGCTCAAGACGCTCGACTATACCGGCGGCATTCTCGAGGTGGGCGCGGGTTACGACCGCCAGTTGACCGTCTCGCTGCCCGATACGCTGGTCTCGGGCAACTACTACATCACGCCCTGGGTCGATCCCTACGCGACGCTGCTGGAAGACACGCTGGCGGTGAACGTGAACGAGGACGATCCGACCGAGAACAACTCGAACAACTACAAGGCCGGCGGCTCGGACGTGATCGGCCAGCACGGCAGCGTGATCCAGATCATCGGCAACCCGCCGCCGATCGTGACGCCCGAACTGGGCATCGTCATCGACGCGGTGACGCCCTCGGCACGGGCGGGCATACCGGGCGAGGACGAATTCGAGGTCAGCTATACGCTTACCAACAACGGGGACGGCCCGGCCTCGGGCTATCAGGTCCACCTTTACCTGACCGGGACCCCGGCGCTGAACGCCAGCGGTCAGGAGCGCTGGCTTCTGGGGCGCTTCGGCGGTGAGACCATCACGGCCGAGGGCGGCACCCTGGCGTTCAACAAGACTTTCGACCTGCCGCCGGGAGTGGACGGCAAGTACATCATCGCCGAGGTCAGCCTGCATCGGGACACGGACCCCAGCAACGACCAGGACGTCGCGGCCACGGATGTCCATTCGCCCGATCAGAACCTCGTGGTGACGGCGGTCAATCCGCCCGAAGTCGCCATGTCCGGCGAAAAGCTCGAAATCAGCTACACGGTCGAGAACCAGGGCGAGGTGGCGATCTGGGACGGCACCAAGTTCTGGCGCGACGAGGTCTACCTGTCGAAGGATCCGGTCTTCGTCCGGTCGCGTGCGACCCTTCTCAGGACCGAGATCATATCCAACGCGACCGTGCTTCAGCCCGGCGAAAGCTATACCCGGACGATCGAAGGCACCTTGCCGCCGGGAATCGACGGCGACTATTTCATCTACGTCTTCTCCAACACCGAAGGCGGCCTTGAAGAGGCGGACCGGGGCTGGCCGTTTACCGACGGTTCCATCGCCGGCCAGACCCAGGGGTTGCGGAATTACGCCTTCGACGATCCGACCGGCACGATGCTGCGCGCCGAACTGCCGGTGGTCTATGCCGAACCCGATCTGCAGGTGACCGACCTTCAGGTGCCGTCGGATCTGCAGGCCGGGCAGACCGTCGACATCACCTTCGAGGTCACCAACGTCGGCAACCGCGCCACGCGCGAGGAGGCCTGGGTGGACCGGGTCTACCTGTCGCTCGATCCCTCGCTGGACGAGGGCGACTTCCTGCTCCGGCGCGAGGAAGGCAACCGGGAAATCCAGGCGGTTCACCAGCGCGAGGGCATCCTCGAGCCGGGCGAGAGCTATACCGCCACGGTCACCGTGACCCTGCCTTTCGAGATCGAGGGCGACTTCCACGTCCTGGCCGTGGCCGACAGCGACCTGGGCGACAGCGGGCGGGCCCGCTCGACCATCTCGTCGCGCCTGCCGGGACTGGCGGGGGCGGCCGACGGCGAGGTGCGCGAATTCCAGGGCGAAGGCAACAACACCACCTTCGAGGCCGTCACGGTCGGCCCCTACGTCCCGCCGAACCTCGAGATCACCGCGCTGGACGCCAGCCTGCGGGCCGTGCGCGGCCAGGACTTCGACGTGGCCTACACCGTCACGAACACCGGCGGCGACGTGCCGTTCCAGCAGCACCGCTGGACGGATCTGGTGTACCTCAGCCGCGACGCCTTCCTCGACCTCAAGGCCGACCGCTTCCTCGGCAGCATCACCCATACCGGCGGCCTGGACGCGGGCGAGAGTTATGACGTGGAACGCACCTTCGGCGTTCCGACCGACCTCCCGACCGAGGCCTATTACGTCTTCGTCGTGACCGACCCGAACCGCTACGGCGGCCGCGGCACCGTCTTCGAAGGCGAGGCCGAGGCCGACAACGACCGCCGCTCGGACGTCCAGATGATCGTCGAGCTTCCGCCGCCGACGGATATCGAGGTCTCGTCCATCGAGATCCCGGCCAATGCCCGGGCAGGGGAGCCGATCACCATCAAGTGGACCGTGACCAACAGGTCGGATTCGGTCGTCGCCGAAGGGCGCTGGTCGGATTCCGTCTTCCTGTCGACGGACGGGACATGGGATATCGGGGACCGGCCCGTCGGGCGCGTGGAACGGTCCGGCGCCCTCAACCCCGGCGAAAGCTATACGCTTGAACTGCAGACGACCATGCCGGCCTCGACGCCGGGGGGGTACCGCGTGATCGTGCGGACAGACATCTTCGACCAGGTGTTCGAGGATGTCGACGAGGCCAACAACACGACGGCCAGCGCGGACGTGCTCGACGTGGCCGTGGACGAGATGCTGATCGGCACGCCGCTGACCACGAGCCTCGGGCTGGGCAAGGAACGGCTCTACCGGATCGTGGTCCCGCCCGAGGAAACCCTGCGCGTCACGCTGGTGTCGTCCGACGACACCGCCAACAACGAGATCTTCCTGCGCCACGACGCGCTGCCCTCGCCGAACAGTTTCGACGCCACCTACGAGGGGCCGCTGTCCTCGGACCTCGTGGCCGTCGTCCCGGATACCGAGCCGGGGGTCTACTACGTGTCGGTCCGCAACTACTCCGGCCCGCCCGAAGGCGTCGAGATCACGCTGCTGGCCGAGTTGCTGCCGCTCGTGATCACGAGCGTCGAAAGCGACCGCGGCGGGGACGGCCAGTTCGTCACCACGACGATCAAGGGCGCCCAGTTCGCCGAGAACGCCACCGTCAAGCTGGTCCGCCCCGACATCGCCGAATTCGCGCCGGTCGACTGGCGCGTGGTCAACTCGACCGAGATCATCGCGGTCTGGGACCTGTCCGACGCCCCCAAGGGCCTCTACGACATCGAGGTCACCAACCCCTCGGGCGCGCAGGCCGTGCTGCCCTACCGTTTCCTCGTGGAACGCGCCATCGAGGGCGACGTGACCATCGGCATCGGCGGCAGCCGTGTCATCCTCCCCGGCGAGACCGAGACCTATTCGGTCGGGCTCCACAACCTCAACAACACCGACGCGCCCTATACCTTCTTCGAGGTCGGTGTGCCGGAGCTGCACCTCAACCCCTATGTCTACGGCCTGCCGTTCCTGGAGTTCTTCACCAATGTGCGCGGCACCCCCGACGGCGCCGCCGGCACCCCGAATGAAGACGTGTTCTGGGCGGGGCTGGAAAGCATCGTCAATACCGACGGTCAGCTGACCACCAGCGGCTATCTGTTCGACCTGCCGGCGGACGGCTTCGCCGGCTTCACCTTCAACATCGCCACCTATCCCGGTCTGCAGGCCCTGCATGACGAGGCCTTCGGCGCCTTCCGGGCGCGCATGGCCAATGTCCTGCCCGATCTCGATCCGATCCTGGCAGAGGGCGGCGAAGGCGCCATCGGCGACTGGTTCGACGCGGTGGTCGAGAAAGCCACCGAGATCGATCCCGGTCTGGGCGGCGCGCTGGCCAATTTCCCGTTCGAGGACCTCTACAACAAGAACGTCGCCAAGCCGGGCGATTGCGAGATCCCGTTCATCCCGTTCCGGTTCCACATCTTCGCGGCCTCGACTTCGATGACCCGCGAGGAATTCGTGGCGCACCAGACGCAGGAGGCGCTCGACCTGCGCGACGCCATCCTTGCGGCGGATGACGCGCCGGGCGGTGTTGTGGCCCTGGCCGCCGACGCCGACACATGGGTCGACCTCTACCTCGCGGCGCTCGAGCAGGCGGGCATCCTCCGCCCCGACGGTGAGGCGCCGCCGATCCGCGAACGCCAGGAGATCCTGTCGCTGATGTCGGTGATCGCCTCGGGCCTGCTGTTCGGCCCCGCGGGGACGGACATCCGCGGCGACGCCGATATCCTGGGCTTTTTCGAGCAGCTGCGCACGCTCTACGGCCATGACGAGACGCTGATGGCCGACATCGAGTTCTGGGAAGAACGGATGAGCGACTGCTACACGGGCGAGATCCCCTTCGCGGCGCTGCCGGAGTTCGAGGATTACGACCTCGGCCTCACCAACGAGACGCATTTCGAGGCGGTCCGCATCTACAGCCCCTGGGTCCCGTTCGAGGAACGCGGCGCGGCGCTCCCCGAGGACTTCCTGATCTCCGGCGCCCCCGGCCCGGTCGACGGGGAAGGATTCTCGGCGCTGGATTTCTCGGACTATTTCGCCGATCCGCAGAATTCCGGGCGTCTCGCCTCGCTCGTCGGGCCGCAGACGTTCGATACCATGGGCTGGCTGCCCGCGACCGAACCGCTGCCCTATACGGTCAAGTTCGAGAATGACGCCGAAAGCACCCGCCACGCCAACCGGATCGAGGTGGTCACCCAGCTCGATACCGATCTCGACCCGCGCAGTTTCGAGCTGGGCGACATCAAGGTCGGCGACATCACCATCGACGTGCCGGACGGCCGCTGGTTCTATCAGGACGAGATCGACTTTACCGACACGCTCGGTTTCCTCGTCCGGGTGTCGGCCGGGATCGACATCTACCAGGACCCCGCCGCTGCCAGGTGGGTGATCCAGGCCATCGACCCGCTGACCGGCGAACAGATCCAGGACGGCTCGCGCGGGCTCTTCCCGCCGAACGACAGCGGCGGGAAGGGGCAGGGCTTCGTCTCCTACACCGTTCGTCCGGCCGAGGACGTGGCGACCGGCACCCGCATCTCCGCCTCCGCCGTCGTCTCCTTCGACAGCGCCGCGCCGGAAGAGACGATGGAACTGGTCCAGGTCGTCGACGGGACGGGTCCGACCACCACGCTCGTGACCGCCACGATCGAGGGCACAGACGATGTCGAGGTCCGCTGGAGCGCCGAGGACGACGCGACCGGATCGGGCGTGAAACACGTGACGATCTACGTCTCCGAGGACGGGGGCGACTTCAAGATCTGGCAGCGACGGGTGGAATCCGCCTCCGGGATCGAGATCTTCGCGGGCGAGACCGGCAAGACCTACGAGTTCCTTGCGCTCGCCACCGATGTCGCGGGCAACCGCGAGGAACCGCGCGACGGCTCGGCTGTCACGGCGGACGGCGCGCCGGTGAACCTCGGTGCGCCGGCGACGGTCGACGGGACGACTCCGCCCAATTTCGGGCGCCCGCCGGAACCGGTGCTGGAACCCTCGTCGAACGAGTTGTTCGCGATCTCCGAAGAACTGATCCCGAGCGCGGATCCCCTCACGCGGCCGTCCGAATTCGACAGCGTGCTGCGGCCCTTCGTGGCCAACAGCTTTGCCACAGATATCCCTGCGTCGAACGCCGGCATCGCGCCGATGGCGCTCTTGGAACTCAGCACCGGCGATATTCTCGTCTCGGGCGGCGCCAACCGTGGCAGCCTCTACGTCTTCGACGGAAACGGCGGTTCGGCGAACGATCCGGCGACGTTGCTGGCGCAGCTCGACCAGCCGATCTTCAACCTCGCCGAGGATGCAGACGGCAACATCTGGGCGACCACCGGCGGCGGCGCGCTGCTCAAGCTCGACATGGCCACGGGCGGCGTCATCGAAGCCTATGGCGAAGGCGTCACCATGGGGCTCGCCATCGAGGAATCGACAGGACTGATCTATGTCGGCAAGAACTCCGGCATCGTCACCTTCGACCCGGACACCGAGGAATTTACCCAGTGGAGCCGGGACGAGAACCTGCGCGTCGGCTCGCTGGCCTTCGACAACTACGGCAAGCTCTGGGCGGTGACCTGGCCCGACCGCAAGCAGGTGGTCAGCTTCACCGACCGCCAGCGGGCGGAGATCGAATACACCTTCGACAGCGAGATCGACAGTCTGGCCTTCGGCCAGCTCGGCACTGCGATCGAGGACCTGATCTTCGTCAGCCACAACACCGGCGCGATCTCGGACACGGGCGAAGTGGCCGAGGGCTCGGCGCTGACCATGATCGACCAGGCCACGCGCCGCCGGATCGACGTGGCCGAGGGCGGGACGCGCGGTGACGTGGTCATCACCACCACCGATGGCCGGGTGCTGATCTCGCAGTCGAACCAGGTGGATGTCATCGCCCCGGCCTTCAGCCCGAGCATCGTGGCCACCAACCCGCCCGAGGACGCGGTCGTCCCGCTGCCGCTGTCGGTCATGACCGTGCGCTACGACCAGGACATGTTCGCGGGCGACCCCGGCTCGAGCGCCTCTGTCGTCAACATCGACAACTACACCCTCGTCGGCGAGAACCAGGGCGAGGTCTCGCCCGTCGCCGTGGTCTACGACGCGACGACCCGGACCGCGCTGGTCAAGTTCAGCAATCTGCTGGCCGGCGACTATACGATGACCGTCAGCAAGTCGGTGACCTCGACCAACGGCATGCGCATGATCGATGATCATGTGACGACCTTCACCGGCATCGAGGACCTCTCGGCCCTGCTGGACATCCGCTTTGTCTCGACGCGGTTCGACCGCTCGCTCGGGACCGTCTCCTATGATGTCGAGATCACCAATGCGTCGGATACCGACCTGATCCTGCCCGCGCTGTTGACGCTCGATCCGCAGCGCGGCTACGAGGGGCTGCCCCTCGATACCGCCGGTCAGAGCGACCAGGGCCTCTGGCTGATCGACCTGTCCGACGCGCTGACGAACGGGCGGCTGATGGCCGGTGAGACGTCCTCGGCCAAGACGGTCTCGGTCGCCACGCCGGACCGCAAGCGCGTTCTCTTCTCGACCGGCGCCATCGGCGGACTCGCCCCCAACCTCGCCCCGAAATTCGAGGGCGAGGTGCCGAGCGGGGCGACCGTCGGCGAAGAGCTTCGGTTCACCGTCAATGCCGTGGACCCCGACGGTCAGACCGTCATCTACAACCTGCTCACCGCGCCCGAGGGCATGACGCTGGATCCGACCACCGGTGAAATAGTCTGGACCCCGGGCGGGTCCGCCAACGACAAGACACCCATCGTCGTCCAGGCCTTCGACCCGCGCGGCGCCGTCGGTCTGCTGCGGCTCGTTCTCGATGTCGAGGGCGGCAACCGCGCGCCCGTCTTCCTGTCGGCCCCGTCCGAGATGCGCCTGACCGAGGGCCAGTTCTCCGAGGTCGAGCTGATCGCCTCGGATCCCGACCTGGACCAGGTGGTCGTCTGGATCGACAACCTGCCCGAAGGGGCGAGCTTCGATCCGAACCGCAATATCCTGAGCTGGCAGGTGGGATACGAACAGGCCGGGACTTACGATCTGGTCGTCCGCGCCTCGGACGGGCTGCGCGAGGTGGCGACCAACCTGACCGTCCTCGTCGCGCCGGCGGCCCGCCCGGTGGCCCTGAAGAACCCGGGCAACCGGACCGTGGTGGAAGGCGACCGCATCCGCTTCGTGCTCGAGGCCGAAGCCGAGCCGGGGGCCGACCTCTCGTTCGGCGTGTTCAACGACACCCTGCCGTTCGGCGCGACGCTGAACCAGCAGACCGGCGAATTCAACTGGACGCCGAACTACATCCAGGCCGGCACCTACGAGGTGATGTTCGCTGTCTCCGACGGCAACGGCATCGCCATGCAGATGGTCGAGATCGAGGTGGTCGCCGCGAACGGCGCGCCGGTCTTCGACAGTTTCGACGGGCTGCAGACCTACGAAGGCCAGCTGTTCATGCTCCGCGCCTTCGCCCGCGATCCCGACAATCCGTTCTACGAGCCACCCTTCCGCGACGCCGAGGGCGAGGTGGTCGCCCTGCCGGGACAGGAGAGGACCGTCGATATCGAGGTGGTCGGCGATCTGCCGGAGGGCGCGACCTTCGATCCCGAGACCTGGGAACTGACCTGGACGCCGGGCGCGAGCCAGGCCGGCACCTACGAAATCACCTTCAGGGCGACGGACGACGGCGCCGGAACCGGCGTTCCGCTCGAGGTGACCGAAACCGTCACGATCGAAGTGCGCGAGCTCAACCTCGCGCCCGTTCTAACCGACCCGCAGAACGTCGAGATCGCCCGGGGAGAGGTGCAGGAGATCCCGGTCTCGGCCTTCGATCCCGACGGCGATCCGATCACGCTCATCCTGGAGAACGAGCAGCCGGGCTTCCCGCTGCCCGAGTTCATCACCTTCACCGACAACGGCGACGGCACCGGGCTCATCCGGATCGAACCGGGGGTAGGCGACCGGGGCGAACACGCCGTGCGCCTGGTAGCGTTCGACGACGGCGGCGGCCAGGGGATCCAGCGTGGCGATCTCTACACCTTCGTCATCGACGTCCTGTCGGACAACGAACCCCCGCAGTTCGCCTATCAGAGCGATATCGTCGCGCCGGTCGGGAATACGGTCTCGATCGAACTCGACGCCACGGATCTGGATGCCGACGATCTGACCTTCGGCCTTGCCGGGCTGCCGTCGGGCGCGGTTCTGACCATGGATCCGCTGATCTACGGCCGTGCTGTCCTGACCTGGACGCCGACCGGCGGCGATGCCGGCACGTACGAGGCCGTGGTCACGGCCACCGATACCGGCGCGGACGGGCTGACCGACCCGGCCGTCACCGAGTTGCGGTTCGGTGTCACGGTCAGGGCCGGCAACGTGGCCCCCGTCCTCAACCCGATCGGTACCCTCTCGGGCGAGGCCGGGGCGCCCCTCACCGAGCGGTTCGAGGCATCGGACGCGGATGGCGACGCCGTCACCTTCACCGCCGGCGATCTTCCGGTCGGCGCGACGCTGGACCGCGAAACGGGCAAATTCAGCTGGACGCCGACCGCGCGTCAGGTCGGCACCTTCTCGTTCACGCTCGAGGTGTCCGACGGCGCCGGGACAAGCACGGAGGAGGTCGTGATCGAGATCGATCCGACCAATCGCGCGCCCGTCTTCGTGCCGATGGTCACGCAGCTGGGCCGGGACCGCGCCGAAATGCGGTTCACCGTCATCGCCAACGATCCCGACGGCGACGCGATCAAGATGTCGGTGCTGTCCGGCCTGCCGGAGGGCGCGAACTTCAACGAGGAGACGGGCCAGTTCTCCTGGATCCCGCAATACGATCAGAGCGGCGAGTATTCGGTCACCTTTGGCGTGCAGGACGCGAGCGGCCTGACCGATACGATGACGGTCGACCTGTCCATCGCCGATGTGAACCGCGCGCCGGATCTGGTTGCCTCGGACCGGGCCTTCCTCATCGGCGAGGAAAAGAGCTTTCAGCTGGAGGGCACCGATCCCGACGGCAATCCGCTGACATTCCGGGCCCTGAACCTGCCCGAGGGCGCCACGCTCGATGCGGGCACCGGCATCGTCACATGGACGCCGGGACCGGGGCAGGCGGGCGATTACTACGTCACCTTCCTCGCCGACGATGGCGACCTGACATCGCGTCAGACCATCGTGATGCGCGCCACGCTGGAGCCCGTGCCGCCGCTCGTCCGGATCGAGCTCACCCCGTCCTTCCCGGCGGTTCCGGGACAGGAGGTGTTGGTGACGGTCGTCGCGGACAGCCTGGCCGACATCACCGGCATCACGCTGGAAATCGACGGCCAGCCGGTCCTGCTCGACGCGCTCGGCCGCGCGATCATCGTACCGGATCACCCGGGCAAACTGGACGTCGTGGCCCATGCCGTCGATGCCGACGGTTTCGAAAACACCGAGACCCTGACACTCAAGGTCCGCGATCCCGCGGACCGGACCGCGCCGGTCGTCGCCTTCGACCCCGATCTCGAGAACGCGCTGATCGAGGGCACGACCGATATCGAGGGCACGATCTTCGATCAGAATCTCGACTTCTGGCGGCTGGAGCTGCTCGACGGTCCGCACGGCAAGGTCGTCGAGGTGCTGGGCGAGGGCGAGGGCGTGATCGACGGCAGTATCGCGAGTTTCGAGGCGGGCCGCCATGTCGACGGCTTCTACACCCTGCGCCTCGTCGCGGCCGACATCGGTGGCCGGTACACGCGCCAGGAGGTCGGCATCGAGTTGCGGACCGCCGACAAGATCGGTCAGGCGATGGAGACGCGCACCGATCTGGTCGTAATTCTCGACGGCGAGACCTTCGAACTGACCCGCCGCTACGACAGCATTTCGACCGGACAGTCGGACTTCGGCAACTGGTCCGCCGGGTTCGACATGGCGATCCAGACCCAGGTGCCCGCCACCGGACGCGAGGCGCAGGGCATCTACAACCCGCTGCAATACGGCGACCGGCTCTACCTCACCGCGCCCGACGGCACGCGGATCGGCTTCTCGTTCCAGCCGAGCGACGAAGAGGTCGGCAATCTCACCTTCCACCGTCCGGCATGGGTGTCGGATCTCGACGGCTGGACCCTTGTCTCGACCGACATCCTGCTGCGCAAGTCCGGCAACCGCCTCTTCACCTCGGAGGACGGCCTGCCGTACAATCCCACGGACCCGCTGATCGGCGGTGCGCAGCCCTTCGCGCTGACCGGTCCCGACGGGACCACCTATATCGCCAACACCAGCGGCGACCTGCAGGAGATCCGCAAGCCCGGCGGCGCGCGGATTTTCGTCGGCGACAGCGGCATCAGCACCGTGGCGGGCGACGTGCTCAGCTTCCTGCGCGACGACGAGGGCCGGATCACCCGCGCCACGACGCCCGAGGGCCGGACGCTGGTCTACACCTATGACGAGGCCGGCAACCTGAACGGCGTGCGGGCGCTGGATGACGGCTCGGGCGCGCGCTATGGCTATGCCGAGGGCCGGCTGACCATGCTGGCCGATATCGGCGGGGCGGGAATCCGCATCAGCTATGGCGACGACGGCACCGTCACGCGGAAACAGATCGACGCGGACCTCGGCGGTCTGAACCAGATGACCGGACAGGTCTTCGACGTGACGCCGGAGGGGGGCGAGGCCGCCTTTGCCTTCACGCTCCGCGACAGCGAGATCCGCTCCGCGGCCGGCGGACGCCTGATCCTCCGGGTGGCACTCGGCGACGGATCGACCGTGCCCGAGATCGCCGGCGCCGGCCTGCTCGGCCTCGAACGCGACGGCGGCGGGACGGTCGCGCTCTACTCCTTCGACAGGGCCGGCTACTATCGCCTGGACCTCGAGGCGGCGCAGGCGACGACCCTGTCCATCTCGGTCGCGGGGGATATCGACCTCGACGGCGACGTGGACGCCGACGACAGCCTCGCGCTGAGCGCGGGCGGCGCCGGCACCGACGTGACCGGCGACGGCGTGACCGACCGGTCGGACCGTGAGGTCCTGAACGTGAACTACGGCCTCATGCGCAACAGCGCGCCGGTGCAGGTCGAGACCCTGCCCGAGGTCTTCACCCATGTCGAATTGCCGGTCGAGGTCGCGCTGGACGAGATCGCGCAGGACGCCGAAGGCGACCGCATGTTCTTCCGCATCGTCTCGACCGAAAACGTCACCGCCAGCTTCAGCCCCGACGGCGAGACGCTGCGGATCCGTCCCGACGACGGGTTCTCCGGCTACGGCACGATCACCGTGGTGGCCGACGACGGCTTTACGACATCCGGGGAAATCACCCTCGACGTCGAGGTCTCGGATGCGCCGCTCACCGATCTCACCTTCCTGACGCGCCAGTACCGGTTCGGCGCCCCCGGCGAGGTGGGAGAGCTTGTCGTGGTGGGGCAGTTCGAGGATCAGGCCGACGTCATCCTGCCCTTCGACTACGTCACCGTGGCCTCGGCGGACGAGGACGTGGTGCGGATCACGCAGAACGGACTGATCGGCGGCGTCGGTCAGGGCGAGACCTATGTCACCGCCTCGCGCGGGACGCTCACCGCGGCGACCGCCGCCTCGGTCGGCTACGGCTCGACGAACTATGCCGCCATCGCGCAGATGTTCGGCATCGACGCCTATCCCGATACGGTCACCATCGTCGCGGATGGCGGGACGCGCCAGATCGTGACCACCCTGGGCACCGACCAGCAGATCTTCCTCGAAGGGGCCGCGGACGGCGTCACCTATATCGCGGGCAACACCGACATCGTGACCGTCGATGCGGAGGGGCTGATCCAGGCGGTCGGGCAGGGCGCGGCCAAGGTCACCGTCATCTACGGCGGCGCCGAAGAGGTGCTGACGGTCAAGGTGGCCGACCCGGTCGAGGCCAGCTCGGCGCAGATCGGCGAAGAGGGCGGGGTCATCGTCAACCCGAACGGCATCCGCGCCGCCTTCGGGGCGGGCCAGATCACCGGCGACAATCCGGTGGTGACGCTGGAAACCATCGACGAGGCGGGTCTGGAGGTCGAGGTTCCCGACAATTTCGAATACCTCGCGGCGGCCAGTTTCGACATCCAGGGTGGAGAGCTAAACGGCCCGGTCCAGTTCGGGGCCAAGGTGGATCCCTCGCTCGCCCAGGAAGGCGACGAGGTCGCCTTCCTCGTGCAGGACGACCTGACCATTCCCTCGGGCGGCAAGTACGGCAAGATCTGGCGGCTTGTCGACACCGGGCGCGTGGATGCGCAGGGCGTGGCGCGGACGGCCTCGCCGCCCTATCCGGGCCTGACCGAAAAGGGCAACGTCCTTGTCACCAAGATGAGCCGGCCGATGCTGGACGGGTCGCTGACCATCCCCTATGTCGCGCGCGGCTTCTACGCGGTCGCGGCGGGTGTGGCGATCGGCTTTGCCGTCGGCGCGGCGACGGGCGGTGTCGCGGGCGCGGCCCTCGGCGCGGCCCTGGGCGGCGCGGCCGCGGGCTTCGGTACGTTCCTCGCCTTCAAGATGGATTCGGCCGTCCAGAAGATCGACACCTATACCTCGTATATCGAGGAATACACCGGCGCATCCGGGGGCGCCGCCGAGGATGCCTTCCAGGCCAAGTGGGAGCATTTCGTTGCCGACGTTCCGACCGCGCCCGACAACCTCGACGGGCGTCTCAACATCACGCCGACCTATCCCACACCGCCCTCCCACCCGGCGCCGGGCGAGGATCCCAGCATCACCAGCGCCGAGGTCGTGCGCGGCGACGATGGAAGCCTCGTTCTGCGGATCGAGGGCGCCAACATGTACTACGGCCCGGAAGACGCGAACGGCGCCTCCTTCGGCAACGACATCATCCACACGCGCCTGCGCCTGCAGTTCGCGGGCGGCAGCCGGTACATCATGGGCACCGAATATGCCGACACCTTCCTCTACAACGGCGACACCCGGGGCGGCACGCTCGAGGTCGCAATTCCCAACGACGTCCTGCTGACGCAGGCGGACATCTATTTCGAACGCCCCGATCCGGGCAACCGCCCCGCGACCTCGGGCGATCCCGCGGTGACCGGCGGCTGGTACGCCCCGACCGGCGGATCGACATCGGGCAAGATCAACGTCAAGAACACCCGCGGCTACGGTGCCGTCGGCGGCTCGAAATACGTCGGCGACGCGAACCAGACCATGTTGCAGATTTTCGATGTGGTCGCGGCCAATCTCGAGCAGGGGACCGGCGACGGCGGCTCCGGCCTGGGAGGCGCGCCCGAAGTCGCGGAACTGGTGGCGGATGTCATGCTGCTCGACGGGGACGACCCGCTCACGGCCTGGCCCAACGACGTGCTGATGGCGCCTGACCTCTCGGCGGCCTATGTCGCGACGAACAAGGGCATCGCCATCGTCGACATGCTGACGCTGCAGCAGTTCGACACCGATCCAAACGCTTCGGGCGTCAACATCATCAACATCCCCGGCGGCGTCGACACGATCGCCCTGAGCCCGTCCCGCGACCGTCTGTTCGCCGGCGGGCAGGGCAAGCTCTATGTCATCGACAACCGTCCCGGGTCC
This sequence comes from Pseudooceanicola batsensis HTCC2597, assembly GCF_000152725.1. Taxonomy (GTDB): domain Bacteria; phylum Pseudomonadota; class Alphaproteobacteria; order Rhodobacterales; family Rhodobacteraceae; genus Pseudooceanicola; species Pseudooceanicola batsensis. The sequence continues at coordinate 3,343,314 of NZ_CH724131.1, forward strand.
GCAAGTTATCTGCAGCCGATGGCCATCAGCCTGCCGATCAACGACGCGGACGCCGTGGCCCGCATGATGGGCCGTGTCAACGATCTTGCGGTGACGCCGGACGGCAAGAAGGTCTATGTCGCCGTGCCCTACAATTCGTCCTTCGGCGAGGACGGCTGGGCGCGCGGACCCGGCAAGGACGGCAAGATCTTCGTGGTCAACGTTAATCCCGCCAACGCTCCGGACGGACCCGAGCCGAATTCGAGCTATCACACCGTTATCGCCCAGCTCAACGGCTTCAACGAGCCCTGGGATATCGAGGCGACCTCGGATCCGACCAAGCTGGCCTTCACCTCGCGCGGCGAGCTGCGCGACGGTTTCCACATCATCGACGTGTCCTCGAACGGCGACACGGCGGGCAGCTACTCGGCCAGCGTCCGGTCGCTGCGCTCGACCTCGTCCGAACCGGGCGACGTGCGCGCGCCCCTGCAGCTGAACGAGGGGGCGGTCGGCGTCAAGTACACCGGATTTGTCTTCAACACATACTTCCACGCGCCGATACTGATCGACGACTACGCCAAGATCAGTTCCCAGGACTACGACCTCGACATCCGCAACGCGGCCGGCCTCGCGATCGCCGGCGATCTCTCCTACGCCTATGTCGCGGATTACGACCTGTCGCGCTATCTGCTCGTCGGGGACCCGGTCTACGCCTACGAGCTCGAGCGCCGCCACAACCTCGGCAACAACATCGGCATCATCCGCAATCCCTTCGATCTGACCACCGGCGAATACGAGGAGATGGGGATCGACGCCGAATGGGGTCGTGCCGCGCATGTGGCATCGACCACCCCGATCCCGGATCAGTTCCTTCAGGACATCGCCCTGCGGCCCGATGGCTCCCAGCTGTTCGCCAATTTCCGCAAGACCGGACAGCTCGTCACGCTCAACACCGAAAAGCTGCACGAGGTGATCGAGGACCTCGTCGAGCTAGACGATCTCAGCAAGACGCGGGAGCTGCCGATCGACCTTGAATATACGGGGCTTCTGGACCCGCTCAATCCCTTCGCCACACCCGAGATCCGCGAGGGCCTCTACGATCCCGGCATCGATGTCGTGACGTGGGGCCGCGGGCTGGATGTGCAGAACGAGGCCGGACTGGACCTCGTGCGCCCCATCACCGAGACGCAGGTCAATGGCGAGGGTCGCGAGGACATGCTGACCTTCGAGGTGCATCTCGATCCGGGCAAGATCGACCGGACCTACTGGAGGATGGACCTCTACGTCAGCACGCAGGAGCCGGGCCACGGTCTCTTCCCCGACGATCCGTACCGGGCGCGCAGCTTCTTCTCGGCGCATTCCAACCCGAGCGAGCAGAGCGACTATCATCGCTACCGCCTGATCAGCAGCGTCGACCAGATCGGGCGCAACGCCTTCCGCTCGGGCTATTACTACGAGCTGAAGGAAGACGGCACGGTCGCGGTCGAGCGCAAGCTGACCCAGGAGGAGGTGAGCAACGGAACCCCGGTCGAACACGCCGTCATCATCAAGGCCTCGGAGGGTCTGACGCGGGCGCTGACGGGCAGCCAGGAATACTTCTGGGGTGTCGACATCACCGATGTCGGCCTGCGCGAGGATGCCTCGTTCACCACGCCCGCCGTGGTCGAGGAAAACCTGCCGTTCTCGGCCGTGAACGTCGTGACGCACGGGTTCCAGCCCTTCGCCCTGTCGCCAGATTACGGCAACACCATGCTGAGCGAGGACAACCTCGCCAGCTGGCTCCAGATGGGCCATATCCTGACCGAGGCCTCCGGCGGGGGGATCGTGCTGGTCTACAACCGCCAGACCGGCAACTGGCACAAGTACGACGAGAACGAATCCGACGGGAACAAGATCTCGCAGATCGCCTACACGCCGACCTCCGAGGACCGGGGCAAGGCGATCACGCTGGTGCTCGACTGGTACCGCGAGAGCAACATCTCCGACAGCGGCTTTGCCGAAGCGGCGGCGGACGCTTTCTTTGCCTCGATCTACAACCTCGACAGGGATACGGGCGGCGCGATCTTCAAGAGCCCGCTGCACTTCATCGGCCACAGCCGCGGCACGGTGGTGAACTCCGAGATCATCCAGCGCCTCGGCGTGCACGTGCCCAAGGATGCCGGCGGCCAGGCGCTGAACATCCACATGACCTCGCTCGATCCGCATGACTTCAATCAGAAGTCGCTGAATGTCCGGCTCCAGTCTCTGGTCGAGAACTGGATCTCGGCGGCGAAAGCGGTGGCCTATGCCTCGGCACTGATCAACCCGGCCGTCGCGGCCAAGGCGATCCGCGTGCTCAACGGGCTGTCCACCTTCATCCAGACGATGCAGACGCTTGCGGATCTGGTGGGTCTCCAGACCCGGGTCCTGCCGTTCGCGGACTTCAAGGACCCGAACGTCCAGGTCTGGAAGAACGTCACCTTCGCCGACAACTATTATCAGTCGGTCGCGAACGAATCCGTCGACCTGTTCCAGAACCCCGACGCCAACTGGATCCCCGACACGACCCCCAACGGCACCAAGATCCCGACGATCAAGGACGACGCCTTCGCGACCCCGGCCAGCCAGGCGTTGCAGACCGGTGTGCCGGACATCGAACTGCACTTCACGCCGGCCGGAGTGCCCGGCTTCATCGAGGACGATTTCGCCGCCACCGCCCATTCGCGCCCGATCTCGTGGTACATGGGCACCGCGGACGTCAATTCGCTCTACGTGGGCTCCGCCGCGATCCCGCGGTCCCTCGGGGACGAGGGTATCGCGCTGAACCTGCCCGACGAGCCGAGCGGCTTCGCCTCGCTCATCGAACTCTTCGGCGAGGAGTTCACCAAGCAGCCCTGGTACGGCGTCGATCCGGTGGCATTCGGCGGCACCTGGGGATCGGTCAAAACCCATTTCCAGAGCTACTTCAGCAAGGCCAACAGCGGGCCGGTCGACGGCAATGTCACGACCTCGACCCGGACCGAGGCCATCGGCTCGGGCTGGTATTTCTCGACCGTCGCCGGCGCGCCGGAACTCCGGCCGGACACGCCGGGCCTGCCGCGTACCAAGCTGGATTTCGACAATACCGAGGTGCCGCGGCCCAAACTGCCGGCGGGCCAGAGCTATCCCGCCGTCCCCTCGGTCTTCAACGGAGACTTCCAGCAGGGCACCCGGCACGCCATGTCGGAATACGCGCGCTGGCTGATCAAGTCCGCGGCGAGCAAGCTGATCGACCGCTACGGACGGGCCGAGGACGTGCCCCTGGACGAGGCCGTGGCCGAGGTCGTCACCCCGCCCAAGAGCTTCACGCAGCGTATCGACGCCATCAACGCCTTCATCCCCGACCTGCCGCCCGAGCTTGGCCGCTTCCCGCTCAACCACGAGTTGCCGGGCTGGTCGATGCACGGCGGCATCCAGGAAGGCCCGAGCGGCCTGTCCGGCGAGGACGAGGGCCGGTCCTACACCTTCAACATCTTCGAGAACACCTTCATCGGCGGCCCGGTCGACGTGACCGGCCTGTTCCTCGTGAACACGTCGCTCACCGGGAACCTGATGGACATCGCGGGCTTCGCCTTCGAGACCGCGTTCAAGCTGATGTTCGACAAGATCAAGGAGAAGCTGACCAACTCGATCGGGATGGATTCCACCGAGACGGGAAGCTATCTCGAAGGTCAGTTCGCCAAGGCCTTCGGCGGCACCAAGCAGGCCGACGGCTCGATCGGGCGGACGCGCGACGACGGCACGATCGAGACCCTGATCTCGGCCGACGATCTCACCACGCTGGTCGCCCAGGGGGTCACCACCTTCATCGACGAACGCACCGTGATGCTGAAGATGGCGCAGCTCTTCGACGGTCTGCTGACCGCGATGCTCAACGTGCCGGTGATCAAGAGCAATCTGAAGGCGGTCGACAACGGCGGCCTGTTCAGCAACATCAACAACATCGGCAAGCTGGCCACGCTCCTGTCGTCCGAGGACAATTCCGACGATGCCAAGGCAGCCCGCAAGGCGGCCATCGACGATGCGTCGAACTTCCTCGCGAAGAACCTGAACGTCATGCTGGCGCATTGGTTCGGGATCGACACGGCGCCGGACTTCAAGCTGATCATGGCCTCCAAGGCCACGCTGGTGAACCTGATCGAACGGGTCCTGCCGTCCGAGCCGCTGCCGCTGGTGAACAAGTCGCTCAGGGACATCGTGAAGGGCATCCTCGATACGCTGCCGGCACCGGAAAGCGTGACGCACAACCGGATGTACATCCCCGCGGGCATGCAGTCGGTCGAGCTCGACGCCTTCCTGCCGATGAACACCGAAGACAACCTGACGATGACCGTCACCTTCGAAGACATCGACGGCAACACCGGCAGCTCGCAGGCCGTTCTGCAAGAGGGCATCTTCTCTTCCCAGACGGTGCGCTTCGCAATCCCGAGCGGCTTCGCCGGCAAGGTCGCCAACATGACGATCTCGAACAGCGGTCTGACGACCGAGGTGCCTCCGACCAACGGGCTCGAGGATCAGCTGCGCATGATCGACGAGTTCGCCTCGCTCGGGGATGTCTTCTCGACCATGATGCTGATCGACAACGTCCGTTTCTCGAGCGACACGGCCTTCCAGAACGCCGAAGCCGAGGGCGCCGGCGGGGGTGTCGCCCTCACCGTCGAGGCGGCCGAGGCGCTGGCCGAGATCGCCAGGGGGATCTGGGCGGACAGCGGACTGGTGCCGAGCCTTCTGCACCACCTCGACGACCTGGAAATCACGGTCGGCGACCTGGATGGCACCGCGCTGGCCCACGTGGTGGGCAGCAGGGTCACCTTCGATGCGACTGCCGCGGGGCACGGCTGGTTCGTGGACGCCACGCCACTGGACAACGAGGAATTCGAACAGGGGGCCGAGGATCACGTCTTCACTGCCACGGTCGGCGATCTGGCGGAAGACCGGATCGACCTGCTGACGGTCATGCTGCACGAGATGGGCAATGCCATGGGGATCGACGATCTCCAGGATCCCTCGGCGCCGGGTTACACCATGACCCCGATCCTGCCCACGGATCTGCGGCGCCTGCCGTCGAACACGGATATCCGCGACTTCACGCTGCCCGATACCCCCGAGGAACTGAACCCGACGGGGCCGGTCCAGCAGACCGCCACGGGCGAAGACGGGGACACGACCACACCGACGGGCCCGATCTACGACGTGCTGACCGGCGATCCCGAACAGTTCACCAACGGGCGTTTCACGACCGGCCTCGCCGGCTGGACAACCTACGGCGATGTCACGCCGCAGGACGGCGCGGCCGCCCTGCGCGAGACGCTGGTGCCGATGTCCGGCCTTGCCCAGACCTTCGCCCTGCCGACGGAAGCGACCGGCCTGCAGTTCACGCTCCGCGACCTCGCGCTGAACCAGTCCGACGGCTCCGCGCCCGACGCGCTGGAAGTGGCGCTGCTGAACGCCCGGACCGGGGCCGCGGTACTGGCTCCGATCGCGGCGCTGAGCAATACCGACGCGCTTCTCAACATCCAGCCGGACGGCACGATTCATGCGGCGGCAGGCGTCACCCATGTCATGACCGGCGGCGACCTGATCGTCACCGTCGATCTTTCCCAGCTGGCCGAGCGTCCCGACGCGCTGCTTCTGGGGTTCGACCTGATCGGCCTGGGGGCTGCCGACAGCTCGGTTCTGGTCGACGACGTGCGGCTGCTCGGGGTCGGGTCCAACACCGCTCCGATCGCGGTCGACGACACCGCCACCACCGACGAGGACGTATCGGTCGCGATCGACCTGCTGGCGAACGACTCCGATGACGAGGGCGATCCGCTGATCGTCGAGATCATCGAGGGCCCCGCCGCCGGCACGCTGACCGCACAGCCCGACGGGACCTATACCTACACGCCCGATCCCGATGCCAACGGCACCGACAGTTTCACCTATCGCCTGGACGACGGCCTGCTGGAAAGCGCCACCGCCACGGTCTCGATCACCGTCAACCCGGTGAACGACGATCCCCTTATCGGCGATGTCGCGGACCGGACGCTGACCGCGGGGGACCAGCTGGCGCTGACCGTCACCGCCACCGACGCCGACCCCGGGGATAGGCTGACCTTCTCGCTCGGCGAGGCGCCGGAGGGCGCCACAATCGACCCCGAGAGCGGCGACCTCGATTGGGACAGCACCGGCTTTTCCGGCGAACAGGGCTTTACCGTGGTCGTCCGCGACGATGCCGGCGGCTCGGCCGAGCTGAGCTTCATCGTCACCGTTCTGGACGACACCATCGACCGCACCGCCTCGGTCGCCCTTCAGGCCGGCCCGGTCGTGGCCGGGCCCGGCCAGATCGTGCAGGAGCCCGGACCGGCGATCACGGGCGTGCCGCTGTCGCTGACGGTCGATGCCGGTGTGTCGCAGATCATCGTCGCGCTCGGCCTCGACGGCGATGTGTTCGAGATTGACGGCGCCGTGACGGGTGCCGGGGCCCGCACCGGCGACACGGTTGAGCTGCTGGGACTGGACCGGCTCCGCATCACCCTTGCCAGCCCGATCGCGGCGGGCACCTACGAACTCGCCGATCTGGTGCTGCGTGTCCGCGACGCCGCCCCCTACGGCAGCCTGCAGGACGTCACCGCGGAGGTGACCGAGGTGGACGGCGTGGCGATCGCCTCCGACGTCGCGACCATGACCGTGCTCGTCGGCTACATCGGCGATATCGATGGCGACGCGATGCTGACGTTCAGCGATCTCGGCGTCGCCAACCAGTTCCACGTGGGGCAGTATACCACCCTTGTCGCCTGGCAGGGCGGGATCGATCCGCTGCTGATCGGCGACGTCGATGGCGACGGGGCGATCACCGGTTTCGACGCCAGCCTGATCGGGCAGGAGGCCTTCGGCATCGACGTGGACGCGATCCCGGACGTGCCGGACCTCGCGGTGACTTTCGATGCGTCCCATCCGGGCGCGTCGGCGCTGGAGGTCACGGACCCGTTCAGCGCCTTTGACCCCGTCCTCTTCGAACCGACCGAAAGCGTCGAGGAGACCCCGTTGGGTGGCTTCGGAGCGGTCGGCGGCGCCCCGGGCGGTTTCGCCGGCTTCGACCCCGCGAACGGCTTCGGAGCCGCCGCCGAAGATACATCCGGTTTCGGCGGGTTCGGCCAGCCGCTGGGCGCCGGTTCTTTCGAACCCTCGGGCTTCGGCGACACCAGCCCGACAACCTTCGGAACGTCTTCCACCGAGACGACGAACTTCGGTGGCTTCGGCTTCGTGGCGCTTCCGCGTTCCGGCACCGGCAATCCGGCCGCGACCCACGAGATCGACATCCCGCTGGTCATCGAAAGCGACGGCGGCCTCTCGGAAATGGTGCTCGCCATCCACTACGACACGGACACGGTGTCGATCCGCGACGTCATGTTCGGAGCCGACCTGCCGCGCTCGACCCAGGTTGAGATGTCGGAAACGGAGACCGGCCTCGTGCTGAAAGTGACGCTGACCGAACCGCTGGACCTTCGGATCGCGGAACTCGTGCGCCTGCGCGCCACGACGCAGGGCGCTCCGGGCGCCGCGCTGGCCGAGGCCGGTGTCGAGATCGAAGCCCTGTCGGTCAACGGCATCGCGGCGGATGCCGCCCTGCAGCCGGCTCATGCCGGTCAGGCGCCCCTTGTGGCGATGGAGGATCACAACCTGCCGCAGGAGGGCCTTGCCCTTTCCATCGCGATCAGCGGCTTCGGCGCCCAGGCCGAGGTGCCCGGCCTGATCGACCCCGACCTTCTGCAGGGCGGGATGCTGCCGCTCCTTGTCGAGGGCATCGAGGGCGTCTCGACGATCGCGCTCGAACTCAGGCATTGCGAGGGGCTGGATGTCACGGGCGTCTCCGGCTCGGGCCCCGCGGTCGAAGAGATCGCCCCCGGGCGGGTCTCGGTTGTCGTCGACCTGGTCGGCGCGGTGATCGCCGGGTCCGCCGCAACCACGGCACTGCGGGTGACGCGCCGGTCGGACGCCCGCCCGCTGGGCCGTCTCGAGCTGGCTTCGCTGGAGGTGGACGGGGTGGACTTGTCCATCGCACCGCCGCAGGCTGCATCAGCCCTCGGGATCGCGGAGGGCGCCCCAAGCGACGATCATCGCGCACTTTAGGCGGAAAAACACAAGTAACGGACGGGAAACAATGGCGAAGAGCCCTGATACCAAGACAACGACCGAACCGAACGGCGCGCCGGAAGCCAAGGGCACGCGCCCGACACCGGCGTCGCAGATCGCTTTCAACACATCCGAGTTGAAAAGCAGTTATTGCAATGTTTGCAACGGGTCATCGACCAGAGAGGAAGTGGTCGTCAACTTCGGCGTCAACCAGAACTGGGACATGGGCAAGGAAAAGCTCGAGGTCGCGCTTCAGCACCGCATCGTCATGTCGCCCCATGCCGCCAAGCGGGTGCGCGACATGATGATAAGGTTGATCGACGAGCATGAAAGCAGGTACGGTAAACTGGAAGGTTAAGGTTTTTAGACATATTATTTTCTTTGGGGGAAGATCGATGAAGCGTTTCAAGTCCGGTCTTTTGGCGGGGATCCTCCTGATCTTCGGTGGAGCCGCGAATGCGGTGTCTTTCACGCCGTCTGCGCCGGTGCCATCCGGCAGTCCCATCACGGTGACCGCAGATGTCGGCATCTCGGGTCTGATCCTGTACGACGTCTTCCTCGGCGTGGCGGCGAATACCGGACTGATCCAGGCCTATGACGACAGGGCGGACGGCGGCGTCATGAGCTATCAGGCAGCGACCGCAAGCACCATCGCTCTGAACGGCGGAGAATACTCCTTCACCGGGCTGACGCCCGTGGGTTCGACGCCGAACCTCGGATTTTCCTTCGGCGGCCTGAACGGTCTGCTCGGGTTCCGCGTCACGGGTGTGACCCCCGGGTTCGACAAGTTCAAGCTGGACTTCGCGTACACGGCGACGGCCGAAGAGACCGACCTGTTCTGGGCTGTCCGTCAATACACGGCCGCGGCCCCCACGGGCATCTACACGTCCGGATCGCTCAAGCTCGTCACGACACCCGCCATCCCGCTGCCCGCCGGCGCGCCGCTGGCGCTGTCCGGCCTCGCGGCGCTGGCGCTTCTGCGCCGCAAGAAGGCCCGCGCGGCCTGAGGCAGACCGGGGGCTGGCCGAATGACAGCGTTCAGCGGTTCGACCGGTCCCATCGCCTCCGAACAGAACACGATCGCGCTCGACGCGTCGCTCTGGTCCTCCTTCGCGAATGCCAGGGGGGATCGCGCCTTTCTGACCAGCTGGCTGGCGCTGATCCTGTCCAAGGTGCCGCGCGCTGCGCTCGGCGTCATCCTCGAACCCGATCCGGCGACCGGCGCCTTCGTGCCCTCGGCCATCGCGCCGGACCCGCGGCGCGACTGCACGCAGTTCAGATCGATCGCCGAAAAGGTGCTGGGATCGGGCCGACCCGCCACCGAGACCACCGAGGACGGCGCCGTGCTGGTCGCCTATCCCGTGCGGATCGAGGCGGCGCCGGTCGACCGCGTCGTGGCGCTGGAACTGCGCCAGGCCAACAAGGCGCAGGGGCAGGCGGCGCTGCGCGAAATCCACTGGGCCGGCGGCTGGCTCAGCGCCAGGGCGTGGCAGGGCTTTGCCGCGGACCAGACGCTCGGCATGCACCGCGCCGCCGTCGCGCTGGACCTGCTGGCCCTGACCGCCGAGCATCAGCGCCCCGAACCGGCGGCCGTCGCGATCATCAACGAGCTTCAGACCGTGATGAAGGCCGATCAGGTCTCGCTCGGGATGATCGTGCGCCGCCGCGCCTCGCCGCGGATCCGGCTCATGGCCATGAGCTATTCCGCCTGGTTCAAGAAACGCTCGGCCCTGGTCGAGCGTCTCGAGACCGCGATGGAGGAGGCCTATGACCAGAATGGCTGTGTCGCCGTTCCCGCCCTGGCATCGACGCGGCGCGCGATTGCGGTCGCCCATGACGACCTTGTCGCGGCTTCGCGGACCGAACATGTCCTGACCGCTCCGCTGCAGGACGCGAACGGCGCCGTCGGGGCGATCACGGTGGAACGCCGCCGGGCCGACGCGCCCTTCACCGACGAGGACATCCGCCTTCTGGAAAGCGTGGCCTCGCTCGCCGGTCCCGTCCTGGAACTCAAGCGCCGCAATCGCCGCTGGTTCGGCGGCCGGATCATCGACACGGTCGGCCATGCCCTCGGCGTGGTCCTGGGGCCGAGGCGGCTGAGCTGGAAGCTTCTGACCGTCGCCCTCCTCGCGCTGGCCGTGGCCGCGGCAACCGTCCGGGGGCCCTTCCGCATCACCGCCGACGGCGTCATGCGCGGCGCCGTGCTGCGGGCCGCTGTGGCGCCCTTCAACGGGTTCATCGAGACCGCCCCCGCGCGCGCCGGCGACACGGTCGCGGCGGGTGACGTGCTGGCCGAACTGGACGACACGGACCTGCGGCTCGAGGAATTGCGCTGGCGGTCCGAACTAGACCGGCTCGAGGCGCAGCAGCGCGACGCGCTGGCGCAGTACGACCGTCCGCAGGTGGCCTTTCTCGAGGCGCAGATCGCCCAGGGGCGGGCCCAACTCGACCTTGCGCTGCAACAGCTGTCGCGGACCACGATCACCAGCCCCATCGACGGGCTGGTCGTCACCGGAGACCTGAGCCAGAAACTCGGCACCCCCGTCCAGCCCGGAGAGCTCTTGTACGAGGTCGCCCCGCTCGACGCGTTCCGCATCGACATCTACGTCGACGAGCGCGACCTGCGACACGTGACCGGCGACCAGTCGGGGCGCATCGCGCTCTCCGGGCGCCCGGACGAGGGGCTGCCCTTCGAGATCACCCGCATCACGCCGGTGGCCGAGGCGCGCGACGGCGCCAACACGTTCCGCGTCGAGGCGGAACTGAAAGACCTGCCCGACTGGCTTCGCCCGGGGATGGAGGGCGTCGCCCGGATCGATGCCGGCGAGGAACTGATCGCCTGGGTCTGGTCGCGCCGCCTGATCAACTGGCTGCGCGAGACGGCCTGGACATGGCAACCCTGAGGGCGCCATGGCCGAAAGCTTTCTCTCGACCATCTGGTACCGCGTCGCCGATCTGAGGCCGCGCCTGCGGGCCCATGTCTCGGCCCACCGCCACCGCTATCGCGGCCAGCCGTGGTACGTGCTCCACGATCACGGGGCAGGGCGGATCCACCGCTTCACGCCCGGCGCCTACATGGTGATCGGACAATTCGACGGCACGCGCACCGTCGACGCGATCTGGAAGACCCTCGCCGACAGCTACGACGCCGACGCGCCCAGCCAGGACGACGTGATCCAGCTTCTGTCCACCCTGCACCAGCAGGACCTGATCCAGTACGAGGGCGCGCCGGACGTGGCCGAACTGCTGGAGCGCTACAACAAGCAGTCGCGCCAGATCATCAAGCAGAACCTCACGAACCCGGTCTCGATCCGCGTGCCGCTCTGGGATCCGAACGCCTTTCTGGACCGGACCCTGCCGGCGGTCGGCTGGATGCTGGGCTGGTTCGGCTTCGCCCTCTGGGCGCTCGTGGTGGTGGCCGGCGGGGCCACCGCCTTTCTGAACTGGGGCCGGCTGACCGAGAACTTCGCCGACCGCATCCTCGCGACCGAGAACCTGCTGATCACGCTGGTGACCTATCCGCTGCTCAAGGCCCTGCACGAACTGGCGCACGGTTACCTCGCCAAAAGGCGCGGGGCCGAGATCCGCGAGATGGGGATCATGTTCCTCGTCTTCTTCCCGGTACCCTACGTCGATGCCTCGGCCGCCGCGGCCTTTCGCAACAAGTGGCACCGCGCCGCCGTCAGCGCCGGCGGGATCATCGTCGAGACCTTTGCCGCCGCCGTCGCCGTGATGATCTGGGCCAATGCGGAAACCGGGCTCGTCTCGGCGCTGGCCTTCAACGTCGTCATGGTCGGCGGACTCTCGACCCTCGTCGTCAACGGCAACCCGCTGCTCAAGTTCGACGGCTACTACATCTTCAGCGACATCATCGAGATCCCCAACCTCTCGGACCGCGCGACCAAGTTCTACGGGCACCTGATCCAGCGCTACGTCTTCGGCGCCAGACAGATACGGGAGAGGACGGCGACCTTCGGCGAACGGGTCTGGTTCCTGCTCTACGCGCCCTCGGCCTTCGTCTACCGGATGTCGGTCATGATCGGCATCGCGATGCTGGTCGCCTCGAAGTACTTCATCATCGGCGTGGCCATCGCCCTGTGGTCCGTGTTCAACGCGATCGTCAAGCCGGCGTTCAAGCATATCCGTCACGTCCTGACCTCGCCCAAGCTGCGCAAGGTGCGTGGCCGCGCCAAGGCCTGGACCTTCGGCACGGTCGCGGCCGTGGTCGCGGCGATCGCCCTGATCCCGCTGCCCCTGCGCACCGATACCGAGGGCGTCGTCTGGCTGCCCGACGACGCCCATGTCCGTGCCGAGACCTCGGGCTTCGTGCGCGCCGTCACCGCGCGGCAGGGGGCCGAGGTCGCGCCGGCCGCGCCGCTGCTGGAACTGGCCGAGCCGACGCTCGAGTCGCGCATCGAGGGGATGGAGGCGCGGGTGCGGGAGATGAACATGCGCGTCATCGCGGCCGAGGTGCAGGACCGCCGCACGCTGGACGTGGCGCGGCTGGAACTGGCCGAGGCGCAGGCCGAACTGGACCGCGAACGCAAGCGGCGCCAGGATCTCGAACTTCGCGCGCCGCGGGCCGGGCGGTTCGAGACCGTCATGCCGCCCGATGACCTGCCTGGCCGCTTTCTGCAGGAGGGCGATCTGGTGGGCTACGTCCTGCCCGGGCGGGCCACCCGGGTCCGTGTGGTCGTTCCGCAGGACGACATCGCCCTGGTCCGAGCCCATGTCGAAAAGGTCGAACTCGTGATGGCCGGCGCCGCCGAGGACAGGCACGAAAGCCGCATCCTGCGTGCCGTCCCCTCGGGCCTGAACCAGCTGCCCAGTCCTGCGCTCGGGCAGGCCGGCGGCGGGCGGCACGTCACGAATCCCGGCGATCGGAACGGCGTCGAAACGATGGAGCCGGTTTTCGTCTACGACCTCGCCCTGCCGGACACGCTGCACGACGCCCCCTTCGGCGCGCGGGTACTCGTGCGCTTCGACCATGGCGACGAGACCATCGCGCGGCAGGGCTTCCGCCGTGTCCGGCAACTGTTCCTGAGGCGGTTCGGTGCCTGAGGCGCGCGGCCTCCTCGGCTTCGGGGCACCGCGGCTCGGCGCGGCCCCCTACAGGGAAAGGGCCGATCCGATCGACAATGCCGTCGACCGCTGGCTCGAACGGCAACTGGGCCGGATCCTCGCCCATGCGCCCTTTACCCGCATCCGCCTGCGCCTCGCCGCCTGGCGGGTCCTGCGCCTTCAGCCGACCTTCGAGGACTGGGAGGACGATGCCCTGCGCAACGAGGCGCAGCGCCTCCGCCCCGCGCTGCTGCGCAACGAGATGGCCGAGCCCGAGCTTTCCCGCGCCTTCGCCCTCGTGCGCGAGGTCAGCTGGCGGACCCTGGGCAAGCGGCACTACCCGGTGCAGATCATGGGCGCCCGCGCGCTCTTCGAGGGGCGCATGGTCGAAATGGCCACGGGCGAGGGCAAGACCCTGACCGCCACGCCTGCCGCCGTTGTCGCCGCGCTGGCGGGGCTGCCGGTCCACGTGGTCACGGTCAACGACTACCTCGCCGCGCGCGATGCCGAAGAGAACACCCCGATCTTCGATTTCTTCGGCCTCTCCGTCGGCATCATCGACAGCGACATGGACCCGCAGGCCCGGAAAGAGGCCTATGGCTGCCACATCACCTATGTCTCGAACAAGAACCTGACCTTCGACTACCTGCGCGACCGCATCTCGCTCCAGCACCGCCGCGCCGCCGCGCGCCGCCGGATGCTCGAATATCTCTCTGGCGGGCAGGGCGGAGACCTCATGCTGCGCGGCCTGGCCTTCGCCATCGTGGACGAGGCCGACAGCGTCTTCGTCGACGAGGCGCGGACCCCGCTGATCCTGTCCTCCACCGCCGACGACCCCGAGGCCGACGCGATCTACGGACAGGCGCTCGACATGGTGCGCCAGCTCGAGACCCCGCGACACTACAAGATCGACCACATGAACCGGCAGATCACGCTCGAGGAGGCCGGAAAGGCGCGGATCACGCAGCTTGCGCAGGACCTGCAGGGCATCTGGCAGATCCGCAAGGCGCGCGAGGAACTGGCGCGGCAGGCGCTCTCGGCGCTCTGCCTCTTCGAGCACGGCAAGGATTACATCATCGTCGACGACACGATCCAGATTGTCGACGAATACACCGGCCGCGTCATGGCAGACCGCAGCTGGCAGGGCGGGCTGCACCAGATGATCGAGGCCAAGGAAGGCGTCGAGATCAGCGGCCAGAAACACACGCTGGCCCGGATCACCTATCAGCGTTTCTTTCGCCGTTACGTGCGGCTGGCGGGCATGACCGGCACGGGCACCGAACTGGCCGGAGAGTTCCTCGATACCTTCGGCCTGCCCACGGTCCGCGTGCCCCGCAACCGGCGGTTCCGCCGCCGTCATCTCCGCACGGTCTACCTGAGAACCGAAGCGGCCAAGTGGGCGCGTCTCGCCCGCCGCGTCACGTCGCTGCACCAGGCGGGCCAGCCGGTGCTGATCGGCACCCGCTCGGTCGAGGCGAGCGAGGCGGCCGAGGCCGCACTCCGCGCCGCCGGGCTGGAGCCGGCCGTCCTGAATGCGCGGCAGGACGCCGAAGAGGCCGCGGTGGTCGCGAGGGCGGGGCAGAGGGGCGCGATCACCGTCGCCACCAACATCGCCGGCCGCGGCACCGACATCCACCTGGGCGAGGGGGTGCGCGAGCTGGGCGGCCTGCACGTCATCCTGACCGAATTCCACGAAAGCAGCCGCATCGACCGCCAGCTTTACGGGCGGGCCGGGCGGCAGGGCGATCCGGGATCGACCGAGGCCATCGTCTGTCTCGAGGACGAGCTGTTCAAGCGCTTCGCAAGGGGCTGGCTGCGGCTATGCAAAGTGCTGCCTCACCCCGGCCTCTGCGAACGCATGCGCAAGGCGGCGCAGGCCAGGGCGGAACGCGAACACGCCCTGACGCGCCGCGAACAGACCAAGCTGGACCGGCAGCTGGAAAAGAGCCTCGCCTTCACCGGCCGCCCGGAATGACATCATGCCGCGGCGCCGGCCCCCTCTCCCGTGGCCAAACCCGGGCACCCGCTCCGGTTTCCGGCCGGTCTGCCGACACAAAGGTTGAAAAAAATCCTGCTGGCGCTCTAATGGCTTACGGGGGTGCCTCGTGACGGAAGAAGCAGCAGTCGAAGCAAGAAACGCGGCCCGGTACTACGGGTCGGGCGAGGCGACGGTCAAGGCGCTCGACGATGTCTCGCTGACGATCCGGAAAGGAGAGTTCTTTACCCTCCTCGGCCCATCCGGCTGCGGCAAGACCACTCTCCTGCGCCTGATCGCGGGGTTCGAGACGCCGACCGAGGGCCAGATCCTGCTCTCCGGCCGGGACATTACCGACATCCCGCCAAACCGCCGCCGGGTGAACACCGTCTTCCAGAGCTACGCGCTCTTTCCCCACCTCTCCGTCGCCCGCAACATCGCTTTCGGCCTCGAGATGCTGGGCCAGTCCCGCGCCGAGGTCGGCAGACGCGTGGAGGAGATGCTGGACCTCGTCCGGCTCGACCGGATGGCGGACCGCAAGCCCGCCATGCTCTCGGGCGGTCAGCAGCAGCGTGTCGCGCTGGCCCGCGCCCTGGCCCCCGCGCCCGAGGTGCTGCTTCTCGACGAACCGCTCTCGGCGCTCGACCTCAAGCTCCGCAAGGAAATGCAGCTCGAACTCAAGCGGTTGCAGACCGAAACCGGGATCACCTTCGTCTTCGTCACCCACGACCAGGAAGAGGCGCTCACCATGTCGGACCGCATCGGTGTCATGCGGTCGGGCCGGCTCCAGCAGGTCGGCGGCCCGCGCGAGATCTACAACGGCCCCGTCAACCGTTTCGTGGCCGATTTCATCGGCGAGACCAATTTCCTGAAAGGCATGCTCGAGGGGGGCAGGGTCCGCCTCGCCTCGGGCGAGTCGCTCGAGGTCCCGGGCGCGGCGGGGCAGGGCGAAGTCACCCTTGCCATCCGTCCCGAACAGATCCGCATCACGGACGACGGGCCGATCGAGGCCACGCTGACGCAGACCGTCTATTTCGGCACCGACACCCACTGTCACCTGCATCTCAGGGACGGGACCGAGATCGTCGCCCGCCTGCAATCCCCGCCCTCCGGCGAGGTCGGCCTCACCACCGGAGAGACCCTGCGCCTCGCGCCCGTGCCCGGCGCGGTCCAGGTCCTGGAGGGCGACTGACATGACATCGGCACGCCCAGACCTGCCACCGGGCGCCGTTGCCCGCCCCGGCCCCCGGTCCCGGCCCCGCCCCGGCCCCCGAGCCGGGGCCGCCTGGGCCACCGCGACCCCGCCGACGCCGGGAACGCTGCCGGAAGGCGACGACCGTCGAGGTCCCGGCGCAGGGCCGGGACACGCCACGCGACGCTGCCCCGGCCCCCGAGCCGGGGCCGCCTGGGCCGACGCGACCCCACCGACGCCGGGAACGCTGCCGAAAGGCGACGGCCGTCGAGGTCCCGGCGCAGGGCCGGGACACGCCACGCGACGCTGCCCCGGCCCCCGAGCCGGGGCCGCCTGGGCCGACGCGACCCCACCGACGCCGGGAACGCTGCCGAAAGGCGACGGCCGTCGAGGTCCCGGCGCAGGGCCGGGACACGCCACGCGACGCTGCCCCGGCCCCCGAGCCGGGGCCGCCTGGGCCAACGCGACCCCGCCGACGCCGGGGACCCTGCCGAAAGGCGACGACCGTCGAGGTCCCGGCGCAGGGCCGGGACGCGCCGCGCAACGCTGCCCCGGCCCCCGAGCCGGGGCCGCCTGGACCAACGCGACCCCGCCGACGCCGGGAACGCTGCCGAGACGCGAGGACCGAAGGGGTCCCGGCGCAGGACCGGGATCCATCTCGCGCTGTCCCCTCACCCGTTTTGCGGAGGTCACCTGATGGCGCTCTCCAACTCCGGAAAGAACGGCTGGCTCCTCTCCATCCCCGCGCTGATCCTGCTGATCTTCGGCGCGGCCGGGCCGCTCCTGATCGTGGTGGTCTATTCCTTCCTCGAACCGGGCGATTTCTCCGGCGTGATCTGGAACTTCACCACCGAGGCCTGGTTCCGCGTCTTCTTCGAACGCGACATCTTCGACGGCACCGTATCGACCGCCGACGCACATCTGACGATCTTCTGGCGCTCGCTCAAGCTGTCGATCCTGACGACGCTCGCCACCTTCCTGATCGGCTTCCCGATGGCCTGGTTCATCGCCACCCAGCCGCCGAACCGGCGCGCGGCCTGGCTGTTCCTGATCACCATTCCCTTCTGGACCAACCTGCTGATCCGGACCTTCGCCATTCTCGAGGTGATCCGGAACCAGGGCCTGCTGAACTCCTTCCTGATCTGGCTGGGGGTGATCGACGCGCCGCTGCAGATTCTCTACACCGACACCGCGGTGCTGATCGGCATGGCCTATGTCTACCTGCCGCTGATGGTCCTGCCGCTCTTCGCCGCCATCGACCGGTTCGATTTCAAGCTGATCGAGGCGGGATACGACCTCTATGCCTCGCGTTGGCGGGTGCTGCGCCGGATCGTCATCCCCATCGTCCGCCCCGGGATCGTCGCGGGCTCGATCCTCGTCTTCGTTCCCTCTCTGGGGGCATACGTGACGCCGCGCATCCTGGGCGGCGGCAAGAACATGATGCTCGGCAACTTCATCGAACTGCAGTTCGGCCAGGGCCGCAACTGGCCTCTCGGCGCGGCGCTGTCGATGCTGCTTCTGGTGATCGTGCTGACGGCGCTGCTTGCCTACGTCCGCGCCACCTCGGTCGAGGATCGCCACAATGTCTGACCGCACACCCCCGCGTCCCGGCCCCGCGCCGGAACCGCGCCGCACCGGGACGGACAGCGGGGCCCCCGCGCAGGACCGGGGCAGGGGAGAGACCAAGGGCCCGGACCGCGGGGCCCCGGCGCGGGGCCGGGGCAGGGCCGCGCAGGCCCGGCCGTTCAACGTCACCACCATGCCGGGCTTCGCCACCGTCGCGATCCTGGCTTTCGTGCTGCTCTACGTGCCGATCGTCACCATGGTGATCTACAGCTTCAACGCCTCGGACAGCGTGGCGCTCTGGGGCGGCTTCTCGACCCGCTGGTACGCCATCGCCTGGGAGAACGATTTCGTGCAGGAGGCCACGATCCGCTCGCTGGTCATCGCCACCTCGGCCGCCGTCATCGCCTCGACCCTGGCCACGATGGCGGCCCTCGGCACAACCCGGCGCAAGCGCTTCAGGGGGCAGACGCTGATCTACGTGATGATCAACCAGCCGCTCATGGTGCCCGAGATCGTCACCGCCGTCGCCCTGCTGATCTTCTTCGCCGCGATCAAGACCGCGACCGGCTACACCGGCCTCGCCTACCTGATCCTCGCGCATTCGGCCTTCTGCGTGCCCTTCGCCTACCTGCCGATCCGCGCCCGTCTCGAAGGCATGGACCTGACGCTGGAACGCGCGGCGGCGGACCTCTACGCCACGCCCTTCCAGACCTTCCGCCGCATCACCCTGCCGCTCATGGCGCCCGGCATCGCCGCAGGCGCCATGCTGAGCTTCGTCATTTCGCTCGATGACGTTATCATCACCGAGTTCGTCAAATCCGCCGGACAGGATACGCTGCCGACCTACATGCTGGGTCAGCTGCGCCGCGCGGTCACGCCCGAGGTCAACGCGATCTCCACGGCGCTGCTTGTGCTGACAGTTCTTCTGCTGACGGCCTTCTTCCTGCTGACAAGAAAACGGGGATGAACCCCGGACCAACCCGACAAGGAGCCATCATGAAACTGGTATTCACTTCCGCCCTCGCCCTCGCCGCCGCCACCGCGGCCCATGCCGAGGGCGAACTCAACATCTACAACTGGGGCAACTACACCAACCCCAAGCTGATCGAGAAGTTCGAACAGGAGCACGACGTCGACGTCACCATCACGGATTTCGACTCCAACACCACCGCGCTCGCCAAGATCGAGGCCGGCGGCCATGGCTTCGACATCGTCGTGCCCACGCACAGCTACGTGCAGATCTACGTGGGCAAGGACCTGCTGATGAAGCCCGGCATCCCCGAGATGGAGAATTACGACAACATCTCGGACAACTGGAAGAACGTCGACTGGGATCCGAACCGCGAATACACCGTGCCGTGGCAATGGGGGACCACCGGCGTCGCGGTCAATACCTCGGCCTATGACGGCGATATCAACACCTCGGCCATCTGGCTCGACACGCCCGAGGAACTGGTCGGGAAGGTCAACGTCGTGCCCGAGATGCAGGACGTCATGAACCTCGCCGTGATGTACATGGGCGGCGAGCCCTGCACCGACGACCGCGACCTTCTGCGCGAGGTCCGCGACAAGCTGGTCGAGGCCAAGTCCGACTGGATGTCCATGGACTACGGCATGACCGAGAAAATGTCGAACGGCGACGTCATGGCGAGCGTGAACTGGAACGGCTCGACCTTCCGCGCGCGGCTGAACAATCCCGACGTGGCCTATGGTTACCCGAAGGAGGGCTATATCGTCTGGATGGACAACGTGGCGATCCTGAAGGACGCGCAGAACGTCGAGAACGCCAAGCTGTTCATGAACTTCATCATGGATCCGGAAAACGCCGCGTTGATCTCGGAATTCGCCCGCTACGCCAACGGCATCGACGGCTCCGAGGAGTACATGCCCGAAGAGATGAAATCCGCCCCCGAGATCGTGGTCCCAGACGAGCTGAAGGCGGCGGGCAAGTTCACCTCCTCCTGCCCGAAGGAGGTCCAGGATCTCTACACGGCGATCTGGACCGACCTGCAGAAGTAAGGCCCATCCCCGGCCAAGGGCGTTCCCGGGCGTACCGGGAACGCGCACAGCCACGCGTCCCGGGCTTGCCCCGGGACCTACCCGCCAGCCGTACCGCGGCCACGCGTCCCGGGCTTGCCCCGGGACCTTCCCGCCAGCCGTACCGCGGCCACGCGTCCCGGGCTTGCCCCGGGACCTCCCCGCCGGCCGTACCGCGGCCACGGATCCCGGGCTTGCTCCGGGACCTCCTCGCCGGCCGTACCGCGGTCAAGTCCGGGGGCGACGCCATCCCCGCTGTGACCCTTCCGCTCCGATGGTTCCGGCGCGCGGGACTCATCCCCCGAACGGCGCGTTCGCCTTCTTGAGTCTTTCCAGCAAGGGCGCGATGGCGGGACGGCTGTTGATATCCCTAAGCGCCTTGTTGTAGTCGATCACCTGCTGCCGCTTGGCCTCGATCGTCTTGTTGATCTCCGCCCGCCGCACCTCGCTGACCGGCGCGATGCCCTTCTTCGCGTCGTCGATCGCATCATTGTACTTGGCGATGTCCGCGACTTCCCACTTCCGGTAATTTGTGATCTCGGTGTGCAGCTGCGACCCCGGCGTCAACTCGGGCAGGCGACTGTCGTATTTCTTGACCTTCGCCTCCGCCGCCAGGATCCGCCGTTCGTTGAGCCGGACGATCTCGGTCGCCGCGCCGCCGTCCCGCTCCCGCTCCAGCCTGCGGATCTCGCCTTCGGCAAAATTGATCTCCTCCTGGATCTGCGCCACTTCGCTGCCGACCGCGTTGGAATAGGCGGTCGAGGCCGCGCGCAGTTCCTCCAGATCGGCCTTGTCGTAGGACTTGGTATCTTCGAGGAAAGAGCTCAGCAGGATCGCCTCCATCGCCGGGCGCTTGTCGGGATCCTCCTCCAGCATCGCGTTGCGCAGCCGTTCGAACGCCGTCTGCTCGACCGCCTCGCCGCTGTCGTCCTTCGTCTGGACCTCGACCTCGCTCGCCATCTTGCGGTCGTTGTGACGTGCCATGCCGCGGTAGGGGTCGCCCAGCTGGTCCAGCAGCGTCGTCAGCGAATAGACGTCGGATTTCGACGACATCTCCTCGCCGGAGATCAGCTCAGGCGACTGGTAGCCCGGTGTGCCCTGGCCCGGGTTGTCGACCTTGCCGCCCCGCTGGCTCATCGACTGCGCAAGACCGAAATCCCCCAGCTTCACGTGGCCGTCCTCCGACATGAAGACGTTCAGGTCCTTCAGGTCGAAATGCGTCATGTGGTGGTCTTCCATGGTCTTGAGCGCCATCACCACCTCGCGCAGGTTCTCCTTGATCATGGCCTGGTGCGCCTCCTGCGAGATCGCGCCGGTTTCGGCCAGGGCCCGGTTCACCCCGTTCTGCTTGTTCAGGTTGCCGCCCTGCGCATATTCCATCGCCACCAGGGGCACGCCGTCGGGGCTCATCACCACGCCCTTCATGTCGACGAGGTTGGGGTGACCGTCGCCGTTGCGTCCGCCGGTCGCCTGGTTGTGGTTGCGCGCCTCGTCGGCGAATTCCTTCTTTGTTCCGGGATCCTCCTCGTTGCCTTCAAGCGGCGTCTTCAGCACGATCTCCTCGCCGTTCGGCCCCCGGAAGGTGAATACGCGCCCGCCGCCGCCGCTGCCGAACTCCCGGCCCTTGGTATAGGTCTCGCCGTTCAGCGTGATCGTCGCGTAGTCCGCCGTCGCCTTGTTGGGGAACTGGTCCATCACGCGGTTGTTGGCATTCTTGGCCAGCGCCTCGACAACCTGCTTGGTCTTGGGCGGAAGATCCTCCTTGGAGCCGCGCAGCCCCATGCCGGTCATGTAGTCCTTTTCCCATTCGTCCAGCGACTTGGTGGCGAGATCCAGCATCTCGTCGCCGTAGGGATCGTCCTCGATCAGGTCGTCCAGCTCGTCGTTGAAGACCGAGGCCGCATGCGCCACGAACGCCTGCCGTTCCCTGTCCGGCGCATGTTCATAGGGCAGCTCGTCCAGCCCCGCGCACATGCCGCCCACATCGAATTTCGGCGGCGCGCGGAACGTGTCGCCCGTGTCGCCCGGGCCATAGTCGTCGCCCGCGCGCCAGCCCTCGCTGTCCGCACTGATCTCGTCGCGGTCCCGCATGAGCGCCTGCCGCATCTCCTCTTTCGCGCGCTCGATCCGCTCCTCTTCCAGCTTGATGAGATGCGGGAATTCCGCCCGGTTGCCCTGTTCGCTGACGCCCACCTCGCCCTTTGAATTCACCGCCGGCCCGTTCTCGCGCTGCTGAAAGCTCGAGAGGTCCAGGATGGCCCGCTTGCGGCCGAGGAAATCCTCGCGCTTGTCCTTGATGATGGTTTCGATCTGCGACTGGATCGGCTGCGGATTGAGCGGGTCGTCATTGGCGAAGAACCCGCGGATCTGCGCGATCAGCGTATCGACGGGACCGGTATTCGTGGCCGGGTTGTCCTCCTTGATGATCGCGATGTTGCGTTCCGCATTGGCGAGGATCGTTTCCACGTCCTTCTTGCTGCCGACCGGCGAGATGTAGCTTCCCTTCAGAGTGGGAATCTCGGACCGGGCCCTCTGGTCGGCTGCGTCCATCTCCTTTTCGTACTGCGCGATGGTGTTGCTCAGCAGCGTATACTGCTCCAGGGCGCTTTCGAAATCCGGTTCGGCGGCCAACACCGGCAGCCGCGCGATGCCGTTCACGGGGCCGTCATGGCCGACCCGGACCCGGGGCATGATCCCGGCGGAATAGTCCACCACCCTCTGCAGTTCGCGCTGCAGGCCCTGCAGCTTGGTCTGCAGCTCCGTCGGGTCGAGATCGCTGCGTTCCTGGTCGCGGGTGTCCCGCGCGTCCTTCTTGATCTGGTTCAGCGCCTTGTAGGCGGCCTTGAGATCGCTCGATTTCGCGTCCGTCTGGCTTTCCAGCGGATCGGTGACCGCCTTGAGCCTCTGCACAAGACCGGCCTTGCCGTCACTATCGGCGGGCAGCGCGTCGATGGCCGCCTCGACCTTCTCCTTGCGGCGCCAGAACTTCTCCATCGCCTTCGAGAGGCCCTTCTTCTTCATCCGTCCGACATCCTGATAGCTCGTGTATTTTTCGAGCCATGCGATCATTTTCGGTGTCAATGCCATCGTCCGGACCTCCCTCGTGCGTCTAGTTCGGATGCGCCTGTTGCCGGAGCCCGGACCTGCGCCTGGTGAATTCTTCCGGGGCCCGGCGGACCGCCCCGGCCACCTTCCCCCGGTAGCCTCGGGCCGCCGCATCCGGCTTTCCCGTCGCCGTATCGCGTCAGCAGTGCCGCAATTGCCTGAAAGATATTCATGACCGCTTCCCCTACGGCAACCGATTTCTGCCGGAGGGGGGCGAAAAAGGGGCGGGAACCGCGTCCTGCCACCTGTCGCGTTCCGTTGATGATCGGGGTGGGGCGCTGCGGCGGGGCAGGCGGCATCCTCGGGTTCGACCCGGGGGGCTCCGGTTTCTACGGCGTCACCCCGACCGCGGCGCCGTCCTTGACCACCTCCATCGCCATGAAGGTCGAGGTCTGCGCGACATGCGGCAGATGCGCCACGAGATCGGTCAGCGCCCGGCGATAGGCCGCGACATCCCGAGTGCGGATCTTCAGCAGGTAGTCGTAGCCGCCCGCGATCATGTGGCATTCGGCGATTTCGGGCGCGGCGCGCACCGCCGCGTTGAACGCGTCCAGCGCGTCCGCCGTGGTCCGTTCCAGCGTCACCTGGACAAAGGCCACCTGCGCGAGGCCCAGCTTTCCGGCGTCCAGAGCGGCGTGATAACCTTGGATATATCCCTCGGATTCCAGCCGCTTGACCCGCACGGTCACGGGCGTCTTCGACAATCCCACCCGATCGGCCAGGGCCGCCATGGACAGCCGCGCATCTTTGGCCAATGCGGAGAGGATGCGCCGGTCGATCCGGTCCAGTTCGTCTGTATTCTCGCTCATGCCGGTCAGATTGGCCTGAAACCGCTGTCAAGTACAGACCGGTAGGGCACCGTACGGTCGAAAATCAGTCCGGCACGACCCGGCCGGCTCGTGTATGATGACGCCCGGGAACGACAAGACCAGAACAACAAGAAAGGGGATCCCATGCCGACAGAAACCCGCTCGACACTCCGCTCCGAGATGCGCGCCGCCACCCTCGGGCCCGAACCCGTCGCGCTGGACCGCCTGATCGAGACCGCCCGTCTCTCGGGCGACGACCGTGCGGCGATCTCGGAGCGGGCGGCCGGGCTGATCCGCAATGTCCGCGCCTCCTCCGAGCCCGGCATGATGGAGAGCTTCCTCGCCGAATACGGCCTCTCGACCAAAGAGGGGGTCGCGCTCATGTGCCTGGCCGAGGCGCTGCTGCGCGTGCCCGACGCCGAGACCATCGACGACCTGATCCAGGACAAGATCGCGCCGCACGATTGGGGCGCGCATGTGGGCGACAGCGGGTCGCTGATGGTCAACGCCTCGACCTGGGCGCTGATGCTCACCGGCCGCGTGCTTGACGACGAAGAGGATGACGGCGTGGTCGGCGCCCTGCGCGGCATGGTCCGCCGCCTGGGCGAGCCGGTGATCCGCACCGCCGTCGGCCGCGCCATGCGCGAGATGGGGGCGCAGTTCGTGCTCGGCCGCGACATCCGCGAGGCGATGAAGAACGCCCGCGAGCGCGAGAAGCAGGGATATAC
Organism: Pseudooceanicola batsensis HTCC2597; assembly: GCF_000152725.1. Taxonomy (GTDB): domain Bacteria; phylum Pseudomonadota; class Alphaproteobacteria; order Rhodobacterales; family Rhodobacteraceae; genus Pseudooceanicola; species Pseudooceanicola batsensis. Next base: position 3,367,902 of record NZ_CH724131.1, read on the forward strand.
CTACAGTTACGACATGCTGGGCGAGGCCGCGCGCACCGATGCCGACGCCATGCGCTATCACGGCGCCTATGCCCAGGCCATCGCCGCCATCGCCGCCAAGGCCGATGGCCCGGACGTGCGCAGCAACCCCGGCATATCGGTCAAGCTCTCGGCCCTGCATCCCCGATACGAGGTCGCGCATCGCGACGAGATGCTGCCCGAGCTGGTCGCCCGCACCCTGCAACTCGCCCGGGCCGCCCGCGACGCCGGCATCGGCTTCAATATCGACGCCGAGGAACAGGACCGGCTCGACCTGTCGCTCGACGTGATCGAGGCGGTTCTCTCGGACGAGAGCCTCGCCGGATGGGACGGTTTCGGCGTCGTCGTCCAGGCCTACGGCCCCCGTGCGGCCCATGTGATCGACTGGCTGCGGGACCTGGCCCTGGCGCTCGACCGCAGGATCATGGTCCGGCTGGTCAAGGGCGCCTATTGGGACACCGAGATCAAGCTCGCGCAGGTCGAGGGGCTGGACGGCTTTCCCGTCTTCACCCGCAAGGCCAATACCGATGTCAGCTATATCTCCTGCGCGAAGAAGCTGCTCGAATACCGCGACCGCATCTATCCGCAGTTCGCGACCCACAATGCCCATACCGTCGCCGCCATCCTCCACATGGCCGGCAACGACCGCGACAGTTTCGAATTCCAGCGTCTGCACGGCATGGGCGAGGCGCTGCACCACAGCGTGCTGACGGACGAGACCACGCGCTGCCGCATCTACGCGCCGGTGGGCGCGCATCGCGACCTGCTGGCCTATCTCGTGCGGCGGCTGCTCGAGAACGGCGCGAATTCCTCCTTCGTGCATCAGATCGTCGACGAGAACGTCGCGCCCGAAACCATCGCCCGCGACCCGTTCGACCAGTGCGATCCCACGCCCAACCCGGCGATCACCCACCCGTTCGCCATCTTCGGCAGGGACCGGAAGAACGCGAAGGGATGGGATCTGAGCGACCCGCTGGACCTCGCCGAGATCGAGGCGGGGCGCGGGCGCTTCGCGGCCCCCCACCAGTGGGAGGCGGGCGCGGGCAGCGCCCCCCGCGAAATCCGCAATCCCGCCCTGCCGAATGACGTGGTGGGCCGTGTCTACGAGGCCTCGGCCAAGGACGTGACCGCCGCCATCGACGCCGCCACAGCCGCCCAGCCCGGCTGGGCCGCGACCCCGGTGGCCGAACGCGCGGAAATCCTGCGCCGCATCGCCGACCTCTACGAGGAAAACGCCGAACAGGTCTTCGCCCTCTGTACCCGCGAGGCCGGCAAGACCCTGGCCGACGGCGTGGCCGAGGTGCGCGAGGCGGTCGACTTCCTGCGCTACTACGCCAACCAGGCCCCCCGCGCCGAGAGGGACAGCGCCGCGCGCGGGGTCATCGCCTGCATCTCGCCCTGGAACTTTCCGCTGGCCATCTTCACCGGCCAGATCGCCGCCGCGCTGGTGACGGGCAATGCCGTGATCGCCAAGCCCGCCGAACAGACGCCGCTGGTCGCGGGCCTCGCCACCCGGCTGATGCACGAGGCCGGCATTCCCCGGGATGTGCTTCACCTGCTGCCGGGCGACGGCCCCTCGGTCGGCGCGCCGCTGACGGCGGATCCGCGCATCGCCGGGGTCTGCTTCACCGGCTCGACAGACGTGGCGCAGATCATCAACCGCCAGCTTGCCGAGACCGCGCCCGACGCCATGCTGATCGCCGAGACCGGCGGGCTGAACGCCATGATCGTCGACAGCACCGCGCTGCCCGAACAGGCGATCCGGGATATCCTCGCCTCGTCCTTCCAGTCCGCCGGCCAGCGCTGTTCCGCCCTGCGCGTCCTCTATGTCCAGCGGGATGTCGAGGAACGCGTGCTCGGCATGCTGTACGGCGCGATGGACGCGCTGCGCATGGGCGATCCGTGGTATCTCTCGACCGATGTCGGCCCGGTCATCGACGAAGAGGCCCGCGAGGGCATCACCGCCTATTGCGACGAAATGGAAGCGAAGGGCCGCCTGCTCAAGCGGCTGGATCACGCGGGCGAGGGGCTGCACGTCCCGCCCCATGTCTTCCGCGTCTCGGGCATCGGCGAGATGCAGCGCGAGATCTTCGGGCCCGTCCTCCATGTCGCGCGCTTCGATGCCGAGGAGTTGGACAGCGTCATCGCCGAGGTGAACGCCAAGGGTTATGGCCTGACCTTCGGTCTGCACACCCGCATCGACATCCGCGTCCAGCAGGTCGTCGACCGGCTGCGCGTCGGCAACCTCTATGTCAACCGCAACCAGATCGGCGCCATCGTCGGCTCCCAGCCCTTCGGAGGCGAGGGCCTCTCGGGCACCGGACCCAAGGCGGGCGGACCGAACTACCTGCCCCGCTTCCGCAAGCGCGCGGCGGGCGGGATCACGGTCTCGGATGCCCCGAAGGTCGAGGAGACGGTTCTGGACAAGGCCCTCGCGGACCTCGACGCGCAGCACTGGCACCGGCGGCCGGACCGCGTCTCGGCGCTGCGCTCCGCCCTGCGCGGCGCGGCCGGCGACGCGATGAGCGCGGCCGCCGCGCTCGACATGGGGCCGATCGACCTGCCGGGGCCGACGGGGGAATCCAACCGCCTGACGCTTTTCCCGCGCGGCACGGTCCTCTGCCTCGGCCCGGACCCCGAGCTCCTGCTGGACCAGACGGTGCAGGCGCTCGCCGCCGGCAACGCCGTGCTGGCCGTGGCGCCCGAGGCCCGCAAGGCCCTGGCTCCGCTGACCGGGGCCGGCGCGCCGCTGCACGTGATCGACGGACAGGTGGACCCGGCGATGCTCGGGTCGCTGGCCATGGACGCGGTCGCCAGCGCGGATGCAGCCGCTTGCCGGAAACCGCTGGCCGAGCGCGACGGCCCGATCCTGCCGCTGATCACCGAGCGCATCGCGCCCTCGGCCTATACGCTGGAACGCGCGGTCTGCGTCGACACCACCGCCGCCGGCGGCAATGCCAGCCTTCTGGCGCAGGCGGGATAGGGATCTAGTCCGACGGGGGGCGGATCGCATCGATCCGCCGCATCAGCTCGTCGCGCGAGATCTCGCCCACGTGCAGGGCGGACAATTCGCCCTGCGCCGTGAAGAAGAGTGTCGCGGGCAGACCCGCGGCACCGTAGCCGCGCGACAGCTGCTTGTCCTCGTCCAGAACCACCCCGCGCGAGGTCAGCCCCTCGGTCGCCAGGTAGAAGGCGATGACCTGCGCCGTCTCGCCCTGGTTGGCAAAGACGATATCCACGTCCTCGAGACTGGCTGCCACCTCCTGCATCATCGGCATCTCGACCCGGCAAGGCCCGCACCAGCTGGCCCAGAGGTTCAGCACCAGCGGCCGCCCGTCGCGCCGGTCCAGCGCCACGACCTCGCCCGACAGGGTGATGACCTGCGTCTCTTGAATGGAGCCGCCGCCCGGCGGGCCGTTCAGCAGATAGGAGAATCCCCCGGTGAAAAGCCCGATCAGCACCACCACGACGACCGGCCGCACCAGCCCCCGGGCCCTGTGGGCCAGTCCGGTCAATAACTTGCGCACGTTGCTGTCGCTCCTCTGCCCGCCGGCAGAGACTAGGCGCTTTCGCCGCCGCAGCAAGACGGTCACCGCACTTCGGTGCCGTCAATCCGGTCTGTCGAGAAAATTGGAGCGGGCGATGAGATTCGAACTCACGACCCTAGGTCCCCCAATTGTTTCGCAATACGGAACCTATCAATTTTTCAAAAAAATTCTTGATGGACGCCAAGGCGTACGCCCTCATTCACCAAGAAACTGCCTCGCGGCTCGCATCTCTGCCGCTGTCAGGTCCTTGCTGATCGGAGCTGTCGAGAATTCGCTGCCATGGACACCACGGAAGACGTCAGCTGCGTTGTTCCAGCGAGACCATCTATGAACGACAACGAACCTTTCGCCGTCCTTTACTTGCGGCAACAGCTCGTCTCTCAGCCATTGTTGGTGCACCAAGGCTGAAGGCAGAGAACGCGATAAACGAGCAACGTGTTTCGCACCACCGTTGACTGAGCGATAGGCTACCCCGTTCACCAAAGCCGCACGACCGTCCTCCAGCCACTTGCTGAAATTTCGGTTGAAGTAATATGGAGCAATCGACCGGGCCGATCGGGCCAGCGGCCTGGGGTTTGCCAAAAGGTTTCGATACTCTTCACGAGCGGCCTCGTCGGGGAACTCGGTCGGGGTGAGTTGCGCATCAAATCCGCCATTGTTGTCCAGGATGATCAAGGGCGCATTGACCACATCGCCTATGAACGCCGGAGGCGGGAAGTCCAAGTTGAAACCGTGGCCATCATTGGCCTCGAAAGTTGCCAAGTCGTCCGGATGTACTGCGTCATCCAACCGTGACCAGAAATCTGCCAGCGTTTGCGTCATTCTCCGAGCCTAGCAAGAGATACTTGTCGCGCCAGCGTTAAAGCTCCGGGCGCAGCTCAGGGGTAGAGCTAGAGCGCCGAAGCATGCTTCGCGCACCTTGCCCGGTCGTTATCAGCGAATCCCGAGCCGAACCGGCCCAGACCGTTCACCCCGACTAGTGTGAACGAACCTTGATTTAGAAGGTGTCGAGAAGTAAAAAAGACCCGCAAGTCTTTGATTTAATTGGAGCGGGCGATGAGATTCGAACTCACGACCCTTACCTTGGCAAGGTAATGCTCTACCCCTGAGCTACGCCCGCGTCCTTGGGTAGGGGAGCATGTATAAAGTCTCGTGCGGGGGCGCAAGGGGAAATTTCGACCCGCCGGAAAATACTTCTGAACCGGATCGGCGGGGGCGGAAATGCCGGGCCGGACGGCGTGCGGAGAGTGGTGTCCGAGCAGAGGCCGGCCTTTCGCGGTCATGCGGTTCCCCCCCGTCAGATGCCGCGCGCGGGGCAGCGACTGACCCTAGGAAGTCGTGGAAACGCCACCGTCGTGCCGTGGCGACGGGCGGGCGTTGACCGGCGGGGCGGCTCGGCAAGGCATGGGGTCGATGTGCCGAGGGGTTTGCGCGGGAAGCGACGCGGTGCCGGCGCGCCGGAGGCCCTCGGCGGCTGTGCCGGGGCAGCGCCGTTCCTGCAGACGAAAAGCGGGCGATCCCGGCGATCGGCCGGAGCCCCGGCAGAGCCGGCTGCGAACCGGCCCCACGACCCGGCGATCACTCGAATTCGACGAGCAGGTCCTTGGCGTCGATCTGCGCGCCCGTGGCGACATGGATGAGCTTGATCACCCCGTCGCGGTCGGCGTGCAGGCCGGTCTCCATTTTCATTGCCTCGATGGTGAGCAGCAGGTCGCCCTCTCTGACCTTGGCGCCGGGCGCCACGGCGAGCGAGGCGACGACGCCGGGCATCGGCGCCGAGACGTGATCGGGGTTGGCCGGGTCCGCCTTGGGCGCCGCCGCCTTGTCGCCGGTCGCCTTGCGGTCGGGCACGCGGACGACGCGGGGCTGGCCGTTGAGTTCGAAGAACACCCGCACCTCGCCGTTGTCCTGCGTGTCGCCCACGGTCACCAGGCGGATCTCCAGCGTCTTGCCCGGGTCGATCTCGGCCGTGATCTCCTCTTCCGGTTTCATGCCGTAGAAGAAGGTGTGGGTCGGCAGGGTGCGCACCGGGCCGTAGGTCTCGTGCCGGTGGCCGTATTCCTCGAAGACCTTGGGATACATGAGGTAGGAGTTGAGATCCTCGTCGTCGATCTCGATCCCGTCCAGCTTGTTGCTGATCTCCTTGCGCTTCTCCTCGAGATCGACGGGCTCCAGGTGCTTGCCCGGCCGTTCGGTCCTGGGCTTTTCACCCTTGAGGACCTTCCTGACGATGGCCTCGGGAAACCCGCCCGGCGGCTGGCCGAGGTTGCCCTTCATCATGTCGATGACCGAGTCGGGGAAACTCACGTCCTTCTTGGGGTTCTCCACGTCCTCGCGGGTCAGGCCCTGGGACACCATCATCAGGGCCATGTCGCCGACCACCTTGGACGAGGGCGTGACCTTCACGATGTCTCCGAACATCTGGTTCACGTCGGCATAGGCCTGCGCGACCTCGTGCCAGCGTTCCTCGAGCCCCATGGAGCGGGCCTGCGACTTGAGGTTGGTGAACTGCCCGCCCGGCATCTCGTGCAGGTAGACCTCGGAGGCGGGGGCCTGCATGCCCGATTCGAAGGCCGCGTACTGGCCGCGCACCGCCTCCCAGTAGTTGGAAATCTCGCGCACGGCGGCGACGTCGATCGAAGAGGCCCGCGACCCGTGGCGCAGGGCCACGAGGATCGACCCGAAGGTCGGCTGCGAGGTGTTGCCCGAGAGCGAATCCATCGCCGCGTCGACACAGTCCACGCCGGCCGCGGCGGCGGTCAGGATGGTCGAGATCGCCGCGCCGCTCGTGTCATGCGTGTGGAAATGGATCGGCAGGTCCACCGCGTCCTTGAGCGCGGGGAAGAGCACCTCGGCCACCGGCGCGGTCATCACGCCCGCCATGTCCTTGATGCCGAGGACATGCGCGCCGGCCTTCTCCATCTCCTTCGCCATCTTCACGTAATAGGCGATGTCGTACTTGGCCCGTTCCGGGTCGAGCGCATCGCCGGTGTAGCAGATCGTGCCCTCGCAGATCTTGCCGTTCTCCTGCACGGCGTCCATCGCCACGCGCATGTTCTCGACCCAATTGAGGCTGTCGAAGACGCGGAAGACGTCGACTCCGGTGACCGAGGCCTGGCGCACGAATTCCTGCACCACGTTGTCGGGATAGTTGGTGTAGCCCACCCCGTTCGAGGCGCGCAGCAGCATCTGGGTCAGGATGTTGGGCATCTTCTCGCGGATGTCGCGCAGGCGCTGCCACGGACATTCCTGGAGGAAGCGGTAGGCCACGTCGAAGGTCGCGCCGCCCCAGCATTCCACGCTGAAGAGCTGGCTGAGGTTCGCGGCATAGACCGGCGCGATCTTGATCATGTCGAGCGAGCGCATCCGCGTCGCCAGCAGCGACTGGTGGCCGTCGCGCATCGTCGTGTCGGTAAAGAGCAGTTCGTCCTGCGCCTTCATCCATTTCGCCACGGCCTCCGGCCCCTTGTCGTCCAGCAGGTCGCGGGTGCCCTTGGGCACCTCGCCCTTGACCGCCGGGATGCGCGGCGGCTTGAGGTCGGGATGCGGCATGGGCCGGCCCTGCACCTCGGGGTGCCCGTTCACCGTGATGTCGGCGATATAGGTCAGCACCTTCGTGCCCCGGTCGCGCCGCGGCTTGAAATCGAACAGCTCGGGCGTCGTGTCGATGAACTTGGTCGTGTACTGGTTCGACAGGAACGTGGGGTGCTTAAGCAGGTTGATGACGAAGTCGATATTCGTGCTGACGCCCCGGATACGGAATTCGCGCAGTGCCCGGTCCATCCGGCGGATCGCCAACTCGGGCGTCGGCGCCTTGGCGGTCACCTTGACCAGCAGCGAGTCGTAGTAGCGCGTGATCACGCCCCCCGCATAGGCCGTCCCGCCATCGAGCCGGATGCCCATGCCGGTGGCCGAGCGATAGGCGCTGATGCGGCCGTAATCGGGGATGAAGTTGTTGGTGGGATCCTCGGTGGTGATCCGGGTCTGCAAGGCGTGCCCGGTCAGCTTGACGTCGTATTGCGAGGCCTTGCCCGTCGCCTCGGCCAGCGCCTTGCCCTCGGCGATGAGGATCTGCGCCTGCACGATGTCGATGCCGGTGACCTCTTCGGTCACGGTATGTTCGACCTGAACGCGGGGGTTCACCTCGATGAAGTAGAACTTGCCGGTATCCATATCCATCAGGAACTCGACCGTGCCGGCGCATTCGTAATTCACATGGGCGCAGATCTTGCGGCCCAGTTCGCACAGCTCCTCGCGCTGCGCTTCGGAAAGGTAGGGGGCGGGGGCGCGTTCCACGACCTTCTGGTTGCGCCGCTGGACGGAACAGTCACGCTCGTAAAGGTGATAGATGTTGCCCTGCCTGTCGCCGAGGATCTGGACCTCGACGTGGCGGGCCCGGATGATCATCTTTTCCAGATATCCCTCGCCGTTGCCGAAGGCGGCCTCGGCCTCGCGCCGGCCTTCCAGCACCTTGTCCTTCAGCTCTTTAGCGTTTTCGATCGGCCGCATCCCCCGGCCGCCGCCGCCCCATGACGCCTTGAGCATCAGAGGAAAGCCGATCTCCTCGGCCTCTTTCGTGATGGCCTCGAAGTCGTCCCCCAGCACCTCGGTCGCGGGGATGACCGGCACGCCTGCCTCGACCGCCACCTTCCGCGCGCTGGCCTTGTCGCCGAGGGCGCGCATCGTCTCGGCCCGGGGCCCGATGAAGGTGATCCCGGCGGCGTCGCAGGCATCCACGAAGTCAGGATTTTCCGACAGCAGCCCATAGCCCGGATGGATGGCGTCCGCGCCCGACATCTTGGCGACGCGGATGATCTCCTCGATGCTGAGATAGGCCGCGACGGGCCCCAGCCCCTCGCCGATCTTGTAGGCCTCGTCCGCCTTGAAACGGTGCAGGCCCAGCTTGTCCTCTTCGGCATAGACCGCGACGGTTCTCTTGCCGAGCTCGTTCGCTGCCCGCATGATCCGGATGGCGATCTCGCCACGGTTCGCGATGAGGATTTTCTGGAAATCGGCCATGGGGTCTTCTCCATGTGAGGAACAGTTCCACGAGCAAACGACATGCCGCGGCGCAGCGCAAGGGGCGAATTTGCCAAGTGCAAAGTGTCCGTGGTCCGGATTGCGAAGAAAGCAAAGTGAAGGCGTGGTTCCAGACCTGCCACCGGTCCTTGCGCGGATTCCGGGCGAAGCCGCCATGCGCACGCCGAACCGCCCCCCGTCCCGGGCGGCGCCGCGTCGCTGGTCGCAAGAAGCGCTTTGCGTCTACACGATTGGACAGATCGCGTGGTCCGGCCGTTCGGGTGCCACCCCGCGGATCGGCGCCCGCGTGGCTATCTGCGGCCGGCGTAATCGTCCCAGAGCCGCCCGCGCGCCTCTTCGGGGCGCGAGATCCCCATCTGGATCATGCCCGAGGTCACGTCTTCGGTCAGGATATGCGTCACATGCGCGGCCCCGCGGGCGCCAAAGGACGCCACGCCCCAGAGCCAGGGCCGCCCGAGCATCACGAAATCCGCGCCGAGCGCGATGGCCCGCAGCACGTCCAGCCCCGACTCCACCGCGCCGTCGAAGATCAGCGGATAGTCCGGCCCCACGGCCGCGCGTACCAGCGGCAGGGCGGCGGCGGAACCGGGCGCGCCGTCGAACTGCCGCCCCCCGTGGTTCGACACCCACACCGCATCGACGCCCAGATCGCGCAGCATAACCGCATCGCCCGGCACGAGCACCCCCTTGGCCACCACCGGCCCGTCCCACATGTCGCGCAGCCGTTTCAGCAGGTCCCGGTCGGGCGCGGCGTGGGGTGCCAGTCCGACATGCCGCGCCGGTTCATGCGGCGAGGCGTATTTCGCCAGCCCCCGCACGCTCGGCGTTCCGGCCCGCGCGACCGCCACCGCCCAGTGCGGCCGCAGCACCGACTGGAGGAACAGCCGCGGCGTGATCCGGGGCGGCGTCGTCAACCCGCCCCGCCTCTGCCGCTCGCGCCGGGAGGGGCCGGGCACATCGACCGTCAGGACGAGCGTATGAAATCCCGCGTCCTTCGCCCGTTTCAGCAGGTCCTCGCAATGCTCGGGATCGCGCGGCGGATAGAGCTGGAACCACCCCTGATCCCCCAGATGCGGCGCCACGTCCTCGACCGAGGCGGCGGCCACGGTGGAGAGCCCGAAGGGCAGGTTCCGCGCCGCGCAATGCTGCGCCAGCGTCACCTCGGCCCCCGGCCAGAAGAGCCCCGTCATGCCGACGGGCGACACGCCCCAGGGCCGGGAATAGCTCCGCCCGAGCAGGGTGGTCGCCAGGTCCGGGACCGTCCGTCCCTTGAGCACGGCGGGGGCCAGAAGCACGTCGTCGAGCGCCGCGCGCGACCGCCGGATCGCCCCGTCCGCGCCGGTGCCGCTGTCGAGATATTCCCAGGCGAAATGCGGAATGCGCCGCTTCGCGCGGGCACGCAGGTCGGAAAGGGTGGGGTAGGCGAGGTCGAGATCCATGGGCGACGAGATTGGCCGGTCGCCGGAAGATTGACAAGGTCGAACCGGAGCGACCGCGCCCCGGCGCGCTATCCTCGCGCGCATGAGCAGCCACGACGATCATGACGCCTTCGAAGGCGCATCCCTCTCGGCGCGCGCGATGGCCGCGCGGCCCATGCCCTACCTGGACGAGTTGAACCCCGCGCAGCGCGAGGCGGTCGAGGCGCTGGACGGTCCGGTCCTCATGCTGGCCGGGGCGGGCACCGGCAAGACCAAGGCGCTGACAGCGCGGATCGTGCACCTGCTGAGCACCGCCCGCGCCGCGCCCAACGAAATCCTGGCCGTGACCTTCACCAACAAGGCCGCGAAGGAGATGAAGGCCCGTGTCGGCCGGATGCTGGGCGAACATGTCGAGGGGATGCCCTGGCTGGGCACCTTCCACGCGATCTGCGTCAAGCTGCTGCGCCGGCATGCGGAGCTGGTGGGCCTCAAGTCCAGCTTCACCATTCTCGACACCGACGACCAGATCCGGCTGATGAAACAGCTGATCCGGGCCAACAATATCGACGAGAAGCGCTGGCCCGCGCGGCAGTTGGCGGGGATCATCGACAACTGGAAGAACCGCGCCTGGACGCCGCAGAACGTGCCCTCGGCCGAAAGCGCCGCGTTCAACAACCGCGGGACGGAGCTTTACGACCAGTACCAGCGCCGCCTGCTGGAGCTGAACGCGGTCGATTTCGGCGACCTGCTGCTGCATGTCGTGACGATCTTCCAGAAGCATGAGGATGTGCTGGCGCAGTACCAGCGCTGGTTCAGGTACATCCTCGTCGATGAATACCAGGATACCAACGTCGCCCAGTACCTCTGGCTGCGGCTGCTGGCGGGCGGGCACAGGAATATCTGCTGCGTCGGCGACGACGATCAGTCGATCTATGGCTGGCGCGGGGCCGAGGTGGGCAACATCCTGCGGTTCGAAAAGGATTTTCCCGGGGCCAAGGTGGTCCGGCTGGAACAGAACTACCGCTCGACCGAGCACATCCTGGCCGCCGCCGGCGGGGTGATCCGCGGCAATGAGGGGCGGCTTGGCAAGGAGCTGTGGACCGAGGCCGGCGAAGGTTGGAAGGTTCGGCTGATCGGCCATTGGGACGGTGAAGAAGAAGCTCGGTGGATCGGTGAAAAAATCGAAGACCATCAGAGCGGTCGATCTGAAGAAGCGAAAAACCGATACAACCCGCGGCTGAATAGCTTTCAACAGGAACTCGACCGCCGCGCAAAGAGCGGTTTGGGTCCGGTGGACGAACATCAATATGTCCGTGACGCTTTCGAAAGTGGCAGTGTCTACAGCGACATGAAGACGTTCAATCTGGTGAAGCAGCTGCTGGACAGAGATAAATACTCCGCTCGATATGGAAACATGCTCGGTGCGCTCGGCGACTACGTGGTCCATCGTTTCTCTCTGGACGAAATCGCCATCCTCGTCCGCGCCTCGCACCAGATGCGCGCCTTCGAGGACCGGTTCCTGACCATCGGTCTGCCCTACCGCGTCATCGGCGGCCCGCGCTTCTACGAACGGTTGGAGATCCGGGATGCCATGGCCTATTTCCGGCTGGTCGTCTCGCCCGCCGACGACCTGGCCTTCGAGCGGATCGTGAACACGCCCAAGCGCGGCCTGGGCGACAAGGCGCAGCAGAAGATCCAGGTCTGCGCCCGCGATAACGGCGTGCCGCTGGTCGAGGGCGCGCGGATCCTGCTGGCCGAGGGCGGGATCGGCGGAAAAGGCGCGGGTGAACTGCGCGCCCTGATCGACAATCTGGACAGATGGGGCCGGATGACCGGCCACGCCGATCTGAGTCACGTCGAGCTGGCCGAGCAGGTGCTGGACGAGAGCGGCTACACCGCGATGTGGCAAAATGACAAGACACCCGAAGCGCCGGGCCGGCTGGAGAACCTGAAGGAACTGGTCAAGGCCCTTGAGAACTTTGACAATCTTCAGGGCTTCCTCGAACACGTTAGCCTCATCATGGACAACGCCTCGGAAGACCAGGGTGCGAAAGTGTCAATCATGACGCTCCACGCCGCCAAGGGGCTCGAGTTTCCCGCGGTCTTCCTGCCGGGCTGGGAGGACGGGTTGTTCCCCTCGCAGCGGTCGATGGACGAAAGCGGGCCCAAGGGTCTCGAGGAGGAACGGCGGCTGGCCTATGTCGGCATCACCCGCGCCGAAGAGGTCTGCACGATCTCCTTCGCCGGTAACCGCCGGGTCTTCGGCCAGTGGCAGTCGCAGATTCCGTCGCGCTTCATCGACGAACTCCCCGGGGAGCATGTCGAGGTGCTGACGCCGCCGGGCCTCTATGGCGGCGGCTTCGGCGCGGCCGCGCCCGGATACGACGGCATCCAGTCCACCGTCGACAAGCGCGCCTCCGAGGCGAATGTCTACAACTCTCCCGGCTGGAAACGCATGCAGGCCCGCGCCGGCCAGCGCCCGATGAGCCAGCCGCGCGAGACGCGGAGCCAGGTGATCGATCTCGAGGCGGTCAGCCGCTACACCATCGGCGACCGGGTCTTCCATCAGAAGTTCGGCTATGGCGCCATCACGGGGATCGAGGGCGACAAGTTGGACATCGACTTCGAAAAGGCCGGCACCAAGAAGGTCGTCGCCAAGTTCGTGATGGCCGGCGACGACGTGCCTTTCTGATCCTCTTCATCTTGGCAGAAATACTCCGGGGGAATTGAGCCCGTGAGGGCTCAAGGGGGCAGCGCCCCATTGGCGACGTCATCGCCAGCGGAACCGTCGGACGCCTCCGGCGGGAGTATTTTCGGCAAGATGAAGGCCCCCCGAAAGAAAAAACGGCGACGCCAGGGAGGAGGAGAGGCGCCGCCGTTCATGTCACGATGACCCAGGGAGGAGGAGAGGGCCACCGATCCGGTTGTGCAGTTCCGGCGACCCCAGGGAGGAGGAGAGGGGCCGCCGGTCTTGCTATCACCGACCCAGGGAGGAGGAGAGGGCCGATGCATCTCTTTGCGGAGCGTCTTACCCGGCTCCGGGGATAGGTGCGGCGGCATCAGGGAGGAGGAGAGATGCCGCCGCGAGTTTCAGTCGGTCCAGGGAGGAGGAGAGGACCGCCTGATTCCGTATTCACATGCTCCCGTATGCCTCTTCATGGGCCAGGGAGCGGATCATCGAACGATGCAGGCCGAGGTCGCGCAGTTCGCGGTCGCTCAGGGCCGAGAGTTCCGCCACGCAGCTGCGGTAGGTCCGGTGCCGCTGGTAGCGCTCGGCCAGACCGGTCACGAGACGCGAGAACAGGCCGGGATGGCCAACTGCGTTGCGGGTTTCGGTCATCATTGCCATGTCGTCGTACCTTTCGTCCTGCCGTGAGACCGTGTGGCCCGTCCGGCGTCTTGTTGAGTTCAAGATACGATTATTCTGCGACTGCACAATGGACGATGCTGCAATGCGGCTATGCAGGAAGCGCATGAGCGTTGCGCGTTTGTAACTCGCTGATCGTGCTGAGATATTCCGCTTTGTGCAAAAGAAACGGGCGGACGCCCGCGGTGCCGGTCCCTCGGTGACGCCACGTCTTTCGGCCTTCCGGTCCGGTTTGCACTGGGGATTCCGCGGCCTTACACAGGGACGGGAACCCATAGGAGGCAGCAATGTCCGCAAGCAGAGAGACCGTTATCGCCGCGCTGCAGAAGATCGGCCTGCCCGACGGTGGCACGCTGGTCGATCGCGACCTGGTCCGGGCGCTGAGCGTCGAGGGCGGCACGGTGCGTTTCGTCATAGAGGCGCCCTCGGCCGAGATGGCGCGCCGGCTGGGCCCGGTGCGGGACGCCGCGCAGGACGCCGTCGCGGCCCTTCCGGGCGTCCGGGATGTCAGCGTCGTGCTGACCGCGCACGAGGCCCAGAAGGAACAGAAGGCGCCGCAGCTCAAGGTCGGAGGCCATCCGACGCCCCAGGCCGGGCCGATGAAGCCCACCGGGGTCGACCGCATCATCGCCATCGCCTCGGGCAAGGGGGGTGTGGGCAAGTCCACGGTCTCGGCCAACCTGGCGGTGGCCCTGGCGCGGCAGGGGCGGCGGGTCGGGCTGCTGGATGCGGATATATACGGTCCGTCCCAGCCGCGGATGATGGGGGCCTCCGGGCGCCCCGCCTCGCCCGACGGCAAGACCATCGAGCCGCTGCGTGCCCATGGCGTGACGCTCATGTCGATCGGTTTCATGGTGGACGAGGGCAAGGCCGTGGTCTGGCGGGGCCCGATGCTGATGGGCGCCCTGCAGCAGATGCTGGGCCAGGTCGCCTGGGGCCAGCTGGACGTGTTGATCGTCGATCTGCCGCCGGGCACAGGCGATGTGCAGCTGACCCTGTGCCAGCGCTCGGAGCTGACCGGAGCCTTCGTTGTCTCGACGCCGCAGGACGTGGCGCTGCTCGATGCGCGCAAGGCGATCGACATGTTCGCGACGCTCAAGACCCCCGTTCTGGGCCTGATCGAGAACATGTCCACCTTCATCTGTCCCGCCTGCGGCCATGAAAGCCAGATCTTCGGCCACGGCGGCGTCGCGGCCGAGGCCGATCGTCTTGGCGTTCCGTTGCTGGCCCAGCTTCCGATCGACCTCGATACCCGGCTGTCGGGCGATGCGGGCACGCCGATCGCCGCCGGCGACGGCCCCATGGCCGAAGCCTATGGCAGGCTGGCCGAGGGACTGGTCAGGGGCGGCATGGCCTGAGCGGCGGGGCGGCGGGCGGCGGGTCCCGTTCGCTGCCCCGCGGGCCCGGACGCGCCGGAGCCCGACCCGCGACGCCCCGCGTCAGGCGGGGCGTGGTCCGAGCGGCGCTTTGTTCCGGAAGATGGTGTGCAGGGTGTGGGGCAGGGCCTCCACGGCCGGTGCCGTGCGGCGTTTCCCCACTGGCAGGTCTTCGATGGGATGGTTTGGGATGGGCGGTTCCGCACGGCCTGTCCGGTGCTCAGAGGCCTCCTGTCGTCGCGTTGCGGGCTGGGACGCCGCCCCGAGGCCGGGTGATTCATGCGTGATTTGCCCGTGATTCCGTGACGGATCGGGCGAAATCAGGGCACGATCAGCCAGAAAATCACCACGGGAAAGAATTTTTTTGGACGGGATGGGACGGATTGGGTCGCGGCATCTCCTATCTATATATAGTCATTGGTTCCCGCTCGCACGCCATATAGGCGCATTTCTGCCGAAATCGTGACGGGCGGCCCCTTGACAATGCCTGTGGATAACCCTGTTGAAGCCGGTTCGCGGTGAAGTTTTTTCTTGTGTCCCATGGAGGCCCATGGCATCCATAGAGCATCAGATGAGACGGGAAACGGGGCGGCAAGACCCCAACAAAAAACTCCCAAGGCAGGAATCATACAGGCACCCGCTTTCATCGAACCAAGAGATCCGGCGCGCGGGCGAGCAGACATCCCCCCAGGTGGCGCGCGCAGCTGGACAACCCGGAGACGGGACGAGGGCGGCGGATAGGGCAGTGGCAGCAGCTCTATCCGCCGTTTTCCGTTCCGGGACATGGAAACTCTGACCTGGGGTCGGGACGCGGGAATTGGCTTACACCGAGCGGTTCCATGGCAGCGAAGACATGAAGGTGGACAGCAAGTACCGGCTGTCCGTCCCGGTGAACTTTCGCCGCGTCCTCGAGAGCCAGGATCCCGACTGGACCCCCGACAAGCTGGCGCGCATGGTGCTTCTGGTCGGCCCCCGTCTCGACGGCTTCGTCGAGGGCTATTCCATCGACAGCATCGCGGAAATCCAGGACGCGCTGAGCGCCAGCCCCAAGGCGGACCCCAAGTTCAAGGCGCTGCGCAATCACTACATTCATTCGGCCGTCTCCGTCACCGTGGACGAGACGGGCCGTATCGTCGTGCCGCAGAAGGTCCGCGACAAGCTCGGCCTGGGCAAGGACGAATACGTCACCTTTCTCGGCGACCTGAAGACCTTCCAGCTCTGGAAGCGCGACGAATACCAGGCGCGCTTCGCGGAAGAGGCGGACGAACTGGGCGAGGACTTCGATCCCGACGCGGCGATGGACGAGCTGCTCTATACCGCGTCACCGAAAGAGGTGCAGTAACCCATGGCGGCCAGCGCCCCATCCCCGGACGCGCCCCACATTCCGGTGCTCTTGCGCCCGCTGATCGACAGGGTCGCGCCGGTTGCCGGCACATGGCTGGACGGGACATTCGGAGCGGGTGGCTATGCCCGCGGCCTGCTCGAGGCCGGGGCCGAGAAGGTCATCGGCGTGGACCGCGATCCGCTGGCCCTCGAGATGGCCGGAGGCTGGATCGGAGATTGCGCCGGAAAGTTGGAAATCCGTCAGGGAAACTTTGCGGAACTCGACCGGATCGCCGGTGAAATGTTGGACGGAGTGGTGCTCGACCTCGGCGTCTCATCCATGCAGCTCGACCTGGCGGAGCGCGGATTCAGCTTCATGAAGGACGGACCGCTCGACATGCGGATGAGCCAGGAGGGGCCGAGCGCCGCCGACCTCGTCAACACCATGGCCGAGGGCGACCTGGCCGATGTCATCTATCTCTACGGCGAAGAGCGCGCAAGCCGCCGCATCGCCCGTGCCATCGTCCGCGAACGCGCCGAGGCCCCGATTGCCACGACCCTGCGCCTGGCCGGGATCGTCGAGGGCTGTCTGCCGCGCGCCAAGCCCGGCCAGTCCCACCCCGCGACCCGGACCTTCCAGGCCCTGCGCATCGCGGTGAACGACGAATACGGCGCGCTGGCCGAAGGGCTGATGGCCGCCGAACGGGCCCTGCGCCCCGGCGGACAGCTGGCCGTCGTCACCTTCCACTCGGTCGAGGACCGCATGGTCAAGCGTTTCCTCCAGTTGCGGTCCGGCAGGGCGGGGCGGGCCAACCGCTTTGCCCCGGAGGCGCCCGAGGACAAGCCGCGCTTTACCATCGTCACCCGCAAGGCCGTGGGGCCGGACGAGGACGAGCTTGAAGTCAACCCGCGCGCCCGGTCCGCCCGGCTGCGCGTGGCCCGCCGGACAGAAGAGCCGGCCGAACCGATTGATCGCAAGGCATTGGGAATGCCTGTATTCCAGGGGAAACTGCAATGAGAACGTTGCTCTATATCCTGTCCTTCACCGCGTTGATCGGCCTGGGCTTCTGGGCCTATCGCGAGAATTACCGCACCAAGCAGATCGTGGACGAGGCCGAAAGGCTGCAATCGGAACTGGCCAGCGCCCGGGCCCGGCTGGGCGTGCTGCGGGCGGAATGGGCCTATCTCAATCGGCCCGACCGGCTGCGCGAACTGGCCGAGATCAACTTTACGCCGCTCGCGCTTCTGCCGATCAGCCCGGACCAGTTCGGCCGGATGGACCAGGTGGATTATCCCGCGGCGCGGCCGATGCGACAGCTCGAGATCAACGACCCGATCGACGTGTCGACAATGCAGATGCAGGAGGTCGCGGAATGATCAACGAACTGCCCCGCACCCCTCTGCGCCCGCTGGCCCGCATCCTCGACGCGCGCGAGAAGGGCGAGAACCCCGACGCCATCGAGAAGGAAAACCTGCGCCTGCGGCACGAAGAGATGCGCGACCGCGCCCGCGTCCGGGCCGAGGGGCGCATCCTCGTGCTGGGCGCGGTCTTCGCCCTGGCCTTCCTGACCATCGGCGTGAAGATGTGGATCGTCGCCGAATCCGAACCGGCCGAGCCGCGCACCTCCATCGCCGGCGCCTCGATCGTGGCGCAGCGGGGGGACATCCTCGACCGGCACGGTCGGGTCCTGGCCACCAACCTCGACACCTACGCGCTCTATGCGCACCCCCACCAGATGGTCGAGCCGGAACGCGCCGCCGAGGCGCTGGTGGGGATCTTCCCCGATCTCGACCTCGCGCGGCTGACCAGGGACTTCACCGGCAATCGCCGCTTTGTCTGGATCCGGCGCAAGATCAGCCCCGAGCAGCGCCAGGCCGTTCACGACATCGGCGAACCCGGCCTGCTCTTCGGCCCGCGCGAGATGCGGCTCTATCCGAACGGCGCCATCGCCTCGCACATCCTGGGCGGCGCGGGATACGGCGAAGAGGGCGTCCACGCGGCCGAGATCAAGGGCACGGCGGGCGTCGAGCGGGCGTTCGACGACTATCTCACCGATCCGGCGAACGGCGGCAAGCCGCTCGAGCTTTCGCTGGACCTGACGGTGCAGGCCGCCTCCGAAAAGGTGCTCTACGGCGGGATGCGCCTGATGAATGCCAAGGGCGCGGCCTCTATCCTGATGGATGTGAAGACGGGCGAGATCATCTCGATGGTGTCGCTGCCGGACTTCGACCCCAACGACCGTCCGAACCCGCCGACGCAGGGACACCCCGACGACAGCCCGCTCTTCAACCGCGCGGTGCAGGGGGTCTACGAACTGGGCTCGACCTTCAAGATCTTCGCCGCGGCCCAGGCGCTCGACCTCGGTCTGGTGACACCCGAGACCGTGGTCGACATCCGCGGACCGATCCGCTGGGGGCGTCACTCGATCCGCGACTACCACTGGTACGGCAAGGAACTGTCGGTCGCCGACATCATCATCAAGAGCTCGAACATCGGGACCGCGCGGCTGGCGGAACAGATCGGTGCCGAGCGGCAGAAGCAGTTCCTCGCCGATCTCGGCCTCTTCGAGCCGACCCCGGTCGAGATGATCGAGGCGCCGAGCGGAAAGCCGCTGGTCCAGAAGAACTGGTCCGAGCTCACCACGATGACGGTCTCTTTCGGGCATGGCATCTCGATCAGTCCGCTGCACCTGGCCGCCGCCTACGCGACGATCGCCAACGACGGGCAGCGGGTCCGGCCGACCCTGCTGCGCCAGTCCGCGCCGCAGGACGGCCCGCAGGTCATGTCGAAACCGGCGGCCCGCCGCGCGCAGGACATGCTGCGCCGCGTGGTGACCGAGGGCACGGCCTCGTTCGCACGGATCGACCACTATTCGATCGCGGGCAAGACCGGCACGGCCGACAAGCCCAAGCCGACCGGCGGATATTACAAGGACAGGACGATCACGACCTTCGCCTCGATGTTCCCGGCGCACAGCCCGCGCTATGTGCTGATCGTCACCCTGGACGAGGCGGTCGAGACCTCGGGCGACGAACCGCGCCGCACGGCGGGCTGGACCGCGGTGCCCGTCGCCGCCGAAATGATCACTCGCGTCGCGCCGCTCCTCGGGCTCCGGCCCGAGATTGCACCGGGGTCTCTCGCTGGTATAACGCTGACATCGAACTAAGCCGGAAAGGCATCGCGATGACGGCGGAGACAGGGCAGACCCAGACACTCGGCGGCCTCGGGCTCACCGCCCATGGCGGGCGGGACGTGGTGATCACGGGCATCGCCGTCGACAGCCGGGAGGTGAGAGAGGGATACCTTTTCGCGGCCATGCCGGGCACGCGCCTGCACGGCGCGGAATTCATCCAGTACGCGCTGCGCCAGGGCGCCCGCGCGGTGCTTACCGATGCCGAGGGCGCGAGGATCGCGGAACGGGACCTGGCCGAAAGCGACGCGGCCCTGGTGATCGCCGAGGATCCCCGGCAGGCGCTGGCCGGAGCCGCCGCGCTCTGGTTCCAGAAACAGCCGCGCATCGTCACCGCGGTGACCGGCACGAACGGCAAGACTTCGGTCGCGTCCTTCCTGCGGCAGATCTGGATGCTCGTCGGGCGCGAGGCGGTCAACCTGGGCACCACCGGGGTCGAGGGCAGCTATTCCGCGCCGCTCATGCATACCACGCCCGAGCCGATCACCCTGCACCGCATGATGGCCGAACTGGCCGAGGCCGGGATCACCCATGCGGCGATGGAGGCCTCTTCTCACGGACTGGCGCAGCGGCGGCTGGACGGCGTGATGCTGAGGGTCGGGGCCTTCACCAACCTCACGCAGGACCACCTGGACTATCATCACGATGTCGAGGAATACTTCCACGCCAAGGCAGGGCTGTTCACCCGGGTGCTGACGCCGGATGCCGCCGCCGTCATCAACGTCGACGGGCTGCGCGGCGTGGACATGGCAGAGGTCGCCGCCGACCGGGGGCTGGATGTCCTGACAGTCGGCTCGCACGAGGATGCGGAACTGCGCATCCTCGGCCGCCGCTTCGACGCCGACAGCCAGACCATGCGCTTTTCCTTCGACGGCGAGGTGCATCAGGTGCAGCTCAACCTGATCGGCGGGTTCCAGGCGGAAAACGTCCTGGTGGCCGCCGGCATGGCGATCCTGTCGGGCGAGGATCCCGATCAGGTATTCACGGTTCTGCCCGCCCTCTCCACGGTGCATGGCCGGATGGAACTGGCCGCGCGCCGCACGAACGGGGCGGCGGTGTTCGTCGACTATGCGCACACGCCCGATGCCGTGGCGACGGCGCTCAAGGCGCTGCGCCCCCATGTGCTGGGCCGGCTGGTGGCGGTGATCGGCGCCGGCGGCGACCGCGACCGTACCAAGCGCCCCCTGATGGGAGAGGCGGCGGCGGCCCATGCGGACCTGGTCTTCGTCACCGACGACAACCCCAGGAGCGAGGACCCGGCCGCCATCCGGCAGGCCGTTCTGCTGGGCTGTCCCGATGCGACCGAGGTGGCAGACCGTGCCGAGGCCATCCTGCGCGCCGTCGATGCGCTGGCCCCCGGCGACGCCCTGCTGATCGCGGGCAAGGGCCACGAGACCGGGCAGATCATCGGCGACACGGTCTTTCCCTTCGACGATACCGAACAGGCCAGCGTGGCGGTCTCGGCCCTGGACGGGCGCCTGCCATGAGCCTCTGGACCGCGGCCGAGGCCGCCCGGGCCACCGGCGGCGAGGCGCGGGGCGACTGGACCGCCCTCGGTGTCTCGATCGACACCCGCACCCTGCGCGCCGGCGACCTCTTCGTCGCCCTCTCGGCCGCGCGCGACGGGCATGAGTTCGTGGCGCAGGCGCTGGAAAAGGGCGCCGCCGCCGCGCTCGTCTCGCGGGTGCCGGAAAATGTGCCTGCCGATGCCCCGCTTCTCGTCGTGCCGGACGTCCTGCGCGGGCTCGAGGCGCTCGGGCGCGCCGCCCGTGCCCGGATCGGGGGGCAGATCGTCGCCGTCACCGGTTCGGTCGGCAAGACCTCGACCAAGGAGATGCTGCGCACCGTGATCGGCGGCCAGCGCCGGGTCCACGCCGCCGAGGCCTCGTACAACAATCACTGGGGCGTGCCGCTGACGCTCGCCCGGATGCCGCGCGACACCGAGGTCGGCATCATCGAGATCGGCATGAACCATCCCGGAGAGATCGCCCCGCTCGCCCGGCTGGCCCGTCCGCATGTGGCGATGATCACCACCGTCGGCACGGCGCATCTGGAAGCCTTCGACAACATCGACGGCATCGCCCGTGAAAAGGCGAGCATCTTCAACGGCCTGATGCCGGGCGGCTGGGCCGTGATTAACGGCGATCTCGACACCACGCCGATCCTGAGGGCGGCGGCCGAGGCGACCGGGGCGCATATCCTCACCTTCGGCGAGGCCCCGGCCAACCACCATCGCCTGACCAAGGTCGACATCATCGACACGGCCACGGTGGCGGAGGCCCGTATCTGGCGGGCCCCCGCGCTCTTCAAGGTCGCGGCCGCCGGACGGCACTTCGCGCTCAACGCGCTCGGCGTGCTGGCCGTGGTCCGGGCGCTCGGGCTCGACCGCGCGCTGGCCTGCTCGGATCTCTCGCAATGGACGCCCCCCGCCGGGCGCGGCATGCGCGAGCGGCTGCTGCTCGACCCGGTGGACGAGAAGATGGCCTTCGAACTGATCGACGACGCCTTCAACGCCAACCCCGTCTCGATGGCCGCCGCGCTCGAGGTGATCGCCGCCGCGCGGCCCAAGGACAACGTCGGCCGCCACGCCCGAGGCCGCCGCATCGCGATTCTCGGCGAAATGCTGGAGCTGGGCCCGGACGAGCTTGCCCTGCATGCGGGGCTGGCCGATCTGCCCGCGACGGCAGAACTCGACGTGGTGCATTGCGTCGGCAAGCGGATGCGCGCGCTCTACGAGGCGCTGCCGCCCGGCAACCGCGGCCGGCATACGGAAAAGGCCTCGGATCTGGCCGCCAAGGCCGCGCGCCTGGTGGATGCCGGCGATGTCGTTCTGGTCAAGGGGTCCAAGGGCTCGAAGGTCAGCGAGGTTGTTGACGCGCTCAGGAAATTGGGTCATCCCGCGCCGGATGGTTGAGGCGCAGGTTCAGGAGGTCGCTAAATGTTGTATTGGCTGACGGCCCTTTCGGACGGGGGCGACGTCTTCAACCTGTTCCGTTACATCACCTTCCGCGCCGGCGGCGCCTTCATGACGGCGCTGATCTTCGGCTTCCTCTTCGGCCGCCCGCTGATCGACGTGCTGCGCCGTCGCCAGGGCAAGGGCCAGCCGATCCGCGATGACGGACCCGAAGGGCATCTGGTCAAGGCGGGCACGCCCACCATGGGCGGGCTGCTGATCGTGGGCGCGCTGCTCACCTCGTCGCTGCTCTGGGCCCGGCTCGACAACGCCTTTGTCTGGCTGGTGCTCTTCGTCACGCTCGCCTTCGGCCTCATCGGCTTTGCCGACGATTACGCCAAGGTCAGCAAGCAGAACGTCAAGGGCCTCTCCAGCCGCGCGCGGCTCGCCATCGGCTTTGCGATCGCCGCCGTCGCCTCGGCCTGGGCGATGCATATCCACGGCATGATCGACGCCGACCTGCTGTCGCGGGACGAAGGCTATGCCGCGCTCTCGGGGCGGCTGGCCTTCCCGGTGTTCAAGGACCTGCTGCTCAACCTCGGCTGGCTCTTCCTGCCCTTCGCCATGTTCGTCATCGTCGGCGCGGCCAATGCCGTGAACCTGACCGATGGGCTGGATGGCCTGGCGATCATGCCCGTGATGATCGCCTCGGGCGCGCTCGGCGTGATCGCCTATACCGTCGGCCGGATCGACTTTTCAGAGTATCTGGACGTGCATTACGTCCCCGGCACCGGCGAGATCCTGATCTTCGTCGCGGGGCTGATGGGCGGCGGGCTGGGCTTCCTGTGGTACAACGCGCCGCCGGCCGCCGTCTTCATGGGGGACACCGGCTCGCTCGCGCTCGGCGGGGCACTCGGGGCCATCGCGGTCGCCACCAAGCACGAGATCGTGCTCGGCATCGTCGGCGGCATCTTCGTGGTCGAGGCGCTGTCGGTCATCATCCAGGTGGCCTATTTCAAGCGCACCGGCAAACGGGTCTTCCTGATGGCACCGATCCATCATCACTATGAAAAGAAGGGCTGGGCCGAACCGACCATCGTGATCCGGTTCTGGATCATTTCCCTCATTCTCGCCCTGATCGGGCTGGCGACGCTCAAGCTGCGCTAGGCTGGCGCCGGCGCGGTCGCCCGGCAGCCAGGCCCGTGCGCCGCCGCGCGGGCCGGCGACCGGGCCCAGCTTATCCCTTTCCACCTTCCCGGCGTTCCGTTAACCCTTGGTCCGCCGGAGCGCCGGCATGAACATGGAAGTGGACGCAGCCGTGATCCCCGTCAAAGGTGTCGAAGGACAGAAGATTGCCGTGCTCGGCCTTGGCCGGTCCGGCCTCAGCGCCGCCCGCGCCCTGCGCGACGGCGGGGCCGAACCGCTCTGCTGGGACGACAATCCCGCCGCCCGCGACCGCGCCGAGGCCGAGGGATTTGCCGTCGCCGACCTGACCCGGGCCGAGACGATGGAGAGCGTCCGCAGCCTGATCGTCAGCCCCGGCATACCGCATCTCTATCCCGAGCCGAACCCGGTGATCGCCCTGGCGCTCGACCTCGGGGTGCCGGTCGACAACGACATCGGCCTCTTCTTCCGCTCGGCGGCGGACCGGGGGTGGGGCGACTACGACGTGCAGCCCAGGATCGTGGCGGTCACCGGATCGAACGGCAAGTCCACCACCTCGGCCCTGATCCATCACGTCCTCGAGTCCGTGGGGCGCGACACGCAGCTTGCCGGCAACATCGGCCGCGGCGTGCTGGATATCGACCCTCCCGGCGACGGCGGAGTGGTGGTGCTGGAGCTTTCGAGCTACCAGACCGATCTCGCCCGTGCGCTGACGCCCGACGTCGCGGTCTTTACCAATCTCACGCCCGACCATCTCGACCGGCACGGCGGACTTGGCGGATATTTCGCCGCCAAGCGGCGGCTTTTTGCCGAAGGCGGACCCGACCGCGCGGTGATCGGCGTCGACGAGGCCGAGGGGCGCTATCTGGCGAACCAGCTGGGCGAGGGGCCGACCGACGACCGCGTCATCCGCATCTCCTCGGGGCAGAAGCTGACCGGGCCGGGCTGGCTGGTTTACGCCCGCAAGGGATTCCTGACCGAATGGCGCAAGGGCAGGCAGGTCGGCTCGATCGATCTGCGGGCCATCCCCGGGCTGCCTGGGGCCCACAATCACCAGAACGCCTGTGCCGCCTATGCCGCCTGCCGCGCACTCGGGCTGGCCCCGCGCGTGATCGAGTCCGCCTTTCACACCTTTGCCGGCCTCCCGCATCGCAGCCAGATCGTCGCCGAACGGGGCGGCGTCCGCTACGTGAACGACAGCAAGGCCACCAATGTCGATGCCGCGTCCAAGGCGCTCCGGGCATTCGACCGGCTGCGCTGGATCTGCGGCGGGCTGGAAAAGGAAGGGGGGCTCGAGGCGCTGCTGCCGGCGACCGGCTCTGTCATCAAGGCCTATGTCATCGGCCGCGAGGCGGCGGCCTTTGCCATGACCCTGCGCGGGGTCGAGACCGAGGTCTGCACCGACATGGCCACCGCCGTCGCCCGCGCCGCGGCCGAGGCGCAGCCGGGCGAGACGGTGCTGCTGGCGCCCGCGGCGGCCTCGTTCGACCAATACGACAGTTTCGAGAAGCGGGGCGAGGACTTCGTGACCCAGGTCGGAAAGCTGCCCCCGCTCTGACGGTGCCTCAGCCCCGGATCGCGCGGGCCGCAGCCATGGCCGAGGCCCAGGCCCACTGGAAATTGTACCCGCCCAGCCAGCCGGTGACGTCGACGCATTCGCCGATGAAGTAGAGGCCGGGGATCTCCTTGGCTTCCATCGTCTGGCCCGAGAGCCCCTCGGTCGAGATCCCGCCGAGCGTGACCTCGGCCGTCCGGTAGCCTTCCGTCCCGCCGGGCACCACCTGCCAGTCGTGCAGCCGCTCGGCCACCCGGCCCAGCACCGCATCGGACAGGTCGGCGAGATTGCCGGTCAGGTGCAGCTCTGCCGCGACCGCCTCGGCGAGGCGGGCGGGAAGCGGGCCCGAGAGCACCCGCCCGAGCCCCCGCCGCCCGGCCTCGGCCCGCGCCGCCCTGAGCATCGGCAGGGCCTGCTGGCCCGGCAGCAGATCGAAGGCGACCGCCTCGCCCTCGCGCCAGTAGGAACTGACCTGGAGAACCGAGGGGCCGGACAGCCCGCGATGCGTGAAGAGCAGCGCCTCGTCGAACGCCGGTCCCGCCGCGGCCCGTGCGCGCACGGGCAGGGCCACCCCGGAAAGCGGCGCGAACCGCCCCTCGGGAAAGGTGAAGGGCACAAGCGCCGGCCGCGTGTTCGTGACGCTCAGCCCGAACTGGCGGGCGATGTCATAGGCGAAGCCGCTCGCCCCCATCTTGGGGATGGACTTGCCCCCGGTCGCGACCACGACCCGGCGCGCGGTCACTGCCACCGCCTTGCCCTCGCGTGTGAGACGCAGATCGAACCCCGTGGCAGAACGCGCCAGCCCCTCGACCGAGGTGTCGAGCCACAGCTCGGCCCCCGCCTGCCGCACCAGCCCGACCAGCATGTCCACGATCTGCCGGGCGCTGCCGTCGCAGAACAGCTGCCCCAGCGTCTTCTCGTGCCAGGCGATCCCGTGATCCGAGACCAGCGAGACGAAATCCCAGGGCGTATAGCGCGCCAGCGCCGATTTGGCGAAATGCGGGTTGGCCGACAGGAAATGCCGCGCCTCGCAGCCGGTATTGGTGAAATTGCACCGTCCCCCGCCGGAGATCCGGATCTTCTCGCCCGGTTTCCCGGCATGGTCGAGCAGCAGCACACGCCCGCCGCAATGCGCCGCGCACATGAGCCCCGCCGCTCCGGCGCCCAGGATGACCGTATCGAATTCCATGCGCCGCACATGCCCCAATCCCGGGGGCGGGGCAATCGCTCCCGCACCTCTTTCAGACTGGCCAGAACGCCGGATTTTGGCTAAACTGAGGCATCAGACCCCGAAAAACGGGGCGGACGAGAGGCAGAAGGCAGTAGTCCAATGACAGAAATGGTGTATGGCGCGCTCCCCGCGGCAGACGGAGAGCCGATCCTTCCCAAATGGTGGCGGACCATCGATCGGTGGTCGCTCACGACGATCCTCCTTCTTTTCGGCATCGGCCTGCTCCTCGGCCTCGCCGCCTCGCCGCCGCTGGCCGAACGCAACGGCTATCCCCCCTTCCATTACGTGACCCGTCAGGCGGTCTTCGGCACGCTGGCCATGATCGCGATGGTGATCACCTCGATCATGTCGCCGCAGGTCGTGCGCCGGCTGGCCGTGCTGGGGTTCTTTGCCGCGCTCGTGGCGCTGGCCCTGCTGCCGGTCTTCGGCACGGATTTCGGCAAGGGCGCCACGCGGTGGTATTCGCTCGGCTTCGCCTCGCTCCAGCCGTCGGAATTCCTCAAGCCGCTCTTCATCATCGTGACCGCCTGGCTTCTGGCGGCGAACCAGGATCTGAACGGCCCGCCGGGCCGGCTGTGGTCCTTCATGCTGATGGTCGTCATCGTCGCCTTCCTCGCCGCCCAGCCGGACTTCGGCCAGGCCAGCCTGGTGCTCTTCAGCTGGGGCGTGATGTACTTCGTCGCCGGCGCGCCGCTGACCCTTCTGACCGGCATGGCGGGCGGAGTGGTCGTGATCGGTGTCCTCGCCTATCAGAGCTCCGAGCACTTCGCGCGCCGGATCGACGGCTTCCTGACCTCGGAAGTCGATCCCACCACGCAGATCGGCTATGCCACCAACGCCATCCGCGAGGGCGGGCTCTTCGGGGTGGGCGTGGGGCAGGGCGAGGTCAAGATGTCCCTGCCGGATGCGCATACCGACTTCATCATCGCCGTCGCGGCCGAGGAATACGGCCTCGCGCTCGTCGCGGTGATCATCCTGCTCTATGCCGGGCTGGTCCTGCGCTCCTTCCTGCGTCTCACCCGCGAACGCGATCCCTTTGTCCGGTTGGCGGGCGTCGGCCTCGCCGCGACGATCGGCGTGCAGGCGATGATCAACCTCGGCGTCGCGGTCCGGCTGCTGCCCGCCAAGGGCATGACCCTGCCGTTCATCTCCTACGGCGGCTCTTCGGTCATTGCATCCGGCATCGCCGTGGGCATGCTGCTGGCCATGACACGCAAGCGGCCGCAGGGCGAACTGACCGACCTCCTCTCGGGGAGGGCCAGATGACAGGCAGCGCACCGCTGCTGGTGATGGCCGCCGGGGGCACCGGTGGTCACATGTTCCCGGCGCAGGCCCTGGCCGAGACGATGCTGGCGCGCGGCTGGCGGGTGAAGCTCGCCACCGATGCGCGCGGCGCCCGCTATACCGCCGGCTTCCCGCCGCAGGTCGAGATCGAGGTCATGTCCTCGGCCACCTTCGCCCGGGGCGGGGTCGTGGCCAAGGCGGGCGTCCCCTTCCGCGTCGCCGGCGGAACGCTGCAGGCGGTGGCGCGCATGATGCGCGACCGGCCGGCCGTGGTCATCGGCTTCGGCGGCTATCCGGCGATCCCGGCCATGGCGGCCGCGACGATGCTGCGCCTTCCGCGCATGATCCACGAGCAGAACGGCGTGCTGGGCAGGGTCAACCAGCTTTTCGCCAAGAGGGTGGGCCTCGTCGCCTGCGGTACCTGGCCCACGGAGCTGCCCGAGGGCGTGACCGGGCTCCACACCGGCAACCCGGTGCGCGCCGCCGTGCGCGAACGCGCCGGCGCCGGATACATCCCGCCCGGAGATTACCCCATGTCGATCCTGGTGATCGGCGGCTCGCAGGGGGCGCGGATCCTTTCGGACATCGTGCCCCCCGCCATCGCGGCACTGCCGCTGGACATGCTCCGCCACATCCGCGTCAGCCACCAGGCCCGCGCTGAGGACCAGGAGAGGGTCGCGACCTTCTATGCCGAGAACGGCATCGACGCCGATGTCGAGCCGTTCTTCGACGACGTGCCCAACCGGCTGAGCGAGGCCCAGCTCGTGATCTCGCGCGCCGGGGCCTCGACCGTGGCCGACCTGACCGTGATCGGCCGCCCCTCGATCCTCGTGCCGCTGGCGGCGGCGATCCGCGACGAACAGACCGCCAATGCGAGGGGGCTGGTGCGCGCCGATGCCGCCGTCCTGATGCCGGAAAGCCAGTTCACCGTGCAAAACCTTGCCGAGCACGTCGAAGGGGTCTTGTCGAACCCCCCGGCGGCGGAGCAGATGGCGCGCGCCGCGCTGTCCGTCGGCCGCCCCGACGCGGCCGAGGATCTCGCGGCCCTGGCAGAGGCGCTGGCCAACGGCATCGCGCCCGACGAGTTGACGAAGGGATAACCAGTGAACGCAGCGACCAAACTCCCCGGAGACGTGGGCCCCATCCATTTCGTCGGCATCGGCGGCATCGGCATGTCCGGCATCGCCGAGGTCCTGCTGAACCACGGCTACACGGTGCAGGGATCGGACCTGAAGGCGTCCCGGATCACCGACCGCCTTGCCGGCCTCGGCGCCCGTATCTTCGAGGGGCAGACCGCCGAAAATCTTGCCGAGGCCGAGGTCGTCGTGATCTCTTCGGCCATCAAGCCGGGCAACCCCGAACTGGACGAGGCCCGCCGCCGCGGCCTGCCGGTGGTCCGCCGGGCCGAGATGCTGGCCGAACTCATGCGGCTCAAGTCCAACATCGCCATCGCCGGAACGCACGGCAAGACGACCACCACCACCATGGTGGCCACGCTGCTGGACGCGGGCGGCATCGACCCCACGGTGATCAACGGCGGCATCATCCATGCCTACGGCTCGAACGCGCGCGTCGGCCTTGGCGAATGGATGGTGGTCGAGGCGGACGAGAGCGACGGCACCTTCAACCGCCTTCCTGCCACCATAGCGGTGGTCACCAACATCGACCCCGAGCACATGGACCACTGGGGCGATTTCGACACGCTGCGCCAGGGGTTCCTCGACTTCGTGTCGAACATCCCCTTCTACGGCCTCGCGGTCTGCTGCACCGACCATCCCGAGGTCCAGAACCTCGTCGGCAGGATCACCGACCGCCGCGTCGCCACCTACGGTTTCAACGCCCAGGCCGACATCCGCGCGGTCAACCTGACCTACCGCAAGGGCGTCGCGCATTTCGACGTGCTGCTGCAGGCCGAGGGCGACCGGATCGACGGCTGTTCGCTGCCCATGCCGGGCGACCACAACGTCTCCAACGCCTTGTCCGCCGTGGCCGTCGCCCGGCACCTCGGCATGAAGAAGGACGAGATCCGCACGGCGCTGGCCAATTTCGGCGGCGTGAACCGCCGGTTCACCCGCGTCGGCGAGGTGGGAGGCGTCACGGTCATCGATGATTACGGCCATCACCCGGTCGAGATCGCCGCCGTGCTCAAGGCCGCCCGCCAGGCCACCGAGGGTCGGGTGATCGCCGTTCACCAGCCGCACCGGTACACCCGGCTGCACACGCTCTTCGAGGATTTCTGCGCCTGCTTCAACGAGGCCGATGTGGTCGCCATCGCCGAGGTCTATGCCGCCGGCGAAGACCCGGTGCCGGGCGCCACCCGCGACGACCTCGTCGCCGGCCTGATCCGTCACGGCCACCGCCATGCCCGGGCGATCAACTCCGAGGACGACCTCGAGCGCCTCGTGCGCGAGCAGGCGCAGGAGGGCGACATGGTCGTCTGCCTCGGCGCCGGCACCATATCGGCCTGGGCGAACGGGCTGCCGAAGCGGCTCGCCGCCAGGGAAACGGCCTGACGCCCGGGGGCCACGGCGCCCCGGGGCCGCACTGTTGCAGTAGGGACCCGGTTTCCATCGGCGGAGTTTCGCCGCTACATAATCCCTTGCCGTGCAGATGTTGATGGCTGACCATGTCGACCAACTAGAGGTGGGCGTGGCGGTGATGCTCTTTCTACAGACCTACTTTTTCTTCATCCTGTCCTTCGCGGCCTTCTTTGCGGCCGCGCTCTATTGCTATGTCGCCACGGGCGAGGGGCTCTGGCCCCGCGGGCTGGTCCTGCCGCTCGTCGGGGCCGCGCTGATCGCGCAGTCGGTCTACATGCCGATCCCCGGCTCCGACCTTTTGCTGATCCAGTCGATGGCGGTCTGCACCATGGGCGGATCGGTCCTGGGCATGTCGATCCGGATGTTCGTCCGCGCGATCCGCCGCCGCCGCGAGGCGCGGTTCGTCTGACTTGCCGCCCCGCGCGGCCGTTGCTATCCCCGCCCGGTCACCCGCGCAGGAGAGAACATGCCCCGCCCCGACCGGATCGAGACCCGAGGACGCCTGACGGCGCAGAGGCCGCTGTCCGAGCTGACCTGGCTTCGGGTCGGCGGCCCGGCGGAGTGGTTCTTTCAGCCGGCCGACGAAACCGACCTTGCCGCGTTTCTCTCTGCCCTCGACCCCGAGGTGCCGGTCTTTCCCATGGGCGTCGGGTCGAACCTGATCGTGCGCGACGGCGGGTTGCCGGGGGTGGTGATCCGTCTGGGCCGCGGCTTCAACGCGATCACGGTGGAGGGCCGGCGGGTGACCGCCGGGGCGGCCGCGCTCGACGCCCATGTCGCGCGCCGCGCGGTCGAGGCCGGCGTGGACCTGACCTTCCTGCGCACGATCCCCGGCTCGATCGGCGGCGCGCTGCGCATGAACGCCGGCTGCTATGGCACCTACACGGCTGACAATTTCCACTCGGCCCGCGCGGTGACACGCGACGGGCGCCGGGTGACGCTGGGCTCGGGCGACATCGACTTTGCCTATCGTCAGACCGACATCCCCGAAGGCTGGGTCGTGACCGAAGTCACCTTCGAGGCCCCGGTCGGCGACCCGGCGGATCTGGCCGATCGGATGGCGGCGCAGTTGCAGAAACGCGACGAAACCCAGCCGACGAAAGAGCGCAGCGCCGGATCGACTTTCCGAAATCCGGCCGGCTTCTCCTCGACCGGGCAGGCGGACGATGTGCATGATCTCAAGGCCTGGAAGCTGATCGACGACGCCGGAATGCGCGGCGCCCGCCACGGCGGCGCGCAGATGAGCGAGAAACATCCCAACTTCCTCCTGAACGCGGCAGGCGCGACCGCCGCGGAGCTCGAGGAACTGGGCGAGGACGTGCGAAAAAGGGTTTTCCAATCCTCCGGATTGACGCTAGAATGGGAAATCATGCGCATCGGCGAACACGCCCCGAAAGAGGGCTAGGGCCAGAGCGCAGGGCAGATACAGGACCTTTCCGGTTCAAAGGCACATTATCGGGCGCAATAAGCCCGGGACTTGAGGCACAAAGTGGGTTCGTCGAGCAGGGCAACCCCGAAAGTGGCGGTATTGATGGGTGGCCCCTCGGCCGAGCGCGAGGTGTCGCTGTCGACAGGGCGCGAATGCGCGGCCGCCTTGCGGGGCGAAGGCTATGAGGTGGTCGAGGTCGATGCGGACCGCGATCTCTCGGCGCGCCTCGCCGATCTCTCTCCCGACGTGGTCTTCAACGCCCTTCACGGCAGATGGGGCGAGGATGGCTGCGTCCAGGGCGTTCTCGAATGGATGCGGATCCCCTATACCCATTCCGGTGTCCTCGCCTCGGCGCTGGCCATGGACAAGGAGCGGACCAAGGGCGTCTATCGCCAGGCCGGACTGCCCTTCGCCGAAAGCTGCCTGGCCCGCAGGTCCGAGATTGTCTCCCGTCACGTGATGGAGCCGCCCTACGTCGTGAAGCCCTTCAACGAGGGGTCGTCGGTCGGCGTCTACCTTGTCCACGAGGTCGCGAACGGGCCGCCGCAGGTCGATGAGGCGCTTCCCGAAACGCTCATGGTCGAGAAATTCGTGCCGGGCCGCGAACTGACCGTATCGGTCATGGGCACGGGCGAGGGCGATCCCGGCCCGCTCTGCGTCACCGAGATCCTGACGGACGGCTGGTATGACTACGAGGCGAAGTATACCCCCGGCGGGTCGCGCCATGTCTGCCCCGCCAAAATTCCGCAAGACATTGCCGCCGCCTGTCTCGACTACGCCCGGCGTGCGCATGTCGCGCTCGGATGCCGCGGCGTGTCGCGCACGGATTTCCGGTGGGACGAGACCCGCGGCGCCAAGGGGCTGATCCTGCTGGAAACCAATACGCAACCGGGCATGACCCCGACCTCGCTGACACCCGAACACGCCCAGGCCATGGGCATCGGCTTCGGCGCCCTGTGCCGCTGGCTGGTGGAGGATGCCTCATGCAACCGCTGACCGCGACCCGCGCCACCGCGCAGCACGCCCCGCGCGAGCCGGACAGGCCGCGCACCGACCCCGCGCCCTCGCGCGCCGCATACCGGCTGCAACGGGTCATGCTGACCCCGGCCTACCGCCTGACCCTGCGGGTCATCCTGCCCTTCCTGCTCTCGATGTCCCTGTCCGCCCTCTATCTGTCGGACGAGACCCGGCGCGATGCGCTGCTGCGCAAGGTTCACGACATCCGCAATCAGGTCGAGACGCGCCCCGAATTCATGGTCCGCCTGATGGCGGTCGAGGGCGCCTCGGCCGGGATCGAGGCGGATATCCGCGAGATTTCGCAGATCGACTTTCCGATCAGCACCTTCGACCTCGACCTCGACAACCTGCGGAGCGCGATCATCGGGCTGCCGGCCGTGGCCGACGCCCGCGCCCGCGTGCGCCAGCTCGGCGTGCTCGAGGTGACGGTCACCGAACGCGAGCCCGCCCTGGTCTGGCGCAGCCGCGAGGGGCTGCAACTGATCGACCGGACCGGCATCGTGATCGGAGAACTCGGCGCCCGGACCGACCGGGCCGATCTGCCTCTGATCGCGGGCCACAGGGCCTCCGAGGCGGTGGCCGAGGCCCTGGCGCTCATCGAGATCGCCGCCCCCTTCCGCGACCGGCTGCGCGGGCTGGAGCGCATCGGAGAACGCCGCTGGGACGTGGTGCTCGAGCCGGACCTGAGGATCATGCTGCCCGACCGGCAGCCGGAACTTGCGCTGGAACGGGCGATTGCCCTGCACGAGGCGCAGGATGTGCTGGACCGCGACGTGGCGGCGCTGGATCTGCGCCTCGCCGCGCGTCCGACGGTCCGAATGAACGCCGGGGCGCTCGATCGCTGGCGGCAGATAAAGGACGTCTATCTGGGGACGGGTGACAGATGACCATGCTTTACGAAACGCAACGTGCGATGCGCAACATGCGCAAGGCGGCCCTGCAGCGCGGCGTGGTGGCCGTGCTGGACGTGGGCAGCAGCAAGATTGCCTGCCTTGTGCTGCGCATCGACCAGACCGGCACGACGGCGCGCGGCGACTCCGGGTCGCTGGCGGGGCAGGCCGGCTTCCGCGTGATCGGCGCCGCGACCACGCGCTCGCGCGGGGTGAATTTCGGCGAGATCGACGCCATGCCCGAGGCCGAGCGCGCGATCCGGACGGCCGTGCAGGCCGCGCAGAAGATGGCCAACATCCGCGTCGACCACGTCATCGCCTGCTTCTCGGGCGCGGCACCCCGGTCCTACGGGCTGGCGGGCGAGATCGAGGTCGAGGACCAGGCTGTCAGCGAACAGGACATCTCGCGCGTGCTCGCCGCCTGCGACGTGCCCGACTACGGCCCCGGCCGCGAGGTGCTGCACGCCCAGCCCGTCAACTTCGCCCTCGACCACCGCTCGGGCCTCAGCGATCCGCGCGGCCAGATCGGCCATGTGCTCTCGACCGACCTGCACATGCTGACAGTGGATGCCACGGCGGTGCAGAACCTCGCCTATTGCCTCAAGCGTTGCGATCTCGAGCTCGCCGGCGTCGCCTCTTCCGCCTACGTCACCGGCATTTCCTCACTGGTCGAGGACGAGCAGGAACTGGGCGCGGCCTGCATCGACATGGGCGGCGGGACCACCGGCCTCTCGATCTTCATGAAAAAGCACATGATCTATGCCGACACGGTCCGCATGGGCGGGGATCACGTCACCTCGGACATCTCGATGGCGCTGCAGATCCCGGCCTCGCATGCCGAGCGGATCAAGACCTTCTACGGCGGCGTCGTCGCCACCGGCCGCGACGATCTCGAGCGGATCGAACTGAAGAGCGAGACGGGCGACTGGAACCACGACCGGCGCGAGGTCTCGGTCGCCGAACTGATCGGCATCATGCGCCCGAGGGTCGAGGAGATCCTCGAAGAGGTCCGCCACCGTCTGGATGCCGCCGGGTTCGACCACCTGCCATCGCAGCAGATCGTCCTGACGGGCGGCGCCAGCCAGATCCCCGGGCTCGACGGTCTCGCCTCGCGCATCCTCGGTCAGCGCGTGCGTCTCGGCCGGCCGCTCCGCGTGCACGGTCTGCCGCAGGCCGCCACCGGCCCCGGATTCGCTTCGTCGGTCGGCATGTGCCTCTTCGCCGCCCGGCCGCAGGACGAATGGTGGGATTTCGAGGTGCCGATCGATCGCTATCCGGCCAAGAGCCTCCGCCGCGCGGTGCGCTGGTTCAAGGACAACTGGTAACCGGCGGCACCCGCCGCTCCCGGCGGTCGCGATCGGCAAGTCCTTGCGAAACGGGATGAATTCTCCGGAATCCGTTGGCCCCCGCGCGCGGTTTGTGCCACGATTCCCGCCAATGGGGCGGATAACGTCCGAGTCGGCGCGAGCAGTGACCACTCATCATCGAAGGAGAATCGGGCTGTCGCTAAGGCGCTAGATTCGCTGTATGTTCGGACTGTACTTGCTCAGCTCCGCTCTATTCTTGCGTATTCTTGAACTTCAAGATTTGGCTGTAACAGCAATATCGCGCTTGATTTCTTGAGTTTCTCACCAGATTTTGCGGCAATTCCCCAGATTTGCTGATGACCTCGGCCCAGACTCGCGTTACAGTCATCAACGATAGGCATGAATAATCATCCCACAAGATGGCTCCACAGGCGGAAGAAACCATGGCATTGAATCTCTCGGTCCCGGGACAGCAGGAAGAACTGAAACCGCGCATCACCGTATTCGGTGTCGGGGGCGCCGGTGGCAACGCAGTCAACAACATGATCGACAAGGCGCTGGACGGCGTCGATTTCGTCGTGGCCAACACGGATGCCCAGGCCCTTCAGCAAAGCCGGGCAGAGCACCGCATCCAGCTTGGCGTGAAGGTGACCGAAGGACTGGGCGCCGGCGCCAAGGCGTCGATCGGGGCCGCCGCCGCCGAAGAGAGCATCGAACAGATCGTCGATCAGCTGGCCGGGTCGCACATGTGCTTCATCACCGCCGGCATGGGCGGCGGCACCGGGACCGGCGCCGCGCCGATCATCGCGCAGGCCGCACGTGAACTGGGCGTGCTGACCGTCGGCGTCGTCACCAAGCCGTTCCAGTTCGAGGGCGGCAAGCGGATGAAGCAGGCCGAGGACGGGGTCGAATCCCTTCAGAAGATGGTCGATACGCTGATCATCATCCCCAACCAGAACCTCTTCCGCCTCGCCAACGAGAAGACGACCTTCACCGAAGCCTTCTCGATGGCGGATGACGTGCTCTACCAGGGCGTGAAGGGTGTCACCGACCTGATGGTGCGTCCCGGCCTGATCAACCTCGACTTCGCCGACGTGCGCGCGGTGATGGACGAGATGGGCAAGGCCATGATGGGCACCGGCGAGGCCGAGGGCGAGGATCGTGCGATCCAGGCCGCCGAGAAGGCCATCGCGAACCCGCTGCTGGACGAGATCAGCCTGCGCGGCGCGAAGGGCGTGCTCATCAACATCACCGGCGCCGACGATCTCACCCTGTTCGAACTCGACGAGGCGGCCAACCGGATCCGCGAAGAGGTCGATCCGGACGCGAACATCATCGTGGGCTCCACGCTCGATCCGAACATGGAAGGCCGGATGCGGGTCTCGGTCGTCGCCACCGGCATCGACGTCAGCGACATGTCCAAGGACGTTCCGACCCCGCGCCGCCGGGCCCCCGAGGCGCCCGCCGCCGTCGAGGCCCCCGTGGCATTCGTCGCGCCGGAACCGGTCGAGGCGGCCTATGAACCCGCGCCTGCCCCGGCGCCGGAACCCCGCCCCGAGCCGGTCCATGCCGTCGCCGTCGAGGAAGATGACGAGAACGAGCCCTCGCTCTTCCACGATTTCGACGCCGCCGAGGCCGAGCGGGACGCCGAAACCTACCACTACGAGGACACGACGGACGAGGGCGTTCCCGCCCCGGCCTACCGTCCGCAGGCCGTGCAGCCGGCACCGCAGCCCGCTCCGCAGCAGGCGGAACGTCCGTCCCCGGCAGAGTTCGTCGCGCCCCGCGCGCCCCGTCAGGGCCAGCCCTCGGCCGAGACTCTCGCCCGCCTGCAGGCCGCCGTCACCAACAAGACGTCGGCGCGCCAGGCCGAGCATCATCACGAGGAAAAGTCGCGCTTCGGCATCAACTCCCTCATCAACCGCATGACCGGCGAGCAGAAACACGCCGCCGCGGGCCAGCCCAAGCCGCAGCCGGCCCTGCGCACGCAGGAGGCGCCGCGCCCGGCCGAGAAGGATCCGGATCAGGAACGGATCGAGATCCCCGCCTTCCTGCGCCGCCAGGCGAACTGATCCGGGATCAGGGACACTGACCAGCGGCCGCCCTTCGGGGCGGCCGTTTCCGTTTGTCTGCAACGATCTGCGGTCCTGTGCTCACCCATTGCGCGAAGCGCCGGATTGGCTGCCCGCCCATGTTTCATTTCGTTGCAAAGAGTGAATTGAGTCGGACCGCC
The DNA here is from genome assembly GCF_000152725.1 of Pseudooceanicola batsensis HTCC2597. Taxonomy (GTDB): domain Bacteria; phylum Pseudomonadota; class Alphaproteobacteria; order Rhodobacterales; family Rhodobacteraceae; genus Pseudooceanicola; species Pseudooceanicola batsensis. The sequence continues at coordinate 3,404,726 of NZ_CH724131.1, forward strand.
CCCCGCCATAGGTAGAAGACCACGGACAGGCCGGTCATGCCGTCATGCGGCGGCACCGGCGGAAGACGTGTTCGGAAAGTGGGGATCGCGTGCAGAAGACGCTGAAATCGGCGGTACGGTTCGAAGGTGTCGGGCTCCATAGCGGGGCGCCGGCCACGCTGATCGTGCGCCCCGCTGCCGCGAACCACGGCATCCGTTTCCGCCGCACGGACATCCGCATCGGCGACGCCGAGATCCCGGCCATCTGGAGCGCGGTCAACCGTACGCCCCTCTGCACCCGCCTGGAAAACCGGTCGGGCGCCTCGGTCTCGACGGTCGAGCACCTGATGGCGGCCTTCGCGGGCTGCGGCATCCATAACGCCCTGGTCGAGATCGACGGCCCCGAGGTTCCCATCCTCGACGGCTCCTCCGCCCCCTTCGTCCGCGCCTTCCTGGGATGCGGGCTGACCGTGCAGGCGGCCCCGATCCGCGCGATCCGCATCCTCCGCCCGGTCGAGGTGCGCAATGGCGACGCCGCCGCCCGCCTCGAACCCAGCCGCGTGATGGAGATCGCTTTCGGCATCGACTTTGCCGACGGCGCCATCGGGTCGCAGCGCAAGCAGCTGACGATGGAGAACGGGACCTTCGTGCGCGAACTCTGCGACTGCCGGACCTTCTGCCGCCAGGCCGATGTCGACGCGATGCGCGCGCAGGGGCTGGCCCTGGGCGGTGTGCCGGGCGAGAACGCGGTGGTCTTCGACGGCGATGCGGTTGTCAGCCCGGGCGGTCTGCGCCGGCGCGACGAACCCGTGCGGCACAAGATGCTCGACGCGCTCGGCGACCTGCTGCTGGCGGGCGGTCCGGTCCTGGGCCTCTATACCGGCACACGCGCGGGACACAGCCTGACGAACACGCTGCTGCGCGCGGTTTTCGCCGACAGCGCGAATTACGAGATCGTCGACTGCGACGCGGCCACCGCCCGCTGTTTGCCGGGGGCTGGCGTCCATCTCGCGGAAATTCCCGCAGTCGCCTGATTTCCTGTGGAAAGCGCCCGCATCTTGCGACATGGATGGGGGTGAAAGTCGATTTGCCCCCCCGGTTTTCTGTGCTAGACCCTTGGGGACGGCCGGTCCTTCACCGGGTTCGGCGGTTTGCGGAGTGGGCAAATCATAACAAGACGTATGAGGCGGCACGTGGGGAAGTCTGGATTGTCTGGCGGAAAAACGCGGGCCGCGGCGATTCTGCTTTGCGTGGCGCTGGCCGGCTGCGGCGGAACCTCGACCGACGGGCTCGGGATGGGGGGCCAACCGATCGAGTCCTTCACGGCCGAACAGATCTACCAGCGCGGCGAATACGAACTGGACAGCAGCGACTATGACAGCGCTGCCGAGTATTTCGGCGAGGTGGAGCGCCTCTATCCCTACTCGGAATGGGCCAAGCGCGCGCTGATCATGCAGGCCTTTTCCTTCCACAAGGACAAGAACTACGAGGAGAGCCGCGCCTCGGCGCAGCGTTTCATCGACTTCTACCCGACGGATGACGATGCCGCCTATGCCCAGTACCTGCTGGCGCTCAGCTATTACGACCAGATTGACGAGGTCGGCCGCGACCAGGGGCTGACCTTCCAGGCGCTGCAATCTCTGCGGACCGTCATCGAACGCTATCCCGAAAGCGACTATGCCCGCTCGGCCATCCTGAAATTCGACCTGGCCTTCGATCACCTCGCCGCCAAGGAGATGGAGATCGGGCGCTATTACCTCAAGCGCGATCATTTCCCGGCCGCGATCAACCGTTTCCGTGTCGTGGTCGAGGATTTCCAGACCACGACCCACACCGCCGAAGCCCTGCACCGCCTGGTCGAGGCCTATCTCAGCCTCGGCCTGACGGACGAGGCGCAGACCGCCGGTGCGATCCTGGGCCACAACTTCCAGTCCACCGAATGGTACGAAGACAGCTATCGCCTGCTGACACGGCAGGGGCTCGAGCCCAAGGTTCGCGGCAACAACTGGCTTGCCAAGGTCTATCGCCAGATGATTCAGGGCAAATGGCTGTGATCCGCCCCGCAAGACGGGGTCCCCTGGCAGGATAGATCGATGCTTCGCGGGCTGGACATCCGGGACATGCTGATCATCGACCGGCTGGAACTTGAATTCCAGCCGGGTCTCAACGTGCTGACCGGCGAAACCGGCGCCGGCAAGTCCATCCTGCTGGATTCGCTGGGGTTCGTGCTCGGCTGGCGGGGCCGGGCCGATCTGGTCCGGCAGGGCGCCGGCCAGGGCGAGGTCACCGCCTGGTTCGATCTGCCCGACGATCATCCGGCCCGTGCCGTCCTGTCCGAAGCCGGCATTCCCGGCGGATCCGAACTGATCCTGCGCCGGGTGAACACGGCCGACGGGCGCAAGACGGCCTGGGTGAACGATCGCCGCACCTCGGGCGATGTTCTCCGCGCGCTCTCGGACACGCTGGTAGAGCTGCACGGGCAGCATGACGACCGTGGCCTGCTGAACCCGCGCGGTCACCTGGCCCTGCTCGACGCCTTCATGGCGCGCGCCGACCTGATCGAGACGACCCGCGCCGCATGGAGCGCCCGCCGCGCCGCCACCCGGGAACTGGAAACCGCCCGCGCCGCACTGGACGAGGTCCGCGCGGAAGAGGATTTCCTGCGCCACGCCGTGGCGGAACTCGACACGCTCGACCCGCAGCCGGGCGAGGACGACGCGTTGGATACCCGCCGCCGCCTCATGCAATCGGCGGGCAAGGTCCGCGAGGACATCGCCCGCGCTGCCGCGGCCCTGGGCTCGGACGGGGCCGAAGGTCTGTTGACGGACGCCCTGCGCTGGCTCGACGGGGCGGCGGACGGGACCGAGGGGCGCCTCGATGTGCCGCTCTCGGCCCTGTCGCGGGCCCTGACCGAACTGGGCGAGGCGACGGATGGCGTGGAGCGCTGCCTCGAAGAGCTTTCAGTCGATCCTCTGGAGCTGGAACGGACCGAGGAACGCCTCTTCGCCATCCGCGCCGCGGCCCGCAAACATGGCGTGGCGCCCGACGATCTTCCGGCCTTCGCCGACAGCCTGCGCGAGCGTCTGAACCGGCTGGACAGCGGCGCCGAGCACATGAAATCGCTGGAAAGGACCGCCTCGGAGGCCGAGGCGCGCCATGCCGCCGCCGCGCAGGAGCTCTCCGACGCCCGCGCCCAGGCCGCTGCCCGGCTGGATGCGGCGGTGATGCAGGAGCTGGCGCCGCTCAAGATGGAGCGCGCGGTTTTCCGCACGGTGATCGACCGCCGCGAGCCGGGGCCGGACGGCATCGACGACGCGACCTTCACCGTCGCCACCAATCCCGGCGCCCCGGCGGGCGCGCTGAACCGGATCGCCTCGGGCGGGGAACTGTCCCGCTTTCTCCTGGCGCTCAAGGTCTGCCTGCGGGGCGAGCAGTCCGAGGCCACGATGATCTTCGACGAGATCGACCGCGGCGTCGGCGGCGCCACGGCGGATGCGGTCGGCCGGCGGCTGGCGTCGCTTGCGCGTTCAGGACAGGTCCTGGTGGTCACCCATTCGCCCCAGGTCGCCGCGCTCGGCGCGCATCACTGGCGCGTGGCCAAGCGGGTCGAGGGGGATGTGACGCTTTCGACAGTCACGCCCCTAAACCCCTCCGCCCGTGTCGACGAGATCGCTCGGATGCTCTCGGGCGACCGGGTGACGGATGAGGCGCGCGCCGCGGCGCTGGCCCTTCTGGGATAGGGTGCCGGGCACAAAAAAACCCCGATCCGCCTGACACAGACCGGGGCCACAACACGATACCGCTTACGTGCATCTTTCCTATGTGAAACCCGTTTCGGCGTCATACCCCAAACGGGTTAAAAAGCGGTGTGCAGGGTTAATTATCTTTCCTGCAATGCGGGCGTCGCGCCGCGATCACTTCCTCCAGCCGGCGCAGCACCAGCGGCCAGTGCTGGAACAGCAGAAACGAACCGGCGTCTTCGACCGGCTCGATCGTGACCTCGGGGAAATCCACCGCCAGTTCGCGGCGGGTCTCGGGGTGGATGGACTGATCCTCACGCCCGATCAGGTCGGTCACCGGGATCGCGGTGCTCATGGCGCGGAACTCTTCGGACCAGTCGCTGCGATGCACCAGCAGAACCTCTTCGGCAAAGGCGCGCGAGGCGTCGCCCCCTTCGCACAGGACGATATCCGACCCGCAGTCCATCGCCTCGAAGGCCCGGGGGGTGCGGGTCATCGCGCGGTCCGTCTCCGAGGCGCTGAAGACCAGGCGCACGAACTCGGCCTTGCCCAGGTGACGGGCCATCGCAAAGCCTGCCCGCGTCGCAAACGGCAAAAGCTGAGGCGTGAACCTCGCGTTGCCCAGGACGAACCGGTGCCAGCGGCCCATCCGTTCGTATTGCGCGGGCCTGGTCAGCGGCAGCACGGCCGAGCATCCCATCACCGCGCCGACCCGTTCCGGCGCCAGCGCGAAGAGGCGCGCCATGTATATCATGTCCTCATCCAGCACGAGGCAATGCGCCCGCCCGATCCCCAGGTGATCCAGCAGCGCGACGATATCCCTCGCCACCTCCTGCACCCGGTCGGCCCCCTGCGGGAGGGGGTGGGAGCCGCCAAAGCCGGGGCGGATCGGCACGATGACCCTCAGCCCGGTCTGGGCAGCCGCGAATTCTGCCGCGGCCGGCCATCGGCAGAGGCCGAAATTGGAACAGAAATAGAGCAGCGGCCGGCCAGTGGGATCGCCGAATTCCAGGTAGTCCATCTGCCGTCCGCCGGTCCGGACCAGCGTCCGGAAGGGCAGGGCGGGCAGTTCCGCGCCGCCCCGCGCCAGGCGGCTGTATCGCGGCGCCGAGAAGGTGTCGTCGGGCACGGGCTCGGTCGGGGGGGCGAAATCCATCGCCGTCATCGCCAGCCGCAGAAGATCGTTCTGACCGTGCGTTTCCGTCTTGGCCAGGATCGATTTTATCTGCGTCCGGATCGTATCCACCGACCGGCCCCGCTGCCGCGCGATCTCGGCCAGCGTCCGGGTCTCCGTCAGCGCCCGCAGCACGTCGATCTCGGCCGGGGTCAGCGCAAAGGCGTCCCGCAGCACCTCGGCCGCGGCCTCGGGCCAGTGCAGTTCGGTCGTCACCACCAGGACGAAATCGGCGTGTCCCTCGTGCTGCACCAGGGTCACCTGCAACAGCATGATCCGGTCGTCCGAGCGACGCCGCGCGCGAATCAGCTGCGACAGTTCCGGCAGGTCCGATCCACTGCGCCGAAGCATCGACCGGGCCACGCGGCGCAGCAGGGCCCGGTCGTCCTCGCGCAGGCTCAACGCCGCCAGCGCCATCCCGCGGTCGATGCCCAGCCCGCCGCGCGCGGCGGCATTGGCGGCCGTTATCCTCAGCGAGCTGTCCAGGGTGAATGCCGCCGACCGTCGATAGGCGCTCAGTTCCAGCTCTTCCGGCGGCTTTTCGTTGGCGGCGCGGGCGCGGGCCAGGAACTGCTCGACGCGGCGGGCATGGCGGACAAGCCCGGTGTCCGCGATCAGGTCGTCACGCATCTGGGGCGGTCGGTGCCAGTGCGGCGCGAGAAGCTTGTCCCAGGGATCGACGAGATCGGGCAGGGACCCGGGATCGAGCGCCGTGCCGTACAGCCTGTCGACCACCTCGTCACGGAGCGTAGCGTCGGTCACGTCTTGCGAGTCCGGCTCTCCGCCGGCGGCGTCCTGATCTGTCACTGGCGTCCCCGGTCGATCCAACCGCTTGACTGTAGACGATGCCGCGCCCCCCTGTCACCTGCTGCGAGTCCGCGTCACCGTCCCGTGGACGCTTTCTCTAGTTGGCGTCGGGCGCGAGCTTGCCGGGGTTCAGGATGTTCTCGGGATCGAGCGCCCGCTTGAGCGCGCCCATCACCGACCAGGCCTCGCCGTGTTCGCGCTGCATGAAGCCCTTCTTCCCGATGCCGATGCCGTGCTCTCCCGTGGCGGTGCCCCCCATGTCGAGCGCCCGCGACACCAGGCGGTCCGCCGCCGCCTTGACCCGTCCCAGTTCCGCCGCATCCGCGGGGTCGAACATCAGGATCGCGTGAAAATTGCCGTCGCCCACATGGCCCAGGATCGGCCCCGCGATCCCATGCGCCTCGAGATCCGCCTGCGTCGCCTCCACCGCCTCGGCCAGCCGCGAGATCGGCACGCAGATGTCCGTGACCACCGCCCGTGCGCCGGGCCGGGAGGCCAGGATCGCCCAGTAGGCGTGGTGGCGCAGCGTCCACAGCGCCTTGCGGTCCTCGGGGTCGGTCGCCCACTGGAACCCGCGCCCGGCATGATCGGCCACGATGTCGCCGAAGACCGCCGCATCCTCCGCGACCGATCCGGGCGAGCCGTGGAACTCGATCATCAGATGTGGCACCTCGTCCAGGCCCGCGTCCGCATAGCTGTTGAAGACCGCCACCGTGGCCGCGTCGACGAACTCGATCCGCGCCATCGGGATGCCCATCTGGATCGCATCCGTCACCGCCCGCACTGCCCCCCCGATCGTGTCGAAGGCACAGACCGCCGCGGTGATGGCCTCGGGCTGACCGTGCAGCCGCAGCGTCAGCTCGGTGATCAGCCCGAGCGTGCCCTCGGCCCCCACGAAGAGGCCCGTCAGATCGTATCCGGCCGAAGATTTGCGCGCCCGCGTGCCGGTCCGGATGATACGGCCGTCCGCCAGCACCACCTCCAGCCCCAGCACATTGTCCCGCATCGTCCCGTAGCGCACCGCCGTCGTTCCGCTCGCCCGGGTCGAGGCCATGCCGCCGATCGAGGCGTTGGCCCCGGGGTCTACCGGAAAGAACAGGCCCGTCGCGCGCAACTCATCGTTCAGCGCCTCGCGGGTCAGCCCCGGCTGCACCCGTGCATCCATGTCGCCCTGGGCGACCTCGATGATGCGGTTCATCCGGGCGAAATCGACGCAGAGCCCGCCCTGGAACGCCTGGGCCTGCCCCTCGAGCGATGTCCCCGCGCCCCAGCCCACCACCGGAACCCCGTGCCGCGCGCAGATCCGCATGAGCCCCGCCACCTCTTCGGTGGTTTCCGGAAATGCCACCAGATCGGGCGGGGTCAGGGGGAAATAGCTCTCCGAGCCGCCATGGGCCTCCAGTTCGGACTTGGACCGGGTAATCCGATCGCCTAAGAGTTCCGAAAGTTCCGGCCAGGCCGTGTCAACTGTCATACGAGCTCCCCCAAGGTGCGTTCGGCCCCTTCTAGGGCAGCCGGTGCGCGCCGAAAAGGGCGGGCTGTGACGGCGCGCCGGCCGACAATCGAACGGGAAGGGCCCCTCCATGTCCGCGCAGAGCCGATCGCTGCTGGCAGATGCCGCCGACGGGATCCGGGCGCAGGTGCGCAATGCCTGGCATGTGGTCCTCGACCGGGGGCCCAACCAGCTCCAGTTCTGGCTCATCGCCCTCGCGGTCGGCATCGCCGGCGGGGCGGCGGCGCTCTTCTTCCGCAAGGGGATCGAGGCGCTGCAGTCCTGGCTCTACCGGACAGACGACATCACCTACCTGCACAGCTGGGTCGGAAACCTGCCGTGGTACTGGGTCCTCTGCATTCCCGTTCTGGGCGGGCTGGCGGTCGGGCTGATCCTGCACCTCTTCACCCCCGACGGCCGCGTCCGCTCGGTCGCCGACGTGATCCAGGGGGCGGCGCTCAACGACGGCCGGGTCGAGGGGCGGGCCGGTCTCGCCTCGGCGGCCGCCTCGCTCATCACCCTCGGCACCGGCGGCTCCTCCGGGCGCGAGGGGCCGGTCGTTCACCTCGCCGCGGTGATCTCCTCGCGCGTGCTGCACTGGCTCAAGGCCGACGGCGTCACCGGCCGCGACCTGCTGGGCTGCGCCGTGGCCGCGGCCGTCTCGGCCTCGTTCAACGCGCCGATCGCCGGCGCGCTGTTCGCGCTCGAGGTGGTGCTGCGCCATTTCGCCATTCACGCCTTCGCCCCGATCGTCATCGCTTCGGTCGCGGGCACGGTGATCAACCGGCTGGAATTCGGCGGCGTGACCGAGTTCACGCTGCCCGACGCCTCGATCCTCCAGTTCTACCAGGAACTGCCGGCCTTCCTGATCCTCGGTGGGGTCTGCGGCATCGCCGCCGGCATCCTGATGCGCGCCATCTTCGCCGCCGAGGATGTGGCGACACACGTCCAGTCGCGCCTCTCGATCCCGCGCTGGCTGCGCCCGGCCCTGGCCGGCGCCCTGCTGGGGCTTATCGCGATTCCCTTTCCGCATATCATCGGCGTCGGCTACGAGACCACCTCGCTCGCGCTGACCGGGCGCATCGGCCTGTGGGACGCCATCGTCTTCACCGTGATCAAGACCGTGGCCGTGGCCGTCACCATCGGCGGCCGGATGGGTGGCGGCGTCTTCTCGCCCGCGCTGATGGTCGGCGCGCTGACGGGGCTGGCCTTCGGGCTCGTCGCCACCTCGATCTTTCCCGAGGTCTCGGGATCCTCGTCGCTCTACGCGCTGGCGGGCATGGGCGGGGTCGCGGCGGCCGTGCTCGGCGCGCCGATCTCGACCACCTTGATCGTCTTCGAACTGACGGGCGACTGGGCCACCGGACTGGCCGTGATGGTCACCGTCTCGATCTCGACCTCGGTCGGCACCCGGCTGGTCGACCGCTCCTTCTTCCTCACCCAGCTCGAACGGCGCGGGGTGCATGTCGCGGCCGGCCCCCAGGCCTACCTCCTGGCGCTCTTCCGGGTCTCCGAGGTCATGCGCCCGCGCGGCGGCGAACGCACCGCCAGCGACGCCGCCTGCTGGGAGATGATCGAGGCCGGCGACTACGTCGACGCCCAGGCCACGCTGGAAACCGCCCTGCCGGCCTTCGACCGCACCGGCGCGGTCTTCCTTCCGGTCGTGCAGATCCGCCGGGCGGACCAGCCGCCGGACCTGCTGGGGGCGCTCTATCACGTGGACGCCCTGCGCGCCTACAACCGCGCCCTCGCGGCCACCGCCGCCGAAGAACACAGCTGACCCGCTTCTTTGGTCCGCGAAATATCCTGGGGGAGTCGCGCTTGCGCGACGGGGGCAAAGCCCCCTGCGACGGTCAGATCCGCTCGACCGTGACGAAATCCGTGGCGTAGAACGCCAGGTGCCCGGCAATCCGTTCCATCCCCTCGATGGGGGTCTCGTAGGACCAGGCGGCGTTTTCGTGCGTGGTGCTCTTGGTGACGATCGAGAAATAGGTCGCATCGCCCTTCTTCGGGCAATGCGTGCTGTGGTCGGTCCGGTCGAGAAAGGCCATCGCGATGTCGTCGCGCGGGAAGTAGATCACCGACGGATAATCCCCCTCGGTCAGCTCCAGCGCGTTCCGGCTCTCTCCCAGCACGGCGCCGCCGGCGCGGACGGTCCAGGTGCCTTCGGCGTTGCGGATGGTGATGTCGGTCATGTCTGCGGCCCTCCCCAAGAGGCGGTCTTCCCTTGCCTTGCGATTGTCACGGTACGGTGACAGCCGCCGGTCTCGTCATAGTTTTTCTGTCGCGGCGGCAAACCATGCTCCACAATCCTCGGGGAGCAGAGGGCCGATCTTGTCGCGGCAGGTGGCGTGATAGGTGTCGACCCAGTCGCGTTCCTCGGCGGTCAGCAGATCGGGGTCGATCAGGTTTCGATCCATGGGAACCCACGTCAGGGTTTCGAACGACAGCATGTCACGCGCATCGCCGCCGGGCAAGGGGTCTGCCACCTGGCAGACGATCAGGTTCTCGATCCGGATGCCGAATGCCCCCTCGCGATAGTACCCCGGTTCGTTCGACAGGATCATACCCGGCTGCAACGGCACCTCGCCGCTGCGCGCCAGCCGCTGCGGCCCCTCGTGCACGCAGAGATAGGCGCCGACGCCGTGCCCCGTGCCGTGGTCGAAATCCATGCCCGCCAGCCACAGCGGATAGCGGGCGAGGGAATCCAGATGCGCCCCGGCGACACCGCGCGGAAACCGCAGCCGCGAAATGGCGATCATGCCCTTCAGCACCAGCGTGAAGGCCCGTCTCTCTTCGGCCCCCGCCTCACCGACCACCAGCGTCCGGGTGATGTCGGTCGTGCCGTCTGGATATTGCCCGCCGCTGTCCAGCACGATCAGATCGCCCTCGCCGAGCGCCCGGTTGGTCTCGGTCGTCACACGGTAGTGGGGCAGGGCGCCGTTCGGCCCGGCCCCTGCGATCGTGTCGAAGGAGATCTCGCGCAGCATGTTGGTATCACGGCGGAATCCCTCGAGCCGGGTGACCAGGTCGATCTCGGTCAGCGTGGTCCGGTCGGCGGCCTGGAACCAGGCGAGGAACCGGCACATCGCCACCGCGTCCCGCATGTGCGCATCGCGCATCCCGGCCAGCTCGCCCTCGTTCTTGCAGGCCTTGGGCAGACGGCACGGGTCGGGGCCATGGCGCGTCTCGATCCCCGCCTCGTCCAGCATCATCGCCAGTGCCATCGGCGCGGTCTGCGGATCGATCCGCAGCGGCCCGCCGGTTTCGGACAGCACCGCCGCAAGGTCGGCATCCGGTCGGACCGCAACATCCGGGCCGAGGTGGTCGCCCAGATCGGCGCATTTCGCCGGATCCGTGACCAGGACCGCCGAGCCGTCCGCCTTGAGCACGGCATAGCCATGCGGCACCGGGTTGCGGGGAATGTCGCCGCCCCGGATGTTGAACAGCCAGGCGATACTGTCCGAGAGGGTGATCAGCGCCGCCGCCTCGCCCCTCTCGGCCAGTCCGGCGCCGAGGCGCCTGCGCTTCGCCTCGTGCGGTTCCCCGGCGAATGCGAGCGGATGGGCAAAGACCGGTTCGGCCGGCGGCGCAGGCTGATCGGTCCAGATCCGGTCGACGGGATGATCCACGGGCCTCAGCGTCAGGCCGGGCAGACCGCGTTCGAGCCGCGAGATCTCGTCCATCGCGTGCAGCCAGGGGTCGAAGCCCACGACACCGCCTCGGGGCAGCTCCCGGCCCAGCCAGTCGATATGGGTGGTCTCGGGCCAGGCGACCGGGGTGAAATCCGCGGCGACCTGCGCCTTGACCTGCACCCTGTAGCGCCCGTCGACGAAGACGGCCGCCTTGTCGCCGGTGACCACGCAGAACCCGGCCGAGCCGGTGAACCCGGTCAGCCACGCCAGCCGGTCGTCATGCGGCGCGACGTATTCGCCGTGATAGCGGTCGGCGCGGGGCACGATGCAGGCGTCGAGGCCCTGCGCCGCCATCTGCTCGCGCAGGCGGGCCAGGCGGGGCGGGCCCTGGTCGGGCGAGCTGGGGCTGTCGAATGTCTGGAACAAGGGGCTCTCCGGGTCGTGGTTCGCGTCGAACATACCCGAAGCGGCCCGGGATGCCAGACGCGCGGGGCCTGCGTGGCCGCGCAGGCGGGGGACGCGGCGAGCGCCGCGGCCGACCGCGGGCAGGTGACCCCCCGGCGCGCCGCCCGCCCGGCGATGCCCCGCGATCAGCTTGCCTTCTTGATCCCCACGAGACGCGCACGCGCCCGCGGATCGCTGTCGAACAGCGCGGCCAGCTGCTCGGTCATGGCGCCCGCCAGCTGGTCGACATCGGTGATCGTCACCGCGCGGTTGTAGTAGCGCGTCACGTCATGGCCGATCCCGATGGCCAGCAGTTCGACCAGTTTCTTCCGCTCGACCATCGCGATCACGTCGCGCAGGTGCTTTTCGAGATAGTTCGCCGGGTTGACCGAAAGCGTCGAGTCGTCGACCGGCGCCCCGTCGGAAATCACCATGAGGATCTTGCGTGCCTCGCGCCGGCCCGCCATCCGGCGATGCGCCCATTCCAGCGCCTCGCCGTCGATGTTCTCCTTCAGCAGACCTTCCTTCATCATCAGCCCGAGATTGTCGCGCGAGCGGCGCCAAGGCGCGTCGGCGGACTTGTAGACGATGTGACGCAGATCGTTCAGACGGCCCGGCTGCTGCGGACGCCCGTCGTTGAGCCAGCGTTCCCGACTCTGGCCGCCCTTCCAGGCGCGGGTGGTGAAGCCCAGGATCTCGACCTTGACCGAGCAGCGTTCCAGCGTCCGCGCCAGCACATCGGCGCAGATCGCCGCGATCGAGATCGGCCGGCCCCGCATCGACCCGGAATTGTCGAGAAGCAGGGTCACGACCGTATCGCGGAACTCCATGTCCTTCTCGACCTTGAACGACAGGGGCGTTGTCGGGTTCGCGACGACCCGTGCGAGGCGGCCGGCATCCAGCACGCCCTCTTCCTTGTCGAATTCCCACGACCGGTTCTGCTGCGCCTGAAGGCGGCGCTGCAGTTTGTTCGCCAGGCGGCCGACCGCGCCCTTGAGAGGTTCGAGCTGCTGGTCGAGATAGGCGCGCAGCCGCTCCAGTTCGACCGGATCGGCAAGTTCGGCGGCGTTGATCTCCTCGTCGAAATCGGCGGAGTAGACGGTATAGTTGGGATCGGCCTCGGAGGCCGGAGGCGGCGGCGGCGGTTCGAGAGGCGCCTCGCCCTCGGGCATCTCGGCCTCTTCGCCCATCTCCTCCTCGGCCATGTCGTCCATCGACACCGAGGCTTCGGACGGGTCCTGCTGTTCGTCCTGCGACTGCTCGGGGCTGGCCTCGGCCTGGTCGTCCTCGTCGGAATCGCCGGTGCTGTCGGGCTGTTCCTCTTCGTCCTGCCCCTCTTCGGCCGCGTCCTGATCCTCGTCGTCCGATCCGTCGGGATCGTCGCCCAGCTGGTCGCCATAGCCCAGATCGTCGATGATCCGGCGGGCGAAGCGCGCGAATTCGGTCTGATCCGAAAGCTTCTCGCCCAGATCCTCGAGCCGCGTGCCGGTCTGGCTCTCGATGAAGCCGCGCCAGAGCTCCATCACGTTCTGCGCGCCCGGGGGCATCTCGCGACCCGTGGCGAGATGGCGGATCAGGTAACCCGCCGCCGCCGGCAGGGGCGCGTCCGACGTGTCGGTGATCCCGTCATAGCCGGCGCGACGCGCCTCGGCGCCGATCTTGGCGTCGATATTGCCCGCAGTGCCCGGCATGTCGCGCGCGCCCATGGCTTCGCAGCGCGCCGTCTCCATCGCCTCGTAGAGGTCGCGCGCCATCTGGCCCGAGGGGGCGTATTTCGCATGGGTGCCGGCATCGTGGTACCGGTGGTGCAGCGCCAGCGCGTCGGCCGTTCCGCGTGCGAGCAGCACCTCGTCCTTGGTCATGCGCCGGCTGACCTGCGGCAGGCGCATGTTGTCGCCCGACGTACCCGCGGGGTCGACGGAATAGCTGACGTTCAGATCCGGATCGTCGGCCATGACCTTGGTGGCCTCGGCCAAGGCCTTCTTGAACGGATCGGCGGGATTGTCGCTGGACGTGCTCATGGTGCTGGTAAACCACTCCCGGCGCGGCTCGGCAAGGCGCTTGGCGGTATGAGCGAAGTCGAGCCCGCTCATCGGCGCGGCCCCGTGCCTGCGGGATGGACCAGCGAGGCTCCGGTGTCCGGCCCGGGGTCACGGGGTCCGCTGCGACATCCCGAACCGACCTTCCGAGAGCTCATCGCAGGGCGGTCAGCCGGCGATCAGCGCGGCGCAGCGCGACAGGGCCGCATCCGCCAGCACCCGCGCCTGCCGCGCGTCCTCGGCGTTGACGTTGAAATCCGCCCGCATCAACAGCGTGGCCTGCGCGTGTTTCGCCTCGATCCGGCGCGCCAGTACGGCCCGGCCGTCGACATTCGGCACCACGGCGTCCAGCAGGTCGATCATGGCCCCGCGATGGCGCGCGGCCCTGTCCGGGTCGCGCCCCACGAGCCACCGGTGCTCCATTTCAGCAGAGAACCGGCCGGCGCAGGTGGCGAAGACGGTGACCGGATCGGACAGATCGCCCGGCGCTGCCCGTCCGGTTTCCGCGAAAACCGGCGACAGGGCGAGGATGAGGGCGGCCATCCGTGTCATGGGATAGACAGTAGCGCATAAATTTTAATCGCCAATCGATTTGTGCGCCGTATTTCGCGGGCGCCATCGGCAAATCTCTTGTGTCGGAGGGTCAGGTATTGCAGCGCGAGCCGAATCTCTCAGCCCTTGCACAGACCCTGTGCGGGCATCGGAGTTTTCTGCGTGCGCGAAAGGGATAGGTTTCCGCCACGTACAGAACATGAAAGGAGACAGAGATGTCCCGCAAACCCCGTATCGCCCTGATCGTCACCTCGACCCGTGACGCCCGCTATGCCGACACGCCCGCCGAATGGATGCTGTCGCAAGCCCAGGCCCGCGACGACCTCGAGGTCGAACTCGTCGATCTCAAGGATTTCGACCTGCCGTTCTTCAACGAACCGGCCTCGAACCTCTGGATGCCCTCCTCCGATCCGAAGGCCGTCGCCTGGCAGGAGAAGATCGCCCAGTTCGACGGGTTCATCTTCGCCGTGGCCGAATACAACCATTCCGTCTCGGGGGCGCTGAAGAACGCGCTGGACCAGGCCTACAAGGAGTGGGTCCGCAAGCCGATGACGGCCATCGCCTACGGCAGCATGGGCGCGGCACGCGCGTTGGAGCACCTGCGCAACATCGCCGTCGAACTGCAGATGGTGCCGGTACGGGGCGCGGTGCATATCGGCGGCGCCGACTTCTTCACCGTCCATCCCATGGGCGCGGGCAAGCCGCTTTCGGAAATCGAAGAGAACATCGCCCCCGCGGCGAAGAACGCGCTGGACGATCTGGTCTGGTGGGCGAAGGCCACGATGGCCGCGCGCGAGGCCGACGCCCAGGCGCAGGCCGCTTGAGGCGAGCGGCATCCTCGGGCCTGACCCGAGGATCTCCCGCCATCCGCCCCGCGACCGGAGCGCCTCGGGCGTGACACGCGGATCACGGCCCGCAAACGGAGAGCAACGGAAAAGGGCCGCGCGATGCGGCCCTTTTCGTGTATGTCCGGCCTGGCGCTGCCGGGTCTCAGGACGCCGAGGAGGCGGCGCTTTCCGGCAGTTCCTCGTCGAAGCAGCGCTGGTAGAACTCGGCCACGGTCTGGCGTTCCAGCTCGTCGCACTTGTTCAGGAAGGTGAGGCGGAAGGCATAGCCGATGCTGCGGAAGATCTCGGCATTCTGCGCCCAGGTGATCACCGTCCGGGGCGACATGACGGTCGAGAGGTCGCCGTTCATGAAGGCCGTCCGCGTCAGATCCGCGAGGCGCACCATCTGGCTGACCTGCTTGCGGCCCTTCTCGTTGTTGTAATGCGGCGCCTTGGCCAGCACGATCGCCGCCTCGGCATCGTGGCGCAGGTAGTTCAGCGTCGCCACCAGCGACCAGCGGTCCATCTGTGCCTGGTTGATCTGCTGCGTGCCGTGATAAAGCCCGGTCGTGTCGCCGAGTCCCACGGTGTTCGAGGTCGCGAAGAGGCGGAAGTACTTGTTCGGCGTGATCACCTCGTTCTGGTCCAGCAGCGTCAGCTTGCCGTCATGCTCCAGCACCCGCTGGATCACGAACATCACGTCCGCCCGGCCCGCGTCGTATTCGTCGAAGACGATGGCGGTCGGGTTGCGCAGGGCCCAGGGCAGGATGCCTTCGTGGAATTCCGTCACCTGCTTGCCGTCGCGCAGCTTGATCGCGTCCTTGCCGATGAGGTCGATCCGGCTGATGTGGCTGTCGAGGTTCACTCGCACGCAGGGCCAGTTCAGCCGTGCCGCGACCTGTTCGATATGGGTCGACTTGCCGGTGCCGTGATAGCCTTGGACCATCACCCGGCGGTTGTGCGAGAAGCCGGCCAGGATGGCCAGCGTCGTGTCGGGGTCGAACTTGTAGGTCGTATCGACCTCGGGCACCCGTTCGACACGCTCTTCGAACGCCCTGACCTTCATGTCGGTATCAATGCCGAAGACTTCGCGAACCGAGATTTCCTCGGTCGGTTTTGCATTGATATCGGTCATACCCTCGGCCATGGTCGCCCTGTCCTTTCCCTTCGCGGGCCTTGCTCGCGGCCCAGGCTGCAACATATCGAAGCCGAGAGTGAGGGAAAGGGCAAAATGGGTGCCTTGCGGCGGAACGCCGCCGCAATCCGTGCCGAAGGAGACAGATGGCCACACGGGAGGAGATCGAGGCGCTAATCGACGCCGTCGCGACAGGCGACCGTGAGGCATTCGCCCGACTCTATCAGCACACTTCGGCGAAACTCTTCGGAATCGTCCTGCGTATTTTGAAAGCAGAAGCGGAAACGGAAGAAGCGGTCCAGGAAGTCTACGTCAAGATCTGGCGCAATGCCGATCGGTATCGCGCCGGCGGATACAGCCCCATGACATGGCTGATCACCATCGCGCGCAACCACGCGATCGACCGGCTGCGGGCGCGCCGCGCCGCCGGTGGCGGGATCGAGGAGGCCGAGGCGCTGCCCGACGCCGCCCCCGGACCCGAAGCGCTGGCCATGGCCTCGTCCGACCGGGCGCGGATCGTCGACTGTTTCGGGCGTCTGTCCGTCGACCGGGCCGAAGCCGTGCGGCGCGCCTATCTGGAGGGCGAGACCTACGCCGAACTGGCGGCACGTTTCGAGGTGCCGCTGAACACGATGAGAACCTGGCTGCGGCGCAGCCTGCTGAAACTGAAGGAATGCCTGTCGGAATGAGCGACACGCCCGACATACCTGACGATGACGACCGCATCCTCGCGGCGGAATACGTCCTGGGCCTTCTGTCCCAGCCCGACCGGCGCGCCTTCGAGGCGCGGCTGGACGGCGATGCCGGGTTGCGCGCGCTGGTGGCCCGATGGGCCGAGGATTTCGTCGCGCTCGTGCAGGACATTCCCGAAGCCACGCCCCCCGGCACGCTGTGGCGCGCCATCGAGGCCTCCATCGACAGCCCCGTCGCGCGGCCCGCCCGTCGCCGACGGTCGGGGCTGGGCCTGCTGGGCTACGCGCTCGGCGGGGTGCTGGCCGCCGGTCTCGCCTGGATGGTCGTGACCTCTGGCCTGCTCGCCCCGGTGACGGCGCCGGAATACCAGGCCCGCATCGCCGCCGAGGACGGGGCCATCGTCTTCCAGGCGGCATATGACGAGGATACCGGCACGCTGGAACTGCTGCGCCAGTCCGGCGCGGCCGCGGCCGGCCGGTCGCTGGAATTCTGGCTGATCGCGGGCGACGAGGCTCCGGTTTCGGTCATCGTCTGGCCGACCGGCGCCTCGCAGGAGGTCGTCACACTGCCGGCCGACCTGGCCGCGCGGTTCCCCGAAGCGGTCCTCGCCATCTCGGACGAACCCGAGGGCGGGTCCCCGACAGGGCAGCCCACGGGCGATGTTCTGGCGGTCGGCGATGTGCAGGAGATCTGAGGCGGCCGCAGGGCCGGGGCTTCGGCGCGGCAGGCGCGGCAGGCGGATGATCCCCCGTGCGCGTCGCGCCCGTCCGGAACCGGTCGCCGAGTTCAGTTGAACGGGCGTTGCCTCCCGATCAGAGACCGCCCTCTGGCGCGCCGCTGCAACTCGGCCACATCTGGCCCGCGCCGCCGGAATTGTCCGCCGCGCCAAGCGGCGGCGGTCCGGGCGGGCGCCTCAGTTACTTGAAATTCCGGCTGTCCTTGATCTGGTCCCAGGCCCAGACGACGAGCTGGAGCTGCTCTTCCTGGCTGCGGTCGCCGCCGTTCATGTCGGGGTGCAGCACCTTGATCAGCGACTTGTAGGCCTTGCGCACCTCGGCCTTGGACCAGTGATCCTTGGCCTCGAGGATCTCCACCGCCCGGCGCTCGGTCGCCGGCAGCTTGCGCGTGGTGCTGCCCGCCCCCTTGCCGGGGTTGCGCGTCGCGTTGCCGCCCAGCACCTGGTGCGGGTCGTCGATGCCGAGACGCGCCCAGGCCCGCGCCTCGGGGTCGTTCAGCGCCTTGGTCTCCCGTTCCCAGACCTTGTCCTTCGACATCTGGGCGTTCAGCTCCGCCTCGGTGGTGCCGTCGAAGAAGTTCCACTTGAGATTGTACTCGCGCACGTGGTCGCGGCAGAACCAGTAATATTCGTCCAGGACATCCGGCGCCTTGGGCGCGCGGTATTTGCCCGGCTCTTCGCAGCCCGGATGTTCGCAGACCTTCTGCGAGGTTTCCGACGCGCCCGACATCCCGCGCCGCCCGCGGTGGTTCTTCTTTTTCGCAGAAGAGACCGACATGTCGAATCCGAAGGGGTCCGTTTTGGTCATGCGTTGTCCTTTCCGAGTCAGGCGATGCAGTTTAGACTGACTTTCCCGAGATTGAAGAGGCGAGGTGGCAAAAAATGTCGGCATCGGCAGAGATACGCGAACGGCTCGAACAGGCGTTCTCTCCGCAAGTTCTTGAGGTCGTTGATGAAAGCGAGAAACATAGAGGTCACGCGGGCTATCGGGAAGGGGGCGACAGTCACTTTCATGTGCGCATCGCGGCCCCTGCGTTTTCCGACATGACGCGGCTGCAGCGGCACCGCGCCGTCCACGCCGCGCTCGGTCCCGAACTGATCGGCCGCATCCACGCGCTGGCGCTGGATATTTCGTCCTGAAGGGGGGGGCGGAGCCGCCCGCCGTTCCCGGGCAGCGGTTCGTCCTCGCGACGGCGCTCTCCGGTTGTGTCGGCCGGGCGGGAAATCCCGACGGGGTGTCGAAAAGGGAGCTTTCGAGGCGAGAAGCGATGAACGTGCCGAGAGGCCTGCCCCTTGCGTTCTATAGCAACACGCCCCTGACGGCCGGCGGAGCCCGAAGGCCGCAGCGACGGCCGCCGCAGGGAAAGACCCGCGCCAGTTGCGCGGCCCCTATTCGGCGGCGGTGCGGCGGAGGACGCGGTGAAGGCCCGGCGCCTCGTCCCGCTTGCTGAACTCCAGCGTATCCGCGCCGTAGAAGCCCGCCAGATCGTCGCGGGCACTGTAGGCGGTGTCCGCGTCCTCGAACTCGTCGAGGCCGGGGTCGTCTTCCCTGCTGTCCTGCCACGGGTCCGGCGACGGCGGCGTGGGGGCGGACTGGAACATCCGCGTGGCCCGCCGCTTGAGCAGCGTGCTCAGCCCGTGATCCGCGGCGGGGGCCAGCATTTCTTCGTCCATGAAGCCTTCGGGCGGCGGCGGCAGGAGGGCCGGCGCCGGTTCGGGCGCGTCCAGAAGACGGGGGTCATAGGCGCTGATATCGCCTGCCCTGGCCCGGCGGAACACCAATACATTGCGATAGACGGTGTGCGCCCTGCCGAGGGGCGAGCGTTCGTCCGAAGGCAGCGTCTCGGCGCGCTGGTATTCCCAGCCCTCGGCCGCCATCTCGTTCATCACGTCCTCCAGGGCATGGGCGAACCTGCCCTCGACGGTCTTGACCCCTGGTGCGCGGGCGCCCCGCGTCGGCGCGGTGACTACCTTGTATTCGTAACTGCCCATCTCGTTCCCGGTGACCCGTTGACCGCGCCGGTTGACCCGGCTGCGACTCTGCTTTCCCTCACACTACACCGGATTTGAGACGAAAAACGACCGGATTTTTGGCAAATATGGGGTATCGGCGGCAAGATGCCGCCCGATTTCGCTATATCTAGAGGGGTGGCGGGGCTGATGCGGCACCGTCCGCTGCGTCACTTGCGGATCCGCATCGGCGTGCCCACCCAATCGGGGACCGGATGCGCGGAATCCGCCCTGAGCCGCTCGTCGAGGCGCGCCTTGATCTCGGTCGGGTAGGGCGCCACGCGCGGGCCGGAGCGGTCGATATGCAGGCTGATCCCCTCGCCGGTGGCCGCGACCCAGCCATCCGTGTGGATCAGCTCCTGGCAGAAGTGATAGGCCTTGGGCCCCACGTCCAGCAGCCGGAACGAGGCGCGCACCCGGTCGCCCAGGTGCAGTTCGCGGACATAGCGGATGCGGAACTCGGCGGAATAGGTCGTGTGGGTGCCGCCCGAGGTGTAGTCCCATCCCAACCCGACCAGCTTGCAGGCCTCGTCGACGCCGGTATCGAACAGCACACCGTAATAGGCCATGTTCAGATGCCCGTTCAGGTCGATCCAGTCCGGTTTGATCTCCATCTCGGGGGACAGGTAGATATCGTTCAACTTCTCGCTCCAGGTGGCCGCCCGACCGTTTCGGGCAGGCGCCAGTCTGCCTGTTCCGCCGCCGCGGCTTCAAGCGCCTTCCGGCGCAGCCTCGTAGGGGGAGCGTGTCTGCGGCGATCGGGACCGGGCCGCAGAGGGGGCCATTCGCCCGCAGAAGGGCAGATCGCCGTAGCGATCCCGACGGCCCCGTGCGACCTCATCCTCGGGCTCGACCCGAGGATCTCCCGTCAAGGCCAGCGCCCTCCGGTCCGCCCCCCGGGCGTCTTTGGACGACGTCGCAGGGGCGGGGCCGAGGATGGCAACGCGCAGGTGGTCAGCTCTCGGCCAGTTTCCTGGTGACCAATTCGTTCACGGCCTTCGGGTTCGCCTTGCCGCCGGTGGCCTTCATGACCTGGCCGACGAACCAGCCCGCCAGTTTGGGGTTCTGCCGGGCCTTCTCGACCTGCGCGGGATTGGCGGCGATCACCTCGTCCACCGCCGCTTCGATGGCGCCGGTGTCGGTGACCTGCTTCATGCCCTCGGTCTCGACGATCTCCTCGGGGTCGCGGTCCGAGGTATAGGCGATTTCGAACACGTCCTTGGCGATCTTGCCGGAAATGTCGCCCTTCTTGATCAGCGCCACGATCTGGCCCAGCCGTGCGGGCGAGATCGGGCTCTCCGCGATTTCGTGGTCCTCTTTCTTCAACCGGCCGAACAGTTCGTTGATGACCCAGTTCGCGGCCATCTTGCCGTCGCCGCCCGCGGCCACCACCTGTTCGAAGTAGTCCGCGTTTTCGGTCTCGGCCG
>NZ_AAMO01000022.1 GCF_000152725.1 Pseudooceanicola batsensis HTCC2597
CCGACCCTGTCTATGGGTCAAAGCGAGACCGGCACACTGCCGGGATCACACATCCCATCATTGTGATGGGAAAAATATGTAACATAAACTCTTGCGAATTGCATTTTTCATGTTACATATTTCCTGCAAGATCATCTGAGGAGATAGCCATGATGCCCGTCGTACGCGTGAATGACGCCACTTTTGTTGACCTCAAGTCTGTGGCCACATGGTTAGGGACGGAGACACCTTCCCTGACCATCGACCGTCTTGTCCGGGAGAAAATGGAACAGCTCGGCCTCGAGCGCGATGACACATCAGAAGAGGTCGTTGCGTCCGAAGCCGTGAGCGCAACTTCCGACAATGGAGTTATGGAGTTTCGTTCCGCACCTGGCCTCTCGTTCACACGGTTGCTTGATGCCTCCGTTGGCGGTCAAGCACTTGCGAAGGCAAACTGGTCAAGTGTGCTGCTGAAGGTGATTGCTGCAACCAAGAAGAAAAATGGGATGGATGCGAAAGCACTCTGTCAG
This sequence comes from Pseudooceanicola batsensis HTCC2597, assembly GCF_000152725.1. Classification (GTDB taxonomy): domain Bacteria; phylum Pseudomonadota; class Alphaproteobacteria; order Rhodobacterales; family Rhodobacteraceae; genus Pseudooceanicola; species Pseudooceanicola batsensis. The sequence continues at coordinate 510 of NZ_AAMO01000022.1, forward strand.
GAACTTCAGGTTCCTTCGAAGCCGCATGAGTACGGCTCTGAAGGCTATAAGTACCAAGCGGAACTAGGCATCTCGATTCAAGGACAGTCCGCACAAGACGCGTGGAAGGAAATCCACCGCCTCGCGGAGAAGCATAGCGTACCTGTCGAGGTACGCTTTCAATGGCGGGAGAACGAAAAAGCTCAGTATCCGGGTAGGATCGGAGTCCTCCGCGCGGGAAAGTGAACTGGTACATTGTCTAGCCAGCCGCGCACGTGATTGGCTAGAGAGTTCTTCGGTCAAACCGAACCACCTCAGCCCTTGAGGAATAAGAAAGCCGCACCGACCGGCAATAGGTACATTTTAGCCATGAAATTTGTTTATGTAGATGAAACCGGTGATCAGGCCCAATCTGATATCTTCGTTCTGGCTGCCGTCGAAATCGACGCCATCCGCCTCAACAAATACAGTCGCATTTTTTCGGAAATGATCGACGATGTGTTTGCGAAGCATCCTGGAAAGCCGCAAGATCTGAAGACACGAAGGTTCCATCGCGGTGCTGGCGGGTGGAACAAGATCTCCGGGGAAGACCGTAAGGCTTTCATGCACGCTGTGGTGGACGAGATCGCCACCAGTTCAAAGGTCTACGCATCTGCAATGTCCTTTGGAAAGTTCAAGGCGACCGATCACAAGGCGTTTGGTTATCCTGATGTTTCACATAGCTACTGGATCGCCAACGCGATGTTCGTCCTTTCACATGTGCAACGCGAACACTGTGACGATCCCAAAAACAAGGGTAACTGCGTGATCGTTGTAGATGACAACAAGGTTGAGCATGCCAACATGGCAGAGCTCATCTTCCAGCCTGACCCTTGGTTCGATGATTTAGCCTTCAAAGCCGCGTTCCTGAAAGCCAAGAGGCGTCCGAAGAACTGGGAGACACGCCGCTTCGATCAAATCGTCAACACGCCCTTTGCGATCAAGTCAGAGCATGCATCGACTATTCTTGTGGCCGATCTGGTCGCATTTGTTCTGCGTCGATACATCGAACTCAAGGCGGATGATGAGGCCTTCAAGGGTGAAAAGGATTTCTTCGAAGCCTTGTTTGCCAAACTAAAGCCAGTCATCAAGCCTCACAAAAACCTGCAGAAGAAGACTCAGGCCTATGGGTACTACCAATCCTTGCAGCCAGATGGCTGGGACTTTGCGCTGTAACTAGTGAAGCCGACATGGCCATGCACACAGGATAGAGGCGCTTATTTCGGCTTCTGATCGAACAAAACCACCCTTCCGTCACCGTCATCCGGGTCGTTGACCAGGACAAACGGCACATCCGCCCCGTCCTTCTCATACAGACAGCGGTACTTCATCTGGCCGTCGAGCGGATCGCGCACCTGATCATAGCGGTGGCTGTGCGGAATACCCTTCTCGATCCAGCCTTCAACACCTGCGGGCGTCACAAGCGATAACGGCTTTCCGTCCAGCAAGATCGTCTTGCCCACGTTGAATACTTCATACATTCGATCAATCTCCTCTGTCGTGTCATCGGGTTGCGTCACAGGCTGTGACCTTCGCCACGATCCCTGTCTCGCTTGTTTTCGTTCTCGTCGTCATCGCGCTCCTGCTCGCGCTCGTCCTCGATCTCCAGCTTTTCGCGCGGCTTGTTCAGCACGTCCTTCAGGCGCTCGTTGACGGACGGCTTGCGCGCCTCGCGACCGGTGCCCTCGCCCGTGTCATACTCACTGTGACCGTCCAGCTTGTGAACCGCCGCCTGGCCATCGCGCCCGGCGTCTTTCTCCATGATCTCTTTCAGCCGCTCCCGCGCATAATTGCGGCCTTCCGGTTTCGGCATGTCGTCCTGGTCCCGCGACCGGCCCACGACGCGCGCCAGCCGCTCCCGGAAGTCATCCGGGTTTCGGTCGCGGTCTTTCGCCGTCGCGGCCCTGAGTGCGGCCAGACCGGCAGAGACACGCCCCTGCCCCGCATCCCGCTCCGCTCCATAGGTCTCCCGCGCAATGTCCAGCCGCTCGCGCAGCTCGCGGAAAGCAGCACGGGCCTGGCGCGCGGCATGAACCACGGCCCCGCGCTCGGTGACCGGGACATATTCTCGGCCCTGGCGCTCAGCCATCGCCTTGGCCCGGCGTTCCATGGAATTAGCCGCCGGTCCCAGCTTTAGCTCGGGGTCGCGGTCCAGCTCCTCGGCTGAGAGCTGATCGCCCCGCTCCAGCGCCGCCTCGCGCTGCGCTTCGAGCGACCGATGATCGACGCGCTCCACCTCCCCTGCCCGCTCCAGCGCGCGGTTCTGCAACTCGGCCCAGAGGCCTCGCATCTGCTCGATCTCGACGCCACCGGTTTTCGCGGAATCGAGCACGCGGGTCTTGGCCGTGAAGCCATCCGCTTCCAGCTTGCGGGTGGAGGTCAGGACATGGGCATGGTGGTTGCGCTGATCGCCCTCACGGTGCGGCGCATGGATCGCCACATCGACGGCCACGCCGTAGCGGCTGACCAGCTCCTGGGCGAAGTCGCGGGTGATCTGTGAGCGGTCCTCGGCGCTGATCTCGGACGGCAAGGCCAACTCCCATTCGCGGGCGGTGACCGAGTTGCGGCGGGTCTCGCTGGCCTCGACCTCGTTCCAAAGGCGGGACCGATCTTTGGCCCAGTCCGGCGCGTCCTTCGGTGTCAGGATGAAGGTCTCCTCGATGCCCTGCTTGCGGGTGTAATCGTGGACGCGACCTTCACGCTGGCACTCGATGCGCTCACCGACACGGTAAGCCGCGGCTGCCGTGGCAGAGCGACCGGCGCTGCGTTTGATCGTCTTCACGGAGAGGTGGTAGCTGGCCATGCGCCCTACCCTCTCCGATGAAGCGAACGATCATCACGCACGCCGTTGCTGACCCTGGCCCATGCCCGAACATGGGCCACTGGGTCAGCCGTCTTTTCCCCGATGGATCGCGCCCCGCCCCGGCGCGATACGAGTGGAAAAGACAGCACGCCCGAAGCGAGCCTCTGGCTCTCTGAGGCGCGGGTTTGCCAGTGATCTGCCCCCAGATCCCCAGCCATATGGGGGGCGGGATATGGGGACAGTTCACTGGTGGTTTGCCGGGGGCAAACCCGGTTCGTGTCGGCACCGTCAGGTCCAACGACACGAACCTCCCGCAAGGGAGACGCCAGCGGCAGACCGGCCCCCACCGTGGGGCATTGGGCGAGACGCTGGTGCGAGTTTGTGGGACGCGATCCAACTGCCAAAGTTGGCCCTGGAGAGTTTGAGAGGCCGGGAGGGCCTTTCATTCCGACGCGCATCGCGTCGGACGGAGTTCGCCATCGGCTGAGGCCCTGCCTCAAGGAGATCGCACGCAAAGCTCGAAACCGCAGGTGAAGAGTTTGCATAAGTGCGCCCTTGTCCTTTACAGGCCTACGGGTAAGCGCTACCGATGGTTGTTGCAAGCCTAACCTTTACACCTGCCCTTTTTGAAGTGGATTCCCGAATTGGCCGAGACTGAGCTTGAACGCGCCGAGAAACGCTACGCCCAGGCCAAGGCCCGCCTTCAGGCTTTGAAGAACCGGGAAGCCACCAGACAGCGCAAGCTGGATACACGCCGCAAGGTGATCCTGGGCGGGGCGCTCATGGACCTGGCGGAACGGGATTCTAATGCCGCCGCGATGCTCGACCGGTTGATCCGCAACCTCTCCCGTGAACAGGATCGCAAAGCGTTTACGGAATGGGAGACGCCCTCCCCTGTCCCTACCGATGAGGACGCGTCCTGATGCGGAGCGTGATGCTCGTCTTCGGGGAGCTGTTCCACTTCTTCGGTCGGCTGGTCTTCACGCCCATACTGCTCGGATGGTTGATCGGCGCTGTCCTGTTCGGGGCGATGCTCGGAGCACTTGTGGCCACGCCGTTCATTTTCGCCTTCTTCGACCAGCCGCCCGGAGAAAGCGCCTGGCAATGGCTGGTCTTCGGTCCCTTCATGTTTGTGGGTGCTGTCTTCGGGTTCCAGTATTGGCGCATGGCCTCCGGTGCCGATGCTTATTTCGGGTTGACCGGGGACAGCCACGGTTCGGCCCGGTTTGCGAACCGAAAAGAGCTGAAGAAGCTTCAGCGGGAAGACGGTCTTCTGATCGGGCGCAATCCGCACACCGGACGGTTGCTGCACTATGACGGCCCGGCGCATCTGATCACCCTCGCCCCGACACGGGCCGGGAAAGGCGTCGGCACCGTGATCCCGAACCTGCTGGCAGCGGAACGTTCGGTTCTGGTGATCGACCCCAAGGGCGAGAACGCCCGGATCGCCGGGGAAGCCCGGCGGCGCTTCGGGCCGGTTCATGTCCTCGATCCGTTCGAAGTCAGCGGTCATCCCTCCGCCGCTTACAACCCGCTTGACCGGCTGACACCGGACAGCCTCGATCTGGGTGAGGATGCGGCCTCCCTGACAGAGGCGCTGGTCATGGACCCGCCGGGCCAGGTGACGGAAGCGCATTGGAACGAGGAGGCCAAGGCCATTCTCGGCGGGCTGATCATGTTCTGCGTCTGCCACGAGGACCGTGACCGCCGGTCCCTCGCCACCGTCCGGGAATATCTCACCCTGCCCCCGGAAAAACTCCGGGCGCTTTTGGAGCTGATGCAGGATAGCGACGAAGCAGGCGGGCTGATTGCCCGTGCCGCCAACCGCTTCCTTGGCAAGGCGGACCGGGAAGCCGCTTCGGTTCTGTCGAACGCGCAGCGCCACACGCACTTCCTGGACAGTCCCCGGATCGCGAAGTGTCTGGTGCGCTCGGACTTCGCCTTCTCCGATCTGCGCCACCGGATCACCTCTGTCTTCCTGGTCCTGCCGCCCAACAGAATGGACGCATACAGCCGCTGGCTGCGTCTCCTCGTCTCTCAGGCCCTTCAGGACATCGCACGGGACGCTGAGGCGTCTGTGGGCGCTCAGGGAGCCTCTCAGCGCCTCGAAGCCCCTGCCCTCTTCCTGCTGGATGAATTCGCCGCCCTGGGCCGTCTGGAAGCCGTGGAGCGCGCTATGGGGCTGATGGCAGGCTATGGGCTTCAACTCTGGCCGATCCTGCAGGACATGAGCCAGCTCAAGGACCTCTACGCCGAACGGGCTGGCACCTTCATCGCCAATGCCGGGGTGCAACAAGTCTTCGGGGTGAATGACTTCGAGACGGCCAAGTGGCTGAGCCAGATGATCGGCCAGGAAACTGCCGGGTTCCAGACCGACAGCTTCAAGCCCGGCGATGGCCCCAGCTTCTCGAATAACCTCACGGGCCGCGATCTGCTCACACCCGATGAAATCATGCAGCTTCCCCCGGATCGTCAGCTCCTCCGCGTCCAGGGGCAGGCCACCGCCGTCGCGCAAAAACTGCGCTATTACGCCGATCCTGAATTTGCCGGGCTGTTCACGCCTGACGCCCGATAACCTGAAAGCAATCCGCGCCATGTCTGACACGCCTGCTTCCCCTGCCCCGCTTTCGGACGATGATTTGCGCGAGACGCTCGATCTTCTCGCCACGGCAGTCGCCAGCATCTCGGATCGGGTGGATGACCAAACGCGGGTGCTCGACCGCGTGAATAAGACGGCGACGGAAGCCCGCTCTGCCGCCTTCGCGGCTCAAAAGCAAACCGACCCGGAACACTATGGCGAGATTGTCGGCGCAACCATCGACGGCAAGATCGGCGATACCCTCACCCGCGTAGGCCAGATGGCCGGTGATCTGCTCAGAGCATCCAACCACACTCAGGAAGTTCTAAGGAAAGCAGAGGATGCCAGGTCGGACACCCTGCGTCAGCTTTGGGAACGGGAACAGAAGCTGGATCGCTTTAAAAGCCGTCTTCCATGGTTTGGTCTGGGTGCTGTCGTTTTGGCTCTTGTCCTGACGGTGACGCTACCTCGTTTCTTAGCCAGCAACGCTTCCATGTGCGCTGTCCTAGGGGCATCCTGGACCACGACAACCACGGGCGTCGATGCCTGCGTGTTTTACCAACGGTGAGCGGTGAAGTGCTGATGGTGGTCGCGTCTGGTTGAGAAGCTGGGTGTTATATTTGTGTTATAAAAGGTGTTACGAGAATCGGCTTGCAGCCAAGGCACTGATACTAATCGAAAATAATGGAGTGTTTTTAAGTGTCGGTGTGTAGAGTATCGAAAATTGGTGGGTAGACTAGCGAAGAACGGTGTGTAGAGTATCGAAGAACGTGCCCGCTTGGTGGGCAGACTATCGAATAATGGTGGGTAGAGTATCGAATAATGGCGAGGCCTCGTAAACGCACTGCACTGCTTCCGCAGCGGCATACAGAGCCGGACCTTTTCGTGTGCGATATCCTCGATGCGACGCCGAAAAGTGATCGCGCCTCGATGGAGCATCCTCTCTTTTCCCTGTCGGTCAAAAAAGACTTGGCTGCATTCGAGTATGAGCAGGGCAATGTGAAGGTGAAGATCACGCCCGCTGCCGAAGAAGGACGTGCCAATGTTTTTGACCGGGACATTCTGATCTATGTGCTGAGCCAGCTCATGGCTGCGAAGAATGAGGGCCAGGAAATTGGTCGTCGGGTCCAGATTTCAGCCCATGATCTCCTCAAGGCAACGAACCGCCACACCACAGGCCAAGCTTATGCCACGCTCCGTCGCGCCCTCACCCGCCTTCAGTTCACTCAGATTGAAACAAATATCCACGATCACGGTGTCGGTGAGTGGCGCTCGATCTCGTTCATCACCGATGCTCGGATCGTCAAAGAAGATTCTACAGGCCGCTTGCTTAGCGTCGAACTTGAAATGGGCGATTGGCTTGTAAAAGCCATTGAAAACAAGAACGTGCTTACCCTGCACAAGGCCTATTTCCAGCTTCGGAAGCCACTGGAGCGGCGGCTCTATGAGCTGGCCCGCAAGCATTGCGGCAAACAGGACGTTTGGCGGATCGGCCTCGATAAGCTCCAGCACAAGACCGGCTCGACCTCCACGGCAAAGGAATTCAAGCGCCTCGTTAAAGCGATTTGTAAGGCGGACGAAGACCAATCACACATGCCGGATTACTGTTTCAGGCTTCTACACGATGTTCTGGAGGTCACGCCGAAACCCGAATTTCTGGACGTTTATGGCGACAGCCCGGCAATTGCTTCAGAGGTTACGGTGCGCTTGTCGTCCGACGCTTACGAGAAAGCCCGCGAGGCTGCTCCGACCTGGGACGTGTACTTTCTTGAACAGGAATGGCGGATGTGGATGAACGATCCACCGCGTCATCCTGATGCGGCTTTCGTGGGCTTCTGTAGAAAATGGTACGAGCGGAAGGGCCGCGCCCCATAACAGATAACCCATATCAGATATCCGATAATAGTTATTAGTTGACAGTTATCAGTTATGAGTTAAGGGTTGCGAAAACTAGAATGAGGCAGACCATGACCCAGGTCATAAGCGTAGTGCAGGAAAAGGGCGGAGCGGGCAAAACAACGCTTCTAACAGCGATTGCCAGTCTGATGGTTCAAGACGGTGCCAGGATCGCGGTGATCGATACGGACCCTCAACGCCACTTGGAAGCATGGGCGAAGAAAGAACAAACTGATCTTGATTGGCTCTATGAAGAAGATGACGAAAAGCTGATCCCTACCGTCAAAGCTCTAAAAAAGGCCGATCCCGCCTACGATGCGATCTTTGTCGATACTGCGGGTTTTAAGTCGGCTATGGCGATGCACGCCATCGCAGCCGCAAATCTGATCTTGATCCCATCGAAAGCCAATGAAGCCGACGCCAAAGGGGCCAAGCGGACGTTTTCGCACGTCCAAAGTGTTGCAGAGACGATGGAGAAAGAGATTCCGGCGCTAGTGGTCATGATGGATGTGGATACGCAGACAAACATCACACAGGCCATCGTTGATGCACTCGACGCACAGAACGTTCCGCGCCTCAATGCCATGTGCGCACATCGAACAGGCTTCAAAGAAATGACTTCTACAGGCCAGGCTCCACAGGGATCGGCGCGGCGGTCAGCTCAGTCGGTGCTCGCGGATTTGCAGGGTAGGGGTCTCTTGGGTTTTTATAGGAGCGGGTCATGGCCAAAGTCAGCGTAAATCTTGACGACGATCTGGACACGGACGACAGCTCGAAGAAGTTGAAGGCGATGACGGCACCTTTACCAAGTGTCAGCAAAGCGAAATCTTCCGCCCTGAAGGATGCGCCGCGCGTCCAGTTTTCATTCACCAACGTTCCGAAGCCAATCAAGGAAGCCTTTTCGGCAGAAGCGCAAAGACGCGGAGTTACTAAGAAAGAACTGCTCTACGAGTGTTTGAGAGCTGGTGGGATCGATATTCCAGATGCGTCTGAGATCGATGGCCGCAGGCGATAATAGTTATCAGTTATCAGGTGCTGACCAAATCAACGTCATGATAAGACTTAGAGAACATAAAAAGAAAATGCCGCCGGAACGGTTTAGCGATGCGGGGCAGGGCAGGGGGTTAAGATGCTGATAGCGGAAGCAGTGGAAAATGCCGAAACGAGTGCGATAAGCCTCCCGCAAGGTTTCGAGAAAGGCCAAGTATTCACGCCGACCTTTCTCGCGAGCTGGGTAGCTGAACTTCTCAAAGAGAACCTTGGAGCAGACTGGTCCGGCAGGGTTCTTGATCCGGCGTGTGGCGATGGTGAGTTGCTAGACGCAGCTGTTGCCAAGCTCCCAAAATCGAAACTGTATGGCGTTGACATCGATGCTTCTGCCACACGGTCTGCGCGGTCACGACTTTGCCCGTCGGCTACGATCAAGACTGCCGATATGCTTATGTGTCCACCTGCAGGCAAAACCGGAAAACCACTCAGGTTCGGTGCATTGATTTCTAATCCTCCTTGGGGAGCAGACCTACTTCATTCCCGAGAATCTCTGAAGAAGCTTGGATACTCTCTTGCCAATGGGCAGTTCGATAGCTGGTCCCTTTTCGTGGAGGCCTCACTAGGTGTCCTCGATCCGGGGGGTGTTGCTGCTTTCATCCTGCCCGACGCCATCTTTGCCCCAGAGCACACCGCGACCAGGGAACTCATCGCGCAGAATTTCTCCATAGAGTTGATTGCTCGCCTCGGTGAAGGCATCTTCAGAGGTGTGTATCGAGGAACCACGGTCCTCGTTGTTCGAAACGCGAAACCAGAGCCAAACCACCTCGTTGAAGTTTTCAGGCTGGCCAAGTCTGAAAGGGCTGCCGTGATGACTGGGTGCCTCGATCTCCAAGAGGCGCGTATGCGTGACCGGCATTTTGCCCCTCAAGGTCGGTTCGTTTCGGACACGCGGGCACGTTGGGACATTGACGTTCGCTCTTCAGACCAGAAGGTTTTGGAGAGAATGGAATCTGAAGGGGGAAATTGGTCAGAGTTAATCCTCTCTGGCCGAGGTGTAGAGCTATCGAAAAAGGGGCTTGTGAAAGCATGCCGCAGCTGTGGCCATGCAACCCCTGCACCGACACGTCCGCGCGATGTTACCTGTGCTGGTTGCGGCAGGACCGCTCATTCGGACGAGATGCTCACAGAACGGATCGTGGTAGGCGAACCTGACTGTATCCCAGGTTTCATGCCCCTGATCGTCGGCGAAGACATTGGGCGATACGATTTATCCTGCTCCCGGCAGATCAAGCTCGATGTGCCGGGAATAAATTACAAAGACCAAAAGCTTTATGGGCAGGAACGACTGCTCGTAAGGAAAACAGGCATTGGCCTGAAAGCCACGGTGACGAAGAAGGTCGCGGCATCGAACCAAGTCGTCTTCCACTATGTCCCGCGCTCAAAGGATCTAGGCTTCTTTCTATACTATGTGCTTGGTGTTCTCTCATCGCGCACGATGTTCGCATATCACCTTCGAAAATCAGGCGAGAACGAATGGCGCTCACACCCCTATGTGACGCCGAAGTCACTCGCTGCATTGCCGATCCCAACGCCAGAGGTTGGCACCCAGGCTTGGAGACAAGCCGTTGAAATTGCTAACCGAGTTAGAAAGCATCTCCGCTATCAGGGACGGAGTAAGAAGCTTGACCTAGAGATCGAGGGCCTGGTCGCGGGGCTTTATGGCCTAGGTCAGTCTGATCTCGGTTGGGTCAAGAAAGTGATCTGTGAAGCTCAGAACCTAGAGCCGATGCGTGCTCTTAGTGAGTTCGACGCCAGTTCGATCTCTATCGAGGTGGTGTCGTAAGTTCTCATGTCATATCGCTATATTGGTAATAAAACACGGCTTCTGCCGGTGCTCATGGATTCCTTTAGAGAGGCCGTAAACGACGGTGCAACTGTGGCCGACATCATGTGTGGCACAGCCTCAGTTTCCGAAGCCCTAAGAGAGAACGAGTACCGCGTTATCGCGTCTGATATGATGACCTTTGCAGCTCATCATGCGCGTGTAAGGCTGCTGCTTTCTGAGCCACCAAAGTTCACCGAGACGGGGCTGAAAGGCTACTCGGATGTGCTAGAGTACCTAAACCGCCTCGATCCAGTTGAAGGCGTCTTCTTCAAAGAATACTCGCCTGATGGATCACCTGCCAATGGTGGCGATCCCAGAAAATACTTTAGCAGCGAAAATGCAGGTATGATCGATGCGATCACAGCCAAGCTAAACCAATGGCACACGGACGCGGTCATCTCTCCGCTGGAGAATTCGCTATTGCGACATGACTTGGTACTTGCCGCCAATCGAGTAGCAAATATTGCAGGCACGTATGGCCATCATCGATCCAAATGGGGAAAGTCAGCTCAATCGCCTTTGGAGATGCGCCCAACACAGATACTCAACGGGCATCGAACTGACCACATCGTGCACCAGGGAAGCGCCGAGACCGTCGCGCCACTAGTAAAGGCCGATCTGTGTTACATCGACCCGCCCTACATGAAGCGCCAGTATGCTGCGAACTATCATATCATTGAGACCATCGCTCGGGGCGACACGCCAGAAGCCGTTGGTGTTAGCGGTCTGCGCCCTTGGCGTGATCAGTACTCGGACTTCTGCTCAAAGGTAAAAATTCGTGATGCCTTCCGTGCGATCTTCAATGGCGCTGAGTGCGATCAGTTCATGATCAGTTACAGCGAAGATGGGCTACTGTCCGAAGAACAGCTTCTGGAACTGTTCTCCGAAGTCGGCAGTGTAACACTCAAGAAAATCCCATTCTCCCGCTTTAGGAGCAATGCAGGCGGGCAGGGGGGAACCGTTATCGAGTATCTCTTTCACATCAAGCGGTAGCGACCGCACCGCCAGCATCAGAGATCACTTTGGCATGCTCGGGCCGCCAAGTAATCGTGAAGGTCTCTCCGTTGATCGTGAAGTCAAGTTTGTCATCAGCGATCTTGGAAAGATCAATCCCTTCAACAACGGCATAATGCAACATCCGATGAATGTGGGCGCTGATGACAACAAGGTTCGCGGGGTCGTCTGAGCCGCCTTCGCCAAGTGGAACCAAGTGGTGAACTTCCAAGTACGGTTCACCGTTTACCTTTGAAAACACAAAGTCATCTCCGGTGACCTGGCAAGTCTTGTAGAGCCGCTTAAGGTCTCGGACAGCTTTGCGGTTTCTCTCGAAGGTTTCGATGACTTTCTGGGTCTTCTTCACTTCTTCCGATGAGCTGTCGTCTTGGAACAAGTCCGCTGCGATTGCTTCCTCAGTGCGACCAGCCTTCGCATTGTAAGGTGCCTTCTTCGGCGGTTTTTCCTCGGCATCGACCCCGGCTTCAGCTTCCGTGGCAGCGTATGGTTGCACGCCAAATGGGTCTTTTAGACTGGTGACATCAAGCTCCACGGGTGGGTCGAAGGAGAGATGCCCAGCGGGTTCGACAAGCATCTCTTCAAAACGTGTGTCAACTGCGGCGAGACGTTGGATTTCTTCTGTACGGAGCCAGCCCGCCCAATATTCACCTTGACCAGTCTTGAGGATGAATATTCTGACACCAGCGGTAAGCTCAATTACCCTGGGGTCTTCAGCTGAAGACATGTCTGCTGGAGCGCGGGGAAAATCACCGTGATCTGGGTGCCACGCAAGCACACGGTTACTCGATCGACTTAGAAGCTTCTGAGAACGAATGTTGACGCTAGCGTCACGCCTCTGGCCAATCGCAACCTCTTGGCGACCCAAATTCCCCAGGCTGTTGATTTCAACGGTCCAAAGTGGTCCGCTCTTCGTAACTGTAGGTTCGACGTTGGCAAAGAATGAGTGCCACGTATCGAGATCGACGTTTCGAACTGGCACATCGATGTAGGACTGCCCGCCTCCTCGATCCTCCGTCCCAGGTGGTTTGTTGATGTTGAAAAAATCGGCTGGCGTAATCTGCCGAAATACTAGTTCTTTCAATTCTGCCAATGTCTTGCCCATGCTGCAATTTGACGAGCTGAGTCGCCTTCATTGCTCGCGACACTACATCAGAAGATCATCTGCCGTCATCTAAGCCCGTCTCACCGTTCGCTCGCTTACCTTAAACAACCGCGCAATCTCGGAGACGTGGCGTTGGTCATCATCACGCATCCGACGCACTTCGGCCTTCTGAGCGGACGTTAGGGCAGGGGGCCTGCCCCCGATCCGGCCACGCTTGCGGGCAGATGCCAGACCTTCCCTGGTTCGCTCGGAAATCCGCTCCCGCTCAAACTGGGCGATAGAAGCGAAGACATGAAACACGAGACGGCCTGCTGGCGTTGTCGTGTCGATGTCTTCAGCCAAGGACCGGAAGCCGGCACCGCATTCCCGGATCGCCTCTACGATCTCCAGGAGGTCCTTCAGGGACCTCGCCAAGCGGTCATACTTCGTGACGGTCACAACGTCGCCGTCGCGGAGCTGCTCCAGCATTCTGTCCAATTCCGGGCGGGTGCGCCTCGATCCGCTGATCTTGTCTGCGAAAACCTTCTCGGCACCGGCTGCTGATAGTGCGTCGGTCTGTGAATCCAGGCTCTGGTCGTCAGTGCTGACGCGGGCATATCCAATGATCATGCTTCATTGTGACAAAAACCTGCCAAAACCGCAAAGGTTTTGCCGGGGGTTTTTGTCCTGGCTAAGCCGTTGATCCTGGGAAGGGTGGGGCGTTTGGACAAAAACGACCGTTTTTGCTGGTAACTTGCTCAACCTCAGCATCGATCAATACCTGAGCTGGAGGTGTTTTTGAGCCTCCGTCAACGTCGCGGATCAGTCCGAATACACGGGCTTTTCTTCTTAAGTTATGGTTGACATGCCTGAGATCGGCGCAACGATACTGAAAGATGAGATTGTTGAATACGAGGCCTCAAGTTCACATATGATTATTAGGCTACTAGTTGGAGGAGGATGACTTGGAAAGGATCACGATCAAGGCGAAAACTGCTACCCCCGAGAATACCGAAAAACTTGGATTCTTTATCGGTGAAGATGTTCGACAGGAAAGGATACCTATTCCCTTCTACGATCACGTCGACGAAGGCCAAAACATACCATTCGAATATACAGGCAAAGCAGTTCTACGCACTGCTCGAATTCACCCAACGGAAAAGCCTAACATCTGGCTTGAGCGCCATATGGACATGACGCAGTTCTTCATTGGTCTAGGAACAAGCCGATTTGCAATGCTTCTGGCAGACTCAACCCATCACCTCCAAGACGAGGCCTCGAACGCTCCGAATATTGATGAGATAGGCTGCTATGTGTTTGAAGGCGGAACTGGGATACTACTGAACAAAGGCGTTTGGCACGACTTTCCTATGGCGATTGATCAACCGGTTACATGCATCACCGGCAATTCTGATGAGGTCGTAAAGGCACTGATAGCAATGGATAAACCTGGAGAAATGGACCAAGGCGATGTTTTTAAGATTAACCTGATGGAACGTCTTGGTATCGAAATAGCTGTGGAGCACTGAGAATGAACAAAAATGACCTGATGCAGAGGGCTATTGATCTAGCCAAGGAGAACGTTGAAAATGGTGGCTGGCCGTTTTCAACGATAATTGTAAAGGACGGAGAAATATTAGCAGAAGCTGTAAATTCTGTACAAAAAAGTCATGACCCATCGGACCACGCGGAGATTGCCGCGATCCGTATAGCAAGTAAGAAGCTTGCAAGTCCTGATCTTTCAGGCTGTACGATGTATGTTGTTGGCCTTCCGTGCCCTATGTGCCTTACCTGTATGATTATGGCGAAACTCACCGATGTAGTTTACGCAGTTGATGTCGAAAAGAAGGACGCTGCTCTTTCTAAACTACCACTTACCGATGCATTGTATGATCTCGTATCCGAAGACCATGGCGGCAAAGTCGTAAGTTACACACACATGTCCGAGTTTTCCGAACAAGGAGAACAGTTATTTCGCGAGTGGAATCGGGACTTCTAGTCAGACATCTTTTTTGCGGCAGTCGATTTTGATGGTTTCGACTTTGCACTTACGGACCGCCTTCTGACAGGTGCTTTGGCAGGCTGAGACGGCGGTTCGTTCTTCGCACCCTGATGCTCTTCCCGTAGATACCAGATAGCAATCACACCACTCTTTGGCAGCAGCCATCCAGTATGCGAAATCTCCGCGATTCCGTTCTCTGCGCCCCTATCGGCGGAGAAGCCAAGTTCGTAGCCGAGAAACTCGACTCGATGGAAGTAGATGATATCTTTAATATCAGAGAAATCAAAAGTTACTCGGATGTCTTTTGCAGGAAACTCGTATAGTATGAAAATATAATCATCCCAATCGATTGGGTATTCAACGGTATATTGCAGCAAGCGTTCGGACGAACCATCGGTCGCTGCAGGGAGATTTGCTACGAAGGTGTCCTCGAAGCCACTTTCTGCGCTCACAGAAACCGGGTGACCATCGACGCGAAGGTCCGACACGCCGTAGTGCGCATCGATCTCCTCCTTCGAAATTCCTTTATCATAGAACTGTGCGTCGTTGAGCTTGAAAAAGAACTCATAGCGCTTGTAGTCCTCACTCAAGAGGGTTGGCTCTGAAGCTAGCTGTGTATTTTCATCCTCTGTTGCCAACCTTTTGAAACGAAAATGTATGGTTCTAGAACCCGGCAAGACTTTTCTGTACTCGTACTCCTGAACTACACGGATGTACTTCCCACATGGTGAGGGTCGCATTTTAATTCGCAGCCTGTAATATGGTAGACATACACCGCCGTAGTCCGAAATCTGATTGATCACGGATTCGACCAACCCATCGTATCCCACAGCATGTATACCATCCAAAACTTGTTGGGCCTCCCTGTTATTCACGAGCCCGTAAACTGCGGTAGCGAGCAATCCAACAGCAATAGATGTGAACAAACCCATAATAAATCTAAGGGTTTCAGGGTCTGTTAACGCACCTCCAATCTTCGTGTAATCAAAGTCAACAGATTCCAAAGCAAACGCTATGATGAATACGATCACACAGCCAATCAGTATCCACAAAATCGTTCTAGTGGACCTATTGTCTGTCCGTGTCTTCACTCGTCTCATTAATAGACCCCCTTCAGCTATAGATAAAAAATCACGACAACACACAGTTTGGCAACGGTTTATGCTTCCTGTGAAGTCTCGACCATATCTCGCAGCGCTGCATTGGGTATATGTCCGCGCGAAGCGCCGGGCCTGTCGGCGGGTGGCCTTCAGGTTGCCCGCCGACAGGTCATCCTGAAACCGCCCACACCCTCGATCACGCCAGAACGCAAAAGGCCCCCGCCTGCTGTCGGGGGCCTCGATCATTTCAGCGGTGCGGACTGTTACTCAGCGGCCATCCGGTCGGCACGCGCGGTGCGCTCCGTGATGTAATCCACGGCCTTCTGCGCCTCGGACGCGGCGCGGAAAATCGCGCGGCTGTCTTCCTTCATCGCCTCCAGCCATCCTTCGACATAGGCCGCGCTCTGATCGAATTCAGGCTCCACCCCGATCTGTGCGCAAAGCATGCAGTTGCCAATCTCCGCAACCAGTTCCTCGAACGCGTAGGCCTTCCGGTCGTTGAACCGGCCCAAACGGTCCAGCCGCTTTGTCGCGCCTGTCCAGTGGATTGTCTCATGGGCCAAGGTGCCAAAATACCCAGCCGCTCGATAAAACGTGCCAATCGGGGGCATATGAATACGGTCGGTCTTGATGTTGTAGTAGGCGCGCGGCTCCTCGGTCACATCGATCTGTGCGCCGGTCGCGGCAAAAAATGCCTCCAACTCGGGATCGGCCACGGTGCCAAAATCACGGGGCGGATCGGGCAGGATGTAGAATTCAGCGGGCAAGCCCTCAATCTGGTCTGCGTTGAACACGCGATAGGCCTTGGCATAGGGAATCTGGCGTTCCTCACCGTTCTCGTCCTCGCGCTCGACGGTGCCGTATTTCACGACCGTGGCGGATTTCTCGCCCTTGCGGACATGGCCCCCAAGCTGCTTGGCCTGATTGAACGTCATCCAGCGGGCTGAGCTGTAATCCTTTGCCATCGCTGTCGCCCAAAGCATCAGGATGTTGATGCCCCGATAGGCCTCGCCGTTGAACCGTTCCGGCAAGCTGACACCTCCTCCTCCGCCGGTCCATGGCTTGCGCCAGGGCGGCGTTCCCGCCTCGATCTGCGCGATGATTTGATTAGTGACATGGGAATAAACGTCAAACTTCTCTGCGGTCATTTGTGACCCTCCTTCGAGTGACGCGGGCCGGGTTTCTTCCCGTTTTCCGCCGATGGGCGGGCCTTCCTGTTCTAATCTTTGGAATGCCCATGCATTCCGAAGGGCAGAGCAGGTAAGGGCAAAGCCCGTCCTGCGGCCCGGCGGGGCCGTGACAACCGGGTGGAGGGCGTGAATTTGGGAGGGAACCGCGCGCCTGCGCGTGGGAGGAACCGGAATTCTCGACCGGAACCGACGCCATCGGCGGCGCTTGCCGGTTTTCTCGGACCTGCCGGGATGGCAGGCGGATCAAGAGGATTTGAAAACGGTCAGGGTTGGGGTGAGCGGGCGTCAGCCCGTCGATCTCCGACCCTGTCTATGGGTCAAAGCGAGACCGGCACACTGCCGGGATCACACATCCATCATTGTGATGGGAAAAATATGTAACATAAACTCTTGCGAATTGCATTTTTCATGTTACATATTTCCTGCAAGATCATCTGAGGAGATAGCCATGATGCCCGTCGTACGCGTGAATGACGCCACTTTTGTTGACCTCAAGTCTGTGGCCACATGGTTAGGGACGGAGACACCTTCCCTGACCATCGACCGTCTTGTCCGGGAGAAAATGGAACAGCTCGGCCTCGAGCGCGATGACACATCAGAAGAGGTCGTTGCGTCCGAAGCCGTGAGCGCAACTTCCGACAATGGAGTTATGGAGTTTCGTTCCGCACCTGGCCTCTCGTTCACACGGTTGCTTGATGCCTCCGTTGGCGGTCAAGCACTTGCGAAGGCAAACTGGTCAAGTGTGCTGCTGAAGGTGATTGCTGCAACCAAGAAGAAAAATGGGATGGATGCGAAAGCACTCTGTCAGGAACTTCAGGTTCCTTCGAAGCCGCATGAGTACGGCTCTGAAGGCTATAAGTACCAAGCGGAACTAGGCATCTCGATTCAAGGACAGTCCGCACAAGACGCGTGGAAGGAAATCCACCGCCTCGCGGAGAAGCATAGCGTACCTGTCGAGGTACGCTTTCAATGGCGGGAGAACGAAAAAGCTCAGTATCCGGGTAGGATCGGAGTCCTCCGCGCGGGAAAGTGAACTGGTACATTGTCTAGCCAGCCGCGCACGTGATTGGCTAGAGAGTTCTTCGGTCAAACCGAACCACCTCAGCCCTTGAGGAATAAGAAAGCCGCACCGACCGGCAATAGGTACATTTTAGCCATGAAATTTGTTTATGTAGATGAAACCGGTGATCAGCCCAATCTGATATCTTCGTTCTGGCTGCCGTCGAAATCGACGCCATCCGCCTCAACAAATACAGTCGCATT
>NZ_AAMO01000015.1 GCF_000152725.1 Pseudooceanicola batsensis HTCC2597
CTGAGGGAGAGATCCAGATTGCGCGCCTTGTGCGAGAGGCCCCCGCCGGAAAGAGCTTCTATCGCTACGTGCGCGATGCCCTTGATCGCTGGAAAGCGGGCCACCCGCCAAAAACGCTGCCCCAACGAATTGGTAGTCGAGGGCAAGGTCGATCAGCAGCGACTGAACGCTGCGCTGACCGAGACCCTCGATGTCATCATCATCGACTATCAGCCTGCGTTGACACTTTTCCAGCTGAATAACGTGATTGCGTCGACTTCGCTGGTCATCCCGCAAACCATGAAGGGGTTTGACATCGCAACGCTGTCGACCTTTGTGACCGGCCTGCTGGGGATGCTTCAGCATATTCTGGCCCATGAACGGATCGAAATAGGAACTGGTGCCAACATGCTGTTGCCGACGATCGTCCAACGATCCAATGCGCAGGATCTAAACCACATCGGAAACCTGCTGGAACACTGCCCCACGGAAATTCTGCCGGTGTTTTATCTGCGTTCCGACGCAATCTCGAATGCGTCGGACGTCTATCAATCCGTATACGAATATGAGCCGGACACGCCGGGAAAACGCAAGGGGATCAACCGGTTCATCACGAATGCCGATGCGGTTAACGACGCCATAGTATCGCGACTCTGGCCGGGCTTCGAACGCGGTTATGCCAATACATGGATGGACGAGTTCTATGAAGATGACGGCGAGGGTGAAGCATGAAACGCAGTATTCCAAGGTCGCTGGTCAGCAAGGCTACTAGTCCCGACACATCCAAGGAGCGCACGCCCGGTCCCGAAGGCCGGGCAGAAACGGGCGACGCTGTTTCTACTCCTTTCAAGGGGGCCGGCAGTGCTTGGAAATCAGGGGCGCTTGCGCAATCGCAAGCCGCTGTGGAGCGAAGCAGAGCTGAGCTTTGTTCGGATATCTTAAACGGCCGCCACGAAATAAGCCTGTCGCCAGACCAGATATCAGATCCGATGGGGACAGACCGCCGTCAAGACTGGATGTCCCAGGAAGCATTCAGGTCTCTGGTAAACAGCATTGCCTCGAACGGGCAGGACACACCCATTCTGGTGTGGCCCGAGGATCCGGATTGGGAGCCGGATCCGTTGGAGCCGTCGAACGTCACTGGTGTTCCATTTGTCATGCTTACAGGACGCCGCCGACTGGCGGCCGCGTCGGAGTTGGGTTTACCTCTTCGTGCAATCCTCGCTTCGCCGGAAGCGCGAAACGCCGAGAACAGCAAGTTTGAGATGTTGTTTCTGCGGTTCCGCGAGAATGAGGAGCGCGAGAATCTTAGCCCATTTGAGCGTTTGGTTTCGATTGGTGAAATGTATGAAACGTTGGCTTCTGGGGCAGACAAGCTGACAGCTGTGGCCTTCGCAAAGAAAATTGGCGTGCATGAGAGCCTAGTCTCACGAGCGAGGTCTGTTTTCGCTGCGCAGGATCAGATCTTGAACGCGTTCAAGAATGTCTACGACATGAGCTTTCGTGATTTGCAGGGAGCCTTAGCGAGCTTGGAGAGGGTGAACAAACCCAAGCTCAAACCGAAGGCAAAGCCCAGAAAGCTCACGGTCAAACGCAAGGTGGGCAACCGAAATCTTTCGGCGACTTCAGTCGATGGAAACCTATCCATCAAGGTTGCAGGTGTGCCGATAGACCAAGAGCGTCTCGAGAAGCTCGGAGATTTAGTCGCCGACTACTTGAGCGCCGAAGGTTCGGGGAAGGAAACCGACTGACGACAATGTCAGCGACATATCCTCCAGAACGACGAGGCAAGGAGCAAAAAGGAACGACAATCGAAATAAAGGCAAAAGAAAAGCCCCCAAGCGGTGTGGCCTGAGAGCTGATCTTAATGGTTTGGTCACCTTCAAGATAAGTCTCGCAGGATTCACTGTCAACGACGAACGCTCCTGAGCGAACGGCTTTCTTTTGCCTCCACATAAACGGAGGTGAGATACAGGCATGAAACATACAGGTTGGCGCAAGCCGACACCGGGTCTTGGGGTTGCTGAGCAACTTGCCCAAGCCGGTGAACGGGTAGCAGTACCCAAAACACGGGCATTCGTGGCACTTAAGCGCGTGGGGGCACATATCGGCTTGAAGGCCGGAGACATGTTGCTCCTCGACACGCTCGGGGCCTTTACCCAGGCCCAGGACTGGGAGGAGGGGCAGCGTCCGATCGTCTGGGCGTCGAACGCCTATCTGATGGAGCAAACGGGTTTTTCGCTGTCTGCCCTCAAGCGCCACGCGCGGCGCCTTGCTGAGATCGGCGTGATCTCCTTCCAGGATAGCCCCAATGGCAAGCGGTGGGGCCGCAGAGACGTCGATGGCCGCATCGTCGAGGCCTATGGCTTCGATCTGTCGCCGCTCTCAGCCCGTGTCGAGGAGTTCGAGGAGCTTCATGCTGAGTTGCAGGCTGAACGCGAGCTCTGCCTACGCCTGAAGCGCCAGATCACTGTGGCGCGCCGGATGATCCGAGCCCGGATCGAGGCAGCTCTCAGCAGCGCTCTG
This sequence comes from Pseudooceanicola batsensis HTCC2597, assembly GCF_000152725.1. Classification (GTDB taxonomy): domain Bacteria; phylum Pseudomonadota; class Alphaproteobacteria; order Rhodobacterales; family Rhodobacteraceae; genus Pseudooceanicola; species Pseudooceanicola batsensis. The sequence continues at coordinate 2,506 of NZ_AAMO01000015.1, forward strand.
CGTGGGCCCTGGAGGCAATTCACGGGGCTTTTTGAGGAGCTTCTGGAACGACTTCCGCGCCGTCATGAAGCTTCAGAGCAGTTGGAGCGGCTATTGGCATGGTTCAAGGAACTCCAAGAACGGGTCGAGGCGGCTTATCTTAAGGCGACTGTTGCGACAAAACCTGTGGAAAACACCGATGATAAACACGCCCAAGTCACGAAGAAGACTCAAGAAATGAACCCCAGGGAGGTCATTTCTGAACCTCATATACTAATTACAAACCAACTTAATCCTGTAACTCGTAATTCCTCAGAAAATGAGGAAGTCGCAGTCGTGGTGCCCAATGCTCAGCCCGAAGATCAGGTTGATAGGGAGCTGGAAGACTGGGTTGCCGAGGTACGCAAGAAGCGGACAGCGCTCGATCTGCCGACAATCATGCAGGCCTGTCCGGAATTCGCATCCTGGGCGCGGAATTTGGGTGGATTCCTGAAAGATTGGGGCGATCTGCACCGGGTTGCCGGTCAACTCAGGCCGATGATCGGGATCTCTGAGCATGCCTGGAACGTGGCGCAGGACCGAATGGGCACCCAGGTGGCCACGGCCGCGTTTGCCCTCGTCTTCGAGAAGCACAGTGCGGGCGAGGTTGCCTCGCCGGGCGGCTATCTGCGGGGCATGGTCGAGAAGGCCGGGGCAGGGGAGCTGCATCTCGAGCGCAGCTTCTATGGTAGGCTCAGTGGGCAGGCGGCGTGATAGGGCAGGGGCTCAGAGACCGGCGGCTTTGGTCAGGTTCACCCGGAACCGGTCCCGGCGGCGCTGATAGCGGCGGGTCATCTCGGCGGAAGCGTGGCCGAGGTGTTTCTGGACGTAGCGCTCGTCGACTTCGGCGGAGCTGGCGAGACCGGCGCGCAACGAATGGCCGGAGAACAGCGCCAGGCGGTCTTTCTCAGGCAGGTCCGACCGGATGCCGGCGTCGAGCACGGTGCGCTTGATCAGGCGCGCGACGTGTTTGTCGTTGAGGCGTGTCTCCAGCGCCTTCTTGCCGTCCCGCGAGGTGCCGACAAAGATTGGGCCAAAGTCGATCTTGGCGAAGTGCAGCCATTGTTCGAGCGCATGGACAGGGCAGGTCTGATCCTTGGAGCCGCGGCCGATCTCGACCTCGCGCCAGCCGGTCTTGGCATTGAGGGTGAGCAGGGTGCCCTTGTCGAACACTTCAACCCAGCCGCCCGAGTCCGGCGTGTCGTCCTTGTGGACATCGAGGCTGACGATTTCCGAGCGACGAAGGCCGCCGGCGTAGCCCAGCAGCAGGATCGCGCGATCCCTGAGGCCGCGCAGGTCAAAAGGCAGGGTGGCCACCATCGCAAGGATGTCATCGGCCAGGATCGCTTCCTTTTGCACCGGCGGACGGGCGTGTTTGCGTTTGATCCCGGCCAGCACGGTGGCGATATGGCGGTTCTTGCGATCGAGGGCAAAGCCGCGCTGCGCATAGTTCCAGGCAAGGCCCGACAGGCGGCGGTCGATGGTGCTGACCGATAGGGCAGGGGAGGGGCCCGCTCCGGACGCCAGGTCCGCAAGGTAGAGCCCGATCATTTCGGGCGACGGGGGCAGAGTCTCCGCGCCCTTCATCCGGCACCAGCGCGCGAAATGCGCCCAGTCTTTCGCATAGGCCTTCAGCGTATTGTCCGAGGCCGCGGCGCGCGCATAGTCGCGCGCGGTATCCACCAGCCGATCGAGCGTGCCTGAACCAGCCACAAAGGAAGGAAGGCTCAAAGCCTCGCTGCTGGGATGATCTCTCTCGTTGTTCTCGCTGACCGAAGGCCCATTTGGCGGCTTTGAGATCGATTTCTCGTTGTTTTCTGACTGTCGTTCTTGTTTCATCATTGGAATCTAACCCATTGATATTATTATATTCATGTTTCTGTTTCATTCCCGGATTATAGTTTCATTATCGGACATAAGATACCTTTTTGTGGGTTTTGGCCATGGTGGATCGCTCAGACATCAACGCCGTAGATGATGCGGCATGGGAACAGGCGGTTGCGCGTGAAGGAGTGATACGAAGGCTGGCGAGCATGGCCAAACCTAATCGCCGCGAATTCCTCTCGGCCTGCCGGGAACTTGGTCTCAAACGATCCCGTCTTTACGATCTAATCAGAGCTTATAAGGCGCGGCCGATCACCAGTTCTCTCCTGACAGGCGCGCCGGGGACCCAAACGGGCAGCAGGCGGTTGCCGGCAGCGATCGAGGCCGTGATTGCAGCGGCAATTGAGGACTTCTTCAAGTCCCGTCAGAAGCCGAGCATCAATGCGTTGTACAAGGAAGTGCGCAGGCGTTGCGGTCAACAGGGCCTGCGCGCTCCGTGCTGGAACTCTGTCCGCGACCGTGTAGCCGCGATAGACCCTGCCGAATTGGTGGCGGCCCGCGAGGGGGCCCAGGCAGCCCGTAGTCGTTATCATCCTGTCGCCGGAACCTATCGGATTGAGCGGGCTTTCGAGGTTGTCCAGATCGATCACACTTTGGTGGATGTCATCGTTGTAGACCGTTCCCACCGCAAGCCCCTGCAAAGGCCTTGGGTGACGCTGGCCATCGACATTGCCAGCCGTATGGTTGCTGGGTTTTATCTGACACTGGAACCGCCATCAGCCTTGTCGGTTTCTTTGGCGGTCCAACATCTTGTGCAGCCCAAACTGGATTGGCTGGACGGTTTGGGCATTGATGCAAACTGGCCGACGTCGGGGTTACCTGAGACCATTCATGTCGATAACGCCAAGGAGTTCCGCTCAAAGGCAATGCGGCGTGGTGCTGAAGAACATGGGATTTCGCTGCAGTACCGACCGATCGGATCGCCACATTACGGCGGTCATATCGAGCGGCTGATCGGAACGATGATGGGGGCGGCACATTTGCTGCCCGGGTCGACATTTAGCAACATCAAAGACCGTGGTGACTATGACTCTGTAGCAAATTCGTCGATGACGCTGGATGAGCTGGAGCGGTGGTTTGCTCTTGAAATCACCCGTTATCATGCTGAACGGCACCGATCCTTGGGTATTCCACCGATTGCGGCTTGGCAGGAGGCCGTTCAGAGACGCGATGCGGCCTTGCGACACCCCTATGATCCAGAAGGGTTTCGGATCGACTTTCTGCCTGCTGTCGAACGTATGGTGCGCCGCGATGGTATCCACCTGTTCGGCCTAAGATACTGGGACGATGTTCTGAGTATTTGGGCTGGCAGGCAGGGGCGACAGTTGCGTGTGTCCTACGATCCACGGGACCTGTCCACCGTGTTCGTGCGGGGCCCGGATGGTCAGCGATACCCTGTGCGGTTTGCCGATCTGCGGCACCCTCCGATCACTTTGGCAGAGCATCGCCGCGCGCAGACAGTTCTGCGCCAGCGGGGTCGATCGCTAGAGGACGAAGAGCTGATTTTCGCAGTGATCGAAGAGCAGCGGGCCTTGGTTGATGCCGCATCAGGCAAAACGCGGGAAGCCAGACGATTTGCGGAACGGCGAGATCGGGCACTGGCTAACGTCGAGCCTGCCGCGATCGAAGAAAACGACCTTGAACATGCAGAATCTGGTGACATCCTCAATGTGCCCAGTTTCGAAGTGGAGGAATGGTCGTGAGCGGGGCAGGGGAGTTCGCACATCTCGATCCGAACTATCGACGGTTCGCTGCCCTTTCGGACGAAGAGCGTATTGCCTGGATCAGGGCTGACCGCTGGATCGGCTTCGATCAGGCGGGATTGGCGCTTGGACGCCTTGAAAACTTGCTTACCTATCCGCCGCGCGACCGGATGCCCTGTCTGCTGATCTATGGCGACACAGGCATGGGTAAGACCAAGATCGTGCGCAAGTTTGAACGTGATCACCCGCCAAAGTTCTGTCAGGTAACCGGCGTCGATCATCGCCCAGTGGTGGTTGCACAAGTACCCTCCGAGCCGATCGAGCGGGATCTTTACCGCGAATTGCTGTCCAGTATGGGCGCGCCGGCAATGGCCGGGGGCACATTGGCCCGCGAGAAAGATGTCTGCCGCTCGCTGCTGCGAACGGTCGGGGCGAAGATGATCATTCTCGACGAGGTGAACGGCATGCTGGCCGGGACATATAGGCAGCAGCGGATTTTCCTCAATGCCATAAGATTCCTCGCCAACGATCTGCGGATTCCCCTGGTCTGCGCAGGGACCGACCTCGCCCGCCAGGCATTGCTGACGGATGCGCAATTGGCGGAGCGGTTCGAAGCGTTTCACCTCAAGCCCTGGAAGAACGATGCCGTCTTTGCCGGACTTCTGAAAAGCCTCGGGCACATCCTGCCGCTGCGCGAGCCGTCCGATCTGACGGGCACCGCGACCAGGGCACGGGTCCATGCGCTGACCTCTGGTGTAACGGCGCGCATATTCCGTTTGATCGAGACCGCGGCGGAAGCAGCCGTTCACTCTGGCCGGGAGAGACTCGACGCCAAGAGTTTCGGAGATGATCTAGTACTGCCGCTGGTGTCGATGACGCAGAGCAATCGCCGTCGGCCGCGCCAAACCCCGCAACCCCAGGCTTCGGCATGACAGCAGCGATCCGGCTTCCCGTTGCGCCGCGCCCGTTTCGGGATGAATTGCTCTCCTCTTGGATGGTCCGGGTCGCCTCTCGCTATGGTTTGGAGGTGCCTGACATGACGGCGTATATGGCAGGGCAGAGGGATACCCTACCGTTGCTACGCCAGATTGATGACACAGCGCCTGACCCGGAACTACTAAAGATTTGGGCGCGGGGCTGCAGGATCGATCCTGCGCGCCTCGAACGCCTTTCATTGAAATTTAGGCACCACAACCGGCCGCGCGATTGGATTTCGAGTGCGAGAGGGGGAGGTGTATCCGTATGTTTTGCCTGCTTTGATGCGGATGTCGCGGTGGGGCGGGACGCCTATATTCGGGCTGATTGGAGGTTGGTTGAACGGGTTGTTTGCCCGGTTCACAAAGAGATGCTGCGGGACCGCTGCCTTGAATGCGGTGCCCACCTGCGGACTTCGTTCAGGTTGCGCACGGGTCTGCTTCGGGTGTTCTGCGCCAAATGCGAGTGTCTTCTCACAGGCAGGGGAGGGGCGCGGGCGGATCGTGCAGACACGGCATTTACAGAGGGCACTCTAACGTTTCAGCGGCAGGTCGAGCGGATCATCAATGGTGATAAGGGTCACCTGGCTCTCTTGGAGCGGACAATACGCGCGCTATGGGCACCGCTTGATCGGGCGGGTGCTGCGCGTCCTGTCTTGGCGCTTTGGTTCGATCAAGAGGGATGGAACTGTCCTTTCGAGGCCCGAGCCGCCGTAGGCGCGCCGGCCCCGCTCCAGCATCTTTCCGTACGATGGCGTGTCTTGACGCTGGTTATCCTTGGCGATCTCTTTGGAGAACGGATGGTTCCAATGGCGACAATGCCTGAGGCGGCCGCGCGGTTGTTCAGACGTGCCGCGCCGATCCCGCGGGCACCCTACGGGCGCAGGGCAGCAATCAGCAAGGGAGAGGACCCGATCGACATCGTCACAAGACGAGTCCAGCGATTGAGCAAGAGCCCAGTCCCCCGATGGAATGGAAACTTCGAGGACGAGAGGGCTGATTTTGGGCGAGTCCGGCCATGAAACTAAAGCGACACTGACATGGCGTGGAGCATATCTTTTGATGTCCGATAATGCAAACTTATTGGACATAAGTAGATCGCGCAAGGCGGGGCGGTTTTTTTCTAATTCTGTGGTAGAAAGCGCCGTGGTGATATAGGCTTCACGCATGACATTCGCCCGACCGGACCCCATCAGCGACCTTGAAACACTACCCCGGATGCCCTCGTGGGTCACCTCCGCGCGTGCTGAAACCCTTGAAGATGTTACGTTTTTGTCGGGTGCGGCACTCAACCACCTGCATGTTGTGTTAGGACGCGCAGAGGTGCCCCAAGCCTTGTTGCGGGAGCGGATGGCGCTGCGCGCGGCGGAGGTTTGCGTTGGGTTTTCGGGTCGGCCGGAGCGGGCAGGGGAGTTGCGCGACGCGGCGCATCTGTTGCGTCCGGGCGATCTGCCTGGACCGGCGGGGGAAATCTTCCTGGCCTGGCGGCGTGCGGTGGAGCGACCGGTGTCGCTCAAGGCGCTGTGCCGAGCCGAGCCGACCCTCGAGCAGGCCGCGATCGCAGCATGGCTCGATGCGGGGCAGGGCGCACCGGTAGCCCGTGCCGCGATGGTGCTGGAGACGGTCCTGACGGAAGCGCCGCGCGCTGACGTGCCGGCGTTTATCCTTGCCGACGCGGCCCTCGCCCAAGCGCTTGGCTGGGAGCATCTTGTGCCGCTGCTCGCCACAGGCCTGAGACGCGCCGACCTGCGCAAGCAAGGCGATGACCTGCGCCTGGCCTGTCATCGCGCACTCATCTCGTCGGCAGTAGAGGCCGTGCGTCTCGCCGCCGACCTTGCGCGTCGGGTGGCGCATCTGAAGGCCATTGCGCCCAAACTTCGGGCAAAGGGGGCAAATGATGCGGTCGAAATGTTCCTGACCCGCGATGCCGTGGCGCCCTCGGCGCTGCCGCTTCCGGATCGCGCGGCGCGGCGGCTCTGCGACCGGTTGGTCGATCTCGGCGCGGTGCGCGAGCTGACCGGGCGCGACACTTTCCGGCTCTACGGGGTGTAGCGATGGCGAAGGATCGCTTGGAACCGGAGCTTGATCGCGCGTTGACGGACCTGCCGCCCGAGCTGCGCTGGCGGGAATGGATGCGCCGGATTGAGGCGGTGCTGTTTGCCTCGGCCACGCCGGTCGCCCGCGAGGATCTGGCGCGGGTGGTGGGGCAGGGGGCCTCGGTCGATTTGCTGGTGGAGGACCTCGCTGCCGATCTGGAGGGGCGGGCTTTTGAAGTTGCGCAGGTCGCTGGCGGCTGGATGTTTCGCACGCGCGCCACCTACGCGCCCGCAATCCGCGCGGCGGCAGATGTCGGGGACCAACTGCTGGACCTAAGCGAATTCGACGTCGCGGTCTTGGCCGCCATCGCCTACCATCAACCGATCACCCGCGACGGACTCAAGGACATCTTCGGCAAGGAGATCAGTCGCGATCTGATCGGGCGGCTCCATGCACGCAACCTGATCGGGACAGGGCCAAGGTCGCCGCGACGAGGGGCGCCCTATACCTTCGTCACCACCGAACAGTTCCTTTTGGCCTTCGGGTTGGAAAGCCTTCGCGATCTTCCCGATCGCGAGCAGTTGGAGGACGCGGGGGTTGTGGACGAAGTACCACAAGTCGATTTTGGCTAAGCTGTTGCCGATTTTGTTGGGTGCTAAGACTCTGTGAAAGCACTGTTTTCTCCCCGATGGTTTCGAGTCTTGCCGGTTTCCGTTGCTGATACCTGATTTAGACTCTGCTGTTCCGCTTATCGTTTCATTCGTCGTGCAACGATTCATGTGGAGCCTCAGAAATATTCACTATTTCAAGGCGATAATCGTTTCGTCCTTTTGACGACGTTGGCTTTTGCCTCCTAACGCCTGAATCGTTGCAAAACCCGTGAAACAAAAACTTGCGCCAAGGAAAAATGTAGGTGTATCAATATCATAATCGTTTCACACTTGCGGGATATCGTTTCATGGCCTTGTCGGATCAAGACATTCTCGACTTTGTCGGCGAGAACCCGGGTGCCGGACGCGATGCCATCCGGAAGGGCGTTGCAAGGGATGTGAGCGAAACCACTGTATGGCGCCTCTTGAAGCGCATGGTGGAAGAAGGTCGCCTCGAGGTATCTGGCAAGGGTAGGGCCACGGGATACAGGATCGCCGGGGGTGCGGTCGTTCGGGCGCATTTGTCGACGCCGTACAACAGGCGAGCACCGGTGTCCTATCGACCGGAGTTTCTCGATGCATACGTTCCGGGAAAGACCTGGTATCTGTCTGCACCTAACCGCGAAAGCCTGTTGGAGGCTGGCCGTCCGCAGGGCGGCGCAATTCCGGCCGGAACATACGCGCGCCGGATCCTTGAACAGCTTCTGGTGGATCTCAGTTGGGCGTCGTCCAGGATGGAGGGGAACACCTACGATATTTTGCAGACCGAGCGATTGATCAGGTTTGGTGAGGAAGCTGCGGGAAAGGATCGGAAAGAAGCCCTGATGATCCTAAACCATAAGGAAGCTATCCAGTATGTGGTCGACAATCTCGATGAGATCGGGCTTCGGCGTCCTGATCTGTTCGCGATTCATGCGCTGCTCTCGGATGGTCTTCTGGCGGACCCGGCGATGTCGGGCCGATTGCGAGCGATGCCGGTCGGCATCTCGCACTCGAGCTATCGACCGCTCGACGATGCGGTCACGATCGCAGAGGAGTTCGACATCCTGCTCCACAAGGCTGCGCAGATCACCGATCCGTTCGAGCAGTCCTTTTTCCTCTTGGTGCACATCCCGTACCTCCAGGCCTTTGCCGACGTCAACAAGCGAACCTCGCGCGTGGCCTCGAACATCCCACTTCTAAAGTCGGATCTTGCGCCGATGTCGTTCACGACGATGGACGACAGCGACTATATCGATGGGCTCATCGGGGTTTATGAATTGAACAATGTCGCGCTGCTGCGTGAGGTCTACATGGACGCGTACTTGGCGTCTGCGGAGAAATACCGAATTCTTCGCGCTGAGGTGGAGAGCCCGGAAAAGGCTGCGCTTGCCTATCGGGAATTCGTTCGCGCTGCGGTCCGGCGTTGCGTTCTCGAATTCAAGGAGTTCCGAAACGATGCGGTTGATGAGATGGCTTTGGCTGCTGGCGTGCCCGATGCTGATCGAGCGGATGTTGTCGCTTACGTTCGTGAGCAGATCGCTGGGCTCCATGAAGGCAACGTAATCCGCTATCGGCTGAAACCAGACGACCTGAAAGGAGTGAACCTGCGCTAGATCGTTGATCGAACCGGACCGAAGAACGTCTACGCATCAAAAGCGCATTCAATCATTGCGATAGTCTTTGCAATGATGGGCATCCAAAATAGTGTGGTTCGGAGAGAGTTCCGATAATGTCTTCAATACTCAAGTTTTTCCGAATTACATTCTTTCTCGCCCTGTATTTTTTCTTATGCATGGTCGTGGTGACCATAATGCTTCAGGGTTGGCCGGTTGGTGGCCAGATGCTGTTTGCATTTGGTGTTCCCGTCATTCTGGTCTGGTGGCAAGAAAAACGGAGATCGCGGAAAGTCGCTGCAAAGGCGCAAGCTGAGGGGAGTTCCGAAACCCACCCCCCCCGACCTGAGCCGGTGCCGCGCCCAAGTGCCAACGACAAGCGTATCGAGCGTGAGCGCGAACGAACTCGCGAAGCCAATGCGTCTCAAGCACCGGCTGCCGTGCAGGCCTACTCTCCACCAAAGCAGGACTACGCTGAAATCGTTCGGGCTGGAAAGTCTGCGGCGCCGGCACTTGCCGCGGCCGCTGAACGAAATCAGCCCTCGCGAATGGCATCGAGCGTATCGTCCCGACCAACGAAAAGCGGGTGGGTCCCGTCTAGCGAAACAGCTAGCGTGGCCGGCCGCAACATCGGCGGGATGGTCTATGTCGGCACGCCCCCCTTGCTGAACACCTACGGGTATCGTGACAAATGCCGAGCCTATATCGATCCGTCCCTGTCGGTCGCGCGCTCTGGAGCCGACAAAGCTGGAGAAGGTATGCCCTACTGGCCGGGGTACTCGGATATCTCACCTCAGTGCCGGGCGACCTACCTCGACTGGTTGGCCAGCGGGCGAAACGATGCCTCCTACAACCCCGGCTACATGTTCCTGTACTTCTACGGGCTGGAGCGTCGCTTCTTCGTTGATCAGTCCAATGAAGACGCAAAGGATATCGTCCAGGAAGTTCGGCGGCTGCAGTCACTTTACCCTGACAACCACTCCGTCAGGCGCTATTTGGGTGAGTTCCTCGACATAGCGATGCTTGCCGAAACCGACCTCGACGCGATCGATCCGATTTTTGAGAAGCAGGGCTGGGAACTTCCGTTCTCACTCAAATACGCAATCGGAGCTCGGATCGACAAAGGCGAGAACCTGACAGCTGACTGGTTGCTGAGTTGGTTCATCTGCCATCCGGAAACAAATCTGAGAACTCCCGCGACGCGGTGCCGTGACGAGTTCGTTGCTCTTTTCCGTTTGCGGTTTGATCGGCGTTTTCCTGATGGACTGAAAGTGACCAAACCCCGGAAATCACTCACGGCTTCTTATAGGGCCGCCTCGAGCGAGTTTGAGGGGTCTGCCAACCCAACCGTTGATGGCAAGCCGGTCCCGGATATTTCCGGTCTGCGCAAACCGGTCGAGATTGCCCAGGAGTTGGCTGACGAGGTGATGAACGACCTCGACAAGCTCAGTCGCTTCCTGGGCCGAAACCCTGATGGCCGCGGAAGCGTGGAAGCGCATGCCTTGCTACCCTCTGAACTGTGGGATGCCTTCCCATCAGAGGAAATGGACCGCTTGAAATCTTGGGCAAGCACTATCGTCGATCGGGGGGGATTGGTGCCGCTTGAGGAGGTGATCGGACGTCTGGAGGGAGAAACGAGCGAGAAGATCGGGAAACGGCAGATGACAGGAGCGGCCGACGCGCTCGCGCGCCTCGGTTTCGGTCTGGCGCCCGACCCTCGGTTTGCGCTCCGGTCGCCCAAGGCGGAGGAGCCTGTTGTGCTGTTTCGTCTGGGCGAACCCATCGAAAGACTGGAGGACGTTTCCGACAGCTATCGAAGCGCCTTGATCGAATTGGCACTTGGGTCGTTCGTCGCCCATGCGGATGGTCGCATCGCGGAGCCTGAACGCAGGGCGTTGGAAGAGCAAGTTGCAGCCGCGGCACTCAGCGATCAGGAACGCCGCAGGCTACGTGCAAACCTTGAATGGTTCCTGGCCGTGCCGCCGGACATGACGCTTCTGCGGCGCAAACTGAAGGAGGTGGGCCAAGACAGCCAAGCCGCTATGCGAGCAGCGCTGGTCGGTGCAGCACATGCCGATGGCATTATTCACTCCGACGAAGTCGCAAGCATCGAGAATATCTATAAGGCTTTGGGCCTTGATCCTGCGCTTGCCTACGCCGACCTGCATGCTGGCGAAGTTGCGGATGGTCCACGCACTGTTCGCGCGTCGCAACCGGGTCGCCCGGGCGAAGCGATACCCGCGCTTGAAAAAGCCAGCGGACCGAAACTCGACGCTTCGCGGATCGCAGCAATCCGTTCGGACACCGAGCGCGTGTCGTCCGTCCTGGGGCAGATTTTCGACGTCGAAGAGGAAGAAAACGGTGCCCCTGGGCCTGCCAGCCAAAGCCAGCTGGCAGGGCTTGACCAGAAACACGGCGCCCTCGTCCTCGAACTTCTGACTCGGGAGCATTGGTCTGAGACCGAGTTCGAGACGATCTGCGCCTCGCATGGCTTGATGGCGTCCGGGGCTTTGGAAGTCGTGAATGAATGGGCTTTTGAGACCTACGACGAAGCGCTGCTCGACGAGTATGATGGATATGACGTGTCTCTGGAGATTGCGGAGGCGGTAAAAGAAAAGATGAGTGCGGAGGGCAGGGATGTCTAAGTTGAAACCACGTGAGCGCGATGCAATTGTACAGGCGCTTCGGGCCGGGGTCGTGCCCAAACTCGGTTTGCGCCATATTCAGGTTGGCCGCGTCCGAGAGATTGAAGAGCTCGTCAAGGACATGGACCGGATATCCGATGGCGGATCGGCGATCCGGTTCATCATCGGGGAATACGGATCGGGCAAGACGTTCTTCATGAACCTGATCCGCCTCGTGGCTCTGGAGAAAGGCCTAGTCGTGATGTTCGCGGATCTAGCGCCAGATCGGCGCATTCACGCGACCGGCGGACAAGCCCGAGGGCTGTATGCCGAGATGGCCCGAAACCTCTCGACGCGGACAAAGCCCGATGGTGGGGCGTTGGCCAGCGTCGTGGAGCGTTTTGTCAGCCAGGCCCACCGAGACGCTGAAGAACGGGATTTGCCAACAGGGTCTGTCATCCGTGAACGCCTTGGCCACTTCGAAGAACTCACCGGGGGGTTTGAGTTCGCGGAAGTCATCCGTCGATATTGGGAAGGCCATGAAACAGGCGACGACGAGCTGAAATCCGCAGCCCTGAGGTGGCTGCGCGGTGAATTCGCGACACGCACCGACGCGCGCAAAGCACTTGGCGTACGAACGATCATCGACGACGCCAGTGTCTATGACCATCTGAAGCTGATGTCGGCATTCGTGTGCGAGGCCGGATATAAAGGATTGCTGGTTGGCCTCGACGAGATGGTGAACCTCTACAAGCTCACATCGTCGCAGGCCCGCAATGCAAACTACGAACAGATCCTCCGGATCCTGAATGATGTGCTGCAGGGCAGTGCCGAGAACCTCGGATTTCTCATGGGCGGGACTCCGGAGTTTCTGATGAACACCCGTCGTGGGCTCTATAGCTATGAAGCCCTTCAGTCGCGTTTGGCCGAGAACACCTTCGCGCGAGACGGATTGATCGACCTTTCTGGACCGGTTGTCCGGCTGGCCAGCCTCACCCCGGAAGACCTTTTCGTTCTTTTGACCAATGTCCGGCGGATCATGCAGGAAGATGCTGGAGCTTTACAGGACGACGCGCTCGAGGCCTTCATGGCGCATTGTTCTGACCGGATCGGTGAAGCTTACTTCCGCACCCCGCGGAACACGGTGACCGCATTTGTGAACCTGCTTTCCGTGCTCGAGCAAAACCCCGGCGTCGAGTGGAGTGATCTGATCGAAAAGATCGAGGTGTCCGAAGACCTCGGCGAAGACATGACAGAGGTAGACGAGTCGACTGGCGCCCAAGACCCCGGTGACGATGACCTGATCAGCTTCAAGCTCTGACGCCGATGAGCAGTGCGTTCGACAAACTGGCGAGGCCTGTGCAGAAATGGATACGCCAGAAAGGTTGGCGCGAACTTCGCGACATCCAGGCGCGATCCATCCGGACGATCTACGAAACCAATGCCGATTTAATCGTTGCAGCTTCTACGGCGGGCGGAAAGACGGAGGCGGCGTTCCTGCCGTTGATTTCACAGGTGCTTGACGCGCCGTCGGGCGGCACCGGTTTCGACCTGCTCTACATCGGTCCGCTGAAAGCCTTGATCACGGACCAGGCCATGCGGCTGGAGGGCATGTGCCAGGAAGCAGAGCTACCGGTTGTTCCCTGGCACGGGGATGTCTCGCAATCGATCAAGACGCGCGCGTTGAAATCTCCAAAAGGGATCCTGCTGATAACCCCAGAGTCCCTTGAAGCGCTTTTCATTCGTCGCGGTTTGGAAATTGCCCGCCTATTTGGGGCCACGCGGGCGGTCGTGATCGACGAACTGCATACGGTTCTGGATAGCGAACGCGGTGTCCAGCTTCGTTCACTGCTCACAAGGCTCGAGCTCGCGATAAAGCGCCCAATCCGTCGGATAGGTCTGTCAGCTACGCTAGGCGACATGGACCTCGCCAAGGCCTATCTTCGCCCTGACGCAGCAAGCTCTGTCCAGCTGATCGAAGCAGATGGCGGCGAGGCAGAATTGAAGCTTCAGCTTCGCGGCTACCTCTCAGGCGATGAGGATGAAAACAGCCCATCCGCAACGGACGCGATAGCAGCCCATCTTTTCAAACACCTTCGAGGCAGCGACAATCTGGTCTTCGCCGGAGCGCGCCAACGGGTCGAGATCTACGCAGATCGGTTGCGGGAGCTTTGCGAACGGGAGCACCTGCCACAGGAATTCTATCCCCACCACGCGAGCCTCTCCCGAGAACACCGTGACTTCGTTGAGCGGCGCTTGAAGGATCCTGCGAAGCCGACGACCGCCGTTTGCACGTCGACGCTCGAGCTTGGAATCGACATCGGTGACGTGACTTGCGTGGCCCAAATCGGTGCGCCATTCAGCGTCGCGGCGTTGCGACAACGGCTTGGCCGGTCAGGCCGGCGTGAAGGACAACCGGCCATTCTGAGGCAGTATGCTGTCGAAGCCAAGTTGGCGCCGGAGAGCAGTTTCGTGGATCGTCTTCGCCTCGGCCTGATCAGGTCTATCGCGATGATAGATCTGCTGTTGGAAGGCTGGTGCGAACCGCCAAAACCGCAGGCGCTTCATCTCTCGACGCTCGTCCATCAGATACTGTCAGTCATAGCGCAGCGCGGCGGTGCGACTGCAAGCGTGGTCTACAACGTGCTCTGCCGCGAAGGCCCCTTTCGGAAGGTTACAACCGAAATCTTTGCAGACGTGTTGCGTGCGATTGGCAACCCAGAAACCGGCTTGATCGAACAGGCCGGCAGCGGGCTGTTACTTTTGGGACAGACTGGCGAAAAGCTGGTTGAGCATTACAGTTTCTATGCGGTGTTCCAGACACCTGAAGAATTCCGCTTGGTTGCGGAGGGGCGAGATCTTGGAACCCTGCCAATCGACAATGTTCTTGCTCCCGGGATGCTGCTGATTTTTTCTGGTAGGCGTTGGATGGTTCAAGAAATCCATGATCGTGAAAAGGTCATCGTCGTCAAACCCGCGAAGGCTGGTGTGCCTCCCGTCTTCGGCGGCGATGCAGGGGACATTCATGACAAAGTGATCGACCGAATGTTCGCGGTGCTCGAGGGGAATGCCAGTCCAGCTTACATGGATACAGTCTCTCTGATGATGCTCGAGGAAGCGCGTGCTCACTATGAACAGCTGGGGTTTAGGGCCAATAACATACACAGCATCGGCGAGCATACATTAGTCATTGCGACGCGGGTCGGGACGGTGAAGACATCAACCCTCGCGCTCGCACTCAGAAGCGAAGGGTTTTCGGTCGAACAACATGACGGGTTCCTGCTGCTGGAGGCCGGAGACGAAACCCCCGATCTTCAAACGGTACTAGTGCATATTCGATCCGGCGAACCTGTCGATCTGTTCTCGGGAGCAGGGAACCTCATGTCGGAGAAGTTTCATCCGTACCTGTCGCTGCCCCTCTTGGAGTTGGATGCATTATCTTCGAGGCTTGAGCCCGATACTCTTACCGCGATGGTCGGTAGAATCTTCCCGGCATAACGTGTGCGGTAATCCTCGTTGGCTGTGGTCATCTCTCTCAGGGTTATTGGTTGCTCTGTCTACCTTTGTACGCTGCGCCAGTGGCTAACGCATGGGTTCGTCCCTCCTCAAAGGTGGCGATCTCCCAGACTGCCGGATCAGAATCACGAAAACGCTTTTCATGATCGGCGGCAGCATCGCTATCGCCAAGGGCATAAAGACAATTGGCCATCGTGGCGTGGATCCATTTCATGTCACTTCGCTCAGCTGAGTTAGGATCCCTTAGTAGGCGCTCAAGATTGGCAACGATGCTTTCGCGTGTTTTTCGTGCACTCATCCTGTCGAATAGCGCTTCGTCTGGATTTGATTGCTGTGCTCCCCGCATATCGTAGCAGGTAGCTAGGTTCTCACCGTTGTAATAATCGCCTCGCACTTCAAACCCTCGACGGTAATGACGGATCGCCATATCCAACTGTCCAGGCTGGTTGGTGGCAAGCCACAGTCGCTTATACATTGCCCCCGTAATTCCGCGTGTTTCTGGATCATTCGATTGGTCTGGATCTAGCGCAGAAATGATTTTTATGCCCTCGATTAGTGCGGAGATGTGATCTGGCTGCGCGGCCTTATAAGTAGATAACGCCAATTGCTGCACGATAAAGGGGTCGTTCGGTTTGAGCGTATTTGCTGCATGGAAGGCTGCCGCTGCTCCGGCATGATCGCTTTCCTCGGCCAGCGTCTCGGCTTGGCGGATCAGGTCTGCTAGTCGTTTTTGATCAGCTTCCATCTCATCGACCAACTCATCAAATTCTTCTTCGGTCAACATAGGGCGCCGCAATCGCGGAAGAAACGTGTATACGGGACTGTCGGGTTTACCAGAAGCTAGTGCGGCTTCAATAAGAAGCCGGAGCTCGCGTGAGGCTCGGCCAGCTTCTCGTGCACCGATATCTTCTCCGAGGTGCCGGTACTGGAAAGTACTTATGTGGTCTAGGTCAAAATAGAGCCGACCAGCATCCTCTTTCATAACAATAGTTGAATTTGGGCAAAGCGCGTGGCGGACGCCGAGTTCGTAGATGGCATTGGGATTTCCGGTTGAGATGTCTGCAACGACGAGGTCTGATCGCAGCAGCATTTCATACATTTCGAGGTCAATTACGCCCGAATGGGTAACTTCGTCGGCTCGTATGCAGCGAAGGCCAGCGTCTTCTACTGCGGGGCGGATGATTGCCTCATACGTCGCATCCAGGTCGAGGGTCCGACCACTTTCATAGTCGGTCTTCTTCCCGAACCCCATGACAACAAAACAAACTTTACGGTCGTCGGACATCTTCATCTCATTGGGCCTGTGTCGTTTGTTACCGCCTGCCGTTATGACCGCACTATGCCAAAAGCGTGATCGATTTGATCGCGCGCATCAGCTCCATAAATGCGCACAGTCACAGCTGTCGCTTGGACATACATCGAATTCTTAGCACGTACCGACGTGGCCGCTGCAATTGCGTCACGATATGCCGCGACAGCATCTTCTAAACAGCCCAGTACAAGCAGGGCCTCACCGCGTGTCGCTAGTCCCCAAGGACTGGGAGGAGCCAACTCTACATGTTCAAGCGCAAGGCGTGCTGCCTCAACTGCGGCTTGCGGGATTGGATCATGATCGGCGCTTGACGCTAGATGCAAAAAGGCGACGTTAATTCCCTGATAATATGCTTGGGCAAAATTCCCTGCCGAAATGGCCGCAGCTCGACTTTCATTGTAAAGTGACAACGCTCGATCAAAATCCGTTTGGCGACGCTCCAGCAACCACCGCCGCTTTAACCGACCGGCCAGAACTCCGCGCGGATCCAGGTGATCCCGACCATCTGCCCAAGTTTCGATAACATTGAGAGCTGCTTGTGATCGACCAAGGCTCTCTAGGGCGAGCGACAAGGTTACAATGGCGTTGTCGTCGAGTTCAGAAACTATTGGCTCAAGTATGTCGATGGCGCTTTGGAACTCCCGGCGCTCGACTGCGAGCCGTGCTGTATCCGCTACTGAGTGTAAGGGGGCGTTGCCACGCAGCAACCGCCTTACAATGTCGTAAGCCAAGTCGTCCCGCGTGGCGGGGCGGACAATATCGAGATGGTTCCCCGGGATCGCGGCTTGTTGACTAACTGGGAACGGGTCGAGCGACGACGTCGACGGAACGAAGGCATCTACCTCGCCAGCAACCGAGATAAATGCGAACGGACTTTTTGCTCCGAATTGGTGCGCCCAGTCTGTACGTAGTTGGGAGATAAACGCTCCCCCGCTATCCATGTCGCGAAGCTGAAATTTGAGTAGTCGTGCGAGGCCAGCCTTTGCCAGGCCTGCGCTCGGCGTCCCAAAGAGGACTAGGTGCGATAGACGACCGTCAAAACATGATGAGTCTAGCACTGCGCGTTGCGCGACAAGGCCGCCCATACTGTGGGCAACGAGTGCGATGCAATCATATCCTGCTAACGTGCGCGAGGTTAGTTTGGTGGCAAGACTGCGCGCGCATAGTCGGATACCGGGATCTGCTTCCCACAACGGAAAATCGAGCGAGAGCCGCGACGGATATCCAATGCTGAACGCATCCCAATCAGAGAACTCAGGGTCGTCGACGAACAATCTGGAAAAGTCTGTCCAAGTTCCGTCCGCTGTACCCGAAAAGCCATGTAAGAAGATTACGGCGGCTCGGCGACCTTTCTTGCGCAGCTCAAGAATATGCGGATCGGGTACTGGACTGCCCCTAGTTGAGAACCAACCTATCAGTCGCCGCAACATTGCCATCAAGTGCGGCCCATAGTAAGAATCTCGATGATTTTGAGACCCTTGGCCCCGGCGTGTTCAGCGAGATCAGCCGTGAAGTCGTCTTCTCCGTGTGCGAGCCCTTCCCAAACTACAATAGCGAATTTCTCACGGGCATTTGCCCCTGATACGCGTGACACTATTTTTTGATTAACCTCTGAGAACGCGTTCTTGTCTGACCTTTCATAGCCTAATTCAATAAGATCCGATTGCGTTCGAGCCCGTGCTACTACTCTATCGAAGCGCGGCCCCCAATCACCAGGACGGTCGGTGACAGACACTTCGCGAAACTCGGCCGCTGCATACGGAAGAATAATGGTGGCGGGTATGTCTAGCGCTTGGCAGGCCTCAAGCCCCAAAATATCGGCACCACAAGCAGCTGCGCAAACCAGTCGGGCAATTTTTTGTTCCTTAAGCACAGCCGCGATTGCCTCTCCTACTGCAGGAGCACATTGCAGCGGAAAACGCGGCGTTTCGCGGTCATTAGGGTCGATCCGGCGACCGGCGAGACATGCAATCGCTGAAATAGTCATTTGATCTCCGGTGCCAGTTTGGACCAAGGGACCATCTTAATTCCGTTTTTCAACCAACTCGGCTGGCGTCCGGTAAACCGGTCGCCAGCGTGCACGGCGACCACCTTTTTCCCCAACTCAAGGCTCTTTTGAACCTCCCAACTAACCCATCGGCTTTCTGCTGTTTTATCGGAAACATAAACAACCGTCACAGAGGAACGGTTGATCCGCTCGGTAATCTTCTGGCGAATATATTCTGCGCGTTCGCTGTCATAAGGAGCACGAACCGAGTGGTCATTGAACTCAATATCACTATTCTCGTTCTTAGCCTGAGCGCGTAATAGATTGACCTCGTTGATGTCTTCCGTTGCAAAACTTATGAAAACATTCCGCTTTCCGCTAGTAAGGGCATCGCGTGCCTTCTGCTCAAGTGCGCTTATGTTGCCTAATTGGCTCCAGCCACCGCCGCCACCGCCGCCCATGTCATTCCTCCTCAAACTTGAATTCATTGCATGCGATACATGCGCCGCATGCCTCATCATTGCCTAAGTGACAGGAATAGGTTCCAACGATACCTTTTTGCTGTGCCAGCGCAACGACATCGATTTTATGAAATTCTGCCAGCGGAGCAATTACTCGCATCGATTTTCCCATGCTCAATGAAAGCAAGGCCTCTGCTTGGGCTAGGAAATTGTTGGTCTGGTCGGGGAAGAGGCTGGAATCTTCGTGCAACAGACCAATGGAAACGGCATCAGCTCCACGCTGAACGGCGTAAGACGATGCCACCAAGAGAAATAGCAGGTTGCGTCCAGGGGTAAAGGCATCTTCCAACACCCGCAGAGATGGATCTGTCAAGCCTGAGCGGATTAAGTCCCCAAAACCTTCAAGCTTGGCTACCTTTGGTTCTGGCAATCCCAACCGGGCGAGAACGGCTCGACAAGCGGCGAGCTCCTTGTCCTTTGATCGCTGCCCAAAATCGACGAATAATGGATATTGTTCTAGTCCTTCCTCGCGAGCAAGTACGGCAACCAACGTAGAATCTAGGCCGCCTGATACTAGTGTGACGATGCTCATTGCGCGTACCTCCTATGTTGCTTGGCGATGCGCATTACGATCCAAATTGCCCAATCGAGTATGCCCACGGGACATTTAAGTTCTTCCGCGTGAACGCGTAGTACATCCTCAAGCGGCAAATAGTGCTTGAGTGAACTGACTGCGCTACTTCCCTTCGAATGAAGGCCAGTCAGAGACATATAATCGAGAACGTGTCGATCGATTATCGCCAAGTCATATGTGAGCGCGACATTCCGCAGAAACATGCTTGCTTGCTTCGGGCCAATGCCATGTGCGTTTTCCACGAGCCAAGTGCGTGCGTGGCTCGCTGTAGCGAAACCTGCAATTAGGGTCGACAGACTGTCCGCGTTGTCCAAAACACTGGAATGAATGCGTTCAAGTTGGACAGCTCTGACTGAAGGAAAGCGGTAGAGCCGCTCGCGACCACCAACCTTCAACGGCATATGCAGTATGCCGTGGATCGAATTTCCAACGCTGCCGCAGTGATTATTGCAGTACAGAACTCCTGCTTCGTCGATCGCGTCGGCTGCGGCGGTGGCCAAAGAAAAGGGAACTTGACTACTTAACACACAGGCAGACAACTCCCACCACAACGCACGTTCGTCTGCTACATCTCTGCGTTGGGAGACTCGGCTTTCGATGTCGGGACAGATACTTGCCACCGCAGACTGCAACTGTCGGCCTTCAAAGCTCATGTCTTAAATACCTCCGGGTTAAGCCGGAGAAGCATCTCTGTTGCTGCCTTCCCAAGCCGACTGGTGACGAAGCTCTCCAATCTATCTTCTTTTGCCATTTCTCGTAGCTTCACATTGAAGCGTTTGAAATAGTCGATGTTGTGGAATGCAACTTTCCCAGCGAATTCGACGCCAGGATCGTCGAGCGCTTGGCTGGCAATCGCCAAGTCGGCGAAACGCGTCTGGTCGGTGAACAGATCAAAATGCTGGAAGTGATTTAACCTATCAGTTTCGTGGTCAACAACGGTCCGACACCACTCAAGACCATCAAAGCAGTCAGCACCGGCAGAGGCCAATATTCCTACCGTCCATGGATTGCCAGTACCGAGCAAGTGAATTGGCTGGTAAAAGGACAGCCTGTCAAGTTCACGGCGTACAGCTTGCATTGTTGCGACACGCTGGCGGATACCAGCGCCAAGTTCACGCTCTGGAATTCCGATCATAGGCGGATGGAGCGTTTCGGCTACTAGCCGTGTAACCGTTGGTATCAGCTCAGCCTTGTATCCTCCAGATTTCAAGCGTGGCACATGGATCACCGGCAACACCGGTGCACCCGTCATCGCTTGATCACGTTTTGTGTTCTCAATGATGCCATCGGCCAAGCGCGATGCCTTACTGGGCAGTCTCGTTTTAGGTTTGTCGAAGCAAAACGCCCAGTCGAACGGGACCGTACCAAGGACCTCTTCGAAATCACTTGTTGTCCAGCGCTTGGCTGCAAGCCTGCTAGCCTCATAATTTCCTGAATCCAGCAGGATGAAGCCTCCAGTGTCCTTATATTCATTGAGTGCATCGATCAGCGCATCCGGTTTGCGCCGTTTGACTAAGTCCCAAGCCGAGACAAGCAACGTTGGCGCTCGTGCTAACGCAAGCGCCTTGACGGCACCATGAGGAACGAGCTGTGTTTCAAAGGAAGAGACTGAGAGAAAGACGCTAGGCAACGGAAGGCGCCCATTTGCAATATCAGGGGGGCGCCTCGACCGTTTGGTAGGCGGAAGGTTTGCAGTCAAACGGTTAAACAGACGCGAAAAAGCTTCGTGATCCTCCCGTTCGTTCCATGAAGAGAGATCGACCGTAGCATACCCACCAAACCCGTATGCCGGGCCGCTCCCATCAAGACTTGCGCAGATGATTTTTACGTTGTGTTGTTGAGCGAGTCGAACCTCGTCAATCACGGTGTCTTTTGTATTTGATGCTGCTGACCAGAGTACGAGGGCACTTCTTGCAGCTGCGAGCTCCGCGTTCATCTCATCTATAAATCGTTGCTTGACGAGCCTATCCCACCACACAGTCCAGCGTCGAGACAATAGCTCGACCAGCTTCTCGGTGCGGCCTTCGTCTTGACGTCCGTAAATGACATAAATATCCGCCAAACAAATCTCCTAACCTAACCGCTTTCAGTAGAATGTTAGAAAGAGGATAGATACAAGCTAAACCTTAGATTGTTCTGGGTGTCGAGGTCGCCCAAGCCGCTTGGTAGAGAGCACTCGTGAAATCTCTGGCCAGAATGACCTTCAGGCGTGGGTTCTCAAGCACCACGGATTGCGCTTCATCGAGTATTATTACTGACTGACCGGCAAGAGAAAGCGCTACAGCATCAGCGATGCAGTCGCGGGAAAGGCCATCGGCAAGCACCAACAAAGCTGCGTGTTGTTCTTCAGTCGGGGGCGTATGAACATGTTCGGCACGGACGCCCAGCTCCCCCAAGCGGTGAAGCGTCTCTTCAAGCACGTATTTGTTACCCAACGTGTTCGATGCAGCCAAGACAGCAACAGGGCCTCGCAGCATACCTCCAACCGGTTCTAACATTGGATGCTGCCGCTCTATCGGAAAGTCGCGATTTTGCACATAGTATGCTACGGCGAGCGACGCCTGTTCTGCCGCTGCCGTTGCATCCTCACCCTCAAGTCCCCAGTAATGTGCGAAGGTCGCAGAGAAAACGTCACCGGTGCCAATTTTGAAGACGTTAGAAGAGCGAAAGGCTGGTACGAACATTGTCCTCTTCCTGCTTTCGATGACAAGAGCTCCGCACACGCCTTGCTTTACTATGACAACCGAGGCGGCGCCCGTGTTGACAAGACTACGCGCTGAATCTTCGAGGTCAGAGATTCCGGTCCCACTAATGAGCTCCCGGGCATTTAGGACGAGCGTTATCTCGTCTGCTTCCGAGCCATTCCGCCTAAAGTGGAGAGACCCCCACGTGCCTTGGGGGTCAAAGATAGCACGCCGTGCGCGCACCACGGCGTCCCCCTCGACTAGGCCAAACCTTAACACTGTCTCCGCATCCACATGGAACGCTCTTTCTTGCGCAATATCGCTCGGTTCAAGGTGGGGGGTGGATAGTGGATGAAAGTAAGCAAACGCTATCGGCGATTGGCGCCTCATCAGCTCCAAGGTGATGCCGCTGTCCCGATACGGCTCTAAAGCAATCGACTGATCATCTTCAAAATAGCTGTGAAGGATTGTTTTGTCACCAAGAGCGGCAAGCGCCTGTGCCGCGCGTCCACCGGAGCCAAGCAAGGTGTTCCACGCCGGGTGAAGGCAAATCTCCCGATAAAGCCCTCCAGCTATATGAATTGGCGTGCGTAATCCTGTCACTTGTAGCCGAGCCGCTGATAAACTGGCTCCTGATAGTGCCAATCATCCTTGGTTTCCATTGTCCAGTTGGTGAGAGCATGTGCCACAATTCTTGGAGAAAACGGAACAAATATGGCCCCAATACCCTTGATAATAGGAGGGCACGTAGCCTCTTCCATGTAACGCGATCCATTGAGATTGATGCCAATGATGCGGCACCCCCTCTCTCTCGCGACCTCCATTTCCCAGCGGACGTACTTATGCTTGGATCGGGTGTCCTGACCAATAAGAACGGCAAACGTACCGGCCAAATCAATCCTCTCGCGGCACTTTCGTTTGATATACGCTTCGTTCTCCGAATTGATCTCTTGAGCAAGCTGGCAGTTCGCGAAGTTGAAGTCGATACGCTCGTGCTGCTTCCATGCGAGCATCAAGCGATAGTAATGAATGTCGGTGCTGCTGAATCCGACGAAAGTGCGTGGAAGCCCCATTTAGCCACCTACTTGATGTTGGTCACTTATCGTCGACTATAGCTGGGCAGCCGGTCAACTGGAAGTCGCGCATCGCTCCGATGCGCCTCAACGGCTTCGTTGACAGGATGGCATAGCTTTAACCGAAATGGTTCCTCTGACCCATATTTGCGTCTTTGGAATCGCGTGGCCGCTCAACAACAAGGGTCCGTTTCTCGATATTTAGCTCAGTGAACTTTTTTGCGGAAGAGCGGTTCGGAACGCTGGTTTCGACTGGCAACGTCTCCCTCAGCTGTTCCCCCATTTCTCAGTCACGGCCACCACACTTCTCCCTTTGTCTGAGTTGCATGACATGCTGGTCGCAGCTGTCGTCCCGTCCACAAAGGTTGTCGCCGATCTTTTTCCCCTGACCCTGCGGGTCATTCCGCGCGGATCAAAAAGACCGGCGCCTGCCCCTCTCCGCTGCGCTTCGCCTTCGGTGTGGCCGGGCCTTGGCAAGCTGCATGACCGCACTTCGTGCTGCAACGCAAACATGGAGAAGAGCAATGACCACGAACTGCATCAAATTCACCAGCGCCGACATCGAAACCGCCAAGGGCACAGGTTCCATCTCGACCCTGACCTTCGACCTCGACATCACGGTCGAACCCGTCGCGAGCACGAACCCGATGGCCCCCACGCACCGCGTCCTCGGCCGCTCCCCGCGCGGCAAGCTGATCGAGTGCGGCGGCATCTGGAAGAAGCAGAACAAGGAGACCGGCGCCGACTACTACACGCTGACCATCCGCGATCACGGCTTCAACGCCAACCTCGGCAAGGCTGCCAACCAGGACGATCTGTCTCTGCAGGCCGTCATCCCCTGGGGACCCAAAGAGGCCGCCTAAGCCAACGGCCAGACCGCTCCGGCGGTCTGGCTTTTTCTCGTTCCGAGGAACTGGTCCTGGGCGGGCGCAAGATCAGTGTCCGAAGAATGCCGCATATTTCGGACTCGGACGTAGTGGCGGGTAGTCAGACGGGATATGTCGCAGTTGCGGCTTCGATCTTTCTGCTCTGTGAGAGGGCGCATCGTGGGAACCCGATGCGGAACCGAATGTCCGCAGGGAGAGCTGGCAGCTCGCTGAGCGAGGCAAGCGCACCCCTTCTCTCTTTCGAGCAACACGCGCCTGGGTCGTGTTGGCGAAGCTCCTAGGGGCGGCGAACTCACCTTGTGGAGCGAGGGTGCAAGCCGCAGATGAACGTCATGCGTCTGGAGGGCATCGTCTCCAATCCGTGTCACCGCCGCGCGCCTTTCCATCGACCTGTTGGCCTCTCAGATCGCTAGCCCGGGGTCGAGCGGTCGGCAACGCCAGGGACAGGTTTCTGGACGGCTGACGCGCTTTACGCGCTGCGGGGCATCGCTCACAACAAACCTGCCCTCGGCGTGCTCCATTTCATTCCGCCCCGTGCCGGGTGCAGCCCGCTCTCATGCCCCCGGTCTTTTCCACGATCCGTCCAACGACGATCAACGGAAAGGATCACACCGTGACACTCGAACAATCCATCGACCTCGCCGAACTGCAAGCCGACATGGCCTTCGAAGCCTACCTCGCCGCCTTCGAAGAAGACGCCCATCCCGAGACCCTCGACAGCCTCGAGACCGAAGCGCTGATCGCACGCAGCCGCTACGACGACCTGCGCTCTCAGGGACTGGGTCACTGACCCAGACACCCCTGCGGGTCTTCGGGTCCGCAGGGGTTTGACGTCGTCTCTCAGAAGCTTCGTGACGCCTTCAGAGGGTGCGACCCGCGCCATCCCGCGCGGGCCGTATTCGTGTTCCTGGTGGCCGATCCGTGACCGGCTCGGGCGCTCGGACTGCTCGTCGTTGCGTGCTGCTTGAGCGCAAGTTTCGGAAGCCTACTCGACCTGGTTGTCCTGCATCGATGAGGGCGGGACCCGTTCCATGTCGCGCCGCAACGCGGGGTCTTGATGGTGTCCAATGCCCGCAAAAAAACACATCATGCAAAACGTAATATTGCGCAATGTGATTTATTGAAGTATACGCGAAGGAGAGAAGGAAGACGTTGGCAGGATATGGCCAATGTTTGCACATTTTGTCCGAGGGGTCTGACCCGTGCCGAGGCCAGCGAAAAACCTGAAGCTTGAAGAGCGCATCGAAGTCGCGCGGCGCTTTGCGGCGGGCGAAAGCGCGAAGGACCTGGCGGCGGCGTACGGCATCTCTCCACGCCACGTGAACCGGCTCGCGAGGGAGGAGGCGGGCGAGGGCATAATGGTGCGCGACCCGAGCGAGACGGTGGCATTCCGGGCAAGCATATCCGAGCTCGATGCCTTCGACGCCGAGTGGCGCGCGCGGGGTTTTGCCAACCGGTCCCAGGCGCTGAATGCGGTTCTGCGAGGACGGTGCGGATTCCTCGATGTACCCCGTGATCTGGTCGCGGAGTTCTGCGCGGCATGGCGTCAGGCGAAGGATGTGAGCGACGCCGGATTGGCTCTCGCCAAGGCGGTCCATCGCTGTCGGTTGGAGGTCTCGGAGGCGGATCGCGCGGTGCTGATCGAACTCTTGAATCTGGCGCAGTCGATGAGCCGTCAAATGGGCCGGATGAAGGATGCGGCGCTGGCGCTGCGTGCTCAGGAGTGGCCTAAAAAGGAAGAAGGGCAGGGGGAGGAGGGCGCGGTTCTGGAGGATGGCCCGCGCACGATCGGGAGCGGATTGAGGCTCGTCAGGAATGGCTGATCCGCTCGCCCTCTACGCCTCGGTCATGGGCCGGCTCTGGGAGGATGAGCGCATCCGGGGGCAGGCCGCGGCGCGGATCGACGCGCGGCTGGCGGGGCGTCGGCAGGGTCGCAGTTTCGCGCGCGTCGGATCCCTGTCGGCGCGCAACGCGCTGAAGGCGGCGTCGGGGCAAAGCCGCGCGGCGGTCTTCAAACGGATCCGGGCAGGGGGCTGCAAGACGAGGTGTAGCCTCGGGGCACAGCTCTCCTATATCAACGACAAGGCCGTCTACACCTACTCCACGATGACCAACGCCCTGACCGATGCGGCGGTGCTTTCTGAAGAGCAGAAAGAGGACATCATCGAGGATTGGGCCGGGACCTGGCGTGGCTCGACCAAGCTAGGCTTCACCTCCCACATGTTGCTGTCCTTCCCGACCGACGTAACCGTTGACCAGGTCCGCGACATCGCCATGGACTGGACGGAGCATTTCTTCGAGAGTGGCGAATATGGCGACCAATGGGACTATGTTCTCGCGGTCCATGACGACCGCGCGCACAAGCACGCACACATCATCCTGAACAATCGCGGCGTCGAAAACGGCACCTGGTTCTCTTGCTGGGCCGAAGGCGTGATGTCGCCGCAGCTCATGCGCGAGAAGCAGGCCGAAATCGCCGAACGCTATGGCGTGATGCTTGACGCGACCACCCGGCTCGAGCGCGGCATTTTTGAAAAGCCCGCTGGGATCGAGGAGATCTACCGCGCCAAGGAAGAGGCCCGCCTGCCGCGCGAGATCGTCATGACGACCCAGGAAACCGCCATCGCCCAGGCGCAGGTGGTGGGCTTCGCCAAGGACTACAAGAACCTCGCCGACCTGCTGGACCGGATGGACCAGCGCCACATGGCGCGCGCCCTGCGCGGCATGGCGGACGGGCTTGGCTCGGGCACGCCGTGGAACTTCACCGAAGGAGAGATAGACATGAAGGACATCAAGACCGTCGGTGATGCAATCGACTATTCCGAGCGCACGATTGAGGCGCTGAGGCTTAAGGCCGAGGAACTGGATCCAGCCGAGCGGGCCGCTTTTGAAGCCAAGGCCGCTCCGATTATCGCGGACCTCTCGCAAATGGTGCCGGACCCGGAACTGCGCGCGCGCTTTGGCAAGCAGCTCGAAGAACCCTATCCGCCCGGGGCGGGCAGCGAGGTGCTGATCGCGGCACTGCAATCCGGCAAGGACGAGGGGCTGCGCGACGTGCTCGAGCGTGCTGAGGAGGTGGGCATGGACAGCGAGGAACTGGTGGCGCGGATCGCGGCGGGTGGCACGCGGAACTACGGCATGGCGCAGGATTGGGTCGAGCGGGACATGAACGCAGTGCTGGCGAAAGACGGTCTCAGCGTGGAGGCAGCCAACGACGATCAGCTCGATGCCGCGCTCGAAAAGGTCGACGGTGTGATGGACGCGTTGATGGAACGCGCCAAGGAACTGGGCGTCGAGATCGGCCGGACTCTCGCGGACGAAGAACAGGAGATCCTGCCACTTATCGACGAGGACGACCGGACGCCCAATCCCTACCTGCAGGACCTCGCCGACATGTTGCGGGACGGCAAGCTCACCGAGGCACAGGAAGAGACCATCGAGCGGACTCTGCAATCCGAGCTCTTCAAAGAACTGGGCGAAGAAGGCTTGGCCGAACTTCGCCGCGGCAACTACGAGGTGCTGGATGCGGCCCTGCCGAGCAAGCTCGATCAAATCACCGTCACGCAGGAGTTCCTGGAGATGACCTTCGAGGAAACGGGTGATCAGGTCTTCACCGATCGCGCCGCCGGGTTGCAGCAGGACAAGGCGACCGAAGTGGCGCGGCTGCGCGGCCAGCAGGAGGCGCAGGAGCTGGGTCGCGACCGCGGTCTCGATGACGAGATGGAATTCTGAGGGGGAGATGACCACCATGACCAAGACACTTCCCCTCTGGGCAGCACTCCTCTTCGGTGTGATCTGCGGTGCCGTCATCGGCACCATCGTCGCTGCCTTCTACCTAACCCTGGCCCTGAAAACCGGGTTTCAGAGTTACGACATGCTGGCGCTCTGGAAGGCGAGCGCGACCACACGTGCAGCGCATCCTGAAGCCTTCAAGGTGGGTTTCGGTGCCGTCGGCTTCGGGGCGATCGGCCTGGGCGCGCTGGCGCTCGCTTGGACCTGGAAGAAAGAGCGCGACGACTACGGATCGGCACATTGGCAGACCAGGGCGGAGCTGAGGAAGAACGACATGTTGGAGGCGCCGGGCAAGGGCTTCGTCTGTGGCAAGCTCGGCGCTCCGACCTCGAAGGCGGAGTTCATCTCCTCGACGACCATCCCGCATGTGATGATGGTGGCGCCAACCCGTGCCGGTAAGGGTGTGGGTTTCGTAATCCCGAACCTTCTGAGCTTTGCAGGCTCAGTCGTGGTGCTCGACGTGAAGGGCGAGAACTTCGAGAAAACCGCGCGGCTCCGGGCGCTGAACGGCGACGAGGTCTATCGCTTCAGCCCCTTTGACTGGGCCAACGCCACGCATCGCTACAACCCACTCGCGCGGATCGCCAAGGCCCCGACGTTCGCGCAGCGTTTCACCGAGGTCTCGATCCTCGCCGACCTCTTCCTCGACAAGGACAACAAGACCCTCGACACCTTCTCCGAGGCTGGCAAGTCGATCTTTGTCGCGGCCTGTCTACTGGCGATCCAGCGCGGCACGCCGAACCTTGGCGAGGTAAACAAGATCGTTGCCGGGGGCGAATACAAGAACGCCCAGTACAAGACCTATGCCGACGAGGCCGAGGAAGACATCCTGCGCGAGCTCTGGACCAATGCGGCCTCGGCCTCATCGCGGCTGCTGACTTCGAACATCCAGGCGCTGATGACCGCCGGCCTAAAGCAATGGGACAACCCGGCGGTGCGCTCGGCCACGCAAGACAGTGACTTTGATTTCTCGACGTTCAGGAAGACCCCACAGTCGCTCTATATCGCGGTCTCCGAGGATCACATCGCAACGCTGGCTCCGCTCCTGCGCCTGATGTTCGCCGACCTCATCGCCTCGATCCGCCTGAACGAGCCGGGCCCGGATGAGCCCTGGCCGGTCATGATGATGATCGACGAATTCCAGCAGATGGGGGCGATGCCCTATCTCGAACGCGCGATCCATTCGCTGGCAAGCTATGGCGGTCGCGTCGCGATGATCGCGCAGTCGCTGGCCTCGCTCGACCGGATCTATGGCCCCGAAGGCCGGGAGAGCCTCGAGAACGGGGCAGGGCTCAAGCTCTACATCACCCCCCGTGATCAGCGCACGGTGAAGGAGGTCTCCGCCGCCGTCGGCAGCACCACGCGCGAGGCGGTGACCCGCATGTACGGCCGCAACAAGGGTTTCCTTGGCGCGACCTCGACATCAGCGCGGCTGGAAGAGCGGCCGCTGCTTTCAGAGACTGAAGCGCGCCTGATGGATCCCGACGAGGTCATCATCCTCGCCTCGCCCCAGCACCCGATTAAGGCGAGCCGGGTCAAGTATTACGACGATCCGTTCTTCAAGCAGATGCTGGCCCGCCAGGAGGGCAAGCCGTTCCCCTATCCGCCGAGTGTGCAGGGCGTGGGGCCTTGGGGTAGCAACGGCGATGATGAGGCCGGCGCAGACGAGCCGGCGAAACCGACCGAACGCGCGCTTGTCCGGGATCGCTCGCAGCGGCGCAAAGCGCGGGCGATGAGCGTCAGGACGATGGAGGCCGGGCGCGGGCAACCAGAGCCGGAGACGCTCGATCGGGACGCGGCGGTGCCGAAGGAATGGGAGGCAGTGTTGGATGCGCGGGAGGATTTCATCGAGGAGTTGATGGGGCATTGACAGTATTAGGAGTTGCGACAGGACACGATAGCGAGTGCATCTGCAAGCATTCGGATTTCCCGTTGACAGGATCAGTTCAAACAGTTGAATTTGAACGGTAGTTGGCTCTAGAAATGGGAAGACGCATGCCGAGAAAAATTAGTTGTTTTGTGTCGTTCTCAACTGCAGATGGCGATGAAGATGCCATCAAATTTCTCTTGGCGCATTTGTCAAACATCTGTGAAGAAAAAGTAGACTTCAAAGCATACTTCAATAATCGGAGCGGATCCGACCTAGGGAAGTTCATGAAGGAGGATCTACTTTCTGCAGACGCAGTTCTGGCACTTTTCTCCCCAGACTATAAAGTAAAGAGTGACCAACATATTAAGTCGGGGGTACTAACCGAATATATGTTTATCGTTGATAGGCTGGAAGGGAGACAGGATGGCAAACCCCCCTTGTTCATACCAGTAGTCTGGAAAGCGAACTCCGATCAAGCGTTGCCAAACTATTTTAATGGTAGAGAGCTAACCCGCGACTTGAGTCAATTCAAGCCGATACAAACAACAGGTCCCGCCTATTTACCAGATAGAACTGCCTCAAAAACAAAGCCAGATATTGACGCCATTTGTCGAGATCTTCTCGACTGTTGGCGCGAAAACGATCCGGAACTCGATAGAATCCAAACGGAAGTCGATAGTATATTGTTGGACCCGGTTGCTATTTCCGAAGTTGATTCAATATCTTGTGAGAAGGGAATGGATGGTGGCATTGAGGTGAGTGACGCCTTTTTCCGAAAAGCAGAACGAACAAGCTTTACCATAGATGAATTTTCCAACGAATTTTTTGTGAAGACGAGTGCATTTAGAGCTATTGGCAAGTATCACAAAATTGCATTTACAGGTCGAAAGGGCTCTGGAAAAACGACGCTCCTGAAAGTGTACAAGTTTCAGAACTCGGAACTCTATTTCGATCCCATCGACGTGGAAGTGAACGACTGGAATCTTCACTATCTATTGCAAGACTTAACGTTCAAATCCGCCGAGGGCGACTTAACTTACACAGCAGAAGAGTCGAAAGTCTTCGACTATATTTGGCCGGTCTTTCTTTCTCTTTGCATGGTCAAGAGTGTTATCTCGTGCGTGGGCGACACTTCCTTAGGCAAACTTCTCCCGAAAAAAGCACATGTGGAACGATTTGAATGCGACTCGGGTCGATATGAGGCGCTCTTCAATATGTCTGTCGGGGTTGTGAGGGAGTTCATAGAAGACTGTATAGCGAAAGCATCTACAGTGAATGAGTCTCGGTTCAAGTCTGACCTTTTACGATTGATAAACGTACAGTCTTGCACTGAATACCTTCTAGGTACCGCGTACCAAGGGCTGATTGAAACAGTTCAACGAGATCCAAATAATCGAAGATTTCTATTTTGCTTGGACAGGTTCGACACCGAAATTCAGAAGTATCGAAAAGATATTAAGGATAGAAATCTCCCGGAAGATCAAAGGCGTAGGTGGGAGCAACGAGAGATATTCTGGATCCAGGGACTTGTCGAGCTCATCGATCATTTACGTAGCCCAGATAACTCATCCCCGAACCAAGACTTCTATAAGTTGCTCGGGCCACATTTGGATTTCTGCGTGCCACTTCCGAGAGACAGACTCTATGAGGTGCAACTGCGCCGTAGAGACGCGATCGTTGGGGAGATCAACGAAGAAATTAGCTGGCAACCCTACGAACTACTCACAATGCTGAGGAAGAGATTGCAGGTGGTCTGGGGAGTTCCAGATTCACGCTTGGACAAGTTAGGAAATCGAGCTCTCGGTCGCTTCCGACAGGTCCTGAAAGAAAGCGGAAGGAGACTTCCAGATAGTGTTGACGTCAAGATCAATGGCGCGGCCTTTTCTATTGATCTATTCTTGAACGTACTCCGACATTCGTTTTTTAGGCCGCGGGATGTACTTTTACACTATACACGGATAGTTGCCCGCGCTGAGCTAGCATACAAAAGAAATGAGAAAGTATCTCCGTCATATGTTGCACGTATTATTTCGGAGCAGACGCATCGAATTGTTGAGGAAGAGTTCCTTGGCGAGTTTTCAGATACGTTTACTAATTTGCGGGAAATTCTAGATACGTTTAAGGCTTCCCCACAGATTCTTTCATGCGAACAGCTTCGTGAAAAGCTGCAAGGTCTTCGGTTCGAAATGTATGGCCGTAGTGAGATAAGTAAGCTTGGGCAGAAAGTTAGGTTTCTTTATGAGATCGGATTTTTGGGTATCCGGGCTGACGCCGTTCAGTTAGGGGGGGTATCTTTAGATGATTTTGATTTCTACTTTTTTAATCCAAGATATGCTCAGAATTTGGAAAGCGAGGATGTGCTAGCGGCATTGATTTTTGCCATTCATCCAATATTCATTGAGCACCTTACATTGAAAATGAATTCAAAACAGCCGGTAATGATGCTCAATTGGGATCAAGTTGAAGCAATGGATGTGTTCGACTGAATTCAGTCAAACCTGAGACCCGACTTCCCTCCAGCCTTTGGGGGAATCCGTCGATTGATTTCTGGCCTCATGCGGCCTGGGTTTCCAGTCTCGATTTCATTGCAAATTCCTCGGGCGTCAGGTTGCGTTGTAGTCATCCCTCCATGTTGTGATCTTTTCGCGGGCCTCGGCCAGTGACGAGAACAGGGTTTTCTTCAAGTGTTCGTCCCTGAAGCTGCCATTGAAGCTCTCAACAAAACCGTTCTGCATCGGCTTGCCCGGCGCGATGCTATGCCAGTCGATTCTCGTCTCCTGGCACCATCTGAGCACCGCCATACTGGTCAGTTCCGTCTCGTTGTCGCTGACAAATGTTCTGGGTCGTTGGCGTCGGGTCATGATCGTGGTCAGTTCCCGCGTGACACGCAGCCCCGAGAGCGAGGTGTCGGCGACCAGGGCGAGGCACTCCCGGCTGAAGTCGTCGACGATGGCCAAGACACGGAACCTGCGCCCGTCGGTGAAGGCGTCAGAGACGAAATCCGAGGCTCCAGCGTTCGTTGGGCTTCTCTGGAACAAACATCGGTCTGAGTGTCCCGAGGGCCCGCTTCCGGCCGCCGCGTTTCCTTACCTGCAGCTTCTTCTGGTTCACTCGCCAGCCCTGCCGCTCCAGCATAACGTGCACGCGGCGATAGCCGAACCGGCGACGCTCCGCTGCTACGACCTTCATCGCCTGACGCAAATCCGCATCGTCCGGGCGCACGCTGCGATACCGCACGCTCGACCGGTCAACGTCCAGAACAGAACACGCCCGCCGCTGGCTCACCTGATGCGCTTCGCACAGATGTGCCACGGCCTCCCGCCTGGCCGCGGGCGTCACCATTTTTTTGATGCAACGTCTCGCAGCATCGCGTTGTCCAGCATCTGCTCGGCCAACAGCTTCTTCTGCTTGGCGTTCTCGTCCTCCAGCGCCTTAAGCCTCCTGGCATCCGAAACTTCGAGCCCGCCGAACTTCGCCTTCCACTTGTAGAACGTCGCCGAGCTGATCCCGAGCTCGCGGCACACGTCCGCCGTCGCAACGCCGCTCTCCTGCTGCTTCAGGAGCGAGATGATCTGCTCTTCGCTGAACCGTGATCTCTTCATTCTGTCCGCCTCCTTCGTTGGGACGGACTCTACCTCACAATGGAGGAGGAAACGGGTCTCAAGTCACGAAGTCTACTTATACTGTTTGATTTGGCAAATAAAACTCGGTAATCCCCCGCTTCCCCTCGGCCCGTCCAAGCTGCACGATCACATCGATGGATTTCCGGATGTATTCCCGCATCTCGGCGAAGGTCAGCGGTGTCCCCGCCTGCAATACCATGATCGCCAGCCGGTCGATGGCGAGTTCCGCGGTTTCCGCGTGGATGGTGGAGACCGACCCGCCATGGCCGGTGTTGATCGCCTCGAGATAGGTCAGGGCTTCGGCGCCTCGCAACTCGCCGACGATGATCCGATCGGGGCGCATGCGGAGGGAGGCCTGCAGGAGGGCGTTGGCACTGCGTTGCGAGCCGGAACCGCGGTCGGCCAGAAGGGCGACGGTATTGGGTTGGCCCGGGAACAGCTCAAAAGCGTCCTCAATGGTGATCAGCCGTTCGTGCTCGCTGACGTGGGTCAGAAGGTGGCGGGCAAAAGTGGTCTTACCGGTCGAGGTGCCGCCGCTGATCAGGACGTTGAGCCGCGCCTCGACCAGGGTTTGCAGCGCGGCCTCGAGATTTTCTTCGGCGAGACTGGCAATGTTCTTCATCTTCTCGGCGCGGAGGGCATCGAGCGAGACAGCCTTGCCGAAGAGATAGGCCGGTGCGTAGTCCCGGACGCTGCCCGAGGCAAAGAGGCGGATGGTGATCGAGGCGCCGCGATCAATGGCGGGCGGCACGGCGACCTGGACCCGGAGGGGGCGGCCTGCATATTCCACCTTGCCGGAGACGAGCGGGTTCTTTTCAGAGACGCGGGCCTTGGCATCGCCGACGATGGTCTGGGCCATGTTGAGGGCGGTGGTGCGATCCACGGTCTGGCCTTCATGGCGCATGGTGGCGTCGCCCGCCACCTCGAGCCAGACCTTGCCGTCCGGATTGATCGCGATCTCGACCACGTCATCGCGCCGCAGCAGGTCGCGGAACGGGTCGAGATAGCGCTCGAGGTATGAGGCTGGTGACGCCTGATCCATCAATTCGGTAGTTCCGGTAATATTGAATCTGGTTTCGCTGCCTCTCGCCTGCGGCTCGAACGCGAAACCAGATGCTTCTTTCTCATTGTGAACCAGAACCCCCGTAGATCACCACATCCCGGTCCACCAGCACGGTGACCGAGGCCCCCTGATCGACATAGATCGTCGGCGCGATCGACACCTGGTCGGCGATCACCGAACCGACGGCATCCTGAAGATCGCTGCCGACACCGCCCAGGACGATGCTGGTGGTTTCGTTGTTGGCGCTCTCGGCCACCACGGCCGGCGCGGCCCCGATCACGGAAATCAGTGCCGCCCCGCCGAAGCGCTCGGCGAACTTCGTATCGACAAGCCCGGTGAGGCCCGAGCGCCCGAGTTGGTCTCCGCCCACGGCCGCAATTTCCATCGAGGTGCCGTCCGGGGTCAGGACGCGGGTCCAGACGATCAGGATGCGTTTCTGGTGCATGTCGATGCCGGAGCGATATTGGCCAAAAAGGCGGGAGCCGCGAGGGATCAGGATCTGGTCCCCGGAAAACGCCGGGACCGGTTCGGAGACGACCGCCACGACAGACCCGGGCAGATCGCTGTTGATGGCGGTCTGAAGCGCCGCCTGGATGACGGACCCTTGGGTCAGGGTGCGCTCAGGGTAAGCGAGGCGGGCGGCTTCCTGCACCTCGAGCGGGCGGGCGGTCTGCAGGAATTGCTCATTACCGGAAAGCACGGGTCCCCCGGTGCCAGCGGCAGCAGGATCGGCAACTGCCGCGCCACTTTGGCCACCACGTGGACCATCGGCGTAGACCACGGCGGGGGATTTGATCTGCGCGGTCAGAAGCTCTTCGGCGACCCGTTCGGCTTCGCGCTGGCGTTGTTCCTCTTCCTGACGGCGGCGTTCTTCGAGAAGGCGTTGATCGGCGATCAGCCCTTCGCGGTCGAGCTCGGACTCGAGCCCCTCGCGCTGTGCCCGTTCGG
The DNA here is from genome assembly GCF_000152725.1 of Pseudooceanicola batsensis HTCC2597. Classification (GTDB taxonomy): domain Bacteria; phylum Pseudomonadota; class Alphaproteobacteria; order Rhodobacterales; family Rhodobacteraceae; genus Pseudooceanicola; species Pseudooceanicola batsensis. Next base: position 37,841 of record NZ_AAMO01000015.1, read on the forward strand.
CATCGAGCATGGCTTGCAACCCGGCGATACGGGACTCGGTCTGGCGCTGCAGGTTGGCAAGTTCGGTTTCCTTTGCGGCCAGCATGGCTTCGAGCGCGGCCTTCTGCTCGTCGAAGGCTTCGCGCAGGTCCGCGACGGCGGACTGGATTTCCGAGTTGCGGGCGGCCTGGCTAGCGGCGAGGGCTTCGCGGAGCTTGGCGATTTCGGCCAGCACCTCGGCACTTGGCTCGGGGGCAGGGGCCGCGGGCACGTCGAGCGCTTCCTCGACAGCGATCAGCGCGTCATTGACCCGCTGCTCGGTCTCGTCGGGCGGAAACTCCAGTCGCCCGCCGGTGCCAGGGCGGCGGTCCTGGAAGGTTTCGACATCGGAGGTCTCGAGCGCGCTGTCACTTGTCCGCAAGCCGGTCGCCAGGAAATACGCCACCCCGGCCCCGCCAAGGGCGAGGGCGGCGGCGAGCGCGCCGACTCCGAGGCTGTTGCCGCGGCGCTTGGATTTGCCGCGCTGGCTGAATTGATCGAGGCGGTCCTGGAGATCGGGAGGGGTTTGATCGGCCATGGTCAGTTGCTCACGTTGATCGCGCTTTCGTCGCGCGCGGCACAGATCGCCTCGTCGCCGATGCGCAGCGTCCAGTAGGTGTTCACCCCGAGCACTCGGACGGTATTGCCCTGTTGGGTCCAGTTCACCGTATGCTCGTGGCCCTGGTCATCGGCCTTGAAGAAGGCAGGCTGGCGGGCGTTTTCCGGGAAGACGAAATACGTATAGCGCCCGTCGTCATAGATATGGCTGGGGCGGAAATCGCCCTCGCCCGAGACGCGATATGCGTAGTTACGCGGGGCCTCGAACCCTTTGGGCTGGGTGGCGCCCACCGCGCGGCGTTCCTCGCCGGGGTAGCGGAAGCGGACCTCGAAGAACATGCCGGTGCGGCTCGGGATAGATCCTTCGCGCAGGTGAAAGGAATAGGTGCGGCGGTTGGTGATGACCGTCATGTTGGTCGAGGCCTGCGCCACATGCGGCTTGATGGTCAGCACATTGCCGAGCTCCGGGATCGGATCGACCTGGAAGCTCTCGGTGTCACCGACAATCACAGCTTCAAAGCGCTCCCCCGCCCCGAAATGAATCGTGGTTGAATGCTTGAGATCGGTCTCGATACGGTAGACCTGGTTTTCGTTATAGACGGCGGTGCGGATGCGGATATCGAGCGGGCCGCCTTGCGGCGTGGCCTCGGCGTTTGCGGCAACAGGCATGGCAAGCGCTAGGAGGAGCGCGGGAAGGGATTTCATCTTGGTCAGTTCTCCAGGGTCTCGGCGTCGACGCGGTAGGAGGTCACCACGAAGCCCAAAGGGTTGGCCCAGACGTCCTGAAGGCGCTGGCGGGTTTCGGGTTGGAAGTCGTAGCCGACGGTGGCGACATAGGACCGGGTGACGGTGCGGGTGTCGCGGGGGCGGCGGAGCGTGCGGGTGAAGCGGACCTGGGCCACACCGCGCTCGATCTGGTTCACCGATTTGATCACCACCTCGATCTTGGCGTCGCGCCCGTAGACAGTGATCGGGTAGTCTTCGTTGGTGGAGGACCAGAGATCGCGCAGCGTGCGCGCGGCATCTCCGTCCGAGCGGTCGAGGACCGAGTTGATGCGTTGCTCGCCATCGGTCAGGTCATAGGTTTCACGGTCATCAACATAGGCCACGAGATTGGCCTGGATGATGGCGTCACTTTCCGAGAGTGTGAGTGCCTGAACAGCGGCGACCCGGTCCATCTCGCCGGTCTCCTTGTCGACCACGACCACGAAGGTCTCGGTCGTCTTGAGCGGAAAGAGGCTTGCGCCCGCGACCATGCCGGCAACACCAACCAGCACGCCGGCCGCCGCGACGAACCAGGCGAAGCGCTCGCGCCGCCTTGGCCCGTAGATGAAATCCGCCTCGAAAGCGTCGCGATCATGGCTCGCGGAAGGGGTTGTGGTTGTCTTCACGTCAGTCGTCTTTCACATCAGGGTTTGCGGAAGGCCTTGGCGGCGGAGAGGAGCGCGCCGGGGCTTTGCCGGATCACCTCACCGGTCTTCACCACGCCCGCATTGGCCATCTGGTTCAGCTCATGCGGGGACTTGCCGGTGACGAGGCGCGAGGTTGCGCCCGTGCCATACTCCCGCGTGTTCACGAAACCCTGACGCGCGAGGCCGGTCAGACCCACGGCATTCGAGGCAATGCCCACCACGCCGGTGAGATTGGACGCGATATAGGGAACGGAAGCCATGATCCCGGCGCTGAGAATGAGGATCACGAGGAAGGGCAGGATGAGGCTGACGGTCTCGACATCGCCGGGATCGGCGGAGGCGTCGCCGATGGCCTCGGCGATGGCGACGATGATGCCCGCAGCCCCGGCTGCGGCGACCGGCATGAGGGCATAGCCGATGGTGGCGCGGGTCCAGGCCTCGAAGAGGGACTGGGTTGGTTTGAAAAGCGAGGTCACGATCATGAAGGGGGCGATCACGATCATCAGCGCGAAGACGATGCGGGCGAAGGCGATGATGCCGGCAGTGACGGCGGCAAAAACGGCGGAAAGGACAAAGAAAATGGCACCCAGGACCGCCCCGAAAACCCAGCCCGCGCGGTCTCCGATCGTGTCGCCATAGGCGGTGATGCGGGCGACCATGTTGTCTAGGCTCTCATAGACCCCGGCCTCGTCGCCCGAGCCGGTGAGCGCCAGGATCGAGGCGCCAACTGAGTCGGGGACCTGCGTGACGATGTTATAGATGACGCTGAAATTGTCCCAGCTCTGTGCGAATATGCCCACGAGCGCGACTTTCATCCCGAAGGCAAAGCCGGTGCCGAAGGGCAGGGGGCGGAGTTGCATCACCACGTTGATCCCGAGGAGCACGACGAGGAGCGCGGCCCCGGCGGAGATCACGTCGCCGACCGCGCCCGCCGAGGAGACGAACCCGTCCTGCGCCACGGTATCCACCGCCGCATCGATCTGGCTCAGGATGTCCCGAATGACGCCCATCTATTCCGCACAGGCCTCCACAACTTGCGCCTCGAGCGCGTCGGCCTGCGCGTAGAGATCGAGCACCTTGAAGGGCAGGCGCGGGTTGTCCGAGGTCTGGAACCGGGGCAGGGCGTCAAGCGCCTGATCCCAGGTGAACTGATCCAGCAGGCAGGTACAGGTTTCCGAGGCAAGCGCCTCCTCGGCAATCAGGATGCGCAGGATCGCGCGGTAGCCATTGCGCAGATAGGCAGTCTCGGCCAGATCGGCAGAGGCCTTCGGGGCACGGCAGGCGTCGGCCTCGTCCCGCGCGATAGCCATCGCGTTGAAGGGCGTGTCGCCGGAAGGGTTCGTGCTCGGGGTCTGGGCCAGCGCGGCACAGGGCAGGGCACTCACTACAAGTGCTGCGAGACCAAGTGCCCGAACTGAAGCCAAGCTGTGGATCATGGACATTTTCATGGATCCACCGCCATCGAGCGGAACTTGCGTTCATCCGCGAGGGTTGCGGCATCGACGACGCCGAGCTGGCCCGCACTGACGCCCTGGGCGGCTTCGAGCCGCCAGATCTGGGTCAGGATGATCCCGAGCTCGGCGGTGACGCGCGTGTTGAGATCGACGGCGGCCTTCAGCCCGTCCTGATCATCGATCAACCCGACCATGGTCTCGAGCCGCTCGAGGCTTTGCCCGGCCTCTTCGTGGCTTTCCTGCGCGGCAACCGAGAGCATGGCACTGGCCCCGGCAGAGGCGGCGATGCGATTGTCGGCGGGCTGGTCGGAGCCCGAGAGTGTTCCCAGTCGTTCCGACGTAAAGCCGCTGCCCGTCAGCACCCGCTCGACCGAGGCCGAGAGTTCCGCGCCCGGATTGAAGCCGCTCAGGAAATCGCCGCTCGCCAGAGATTGCGCGGTGTTGAGCGGGGCGACCAACTTGCCGCGCAGTGCGCGGAATTCTTCGACCGTGGCGAAGAGCTCACCCAACCCGCTGCCCTCGATCAGCGAGGTCAGTTGCGCCTCGAGGTTTGTGAGCTGCGACAGTTGGGTTTCCAGTTCCAGCCGCATGGTGGCGAGCTGCTGCATCTGGACGTTCAGATCTTCGGCCATGTGCTCGAGTTGCGCGACCAGTTGTCCAAGCTGCGAACCATCGAAGGTTGGCACACCTTGGGCCGCTGCGGGCGAGGAAAACCCAAGCGTGGTGACCGCAGCCACGGTCAGGAGAAGCTGTCTCATTCGGGAACTCCCATTTGCATGAAGTCGCGCTCGGCCAGCCGGTCAGCGACGAGGTGCTGCGCATAGGCCGCCTCGCGCTGCTGGTTTGCCGCCATCAGCCGGACGCGGAGGTTGAGGATGCGACCGATCTCGGCCTTGGCGTAGGTGTTGAGCTCCCAGGCCGCCTTGGCATTGGGTTGCGCGTCGATCTGCAGGATGATCGCGCGCAGGCGATTGATGACCTGCTCTGTGGTGGCGGAACTGTCGGCGGCGTAATAGACGCCGGCCTCGGAGATGCTGGCATACTCGGCCAGCGCAAAGTCCGAGGGCGAGAGCGTGCCGAGCGCATCGGCGCCGCCGACCACGGCAAGGTATTCGTTGTAAAACTTGGAGATGTTGCGCACATAGCCTTGGGTCTCGGCAAAGGGCGGCACGCCACCATATTCGATCACGCGTCCCGGACCCGCGTTATAGGCCGCGAGCGCATGGGGGATGTTGCCGAAGCGATTGAGCTGGGTGGTGATGTAGCGCGCGCCGCCGCGCAGGTTGTCTTTGACATTATAGCGGTCGACGCCAAGATCGGAGGCGGTGCCGGGCATGAGCTGGGTCAACCCATAAGCCCCGACCGGACTTTCGGCGGCGACGTTGAAGCGGCTTTCCTGCTTGATCAGGGCCTGGAAGAGACAGCGCCACTGGGTGGCCGAGAGACCTGCTCGGGCCACACCTGGCGCGCCTGCGAATTCGCCCGCCACCTCGACGATCATCATCTCGACCGTCTCGCGACCGTCGCCGAAGAGGCGGCTGTTCATCGGGCTCGGGTCGGTGTTCGGGTAGACCGCCGCTACTCCGAAATCCGCATTGCCCTCGAGCGCGCGGATATCGACGCCGGGACCGGTGATCGCTGTGGTCATCTCTTCGAGCACACGCAACTGGTCAGCCTGGACATCGGCCAGGGTCGTCTCGGTGCGATCCTTGTCCTGCTGGACGCCCAGATCCTCGGCCAGTGCGGCCACCCGGGCGATGGCGCGCCCGATCGCGGAATTGTCCTGCGTCGGCACGCCCTGGGCGATCGCGGGCAGGGTGCTGAGGCCGAGGCAGAAACCGGCGGATATGATCGCGACGCGGCTCATTCCGGACGGGGCAGGGGCTCGAAGGTGCAGTCGGGCTTGGCCATTGCGTGAGCCGGCGCGCCCATGGTCGAGAAGGACAGGGCGGACCTTGTCACCTGCGGCTCGCCATTGCGTCCGAAGCAGGGCGAGGATTTCTCGGTGTATTTCTCGCAAGCCGAAAGAAGGCTTCCGGCGGCGCAAAGCGCGAGGAGAGGTTTCGAATTCATATAACATGTCTCCAGAAATCAGGATTGGCGCGCCAATCGGCGGGCACACGGGCCTCGCCGGTGGCGCCGCCGCCAAGGATGGGGAGGAGGGTGCCGAGGGCGGAGAGATCGGCATCGACAAAGACGCTGTCGCCCGCCGAGCGCACGAGCGCGATGCGCTGGCCGATTGTGGGCTGCACGAGGAGGGCAGCCTCCTTGGCGTTCACGCGCAGAAAGTCGTAATCGGAGATCGTGGCACGGTCGTTCGGGAAGAGGATCTGGGTCGGGACCGTCTCGACGATGGTCTTGCCGACGCGGCTATCGCGCAGCTGGCTCGGATACTGCGTCATCATGATCACGACGCAGTTCATCTTGCGCAGCGTCACCAGCCAGTTTTCCAGCCGCGCGCCGAAGTAGGGATCGTCAAGCAGCTTCCAGGCCTCGTCGAGGACGATGATGGTGGGGCGGCGATCCTCGACCACACGTTCGATCTGGCGGAAGATGTAGGAGAGCACCGCCATCCGCTCGGTGGTCATGTCGAGAATCTCGGTCATGTCGAAGCCGATGATGTCGGAGGCCAGTTCGAGCCCGGCACCATGTTCCGGCTCGTCGAAGACCCAGCCATAGCGGCCGCCCGGGGCCCATTCGGCGACGCGGGACTGTAGCTCGCCATCGTCGTCGAGCGATTGAAACAGCGTCTCGAAACTCGCGAAGCGCCGGAGCGAGCCCTCGGCATAGGCATTTTGCGCGACCGCGCTCTGGATATGGCGGGATTGTTCGCCCGTGAGGGTTCCGCCCCGGGAAAGAAGGGTCGCCAGCCAGTCCGAGAGCCAGGCGCGGCCCCGTTCGTCGATCTCGGTCATCAGCGGGTTCAGGCCCGTCGGCACGCCAGCGCGGATCTCGTTGTAGCGCCCGCCAAGCGCGCGGACCGCCATCTCGAGGCCGCGATCCTTGTCGAAGAAGAAAAGCCGCGCGCCGACCCGCTGCGCTTGGGCTGCGAGGAAGGCGGTGGTGAGCGTCTTGCCGGTGCCGGTGCGCCCCAGCACGAGCGTATGGCCGACGGTCGGTTCCTTGCCCGGGTTGCCCGCCTCGTGAAAATTGAACCGATAGCCCGAGGTGCCGACGGTTGGCAGGACCGAGATGGTCTGGCCCCAGGGCGATTGGTTGGGGCCGCGCCCCTCGACGCTGCCATGCAGGGCGGCGAAATCCGCGAAGTTGATCGAGGAGATCGGAGTTTTGCGAGCGCGATAGCCAAAGTTGCCGGGGGATTGTGCGAAGTAGGTGGCTTTCAGCGCCATGTTCTCGCGCACGATCACCGACATGATTTCCTGGCCCACGCGCTTGATCTGGGCTGCAGCGCGCTCAAGCGTATCGCGGTCGGGCGCATAGACGGCGATCGACAGGTGATGATCGCCAAAGGCGATCCGTCCCGCCTCCTGATCGTCGGCGGCCTGGCCCAGTTGTTCGCGCAGAGAGACGGCGGCATCGTCGGAGGCGTGCATCTGGCGGATGATGCGCTGGATGCGCTCGGCCATGATGTTGTTCGGGATCGGGCTGAAGGAGTTGGTCAGCACGATGTCGAGAGGCAGGTCGAGCGCGTCGAGCAGCGTGACGTCCGTGAGCGCCGGATAGGTTTTCATCGAAAAGAGTGCGCCGTATTTGACCTGGCCGGTCACGGCGTCGGTCAGGGTGACGACATCGCCGTCGAAGGTCGCGCGACAGTTGCTCAGGGTGTGCGAGAGGGGTAGGGCGCTTTGGCCGAAGGCGATGGGGGAGAAGCTGCCGGCGTTCAGCGTATTGAGGTAGCCCAGCCATTCACCGCCCGACTTCGTGAGCCTGACGGGGTTGGCCGAGGCAAGCGCTACCTCGAAGAAGCCCATGACCTCGTTCAACTCCTGCAGGCGTGTCGCGCGGTCCTTGACCCAGGCCTTGCGGGCCAGCGCACGCAGGAGGGGAATGCGGGCCGAGATATCGGGCCGCCGGATGACGCTGAGATAGAGTTGGCGCTTGGCCGGGCGCAGGTCTTTGACATGGGCCTGCCAGCGCGCATCGATCGCGGCGGCGAAGCTGTCCCCCTCGAGGGGGCGCATTCCGAGATCCTGCGGCACGGAGATGCGGTGAATGTAGAAGCCGAAGGCGTTGCCGGTCTGGGCGACGATGGCAGCGACTGCACGCTTGAGCGCGTCGAGCCGGGCATCTTCCGTGGTCATCGGGTTGAGCCCGTCGAGGCGGAGGGTCGCCATAAGGTCGCCCTCGCGCAGTACCATGACGTCGTCAGCCGCGAGCGCGAAATACGGCAGGTGCTCGGCGAGATAACTCTCCCGCGTGAACTCCCCCCCGCCTGCTTGATGCAGGGCGGCCCCAAAAGTGGAAAGTGTGCCCGCATCAAGCGCCAAAGCTGTCGCCTCCATGCAGGGCCCTGTTCTTCGTCGGACGCACTGATCCATAGGAGACGCGCAGGACCTCGAAGAAATGCGGCTCGCGGTCGGCGACAAACCAGAGGATCGGATAGGCGACGAGACCAATCAGGAAGAAGACCATCGACTTCGTCCAGATGAACGGCAGAACGACCCCGGTCGTCAGCACCACGAGGTATCCGACAGGGAGACCCAGATACTTGGGCGGACGGGCGAGGCCCAGAAAAAGGGGGGATCGTTCTGCCACTGCTCTACTCGGATCTCAGGAGAAGCCGTCGACGATGGTACCGGCCGAGAAGATCAGCACGATCCCGATGATGACCGAGGCGAACCAGCCCCAGTTGAGCCGCCCCATCATGCACATGAATCCGGTGCCGATGACCGCGAGCGTGGCAACCGCGATCCCGATGGGACCGGTCAGCGCGGCCTCGACGGTTTCCAGCATGGTCTGGATCGGTGACAAGTCCTGCGCGAGAGCGGGCGTTGCGAGAGCCGCCAAGGTTGTGGCGATGGGCAAGAGGCGGCTGAGGCAATGTCTGAGCATGCGAAGTTCCCTTGTTTTACTGAAGTTCGATAAGGACGGGCGCGCGGGCCGGAACCTGGTTTGCGACACGGATGTCCGGCGCGGAAGCGGGAGGGCCTGCCAGCCGGGACCGGATCCGGTGGATGCGCGCGATGTAGTCGCGGGTCTCGGTGAAGGGGGGGATGCCGGAATACTCGACCACACGGTGTGGCCCGGCATTGTAGGCTGCCAGCGCCAGGTCGATGTCCTTGAACGTGGCGAGCTGGGCGAGCAGGTAGCGCGCCGCGCCATCGAGGTTCTGGGAGGGATCGCGCGGGTCGACCCCGAGTGCGCGCGCCGTGTCGGGCATCAGCTGGCCCAAACCATAGGCGCCCTTGGGGCTGACGGCGGTCGGATTGTAGCTGCTTTCGGCCTCGACCAGGGCGCGGAAGAGGATCTGCCAGTCGTCCGCATCGAGGTCGACCTGCCGCAGGGCGCGGTTTCCCTTGTGGCGATCTGCCGTGGCGTCGATCAGGGAGAGGATGCCGTCGCGACCGGAAGGCGGCGTGGCGTCCAACGAGGCCAGAACGACTTCCGCCTCAGCACTATCACCCAGCCTCGCCCAGGCAGGTGGTTCGCCATGAAAGATCCAGCCGGATGTCCGGGCCGTGCCGTCACGGCCGAAGGCGATGACGTCAGCCGCGCTCCTCGAGGGTGATGCTGTAATCAGGACCAAAGCGCAGATCGCGCCCGTCACCGAACTCGAAATGATGTTTGAAGAGCCCCGGCCATATGTTGAAATACCGCGGCTCGGGACCGTGTGGGGTGATCCGGGTCGAGACCAGAATGGCTTCCGGCTCACCCTCGCGCAGGTAGATGCACTGGTAGCGCGGCTTGCCATCGTCGGTGAACCCCACGAGTTCATACCGGCAGCGGAACGCGATGCCTTCTTCTTGAAGGTCTTTCACACCATCGATGGTGATCAGGATCTGGTTGCGCGCTATCGGCATGTTCGGACTCTCCCCATGAGAGCCCTTCTACTTCACGACACTAAGGCCATAAAGTCATATAGAGTCAATACGACATATTGCAGATAAATACATATTGCGCGATAGTCCGCGCAACTTTTGCGGGAGAGTGACATGAGACGACAAGTGATGGCGGCGGCGATGGGGGTGATGGCAGTGTTCGGAGCCCCGGAGAAGGCGCAGGCCTATGACATCGACTGCGCCATCATGCTCTGCATGGCGGGTGGGTTCCCCCCGAGTGCCGTTTGTGCCCGCGCCTATCGCACCATGATCCGCCGCATCACGCCCTGGCCGAGTCTACCGCCCTTCGGGGTCTGCACCTTCGCCCATGTGCCGGTCGAGCTCGGTGGTCCGGGCGGCGAGGGTGAACTCGACACCAACCTGCCGGAATACGAATGGCTGAACCGGACCCATGTGATCTGGTTCACCGGGCGCTCCTATGAGCCGCGTGACGAGCCGCGTCAATGGGACTGGTCGATCCGCTCCTGTGATCGCGAGAACCGGACCTGCCGCTACATCCAGCGGGTCTACGGATCCCACGCGCCCTGGCCCGCGACATTCATCTCGGAAAGCGGGCAGGAGATCGCTTACCCGACCAGCGGTGGCCTATGGCACTTCTATTCCCGCAGCATCATGGTCGAATACGGTGACTACGAGGGCAACATGGGTCACTCAGAGTGGTTTTCCTACTGATCTGAGCTGTCACTGGGCGTCAGGGAAAACGGGCGCACGATGGCAAGACTGGCATCAAAGCGTTCCGGATCGACATGCCAACGACGGCTCACCGAGCCATCATTCCAACGGTAATCGGTGAACAGGTGAATCTTCTGCGTCCCGTCGTTCAGAAACCCTTCCTGGAAAGGCCAGCCTGTCTTTCTCTTCGCCATGTATCCGCGCCACTCGTACTGTTCTTGCCGTTCTGTCTTTCGTGTTGGGTGGCGGGATCAAAGCCTCAGGAAACGGACTTGCGCTTCGCGAAGAGTTCTTCGGGGTCGACATTGAGCGCCTTGGCGATGCGTTCGAGAAGGTCGAGGGAGGCCGCGAACTTGGCGTTCTCGACCTTGCCCATATGGCCGCGGCTCACGTCGGCCCGATGAGCAAGCTCCCCCTGGCTGAGGCCGCGGGCGCGTCTCAAGTCTTGGATGTTCAATGCTACACGGTCCCGCAAGTTCATGCCCGCGAAACGGACACGCTGCGCGAAATATCGCCACGCGATATATATTACATTCGGAGGCGCGGAGAAGAAATCTTGGAACGGCGCGAGATCGCCGGAATGGGATGCCTGCCGATACGCAGGTCACGGGATGATCCGTCTCGATAACATTCTGGGCCGTTCAATCGTTCTTTCGGAAAAGGGCGGCACCGGCAATTCCGGTGCCGCCAGTCGGTCGTCCACAGGGAGGTTCGAGAGGACGAATTCTACAGGGAAATTTGTGATGACTCAAGGGCCGTTGCGACAGTTTCCGCTATCTCAGTTTCATCAATTCTTCCCTGAATGCTTCCGTTGGTGTTCGCCAACCAAGGCACTTTCTTGGGGTTCCGTTGAGGCGGTCGCAAATCGCCCTCATATTGCGATTTGAGAGCGCCGCGAGCTGGGTGTCACGGGGCAGGTATCGCCGTGCGCGTTTGTTCAGGTTCTCGACCGAACCCTTTTGCCAAGGTGCCTGGGGGTCACAAAACCAGCTGTCAGTGCCGATGCCCGTCTTGAGCTTTCTCCATTCCCTGAACTCGAAACCGCGGTCGAAGGTGATCGATTTGCGGGCCTGTTGGGGCAGGGGTTCCATCACATCCATCAGCTTGCGCATGAAGTGGTTGGAGCTACGATCGTTGTTGCGGAACAAGACGGCAAACCTCGTTTTGCGCTCGACAAGTGAGGCAACATTCATGTTGCCTTGGGCGCGCTCGAAAATCATCAGGTCGCCTTCCCAGTCGCCAAATGTCTCGCGCGTGTTCACATGCTCCGGGCGCTGATGAATGGAGCGATCCGGCGGAAACACCTGTCCTCTGGGGCGTCTGGCATATCGGGGCCGGCGTTTTTTGCGGCGACTTGGAAGGTATCTGGCGAGTTCTTCGGATTGTCCCTCGGCGCTGTAAACATGGGCGTAGATCGTTTCATGACTGACACGAATGGCATGTCCTTCAAATGCAAGCCGACCGGCAATCTGCTCGGGTGACCAGCCTTCTTTCAACTGGGTGATCACGGCCATCCGAAGCTTGGGGAGACGGATCAATTTGCGCCGTCGCGCACGGCGAGCTTCCGCCTGACGCTGCGCCATCACACAGTAATAGCCATTCAGATACGGCAGTTCGCCATCCGTGTAGAAGTTCCGTTTTATATCGCGGTAGATCGTGGAACGGTGTCTCCCAAGCTCAGCGGCAATTTTGCTGACCGAAATTTTTGCCTTGAGCATGTCCTCAATGATGCGTCTCTCACGCAAATCCAGCTCTGTATGCGCCATGTCTGTTCTCCTTGCTTTTTCAGCAAGATAGAGGAAGTGTCGCAACGCAGTTTAGAATGTGCCTTGGGGTCGGCCAATGTAAATCCCATTCAGAAATGTCACCGGCTGTGCAAAGCAGAAAGGTCACCACAGGGCGCTACGGGAGCAAGGCTTTTGAGCCCGCAGACCCCAATATCGAAGGGCTGAAAAGCCTTGCGGATTGCGGGTCTTTGGTGTCGAGGATAGCGTGGTGACATGCTTCCGACGGTCAAACTTCACTCAGATGCTGATGTCCTGAAACACTCGCCGCTGGTTCGTGGGATGACGCTTGCGTTGCGTTATGCCAACGAAACCGGCGGGATCGGGCTGACGCAATCAGGCGCCTTCAACCGCAAGTTTGTGCATTGGGCGGCGGAACACTTTGAATGGCCCGATTTCACCGCCACCGAGTTATTCGAAATGAACAAGGTGCTGGATGAATACAAAATGCCACCTTTGTTCCCGGTGCATGGGTTGCTGCGTCATCTGAAGCTTCTTCGTCGTTACAAGGGTAAGCTGGTTGCGACTAAGAAAGGACGGGAGATGGCGGAAGCATCTGACGTCTTTTTTGATCTGACCGCTCCGGTTTATCTTTATCGGTTCATCCATGATGAACGGATCGAAGCCCGGGGTGGCCCCTTGGGCAACTGGGACATCTTTCTGAACGTGATCAACGTCGAGGCGCGGGTAGGGTGTACCTTAGCACATCTTCTCAAAACGCTTTACGGGTGGGAAGAAAAGGACCGCTACGATCCGGAGCACAGCGACATGCGGTTTGCGCTGAAATTCTGCGTCTTGCAGCCACTGTGTTGGCTCGGCCTGCTTTGGGAAGATCGGGAGGGGCTGAGGATTTGGGACGACGGCACATTTTACAAGACGCCACTCTGGCACGCAGCCCTTAAACTCGAAACCGATGGTCAGGCCGCTTTACGCCTTGTCTGATGCCACAGCTGCCGCATCCTGCTCGGCGTGTTTGCGCTCGTAATAGGCGTCCATGTCAGCAGTCTTGAGTTATTCTGCCGCGCGCGCAATCTTCTTCTTGGCCCGTGATCCTGGCGGTCTGCCTGGCCGACGCCCGTTCGGCTTGTAGCCCATCTTCTCTGAGTTTGTCCGCACCTTCGGCTTAGGCGGTGCGGCATCCTGCATCTCTTTGACATAGGCCAGAACCGCACCGAGCCGCTTGTTCTCGGTGACGGCTGCATGGGTGACGCGCTGGTCCATATCAAAGATCCTGTAGGGCAGGGCTTGGCCTTTCCAGCGTACCTCGAACCGCCCATCCACAAAGACATAGGTGTCCACATATTTGCCGACCAGAGCGCGTGACAGCTCGTTCTCTTCGAGCATGATCCGCTTGCGGTCATAGGAAAACGTGAGCTGCTTGCCGACATAACGGTTCTCACGCCAGCACAACACTTCCGCCAACCGATCCGGCTCCACATTCAACGCCCGGTGCAGGTTGTCCGGTTTGGCAGGGGCCTTGGCAAATTTGGCGTTAAAGCGGCTCTTAAAGCCTTCAAGAAAAGCGTTTCCGGCTTTCATGTCCGAAACGCCTGCCAGCCTCAGCTCTTTGACAAGCCGGTCCTGAAGCGTGCGGTTGGCCCGTTCTACGCGGCCCTTGGCTTGAGAGCTGTTGGCGCACAGGATCTCGATGTTCAACTCATTCAACGCACGCCCGAACTGGGTCATGCCTGCACCATTCCTTGCGTCTTCTTTGGCAACTCGGAATACCGAATGCTTGTCGCTGTAAAAGGCCACTGGGCGGCCATGCTGAACCAAATAACTGTCCAACGCCTCGAAATAGCTGAACGTGCTCTCGGACTTCACAAACCGCAGCTCCATCAAGGTGCTGGTGGCATCATCGATGAAAACGAGCAGGGTGCAGGGATCACCCCGATCCTCAAACCAACGGTGATCGGAACCATCAATCTGGATCAGCTCACCATAGCATTCGCGCCGTAAGCGAGGTTGATGGAAGGTCCGGCGCTGTTTCCGCGAGAGCCAGATGCCGTCTTCGATCATCCATTTGCGCACGGTCTCGCGAGACACTGTGAACCCGTGATGCTCAGCCAGCTTCTCAGCTGCCAGTGTTGGGCCGAAATCCGGGTAATTCTCTTTGATCAGGCTCAGAGCATAATCGCGCTTTGCATGATGGATACGATTGTTTGGAGGTTTGCCGCGCGCCTTATGTCGGATCGCTGAGGCGCCATCCTGCCGGTATCGCTTGAGAAGCCGGAACACTTGCCGCCTTGTCAGATCCAGCAGGTTTGCCGCATTGTCTACCGTCAGCCGACTATCATCGACCTGCGCCAAAACCTCAACGCGGTTCAAATCGCGCTCGCTCATCATAACCCATCCCATGTCCACTCATCCTCGCTATCGTATGCGAGGAGAGTGACACTTCTGAATTGCTCATGGGTGACATTATCGCTTTGCGCGTACAGCCAAAAGTCGCATAAGAGAACTTATGTTAGTTTTGTGGTTGTCGCGGCACCTCAGACAGCTTCGAGCGCGATTGCAATCCCCTGTCCCACGCCAATACACATGGTCGATAACGACTTTTCTCCAGGTTTGAGGTCCAGCATCGCTGAACCAGTGATGCGGGCACCTGACATGCCAAGCGGATGGCCGAGAGCAATAGCGCCGCCGTTCGGGTTCACGCGGGCGTCATCATCCGCGATCCCCAGGTGCCGTAGTGTGGCCAGACCCTGCGAAGCAAAGGCTTCGTTAAGTTCGATTACCGAGAAGTCTTCTTGTTTCAGTCCAAGTCGCGCCATCAGCTTTTCCGACGCCGGTGCCGGCCCGAAACCCATGATGCGCGGTGCGACGCCCGCGGTTGCGCCGCCCAAGACCCTTGCGATCGGTGTGAGGCCAAATTTTTTTGCGACGTCGCTGGTGGCAAGGATCAATGCTGCGGCACCATCGTTCACGCCCGAAGAATTCCCAGCGGTTACAGTGCCGTCCGCTTTTACGAAAGTTTTCAGTTGGGCGAGCGCTTCCAAAGTCGTACCCGCGCGAGGGTGTTCATCCTGTACGACGATCTTTGGCTCCCCCTTTCGCTGAGGAATCTCTACCGGGACAATTTCACGGGCCAAACGACCGTTCGCCATGGCATCTCTCGCCTTTCGCTGCGAACGCATGGCGAAGGCATCTTGGTCGGCGCGGTTGATGCTGAAGTCTTCCGCTACGTTTTCGGCCGTTTCAGGCATGCTGTCGACGCCGTATTGACTCTTCATCTGTTTATTGACGAAGCGCCAGCCGATGGTGGTGTCTTCAGCAGAATTTTCGCGCGAGAATGCAGTTGTAGCTTTTGGCATCACAAACGGAGCACGAGACATGCTTTCCACACCGCCAGCAACAATGAGATCGGCTTCTCCAGCTTTGATCGCGCGGGCGGCTGTGATTACGGCGTCCATACCCGATCCGCACAACCGGTTCATCGTCGTGCCAGGGACACAATCCGGAAATCCCGCGAGTAGCAGCGACATGCGTGCGACGTTGCGGTTGTCCTCGCCCGCCTGGTTGGCGCAGCCGAAAATCACTTCGTCAATGGCCGCTAGATCTAGCTTCGGGTTTCGGCTGGCCAGGGCCCTGAGTGGGATTGCACCAAGATCGTCGGCTCGCACAGAAGAAAGCGCGCCGCCATAGCGACCAATTGGTGTGCGGATGTAATCGCAGATGTAGACGTTTGTCATTCTTAGAGTGCCTTTGTCATATCCGGGACGGCGTCGAGCAGGTCTGCGACCAGGCCGTAGTCGGCGACCTGGAAGATCTGGGCCTCTTCATCCTTGTTGATGGCGACGATGACCTTGCTGTCCTTCATGCCTGCAAGGTGTTGAATTGCCCCGGAAATCCCGACCGCGATGTACAGCTCGGGCGCCACGACCTTGCCGGTCTGGCCGACCTGCCAGTCGTTCGGTGCGAACCCGCTATCCACCGCCGCGCGCGAGGCGCCGACCGCCGCGCCCAGCTTGTCGGCCAGGCCCTCGATGATCGCGAAGTTCTCCTCGGAACCGACGCCGCGACCGCCCGAGACCACGATCTTGGCCGAGGTCAGTTCCGGACGATCCGACGCCGCGACCTTGTCCTCGACCCAGGCGCTCAGGCCCGCGTTGCCGGCCGCTGCGATGGCCTCGACGGCGGCCGAACCACCCTGGCCAGCCGCGTCGAAGGCGGTGGTGCGGACGGTCAGTACCTTCTTGGAATCGTTGGACTTTACCGTCTGAATCGCGTTGCCCGCGTAGATCGGGCGTTCGAACGTGGACCCGTCCACGATGGCGGTGACGTCCGACAAAACCATCACGTCCAGCAGCGCCGCGACGCGCGGCAGGATGTTTTTCGCGCTCGCCGTGGACGGAGCAACGATATGTTCATAATTGCCTGCCAGGCTGACCACCAGATCGGCGACCGGCTCGGCCAGGCCGTTGGCATAGGCGGCGTCATCCGCCACCAGAACCTTTGCCACGCCGTCGATCTTCGACGCGGCCTCGCCTGCGGCAGCGGGGCCCGCAACCAGAACGGTCACATCGCCCAGCGATTTGGCAGCGGTCACCGCCTTGGCGGTGGCGTCCAGCGCCAGTGCACCACCGGCGATTTCTGCAAGGAGAAGAACAGCCATTACACGATCCCCTTTTCTTTCAGCTTCGACACCAGCTCGTCGACCGAGCCAACCATTTCCCCGGCCGAACGCGCGGCGGGCTCTGCCGTCTTGACGACGGTCAGGCGCGGCGTGACATCGACGCCGAAATCGGCGGCGGTCTTTTCGTCCAGCGGTTTCTTCTTGGCTTTCATGATGTTGGGCAGCGAGGCGTAGCGCGGCTCGTTCAGGCGCAGGTCGGCGGTGACGATCGCCGGCAGCTTCACCTTGATGGTCTGCAGACCGCCGTCCACTTCGCGGGTCACGACGGCATGCTCGCCCTCGATCGCAACCTCAGAGGCATAGGTCGCCTGACCCCAGCCCAGCAGCGCCGCCAGCATCTGGCCGGTCGCGTTCATGTCGTTGTCGATCGCCTGTTTGCCCGCGATCACCAGGCCCGGCGCCTCGGCGTCGATCACGGCCTTTAGGATCTTGGCCACCGCCAGCGGCTCGATATCTTGGTGCACGTCGTCGGCGGCCACGACGAGGATCGCCCGGTCCGCGCCCATCGCCAGCGCCGTGCGCAGCGTTTCCTGCGCCTGTTTCACGCCGATCGACACGACGACAAGCTCGTCCGCCTTGCCCGCTTCCTTCAGACGGATCGCCTCTTCAACCGCAATCTCGTCGAACGGGTTCATCGACATCTTCACATTCGCGAGACCAACTCCGCTACCGTCCGCCTTAACGCGAACCTTCACGTTGTAATCAATTAGGTGTTTTATAGGTGCAATTATTTTCATTGGCGTTTATCGTCTTGGAAATTTGCAATGGCAGTAACGGCCCGGGTTCCAGGCCGTTACTTGGGATGTGTCTCTGTCAATTCGCAGTATAACCGCCATCTACTACAATCTCTGCTCCGTGAACGAACGATGACTCATCCGATGCGAGGAACAGGACCGCATTCGAAACCTCTTCAGGTTTGCTTGGCCGCTTGAGCAGCGTGGCCCCCAGAATTGCCTGCCGGGTCTCTTCGTCGGCGTGTAGCAGATCTTTTGTCATGGGAGTATCGATGACACCGGGATGGATCGAATTGACACGTATGCCACTTTCGGCCAGGTCGACTGCGCAGGATTTGGTCAACATCCGTACGGCGCCTTTGGATCCAATGTAGGCTCCCGCCGAAGCGGCACCAACAATCCCATAGATTGAAGAAATATTGATAATTGATGCTTTTTCGGTCTCTTTCATCAATGGAACCGCGGCTCGGATACCGAGATAAACACCGCGTACATTGACGTTGATCGTCATGTCAAATTCGTCAGGCGAGGTTTCGTGGAGCGGCTTCAGAATGAGAATGCCAGCGTTGTTCACTAGCACATCAAGTCGACCAGCACTTGATTGCACCGTGGAGATGACATTCTTCCAATCTTCTTCAAGCGTCACGTCATGCTGAATGAATTCCGCCTTCCCTCCGGCTCCAATGATACCTTTTACTACGCTTTCACCCGCTTCCGTATCACGGTCGGTTACAAATACATGCGCGCCTTCACGTGCCAGCGTTTCACAATGGGCTTTTCCCATGCCCATGGCGCCACCTGTTACCAGTGCGACTTTTCCGGATACCCGTCCCATAGTTCTCTCCTGAGTGTTCATGAACAAATTTAATTGTTTCCGCCGGGTTTTCTTAATGCCCGACGGAATTCTTTACACCTTCTCGGCAGTGCGGTCGCGGATCAGGGATGTATAACCTTCCTCCTTAACCGCACTAATGGCATTGCGATAATTGCCAATCCCGGCCATGTAGAACATCACCGCATTCTTCTTTCCGGGGATATTTGCGCCGAAGATCCAGCTTTCAGCTTTGGGGAAGAGTGTCATGTCGGCGATTTCACGGCAGGTGCCAACCCAAGCGTCGCGCGCCTCCACGGTTGGCTCCACACTTTGAACCCCCTCTTCTTCCATTGCGCAAATCGTGTCAGCGATCCATTCAACTTGCGTCTCAATGCTGGGGGGCAGGTTAGTGAAGGGGCCATTAGGGCCAAGGATCATGAAGAAGTTAGGGAAGTCTACCTCCATCATGCCGAGGTAACCGAGTGGGCCTTCCTTCCAAGTGTCGCGCATGGTCACGCCTCCGCGTCCGCGGAGGTCCATTTTGACGTAATTGCCGTCGACCGCATCGAAACCAGTGGCAAAGATTACGATGTCAAGCTCATGCTCCTCGCCGCTTTCGAGACGAATGCCGTTCGGAGTGAACTCTGCGATCGGATCGGCCTTCACGTCGGCGAGGGTCACGTTGTCTCGGTTGTAGACCTCGTAATAGTTGTTTCCGCAAAGCGGGCGCTTGGCGTAAAGGTCCTTCGGCGTCAGTTTCTCTGCGACCTTGGGGTCCTTCACGATTTGCTTGATCTTGCCCTTGATGAAGTCAGCGGCCGCATCATTGGCCACTTGGCTGGTCGCAATATCGCAAAAGGTGCCAAACATGAAATAGAAACCACCGCCGCGCTGCCAGGCGGCTTCGAAGACCCGCTCCCGTTCCTCGGGCGAGGCGGTTTCGGCGGGTTCGGCGCTTTCTTCGAAGCCGAAGGCCACAACAGAATTCTTCACTTGATTCCAGATATTATCGTAGTTCGCCTTTTGCTCGGCGATGGTAGCATCGTCTTGCGGGGTGTTCCCAATCGGCACGACATATTGTGCAGAGCGCTGAAAAACAGTCAGGTGTTTTGCAATTGGTGCCGTTGCAGTGATAACCTGAACACCCGTCGAGCCGGTGCCGATAATGCCCACGCGTTTGTTGCTCAAGTCCACTCCCTCGGGCCAGGCACCTGTGTGTAAGATACGGCCTTTGAAATCATCGATGCCCTTGAATTTTGGAACATTCGTTGCGGACAAGAGACCGAGGCCAGTGACAAGGTATTTTGCGGTAACTGTCTCACCACTATCAGTGATCACGTTCCAGAGACCGGTTTTTTCATTATAGTGCGCGCCATCCACTTTGGTGTCGAACTTGTAGCTGCGTCGAAGATCGAGATGATCCGCTACCTCGTTCATGTATTCGAGGATCTCGGGCTGGGTCAGATACCGGGTTTTCCAGCGGCCTTTTCGAAGCAACTCTTTGTCAAAAGAATAGCGATAGACATAGCTTTCCGTGTCTGACAGCGCACCGGGATATCGGTTCCACCACCAGGTGCCGCCAACGTCACTGGCGCTGTCATAGCCCCGGACGTTCAGTCCCTGCTCGTTGCGAAGTTTGTGGACAGCGTAAAGCCCGCCGAAGCCCGCGCCAATGACGACTGCGTCAAAATCCGCTCCGACCGTTTTAGTATTCTCAGTCTGAATGTTCATATCACTCCTCCCAGAGTAAGACCGCTCCGCCCCGCAGATTGCGGGTGAGATGCTAGATGAATGTTTCGTAGGGGTTTGTCTCGCACCGCACCGCAATGCAGTGCGAGTACAGGTCTCAGAGGGCCCGATACCATGCGGCGATGCGACCAAGTTCCTCGTTTGCCTCGGGCGCGCGTCCCGAAAGCGCGGGAAAGACATGCTGCATGCCTTCGACGATAGACAGGGTCACGTTTACGCCCTGTGCCTTGGCCTTTTCGTGCAACCGTTCGGCATCGCTCTTAAGCGTCTCGGCCCCTCCGGCATTGATATAGAGCGGCGGGTAACCGGTGAAATCGTTCTCCAGCGGGTTGGCCAACGGATTAAGCGGATCCGTGCCTTCACCGAGGAACATCCCCGCCATCGCTTCGAGGATCGGTTTGCCGACTAGCGCATCGGTTTCCGCGTTGGTTTCCAGTGTTTCCCCGCGCATCGCCATGTCGAGCCAGGGCGAATAGGCGATGACCGCTCCGGGCAGTGGCAACCCAAGTTCGCGTAACTTCAGCACGCTGGCGATGGCAAGATTGCCGCCAGCACTGTCGCCAGCCGTCAGAATATTTCTTGCCTTGAAACCCTTATCCAGCAGCGCTTTGTATGCGGCTACTGCATCTTCGATCTGCGCCGGAAATGGGTGCTCGGGTGCGCGCCGATAGTGCAGGATCACCGACGTAACCCCAAGCACCTTAGCGAGGTGCCCTGCCATTTTTCGATGACTATCGGCTGAGCCGACGGCAAAGCCGCCACCATGAGTGTAAACAATTACACGCGAGGTATCTGCCCCGGCTGGTAGGGCCCAGATAGCCTCAACTCCTCCGACATGATCGCTTTTGTAGCTAACGTTTTCCGGCTCTAGTGCGGGCTGCCCCCATTCATCGAACATGCTGCGCAGGTTCGCGATCGTCAGGTCTGGGTTCTCGACCATCTGATCGGTCCAATTCTGATAAAGCGCCCGCAGCGTATCCGCTTCTCTACTGATTTCCATGTTTATCCTCCCAAGCATAACATTTGGCAAAGCCACCAACTGACGTCGCCAATCTCGAAGACGTCAAACGGTCAACGGCATACGCCAATTATCTCAGAGTAAGGGCGAAAAATGCGCCATGTATTGAACAAACCTGCTTTGGAAATAGTATGATCGTGCTCAGCCTGTCGTGAGGCAGATATGCCCGTTACTAGGCTCTGTTGATGGCGTGGATACCCCCTCCCGACGGCATCGCAATGTGCCACTATGATGAGCGTTAAAAGCCATCACAGAAGGAAGGAGCATCTATGTCCGAAATTAAAATTATCGGTGTCGACTTGGCAAAGCGCGTTATCCAGTTGCATGGTGCGTACAATGATGGGTCAGTCGCGTTTCGCAAAAAGCTTTCACGAGGCCAGTTTCTCGCGTTCGTGGCACAGCAACCCAAATGCATGATCGCCATGGAGGCGTGGCCACGGCGTATGGCTGGGGCCGCGAATTTGAGAAGCTGGGGTGCGACGTGCGGTTGATACCGCCGGTCTATGTGAAGCCGTTCGTCAAACGCCAGAAGAATGATGCGACCGATGCAGAGGCCATCTTGGAGGCTGCATTGCGTCCAACCATGCGCTTTTTCGCAGTGAAGACGGAAGATCAGCAGGCCCGTGCCATGCTGTTTCGCACGCGGCAGATGTTTGTCGGCCAGCGCCCCCAGATGATCAACGCTTTACGCGGCCACCTCGCCGAACACGGATTGGTCGCGGCCCGCGGGCCTGCCCATCTCAAGCGACTCGCGGACGCAATCGCAGGTGATGACACCGCGCTGCATGCTGAGGTTCGTGACCTCGGCCGGATGTATCTGGGGCAGATTGAGGGGCTGAATACGCGTGTTGCAGAGCTTGACGCGAAGATGCGATGTGCCGCCAAGAAAGCCGACTTGGTGCGCCGAACACAAACCATGCCGGGCGTGGTTCCTGTCACGGCGCTTGCGATCGAGACATTTGCCCGTGACCTGGCCACCTTCCGGCGCGGGTGCGATTTTGCCGCCTGGCTTGGGCTTGTGCCGAAGCAGCACTCGACGGGCGGCAAAGCCCGGCTCGGGAAGACCTCGAAGATGCGACAGCGCGACTCCGGACACTCTTGGTCTCTGGCGCTATGGCTGTCCTCCAGGCTGTCGAGCGGTTTGACACACCGAATAATGGCTGGCTGAAACGCCTACTAACCCGCAAGCCGCGCATGGGTCGCCGCGATTGCGCTGGCCAACAAGATGGCGCGTGGCCTCTGGGCCATCATAATGAAACAAGAGGATTACCGGAATCCGGTGGCGGCGATGGCATAGCGAAGACGGCATGCCACGACGTCCCGGTAAGTTGGGAGTGTGAGGAGGTCACTGAAAAGTAAGGGCAAAGGATCGATCAGATCCGGGTCAGAGAAAGCAGCATTTGTGCAGGAGCCACCGAGCTCGGTTTGTTGATATGCCTCTGGTCCGCGCATCGCCATACCGGCCCGCGGTTACATCAGCGCCGCACACAGAGGCCTGATACATGACCGCACCCGATCACACGCTCGCGCCGTTCAAAAAATCACTTGCACCAATGGGGGCATGCATGCACAAATCCCGTGTCGGACTCATCTTATGAATCCAGCGTGGTAGCTGAGGTGCATGAGCAGACCGACAACCCCGACATACAAGACCATGAACTGGCCCGCTTATAACGAAGCGCTCAAGCGCCGTGGCTCGCTGACGATCTGGTTTGACCCCGAGATGAGCTGGGAGGCCGTGCCGACAGGCAGAAGAGTTACAGCGACGCCGCGACCCAGACCTGTCTTTCGATGAAGGTCCTGTTCGGCATGGCCTTGCGACAGGCGACCGGGTTCGTCGAGAGCCTGTTGCGGCTGATCGGTCTCGACTGGACGGTGCTCGACTTCAGCACCCTGTCCCGGCGCCAGAAGACCCTGGCCGTGAACATCCCGTATCGCGGCTCCAAAGGGCCGTTGCACTTGTTGGTGGACAGCACGGGGATCAAGCTTGAAGGTGAGTGGCATGCCCGCAAGCATGGCGGCCCCAAGCGACGGGTCTGGCGCAAGATCCACCTCGGGATCGACGAGCAAACGTTGGAAGTGCGCGCTGTTCAGATCACCGGGAGCCACATCGGTGACGCTCCAGTGTTACCCAACCTTCTTGAACAGATCCCGGCAGACCAGCAGTGTCACGGCTGACGGTGCGTATGACACACGAAAATGCCAGGACGCGATTGCGGACCGTGGCGTCCACGCCGTTATCCCACCAGGTAAGAACGCAAAGTCTTGGAAGACCATCACCGCCTAAGCCGCGTCGAGACGAAGATGCACTGTGTTAAGTTGCTGGGGCAGCGCCTTATGGCGCGGGACTTTGACCGTCAGGTCGCGAAAACCCTTTCTAAATAACGAGGCACCCTCCAGTCGCAAGGGTCCTCTTTGACAAGCGCGCTAAACAGCGCGGTCAACCGATCCTTGCCGATATTTTTGGCGTGGTGCATCAGGCCTCCCCGCCAGCGGGGAAATCCGTAGCCGTGAATCATTACTAGGTCGATGTCTTGCGGTTTTTCTGCTACGCCTTCGTCAAGGATATCGCAGGCTTCCGCCACCATTGTGAGCAAGAGCCTTTCTACGATTTCGTCAGCTGAGAACTCGCGGCGAGTGAAGTTCATTTCTTCTGAGACACGGAGTATTTCGCTAGCGACCAGCTCCGAATGTGAGGGTTTGCCGTCTGGCCCATAGTCGTACCATCCGGCGCCCGATTTGCGTCCTAGGCGTTTGTGCTTTTCGACCAGCCGCTCGACCAAGGGCACGTGACCACAGCAGTTCCCTTCGGCAACTGCCTTGCGACGGATATTCGCGTAGGCGATGTCCAGCCCCGACATGTCCTGTGCAGCATATGGACCCATCGCCATACCGAATCCGCGCATAGCCGCGTCGATCTCGTCGACATTAGCCCCCTCCACCAGAAGGCGATTAGCGGCGCGACGGTAGCTCGACAAAATTCGGTTTCCGATGAAGCCATCGCAAACACCAGACAGTACCGGGATTTTACCAAGCCTGTGCGCCAGCACAAGTGCTGCACCTAATGTTCCGTCTGACGTTCGGTCGCTCCTGACGACTTCCAGAAGTTTCATAATATGCGCAGGACTGAAGAAATGCATCCCTACAAAGCGTGCCGGGTGTTTCAACCCATCAGAGAGCCGATTTACATCGAGATAGGATGTGTTTGTGGCAATGATGGTCTCGGGTGGCAGTGCGCCTTCGAGTTCGGTCAGGATCGCGGTCTTAACCGCAAAATCCTCGAAGGCCGCCTCGATTGCTAGATCGGTTGGTGGCAGAGCGTCATAGCCTGAGACCGTAACCAGCCGGTCTTCAACCGTCTTTGCCGCATCGACGGACAGAATACCGCGACTGATACCCTGATCAATCAGCTTTTGCAGGTTTTTACTGGCCCACTCGGCGGACGAGGCACTACGTTCGACGACAGTCACCGAGATCCCTGCGGTCGCCAGCGTGTACGCAATAGCTGCGCCCATATTGCCACCACCGACCACGATGGCGGTTTCAGCATCTCGGGAAGGTCGGGGGTAGGCGCGCCCCTTGTTGGTTGCGGTACGCTCGGTGAAGAAAACGTGCCTAAGGGCCCGCGCCTGATCCGAGGTACGAAGGTCCAAAAACGCAGAGCGCTCGCTGGCTAGTGCGTCGTGCAGCGGCGTCGTCGCACTGGTCGCGACTAGGTTCACCGCAACCTGCGGGGCATTCTGGCCAGGCATACGCCGCGCTACATGCGCTCGGGCGACTTCCGCTGCGACGTGGTTTGGCTTTGGTGAAGGAAGATTGTCGGGTGCCTGTGCCGCCTCAAGTACATCGTCATCGAGAGCTATGGCCGCGCCAAGCGGGTCATCGGCTAGCAGCTGGATCAGTCCCATTTTCAGTGCCTGCTCGGCGGAAACAGCCTTCCCGGTGACAATCATGTCAAGCGCAGCTTCAATACCGATAAGTCGCGGCAGTCTTTGGGTTCCCCCTGCGCCAGGCACGATCCCCAAGTTTACCTCTGGCAAGCCCAGTTTGGCAGAAGTTGAGGCGATGCGATAGCAGCAAGCCAGAGCAATCTCTAGTCCCCCACCAAGCGCAGCCCCGTTGATTGCTGCGATAGTAGGAATCGGGAGGTGTGCAAGTTGCATCAGCACATCATTTAGTTGTGGATCAACAGGCAACTTACCGAATTCCTTCGCATCCGCGCCCGCGACGAAGGTCGTTCCTGTGCCGGTGATAATCAGCCTGGTAGCCCCAGTTTCGAGGACTTTGAAGATACAGTGTTGTATTCCAGCCCGAACCTCCGCGTTGATTAGGTTAAGCGGCGAATTGTCTATGGTCAGAATTGCTGCGTCATTTGAGAAGCTTAATTCAACAGGCATGGGCATCCTCACAGCACTGGCGCGCGATTGCGCGAGATAAATTTGGTAATGAGATAGCCTTCGAAGGTTTCCGTCCCGCCTTCAGTCCCATAGCCGCTGTCTCTCACGCCTCCAAACGGAGTCTCGGGCAGAGCGAGGCCGAACTGGTTGATGCTTACCATACCTGCCTGCAAACCCGCAGCTGCTTTATCTGCACGCTCTAACGAATTGGTAAAGACATAGGACGCCAGCCCGAAGGGTAGCCCGTTGGCCCGCGACAGTCCGTCCTCTATGTCACGAAAAGACGAGACGACAGCAATCGGGCCGAAGGGTTCTTCGCGCATCAAGTCAATGTCGTCGTTGGGCGTATCGACGATTGTCGGGGCATAGAAGTTACCATGATTTCCAAGCCTTTTGCCTCCCGTCAACACCCGTGCGCCGTTTTCGCGGGCATCCTCGACGAGCTTTTCCATCGCATTCACGCGTCCGCGATGACACAATGGCCCCATCTGTGTGCCCTCGGTTAAACCATCGCCCACCTTTACGCTCTCAAATGCTGAAACTAGCTCGGACAGAAATCGGTCGTAGATGCCTTGTTGTACGTAAAACCGGGTTGGGGCGATGCACACCTGGCCTGCATTGCGCAGCTTGTTGCCCGCCAAGGCGCGCGCCGCGGCCGTGGCATCGGCGTCGTCGAACACCAATACGGGCGCGTGACCGCCGAGTTCCATCGTCGCCCGCTTCATGTGGCGGCCAGCCAATTCTGCCAGATGCTTGCCCACCTCGACCGAACCGGTGAAGGTGATCTTGCGCACCTCGGGGCGCGCAATAAGAGTTTCCGAAATGAAGGCCGCATTACCCCAGACAAGGTTCAGACAGCCTTCGGGCAAGCCTGCATCCAGCAGATAGCGCGCAATTGCCATGCAGCCCGCCGGAGCCTCTGCCGGGGCTTTCAAGATCATCGTGCAACCTGACGCAAGCGCCGCCGCGACCTTGCGTACCGCTTGGCTCAGCGGAAAATTCCAAGGCGTGATGGCAAGGCAGACGCCTATCGGTTCGCGCACGACAAGCTGCTGTACCCCCGGGCTGCGCGATGGAATGATGCGCCCATAAATGCGCCGACATTCCTCGGCGTGCCAG
The DNA here is from genome assembly GCF_000152725.1 of Pseudooceanicola batsensis HTCC2597. Lineage (GTDB taxonomy): Bacteria > Pseudomonadota > Alphaproteobacteria > Rhodobacterales > Rhodobacteraceae > Pseudooceanicola > Pseudooceanicola batsensis. The sequence continues at coordinate 64,226 of NZ_AAMO01000015.1, forward strand.
TCGACGTGGTCAGCTGAGGCGCGGACCTCAGCCAAGGCCTCAGCCAGCGGCTTGCCTTCATCGAGAGTGATCCAGCCAGCGATCAGTCTGTCATTTTGGCGCAGCAGGTCGGCAAACCGTCGCAAAATTGCACTTCGTTCCATGGGAGAGCTGTTTTTCCATCGGCGAAAAGCTGATTCGGCCGAGTGAACCGCATGGTCCAGATCTGCGGCGCTAGCCTGCGGAATCTGTCCGATAGTTTGCCCGTTTGCAGGGTTTATGACTGCACGATCCTCCGGCGTGGGAGAAGCGATCCAGTCCCGTCCGATGAGGTGCTGGATGGTCGGATAATTCATTTCTTTCATGGCGTTATGCCCTCGCTCAGTTGTGTCATCCGCAGGATCCGGCACGAAGGGGACCAGATGGACGACTTTAGTTTTCCGCATAGCGGAAAAGTTTACCACAGTATTGACGCGGACGTTATCGATCGTTTAGATGTGTTTCAAGACGCATAATTCTTCCCGAGGAGGGATGTCGTGAGACCAAGGAAAGACCGCACCAAGGACGCCGAGAGACAGGACCGCGATTTTGTCACGGCGTTGGCGCGCGGCTTGGAGCTGTTGCGGGCCTTTCGGCGGGAAGGGGAAGCTCTGGGGAATGGTGAGTTGGCCGAGCGCACTGGCCTGAGCAGATCGACGGTCTCCCGGCTGGCCTATACACTGAACAAGCTGGAATACCTCAGCTACGACCCGGATACAGCACGTTATCGACTGGCCCCTCCAGTGCTTTCGTTGGGTTTCTCCTGCCTTGCAGGGATTCCGCTGCGGCAACTGGCGAAGCCCTTTATGCAGGAGCTGGCTGATTACACAGGCATGCCGGTGGCCATGGCCAGTCGTGACCGGCTATCGATGGTCTATCTGGAGCGGTGCAAGGGCACTAATGCCGTCACGCTGGCGATCGAGGTTGGTGCCCATATTAAACTGGCCACGACCGCGGTTGGTCGCGCCTGCATAGCGGCGCACGACCCGGATGAGCGGGCCAGAATTCTGGCCCTTGTGGAGGAACATGAAGGCGACAACTGGCCGAATGTGCAGCCCGGAATCGAAGCAGCTATCGCAGACTACCAACAGCACGGTTACTGCACGTCCTTCACGGAGTGGAAACGTGATGTGAACGCTGTAGCGGTGCCCTTCGTGCCGAAGGACGGCTCACCCATTATTGCCTTCAACTGCGGTGGCCCTTCGCAAACCCTTACGCGCGACTGGATCGAAAGCGACGTCGCGCACCGCCTTGTCGATCTTGTCCGCCGCGTTGCGGCGGTCGCACCCTGAACAATAGAGAGCATCATGGCCCTTGATAAAGATACCCTTTCCCAGTTTCTCGACGCGCTCGACCGCTTCGTGAAAGAGCGACTAATCCCTTACGAGGATCGCGTCGCCGACGAGGATGTGATTCCGCCGATGCTGGTCGATGAAATCCGCATGATGGGCCTTTTCGGCATGTCGATCCCGGAAGATTTCGGCGGGCTCGGCTTGTCGATGATAGAGGAAGTGCAAGCCGCTTTCGTTCTTGGCCAGGCTTCGCCTGCGTTCCGGTCGCTAGTTGGCACCAACAACGGGATCGGCTCTCAGGGAATCATCATCGATGGAACCGACGAGCAGAAGGCGCAGTATCTACCAGCTCTCGCGTCCGGAGATATGATCGCATCCTTCGCCCTAACCGAGCCAGATGCTGGGTCGGATGCTGGCAGTCTGCGCACTACGGCGCGGCGTGACGGTAACGATTTCCTTCTGAACGGCACGAAACGCTACATTACCAATGCACCGCGTGCCGATCTATTCACGGTTTTTGCCCGGACCAATCCAGAGGCGGAAGGTTCTGCCGGCGTAAGCGCCTTTCTCGTCGAGGCAGGGACGCCAGGCATAACGCTTGGCCAGCCTGACAGGAAGATGGGGCAGAAGGGCTCGCACACATGCGACGTCATCCTTGACAATGTCCGCGTGCCTGCCGCGAACATTATCGGCGGGCCGGACCGTCTGAACAAGGGCTTTAAGACAGCAATGAAAGTCCTTGACCGGGGCCGACTGCATATTTCTGCCGTCTGTGTGGGCGCCGCCGAACGGCTGATCCGTGACAGCCTATCCTATGCGATGGAACGCAAACAATTCGGTGAACCCATCGCTGAAAAGCAACTGATCCAAGCCATGCTGGCTGACAGTCGCGCCGAGGCCTTCGCAGCGCGTTGCATGATCGAAGAAACAGCACGCCGCAAGGACGCTGGTCAGAACGTGTCGACTGATGCTGCCTGCTGCAAGATGTTTGCCAGTGAGATGGTAGGTCGAGTGGCCGATCGCGCAGTGCAAATCCACGGCGGTGCAGGATACATGGCCGAATATGCGGTCGAGCGCTTCTATCGCGATGTGCGTCTCTTCCGCATCTACGAGGGGACAACCCAGATTCAGCAAATACTGATCGCGCGGAATATGATCCGCACTGCAGCAGCTTAACAGGAGCGAAGACAAACTATGGACTTCAATTTCCTTTCCACCCCGAGGATCGTCTGCGAGAGCGGTGGGCTTGGCCGGATCGGCAGCCTGATGCAAGATTTGTCTTGCACCCGTGCGCTGGTCGTGACGGACCCGGGCATATTGGCCTGTGGTTTTGCGGACGAGGCAGCCGCCTCACTTAGGGCTGCTGGCATCGAGGTTGAGATTTTTCATAAAGTCGAAGCGGACCCCCCGATCGCTGTCGTCGAGGCCGCGGTAGAGGTCGCGCGGGCCTTTGGTGCTGACGGAATCATCGGACTTGGCGGCGGCAGTTCACTGGACACTGCCAAGGTCATCGCAGCGGCGGTAGCCAACGATCAACCGATTACGGACATGATCGGGATTAATCAGGTCACCGATAAACGCTTGCCACTGATCCAGGTGCCAACCACGGCAGGGACCGGATCAGAGGTAACATGGGTGTCCGTGCTGACTTCGGAAAGCCACGAAAAAAAAGCGGTATATGCACCGCAGCTTCTGCCTGACGTTGCCTTGCTAGATGCAAAGCTAACATTGGGAATGCCTCGTCACATCACAGCGGCCACGGCGTTAGACGCAATGGTTCACGCCATTGAGGCAGTAACCAGTCGCACCAGAAAGAATCCCATTTCCGATGGAATGGCGGACAAAGCGCTGGTGCTTCTCGGTCAGAACTTACCAATCGTCATGGAAACGCCTTCGGACCTGTCAGCGCGAGAGGCCATGCTGTTGGGGGCGACACTGGCTGGGATGGCCTTCATTAATGCCAGCGTGGGGGCGATTCATGCCTTGTCATACCCACTTGGAACAGGTTTCAAGGTTCCTCACGGGCACGCAAACGCTCTGGTCGCAGGACCAGTGATGAGGTTCAACATGCCCGTTGCAGAAGCTGAATATGCTCGTCTATCGCGGTTACTACTGCCCTCGCGGCCTTTCAACTCTGATGCGGCTGCGGCCCATGGCCTGATCGACGAGATGGAACGGATGCTAGTCGAAAGCGGACTTGAGTCTCGACTTTCTGGTGTCGGAGTGACCGAGGCAGCCATTCCCGGAATGGCTAATGAGGTCGTGACCGGTATCACGCGATTGCTGGAGACCAACCCGCGCGACATGACAGCCGAAGATGTGTCGCGCCTCTATCAGGAGGCGCTTTGATGGCTGGCTCATTGGACGGGATCAAGGTGGTCGACCTCAGCCGCGTGCTGGGCGGGCCTTACTGCACCCAAATGCTTGCGGATCATGGCGCTGAGGTCATCAAGGTGGAGCCGCCTCTGGGCGACGAGACCCGCAGTTGGGGCCCGCCTTTCAATGATGAACTCAGCGCTTATTTCTCTGGCGCCAACCGCAACAAGCGGTCCATCGCTATCGATCTGCAGCAACCGGAAGGGCGCGACCTGATTTTGCGGTTTCTTCAGGATGCGGATGTTTTAGTTCACAATTTTAAGTCTGGTACTCTTGAAAAATGGGGGCTTGGTTATGCTGATGTTCTCAGGGCACGTTTTCCTAGACTGGTACTCTGCCATGTGACTGGATTTGGTTCCGATGGCCCACTTGGCGGTTTTCCCGGCTATGACGCCGTGGTACAAGCTATGACGGGCCTCATGAGCATCAACGGCAATCCCTCCGAAGGCCCGACACGCATGGGTACGCCCATCGTGGACATCGGCACCGGTCTGATCGCCTGTAACGCTATTCTCGCCGCACTTTTGGAACGGGGCCGGTCCGGATTGGGCCAAGCCATCGAAGTGCCGCTATATGATTGCGCGATCAGCATGATGCATCCCCAAGCGGCTAATTCCCTCATGTCCGGACAGATACCAATGGCGACCGGCAATGGGCATCCAAATATCGTACCATACGACATGTTCGAAACAAGTAATGGCAAACTCTATCTGGCTATCGGTAACAATGGTCAGTTCGCAAAACTCTGTGACGTGCTTGGCCTACCTGAGGTGCCCTGCGATCCACGATTTGCCGACAATGCCGCGCGTCTTGCGCATCGGTCAGAGATGACAGAGGTCTTGTCAGAGTGCCTGGTGCAACATGACGCCTTCAAACTTGAGCCGGTGCTTTTGAAAGCTGGGATTCCCGCCGGAGTCGTTCGGAATGTGAATGAAGCGTTGGAGCATCCACACACCCGACATCGCGGCATGGTGGTATCAGTTGGCACCTACCGCGGCACCGGCGTGCCAGCACGCTTGTCGCGTACCCCCGGAGCGGTTCGCGCGGCACCGCCTCGCTTCGGGCAGCATAGTAGGGAGTTGCTTAGCGAGGCTGGACTGACAGAAGCTGAAATCGATAGATTGACTCAAGCGAATATCGTTCGAGAAGAACCGCGGATGCGCGAGACGACCTAAGCCGAAATTTCAGCTCAAGCGGACGATCGTGAAAAAGTTCAGGGAGGCCAAGATGGAAAGACTGCTCATATCACCGGACCGGATACCCGAATGGATTCCCGGCACGACTACGTTGGACAGTTCCGGGTGCAACTGGAACGGCATTACCCTGAAGGGCTATCGTTATGAGCGACAAGACGCGGCAATTCCCCCCATGCGCGACTATATGATTGTTGCATATGATGGCGCGCCAACCACTATGCGCCGCACGAGTGGCGGCCCATGGCAAAGCGCGCGCGTAGAGAAAGGTAGGATTTCCTTGCTCACGCGTGCAGAGGAATCCACTTGGAGTTGGTCCGAGCCTATCACGGTTAGACACGTCTATCTCAGTCACAGTGAACTCGAAAACACGGCCCTTTCGGTCTTTGATCGTGACCCGAAGTCCATTGAGATCAATGATTGTCTGTCTGCGAAGGACCCCTGTATCCTGAACTGCATCCAATTGCTAGAGAATGAGCTAAAGAACGGTGGAATCGGCCAGAGATTGATCATCGACGCCCTGCGCATCCAGATCGCCGTTCACCTTCTGCGTCAGTACGCCAAGGTCTCTTTGACCAGCGACGCAAACTCGAACTTCAGCCCTGCTCAAAGGCAGAGAATCATCGATCTCGTTGAAAGCTGCTTAGGTGAAAACCTCAGTCTGGAAGACATGGCCGCATCTATCGGTTTCAGCCAGTTTCACTTTTCGCGTCAGTTCAAGGCGGAGTTTGGGTTGGCACCGTATGCATATGTTTTGCGCAAGCGAATATCGAAGGCCCAGGAGATGCTGAGAAAGGGTAATGCCCCCCTGAAAGTGGTCGCGCTTGACTGCGGTTTTGCAGATCAGAGTCATTTTAGTCGAACTTTTCGAAAAATGACAGGCGCGACCCCCGCCGAATTCCGGCGCATGGCATAATGACCGGAAAACTATTCCTTCCTATCGCTGTCACGCACCAGAGACAAAGAAATGTTGAGCCCGTAACGCTGCAATGAATGTACCAGAAACAGAATTTAAACCACGATTTGCCTTCGAACGCAGGATTTTCTTTGGCGACTGTGACCAGCTGGGAATCGCCTTTACTGGCCGGATTACGAATTTCGCGCTGGAAGCGATCGAGACTTTCTGGGACGATTTGCTTTCAGGCCGGGGCTGGCTTTTTCTACTCACGGAAAGAAACACGGCCATGCCTTTTGTCTCTATGGACCTACAATTCCATGCGCCGGTGAAAGCAGGCGCGAACCTAGCATGCGAGGTCTATGTGGTCCATGTCGGGGAAAGTTCAGTTGGTCTAAAAGTTGTCGGCCGTCAGCATGACTTGATTTGCTTCGAATGCGAAACGAAGTCAGTTTTCCGAGATGCTTCAACATTTGGTAAAGTCAAAATTGAAAGCTCAATTCGGCAGATTTTGCTCGCGGAAGTGGGTTCGGAAAATCAAACAGTGAGCTAGGCCTGTAGGCTTTGGAGACAGCAAAGCCTGTGCAAAACGATCTCATGTAAGGGAACACAAGAAAAAGCCAGAGAAAGGGAAGCCCGGGTGCCGGGCTTGAAAGGATAGAGAGAGGCTCTTCCGGGTCCGGCGTGACAAGGACCCTGACCATGGCCAAGACCACAACCCGCCCGAAACCCGCCACTGCGAAGAAAACCGAAGCCACTGAGTTGTCCGTGCCTGGCGGCGGGACCGACATCCGGATGATCCCGCTCGACCAGTTGGAGCCGAGCCCGCTCAACGTTCGAAAAGTTGCGGCCAGCGCCAGCGACGATGCTGAGCTCCTCGTCAGTATCCGCGAGACCGGAATTAAACAGAATCTGGTGGTTCATGCGCTGTCAGAGACACGTTTTGCAGTCGATGCCGGCGGTCGTCGCCTCAAGGCGCTGAAGCAGCTCGCTGAGGACAGCGTCATCCCCGCCGATCACCCCGTGCCCTGCCTCGTCGATGATAAGCGCAACGCCATCCTTACTTCTGCAACTGAAAACCTCCAGCGCGCGGCGATGCACCCCGCCGACCAGTTCGAGGCTTTTGAGGCGATGATCGCCGAGGGCCGCAGCGAAGACGAGATCGCGCTCAAATTCGGCGTCTCCGTCGACCTGGTGCGCCGCCGCCTCAAACTCGCCCGTGTCGCGCCCGAGATCATCGAGCAGTTCCGCGCGGGTGATCTGACCCTTGAATGCGTGATGGCTTTCACACTGACCGACGACCATGATCGCCAGCTGGCGGTCTGGAACGCAGTGAAGGGCGGCTATCACATCCATCCGCAAAGCATCAAACGCCATCTTACCGAGACCGCCCATTCGGCGAACTCGGCCATCGGGCGCTTTGTCGGCATTGAGGCCTATGAGGCGGCGGGTGGTGTTCTGCTGCGCGATCTCTTCGACGACCGCGCCAGCGCCCATATGGAGAACCCCGAACTCCTAGAGCGTCTCGCCATCGAAAAGCTGCAGGCTGCGGCGAAAACCTTCGAGGGAACGTGGAAATGGGTCGAGGTGCATCTCTCGGTGGATTACGGCGCGTTTCGCAGCTTCGGGCGGGTCTATCCGCAGGACATCGACCCCGATCCGGACCTGCTCACCGAAGAAGAACGTCTCATTGCGCGCGAGGAAGAACTGGCGGCGAAGAATGACGGCGAGGACTGGACGGACGCGGAGACGGAAGAATATTATGCCATCGAGCCGCGCCTGCGCGAGATCGAGGCCCTGCAACGCGAACGGCAGCCTTACGCGGACGAAGATCGTGCCATCGCGGGCGTGGTTCTGACCATCGGTCATGACGGCGCGCTGCGTGTCGAGAAAGGCCTCGTGCGGCCAGAAGATATCCCCGCTGCGGTCGTCCCGAGCGAAAATAGTGCTGACGCGGGTGATGCCCCGTCTCCTGTCCGCCCGAACGTGACGCCGCCAACCTCCTCGACACCGGTGCCCACCTCCGACCCGGCCGCGACCTTGCGCAAGGCGAACGGGATTTCGGCGAGCCTCGCCGACGATCTGCGCGCGACGCGTCAGCATATCCTTCGGGCGCATCTGGCGGCGGATTTCGAGGTGGCGTTCGATGCGATGCTCTACGCGCTCTGCGAGCAGGCTCTGGGGCGGTCCTACAACAACGAGGCGCTCGATATCTCGATCCGGCCCTTCCAGGCGCAGAACCGCGAGGTGCTGCATTCGGATACTGTTGCCCAGAAGATGCTCGAGGCGCTGGAGCAGGGCCTCGCCACCGACTGGATTACGCTGGAGAAGCCCGAAAACTTCCGGGCGATGTCGGCGCTGCCCATTGCCGCCAAGCAGGCGCTTTTCGCCTGGGCGACGGGTCTGGCAGTCAAGCCGCAGCTTTCCTCCGACAATCGCCCCTCCCCGATCATCGAGGAGATCGGCGCGCGTCTTGACGTCGATGTGGCGGCCTGCTGGCGCCCGACTGCTCAGAATTACTGGGGTCGGGTCAACAAGGGGCATGCGGTCGCTACCGCGCGCAAGCTCATTGGCGACGATTACGCCGAAGATCGCAATCGCGAGCGTAAGGGCGATATCGCGGCCGCGATGGAGCGGGCCTTCGCGGAAACGGCCGGCGAGACGGAAGGGTTCGACGCCGCAACGGTTGTCAGGACGACGCGCTGGCTGCCCGACGGGATGGTGTTTGCCGGTGCGGCGGAGGCTGTTGCCGACATGGCAGGCGAAGCGCCGGAGACCGAGGAGGGGGATGTGTCCGCCGAAGATTCTCTGAGCGACGCCGAGAGCGATGAACCGTCGTCCTTGCCCGCCTTCCTCAGCGAGGATGCGGCTTGACGAGCCGCACGCTGACCTGATCACGACATGAGCCTTGGGCCGTCCTCACATCGAGGGCGGCCCTTTCCGGCTGACGGGTTACCAACAGCCGATATCGGATCGGCGGGCCCGTCCCGGAGATATCCCATGACCACCACACTTGACCTCGATCCCGTTAAGGAAGCCGCACTCGTCGCTTCGCAGAATGACGCCTTTCGTCGCTCTATCCTTGGCAATATCCTCGTCACCGATGCCCCGCAGGGCCAGTTCGTGATGACCCGTGGCGTTGCAGCGCTTGGGCCCGATGCCCAGCTTGCTCTCACCCGCAGCGTGGCTTCATTTGACGCGTTCAACGCTGACAGCGACCCGCAAGGATGGCACGAGATGGGCGTCATCGACCTCGACGGCACGAAGGTCTGGTTCAAGATCGACCTGTACGACGTCGACTACACCTATGGCTCGCCTGAGCCCTCCGATCCTGATCAGACGCGCCGGGTCCTGACCCTGCTTCTGCCGTCGGAATACTGACGCCCCTTTTTCACCGACATCGCCACGGATCGCCCTTGCACAAAGGGCGGTCCTTTCGGGCTGGCGGGTTCCAAGGGGCGCGATGATCGTGTCCGGCCTGCCGCAGGAGACCAGAGATGGCCAAGACACTCGACTACCAGATCACCCTCTATCCCGCACATCGCGATGGCGCCTTCGTCGTCACCCAGTTCCAGATGCTGGCGAACTACCCCGAAAAGCGCATCGAGGCCGCGGGCATGGATGATCTGATCGACCAAGTGACGCAGTTCGCGATGGAGCACGGCGAGAGCTGCAGCGCCTCGGTGCGCTGCCTCGCTCCGCGCAAACCGCCGGGGTTCAAGCGCGCGACCGAGAATTTGTATTTCAACCTGGTTGACCGGACGGCTGAGAAACGCGGCGACGCTGCGGCCTGAAGCCCCCCAAAGGAAACCTCCGGGGCGCGGCCTGCAAGACGGTCGCCCTCACCCTCCCTCAATTCCAAAGGACCGAAGATATGACACAAGCAAATGATTTCTACGCGCAGATGCTCGAAGCCCAGAGACGGGCAGCCGAACAGCGGGTCGAGACCCGCGCGGCGCTTCTCACCGAACTGCGCGGCCTCGGCGTGACCGGCCTCGACGTGCAATATGAAGGCTATGGCGATTCCGGCAATGTCGAGGAGGTCGTCGTGACGCCTGACACGATTACCCTGACAGAAGAGCTGCGGCGACGGGTCGAAGATTTCGGCTGGGACTTTGCCTATGCGCTGAGCCCTGGCTTCGAAAACAACGAGGGCGGCTATGGCGAATTGACCTGGGCGCTCGAGACGGACAAGATCGATGTCAGCCACTCGAACCGCTTCATCGAGACCGACACCACAGAACATGAGGGGCTCTGACATGGCACATCCTCTCCACCACGCCGAAAGCTCGGCCCGTAGATTTGGCGGTGTTCCAGATGATTACCAACATGTGCATGACTGGTTTGACTCATCTAAAGAGCACCTAGGTCTCTTTGTTCACAGAGCCCAAAAACATCATACGGTCGGGATTTATGATGCCGAGCGGGTGTTCGGTCGCAGCCTGATCAACAGCGCGGGCCGGGTCGTTCCGATCCGCTGGATCGGCGAGCAGCATGTGCGCGAAGACTGCCAGGGGCGTATCCCGTCACTGGCTGACTGGCTCGGACGCATACAACCCGAACCGTGGATGGCCAATGGCCGGATCGACAACGACCCGACGCAGATCGGCAGCGATCCGCGTGCGGCCTGGGTCCAGGCGGTTGCGGGTCACCAGACCATTCTTGGCTTTGAGGATTGGCTTCTCAAGGTCTCTGTCGAGCACGTCCAGCATCGCCAGAATCGCGCCGCCGCCTGATCCGCCGGGCGGCAAACTCACCAACCATCTGATCCCATCCAGATCGACCCGCCTGCGCCACAACCGGCTTGGCGGGTCGATTGCGTTTCGAGAAAGGACATGGACATGCAAGATCCCGTCTACGAGGAGGTCCACCAGGGCCACACGATCAAGATCTACCACGACCCCGACGCTGAGGACCCACGAGAGTGGTGCAACCTCGGTACGCTGATCTGCTGGCACCGCCGCTATCGGCTGGGTGACAGCCATCAGTACGACAGCCCTGAGGCGTTCCTGCGCGATCTTGCGGGCGTCTCGGATCAGAGCGATCTCTCGATGGATCGTCTGCGGGACCGCGCCGAGCGGAAGGCAATCATTCTGCCTGTGTTTCTCTATGACCATTCCGGTCTCGCGATGAACACCGTCGGGTTCCACTGCCCGTGGGATTCTGGGCAGGTCGGTTACGTCTACGTGACGCTCGAAGCGGTCCGAAAGGAATTCGGTGTAAAACGCGTGACCAAGGCCCTGCGCGAACAGGCTGTAGACATCTTACGTGGTGAGACCGCCGACTACGATTCTTACCTTGGTGGGCGTGTCTATGGTTACATCGTCGAACAGGGTGGCGAGGAGATCGACGCTTGCTGGGGGTTTGTTGGCGCCTATGAGACGCATTGTTTGCCGGAGGCGCGGAATGCCGTTCCTCGGTCCGATCCCCATGCGCCACCCGCGACCGGTGCATTGACCGCATATCCATAGAATAACTCGCCGCCACACACCGGAACTATGGGCAGCACCCGATCGCGGACATGCATTGCTGCATTGCAGAAAAGTCATAGCCCGCCCATTGTGCGACTGCAGCATTGCTCCTATGTTCGCTCTTGTGATCGGTTCTCTCCTCCTCCCTGAGCCGATCCGGAATAATCGGCGGCATCCACCTCCTCCCGGATGTCGCCTTTTTATTTGCAGATCCCCATTCTGAGCTCTTGCGATTTCTCCTCGTTGACCATTCGGTCCCCGAGCTTGCTGTGTGTCGGGTCCGTTTCGCTGGAGGTGCCCAAAATGCAGGCACGGCCGTGTCCCAGCAGCCTGGCATGGGTTTGCGCGACAACGCCCACAGCGTCATCCCCAGATTTTGTGGATAAGTTTTCGCTGCCAAGACTTCAGTTTTCGAGGCCATGAAAGAGTGAGAGACAGGGCGGGAGGGGTGACCCCTCCCGGGTGAGAGAGTGCACGCGGGGCTCGGGGCCAACCCTCAACCCCGGAGATTGCCGATGAACGCTCACCCCCATTCCGTCCAACTTGCAACCGAGCCCGAAGCCCCTGCCCTGCCGGATGCCCCACGCTTCGCCCAAAACCTGATGCAGGCTGCGAAAATCCTCGTCCCCGTTTTCGAGGCAGGCAGGTCCATCGACGCCGCCGCACTTCGCGCCGCGATGGAAGATGCTTGCGGTGCCAGTGACACAAGTGGTGCCTGGGTCTGGAAAGACGCCTATGAGGCGGCCGAGGTCGCCCAAATCCTTATACTCTCGCGCTACGGCGCGCTGATGCAGCGTCAGGCACTGTCGCCGCAGGCCTTCCTCACCATGATCGAACGTTTCACGGCTCTGGCCCCGTCTCACACGCGCCGCTCCGAAGACAGTATCCGTCTGCAACAGTTTTCCACGCCTTTGCCCCTCGCGGCCATCGTCGCGCAGGCCGCCGGGTTTCGGGACGACGACCTGATGCTCGAGCCGTCGACGGGCACGGGCATGCTGGCCATCTTTGCAAAGATCGCTGGTGCACGGTTGGCGCTGAATGAACTTGCCGACACGCGCCGCGCCCTACTGGGGCAGTTGTTCCCCGATGCCGCCGTATCTGACCACGATGCTGCCTCGATCGACGATCGTCTTGATCGCTCGATCACGCCCTCGGTCGTGGTGATGAACCCGCCGTTTTCCGCTGCCAACCATGTCGAGGGCCGGTTTAGGCAAGCGACCAGTCAGCATGTGCTTTCCGCCCTGGCACGCCTCGCGCCTGGTGGGCGGCTTGTCGTCATCACCGGCGAAAGCTTCCGTCCCTCTTTGAAATCCTTCCAGTCGACATTTCAGCGGATCGGCCAGAGCGCCGATGTCGTGTTTTCGGCCCCCATCGACGGCAAGGTCTTCGCACGGCATGGCACCACGATCGACACGCGGTTGACGGTAATCGATAAGCGCGCGGCTGGTGCTGAAGAGACCGCACCGGCTGATATTGACGCCGCCTATCATCCGATCTGCGCGACCACGAGTGATCTTCTCTCCGTAGTACTCGCCCATTGCCCGGAACGCCGCAGCCCCCCGCCCTGCCCCACCACATCGGCCCTTTCGGTCCCGTCTCAGCCGACCCGCACCAACCTCCACGCCCTGCGCAACGCAGCACGCAAAGAAACCCGTGCGCTCGCCGAGGAACGCGCGAAGCATCCGTTCGACGACATCGAGACGGCCCCGCTCGACTACTTGCCAAAAGCCTGGAGCGAACCCTATGGCACGTTGCAGGACACGGTCTACGAGGTCTATGACCTGCAGGCGATCCGGATCGACGGCGCGGCGGAGCATCCGACAGCACTTGTGCAATCCGCCGCCATGGCCTCGGTGCCGCCGCCCGTGCCGAGCTACCGCCCCGTTCTGCCGAAGACCCTCGTTCGAGACGGTCTCCTCTCTGCGCCGCAGCTCGAAAGCGTGATCTACGCGGGCAATGCACACGAGACGCATCTCAAGGGCTGGTTCAAGCGCGGCGAGATCGAAGGTCAGCTGATGGCAGCGTCTGAGGATGACGAAGGTGCCTTTCGCCTGCGCAAGGGCTGGTTCCTCGGCGATGGCACGGGCTGCGGCAAGGGCCGGCAGGTCGCGGGCATCATCCTCGACAATTGGCTGCAAGGACGACGCCGCGCGGTCTGGGTCTCGAAGAGCGACAAGCTCATCGAGGATGCGCGCCGCGACTGGATGGCGCTTGGGGGGCGTGAAAGCGATATCGTGCCGCTCTCGAAATTCCGCCAGGGGAGCGATATCCGTCTCCCAGAGGGCATCCTCTTCGTCACCTATGCCACCCTGCGTTCTGCTGAACGCGACGGGAAAGCCTCCCGCCTCGATCAGGTGACGTCCTGGCTTGGCGAGGGGTTCAACGGGGTCATCGCTTTCGACGAAAGCCACGCCATGGCGAATGCCGCCGGCGAAAAGTCCGACCGCGGCGACAAGAAGGCATCCCAACAAGGCCTTGCTGGCCTCGCGCTGCAAAATGCCGTTCCCGATGCCCGGGTGCTCTACGTCTCAGCGACCGGCGCGACGGTGGTCGGCAATCTCGCCTATGCCTCCCGTCTCGGGCTCTGGGGCACGGGTGATTTCCCTTTCGTGACGCGGGCCGAGTTCGTTGCCGCGATGGAGGCCGGGGGCATTGCTGCCATGGAGATGATCTCGCGCGATCTGAAGGCGCTCGGGCTCTATCTTGCGCGGTCCCTCTCCTATGCCGGGGTCGAATACGAAATGCTGGTGCATGAGCTGACGCCCGCACAGATCGCGATCTATGACAGCTATGCCGATGCCTACCAGATCATCCACACCAACTTGGAGGCCGCCCTTCAGGCCTCGGGTATTTCCTCCGAGACCGGTACGCTGAACCCCCAGGCGAAATCCGCTGCGCGCTCGGCCTTCGAGAGCAACAAGCAGCGTTTCTTCAATCATCTCATCACCGCCATGAAATGCCCTTCGCTCATCCATGCGATCGAAGCGGACCTGGCCGCGGGGCATTCGGCCGTGATTCAGGTGGTCTCGACCAGCGAGGCGGTGATGGAACGGCGCCTCGAAGAGATCCCGCCCTCGGAGTGGGACGACCTGCAGGTCGATTTTACGCCGCGCGAGAACATCATGGACTACCTCATGCACAGCTTCCCGACGCAGCTCTTCGAGCCCTACTCCGACGAGAACGGCGACCTACGCTCGCGTCCCGCCCTCGATGGTGATGGCAATCCGATTATCTGCCGTGAGGCGGAGCGGCGGCGGGATGAGCTTGTCGAGCATCTCGGTGCCCTTGCCCCGGTGCAGGGCGCGCTCGATCAGATCCTGTGGCATTTCGGGGGCGATGCGGTGGCCGAGGTCACGGGGCGCAAGCGGCGCATCGCGAGGACGCGTGAAGGGCGGCTCAAGGTCGAGAACCGAGCCGCCTCCTCCAACCTCGGCGAAACCCAGGCCTTCATGGATGACGCCAAGCGCATCCTGATCTTTTCTGACGCCGGTGGCACGGGGCGCAGCTACCACGCCGATCTTGGTGCAAAGAACCAGCGCCTCCGGGTGCATTACTTGCTTGAGCCTGGCTGGAAAGCCGACAATGCGATCCAGGGGCTGGGGCGTACCAACCGCACGAACCAAGCGCAGCCGCCGCTCTTTCGCCCCGTTGCCACAGACGTGAAGGGTGAGAAGCGGTTCCTCTCCACCATCGCCCGCCGCCTCGATACGCTCGGGGCCATCACCAAGGGGCAACGCGAGACGGGTGGGCAGAACATGTTCCGCGCCGAGGACAACCTCGAGAGCCCTTATGCACGAGCGGCGTTGCGGCAGTTCTTCTACAAGCTGCGCGCGGGCAAGATCGACGCCTGCTCCTACTCCAGGTTCCAGGAGATGACCGGGCTGACGCTCGATGAGGCGGATGGCACGATGAAGGAAACCCTGCCGCCGATCCAGCAGTTCCTGAACCGCTGCCTCGCGCTCCGCATCGACATGCAGGACGCGATCTTCGAGGCCTTCGGCGGGTTTCTTTCGGCGATAATTGAGGACGCGCGTCAGGCAGGCACCCTCGATGTCGGGCTAGAGACCCTGCGCGCCGAGAAGTTTGAGATCGTTGATCGCAAGGTCATCTTCGAGCATGAGGCGACGGGCGCGACGGCAACTGCGCTGACCGTGGAGCGTATCGATCGCAACGATCCGCTCACTCTGCCCCGCGTCAAAGCCATCTGCGCCGACACAAGAGGCGCGACGCTGTGCTGGAACAAGACCTCCAAACGCGCGGCCCTGATGGTGAAAGCGCCGGCCTTCATGGACGAGGATGGCGTGCCGATCTTGCGGGTGAAGCTCCTGCGGCCCATGGCGACCGAAATCCTCGCGCTGACCGAGTTCTCGAAGTCGCACTGGGAAGAGATCGATGATGCGATGTTCGAGCAGCTCTGGCAGGCCGAGGTCGACGCGGTGCCGGAGTTCACTACATCGAAGATCACGCTGATCTGCGGCCTCCTCCTGCCGATCTGGGACCGGCTGCCCGCCGACAACATGCGGATCTATCGTCTGCAGACCGAGGACGGGGAGCGCGCCATCGGCCGCTTGGTCAGCCAGGAACAGCTTCTCAATGTCTATGCGCGCCTTGGTCTCGACTGCCAGATTGAGATGACGCCGCAGGAGGTGTTCGGCGCGGTCATGGACGCGAAGACGACCCTCAGCCTGCTTGGGGGCTACCAGTTGCGTCGCTCTCTGGTCATGGGACAGCCGAGGCTCGAGCTGATCGGAGCGTCGGGCGCGGCACTGCCCGCATTGAAGGCCTTGGGCTGTTTCACCGAGGTGATCCAGTGGAAGACGCGGGTGTTCATCCCGGTGGATTGCACCGAGGTGCTGGCGCGGGTCCTTGCCGCGCATCCGGTTGGCGCAAGCGCAGCGGATGCAGCCGCATGAGCGCGCGGCGCAGCATCGCAGACCTCTCGGCTGATCTTGCAGACCGCGCCGAGAGTTTCTGCCGCCAGTATTTCCCCGAGGGGTCCAAGCAGGGCAACTATTGGCAGGTTGGCGACACTTCGGGCGCAAAGGGTCAGAGCCTCGCCATCCGGCTGCAAGCTCAGGGTGGGCGCAAAGCCGGATCTTGGACCGATTTCGCGACCGGTGAGTATGGCGATCTGATTGACCTGATGCATGAACGGCTTGGTTCGGTCACGCTCAAGGAAACGCTGAGGGAGGCCCGGTCCTTTCTCGGCGAGGCCCCCTGCCCTTCCTTACCTTGTGACACCCAAAGGGCTGAGTGCCCCGATGCTGCCTCTAGCAAACGCATTGCGCGGGCGCGGAAGCTCTTTGCCGCTGGCAAGCCGGTTCTCGGCACCTTGGCTGCCACCTATCTGCAGGGGCGCGGGATCACACGGCTGGGTCCGGCGCTGCGTTATCACCCGCGGGTTTTCCTGCGGCAGGGCGAGGACGACGCCGATCCGCCGCAAAGGGCCCCTGCCCTGCTCGCGAAGATCACCGACAATCGGGGCCAGATCACCGGCTGCGCACGCTTCTATCTCGACCCGTCCACCGGCGGTTTGGCCGAGATCGAGAGCCCGAAGCGGATCCTCGGACAGCTGCACGGCCATGCCATCCGCTTCTGGTCCGGCAAGGCGCGCAGCGATCTCATCGTCGGTGAAGGTCTCGAGAACACCCTCTCGGTCGGCACGGCTCTCTCCGAGTTTGACCTCGCCTCCTGTCTCACTGCCACCCATCTCGGCCTCTTCATCCCGCCGCCGGGGATCAAGCGTATCTGGATCGCGCGGGACAATGACGAAGCGGGACGAACCGCATCACTGAGACTGCGTAACCAACTGGAATCGCTTGGTATTGCCTGTGGTGGTCTCGTGCCAAACATGGGCGATTTCAACGACGATCTGCGGGCATTTGGCAAAGATGCGCTGCGCCGGTCGTTGCTTGAGGCCATGAAAGTACAAGGTCTGGAGATCGAGGACGGGTGAGCGCCAGCCCCATAAGTGACGTCCGACAGGGCAAAGGTTCCGCGGGTTCGATCTGAACCCGTTTGGAAAAGAGGAGCGATGGACCGGCGGGTCGGAGCAGAGTGCTCCTCGCCCGGACAGCAATGCGCCCCGCACCAGAAAATTCCCCTGAGCCTTCGGCTCATTCCTCGCGGGAGCAATTTTCCGGCCCTGGGCGCATTCTCCGCTGCGCTCCGATCCTGACGGATGCGGCCCGGTCGCCGCCGGTCCTGTTATCGCCCCATCCAAATCGGGTCAGATCAATCAGAGGAACCAGACAATGCCCCATCAGACAGACATCCCCGAGGAAACCGGCGTAACCTCCGCCATCCTCGACCACCTCGCACTTCATGGCGCAACACCAGGACCCGGCGAGACCGATCATCGCCCCCTGCCCCAGCCTGACGAGGTCGAGCTCGCCATGGCGACACTTTTCGACACCACTATCGGCCTCCTCACCGGCAGCCAGTTGGAAGACAATCTCGAAGAGATGCTCTGGTCCCTCACCTCGATCTTCCATCGCCGGCTTGCCCATATCCAGAAGCTTCTCGACGATAACGAATTCGAGGTCCGGGAAAGTTTGGCCATCCAGGACGGTTCCGAGGTCGCTTCGGTTGAACTGGAACGCCTCCAGTTGATCGGGCTTAAGCTCTGGGACCATCGCGACGCTTTCGAGCAGATGCGCGATCTGGCCGTGGACCACTTCTCGGCCGCCACCGGTTCACCCTGGCTGCCCCGCACCGGATCCAAGGTCTCGCATCGCGGTCTCACCTCCGCCGTGGTGGACAGCCGGGCCTATCTCTCGGCCAAGCGGCGCAAGGAGACCGAGGTTCACTGCCCCGAAGGCACGCGGATCGCCTTCTCGGGCGGGGACTATCACGCCTACGACCTGATCTGGTCCGTCCTCGATGCCACCCATGCGAAATACCCAGACATGATTCTTTTACACGGCGGCACACCAAAAGGTGCCGAGATGATCGCTGCCCGCTGGGCAGATACCCGTGGTGTCACGCAGGTGGCGTTCAAACCCGACTGGAAGAGCCATGGCAAGGCTGCCCCCTTCAAGCGCAACGACAAGATGCTCGAAACCATGCCACAGGGTCTGATTGCCACGCCCGGTTCGGGCATCACCGAGAACATCGTCGACAAGGCCCGCAAGCTCGGAATCCGCATCAAGAGGATCGGGGCTTAGGCCCCGGTTCACGCCCCGCGCAAGAGGTCCTGTACGACGGAAGGCTTCTTGGCGATCAATGCCAGCAGAACCTGTGCTGGGCCTGTCGGGTGCCGGCGCCCGTGTTCCCAGTTCAGGAGCGTACCTTTCGCGACGCCAATGCTCTTGGCGAACTCGGCCTGGGACAGGCCCGTCCGTTGCCGGACTTCGGCGACATCGACCTCCGCCACGGACACTTCATGCACTTTGGCGTCGGCCAAATCGCCATTCGCGAAGGCCAGAGCCTCTTCGAGGCCCTTGGATACAGATTTGAATGCACTCATTTTGCGTCGATGCTCCTTGGCCACGGCTGTTTTGCTGGGGCAGTAAGATACTTCGGCTTGAGCAACTAGCTATGGCCGTAGGTAAGATTAACCTTGCAAATCTTCCGTATCGTGGAGTAATTGCAAGGTATGTACAAACGCAAGACCCAACAATTCGTTCAGTCTTCCTTGGAGAGCCAAGCGGCTGTGGTCCTTCTCGGCCCCCGACAGGTCGGAAAGACAACACTTGCACTCGACATCGCATCAGAGCGCCCATCTGTCTATCTCGACCTTGAGCGTGAGGCGGACAGGCAAATCCTGACTGAACCAGATCTCTATCTGGACGAACAGGCGGGCAAACTCGTCATCCTCGACGAGGTGCAGCAGATGCCTGACCTCTTCAGAACCTTGCGCGGCCAGATCGATCAGCGTCGGCGGGCCGGGTTTCGGACGGGACAGTTCCTGCTATTGGGATCGGCTTCCAATATCCTCTTGCACCAAACGGCGGAATCCCTCGCCGGTCGTGTTCGATATGTTGAAATGCCCCCCTTGCAGCCTGACGAGGTGGGGGCCGATCAGTTGAACTTGCTCTGGCTGCGCGGCGGCTTTCCCGACAGCTTTCAGGCCGCGAGCGATCGGGCAAGTATGGACTGGCGTCTGGATTTCCTGCGCACCTATCTGGAGCGAGACATCCCTGCCCTCGGACCTCGGATTCCGGCAGCGACCTTGCGGCGGTTCTGGACGATGCTTGCGCATGTCCAGGGCGGCCTTCTGAACGCCGCGGCCCTTGCCGAGGGATTGGGCGTGTCCGGCCAGACCGTTGGGCGCTACCTCGATCTGCTCGTCGATCTCATGCTGGTGAGACGCCTGCAGCCCTGGCACGAGAATGTCGGCAAGCGTCTGGTGAAATCGCCAAAGGTCTATGTGAGAGACAGCGGCATCGTGCATGCGCTGTTGGGCATCGGCACGACAGAAGGCTTGCTCGGGCACCCGGTCGTCGGTGGCAGTTGGGAGGGGTTCTGTATCGAGGCGCTTCTTGCTGCCGCCCCTTTAGGCACCGAACCTTTCTTCTATCGCACTTCGGCCGGTGCTGAACTCGACTTGGTTTTGCGTTTGCCAAGCGGCGACATCTGGGCTGTTGAGATCAAACGGACGACTGCACCAAAGGTTTCGAGAGGATTTCACACAGGGGCCGAGGACATTGGAGCCAACCGAAAGCTCCTGGTCTATGCCGGTGAGCATGAGGTCCCCGTCGCGAAGGACATTCGAGCGTTACCACTGGCACATGCAATCGAGTTGTTGAGCGCGCTATGACCTCGTTTTTATCTCTGGCTCAGGACACTTCCATTGGTCTGAGGATAACAGCGACACGCGAAGAATCTCAGAGCCAGGTCTGGCCATTAGTCGGGCACCAGAGCGGATGAGTGTCTGGCAACTCGATGGTATCTGGACGCCTGCATCTCCGAATGCGAACGCAAACGCCCCTGTGATGCCACGGAAGGATGGGCGAATGCTCTGCCGTTGCCATCGATTTGTGATCTGACGGCTTTGGTCTTCGAAGAGTCTTGAAGTTTGGATGGACGAGAAGACAATCCCTACTCCTTGCGGCATCTCTCTCGTCTGTTCCCCTACTTTCCTTCATGGCCACCGCACTTCTCCCTTTGTCTGAGTTGCATGACATGCTGGTCGCAGCTGTCGTCCCGTCCACAAAGGTTGTCGCCGATCTTTTTCCCCTGACCCTGCGGGTCATTCCGCGCGGACCAAAAAGACCGGCGCCTGCCCCTCTCCGCTGCGCTCCGCCTTCGGTGTGGCCGGGCCTTGGCCAGCTGCAAGGTGACCATCATTGCAACGCAAACAAGGAGAAGAGCAATGACCACGAACTGCATCAAATTCACCAGCGCCGACATCGAAACCGCCAAGGGCGTCGGCTCCATCTCGACCCTGACCTTCGACCTCGACATCACGGTCGAACCCGTCGCGAGCTCGAACCCGATGGCCCCCACGCACCGCGTCCTCGGCCGCTCCCCGCGCGGCAAGTTGGTCGAGTGCGGCGGCATCTGGAAGAAGCAGAACAAGGAGACCGGCGCTGACTACTACACGCTGACCATCCGCGACCACGGCTTCAACGCCAACCTCGGCAAGGCCGCGAACCAGGACGATCTGTCCCTGCAGGCCGTCATCCCCTGGGGTCCCAAAGACGCCGCGTGACGGCTAAGGCCGGTCGGTTCTCCACCGACCGGCCCATCAAGACTCCAATCTTGAACGCGTTCAAGATTGGAGTTTTAGGGGTGGTGGAGCTTCTAAATAAGCGCCTGAAACTCATAGGCGCGTGGTATCTTTATTTTTCCTCCAAAACCGTGCTACCATAGAAGCAGAATCGAGTCGAACTCGGACCCAACCGAAGTCAGGGCTTAGGAATGAGCGGTAGTCTAGAACAGTTTTTGACGGACCTGTCACGTGGGCTTGAGCGCACGATGGTGGCAGTGAACAAGGAACTCACCTTGCGTCAGCGCATCAAGCGCACGTGGTCAATGCGCCAGTGCGCAAGGTTTATGAACGTCAGTATTCAGTATCTAACCAAGTTCGCCAATTCGAGCGACGACTTTCCCGCGGGCGAATATGTTGGAAGAGAGCGTGTTTTCACGCTTTCCGAATTGATGCACATGCGGGCCCTTCTGGCGGCCTCGGCAAAGCGGCCCTACGACTACCTAGCCTGGCGCAAACCCGACGCCCCCTTACCCGTCATCTCGTTTGCCAGCCAGAAAGGGGGCACGGCTAAGAGCCTGAGCGCCGCGCATTTTGCGCAGTATCTCAGCTTGCATTACGGCATGCGCGTTGGTGTCATGGATGCAGACCCGCAAAGCACGATAACGCTCTACTTTGTCGGGGGTGAAGGTCTTCCCCAGATGCCCGACGAAAACACCGCCTCCATGGTGGACTTTGCCGGCCTCTTCCAGTCGGAAGATGCGCCATACACTGATCACGATGCGCAGACGCTCGACAGCTTCTTTCTAAAGACCTCCTGGCCGGGGCTGCGTCTGCTGCCGGCACATGGCGAAACGTCTGAGGGAGAGATCCAGATTGCGCGCCTTGTGCGAGAGGCCCCCGCCGGAAAGAGCTTCTATCGCTACCTGCGCGATGCCCTTGATCGCTGGAAAGCGGGCCACCCGCCAAAAACGCTGCCCAACGAATTGGTAGTCGAGGGCAAGGTCGATCAGCAGCGACTGAACGCTGCGCTGACCGAGACCCTCGATGTCATCATCATCGACTATCAGCCTGCGTTGACACTTTTCCAGCTGAATAACGTGATTGCGTCGACTTCGCTGGTCATCCCGCAAACCATGAAGGGGTTTGACATCGCAACGCTGTCGACCTTTGTGACCGGCCTGCTGGGGATGCTTCAGCATATTCTGGCCCATGAACGGATCGAAATAGGAACTGGTGCCAACATGCTGTTGCCGACGATCGTCCAACGATCCAATGCGCAGGATCTAAACCACATCGGAAACCTGCTGGAACACTGCCCCACGGAAATTCTGCCGGTGTTTTATCTGCGTTCCGACGCAATCTCGAATGCGTCGGACGTCTATCAATCCGTATACGAATATGAGCCGGACACGCCGGGAAAACGCAAGGGGATCAACCGGTTCATCACGAATGCCGATGCGGTTAACGACGCCATAGTATCGCGACTCTGGCCGGGCTTCGAACGCGGTTATGCCAATACATGGATGGACGAGTTCTATGAAGATGACGGCGAGGGTGAAGCATGAAACGCAGTATTCCAAGGTCGCTGGTCAGCAAGGCTACTAGTCCCGACACATCCAAGGAGCGCACGCCCGGTCCCGAAGGCCGGGCAGAAACGGGCGACGCTGTTTCTACTCCTTTCAAGGGGGCCGGCAGTGCTTGGAAATCTGGGCGCTTGCGCAATCGCAAGCCGCTGTGGAGCGAAGCAGAGCTGAGCTTTGTTCGGATAT
>NZ_AAMO01000009.1 GCF_000152725.1 Pseudooceanicola batsensis HTCC2597
GCAAGACCGACGAGGTCGTGAATTACGAGATCGGCAACACGCAGAGCGAGACGGTCCGCGAACCGGGCGAGATCCAGCGCATCTCGGTCGCGGTTCTGGTGAACGGCATCTACAACATCCAGGACAACGGCGAAGTCGCCTATGAAGAGCGCAGCGAGGAAGAGCTTCAGCGGCTGAACCAGCTGGTGCAGGCCGCCATCGGCTTCGACGAGCAGCGCGGCGACAGCGTCTCGGTCGACAGCCTGCGCTTCATGGACTACTCGATGGACGTGGGCGAGCCGGTGTCGACCAGCTTCGTGCAGATCCTCAAGGACAACATGATGGCCATTCTGCGGGCGGTCTTCGCCCTGGCCGTGATCGCCGCGATCCTCGTGTTCGGGGTGCGGCCGCTGGTGGCGCGCGCCCTGCCCGAAAGGACCGAGGGCGAGGACCAGTCCGATGTGCCGGCCCTGCCCGGCGGCGAGGCGCAGGCCGAGGGCGAACTCGCGGCCGACGGCGACCGCGCTCCCCAGGGTCTTCCTGCGCCGCAGCAGGCGCGGCCTCGGCGCGCCGGGTCGGGCGGCGCGGTCTCGGGCACCGTCCTCGAACCGATCAGCATGGCGGGGCCGGATGACCTGGTGACGCTCGGTGCGGTGAACGGAGGCGTTCACAAGGGTTGGATCAATACCGTAAGCGGACTGGTCGAGCACCAGCCCGACGATTCACTGAAGGTCGTGAAGACCTGGCTGGCAGAGGGGTTGTAATCCATGAGCTTTGTCTTTGACCGGGATTTCGACGAGGAAGCGGAATTCGAGAAACGCAAGCGTATCCACGAGCAGCGGGCGATCTTCACGCCCGAGGACCTCGAGGAAGCGGTGCAGAAGGCGACGCAGGACGCCTACGAGGACGGTCGGCTTGCCGGACGCGCCGAGGCCTCGGTCCAGCATGCGGAAACCAACGCCGCCCGCTCGGCCGACGCGCTTGTGGTGCTGGCCCCCCGCCTGCAGGAGATCCTGACCCAGGCGGACCAGCACAAGGCGGCGCTGGAGCATCAGCTGCTGGACTATATCCTGACGATCTTCCGACAGGTGGTGCCGCAGCTGATGGACGACACGGCGCTTCTGCGGACCGAGGCCGAAATCAAGCACGCGATCCGGATGGCCATCGGCGCCTCGTCGCTGCGCATCGTGGTCCCCGCGGACATCGCGGGCGATCTGACCGAAAGCATCGATCATCAGGTGCAGCAGGCCGGCTTCCACGGCCGTGTCCAGATCCAGACCGATCACCGGATGCAGCCCGGTGATACCAAGGTGGTCTGGGATCACGGGATGCTGGACTTCAGCCTGAACGAGATTTGCGACCACATCCTGAAGGCGCTGAAGCAGGCCACCGACGACGCGCTGGCCCGCAGGAAAGCTGAATTGGAGTAAGCCTTGGCCGACGAACCCGAAGACAAGAAGCCGGACGAGACGGAGACCGCCCCCGAGCAGGCCGAACAGGCCGCTCCGGAGGCCGAGGAAACCGTGATGGACGCGATGATGTCGTCCCGCGGGGACGGCAAGGACGGCTACAACATCGACGCGATGCTGAATGTCGGCCTGAACATCCAGATCGTCCTGGGCCGGACACGGATGCCGATTTCGCAGTTGCTCAAGCTGTCGCGCGGCTCGATCATCGAGCTCGACAAGAAGATCGGAGAGCCGGTGGACATCGTGATCAACGACCGGCTGGTGGCGCGCGGCGACCTCGTCAAGCTGGACGAGGAACGGGTCGGTGTCTCGCTCATCGAGATCGTCAAAGACTACGTGTCGGAGAAATAGACGGTGCGGGCGGGGCTGACCGTCCGTCCGGCTGTCCCGGCGCTGCTCGCGCTCGGGCTGCTGTGGCATGGGGGCCCCGCCGTCGCGCAGGACGGCGGCAGCTTCCTGTCGTCCGTCACCGACGCGCTGAGCGACGCGGCCCCCGGCTCGGACGAACGGGCCACCCTGGCGGGCCGGCTGATCCAGCTGGTCGCGGCGATGACGGTGCTGTCGATCGCGCCGGGGCTGCTGGTGATCATGACCTCGTTCACCCGCTTCGTGATCGTCTTCTCGATGCTGCGCTCGGCGCTCGGGCTGAACCAGACGCCGCCGAACATGGTGCTGTCCTCCATGGCGCTGTTCATGACCTTCTTCGTCATGCAGCCCGTGTTCGAGGACGCCTGGGAGATGGGGATCGACCCGCTGATCAACAACGTGATCACCGAGGAGCAGGCGCTGGAACGCACCGCCGAACCCTTCCGCACCTTCATGCTGGCCAACACGCGTGAAAAGGACCTGGCGCTGTTCCAGGACATCGCGGCCCGCTCGGCCGGACAGACGGGGGCGGACAATCTCCAGGTGGACGAGGACGGCCTGCCCTCGTGGCGCAGCCTCGTCCCGGCCTTCATGATCTCGGAACTGCGCCGCGCCTTCTCGATCGGGTTCCTGATCTACCTGCCTTTCGTGGCGATCGACCTGATCATCGCCTCGATCCTCATGTCGGCGGGCATGATGATGCTGCCGCCGGTGCTCATCTCGCTGCCGTTCAAAGTCATCTTCTTCGTCCTCATCGACGGCTGGTACATGCTGGCCGGCTCGCTGATGGAAAGTTACCTGCCCGTCGCGGGCGGGGGTTAAGCAAAGGAAACCGCCATGGCCGTCACCGAAGTTCAGCGCAAGCAGACCCAGGGCCGTCTCCCCTCCCGCCGGCCGCTCAAGGGGCCCGAGAAGGCCGCGATCCTGTTCCTGTGCCTGGGCGAGCAGCGCGGCTCGGCCCTGATGCAGAAGCTGTCGGACGACGAGATCCAGACCATGACCCGCGCGATGTCGAGCCTCGGCGTCATCGATGCCGAACAGGTCGAACAGGTGATGACGGATTTCGTCGAGGGCATCGCCAACGGCGGCGGCGTCGTCGGCTCGTTCAGCGTGGCCGAGGACATGCTGCGCGCCTTCCTGCCCGAGGAACAGGTCAACGGCATCCTCAAGGACATCCGCGGCCCGCTGATGGAAAAGGACCTCTGGGCGCGGTTCTCGCAGCTGTCCGAGAACGTCATCGCCAACTATCTCAAGAACGAGCACGAGCAGACCATCGCGGCCATCCTGTCGAACGTGAAGACGGATGTCTCTGCCCGGGTCCTGCCGTTGCTGGGCCAGGACAAGATGCAGAACGTGGTGGAACGGATGATCCGCATGGAGGCCGTGCCCCACCACATGATGAAGCAGATCGAGGAAACGCTCCAGACCGACATCATCAGCGCCCCGGCCCAGCCGACTGCGAATGAGATGCAGCAGAAGATGGCGGACCTGTTCAACAAGCTGGACGTCGTTGCGTTTCAGGAACTCTCCGAGGCGCTGGAGCAGCGCATTCCCGAGACCTTCAGCGCGATCAAGGGCAAGATGTTCACCTTCGACGATCTCGCGAACCTCGAGGCGATGGACCTGGCCCGCGTCATGCGGGGCGCGCCGGGCAACGCCCTGCCGATCGCCCTGCGCGGTGCCAAGAAAGAGGTGCGCGACGTCTTCCTCGCCGCCCTGCCCGGCCGGTCGCGCGACATGCTCGAGGAAGAGATGAACACCATGGGCCCGGTTCGCGGTCGCGACGTCCGCGAGGCGCAGGCGGGGCTGGTCGACTATGCCAAGGAGCTGGCCGACGACGAGGTCATCGCCCTGCCGATGGCGGACGACGAGGAGTTCATCTGACCCGCGTCAGAAGTAGAACCGCGAGGCGGAATAGCTGACCGGGTCGATGTTCATCGTGATCTCGATGATCGAGGCGGCGGCGTTGCCGGAATTGCCGGTCAGCATCTGCAGCGCGCCGTTGCTCTGCGTCGAGGTGCCGCTCAGCGCGTCCGAAATGGCGACATATTTCCGCACCAGCTTGTCGACCACCTCGGGATCGCTCAGCGTGTCGAGGTCGATCTTGCTTTCCAGCAGTTCGGCCTGCTTGTCGATGTCGATGCCCGACATCTGCGACGGCAGCCCGAGCGCGGTCTGGAAGAACCGCGTCATCTGGTTGTCCTTGAGGATATCGAAGACCGAGTTGATGTCGCCGACCTTGTTGCGGAACTCGAGCGCGATCCCGACCGTCTCGTTCTGCTCTTCGGTGAAGTTGATGAACTGCCGTTCCACGTAACGGTCGACCATGCGGTTCTGCCAGGTGTTGAGGATCGTGTTCAGGTTCCCCTCCCCGTCCGTGCCGAAGCCGAGTTCGTTGTACATCTCGCGGAAGCGCGGATCCGTCAGCCGGTTCACCAGCGCGTCGTTCTCCTCGATGTTGCTCTTGAGAACCTTTTCGATCATCGCCTTGCCGAAGATCTGGTCCTCGAGATCGAAGGCGCGCATCACGAAGGCGTAGAGCTCCTGGTCCTCCAGCAGCTGATCCACGGTCTCCACGTCCTTGATATTCGCCTTGAAGTGCTCGATCGCGCGCTTGTGCTGCGCAGAGTTGCGAATGAGATCGAGTTGCGTGTCCCTGGTCTGCTCGACCAGTTTCAGGCCCGTGATGGACGGGAGACCGGATGTGGGGATCATCCTGCTTCTCGGCGGTACGCCGGCTCCTCTTCCTGGACGACGTGCTGGCCGTCGCGCTCCATTTCGTCGCGCAGGCTGGCGGGGCGCGGCACGTTCGCCCCGAGGATCTCGGCCTCGCGTTTCATCAGCGGACGCAGGGCGCGCAGGGCTTTGTAGAAATCGCCCTGGCTGACGAAGTTCGCGGCCTCGAACACGCAATGC
The DNA here is from genome assembly GCF_000152725.1 of Pseudooceanicola batsensis HTCC2597. Classification (GTDB taxonomy): domain Bacteria; phylum Pseudomonadota; class Alphaproteobacteria; order Rhodobacterales; family Rhodobacteraceae; genus Pseudooceanicola; species Pseudooceanicola batsensis. Next base: position 4,731 of record NZ_AAMO01000009.1, read on the forward strand.
ACGTTCGGCGGCCCGAATGCGGTGGCCAGCGCCGCCAGCTGCTGCTGGATCGGCTTGCGCAGCTTGTCCTGCAGGGCGGGATCCGTCAGCGCGGTCTGGACCAGGAAATAGGCCTGGTTCACCGGCGTCACGGCCGCCTTCTTGCTCAGCAGGTCCTGGCCGCGCACGACGTCGGCCTTGGTCTCGATGACGATCGTCGACTTGCGGGTCGAGTTGCGGACCACGCATCCGTTGATGACGAGCCTCTCGAACGGTTTCAGTGTAAGTTGCAGCGCCATCCGTCAGCCCCTCGGTCCGGGTGAGTGGCCGGAGAGGCCGGAGATGAGGTTCTGGTTGATCTGGACCAGCACGCCCAGCCCGGCGCTGCCGCCAAGGCAGTTGGCCGTCTGGCGTTCCACGAACAGCGCCAGCGAGATTAGGCCGGCCTTCAGCTGAACCGGCAGACCGTTTTCGGGCTGGGAAAGATCGTGCTTGATCGTGGACCAGAGCTTGAGGTTCTCGGCCAGGTGCGACCGAAGCCCGCCGGCCAGGAGATCGGCCCTGTCCGCGCGCGAGGCGGCCTTGTCGAAGGGCGTTGATTTCTTTTCGAGTTCGCCCGTCACGCGAAGGAAGACCCTCCGTTCGATCTGTCGGGGGGACTCACTTTCTCGGATCGTGCGTTTGTACGCCGCGATGCTCATCTTGACCTGTCCTCGTGTTCCGCTTTCTGCGGTTTTGATTGTGTGGTTCGTTTTGTGCCCCCGGTTGGGTCCGGGGTGGATTGTCGGAGGGCCGCGGCCAAAGCGCCCCTCCGCTTTTCATGATCGCTCGGCGCGTTACTGGAACAGGCTGAGGATGTTCTGCGGCGACGAGTTCGCGATGGAGAGCGACTGCGTGGCCAGCTGCTGCTGCACCTGCTGCGCCTGAAGCCGTGCGGCCTCCTGTTCCATGTCGGCGTCGATCATCGACCCGATGCCGCTGTCGAGCTTGTCGGTCAACTCGGCCAGGAATTCCTTCTGGGTTTCGATGGACCGTTCGGCAATGCCGAGCGAGGTGGCGGCGGCCACGGCGGCCGAAAGCTGCGCTTCGGCTTGCTGCAGCACGGCGACCTGCGCCCCGGCCGAGTCGGCGGTGGTGACGTTGATGGCGTTCATGACAGAGGCGATGGCGCCCAGGTCCTGCTGCATGAAGGACATCGTCGTGGTGCTGATCGTGCCTCCGGCGGCGCGGCTGATCCCGGTGACCAGCGTCACGGTCGTGGCGGCGTTGACATAGTCGGTGCCGTTGAAGGTCGACTGCGCGATGGTCGTGGTCATACGGGCGACCAGTTCGTCCAGTTCCGCCTGGACGTCGGCGCGGACCTCTTCGGTGCCGCCCTGGGCAAAGGCGACGCGTTCGACGAAATCATTCGCCAGTTCGACCAGCGTTTCGGCGCCGAGGCGCGCGGTCGAGACGGCGTTTTTCTGCAGAGTCAGGGTCTCGTCGATCGCCTTGAACATGCCGCTGTCGCCGGCCATCGTCTTGGAGATCGAGAAATAGGCTGCGTTGTCCTTGCCCGATGCGATCTTGAGACCGGTGGAAATACGCCCCTGCGTTTCCGTCAGGTCGTTGTTGATCTGACGCAAAGTGGACAGCGCGGTCATCGCGCTGTGGTTCGTGAGGATAGAAGACATCTCTTACTGCTCCGATTTATTTTTATCGTGTCGCCGACTTCTGTCGAAAACGGGCCTGCCCGTGCGCGCACCGTAACACCTCTGATTGTGAATGTGTAAGAGAATATTTGCACGTGCAGCGACTGTTGCACAGGCGTCACGCCCCGCACCCTTTCAGGGCAGGTGGCGCAGGTATATCAATAAGTGCAATTACGTCAGTGCAATAGCCCGGCAGACACGGTGTGCGTCAGCAAAAGATCGGGGGTATGCAGTCGTGGTGAGGCCGCGTTCTGCCGCGGCCCCGATTGTTGACTAAGTGCTATTCCTGTTAGCGGAACAGACTGAGGATGTTCTGTGGTGCCGAATTCGCGATCGAGAGCGATTGCGTCGCCAGCTGCTGCTGGACCTGCAAGGCCTGAAGCCGCGCCGCCTCGTCCTCCATGTTGGCGTCCACCATCGAGCCGATGCCGCTGTCGAGCCGGTCGGTCAGTTCGCCGAGGAAGTCCTTCTGCGTCTCGATGGATTTCTCCGCGATACCCAGGGCCGTGGCCGAGGCGACGGCGGCGGAAAGCTGGTACTCGGCCGCCTGCAGCGCAGAGGCCTGTTGCGTGGCCGTGCCCGCAGAAGCGATCGAGACCGCATCGAGCGCGGACTGGATTGCGCCCAGATCCTGCTGCATGAAGGACATCGTGGTGGTCGAGATCGAGCCCGAAGAGGACCGGCTGATCCCGGTGACGACCGTCACCGTGCTGTTCGCGTTGACGTAGTCGGCGCCGTTGAAGGTCGACTGCGCGATCGTGGTCGCCATGCGGGCGGCCAGTTCGTCAAGCTCGGCCTGAACGTCGTTGCGGACTTCCTGGGTGCCGCCCTGCGCGAAGGCGACGCGCTCGACAAAGTCCTGGGCCAGGTCCACCAGGGTTTCGGCGCCGAGGCGCGCGGTCGAGACGGCGTTTTTCTGAAGTGTCAGGTTCTCGTCGATCGCTTTGAACATGCCGCTGTCGCCGGCCATCGTCTTGGAGATCGAGAAGTAGGCGGCGTTGTCCTTGCCCGAAGAGATATTCAGGCCCGTCGAGATCCGGCCTTGCGTGTCCGAAAGGTCGGAGTTGATCGAACGAAGGGTCGACAGGGCGGTCATCGCGCTGTGGTTTGTCAGGATGGAAGACATTGTCTGCTCCGATTATTCTTATCTATTTATCGGATTTCTTCCGAACCCGGGCCTGCCCGTTGGGCCAGTAAACAAGGACTTTCGGGCAAAATTAAGAAACCGGTCACAAAGAGCGCACTTTATCGCGAGTTTTTTTCCGTGATTTGCCAAAAGGTTGTGTGGCGCTCGCGTGGATCGGGGCGAAATGTGGCGGAAATGGGGCAAAGGATCGGCAAAATCGGAAGGCCGCGACCAGGGCGGCCTTCCGAAGGTTCTCGGCCCTGGCGGGCTAGCCGAAGCGGATCAACGGAACAGGCTCAGGATGTTCTGAGGGGCCGCATTCGCGATCGAGAGCGACTGCGTCGCCAGCTGTTGCTGGACCTGCAGGGCCTGAAGTCGCGCCGCCTCGTCCTCCATGTTGGCGTCGACCATCGACCCGATGCCGCTGTCGAGCCGGTCGGTCAGTTCGCCAAGGAAGTCCTTCTGCGTCTCGATGCTTCTCTCGGCGATCCCGAGCGAGGTCGCCGCGGCCACGGCGGCCGACAGCTGCGCCTCGGCGGTCTGCAGCGCGGTCGCCTGCGCGCCGGCGGAATCCGCACCCGTCAGGTCGATCACGCTCAGCGCCGTCTGGATCGCGCCCAGGTCCTGCTGCATGAAGGACATCGTGGTGGTCGAGATCGAGCCCGAAGAGGACCGGCTGATCCCGGTGACGACTGTCACCGTGCTGTTCGCGTTGACATAGTCGGCACCGTTGAAGGTCGACTGCGCGATGGTGGTCGCCATGCGCGCGACCAGCTCGTCGAGCTCGGCCTGCACATCGACACGCACTTCTTCGGTGCCGCCCTGCGCGAAGGCGACGCGCTCGACGAAATCCTGGGCCAGGTCCACCAGGGTTTCGGCGCCGAGGCGCGCGGTCGAGACGGCGTTTTTCTGCAGCGTCAGCGTCTCGTCGATCGCCTTGAACATGCCGCTGTCGCCGGCCATCGTCTTGGAGATCGAGAAATAGGCGGCGTTGTCCTTGCCCGATGCGATGCTCAGGCCGGTCGAGATCCGGTTCTGCGTGCTCGCAAGGTCGCCGTTGATTTGCCGCAGGGTGGACAGCGCCGTCATGGCGCTGTGATTGGTGAGAATGGAAGACATGGTCTGCTCCGATATGTTTCTTATCGAGTCATCGGATTTCTTCCGAAAACGGGCCTGCCCGTACTGCAGAGTCTGCGCCCGGTTTCGGGCATAAATAAGATAGCGAAACCACCCGAGACCGCGCGCAAGCTGCGCGGGATCCAAGCGTAAATTCATATAGTTGAATTTTTTTGCCCGCCGAATTGCGGCAGAAATGTGGCGAATCAGCTTCAAAAGCAAAGGGGAGGCCGCGCGCGGCCTCCCCTCGTCATCCAGGTACCCGCCTCAGCGGAACAGGGACAGGATGTTCTGTGGCGCCGAGTTGGCGATGGAGAGTGACTGCGTCGCCAGCTGTTGCTGGACCTGCAAGGCCTGAAGCCGCGCCGCTTCGTCCTCCATGTTGGCGTCGACCATCGAGCCGATGCCGCTGTCCAGCCGGTCGGTCAGTTCGCCGAGGAAGTCCTTCTGCGTCTCGATGCTCTTCTCGGCAATGCCGAGCGAGGTCGCCGCGGCCACGGCGGCCGACAGCTGCGCCTCGGCGGTCTGCAGCGCGGTCGCCTGCGCGCCAGCGGAATCCGCGCCCGTCAGGTCGATCACGCTCAGCGCCGTCTGGATCGCGCCCAGGTCCTGCTGTGCGAAGGACAGCGTCGTGGTCGTGATCGACCCCGAGGAGGAGCGGCTGATGCCGGTGACGACGGTCACGTTGGCGGTCGAGTTCACATAGTCGGCGCCGTTGAAGGTCGACTGGGAAATCGTGGTGGCCATCCGTGCGGTGAGTTCGTTGAGTTCCGCCTGAACGTCTGCGCGGACCTCTTCGGTTCCGCCCTGTGCAAAGGCGACGCGCTCGACAAAGTCGTTGGCCAGGTCGACCAGGGTCTCGGCGCCGAGGCGCGCGGTCGAGACGGCGTTCTGTTGCAGGGTCAGGTTCTCGTCGATCGCCTTGAACATGCCGGAGTCGCCGGACATCGTTTTCGAGATCGAGAAATAGGCGGCATTGTCCTTGCCCGAAGAGATGTTCAGACCGGTCGAGATACGGCCCTGGGTGGCCGAAAGGTCAGAGTTGATCGAGCGCAGGGTGGACAGCGCGGTCATCGCGCTGTGGTTCGTCAGGATGGAGGACATATTCTGCTCCGCAGTTTTTTTGTTATCGCGTAACCAGATTTCTTCCGGTGACGGGCCTGCCCGTGGGCTCAACTAAACGGCGAATTGGGGCGAGAATATGAAAAATTCAGAGCGATTGGTCGAAATGTTGGGAGGACGAGACGTCGCGCGGGCGCTTTTCGCCGTCGGGCCCATAAGTGCCCGAAAGCGAATGACGGTCGCGGATCCGGTCGAGCTCGTCGATGATGGCTCCGGTGGCATCCGTCATTTTCTCAAGCAAAGCATGGTCTTGCGCGATCAGTTCGCGCAGTTCGGCAAGCTTCGTGCGCAGCTCGGCCGCCTGCGGATGGTCCACCAGAAGAGCCTGCGGCGTCGCGAATGCCTCTTCGACCTCGGCCAGAAGGGCGGTCTTTTGCGGATAGATCTCGGTCACTTCGCCAAGCCGGCCGCTGGTGATCGCGGCGATTTCGTCCCGCAGCAGCCGCGAGAGCCGCTCTACCACAGAGAGTGCCTGCGCCATCGAGGTCATGTCGCACCGCCTTTCGCGGTCATCGCGTCGCGGTAGGCGCCGATGCTCTGTTCCACGCTCTGCGCGATGCCGGTGGTGCCGCGCGCGGCCAGCTCGTCGGCATAGGCGCGGGCCAGGAAGCTGCGCCAGGTTTCCTCGGCAAAGCCGCCGGCCATGCTGCCGACCTCGACCGTCTTGAGCATCTCCTCCATGACCTGGGTCAGGAAGACCGACTCGAAATCCCGGCCCGCGGACTGGGCCGGGTCGGGCGCGCCGCCTTGCCGGGACATGTATGCCTGGCCCCGTGCCAGCGCGGTCATCGTCGTGCCGGAAATGTCCATCCGTTTCCTCCCTCAGATGATTTCCAGATCGGCGTGCAGGGCCCCCGCGGCCTTGATCGCCTGAAGAATGGATATGGTCTGCGACGCCGTGACGCCGATGGCATTCAGCCCGTCGACCAGCCGCTGAAGGCTCACGTCGCCTTCGAGGATGGTGAAATGCGCCTCGGCCTCCTGCACCTCGACCTCGGTCTGGGGCACGACCACGGTGGTGCCGCCGATGGTGATCGGCTCGGGCTGGCTGACCTCGATATCCTCGCGGATCACGACCGTCAGCCCGCCCTGGCTGACCGCGACCTTGTCCACCCGGACATTCGCGCCGATCACGATGGTGCCCGACCGCGCGTCGATCACCACCTTGGCCACGCTGTCGGGCTGAACCATCAGGTTCTCGACGGCCGCCATCATCTCGGGCGTGTCGCCCTTGTCGTTGCCCACGACCTCGATCGTGGTGCTGTCGAGAACCTGTGCCGTCCCCGGCCCCAGGGACTGGTTGATCTTGTCCGCCACGCGATGCGCGGTGGTCATGTCCGGCGTGCGCAGCGCGATCCGGAACGACCGCAGCGAAGCGAGGCGGAAGTCGATCTCGTTCTCGACCGTCGCGCCATTCTCGATCCGGGCGACGGTCGGCACGCCCTCGACGATCGAGGCATTCGCCCCCTGCGCCGCATATCCCGCCACGGCGATCGGCCCCTGCGCCACGGCATAGACCTCGCCATCCGCGCCGGATAGCGGCGTCACGATCAGCGTCCCGCCGCGGAGGGACGATGCGTCGCCGAGGGAGGAAACCACGACATCAATCGTCGAACCGCGGCGGGCGAACGGCGGCAGCATGGAGGTCACCATGACCGCCGCCGTGTTCTGGGTGCGCATTTGGTCGTCCGAGAGGTTGCCCACCCCGAGACGTTCCAGCATGCCCTCGATGGATTTCTCGGTGAACGGGCTGTTGCGCAGCGTGTCGCCCGTGCCGTTCAGACCGACCACGAGGCCATAGCCGACTAGCTGGTTCTCGCGCACGCCCTCGAAACTGGCGATATCCTTGATCCGGACATCCGCCTGGGCGGCATCGATGGCCGGTGCGACGGCCAGCATCAGGGAAAGGACTGCTCTGAGAACCCGCATGACCCACGTTCTTCGTGTTTGTTGCAAGAATTATTGCCCCAATTGTGACATAAACACAAGAATAGATTGTAAACGGATCTTGCCTGTGGACGGATTTGCTTGACGCTCACATAACTGTGTTTCTATCATGTAAGAAAAACACAAGAGGCCGATCAAAATAACAAGGATCGGGGAGCAGTATGCATATTTATCTTTACGAGCCGCGCGCGGATCGTCTCAACGGACTCATGGTTGAACTCCGGTCGGCGCGGATGAAGCCGGTGCCCATCCAGGCCGCCTTCTTCCGCGGCGAGCTCGGGCTTCTCAACCGGGGCGGGCACGAGGACCGGCCCTTCCTGCTGGCCGAGAACCCCGACCTGCTGGACCAGATCGCCGCGCTGCGCGCCGCCGGCTGCTCGAACCCGATCCTGGTGATGCGCGATTTCCGCAATTCGCGCGACACCGCCGCCGCGCTCGATGCGGGCGCCGACGACGACATCGTCATTCCGGTGAAGGCGGTCGAGCTGCGCTCGCGGATCAACTCGATCACCCGCCGCTCGCACGGCCATGCCGCCGAAAGCATCCAGGTCGGCGAGGTCACGGCCTTTTTCGACGGGCGCGATCCGGAGGTGTCGGGCGGCGTGGTCAAGCTGTCGCGGCGCGAACATGCGATCTTTCAGCAGCTGGTGCTGAATGCCGGTCGCGTAGTATCCAAGGGGGCGATCTACGACGCGGTTTACGGCATGGCCGAGGATCAGCCCTTCGACAAGGTGATCGACGTCTACATCTGCAAGATCCGCAAGAAGATCGACCAGGCCTCGGCGTCCGGTCACAACTATATCGAGACGGTGCACGGCCGGGGCTACAAGTTCTCCGCCGCCCCCGAGATCCTCAAACGCGCCGGGGGCATGTAAGCCCGCCGCAGGTCGCCCGCGCCGGCGTCATCCTCGGGCCCCGCCCGGGGGTCTCGTGCCGTCCGCGCGCCCCGTGAACGAAGACCCGACCCCGGGTGCGAGGATGATATTCCGCGGGAGGGGCGACATCACCGCCGCCCCCTGTATCAGCGCATGAAGTTGACGAAGGACAGCTGCGACAGCCGCGCCGTCACGGCATAGCTGGCCTGAAGCTGGGTCTGCGTCGACGTCAGCCGCGAGGCCGCCTCGAAGGGATCAACCGACTCCAGTTCGCTGATGTGCAGGGTCAGGACCTCGCGCTTGGCGTGCAGCCGGTCGTTGGAATCCTCGACCAGTTTCTGCATGCTGCCCGTCCGTGCCTCGGCGTTCAGCACGCCCGTCACCCCGGCGCCGAGCGCGGCCGCCGCCTCGCCCACCCAGGCCTCGTAGGCGCCGTCGTCCGTGATCGTCGCCGGATCGCCCGCGGCCAGCATGGCCAGCCCGCGCATCATGTCGCGGAATCCCCTGTCGTTCGCCTGGACGCCATAGCCGATGTCCAGGTTCTCGTCGATCGACGCCGCCAGGCGGGGGTTTGCATTGCCCAGCCCGTCCTCGAGCGGGGTGCCGTTGAAGAACGTCGCCTCGTACCCCCAGGCAGGGTTCGCGGGCGTGCCGTTGAAGACCGCGTCGATCTCGGCCAGCTTGGCGTTCGCGTCCGCCGCATCGGTGATCCCGCCGCCGACGATGGTCGACATCACGTCCGAGGCGCTGAGCCCGGTGGCCGCGTCCCTCTCCGCCCAGCTGTTCATCGCGGTCCGGTCGCTGTCGACGCCGCCGAACAGCGCCTTGCCGTTGTAGCTCGCGTTCATGAACGAGACGATGGAGTCATAGGCGTCCTGCGCGAGGTCCTTGAGGTAGAGCTGCCGGGACGAGGTCGGATCGGTGTTCGAAATCGTCATCGTCAGCACGTCCTGCGCCGCGTCGCGCACATTGCCGAGCGCGGTGGCCATGAGATCGAGCCGGTTCTGCAGCAGGGTGTTGGATTCGATCCGCCCCTCGGTCCGCTCATAGACGGCGCGGGTGTTCATCGCCTCGACCGCCCGGGTACCAAGCGCGGAAAACGGGTCGGCATGGCGCCCGGTCGCGACCTCTTCCTCGGCGATCATCATCAGCCGGGTCATGTCGGTCGTTGTGCGCTGCCGGGTCAGCAGGCTCTGCAGGGACGAAACGGTCTGGACGTAAGAGATCATGGGTCAGCCCCCTCAGAACATGTTCAGCAGCGTGTCGATCATCTCGGACGCGACACGCAGGGCCTGGGAGTTTGCGTTGTAGGATTGCTCGATCAGCGACAGGTTCTGCAATTCGGTGTCGATGTTGACGCCGCGGGCGTTCAGGCGCGCCGCGCGATAGGTCTCGGAACTGGCAATCAGCGAATTCAGGTTGCTCTCGGCATCGACCCGCCGCGCCTGCTGTTGCGAGATGGCGCCGGTGGTAAAGTCCATGATCGTGCCGGTGGCCCCCTGCCCCGCCGCCGGATCGAAGGCGACCTGCGTGTCGAAGAAATCGAGGAAGGCCAGGACCTGCGTGTTGTCCGAGGCGGCGCCGGTCGTCACGGCCCCGATCCCGTCGCGCAGCAGGGACAGGTCGCCGCCCCGGAAAGGATCGATCGCATCGTTCACGGCGATCCGTCCGGCCAGCCCCGGCGTCACCGGTGAGCCGAGCGCCATGCCGCCGTTGGTAAATAGCCCCGCCTGCCCCGGAGCGAGCGAGGTGTCGGCATCCTCGAACCCCTGGATCAGACCCCGGGCGATCTCGTCCAGTTCCAGCCGCTGCTGCGGCACGACGTCGTTGAGCAGTGTGACGTAGCCCGACAACGACCCCTGTTCGGCGCCGCGCCGGCCGGCCACGCCCGGCGTCACGTCCTGGTCGCCGGAATAGAGCGTGCCGGTCGGCCGGTCGAAACTGAATTCGTTCACATGCCCCGCGACCACCAGCGACTGCCCGCCCGCGGCGTGAACATTCGCCCGGCCGTCGGTGTCGTAGGACACCTGGATCTGGACGATGTTCGCCAGCTTGTCGAGCTCGGCCGCGCGCCGGTCCTCGAGCGCGGCATAGGTTTCGGTGCCCTGCTCCGTCTTGCCGATATCCGCATTGATCCGGGCGAGTTCGCGGAGCGCCTCATTCGCCGCCGAGATGTCGTTGCCGATGCCGTTGACCGCCGTGGTCTCGACCGTGTTCAGGGCCGAGTTCGCGCTGCGGATCGCCCCGGTCAGCGCCTTGGCCGAGAGGTAGACCTCCTGCTGCAGGCTCGCATCGCCGGGATCGTTCGACAGCAGTCCGAGGTCGTTCTGGAACGCCGAGAGCAGGTTCGGAATGCTCGTTTCGGTATCCAGCTCGCCCAGCTCCGCGCCATAGACGCCCAGCGTCGTGGCCATGGCGTCCTGTTTCGCGGCAAAGGACATTTCGGTGCGATAGAGCGCGTCCATCGCCGTATCCATCGCGCGCGCGACGCCGATCACCCGGACGCCGCCGCCGAGCGCCTCGGTCACTTCCAGGCTGCGGTGCGAATAGTTTTCGTCCTGGGCGTGCGCGATGTTGGTCGAGACCAGCTGCGCCCGCTGGGAATTCGCCTGCAGGCCCGACCGGCTGGCGAGAATGGCGGTAAGAATGCTCATAGACCTTATCCTTCTGGATGTGGTCCGCCGCGCCCGTTTCTACAGGCGCGGCGATATCGTCATCAGCGCTTCAGACGGACCGTTTCGTCCAGCATCTCGTCAGCCGTGGTGATGATCTTGGCATTGGACGAGAAGGCGCGCTGCTTCTGGATCAGTTCGGTCAGTTCCTCGGCGATATCCACGTTCGAGCTTTCGACCGAGCCGCCCGTGATCTCGCCCGCCGTGCCGGAGCCGGCCATCGAAAGCGTGAACGAGCCCGAGGCCTCGCTCACCAGGAAGGTGGCGTTGTCGGCGGTCATCAGCCCGTTCGGGTTGGGCACGGTCGCCAGCGGGATCTGGTACAGCGCCCGGCGCATGCCGTTGTCGAAGATGCCGTAGACCACGCCGTCGTTGCTGATCTCGGCCCGCGCGAGCGATCCGGACTGCGTGCCGTCGGCATTGCCGACCAGCGGGACATAGTCGCCCGAGAACTGGCTGAGGCCGCCGAAGGTGTTGGGCGCGCCCATGTCCACGGTGATGGTCTGCGGCGTGGTGCCGTTGTTCACCGTCACGGTCGCGACGCCGGTGGAGGTGTCGAAGCTGAAGGCCGCCGGCGCGGTGGCCGTGCTGGTCACGGCGGAAAAACCCGAGGGCGTGCCGGCCAACGGGCCGCTGTCGTTGAAGGTGGCCGTCAGGCTGCCGTAGCTCGCGCCGCTCGAGTCGGTGACCTCGAGCTGCCATTCGTTCGCGGTCGACGAGGGCTGCCACGAGAACTGGAGCCGTTCCGCCGCACCGAGCGGGGTGAAATACTCGATGGACGAGATGAACGGGTCGCCCGGCGTGGCCAGCCCGGTTTCCTGCGAGGGCAGGTTGCCGGTCAGCGTCATTTCCGAGGTCGGGTTGCCGGCGATCGACATCTCGGCGATCCGCACGGTCTGCAGGCCCGAGAACTGGTTGCGGTCGATCACGCCGAGCGATCCGGACTCGTCGTAGGGAAAGCCCGCCAGGTACATGCCCGAGGCATTCCGCAGATAGCCTTCGCTGTCGGGCTGGAAGTCGCCGGCCCGGGTCATGAAATGCTCGGGCTCGCCCGTGCCTTCGTTGATGTTCCGTGTCACCGCGAAGAACCCGTTGCCGCTGATCGCCAGGTTGGTCGCGGCGCCCGTGGTCAGCGGGGTGCCGTCCTGGGTGTTCTGGTGCACGACCTCTGCCCGCACGCCCGAGGCCGAGACCGTGCCCGTCGGGATGGTCGCGCCGCTGGTCAGCATCTGCGCAAAGCTGCGGCGGAAGCCATAGGTGTCGGAATTGGCGATGTTATAGGAGATGCGCGCCACGGCCTTGGAGTTGGCCATAAGTCCGCTGACCCCAGACATCATTGCCTGTGAAATGCTCATTATACTGCCCCCGAGCTTTTTATATTGGGTATGGTTTTACTCGGCACATCATATAGGCGGGCCAGTTTTCGGCCCGGTTAAAGAATTGGGAATTTCGCGAGGCGTGGCACCCGGGCCGGCCGGCGGGGAAGCGGCCTCAGTTCGTTCCGGGCTGGACCGTGCCGAGGTTTTCCAGCGTGCGCGAGGCGCTTTCCATCCGCTCGCGTGCCGTGTCCTGACGCAGCGGCCAGAGCTCGGCGGCCGGATCCACCAGCCCCTCGGCGATGGCGCTCCACTGCGGAATGCCGGTGAGTTCGGGGAATTCCCGCGACAGCGCCAGCGTCGTGGTCAGGTCGTCGTTGCGGTAGGACGACAGCAAGAGCCGGATCGCGTCCTCGAACGGAAGCTCCTGCCCAGTCTCGTCCCATATCGTCTGGAAGGTCGCCTGCGCGTCGGCCCAGTCCTCGCGGTCGAAATAGGCGTTGGCCTTGAGACGGAGAAAGGGAATGTCGGGCGCCGAGACCGAGGTTTCCAGCAGCGCACCGGTCTGGCCCGTGTCGGCATAGAGCTGCGCCAGCAGTTGCGAGCGGCGGTCCTCCAGCTCTGCCGTGCCCGAGGCCAGCGGTTCGCGGAGCGCGGCAAGCGCCTCTTCGTACTGCCCGCCCAGTTCGAGGCTCTCGGCCTGTTTCAGGCGCAGCTCGTCCAGGCGCCGGTCGCTGACGTCGCTCAGGCCGAGATCCCGCCCCACGGCCAGATGATCGTGCACCGCCTCGTATTCCTGCGCCGCCACGAGCGTCGAGCCCACGTCGAGGAACCGGTCGGCGAAACGTTCCGCCTGCACGTCGAACCCGGCCTGAAAGCGGAAGTCGGGCGCGATGCGGCGATGCGCCTGAAGAAAGGCCGACAGGGGCAGATCGCCGCTCGCCCCCTCTTCGTAGATCTCGGCGATCAGCGCGCGGGCCTTCTGGCGCGCCAGCGCCGCCGCCGGGTCGCGGGGAAAGCGGTCGAGGATGGCGCCGTAGGTATGCACCGCCGCCACCCGGTCGCCGTCCGCCCGGTCCAGCGCGGCAAGGTCGCTCAGCACCGACAGGGCATAGGCGTCGCCGCGCCAGAGATGGGTTTCGCGTTGCAGCAGCTCGCGCGCTTCGGGAATGCCGATCAGGTCGTGCCGCAGACCGAGGGCCACGATCGCCGTCCGCGCCCGGTGGCCGTGGACGTCGTGTTGCTCTCCCGCCAGGCGATAGCTGTCGAAGGCCGCCAGGATGTCGCCCCCGGCCTCGGCCGCACGGCCCAGCAGATAGCGAAACGCGCTGCTCTCGCGCAACGCGGGGTGCTTGCGGAACTCCAGCGCGAAATCCCGCGCGACCTGCCACTGCTCGGTGGCGATTGCGGCCTCGAGCAGACCCGGCAGGATCACCGCCGCATAGCCCGCGGGCAGCCGCTCCAGCCTATCGCGGACCAGCGGCAGGTAATCCGCCGCCGCCTCGAACCGGTTGTTGCGCACCGATTGCAATGCGAGGAAGACCTGCTGGTCCGGCCAGCTGCGATAATCCGGCCCCAGCATCCTCTGCGCGCGGTCGCTCAGCGGCCGGTCGCGCGGATCGATCAGCCCGAGCGCCAGTTCCAGCGCCGCGCGCCGCAGCTCCTGCGTTTCCGAGAGGTTGCCGCGGTCCAGCCCCTCGAGCACGGAAAGCCCCTCGGGGCCGAAGCCATGACGATAATTCAGCCGCGCCATCGCCAGAAGCGTATCGGCGGTCTCGCCGCTCATCCCCCATTGCGCGCTGGCCTTGCCGAGCGACCGGGCCAGGGCGTTCTGGATCGCCCGCCTCTCTTCGATGAAGGGTCTGTCGGTGCCCGGCACCTGATAGAGCATCTGCGCGGTGGTCTTCCAGGCCTCGGCCACGTCCTGCGGCAGGTCCGGCCGGGGCGGCTCGGACATCTGCCGCCCGGGCGCCGGCGCCTGTTCTTCCGCCGGCACCGTGCCATGCGGATCGGTTTCCGGAATCGCCGGTCCGCCAAGAACAACGCCGATCAGGCAAAAGGATATGCAAAGATAGCTGCGCAATTCTTGACTTCAGTTCATGGAGGTGGTTCTATCTATCCAAGAAAAACGCTGTCATCGCAAGAAAAGAAAAAGGATAGACAGCAAATCAGGTTGGGACCGGGCAGAGGATCTCCGCAATGGACAACACCACGTATGTGGCATTGTCGCTGGCCCGCGCGATGAAGCGCGATCTGGACGTGACGGCGAACAACATCGCCAACGCCAATACCGCCGGCTTCAAGGCCGAGCGGATCATCTTTGCCAGCTACCTGCATCAGGACGAGGGCCAGAGGGTCGGCGAGGGCACGAATTTCGTGGTCGATCAGGGATCCTATCTCGACAAGACGCAGGGTGCGATGACCCGCACCGACAACCCGCTGGACCTCGCGATCAAGGGCGAGGCCTTTCTCAGCTACCGGATGCCCGGGGGCCAGACCGCCTATGGCCGCGACGGTCAGCTGGCGCTCGACCGCGACGGGTATCTGGTGACGCTCAGCGGCGCCCGGGTCCTGGACGAGGGCGGCGGCGACATCGCCATCCCGCCCGGTGCCGGCAAGATCCTGATCTCGCCCGACGGCACGATCGCCTCGGATGAAACCGGCGTGCTGGGGCGCGTCGGCCTCTTCGATCTGCCGGACGTGCAATCCTACATACGCCTCGGCAACTCGATGCTCGTTCCGCCCGAGGGCCGCGAGGGCCAGGCGACTGCCGCCGAGGGCTCCGAGATCCTTCAGGGGCAGATCGAACTCAGCAACGTCTCGCCCGTGGCCGAGGTCACGCGGCTGATGATGATCCAGAAGGCCTATGACCGGGCCACCAAACTCATGAGCACCGAGGACGAGCTGCGCAAGGACATGCTCCGCCGTCTCGGTTCTGCGGCAATCGGATAGGAGTGACCTGACATGAAAGCCCTTGGCATCGCCGCGACCGGCATGATGGCGCAGCAGACCAACGTCGACGTGATCTCGAACAACATCGCCAACGCCTCGACCACCGGGTTCAAGTCGGCGCGCGCCTCGTTCCAGGACCTGCTCTACGAGAACATCGAACGCGAGGGAGCCCCGACCTCGGATCAGGGCACCTACCTGCCCGTCGGCATCGACGTCGGCCTCGGCGTGCGCACCGCCGGCACCGTGCGGCTGAACACCCAGGGCGGGCTGACCCAGACCGAGAACCAGACCGACCTCGCGATCGAGGGGCGGGGCTATTTCGTCGTCAACATGCCCGACGGCAACGCGGCCTACACCCGCGACGGCAGCCTGCGGCTGAACGCCGAGGGACAGATCGTGACCCAGCAGGGCTACGAGGTGAACCCCGGCATCGTGGTGCCGCAGGACACCACCCGGGTCGAGATCGGCGAGACGGGCATCGTCTCGGCCTATGTCGGCAACGACGCGATCCCGGTCGAGATCGGGCAGCTGACGCTGGCCACCTTCATCAACGACGCCGGGATGCGGCCGCTCGGCAACAACCTCCTGGCGGCGACTGTCGCCAGCGGAGACCCGACCCAGGCCAACCCCGGCGATCCGGCGGTCGGCATCCTGCGGCAGGGCTATCTCGAAACCTCCAACGTCAACATCATCCAGCAGATCACCGACCTGATCTCGGCCCAGCGGGCCTACGAGATGAACTCCAAATCCATCGAGACCGCCGACCAGATGATGTCCACCGCCAACCAAATCCGGTAAGCCCAGGGTAAAGCCATGAGAAGCTTTCTTTACTATACCGCCATCGCGATGATCGTCTTCGTCCTGCCCGGCGCGCTGCTGGCCGAGGATGTCAGGACGCTGATCGAGGAACGGGCGCGCGACCGCTACGGTCCGGAACTCCCCGAGAACGCGGGCTTTCACATCACCACCCCGGACGGCGCCCCGGCCGAGGCGCTGATGCTTTCGGCCTTCTGGATGGACAAGTCGACCGGCCGCTACCTGGCCAACGCGGTGCTCGACGACAGCAACGTCGTCCGCCTCGAGGGGCTGGCCATCGCGACGCTCGACGTGCCGGTGCCGGTGGCGCGGATGCTGCCGGGCGAACGCATCGGCGAAGAGGACCTGGGCGCGGTCAAGCTTCCGCTCGCCCGGATCGGCGCCTTCACCGTCACCGACCCGGCCGATCTGGTCGGAATGCAGGTCAAGCGGCTGCTCACCCAGGGCCGCCCGGTGATGACGCAATCCGTCATCAAGCCGCTCATCATCGACCGCGGCGACCGGATCTCGATCCGCTACGACGACGGTCTCCTGGCGCTCTCCGCGCCCGGTAAGGCGCTCGACGCCGCGCACAAGGGACAGGAGATCCGCATCGTCAACCTCGCCAGCAATACCTCCCTCACCGGCGTCGCCGTCGGCAGGGGCATCGTGGAGGTCACCCGTTGAAATCCCCCCGTACCGCGCAGGCGCTGCGCCTGACCATCTCGACCCTCGCCGTCGTCGCCGTGGCCGGCTGCGCCAGCGACCCGTTCGATCGGGATCCCAGGATCTCCGGTGTCGAGATGTCGCCGCATGTCATGCCCGAGGTCGCCCGCGTCCAGGTGCCCATGCCCCCGCCCGAGGTGCCCCGCACCCCGGAACGCGGCGAACAGTCTTCGCTCTGGCAGCGCGGCTCGGGCGGGTTCTTCGCCGATCAGCGCGCGACCAAGGTCGGCGACATCCTCACCATCACGATCGAGATCGACGATCAGGCGCAGCTGTCGAATTCCACCGACCGCGAACGCTCGGGCAACAGCGAATTCACCAAGCCGCAGTTCTTCGGCTATGCCAGCAAGCTGCACAAGATCCTGCCCGGCGTCGGCGCGGGCCAGGTGCCCGACCCGCTGGTGCAGTCCAGTTCCTCGACCACGGCCAGCGGCTCCGGCTCGATCGCGCGGAACGAGACCATCAGTCTCAAGGTCGCGGCGCTGGTCGTCCAGATGCTGCCCAACGGCAACATGGTGGTCGCCGGACGGCAGGAGGTGAAGGTCAACGAAGAGCTGCGCGAACTGCGGGTCGCGGGGATCATCCGGCCCGAGGACATCGCCACGAACAACACCATCCCCTACGAGAAGATCGCCGAGGCGCGGATCACCTATGGCGGCGAGGGCAGCCTTTCGCGGCAGCAGAGCCGCAGCTACGGCGAAGACATCGTGGACATAGTCTTGCCCTATTGAGTCCCATATTCGCCCCGATCCGGAAAAACTCTCGCCTTGATCGGAGGGCATATCGACGCCTGAGGCAAAGTCCATCCAGGTGTCGAGATGAAGAAGTCGCATATCGTTCTGACGGTGCTCCCCCTGCTCTGCGCCCTTGGCGGCTTCGGCGCGGGCAAGCTCATGTCGGATGGACCCCATCCCGCCCATGCCGGCGCGCAGGACCTGCAAAATCCGCAGAGCCCCGCCGAAGAGGTTCTCCATTTCCTCGCCGAACAGGAGGGCCATGCAGCGCGGGCCCAAGACGACCGGCACAGCGCCTTCGACGCGCTCCGCCAGTTCGTGCCGGCATCGCTGACCTTCGACGACGCGGGAAGCCGGCCGGGTCCGGTCGATCTGCACCGGGTGGATCGCGACAAGCTTGCCGCCCATGCCGAGAAGCGCGCCCGGGAAGAGGTCATGGAACGCGCACGGCAGAAGGTCGAGCAGAGCCACACCGCCTATCCGGTCACGAAACGCCCCGCCCGGACGGCGCATCCCTCGCTCCTGCCGGTGAAGACCGAGGCCGAAATCCATGAGGGCGCGATCAAGAAGATCGCCGATACCGACGACCACGTCGTCCGGCTGGGGCGCCTGACGGTCCCGGTCTATTCGGCGCGCGCGATCAGCTATTTCGTCGCCGACTTCGGCGTCTCCGTCACCGATCTCGACCAGGCGAACCACTATTACGACGCCGAGAACGCCGCGCGCCTGCGCGACCAGATCGTCACCACGATGCACACCGTCGCCGAAACCCAGCTTCTGCGCGGATCACAGGTCGAC
Organism: Pseudooceanicola batsensis HTCC2597; assembly: GCF_000152725.1. Taxonomy (GTDB): domain Bacteria; phylum Pseudomonadota; class Alphaproteobacteria; order Rhodobacterales; family Rhodobacteraceae; genus Pseudooceanicola; species Pseudooceanicola batsensis. The sequence continues at coordinate 22,580 of NZ_AAMO01000009.1, forward strand.
AGCGCCAAGGTGGCCGAACGCGTCGCCCGCGACCTGCGCACGAACTTCTACGGCATCGAGGATTTCATCTTCCTGTCGCTCTACAAGACCGAAGTTCCGCGCGGCTGATCACTCCACCGCCGCCACCAGCGACGACAACGCGGTATTGCCGTTGCTTAGATGCAGCACGGACTCTCCGCCCGACAGGGTCAGCCGTTCGACCGTGGCGCGGGTGAAGGCCGAGGCCCCCAGCACGTTGCCCTCGGGGCCGGTGGCGATGATCTCGGCGGTATAGATGCCGTCGGCGACCGGCGTGCCTTCGGACCCGATCCCGTTCCAGTCGACGGAATGCAGCGTCTCGGCCCCGGTCTTCAGCCCCTCGATCTGCGCGACGGAATTGCCGGCGCTGTCGCGGATGATCGCCCGGACCTCGTTCGCGGTCGTCGCCAGCACGTATTCGAAGGTCCCCTTCCCTCCGATCAGGTCGAACAGGTCGCCGGGCACGCTCACCTCGCGCCCGATCAGCCCGAGATCCGAGGTCAGCCCCGCGTTGGCGAGCTGTCCCGAGATGGATTCCAGATGCGTGTTCGTCTGGATCGACTGTTCCACCTGGCTGAGCTGGGCCAGCTGCGACACGAAGGTCGAACTGTCCATCGGCTCCAGCGGATCCTGGTTGGTCAGCTGCGCCGTCAGAAGCTTGAGAAAACTCTGATAATCCGCCGACAGCTTGTTCGACGCGACGGTCGAGAGCGTCTGGCCGCTGGTGGCCGCGGCGGTTCCCGTGATGTCTACCATTGCGACCTCCTCAGGTCAGGATGTTCAGGCGGCCGTCGCCGGCCGCGGGGGGGGCGGCGGCGATCTCTCCGCCCTCGTCGTCGTCTTCCGCGATGACCGGGCCGGTCACGGTGGACCCCAGGGGGTCCTGCCCGCCCGGGTTCCGCCTCTGGCCCAGGTCCTCGAAACTCATCGCGCCCTCCTCGACCGAGGTGCCGCCGTCGCGCAGCAGCCCCGCCAGCATCTCGCGGTCCGACCGCATCGCGTTCAGCACCGCCGGGTTCTCGGCCCGCAGCACGACGCGCAGCTTGCCGGCCTCGTCGGGCGCGATCTCGATCTCGATGCTGCCGAGGCCCGCAGGCGACAGTTCGATCCGGGTGGTGCCTTCGGCGAAACTGACGCCGCGGATCTGCCCCGCCAGGTTGCGCGCCAGCCCCTGCTGCGGGGTCGGCTGGGCGGTCGTCGGCGGTGGCGCTGTCTCGGCGACCGAGGCGATCAGCGGCGCGGCGGTCGGCTGGGGCGCCGAGAGGATCGCCTGCACCTCGGGCGGCAGGGTCCGGTCCGCCGGTGCTGCGACGGCCTGCGCCAGGATGATCCGCAGCGCATCCGGCAGGGGGGCCGCCTGCGGCAGCGCGGCCATGTCGGTCCGGGCGGTTCCGGGATCGGCGCTCAGCGCCTCCACGACGCCGGAGGCCGCGTTCGGAGCCCCCCCGGCCTTCCGCGCCGGAGCCGGCGCCGTGCCGTCCCGCGCCCCGTCCCCGATCACCGGCGTGACCGGCGCGGCAGGGGTGGGACCGGCCACGACCGGCACGCCCTGCCCCGCCGGCGCGGGCGCAGCGGGCGCCGCGCCACGACCTTCGGAAACCGTGCGACCGACCTCGGGTCGAACCGGTGCCGGTGCCGGTGCCGGTGCCGTGGCGACCTCGGCCGGACCGGTCCCGCGGGGCGTTCCCGTCACCAGTGTCTGCGCCGCCTGGATCAGCAGCGTATCCGCATCCTCCAGGGCCGGCGCCTCCAAGGGTGCCAGCACCTGCGCCAGGTCGGCCACCGTCACGCCCGCCTGCTGGAGCATCCCGTCCAGACGGGTCAGCATGGTGCGGGCCCAGTCGTTCAGCGCCTCGCCCGGCACGATCACACCGTCGGGAAAAACCTCTGACAGGCTCTCCTGCGCCTCGGCCCGGAACTTGCCCAGCAGCGCCGCCAGCTGCGTCACCTTGCCATCGGACGCCGCCGCCGGCGTCTCGGCCCCGGCGATCACCTGCGACAGCAGCGCGGCGAAACCCGGCCCGGCGCCCTCGGCCGCCGCCTGCTGGGACCCCCTGGCCTCGACGCCCTGCGCCTGCCCGAAACCACCGAAATTCAAGATACCCAGCATCAGTTCAACATCGCCCTCTGGAAACCGTTGTCGAGGAGGAACCTCCTCAGCCGGGTCATGGCGCGGCGTTCCACCTGCCGCAGCCTGTCCCGGGTCATGTTCATCGCATCGGCCAGATCCTCGAGCGTCTCGGGCACGGCCTGAAGCCGCCGCCGCCGGATGATCTCGGCCTCCTGCGCGTTCAGACCCGACATCGCCTTCGCGATCAGCCGCCGCTGCACATCGTGCAGCGACTCGGCCGCCGCCGTCTCTTCGGGCGTCAGGTCCGAGCTCACCAGCGCGTCCAGCAGGGAATGGGTGCCGTCGCCGACCGGCGCGTCCAGCGCCACGATCCCCTGCATCGCCATGGTGATCACCGTGTTGTCCTCATCCGCCAGCCTGCCGCTGCGCATCTCGGTCACCGCGCGCGGCGGCACGTCGATCACCGACCGGATCCGCGCGGCCGCCGCCGAGACGCCGTTCATGACCCACCAGGCCGCATAGGTCGAAAAGCGGACATCCTGGCCGAGGTCGAAATTGTCCGCCGCGCGGATCAGCCCGATCACGCCCTCCGCGGCCAGATCCTCGAGATGCACCGGGTTGTCGGTCCAGCGCGCCGCCATCGACCACGCCTGCCGGGCATGGGACCGCAGCAAGAGGGTCAGCGCCTCGCGGTCGCCGTGATCCTGCCAGCGCCGGATCGCATTCCGTTCCTCGTCGATGTCCAGCAGCGGAATCTTTGCCGCCGCCTGGATACTGTTGGGCATCATTTGGTGTGCCTGCTTTCCTGCCAAAAAGCATGGACAGGTAAGCACAGAATGCGAATTCTTTGAAGAATTGTTTGATTTAAAACAAGTTAAAAAGCGTCAGTTTCTTTGCGAATTGTTGGCCCGGACCCCCGGAATCCTTGTTGACACACCGATTTCAGCGGAAACCACCTGCCCGACATGCTGCATCCAGTCGTCGAACCCGCGGGTGCCGCCCTGCGCGAGCATCAGACGCGCAGGGACGGCCTCGGCATCCGTGAGTGAAAAGCTGGCATCGAGAGCCCGCAGATACCTGAGCAATTCTGGCTGACGCAGAAAGTCGGGCCGGTCGAACAGCCCGCAGGTGTCGGCTCCGGCCTGGCGCGCACCGCACCAGTACGCGCCGAGCGAGGCCGCCAGCCCGAGACGGAATTCGCAGCCGTCCAGCCCGCTGTGCCGAAAGCCGCTGGCCTCGACCAGCTTGTCGTAGGAGGCGGCCATCGCGAACAGCGCGTCGGTCTCGCGGTCCATCGGGAACAGCCCGGTGCGCAGAAGGCCCAGGAGGATCTCGCCCAGGATCGTGCCGGCGTCGTACGAGACCGGCGCCGGCGACCCGGCATCCCGCAACACGACGAGCGCGCCATACGGCACGTCGAGCCCCAGTTCCTCGACCAGCACGTCGCCCAGCGGCAGTGCCGGCATCATCTCGGCATCGTCCATCAGAACCTCGACCGGCGCCCGCCCGGTCTCGGCCGTCAGAAGCACGTGGTGCACTGGTACAAGGGCCCGCAGCTGGCGCGACAGAGAGCCTGCTTCTCCGCCGCGCGCTGCCCGTATGCGCCCCATCCAGATGTCTTCCAATACTCTGTCTTGGCTCATGCCACTGCCCCAATATCTTGTATTCTTAACCTACAGATAGGCGGGGTCAGAGAAAAGAAAACTAACGGCTCCGGGCAACAAAATGTGGGGATAACTTGACCCGCTTCGCCCATATTTGGCCCGTTTTTGGGTCAAGGGCGGATCACAAGCCGTTAAACCGCCTGTCACTTTCCCTTGCGCAACAGGCTGTGGAAAACGCCCCGTGCCGGATACGCAAATATGGCGCTTTTGGGGCTATATCAGCCGTGCCGAGGGGCCGACAGCCCCAAATCTGGTGGTTCAGCGATTCGGCGCGTCCATATCCGGCGCCAATGGCGCGGGATAGGCGAGAAGGACGCCGATGCGCCGGTTCTCGGCCGCCTCCGGATCGTCGGCGTTCAGCGGATCGGTCGAGGCGAGCCCCGAGATCCGCTTGATCCGCGCGGGCGAGACGCCGGTGTCGATTAGCACCCGCCGCGTGGCATTTGCGCGGTCGGCCGACAGTTCCCAGTTCGAATAGCCCAGGTTGTTCACGAAGGGCACCGCGTCGGTATGGCCCGTGATGACGATGGCGTTCTGCATGTCGACGATGGATTCCCCGATGATGCGGATCAGGTCGCGGGTGCGGCTGTCGACCCGGGCCGAGCCGCGGGCGAACATCGACCGGCCCTCCTTGTCCATGATCTGGACCAGCAGCCCCTCGGAGGTGCGGTCGAACCGCAGGTTCTCGCCCAGATCCTCGAGATCGACGCGCTCCTGGATGTGCCGGCGGATCTCCTCCTCCAGCCGCTCCATGTTCGCCTCTCGCTCCTTCACCTCGGCCTGGTACTGCTCTTCGAGCGCCTGCCGCTCCGCCGCCTGCTCGGCCGCGGATCCGTCCTCCTCGTCCTCGCCCTCGCCCATGGATTTCGGCTCCATCGTGCCGTCCTCCTTGGTCTCGTATTCGACGATGACATCCGTGGCCTCGTCGCGCAGGCGGCTGTCGAAGACGGCAAGCGGGTTCTCCTGTCCGAAACTGGGCAGGCGGGTGTTGCCGTCGGGCGTGTTCGACCCGCCCTGGTCCCCGTTCGGGGCGATGATCGTCCCGTCCAGCATCCCCTGCCCCTTGCCGCCGGCCTGCGACAGCGACGGGGTGAAATAGTCGGCCAGCCCGCGCAGCGCCTCTTCGTCCGAGGCCGCGAGGATCCACAACAGCAGGAAGAAGGCCATCATGGCGGTCATGAAGTCGGCATAGGCCACCTTCCAGCCGCCGCCGTGGTGTCCGCCACCGCCTTCGCCCTCGATCTTCTTGATGATGATCGGTTGTTCGTTGCTCGCCATCTGCCGTCCGCCTCAGCGCTGTCGGGTTACGCGTCGCTGTCCTGCCTGTGGACACCGCGGTCGTACTTGCCGAACCCCGCCTGCTTGGCGTGGCTGGCCTTCTTGCGGGAATAGTTGGGCGCGACCAGCGGAAAATCCGCCGGCAGGCCGAACATCGCGCGATACTCGGCCTCGGTCAGCCCGTGTTCCGCGCCCAGGTGCCGTTTCAGCATCTTGAAGCCGCGTCCGCAGCACAGGCAATAGACCTTGTCCTCGGTCACCGCCCGGTCCAGCGGCAGGGCCGGCACCGCGGTGCCCTGCGGCGCGGGGGTCCCGGTCTCTTCCCCCGCCTCGTCCATCAATCTGTTATAAAGCTCGACGATCGCGTCCGGTGTCGCATCCGGTCGCGATGCGAAGGATGCGACGATCGTTGCGATCATGTCCTTCTTGGTCTGGTCTGCCATGCCTGTCCTCAATCACTGCCATGCGGAGCCCATTGCCCGGTCTTTTTGCCGGATCCGGCCCTCTTTGTCTGGTTGTCGTTCTTACCCATGGCGCTCTGCCTGTCGCGCGGCGGCTTTCCGGCGCAGGTAGTTCGCGGCGACCATGGGGTATTCCGGTGGCAGCCCCCATCTGTCCCGATACTCTTCCGGCGTCATGCGGAGCGTTTCCCGCAAGTGCCGGCGCAGCAGGACCTGGCGCGACCCCGTTTCCAGGCAGACAAGGAAATTCGGCGTCACGCTGTCTTCGATCCGCACCGCGGGGCGCAGGGCGATGCCCGGAGCACGGCGCATGCGCGACAGCACCGAGAGCCACGCCAGCAGCCCCCGCCTTTCCCGCAATGCATGTCGCCGGCTTCTCATGACAGTCCCCAAACCACGCCTTCCCGCGCCTCCTGTTGAAGAACAGATAGGCCGACAAGGTTAAAGACCGTTATAAATCCGTGGTGTTTCATGGTCCGGCAAGATCTGTTCCGTGCCGTCAAGGACACACGGCGTTTCGCATCATGGTCAGCGGCTCGTCCCAGACCCCCAGCCGGGTCTGGCGATAGAGCGAGAGATTCCCGTACCACGGATCGCGGTCGCCCGCGTCGCCCCAGTACCACATGCATTCCGACCCGGTCGGGATCAGCACATGGGTATCGGGATGGCCGATCGCGCCGCAGGTATGGGCCGTGGTGTTGTCGATGGTCAGCACCCGGTCCATCGCCGCGACCTGCGCGAAGAAGGTGGCGAGGTCGGACATCTGGTCGACCTCGGGATCGTCCAGGATCGACACGCCGGGCCGGGCCCGCCGCGCGGCCTCGATCTCGGCCTTGCAGTCGCCGTATTGCAGGTTCACCACCAGCGCGCCGTCGGGCACGCAGGAGAGAATGTCCATCAGGCTGACCGAGCGCAGATGCCCCAGCATCGACCCCGAGGCCCAGGCCGCCCCGATGATCGGCCCGCCATCGGCCAAGCGTTCGTACTTGTCCCGCAGGTGCTGCATCCGGCCCGCGTCCGGCGTGACCCAGGACCCCTGATGGGCGGCGCGATTTCCGGCGTCGATATAGCGGGTCAGGTCGCCGATGTAGACAAGTTCGTTGGGCGCCAGCACCCGCGGCTCCGAGGTGAAGATCTTGCGGTCCAGCACCTCGACCCCCAGGCCATTGCCCTCCAGCGCCTTCACGAACCGCGCTTCCGTCGCCAGCGTCACGGGCGTTTTCGCGGTATCCACCGGGCACAGCCGGAACAGCGACATCAGGGCAAGCTGGTCGCCCACCCCCTGCTCGCCGATCAGATAGAGCTGCGACAGGCCGCGCATGTTTTCGGGCGACGCGTTCTCGTAGGGGATGTAGCTGCGCTGCCGTGTCTCGAACCGGTCGGCGAAATAGGCCGGCCCGTCCTCGAAATTCCCGCCGCGCATCAGGAAGGCGCCGTAGGCCTTCGAGACCTTCAGCTTGGCGCCCGTCACGTGCATCCCCTCGAGATAGGCGTCCCCCGCCTCTTCGCCGCGGCCGATGTCCTGCAGGATGTTGGCGACGATGCCGCGCAGTTCCGCATAGCGTTCCGCGCTGGTGAACTCATGCGCCTCGGCCAGGGCCAGCGCCTCTTCCGGCCGGTTCGAGATGCGCAGGATCAGCACCTTGTAGAGCAGGACGGAATCCTTGTCCTGCGTCGCCGGGTCGGCCATGAGCGCATTCGCCAGCTCGTCCGCCTGCTCCAGCCGGCGGCTGTAGATCAGCCCGCGCAGCCGGCCGATGCGATAGACCTCGGGCTCCGGATCGAGCCGCCAGGCCCGGTCCAGCCACACCGCCGCCTTCGCCGTCTCCTCGATGTCGGTCAACATGTCGGCCAGCTTCATGCAAAGCTCGGCATCCTCCAGCTTCTTCAGGACCGGGATGACGACATCCGTCGCGACCTGCACCCGGCCCATCTGGCGCATCAGCTCCATGTAGAGGTTGACCAGCCCCTTCTCGTCGGCCCCGGCCGCGAAGGCACGGGCGGCCACGCGCACCGCATCCTCGGGTTTGACCTGAAGCACCTGGGCCTTGGCCAGCCCGACCAGCGCCGAGGTCTCGTTCGGGGCGAAATCCAGTGCACGCTGAAAGAACGCCTCGGCCGTGTCGCCCTCGCGCTGCGCCAGTGCCGCGCCGCCCATGACGACCCAGGCATGGACCGACTTGGGATGGCTGCGGGTGATCGGATGGGCCAGCTGCACCGCCCGCATCACGTCGTTCTGGCTCAGCGCCCGGTAGGCCTCGTGCAGATCGAGCGATTCCTCGCCCTTGATCCCGTAGATCTTCGAGGCCTTGGCGATCCGGGCGCGCCGGTCCTTTCGGGAAAGTGCGGTATCGGCCATGTCACTCCTTGGGCACTGCGAAATAGTCGATGGTATGGACGTAAGGTGTCGAATCGACGATCCGGTAACCGGCGGCGCGGCACCATTTCTGGGCAAAGCCCAGCATGTTCTCGCGCAGCACCTCGACCCAGATCACCGGCCGGTCGCGCGCGATCAGGGCCTGCGCGCCTTCCAGCACGTCCAGCTCCATCCCCTCGGCGTCGATCTTGATGAAATCCACGGTCTCGTCCCCCAGAAGCTGGTCGAGCGTCCGCGTCTCGATCCCGCCCTCGGCATCCGCCACCAGACGGGTCGCGCCCAGGTTGTCGGCATTGTCGGTCTGGGTGCGGAAGGTGCCGCTGTCCTTGCCGGCGCCATAGCCCATGCCGCGCGTGTCGATGCGGGCGCGGATACCGTTGGCGTCGATGTTCTCGTTCAGGATGCTCAGCGCCTCGGGGTTCGGCTCGACCGGATAGATCCGCTCGGCCGCGAGGTGGCGCGCATACCAGACCACATGGTTGCCGATGTTGGCCCCCACTTCGACGATCCGGGGGTTCGGCGCCTTGATCAGCTTTTTCAGCTTGGACAGGCTGTCGGCTTCGAAGAATTCGCCGCGCAGGTGTGTCATCTGGATCAGGTCGTTGGGGTTGGTCACCCGCATCCGGGCGGGGCCATCCCCGGCCCCGCCATCCTCGACCTTCGCCCAGATCGGCACAGCCCTGAGCTGGTCGGCCCATTGCGCATTCGTCGCATTGTTCCAGTCCAGCCCCGTCGCGGCCCTCGGTCCCGTCGAGTGCTGCCCGCGCCGATTGACGAAGAAGATCTCCGGGCGCTTGCCACAGCGGCAATGTTCCCAGAGCTGACAGTAGAGCTTGTAGTCCTCGCCGGTATCCATGGCCTCGTCGAAACCGAACCGGGCCACCGCCTCCGTCCGCATGAAGCCGCCGATCTGCACCGCGGAATAGGGCGGCACCGACAGGAAATCCTCGCGCGTGTCCAGCCGTTCCGCCTGGTCCTCGCGCAGGGCGGGCTCTCCGCCCTCGTCCAGCGTGCAGATCAGGCCCCAGACCACGTCAAGTCCGGGCTCGGCCGCGATCACCCGGCCGAAGGCCTCGAAGGCGTTCGGGGTCAGCAGGTCGTCCGCATCGAGAAAGAAGACCCAGTCCGACCCCGCCTCCTGCGCCATGCGGACCGCCTCGTTTCGGCGGGCCGAGCGGCCATGGCGCCCCTCGGTGTCGTCCATCATCAGATGCTCGACCTCGGTGAAGGGCCCCATGTGATACGCCCTGGCCTGCGCGACCGACGGCGCGCAGCTGGTCCGGAACAAATCCATGTGGCCCGGACCGACCGGCGTGATGACCGTGCAGATCATCGGCCGGCTTCCTCGCGCGCCATGGTGCCGATCAGGTCGAGCGGCGTGCCGATGAACCGCGTCACCTCCGGATCCGCCTGCCCCGCCGGCGCGCTGCTGCTGGCCCGCCAGTCGATGCCGATCGCCCGGCCGTCCTCCATGTAGGACAGGATCGCCCCCGTGGCGGCGCCGACCGCGACCAGGGCGAGCATCGCCGCGCGCAGCGGCGTGACCACCCGGCGCAGGACCGGACGGGGGGCCGGCTCGGACTTCTCCTCGACCACCAGCTCGGCACCCGGCGCGACGAAGATCCCGCGCGGGGTCAGCGTGACCTCGGCCTCGCGCGCGCCCTTCAGCCGCCGCGCCAGCGCGACCGGAAACCGTTCCACGGGGACGTCGATCACCGCGGCCTGACCCGGCCGCCAGTTGCCCAGCACCCCGCGCGGGATCATGAACCGGGCGAAATCGTCACGGAAACACAGGTCGGTCACGCGAATCGGTGCGGTGTTCACCGACAACCGCTCACGCGAGAGGATCAGCCGGATGGCGCCGTCCTGCTCTCCGATCTGGCCATCCACGATATGGCACTCGTCCAGCGCGGCCTCTGCCGCGGGCGCATAGCCCGGCGGGAACTGCGGCTCGGCCCGGGGCGCGGGCACCGGCTCCGGATCGGGCGCGACCGCACGGGCCAGGTTCCCCATGGTCAGCCGCAGGCGCGGACGGATCCCCGCGGGGCGGTCGGCGGCCGGCTTCGGCGCGGGGCGCACCGGCTCGGGCCGGGCCCGGTGGCGGAAGGTCGGGGTGATCACCTCGGCCGTCTCGCGCGCGGCCCCGGTTTCGGGTCGGGGCGCCGGCCGGGGCTTCATCGTGTCCGGGTTCAGACCCTGATCCTGCGCATAGCGATAGTTGATGGCATAGTCCTGCGCCGCCTCGGGCAGATCAACGGCATCGGCCACGATCGACAGCATCTTCTGCTCTTCCGAGAACAGCACCTTGCGGGTCGGATAGCCGCGCATCTCGGGCACCACCATGAACTCGCCCAGCGACCGGCCGAAAAGCGCGGCGACCTTGCGCAGGACGCTGCGCCCCTCGCCCTGGTGATAGACCAGCACCTCGCAGCCGCCCGAGTCGTCGAGGCACAGCACGACGTTCATGTCGTCCGGCCACTCGACGAACACGCCAGCCAGTTGTTCCGCTTCGAGGAAATACGCCAGCTTGTTCGCCAACCCGCCCATCTGCGCCATCAAACCGCCCTGTCTGATCATGAAACAATCGCCAACTATTCTTGTTTATACTTGATCAGATGTCAATTATACATATGGTGTCTGGCAACAACCTAGAATAAATCGGCAGAGCAGCAGAATAGGTGACAACCGATGACGATGTTCCTTGGACTGGCGATGGTGTTCGGCCTCGTCTTCGGCGGTTTCATGCTCTCCGGCGGCAAGATGGACATCGTGCTGCACGCCCTGCCCTTCGAAGGCATGATGATCGGCGGCGCGGCGCTCGGCTCCTTCGTGATCGCCAACTCCTTCACCGTGATCAAGGCGTCGGGCAAGGGCGTCGGCAAGGTCATCAAGGGCCCCAAGTGGAAGGCCAAGGATTACAACGACCTGCTCGCCCTGATGTACGAGCTGACGCGGCTCTACAAGGCCAAGGGCGTGCTGGCGCTGGATGACCACATCGAGAACCCCGAGGGGTCCGAGATCTTCGGCCGCTATCCCCGCATCCTCAAGGATCACTTCGCCATCGACCTGATCCGCGACAGCTTCCGGATGCTGTCGATGCAGTTCGACGACAAGTACGCCACCGAGGACGTGATCAACCGCAAGATCAAGAAGCATCACCACGAAAGCCTCGAGGCCGCGCATGCGATCCAGACCATGGCCGACGGTCTGCCCGCCATCGGGATCGTCGCGGCCGTTCTGGGGGTGATCAAGACCATGTCCTCGATCGACCAGCCCCCCGAGGTTCTGGGCGCGATGATCGGCGGCGCGCTCGTCGGGACCTTCCTCGGCGTGTTCCTGGCCTATTGCATGGTGCAGCCGATCTCGGGCCGTCTCACCCAGATCGAGGACGAGGACGGGGCCTTCTACCACGTGATCCGCGACATCTTTGTCGCGATGGTGTCGAACCAGCCGCCGAACATCTGCGTCGAGATCGGCCGCGGCAACATCCCCACCCGGATGCAGCCCGACTTCTATGAGGTCGAGGCGGCGCAGAAAGAACTCCCGGCTGCCTGATGCGTGTCGGGGTCTACCTGATGGCCGCCGCGACGGCCGTGACGCTTCCGGGCATCGTGGCCAACCAGATGGGCATGAGGATCGGCGATCTCAGCATGTTCGAGGACGAGGCCGAGGAGGAACAGCCCGACGGGCCCGCCCCGCAACTTGTCATCTACGAGGACTCCGAGGCCGACCCCGCCGCCGAAGTCCCCGTGGACGAAGAGATGCTGCCCCGGCGCGTCAAGCGCACCGGCTCCTTCGTCGCCCTGCCCGATCCCGTGCTGGTCGCCATGCGCGACAGGATCCTGGCCGAGCGCGGTGAAGCCCCCGAACCGGAGCCCGAAAAAGGCGGGGGTCACTGATGCCCGCCAAACGCCGCCGCGCGCTGTCCCTGATGGAGCGGATGTACGGGCTCGACATCGACCAGGTCACCCGCGACATGGCCGAGCTGCGCCGCCAGATGAAGACGCTCAAGGCCAACCGCGAAGACCTGCGCGAGCGCCTCACCCGCGAGCGGAACGTGACCAGCCGCGAGGCCCAGCCCTATGTCGCCTCCTTCGTCGACGCGGTGACGCGCCAGATGCGGCGGCTGGAGCACAAGATGCTGGAACTCGAACCCGAACTGATCAAGCACGAGACCCGTCTGCGCGACCTCTACCAGCAGCAGAAGATCTATGAATCGGTCCGGCTGAAGGACCTTCGCGACGAACAGGCGGCCCGCCAGAAGCGCGAACAGGGCGAGCTCGAGGAACTCACGCTGCTGCGCTGGAACCGCTAGGCGTGGCTTCAAGACACTATATAAGTGTCTAATTCCACCGAAAGACACTATTCGTGGCAGATTCTGCTTGCCCGAATCCCAAAAAGCCCGCATCTAATTACGCCAAGAAGCGTATAAAACGGCAAAATCCGTAACAAACGGATTAGCAAAGGGGCAAAGCAGTGGCATACCGTCGCGAAAGGATCGACGAACTCATCGGCGACCATGCCGAAAAACTCTCGGAACGGCTGCAGCAGCACCGGGCCCAGCTGTTTCCTCCGAACGCGCGCAAGGACATGCGCAAGTTCGCCGCCGGTGAGGTCGCGGGTCTGCTCGGCGTCAAGGACAGCTATCTGCGCAAGCTCCACCTCGACGGCAAGGCGCCCGAGGTCGAGATGCGCGGCAACGGCCGGCGCTATTACACCTCGGAAGACATCCAGGCGCTGCGGGTCCAGCTGGAACGCGGCGCCAAGGTCGAAGGCACCTACATGCCCGGCCGGCGCGAAGGCGACCACCTTCAGGTGATCACCGTCATCAACTTCAAGGGCGGATCGGGCAAGACCACCACCGCGGCCCACCTTGCACAGAAGGCCGCGCTGGACGGCTACCGCGTGCTGGCGATCGACCTCGATCCGCAGGCCTCGCTCTCGGCCCTGCACGGGTTCCAGCCGGAATTCGACCTGCTGGACGGCGGCACGCTCTACGATGCGATCCGCTACGAAGAACCGGTGCCGCTGAGCGACGTGATCCAGAAGACCTATTTCACCAATCTCGACATCGTTCCCGGCAATCTCGACCTCATGGAGTTCGAGCACGAGACCCCCCGCGCCCTGGCCGAACGGTCGGCTAGCCTCTTCTTCACCCGTATCGGCGACAAGCTGGGCGAGGTCGAAGCCGATTACGACGTCGTCGTGATCGACTGCCCCCCGCAACTCGGGTTCCTGACGATGTCCGCCCTGTCCGCCGCCACCGCCGTTCTGGTCACCGTGCATCCCCAGATGCTCGACGTGATGTCGATGTGCCAGTTCCTGCTGATGACCTCGAACCTTCTCGGCGTGGTCAGCGAAGCGGGGGGAAACATGGACTACGACTGGTTGCGGTACGTCGTCACCCGGTACGAGCCCGGCGACGGGCCGCAGAACCAGATGGTCAGCTTCATGCGGTCGATGTTCGGCGAACACGTGCTGAATCACACGGTTCTGAAATCGACCGCCATTTCGGATGCGGGGATCACGAAACAGACCCTCTACGAGGTCGAGAAAAGCCAGTTCACCCGGACGACCTATGACCGGGCCCGCGAAAGCCTGGATGCGGTGAACGGCGAGATCGAGGGCCTCATTCAACAGGCTTGGGGACGATAGGATGGCACGCAAGGATCTGCTCAAGGGATTGATGGGGGATCCGCCCCCGAAAGACGACGACGCGGAAAAGTTGACAGCTGTCAACTTTGAGGCAGAGGAGGCCGCCTCCCCTGCCCGTCCGCGTTACTCCAAGGGCGCCATCGGTGCCGTCAGCCAGTCCATCGCCGAGCTGAAGAGCCGCGCGCTGATCGAGGTTCCCGCCGACATGATCGACCCGGGCGGGCTCGAGGACCGGCTCGACGAGGATCCGGCCGACATGGAGGCGCTGCAGAATTCGCTGAAGGAATACGGCCAGCAGGTGCCGGTCCTGCTGCGCCACGATCCGAACACCGAGGGGCGCTATCAGGTGGTCTATGGCCGCCGCCGCGTCGCCGCGCTCCGCGCGCTGCGGATGCCGGTCAAGGCGATGGTCCGAAACCTCAACGACCGTGACCTGATCGTGGCCCAGGGGCAGGAGAACTCGGCCCGGCGCGACCTCTCTTTCATCGAAAAGGCGAATTTCGCACGGCAGATGCGCGACAACGGCTTTGACCGCAAGGTGATCTGCGACGCGCTGCATATCGACAAGACGGTGATCAGCCGGATGCTCGCCATCGCCGATGCCATGCCGTTCGAACTGATCCGCGCCATCGGCCCGGCCCCCTCGGTCGGGCGCGACCGGTGGAAGCTTCTGGCCGACCGCTACGAGAAACGGCGCACCGCGGCCGAACTGGCCGGCGCGCTGAAACGCTCCAAAGACCTGCCCTCGGACCAGCGGTTCGAAGAGGCCCTGAAGGCCCTGACCGAGAAGAAGGAAAAGCCCAGGCCCGTCGAACGGACGTTCACCGGCCCCGACGAGACCCCCCTCGCCCGCGCGCGCACCAGCGGCCGCAAGACGGTGCTGACCTTCGACGCGAAGGAAACCGGCGGGTTCGAGGAATGGCTGATGGAAAACCTGAACGATCTTCACCGCGACTGGCTGAAGTCCCGCGGCGAATAACCCCGAAGCAGCAACCAAGGAGGCACGAGCAGAGGCAGATTCAAAAGAAAAGACCCCCCAGGACATATCATCCCGAGAGGCCTTGTTCGTTCTAGCACCTCGAATCTAGTCCCTCAGGTTGACAGCTGTCAACTCCGCCCAAGGCGGAGAACGGGAAAGATTTGCCTTCGTGAAGAAAAAAATGAGGACAGTGACGACGACGCCCTTCGGGGCGCGGCCGGTGACGGCTTGCCTGGTGGATCACCACGCGCGCGGGCAAGGTCCCGCCCCGGTGTCCGAGGTCGACAAGTGGGAAGTTCTGAACGCCCTCTCGCTCTGCGGCCGCGACTACGGCTTGGGCGACCGCACGATCGGCGTGCTTCAGGTCCTTCTCAGCTTCCACCCGGACCGGGTGCTGCGGGACGGCCAGCCGCTGGTGGTCTTCGCCTCAAACCTTGCCATCTGCCAACGCGCCCACGGGATGCCGGAAAGCACCCTGCGCCGGCACATCGCCGCCCTGGTCGGGGCCGGCGTGATCCTCCGCCACGACAGCCCGAACGGCAAACGCTATGCCCGGCGCGGACAGGGCGGCCAGATCACCCGCGCCTTCGGCTTCGACCTGCGCCCTCTGCTTGTGATGGCCCGCGAACTTGCCGAACGGGCCGCCGAGGAGCAGGCCAGACGCGACAGGTTGAAAACCCTGAGGGAAGAGGTCTCGCTGATGCTGCGCGACGCGGTCAAGCTGATCCTCTTTGCACAGGAGAGCGGCAGGGGCGGCCACTGGGATGCGCTGGACGACCGCGCCCAGCTCGCCCGGCGGTATCTCCGCCGCAAGCTGAGCGAAGACCAGCTGATCAGCATGCACGACGACATGACCGACCTGCTGGCCCAAATCCGGGCGCGGACCGGTGTGGACAACCCGGCGGAGAACGTCGTCGAAATCGCCCCGAAAACAGAGGAAATGAGCGGCAGCGCCGGCAAAAATGAGCGGCACTATCAGACATCAGAAAAAGAAGCTTCTGATAGAACTCCGCCGCCTCTCGGTCAGGTGCTCGACGCCTGCCCGGACGTGCTGCCCTATCTCGATCGCCGCATCACCGGGTGGAACGACTTCGTCCAGGCAATCTGCCGGGTCGCGCCGATGACGGGGATCGACGCCCGGACATGGGCCGAGGGCTGTCGCCACATGGGGTCCGAGAACGCGGCTGCGACCGTAGCGGGAATCGTGCAGAGAATAGGCCAGATTGCCAATCCCGGTGCCTATTTCCGGACGTTGGCGCGCAAGGCGGAGCAAGGGAACTATTCCCCCCATTCACTGCTCGGACCTCTCGAACGGCAGGCGGCGTGAGAAAGTTGACAGCTGTCAACTTTGCCGGATCTGCGGGCGAAATCCGCGACGGAACCACCAGCCTCGGAGTCCATGCTTCATCTGCCAATCAGGGCGACCGGCGGCGTGGAGGGGAAAAGTTGACAGCTGTCAACTTTCGCCGATGGGGGTGCAGGGGCGCCGTCTTCCTGGCGCAGACCCGGGCAAAAGAAACGGCCAGGCCGATGATGCAGCCTGGCCGGTCACGCGGTTCAGAAGTTGACAGCTGTCAACTTTTACTCCTTGGGCGCTTCCACCTCGATCCCCGAATGGCCCAGAAGCTCGTAGAGCTTGGCGAAGGCCTGTTCCGAGGTCGTGCTTTCCGTCTTGCTCTGGGTAAGGAAGTTCTCGGCGGGACGGGCAAAGCGGACGGCGGCGTCGATCTCTTCGTCCGATCCTTCGCGATAGGCACCGATGCGGATCAGTTCCTCCATATCGGCATAGCGGGCGAGGGCGCGGCGCGCGGCCTTGAGAACCGCGTATTCGCCGGGGTTGTGGCAGTCGGGCAGCATCCGGGAAACCGATTTCTGAATGTTCACGGCCGGGAAACGGCCCTGTTCGGCAATGGCCCGATCCAGCACGACGTGGCCGTCCATGATCCCCCGCGCGGCATCGGAAACGGGTTCGTTCATGTCGTCGCCATCGACCAGCACGGTGTAGAGCGCCGTGATGTCGCCCTTTTCACCGACCCCCGGCCCCGAGCGTTCCAGCAGCTGCGGCAGTTCGGAAAAGACCGTGGGGGGATAGCCCTTGGTGGTCGGCGGTTCGCCCCCGGCCAGCCCGATCTCGCGCTGCGCCATGGCAAACCGGGTGACGCTGTCGATCAGCAGCAGGACCTGAAGCCCCTGATCCCGGAAATATTCGGCCACGGCGGTCGCGGTCCAGGCGGCCTGCCGGCGCATCAGCGGCGGTTCGTCCCCGGTCGAGACCACGATGACCGACCGGTTCAGACCCTCGGCGCCCAGGTCCTTCTGGATGAAGTCCTGCACCTCGCGGCCGCGTTCGCCGACAAGGCCCACGACGATCACGTCCGCCTCGGCCCGGCGGGCCATCATCGACAGGAGAGAGGATTTTCCGACGCCCGAACCGGCGAAGATGCCCATGCGCTGCCCCTTGCAGAGCGGGGTGAAGACATCGAAGACGCGGACGCCGGTGTCGATCCGCTCGCCGACGCGGCGGCGGGCATAGGCGTTCGGGGGCGTGTTCTTGGGGGGGCAGGGGACGGGCCCCTCGTGCAGGCTGCCCAGCCCGTCGATCGGGTCGCCGAGCGCATTCAGCACGCGACCGATCCAGCTGAGATCGGGGCGGATGCTTTCGCCGCTGGTCGAGATCTCGACCCGGTCCCCGATGGTGACGCCGTTCCAGTTTCCGAAAGGCAGGACCTGTGTCCCCTTTTCGTCGACCGAAACGACTTCGGCCAGGACGGGCCCCTTCTTTCCCTTGATGGTGCAGCGCTGGCCGATCCCCAGGGCCCGGTTCAGGCCGACGACGGTCAGGGTCAGCCCAACGATGGCGCTGACCTCACCGGCTATCCTTGCCCCTTCCGTGGTACGAGCAAGGGTAGAGAGCTGAGAGAATGCTGTCTTCATGTTAACTATCCATTGCTCTTGCGCTTTTATTCATGCTAATCTTAGTTTGGTTTTAGTATATCCTTGGGCGTTCGAAAAGGAAATCTTGCTGTGCGGTTGACGGACATGTCTTTCTTCGATCTGGCCTCGCGCCGGATGAACTGGCTCGGCGCGCGCCAGCAGGTGATCGCGCAGAACGTGGCGAATTCGGACACGCCGGGCTACAAGGCGCGGGATGTCTCGAACTTTGCCGAGGTGCTGCGCGGGGCAGGGGGCGCCGGGGTGCGCACCACCGACTCTCGGCATATCGGTGGGGTCGGCGGCGGCGCGATCGACGGGGTGAACATCCGCGAGGACGAAGGCGCGCACGAGGTCTCGCTCGACGGGAACAGCGTCGCGCTCGAGCAGCAGTCGATCAAGGCGGCCGAGATCTCCGAGAACTACCGGCTGGCGGCGCAGCTCTATCGCAAGGGTCACGAGATGCTGACCCTCGCGGTCACCGGTGTCAGGTAAGGGCAGGGGGCTTTCATGGATCCGTTGAAATCCATTCTCACCATTTCCGCCAGCGGGATGCTGGCCCAGGGCGAGCGGCTCAAGGTCGTGTCCGAGAACGTGGCCAACGCCTCGTCCACCGCGATGTCGCCGGGCGAGGACCCGTACCGCCGCAAGACCATCACCTTCGAGGAGTTGCTGGACAGCGAATCCGGCGTCTCGACGGTCGGGGTGTCGAGCATCGATCGCGACGACAGCGACTTTTCCCTCCGGTTCGAGCCGTCGCACCCGGCGGCGGACGAGCAGGGGTTCATCAAGGTCTCGAACGTCTCGCCGATCATGGAGATGGCCAACATGCGCGAGGCGTCGCGCAGCTACGAGGCCAACATGAACCTGTTCGAGGCCGCGCGCCGGATGCGGTCGCAGGTCATAGATCTGCTGAAATAGAGACTGAACCATGGACAAGCTGATCACCACCGGCCTCGTCAACAGCGCCTACGGGTCGTCGAGCCGCCTGCAGGGCGGTCCCGGGCAATTGGCCGGCGCCGCCGGGGATGCGGACAAGGTGAACTTTGCCGAACTGGTGCGCGACGCCGCCCAGGGCAGCATGCAGACCATCCGCGAGGCAGAGCAGGTCCAGCAGGCCGGCATGGTGGGCGAGAACGTGTCGGCCCAGCAGGTGGTCGAGGCCACGCTCGAGATGGAGACCACGCTGCGCCTGGCCGTCTCGGTCCGCGACCGGCTGGTCGAGGCCTATCAGCAGATCATGCAGATGCCCATCTAGGCGGGGTGACGTGACCGAAACGGACGCATACGAAATCCTGTCGGACACCTTCCTGACCGTCCTGATCGCCTCGTCCCCCATCCTGGGGGTCGCGCTGGTGGTCGGGCTGGTCATCGCGTTCTTCCAGGCGCTGACGCAGATCCAGGAGATGACGCTGACCTTCGTGCCCAAGATCGCCGCGATCTTCGTGGTGCTGCTGGTCGCGACGCCGCTGATCTATGCCACGGTCAAGAGCCTGTCGGATCAGGTGTTCGACCTGATCTCCAGCGGAACGGTCTGATGCGGGCGGCGCTGGCGGCGATCCTTCTGCTCTGGCCGGGGCAGTCGATGGCCCAGTGGACCGGGTTCTACACCCCGTCCGAACCGGCGCAGGAGGCGCGGCCCCCGGCCGGGCCGACCGGCGCGAGCGGTCTCTGCGTAAGGGAAATCCTGCTGGCGCAGATGCGCTATCGCATCCCCGACAACCTGCTTCTGGGAATCGGCCTTCAGGAAAGCGGCCTCTACCGGGGCGGCGATCTGACCGTCTGGCCCTATGCCGCCAATGCCGAGGGACGCGGAAAGTATTTCGACAGCGAGGCCGAGGCCGTCGCCTGGGTCAATGCGCAGAAGGCGGCCGGCGTGAGCTCGATCGACGTGGGCTGCATGCAGATCAACATGCACTGGCATCCGGATGCCTTCGACACGGTGGCCGACGGATTCAATCCGGCGCGCAACGTCGATTATGCCGCCGCCTACCTGACACGGCTCTATCGCGCCAAGGGCGACTGGAAAGAGGCGGCGGCCTCGTACCATTCGCGCACGGACGAGCTGGGGCAGGCGTATCTGGCCCGGCTGGAGCACAACGTGCAGGTGGCGAACGCGCGGTTCGACAAGTTCCGCGACATGGCCGGCGCCACCGACCGCGCGCCCCAAGGCGCCGAGGTCCGCCGGATGCCCACCTCTGGCGTCTTCTGGACCGCCGACCTGGGCGGGGGCACCGGCGGGGCAGGGGGGCGGAGCCTCTTCGGCCCCGGCGAGATCGCCCCGATCCTGCCCGACCTGAGCCGGGGGTCCTGAGGCATGGCGAACAGCGAACTTGCCGGAACCAGTCGCCAGGGGCAGATGTTCGCCCTGGGTCTGAAGAACCGCGACATCGCCTTTGCCGTCGGCGTGACGCTGGTGCTGGCGGTGCTGTTCATCCCGCTGCCGCCGATCATCCTGGATTTCGGGCTGGCGATCTCGCTCTCGCTGTCGGTGCTGATCCTGATGGTCGCGCTGTGGATTCCCAAGCCGCTCGATTTCAACTCGTTCCCGACGCTGCTGCTGGTGGTGACCATGTTGCGGCTGTCGCTGAACGTGGCCTCGACCCGGCTGATCCTGTCCGAGGGCCACACCGGCCCCGGCGCGGCGGGGGGCGTGATCGAGGGGTTCAGCCGGTTCATCGTCTCGGGCAACTTCGTCATCGGGATCGTGATCTTCGCGATCCTCGTGGTGATCAACTTTCTCGTCATCACCAAGGGTTCGACCCGCATCGCCGAGGTTTCGGCCCGGTTCAGTCTCGATTCCATGCCGGGCAAGCAGATGGCGATCGACGCCGACCTGGGCGCGGGCCTGATCGACGAACAGGAGGCCAAGACCCGCCGCAAGACGCTGGAAGACGAGAGCGGGTTCTTCGGGGCCATGGACGGTGCGTCGAAATTCGTGCGCGGCGATGCGGTGGCGGGGATCATCATCACCCTGATCAACGTGATCGGCGGCATCCTGATCGGCGTCATGCAGTACGACCTCTCGGTGGCGGATGCGGCGAATTCCTATACCACGCTGACCATCGGCGACGGGCTGGTCACCCAGGTCCCCGCGCTGATCGTGTCGCTGGCCGCCGGCCTGATCGTCACCAAGGGCGGCACCGAGGGCGCGGCGAACGAGGCGGTTCTGGGCCAGCTCTCGCGCTTTCCCAAGGCGCTGTATATGGCCGCCGGCCTGCTGGCGGGGATGGGGCTGCTGCCGGGCTTTCCGACCATCGTCTTCTTTGCCCTTGGCGGGCTGATGGCCGGTCTGGGCTGGTACATCGGCCAGCAGGAGGAACGTCTGGCCGAAGACCGGCGCCGCGCCGAGATCGAGAAGGAGAGGGCAGGGGCCGCCGCCAAGGAAGAGACCGTGCAGTCCACCATGAAGCTGGACGACCTCCGGCTCGAGATGGGCGAGGCGCTGGTGCCGCTGATGTCCGCCGCCGACGCCGCGCTGCCGGGCAAGATCAAGTCGCTGCGCAACCTCTTTGCGCGCGAATTCGGCTTTGTCCTGCCTTCGGTCCGGATCACCGACGAACCCTCGCTGCCGATGAATTCCTACGCCGTGCTGGTGCAGGGGGTCGAGGTGGCGCGGGGCGAGGTGCGCCCCAACGGGATGATGGTGGTGAACCCCTCGGACAACCCGCTCCAGATGGCGGGCGAGGCGGCCAAGGACCCGACCTTCGGGCTCGACGCGCTGTGGATCCAGCCGCAGCAGGCCGGCGAGGCCGAGCGGCAGGGCTATACCGTGGTCGACCCCGAGAGCGTCATCACCACCCACCTGACCGAGGTGGTGAAGGAACACATGCCCGACCTGCTGACCTACGGCGCGACGCAGGGACTGATCGAGAACCTCGACCGCGACTACCAGAAGCTGGTCGGCGAGATCGGGGGCACCTCGCCGGCGATCATGATCCAGCACGTGCTTCAGGGTCTGCTGGGCGAACGCGTCTCGGTCCGCAACCTGCCCCTGATCGTCGAGGCCATCGCCGAGGCCAAGCGGACGACGTCGAACGTCACCGGCATCATCGAACACGTGCGCCGGCGTCTGTCCAACCAGATCTGCAAGTCGCTGACCGACGAGAGCGGCATGATCCCGGTGATCACCCTGTCGCAGAAATGGGACCAGGAGTTCGTCGACAGCATCCGCATGAACGGCGACGACAAGACCCTGATCATGTCGCCGCAGCGCATCCAGGAATTCGTCCTAGACGCGCGCCGCACCATCCAGACCCACGCGGCCGAGGACCGCTGGCCCGCGATCCTGGTGTCGCCGGATGCGCGCAGCTTTATCCGCAACATGCTGGAACGGGTCAGCCCGATGACGCAGGTGATCTCGCATAACGAGGTGCACCGGAACGCCAACCTGCGGACCCTGGCCACGATCGGGAGGGAGTGATGGATCTGGGCGCGCTTCTGACCGCCCAGTTCCTCGCGACGGCGCTGGTCTTCGGCCGTATCGGGGCGGCGATGATGTTCCTGCCGGGCTTCGGCGAAAGCTTTGTCTTCGTGCGTCACAGGCTGGCCGCGGCCGTTCTGCTGTCTCTGGTGATCACGCCGCTGGTGGCGCAGGGCCCGGTGCCCTCGTCTCCGACCGATCTGGTGCGCGCCATGGCCGTCGAGGTCACGCTCGGCATCTGGATCGGCCTCGCCGCCCGGGTGCTGCTGACGGCGATGCAGGTGGCGGGGGCGCAGATCGGCATGGTCTCGGGGTTGTCGAACGCCTTCGCCCCCGACATCGGGTCCTTCCAGGGCTCGACGCTGATCGCCACGGCGCTGCTGCTGGGGGCGGTGGCGGTGATCTTCGCCGCCGATATCCACCACCTGATCATCGAGGCGCTGATCGAAAGCTATTTCACCTTTCCCCCGGGCCTGCTGATGCCGGGAGATCTGGCGGAACAGATGGCCATGGCGGCGCAGACCGCGCTCCATATCGGCCTCTCCGTCGCCGCGCCCTTCTACGTCATGGGCGTTGTGCTGAATGTCGGGCTGGGCCTGACCAACCGGATGCTGCCCTCGCTCCCGGTGTTCTTCGTCGCCGCGCCGGTGCTGATTGCCGCGGGGCTGTTCGTTCTGGTTCTGGCCGTTCCGACGGCCATCCGGACCTTCATGACCCGCTTTGTCGAGTGGCTGGGTCTGCTGAGTTTCTGAGGGGGCGGGCATGGCCGAGAACGAAGACCAGACGAACAAGACCGAGGAACCGACCCCGCGAAAGCTGCGACAGGCCCGCGAGAAGGGCGACGTTCCCTCATCCCGCGAAGTCGGCAACATGATGTCGGTGATGTCGCTGTTCCTGGTCGCGATCTTCTTCCTGCCGCAGCTGGGGCCGACGCTGGTCGGCACGCTGCGCCGGGTGTTCGAGAACGCGGGGCAGGTCCGGATCGGAGAGGACGTGCAGGGCCTGCGCGACCTGGGCCAGGTGACGATGGAGCTGTCGGGCGGACTGGCCACGGTGCTGGCCCCCGTCGCCGCGACGATGCTGCTGGCCGCCGTCGCCGCCGTGCTGATCCAGGGCGAGGTCGTGGTGGCGGTCGACCGGATCACCCCGAAGCTGTCCAAGATCAATCCCATCCAGGGCTTCAAGAAGATCTTCTCGATCGACTCCTTCGTCGAGTTTCTCAAGAGCGTGGCCAAGGTTCTCGTCGTCGGCGGCATCTCGATCTACATCGCCCAGATCGCCGTGCGCGGCATCTGGCAGACCGAGGGCGTGACCCCTGAATCGGTGCTGTCCTATATCGGGCGCTACGCGGCGCTCCTGCTGATCACCGTGACCCTTCTGCTGACGGTGCTTTCTGTCGCCGACGTGATGTGGAAGCGGTTCCAGTGGATGAAGAAGCAGCGCATGTCGGTGCAGGAGATCCGCGACGAGCACAAGGAGATGGAGGGCGACCCGCTGATCCGTGCCAAGCGGGCCGAGCAGCGCCGCAAGCGTGCCCAGCAGCGCATCACCACCGCCGTGCCGCAGGCCACGGTCGTCCTGACCAACCCCACCCATTTCGCGGTCGCCCTGCGCTATGACAACGGCACCGACCAGGCGCCTGTCTGCGTCGCCAAGGGCGTCGATTTGATGGCCGCGCAGGTGCGGAAGGTCGCCCGCGAGAACGAGGTGCCGGTGGTCGAGAACAAGCCCCTCGCCCGCGCGCTCTACGACGTGGCCGAGATCGACGAGGAGATCCCCTTCGAGCACTGGCAGGCGGTGGCCGAGATCATCGGCTACGTGATGGATCTCAAGCACAACCTGAACCGCCAGCCGCCCGCCGGGTCGTCCCTGCGGTGGTGGGACTGACATGGACCGGGACCGCCGCGAGCGCGCGGCCGGTCCCTGCAGCGCAGACGGGGAGCGATGCCATCGGCGCAGTAGGGGCGCCGTGCCTCTCCGGACTGCGCCGGGCTCGCTCAGTCCGGCAGTCGCGTGGCGAGTATGTCCAGCACCGCCGCCTGGCATTCGATATGCGGCAAGTGTCCGCAATCGTCCAGGACATGCAGGGTGGAATGGGCTATCGCAGCCTTCCAGAGCGGGCCGTACCCGGTCGGCACGATGCGGTCCGTGTCGCCCCAGATGATGGTTGTGGGAACGGTGATGGACGAGAGTTGTTCCGGGAAGTCCGGATTGTAGAACCCCCGTGCCCCCAGCCTTGCGACGGCCTTGCCGTTGCGTGCGCGCATGTCCATCTGCTCGGGGGTGAGCGGTTGAGACAGGACCATATCCGCGACGGCGGAAGAGGCGAAGACCGCGCGCATCAGTTCCTCGTAGGACATCGACAGCATGTCGGGCAGGTCCAGCTGCGGCGTGTAGATGCCGGCCGGGCTGATCAAGGTGAGCGACCGCAGCAGGCTTTCGTCACGGACCGCGATCTCGCTGGCCAGCCATCCACCCAGCGAACTCCCGATGAGGTGGACCGGTCCTATTCCCTCCGTTCCGAGGAATTTCACGTAGAAGTCGGCGAGCTTGGCAATGGAATCCGCCCAGGAATAGCCATCGGACAAGCCGAAGCCGGGATGTTCGGTAGCGATGACATCGTGATCCTTCGCCAGAGCATCGGCGAAGGGCAGCCATCCTTGATGGCCGGCGGCACCGTGCAGGAACAGGACCTGCGTACCCTCTCCGCCGCGCTGCATGCGCAACTCGGTGCCGTCGATGTCTACCTTGTGTTCCGCATTCTCAATCATCGCTGCTGCTCCTTTCCGCGCTCACGAGCTGCGATTGTTCGGGGGACTTCCGAGGGGTGAAAGTGTATTCTGCCGGGTCGAACCTTCGGGTCAGCGCCCAGTAGTCGACCAGTCGCCAGGGCGACGTGATCGTGACCCTGTTCTTGTCGTTCTTGTACCAGCTGTTCACCCCGGGATGCGACCAGACCATGTTCTTGCAGGCTTCGTCGACGCGGTCGTTGTAGCGATCGTGAACGTCCTGACGGACCTCAACAGAAGCTTGGTCCCGTTCGATCGTCTCGCGCATCGCCTGCAGGATGTACTTGACCTGGCATTCGATGTGGAAAATCGCGCTGCCGCCATGTGCCAAGCCGGTATTTGGCCCCAAGGTCATGAACAGGTTGGGAAAATTCGGAGCCGCTATGCCAAGGTAGGCGCGCGGGTCCTCTCCCGCCCATTGATCGGAAAGTTGGCGCTCGCCGCGCCCGGCGACCTCGAGCGGCCACAGGACCCGCGTGGCGTTGAAGCCGGTGGCCAGGATCAGGACATCGGCGGCGTGCGTCACGCCATCCGAGGTCTCGACACCCTCCGGCACCACCCGGCTGATCGCGGTGTCGATCAGATCCACATTGCCGCGCAACACCGTCTTGTACCAGTTGTTGTCGCGTAGCATCCGTTTGCCGTAGGGCGGATAGCTGGGCACGCATTTGCGGATCAGTTCTTCGTCGCCGTTCAACTGCTCCTTGATGTAGTTGACCAGCATTTCCCGCATCGCGTGGTTTTCGCGGTTCAGAGAGATGTCGGGCTGGGGCCAGTCCGGATCCATCTTGAGGGTGCTGTGGAAGCCGTCGGAGGAGGCCCAGAACATCAGGAACCGCTGCCATTCCGCGAACAGCGGAACGTTGGCCAGCGCCCACATCTGCCCCTCGGAGACCGTCTTGTGGTAGAGGGGGTTGTACCCGGCCCAATGCGGCGACCTCTGGAAGATGCTGAGATGCCGGACCTTGCCGGCGATGGCGGGTCCGGCCTGCATGCCGCTGGCCCCGGTGCCGATCATCGCCACACGCTTGCCGGCGAGCTCGACCTCGTGGTCCCACTCCGCGGTGTGAAACTTTGCGCCCCGGAAGTCGTCCAGCCCGGCGATATCGGGATAGGCCGGGCGATTCAGTATGCCGACCGCGGTGATGACGAACCGGCTATCGTGCAGGGAAGTTCTGCCATCCCTGTGGCGCAGGCGTGACTGCCAACGGGCCGAAGCCTCGTCCCAGGCCATGGATTCCACTTCGACCCCGAAGCGGATGTGATCGCGGATCCCGTAGTCACGCACCGTTTCGAGGATATAGTTCAGGATCTCGTCCCGTTTCGAGAAGTAGCGGGACCAGTCCGCCTTGGGCTTGAACGAGTAGGAATAGATGTGGTTCGCGGTATCGACGCCGCAGTCCGGATAGTCGTTTTCCAGCCAGGTGCCGCCGATGTCGTCGTTCTTCTCGACGATTTCGTAGGGGATGCCGGCCTCCTGCAGGCGGACCGCGGCACAGATGCCGGACAGCCCCGCACCGATGACCAGGACCTTGTGGTCCTCCAGCCTCTGCTCGGAGGGTCGGGTCCGCCACTGCAGACGACGCGTGTCGGTCTCTGCAAGGCCCAGTTCTTCAACGACAAGAGGCTGGTATTCTTCGGGAACCTCCTGCCCGGTGGCCAAGGTCATCATCTCTTGCATGAGCGCACGCGGCGGTTCGCGCGGCGGGAAGTCCCCCGTGACGTCCAGATGCTGGAGGGTCTGGACCAGGCGGTCGATGATTTCTGCACGCAACTCATCGGGCAGGGACTGCATGTAGTCCCAGGCTCCGTCGATATGAGGGGCCGCCTTTTCCAGCAGGCTCGTGTCGCCGCTGAGATGCGTGGTGACGAGCAGGGTCGTCAGGATCTCGGCTTCTGCCAATGCTGACCGGAGGGCCGCTTCGTCCTCGATGGATCTGGACGTCAGGTTCTTCATAGGTACCCCCTGCCTGAGTGCTGTTGACCCTGCAGTTGGTACGGACGATCCGGCCGTGCCGGAACAGATCTCACGGCAATGGCGCCTATCTTGAAAATTGATGCCCCGGCCGTCCGGTTCAGACCTATCGGTGATACCCGCCATAAAAGGGTGGCGACTACCGCTGCACCGCGTGCCGGATAGAGTGCCCGGCAACAAGAGCTTTGCCGAACCGTTCAGGCATTGCGGGAGAGAGGGACGAAGATGAACGACGGCAGTCTGTTCGACATCCGGGGTCAGAGCGCCGTGGTCACCGGAGCCGCCAACGGGATCGGCCGCGCCATGGCTGAGATCCTGCTGGCAAATGGCGCCGATGTCACGATGGTCGATATCGACGATGCCGTGGTCGCCCTGGCCCGGGAGCACGATGGGCGCTCGGGGAAGGCCAGGGGCGTGGTTGCCGATGTCACGGACACCGCGGAACTGGGCGAAGTGATGGCGCAGGCGCACGCCTGGCAGGGCAGACTGGACATCGTCTGCGCCAATGCGGGCAAGGGGTCCGGGGCCGGGCCCCTGCATCCGGCCGGAGAGCTGGCGGCGGTGTCGCCGGAGGAATGGTCGGGCATCGTCAATCTGAACCTGACCAGCGTCTTCCACACCATCCAGCTTGCGGCGAAATACATGCGCCCGCAAAAGTCGGGCCGCATCATCGTCACCTCGTCGGTCGCCGGCCTGCGCGGCGAAACCATGGTAGGTTACGCCTATGCTGCGACCAAGGCGGCGACGGCAAATCTCGTGCGGCAATCCGCCGTGGAGTTGTCTCGGCACAACGTGTTGATCAATGCCATCGCGCCGGGTCCGATCCGCACCGACATTGGCAACGGCCGCCTACGCGAAGCCGAGGTCGAGCGGGCCTTCGCGGCCCGTACTCCGCTCGGCCGGATAGGCGAGCCAGAAGAAATCAAGGGGGTGACCCTGCTGCTTGCGTCTGCAGCGTCCAGCTACATCACCGGAACGGTCATCCCGGTCGACGGCGGCTGCAACGCCTGCGGGTGAGGGTGAATTGTGCGAATTGGCAGCGAGCGAGTAAACGTGAAACAACTTGAGAACAGGATCGCCATCGTCACCGGTGGAGCGCAGGGGATCGGACCGGTCACAGGGGCCCGTCTGGCAGCGGAAGGTGCGAAGATCGTGCTGGCCGACGTCGCCCCGTGCGAGAAGGCGGTCGAGGCCATCCGCGGCACCGGGGGGCAGGCGACATCCGTTCGCGTCGACGTGACCGATGCCGCGCAGGTCGCAGAGATGGTGGAGCATTGCCGCCGGACCTTCGGGGCTCCGGATATCCTGATCAACAACGCCGCCCTTGCCAGCGCCCTGGATTTCAAGCCGATCGAGGCGATCTCGAGCGAGGAATGGGCGCGCGTTTTCGATGTGAACGTGCGGGGCGTGTTCGAGTGCACCAAGGCCGTGGCGCCGGCCATGCGCGAAGGCGGTTACGGCACTATCGTCAACATGGGATCGGGAACCTTCCTGAAAGGCATGGCGGGGCTTCCACACTACGTGGCCTCGAAGGGCGCGGTCGTCGGAATGACCCGCGCCTTTGCGCGGGAACTGGGCTCGGACGGGATCCGGGTGAACTGCGTCTCTCCGGGGCTGGTCATGACCGAGGAAATGCGCGAACACGCGACCATGGGCTCCGAAGCCGTGGCCTCGGCGCAGATCGGGAGCAGGGCAATTCCACGAGAACAGGTGCCAGAGGACCTGGCGGGGGCAATCGTGTTTCTGTGCACCGGAAACAGCGACTTCATCACCGGACAAACCCTCGTCGTCGACGGCGGATCTTTCTTCCATTGATCTGTGCCCCCGCCAAAACCGAGAAGAAAAAACCACATGACTCATAGAAGCGAAACAGTCCTGGATGTGCAGGACGTACATGTCGAGTTCAGCGGCATCATCGCACTGGACGGCGTGTCATTCGGTATAGCGCAGGATGAGATCCTTGGTCTGATCGGCCCGAACGGGGCAGGGAAGACCACGCTCTTCAACTGCCTGAGCCGGCTGTATCACCCGTCGCGGGGCGACATCCTGCTGGGCGGGACGTCGATTCTGCAGTGGCCCGCCCACCAGATCGCCAGGGCGGGGATCGGGCGCACGTTCCAGAATGTCGCGCTGTTCGGCGATCTGACGGTGCGTGACAACATCAGCGTCGGGATGCACGCACTGACGCGCGGCAATCTGGTCAGCGACGCGCTGCGCCTGCCGATGTCGCGCCGGACCGAGGCCCGGATCAGGACCGAGACCGAGGAACTCGCCGAACTTCTGGAGATCGCGGACGTGCTTGAAGTGACGGCCGCCAATCTGCCCTTCGGCACCCAGAAACGGGTCGAACTGGCGCGTGCGCTGGCGTCGAAGCCTCGGATCCTGCTGATGGACGAACCGG
The DNA here is from genome assembly GCF_000152725.1 of Pseudooceanicola batsensis HTCC2597. GTDB lineage: Bacteria > Pseudomonadota > Alphaproteobacteria > Rhodobacterales > Rhodobacteraceae > Pseudooceanicola > Pseudooceanicola batsensis. The sequence goes on from NZ_AAMO01000009.1 coordinate 51,602, forward strand.
CGGGGGGGCTGAACCAGGAAGAGGTCTTCCTGCTGGGAGAGCTCATGAAACGCGTTCGAACCGAGTTCAAGACCTCGATCTTGCTGGTCGAACATCACATGGGGCTGGTGATGTCGATCGCGGATCATGTGGTGGCGCTGAATTTCGGCAAGAAGCTGGCCGAGGGCACGCCGGCAGAAATCCAGGCACACCCGCAGGTCATCGAAGCCTATCTGGGAGGCGGCGACGCATGAGCGCATTTCTTGAAGCCAAAGACCTGGATGCCTTCTATGGCCAGGTTCAGGCTCTGCACGGGCTGTCGTTGTCGATGGAGCGAGGCACGATCACGACGCTCCTCGGCGCGAACGGCGCGGGCAAGACGACCACGTTGCGCGCCATCTGCAACATGATCCGCACCTCCGGCACGATCAGTCTGAACGGACAGCGGATTTCGGGTCGCAGCACCGAACGCATCGTCGAGATGGGGGTCGCTCATGTGCCTCAGGGCCGCGGGACTTTCACCACGCTGTCGGTCGATGAAAATCTGAGGCTGGGTGCCATGACGCGCACCGATCATCGCGGTATCGAGGACGATATCGAAAAGATGTTCGCGCGGTTCCCGATCCTGAAGAAGCGGCGGTCCCAACAGGCCGGGACCCTTTCCGGGGGCGAACAGCAGATGCTTGCCGTCGCCCGCGCGCTCATGCTGCGGCCCCAGCTCATGTTGCTGGACGAGCCATCGTTCGGCCTTGCGCCGCTGGTGGTGCAGGAGTTGTTCGAGATCCTGGGCCAGGTCAATCGCGACGACGGGGTCAGCATTCTGGTCGTCGAACAGAACGCACAGCTGGCGTTGAAGATCGCCACGAAGGCATACGTGATCGCCAGCGGCAGGATCGCGATGTCGGGCGCGGCAGAGGAGATCGCGCAGGATGACGAAGTGCGCAAATCCTATCTCGGTTATTGAGGAGGCGAGGTCATGGAACTTTTGATAGGCCAAACCCTGTCCGGACTGGCAAACGGTGCCATCTACGCCTGCATCGCCCTGGCGCTGGTGATGATCTACAAGACGATCGACCACCTCAATATCGCCCAGGGCGAAATGGCGATGATCTCGACATTCTTCGCCTGGCAGTTGATGGAGTGGGGCGTCCCTTACTGGCCCGCCTTCTTCCTCACGATCTTCGTTGCCTTCTGCGGGGGTGTCGCCATCGACCGGGTTCTGTTCCGACCGTTGGCCAAGGCCCCGGTGCTGACGCACCTGGCGGGTTTCGTAGCCCTTTTCATGATCCTGAACAGCGTGGCGGGGCTTGTCTGGGACTTCACCATCAAACCGTTTCCCTATCCCTTCGGCACGTCGCCGTTCCTGGGCAGCAGCCTGATCTCGACCCATCAGGCCGCGATGATCGGCATCTCGATGGTGCTGCTGTTCCTCCTGTACCTGTTCTTCCAGTTCACGCGGATCGGGCTGGCGATGCGGGCCGCCGCGACACTGCCTGAGTCCGCCCGGCTCGTCGGGATAAGGACGGGGCGGATGGTGTCTCTGGGCTGGGGCATGGCCAGTGCGATCGGAGCGGTGGCGGGCATGTTGATCGCCCCTGTCGTCTTTCTCGAACCCAACATGATGGCGGGCATTCTCTTGTACGGCTTCGCCGCTGCGGTTCTGGGCGGTCTGAGCAGCCCGGCCGGCGCGGTCGCCGGCGGCCTTCTCGTGGGAGTGTTCGAGAACCTGGTCGGCACCTTCGTTCCCGGCGTCGGCCACGAGATCAAGCTGCCCCTCGCGCTGGCCTTGATCATCGCCGTGCTCGCGCTCAAACCGAATGGCCTGTTCGGCCGCAAGATTACGCAAAGGGTCTGAATGATGGATATCGGCAATACTTCCACCCGAACAGATCCGTCGGCCGCGATACCGGCGCGTCCGGGTATCGGAGCGCGTTTCAACGTCATCGTGACGATTGTCCTTTTGCTGGTCCTGGTGTTCGCTCCCGCGTTCGCCAAGAATTTCTTCGTGTTCCAGATGACGCTCTGGCTGATCTACGCCATCGCCATCCTGGCTCTCAACCTCTTGACCGGCTCGAGCGGACAGGTCTCGCTCGGCCACAGCGCCTTTTACGCGATCGGCGCCTATACGGCGGCGATCCTGTTGAACGAGACGGGCCTGAACTACGTCCTGACCCTTCCGGTCGCGGCGCTGTTCGGTTTCGTCGCGGGCTTTCTGTTCGGTTTCCCTGCCTTGCGCCTCACCGGCGTCGCCCTTGCCATGGCAACCTTTGCCTTGGCCGTGGCCACGCCCGCGATAATCAAGCTGCATGTCTTCGAAGAATGGACGGGCGGTGTTCAGGGGCTCTTTGTCGACAAGCCCCGGGCCCCCTTCGGGTTGCCGATCTCGGATGACGCGTGGCTGTATTACCTGACACTGGCGGTCGGGGTGCTGGTCTTTCTGTTCGGACTGTCGCTTCTGAATTCGCGAACGGGCCGGGCCTGCCTGGCATTGCGGGACAACCCCATCGCGGCATCCGCCATGGGTGTGAACGTCGCCCTCTACAAGACGCTCATCTTCGGCGTGAGCGCTGCGATTGCCAGCATCGCCGGTGCGCTCAGCGCGATTGCCATCCAGTTCGTGGCGGTAGACAGTTTCACATTCCACCTCGCCATCCTGCTTTTCGTGGGGATGGTCGTGGGCGGAATAGGCTGGCTCCCGGGGTCGCTGGTCGGGGCGGCATTCGTCGTCTTCGTCCCCAATATCGCAGACGGTATATCGCAGGGGCTGTCGGGGGCGGTCTTCGGAGGACTGTTGCTATTGGTGATCTTCGTCCTTCCGAACGGGGCCAAGCAGATAGCCACGTGGCTTTCCGCCCAGTTCGGGGCGAAGTGACCTGCACCCGCCAGCCGCGGTTCATCCCACGGTCGCGCCGGGCGGGTTTTGCGGCCAAGAACGGTTACACCGCACACCCGGGGATGCTCCGGCCCCCGACTGGTCGAAGTCGAAACCGGCACTGTCGGAGGCGCGCGGTTTCGGTGTGAGTGAAACGGAACGCTGCCCGACCGACGGGGTCCGGCACGCACACGGATGGTCCGGAAGACGATGATGCTCAAGCGGCTTCAACGCGGCCCGAGCATCATCGGCATCTGTCGCTCCCGGAAAAGCGGCTTCAGCTCGCCTCTTCTTCCGCAAGCTCGGCTTCGGCCTCTGGCGATGCTTCACTGTAGAAGTCAAAACCTTCGTAGCCGTTCTGGGCGACCAACTGGCAGTCCTCGGTGTACCGGCCGAGGCCTCCGGCATACATCGGGAAGGTTCGCGGCTTGCCGGGAATGTTGGTGCCCGTGTACCACGTGTTGGCTTTCGGCATGAGGGATCGGCTCGCCAGCAGGGCGATACGGTCCAGCCATTTGTTCTCTGCCTCTTCGGTGGCTTCGACCGTGTCGAATCCGTTCGCGTCCATGTAGTCCAGAAGGTCGTTGATCCAGTTGACGTTCTGTTCGTTCAGCAGGATGAAATTGGCCAGGGCAGAGGGGCCGTTCACCGCGGCAGTGGTGAAGAGGTTCGGAAACCCCTGGATCGCCATGCCGAGATAGGACCGTGCGCCTTCGGCCCATTTCTCTTTCAGGCTCGCGCCCTGTTTTCCCTTGATGTCGATCGACAGGAGCGCTCCTGTCAACGCATCGAACCCCGTGGCCGCGATGATCACGTCGAGCTCGATCTCCTCGCCCGCCACGATCACGCCCCTGGGCGTGATCCGCTCGATCGGCGTGCTGAGGCAATCCACCAGGGTGACGTTGTCCTTGTTGAAGACCTCATAGTAGTTCGTGTCGAGGCATGGGCGGCGGGCAAAGATCGGCTCGGACTTCGGCTTGAGCTTTTCCGCCACGTCCGGGTCCTTCACGATCTCGCCGATCTTGCCGCGCACGAAATCCGCGACGACGTCGTTCGCTTCCTTGTACAGGAGAAGATCGGAGAAGATTCCGAGCAGGTTGTGACCGGCCGTCTTCCAGGCCTCCTCGAGCATGGCGTTCCGCTCATCGACCGGCACGCTGAACAGCGGGCGTGACGAAGCCGGTCGGGTGCCGCCGCTAAATGTCATGCGCGTCACCTCCCGCATGGCGGGGTAATGCTTCTTGATCTGCGCGACGTATTCCGGGTCCATCTTGGCATTGCGCATCGGGAGGGAAAAGCTGGGCGTGCGCTGGAACACATGGAGATGGCTCGCCTGGTGGGCGACCACCGAGACGATCTGAACGCCGGACGATCCGGTGCCGATCACCCCTATGCGCTTCCCATCCAGTTCGACCTTCTCATGCGGCCACCGGGCGGAGAGGTACAACTCTCCCTGGAAGTCGTCGGCGCCGGGAATATCGACGCCTTTCGGAACGGACAACGGACCGGTCGAGAGAATGCAGTACTTGGCGTCGTAGACGTCGCCCTGCTCGGTCTCGATACGCCACCGTCTCTTTGCGTCGTCATATTCCACCGAGCTTGCGCGGGTGTCGAACTTGATATCCCTGAACAGGTCGAGCTTGCGCGCGACATAGTTGGCGTATTCGAGGATCTCGCTTTGCGAGCAGAACCGCTCGGTCCAGGTCCATTCCTGCTGAATTTCATTCGAGAACGAGTAGCTGTAGTCGATCGTCATGACGTCGCAGCGCGCGCCGGGATAGCGGTTCCAGTACCATGTGCCGCCGACGCCGCCCCCGGCCTCGATCGCCTGGGTCTTCAAGCCCCGCTCGCGCATCTTGTGCAGCGCGTACATGCCGCCAAAGCCGGCACCTACAACCAATACGTCGATCTTCTGAACCCTGCGTTCGTCGGCTTGCGTGGACGCCATGGTCTTTCCTCCCTGAAATTCCGATGTTGTCCCAAGGCTATCCCCCGGCAGAGATCCGCGTCCACGAAGTTCCCCGGACCCGCCCGACATTCACATTTGAGAATTTCCGACGCAGGAGAACCCGGTGCGAACCTAGAGTTCGATCTCGATCGGAAGGTCGAAGTCGTCGGTATCCCGCACGGACCTTGCGGCCGCTTTCAGCGTCAGGAGGTATTTCTCGGAGTTCTTCTTGAACCGGTCCGCGACGCCCCCGAGCGCCAGCGCCACAGGCTGGCCCTGGACCGTCGTGGGCAACAGCACGGCCAGGGTCGCCCCGCCCTCCAGCGGGATATTCTCTGCCCAGGCGAAGCCGCGCTGGCGGACCTGATCGATCTTCTCCTGCACTTCCTTGACCTTCAGGCGCTCTGCCGGATGGCTGGTGGCGATGTTCGCGCGGCGCACGATGTTGTCGACCTTGTCCGCAGGCAGAGTGGACAAAAGCACCCATCCCGCGGCCGACCGGGTCAGCGGCCGCATCGTCCCCTCGTCGATGTGAAACCGCAGGGCGTGAATGGATTCCTTGGTCTTGAGGTACTGCATGTAGACGTCGTTCTTGACCGCCAGGAACACCCCTTCGCCGGTAGCCGCATGAACATCGTTCAACGCGTCCACGGCCTTGCCGGAACCGAAAAGCGCCTTCGGAACCCAGTCACCCAGGGCCGTCACCTTGGGGGTCGGAAAATACACCCGCTCGCGGCGATCGAAGTTCAGGTAGCCGAGGGTTACCAGTGTCTTGAGCAGCACCGTCGTGCTGGACTGCGGGTACCCGAGATCGCTTGCCAGCTCTGACATCGAGCGGGCTTGCTGCCCCAGCTTGAAGTACTCGAGCACCTCGAGCACCCGCGTCGCCGATTTCACCTGGGCCTTCGACATCTTTCGCTCCGGACTTCACAGCTGTGAATGTTCACAGGATATATGCATTTTTCTCGCTGGCCATATCCCATGCATGCATTCTCGCGACAAGCTGACGGGTCTTAGGAAGAGAACCCATTCCGGTCACGGGGTGGGACAGGAGGCGCCCGCCCGCTTCGGAGGAGGTACGACATGTCGAATAGATTGAAGGGGCGGGTGGCCCTCGTCACCGGCGGAGGCCGCGGCATCGGGCGCGCGATCTGTGACGCCTATGCCCGCGAAGGGGCGGCCGTCGGAATAATGGATTTGAAATCCGACGTGGCGCGGTCGGCAGCCGACGAGATCAATGGCGCAGGTGGCCGGGCGCTTGCCATCACCGGCAATGCGGGCCTGCGGTCTGACGTATTCCGCGCCGCGGACGAAACTCGGCAGGCGTTCGGCCCGGTCACGCTTCTCGTCAACAATGCCATGTGGAACCGGTACGGACCTCTCGAGGATCAGGACGAGCGCCTCGTCGACCGGATGATCGATGTGGGGTTCAAGTCGGTCATATGGGGCTACCAGGCTGTTGTGCCCCAGATGCGCGAGGCGCGTGGTGGGGCCATCGTGAATATCGCGTCGCCTTCGGCCGTTCTCGCGATGAAGAACGGTATCATGTACAGTTCCGTCAAGGCGGCCGTCGCTGCTGCGACCCGCTCCGGTGCAGCCGAGTACGGTGCCGACAACATCCGCGTGAACGCCATCGCTCCCGGTCCGACCCAGACCGAAGGAGCGAACATGGTGCTGAGCGAAGAGGCCTGGGACCGGCGGCGCGAACGGGTGCCGATCGGCCGGCTGGGCCAGCCTGAAGATTGCGCCAATGCCGCCGTTTTCCTTGCCTCGGATGAAGCGGCCTTCATCTCCGGCGACATGACGTTTGTCGATGGCGGGATCACCTACGCCTTTTCCTAGGCCGCGCGCAATTCCGCTGGGGCCAGGAGGGAGAAACGTGATCTGGACGGGTTGCGGCCGACTGTTGGAAAGTCGTCGCTCGAACGAAGTCACGAGAAGAACACCACCATGACGACGCCGATAAGCAAAACCACTGTAAGCATCATTTCCCCGACACCCGACATGTTGGGGGAAAGCCCGGTCTGGGACGCCAGGCTCGGTCGGATATACTGGGTCGACAGCGTGCTGAAGATGATCCGCTACCACGACCTGACCACCGGCAAGTTCGGCGCGCTCGAAATGCCGTCCATGATCGGGTCCGTGGCGATGGCGCAGGACGGCCGCCTGGTTGCGGGGCTGGCCGACGGGATTTACCTCGTTGATCTGGAGACCGGCAGTTCCGCGCCACTCTTCCAACCGGAGGAGCCGGATGACCGGGTCCGTTTCAACGACGGGAAGGTGGATCCGCAGGGGCGGTTTCTCTGTGGCACCATGGGGCTGCGCGCCGAACCTCTGGGCGAGTTGTACAGGGTCGATGCCGATGGCAATGCCGAGGTGCTTGCCAATGGCATCCGTATCTCGAACTCGCTCTGCTTCAGTCCGGACGGCAAGACCATCTACTTCGCCGACAGCCTCGACCGGAAGGTTCGCGCCTATACCTACGACGACGACAGCGCCGCGCTCACCGAGCCGCGCATACACGTGGATACGGCCCCTTTCAGTTCGGCCCCGGATGGTGCCACGGTGGACAGCGATGGCTGTATCTGGGTCGCTCTGGTGCAGGCCGGGAAGATCGGACGGTTCACGCCGGAAGGCAAGCTCGACCTGTTGATCGAGTCGCCCTCGGACATGCCGACCTGCGTCGCCTTTGGCGGGCCACTTCTCGACACGCTCTTCATCACCACGATCAAGGACTCCCAGTCCGGGCGCGCCCTCTCGCGTCATCCGCTGGCCGGGCACCTCTTCGCCATAGAAGGCCTGGGGTTCACCGGGCTGGAAGAGCCACGGTTTCAATGATCTCAACGAAGGACCATCACCTTGACTGACACGTTTTCCGCCCTGGTTTCCCCGAAGAGCGTTGCGCTGGTCGGCGCGTCCGAAGACGTGGCCCGGATCGGGGGAAGGCCCCTCCGCTATCTCCGAGAGGCTGGCTTTGGCGGCTCGATCATGCCGGTCAATCCGAAACGCGAAACGGTGCAGGGGCTGACCTGTCATCCGGACATCGCGAGCCTGCCCGAGGTGCCGGACACCGCCATTCTTGCCGTGCCCGCGCGCGCCACGCTCGATACCGTGCATGCCTGCCTGGACAAGGGTGTGAAATCGGCGGTGATCTTTTCTGCCGGTTTCGCCGAGACAGGGGCGGACGGCCAACGTGTGCAGGAGGAAATCGCGAACGTGGCGCGTGAAGGCGGCTTGCGCCTGCTCGGGCCGAACTGCCTGGGGGTAATGAACCCGGCCAAGGGCTATTACGGGACGTTTTCGGTGGTTCTCGACAACGCGCTTCTGAACCCGGGCGTGGTCGGCATCGTCTCGCAAAGCGGCGCTTACGGCGCCCATATCGCCCACCTGGCGCGTGCTCGGAACATGGGCATCAGCCAGTGGATCACGACGGGGAACGAATGCGACGTCGATGTTTCCGAGGCGCTGGACTGGATGGTGCAGCAGCCCGAGACCCGCGTGGTCATGGCCTATGCCGAGGGCGTGCGCGACTACGAACGCTTCATCGACGCGCTGGAAAAGGCGCAATCCCTGGGCAAGGCCATCGTCTTCATGAAGACGGGTCGTTCATCGGCCGGAGCGGTCGCGGCCGCATCGCACACCGCCGCGCTGGCGGGGTCGGACAGCGTGTTCGACGCGGTCTTGCGGCAGTACGGAGCACACCGTGCCGCATCGACCGCCGAGCAGATCGATGTGGCCTATGCCTGCGCGACCGGCAACTATCCGACCGGCAACAAGGTGGGAATCTTCACCCTCTCCGGGGGCTTCGGAATCCAGCTCGCCGATGATGCGGAATCGGCGGGCCTGGACGTGGCGCCGATGCCGGACGATGCGCAGATCCGTCTCAAGGAAATGCTGCCCTATTCCGCGCCCCGGAACCCGGTCGACGCTACCGCCCAGGCCGTCAACGATCTCGACCTTCTCACCCGTTACGTGCGCGCGATGATGGCAGAGGGAGGATACGACCTGTTCGCCGGCATACTCGGCACCGCACCGACCTCGAAGACCTTCGCCGAGCCGCTCAAGAGGGCCTTTCTCGCCGCGATGGAAGGCCAGGAAGACAAGCTCAGGGCGCTTACGATCACCGCCCCTGCCGACGTGGTGCGCACGTACGAGGACGACGGCTTTCTGGTATTCGAGGACGGAAAGTCGCTGGCCGGCGCCCTGTCCGCCTTGTGCCGGTTCGCAGAGGGGTTCGCACGGTTCAAGAGCCGCAAGGAGATCGCCCCCGCGGCGCGGCTGGACCTCGGGAAGGGACCGCTGAGCGAAGCCCGAGCCAAGGAAATTCTTTCGCGTGCCGGTCTGGATTTCCCGCCCGAGATCCTCGTGCCGGTCGGCGGTGACGTGGCCGGCGCGGCCGCGACGCTCGGGTATCCGGTCGTGTTGAAGGTCTGCTCGGCCGATATCGCCCACAAGACCGAAGTGGACGGTGTCGCGGTCAACATCCGGACGCCGGAAGACGCGGTGCGCGCCGCGGAGAAGATCGAGAGGCGCGTGCGCGAAGAACGGCCTGACGCCCGGTTGGACGGCATCCTGGTCGCCCCCATGGTTGGCGACGGCGTGGAGATCATCGCCGGTGTGACGCATGATCCGGTTCTAGGGCCGGTCGTTCTTTTCGGGTTGGGCGGTGTCTTCGTCGAGGTGCTGAAGGATGTCACCTTCCGGGCCGCCCCGTTCGATATAGACGAGGCGCACCGCATGATCCGCGATATCCGAGGGTTCCCCATGCTCGAAGGTGTCCGCGGTGCGCCGCCCTGCGACGTGGACGCTCTCGCCCGGATGCTGTCGGATCTGTCCCGCTTCGCCGCGGCGCATGCCGACCGGATCGAGAGCATCGACCTGAACCCGGTGAGGGTGATGCCCCAAGGCCAGGGCGTCATGCCGCTGGACGCTTTGATTATCCTGAAGGAGGAAGATTCGAGATGACTGACGACACCCTTGCCGCTCAGGTGACGGAACTGATGGACCGTGAAAAGATCCGGGACTGCATCTACCGCTATTGCCGCGGCATCGACCGCGCGGATGAAGAAACCCTGCGCTCGTCCTACTGGCCGGACGCCTATGACAGCCACGGCACCTATGTCGGCGACATCGAGGGGTTCTACGACTGGGTCAAGTCGATCTGGAAGACCGGTCCACGCAATATTCATGCGGTCAGCAACGTGCTGATCGACTTTCGTGGCCCCAACCATGCGGCGGTCGAGAGCTACTTCACCGCGCTGCAACGCGGCACCGGGCCCGACGGCGTGACGCGCCAGGTACTGCTGGCCGGGCGCTACTGCGACCATTTCGAGAAACGTGGCGCGGAATGGCGTGTCCTCGAGCGCAAGGTCGTTTTCGACTGGGTCGAGCCCCAGACCCCGCCGGAGGGCGCGGAAGAGGAGCGGTTCGGCACCCGCCTCCCGGTCGGGGGCCCTGCACCAGACGATCCGATCTATCATATCAAGGCCGGTGGTTGATGTGGATCATCTCATGCCCGGAGCGGAGCAGGACCAAGACGTCTTTCCCGTCGACGCGTACAAGTTCGCGATGCGCAAGGTGCCTTCACCCGTGGCCGTCATTACCACCTGCGTCGACGGTGTGCGTTACGGCCTGACGGCGACCGCCGTATGCTCGGCCACCACGCAACCGCCCACGATCCTCGTCTGCGTCAACCAGGCAGCGGCGACCTGCTCGATCATTCGGGATGCCGGTATCTTCGCGGTGAATTTCCTTTCGGACATCCAGTCCGACATCGCACGGCTGTTCTCGACGCCGCGGCTGAGCGCCGAGAAGCGGTTTTCGAAGGGCCACTGGGGCCAGGCGAAGACCGGATCCCCCGTTCTGCGCGACACGGCTTCGAGCTTTGACTGTACCCTGGTCGAGGCCATTCCCCAGGGCCGCCACATGCTGTTCCTCGGCAGCGTCGTCGACGCCACGAGCAGCGCCGAAAGCGGCCTCTTGTACCGCGACGGATCCTTTCGTCGCCTCGCCACGGAGTAACAGATGGCCGAAGAAACCACCCCCCGGGTCGTGATCGTCACAGGCGCAGCGGGCGGCATCGGCCGTGCACTTCTGGCCGAATTCTCAGCTCGCGGCGATCGCTTGATTGCCGTGGACGTGCCGGGGAGCGACCTTGCTGACGCGCTTGCTTCGCTTGGTGCGCGACATCACGCGCTGGAATGCGACCAGTCCGACGAGGCGCAGATCCTCGCCCTGTACAGGGAAATCGACGCTCTTACCGACCGTGTCGATGTGCTCGTGAACAACGCGGCCATCGGACCGACGATGGCAGCGACGACGGCGACACCCCTCTCGGAGTTTCGCCATTCGATCCGGACCAATACCGTCGGACCCTTCGTCATGGCCCGCGAAGCCGCGCGCAGAATGCATGAAGGGGGCGTCGTCGTGAATACGGCCTCCCTTGCCGGCGTGCTGGGGAATCCTTGCCGGAATGCCTATGCGGCGTCGAAAGCCGCGCTCATTTCGCTCACGAAGTCGCTGGCCTGCGAATGGGCGGGCAGGGGGATCCGTGTGGTCGCAACCGCGCCGGGCTACGTGCGCACTCCGATGGTGGCGGCGCTGGAACAAGAGGGAAAGGCAGACATGGCGGCGGTGCGACGGCGCATCCCGATGGGCCGGCTTGGACGCCCCGACGAGATCGCGGCGGTCGCGGGCTTCCTCGCTTCCGGCGATGCGCGTTACATCACCGGCTCGGTGGTGGCCGCAGATGGGGGCTGGATGTCCTTCAACCAGCCCGGTCATGCCTTCCCCCACGTCGAGGGCACCCCGGAGGAAGAGCTCGGGCCAGGCTGTTTCAGTGATGCTCCGCGCGTTGTCGTCGTGACCGGGGCCGCCAACGGCCTCGGCAGGGCCATCGCCGCACGTTTCGTGGCGGGTGGCGATCACGTGGTGTATGCGGACAAGGACGCAAGCGGGATCGCAAAGTTGACCAGCGAGCTCGGCGGCGACCACACTGCGCTCGAGCTGGACGTGACCTCGGAAGCTTCGGTCGCGGCCGCCTTCGCGGCGATTGCGGAACGGTATGGTCACATCGACATACTGGTCAACAACGCGGCTATCGCCGATGTCTTTCAGCCGGCGACGGAGCAGGACACCGCGGATCTCGAGCGGGTTCTGGACGTAAATCTGACGGGCGCCTTCGACTGTACCAAGGCGGCCGTCGGTTTGATGAAGGGCAGGCGGGGACGGATCATCAACCTCGGCTCCATCAACACCTTCCTTCCCTTCGCTCCACGCCACGCCTACGGCGCATCCAAGGCCAGTATCGATATCCTAACGCGATGCATGGCGGCGGAACTGGGGCCGCAGGGCATCCAGACCGCCACCATTGCGCCGGGCTACTGCCGGACGCCCGGCGTCGCGGCGCTCGAGCGTGAAGGGCGGATAGGAACCGACGCCATCCGGCGACGCATCCCGATGGGCGACATGGGTCGACCGGAAGACATCGCGGGGGCGGCCTGGTTCCTCGGCTCGCCGGGAGCGTCCTACATCAACGGCTCAATCCTCTACGTCGATGGCGGATGGACCTCGTTCGGCAATGCCGGCGACGCCAGCGAGCAGGCATAGTCCCTACTTCGTCACCACATCGGGCCTGTCCCAGCCACCGGAGCTGGGACGGTCCATCTGCCGCGTTCCCACGATGGGCCGTGCCTTGGGATGGGCGATGGGGAAGCCGATCCAGTTGTTGGGCCGGGAGCGGATGTATTGCGGTACATAGTCAACATCCACGCCGCATTCCGCCGCAGCCAGAAGACCCCAGCGTGGATTGTCCAGCATGCCGCGCCCGATAGCCACCATGTCGGCGTCGCCGCTCTCGATGATGCGTTCGGCGAGGTCGGCTGTGGCGATCAGCCCCACGGCCATGGTGGTCATGCCGGTCGCGGCCTTCACCCGGCGCGCATATTCGACCTGGTGACCCGGTGCGGCAGGCGGGATCTTGCAGCCCGGCGCAAGATTGCCCGCAGACATCACCACATAGTCGACGCCAATCGCTTTCAATGCCTTGGCAAGCGTGTCCGCATCGTCCTGGGTCAACCCCTCGGGATGCCAGTCGGTGCTGTTCATCCGAAACCCGAGCGCCTTTTCCCGTGGCCAGACCGCCCTCATCGCCTGCGCGATCTCGAGCACGAAGCGCATCCGGTTCTCGAGGCTGCCGCCATAGGCATCCGTCCTGTGGTTGGTCACCGGCGACAGGAACTGGTGCAACAGGTAGCCGTGAGCCCCATGGATCTCGACAAGGTCGAACCCCGCCCGATCTGCCCGCCGGGCGGCGTCGACGAAGGAGGAACGGACCCGCTCCAGAGCGGCAGAGTCCATCGCGACAGGTTCATGCCAGGTTTCATCGTAGGGTATCGCCGAGGGCGCAACGGTCTGCCACGCCCCTTCTTCGGCTGTCAGACACTCGCCCTTCCAACGGTCGCGGACGGGCCGGCAAGAGGCCCTCCGGCCGGCATGGCCAAGCTGGATACCGATCGCGGCCGGTGCCAGTTTCTTGATCTCGGTGACGAGCTTGCCCAATGCTTCTTCGTGGGCATCGGTATAGAGGCCGAGGCAGCCATGCGTGATGCGGCCGGCAGCCTCGGTCGCGGTGGCTTCCATCACGACGACACCGGCGCCGGACAGGGCGAGTCCACCGACATGAACCAGGTGCCAGGTCTGGGCCAAGCCTTCCACGGCGCTGTATTGGCACATCGGCGAGACCGCGATGCGATTGGGCAGGTTCAGGCCGCCGAGCTGGATTGGCTGGAAGAGTGCGCTCATGTTTCGGCCTCGCTCTGAAGATGGGGTTCGGGTCCGCGCCGGCCGAAGCCGAAGCCCGGGCCGCGGGAGTGAAAACAGGAGAGCCCGGCGACGCACGGGCGCCGGCGCGCAGGCAGATCGGCACGCACCATAGCTGACGCAAGCGGCATGTAACCTCCCCCTCATGGCTCCCGGTCCGGGCGCTGTTCTCCTCGGCATTCAGCAAACGCCGGCCTTGGGGCAGGTTCAAGAATCCTGCCTCGATCCGCCCTGCATTCACATGTGTGAAGTTCGCCTGCACCTCGCTCATTTCTTTGACAAGCCGACGCCGAGACTGAGACTACGAGACCCAAGACCGACGGAGAGGAGACCGTCGATCCGAGTGGAGGAAAACCCGAATGCTAGGTCTGATGCAGGATCGCCCGTTGCTGATTTCCGGCTTGCTGAGGCACGCGGAGCAGTACCATCCCGACGTCGCCATCGTCTCGAAGACCTGCGAGAAGACAACCGAGCGGCTGACCTACAAGAGCCTCGCCGAACGCGCGCGCCAACTGGCCCAGGCGTTGATCAGGCTGGGGGTCAAGCCCGGCGACCGCGTCGCGACCATGGCGTGGAACACGCATCGCCATCTCGAGCTCTACTTTGCCGTGTCCGGCATCGGCGCGGTGCTGCACACCGTCAATCCACGGCTCTTCCCCGAGCAGATCGACTACATCCTGAACCATGCAGAAAGCAGCGTCTTGCTGTTCGACATCACTTTCGGCGAGCAGGTGCGGGCGCTGATGCCGAACCTGACCTCCGTGCGCCACGTCATCGCGATGACCGATGCCGATCACATGGCGGGCCAGCCGTCCGAAGCGCTGGTCTACGAAGACCTGATCGCACAGGAAGACGGCGATTTCGACTGGCCCGTATTCGACGAGAACAGCGCCTCGTCGCTGTGCTATACCTCCGGCACGACCGGGAACCCCAAGGGCGTGCTCTACAGTCATCGTTCGACCGTGTTGCACTCATTCGTCGTCTGCCAGCGCGACGGTCTCAACCTCGGTGCGGCCGACTGCACGTTGCTCGCGGTGCCCCTTTTCCACGTGAACGCCTGGGGGGTGCCCTATGCCTCGGCCATGTGCGGCGCGCGTCTCGTCCTGCCCGGTCCGGACCTGGACGGCAAAAGCCTGTACGACCTCGCCGTGGCCGAAGGCTGCACCTTCTCGCTCGGGGTGCCGACGGTGTGGCTCGGTCTCTTCAAGCATATCGAAGAAACCGGCGCGGACACCTCGAAGCTGACATTCGACCGAGTGGTCATCGGCGGCTCTGCCGCGCCGCGTTCGATAATCGAGAAATTCCGCAGGATCGGCGTTTTCGTGATCCATGCCTGGGGAATGAGCGAAACCAGTCCCCTGGCTTCGGTCGGGGCGCTCCTGCCCAAGCACGCCGCCCTCGACGAGACCGCGCAGGTCGATATCCAGACACTCCAGGGCCGCGCGATCTTCGGGGTGGAACTGCGCGTGGTCGACGATCGCGGCGAACCGCTGCCGCATGACGGCAAGGTGGCCGGCGACCTTCAGGTCCGTGGCCCGTGGATCGCGGCCGGGTACTACAAGGGCGAGGGTGGCGACGTGCTCGATGCCGAGGGATGGTTCTCGACCGGCGACGTGGCCAAGCTCGACCGCGACGGCTATGTCCAGATCACCGACCGTTCCAAGGACGTGATCAAGTCCGGTGGCGAATGGATCAGCTCCATCGACCTCGAGAACGCGGCAATGGCCCATCCCGCCGTACAGGAAGCGGCCGTGATCGGGATTCCGCATCCGAAATGGCAGGAACGTCCTCTGCTGCTCGTGGTGCGAAAGGCCGGCGCTTCGGTCGAGAAATCTGGACTGATCGACCACCTGTCCGGACTGGTGGCCAAGTGGTGGCTGCCGGACGACGTGCTGTTCGTGGATGAGCTTCCCCACACGGCAACCGGAAAACTCCAGAAGATGGAACTGCGCAAACGGTTCGGCGACCACGTCGCCGGAAGCTGAAGGCCCGTTCCCGGTGCATTGCGTTCGATCGAATGATCCACACGCCACAGAAAGGACCTGGTGTCATGCCACAGATTGATCTCGATGACGAAGACGGCACGCTCGCGATGTTGCGCGACAGCGTCGCGGCCTTCGCCACCACGACCGGCGGCGCCACCAGCCTGCGCGAACGCCGCGCGGCCGGCTCGGACCTGGATCTGGCGCAATGGCGGGCCATGGCCGACGCGGGCTGGGTCGGGCTGACGCTTCCCGAGGATCTGGGCGGTGTCGGGCTCGGCCTGCGCGAACAGGTCGTTCTGAGCGAGAGCATCGGGCGCGCTCTGTTGACCGAACCGCTGGCCCAGCTCGGCGTGTTCTCCAGTGTCCTGCTCGCCGCCTCCGGGCCTGGCGAGACGCGCGACCGGCTGGCGCGGGGTCTCGCGGATGGCTCGCGGATCGTCTCGCAGGTCTGGCAGGACACCCGCGGTCGGCGCCACCCGCTCGACGCCAGTCTCACCGGCGAAACCGTGACGATCGACGGCACCGGGCACCTCGTCGCGGCCCCCCGCACGGCCACCGATTTCCTTGTCATGGCCCGGACCGGGAAAGAGCTCATGCTCGTCGCCGTCGATGCGAAGACCCCCGGTTTTTCGCACAGCCTGCGCCCGACCGTCGATGGCTCCATGATTGGTAGCGCGGACTTCGAGGGCTGCACCGTGCCCACGGATCAAATACTGTGCCGCAACACCCAGGTGGAGACGGCCTTCGCCGACGCAATCGAGGCGACCCGTCTCGCGCTGGCCTCGGAACTGGCGGGCCTGGGCGCTCGGGCGTTGGAGATCACGGTCGAATTCACCAAGGAACGGGTCCAGTTCGGCAAACCTATCGCGAGTTTCCAGACCATCCAGCACCGGCTGGTCGACATGTGGAGCGATTCCGAGTTCGCCTGCGCGGCCCAAGCCAATGCAGTCGAGACACTCGCCGATAACCCCGGCCTCGCCGCTTCGCTGGCAATCCTCGCGGCCAAGGCGCGGGCGGGCGACGCGGCGGTGAGCATAACGCGCCGTGCCATTCACCTGCATGGCGCCATGGGTTTCACCGATGAATGCGACATCAGCCTGTACATGAAACGAGCCACCAATCTGAACGCCACGTTGGGGCAGTCGGAAGAACTGCGGCTCGAATTTGTCTCACGCGAACGCGCTGCTTGAAAGGAACGGACGATGAAGAACAACCTCGTAAAAGTCGAAATCAAAGATCACATCGCGACCGTCACCATGGACGCGCCCCCGGTCAACGCCCAGTCGAAGGAATTCGTGGACGAGCTGATCTCGGTCTTCGACGAACTGAACGAAACGCCCGGTGTGCGTGTCACCGTCCTGACAGGAGCAGGCAAATGCTTTTCCGCCGGCGCCGATATCAAGGCGCGCGCGAAGATCGCCGAGGGCGAGCCTGGCGACACCTATCGTCACATGCGCCGGGCACGCGAAGTCGGCTTCTCGATCATGGAATCGAACATTCCCGTGATTGCTGCGGTCAACGGACCGGCACTGGGCGCTGGTCTCGGCCTCGCGGTCTGTGCCGACATCATCCTCGCCTCCGACAACGCGGTCTTCGGCCTTCCCGAGATCGACGTGGGGCTGATGGGCGGCGTGCGCCACACCATGCGCCTGTTCCCGCACTCGCTCACCCGCCGCATGGTCCTGACCGGATGGCGCGTGCCGGCGGAGGAGCTCTACCGGCGTGGTCTGATAGAAGCCTGCGTCCCGCGCGAGCAGCTGATGGAAGAGGCGATGGCGATTGCCAAGAACATCGCGTCCAAGAGCCCGACCGCCCTGCGCCTGGCCAAGCGCGCGATCAACACCGTTGAAACCATGGGCCTCAAGGATGGCTATCGGTTCGAACAGAACCTCACGGTCGAGATGTCCGGCCACGAAGATGGCAAGGAAGCCATGCGGGCCTTCGCGGAGAAGCGTGCACCCGTTTTCAAGGACCCGGTATGATGGCGGCTGCACAAGAGGACTGGAACGCCCTCTCCGACGAGGAATTCCGGCGTGTCTTCCGCAGCTGGGTAGACGAGAACTGCCCCCGCGAGTTGCGCTTCATGCGCAAGCAGCGCCCGGTCTTCGACGAGGTGTCGGAATGGTATCACGCGCTGGCGGAAAAGGGCTGGCTCTCCCCGGTCTGGCCGCAGGAATACGGCGGCATGGGGCTGAACCCGGCCAAGCACATCGTCTATGTCGAAGAATGGGCCCGGCTGGGGTGCCCGCGCATTCCCGACCACGGGATCGGACTGGTCGGGCCGCTTCTGATAGAACACGGCTCGGAGGAACAGAAAGAGCGGTTCCTGCCCCAGATCCTGAGCGGAGAGCACATCTGGTGCCAGGGCTACTCGGAACCCAATGCAGGTTCCGACCTGGCGAGCCTGCGGACCTCGGCAGTGCGCGAAGGCGACGAGTTCGTCGTCAACGGCCAGAAAATCTGGACCACTCTCGCCCATTGCGCCAACTGGATCCTGCTGCTGGTGCGCACCACGAAGGACGAGAAGGTGCGGCAGAAGGGTATCACCGTGCTGCTCGTCGATCTCACCTCTCCAGGGGTCATCGTGCGTCCTATTCCGAACCTGCGCCAGGAGGCCGACTTCTGCGAAGTCTACTTCGACGATGTGCGGGTGCCGGCCGGCAATGTCGTGGGCGAGGTGGACGAGGGATGGAGGCTTGCGAAAGCCGTGCTCGGGCACGAACGCATTTTCCTCGGCGCTCCGTCGCGCCCGGAATATGCCCTGCGTCGGCTGGAGCGTCTTGCCGAGGACCGCGGCGCCTTCGATGACGCGGCCTTCGTGAGCCGATATGCCAAGCTCCGTCTCGACCTCTACGACCTCAGTTCGGCCTTCGAGCGGTTCGCCAAGGTGCTGCGCACCGGCGGTACGCTGGGCGCGGATGTCTCGGTCCTGAAAGTGTTCTGTAGCGAGCTCTATCAGCGCATCACCGAGGAAATGCTTGCCGTGGCCGGCGAAGAAGCCCGCTTCAACGACGACCTCGACATCGCCGGAGGACAGATCGACGCGATGAACCTGTATCTCGATTCCAGGGCGCCCGCGATCTTCGGCGGCTCGAACGAGATTCAGCGGTCGATCCTCGCCAAGGCCGTGCTCGCATTGCCCAATTGATCCTGACGGACATAGACGGAACTGAAACCCATGATCGACACCCAGAGCGGGTCCAAGTCGGACTTCGCGGTAGAAACACGCGGCCTCGGCAAGTCTTTCGGGGGATTTGACGCGGTTCGTGACGTCAATCTGAAGGTAAGGCGCGGATCAGTTCATGCGCTGATCGGACCGAACGGCGCCGGAAAGACGACCTGCTTCAATCTGCTGACCAAGACGCTCATCCCCACGACGGGACGGATCCTGCTCCATGGCAAGGACATCTCGAGCCTGCGCACTTCTGATGTCGCGCAGCTTGGGCTAGTGCGGTCGTTCCAGATCTCGGCCACGTTCCTGCACCTGACATGCCTTGAGAACGTGCGCGTCGCGCTGCAGGCCAAGAATGGCGGCGGTTACCGGTTCTGGCGATCTCTGCGGGCGATATCCGGGCTGAACGCGCGGGCCATGGAGCTGTTGGAGCGTGTCGGGCTGGCGGATGTCGCCGATGTCAGGGCGACGGAGCTGTCCTACGGCAAGAAGCGTGCACTCGAGATCGCCACGACACTCGCCCTCGACCCGAGCGTGATGCTGCTGGACGAACCGACCGCGGGGATGGGGCACGAGGATATCGAGCCGGTCACCGAGTTGATCCGGGAGGCGGCCGTCGGTCGCACCGTGCTTATCGTCGAACACAACCTGTCGGTCGTCTCGAGCCTGTGCGAGCGGATCACCGTACTCAACCACGGCGAAGTCCTGAACGAGGGCAGTTACGCCGAGGTCTCGAGCAATGCCGACGTCGTATCCGCCTACATGGGAGGTGGAGAAGATGACTGATCACGCTACCGGCAAGGTATTCGCCGTCGACGACCTCAAGGCCTGGTACGGAGAGTCGCAGGCGCTGCACGGCATGAACTTCGACCTGGGCGAAGGCGAACTGGTGACCCTCATCGGGCGCAATGGCGCGGGCAAGACGACGACCCTGCGCTCGATCATGGGCATCGTGAAGAACAGGACCGGGTCGATCCGATTCAACGGCGAGGACCTGATCAACAAACGCACCTTTCAGATCGCACGTGCTGGCATCGCCTATTGTCCTGAAGAGCGTGACATCTTCTCCGCGCTGACGGTGAGCGAGAACCTCAGCCTGCCGCCGGTCCTGCGGCCCGGCGGCATTTCAGACAAGGACCTTCTCGCTCAATTCCCGAACCTCGAGCGCCGCAAGGGCAGCATGGGGACCAAGCTGTCGGGCGGGGAGCAGCAGATGCTCGCCATCGCCCGGATCCTGCGGACCGGGTCGCGGTTCCTGTTGCTGGACGAACCGAGCGAGGGACTCGCACCCGTGGTGGTGAAGGAGATCGGACAGCAACTCCTGAAACTGAAGGCGCTCGGCTACACGATCCTGTTGGTCGAGCAGAACCTGCGGTTCGCCAAATCCGTCGCCGACCGTCACGTGCTGGTCGAGAACGGGAGGGTCGTGGACGTCATGACCACCGACGCGCTGGAGGCCGACATGGCGCGCGTCAAATCCTATCTCGGAGTTTGAACGCCATGTTTGACGGAATTTCGACACAGCTGTTGTTCAGCCAGCTCCTGATCGGCCTGATCAACGGGTCTTTCTACGCGATGCTTTCGATGGGGCTCGCGATCATCTTCGGCCTGATGAACGTCGTCAACTTTGCACATGGCGCGCAATACATGCTGGGTGCCTTCGTCACCTGGCTGCTGCTAGATGCTCTCGGTATCCCGTATTGGGGTGCGCTGTTCATTGCCCCGGTGGTGGTGGCGGCTTTCGGCCTGATCACCGAACGTATCGTGCTCAAGCCGCTCCAGGATATGGACCATCTCTACAGTCTCCTCGCCACCTACGCGGTCGCGCTGATCGTGGAGGGATTGGTACGGCAGCAGTACGGCTCGACCGGGCTGCCCTATTCGACGCCGATCCCGGGCGGCATCAACCTGGGCTTCATGTATCTGCCCTGGTACCGCCTCTGGGTCGTGCTGTTCTCGTTGATGGTCTGCGTGGCGACCTGGGTGCTGATGGAATACACCAAGCTCGGGGCCTACCTGCGCGCCGCAACGGAAAAGCCTGATATCGTCGAATCCTTCGGGATCAACGTGCCGCGCATGATCACCTTGACCTACGCCTTCGGCGTCGGGCTCGCGGGGCTGAGCGGGGTTCTCGCCGCACCGGTCTACCAGGTTTCTCCCTCGATGGGGTCGACCCTCATGATCACCATCTTCGCCGTGGTCGTGATCGGGGGCATGGGCTCGATCATGGGGGCCGTCCTGACCGGCTACCTGCTCGGCATCGTCGAGGGCCTGACCAAGGTCTTCTATCCCGAGGCGGCGAACATGGTGATCTTCGTCATCATGATCCTGGCCCTCATCTTCCGTCCCAACGGACTGTTTTCCGGCAAGGAGCGTAGCCTATGACCCGTATTCCAGCTATTCTCCTGATCGTCGTCCTGGTCATCCTGGCACCCTTCTTCGTCTACCCGGTGTTGCTGATGACGATCCTCGTCTTCGTTCTCTTCGCGTCCTCGTTCAACCTGCTTTTGGGCTATGCGGGCCTGCTGTGCTTCGGTCACGCGATGTTCTTCGGAACTTCGGCCTACATCACCGGGCAGTTCCTGAAGGTGACGGGGTCCACGCTCGAGTTCGGGTTGCTCGCCGGTGTGCTGGTCGCGGCGGCCATGGGGCTTGCGGTCGGCGTGATCGCGGTACGCCGCAGCGGTATCCAGTTTGCGATGATCACCTTCGCTATCGCGCAGTTCGTCTACTTTTTCCTGCTGCAGGCCGAGTTCACGGGCGGCGAGGACGGAATGCAGCAGATCCCGCGCAGCGCCCTGTTCGGCGTCATCGATGTCTCGGATCACCGCGCCTTCTACTTCGTGGTCCTCGGGGCGACCGTTCTCGCGCTGGCGCTCATCTACCGTATCATCCACTCGCCCTACGGCGAGATACTGCGGGCGATCCGCGACAACGAGGAGCGGGTCGAGTCGCTGGGCTTCAGGCCCGAGCGTTTCAAGCTCGTCGCGATGACGCTTTCGGCCGGTATCGCGGGCCTCGCCGGCGGCTTGAAGGCCACGGTGTTCCAGTTCGCGACCTTGACGGACGTCTCCTGGACCGTATCCGGCGAAGTCATCTTCATGACCCTGCTTGGCGGGCTCGGCACTCTGGCGGGGCCGGCCGTCGGCGCGGGCATCGTGATCTTCATGAACGACGAACTGGCCCAGTTCGGGGAATGGTCCCTGATCGCGCAGGGTATCATCCTGCTGCTGGTGATCCTGTTTTTCCGTCGGGGCGTGGTCGGAGAGATCATCGCGGTTCTGCACAAACGCCGCGCGGGCCGATCGGAAGGCCTGACGAAAGGCGACTGAGGTCCCGATCCGAATTGTCGACGACCATGGAAATGCGAAGGAGCGGGCCCGGCCCGCTCCTTTCCGGTTTCCGGAAGCCCCGAGATCAGCCGCCGAATTGCGTCTCGGCGAGACCGGTCACTCCCAGCCCGTTGACGGCGAACAAGGCGCCGGACTTCGGGTCGTCGGATTTCGTCCGCCCGGTTCCGGAATCCCGGATCGATGTCAGGAACAACTTGTCCATGTTCTCCCCCCCGAAGGCCGGACAGCTCGGCAGGGGAACCGGTGTCTCGACGATCCGGTCGACATCGCCTTCCGGCGTCAGGCGGGCAAGCTTTCCGATCTGCACGAGACATACCCAGATGCCGCCCTCCGCATCCACCGTCGCGCCGTCCGTCGCGGACCCGTGGGCGGACAGATCCGCCAGCACCCGCCGATTCGAGATCGCGCCACTGGCGGTATCGTAGTCATAGGCGCGCACCGCTCGATCGAAGCTGTCCGCGAAATAGAGCGTCTTGCCATCGGGGCTGAAACAGGTCGAGTTCGCAATTCCGATCCCGGTCTCCAGGGTGCGGATGGAACGGTCGCCGTCGATCTGCATCAGCACGCCGTCCGGCGTGTCGGTTTTCAGGGCCATGGTCCCGCAAAGGAAGCGCCCCTGCCGATCCATCTTGCCATCGTTGAACCGCGCCTGGTCATCATCCTCGAAGGCCGCCGCTATCAATTCGATTTCGCCCGACTCGAGATCGACGAAATAGAACGCGTTGCGGATTGCGGCGAATACCCGATCCCGACCGGCGAGCCCGATGGCGCCGATCTCAGCAGGCAGCTGCCAGGACCGGAACCGGCGCGACGCCGGAGTGTAGCGACGCAGGATCCCGCTGCGACTGTCGATCCAGAAGACCGACTGGCTCTCCGGGTTCCAGACCGGGCTCTCTCCGAGCCAATCCCGTGATGGGCCAATGCGTTCGAACGATACCGGCATTCATTCCTCCTTGCAGGCAATTCGAAGGCAAGAATGATCCTGCGGCTTTGGCAGGGCAAAGCCGTTCACGCTGCACTCCGGCGGATTCATCTATGTGAAAATGGTACGCCCAGATCATTGCCCGCTGGTCTGGTTTCACCCGCTCCATAAGGTGTGCGAAACAAGGGAGGGACGCATGGTTTTGAAAGACAAGGTTGCAATCGTGACGGGTGCCGGATCGGGCTACGGGGAAGGCATCGCGCGCAGATTTGCCACGGAAGGTGCACGCGTGGTCCTTGTCGATGTCGATGCTGTTGCCGCCGGACGGGTCGCGGACGCCATCAACGCCGGGCCGGACGCGATGAGGGCGGTGCCCTTCGCCGCCGATGTCGCTGACGATGACGCCGTCCAGGCCGCGGTCCAATGTGCCCTCGACAGGTTCGGCGCGGTGGATATCGTGGTGAACAACGCCGGAATTTCCCACCCCACGAAGTCGGCATTGAAGATTACCGACGCGGAATTCGACGCGGTCTTCGCGGTCAATGCCAAGCCGGTCCTGCTCTTTGCCCGCCACGCCGTGCCGCACATGCGCGCCCGTGGACAGGGCGGCGTCTTCATCACCGTGGCGTCGACCGGGGCCGTGCGCCCGCGTCCCGGCATGGTGGTCTACAACGGTTCCAAGGCCGCCGCCGTCACGATGTCCAAGACCCTGGCGCTCGAGCTGGCACGCGATCGGATCCGGGTCAACACCATCTGTCCCGTAGCGGGCGAAACCCCGATGCTCGACAAGTACATGAAAGGTGATCCAGACGCCAATCGCGAGATGTTGCGCGCCACCATCCCCCTGGGCCGGCTGGCTACCCCTGCCGATGTGGCGGGCAGCGCCCTCTACTTTGCATCCGACGACGGGGCGTTCGTCACCGGGGTCACGATGGAGGTGGACGGCGGACGCTGCGTCTAGGCTGTGCTCTGCGCCAGATATCACACATGTGAAACTGTGTGATGCACACGGGATAGAACTCGGTGCCGGGGAGCGGTGCATACTAGTCTGATCCCACGACGAGCGACCCTTCGAGCTTTGAACAAGCGGCGCTCGGGCAGCAGCCCTCAGGGAGGGGGCATCAACATCAAGGCTTGCGGGACCGCAATGGCGGAACCTCGGTTCGCAACCGCTGCAATCCTGCCAGGCTTGTCCGGCGATCCTGAATGTCGCCAGTGTCTTAAAGGGAGAGAGATATGAAAAAAACTGGGAAGAACTTGACCACTGCCTTCGCCGTCGTGGCTGTCACGACGAGCCTGGCGATGCCGGCATTCGCCGATATTTCCGACAACGTCGTCAAGATCGGGATCATGAACGACCAGTCCGGTCCCTATGCCGACAACTGCGGCCCCGGCGCCGTGGCGGCCGCACGCCTGGCCGTGGAAGACGCCGGTGGTGAGATCAACGGCGCGAAGATCGAGATCGTCGTGGCGGATGACCAGAACAAGCCCGACATCGGGGCAGCGACCGCTCTGAGGTGGCTTGACGAAGAGGGCGTCGACGCGATCGTCGGCTGCTCCACATCGTCCATCGCCAACGCCGTCCACGACATGATGCAGGACCGCAAGAAACCCTACATGCTCGCCGGGACCGCCTCGTCCTATTTCACCAATGAACGCTGCAGCCCCATGACGACCCAGTGGGTGGTGGACTCCTATGCACTGCCGCGTGCCACCGTCAATTCGCTCCTGTCCGAGGGGATAGATTCCTGGTACTTCATCACCGTCGACTACGCCTTCGGCAAGTCCTGGCAGGAAGATACCACCACCTTCATCGAAGAAGGCGGCGGCGAGGTTCTCGGTTCGGTTCTTCATCCGCTCGGCTCCAACGACTTCTCCTCCTACTTGCTGCGCGCACAGGCGAGCGGCGCGAAAGCCATCGCGCTTGCCAATGCCGGTGGCGATTTCGCCAACACGATGAAGCAGGCGGCGGAATTCGGCGTCGGCGCCGACGGTCAGCTGCTCGTGCCGCTCGGGATGTTCATCAACAGCGCCAACGGCATCGGGCTCGATGTCCTGAAGGACGTCCGCCTGACCACCGCGTTCTATTGGGACGCGAACGATGAGACCCGCGCATTCGCAAAACGCTACCGCGAAGCCTTCAACGGTCGGTTCCCGAACGGCCCCCAAGCGGGCAACTACAG
This sequence comes from Pseudooceanicola batsensis HTCC2597, assembly GCF_000152725.1. GTDB lineage: Bacteria > Pseudomonadota > Alphaproteobacteria > Rhodobacterales > Rhodobacteraceae > Pseudooceanicola > Pseudooceanicola batsensis. Next base: position 76,836 of record NZ_AAMO01000009.1, read on the forward strand.
CGCTGTCGCGCATTATCTCAAGGCTGTGGCGGCGACCGGCAGCGATGACGGAGAAGTCGTCATGGCCGAAATGAAGGACACCCCGGTCAATGATTTCTCGATGAAGGACGTGTCGATCCGCGACGATGGACAGGTGATGCGCCCGCTATACGCAGCCCGGGTCAAGGGTCCCGACGAATCCGAGTACGAGTACGACTACTACGAGATCACGGACACGATCGCCCCGTCCGACGCGTGGCGCCCCGCGGAGCAAAGCCGGTGCCCGCTCCTGACAGGCGGATAACCCGTCTTGCACGTCATCTGAAAGGACATGCGGCCTTCGGCTTCAGCCCTTTCCAGAACTCTCGCGCCGCCCGCTCGTCGGGCGGCGCAACTTTCTGCAGAACGGATCGCGCGCGCGGATCTTGACCGCGACAGGAGCGACCCGGTCACTCCTTCCGTTGGGAGGTTGTCGCAGGATTTCGGACCAGTTGCCAAGCTGTAGCGAAACGCGACCATCGTCACAGCCATGCACCGCAGAAGGGATCCGCCGGCACCGGCCTCTAACGGTCCACAGGCCGGGGCGGGGTGCCCGCCACATCGCGGACACGTTCCCGGTGGAAGACATAGATGCCAGAAGCGAGGATGATCGCGGTTCCGAGCAGGGTCATGCTGTCCGGGAACTCGCTGAAAACAAGATAGCCGACCGCCGTGGCCCCGACGATTTCAAGGTATTGAAACGGGGCAAGCAGGCTGGCCTCCACCTTGCTGAAGGCGAAGGTGATCATCAAGAAAGTGACCATGGCCAGCGCGCCGGCCCCGACCAACGCCCAGGGGCCCCAGCTTGGCAGGGCGGCCAGGCCGGCCATCTCCTGCCCTGTCCAAGTCATCGCCTGATGCGCCAGCAGGGCGAGGCCCGCCGCATAGAGGGTCGCCCCGAATTGAAAGCTTAGCGCGGACCGTGTGCGGGTGGATTTGCGCATGACGATCATGTTCAGTGCATAGGCCAGCGCCGCCAGCAGCGGCAGCAGGACGACTGGACCGAAGGTGACGAAGTTGGGACGGATCACCACCAGCGCCCCGATCAGCCCGACCCCGACGGCCGCATAGCGCCGCCAGCCGGGCACCTCGCCGAGGAAGGGACCGGCGAGCAGGGTCAGCAACAGCGGCTCGACAAAGAAGATCGAGATGGCCGTGGCGATCGGCATCGTGGCGAAGGCGGTGATCAGCGACAGGGTAACCACCAGGATCAGGCAGGCCGACAGGAAGGAGCCGAGCGAAAGCACCGACCCCTTGAGATGACGCCGCAGCAACAGCGCACAGGGCAAAAGGAAGGCGGCTTGGACGACGCTTCGCCAAACGGTGACTTCGAATGGGGTGGCATGGACGGTCAGCGACTTGGAAATGGCATCGCCCAGGGGCAGGAAGACCATCGCCAGGCACATGACGGCCATGCCGATGCGCACGTCCATATCGGCGCTTTGATGACGGGTAACTGCAAAGCCCATGTGTTCCCTCCTCTGCATCCATCGGGATGCGCGAACAGATCCGGGCGTCCAAGATTTCTGAAAAAAAGAGCGGGAGGGCGCCGTCGATCCCTTCCGGCCACCTATTGGCTGAACGCCGGTCGGTCAAGGATGAGCCCTGGCGAGGATGTCAGGCCGCATTGACGGGCGTAGGCCTCGGTCGGAGAGCCGCTCCGTTGAATGGCTCCCAGTTTCTTGGACGCCTTCGGGTGTCAGTTTCTGCTGCCGCTCGGGCCGGATGAAGCCGACAGGCAGAGGTTGGGTCGACCAAGACTATGCCGGATCGCGTGAAGGTTCGGTGCGATCCGCATCCCGAGCGGCTGATCGTCGACACCGCCTACGGCACCGGTACGATGCTGGGCTGGGCGATCGCAAGATCGCCCCGCACATCCCGGTTTCGGACAGGTCCGGGCGCACCGACGGCACCCGGAGCCGCGCCGACCTTACGTGGCACGCCGAGAACGACCAAGACATCTGCCCTGAGGGCCAGACTCTGAAACAGTTCCGGCGGAACTGCTCCATTGCGGAGCTAAGGCAACAAGCCGTATTTCTTGATCTTGCTATACAGAGTACGCGTGCTCATCCCCAGGTCCTGTGCTGTTCGGGCCCGTTGGAACCGGTTGCGCACCAGCGCTTCCGAGATCCAGTCGCGCTCTGTCAGCGTGCCGCGTTCCTGAGCTGCAGACTTCGTGCCCTTTGTGGTGGGGTCAGTGTCTACCCGCAAAAAGTTGAGGTGTCGTTGGCCGATCGTCATGCCATCGGCCGCCGTGACCGCTCGGCGTACAGTGTTGCGCAGTTCGCGAACGTTGCCGGGCCAAGTATGAATCAAGAGGATGCGCAGTGCTGCATTCGTGAACCGCGGAGTCTCACCGCCCAGCATCTGACGACCAAGATGCAGAGCAAGTTCCGGGATGTCATCAAGCCGATCGCGCAGCGGCGGGAGAGTGATTTCTTCGGCGGCCAGTCGATAGTACAGGTCGCGGCGAAAGGCGTCAAAGGCACCGAGAGCGACAGAGCTGGTGGCGATGATGCGGGCTTCCACCTTTCGGGGAGAGAGCTCACCAATACGTTGGATGACACCCTCGTCAGAAAAGCGAAGGAGTTGGCCCTGATGTGCAGGTTCCAATGCCGGAACCTCCTCAAGGATCACGGCGGAACCTCCAGCTTGTTCAAGAGCCCCGCGGGCGGTGGTCGTGCCCAATAGCAACGCGCTGCCGGCCTCCGCGGTAAGGCTGGGGCAATCCACAATCACAGGCGCACGCCGTCCCAAGGGGCTATTGGCGTGCAATAGTTTGGCGCAGGTGGTCTTGCCCGTGCCGGTCGCGCCTTGGATCAGAACCGGGACATCGCTGCCCTCGAGAGCGCGCAGATGTCGACGCACCTCCTGCATGGCACTGGAGCCACCGATCAGCGCCGTCTCGCTTTCGGTGCCGCCTACCTCCATCGTCGCCAATCGGGGGATCGCCTTGAAACTGTGCGCCACGTCCCGAAGCGTTTGCTCCAGCGGGAAGCGGTCCAGCGTCGAGCCGGCAATATAGCCTTGGACCCGGCTGATGCGGGTTACGGCCAGGGCTTCTTCGGGTGAAGTGATCGGTCCGCCGATGCAAAGCTTGTCGATGCCGGATGGAATGTCGGCCAGAATACGGTCGATTTCGATGGCGGCACTTTCGACGCTCCAGCGGGTGGTGACGCCGGTGCCGCCGCCAGTAAACCCGAGATTGACGCAAATGACCGTCGCACCCGCTTCCGCCATGGCATGGGCCTCCGCGTGCGAGACCACATGCGCAAGCGCCGCCATGTCTTGCCGTGCCGCCGCGCGTACCAGTTCCAGCTCACGCGCAAATCCCAAGCCCTCGCGGGCCAGCATGGTCGCGATACGCCCTTCAAGCAGCGAGGTGGGCGGGAAGTTGCACACGCCGGCGAACCCGAGTGTTCTGGCGCGGTCGACCAGTTGCGCCACATCGAGAGAAGGATCGCTGACGCTCAGCCCGGCGAAGACAGGCGCCTTGCAGCGGCCAAGGATCTCGCGCTCGGAAAACTCGAAAACCCAATCGTTCGCGGACCGCACCGGCAGATAGGACGTGAGCGACGAAGCCCCCTGTACCCGAAAGCGCCCGGCGTTCAACGCCAGCAGATAGTCTGCACCCGCGCTGTCCGCGGCCTGAGCCGTCATGCCCGAGCCCACCACGGCGCCAAACCGAAAGAGGCCGTTCAAGGCGCGCCGTCCTGAAAGTGAATGAAGCCGTCCACGGCCAGATGACAGAGCCCCAGCTCGCGGTCGTGCTGGGCGGACGTATAGGCAAGGATCTTGACCTGTGGCGCCTCGCGGCGGATCGCATCGACGATGGATTGCAGCGCGGCGCGAAAAATTCCGGCGCTGTCGGCGTCGGGCCTTTCGCGCAGGCCAGGGTGCAGGACAAGGTTGCTCAGCCCGGCCTTGATCGCTTGTCGCGCCTGATCGAGCGAAACGAGAAAGGCCATTGTCTCGAACCCGGCCTCTGCGGCGCGGGCAAGATAGGCGTACTCGAATTCCGGCGTGGCGGGGATAGTAGACATCGCCTGGCGGGTGCTTCCTTCCAGCAGGATGGATGAGGGCCAGTTGGCAATACCGCGGTACCCTGCGGCTTTGAGAGCTGTCTGAAACGTCGTTTCCGATCCGAAAGGATCGCTGGCCAATACAGCTGCCCAATGGGCCGCTCCTTCAGTCTCGCGCAGCGAGCGGTTGTGATCGATGCGGGGCATGACGAACGCCAAGTCGGCCTGCGTCACGCTGAGGCCCGCAAGACATGGACAAAAGATCGTCTTGGTAGCGGGAACCTCGGGGATGCTCGGGGTGCCGCTGAGAATGAAGTGTTCCATCCCGGATCATGTGCAGAAATCGGAAAAAATCGGAAGCCATTTCTCACATACTCCGATTCACCGTGGTCCGAAGATGGAGATTCGGCCGTAAGTTATTGTTTACTAAGAATAAAAAATTCAGCGCCATGCTTCATTTTAGTTGCTCCGCTTTGGCCGAGTCTTTCCAATGAGCGGCAAGGGGAGAGGTGATGACGCTATTTTTCATCGTGACGCTGAACGGTCTGACGCTGGCTGCTCTCTATTTTCTGGCTGCCACCGGATTCAGCTTGATCTTCGGATTGATGCGGACAGTGAACATGGCACATGGCGCGCTGCTGCTTCTGGGGGGGTATGTAGGCTTCAGCGTCGTTGAGGCCACAGGGTCCTGGGGGCTTGGGGTCATCGCTGGCGGGCTGGCCGCCGCGCTGGCCGGAGCGCTGGTGCAGTTCGGAATCCTGGGCTGGATGCAGGGCGATGAGCTGCGCCAGACACTGGCGTCCATCGCCATCTCGATCATCATGGCTGACCTGATGCTTTGGCATTGGGGCGGCATCACCTATCAGGTGACGCTCCCGGAACTTCTGTCGGGCGGCCAACGGCTCCCCCTGCTGGGGGTAGGCTATGCCAGCATCAGGCTCGCGCTGATGGCCTTTGCCCTTGTCATCGGTGTGGCGCTTTGGTTCCTGATTCAGAAAACCCGGTTTGGCGCCGTGATCCGCGCAGGCGTGGACGATCAAGCGATGCTGCGCGCGCTCGGCTTTCCGATCAAACGGATTTTCATCTCTGTTTTCGCTCTGGGGGGGATGCTGGCAGGGATGGCCGGGGTGGTGGCTGCCAGTGCCCTGTCCATCGCACCGGGGACCGATCTGCAGTTCTTGCTGTCTTCTCTCGTGGTGGTGATTGTCGGGGGCATGGGCTCTGTGGGGGGGGCAGCTTTGGGCGCGCTGCTCGTGGGGCTGGCCGAGCAATACGGGCTTGCCTATGCGCCGACCTATGGCGCCGTCTTCACTTTCGCGATCATGGTTCTGGTGCTTGCGGTGCGTCCGCAAGGCCTTCTGGGGAGGGCTGAGAAATGAAGAACGCACCGCTGTTGGCCGTGCTGCTGGCGCTGCCTCTCTTTCTCAACGATTTCTGGCTGACCCAAGTCGCGACACGAGCCCTGATCCTCGGGATTACAGCGTTGAGCCTCAGCTTTCTTGCGACCTATCTGGGCGTCGTCTCTTTCGCGCAAGCAATGATGGCCGGAATTGCGGGCTACACGATCGCCTATTTCGGTCCCAATACGGTTGCCATCGGGTGGGAACTGCCCTTTTGGCTTTCGATCCCGCTGGCGCTTGTACTGGCTACGCTGGCTGGTGCGCTGACCGGGCTTGTCGCTCGGCGCTCGCGGGGGATCTACGCCATCATGATCACATTGGCGATCGGGGTGGCGTTCTTTTACCTTACCCGCCAGAACTATTCTCTGTTCAATGGCTGGACCGGCTTTTCTGGGGTGCGGGCGCCGCAGGTGTTCGGGCTGAACCTGCGGGCGCCGGTGCCGCTTTATCTGATGACGCTCGCTGTCGCTGTTGCCGCGCTCGTGCTGGTCGCAGGGTTTGTTCGCTCGCCCCTTGGGCTGACGATACAGGCGTTGCGCGACGCTCCGGGGCGGGTTCGGGCCCTGGGCATTCCGGCCCTGGGCCCCATTGTCGCGGCATTCGCCTTTTCCGGTTTCATTGCCGGTGCGGGCGGGATTCTGAACGTCTGGTACAATGAGCGGATCTCGTCTTTTTCGGTCGGTCTGGGCCCGATCATCGACATTCTCATCATATGCGTGATCGGCGGGCTGCGACACCCGGCCGGGGCATTCATCGGTGCCATCGCCTTTGTCCTGCTGGAAACATTTGCTGTCGATCTGATCGACCGTGACCGCTTCAACACGCTCATCGGACTTGTACTTCTGGCCATCGTCATGCTGGCGCCAAACGGGTTGCAAGGCATGGCAGCGGCGCTCGTGGCGCGTCTGCGCCCGCGCGCCGCCACCCCGAAGACCTCGATTTGATTCATCAAACGGGAGGAACCAAGATGAATATACTGAAGACAACCGCCTCGATCCTGGCGCTGACAGCCTTCGCCGCGCCAGCAATGGCAGACGACATAAAGATCGGAGTGATCTCGGTGCTGGAAGGTGCCTTCGCGGGCCCGGGCATGGACGGCGTGCGCGGCGCCAAACTGGCCGTACAGGAGGCCGGCGGCGCGGTCGGCGGCAATGAGATCGAGATTGTCACCATGTCGTCGGACGCGAGCCCGGACAGTGCGGTCAATGCCGCGCGCAAGCTGATTGAACAGGACGAGGTCGATCTGATCGTCGGGCCGCTGTCGGGCTCTGAAGGTCTGGCGCTGCGCGATCTGTCCAAGTCCTATCCGGACGTCACTTTCCTCAACGGGTCTTCGGCCTCGCAGGACACGACACTGCGCGATGCTTCCGAAAACTTTTTCCGCTTTGGCGGGGACGGCGCGCAGTGGATGGTCGGGGTAGGCGATTATGCCTTCAACGATCTGGGCTATGAAAGCGTCGCGATCGTGGGTGAGGACTACTCTTTCCCGTACACGCAGGTGCTGGGCTTCATGGCCGAGTATTGTGAAGCCGGCGGCCGCGTCCCCGAGAAATTCTGGACCCCGATTGGCAACAAGGACTACTCATCGATCGTGTACTCGATCCCACAGGATGTGGATGCGATCTTCGTCGTCCTCGGGGGCGCGGATGCGGTGAACTTCCTGACGCAGTATGCTCAGGCGGGCGGCGACAAGCCGATCATCGGCAGTTCGGTCACCATCGACCAATCGGTCCTCGATTCCCAGGGCCCGTTCAAGGACCTTCTTGTCGGGGCCCCCTCGGGCACGCCCACGGTCAGCAACTTCGAGGGCGAAGAATGGCAGGCATTCGTGGCCTCCTACAACGAAGCCTTCCCGGATGGCTTTTCGGCACCGTCAATCTTCGGTCATCACTACTACATGAGCACCAAGGCCGCGATGCTGGCGCTTGAGGAGGTTGGCGGCGATCTGTCGGACGGGCAGGAAGCTTTCCGCGCGGCACTGACCGATCTCGAATTCGTCACCCCGACCGGCGGGACAATGCGGCTGGACGAGAACCGCAACGGGATCGTCGACAACTTCGTGACCGAAGTCTTCGAACGTGAGGATGGCACCTTGGGCAACCGGGTCGTCAAGGTCGTGCGGGACGTAGACCAGTACCTGGGGATGGACAAGGACGAGTTCATGGCCATGGGGCCGGTTAGCCGGGACAACCCCTCGTGCCCGTGAACGGCACCCAAAACCACGCCAATGCCCTGGATGCCCGGGGTATTGGCAAGCGGTTTGGCGGGTTCTGGGCGGTACAGGACATCAACCTGACCGTCCGGCCCGGCGAGCGCCGCGCCATCCTCGGACCGAACGGCGCGGGCAAGACGAGCCTGTTCAACGTGCTGACCGGGGATCTGACCGCGTCTGCCGGAACGGTAAGGCTGTTTGGCCAGGACGTGACCCGCGAGCCGATCCACAAGCGGATCCGCCGAGGTCTGCGGCGCAGCTACCAGCATGCGCATCTTTTCGAGGGTCTGACGGTGCGTGAGACTCTGTTTCTGGCGGTGGCCGGAGTGCAGGGCAGCTGGGCGCAGGTCTGGCCGCTCAAAGGCAGCGATAAACGTCTGGCCGAGGCGGATCGGCTTGCTGAAGTTGCGGGTCTCACATCTTTTTCGGAGCGGGCGGTGTCCGAACTGAGCCATGGTCAGCGCCGTCAGCTCGAGATCGGGATCGCGCTGGCCGAAAACCCGAGGGTCCTGCTGCTTGATGAACCCGCCGCCGGTCTGTCTCCTGCCGAACGCCCCAAGCTGAGCGCGCTTTTGATGGCGTTGCCCCAGGAGGTAACGGTTGTGCTGATCGAGCACGATATGGAGATTGCCCTGCAGACGTCGGAAAGCGTCTCGGTGCTTTATAACGGACGGATGCTGGCCGAAGGCACGCCGGACGCGATCATGCAGAACGAAGACGTGCATCAGGTCTATCTAGGGGGCGGATATGCACAGTGAACCGCTCTTGCAGATCGCGGGGCTGAACCTGCGCTATGGGTCGAGCCATGTGTTGCACGACATCTCCCTCACCCTTGGCGCCCGGCCGCTGACCATTCTGGGACGCAACGGTATGGGCAAGACCAGCCTCTGCAATGCCATTATCGGCCTCGCGCCGCATTTTTCCGGCAGCATTCGCCTGGCGGGCACTGAACTCACAGGGCTCACGCCGGAGCACCGCGCGCGTCTCGGGATCGGCTATGTGCCGCAAGGCCGCCGCATCTTTCGCTCTTTGAGCGTTGAGGAGCACCTCACCATCGTCGCGCAAAAGGGTGGCGATTGGACCATCGAGCGGGTCTATGAAACCTTCCCGCGCCTGAAAGAACGTCGCCGAAATCTTGGCGACCGGCTGTCGGGAGGCGAACAACAGATGCTCGCGATCTCGCGGGCGCTGTTGTTGAACCCGCGCCTTCTGGTGCTGGACGAACCTACCGAGGGGCTGGCACCTGCCATCGTCTCGGATGTGGTGGCCCTGGTGCGGGAGGTCTCCCAGCAGGGGATGGCGGTGCTCATGGTGGAGCAGAACCTGCACGCCGCACTCGCGGCGGTGGAGGATGCCGCCATCCTGGTAGGCGGCGAAATCGTCGAACATATGTCCGCGCAGGCGCTGGCGACCGATCCGGCAATGCAGAAGCGTCACTTGGCGTTGGAACTGGCTTGAAGGGAGCAGGGGATATGAGGACGGCATACGTTGTGGGTACCGCCGACACCAAGGGGCCGGAGCTTCAGTATGTAAGAGATTTGCTGGAAGCCACAGGGATCTCGACCGTACTGGTCAACGTGGGCATCAAGGGCGGCGAGCAATATGCGGACGTCTCCGCGGCCGAGGTGGCCGCCTGCCATCCCGACGGTCCGGCGGCGGTTTTCGTTGACGACCGGGGCCGCGCGGTAATCGAGATGGCCCGCGCGCTGACCCAATACGCTACCACGCGCGAGGATCTGGCAGGCATCATCGGGCTCGGGGGCTCTGGTGGGTCCGGGATCATCGCCCCGGCGATGCAGGCACTTCCCCTCGGCCTGCCCAAGGTGCTTGTATCGACATTGGCGTCCGGCGATGTCTCGGCCTATGTCGGTGCGTCAGACGTGAACATGTTCCACCCGGTGACCGACGTGTCAGGTCTGAACCGGGTGTCGCGCAGGCTGTTGGGAAATGCAGCGCACGCGCTGGCCGGCATGATGACCCACGAAGTGCCAGCGGTCGAGAGCGACAAGCCCGCGCTCGTCTTGTCGATGTTCGGCGTGACCACCCCGGCGGTGCAGGCAATGACCGCACGGCTGTCCGACGACTTTGACTGTCTCGTCTTCCACGCCACTGGCAGCGGCGGGCGATGCATGGAGCAGATCATCGACCACCGCACGGTGGCCGGTGTGCTCGACATCACGACGACGGAGGTCTGCGATCTGTTGGTCGGCGGCGTGCTCAGCGCAGGAGAGGATCGTCTGAGCGCTGTGGCCCGAACCGGCCTGCCCATGGTCGGGTCTTGTGGAGCGCTCGATATGGTCAATTTCTGGGGGCCCGAAACTGTTCCGCCCGTGTTCAGGGATCGCAAGTTCCACCATCACAACGCGCAGGTCACACTGATGCGCACCACCCCGCAGGAGTGCGCGACCATCGGCACATGGATCGGCAACAAGCTTAACGCCTGCGCGGGGCCGGTGCGGTTTCTGTTGCCGCTGCGCGGGGTCTCGGCGCTCGATATCGAAGGCGGCGATTTCCACGATCCGGAAGCCGATGCGGCGCTGTTTCAAGCCCTGCGCGACACGGTGATCCAGACCGACAGTCGCCAGCTTGTCGAATTGGACCTGCATATCAATGACGCGGCCTTTGCCGAGGCCGCCGTCGCGAATTTCAAGGAGATACAACACGATGGGGGTGCATGAGATGACCAAGACCGGACGCGATGCGATACTGGACAAGTTGCGCGCCAAGCTTTCCGCCGGCCAGACATTGGTCGGTGGCGGGGCCGGCACCGGATTGTCGGCCAAATGTGAAGAGGCCGGCGGGATCGACCTGATCGTGATCTACAATTCCGGCCGCTACCGCATGGCCGGACGTGGCTCGCTGGCGGGTTACATGTCGTACGGCAATGCGAACGATATTGTGATGGAGATGGGCCGCGAGGTACTGCCCGTGGTGCAGAACACCCCGGTCCTGGCGGGAGTCAACGCCACCGACCCCTTCTGTGTGATGGACAAGTTTCTTGGCGATCTGGAGACGATGGGCTTTGCGGGGGTGCAGAACTTTCCCACCGTCGGCATCATTGATGGCCGCTTTCGCGCCGAGCTCGAGGCGACCGGCATGTCATATGACCGCGAGGTCGAGATGATCGCGGCGGCTCATGCCCGGGGCCTGCTGACCACCCCCTACGTGTTCAGCGCCGAGAACGCCCGCGACATGGCGCAGGCCGGGGCCGACGTCATTGTCACTCATTTCGGTCTCACCACCGGCGGCAGCATCGGCGCACAGGGCACCGCTCCGGACATCGCACACTGCGCGGCGCTCTTCGAGGAATGGTCGGCCGCCGCGCGCGCGGTACGTGACAATATCATCTTCATTGCCCATGGCGGGCCTTTGGCCGAGCCTGAGGACGCGCAAGCGTTCCTCGATCTTTGCCCGGACTGCCACGGCTTTTACGGCGCGTCATCGATGGAGCGTCTACCCACCGAACGGGCCATCATTGGTCAGACCGAAGCCTTTACGCAGTTGCGCCGAAGTGGTGCGCGCGCACAGGAGACAGCAATATGATCAAGGCTTATTCGTCCACCATCATCGCGTTGCCTGTGAGCCAGGTCTGGGAGCGCGTGCGCGATTTCAACGGTTTGCCCATCTGGCACCCGGCCGCGACCGATAGCCGTATCGAAGAGGGTCACAGCCCGGGCGAGGTCGGCTGCGTGCGCAACTTCGCGTTGGCCGATGGGTCCGGTCGCATCCGCGAGACTTTGCTGTCAATCTCGGACCTCGATCATAGTCTGAGCTACGACATGCTGCCCGGTGGCCCCCTGCCGTTTGTCAACTACATCTCGACGATGCGCTTCTCGGAAATCACCGACCGGGGTGAGACGTTCGCGCAATGGTGGGCCGATTTCGAAGCAGGAGACGGGCAAGACCGGCACTGGCATAACTTTGTAGAGCAAGATGTCTTCCTGGGCGGTTTCCGCGCGCTCGAGGCAAGCTTTTAGATTGATAGGCTTTCACGTGAGGCCATCCTTCCCTTGATGCTGATGGCTTCACCTGCCTTGCCCTATTGATTGAGTTGCGGGGCTATGCAGACGATGTGTTTGTCTACTTCCGGGGATCAGGTTTTCTTCCTATGCCACTTGGGGCCAGTTCGGTCTCGGAGCGGCCATCGCATCGTGGTCGCCACCGGCTCGTCCAATGCCACGACCTTCAAGCCTGTCGCCCGTCGACTTCGAGGGGCAGCAGAAACTGAGACACAAAGGTGTCCGAGAAACGCGGGACCATTCAACCGGACTGCTGAAACGCAGAAAGAATTGAACGGCAGCGGAGCCTCGATCATCTCTTTCAGAGATCAGGAAGCTTGCGAATAGCGCATTCCCTCCGGCACCTTTCGATCCAGCGCCGATGCGATTACGCGGGTCAGGGCGCGACCCTCGGGCAGGATGTCGAAGCGCATGCCGGACAAACGCACGAACGGCGTGTAGCGGGCACACATCGCGTTCAGGTCGGACTCGAGATCGAGAGCCCGCGCGCCAAAGGTTTGTGCCAGATCGCTCAGGTCGAGAGAAAAATCGCACATCAGAAGTTCAATCGCCCGCGCATGTAGGTGATCCGTGTCGTCCATGGCGTAGCCACGGGCCCCCGGCAGTTCACCAGCGGTGATACGCGCGTTGTAGGCTGCTGTCGCGGGGGCGTTCTGCACGTATCCGCCCGGGAAACGCGAGATTGACGAGGCGCCGAGGCCGATCAGGGTCTGGCAATTGTCATCCGTGTAGCCTTGGAAATTCCGGCGCAAGCGGGGGCTGTGTTTTGCCCGGGCCAGCGCGTCCTGCGGGGTGGCAAAATGGTCGATGCCGATTGCCTCCATGCCGGCTGACGTGAACCGGGCCGCCGCCCGCTGGTTGAGGTGATAACGCGCGACCTCGTCGGGCAGTGTCGCCTCGCGAATGAGCTTCTGGCGTTTCGAGACCCATGGCACATGCGCATAACCGAAGAGGGCGACGCGATCCGGGGAGAATGACAGGGTCTTGTCGATCGTATCCTCCAGCCGCGCCATGGTCTGGTGAGGCAGGCCGTAGACCAGATCGGTGTTCAGCGAAGTGACCCCCGCGGCCCGCAATTGCCCGACACAGCGCCGGGTGGCCTCGAAGGACTGGAGGCGACTGATGGCCTGCTGCACCTCCGGGTCGAAGTCCTGGATGCCGATGGAAGCCCGGGTGAGACCCGCGGCCCGAAGCGCCTCGATTTTGGCGCGGTCGATCAGGGTAGGGTCTATCTCGACGGAGAACTCGAAGCTCGCAGTCGGGGTGAAGAGCCTGTGGATGGCGCGGTTCAGGCGTTCGATGAGGGCCGGCGGCAAGATGGTCGGTGTTCCGCCGCCCCAATGCATGCGCCCCATCCGGAGGCCTGGGGGAAGGGCCACGCGCAAAAGATCGATCTCTGTCTCCAGGACCTCCACGTAGCGCTCGACGGGGCCGAGGGTCTTGGTGCCTTGCGTGTGGCAGGCACAGAAGAAGCACAGGCGTTCGCAGAACGGAATGTGGACATAGACGGAAACCGGCTCCGCCGGGTCCAACGCGCTGAGCGCTGCCTGTTGGAACGTGGAGCCGACCTCTGGGGAGAAGGCCGCCGCGGTCGGATAGGACGTGTAGCGCGGCACGCGCGAGCTGAAGAGACCCAGCGTCTCGAGTGTCTGTAACTGATCCATGGCCCCGACTTAGCGGGCAACGGTTCCGCGGTCTTTGCGCTGGATCAATTCGATCGAAGAACCGCCGCCGCAGTCCCGATTAGGCCGCTCCTGGCCTTATCGGCGGGTTTGTCGCCATCCAATTGACCCAAGTCAAAACGTCCTCGGTCGACCCATGCGATCCGTCCTCTTAAAGAGTGAAGGATTCGGAATATGATCGATACGGTGAGGTTGATCCTCTTCGCGCTGATCGCGTTTTTCGCGGCGCTGGGCGCGGATTGGGCGCGTGATCCAGCCTATATGGTCCATGCGTTGCTCATTATGATGCTCGCGGCGGGGCTCTTTGTCTGGCAACTGCGCCGGTTCCCGGTCGAGGATGCCCCGGCGGCGCGCAGCGTGAGCGCGCAGGCCTGCGGGGCGCGGGACTACATGGACGGGCCGGTCCGCTACGGGGTGATCGCGACGGCTTTCTGGGGTGTCGTCGGTTTCCTCGTCGGCACCTTCATCGCCCTGCAACTGGCCTTTCCGGTGCTCAATATCGACTGGGCCCAGCCCTATGCCAACTTCGGCCGCCTTCGCCCGCTGCATACCAGCGCGGTGATCTTCGCCTTTGGTGGCAACGCCTTGATCGCCACTTCCTTCTACATCGTGCAGCGCACCTGCGCGGCACGGCTCTGGGGTGGCAATACCGCGTGGTTCGTCTTCTGGGGCTACCAGCTTTTCATCGTGCTGGCGGCCACGGGCTATCTGCTCGGTGCCACGCAGTCCAAGGAATATGCCGAGCCCGAGTGGTACATCGACATCTGGCTCACCATCGTCTGGCTGGCCTATCTGGCGGTCTTTTTCGGCACGATCCTGAACCGGCGCGAGCGGCACATCTATGTCGCCAACTGGTTCTTCCTGGCCTTCATCATCACCGTGGCCATGCTGCATGTGGTCAACAACCTCGCCATCCCGGTCTCGATCTGGGGCTCGAAGTCGGTGCAGGTCTTCGCCGGTGTGCAGGACGCCATGACGCAGTGGTGGTATGGCCACAACGCGGTGGGCTTTTTCCTGACAGCCGGTTTCCTCGGGATGATGTATTATTTCGTGCCGAAGCAGGCGGGCCGGCCGGTCTACAGCTACAAGCTCTCGATCATCCACTTCTGGGCGCTGATCTTCCTCTATATCTGGGCGGGTCCGCACCATCTGCACTACACCGCTCTGCCGGACTGGGCGGCGACACTGGGCATGGTGTTCTCGATCATCCTGTGGATGCCGAGCTGGGGGGGAATGATCAACGGCCTGATGACGCTCGAGGGCGCCTGGGACAAGATCCGCACCGACCCGATCATCCGCATGTTCGTGGCCTCGCTGGCCTTCTACGGCATGTCGACCTTCGAGGGGCCGATGATCTCGATCCGGGCGGTGAACTCGCTGAGCCATTACACCGATTGGACCATCGGCCATGTTCATTCCGGCGCTTTGGGCTGGAACGGGCTCATCACCTTCGGGGCGCTCTACTTCCTGACGCCACGGCTTTGGGGCAGGGCGCAGATGCACTCGATGGCGGCGATCAACCTGCATTTCTGGCTCGCGACCGTGGGGATCGTTCTCTACGCGGCCTCCATGTGGGTGACCGGCATCATGGAGGGGCTTATGTGGCGCGAGGTCGACGCCAACGGGTTCCTGGTGAACAGCTTTGCCGACACCGTCGATGCCAAGTTCGTCATGTACGTGATCCGCGCTCTGGGCGGGGTGCTCTACCTCGCGGGTGGTGCGGTCATGGTCTGGAACATGTGGATGACCATCCGCGGCCCGCAGTCCCGCCCCGTCACCGTCGCCCTGCCAGCGGAGTAAGACCATGAGCAAGAACCCCCGAAGCCCCGACTACGACCCCGCCGACGACGCCAAGGTTGTCACCGCGAGCGAAGGTGCGCGACAGGGCAAGATCCCCAATGAACTGCCGCCCGAGACGGAAGCGATCACCTTTCACCAGCGGTTCGAGCGCAACGCCACGCTGCTGCTCATGGCCTCGCTCGCCGTGGTCAGCATCGGCGGTATCGTCGAGATCGCGCCACTTTTCTGGCTGGAGAACACCATCGAGGAGGTCGAGGGCATGCGCCCCTATTCGCCGCTCGAACTGGCGGGGCGCGAGATCTACGTGCGCGAGGGCTGCTACGTCTGTCACAGCCAGATGATCCGCCCGATGCGCGACGAGACGGAGCGCTACGGCCACTACAGCCTTGCCGCCGAATCCATGTACGACCACCCGTTCCAATGGGGCTCGAAACGCACCGGGCCTGATCTGGCGCGTGTCGGCGGGCGCTATTCCGACGAATGGCACGTGGATCACCTGATCGACCCGCAGGCGGTGGTGCCGGAAAGCGTCATGCCGAAATACGCCTTCCTGATGGACGCGCAGCTCGACGGAGACGAGGTGGCCGACCTGGTCGAGACGCACCGCATGGTGGGCGTGCCCTATACCGACGAGATGATCGCCAGCGCCAGGGCCGATTTCCGCGTGCAGGTCGACCCTTTCGGCGACTACGACGGGCTGCTCGCGCGCTACCCCGGCGCGCAGGTCCGCGACTTCGACGGCCAGCCGGGGGTGAGCGAGATGGATGCCCTCATCGCCTATCTTCAGATGCTCGGAACGCTGGTCGACTTCTCGACCTTCGTGCCCGACGCCAGCCGCTGAGGAGCCGCATATGGACACCTATTCCTTCCTGCGCGAACTGGCCGACAGCTGGGCGCTCTTGATCCTCACCCTGATCTTTCTTGGCGTGATCGCCTGGGCCTTCCGGCCCGGCTCGCGCGCGCTGCACGACGATGCGGCGGCCGTGCCGTTCCGCGATGATCCCGCGCCCAGAGGCCCACAAGACGGAGCCACCAAATGACCGACAACCGCAAGATCGACCCCACCACCGGGACCGAGACCACCGGCCACAGCTGGGACGGGATCGAGGAACTCAACACCCCGCTGCCGCGCTGGTGGCTCTGGACCTTCTACGCCACCGTCGTCTGGGGGGTGATCTACACGATCCTCTACCCGGCCTGGCCGATGGTCTCGGGGGCGACGACGGGGCTTTTGGGCTACTCCACCCGCGGCGAGGTCGCCGCCGAGATCGCCCGCGTCGAGTTGTCGAACGCCGATCTGACCGAAAGCCTCGTCACCGTCGATCTCGGCGTGCTGGCGGAGAACGAGCCGCTGCACCGTTTCGCCGTACAGGCGGGCCGCTCGGTCTTCGCCGCACATTGCTCGCAATGCCACGGCGCGGGGGCGGGCGGCGTGAAGGCCTCGGGCTATCCGAACCTTCTCGATGACGACTGGCTCTGGGGCGGGACCATGCAAGAGATCGCCCATACCGTGCGCCATGGCATCCGCAACGAGGAGGACCCCGAGGCAAGGTTCTCACAGATGCCGCCCTTCGACTGGATGGAACCGGAAGAGTTGGACGCCACGGTGCACTACGTGCGCAGCCTGTCAGACCTGCCGCATGACGCAGCCGCGGCGGGGCAGGGCGCGGCGCTCTATGTCGACAATTGCAGTTCCTGTCACGGGTCCGAAGGGCTTGGCGACCGGGAAATCGGCGCGCCGAACCTTGCCGATGCGATCTGGCTGCGCGGTGACAGCTACGCGGACATCTTGGCGCAGCTCAAAGCACCGCGCATGGGGGTCATGCCACCGTGGCAGGCCCGCCTGGGCGAAGCCGAGGTGCGCGCCGTGAGTGCCTATGTGCACGGGCTCGGCGGCGGTGAAGCCGCGGTAGGGGAGGCCGCGGCGACATCTGCCGACTAAGCGCCGCGCGCCTTGATGCAGATCAAAGGGGCCTGCATCCGACGGGTGTAGGCCCTGATGGCAGAACACCCGGAGCCCGCAACCCCATGTCCACCAAAGCCCCTCCGCTTTTCGCCGCGCGCGAACCGATCTTTCCCCGCCGGGTCAGCGGCTTTTTCCGCCGTTTGAAATGGGTGATCCTGATCCTCACGCTGGGGATTTACTACGTGACCCCGTGGATCCGCTGGGACCGGGGGCCGAACCTGCCCGACCAGGCGGTGCTGGTCGATCTCGCAAACCGACGCTTCCACTTCTTCTGGATCGAGATCTGGCCGCATGAGTTCTATTTGGTTGCCGGACTGCTGATCATGGCGGGGCTGGGGCTGTTTCTCTTCACCTCCGCCCTTGGCCGGGTCTGGTGCGGTTATGCCTGTCCGCAGACCGTCTGGTCGGACCTCTTCATGACCGTGGAGCGCTGGATCGAGGGCGACCGCAACGCGCGCATCCGCCTGCACAAGGCCCCCATGAGCCTGCGAAAAGCGCGGCTGCGGGTGGCGAAATGGGCGGTCTGGCTGGTCATTGCGGTGGCGACCGGCGGGGCATGGGTCTTCTATTTTGCCGATGCACCGACGCTGGCGCGCGATCTGGTCACGCTCGAGGCGGCCCCGGTGGCCTATGCCACCATCGCCGTGCTGACGGCGACGACCTTCATCTTCGGCGGCTTCATGCGCGAGCAGGTCTGCATCTACATGTGCCCCTGGCCGCGCATTCAAGGCGCGATGATGGACCCGGGCACGCTCACCGTGGGCTACCGCCGCTGGCGCGGCGAGCCGCGCGGGAAGGGAGGCGTGAAACGCGCACAGGCGGCGGCGGAGGCGATCGGCAGCGGAGAGGCTGTGGCGCGCTATGGTGCCGCTCTCGACAAGGACAGCGCCGCCCCGCGCACGGCCCGCGACGGCGGGGTGCTGGGCGATTGCATCGACTGCAACGCCTGCGTCGCGGTCTGCCCCATGGGCATCGACATCCGCGAGGGCCAGCAGATGGAATGCATCACCTGCGCCCTCTGCATCGACGCCTGCGACGACGTGATGGCCAAGATCGGCCGCCCGCGCGGGCTGATCGATTACCTCGCGCTCGACGACGAGCCGCCGGTGCGCCCGGGCGAAAGCGCCGCGGTGGCGGGGCTGGCCGAGGCACCGGCGGGGACGGTCGCGGGCGCCACCGGACCGGCTTGGCGACCCAAGCCGCTGTGGCAGCACGTCTTCCGGCCCCGGACCGTGCTCTACACCCTTGCCTGGGCGGCGATCGGCGTGGCGCTGGTGGTCGCGCTCTTCATCCGGCCCGAGATCGACATGACCGTCGCCCCGGTCCGCAACCCGACCTTCGTGACCCTCTCGGACGGGTCGATACGAAACGCCTATGACATCAGGCTGCGCAACAAACACGGGGAGGCGCGCGACTTCCGCCTCTCGCTCGGCGCGGCCGAGGGGTTGAAGCTCGCGCTCGAAGGTGTCGCGGGCCCCGCCGTCACGGTGCCGCCCGACAGCACGCAGCGCCAGCGGGTTTATGTCATCGCCCCGCGCGAGACCCCGGCGGCCGAGCGTGCCCGCAGCGACCTGCGCTTCTGGGTCCAGGACGTCACTTCGGGCGAGCGGGCGCATGGCGATACCATTTTCCACGGAAAGGAGTGAGGGGATGACAACAGGGCTGATGCAGGCCAACCGGCGACTGACGGGATGGCACGTGCTGGCGATTTTCGTGGGCGGTTTCTCGATCATCATCGCGGTGAATCTCGCGCTGGCGGTCAACGCGGTGCGGACCTTCCCGGGCAAGGAGACCGAGTCGAGCTACATCGCCTCGCAGAACTTCCAGGCGGATCGCGCGGCGCAGGAGGCGCTCGGCTGGGCGGTAGAGACCGATCTGACCCCGACCGATCTGCGGCTGGCGGTGCAGGCGGAGGGGCGCATCGTGCGGCCCGAGATCGTCTCGGCAACCTTGGGCCGGGCGACGACCGTGGCGGACGACATCGCGCCCGCCTTCGCTTGGGACGGGACGGCTTGGGTGGCGCCGGTCACGGCGGGTCCGGGGAACTGGAACCTGCGGATCGAGATGCGCGCCGCCGACGGCACGCTGTTCCGCCGCCGCATTCCGCTGCGGGTGACACCATGAGCATCGCGGCCTGTCCGGGGTGCCTCGCCGCCGGCCCGGCGGTGGAGATGCCGCGGCGGGCGGCGACCGAGGCCGGGGAGGCGATCTACATCGCCCTGCCGCGAATCCACTGCGCCGCCTGTATCGCGGGGGTCGAGCGCGCCTTGGCCAATCTGCCCTCGGTGGCGGCGGCGCGGGTGAACCTCGGGGCCAAGCGGCTGCGCCTCCTGCCAGCACCCGGCCATGACGAGAGCGAGGCCTTGCGCGTGTTGCACGCGGCCGGGTTCGAGGCGCATCTATTGGACGCGTCCGCCCTGCGTCCCACGGGAGACGAGGAAGGCCGCCGTTTGCTGGCACGCGCCGCGGTGGCGGGATTCGCCATGATGAACGTCATGGCCGTCTCCGTCGCCGTCTGGTCCGGCGCGGGCGAGGTCACGCGCGAGATGTTTCACTGGGTCTCCGCCGCCATCGCGCTGCCCGCGCTGGCCTTTTCCGCCGTGCCCTTCTTCGCCTCCGCCACCGTGGCGTTGCGCGCGGGCCGGATGAACATGGACGTGCCGATCGCGATGGCGATCCTCCTGGCCGCCACGACCTCGCTCTACGAGACCTTCGCGGGCAGCGGGGCGCATACCTGGTTCGATGCGGCGCTGTCGCTATGCTTCTTCCTGCTGGTTGGGCGCTACCTCGAGCACCGCGCGCGGGCCACGGCGCGCTCGGCCGCGGCCGAGCTGACCGCGCTGGAACTGCCCCGTGCGACCCGGCTGACCGAGACGGGTCGAGAGACGGTGGACGTGGCCGCGCTGTTGCCCGGCGACCGCATCGTGCTGGCCGCTGGTGCGCGCTCCCCGGTTGACGGGATCGCCGAAGGCCCCGCCACGCTCGACCGCTCCGCCCTCACCGGGGAGGCCGAGCCGGTGCCGCTATTGGCGGGGGCCGCGGTCTGTGCGGGCGAGGTGATCCTCGGCGCGCCGCTGACCTTGACCGTGACGCGCCGGGCCGAGGACAGCACGCTGCGCCGCCTTGCCGCCCTCGTCGAGGTGGCCGAGACCGGGCGGCACCGCTACAGCGGCCTCGCCGACCGCGCCGCGCGGCTCTATGCGCCGGTGGTGCACGGGCTGGCGGCGCTGGCCTTTGCCCTGTGGTGGTCGCTGACGGGCGATCTGCATCACGCGATCTCGGTGGCGACGGCCACGCTGATCATCACCTGTCCCTGCGCCCTGGCACTGGCCATCCCGGCGGTGACGGCGGCGATGACGGGGCGGCTGTTCCGCGGCGGCGTCCTGCTGAAATCCCCTACCGCGCTGGAGCGACTGGCCGAGGTCGACACGGTGGTCTTCGACAAGACCGGCACGCTGACCGAAGGGGTGGCGCGGCTGCCGGATCTGCCGCTTGAGGCCGCTTCGGTCGCGCGGGCGCTGGCCGAGGCCTCGGACCACCCGGTGTCCCGGGCGCTGGCCGCCGCGCTGGCGGGCCATGCCCCGGCGCGTTTGACCGATCTGCGGGAAGTCCCTGGCGAGGGGGTCGCAGCGCGCTGGAATGGCAGCCCGGTGCGGCTGTGGCGCGGGGCGGAGGGCCCCGAACTCGAACTGCCCGGCCAGGTGATCCCGTTGCCGTTGACCGAGCGCCCCCGGCAGGGTGCCGCGGAGGTGACCGCCGATTTGGCCGGCGCGGGCTATGACGTCGTGATGCTGACGGGCGACACGCCCGCGCGGGCCGAGGTACTGGCGCGGCGGCTCGGGATCGCGGAGGTCCATGCGGGGGTGCGCGCGGCCGACAAGGCCGATCTCCTTGCCCGGATGGCCCGCGAAGGCCGTTGCGTGCTGATGGTGGGTGACGGGCTGAACGACACCGGCGCGCTGGCCGGCGCTCATGCCTCGCTGGCACCCGCCAGCGCGCTTGATGCGGCAAGGGTGGCGTCCGACGGGGTAATGCTGGGCACGGACCTGCGCGCGGTGGCGCAATCGCTGGCGCTTGCCCGTCGCGCGCGGCGTCGCATAAGGCAGAACCTCGCGCTGGCGGCGCTCTACAACGCCGTGGCGATCCCGGTTGCGGTGCTGGGCCATGCCACGCCGCTGATGGCGGCGGCGGTCATGTCGTCGTCCTCGATCCTCGTGGTCTTGAATGCGGTGCGCCGATGAATATCCTGATCGTCCTCATTCCCGTATCGGTCGCCCTGGGGGCGGCGGGGCTGGCCGCATGCCTCTGGACACTGCGCAACGGGCAATACGAAGACCTCGAGGGTGATGCGGCGCGCATCCTTCTCGAAGAGACACCGCCCAGTCCCCGCGGCGCGGAAACAAAAACGCCCGCCGCGCCGGAGTGAACCGGCGGGGCGCGCGTGCGCCGCAAACGGTCAGCGAGAGAACAGCACCGGGACCTCGGCATGGCGCAAAAGGTCGCGGGTGGCCGCGCCGATCACCGGATCATGGGCACGCGAATGGCCAAAGGCGACTTCGGCCATTATGTCGGTGCCCCGCTCCATGGCCTCGCGGCTGAGAGCCGCGGCCACGCCCGGGCGTTTCCGACTGCGCTCGACCAGCGCAGAACGCGCGTCCGTCAGGCAGCGAGAATGGCCTTGATGGTCACGGTCGATCTCCTTTCATAGTGCGGCGCGCCCTTCTCAGTCCCGCCCCTGCGCGGCCGAGACCAGCGCGTCCATGTCCTTGATCAGCACCGTCTGCGCCCGGTCGAAGGCGATCACCCCGGCCTTGCGGAGCCGGGTCAAGGTGCGGCTGACCGTCTCGATAGTCAGGCCGAGAAAATCGGCGATGTCGGCGCGGCTCATCGGCAGGGCGCAACGGGTGAGGCCCTCGCGGCTCTTGCCGATGCGCTCCGACAGGGTGACGAGGAAGGAGGCCACCTTCTCCAGCGCCGACTTGCGGGCCAGCATCATCAGGTGGTCCTGCATCGCCGAAATTTCGCGCAGCGCGGCGTGCAGCAGTCGCTGGTGCGTGTCGTGATCCCCCTCCAGCGTATTGAGCGCATGGCGCCGATGGGTAATGACCGCGCCTGCCTGGATCGCCTCGCAATCGCTGTGATGCGCCGTGCCGTTTGGAAAGCCGATGATGTCGCCGGGCAGGCCGAAGGCAATCACCTGCCGCCGTCCGTCGTCGAGCACACGGGTGAGGCGGAAGACGCCCGCAGTGATCTCGTAGATATTGGTGGCGATGTCGCCCTCGCGAAACAGATGCGCGCCCGCCGAGACAGTCCGGCGTTGTGCCGGAACAGGGGCGGGCACCACGCCGGGTGCGGCTGTGGCGGGGGTGAACGCGCTGGAAAGTGTCACGTACATGCGGGCGTCCTTTTTATGTCGCAAGGCACTTTCCCAAGCCGAGGTCGCGGCTATACGCGTGACCGTGTAACGCTTTGTATCGGTTTGTCGCCGGGCGCAGCATTGGATAGGATGAGGGGCCCCGCCTGCCGGGCTCGACGGGGCCGCAACAAGGGGCTTGGACGTGACTGCGAAGAGAATTCTTGTCGTTGACGACGATGCCAAGATCCGCACTCTGCTGCGGCGTTGCTTCGAGAGCGACGGCTACGAGGTGGTCGATGCCGAGGCGGCCGAGAGCGTGCGCGCGGCTTTCGCCGAGGGAGATTTCGATCTCGTCACGCTCGATCTCAACCTCGGCGCGGAGGATGGCCTCGACATCGCGCGTGAGTTGCGGCGCGACCACGACGTGCCAATCTTCATGGTCACCGGCAAGGATGACGTGATCGACCGGGTGGTGGGGCTGGAGCTCGGCGCCGACGATTACCTGACCAAGCCCTTTCACGTCCGCGAGGTGCTGGCGCGGGTGCGTTCGGTGCTGCGCCGCACAGCAAGACGGGAGGCGCCGCCGGCGGCATCCAGGGAAACAGCCGCCCCATGGCAGGGCCTCGATGGGCTGCGGATCAATCTCGACGGCATGCAGCTTCTGGACCGCGAGGGCCGCGACTGCGCGCTGACCACGGCGGACTTCAAACTGCTGGCGGCCTTTGTCGGCAACCCGCAGCGGCAGCTTTCCCGCGATCGGCTGATGGATCTGGTGAACGGCAGCGACTGGACCCCGCTTGACCGCACGATAGACAATCAGGTCGCCCGCTTGCGCAAGAAGCTCGAGCGCGACCCGGCCCGCCCGCAGCTCATCAAGACGGTGCGCGGGCTGGGCTATATGCTGACCGAAAAGCCGGTTGATCTGGCCGGTTAGTCGGAAAATAGGCTCCGGAACGCCTCGGCCAGATCGGCCTGCCGGTAGGGCTTGCGCAGCATCGGGAACTGCTCGGCCGTCGCCTTGCTGCCGAGAATATCCCCGGAAAACCCCGAGGTGATCAGTACCTTGACCCCCGGCATCTCTTGCGCCACCCGCAGGGCGAGGGCATGGCCCGACAACTCCCCCGGCATCATCAGATCGGTAAAGACCACATCGATGTCCCGGCGGGTCTGAAGGATCTCCCAAGCCGCATCACCATTGGTTGCCGTGACGCACTCGAAGCCAAGCGCCTCGAGCCTTGTCTCCGACAAGCGCAGCACCCGCGGATCATCTTCCACAAGCAGCACCCGGCGCCCGGTGCCGATCCCGGCGTGGCCCTCTGCGCGGGCGTTTATATCGGCTTCCTGGGGGGCGGCATCGGGCAGTGCCGGGAAATAGAGACTGATCGTCGTCCCTTTGCCGACCTCGCTGTAGATCGAGATATGCCCGCCGGACTGTCGGATGAAGCCGTAGACCATCGACAGGCCCAGGCCAGTGCCTTGCCCCACCGGCTTGGTCGAGAAGAACGGCTCCATCGCGCGGGTGCGGGTCTCGTCCGTCATGCCCTCGCCGGTGTCGGCTATGGAAAGCCGGATGTAATTGCCCATGTCGATGCCGATTTCCTGCGCCACATAGCTGTCGTCGAGCGCCATGTTCCGCGTCTCGAGGGTAAGCTTGCCGCCCGCGGGCATGGCATCTTGGGCGTTGAGCGCGATGTTGAGCACCGCGGTCTGCAACTGGGTCGCGTCGATCGTGGTCTGCCACAGGTCCGGCGCGAAGGACCTCTCAATCGCGATATGCGCGCCGATGGTGCGCCGCAGCATCGCCACAGCCTTGGAGACTTCGGCATTGAGGTCAGTCACCTCGGCGTTGAGCGTGCTCTTGCGGGCAAAGACCAGAAGCCGCGAGGTCAGGTCGGCGCCCACTTCGGCGGCCTCGAGCGCGTCAGAGATCAGCGCGCCGCATTTGTCCGCAGCGTCGGACATTTCGAGCAGTTCAAGATTGCCAATGATGACCGTCAGCAGGTTGTTGAAGTCGTGCGCGATGCCGCCGGTCATCTGGCCGATGGCATCCATCCGCTGCGATCGGGCCGTCGCCTCTTCAGCGGCCTTGCGGCGTGACAGGTCGTGCATGATCCCGACGAAGGCGACCTCGCCCTCGATATCAGCGCGGCCCACCGACAGGTGCAGCGGGAAGACGCTACCATCGGCGCGCAGCCCCTCGACGTCGCGGCCCACGCCGATGATACGTTTCTCCCCGGTATCGAGGTGATGCTGCAGGAAACCGTCGTGCCGTGCCGCCATGTCGGCGGGCATCAGCATGCGCACGTTCCGTCCGACGAAAGTTTCGACCGGGTGGCCGAAAAGGCTCGCTGCCGCCTTGTTGACCCGCAGAATCTGCCCGTCGTGGTCGGCGATGACCATTGCATCGACAGCGGCATCCAAGAGCGCGAGCAGGACGGGGCTTGTGTCATTGATCTTCATGCGGATTTCCGTCGGTCAGGGTCGTCGGGGCACCAAACGCGCTGGCGCGAAGTCTTGCAAGCCGTCTGCCGTGGACTGGATGCCGGACATCAGCGTTGGACCGCTTCCAAGTAACAAGGAAGGTTCTCGAAGTCTGTCTCCAGAACCTCTCCATCCGCATCGCTTTGAGGATGCACATTGCGCAGCCCCTGCGAGGAGAAAACCGGCCTCGGGGAGGCGGGATCGGCCTTTTCCGGGTGGCCCATGACAAACCGGCTGACGAACTCGCGCGGGGAATACCCGTCGTTGCGCTGTCTTTGCGCGAACTTTGGCAGTTGTCGATTGCGGGGCAGTGGAGAGGCAGAAAAGGGTCTGGTCCGCCCTTCTCCGTTAAGGTTTTCAACTTCTGAGGCCGAATAGGTTTTAGTGACATTGCCTCTCGAGAATGCGTGATCTTTTCGGACGCGTATTGATCTGGATCAAGCGCCGTCCGGCTCGTGATTGCCTTCTCCACACGGGGCAGTCGGCGCGGCATGCTGTCGACGAAGGCGCTGTAATCGTCGCGGTCCCGCGCCACGACGATCAGCAGGAAGATTTTGCGCCGATGACGTTGTGACAGGCAAGAACGAACGCGACAAACCCGCTGCCCCCCGGTCTCCAGCCCAGTTTCCACACAGGCTCGGCCGATCACGCCGATAACGCGGATGCGTCCGCGTGAACTTCTGGTATTCCCGGTGCATGGACATCATCCTCGTCACCACAGTCATTGCATCGCTCTTTCTGGTCATCGGCGCCGCCGAACCCTTCGCTGCGCGCCTGCGACTGCCCTACAGCGTGATCCTTGCGATCCTTGGTATACTGATCGGGATCGGCGCGACCTTCTTTCTGCGAACAGAACTGACTGACGCGCTGAACCCGGTCGCCGAGGCGATCCTCGAGCTGCCGATCCGCTCCAACGTATTCCTCTACGTCTTCCTGCCGACGCTCCTGTTTCAGGCGACATTGGGCATGAACCTGCGGCGAATGCTGGACGATTGGGTCCCTATCCTGGTTCTCGCAATCCTTGCCGTCTTCGTGGCCACGATTTCCGTAGGATACGCCCTTTCCTGGGCGAGCGCGATTCCCCTGGCGGCGTGCCTCTTGGTGGGCTCCATCGTGTCAACCACCGACCCCTCGGCGGTGGTTTCGATCTTCCGCTCCATCTCGGCACCGCGGCGCCTGGCGCGTATCATCGAGGGCGAGAGCCTTCTGAACGATGCGGCGGCCATCGCCCTCTTCGGCCTTTTCATGGGCTTCGTGATGCTGGGCCTCCCGGACCCGAATTTGGCCGATGCCCTGGCGCGGTTTCCGATCCTCATCGCTGGCGGTGCGGTGACCGGCTGGCTGGCCGCGCGGATCGCCGTCTGGGTGATGGCACTGTTCAGCCGTCACGAACTGGCACAGGTCTCGATTTCTGTGGCATTGCCCTACCTGGCCTACATCGTGGCGGAGCAGAGCGTCGGCGCGTCGGGCGTGATCGCGGTCGTGGCTGCCGGCTTGACCCTCAACCTGACGGCTCCCGGGCGCCTCCCGCCACAATCATGGGCGAACCTCCGCGAGCTATGGGGCGTGCTGGCCCATTGGGCCGGCGCCCTCATCTTCATTCTCGCCGCGCTGTTGATCCCAAGGCTGCTCGAAGAGGTCCGGCTGGCGGACTTTGTCCTGGTCGGCGTCGTGATCCTTGCAGCCGTTGTCGCGCGCATTGCCATCCTGTTCGGCCTCATGCCGTTGCTGACGGCGTTGAAGCTTTCTCCGACCGTCGAGCGACCCTACAGGGTGGCGATCCTATGGGGTGGCCTCAGGGGGGCGGTGACGCTCGCCTTGGCTCTGGCGGTCACCGAAAGCGTCCGTGTGCCGGCCGATATCCAGCGCCTCGTCGGCATCCTCGCCACGGGGTTCACACTCTTCACTCTCGTGGTTCAAGGCACCACGCTTCGCTGGGTCATCGGCCGACTCGGCCTCGACCAATTGTCTCCGATAGACGAGGCACTCTCCCGGCAGGTCGTTGCAGTCGCCTTGCAGACCGTCCGTGAAGATGTCGCGCGGACCACCGAGAACTACGAACTCAACCACGAGACCGTGCGGTCGGAGGCCAAGCGGTTCGGCAAACGTCTGGACGCGGCGGTCAAGGAGGCCGAAGCGAGCGCCGATATCCTTGAGCGCGATCGCATCGCGCTGGGACTGATCGCCTTGGCCGGCCACGAACGCGATACGATCCTCGCGCGGGTGCGCGAACGGACCATCTCGGCCCGGATGGCGGAACTGGTCCTCTCCAACGCCGACCGGCTGATCGAAGGAGCGCGCACGCAGGGCCGTAGCGGATATCAGCGCGCGGCCCGGCGAAGCGTCTCCTACGGACCGGCGTTTCGCGGCGCGGTCTTGCTGCATGGGCGCCTGGGTTTTTCAGCCCCGCTCGCCCGCATGACGGCCGACCGGTTCGAACTGCTGTTGTCGCAACGCCTGATCCTGCGCGATCTGGGGGCCTTCATCGACGGCCGCATCCGGCGTATTCACGGCAGACGGGTTGCAGAATTGCTGCACGAACTGCTGGCCCGGCGGATCGTGGCAATCGAGACCGCGCTGGACGGTCTAAGGCTGCAATATCCCGGTTATGCCGAGGAACTTGAACGGCGCTTCATCCGCCGCACCGCGCTCCGGATGGAGGAGCGAGAGTATGTGGCCATGCGTGAAGACGGCCTGATCGGCAGCGAGGTCCACACGGCGCTCATGCAGGATCTGGCGACGCGCCGGGTGACGGCCGAGGAACGTCCCCGTCTGGACATCGCGGTCCAGCGGGTGGCGTTCGTCCGACAGTTCCCGCTCTTCGCCGATCTCGAGGATGGTGACATGAAGAGCCTGGGGCGGGCGCTCGCGACACGCTACGCCGATGCTGGGGAGGTGCTTCTTCGCAAGGCGACCCCTGCCAGAAGTGTCTTTTTCATCGCGTCGGGCGCGGTCGAACTGGAAAGCGCGGGCCAGAAATGGCGCTTGGGTCGCGGGGAGATGTTCGGCCAGATGGCCATCCTGACGAACAAGGCACGCCGGGCCGATGTCCGCGCCATCGCACCGACGACGCTGCTCGTTCTGGAGGAGGATCGGTTCAGACGTTTGCTCAAGCGGAGCGAAACCCTTCGCGCGGCCGTTCGTGCCAGTGCCGACAAGCGCGGTATCGATCGGGGAGATCTGCTGCCGTGACTCCGTCCGGTCGGGAGCGTCCAATTGCCGGGAAGCGCTTTGATGACAGGTCTGCGCCGAGAGCCGACCAGGCAGGTCTGAGCGAAAGCAGAAGTTCGGCGCGACTCCGGAGGAACCCTGTGCTGACTGTGGAAGCGAAGATTCCGCCGGGACCACACCGCCAGACACGGGGTGCCCGCCCTTCGTGCTGGCCTGTCAATTCAACCGGACGACTTTGTGCTCACCGGAGTTGACCTGCCGCTTCCTCGATCACGTCCCGCGCGTAGCGCACCCGCGCCGACAAGTGTCGACCGCGGCGCTTGACGAGCCATAATTCGTGCCAACGGCGCTTCGGAAGCTGAACGACGGAGAGGCTTGCCTTGTCGCGGAAAGCTTCGACGCCGCTTCGAGGTAGGAGTGTGTAGCCCACCCCGTTGGCCACGGAGGCAGGGATTTGACCGATCTGGTTGACCGAACCACGCACGCTCAGCCGGTCGGCGCCGGGGTAGTCTTCCGGGAAATTCAGCCGCAGCAAGTCGTCGGCATAGCCGTATCCGTCGGGATGCGCGATGAGGCCACGAGCCTCGAGATCGGAGAATGACACTGGCGTATCGCCTGCGTCAGCCGGCAGGACCAGGCAAAGTTCCTCGCGTCCGATGTGTGTGGCCTCCAGCCGCGCGTGGTCGGGGTCTGTCCCCAGCACGCCGAGGTCGAAGCGCCCTTCCAGCAGCCCTGCCAGGATCTCTGCCTGTGGCGCCGCCTCGAGATGAACACTCAAGTCGGGCGCGGCATGCATCCACGGAATCAAGTTCGGATAGAGCAGCATCGCGAAGCTGCCCGAGCATGCGATGTGAACCGGTCCCGCGTCCCGGTCGTCTGCCTCGATGGCGTCGCGCAGGCGCTTCTCCTCGGCGCGGCGCGACAGCCCGAGCTCAAAGACGGCTTCACCCGCCGGGGTGAGCGTGAAGCTCTTGCCCTGCCGACTGATCAGCCCCTGTCCGACCTGCTGCTCGAGTTTCCTGAGATGCTGGCTCACGCCCGGCTGGGTCATGTTCAGACGCTCTGCGGCCCGGGTGAAGTGCCCGGTTTCGCAAAGCGTGGTGAAGGTCTCGAGCCAAGCGGCGTTAAGCATCAGGTGATAACACTTCGTTCTGGTTTCTATCCCGATTGATAATTTCACAAGAAGGGAACGGCAGTCCATATCGGCGTCAACTCAACGCGAATGGAGATACGAGATGACCCAGACACCACGCACCTTTTCCCACATCGGCGTGTCCGTTCCGGACCTCGACGCTGCCGTGAAATTTTATTCCGACGTGCTCGGCTTCTACGTCGTGATGGAACCCTCCGAGGCCGTGGAGGACGACAGCGCCATCGGCGTCATGTGCACGGATGTATTCGGCCCCGGATGGGGCTCGCTCCGGATCGCGCACCTGTCGACCGCCGACGGCATCGGAATCGAGCTCTTTGAGTTTCCCGGCAATTACGCGCCCGAGGACAAGCTGGAGCACAAGCGCCATGGCACTTTCCACTTCGCGGTGCAGGACCCGGATGTCGAAGGTCTGGCCCGACGCATCGTGGAAGCCGGGGGGCGGCAGCGGATGCCGGTGCGCGAATACTTCCCAGGGACCAAGCCCTACCGGATGGTCTATGTCGAAGACCCGTTCGGCATCGTCTTTGAACTATATAGCCACAGCTACGAGCTCACGTATTCCGCTGGCGCCTACGAATAGCTGATCGGCGCCGGCTCCGTATCACACGGGGCCGGGACATGACCCCGGGCGGAAACTGCGCATGGAAAATCTCCGCAGGCGGCTCATTGCCAGTCACTCCGCGGAAGGCATTTCTCCGCACTTCATCGGTGAGACCGGTTATCGCGGCAAAAGCGGCTTCCTCCGGACAGCCGACCCCCGATGGCGCCCGCTGCAAGCTGTCCCCGCCGATCAGGCTCGGTGGGGACTCGAATTCTGAGAGTTTCAGGAAACGTGTCAGGCGGATTGCATAAAGAGCCCGGCCTCTTCTTTCATCGAACCGGTGGCGGCCCGTTCATGCGAGAACCGCTTGCCGGTCTGAGCCGAAAAAGCATGCATCCTTTCCGGGTCTGGCCGAAGCGAAACCGGCATTCCCTCGCGCACCATGTCGTCGCGAGTCAGGACGGCGGAGGCATAGCCTTCAGGGATCTGGCAATGCGCCACCCGCATCCCGCCGAGGTCTTCGATCAGGTCGATGCGGGCGGCCAGGCCGGGGCGGTCGGAAGGCAAGACCGAGAGGTCCTCGGGGCGGACGCCGAGGATGAAGGGCTTGCCGGGTGGCAACGGCAGGGAACTGGGCAAAGCGGTGCCGGGAGCCACGTCGGGGCGGATTGCGCCTCCCTCGTCGCTCCGGGCGGGGATAAGGTTCATCGCCGGGGCGCCGAGGAAGCCTGCGACGAAGGTGGAAGCGGGGCGGGCGTAGATCTCGGAGGGGGAACCGATCTGCTCGATCCGGCCGCCGTTCATCACCACAAGCCGGTCGGCCATGGTCATCGCCTCGACTTGGTCATGGGTGACGAGGACGGAGGTGGCCTTCAACCGGCGGTGCAGGCGGCGGATCTCGATCCGCATCTGCACCCGCATCTTGGCATCGAGGTTCGACAGCGGTTCGTCGAAGAGGAAGAGCCCCGGCTGACGGACTATGGCGCGCCCCATGGCCACCCGCTGGCGCTGGCCGCCGGAGAGCTGTTTCGGCCGCCGGTCGAGGTAATCGGTCAGGCCAAGGACCTCGGCGGCCGCGCGGACGCGCTGTTCACGTTCGGCGCGCGGCACCTTGGCCAGCTTGAGGGGATAGCCGATGTTCTGGGCCACGGTCATGTGCGGGTAGAGCGCGTAGTTCTGGAACACCATGGCACATCCACGGTCGGCAGGGTCGTAGTCGTTCACCACCTCTCCGCCGATGGCGATCTCGCCGGCGGTGACCGACTCCAGCCCCGCGATCATCCGCAGCAGGGTGGACTTCCCGCAGCCGGAGGGTCCGACGATGACGACAAACTCGCCCTCGTCGAAGGCAAGGTTCAGCCCGTGCAGGGTTTCGGTCTCGCCGTAGGATTTGCGCAGGTCGCGGATCGAAACAAAGGCCATCATGCCACCTCTTCGGGTTCGGCGCGCAGCATCCGGGCGCGCAGGGCTGCGAGGTCGGTCTCGGTCAGACCACTTGCCATAAGGTAGGTCTCGGCGCCGCCATGGACCGCGTCGAGGTGCTCGAGGAAGGCATCCATCGTCGCGGCATTGCTGAGGAGGAGCGGCGAGGCGAGGTCGAAGTCGCGGCCGGCGTCCGTGAGCTCGGCCTGGAGGGCGGCGAACATGGCGGGGGCATGCGCGGCGGTCAGGGCGTAGTCAGCGACGATCCGGTCGCGCGGGGTGCCGGCGAGGAGAAGGAGGAAGGCGGCGATCATGCCGGTGCGATCCTTGCCGGCGGTGCAGTGAAAGACCACGAGGCCGGGGGCCTCGGCTATCAGGCGGAGGACCTCGGCGAAGGAGGGCCCGCAATCGTCGAGCGCGGCGCAATAGAGGGCGAAGAGGACGTCGTCGGCCTCCATAAGGTCGGTCCGGGTCGGGTCGAGCCCGCTGAAGAGCGAGATGTTGTGATAGGCGATGGGGCCGTCGACTGAGCCGAAGGGGTTTGGCTGCGCGGACACCTCGTCCGGGCCGCGCAGGTCGATCACCGTGCTGCAGCCGAGGTGGCGGAGTTCGCCCATCTCGGCTTGCGTCAGCCGGTGCAGGCTGTCCGCGCGCAGGAGGCGGCGCCAGGTGGTTTCGCCA
Organism: Pseudooceanicola batsensis HTCC2597; assembly: GCF_000152725.1. GTDB lineage: Bacteria > Pseudomonadota > Alphaproteobacteria > Rhodobacterales > Rhodobacteraceae > Pseudooceanicola > Pseudooceanicola batsensis. The sequence goes on from NZ_AAMO01000009.1 coordinate 108,760, forward strand.
TTGGCGCCCGGGTAGCCGCCGAGGTCGCGCAGGTTGAAGGTGCCGTTCAGGGGGATCACTCGGGTCTGGGTCATCAGCGGAGTCCGGATTTCATGAAGGAGGCGATGACCTGCCGCTGCAGCAGCAGGTAGATGAGGAGGATCGGCAGGCTGGCCATGGTCGAGGCCGCCATGAGCGGCCCCCATTGCGTGCCTTCCGACGAGATGAACATCTGCAGCCCGATCTGCACAACCGAGTTCTCGGTGGAGCGGGTGAGGAGCAGGGGCCAGAAGTATTCGTTCCAGGTGGTGATGAAGATCAGGATCGCGAGCGAGGCGATGGTGCCGCGCAGGTTCGGGACGATCACCTGCCAGAGGATTTCCCAGTGGGTGGCGCCGTCCATCCGGGCGGCCTCGACCACCTCGGTAGGAAAGCTGCGCATGGATTGCGCCAGCAGCATAATCGCGAAGGCCGAAGCGATGTGCGGCAGGATCAGTGCGCCGAGCGTGTCGATCATGCCGAGGCGTGCGACAAGCAGGTAATTCGGAATCATCACCACCTGGAGGGGGACCAGCCACGTGAGCGCGATGGCCCCGAAAAGGATCGCCGAGCCGCGAAATCGCCAGCGGGCAAAGGCATAGCCGGCGAGGATGCCGGTCAGGAGCTGCACCAGCGTCACCGCGAGGGAGACGAGGAAGGTGTTGGTCAGCATCCTGGTCATCGGAACGGCCTGCAGGGCGTAGGCGTAGTTGTCGAGGCTCGCGGCGTCGGGCCAGAGGTTGGTCGAGAAGATCGCGTTCGAGGGGCGCAGCGAAGTCACGATCATCCAGTAGATCGGGAAGACGCAGAGCAGCGAGACGAAGATCATCAACGCGTGGCCGACGGCGGTGTCCCAGCTCGCGAGAGCCGGGGCGCGGCGCGTGCGCATAGGGCTCAGCTTGGCGGCATCAGTCATCATAGAAGGTCACCTTGGCCTTGAGAGCAAAGAGGGCGGCGGCGAGCAGGCCGAAGCCGACGAAGAGGATCACCGCCGAAGCCGAGGACCAGCCGACGGAGAGCGAGCCGAAGCCGAACTGCCACAGCAGGTAGTAGATGTTGGTTGTCGATCCGAGCGGCCCGCCCTCGGTCAGGACGTGGATGTAGGAGAAACTCCATTGTGCGCCGAGGAGGACGACCATCAGGACGAGGAGCATCAGGGTGGGGGAGAGCAGGGGAAGGCGGATGTCGCGGATGATCTCCCACTTCGTCGCGCCGTCGAGGCGGGCGGCTTCTATTAGGCTCTCGTCGATGGCGGCATTGGCGGCGGCGAGGATCAGGGTGGCGAAACCGACGAGCTTCCAGCCCGTGATGAAGGTGATGGTCCAGAGCGCGATGGAGGGATCGGAGAGGAACTCCACCGGTTCGATGCCCAGACCTTGCAGCCCGAGGTTCAGGATGCCGTGGTTCGGGTCCAGCAGCCAACGCCAGACCGCGGCAGCGACCACCGGCGGCACGATCATCGGCACGAAGATCAGCGCGCGGTAGAGGTTGCGGCTGCGGGCGGGCAGGTCCTGGGTGAAGAGGGCGATCACCAGCGGCAGGCCGACGGCGAGGGGGAGGAGACCCATCAGATAGTACCAGGTGTTCCCGAGCGCCTGCCAGAACTTCGGCAGGTCGAAGATGTTGCGGTAATTGTCGAGACCCACCCATGTCTTCGGCGAGGTTGGCAGCAGGTTCCATTGCTGAAAGCTCAGCACGAAGGCCTGCGCGAGCGGCTCGTAGATCCAGACCACGAAGCAGGCGATGGCCGGGGCGAGGTAGAGATAGGGGCGAAGGATGCGAAGGAACCGCTTCGCCGGGGCCAGCGGGCGCGGTGTCCGGGCGCTGCGGCGCGGGGCGGTGTCGGCGGAAAGGTCGGTCATCGGGGTCTCCCGGAGAGGGGGGGCGCCGGACGCGGGAGATGCGTCCGGGCCAGTGACGGTCAGGGCATCAACCGCTGCGTGCGCTCCTGCGCCTCGGTCAGGGTTGCCTTGACGTCGTCGTCCTCGCCGAAGGTCGCCATCTCCATCGCGTCCATCATCGAGATGCCGATCTGCAGGTAGTTCGGCCCCGGCAGCGGCACGTAGGGCGCGAGGTTCTTCAGCTGCGCGAGGTTCGGCTGCAGCAGCGGATGGTCCTTGACCCATTCGCCCAGATATTCCGGGTCCTCCACGATCTCGGGCCGCAGCGGCAGGTAGCCGATTTCCGAGGTGATGATCGTGTAGCCGCGTTTTGATGTGAGGAACTTCATCAGCTCCCAGGCGGCACGCTGCTTGGCGGGATCGGTCGAGTGAAGCGACAGAGCGGAGCCGGAGTTCGAAGGCTTCACCGGCTTGTCGCCGAAGGCGGGCATCGCGGCGGCGCGGAGCTCAAAATTGTCCTCGGCCCCTTTCACAAGGTAGCCCTGGATCGCGGAGGTCTGGAGATACATCGCGGTGTTGCCAGCGGCCATGCCCTCCATCTGTGCGGTGATGCCGAGGTTCCGGGTGATCCCCGCCTGCGCGAGCGAGCGGAGCATCTCGACGGCCTCGATCGCTTCGGGTTCGGCGAAGGTCATCTTCGTGCGGTCGGCGTTGATTACCGCGCCGCCGTTCGAGGCGATGACGCCCTGCATCAGCCAGTCGAGCGCGGTCGGCCCGTAGATGCCGGTGGCGAGCGGCAGGTAATCGGTCGTGGCCTTGATCTGATCGCCTGCTGCCTTCAGCGCCTCCCATGTGGCGGGCGGGTTCTCGGGGTCGAGGCCGACCTCGCGGAAGATGTCGGCGTTGTAGAAGAGCACCGGGGTCGAGAAGGTGTAGGCGAGGCCGTAAGTCTTGCCGTCGAGCTTGCCGAGTTCGAGACCGTTCGGGACCATGCCCTCGAAGTGACCGGCCAGTTCGGCCTCGGACACGATGTCCTCGAGCGCCACGGCGCCGAGGTTTTCGGCCGCGAAGCCGAGTGCGGCAAAGGGCATCTGGACGAGGTCGATGGGTTGGCCCGCCACGAGGTCGGCCTGTAGGCGGGTCGCGATGTCCTGCGGCGGGACTGGGACGCCCTTCACGGTGACGTTCGGGTTGGCCGCCTCGAACTCCGCGATCATCTTGTTGGTCGCGTCGGCGCCGTTGCCAGCGGAGGCGAGGTTGTAGTTGTAGAAGGTGATGGTGACCGGCTCGGTCACCGACTCGGGGATGGTCTGGGCGCTGGTCATGGTCGCGCTCGTCGCGAATGCCAGGGCGATCAGGGAGGTCTTCATTTCAGGTCTCCATTTTGTGGGGAAGGCGCGGCCCCGAAAGGCCACCGGGGTTCAGGTCACTCGGCGGCCGTCTTGGCGGCGGCGATGTGGTCGAGGATCAGCTGCATGTCGAGCCGATGGCGCACCTCGCGGGTCTGCGGATGGGCCACGAAGGTGGTGGTCAGCCCAGCCGGGAAGAGCTGGCAAACGGCGAAGCCGGTGGCATCCAGCATGTTGAACGCGCCGGGCAGGGCGACGACATCGGTGCCCGCGTGATGGCCTGTACCGATGATGACCGGCACGCCGTGCCATTGGGCGACGCGGTCCATGTGGACATGGCCGGAGAGGATGCCGACGACGTCATGGCCCGCGATGGCCGTGCGCAGTTCCTCGGTGGCGACGGCAGAAAGGGATTCCCACTCCATGTCCGAGGCGGTCAGGTCGATCATAGGGGCGTGGTGCATCACCAGCAGCTTGGGCAGGTCCGGATGGGCGGCGAGGCGGTCCTTCAGCCAGTCGATCTGGCCGGCTTCCCAGTAGCCGCCGATTTCGTTGGGGACCGAGCTGTCGAGGGTGATCAGGTGCAGCCCGTCGATCACGCGGTCATGGTCGAAGGGCTGCGAGGCGTCGGTGTAGAGTTCCGGAAAAGCGGCGGCGAAGCCTTCGCGCTTGTCGTGGTTGCCGAGGGCGAAGAGGACCGGGATGTCGAGACCCGAAGCTGCGAAGATCTCGGCCACGGTGCGGTAGGCCTCGGGATCGCCGCGGTTGGTCAGGTCGCCGGAGGCCACGATGAAGGCCGGGGCATCGTCCATCCGCCCGATCTCTTCCAGGGTGCGCTCGAGGGTCTCGCGCGTGTCGTTGAAGAGCATGTCGTCCTCGACGCCGGAGGCGTTCACATGCAGGTCGGTCATGTGGATGAAGGTGAGGTGTCGCTGTGCCATATGGGCCGCTCCTTTGAGTGACAGGTCCGATCGGCGCCAGAACTCAAAATCCTTGTGCCGAGTCGCCGACACCACTAGGCTTCGTTTGTAACGACTGAATGAAGGTTCATTCATCTGATGACAAAACCAATACCGATGCGCGACCGCATCCTCGATGCGACCGCGAAACTGCTGGTCGAACACGGCACGCAGGCCTCAATGTCGAAGATCGCCGGACAGGCCGAGGTGGCCATCGGCTCGCTGTACAACCACTTTGCTTCGAAGGAGGACCTGATCCGCGCCGTCTACGAACGCCTCGCCGAGGAGGTCACGACGCTGCTGGTCGAGGGCGACGACCCGGCGGCTGCGCCGGAAGTGCGGTTGGAGAGATACCTCGACAACTACATCGACTTCATTTGGTCGGACCCTGAGCGAGCGATACTGTTCGAATACCTGTCGAACGTCCCGTTGTTGCCGGCCGAGGACGTGATTGTCAGTTTTCGTGGTAGCTCCGACTTCATCGGAGACATTCTCCAATCCCTTCGTGACGCGGGGTGGTTAATGCACGGCGATCTCTTTTTGATGGGCGGATTCATAGGCGGCGCAATACGCAACACGTTGAAGTGGAACCGAACGTATGGGCGTGATCTCACCGTTGCGGACCGCACCCAGATCAAGACCATGTGCCTGCACTGACCTGCCACTGAACTTTCATCCAGCCGCGACCGGAGCCCGGTTGGTGTTTACGCCGATCGGCGCAGGTTTAGCAATCGCCCGACGCGCGGAGCTTTCATCTCGCGCAGCGGGGCGGGCGATTGCGGTGGTCAGGGCCCGTGCGTAGTCAGCCGGGGTCTGGTAGTCCAAGGCCGAATGCGGGCGTTCTGTATTGTAGTCGGCAGCCCAAGCGGCAATCACGATCCGCGCGTGGGCCAAGTTCCGGAACATGGTCTCGTTGAGCAGTTCATCCCGCATCCGGCCGTTGAAACTCTCTACGAAGCCGTTCTGCATCGGCTTGCCTGGCGCGATGTAGTGCCATTCGATCCGGTGCTCGGAACACCACCGCAGGATGGCGTTGGAGGTCAGTTCCGTGCCGTTGTCGCTGACAATCATTCCTGGTTTGCCACGGCGTTCGATCAGGGCCGTCAGTTCACGTGCCACGCGGCGCCCCGATATCGAGGTGTCCGGTATTGCCGCGAGACATTCACGGGTGACGTCGTCGACCACGTTGAGAACCCGGAAGCGCTGGCCATTGGCGAATTGGTCATGGACGAAATCCAGCGACCAGCGCGCATTGGGCCGCGCCTCGACCAGGATCGGGGCTCGCGTCCCGACAGCCTTGCGCCGGGCCTTCCGCTTGCGCACCGTCAGCCCCTCCTCGCGGTAGAGCCGATAGATCCGGTTGATCCCCGAGGGCTCACCCTCGCGGCGCAGCAGGACGAACAGGCGTCGGTAACCGAACCGCCGCCGCTCGTGGGCCAGGTCCCGCAACCGACCGCGCAGAACCGTGTCCGGGGCACGCCGAGATCGGTAGCGTATCATCGTTCGATCCGCGCCGACGATATGGCAGGCCCGCCGCTCCGACAGGCCATGCTCGGCCCGAAGATACGCGACGGCTTCACGCTTCACGGCGGGCCCTACCACTTTTTTGAAACCAGATCCTTCATCGCAGCCAGATCCAGCATTTGCTCGGCCAGCAGCTTCTTCAGCTTCGCGTTCTCATCCTCCAGCGCCTTCAGCCGCTTGGCCTCTGACACCGTCATGCCGCCGAACTTGGCCTTCCAGTTGTAGAAGGTGCCTTCGGACATGCCGTGCTTGCGGCACAGGTCAGCGCACTTCGCACCAGCCTCGTGCTCGCTCAGGATGCCGATGATCTGTTCGTCCGTGAATCTCGTTCGCTTCATTGTCCGTCCTCAAGATAGGCCGGACTCTAATCGACGGTGGAGGAAAAATCCCGTGGCAGGTCAGCACGCGCTCACCTTTCGGATTGAATGAATAGCGCTCTTGGAAATAGCCGCTGACGTCTACCCTGTATGCTGCAAATGCCGCTTCGAGCCGACACCATGCACCGCTCGCTCCGCTCATGGCCGGCAGCTGAGGCGTAAACCTGTCAGGGCGGGCCTAGAGCAGTTCCTACGCGCCAACTCTCATTTAGGAGTCGACCCTCGAGACAGCTGCCGAAGAACGTTACCCACAAACCGCTTCGTAAGGGACGCCATCAGTGTGTCTCTCGTCGGGGCCTTTGGGCCTAGGGAGAAGTGTAATTTGACGTGGCCTCCGGGGTCGTCATCGCTAGCTGGCCTGCGTCTGATCTCGGCACTCCGACACGCGGGCCGCGCCTCCGGTTAGGATGGCGCGGGCTTCGGTCGTTCGGGGGCAGGTCATGTCGCCCTCTAAGACGACGATCCTGCCGCAATCGTGGCAGCGAACCTCGAGAGTCCTCCCGTCGTCTATGATGTCGCGAATCCGGAAAGTGCATTTGGAGAGCTGAGGAAGCCCAGGATGTTTTGGGCATGCTGTTGGTGATATGCGAGCAGCCAGCGTCTGGTTGGGGCGCCCGCCATATTCGTGCGCGCGAAAGATGACGTCGTAGGTGAAAAAGCGGGCGTACTGGCCGCGACTATCTTCGTTCTTGTCGATCGTTGTCTTGCCTCCATCGCCCTTCGCATTGATTTTCGGGCTCCGGGCGCGTCACGCCGCGGCTTTTCCATTTCTTGAGGCCCTCGTAGCAGAGAAATTCGTCTGACATTGTCGTCAGCCATTCCATCGATGGTAATCCGTGAAGGGGAGATCGAGCCCGGTGCCTGCACTCGCTGCTCGAGTAAGAACGAAAATAAAGGGGCAGACCGCGAGGCCCGCTGCCGATTAAGGGTCTACCCCGAAAGCTTGGGCTGCATTCTCGGTCAAGTGATGCCTGGTGACGGATGAATTTTTCCGCGCTGCATGTGGGTAAACAACAGCTTGCCCACGACCTCGAGCCATTCAAACAGACAGCCGTTGACAGGCAGAAAGAATCTCATAGGGTGTGAATGTGACCGGGTGGTCACAAGGGGATGGAACGGATTCACTATGACGGTAGGGATCGCAGCTTATGGGCTGGAAGCTGGGAGGGCGGTGCTCGAAGGAGTGTTGGCGACTGAAGTACTTGGTCGCGGTTCTATTGGTGGTTTCGTGGTCTTTTCTGTTCTCGACGAACACGGTCAGCATCAGCAAGTGAGCCTTCAGTGTGGTGGTATTACGGCCCTCGATGACTTCGATCTGCGGCCGGGGGTGCGTTGCGCGGCAGCGATCTCCAGCGGTCCGAACAGGCCGGAACCGCTTTCGCAGTTTCTCGCAGGGCGGGATGGTCTTGGTCTCGTGACGGGCCACCGCTTGCCCCAACGTATTGGTTCATCGGGGCTGCCGCTGAATTCTTCGGCGCTTGAACGAATGGCGCAAGGCCATGCACCCCACGAGGCGGTGCAGTCGGAGACCAAAGAGAACCCGGAAGCAGACTTCGGACTCATTGCCGTCGCTGCAGATGGAAAGATCGGTTTCGGAAATTCCGCACGGGTTCAACGCCGGGTCGATCTGCTTGAAGTTTCCCGCCTCGAAAAGGAGGCCGGTTTCGCGATGCTCGGAAACTCGATCTACTTCAACAACGCTTGTCGGGATCACGTCGCGATTGGAGATCTGATCTGGTCGCGCCTGACGGGATCTTCTTCCAAAAACTTCATCGCCAAGTTGGGAAGGCCAGCACCCGTCTCTGTGTCGGAAGAGGACTGGATCGAGATCGACGATGATGGCGGGGTCTTGGGAATTGGGCGAGCAGATCCCTGGTGGCCTGCTGCAGAGGGTATCACCTCGGTCGTCTACTCCGGTATGCCGGTCTGGCGGAACAGCTCGCTTGCAGGAACTTGCCTGACGGAAGTGTTCGCCACGCTCGGCAATGGTTTAGCTACGCCACACGCCTCACATCAATACCACTTCGCAGTAAGGAGGTCGTGAGGATGTCGCGCCGCGAAAAGACTGAACAGGCAATTCTTGAGGCGCTCGAAGCCCAGCTGATCGAAGGCGGAATGCAGAGTGTTGGGGTGAATGCAATTGCAAAGCGCGCGGGCGTAAGCAAGGAGCTGATTTACCGGTACTTCGATGGTCTGCCAGGGTTGATGTCTGCCTGGATGCAAGGTCGGGACTATTGGAGCAGCAAGGCAGGTGTTCTTCGCGCCGACGATACGAGCAACCTGACTCCCGCAGCATTGATACGCGGAATGTTGCGCGAGCAGGAAACAGTTCTCGCTCGCGACCAAGCGGTCGCGGCGGTCCGGCGTTGGGAGCTAATCGAACGCACGGAGGTAGGCGATCGGCTTAGGGCCCGCCGTGAACGGGAAGCGCGGACCTTTATCAATCGGCTCGATGGCTTGACTGATGCGGCAGACGTTCCGGCCTTCGTAGGCGTACTCCTGGCGGGGATCTTGTACCTGTCACTTCGTGCCAAGACCGAGGATGTATTTCTCGGTGTCCCGCTGCGTACGGAGGAGGGGTGGGGCCGAATATGGAATGCGGTTGATCTAATGATCTCCGCGCTCCCCGAGGATTTGCGGGAAGAGTCGTTGAGAACGCTCGAAGAAGCCCGCGCGTCGAACAACTTGGAGAAAGACGAATGACCAGAGCAGCTGACCTCCTCGCGAGGTCATTGATTCAGCACGGTATCGATCGTGTTTTCTGCGTACCTGGTGAGAGCTACCTGAGCGTACTTGATGCCATGGTGGATGTGTCAGAGCTCCAGGTCGTGACCGCGAGACATGAAGGCGGAGCGGGTTTCATGGCGGTCGCAGACGCCAAGATTTCCGGCCGCACCGGGGTCGCGTTTGTGAGTCGCGGGCCGGGAGCTATGAACGCCGCAATCGCAGTTCATACTGCGCAGCAGGATGCAGTCCCCTTTGTTCTTTTCGTGGGACAGGTGGAGCGGTCGCACCTCGGAATGAACGCATTTCAGGAAGTGGACCATTCCCTCGTATTCGGCTCCATGTGCAAGTGGACGGCCGAAGTCCGTGATGCTGACCGGGTCGGTGACATCGTTGCGACGGCATTGCACAAAGCACGCTCGGGGACGCCAGGTCCGGTAGTAGTTTCCCTCCCGGAGGACATGCTCGACGATGCTGTGAGTAGCGTACAGGTGCCGGCCCGTGGGCGGACACGCGCCGCGGCGTCGAGCGATGACATAGCTCGTCTTTGTGAAATGATTGGTGCCTCGCACAAACCTCTAATCATTGCAGGTGGCCTTCTACAGACAGAAGAGGGCCGGGAAGCCGTAACTCATGTCGCGGAGAAGCTCGGGATACCCGTTGCGGCAGCTGTTCGACAGATCGACGTAATAAACAACGATCATCCGAACTACGCGGGCCACATGGGCTACGGAGTACCGACCGAACTGATCAAAGCTCTATCGAAAAGCGACCTTGTTGTCGCAGTGGGCGCGAGACTGGGTGATGTAACCAGCCAAGGCTACACATTCCCTGCGGCCCCAGTTCCCTCCCAGCCCGTGATCCAGATATGGCCCGACGCAAACGAACTGGGTAGCTTCAGAGATCTTGCATTTGGCATTGCTGCGGACCCTGTCCAGGTTTTGAGACAGCTCGCGGAGAACGTTCCAGAGCGACCTGACGACCGCCATGTCGGCTGGACTCGCGAACTTCACGAAGGCGCGGTTCAACTGCGAAAGTGGGAAGGGCCAGACGAGGCGGAAGACGGCGTCGTGTTTGGTGCTGTCGTACGTGAGTTGGATGCACTCCTCGCCGATGACGCGATCATCGCGAGCGACGCGGGTAACTTCGGGGCGTGGGTTCAGAAAGTATTCCGATTTGGCGGGCAGCGACGGATGCTTGGTCCTTGCTCTGGCGCAATGGGTTTCGGCGTGCCTGGAGCCGTTGCTGCAAGCCTTCGCTTCCCTGATCGCCAAGTGGTTGGCTTTGCCGGCGATGGCGGGGTCCTGATGACGGGGAATGAGCTTGCGACTGCGCTCCAGTATGGCGCCTGTCCTGTCCTGGTCGTGTCCGACAACGGGTCCTACGGAACGATCAGGATGCACCAAGAAAAGAGCTTCCCAAACCGCCTTGCGATGACTGACCTGAAGAACCCTGATTTCAGGGCGTGGGCCGAAAGCTTCGGAGCGCTCGCATTTCAAATTGAACGGGCGGGCGAGATACGACCGACGCTGGAAAAAGCGCTTTCGGCGAAGCGGCCCGCACTCGTCGCGGTGCGAACGAGCCTCGAGTACATCTCGCCGACAACAACCATTTCGCAGCTCAACAACAAGCGCTGACAAGAACTTCACTCAAGTCCAACAGAGCAACAGGAGAAGCTCATGAATAAGCAGACTACAAGAATCGGGAAGAACCGACTGGTCGCTGCTGCAACGGGCGCAGCGATCGCTTTAGGTGCAACCTCGGCAAGTGCGGAAACGCTTAGAGTCGTGATGCAGTCCGGACTTCGCATTACCGACCCCATCATGACGACGGCGTTCATCACCCGAGACCACGGGTACATGATCTACGATACACTCCTAGGGGTGGATTCCGACTTCAATGTCCGTCCGCAGATGGCCGACTGGGAAGTCTCGGAAGACGAAAAGACCTACACTTTCACTTTGCGTGACGGGCTTGCGTGGCATGACGGCGCTCCGGTGACCGCCGAAGACTGCGTAGCGTCCATTAAGCGTTGGGCGGATATCGACAGCACAGCAAAGCCTCTGATGACGATGGTCGACAACATCGAAGTCGTCGACGATAAGTCCTTCAAGGTGCAACTCAACACGCCGACTACGCTTCTTCTGGCGGGGCTCTCGAAAATGAGCTCGCGCGCTCCCTTCATGATGCCGAAGCGCATCGCGGAGACGCCCGCGAGCGAGTCGATTGACGAGTATGTCGGATCGGGTCCTTTCGTCTTCGTAGAAGAGGAGTTCCAGCCGGGCATCAAGGTGGCCTACGAGAAATTCGAAGAATACGTACCTCGTGACGAGCCGCCGAGCTGGACTGCCGGCGGCAAGGACGTGAAGGTCGATCGCGTCGAATGGCTGACGATGCCGGACCAGATGACAGCGATCAATGCACTTCAAAGTGGCGAGGTCGATTTCATCCAACAAGTGCCGTTCGATCTCCTTCCGTTGGTTGAGAACGCGTCCGATATCGACGTCAACATCTTGGATCCGCTTGGTGCCTGGACCTACTTCCGCATGAACTGGCTCCATTCTCCGTTCGACAACAAGCTGGTACGTCAGGCAGCGATCGCAGCGGTCGACCAGGAAGATGTCATGCAAGCTTTGGTCGGAAATCCTGAATACTACCGTACCTGTGCCGCAATTATGGGCTGCGGAAATGTCAACGGCGACGAATACGGTAAGGAATGGGTTGTAGAAGGGCAGATCGAGAAGGCGAAGTCGCTTCTCGAAGAAGCCGGCTACGATGATACTCCAGTGGTCATAATGGCGCCGACCGATCTGGCAATGGTAGTCCCTCAGCCGATCGTCATCGGTGACGCGCTTCGCAAGGCCGGCTTCAACGTCCAGATGAAGATGATGGACTGGCAGACACTGGCCGCCCAGCAAGGCAACCAAGATGCGCCTTCGGAGGGCGGGTGGAACATCTTCTCTACCTACAGCATCCTTGCAACAAGTGGCGACCCTTTCGGGAACACGCCTCTTTCGACGGATGGGCGCGAGTCCTGGGCCGGTTGGCCGGACGTACCTGAGATATCCGAGCTTCGGCTCGACTACGCCAAGGCTGCCTCAGTCGAAGAACAGAAAGAAATCGCCAAGAGGATCCAGAAAATCGCCATCGACGAGGGTGTCGTCGGGCCGCTCGGCCAATTCCGCATCCCTGCGGCCTGGAGCTCGGAGTGGAGTGGCTTCCTCGAAAGCCCGATCACTCTGTTCTGGAACATCTCAAAAGAAGACTAAGGTCTGCCCATGCTCCCCTATGTCCTCAAACGAGTGCTGTCCGCGGTACCGGTGATGATCATCGTCGCCGTGGTGATTTTTGCCCTCCTGCGCCTGACGCCGGGAGACCCTGCGGCCATTCTCGCGGGAAACGATGCTACTGGGGAGCAACTCGCGCAGATCCGCGAAAGCCTTGGGCTGGACGAGCCAATACTCGTCCAGCTCGCAACGTGGTGCAAAAACATCATATCGGGAGACCTTGGCGTCTCACTCCTATCCGGCGTTCCGGTCACTAAGATGATTGCGGATCGCGTAGGACCAACTCTGGCCTTGGCAGTGGGTACCATTTCCGTGACGATCCTTGTGGCGATCCCGATGGGGATTGTCGCAGCCGGGAGGCTTGGAGGATACCTTGATCGGATCGTGATGGCACTCTCGGTTCTCGGCTTTTCTGTCCCGATTTTCGTGACAGGATATGTCCTCATCTATTTCTTCTCACTGAAACTTGGTTGGCTGCCAGTGCAAGGTTATCGCCCGCCGAGCGAAGGGTTGTTTCCCTTTCTCCAGAGGTTGGTCCTGCCGGTGCTTGCCCTGAGTGGCGTGTACATTGCTCTCGTCGCACGCATTACACGCAGCAGTATCATCGAGGTTCTTGGCGAAGACTACATTCGGACGGCCCGAGCCAAAGGGGCTACCGGGCGAAGGATCCTTTTGCGCCATGCTCTGCGAAATGCCGCTGTCCCGATTGTCACCATTATCGGTATCGGTATCGCGTCCTTGATAACGGGGGTGGTCGTCACCGAGTCCGTATTCAATCTGCCCGGCCTAGGCCGGCTGGTTGTCGAAGCGGTACTTGCCCGGGATTACCCGGTCATCCAGGGTCTCATCCTTTTGTTCTCGTTTACTTACATCCTGATCAATCTCGTGGTCGACATCCTCTACACGGTTTTCGATCCGCGCATCCGTTACTAAGGGGACGCTGAAGTGAAGCAATACGCATCCGAGGGCCCCGCTGCTTCTACAAGCGGAGAGAAGATTTCTATGACTCGCCGAGGCCTGCTCCTGCGAAGGTTGCGGCTGGCATTCGGCGGCGGTCCGGCGCTGGTTTCATTAGTCATACTTACCTTGGTGCTCCTAATGGCGGTATTCGCACCACTGCTTGCGACGGCGGACCCGACAGCCATTGCGCCAGCCGATCGACTGTCGGGTTTGACGATCGAGCACCCTCTTGGCACAGATGCCTATGGGCGCGACGTCTACTCGCGCGTACTGCACGGGGCCAGGGTGTCCCTGCTCGTGGGGGCCGGTGCAGCTCTCGTCAGTGTCGCGGTCGGGCTCGTGATCGGCGTCTTTGCTGGCTACTTCCGTGCACTGGACTCGGTGATAATGCGCACGATGGACGGCATTATGGCTATTCCGTCGATTTTGCTGGCGATCGCGTTGATTTCGCTCACAGGTGCGTCGCTGCTGACAGTACTTGTCGCGATAACGATTCCCGAGATTCCGCGCGTGGTTCGTCTCGTGCGAAGCGTTATCCTTAACGTGCGATCAGAGGCCTACGTCGAGGCTGCAATCACGCTGGGTAGCCCGGTCCGGCGTATCCTTCTGCGCCATATGGTGCCGAACACCGTCGCACCCCTAATCGTTCAAGGCACCTTCGTCTTTGCTTCGGCCATCCTCACGGAAGCGACCCTGAGCTTTCTTGGGGCTGGGCTACCAACCGAAATCCCGTCCTGGGGCAACATCATGTCGGAAGGCAGATCCTATTTCCAGCTCTTTCCAGGGCTGGTGCTTTGGCCCGGTCTCGCACTCGCGCTCACGCTCCTCAGTGTCAACGTGTTGGGTGACGTGTTGCGTGACACGCTCGACCCCAAAATGGAGAAACGGACATGATCGATGATGCCGGAACTTATGGATCGCCTGTCATACGTGTCCGAGACCTGACCGTCGGATTGACGCATGGCGACCAGAAGAATGTCGTCGAAAACGTGAGCTTCGAAGTTGGGCCGGGAGAAACACTTTGTGTAGTCGGCGAGTCCGGCTCCGGAAAGTCCGTAACAGCGTTCTCAATCATGGGTCTCTTGCAGAAAAATGCGCTTGAGCCAACGAGCGGTGAGGTCTTTCTTGGTGACGAAAATCTTCTCCAGGCGAGGCCGGAGCGAATGCGACAGCTACGCTCAGCGCGCATGTCGATGGTCTTCCAAGAGCCGATGACTGCTTTGAACCCAGTGGAGAAGGTGGGCAAGCAGATCGAAGAAGTTCTCCTCCTGCATTCGAAGATGGGGGCCGCTGCGCGGCGCCAGCGCACGCTCGAAATGCTCGACACCGTTCACCTCCCGGACCCTCAACGCATCTACGACTCCTTCCCTCACCAGCTCTCAGGCGGCCAGCGACAGCGTGTCGTGATCTGCATTGCGCTCATTTTGGAGCCTGATCTACTGATCGCAGACGAGCCCACCACAGCGCTGGACGTCACGACGCAGCAGCAGATTCTAACCCTGATCCGCGAGATGCAGGAACGTCAGAATACGGCGGTTCTTTTCATCACTCATGATATGGGCGTCGTTGCGGACATCGCCGACCGAGTGGTTGTCATGAGGGATGGCAATGTCGTCGAGGTCGCGGACAAGGAGACGATACTACGATCGCCTTCCCACGATTACACGCGCATGCTGATCTCTTCCGTACCGAGCCTCGTTCCCGAGCCGAGACAGCCGTTGCATACAGAGACAGTACTCAGCGTCGCGGGCCTCAACAAGACGTTCCAAAAAAAGAGGTTCCTGCGCTCCGCTTCCGAAATTCAAGCTGTAGCTGATCTTAACCTGACACTTCGCCAAAAAGAGATTCTTGGGGTGGTAGGCCAATCGGGGTCTGGAAAATCCACTGTCGCCCGCTGCATCGTCGGCCTGGAAGAACCAACTTCGGGTGACATCACGATTTGCGGTGATCGACTCCAAGGCGCACGATCAGCCGAACGACGTCAGATGCGTCGGCACATCCAGATGGTGTTCCAGGACCCGTACCGGTCTCTGAATCCACGGGTGAAAGTTGGTCGTTCAATGGTAGAAGGCTCGACCAACTTCGGGACACCTCATGATGCCGCGATGGGGCGCGCTGAAGAATTGATGGAACTCGTCGGGCTTTCGACGGCCGCACTTGACCGGTATCCACATCAGTTTTCTGGGGGGCAGCGACAGCGCATTTGTATCGCCCGCGCATTGATGCTTGAACCGGCGGTTCTCGTGGCTGACGAGGCCGTCTCGGCACTTGACGTATCCGTCCAGGAACAGGTCTTGGAGCTGCTCGACGAGATCCGAGAACGCACTGGCGTGGGAATCCTGTTTATCACGCACGATCTCAGAGTTGCGGCCAGAATCTGTGACTCGATCTTCGTAATGAACCAGGGGCGGATCGTCGAACATGGTCCTGCAGAGCATGTCTTGGGCCGACCCGAGGAAGAGTATACTCAAAAGTTGTTCGAGGCGGCACCCGGGCGGCATTGGGATTTCCGCAACTTCTGTCCGGTTTGAGGAGCAATCATGACCGATCACTTCGACCTTTTGATCCGCAACGGTACTGTAATCGATGGTACCGGTGCTGCAGGCGTTGCGGCTGACGTGGCCGTCAGAGGCGATCGGATCGTCCGCATGGGTTCTCTTGGCTCCTGCACTGCGGACGAGGCTATCGATGCCGGTGGACTGATAGTCGCTCCGGGTTTCATCGATGCACACACGCATGATGACCGGATGCTGTTGGCCGACGGCAACATGGTTCCGAAGGTGAGCCAAGGTGTAACGACTGTTGTCGCCGGAAATTGCGGGATATCCTTGGCGCCGATGCCTAAGCGAGTCTCCCGTCCGGTGGTGCCGCCGCTCGACCTGCTCGACGACACCGGTGAGTGGTACCGGTACAGAACTTTTGCTGAGTACGTCTCTGCGCTGCAGGAAACGCCCGCGGCTGTCAATTCAGCCATCTACGTGGGGCACACTACGCTTCGTGCGATCGTCATGGATGAGCTTGATCGACCAGCCACCGCCCAGGAGATCGAGCGAATGCAGGAGCTGGTGGCCGAGGCAATGGAGGCGGGAGCAATAGGTGTCTCCACCGGGCTTGCCTATCCACCCGCAATAGCGGCAACCACCGCAGAAGTGATCGAGGTATGCCGGCCGATGGTGGCACACAATGGGATACACGCCACTCATATGCGGGATGAGGGCGTCGCCACGATGGCTTCGCTTGACGAGACGTTCACGATCGGACGCACTCTTGGCGTTCAGACACTCATCTCTCACCACAAGCTTGCCGGCGCCGCGGCGCATGGGCAGTCAGTAAAAACGTTGGAGGTGATCGCAGACGAGATGGAGCGGCAGAAAGTAAGCCTCGATTGCTATCCGTATACGGCCTCGTCGACGATATTGACATTGGATCACGCTAAGAATTCCGGACGAACGCTCGTGACCTGGTCCCGCAAGCGGCCGGAGTTTGCCAGCCGGGATCTGTCTGAAATCATAGAGGAGTTGAACTGCTCCGTGGAGGAAGCGGTTGCTCAACTTCAACCGGCCGGTGCGGTCTATTTTCGGATGCATGATGAGGACGTAGATCGTATCCTCGCATTCGAGCCGACGATGATTGGCTCAGATGGTTTGCCCCACGATGAATTTCCTCATCCAAGACTTTGGGGAACATTTCCGCGAGTACTTGGCCACTACAGTCGTGACAAGGGGCTGCTCAGCCTGGAGGCGGCGGTCCACAAGATGACAGGTTTGACTGCATCCGAGTTCGGATTCCACGATCGGGGAGTAATCCGAGAAGGTGCCTTTGCCGACATCACGCTCTTCGACCCCGATCTCGTGTGCGATCGGGCGACGTTCGAAGAACCAACCCTTCGAGCCGAGGGAATCCATTCAGTCCTCGTGAACGGGATTGCGGTGTGGCAAGATAATGCTTCGACCGGCCGGCGCCCTGGGCAGGTTCTTCGTCGATTTGCAGAAGAGAACCATTCGTCCCAAGGAACGCCCTGGGGGAAATAAGCCGCTCATGTATGACGTAATCGTTTTGGGCGGCGGGATGGTCGGCGTCTCGACAGCACTTGCCTTGCAGGAAAGAGGCGTATCGGCTGCCTTAATCGATCGCGGCGATCCCGCGGCACAGAGTAGTTCCGGTAACGCAGGAATAATTCAGGCTGAAGCTGCTGAACCATACGCCATGCCGCGGTCCTTGGGCCAACTCGCGGCTATTGCATCTGGCCGTAGTAACGCAGTTGCGTGGCAGGCGACGGCGTTGCCTGCCATGCTCCGCCCGCTTTGGGGCTATTTTCGCAATTCAGCGCCTTCGCGACACCGGCGGATCGCACAAACTTACGTCAAACTCACTTCTCGTGCCACCGCTGATCATGCGCCGTGGATCGCTGATGCAGGTTCGGAGCATCTCATAAAGCGCAAGGGGTTTGTCCACGCATTCCGTGATGAGCGTGAACTTGGGGTTGCAGCGTCTCGTGCAGAACGGCTGGCTCGTGATTACGGCGTGCGCTTTTCCGCGCTCGATGGCCGCGCTCTTTGCGAGAGCGAGCCTGGTCTCAAGCAACGCATGGCGGGTGCCATTCACTGGATCGACGCTTGGACCTGTACGGACCCCGGAGCGCTCGTCGCTTCATACGTTTCATTGTTCCGATCTCGTGGTGGGCAGGTCTTACATGGTAATGCTATGACACTGGCCCGAGATGCCGATTTCTGGCATGTTCAGGAGAATAGCGGCGACCGCGTGACCTCGAAACAAGCGGTTATTGCGATGGGAATGCGATCGGCCGAGCTATGCAAGCGATTTGGGCTGAAGGTACCGCTATTTCCTAAGCGAGGCTACCACTTACATCTCCCTGCAGAGAACGGGCCCCGTATTCCTTTCGTCGATGTCGCCAGCAGTGCTGTCTTTGCACCGATGGCCGGCGGGCTCAGAGTTTTGACCGGAGCGGAGATCGCGCGCGATGGATCCAAGACCCGACCCGTGCAACTCGAGCGAGCGAGGCGTGCAGCGAAAGAGCTGTTCGAGGTCGGTGAGCCGGTCGAGCATGAGCCTTGGGTCGGAGTGCGGCCGTGCATGCCCGATATGTTGCCAATGATCGGAGAGATCCCGGGTCAGAAGGGTCTCTGGGCCAACTTCGGCCACGGCCACCAAGGTTTCACTCTGGGCCCAACCACCGCCAGTCTACTGGCCGGTGCTATGATCGACGGGATTGCGGTGGAACAGCCTCTGCTGCCTATCCGATTGTTGATAAGGGCAGGATCGCCCTGATTAGAGTTGGTTCCGGAAAATTTGAACAGGTGAGTTAGGTGGATTTTCCGCTCCTGACCCCCCGGGATGATCGTGGATGGGGCGGCGATAACGGAGATCACTTCGCAGCCGAAGCCATCAGCAGCAACGTGGGGTCGAGACGACGCTTACGCTGCACGTGGCCACCAGCATGAAGCGGATGAACATTCAGGCGCTCTATCGCACGCCGTCACAAGGTCTATCCGTATCTGCTCAGAAAGCTAGCCGTGACCGCCCGAACCGAGTTCGGGCAATGGACATCACCTACATCGCGATGGCGCAGGGTTTCGCTATTTGGTTGCCGTGCTGGATTGATTTAGCCGGAAAGTTATGGCTTGGCGGCTGTCCACGACGCTGGAAACCGGGCCGTGCATTGAGGCTCTAGAAGACGCCATGCTTCACCACGGCAAACCCGAGATCATGAATACGAATTAGGGTAGCCAGTTTACGTCCTTCGACTTCATCAATACGCAGAGGGATGCAGGCATCCAGATCAGCATGGACGGCAAAGGCGCGTGGCGAGATAACGTCTTCGTCGAACGGCTTTGGCGGACGATCAAATACGAGGAGGTCCACCTGCACGCCTATGACAACATATCGGCAGCCCGCAAAAGCCTAGGCCGCCATCTGACGTTCTACTACAGTAGGCGACCACATTCATCACTGGACGCGCAGACGCCCGATCAGGCATATCTCATCCGTCGGTACCAATCCTGATGGTGTCATGACCGAGCGGGAAATCCATTTACGAAACAGCTCGAAACTGTTCAAACAAGCCGATCCACCTCTCCTGGAAAGCCCCGCCGCGCGCATCAAGAGCCGGACAGGCTTCTGAAGTGCCTTCCCAAGCGGCGATCCACCATTTCGTGCCCTGCCTGGAGCTGGATGACCGTAGGCTATGCCGGTTCTAAACGCCTGCTCGATATTGGGCGGGCAGGCGGTACCTCTTCCCCGCGATCCATGGCGGCGTCCGGAAATTGTTCTGCCCTTCGGGGGATGGTGATAGCAGTGCCTGCTGGCCGTTCTGTATCTGGAAGATTAAGTGCGGATGGCTCAACGACGGATCAACGCTGGACGGATCAGGTGCACTGACGGACTGGCCTGCGTTGTCCATGAAGTACATGCCGTTGACGCCGCGGTAGGGGAGGCGGCGAATTGCTTCGCATACCGATCGAAAGCCACGTGGATCACCTGTTTCGTGCCATGCGCGCGCGAGTAGATGAACTCTGTCATAGGCAAGGCCGGCATGGGAATGACCCGGGGGTTTCCCGTGCATCTTTTCAAAACGGTTGGCGAAGTTCTGTGCTTGCTCTGACGGCGCGCGGCCCGTAGTCGTGGCCCAAATAACCCCCTCGGCCGCGGCCCCAAGCTCTTCCCGGTAGGCTGGTACCGACGGCCCGTAGAGGGTGTAGACCAGTGCTCTGCCCGGATCGGCGAGGTAGTTGCGGAGGAACGCGATATTCTCTTCCGGAAAGTAGTAGGCGAGGAATACGGCACATGGGTCCGCTGCATGAACCCGGCGCATCACCTGAGACCAGTCGATGCCTTGGGCTGGAAGGTCGTCGATGATTTCGAGCTTTAACCCACGTCGGTCGGCCATCTGTTCGACGCGACGAAGCCCGACGTCCATTTGTGACCAGCGTGGTTGGATGACGACCACTCGATTACTGTGAGGGTTCCATTGTCCGGATTGCGAAAGCTGATCAAGGAACTGTATGAAGCGTGGCCCATACGAGATATCGCTCGGACAGATCTGAAAGATGTTTGAAAGGCGATCGGGATCCTGTCGAACCCTATCCACCATCGCCTCCATCGTAGCGCAGTGAAGATAGGGAGCGCCGTAGTCGGCCATCATCTCCTGGATCTGGATCTCTGCCGCAGAATACCCGCTGGCAATAGCGTCAACTTCGTGATCGATAAGTGACTTTACGGCGCGACCGACGTCTTCAGCGTCACCAATATCGCACGACATTTCTCTTAGTTCGAGTGGACGTCCAAGAACGCCTCCTGCTGCGTTAATCTCCTGCACTGCAAGGCGTGCACTCATCATCATTTCCCTTGCGTCAGATGCCGCGAGGCCTTTCAGGCTGAGCGGCGTCCCAATGACCAGCGGCCGAGGCGCGCTGGTAGGGCCGCGACGATGCACCGTTTCGCCGGATCGAGAATCCGTACTCGCTTCTCCGTCATCTAGCAGGCCAACAGTAAGGGGTTGCAGATTGCGACCGCCGCCCGGGGTTGGCAGTCGCAGCAGGCCAAAATCGACCGCTACGGTAGCTGCGGCGGTCCGGCTTAGACGGCCCATCTTCACGAGGATGCGCTCGACGTGGGTGGTGACAGTACGCAGCTTGATGTCAAGACAATCGGCAATGTGCTGGTTTGCGTGCCCGGCTGTCATCAGCGTCAGTACATCGAGCTCGCGCAGGGTAAGCCGGAAGGGTGGTTTGGTCCTCTGCACGACGACACGCCCCAGCTGATCGCCGAAACCGTCAGGGAGAGCGTGGATGGAGACCAAGTGCCAAACATCATCCTCACTGATGTAGCTGTAGCGGACATTAGTGCGTCCTGACCACAGCAAGCGGCGGGCATGTTCGGCCAAGACCGGATGTCTTTCGAAGAAGGCCGCCTCTTCACCTGCTTCTGTGGGCGCCATGACGGTGCCGTCACGCATGACGGTGGCGGCAACTGACAATGCCTGCCCGGTTTGGTCGTCGATCCTGGTAGCGCCACGGTCCACGGTGGTCCCCCTCGTTAGCTCCGATGGCTCTAGCGAAAGTTGCATGAATTCATTAAAAGCAACAAGTCCCCGCCGGCAAAAAGGGCCGGCGGGGCGGTTCACGATGATGAGGTGCTTCAACTTTAGGAGTGAAGCACGTACTTTGAGCGTCTATGTCATTTCTCCGGAAGAAACTCAGTCCTGCTCTCAGCCGCCGCTTCGATGGCATCGGCCGTATACAGGAGAGGATGATAGTTTCCTTCGGCCCACTGGTTCACCAAGTCCGCGTAGTGGGGTGAGCGCGGATCACCTGACTGACCCGGTGCGTTGATGAAGAGGCTGCGGTCCCAGTCTCCCACATCGACGACCAGTCGAACAGAGGCGCCCAACGTGACAGTGAAATCGGCACTGTAGAGCGCGTTCATGGGTGTGCTATCGCTGCCTGGCACCGCAACCTCTGGGATGGGGTCGATCGAGGGGCTTTCTTCAACCCGGGCAGTGGCATTGCGGAAGCGGCCCCGGTGAAGGTGTCCCCACTTCCAGTCACTTGGCGTCTCACCCATCCGGTTGCGGCACTCCGAGTAGGCGGCAGCGAGTGTATCGGTGAGTAATCGGTTCCGGGTGGACTCGGGGCATTCACCTAGTCGTGCATCGGGACGTTCCAGGCACTCGAGTACACCCCCTGGATCGCCCGGTAGCAGTAGGGCAAGCACATCGGGATCGTCGGTAACGGCGGCGAAGAGGCCTGGCCGCAGGTGGCGAGCCCACCAGACCTCGAATAGGGCGGCGGCAGCGCTATCTGTGGTTAGCCGGTGATCCCACCCTTCGAACAGAGCACGCGCCTGGTCCGCTTCTCCGCCTTGTGAGGGCACTGATCCGAGCAGAGCGGTCAGCCGCCGCGCGGGGATTGAGAGGATATCGCATTGCAGCGCCGCGCTGTCCTCAATGCCGTGGCTTCCGGGACGGTTGAGCACCTCCGCGATACGCTCGGCGCGTGAAGGCTCCATCCATTCATAGCCGATCTGGTCCCGGGCCTGATCCCAATCGGGGGGCAGGTTCATCTCGTTTGCGGTAGCGAAGTAACCGGCCTCCGGGTTTAAGGTCATGGGTAGCTTGGTGCCCGGGTAGAAGCCGTCCCATTCGTATCGTCCGTCGCCGGGTGTGGGTAGAAGTCCGTCCCAGTTTGGTCGGACAGGGCTGAACCCGGCCGTAGTCCAGCCAATATCGCCTGAAGTGTCAGCGTAGACGAGGTTGGCCGCTGGGACCCCCCAGCTTTCCATGTGCCCGCGGAAGGTCCAGAAATCCGTGGCTCTCATCGATGCCAGCGATTTCACGTAGGGGGCAGATCCGGGTGCACTCCAGACGGTTTCAACGGCGACAGCTAGCGCACCTTCGGACCAGATCACCGGGCCATGCCGGGTGAAGCGCAGGCGCAGCACCTGGTCAGGATGTCCTTGCATGGGCACAGTCTCTTCAACTATGTCCATGCGTTCCCAGTCCTCGCCGTAGCGGTAGAGATCGGGGTCCTCCGGATGAGTCTCGTAGACGCGTATATCCTCCTGGTCGGGGCCGAAGAACAGCGTAAGACCGAAGGCCGCGGTTCCGTTGTGGCCGATACAGATGCCAGGCAGACAAGGTTCACCCGCGCCGATAACGTCGAGCGTCGGGCAGGTGAGATGTGCGATGTAGCGCAGCGAGGGGACGGCATGGGCTCTATGCGGGTCGCTGGCCATGATGGGACGCCCCGTGGCGGAGCTTTCTGGCGAGATCACCCAGTTGTTGGAGCCTTGCCCGTTGCTATCGCGGACGACGTCGCCGGTCACAGTAGGCACACGCCAGTCATGGACCTCGTCGCTCCCAGCGTTCATGCGTTCAGGCTCGAAACTCACGGGTGCGATGGCGAGCTTGAAAAGGTCGAGCGCCTTGACGGGAACGGAGCCTGGATCGAACCCGTCAGGCGGGGTAACCTCGCGCAGTGGCTGCAGGTATTGGCGCAAGAGATCGACCGACGCGTTGGCGCGGTCGATAACGTTTGCCCGGATGATTTCAGACAGACCATTGCGCATCATCGAATGGCTACGGATGCGGACGACGTCCTCGGGTTCCCATTTATGCGGGCGGCTGTTTGTCCGCCTGAACTCAGGGGGCAGATCGGCCCCGGTGCGTTCGAGTTGGTCGATCCAGGCGTTAATGCCATTGGTGAACGCGGTGCAGATTTCATGTGCGTCTGGACTGTATGCGGACCACTCCGCCGTCATGTCGCCGCGGTAAAGGAATAGTCTCGTGGCGCGGTCCTGCTCGAGATATCCGGGTCCGAAGCTTTCTGCCAAGAGGCCCAGCCCGCGCTTGCGCCAAAGGTCGATCTGCCATAGGCGCTCACGAGCTGCATTGACGCCCTGCAGGAAAAACAGATCGCTCTCGGTTTCGGCCCGGATATGGGGGATGCCCCACTTATCTATCGTGATCACTCCGGGGGCGGAAAGTCCTGCGAGTGTCTGCTGATCCGGTTGCATCGTCTGGCCCATGTGTTAGTTTCGTGTCGCGCGGGGCTTAGATGGAGGGGCCCAAGGCATATCGAGCCTTCCGCCCCTGCCGTGTTACGCCCGCGCGTCCTCAGGAAGGCACGGGGTTTTGCCGTGCCGCCACTTTCGCGCATAGTCAGTCATGGTGGTGAAGCTCACTCCGGGCTTCGTCTTTACGTAGTCGATGAACTCCTCGAGGATCAGCATGCGGTGGCCGCGCCCGATCACCTGCGGGTGCATGGTGGGCACGAAGATGCCTTCGCCTTCTCGTTCGTAAAGATAGTCGAATTCGTCCTTAAGCATTTCGAGGAACTGGCGCGGTGTCAGCACCGACTGATTTACGCCAGCGACGTATTCGAAGAACGGAAAATCGTCGAGGTGCCATGCTACAGGGATCTCGACCATGTCGACGGGTTTGCCCCAGCTCCATTTTCCGTCGGCGCTCCACTCGTCGCCGACGCGGCACCAGTAAGGCTGGAAGTCGTTGCCCATCATAGAGCTTTCGTATTCGAAGCCATTTTCGAACAGCAGTTCCAGCGTCTGGGCGCTGTTGTCCCAGGCAGGTGACCGGTAGCCGGTAGGCTTCAGCCCAACGATATCGTTCAGGGCCTGCAGCCCGAGTGCCATGATCTCGCGCTCGCGCTCCGCGCTGACGGACACCGGGTTTTCATGCACCCAGCCATGATGCCCGATCTCGTGACCGGCTTCCGCCACCGCCTGTGTGACTTTCGGGAAGGCGTAAGCGGTATGACCGGGAATGTAGAATGTCGCGGGCACGCGGGCGTTCTCAAGTGCAGCGAGGATGCGGCGTACGCCCTTGGCGCCGAACTCGCCTCGCGATAGCGCGCTAGGCGAGTTCTGCCCGAAGGTACCGATCCACAGCGACATCGCGTCGAAGTCGAAGGTGAGGGCGACCGAGACGTCTTTGGTCATGGAAGTTCCTTTCTATTGCTCGGATTGGGTCAGGCGCGAATGCGGCGCGCATAGATGTCGAGTGCGACGGCGGCGATGACGATGAAGCCTTTTACGACCTGCTGAACATTCGTGTTGATGGCGAGGCTGTCGAAAACGTTCGTGAGCGTCGCGATGATGAGCAGACCGATTGCTGTGCGCCAAATTGCGCCCTCTCCGCCAAGAAGAGAGGTGCCGCCGATTACTACAACGGCGATTGCGTCGAGCGCGAGGGAGCCGCCCATGTCCGCCTGGCCGACACCCAGGCGCGAGGCGAGGATCATGCCGCCCAGCCCGGAACACACGCCGGTCAGCGCATAGGTGGAGCCGCGGATCAGATCGACGCGGATGCCCGAAAGCCGGGCGGCTTCCTCGTTTCCACCTAGAGCATAGAGCGAGCGACCGTAGACAGTGCGCGACAGAACGAAAGCTCCGACGAGGAAGATCACCAGCAGGAGCCAGATCGAGATCGGCCAGCCCAGAAAGCGCCCGGTGCCGAGTATGATGAAGTCGAAGTGGTCGGGCACCTGCGGCGCGGAATTGGAGTATAGAAACGCAGCGCCACCAAAGACCGACCCTGTACCCAGGGTTGCCACGAAAGGGTTCACATTGAGCTTTGTCACGATGAAGCCGTTGATCGCGCCGCAAATGAAGGTCACCACGATGACGGTTAGTGCCGCGCCCCAGAGGCCGAAGGGATCTGCCCGATTGGCGAAGATCACTGCGCCAAGAGCGAAGATCGAGGCGACTGACAGGTCGAATCCCCGGGAGATCAAAACGAATGTCATCGCTACTGATACGATGCCCAAGGGCGCTGATTGGCTTAGGATATTTTGGACGTTGCGAAGTGCGAAGAGCCCCGGATAAGCGATAACGCCGAAGACCAAAAGTAAGCAAAAAGCCCATACGACACCGTATTGAAGTACGAGGTCACGATTAAGGTACTGGCGCAGGCCACCGCTTCCGGTGGATTGCGGGGAGGACGCCTTAGCTTGCATTTTTTTCGACTCCGAAGGCTGAATTGAGGATGTCGGACACAGCGACGGGACCGGCGGACTGGTCGAGTTCATCGACGAGGTGTCCGTGGGCCATTACCAGGATGCGATTGCTGATCTGGATCACCTCCTCGAGATCTGAGGAGACCACGATGATCCCGACACCCTCATCGGCGAGTTTGCGCAGGGTGCCCATGATCTCGTCCTTGGCGCCGATGTCGATGCCACGGGTGGGTTCATCAACCATCAGGACGCGCGGGTTACAGAAGCGCGCCTTGCCGAGCAGAACTTTCTGCTGGTTGCCACCTGACAAGTTGCGAACGGTAGTGCCGACGCGATCGGCGGAATAACCGAACTCAGCTGCAATCTCGCGACTCGTGGCGGCAATTTTGCGCTCTGAAAGAACGCCGCCACGCATCACCTCGCCCATGTTCGACATCACGATGTTGTCGGCGGCGCGCATTCCCAGGACCAGCCCCTGGCTCTTGCGGTCTTCCGGCACAAAGGCGATGCCATGCTTGATCGCGTGGCGGGGCCGGCGGGGCCATGGTACTTGGCGGCCCTCGACGAACAGTTCGCCGCGCGACATCGGCTCGACCCCTGCGATAGAGCGTAGCAAAGAGGACCGTCCGGCTCCCACCAGACCACCGATCCCGAGGATTTCGCCCG
This sequence comes from Pseudooceanicola batsensis HTCC2597, assembly GCF_000152725.1. GTDB lineage: Bacteria > Pseudomonadota > Alphaproteobacteria > Rhodobacterales > Rhodobacteraceae > Pseudooceanicola > Pseudooceanicola batsensis. The sequence continues at coordinate 134,956 of NZ_AAMO01000009.1, forward strand.
CTTTGAGCTCGAGCGAGATGGCTTCGCAAGCCCCGGGCAGGGTAACGCCCTTCGCGTTCAGAAGGGGCGGGGTTCCGGGTGCGGGTGCTGCGCGCTCGACCCGGCGGTACTCTGTCACTTCGTGCCCCACCATCGAGCGCACCATCGAGGCCTTGGTCCACTCTGTGCGCGGGCCGGTGGCTGAAAGCTTGCCATCGCGGAAGACCGTGATCGTGTCTGCGATGTGTAGCACTTCCTCGAGGTTGTGGCTGACGAAGACCATCGTGGTTCCCTGTTCGCGAAGTTGTTCCATTACTTGAAACAGGCCCTCGCGCTCTGGCGGGGCGAGCGAGGTGGTAGGCTCGTCGAACAGAAGCAGCTCCGCGCCCGACCGTGCTCCTCGCATGATCTCGAGCATCTGCTGGTCAGCGGTAGAGAGTGCTCCTGCGGGCGTGTCGGGGTCAATGCTCACATCAAAGCGATCGCGCAGTTCGAGGAATTCCTCGCGCATTCGCCGCTCGCTCAGAAGTCCACGCTTCGCGTAAGGCTGGCCCAGGAAGACATTAGCAACGGCCGAGAGGCGTGGAACGATTGTCAGCTCTTGGTAGATCGCGCCAATACCGAGTCGGCGCGCTTCACGCGGGCTTCCGAAGACATGCGGTTGCCCGAATATCTCGACCTCGCCCTCGCTTGGCACAACGCGCCCGGCGAGAACGCCGAGAAAGGTCGATTTTCCTGCGCCATTTTCGCCCACGAGAGCGTGGATTTTGCCCTGTTCGGCTTCCAGCTCTATCTGGTCAAGTGCCAGCGTCCCGCCGAACCGCTTGGTGACTTGGGTTGCGCGGAAGGCGGCTCTTTCGGCGCCAGCGACGGTCTTACGGGGGCGATCAAGTGTCGTGTCGCTCAAGATCCTGTCCTTTCCTCGACATTGCCGACGTTGACAATGGGAGCCTTCCCGCTGGTACCAGCCTGCGGGACGCGCATAGTTGACAGCAGAGCACAAATTTTTTTGGCGGCCACGCGAACACAAAAAGGCCGCGGCAAGATTGCCGCGGGCAGGGTGGGTACCGATCGCGGAAGTGGATCAGTACTGAGCTTCATTCTCGCCCACGTTTTCCGGCGTGATGGCCATGGTTTCAGTCATGGTAAAACGCGGTACTTCTTCGCCTTCCCAAGCCGCGCCCAACTGCTTGATGGCGGTGTAGGTCTCGGCATAGGGCTCGATGGTACGGGTGCGTTCGATCCAGCCGCGGTCGACTGCTTCGAAGGCCCACTTGTTGCCGCCGCTATCGTAGATCTTCAGCGTGTTGAGCACGCCGGTCTGACGCGCAGCCTGCACGGCACCACGGGTCATGTCGGAATAGTTCGAGATGAAGATGTCGAGGTCCGGGTTGGCCTGGAAAAGCGGCAGCGTCTTCTCATTGCCCTGCAGCACGGAATAGTCGGTTCGCACCGTCGCGATGACCTCGAATTCCGGATATTCTTCCTGAACATCCTCGATGGCGAGGTCGGTGTTGATGGTATTTGAGTTCAGGTCCGGACCGGTCAGGACTGCCACTTTCTGCGGCCCCGGGTTTTCCTCGGCGATCGAGAAAATCCAGTCGCGGAAGGCCGCGCGACCCTGAGTGCCACCGACAAAATTCAGTGTCCCGGGCGCCCAGAGTTCCTTGCCCTCGTTGGTGCCTCTGTCACAAAGCGGCTGGTTGACTACCGCGACAAGCACACCTTCCTCGGCGGCGGTCTCAGTCATGATCTGGCAGGCTTGGTTGCCGTCGTTCATCTCGGCGAGAATGGCGTTGAACTGGTTTCCAGAGATGATGTTTTGCGCCTGGTTGTACTGCTTCGTGGGGCTCCAGTTCGGATCGAATACGCTCAGTTCGGCGCCGATCTCCTCTGCTGCGTCCTTCGCGCCTTGGACTTGTGCTTGGAGGTGGGTGTTGTTTGTTGCCGCGATCATGAAGGCGATCTTGAGCGGCTCGCAACCGCCCATCAGCGGTTCGTCGAGGCCGATGTCGATGGGGTGCGGTTCACAGTTATCGTCCTGCGCGTCGGCGGGGATGGCCAGGAAGGCCGTCGCGGCGGCGGCGGCCACGCCGGGCCAAAGCATGCGTGTCTTACCAGTAGTGGGCATCGTGTCGCTCCTTTGTGTCGAGTCATCCAAATTCTGCGCCGAGTGTGGGCGATGATTAGCCCAAGTCGTTTGACAGCAGGGCACAATCTGCTCGGTCGTGCCTCTCGCGGGGGTCGGTAGTTCTACGTATTTTGGTGCATCCGCTCTCAAGCGAGCTTGTCTCTCATCCTGCCACGCGGCGTTCGTGTCGCTGCCTGGCACCGGCCGGTCCACCAGCCTCAGGGCGTGCGGAGCGGGGAAGGAGGAGAGATGGAAGCCAAGAGATGCCCGGTGCCGGTGCGCACGCGCCCGGTACTGTTAAAGACTGGGGGCGCTTCGATTGATAGCCCCGCCGCGTGGCGCGCACTCGAAGATCGAGCTCGTCGCGAGTATCGGCCCACGCTAGGGCTCGAGATCGGTGAGGCCGCGGGAGATGACGAGCATTTTCCTCCGTGGACAAATGCAGCGTCCCTGCGAATGGGCCTTGAGGAACTTGCTCGAAGCGCCGCCGCGCGTCGTCCTTGGGAGGCTCTCTCGCTTCATCGAGAGGAGGATGTATGGGCCCTGCGCCGCCGTTTCCTGGATGGGCGAGCTTTGCGCCGCCGGCAGGAGTCGGAGCTGGCCCTGACCGCGCTAAAGCGGCATCTGCAGAGGGTGCTGGGAAGCGGCTGGCGTCCCGTCGAAATTCATTTCCAGCACGCGCGCCCGACGAATTGCGGCGCACACGAGGCCACCTTTAATTGCCCTGTCTTGTTCGGTCAGCAGAGCGATGCGATCTATTTAGGCGCTCGTGCGATCGGAACTCCGGTAAAAGGGTTCTCCGAGGCGCGGGGAGGGAGGCGTCCGCTGCAATCGCGTCCGGTATTGTCGTTAAAGGGGCGCGTTATGGCGGAGATTCGAGCTGAGCTTTCGGCCGGGTATCCCAAGCTGGAGGACGTGGCGGAGGCACTGGGGACCTCGCCTTGGACGCTGCAGCGGCGGCTCGCGAAGCAAGGCGCTGTATTTTCCGAGCTCGTGGACGAGACGCGCCGAGAACTGACGCTGATTTATCTAGCGGAGCAACACCTCGGCCTTTCCGAGGTCGCCGAGATGCTGGGTTACTCAGAGCTGAGCGCTTTTTCCCGGGTTTGTCGCCGCTGGTTCGGCGCACCGCCTTCGCGTCTGAGAGATGGACCGCTTGGCCAGGCGGGTCAGGGCCAGGAGAAATTGATAGAGACCGCCTCGACGGAGGCAAGCGAATGGACATGAAGGGCAAGAGGGCGCTGGTTACAGGAGCTTATCGCGGGATCGGACAGGCATGTGCCGAGGCGTTGGCCATGGCGGGCGCGCGGGTCATCGCCACCGATGTGATCGAGGAGGAGCCCTCGTTCTCCGCACCGGGTGTAGACTATCGCGTGCTCGACGTGGCGAAGGAGGCGAGTTGGGACGCACTTGACGAAGACCTGCGCGAAGAAGGCGCTAGCTTGGACGCGCTGGTATGTGCAGCGGGCATCGCTCCCAGCAAGGCTGGCGCGCACGACATCAAGATGACGGATTGGGACCAGATTCTCGGCGTGAACCAGACCGGTGTAATGCTGGGAATGCGCATGGCTACGGCATTGATGTTGGACCGTGGGCCGCTGTCCATAGTTAATATTGCTTCGATCTGGGGGATGGTAGGTGGTGCCGGGCAAATCGCTTATCACGCGAGCAAGGGCGCGGTCATAAACATGACTCGCAACGTTGCGATCACCTATGCCGAACGCGGCGTTCGCGCCAACTGCATCTGTCCCGGGCTGATCGATACCGAGATGGTGCGGGTCCAACCAGCCGAGATGAATGAGGTCACGCGCATGATGACCCCGATGAAACGCGCTGCTGATCCTAGCGAGGTGGCGCAGGTGGCGCTTTTCCTGGCATCCGACGCGGCCAGCTTCGTAACCGGAGCAGTGCTGCCGGTTGATGGCGGGTTTACGGCGCAATGAGGGAGAGGGTGATGATCGAAGAAGCCAGTTATCCCTCGCTTTCGGGACGCACTGCGTTGGTAACGGGCGCTGCTGGAGGGATCGGCCAGGCTATTTGTCAAAGGCTGGCGGGACAGGGGGTCACTCTTTACGCCGGTGATCTGAAGCAGGTTTCAATACCGACGTTAGACGGGCTGATTTCGCTGGAGCTTGATGTCACCAGTACAGAGGACTGGGCTGCGGCCGCCGAACGTATTCGTGCCGATGGCCGGGTGCTCGACATCTTGGTAAACAACGCGGGAATTTACGCCCCGGCGTCACTTGAGAACGAGACCGGGGACGGGTTTCGTCGGCTGACTGACATCAACCAGTTCGGCGTTTTCTGGGGAATGAAGAGTGCCGCGCCGCTGATGCCTGAAGGAGGGGCAATCGTGAACCTTTCCTCCATCGGTGGGATGGTGGGCTATAACGGGACGTTTGGGTACGCGGCTTCAAAATGGGCGGTCCGGGGGATGACCCGCTCTGCCGCTCGAGAACTTGCGCCAAGGAGAATTCGGGTGAACAGTATCTGCCCCGGTGTAATCGACACGCCGATGTTTTATGAAAACGATCCGGCACAGCTCGCGACTTTTCGCGAGACGGTCCCATTGGGAAACCTCGGAAAACCCGAGGACATCGCGAATGCGGTTGCATTCCTGGCGAGCGACGAGGCTGGGTACATTACCGGCACTGACCTGTTGGTGGATGGCGGTATGCTCGCTTAGCGCGAGTGCCGAGATGCAAACTGGCACGATTTGGCGTTGTGCGGTGCGATGAACAGCCGAGCCCGAACAGGCGGCACCAAAGGGCCAGCCAGAAGGAGATGGTGGGGCGATCTGCTGCAATTGCCCGGTGCCGCTCTCCATGCGGGAGAGACAGCCTGTAAGATCGGCCCGAGGTAGCGTCCGAGGACGTGGTGTAATTTCAGCGCCGTCAACGGTGTAAACCCGGATGGCCATCGAGGTGTATGGTCGAGGTGAGTTTGACGACTTCAACCGCGGACCACACGGAGATCCCCGATGACCAAGACCAACATGGACCTATCCGAGCTTATGCAAAAGCACGATCAGGGCGATCTGCTGCGGAGCATCGCCGAGGCCGTCCTTCAACTGATCATGGAGGCCGATGTCGACGGCCTGATCGGCGCCGGGCGCCATGAACGCAGCGGCGAGCGCACGACCTGGCGCAACGGGTATCGTGACCGCGCCTTGGCACGCTGAACCTTCGGGTGCCGAAGCTGTGGCAGGGCAGCTACTTCCCTGGCTTTCTCGAGGCCCGCAAAACGTCTGAACAGACGCTGGTGGCCGTGATCCAGGAGACTTGGATCGGCGGCGTCTCGACCCGCCGCGTCGATGAGCTGGTGCAGGCCATGGGTCTGAGCGGCATCTCCAAGAGCACGGTTTCGAAGCTCTGCAAGGACATCGACGGGCGGGTCGGCGAGTTCCTGAACCGCCCGCTGACCGGCGAGTGGCCCTACGTCTGGCTGGACGCCACCTATCTGAAGGTGCGCCAGGGCGGGCGGATCGTGCCGGTTGCAGCCATAATCGCCGTCGCGGCCAATACCGAGGGCCGCCGCGAGATCATCGGCCTGGGCATTGGGCCTTCCGGAGCCGAGACCTTCTGGCTCGAGTTCCTGCGGTCCCTCCGCGCCCGAGGTCTCGGAGGGGTCAAGCTTGTGGTCAGCGAGGCCCACACCGGCCTCAAGGCCGCCATCGCACGGGGCTTCGAGGCGACCTCTCCGGTCATTCGGGGGCGGGTCAGTCCTGCAGGCAGTCCAATACGATCTTTCCCACAACGGTGTTGGTCTCGAGCCGCTCATGCGCCTCGGCTGCCCGCGCCAAGGGAAAGACCTCGGCGATCTGTGGACGCATCGGAGAGGTGGCGAAGAGCGGCCAGACTTGGTCCAGAAGCTCCCGCGCAATGGCGGCCTTCTCGGCGACCGGCCGGCCCCGCAGGGTGGAGCCGGTGATCATTGCCCGCTTGCGCATCATCAGCGCGATGTCGAGCGTGACCTCCCGCCCCGCCAGCGAGGCGATCGAGACCATGCGCCCCCGGTAGGCGAGGGCGCGCAGGTTCTCGGGAAAGAAGTCGCCCCCCCGCATGTCGAGGATGACATCAATTCCGGCACCCTCGGTCACCTCGAGCAGCCGATCGGCGAAATTCTCCTGCGTATAGTCGATGGCGACCTGGGCCCCGAGCGCGCGGCAGGCCTCGACCTTCTCGGGGCTGCGCGCGGTCGCAAAGACCCGCGCGCCAAGCGCCACGGCAAGCTGAATGGCGGTCGTTCCGATGCCCGAAGATCCCCCGTGCACCAGCAGACTCTCGCCCCTTTTCAGCCCGCCGAGCTCGAAGACATTGGCCCAGACGGTGAAGAAGGTTTCTGGTAGGGCGGCGGCCTGCACCATGTCGAACCCCTCGGGCAGGGGCAGCACCTGTCCGGCCGGGACAGCCACGTATTCCGCGTAGCCGCCCCCGGCGACAAGCGCGCAGACCGCTTCCCCGGGGGAAAGGTGGGTCATCCCCTCGCCAAGCGCCTCGATGGTGCCCGCGACCTCGAGCCCGGGGATCTCGGTCACGCCCGGTGGCGGCGGGTATGCCCCCCGTCGCTGCACCACGTCGGGCCGGTTTACCCCCGCAGCATGGACCCGGATGAGAACCTCTCCGGCGGCGGGGACGGGCCGCGGTGCGGTCACGGGTTTTAGGACCTCGGGGCCGCCGAAGCCGTCGATGGTGATGTGGCGCATCGTTTCTGGCATCTAAAATTCCTGTGGGTTGTAGTTCGCCGGGCCTCTCAGCCCATGAAATGACCGCCGTTAACATCGAGGACCGTGCCGGTCACGAAGCCGGCCTCGTCGCTGGCGAAGTAGGCGGCGGCGGCGGCGACATCCTCGGGCGTGCCGATCCGGCCGGCAGGGATGGTTTGCACGTAGGCGGCGTTGACGGCGGCGCCAGCCTCGGCCGCCATCGGGGTGTCGATGCGGCCCGGCGCGATGCAGTTGACCGTGATCCCGTCCGACCCGACCTCGGCCGCCAGGGTGCGGGATAGCCCGACCAGGCCGGCCTTGGACGCGGCGTAGTGGAAGCCCGCGACCAGCGAACGCGTGCGCGCGGCCTGCGAGGCCATGTTGACGATCCGGCCCCAGCCCTGCTGCCGCATGCCCGGCAGGACCGCCTGGCACAGCAGGAAGGCGGCGCTCAGGTTCACGTCGAGCACCGATTGCCACTCGGCGAGGGTAAGCGTCTCGAAACTGGCGCGCTTGCCGTCGCACTTGGGAGAGATACCGGCGTTGTTGACGAGGACCCCGATAGGCCCGTGCACCTTGGTCAACCCTGCCACGACACTGCCGATCGTGCCGAGCTGCGACAGGTCGACGATCTTTCCGTGGGTGTCGCCGGACAGGTCGCGGGCGACGGCTTCGACCTCGGGCAGGATGTCGGCGAGGATCACGCGGTGGCCCTTCTCTGCGAGGTCCGTGGCGATGGACAGGCCGATGCCGCGGGCGGCGCCGGTGACGAGTGCGGTGCGTTTGGTGATCATTCGGATACGTCTTGCTGCTGCGGGAAGATCATGACCTTGGAGGCCCTGCGGCTCGAGGCGAGGCTGAGGCCTTCCGCGATACGGGACAGTGGAAGCCGATGGGTGATCATCGGCGCGAGGTCGAGCGCAGGGTCGGCGAGCGTGGCGATGACGGCGTGCCAGTCCTCTTCTCCGGAGCCGTGCGAAGCGCGGATCTGGCGCCGACCCCGGACGAAGGAGGTGGCGTCGAAGCTGACGTCGCCGGAGTGGATGCCGGTCATCACCAGGATCCCCTCCATGCGCAGCAGGCCGAGCCCGTCCTGCACGCTTTCGTCGCGCCCGGTGGCCTCGAACACCACGTCGGCCTCGTCGAAATCGGCCTGCATGCGGGTGCGGGCCCCGGGGTCCGAAAGGTCATAAGTCTGGTCGAAGCCCAGCCGGTTGCACACTTCGAGCCGGGCGGGATCGTTCATGCCGGCGATGCCGATCTGCGCGGCCCCGGCCGCGCGCGCGAAGACGGCGATGGACTGGCCGATCGTGCCGGGCCCCAGCACGAGAACCCGGTCGCCGGGCGATACCTCGCCGGTCTTCACCGCGCGGCGGCCCACGCAGAGCGGTTCGGTCAGGGCGGCGATTTCAAAGCTGAGTGCATCCGGAATGGTGAAGGCGCCCTGTGCCCGTGCCGTCACCAGAGGGGCGAAGGCGCCATCGCGGTATAGCCCGAGCGTCGCCTTGTTGCGGCAGTTGCGACGCCGGCCGGCAGTGCATTCGGGACAGGTGTCGCAGGGGCTGGACGGCCAGATCGTCACCCGGTCGCCCGGTGTCACCCTGGCTACGCCGGGTCCCGTCGCCTCGATGATGCCGGCGAATTCGTGGCCGAGGGTAAGGGGCAGGTGCGGGAGCATGAAGTCGTAGCCGCCGCTCCAGTCCGCCACGTGCAGGTCTGAGCCACAGATCCCGACCGCCTCGACCCGCACGGTCACCTCTCCCGCCTCGGGCGCGCCGGGGGCGGGACAGTCATCCAGCGACAGTCCGGGGGAAGGACGCCTTTTGCGGTAGGCCAGCATGACATTGATCCTGTGTCCTGGGCCGGAGGCCTTACGGTTGGTCCGGGCGCGTGTCGGTCACGCGCCCGGAGACGGTTCAGATATCGCCGCGCTCACCCCAGCCGGGCAGCGGCATCCCCTTGATGTCGGCGATGGCCAAATCACTGGGCGACACCGTGTGGATCTGCCGCGACTGCCACTGGTCGTAGGTCGGAAAGGCCCTGGTGTTGTTCTGCGTCTCGGGGTCGAACTTGGTGCCCCACCCGACGATGGAGGACCCGATCGGTTTGTCGAGCGCCATGGCGGCCTCCCGGATCGCCTCGGAGGACATGCCGCCCGCCTCGGGCAAGATATCCCGCAGCACCGTCCACATTGCGTTGAACCCCATGCCGGTGTGGGCTGAGGGCTGGCGCCCCTCGAACCGCGCGGCGTGCTCTCCGTGAAACCGGGTGAAGGTCTCGGCCGCCTCGGAGGACAGGCCCGCCTTGTCGATGTAGACCGAGGTTCCGGCATTCAGCACGCCGTTCACGTCGTCGCCCAAGGCATCGGCGAAATCGCCGACGTTGTGTGCGCCGCCGTTGCCGACGATCGCCTTGACCTCGAGCCCCGCCTCGCGGGCCTGGCGCCAGAACAGGATGCCGTCCGGTGTGTACTGGCAGACCAGAAGAACGTCGGGCTGAAGCTGCACGTAGCGCTGCACCATCGGCGACAGGTCGGTCGTCTTGTAGCTATAGGACGTATCGTCGACGATGTTCACGCCGGCCTCGGTCAGGACCTTCCGCGCCCCTTCGCCGACCGCCGTACCGTAGAAACTGTCCTCGTAGAGCAGCGCGACCTTCACATCACCGGCGGACATGCCGATCCGGGGCAGCACCGAGTCCAGGGTGAATTTCGCCGCGCCGCCGCCCAGTTCGGACGCCGGGTAGATGAAGCGGAAGAGGTGCTTGAAGCCACGGCTGGTGATGTCGTCGGCCACCGCTCCCTGTTCGAAGTAGACCACCTTGTTGCGTTCGGCGACCTGGCTCGCCGCGAAGGAGATCGACGAGGCGTAGGAGCCCATGACGACGCCGACGCGTTCGCTGGTGATCAGGCGGGTGGCCTGGGAGGTCGCCTCGGTCGAGGAGGGCACGTCGACCGTGACCAGTTCCGCATCCTGGCCGAAGACGCCGCCGTCTTCGTTGACGAACTGCAGGGCCAGCTCGAAGCCCCGACGGACATCGTTGCCGAGCGAGGCGAGTGGCCCGGACAGCGGAAGCAGCACCCCGAGCCGGGCGGCATCGCCCGCGGCGGACGCGCGCCGCACCCATGGCGAAGCCATGGTCAGCGCCCCCGCACCGAGCGCGGTCTTCGTGAATTGTCTGCGTGAAAGTGTCATTGGTTTTCCTCCTCTGCTGGTTCAAGACCAAGGTAGACACGGCGGACTTCCTCGTTCGACTGAAGTTCCTTGCCGCTGCCCGAAAGCGCGATCCGTCCTTGCTGAACAACGTAGGCGCGGTCGGCGATCGACAGCGCCTGACCCACGTTCTGCTCCACCAGAACAATGGTCATTCCTGTATCCCGGATGGCCCGGATCGCGTCGTAGACACGCGACACCATGACCGGCGCGAGGCCGAGGGACACTTCGTCCACCAGCAGCACCTCGGGGGTTGTCGTAAGCCCGCGCGCCAGGGCCACCATCTGCTGCTGGCCACCCGACAGAGTCCCGGCCAGCTGGTCCGAGCGTTCCTGCAGGATCGGGAACAGCTCGTAGGCTGCACGCAGGCTTTCGGCCAGTTTCGGCCGCGCGCGTTTGGAATAGGCCGCGATCTCGAGGTTGCGGCGGACCGAGAGCCGGGGGAACAGGCGCCGGCCCTCGGGCACCATGGCGATGCCCTTTTCCACCAGCGTATGCGCGTGCAGGCCGGTGACGTCCTCGTCCATCAGCCGGACGGTGCCGGCGGTCGGCGTGACGATGCCCGACAGGGTGCGCAGCAGCGTGGTCTTGCCCGCGCCGTTCGATCCGACGATGGCCACGACCTCGCCCCGGTCTACGGTCAGGTCGATGCCGAACAGGACCTCCGCGTCGCCGTAGCCGGCGCTGAGATTGCTGACCTCAAGAAGCGGCATCGGCGGATCCTCCGTCTGCGGGGGTGGCCGGGGCGCCGAGATAGGCCTCGACCACGGCGGGCATATCCATGACCTCGCGGGGGAGGCCGTCGGCGATCTTGGCCCCGTGATCGAGCACCGCGATGCGGTCGCAGATCTTCATCACGGCCGAGAGGTTGTGTTCCACGAAGAGCACAGTCACCCCGCCGTCTCGCAGGTCCGAGACAAGCTCGAGCATCCGGTTCACCTCGGTCGGGTTGAGCCCGGCCATCACCTCGTCGAGCAGGATCATGTCCGGCTCCGTCGCCAGTGCCCGCGCGACCTCGAGCCGCTTGCGTTCCGCCGTGGTGAGCGAGGCGGTCGGGGTGTCGAACCGGTCCGCCAGTCCGACGGCCAGGGCGACCCCCTCGGCCTTCTTGCGGACAAGCGGGATGGACCGTTGTCGCAGGAAGGCGCCGATCATGATCGTTTCGCCGACGGTCATCGAGGTGAAGACATGCGGGATCTGGAAGGTCCGGGCGAGGCCCATCACGCAGGTCTCGTCCGCGCGCTTGCCGTCGATCCGTTCGCCCTTGAACTGCACCTCGCCCTCGGTCGCGGGGAAGGTCCCGGCGATCACGTTGAAGAGCGTGGTCTTGCCGGCGCCGTTCGGGCCGATGAGGCCGAGGATCTGGCCCTTCTCGACCGACAGGGTGACATCGTCCACCGCCGTCAGCCCGCCGAAGCGCTTGGTCACGTTGCGGATATCGAGCATCAGGTGTCCTCCGACTTGCGGGCGGCGGTCCGGCGGGTCAGCCAGGACAGCAGGGAGCGCGCGCCCCCGATCAGGCCCGAGGGCAGGACGATCACGATGACCATCAGCAGCACGCCGTAGACCACGAGGTGCAGGCCGGCCGCGCCGCTGCCGAAGAGATCGAGCAGGACATCGCGCAGGGGCAGGGCGATGAAGGCGCCCAGGATCGGGCCGGCCACAGTGCCGATGCCGCCCAGCAGGGCCATCAGCGGCAGGTCGACCGAGTAGGCCATGCTGAAGACCGTCGTGGGTTCGATGTAGAGCACGTATTGCGCCAGGAGCGTCCCGCCCGCCGAGGTGAAGAAGGCCGAGATCAGCAGGGCGATCATCTTGTAGCGCCGCATGGGGATGCCGGCGGCCACAGCGGCTTCCTCGCTGTCGCGGATGGCGCGCAGGTAGATGCCTGCGTGGCTGCGCGACAGGCCATAGGCCGTCAGCGTGACGATCAGCAGGAAGACCCCGGCGAGCAGCGCGTAGGATGAACGCTCCTCGAAGATCATGTTGCCGAAGGCGGGTTCCCAATTGATGGACAGCCCATAGGGCATGTCCACGTGCTTGCGGGAATAGATCAGCAAGATGCGGATCGCCTCTCCGAAGGCGAGGGTCGCCATGGCAAAGAAGACACCGCGCATCCGGAAGGCCGGGTAGGCGATGATCACAGCGAAGACCATCGACAGCAGGCCGCCTGCCACCATCCCGATCCACGGGGACACCCCGGCGAAATTGTAGAGCAGCGTGGAGGTATAGGCGCCGGTCCCGAAGAAGGCCGTATGCCCGAGCGAGAACTGCCCGGCCATGCCGCCCAGAATGTTCCAGGCCGAGGCCATGCCGGCATAGAGGAAAACCAGCACCAGCACGTTCACGTGGTAGTCGTTGGCAATCACCAGCGGCAGTCCCATGGTCAGAAGGACCAGGATCAGCGCGCCCAGGGCATCACGGGGGCGCATGTCGAAATACTGTGTCAGTCGGGTCATTTCAGCGACTCCTTCTCGGCGCCCTTGACCCCGAGGATGCCCTGCGGACGGACCGCCAGCAGAAGGATCAGCAGGATGAAATGGGTGGCTTCCTTCAGGTCGGGGCTGAAATAGCCGACGTAGGATTCGATCAGGCCCAGAGAGAGACCGCCGATCATCGTGCCGGTTACGCTGCCGAGGCCGCCCAGCACCACAACCACGAAGGCGATCAGCACGAAGAAGGTCCCGACCGAAGGGAAGGCGTAGAATGAGGGGACCAGAACCGCGCCGGCGACCCCGGTAATGCCGATGCCCAGTCCGAAGGTGATCAGGAAGATCTTCTGGGTGTTGATCCCCATGAGCCGGGCGGCCATCAGGTCCTGCGAGACGGCCTCAATCGCGCGCCCGGTGAATGTCCGGCGCAGGAAGAGGATGACCCCCACGAAGATCGCGATGGCGAATAGGAAGGCGATGACCCGGTCCGAGGACAGGTGGACAAAGCCGAAGTCGATGGAGGACCGGCCGTCCGGCATGGTCTGGATAGTCCGGTAATCGGCCGAGAACATCACAAGCGCGAGGTTCTGCAGCGCGATCGACATTCCGAGCGTGGCGAAGACCTGTGTCAGCTCTGTCGAGTATATGGTGAAGCGCATCACGCCCCAGTAGAAGGCCGCGCCGACGACGAAGAAGGCGACGGCGATCAGCGGCGACCCCCAGTAGGGATTGATCCCCGTGAGGGTCATCAGCCAGAAGCCCGCGTACATGCCCAGCATCATGAATTCGCCATGGGCGAAGTTCACGATCTTGGCCACGCCGAAGATCAGGTTCAGGCCCAGTGCGGCCAGGGCATAGACCCCGCCCAGCAGGATCCCCGACAGAAGGAGTTGGAGCGCAAGCTGCATCAGTGACCGCCTCCCAGATGGCCCTGGAAGACGGTGATCGGCGGATGCGCATCCGGGTCCGTCACGACATCCAGCAGGGTGGTGCCGCTGCGCGCCAACGCAGCCTCGATCGCCGGGCCGAGATCTTCGGCCCGGTCGATCCGCTGGCCATCGCAGCCTGCGGCGCGGGCGATGCCCACGTGGTCGACATCGGTGAAGTCGATGGCGTTGGTATGGGCGCCGAACTTGACCAGTTCGGCGTGTTTCTGGAACCCGAGGATGCCGTTGTTCAGCAGGATCACGACGATATCGAGCCCCATCCGGCGCGCGGTCTCCAGTTCCTGCCAGCTGTGGCCGAAGCCGCCGTCGCCGACGACGCAGATCACCTTGGACCCGGGCGCGGCGGCCTTGGCGCCAAGCGCCAGCGGCAGGCCCCAGCCCAGCCCGGCCAGGCCACGCGGGGTGACGAACCGCTGCCCGGCGGCGCGCGCCGTCAGGAAACCGTTGACCCAGAGCGAGGAATAGCTGGCATCGGCCGCGACGATCATGTCGGGCGTCAGCCGCGCGTCGAGCTCGGCCATGATCCGTTCGGGCCGGATCGGGGAGGCGTCGGACCGCATCGCCCCGGCCTCATCGAGGCCCGCCTGCTTCGCCTCGGCGATGCGGGCAGCCAAGGCGTCGCGCGCCCCGGCGCGTGCCGTGCCGTCCTCCTCGCGCAGGGCCTGCGTCAGCGCCTGCAAGGCCAGCCGCGCATCGCCGACCAGCCGCAGAGCCTCGTAGTTGCGCCCGACCTCGGTCCCGTCGATGTCGATATGGATGAACCGGGCGTTGCGGGGATAGAGCTTCCAGCTGTCGGTGCCGTTCTGGTTGGTCCGCGTACCGACCAGCAACACGAGGTCGGCCTCGTCGAGAAATTGGCGCATGTGCCGGGCTGGGGATCCCGCGCCAAGCGCATTCGCCAGCACGCCGAGCGACAGGGGATGCGTTTCGTCGACGCTTCCCTTGCCCATGTTGGTTGTGCCCGTGGGCAGGCTGGCGGCCTCCTGCAGCGCGGCCATCTCGGCCGTGGCATCGGACAGGTGCACGCCGCCGCCGGCGATGACGAGCGGGGCCTTCGCGCCGGCGATCAACCGGGCGGCCTCGCGGATGCGCTCGGGGTCGGGAGAGATGCGGTCCAGCGGGAAATACCCCATCTCCGCGATCCGGTCGTCAGCCGCCGCGCGGGCGTCGCGAAGCATGTCGGCAGGACAAAGCAGCACGACCGGCCCGGGCCGCCCGGTGGTCGCCGTGGCGATGGCCATGTCGACGTAATCCTCGATCCGCGTGGCCAGGTCGATCCGGCGCACCCACTTGGCGCAGGCCCCGAACAAGCCGAAATGGTCGAATTCCTGGAAGGCGTTGCGGTCGGTCGCGTCCCGGTCGACCTCCTGCACGATGGCCAGCAGCGGAACGGAGGCCTTCATCGCCTCGGCCAGCGGCGGCACCAGGAGGGTTGCCGCGGGACCGTTCTGCGCCGTGACCACGCCGATGCGGTTGCTGATGCGGGCATAGCCATCCGCCATCGCGCCGCCGGCGTTCTCTGTCCGGTAGTTGACCTGCGTCATGCCGAAATCGGGGGCGACGAGGTGCAGCGCACTGGGCAGGCTCTGCCCGAACAGCGTGTCCACCCCGTGGCGCCGCAGCGCCGCTGCCAGCGCGACCGCAGCCGTTTCCTGACCCTGGCGGGCCGATTCATCGTTCATGGTTTCTCCTCCCGAGACGACTCAAGCGATAGCCAAGTCGGCCTGGTATATCAAACAGAAAATTATATATCAAAATCGGAAACGCTATATCATGCTTGCTGAAAATATGCGAATAGCCTAAGTGTCGATCACAGGATCGACCGTCGAAAATGGGAGCCAAGCGCCCGTAATGAAAGAGAATTTCGGACAACTTAGCCGTCTTGTCGAAGACGGCGCCGCCCCGCAGGGCAACCGGTCCCATGCGGTCAGCGAGGAAATCAAGCACGGGCTGATGACCGGTGTCTTTCGCCCCGGCGACAAGCTGACGATCCGCGACCTCGCGGCGAACCTGGGCGTCAGCCCGACGCCCGTCCGCGAAGCCCTGGTCCAGCTGGCCGCCGAAGGCGCGCTGGCCCAGGTCGCGGGGCGGTCCTTCGTCGTGCCGGAACTGACTGCCGAAAGCTACCAGGACCTGCGCCGGCTGCGTGTTCTCATCGAAGGAGAAGGGGCGGGGCGGGCGGCGGAAAACGCCACCAAGGCGCTGATCGACCGGCTGGCCCATGTCCACGAAGAGCTGATCGCGGCCAAGGCGGCCGAGAATTACAAGGCGGCCATGGTCTGGAACCAGCGCTTCCACCTCGAGCTCTGCGCGGCGGCGAACTCCCCGCGCCTGTTGCGGATCGTCGAAGGGCTCTGGCTGCAGATGGGGCCCATCTTGAACATCCTCTACGAGCGCCACGACGTGCCTGCCACCCCGGTGCGCCATTGTCACCTGACGGTAATCGACGCCTTGGTGGCCCGCGATGCCGAACGCGCGCGGGCCGCGATCCAGGAAGATATCAGCGGCAGCGCCCCGGCGATCCTGAATAACCTCGATTACCAGCACACAGAGCAAAGCAGGGGGCGCAAATGACTATCGACCCACGATACGGCTCCGAGATCGACGCGCCCGACGCCATCGTCGACTGCCTCGTCGAGGCCGGCGTCCGCTATGTCTTCGGCCTGTCCGGTGGGCATACTGGCCGCATCTTCGGCGCGCTGGAGAAACGCCAGGACGACATCCGGACGATCCTGGTCCGCGAGGAAAGCCTGGGCGCGGTCATGGCCGAAACGGTGGGCCGCATCTCCGGGAGGCCCGGCGTTCTGCTGGGGCAGGGGCCCTGGGTGCTTGGCAACGGGCTGCTCGGCACGATCGAGGCCCATCTCGCCTCCTCCCCGCTGCTTCTGCTGACGGATTTTTCCGACACGCCCGGGGCTTCCTTGCATGCGCCCTACCAGTCGGGCACCGGAGGCTACGGCAACTGGGATGCGCGCGGGGCCTTCGGCGCCGTGACAAAGGAAGTCTTCACCGCAGAGGACCCCAAGACAGCCGTGATCGCCACCCAGCTGGCGCTGAAGCATGCTATGCTGGGGGAACCCGGGCCGGTCGCCATGATCTACGGCCTCCAGGCGCTGGCCGGTTCAATCGATCCCGCCGCACGCCCCCGTATCTTTCCGACCCGGGCCCATGTCCGGCCGCTGGCGCCTGCCACCCCGGATCTTTCGGGCGTGCTGGAGCGACTGGCGACGGCGGAGCGGCCCGTCATACTGGCTGGGAACGGGGTGCGGGTAGGCGATGCCGAAGCCGCCCTTGCCGGTCTGGTCGAGACCACGGGTCTGCCGGTCGTCACCTCTCCCGCCGGGAAAGGGGTCTTCGACGACGATCACCCGCTGTCGCGCGGGGTCTACGGCAGCTACGGCAACCCGAGCGCCAACCGCGCGATCCACCGCGCCGACGTGATCCTGGCCCTGGGCACGAAGCTCTCGGCCTCGGACACAGTGGCGGGCGATCCGGACCTGATCGACCCCGCGCGGCAGAGCCTGATCCAGGTGGATATCGAACCGCGCAACCTGAGCTGGACGCTGCCGGTCGACCTGCCGGTGCTGGGCGATCTGCGGCCCGTGCTCGAGGCGCTGGCAGCGGCATGGAACACCGGGCCTGTCGCGGACTGGTCCGGGGCGGACAACACCCCCCGGATGGCGCCGCTGCCCGCCTCCGCGCCCGGGGCCACCGCGATCTTCCCGCAGGAGATCGTCGCGGCGATGCAGCGCGTTCTGCCAGAGGACACGATCTACACCTGCGACGCGGGCGAGAACCGGATCTTCATGCTGCACTGCCTGCGACCGCGCGGGGCGGGACGGTTCATCCAGCCCGCCGGGGCCGGACCCATGGGCTATGCCCTGCCCTCTGCCCTGGCGCGCAAGCTGATGGCGCCGGACAGCCCGATCGTGGCGTTTTCCGGGGACGGCGGGTTTTCCATGACCATGAACGGACTGCTCAGCGCGGTCGAGGCCGGGCTGCCGATCATCTCGGTTGTCATGAACAACGACGCGCTTGGCTGGTCGCAACATTCCCGCAATGCCTTCGCGACCCAGTTCGGGCGCGTCGACTATGCCGCCATCGGCCGGGGAATGGGCTGTGGCGGGATGAAGGTCTCGGGTCTGACCGAACTGGAAGACGCGCTGAAAGAGGCGCTTCGGGTCACGCGGGAGGACGCGCGGCCGATGGTCATCGACGTCGAGACCTCGATGGACCTGTCATTTGCACGGCTCTCCTACACCGAGACCCGCGCGCTCTGGATGAACTGAGGACGAGCGAGGGAGGAACAGGCATGTCGGAAGTGGAATACGAGATCGTCACGACGGGGCTGGGGTTTCCGGAAGGGCCCGTGGTCATGCCCGACGGTTCCGTCATCGTGGTGGAAATCGCGACGGGGGACATCACCCGCGTCGCCCCCGACGGCAGCAAGACCCGCGTCGCGCATCCAGGCGGCGGCCCGAACGGCGCCGCGCTTGGTCCCGACGGTGCGCTCTACGTCTGCAACAACGGCGGGTTCCGCTGGCGCGAGGATGCCCAGGGCGCCCTGCATCCGGCCGGACAGGCCGAGGATTACGACGGCGGCCGGATTGAGCGGATCGATCTGGAGACCGGAGAGGTCACAGTTCTTTACACCGCCTCCGACAAGGCGCCGCTGAAGGGGCCGAACGACATCGTCTTCGACGCGGACGGCGGGTTCTGGTGCACAGATCACGGCAAGGTCCGCGAGCGGGACCAGGACCGGGGCGCGGTGCTTTATGGCCGGATCGATGGCAGCGGGCTGACCGAGGTGCTGTTTCCGATGTACGGGCCGAATGGCGTGGGCCGCTCCCCGGACGGCAAGACGCTCTGGGTGGCCGAGACGTTTTCCTGCCGGCTCTGGGCCTTCGACGTGATCGCGCCCGGTCAGCTGAAGACTGATCCCCGTCCCGGAGCCTTGCACGGCGGACGCCTCGTCGCGTCGCCCGAGGGGCTGCGCGGTTTCGATTCCCTTGCCGTGGATGCCGAGGGCAATGTCTGCATCGGACAGATTTACACTGGCGCGATCCTGATCGTATCGCCTGAGGGCAGGATCGTGGACGACATTGCCATGCCCGATCCCTTCGCGACCAACATCGCGTTTGGCGGGGACGACATGAAGGATGCCTATGTCACCCTGTCGTCGACCGGACAGCTGCTGCGCTACCGGTCCGAGCGTCCGGGCCTACAAAACGCCTTCTGAGCATTTCGGCCCGGGGTTCGGCAGCGACGGTGTATCCCACACCGGTAATTGGGGACGCGTATAAATTAAAACATAATGTTGCTTATCAGAATCCTTGGTGTGAACGGGGCACATTCTAAACTGGGTTGCGACAAATCCCCGACCACCTCTCGGGTCGAGCATGTCTTTCCAGGGCTCGATCTTCGGCAACGGTTTGATGGCCCGCTCGTTGGTGAACTCTGTCGCACCGAACCGGATCACCTTGCGCACCGTGCGTCGCGACACCCGCAGCTCCCGGCAGATCTGCTTGACCGACTTCTTGTCCTGAAAATGCGCCCAATGGATCTTTGCTACCGTCTCCACGACCAACACCCATCACCGTGCTCCCCGATAACATCGGGGGCATCAGCCAAATCAGTGTAAAGGGGGGGCATTCTTGAACGCCGATCACCCCGCTACGGGGCCAATTTTGCATACCGGTTCACACCAGAACTCACCTACAACGTGGGGTGCAGACGCCGCTTACACTCGTGCCAACTACGTCGTGTGCGGCAAGTTACCAAATTTAAGCCAGTAAACGCCACGACACCCAACCAGCAATTGCCGTCTCGTAGGCCCGCCAGGGGCACTACCAAGCGTCTCGAGCCATGCTCAAGATCGCGCCCAATATGGGGCCCGCAAATCGCGTTTCAGGATCTTGCCGGCTGCGGACAGCGGTAGGGCATCGGAGCGGAACTCGACGGAACGGGGGCACTTGTAGCCGGCGATGCGGCTCCTGCAATGCTCGATCAATTCCTTCTCGGTCGCAGTGCGTTCGTCGCGACAGACAATGATAGCATGCACCGCCTCGCCCCAACGGTCGTCCGGGATCCCGATCACGACGGCGATGGCGACGGCCGGGTGCGCGGAAAGAGCATTCTCGACCTCAGATGAGTACACGTTCTCACCTCCCGTCACGATCATGTCTTTCTTGCGGTCAACGATGTAGATGAAGCCTTCTTCGTCCATCCAGCCCACGTCACCAGTTCGCACCCACCCGTTGACAAGGGTGGCGGCAGTTTCATCGGGCTTGCGCCAGTAGCCCGTCATCGTGTGAGGCCCGCGTACGAGGATTTCCCCGACCTCACGGCGGGGCATCTCCCGCAGATCGTCATCCGCGATGATGACCTCCGCCATGATCCCCGCATGACCCACGGAGGTCAGTCGTGCCTCTCCATTTGCATCGGACACATGTTGCTCCATCGCAAGCTTCGAGATGTACGGGCTCAGTTCGGTCTGCCCGTAGGATTGCTGAAGGTTAACCCCGGGCAGCTTTTCCAAAGTCTCCGCGATCTGGCCTTCGGTCATTGGCGAGGCCCCATAGCTGAGAACCTTGATCGAACTGAGGTCGTAGTCCTCCAGGTCCTTGCGATCGATTATCATGCGGATCATCGTCGGTACGAGGATCAGATGGGTCACCCCGCGGCTTTCGATCGTTTGCATCACCTCCAGCGGATCAAAGGCCCGCATGAAGACGCAGCACCCGGCCCCGAGAGTCATCGCAAAAAGCGACAGCAGGCCGCCGACGTGAAACAAGGGCATGACCAGCAAGGAGGTGCTGCTTTCGTGCACGAGATCGCGAACGTCCGCACCAAAACCAAGGGCGCTTGACCAGAGAGCCAAGTGAGACAGCATTACGCCCTTGGACTGCCCAGTGGTTCCGCCCGTGTAACAGATCATGGCAAGGCTCTGGACCGGCCCGTAGGCGGGTTCGGCCGGATCGTTGGCGGCCACCAGGGCTTCGAGGTCGTGTACTGCCGGACCGGTCGACCCCTCCCCGGTCAAACGGATCACCACGAGATTGGGGGCCACCTCGTCGCGCAGTTTCAGGGTAACTTCCAGGAATTCGTCGTCGACGAAGATGACCTTTGGCTCACTGTCCTCAAGGCCGTAGGCGAGTTCGGCCTGCGACCATCGCGTGTTCAGCGGCACGCTGACGGCGCCGATCCACAGTGTCGAGAACACGGCCTCGAAAAAACGCGCCGAGTTATGTGCCAGAAGAGCCACTCGGTCACCCTCGGACACGCCCTGTGCAGCAAGCGCTCCGGCCAGCCGTTCAACCCGTCCCGCGACCTCTGACCAGGTTTGTATCCCCGCCCCATCAATCGTCGCAGTCCGTTTGCCGAAGACCTGTGCGGCGCGCCGGAAAGACTGGTTCAGCAACATCTATGTCTACCCTTTCTTGGTTCCCAAAGAGATACCGGCCCGCGCCATCGGCGGTGTTGCAACATCATAAGGGCCACGCACATGGCCCCGGAAATAGGGACTGCTTCCAAAGGTACGAAAGAGCCCGGTCGATTGCGAACATGGAACATCTGCGATGGAAAAGTGCTCCGGATCGGCACCTCTGAAAGTGCGTCCTCCGGAGCGACACTTGTCAAGATTTGCTCTGGCTACTGGCCATAGCTGGAGACGTCCACCTTCGAGGCCACTTCGGTCCAGTAGACCTCTGCCAACTCCTCTGCGTTCTCCGCGCCCTTCGTAAGGTCGGTCCATTTCCGCATGAGCTCGGTCAGCTTCTCCGCCGCCGCCTCGCCGGTCTGGATCCCGAACCGGTCGCGATAGATGCTGGCGATGGCCTGCATATCCTGCTGGACGAATTCCCGGTTCATTTCGATCAGCTCGTCGGAGGCGAGACCGTAGGTGCTTCCTTTCTCCAGCGCGCGCTCGCGGCCTTCACGCGCTTCGTCGATGTAGACCCATATGATGTCGGCCATGAGGCGGGTATTCGCCCGCAGCAAGTCGGCGCGGTCATCGTCCGTAAGGGCGGACCAGCTATCCTTGTTCATGGTCACGGGGGCCACGTAGAGCGCCCCCGGCAGGCCGAGGTACAGATGGTCGACAATATCGACGATACCGAAGTTGACAAAGTCGGCCGTGTTGCCCGCATTACAGTCGACCACACCCTGATTGAGGCCTTCGAGTGTCTCGTTCACGGACATCGAGACCGGCACGGCGCCGAAATGCTCGGCCCAACGCGACCAGTAAGCCCCGGCGACACGGATGCGCTTGCCCTTGAGATCGGCGGCGGTCTCCAGCGGCGTCATGCATTGCAGAGCGTAGGTGGTGGAGGCGAAAGCCCCCAGATAGATTTGATTCTGCTCCTCGACTTCTGCGCGGCAGTCAGCACAGTTCAGCATGATGTATTCCATCATCGCCCCGGCATATGCCAACTGGCTGCGATCACCCGCGAACTCGTCAAGCTCCACGATCTCGGAATATTCGTTCAACATGTTGAAGTTGGGATACTCGGACGGAAAATAGGCCGTGATGTTCACGGCAAGGTCGGCGATCCCGTCGCGCACACCCGCGTTGATCTCTGCGAAGTTCAGCAGCGACAAAGGGTAGACCTTCATCGTCACGTCACCGCCGCTGATCTCCTCGACACGTTCGGCAAAACTTTCGACCATCGCCGTTGGCGCCGAGTTCGGCGGCCATCCCGATGCAAATCTCAGTTCCGTCGCCGCCGCTGAATTGGCCATGGCAAGTGCGGCTGCGCCGACAAGCGCTGTTCCGAGCAAGTGGTTCATCTTTCTCTTTCCTCCCTTGAGGCCTGGAGACGCTCCAGGCGTATCGGCCGTTACCAAGTCGCATGAGCAGACCCACTCGCCCGCTCCCTCCACAATCGCAGGAACGCGCGCCGCCTCTCTCGCCATTGAATCCGATCCGAAGCCCGGTTGCGCCACGCCTCCCGTGACCGAGAAACAACAGAAACCCGACCCCCACGACCGCCGGACCCTGGCCTTCTGCTTGATCGGTACAGATTCCTAATTTTTTGTATCTACCTGCCACATACCTCGTATTTTAAGGCAAAATTATCATGGACGATTTCGCAAAGATCAGTCAATAGTGTTTTCCGTTCACGGTGGTTCGTTCGCCCCAGGAGGTTGGGCCGGGCCGCTTCGCGCCATGGATATCCCGCACCTGCAGGGAACCGCTTTCGGGCCAGATGACACACACAGGGAGACGAAAATGACCTACGAAACACTGCTTGCCGAATTCGACGCCGGCATCACCACCGTGACGCTGAATCGGCCCGAGAAGATGAATGCGATGTCCCCCACCCTGCTGGCGGAATTGAAGGATGTCCTGTCCTCGGCCGCGGAGGACGATCAGGTGGCCGTGGTCGTACTGCGCAGCACCGGAAAGGTATTCTGCGCCGGATACGATCTGAGCCCGGACGACTGGATCATCTCGCAGTTCCCGGCGGAATTCGAAGGCGGCGTCGATCTCCAGAAGGACCGCGAGGATATTGTGCAACTCCTGAAGTACTGGCTGGGGATGCGGAAGTTTCCCAAGCCTATCGTGGCGGCGGTACAAGGCCCGGCGCTGTCCGGCGCGGGTGAACTTCTTGCGATGTGCGATATCGTGATAGCCAGCGAAGAGGCCCGCTTCGGTCACCCCGCCGGACGCGACCTCGGAATTCCGCCGACCGTCTTCCTTTGGCCGCTGCTCATCGGCATGCGCAAGACGAAGGAGCTTCTCTACACCGCGAAACTGATTGACGCGGCAGAGGCAGGGAAGCTCGGCCTCGTCAACGAGGTTGTGGCCGGAGAAGAGTTGGAAGCACGCGTTCGGAGCATGGCAGAGGATATCGCCCGCACACCGGTGAACCATCTGAAGATACTGAAAGAGGCGGCCGACAACTGGTACGACAACATGGGCCTCGAAACCTCGTCACGGCAGGCCGCGGATCTCGATGCCGTGTTTCACCAGAGCCCCACGTTCAACGCATTCTTCAAGCTGGTCGGAGAAAAGGGCATGAAAGCCGCCCTCGATGAACGCCGCCGCCTCTTCGGCTGAATTTATTGCTCCCGACAGGATGTATCTACATGGCTACCTTTGATCGCGCCGACCTTCTGTTCCAGCTCTTCGAAGTCTCCGACCTCGGAAAGCTGATGAACTCCGCCTCTTTTGCGCATATCGACCGGGACGTCGTCGAGGGCGTGATCGACACCGCCTCCCGTCTCGCCGCCTCGCATTTCGAACCTTACGCCAGGCTCGGTGACGAGAATGAGCCGACGTATGAAAGCGGCACGGTTCAAATGATCCCGGAGACCGGAGAGGCGGTCAGAGCCTTCGCCGATGCCGGTTTCATCGCTGCCCCGTTCGGAGAGGAGTTCGGCGGCCCCAAATTGCCGGAAACCGTTGTCCAGGCCCTCTACTTCATCTTTGCAACGGCCAATATCGCCTTCCAGGGCTACGGGATGCTCACCGCCGCCGCGGCGCGGATGCTTGCGACTTTCGGCGACGATGACATCAAGGCACGCTATCTCTCTCCGATGCTGGAGGGCCGGTTCCTCGGCACGATGTGCCTGTCAGAGCCGCAGGCAGGCTCTTCGCTGTCGGATATCACCACCCAGGCGCGTCGTCGGGAGGATGGCACATACAGCATTTCCGGCCGCAAGATGTGGATTTCCTGCGGAGATCACAACATTTCCGAGAACATCATACACTTGGTGCTGGCAAAACTGCCCGACAGCCCTCCGGGCGTGAAAGGCATATCGCTGTTCGTGGTTCCGAAATACCGGGTCGACGCCGACGGTCAGATCGGGGTGCAGAACGATGTCGCACTCGCCGGGCTGAACCACAAGATGGGTTACAAGGCGACGACCAACTGCGCCCTGAATTTCGGCGAAAACGGTGACTGCATCGGCTATCTGATCGGCAAGGAGCATCAGGGGCTGCGCTACATGTTCCAGATGATGAATGAGGCTCGGATAGCGGTCGGGGTGGGGGCGACCGCGCTTGGCCAGTGCGGTTTCCAAGCCTCTCTTGCCTATGCGCGGGAACGGCCGCAGGGCCGGCATCCGGACAACAAGGACGCCACGAAGCCGCAGGTCCTGCTGACCGACCACGCAGATATCCGTCGCCTGCTGCTGGCGCAGAAGGCGGCCGTAGAGGGCGCCCTCGCCCTCTGTCTCTACTGCGCCTCGCTGGTCGACCTGGCTGCCTCCACTTCCGAAGAGGACGAAAGACACGAAGCCGAGCTGCTGCTCGAAATGTTGACCCCGATCACCAAGTCCTGGCCGTCGGAATTCTGCCTCGAGGCCAACAAGCACGCGCTCCAAGTACTGGGGGGCGCGGGATACACGCGGGACTATCCGATAGAGCGGTGCTATCGCGACAATCGCCTGAATCCGATCCACGAAGGCACGCACGGCATCCAGGGACTGGATTTCCTTGGCCGGAAGGTCCTGATGCAGGACTCGGCGGGCGTGAAGCTTCTCGTCGAAAGGATCCGAACCGATATGGCGGCCGCCAACCGGACTGTCAGTCCGGACCTGATAGAATCCCTCGACGAGGCGCTGGAGAGGTTCGAGGTTGTCACGCGGTCACTGACAGAGGAGGTTGCGAGAGACAGACGCGCCGGATTGGCCAATGCCACCCTGTTCCTGGATTTTGCAGGTCACCTGGTGCTCGCGTGGATGCATTTGCGCATACTTCGGGCGGCGCAGGAACGCGAAGCGCGCGATGGTCCCAGTGATTTCACTACGGGAAAGAAGCAATCCGCGACCTATTTCTTCAAGCGCGAACTTGTGCGCACGAAGGTCTGGGCCGAAACGCTTCTGGACAATGACCTCACTGCCTATGAGGCGGATGCAGCCTGCCTCTAGCATCGGATTTGGCGTCGGCCGGGCACGACCGACGCTTTTATCACTCCTCGCAAGCGCCTCTCAGATCCGCCAGTGCCATCGCAAAATGTCCTCGGGCCCTGGCGATTTCGCCCACGCTGCTGGCAGTAGAGATCGCACGCAGTAGTTTGCCGAGGAAGAGAGCCTGCAGCTGCATCGCCGCAAAGGTATTCGGCGGCTGATCGGTCATCTGTCCAAGTGTCCTGCCCCATGACTCCTGTTGATCCGACAGGGCCTTGAGCACCGGCGGTCGCAACGCGCTCCGCTCCGCCGAGCGCACCCAGACGGAATAGAACGCCAGGTTCTCTTCGTTGTGTACCATGGCCTCGGAGAAAAATATCGCAGTCGTGAGATCCGCCAGAACGTCGGGGTCCATCCGATCCGCGTGGAACTCCTTGAAGGCGTCGCGGTATCGGGTCTTGGCGCGCCGGAACAGCGCCAACTGCGCCGCCTCCATCAGCGATTCGACTGTCGGGAAATGGTAGCTCGGCGCGCCTCTGGAAAGCCCGGCGCTCTGAGACACCGCCTGGTAGGTCACTGCACTCGGCCCCTCTCGCACGAGAAGATCGATCGCCACGTTGATCAGATCGCGCTTGGTCCCCCTGGGTTCGCTGCCGGGGTCATCGTTGTCGTCCTCGCGTACGAGCCCATGTTCGCTCAACTTGCTCTCCCCGGCCAGGATGCGCCGTGCCTCCTCCCGGGTCGGCGCCAAGGGATGAAGCATGAAGAGCAGCCCAACCGCGCGATCCACCGTTGGCGTGATGCACCGCGGGCGGGTCGATGTCTCCAGCATGTCACCGATCGCCTGCCAGATCCGGTCGGCCTCGTCATACCAATCCCGGGCCAGCTCGCGGCCACTGGAGCTGCGCGCGCCGAGGAGGATGAGTTCGCACCAAGCAATGGAGTGATCCCGATCTCGGGTCAGCCCGTTGAGGACCACCTGCATCACCAGATCGTCGAGCGTGGAGATCCCGGTCCTCTCGCCGTCGCGCATCCGCTGCATCAAACGCGTCAGGTCCGAAAGATAGCCCTCCATCGTCCGCGCCGAGAGCCCCTCGATAATGGCGTCCTTCGTCGCGAAGTACCGGGTGGTTGCAGCCAGACTGACGCCCGCCGCGCTCGCCACAGACCTGTGCGTGACCGCCGCAGGACCATTGTCCACAAGAACCCGAACCAAGCCATCCAGGATCTTGTTTCTCGTCCGCCTCGCGCGTTCCTGCATCCAGCCCTCCATGTGTGCCAAGCCAGTGGTATCGCAACGACCAGGGGCAGGAAACGTATTTCGGGAGCGGCTGGCCGAGGAGTTATGGATCCGTACCGGTTTTCGGTGCAAACAATTGTGGGCTCCCAAACCACCTGCTGCGGGATCCGTTGCAGATGGCAGAGACCCTGGAGCCGTGCCCGCGTCGCGGCCAGCCCGTCGAATCCGAAGCGCGAGATCGTGACCCTCCACGAGGCGAGAAGCTTGACCCCGGCGAGCAGCTGCGACGGAGAAGCCTTCAGGTTTGGGCATTCTCAAGTTGACAAATTTCGTTCGAATGTCCAAGGAGAGTAAACTTGTATTCAGGCGCTCCGGATGAATGAAACCGAACAGGCATTACTCGACGCCGCTTTGCGTGTGTTTTCTCGCTATGGAGTGAAGCGCAGCAGTATGAGCGATCTCTGCGAAGAGGCCGGGGTCTCGCGACAGACCTTCTACAACAATTTCCGTAACAAGGACGACATCCTCCGGGCGCTCATCAGAAGCTTTTCGGAGCGCGCGCTTGCAGGGATCGAGGCAGGTCGGGGGCCGCACGATACCCTCGGCGATCTACTGGACCTGGTCTTCGAGCAGACTGTCGTCGCGGGTTTTGACATGGTCACCGCGATGCCCAACTCCGAAGATTTCGTCGATGGTGTCCATGCCAGCAGCAAGGAAGGAATGGACGCCGCGCATGAACGGTTCCGCGGGGTGATCGAAGATATCCTCTCGCCATATGCCCCGGCGCTGAACGAAGCGGGGATTGATGTGACCGCGCTATCGGATTTCGTGCAGCGCGCGTCCAAGGCGGCAGGTCTGAATGCATGCGATCGCGACCACCTTTTCACCCAACTCGCCACGTTGCGTCAGCTCTGCCTCGTCGCAGCTGGGCAGCCGACCAGGCGCTAAACAAGGATTATCGAAATGATCGCTTTGGTACGTGACGCGCTGCAACGCGCGCCGGCTCACATGGGCGCCGTCCTGCTGGTGAGCGCTCTTGCGCTTGGCGCCCCCGGCCAGCCGGCGCGCGCGGACACTCCGGTGGTCAAGCTGACCAAGGTCAGCGCCGACGCGGGCGAACTGCGCCGGGTCTTCTTCGGAAAGGTCGTGGCACGCGAAACGGTCGAGCTCGCGTTTCAAGTGGGCGGTCAGGTCGTCGCCTTCCCGGTTGAGGAAGGCGCCGCGGTGGCCGAGGGCGAGCTGGTCGCGCAGATGGACTTGGACCCTTTCCAGCTGGCGCTTGACGAGGCCCAGGCCCGCGCGGCCCAGGCTGGGCGCACCGTCGAACGCTATCGCAAGCTGGCGGGGTCGACCGTGGCCGAGGCCAATCTCAAAGACGCAGAGACCCAGGCCGAGCTGGCCGAGATCGCACAGCGCAACGCCGAGCGTTCGCTCCGCAACGCAACCCTGCATGCGCCTTTCGACGGCATTGTCGCCGCCCGGCTGGTGCCCAACCATTCCACGGTCGCCGCCGGCACCCCGGTGGTACGGCTGCACGACATGTCGGACCTCAGAATCGAAATCGACGTGCCCGAGACGCTCTTTCAGCGGGCTGGCAAGGACCCCGACCTGGCCCTCACCGCACAGTTTCCGTCCAGCGACCGCACCTTTGCGCTGGAGCTGCGCGAGTTCAACGCCGAGACGGCCGAGGTGGGCCAGACATATCGACTGACCGTCGGCATGGCGGTGCCCGAGGGCCTGACCCTGCTGCCCGGGTCCTCGGCCAAGGTCACCGCGGTGCTCGAAACCGGCGCCAGCCGGATCGAGCTGCCGGCCTCGGCCATCGTCATCGGCAACGATCGCGTGCCCCGCGTCATGGTCTTCGACCCCGCGGGCGCGGAGACCGGCACCGTGACCGCCACCCCGATAGATATCACCGCCACCGCGCGCGGCACCGTCGAAGTCACCGAGGGGCTCGAGCCCGGGCAGGAGGTTGTCGCCATAGGCGGCGCGCAGCTTGCCGACGGCGCGCAGGTGCGACGCTTCACCGGTTTCGGAGACTGATCCGATGGACATCGCGCGCTTTTCCATCAACCGGCCGGTCTATACCTGGATCGTCATGCTGGTCTGCCTTCTGGGCGGCATCTGGGGCTTTGCCTCGCTGGGCCGGCTGGAGGATCCGGCCTTCACCATCAAGACCGCCGTGGTGGTCACGCAATACCCCGGCGCCTCGGCCGAGGAGGTGGCGCTGGAGGTCACGGAGCCTCTGGAATCGCAGATCCAGAAGATGGGCGAGGTCAAGAACATCCAGTCGATGAACCAACCCGGCCTGTCCTGGATTACCGTGAACATGAAGGACACCTACGACGGCACCGAGCTGCCGGAGATCTGGACCAAGCTACGCAACCGGGTGGCCGAGGCCGCCCTGCCCGCCGGGGCAACGCCGCCCTTCGTCAACGACAGCTTCGGCGATGTCTACGGGCTCTACTATGCCGTGACCGCGCCGGGCTTTTCGGATGCCGAGGTCAACCGGCTGTCCAGCTACCTGCGGCGCGAACTGCTGGCGGTGGACGGCGTGGCCGACGTGGCCTTGTCGGGCGTGCCGAACGAGGTGATCTACGTCGAACCCGACCCCTCGCTGGCCGCGACGCTGGGTATTCCGCCTACCGCCCTGGTTGGCGCCGTCGCCAGCGCAAACGAAATCGTCGACGGCGGCACGCTGCAAGGCCGTGACGGGCGCACGCTGGTTCAGCGTCCCGAGGGCTCCGACAGCGTGTCGGAGATCGCCGCGCTTTCGGTCGGTGTGGGCGGACAGGTCGTCAACCTTGCCGATTTCGCCCATATCCATCGCGGCCCCGAGGCCAACCCCGGCCTGATCGTGCGCCACAACGGCACCGAGGCCTTCACGCTCGGTGTCGCCGGCATCGCCACCGAGAACATTGTCGAGGTCGGCAAGCGTGTCGACGCCCGGCTGGACGAGTTGCGCGCGACCCTTCCGCTGGGGATCTCGGTGCAGTCGATCTATCGCCAACACGCGGTGGTCGAGGAAGCCTCGAACGCCTTTCTCGTCAACCTCGCCATGTCAGTGGGGATCGTCGTCGTGGTGCTGGCGCTCTTCATGGGCTGGCGGGCCGCGCTCGTGGTGGGTTCCACACTTCTACTGACCGTGGTCGGCACGCTCTTTTTCATGAACCTCGCCTCCATCGCGATGGAGCGCATCTCTCTCGGCGCGCTGATCATCGCCATGGGCATGCTTGTCGACAATGCCATCGTCGTGGCCGAGGGCATGCAGATCGCCATGCGCCACGGCCGAACCTCGCGCGAGGCCGCCACCGAGGCAGCCAGCAAGACGCAGATCCCCCTGCTGGGCGCCACGGTCATCGGCATAATGGCCTTTGCCGGCATCGGCTTGTCCCCCGACGCCACCGGCGAATTCCTCTTCTCGCTCTTCGCCGTGATTGCGATCTCGCTGCTGCTGTCCTGGGTGCTTGCGATCACCGCAACGCCGCTCCTGGGTCACTATTTCTTCAAACGCGGCACCGAGACCGGCGGCGACGGCTATGACGGCGCGCTGTTTCGCGGCTACGCGGCAGTGCTGCGCACCTCGCTCAAGCTGCGCTGGCTGGTCATCGCGACGCTGATCGGCGGCACGGCCGTCTGCTACGCACTCTTCGGCCAGATCAAGCAGCAGTTCTTCCCTGACAGCAACACGCCGCTCTATTTCGTGCATTACAAGCTGCCGCAGGGCGCGTCGATTCACCAGACCGCGGATGATCTCGCGGTGCTCGAGGCCTGGCTGGCGGACCGCGCGGCGGTGGACGCGGTGACCGCCTTCGCCGGCGAGGGCGCCTCTCGCTTCATGCTGACCTACGAAGCCGAGGACCCGAACCCGAGCTACGGCCACCTGATCGTGCGTGTCGTCTCGCTCGAGGTGATCGAGGCCGAGATGAACGCGCTGGAGGCCTTCGCCACCGAGGCACTGCCGCAGGGCGAATTCCGGGTGAAGCGCCTTGCCTTCGGCCCCGGCGGCGGGGCGCCCATCGAGGTGCGCTTTTCGGGCCGGAATCCGGATGTGCTGCGCGATCTCGCCGACGAGGCCATGGCGCGGATGCAGGCCGCGTCCGACAACGTCGTGGCGCTGCGCCACGACTGGCGCGAACGCGAACTGGTCCTGCGGCCTGTCTATGCCGACGACCGCGCCCAGGACGCCGGAATCTCACGCACCCAGGTCACCGAAATGCTGAAATTCGCCACCGAGGGGATGGACGCCGGCACCTTCCGCGAAGGCGACCGGCAGCTCCCCATCGTCATACGCTCCCCCGACGACGCCGACCTCGCGCTGACCGACCATGTGATCTATTCGGACAGCGGCGGTACGCTGGTGCCGCTGGAGCAGGTGATCGAGGGTTTCCGCTTCGAGCCGCAGGACACCCTGCTGCACCGCCGCGACCGGATACAGGTGATCACCGTCGGCGCCGACATACCCCGCGGCATGACAGCCGCGCAGGTGCAGGCCGAGGTGCAGGAGACCATCGAGGCTATGACCCTGCCCGAGGGCTATCGCATGGAATGGGGCGGCGAACTGGAAAGCGCCACCGAGGCCCAGACCTCGCTTGGCGGGCAATTGCCGCTGAGCGGCATCGTCATGGTGCTGATCTCGGTGCTGCTGTTCAACGCGTTGCGCCAGCCTCTGATCATCTGGCTGCTGGTGCCGATGGCCGTCAACGGCGTCAGCCTCGCGCTGCTGGGTGCGGGCCTGCCCTTCACCTTCACCGCGCTGCTGGGTCTGCTGTCGCTGTCGGGCATGCTGATCAAGAACGGCATCGTACTGGTCGAGGAGATCGACCTGACACGCGAAGCCCGCCCCGAGATGCCGCTGCGCGATGCCATCGTCACCGCGTCCACCTCGCGCCTGAGACCGGTGTTCCTGGCCGCGGCGACGACGATCCTGGGCATGCTGCCGCTGCTGACGGACGCGTTCTTTCAATCGATGGCAGCCACTATCATGGGCGGCCTCGCCTTCGCTTCGGTCCTCACCCTCATCGCGGCCCCGGTGTTCTACTACGTCATGTTCCGCAGCACAGAACAAACGCAAAATTCGCCATGATGGGACAACCTCATTGACCCCACTCGAACCCGATCCCGAGATGGTGCTCCGAGCACCGGGTCGAATGGCGTTACATCGTTCCAGTCCCTCGGAACACGCGGTTGCGGAAGGAGAGCAGAAAGCATGGAGACGTTCCATTACCTGATTGGCCAGGATACGCCGCATATTGCCTGGTGGCAGATGAGCCTCCGCGCCGTGATCATCTTCCTTTACGCGATCCTGCTCTACCGGCTGACTCCGCGTCGTTCATTCTCGAACCTGTCTGCCCAAGACATTGTCCTGTCCGTGATCCTGGGATCGAGCCTGAGCCGCGCTCTGACGGGGAATGCCCCGCTGCTACCCACCCTCGCAGCCACCGGTCTGCTGGTAGGTACCTACGTTGGCGTATCAGCCCTGGCGCCGCGTTCGAAACTGATCTCCCACCTCGTGAAGGGACGTCCCATAACTCTTGTCCGCGAGGGGAAGGTGGACGGGCAAGCGTTCTCGAAAGCTCGTTTCGGAGAAAATGACATTGAGGAGTTGCTGCGCCTGAACGGCTTGCGGAACCTCTCGGAGGTCGAAGAGGCCCACTTGGAGCGAAACGGACAAGTCAGCGTGATCCCGAAAAGCGGCACCTGATACCCCGTCTGGACGTGCAGGACCTGCCTCGGGAAGGAGACGGGGGGCCAAAGGCCGGGGTGTAGGTGTCCCCGGCCCGGCGCAGTCATTTGCCGTTGTAGCTGTTCACATAGCTCTTCACGAAGTCTTCAAGCTCCGGCGTGTCGCACTCGAAGCCCATTTCCTCGGCCTTGCGGATGACCTCGTCGCCGGTCATGCCTTGTTCGCAGCCAATGTGCATCATCACGAAGGCGCCGGACCGCTTGCCGGAGGCGCAGTGAACCAGCACCGGGGCAGGCAACTCGGTGGCCTTTCGGCGGAATTCATCGACAAGGTCTTCGGAGAGTTTCTCGCCGTCGACCGGATGGTGCAGGAAGGTCAGACCGGCCTCCCTTGCCGTTTCAGCTTCCTCCTGCGGCTTCATCTTCAGCTTCTTATCCTCGTCATCGGTCTGCATGTTGATGAGCGATCGAAAGCCCTCCTGCGCGGCTTGCCTGACCTGATCGGCCTCGGGCGCGAACTTGGCGATCGTGAAGCGATCGTTGACTTGAACCGTATCTTGCATGGTGTCCTCTTCAGCTCGGTTTCTCGACGTCGTAGCCGGCGGCGCTCCAGGCCTTCCAGCTACCCGGCACGTTGCGCACCTGTTCAAAGCCGTTCTTCTTCAGCAGGCTGGCGGCAATCGAGGCGCGGAAACCGCTGGCGCAATAGGTGGCGTAGGGGGCGGAGCGATCGAGGTCGTCCATCTCCTCCCGCAGTTCTCCGAGAAAGGCGTGCCGGGCGCCCGGAACGTGCCCGCCCTCCCATTCATCCGGCTTGCGCACGTCGAGGGGGTGCAAGTCCTCCGCCTTGTGCAGTTCATGCACGGAAATCTGCGGGATCTGCGCGAACTCCCGCCCCGCCTCGCGCCATGCGGCCATGCCGCCGGCGAGATAGCCGCCGAAGTCGGTGAAGCCGGTGCGCCAGAGGAGACGCAGCACGCCGAGCAACTCGGTGTCCTCGTGTAGGACGAGGTAGATCGGTTTTCCCGGATCGAGCAGCCAGCCGGCCCAGACCGACAGCTCCGGACGCGCCCCTATATTGAGGCTGCCCGGCACGTGGCCCGCCCCGAAATCCATCATGTCGCGCACGTCGAGCACCTGCGCGCCGCCCTCCGCCGCCTCGGCAAAGCGCTCCACGGTCATCGGCTCGATCCGCGGCAGGTTGCGCAGCACCTCCGGGCCTTCGGAGTTCACCTTCTTCATGCGCGGGTAATGGGTCGGCACCGGCGGCGCGTCCCCCAGGATCGCCTCCTTGAATTCCTTGAGATCCTCGATCCGGGCGTAGCTGTTGAAGCGCCGCTCATAGCCGATGGTCGACGACATCCGGTCGCCGATGTCGGGCCCGCAGGCCGATCCGGCTCCGTGGCAGGGATAGATGATGACGTCATCCGGCAGCGCCATGAATACGTCCCGCACGGTATGGAAGAGCTTCTCGGCCAGCTCCTCGGACTGGTCGTCGCCCAGCAGGTCGGGCCGGCCGACGCTGTCGACAAAAAAGGCATCGCCTGAAAGCACGCCCCACGGCGTCTCGGTGTCGCCGTCGAAGAGCAGGTAGGAGACGTGCTCAGGCGTGTGTCCGGGCGTGAAGCGCGCCTTCATCCGCATGCCGCCGAAGGTGAATTCGTCGCCGTCATGCACCGGTTCATGCTCAAAGCCGTATTCGGCCCCGGCCTCGGTGCTGACATAGAGCTTGGCCTGCCCGCCGAGCCGGTCCACCAGCTCGCGCGCGCCGCTCAGGAAATCGGCATGGATATGGGTCTCGAAGACATGGGTGATGGCGAGGCCGAAGCGTCGGGCGGCTTCGAGGTAGATCTCCACGTCAGGGCGCGGATCGACGACGGCGCATGTGTGGGCCGAGTCGTCGCCGACCAGATAGGAGCATTCGGCGACCCCGTCGGCCAGTATCTGTTCGAAACGCAGGGTCATGGCTGGTCCTCCTGCTACCAAAACAGATGCTGTTGCAGGATGTTCCCGATGTCGGCGACCAGACCCGTGGCCATGATCATCTGCCCCCGGCCCAGGGGCCCGGACGATGCTTCCCTCTCTCATCTGGTGGGTTTCGGTTGGCAGTTCCGCGAGGCGATCACGCCGCCGAATGGCTGGCAGACTTCAGGTCCGGATGAGGCCAACGCGCGGACGAATCCTCGCGCGATCAGATCGGCGTCATGCCATCCGAGAGCCATGCGGCAAAATCCGCCTCTGTGATCTGCCCGGCGGCAAGATCCTCCATCAACCTGACACCATCGACCGGCTCTGGCCTGAAAGCATAGCCGTTGAGCCGCAGAAACGTGATGGCGGTCACGAAGGCCGTCCGCTTGTTCCCGTCCACGAAGCCATGCCCCTTGGAGATGCCGAAGGCATAGGCCGCCGCCATGTCCACGAGCCGGGCGTCTGTGTATGCAGCAAGGTTCAGCGCGCGGGCGCAGCCCATCTCCAGAAGGGCGCGGTCGCGCATGCCGGAGGCGCCGCCATGGCGCGTGATCTGTCGGTCGTGGATGGCGATGACGGCAGCAAGAGGAACCCAGACGGGCTGCGTCATGCGAGCGCCTGAAGCAGATCCCTGTTCTCGTCCATGACGATCTCAGCGGCAGCCAAGGCAGCGGCAACGGCCGGATCCTGCGGCGTGATCTTCAGGCTGCCATCATCGCCACGAACGACGAACAGAGTATCGCCTTCCTTGGCGTCGAGGATCGTCAGCATTTCGGTGGTCAGGGTCATGACCGCCGAGTTGCCCACCTTCCGGATCTTGGTTTCAATCATGACACCCGCTCCTTGGATATATAACGGTATATACCTCTCGCCGGGCAGCAGGCAAGCCTGTCGCCACGGGCCGACAGGGCAGATCAGGCTTCTCAACCTGTCGGGCAAGACCCCGGGCCCTTGTGCGGACCGCTTTTCACCGGAGGCCCGAGGGCCGGTGCCAACCACGCGCGCACCTGTTGCTCGGTGAGACCAAGGTGCTCCGGCATAGCGCCGATGACGACACGCAACGGTGCACTCCCGATCCCCCGCTTTCGTGCCCCTCGGGATGCTGCGCGCGGATGTCCATCCATTCCCGTTGCGCGGCCACGGTGGCCGGTGCGGCGACGGCATCTTGCAGCCCGAGACGGTCCGCGGCGAGGTCCTGAAATCATGGAGCGACCCCCCTTTCGCCGCGAAAACCCTCCGATCCGCCTTTCATGAGGCGCCGGATTGTCCGACAATAGCGCAATCGACTGTGAGCCGCGAGGAACCGAGAAGATGAAAGCCCTGCTGAGCCATGCCCCCGGCGGTCCCGAAACACTGGTCCTGCGCGATCTGCCCGACCCCGAGCCCGGCCCCGCCGAAGTCCGGATCGCGGTGCGCACCGTAGGCATCAACTTTCCGGACACGCTGATCATCGAAGACAAGTACCAGTTCCGGCCGGACCGCCCTTTCGCGCCCGGTGCAGAACTTGTGGGCGTCGTGGATGCACTCGGCGACGGAGTGAGCGATCTCAGGGTCGGGGACCGGGTGATGGCGCTGCCGATGTGGGGCGCGCTGGCCGAAAAGATCTGCATCGCCGAGACCCGCTGCCACCGCCTTCCCGACGCGGTCGGCGATGAACAGGCCGCATGTCTGCAAATGACCTATGGCACCGCGCTCTATGCGCTGGAACAACGGGGCGATCTGACCGAGGGCGAGAGCCTCCTGGTGCTCGGAGCGGCGGGGGGCGTCGGCCTGGCCGCCGTCGAGCTGGGGGCGGCGCTTGGCGCACGTGTGATCGCCGCGGCGAGTTCCGAAAGCAAGGTCGGCGTCGCGCGGGATCATGGCGCCTCGGACAGCCTGGTCTATCCGGAGGCGCCGCTGGAACGCGCCGCTCAGAAGCAGCTCTCGGACCAGATCAAGCACCTCGCGGGCGCCGAAGGAGTCGACGTGGTCATGGATATCGTCGTCGGCGACTACACCGAACCGGCGCTCCGGGCGACGGCCTGGGGCGGGCGCGTCCTGATCGTCGGTTTTCCGGCCGGGATCGCCAGGATTCCCGCCAACCTTCCGCTGCTGAAATCCTGCGATATCCGGGGCATTTTCTGGGGCGGCGCGATCGAACGCGACTGGAACCGGCACCGCACGGACATGGCCCGCCTGGTCGACATGTGCGCCGCAGGGCAGATCCGCCCCCGTGTTCATCAGACCTTTCCCCTTGCCGAAGGCGGCGCCGCGATCCGCGCTTTGTCCGAACGCGGCGTGATCGGCAAGGTCTGCGTAACCCTTTGACAAAACAGGTGGCGCGGAACGACGCGCCGAAAAAGAAGGACCCGTTCCAACATGAGCACCCACGATCAGATCATCCACATCTCGGACCGCGCGGCCGAGATCGCCGCCCGCGTCGAAGACTTCGTGCGCACCACCGTCGCGCCCTATGAAAAGGACCCGCGTCTCGGCGCGCATGGCCCGTCCGATGAACTGGCGCAGGAACTGAAGGCCCTGGCCCGCCACGCAGACGTGCTGACCCCGCATATCCTGCCGGACGGCGGGCATCTGACGCATCGCGAGACCGCGGCGGTCCTGATCCGCTCGGGCCTGTCGCCGCTCGGACCGATTGCCTGCAACACCGCCGCGCCGGACGAGGGCAACATGTACCTCCTGGGCCAGGTCGGATCGCCGGAGATGAAAGAGCGGTTCCTCAAGCCCATGGTGGCGGGCGAAACACGGTCGGCCTTCTTCATGACCGAACCGGCCGAGGAGGGCGGCGCGGGCTCCGATCCGTCGATGATGCTGACCACCTGCCAGCCCGATGGAAACCACTGGGTCATCAACGGCCGCAAGACCTATATTACCGGCGCCGATGGTGCGGGCGTGGGCATCGTGATGGCCAGATCCGACGATGGCGCCTGCATGTTCATGGTCGATCTGCCCGATCCCGCGATCCGCATCGACCGGGTGATGGACACGATCGACAGCTCCATGCCCGGCGGCCATGCGGTCATCACCATCGACAACCTGCGGGTGCCCGCCGATCAGATGCTCGGCCAGTCGGGCGAGGGCTTCAAATACGCGCAGGTGCGCCTCTCCCCTGCCCGCCTGACGCACTGCATGCGCTGGCTTGGCGCCTGTATCCGCGCGAACGAGATTGCGTCGGACTATGCCAATCGCCGTCAGGCCTTCGGCAAGCCCCTGGTCGATCACGAAGGCGTCGGCTTCATGCTGGCCGAGAACCTCATCGACCTGAAACAGGCCGAGCTGATGGTCTACTGGTGCGCCGACGTCCTCGACACCGGGGCACTCGGCACGGTCGAAAGTTCCATGACCAAGGTCGCGGTCTCCGAGGCGCTGATGCGCGTTGCGGATCGCTGCGTGCAGGTCATGGGCGGACAGGGTGTGACAGCGGACACGATCGTCGAACAGGTCTTCCGCGAAATCCGCGCCTTCCGGATCTACGACGGTCCGACCGAGGTGCACAAATGGAGCCTCGCCAAGAAGATCAAGCGCGACTGGAAGGCGGCGCAGGGCTCATGACCGGCAGCGGGAACAACGCGACAGCGGCCTCTGCCAATGTCGGGGTCATGCCGGTCCGAAAGGGTTTCGCCCTCGATCTCGACCGGCTGACCGCCTGGATGCAGGCGAACGTGGCCGGGTTCGAAGGCCCGGCCGAGGTATATGAATTCAAGGGCGGGCAGTCCAACCCGACCTACAAGATCGTCACCCCGTCGCGGTCCTTCGTCCTGCGGCGCAAGCCACCCGGCAAGCTGGCCAAGGGGGCCCACGCCGTCGACCGGGAGGCCAGGGTCCTCTCGGCGCTTGGACCGACCGGGTATCCTGTCGCGAAGGTGCACGGAGTCTGCACCGACGACAGTGTTCTGGGCAGCTGGTTCTACGTCATGGACATGGTCGAGGGGCGGATCTTCTGGGACGCCACCTTTGCCGACGTACCGGCCGCGGACCGTCCCGCCTACTTCGGCGCGATGAACGCGACGCTGGCGCGGCTGCACCGGCTGGAACCCGAGGCCGTCGGCCTGCAGGACTTCGGACGGCATGGCGGCTACATGCAGCGGCAGATCCGGCACTGGGCGCAAAGCTACGAGGCCGACACCGACGCGGGGCGGCACCCCGGCATGGACGAGCTGATCCGCCTGCTGCCCGAGGGCATCCCCGAAGCTGACGAGACCACCATCGTGCACGGCGATTTCCGCTGCGACAACATGATCTTCCACCCGACAGAGCCGCGCATCCTGGCCGTTCTGGACTGGGAGCTGTCGACGCTTGGTCATCCGCTGGCGGATTTCACCTATCATGCGATGATGTACCGGATGCCGCCCGATATCGTCGCCGGGCTGGGCCATGTCGATCCCGCCGCGCTGAACCTGCCGACCGAGGCGGAATATCGCGCGATGTACTGCGCGAACACCGGGCGGGCGGACATTCCGGATTACGAATTCTACATGGCGTTCAACTTCTTCCGCATCGCCGCAATCTTTCACGGCATCAGGGGCCGCGTGATCCGGGGAACCGCCGCCTCTGCCAATGCCGAAGCGCGGGCAGAAGCCTTTCCCCGTCTCGTCGACCTGGCGCTCGAGGCGGCGCACGCCCGCTAGGCCGTCGCGCCCCGGCTCGGGCCCCCGTCAGGTGCCCGAGAAGACCTCGGCGAACTCGTCGCGCAGCAGCCGTTTCAGGATCTTGCCGCTGGCATTCTTCGGCAGCTCCTGCGCGAGCTCGATATGCTTGGGCGCCTTGAAATGCGAAAGCGTGTCGCGGCAATAGTCGTTCAGCACCTCGACCGTCAGATCCGCACCGGCCCTGGGCACGACCACCGCCGTCACCGCCTCGATCCAGGTCGGGTGCGGGATGCCAAAGACGGCCACCTCTGCCACGTCGGGATGCCGGAAGATCGCCTCTTCGACCTCGCGGCTGGCCACGTTTTCCCCGCCGCTCTTGATCATGTCCTTCTTGCGGTCGACGACATAGAGGTACCCTTCCTCGTCGAACCGCCCCAGGTCACCGCTGTGGAACCAACCGTTGCGGAAGGCCTCGGCGGTCTTCTCCGGGTTGCGGTAGTACTCGGTGATCAGCTGCGGACTGCGATGCACGATCTCTCCGACCTCGCCCACGGGCACCGGATTGTCGTCGTCGTCGACCACGCGGGTTTCCACGTTCAGGCCGGGCCGCCCGGCCGAGCCGAGCTTGCGCAGCTGGTCGTGCGGTTTCAGGATCGTCGCATTCGGGGCCATCTCCGTCTGGCCATAGAAGTTGAACAGCCGGATGTTCGGCAGCCGCGTCAGCAGTTCCTCGATGATGGCGGTCGGCATGATCGACGCCCCGTAATAGCCCAGCTGCAGGCTGGACAGGTCGCGCGTGTCGAAATCGGGATGACGCAGCAGCGCGATCCAGACGGTCGGCGGACAGAAAAGCTGGGTCACGCCATGCGTTTCGATCGCCTCGAGCATCGCTGCCGGATCGGCCTTTTCATGCAGGATGGAAACCGCGCCGAGGTACAGGGCCGGGGTCAGGAAACAATCGAGCTGCGCACAGTGGAACAGCGGCAGACAGTGCAGCGTCACCATGTCCTCGCGCATCTCGCCATCCGCGATGCAGGTCGCGTAATGCGAATAAAGCGATCCCGAGGTCAGCAGCGCACCCTTGGGCCGCGATTCCGTGCCGGAGGTGTACATCATCTGGATCGGATCCTCCGCGTCGACATCGACCCAGAGCGCGCTGTCGTCCGGATGCTCCAGCAGCTCGGACACCGGACGCCAGCCATCGGGTTCCGGCGTGCCTTCGTGTGGAATGAAGAACCGGGGCAGCTCCTGCCCGGTCTCCTTCATCGCGGCGTCGGCCACAGGACACAGGGCATCTTCCGCGATGATCAACTTTGCGCCGGAATGGTCGAGGATATAGGCCACGTCCGGCGCGCTGAGCATGAAGTTCACCGGCGTCGTCACCGCACCAAGCCGGGCCAGCGCGAACCGCACCACCACGAAGGTCCGGTTGTTGTGCGAAAACAGGGCCACCCTGTCCCCCTTTCCCACGCCTTCCGCGGCAAGGGCATGGGCCGCCCGGTTCACCGCGGTGTCGAGTTCGGCGAACGTGTCGGTGCGGTCGCGGAATGTCAGGGCATTGCGGTTCGGCACACGTGCCGCCGACCGGCGCAGCAGATCGCCCAGTTGCTGTGCGCGGGCCCGGCGGATGAGTTCTTCCGTTTGCATCGTTCACCTCATGAATATTCGAAAGACGCCCGTGTCAGTTCAGCAGTGCGGGCAGCCACAGAACCAGGTCGGGATAGGCGCACAGGATCGCCACTAGGATCAGATCCATCACGATGAACCAGACCACGCCCCGGAAGATGGCCGAGATCTTGACCAGCTCGCCGACGACGCTCTTGATGACAAAGACGTTCATGCCGATCGGCGGCGTGATCATCCCGATCTCGAGCAGCTTGGTAAGGACGATGCCGAACCACAGCAGGCTCCAGCCCGAGGCATCGACCACCGGCAGGATGATCGGCAGCGTCAGCAGCATCGATCCGATCGGCTCGAGGAACATCCCCATGAGCAGGTAGACCACCACGATCCCGACCATCAGCAGCACCGGGTTGGTGGCGACCGACAGGATGCCTTCGGACAGGAAGTCGCCCGCCCCCGACAGCGCGAGGAACCGGGTCAGCAGGCTGGCCCCGATGGCGATGATCAGCAGCGCGGCGGTGGTCGTCAGGGTTTCCCGCGCCGCGGTCAGGAACCGGTCGAGCGTCATCTGCCCGCTGACGATGGCCACCAGACAGGCGAGCGAAGCGCCGACGGCCCCGGCTTCGGTCGGGGTGAAGACACCGCCGAAGAGGCCCCCGAAGATCCCGATCATGATCAGGAAGATCGGCCAGGTCTCGCGCAGCGCGAAGATCTTCTCGCGCAGGCTGACGCTGGTGTCCCGCTCGGGCGCGAGATCGGGGTTGAGCCAGACCCGGACAAGCACGACGATGATATAGCCAAGCGCCGTCAGCAGACCCGCGACGACCCCGCCAAGGAACAGCTGCGAGATCGAAATCTGGGCAATCACACCGTAGAGGATCAGGATGATCGAGGGCGGGATGAGCGCCCCGATCGTGCCCGCCACCGCCACGGTGCTGGTGGCAAGCTCCGGGTGATACTTGTGCTTCATCATTTCGGGGATGGCGATCCGGCCCATGGCGGCCGAACAGGCGATGGACGACCCCGAGACCGCCGCGAACCCGGCGGACCCGAAGATCGCCGCGATGGCCAGTCCGCCGGGCAGCCCCGCCAGCCAGACCCGCGCCGCGTTGAACATGCCGCGGGTCAGCTGCGTGTGGTAACTGATGAAGCCGAGAAACAGGAACATCGGGATCGAACTGAGGATCCAGCTCGAGGTGAACTGGTAGGGCACGATGCTCATTGCGCCCCAGGCCACCCGCGGCCCCATGAGGACGTAGAGCCCGCCGAAAGACACACCGATCAGCGCAATGCCGATCGGCACACGCACCGCGATCAGGGCGATCAGGATGGCCAGGCCGGTCAGGCCGATTTGGGGGTCAGTCATTGATGAATTTCGCGTTGATGTCGGTTTCGCTCAGGCCGTTCCGCCAGCCGGTGATCTGTGTGATGACCCGGTAGCCCGCGATCAGCGCCATCAGCCCTGCCCCGAGGGGAAGCAGCCAGTAGCTTTGCCAGATGTCGATCATCTGGGACCCCTGCTCCATCGTGGCGCCCATGTTGGTCTTCTTGACCGCTTCGGTCCATCCGCCGATCGCGATGATGACGACCACGGCCACGGTCAGGATGCCGGACAGGATCGACAGGACGTTGCGCGGCCGGTCGGGCAGAAGGTCGGTCAGCACGTCGACCGAGATGTGCGACCGCTTTTCCTCGGCCACGCCGATTGCGATGAAGACCAGCACGATCATGTAATAGTGCGCCACGATCACCGTGGTGCCGGGTAGCGGCGCGTTGAACAGATAGCGTCCGATGACGTCACCCGTCACGTGCAGCATCATCAGAACGACGCAGATCGCCCCGAGGAGCGACGCGAGCTTGGCCAGGTTGGACAGAAGCCTGCCGATCTGGAACATGATGTGCCTCCTTGAAGTTGCGGATCGGGCAAGGGCATGTGTGCCCTCGCCCGACAGGACGTTCTACTATCGGACGTATTACTGGCCGTAGGAGGCCACGTCGATCTTGGAGTAGATCTCGTTCCAGTAGATCTCGGCCAGGGCCTCCGCGCTGTCGACGTCCTTGGTCAGCTCCGTCCATTTGCCCAGAAGCTCGGTCAGGGCGTCAGCCGCTTCGGAGCCGCTCTCGATGCTGAACCGCTCCTTGTAGATCTCGGCGATCGCGTCCTTGTCCTCGGCGATGAACTCACGGTTCATGGTAACCAGTTCATCCGAGGCTTCGACGTACTCGATCCCCTCGTTCGGGGCGCGTTCCTTGCCGACACGGGCTTCCTCGATGTAGACATAGGCGATGTCGGCGTTCAGCTTGGCCGCGGATTTCAGCATCGCTTCCTTGTTGTCCTCCGACAGGCTGTTCCAGCTGTCGCGGTTCATCGTGTAGGCCACGTTGAACTGCGCGCCCGGCAGACCGAGATAGAGGTACTTCACCACGTCGATGAAGCCGAAGTTCACGAAGTCCGCCGTATTGGAGGCCGTGCAATCCACGACGCCCTGGTTCAGTCCCTCGAGGGTTTCGTTGATCGACATCGACACCGGAACGGCGCCGACGGACTCGGCCCAACGTGCCCAGTAGGCGCCGGCAGCCCGGATGCGCTTGCCCTCCAGGTCCGCCACGGTCTCGATCGGAACCACGCACTGAAGCACGTAGGACGTGGTCGAGCTCGCGCCGAGGTAGACCTGGTTCTGCGCCTTGATCTGCTCCTTGCAGTCGGGACAGCTGTTGATAACGTATTCGGTGATCGCGCCGGTGAAGGCGAGGCTGGACATCTCGCTCGAGAATTCCTCCAGTTCGACCAGTTCCGAGAATTCGGCGAGCATGTTGAAGTGCGAGAATTCCTGAGGGAAGTAGGCCATCAGGTTCGCGGTGATGTCCGCAATCCCGTCGCGCACACCGGCGTTGGCTTCGGCAAAGCTCAGCAGCGACAGCGGGAACACCTTGACGGTCACGTCACCGCCGCTGTTCTCCTCGACCGCCTTGGCAAATTCCTCGAGCTTGGCGGTCGGCGCAGAGTTCGGCGGCCAGCCGCCGGCAAAGGTCAGGTCCTGAGCCTGTGCAGCCCCGGCCAGCGCGAACAGGGACGCCCCTGCGACAAGTGATGTGATCGTACGTTTCATGGTATCTCCTCTCATTACCATTGTTCAGTTTGGTCCCGCTGCCGGATGTTCGCGCCCCCTCCTCCTTAGAGGGGCGCTTCCATGCGCGGGCTCAGTCGTGGAATTTGGCCTGTCGCTTCTCCCGGAACGCTGCCAGGCCCTCTGCAAAGTCGGGGGTCTCCCCCGCCTCCTTCTGCAGCTGTCGTTCTGTCTTCAACGTTGCTTCGAACCCCGCATCCGCCGCGCTCCATGCAGCTTTCCGGATCAGGCCGTAACTGCGGGATGGTCCCTGCGACAGCTTCCGCGCCAGCTGCAACGCGGTGTCTTCGACCGCGTCATCCTCGGTCACGCGCGTGATGAGCCCCCATTCATGCGCCTGCGTGGCGGGTATCTTCTCGGCAAGCAGCATCATCTCCATCGCACGGACACGGCCGACAGCTCGGGTCAACAGCCAGGTCGCGCCGCCATCCGGCACAAGACCGATACGGGCGAACGCTTCCAGGAAATAGGCACTGCGGCCGGCGACGATGACATCGCAGGCCAGCGCGATCGACGCCCCGACCCCCGCCGCTGCACCGCGCACGGCCGAGATCAGCGGCACCGGCAGATCGCGGATCGCAAGCATCAGAGGGTTGTAATCCTCCTCGAGCGTGGCCCCCACGTCGAAGCTTTCGGCATTCTCCGGCATTGCCGCCTTG
This sequence comes from Pseudooceanicola batsensis HTCC2597, assembly GCF_000152725.1. Classification (GTDB taxonomy): domain Bacteria; phylum Pseudomonadota; class Alphaproteobacteria; order Rhodobacterales; family Rhodobacteraceae; genus Pseudooceanicola; species Pseudooceanicola batsensis. The sequence continues at coordinate 179,104 of NZ_AAMO01000009.1, forward strand.
AGGTTCGCGCCGGTCGAAAAGCCGCGCTCTCCGCCGGCCAGGACGATCGCGCGGGCCCCCTGCTCCACTTCGGAGGCCAGCAGCGCGCGCAGCGTTTGCGCCATGTCCGGCGTGAGTGCATTCATCGTCGCCGGATCGTTCAGGCGCAGCACCGTGACGGCGCCCTCGCGTTCTTTCAAGATCGTGTCGGTCATGACCCTCCTCCCGAATGCCAGCCCGGTTCGGACCACCATGGATAAAACCCCGGCAGGTCCGCGGACACGGTGTCGGGGAACGCAGCCGGGCGCTTTTCAAGAAAGCTCGCAACGCCTTCCGACGCATCCGCCGAGGACGAACGCGCGGCAATGGCGCGGCTGTCGATCTGGTGCGCCCGCATCGGATGCGCCTCGCCGGCCATGCGCCACATCATCTGCCGCGTGAGCGCGACCGAAACGGGCGCCGCGTTGTCGGCGATCTCGCGGGCGATGGCGTGGGCCGCGGGCAGCAGGTCGTCGGGGGCATGGACCGACCGAACCAGCCCGCCTGCCCGCGCCTCCTCTGCCCCGAACACGCGGCCCGAGTAACTCCATTCCAGCGCCTGAGACATGCCGACCAACCGCGGCAGGAACCAGGCCGAGGCCGCCTCGGGCACGATACCACGCCTGGCGAAGACGAACCCGAACCGCGCGTTGTCCGAGGCCAGACGGATGTCCATCGGCAGTTGCATCGTCGCGCCGATGCCGACGGCCGGCCCGTTCACGGCGGCGATGATCGGCTTGAGACTGTTGAACATCCGGAGCGTCAGCACCCCGCCCATGTCGCGGTTCGATTCCGCGTCCCAGACGGCGGGATCCGTCGCCTTGGGATCGACCCGGGCCGAGGTAAAGGCGTTTTCGTCGTCCAGATCCACGCCGGCACAGAACCCCCGCCCTGCCCCGGTGACGATGACCGCACGCACCGCATCATCGGTGTCGGAGACATCGAACGCGGCTATCATCTCGTCCATCATCACGCGGGTAAAGGCGTTCAGACGGTCCGGCCGGTTCAGCGTCAGGGTCATGACGCCATCTTCGATCCCTGTCGCAATCGTCTCATAGCTCATGTCACACCCTCCGTGTGCGACACGGGTCGCGGCAGGACGGGGTTTGCATCGTCAAGCCCTGCCAGCTGCACGCCGCGCCAGAAATCCTCGATATGCATCCGCGCCCACTTGGAGGCACGTTCGACATCCCGGTCACGAATGGCAGCCAGGATGTTCGAATGCGCCTCGATCTGCCGCTTGTAGAAATTGGTGGCCACGGGCGCAATATGCTCGAAACCGCGGAACAGCAGCAGGCCGACGGGTTCCCGCGCGGGTCCCAGTACCCGGTTGTGCCCGATTTCGGTGACGCGGGAATGGAACTTCTCGTCCAGTTCGATGGTCTCTTCCAGCTGCCCTTCAGAGGCGACAAGCGCCGCGTGCAGCTGCTGCAGATCCTCGATCTCTTCCGGCGTGGCCCGTTCAGCGGCGGTCCGCGCGGCCAGCGGCTCCATCACCATGGCCACCTCGACCAGCTCGCGAAAGGTGACTTTCATCAAGGCCATCGCCCGCGTCGCCCGCGTCGTCAGCAGATCGACCGGCGGCACCGTGACCTCCATGCGCCGGGGCGAAGGGCGGTGGATCAGCCCGTCGGTTTCCAGCTGCCGCAGCCCTTCCCGCACGGTCGACCGCGTCACACCGAAGAGCGATCCCATTTCGGTCTCACCGGGAAGCAGATCACCGGGCTTCAGATCCCCGCGCAGAATCTGCGCTTCGATCTCCTCGGCGATCTTCTGATAAGCATAACCCGACTGAACAGGCTTTTCCGGGTGGCTCATGCCGCATGCCCCCACCCGGACAGCCGCAGCACAGGCGCGCGGGGTGTCGCCGTTTGTCTGTTCTGCAGTCGTCGAGTCACGAACCCCTCCCAGTGTCGGACACTAACCAATGCAGAGCGTTTCGAGTGGCCCTCGTCAACCGAATTGTTTTCTCTGTCGGCAAGGCTGCGGCGCCGCCATTTCCTCCGAAGAATGCAATCCCATCCACCGACATATGTGCCCGAAACCAGAAGAAATACCTTTGCTGACAGTCACTTACACGTCGACACCTTCGGCCGCTGCCGTGCGCACATTGTCGGACGCAAAAGCAGTTCCTTTGCTGCTGTCGAACGCCTTGACGCAACGTCCCCCATGACGATCGACAAGATCATGGCTTTCTTGCCATCTGCGACAGCCAAGGGCGGCTCAAGAACGGGCGTATGAGAACAAGCGAGGACCGCTGTCCGGACGCGCGGTCTGACCGCATATCCCCCTGCCCCTTCAGCCGAAGATCACCGCCTGCTTGTCCAGCCTTCCCCGCAAAAAACTGCCAAGTGGCGACATCGCATAAAATCGTTTTTGACAGACGGTTGAGCTCTCACTTTGTGGTTCTCCCGCTGCGCCAAACCCTCTCGCGTCGGACTTTGAAAACAGCGGCACCTGGCGGCGCAACTCTGCCTCTACCTGCGCGCCGGCAAAGATTGGGCTTGAGCATCATTCTTGTTATAAGGTAACAAACAGTAACGTGATATCATAACCACATCGGGATTACTTCGCCGATCCGGCGACCACAGCGTCACATGATCGGATGCCCGCAATCATGCTCCGGCGCGACCGGAAGAGGAGAAGTCTTGCCATGTTCGACGCAGCGATCATCGGGGGAAGCTTCGCCGGCCTGAGTGCCGCGCTGCAACTCGCCCGCGCGAGCCGATCCGTTCTGATCCTTGACGAGGGCCGTCCGCGCAACCGTATGTCCCTCGCAGCCCATGGTGTGCCGGGATGGGACGGCGTGCCGCCGACCGATATCCTGGCGCGGTTTCGCGCGGACCTGGCGAAGTATCCGACCATCAGCTTCATGGACACCCGGGCAGAAGAGATCTCGGGGGGCCTCGATGCCTTCACGGTGGCCACGGAAACCCGAAATCCAGTGCACGCGCGCCGGATCATTCTCGCGCACGGGGTGCAGGATGTTCTGCCGGATCTGCCGGGCCTTGCCGAGGCCTGGGGGCGGACGGTGCTGCACTGTCCCTATTGCCATGGCTACGAGGTGAAGGGACGGCCTCTGGCCGTTCGCGCGTCCGGCCCGATGGCGGTCCATCAGGCGCAAATGCTCCGCGCCGACTGGAGCGACGACGTCACCCTGCTGACGAACGGCGTCGAAGGCGTCGACGCATTGGCGTCGGCGGGCATCAGGGTCGATCACCGGGAGCCCCTGCGGCTCGTAACCGGCGATGGCATCCGGGTCTGCTTTCAGGACGGACCGGATGCCGAGTTCGCGGCCATCTTCACCGCCCCCGAGATCGACCTGACGGGGTCTCCGGCCGGCCGCCTCGGCGTGGGTCTGTCCGAGGGGCCGATGGGGCCTTTCGTCCGCACCGGCCCGATGCAGCAGACCGATGTTCCCGGCGTTTTCGCCGCCGGTGACCTGGCCACCCCCATGTGGAACGTCAACTACGCCGTTGGCGATGGCGCTCGCGCCGGTGCGGGCTGCCACCAGTCGCTTCTCTTCCCCGGTTTCATTCCAGCACTCGAAAAGGAGGCCGCATGACGACCCCCCAGGACCCCCGCCTTCCCGTCACCGTCCTTTCCGGATTTCTGGGGGCCGGCAAGACGACCCTGCTGAACCGCGTGCTGAACAACCGCGACGGGCGTCGCGTCGCCGTCATCGTGAACGACATGTCCGAGGTGAACATCGATGCCGACCTTGTCCGGGCCGACACCGAACTGTGGCGCACCGACGAGACGCTGGTCGAGATGTCCAATGGCTGCATCTGCTGCACGCTACGCGACGACCTGCTGCTGGAGGTCCGAAGGCTGGCCGCCGAAGGGCGGTTCGACTACCTCCTGATCGAATCCACCGGGATTTCCGAACCACTGCCCGTCGCCGCGACCTTCGACTTTCGGGACGAGGCGGGGGAAAGCCTCTCGGACGTCGCCCGCCTCGACACGATGGTGACGGTGGTCGACGCGGTGAACCTGCTGAACGACTACGCCAGCCACGATTTCCTGCGCGACCGCGGCGAGACCCTGGGCGAGGAGGACGAGCGCACGCTGGTTCACTTGCTGACCGATCAGATCGAGTTCGCGGACGTGGTCATCCTGAACAAGGTCACCGACGCCGGGCCCGAAAAGGTGGACGCCGCGCGCAAGATCATTCGCAGCCTGAACGCCGATGCCCGGATCATCGAGACCGACCGCTCGGAGGTCGCGGCGGGTGCGATCTTGGACACGGGACTGTTCGACTTCGAGAAGGCGCACGAGCATCCCATGTGGGCCAAGGAGCTTTACGGCTTCGCCGACCACGTGCCCGAGACCGAGGAATACGGCGTCACCTCCTATGTCTACCGCGCCCGGCAACCGTTCGATCCTTCCGGGGTCATGGCCGTCTTGAACGGCGATCTGCCCGGCGTCATCCGTGCCAAGGGCCATTTCTGGATCGCGACCCGGCCCGACTGGGTGGCCGAGTTCTCGCTGGCCGGCGCCCTGTCGTCGGTGACGCCGCTCGGCCAGTGGTGGGCCACCGTCCCGAAGGAACGCCACCCGGATCACGACAGTGCCCGGGCCTACCTGGCGCAGCACTGGGCCGAGCCCTGGGGGGATCGGCGGCAGGAAATCGTCTTCATCGGCGCGGGAATCGACTGGCCGTCGCTGAAGGCGCGGCTGGATGGGGCGCTGGTGCCGGAGCATATCGCGCCGGGCCCCGACGCGCTGCCGGATCTGCCCGATCCCTTTCCGGCATGGCGGAGGGCGGCTGCATGACGTCGATGCGTCCGATCCACGCCGCGACGAAGACAGGTGTCCTGACCGTCACTGCGCCGTCGGAGATCGCCCTGATCCGCGCGCCCGAGATCGGCGGACTGGTCTGGCGGCGGAGTCCTCTTCCGTCGTTCCAGACATGGATCGAAGGCCTCCCGCCGTCTCGTTTGCCGCGTGCGCGGGTCATCCTGCGGCCCGCGGCGGCCCGGTCTGTCGTGACGGAAGCCTGCAACAGCGCGGCGACGCCAGAAGGGCCGGAGCGGGAGCGCCTGATCGACGATGTCGCGGCGCTGGCGGACATTTTCGCCGGCGTGACGAACGCGCCATGGCTTCGGCTTCGGCTGGATGTGGTGACGGGCGATGCCTGCCGCCGGTTCCACGTCGACCGGGTCACGGCGCGACTGGTCTGCACCTACCGCGGCACCGGCACGCAGTACGGGGTCTCGGATGCGGACGGGGCAGATCCGCAGACCATCCACACCGTCCCGACCGGCGCGCCCTTCGTCGTGCGCGGCACGCTCTGGCCGGCGCAGCCCGATCCCGGCCTTCTGCACCGCTCTCCGCCGATCGAAGGCACGGGCGAGACGCGCCTGATGCTCGCGCTCGACCCGATCGACGACCCGGAGGAGGAGGCATGAAGCGCAACGTATCCACCACTCTCCGCCGCCGCCGCCGCGCCGACCCGATGCGGGCCTATGACGCTCTTCCACGCCCGCTGCGCCTCTGGATGGCGCAGGCCGTGCTGCCGTGGTCGCCCGCCTCCTGCCGCCGCATCTGGGCCAAGGCCCGGGCGGAGGGCGAAAGCCCCGATGCGATCCTGGACCGGCTCGACCGGGCCGAGGAGATGACCCTTTCCCGCGACCGGCTCTCGCTGGCCGCCGTCAGCCGCGCACCTCTCGACGAGCAACAGGATCGAAGTCCGTGAATCCTCCGCTGGCAGTCCTGTTTGCGCGAGGCGCCGCTGGCGCTTTTTTCTCGCTCGTGATCGCCGCTATCGCCCGGCTTCGTGGCCTCACCTATCTGGGCGGGAGCCGTGAGACATGACTTTTCTGAAAGCTTCTGACATCGCTGTGTCACAGGGCGACACGCCGATCCCGCACTCGGTGTCCCTGCACCTGGAACCGCGGAAGCCGCTGGTCATTCTCGGCGAAACCGGGTCGGGCAAGCGCCAAACGCGGATCTGATCCCGCCGCGTGTCGTGGAGGCGTTGCAATGACCCGTTCAACTCTTCATCAATCAAACCTGAAAGGACCCATCATGAAACCGATCCACCTGGCCCTTGCCGCCTCGACCCTTGCCGCACCTGCATTTGCACAGGACAGCCGTGAAATGGACGCCCATGTGCACGGCGTCTCGACCGCGGAAATCGCCGTCGAACACGGCAAGGTCGAGATCAACCTGCTGTCGCCCGGCATGGACATCGTCGGCTTCGAATACGAAGCGACCTCAGCCGAGGACAAGGATGCGGTCGAGGCCGCCATCCGCACCATGCTCATGCCCGAGAACATCGTGACCCTGCCCGAGGCCGCCGGCTGCCGGCTGACCGAGGTTCTGGCGCACCTGCATTCGGGCGATCATGACCACGATGACGCCGACGCGCACATGGATGACGTTCATGAACACGAGCACGAGGACCATGCCGAGGACGACCACGATCACGACCATGAAGATCATGGGGATGACCATGACCACGAGGATCATGCGGGCGATGACCATGACCACGGCGACGAAGCCCAGCATAGTGAGCTTCACGTCAGCTATGCTTTCGCCTGCGAAGACGAGGATGCGCTGACCACGATTTCCTTCCCGTTCTTCGACCAGTTCGAGAACGCGCAGGAGATCGAGGCGCAATACGTCACCGAAACCGGCGCCGGTCAGGCCGAGATCACGCGGGACGCGCCCGAACTGACGCTGGAGTGACGATGACGGACCCGGCGCTGACACTCGAGGATGTCCGCTTCCGCTGGCCGGGGCGTGCGACCTTCGGGCTGTCGGTGCCCGGCTTCCACATGACGCAGGGCGAGAGCGTCCTGCTTCTGGGCGAAAGTGGGTCGGGAAAATCCACCCTGCTCTCGCTGATCTGCGGGATCGTCACCGCGGAGCGCGGGCGGGTCGAGGTCGGCGGCACCGACCTCTCGACCCTGCGCGCCGGGGCGCGGGACCGTTTCCGCGCCGAACGGATCGGGGTCATCTTCCAGCAGTTCAACCTGCTGCCCTATGCAAGCGTGTCGGACAATATCCTGCTTCCGCTGCGGTTTGCCCCCGAACGGCGCAAGCGTGCCGCACCGGATGAGGTCGCGACCCTGTGTTCCGCGCTTGGTCTGCCCGTCGGTATCACCGGCGCGACCGCAGGGCGCCTATCGGTCGGCCAGCAACAGCGGGTCGCCGTGGCGCGCGCCCTGATCGGGCAACCGCCGCTGATCGTCGCGGACGAGCCGACCTCGGCGCTGGATGCCGCGACACAGGATACGTTCCTCGGCCTGCTCTTCGACCGGATCGCGCCCAGCCGTTCGTCGCTGCTGATGGTCAGCCACGACGAACGGCTGGGGGCCCGGTTCGACCGTGTCGTGCGCCTGGTCGACATCGCGCAAACCGAGCGGCTGGCCGCATGATCCTCCGCCTCGCCTTCGGCTCGCTTCTGGCGCGGGCGCTGACGGTCGGCATGACAATCCTTGCCATCGCCCTGTCGGTCGCGCTCTTTCTCGGTGTGGAAAAGGTGCGCACCGGCGCGCGGGCCAGCTTTGCCGACACGATCTCGGGCACGGATCTGATCGTGGGGGCGCGCTCGGGGTCCGTTCAGCTGCTCCTCTATTCCGTGTTCCGGATCGGCAATGCCACCAACAACGTGACCTGGGAGAGCTATCAGGACATCGCCTCGCGCCCAGAGGTCGACTGGATCGTCCCGATCTCGCTCGGCGACAGCCATCGGCAGTTCCGCGTGATGGGCACGACGCAGGCCTTCTTCGAGCACTACAGGTATCGCGGGGGCCGGTCCCTTGTCGTCGGCCAGGGACATGGTCTCGACGACCTCTATGACGCCGTGATCGGAGCCGAGGTCGCGGCGTCGCTCGGCTACGAGGTGGGCGACCCGATCATCGTGTCGCACGGGCTGGCCAGTTTCACCGACCACGACGATCAGCCCTTTCGCGTCGCCGGGATCGTCGACCGGACCGGCACGCCGGTCGACCGCACGGTGATCGTCAGCCTCGAGGCGATCGAGGCGATCCACGTGGATTGGCAGTCGGGCGCTCAAACCGGACGGACCACGCCGGTCGAGCGGATCAGGCAGATGGATCTGACACCCTCGGCGGTGACGGCGGCGCTGGTCGGGGTGAAATCGCGCCTTCAGATCTTCGGCCTGCAACGGGCGATCAACGAGTACCAAGAAGAGCCGCTGCTGGCGATCCTGCCGGGTGTCGCTCTTCAGGAACTCTGGCAGATCGTCGGTGTCGCCGAAACCGCTCTCATCGGTGTCTCTGCCATGGTGGTGGTCACGGCGCTGCTGGGCATGATGGCGATGATCTTCTCGTCCCTCAACGAACGGCGGCGGGAGATGGCGATCTGGCGCGCCATGGGGGCGCGACCCGCGACGATCCTCGGCCTGCTGGTACTTGAGGCGGCTTTGATGGCCGCCATCGGTGCGATCCTGGGGCTCGCGCTGCTCTATGCCGCACTGTTTGCCGCGCAGCCGCTGGTCGACAGCGCCTTCGGCCTCTGGCTGCCGATCGACCCGCCGACGGCCCGGGAACTGTCCGTTCTCGCAGGTGTGATCGGCGCCGCGGCGATCGCCAGCCTTCTTCCTGCACTCAGGGCCTACCGCCTGTCGCTCGCCGATGGCATGATGGTGAGGATATGACACCCATGCACCCGTCCCGACGCGCCTTCATGGCCCTTGCCGCCGCGACCCTTGTGCCGGGGCGCGCCCTGGCCAGTCCGTTCCGGGAAATCACCTGGCAGGACCTGATCCCCGAGGGCGTACCCTATGGAGAGATCATCGGCCCCGGCCAGATCGACGCGGTGAACGACACCTGGGTCCCGCAGTTCGACGAGAATGCCGGCAAGCTGAACGCCAGGCTGGACGGCAAACCGGTGAAACTGCCGGGCTACATCATCCCGTTCGACGTAAGCTCGGAGGGCGTGACCAGCTTCATGCTCGTGCCTTACGTGGGCGCCTGTATCCACACGCCGCCGCCGCCCCCGAACCAGCTCGTCTTCGTGACCGCCTCGACGCCCTGGCCGAGCGAGTCCCTGTGGGACCCAGTCTGGGTCTCCGGCCGCCTGTCGGCGAAGGCGATCTCGACCCAGATCGCCGAAGTCGGCTACCAGATCGCGGCCGAAAAGATCGAGGTATACAAATGGCAGTGACCCTCCCATCGCGTCGCGCGGTCCTGCTTGGCCTTGCCGCTGCTGGGCTGGCGAGCCGCGGATTGGCCGAGACGGTGGTCGACCTTGAATGGCGGGACCTGCTGCCCGAAGACGACCCTTCCCTGCCGGGCAACCTTGCCGGGATCGTGCCGCATGAGGAAAGCAGCCTCGCCGCGCAACAACCCGCTTCGTCCGGCATCCGCACGGACTGGAATGGACAGATCGTCCGGCTGTCCGGGTTCATCGTTCCCATCGACCACAAGGGAACCGGCGTCACGGCCTTCATCCTTGTGCCCTACGTCGGCGCCTGCGTGCACGTGCCGCCGCCCCCGGCAAACCAGCTGGTCTTTGTCACCACGGGGACGCCCTACGAAAGCTCCGGCATGTTCGAAGCTGTTACCGTGACCGGCATGTTCGGAACCGCGTCGACATCGACACAGCTGGCCGAGATCGGATATGCGCTCTCAGCTGAAGAGATCCGGGCGTTCCGAGCGTAGCGCTCAAGAGCGGAGGCGCAGACGCAAGGGGCGCGGCATTCAGCGGGACCCGTCCGTCCTGGACCGGATGAAATCGCTCATGTCGAAGGTTTCGGGCGGGCCGCTGTTCAACCCATCGTCGATCAGCCCTTGTAGCTCTGCGATCGCGTCATGCCGCTGCTGATCGCGACGGATCAGATCGCGGACATAGTCGCTGACATTGCTGAATTGCCCATCCCGGGTTCGGGTTTCGACCTAGGTCTTCATCGGATCGGGAGAGAAACGTTCATCGTGGCCATACAAGGAAGATGGTGTTCCCGGCAAAGTTTTGTCAATCACCGTGATGCTGGGCGAAAGGTCACATCGGAAAGTCCCAGGGGGCGCAGTCTGAACCGCGGCTTCCAGAATGGCTGAGTCAGGTGAATTCGTCCGCCCGGTCTGACGGGGAAGATGACCGCCGGGTGCCTTGACCGTCAGCTCGGGGATCACACGCCCGGGCCTCAAGCCAGTGCTGCAAGCGCAGACCGATGCAGTTCGGCACTCGCTGCGGCAATGACGCGACCGTCAGACTGCAGCGAGAGCGACTTTCCGTTCCAGTCGGTGATCACGCCGCCGGCGCCTTCGACGACCGGGACGAGCGCCAGGTAGTCGTAGGGATGGAGGTTCATCTCGAAGACGATGTCGACATGTCCCGAAGCCAGCAGCCCGTATGCGTAGCAATCTCCACCGAAGCGGCGCATTCCGACTTTTGCCGACAAGGCCTCGAACTTGGCGTGCCCCGCGGAATCGAACGTGTCGGGCGTCGTGGTGTAGAGCGTGGCCTCGGCCAGGGCGACCCGGCCACTTGCCCGGCAAGGTTCGCCGTTCAGCGTGGTGGTCCTGCCACGGACCCCCATCCACCTTTCGCCCGTTGGCGGAATCGAGATCACGCCGACCTCGGGCCGACCGCCCGATAGGCAGGCGATCAGGGTTCCGAAGGTGGGCATTCCCGTCATGAAGCTCTTGGTGCCGTCGATCGGGTCGAGAACCCACACCTGCTCTGCATCCAGGCGCGCGTCCTCGTGCTCCTCCCCCAGGATGCCGTGGGTCGGAAACCGGCTGTTTATCCGCTCGCGCATGGCGGCCTCGATGGCGCGATCGGCCTGCGTGACCGGCGAGGCATCGGCCTTGTGCTCGACCTCGAGCGATTTGCGGAAATAGCTCATCGCCATCGCGTCCGTCACCTCGGCGAGGTCGCCGGCGAATTGCGCCAGAATCTCCGTCTCGCGGAAAGTCGTCGGGCTCTGCATGTTTTTTCCTCGTCCGCGGCGGGCCAGCAGCAGGCGCGATGCCCCTGCCGAAATAAATCGTAGACAAAACGCACAGAAATGCAAGACTACACAAATACCCACGCCTCACACACCGGGCGCGGCAACGAGAACGAGCCGGCAGCAGGGCTCGCACCGATCCGGGGCAGGCACTGGCTCAGGAACGCGTGGACCAACAAGGAGAGAAGACATGATCACCTGGACGAGACTCACCGCGGCGTCGCTGGTCGCCCTCGGCCTGGCCGCACCGGCCGTCGCCGACGAGATCACCGTGTACACCGCCCTCGAAGAAGAAGAGATCGCGGCCTATGTCGAGGCGGCGCAGAAGGCCATGCCGGACACCGAGATCAACGTGCTGCGCCTGTCCACCGGCAAGCTGGGCGCGCGCCTGCTGGCCGAGGCGGGCAATCCGCAGGCCGACCTGATCTGGGGGTGGGCGGTCAGCGCCATGATGGACCCGCAGATCCTCGATATGCTCGAGCCCTACGCGGCCGAGGGTGTGGATGTCCTGCCCGCTACCTTCCGCGGCGAGGACGGCAAGTGGTTCGCGCCGATCGGTTACATGGGCGCCTTCTGCGTCAACACGGCCCGGCTGGAAGAAAAGGGCCTCCCGATGCCGTCCAGCTGGGAAGACCTGGAAGATCCAGCCTTCAAGGGCGAGATCCTGATGCCCGACCCGAATTCCTCGGGTACCGGCTACCTGCACGTCAACGCGGTGCTGCAGAGCATGGGCGAAGAGGCCGGATGGGCGCAGCTCGAAGCCGTCGATCCCAACATGGCGCAGTACACCTCTTCCGGTTCCAAGCCCTGCAAATCGGCGCGCGTCGGCGAATATACCGTCGGCATCTCGCTGGCCTTCACCGCGATGCAGTCGGTCGAGGAAGGCTATCCGCTCGCCATGGTCTTTCCCGAAGGCGGTGTCGGGTATGAGCTCGAGGCGTCCGGTCTGATGGCCAGTTCCGACAACAAGGAGGCGGCCAAGGCGTTCCTCGACTGGACGATGTCGGACGACGCCATCGACCTCTACCAGCAGTACAAGGCGCTGATCACCATTCCGGGCGTCGACGCCTCGCAGGCGGCCGAGGATGCCGGACTGCCGGCCGACATCTCGACCATCCTGGCCGATATCGACTTCGTCGAGGCGGCCGGGAACCAGGACGCGGTCAAGCAGACCTGGAAGGACAAGTTCGGTCGCTGACCGCAGGCACGGGCGGCCTGTGCCGCCACCCAGAGCGCGGGCCTCGCCGGGGTCCGCGCCACAATACTGAGAAGACAAGATCACCATGTACCTGACCGTTCGCGACGCCACGAAAACCTACGGCTCCTTCACCGCGCTCGACCGCGTCTCGATCGGGATCGACCAAGGGGAATTCGTGTGCCTGCTGGGCCCGTCCGGCTGCGGAAAAACCACGCTGTTGCGGCTGATCGCGGGGCTGTCGGACCTGGATGGCGGCCAGATCCTGCTCGAGGGCGCAGCATTGTCCGACCTGCCCGCCCGCAAGCGGGGCTTCGGCATCGTGTTCCAGTCCTATTCGCTTTTCCCGAACATGACCGTGGCCGAGAATATCGGCTACGGGCTGAAGATCCGCGGCACGCACCGGTCCGAGGTCGCCCGGCGGGTAAGCGAGCTGCTCGAACTGGTGAAGCTACCGCAGCTGGCGGACAACTTTCCCGGCCAGCTTTCGGGGGGACAGCAGCAACGGATCGCGCTGGCCCGCGCCATCGCCGTCGATCCGCGGGTGCTGCTGCTGGATGAGCCTCTCTCGGCGCTCGATGCCAAGGTCCGGTCCGAGTTGCGGGACGAAATCCGTCATGTCCAGCGCTCTCTCGGGATTCCCACCCTGATGGTCACCCATGACCAGGAGGAGGCGCTGGCGCTGGCCGACAAGATCATCTGCATGAACCACGGCGTCGTGGTACAGGCGGGCACGCCGGAACACCTCTACCACCGACCCCGGACACGGTTCGTGGCCGAGTTCATGGGCATCAGTAACCTTCTGACTGCCGACGCGGTCCGACGGGCCTTCCCCGACCTCCCGGCGAGGCAGCCCGGCGGAACGGAGGGAAACCATGTCGCCTGCATCCGCCCCGAACAGATCGGCGTGACCCCGGCCCCGGACGGAAACGCCACCGTGCGCAACATCAGCTTTCTCGGCAACCTGCGGCGGCTAGAGGTGGACAGCGCCGGCGGTCCGCTGGTGGTCGAAACCCACGGCTCCGACGCCTGCCGCGAAGGCGACCGCGTGATGCTCCGGCTCGCGCCGGACGCCTGCACCTGGGTCGCTGACGACCTTGCCCGGGACCCGGCCGAGGTACGGGCATGAGCTTTGCGAAGACGGCAGTGACCGCCGCTCGCCGCCGACCGGACGCCGACCGGCTCCTGACATGGCTGTGCGTGGGCCTGCCCCTGCTCGGCCTTGTTCTGTTCTTCCTCTATCCGATGGTGATCGTCTTCCTGCGCTCGCTGACGGTGGAGGATGGCTACGGCCTTGCCAACTATTCTCAGGTCCTGGCCTCGGCCGGGTTCTGGCGCGCGACCTGGCATTCGCTGCTCATGGGCGGCACCACCACGGCGCTGAGCGTTTTTCTCGGGTTCATCATCGCGCACGGCCTGCACCGCTGCGCCTTTCCCGGGAAATGGCTGGTCCGCGGGGTGATCGTCCTGCCGCTGCTCGCCCCCTCGCTGGTGCAGGCCCTGGGGCTGATATTCCTGCTGGGGCGCAACGGCGTCGTCAGCCGCGCGCTCGGCATCGAGATCGAGATCTATGGCTTCTGGGGTCTGCTGATCGCGAACACGCTCTACGCCCTTCCGCAGGCGGTGATGATCATCGGCGCGGCGCTGGTGTTGCTGGATGCGCGGACCTACGAGGCCGCAGAGGTCATGGGCGCCTCTCCGTCCCGCCAGTTCCGCGACCTCACGCTGCCGGCGGCGCGCTTCGGGATCCTGAACGCCGCCTTCGTGTGCTTCACCATCACGATTACCGACTTCGGCAACGCTGCGGTGATCGGCGGCGACTATTCGGTCCTGGCCACCGAAATCTATTCGCAGGTGGTCGGGCAGAGAAACTTCAACATGGGCGCGGTCGTCGGCATCATGCTGCTCCTCCCGACGGTGGTCTCCTACGCGATCGAGCGGCAGGCGATGAAACGCCAGCAGACCGGCCAGGCCACCGGGCAGGTCCGCTATCGCCCCAGCTTCGCGCCGCTGCGCGACACTGTCATGGCCGCGCTTGCGCTTCTGATCTGCGCCGGCATCGTCGCGGTGATCGGCATCGTGGTCTACGCCAGCTTCGTCACCCTGTGGCCCTACAACATGGCACTGTCGCCCAAGCACTACGACATAACGCTCGCGGGGGGGTATTCCTCGCTCTGGATGACGATCGTGATCTCGGTGATGGCGGCGACCGGCGGCACGCTTGCCGTCTTCCTTCTCGGGCTGGGATTGCGACGCTTGCCGCGCCGCGCGGCCCAGCCGATCCAGGTGCTGGCCGCGATGCCGGCGGCGGTACCGGGGATGGTGCTGGGGCTGGCGTACATCCTGACGTTCAACTCGACGGCAACGCCGCTCTACCTGCTCTACGGAACCGCGGCCCTTATCGCGATCATCAACTTCTATCACTACCACACGCAGGGTTTTCTGACCCTGATGACCGGCTTCCGCCAGTTGCCACCCGCGCTCGAGGAAGCGGCGGGCAGCCTGGGGGCTGGCCTCGGCCGCACGGCCGTCGACATCGTGGCGCCGTTCATCGCGCCCATGCTGGTTTCGGTCTTCTTCTTCCTCTTCATGCGTTCCATGGTGACTCTGTCGGCGGTGGTCTTTCTCACGACCCCGGACCTCAGTGTCGCTGCCGTCACGATCATGCGGCTGGACGATGCCGGGCTGACCTCGCAGGCGGCAGCCTTCTCCACCTGCGTGATGGCCGTCGTATGCCTTGCCCTGCTGAGCATGAAGGCTACGCTGGCGCTGATGTCGCGGCGGAAGCGGAGCAAGGACACAGCGTGATGTGGGCGAAGGAGCGGCACCAGAGGATCCTGTCCATGCTGGCCGCCAACCAGCAAGTGAGCGCCAACGATCTCGCCGAGATGCTCAACGTCTCGAGAGAGACCGTCCGGCGCGACCTCGTGGACCTGGCGGAATCCGGCCAGGTCGACCGCGTCCACGGCGGCGCGGTCCTTCCCGAGCCTCGGTCGGAACAGCCGTTCCGTCAACGCATGACGGCCCAGCTCCGCGCAAAGTCCGAAATCGCGCGGAGAGCCGCCGCACTCGTCCAGCCGGGACAGACCCTCTTCGTGGATGCGGGCACGACCACGAGCATCTTCGCCCGCGAACTCGCGAAGCTTTCGGGCATCTCGGTCATCACCAATTCGCTGGACGTGGCGACCACCTTGCAGGGCGCGGGCCGCCAGGTCCTGCTTCTGGGCGGTCGGATGGCCGCCGACGTTCCGGCGACGGTGGGCGAGCTCACGCTGGCCGAGATATGGCGTTTCCACGCCGACGTGTGCTTCTCTGCGCCGGTCGCGGTACATCCTGCCAAGGGCGCCTTCTTCTACGACCTGCAGGAAGCCGAGATCGCGAGCGCCATGTCGGCGCAAGCGCCGCGTTCGATACTCTTGGCCGACCACAGCAAGTTGGGAGAAACCAGCCGCGTCCGTTCCTGGGAGGCAAGTGAGATCGACGTCTTGGTGACCAACAAGGCGGCGCCATCGGAGCAGCTCGCGGCTTTCCGCCGCGCCGGCGTGCAGATCACGACCCCGGACGACCACGGGCACTCGGCCTGAGGGCAGTTGTCTGGACTGAGTCCCCCGTTAATTCGCACGGGAATGTACGCTACAGACGTGAACAGAAGAAGCTTGTCGGGCCGCTGGCGAGGGGAGGCCGTCCGGTACCGCCTCGATCTGCCTCAACTTCTCCAGTTCGCAGATCATGCGCGTTGCGGAAGCTGTGGTTTGCCGGTCGTAGTCACCATGAACGTCCTGTCCCGCATGGATTCCAAGCAATCGATCAAGGGCCAGCGCGGCGATGACCCGCGGTCATTCCCAGATGTTTCGATGCTCCTGCCATGCAAGGGCTTGCGCTCATGGGACGGGAGCGTCAGGCCGGATACCCGCGAGGGCTGACGTCCCGGACAGAACAAAGGCGAGCCCCAGGCAGACCGGGTTCGGTGCTCATCGACGGCGCCAATCCACAGACGCGGTCGCGGCCGCTGTTCCCGCGCCGCCTGCTTGACGTGATCAGGCGCGTCGGAGCCGGGCTCGTCGGCCGCGATACAGAGGATCTTCGACACGCAGACACGGCCGATCCGATTATCGGGCCGGAAGACGGGGGTGGCGGAACGTCCACGATCAGTCGATATCGAACACCACGCCCTGCGCGAGCGGCAGGTCTCTGGAATAGTTGATCGTGTTGGTGGCGCGTCTCATGTAGGCGCGCCAAGCGTCCGACCCACTTTCGCGGCCGCCCCCGGTTTCCTTCTCGCCCCCGAAGGCTCCGCCGATCTCGGCGCCGGATGTGCCGATGTTGACGTTCGCGATCCCGCAGTCCGACCCTTTCGCCGACAGGAAGATTTCCATCTCGCGCAGGTCGGTCGTGAAGATCGACGAGGACAGCCCGCCGCCTACGGCATTATGTTTTTCGAGCGCGTCCTCGAGGTCGGAATACTTCATCACGTAGAGGATCGGCGCGAAGGTCTCGCGTAGAACCGGGCCGTCGTGTTCCGGCATTTCCACGAGGGCCGGCTTCACGTAATATGCCGTCTTCGGCCCGACCTTCTGCCGCTCGCCTCCATGTACGGTGCCGCCAAGATCCGAGGCTTCCCGCAGCGCCGAGGTCATCGACTCGTATGCGGCGGCGTCGATCAGCGGACCGACCAGCGCATCGGTCTCCAAAGGGTCTCCGACGGAGACTGAGGCATAGGCCTTCCTGAGGGCGGGCAGGATCTGTTCGTAGACATCCTCGTGGACGAACAGGCGCCGCATCGTGGTGCAGCGCTGTCCGGCCGTTCCCATGGCCCCGAACGCGACGGCCCGGAGCGTCATGTCGAGGTCGGCCGATGGGCAGACGATGCCCGCGTTGTTGCCGCCGAGCTCCAGAATGCACTTGCCGAACCGTTCCGCTACCTTGGGGCCGACAATGCGCCCCATGCGCGTGGACCCGGTGGCGGAAACCAGAGCGACTTTGGGGTTCTCCGCGAGCGCCGCCCCGACCTCGGGGCCGCCGACAAGCACCTGGCTCAGATGCGCCGGTGCGTCATCCCCGAACCTCTTCAAGGCCCGGTCGAGAACCGCCTGACACGCGAGGGCCGTGAGGGGGGTCTTCTCCGACGGCTTCCACACGACCGGGTCGCCGCAGACCAGGGCGAGTGCGGCATTCCAGCACCACGGCGCACAGGGAAAGTTGAAGGCGGTGATGATGCCGACGACCCCCAGGGGGTGCCAGGTTTCCATCATGCGGTGGCCGGGGCGTTCGGTCGCGATGGTCAGGCCGTAGAGCTGGCGAGACAGACCGACCGCAAAATCGCAGATGTCGATCATCTCCTGCACCTCGCCTTCGCCTTCCGAGGGCGATTTGCCGGCCTCGATGGACACCATCCGACCGAGATCCGCCTTCGACGCGCGAAGCTCCTCGCCGAACAGCCGCACGAGCTCGCCCCGGCGGGGGCCCGGCACCATGCGCCAGCTTTCAAAGGCGGTCCTGGCGTTTTCGATCGCGATGCGTGTGTCCGCCTCGCCGTTCGGGGCGAGCGATGCGACTGCCGTGCCCGTCAATGGCGACATGACCTCCATGCCTTCGGCGACAGACGTGTCGATCCTCGACCCGCAGGCGGCCAGCGTTTCCCTTGTGACGGTCTTGAGATCTCGGGTCCCCATCGGGTTTCTCCTGTTTCATCGGGATCTCCGGCCGGGCGCGAGTATCGGCAGGCCGTCGATCGCATTCGGCGGCGGGCGGGGCACTTGGGCCTAGGACGTCGCCGCTCGGGGTATGGTCGTTTCACCCTTCGCCGGCCGGCGAAGGATGAATGGCAGGCGGCGATCAGCAGGTTACCTGCCGACCTCCGGAGGCGACGCGACGCCCGGCGACGAGGACCTCCCGCATTCTGGTTCGGTCAGCGAGCAGGTCGGGGTCGCCGGCCACGTCGCCATCGACCACGATCAGGTCCGCCTGCTTGCCGGGTTCCAGCGTGCCGATCGTATCGTCCTGAAGCAGCTTGGCAGTGTTGCGCGTGGCGACCTCGATCGCCTGCACGACGGTCATGCCGCACTTGACGAACTGGATCACTTCCTGCCCGCCCGAGCCGTGCGGGGTCAGAAGCGAACCGGCATCGGTCCCGGCGGCGATGTTGACCCCGATGTCATAGGCATACTTGACGTATTCGCGGTGCTTGTCGGTCCGCTCGATCACGTTCTCGATGATGTAGTCGGGAACGCCCGCTTGCTTGCCGTCCTGAATGATGCGGTCCATGACCGTCAGTGTCGGGACCAGCCAGGTGCCGTGCTCCTTTGCCAGTTCCGCGCATTCCTCGTCGAAGTGCATGCCGTGCTCGATCGAGCGGCAGCCGTTCCGGATCGACCGGATGATCGCGGGCTTGTTGTGCGCATGGACACAGACCGGCATACCCAGAAGGTTCGCCGCCTCCAACGCCGCCTCGAATTCGCAGGGGAGGAACTCCTCGGCGTCGAGCCGGCCGTGCGGATCCACCACCCCCCCGGTCTGGAAGAGCTTGATCCAGGTCGCGCCGGCCTTGGCTTGCTTGCGGATACCCTTACGGATCTCGTCCGGGCCGTCGACGATCTCGGCGATGTCTCCATGGGACTGGCTCAGCCAGCACGGCATGATGTCGCCATGTCCCCCTGTTGTGGTCAGACCGTGACCGCAGGGATGGACCCGCGGACCGTTGAGCTTGCCCTTCACGATGGCGTCCCGCGCCGCAATGTCGAGATGACCGAGGTCGCTCACCGTCCGGATCGTGGTCACGCCACCGGCCACAGTGTCCGCGAGATTGGCGGAAACCTCGAAGGCCGCCTCTCCGAACGACCTTGCCGTGACTTCCTGCACGAGGTGCGCGGGCGCGCTGAGCGAGATATGCACATGGACATCCATCAGGCCCGGCATGACGGTCGCGCCGTCGGCTTCGACAATTCTCGCGTTTTCCGGCTCTTCGGCCTGATCGGCGGGGCCGGCATAGGTGACGAGCCCGTCCTGCACCACGACCGTCGCATTCCGGACCGGATCCGCTCCGGTACCGTCGATCAGCGTGGCGCCCTTGATCACATGGGAAGTACTCATGGCTTCAGTCCTTTCTTGGGTCATGGCCGATGTGAACGAGCGTCTCGCCGTTCGTCATCACGGGGCCTGGATGAATGGCGAGAACGGTGCCGTCCCGCGGGCTCTTCGCGGTTCCCGAAGGTGCCCCGTAGATATCGAAATACTCGCCGATGACCTGTCCGGCCGAAATCGCGTCGCCGCAAGCGACCGACGGACGAAACAGGCCGCCGCGCGGCGCATGCACCCAGTCGAAGCCCGAGAAATTGGCGATTGGGCCGTGATCGTCGACTTCGCCATCCAGGATCTCGAGCGCCCGCAGGACGTTGCGCAGACGCTCTGCCGCATCCTCGACATTCTTCCTGAGAAAGGCCGGCCCCTTGCCGCCGGCCTCGACGATCAGCGCCGGAATGCCGTCGCCGGCGGCCGTCATCATGGCGGAACCGGTCAGCATGCCCGGCGGCGTGGCAAGCGTATCGCGGTACCCGAAGGCCTTCGCCATCCGCTCGCCCGTCTCGCCCACCTTGCCGTCGAGCGCTGCATAGAGCGCCCAGTGCACGTCATGGGTATGCGCCGTGTGGAAATCGACGAGATAGTCGGCATGGTTCTTCAGGTGTGGGTAGACGGCCGCCGCCATCTGCTGAGTCAGGGATCCGCCCGGATCGCCGGGGAAATTCCGGTTCATGTCGCCCCCGTTGTACTTTTCGAATGGGCTCATCCGGATGCCGGCGTTGAAGGCTGTGATATTGAGCGCGGGCAGCGCCACGACGCGACCTGCCATCCCGTCCGGATCGAGCGAGCGCAGCAGCGTGTGGATGATCTGCGTTCCGCAGTACTCGTTGCCGTGAACGCAGGCATGGAGCCAGACTGTCGGCCCTGCCTTCGCACCTGTCACGATGACGACCGGGGCGCGCATGGAGCTGCCGTCGGGATAATGCGCCAGGTCCAGCCAGCCCGTCACGCGTCCCGCGCCCCCGGTGCGTGCGGTGCCGATTTCTATGTCATTCATGTCGTTCCTCCCTGGAGGTTGATCGCCACGTTTAGCGGTTGTCGGGATTGAGCCCGATGTGGATCAGAAGCTCGCCCCTGGCCATCACCGGCCCGGGATGGATGGCGAGGACGATTCCGCTGCTGGGAGCATGGGCTTCGGCGACCATGTCGCCGAAGACGTCGCTGAACTTGCCGATCACCTGGCCTTCCGTGATCGTGTCGCCGCAGCTCACGGTCTTCTCGAAAAGGCCGCCGTGCGACGAACAGACCCAGTCGAACGACGAGAAATAGTTGAGCGGGCCGTGGTCCTCGACCTCGCCGCCAAGCATCGCCAGCTCTCGCATCATGTTGCGCAGACGATCCGCGGCCTCGTCGACGGCGGCCTTGGTGAAGGCGGGCCCGACCCCACCCGTCTCGACGATGAAGGACGGGATCCCGGCCTTGCCCGCACTGTGCATGGCCGACCCTTGGAGAAGATCGTCCTTGGCCGGCAGCGTGCTGGTATAGCCGAAGGCGCGGGTCATTCTCGCTCCGACCTCGCTGATCTCGCCACCGTAATCCGCGTAGAGCGTCCAGCGGGTATCGGAGGTCAGCGCCGTATGGAAATCGACGAAGTAGTCGGCGTGTTCCTCGAGAGGTCCAAAGACGGCATGAGCGATCTGTTCGGTCACGGTCCCGTTCTCGCGCCCCGGAAAACAGCGGTTGAGATCGCCCCCGTTGTAGCCTTCAAACGGGCTCATGCGTTGCATCGCCTGGAAGGCCGTAAGGTTCAGGGCCGGCAGCGCGACCACGACGCCCTTGAGGTCGGCCGGATCGATCGACCTTATAAGGGAATGGATCGTGAAGGTCCCGCTGTATTCGTCGCCGTGCACGCAGGCATGCATCCAGAGCACCGGCCCCTCTTCTGCACCGCGCAGGATCATCACCGGCGTGTCGACCGGATTTCCGTCCGGCGTCGCCCCGATGTTCAGGTGCCCCGTCGCCATTCCGGGCTTGTCCGCGACCGCGGTTCCGACTTCGATCTTGTTCATGTTAATATGCCTTTTCTGAAGATTGAGGGCCGTCGCGGAACGTGCCGCGAAAAACTTCGGGACGCGCTCAGATGCGCATGATCTGCCGCAATCCGACCAACCGTTCGATGATCAGGCCGAGCCCGAAGATCATGATGATCTGGACGGTCGTGATCGCGGCGATGACCGGCGTGCTTTCCCATTGCATGTACGAGAAAATCTCGATCGGCAGCGTCGTCATGCCGGGCCCTGACAGGAAGAGCGCGATGTAGACGTCCCCGAACGAGATGATGAAAGCGAAGATCAGCGACGAGAACAGGCCGGGCGCGACCAGCGGGATGACGACCTCCCAGAGGATACGCAACCGGCTCGCGCCGAGGGTCCATGCGGCCCGCTCGAGCTGCGGATCGACGCCGTCGAGACTGGCGAGAATCCCGGCCACGGTGAACGGCAGGCAGATGATAATGTGTCCGATGATCAGCCCGGCGAGTTCGGGAATGGGCAGGACCGTGAGCAGGATCAGCAGCGAGATGGAGATCAGGATGTGCGGCACCATGATCGGCAGCATGGCGATGGACTGGGCCACCTCGCGGTAGCTGCCGACGTAGCGGATGATGCCGTAGGCGGTGAGGAACCCGATGACGGTCGCCCCGACGGCCGCGACGACCCCTAGCCAGGCGCTGAACTGGAACGCCGCGAGGAACGAGGGGCTTTCCAGAAACTCCCGGTACCATTGCAGCGACAGCCCGTCCGCCGGAAAGGTGTTGGCGCTGGTCGTGTTGAAGGACGACAGGATGATGATGAGGATCGGGGTCAGGAGGAACGCGTAGATCGCTGTCACCGTCACGCCCATGACGATCTGCCGCGTGATCCGCGACCGCCTCGCCGCGTGGAACGAACTTCCCGACGAATTTTGCTGTGTGGTCATTGGCTTTCTCCTACGCCGGTCCATGGCGTCCGCCGCGGAAGTAGAGAGCGATGATCGAGAACTGGCAGAGCACCAGCACGAAAGCGACGGCCGAGGCCAGCGGCCAGTTGAGCGTGGTCAGGACGAGATCGTAGATCTGCTGCCCCAGCATCTGCACGTCCTTGCCGCCCAGAAGCGCCGGCGTGACGACAGAACCCGCCGACAGGGTGAAGACCAGAGCGGATCCCATGAGGATGCCCGTCCGGCTGAGGGGAAGCGTGACCTCCAGAAAAGTCCTTATGCGGCCGGCGCCGAGCGTGCCGGCCGCGCGCTCCACGTCCGGGTCCTGCGATGCGAGCGAGGAGAACAGCGGGAAGACCATGTAGGGCATGAGGATGTGGACCAGCGCTAGCAGCACGGCGGTTTCGGTGTTCAGGATCTGAACCGGCTGATCGATCAGCCCTATGGAGATCAGGGTCTTGTTGACCGCACCGTCGGAGCCGAGCAGGACGATCCAGCCATAAGTCCTCACGATGATCCCGCTCATCAGCGGCGCGATCACAAGAAACATGAGGATACCCCGCCACTGCGTCCGCGACCGGGCGAGAAAATAGGCCAGCGGGTAGCCGAGGAGCAGGCTGAACAGAGAGGTGAGAAACGCGATCTTGAGAGTGCGGAAGATGATTTCCTGATAGTAGCCATCGGTCAGGACACGTTCGAAGTTCTCGGTCGTGAGCGCGGGAACATACAGTTCGAAAGCGTCGTAGCGGAACAGGCTCATCGATAGAAAGAACCCGATCGGCGCGAGAAGGAAGAGCAGATAGACGATGCCTATCGGGCTGAACAGAAATGTGGAGAACAGGCGACCGCTGGTATTCATGCCGCGCCTCCCTTGCGCGTGTCGACCCGCGGGAGAACCCAGCAGTCGTCGGCGCTGATCCAGACCGGGTCGCCGATGTCGAAACCGCGGTAAAGCGCGGTGCTCGGCTTTGAGCAGAGGAGTTCCAGATCCTCCGTCACCCGCATGGTGAGCGAGACCTGATCGCCCGAGAAGACGCGGCTCGAAACCTTGCCCTGCAGCGTGTTGCCTCCGCTGATGGGCGTCTTGGAGACCTCGACCCGTTCCGGGCGCACCATGACCGTGACCCGGTCGCCTTGAGCGACCGTCATCTTGCCGGCCGGAGCCGTGAAGATCGCCTCAGCGACCTTGACCTTGAGTTCGCCCTGGCCCACCTCGACGACCTCTCCGGCCACTAGGTTCGCCTCGCCGATAAATTCGGCTGCGAACCGGCTTTCGGGTCGGTCGTACATCTCCTCGGGCGGCCCCGACTGCTCGATCCCGCCCTTATTCATCAGGATGACGCGATCGGACATTTCGAACGCCTCGTCCTGGTCGTGGGTCACGAATATCGTCGTGATGCCCAGCCTCTGCTGGATGTTGCGGAGATCCAGCCGCATCCGTTTCCGCAGAACGGCATCGAGGTTGGACAGCGGCTCGTCCAGTAGCAGGATGCTCGGCTCGATCACGACTGCCCGCGCCACGGCGACCCGCTGCCGCTGACCACCGCTCAGTTCGCTGGGATAACGCGACCCGATCCCGGGCAGTCCGACTACTTCGAGCACGCGCTCGACCCGCTCCTTGATCTCAGGCTTGGGAACCCGGCGCATGCGCAGCCCGAAGGCCACGTTGTCGAACACGGTCTTGTGCGGAAACAGGGCGTAGTTCTGAAAAACCAAGCCCATGTCCCGCTGCGGCGGCTCGAGCGCCGTGATGTCCCGCCCCTTCATGGACACGGACCCCTCGGTCGGGTTGGTGAGGCCGGCAATGATGTGCAGGGTGGTGGTCTTGCCGCAGCCGGACGGGCCGAGCAGGGTCAGAAACTCCCCCTCGCGGACGGAAATTCCGACGGGGCCCAGGGCGCGGACATCCCCGTACTGCTTCACAACATCCCTGATTTCGAGGACCGGCTCTTGAGTCACGTAAGCACTCCTTGTCGTGTCATGCCAAAGCTCCGCTGGTTCGTGAGCCTCGGTTGCGGCTGGTCCCAGCCGAGTTGCGATTCCGGATGATCCCGAAGTGGTCGGGCTGGACGTCAATGCCCCGCCCGGCCGCCGGTAGGTCAGCCTCCGAGAACCTCGCGGTCCCAGCGGGTCTTGATTTCGTCCCGGTAGGCGAACATTGCCATGTAGTCGAAGTTGCGCTGGATGTTGCCCAGAGATTCGACCTCGTCCGGTGTCATCTCCAAGTGTTTCAACTCGGGCGGAAGGTTGTTCATCAACTCAATGTTCGTCGGCGGGTAGTTCGTGAGCTTGCTGAACGTGGTCTGCGCCTCCACTGAAAGCGAATGGTTGACCAGGTCGAAGGCCAGCTCCCGGCTTGCGTCCGGCCGGTTGGCCACCACCGACGTGTTCCAGATGAAGCTGAGCCCGCCCTCTTCGGGAAGAATGAACTCCACATCCGTGCCCGCGTCTCGAATCTGCATGGTCCGCGCACCGAAGTGCGGCATGATCCACACTTCGCCGGCCGACATGAGCTGCATCGCGTGTTCAACGTTGTCCACGATGATGGCGTCGTTCTCGGCGAACAACGCCTTCAGGCGCTCGATGCCGGGATCGACATTGTCCGGGGCGCCGCCGTTCAGTTCGTTGATCGCGTGAAAGACCTCCTGGCCCATCCAGTTCCAGGCGGGGAAGCCCACCTTTCCCTTGAAGGCCGGGTCCCAGAGATCGGTCCAGGCCGAGGCGCCGTTCGGCACCTCGCTCACATTGACGGCGATGCCGTAGGGAGTGTGCACCTTCCCGGCAAGATGCGGGTACCGGAACGAGGGGTGAATCTGCGCGAGGTTCGGGATGTTTTCTTCCGTCCACTCCTCGATCGCTTCCATCGCCCCGAGCTGGCTAGACGTGTTCTGGTTCTGGTGCGCAAGGTCCCATTGCGGCCGGCGCCGCTGCGCAATCAGCAGGGGCTCGAACCCGAGACCGGTCTTCCAGACGATCTCGGTTCCGCGGTCCGCGACGAAAGGATCGATGATCGCCTGCTGGAAATACTCTTGCCATGTGCCGCCGGGAAAGAGGATACGCAGTTCGCTGGCCTGCGCGGCGGCGCGGCCGGAGAGCATCGGGGTCGCCAGTGCGGCTGCTCCGAGGGCGGCGGAACCGCGAAGAAACGTGCGGCGTGTTGGGTCTGTCTTCCTGATCTTCATTGTTAAGCTCCACTGTTGGTTTGAGCGCTTTGCAATTTTTCTTGCTATTGGGAGGACAGTTCTATGCCGCCCTCCATGACGACCTGGATGGAAAAGGCGTCGCCCGGTACCGGTGCGCGCTTGGTCCAGTACGGATCTCCGACACGGCGTCCGACTTCGCGAGCGGACGCCAGAATGGTCTGTGCGATGGCTTCGATTTCGTGTGCCTCCGCGAACTCGGACGGATACGACAGGCTGAAGCCGATACTCTGCTGTTCGCTCGGGCTGGACACGGCGACCGCGAATGAGCTGAACCCCCGGTGCGCGGAACCGTCCACGGCCGCGTAGCCCAGGTCGCGGACGGTTTCCGCCCGCTTGTTGACCTCGGCTGGCGACAGCGACACGTTCGTTTCGGCGTGGTCCACCTGCGTCGTATAAAGCGCCTGTCGCTCCGCGTCGTCGAGACGCGACAGCAGCGACAGCCCGATCCCGGTGACATGTGCCGGCATCCGAGCGCCCTTGGGAAGTACGAGGCGGATCGGATAGCTGCCCTGAAAAACGTCCGTGAGCACGATGTCCTGGCCGCTCAGCACCCCGACGTAAAAGGTCAGCCCGGTCTTTTCCACGAGCTCCCTCACCATGTCGTCGACCAGCGTCTTGATGTTGAGGTTGCTGTGGTAGAGATTGCCAAGCTGGAATGCGAGGACGCCCGGGACATAGGCCCGCGACGCGCGATCCCGCTCCAGCAGCCCCGCCTCCGCCATTGTCTTCATCAGCCTGGACACCGAGCTCTTCGGCTTTGCGATCTCGGCCGCTGCCTCCGAAACCCCGATTGAGGGCCGGTCGACAGCGAATAGCGACAGTATGTCGAGGGCGTTTTGCAGCGAACTCATTTGTTGCCCTATGTGGAACATGTTGCTGCATATGATATTTAGCGTGGATTTTGAGTCAATACATTTGCTACGGTCTCGGTGTGGCGCCCTTCGGGTGCGCCCCTCGGCAATCGCAAAAAAAGGCACTCAATCGTGTTCAAGATCGGCGTCGACATCGGAGGAACGTTCACCGACTTTGCAGTCTGGAGGAGCGGAGAGGACACCTATGCACAGATCGGCAGTCACAAGCTGTCGTCATCGCGGCCGAACTACGCCGAGGCGGTGGTGGACGGGCTGTCCGAGATCGCGAGGGCCTACGGGATATCGGGCGAAGACGACCTGCTGGTCGTTCATGGAACGACCGTCAGCACCAACGCGATCATCGAGAGGTCCCAGCCGCCCGTCGCGCTCCTGACCACCGCGGGATATCGTGACATCCTGGAGCTCGCGCGGCTGCGCCTGGACAAGCCTGTAGACCTGTTCAACCGGCGCCACCCGCCCCTGACCTCCCGCGAGAATGTCTATGAGGTGCCGGAGAGAATCTTGTCGGACGGAACCGTCGACACGCCGCTCGATACGGATGCCGTCCTCGCCGCGGCCAGAAAGGCGATGGCAGAGGGCATCCGCTCGTTCGCCGTGTGCTTCTTGCACTCCTACCGAAGTCCCAGGCACGAAAAGCAGGCAGCCGAACTGCTGAGGGACACGTTCCCCGAGGTCGACGTCGTCGCCTCGCACGAGGTGTGGCCCCAGCAATCGGAATACGAGCGCGCGGTCCTGACACTGCTGAACACCTACGTAAAGGACATCATGAGCATCTACCTGAGGGAGATCGAGGATTACCTCGCTCGCACCTTCCCCAGGGCCCGGCTGCTGGTGATGAAGTCCAACGGCGGCGCGATGTCCTCGCAGGAGGCACGGGCTCTGCCCGTCCACACCCTGCTGTCCGGTCCGGCCGCGGGCGTTACCGGGGCCTACGAGCTGGCCCGGAAACTTGATGCCGGGAGCGTCCTGACCATGGACATGGGGGGCACCTCGACCGATGTGTCGCTCGTTCAGCCCGACCGGGTCCCGATCACCGCGCAGGCCGAAGTCGGCGACTTCCCCCTCCTTCTGCCCGTGACCGCGGTGGAGGCGCTCGGCGCCGGCGGGGGGTCGGTGATCTGGCTCGACGAGGGCACGCTCAAGGTCGGGCCGCACAGCGCCGGCTCGGTGCCCGGACCAGCCTGCTACGGCAAGGGCGGGACGCTTCCCACGCTGAGCGATGCCTACCTCGTCAACGGCTACCTGCCCGAGACCGGCCTTCTGGGCGGACAGCTCCCCCTGTCGAAGGACAGGGCGGTCGCCTCGCTTGAGGATATTGGCCGCGCGACGGGCGCGGGGCCGGACGATGTGGCGGACGCCGCGATCGCGGTCGCGACATCGAACATGCTGGCGCGCACCCTGCCCTTCCTCGCGCGGCTCGGCGTTGAACCGAGCGAACTGACCCTCATGATATTCGGAGGTGCAGGCGGCATCCACGGCCCGCTGCTCGCCGACGAACTGGGGCTCAGGCAGGTGCTTGTGCCGAGACTGCCATCGGTCTTCTGCGCCTACGGATGTCTCGTGGCCGACCTGGTGCATGACGCCGTGCAAAGCGTTCGCGGGCGAAATCTGGACGGCAGGGAACTTTTCTCCACTTTCCAACGCCTGCAGGAGGACGGCACGGCCTGGGTCCACGATCAAAGCAGTACCCTGACCCGGACGCTGCATTTCGCCGAAATGCGCTATGCCGCACAGGCCTTTACGATCTCGGTGGAGGTCACGGACCTGGTGGAGCGCCAGGCCGACCACTCCTCCTATTCCGACGCCTTTCACGCCGAACACCAGAGGCTGTTCGATCACCACAACCCCGAGGCTCCCGTCGTGATCGACGAATTGCGCACGCGCAGCATCGGAGACCAGTCAAAGCCCGGCGCCGGCACCGGGACAAGCGAGACGCGGGCGCACCCCGAGCCCGTCAGCAGGCGCGAAATACGGTTCGGCGGCGATACAATTGCGCGATGTGCAGTCTACGAAAGGGCTGCGCTCACCGATACGACGGCGATTCGCGGACCGGCGATCATCGAGCAGGACGTCGCGACCATCCTGGTGCCGCCCTCCTTCACCGCCCGGGTCGGCGCGCTTGGCGATCTCTGGCTGAAAAACGAGGTTTGACACGATGCAATCCGCCTTTACCGAGATCATGCGCAACAGGTTCACCGCTATCGCCGAGGAAGCCTCGACGATGGCCTATCGCACCGCGCACACCACGTTCGTCAAGCAGACCCAGGATTTCCAAGTCGCTCTCGCACGCACCGACGGCGCCTTTTTCGCCTTTCCGACGATGACCGGTGTGACGTCGTCCGTGGCTCAGGACATTTCTCCATTCACCCGGGCCATCGACGAACCTTTCGAACCCGGCGACGTCATCATCACCAATGACCCGCACCGTACGGTCGGCCTCGTGACGCACACGATGGACATCCACATGGCCCAGCCGATCTTCTACAAGGGAGAGTTGATCTGCTTCGCGTGGTCCTTCGTGCACGCCACGGACATCGGCGGCGCCGTGCCGGGCAGCATTTCGCCCGACCTCTACGAGGTGTATCAGGAAGGCATCCAGATCCGGCCGGTCAAACTGCGCCGCAAAGGCGTCCAGAACGACGACATTGTCAACCTGCTGAAGGACAATTCCCGGATCGGCGAGGAAGTCTGGGGCGACCTCGAAGCCATGCAATCCGCCATGCGTCTGCTCGAGCGGCGCGTCGACGAGATCTGCGACAAGATCGGGCCCGAAAGGTTCCGGACCGCGACAGACGCGCTGCTCGACTACGCGGAGACCAAGGCGCGAAGCGTGATCGCGAACCTCAAGGACGGCACCTATCGTTTTTCCGACTACCTCGAGGCCGGTTCGGCGGACGACGCCGTGCATATTCACTGCAAGTTGACGATCCGCGGCGACGAAGCCGAGATCGACTACTCGGGCAGCGATCCGCAGGTTGCATCGGCGCTGAATTTCGCGACCGGCGAGCGTACGCATCCGTTTCTGTGCACTGCGCTGACCAACTACATCAACACCATGGAGCCGTCGACACCGGTCAACGGCGGGATCATCCGTCCGATCCGTGCCTATGCCCCGAGGGGCACGATCATGAATGCCGAATTCCCCGCCGCCATGGGGAACCGTTGGGTGGCCGTCATGCGCACCTACGATGCATTGATGGGATGCCTGAACCAGGCGATCGACGGCGCGATCACCGCGGGAGGCGCCGGGCAGGCCGGGATCATCAGCGTGTCCTGGCCCGAAGAAGCCACGGGCCGGACACGGGTCTCGGTGGTGGAACCCTTCTCCGGCGGCTCGGGCGGCCGGAGGAACATGGACGGCGTGCACGGCAATGACACCATGGTGGGCTACCTCAAGAGCACACCGGTCGAGAGCGTCGAAGTCGACTGCCCGCTTGTCGTGCGGCGGCACGAGCTGGTTCCCGAAAGCTTCGGCCACGGAAAGTTCCGGGGCGGGGCGGCTGTCCGGATCGAACTGGAGGCCCGCGCTCCGCAGTGCCGCATCGCCGTGCGGGGGCTGGACCGGCTCCGCTTCCAGCCATGGGGGGTGCAGGGCGGCGCGCCCGGGACTGCGGGCAAGCTTTCCGTGAGGAAGGAGGGCTCGGACGCGGTCATCCGCCAGATCAACATCCTCGCGCTGGCCCGGGGCGATACGCTCACCATGACCTCGCCGGGCGGAGGCGGTTTCGGGCCGCCCCTGGAGCGCGCGCCAGAGCATGTCCTGAAAGACGTGCGTGATGGTTTCCTGGGGCCGGACACGGCGCGGCGGCACTACGGCGTCGCGATCTCGAACGGTCAACTGGATTTGGAGGAAACGAAGGTCCTGAGGGCCAGGATGATGGAGGAGACCGGGCCTCCGTCCCTTTTCGCCTTCGGAGTGGAACGGGAGAACTATCAGGCCACCATCGACCCAGACATCGCGGCCGTCGCGGCGAAGCTGGTCCTTCGGGAACCTCAAGGCAGACGTCCGGCCCTGATCCGGCAGATCCGCGGGCTTCAGAGGAACGGCGAACTTCCGGTCGACCCGGCCGAGGCGGAAACTTGGCTCCTGCGCACGATTGCCTTCGCGCACCCTGCCGCCGAGGCCGGATGACGAGCGGAGACGCGTCGTCTTGCGCAGGAACACTCTTTTGACCACCGGGGGTCCTTAACCGCAGGTACAGATTTGTCGCGGCGGGTCGACCGTCGTTCGGCGCGCGGGCACCCCGCCTATATGGCCCGATGGGATCAGCGACACGAGCCGGGCCTCGCATCATGACAAGTGCCCCGGCCCCACAGGCAACGCAGGGTAGTGTTCTCCGCAGAGCAATGCTCTTTCGCTTTTTTTGGAGCATCGGCAGGCAAAACAGGCCGAAAAGCGAAGAACGGCTACCAAGACGCGATCTCGGTAGCCGTTGTTTTCATTTCGCGAACTCTGGCGCGAGCCGATCTTCCGCCGGAGTGCATTCTCCAGCTCTGGCTCTGCGGCCGCTCAGTAGAGGTCGCCGAACAGTTCCCATCTCTCGCCGTTGAACCTCATCAACTGCATGTTCTCGATGACACCGTAGTCGTCGGGGCTGGTGGTTACTGACACCCCCGGAAGCAGCATCGGGGGGACGTAGTCTTTGAGATTGGCGGCTTGCCGGATGACGTTCTCGCGGCTCAGGTCATCGCCCGCCTGCTCAAGCACCTTAACCAGCGTGTGCGCTGCGGCATAGCCATAGGCGGTAAGGATGCTGTTCTTGTCACCGTCGGGAAAATACTCATCCATAAAGGCGTTCCATTCCTTCATATCGGGCGCATCCGCCCAGGTCGGGTCGGTCGGGTCCTTGATGTACGCCGCGGAAATGATGCCTTCCGACGCTTCGGTACCAGCGGGCTTCATCACCGCCGCAACGGAATTCGCCACACTGTTGAGCAGCTGGACAGGCTTCCAGTCGATCTCGTGCGCCTTTCGGATTGCCTGCGCCGCTGCCTTGTTGGTGGCGATATTGACGAAGACGGTGGCCCCGGAGTTCTTCAGCGTCACGACCTGTGAATCAACCGTCGGATCGGATGTTTCGTAAGACGCCGTGGCGACGATCATCTCGTCGGCCTTATCCCCCAAACCGATGCGGAGGCCTTCCAGAACCTCGCGACCGTAGTCGTCGTTCTGGTAGAGAACGGCAACCGTCGCGTCGGAATGTTCTTGCAGGATGTAGCGGCCGTAGATGGTCCCTTCGTCCTCGAGCGTCGGGTTCCAACCGAACGTCCAGGGATATTCCTCGGGGTTGGTGAACGCCTTCGCGCCGCTCGAAGCGAACAGTTGCGGCACCTCGCGGGCGTTGAGATATTTGTGAATGGCGGTATTGGCGGGCGTGCCCAGGGTCTGGAAAACTGCCAGAACCTCGTCCCGTTCCACGAGTTCGCGGGTACGCTCGACGGTCTTTGGCGGGCTGTATGCGTCATCATAGGAGATGAACACGATCTTGCGCCCGTTGATGCCCCCCTCGGCATTGACCTTGTCGAAATACGCCTGCTCGGTCTTCGCGATCGTTCCATATGCAGAGGCCGGGCCGCTGTAGGCTGTGGTGTTGCCGATGCGGATCTCCGTTTCGGTCACCCCCGGCATGTCCGCTGCTGCCAAGGGCGCGGCGAACATCAGCGCGAAAGCCCCGATGAGTGCTGCCCGCATCGTCGAGCGAGCCGGCAATTTGGATGATGTCATGACTTCTCTCCCCAGAAGCTTGTATACTATTCAAGAGGTCGCGCTCGGCCTTGCCGTTGGCTCGACCGAAGTTCCCGGTGCGGCCTGCAATTTGCGGTTGGCTAGTCCTCCCTCTCGTGAAACTTTAGTTAGGTTGCCTCGCGAAGGGCTAGGCGAACTCAAATGATGGGGGCCATCATCGAATTTGATGGCTGCACCGACGCTTCGGAAGGGGCTCATCCATGGATCTGAAACAGCTATCGTATTTCATGCTCATCCACGAACACGGTAGCATCAGCAAGGCCGCATCCGCGGCAGGTGTCGTCCAGCCGGCACTGAGCTCTCAGATCAGAAAGCTCGAAGCCGAATTTGGTGTGCCTCTCTTCGTTCGCACGCATCGGGGTGTAGTGCCGACCTCTGCGGGCGACCGCATTTATCAGCTTGCCGCGTCCATCACCGCGAATATCGCCGATGCCAAGCAGGATCTCTCCGCGCTTGTCGAAGCGGACCAGGTCGGTGGCAGGATCAAGGTGGGTTTCCCGCCCTCCTTGGCCCGCGGCATCTTCAGCCCGTTGATGACCAGTTTCACCAATGACTTTCCCAATGTGAAGGTCACCATGATGGAAGCTTTCAGCGGCACTCTGACGGAATGGGTGATCGACGGCCGCATCGACTTTGCCATCGGCGCAGTGCCGCTGGATGTCGCCGGCCTGCGCCAGCGAAAGATATATACCGACAACATCGTGTTGATCTCGGGGCAACCGATTGCGGGGAAGCAACTGGAACCGTGCCGGCTGGACAACATCCCCGGGCTCAAGCTGATCCTTCCCTCGGAAGCGCACAGCTTTGGCGCAGTGGTCCGGAAGTACCTGGAGGAAGGAAGGATCGTGGCCGACTCCACCGTCGAGGTGGATGGCGCGTCCGGCGGTATCGCGTTGGCACGATCCACCGACTGGGCCGGTCTCTGTCCGTTCTGCGCCGTTCACGGGGATCTGCGCCGCAACCAGATTTACGTGAACCCGATCGCGGCACCGGAACTGAAATGGGATCTGTATCTGCTCTACGACGAGAAACGCCCGCTGACTGCGGCGGCGCACCGCTTCATCGCAATGGTGGAACGCGAACTGGCCGAGCTGAAGAAAGTTTGGACCGAACTCAGCAGAACGAGTTCGGAGGCGATCTGATCCCTCAACCGTCCGGTGGTTCCCGATCGAACAGGACACCGAGAATGCCGTTCACCCGGTCGGCGGCCTCGTACTGGGCCCAGTGGCCGACGCCCGCCAGCAGGTGACCCCGTGCCTGCGGGCCCCAGGAACGGACGAGGTCGGGACGATGGGGCAGATCCTCGGGCGGAGGGAAGGGGTCGCCGTCGCCCCAGATGCCGACGAGTTGCCCGTCGAACCCCGGCATGGTCTCACCGAGACCCGGGCCCCAGACAAGCCGCTCGACCCGCAGCCGCGCGAGAGCGGATCCTTCGTACTGGATCCGCATGGCCTGGGGGCAGACGGCCGCGGGGTCGGCGAACATGATGGAGTTGAGGTTGAAGCGGATCGCCTCGGCCAGGTCCTGACCGGTGCGGTGCCGGACGCTGCGCATCGCGGGCGCACGGGGAGTGGAGAGACCGCCGGGAGCGATAAGCGCGATGTGGCTCTGCCGGCCGGGATGAAGCCGCCGCAGCGGGCCGGTCACCGCCCCGCCGAGCGAAAAGGCGACAAGCCGGTAGCGCGCCTCTCCGAGTATCTCGTCCAGCCCGCCGGCCACGCCACGGCCGATTGCGGCGATGGAGGGCTCGGGCGGCATGTCCGACAGGCCGTAACCGGGCAGGTCGGGGATCAGGACGCGGTGATCGACCATCAAGGGCTCGATGTTGCGGACGAAATGGGGCCAGCCGCCATAGGCGCCGTGCAGCATCACGAGGGGCGGACCCTCGCCCCATTCCGCCCAGTGCACGCGCGCGCCCGGGGGGCCGGTGACCCGGCGCCGCGCCGTCGCGGCAAGCCGGTCGAGCTGCGCATCCGGCGCGCAGAGCTCGGGCGGCAGGGACGTGTCCTTCACCGGTTCAGTACCCCTTGAACAGAGGCGTGCGGCGTTCGTTCATCGCGCGCACCCCTTCCTTGAAATCATCGGTCGGGCGCACGAGGCCCTGTTCGAAATGCTCGGCATAGGTGGCCAGCTTGAAACCGTCGAGGAAGCCCTGGCGCAGCGTGCGGCGGACCCCCTGCACGGCCAGCGGGCCAGAGGTCGCGATCTCCTTTGCCTTTCCGATCGCCATTTCGAAGACATCGGTCTGATCCACGATCCAGTCGAGCAGCCCCATCTCGTGCGCCGCCTGCCCCGGCACGCGTTCGCCGGTCATGAACATCCACGCGGCCTTCTGCTGGCCGACGATGCGCGGCAGGCTGAAGGTCGTGCCGAAACCCGGATGATAGCCCTGCCGCGCGAAGTTGGCCGACAGCCGCGCCTCGGGGCAACCGACCCGGAAGTCGGCGGTCAGTGCCAGGCCGATGCCCGCCCCGACGGCCGCGCCCTGGATCGCGGCGACCACGGGCTTGGCGTTCGACACCAGCCGGTGCGCCTCCTGATAGAGATGCCGTCCGGCCTCCTGCGTGATCGAGTCGCCGTCGTCCTTGACCCGCTCCGCCAGGTTCGCCCCGGCACAGAAATGCTTGCCCTGCGTGCAGAGCACGATGGCGCGGATCTCTCTGTCGGCGTCCAGTTCGTCATAGGCGTCGCCGATGGCGGCAATCGCGGCGATATCGACGAAATTGTTCGGGCCGCGCTGAAGCTCGACGATGCCGACATGGCCGTCGCGGATGATCTGGACGTCGCTCATGGTTCCTCCCTCCGGGTGGTCCGGACCCGGTATCCTGTCCCGAGGCGCGTGGTGGGCGATGACCCTGCGATGCGCCTCGCGCGGGCCATCGGGGTCCGCATGGTGCGCCATCATGGCAAGCGGCAGCTCCTGCGTCACCCCCATTCCGTCGATGTCCTGCATCGCCTTGCGGATCGTGACTTATGCCTGTCGACCACCTATCCCTGCCCGTCCGGCCCCGCGCGGCTCATGTGGAATGCGCCCGGGCGGACGCGGCCGGCCGCCGGGGGCTGTCTGCCCCCGGACCCCCGAGGATATTTCCGGCAAAAAGAAGTTTCATGCTCTTCTTCTTGCCGACAGGATTCCGGAGGGTGATCCACGGAGCGTCGAGGGGCGCAGCCCCTGCCCGGCTGGTTACTGGAGCCGGAGGTTGTTCAGCCGCTGGTCGCCCGGCAGTTTCGACCGCTCGAGGATGATTTTCGAGATCGCGCGCGCACGGACCGGGTTCAGGCCGGCGAGGATCGGGGCGGCGGTGCGTTCCGGCATGGTGCCCAGGACCATGACCGAGACCTCGATGTCGAGATCGTTCATGATCGCGGCGGCGTCCTTGGGCTTCATGTTGGAATAGAGCGCGACGAGGCGGCGGACGTCGTCGGTCTGCGCGGCCTCGACCTTGGCGAACAGCGTGTCGAGCGCGGTCTTGAGTTCGTCGAGCCGCCCCTGTTCCAGTTGCAGTTTTTCCGCCGCCAGCGCGACCTCGGCCTCGCGCCGGGCGATCTGGACCTTCTGCTCTTCCAGGAACTCGCGTTCGCGCGCGATGATCTGGAGCATTTCCTCGGGCATGGCGCAGGCTTGGGGCAAGTCGGTTTCCGCGGGCTCCGTCTCTTCCGCCGGTTCCTCTTCCTTGGCCGTGGCGGCGATGGCGGGGGTGAGGAACAGCCCCTCGCCCGCGCTCGGAACGGCGGGGGCCGGGTCGATCAGCGACACCGCAAGCTTGGCTACACCGACGCCGCCCAGGGCGAGCAGCATCATCGGGAAGGGACGGATGGCCATCAGGCGCCCCGGGTGCGCGCGGTTTCGAAAAATCCGCGGACGAGATCGGACTTGCCGGTGACACGGGTCACGCCGGCGGGCTTCTCGACCTTTTCGCGGCTGGTGCGGAAGGACACGACCTGCGCGCTGTCCTCCGAGGGCCGGGCCGCCGGTTCGGGCGAGGGCACCCTGACCTTTTCGGCCACCGATTTCAGCAGCGAGACCGAGCTTTCGGACTTGTCCACCGCTTCGGAGAACTGGCCGACCACCGGCTCCATGTCCTTCAGCACGGCCATCAGCGCCCGCACGCGGCGGTCGACGAGGTAGGCATAGGCCAGGGTCCCGACCAGCAGCACAAGGATCGTCAGGTCAATCAGGTAGGACATCGGTCATTTCCTCTTCGTCTTTGAGCTGCTCGGTGATCTTCAGCGCCATGCGGCCGTTCTTGCGCTTGCCGGTCTGGGCCATGTACATCTCGTGGCCGCTGCAGATCAGCGATACCGGCTGGTCGACCTCGATGCCGAGGTCCAGCACCTGCCCCCGCTTCCACTCCAGCACCTCCTGAAGCGGCACCTTGGTGTCGAAGAGCCGGGCGGTGACCAGGACATCGGTGTCCGAGATCACCTCGGTCATGTTCTTGCGCCAGCTCTTGTCGCCGCCGAGCGACCCGCCGTGGAACGGCTGCACCAGCATGTTGCGGATGTTCGAGAGCGCGTTGAACGGCATGACGATGTAGAAATACCCGTCGCGGTCGTCCATCGTCACATGCATCCGCAGCCGCACGCAGCCGGTGTTGGGCGGGGCCAGGACCATGGCCTGGGCGTTGGTCTCGATATGCGAGATCGTGAACTCGATCTGCGCGAGCTGGCCGAAGGTCTCGCTCAGCTCGTTCAGCATCAGCTGCGTCACCTCGGTGCCGATCTTCTTCTCGATCGCGGTAAAGCTGCGCGGGACCCATTCGCTGCGGCCGGCCATCCGTCCGCCGAAGGTGATCTCGAGCGTCGAGATCAGGAAGGACGGGTCGATGACCAGGGCGAAGGGGCCGTCCCAGTCGGGGGATTCGATGACCGAGATCAGCGCCGGGCTGGGCATGCTTTCCAGCGCGTCGCCCGTGGGCAGGTAGTCGATGGCGTCGATGCTGGATTCGCAGATCGCGCCGACGTAGTGCTTGATCGCCGGCCCGACGGCGAGCGAGAAACGTTCCAGGATCACCTCGAGAATGGGCAGCCGTTCATAGGACCGCTTGGCCTTCTGGATGATCTCTTCCTCGACCGGGGTGCCGGCGGGAAGCTTGGGGTCTGCCTTGGCTGTGGATGCGCTCATGTCTATTGCACGATCAGGTCGGAGATGAGGATTTCCCGCGGCGCCTCGGAATCCGATACGGACCGGGCGCGGCGCAGCAGTTCGGCCTTGAGGATCGTGATCCCCGCGCTGCCCTGCACGTCGCGCTCGGACAGCTGGCGCAGGTAGTCCTGAAAGGCGTCGCGGACGAAGACCATGCGCTCTTCGACATGCGCGGCGCCGGGGAGGGTCTCGTCATAGACCAGCGCGGCGTTCAGCTTGAGAAACCGGGTGGTCTGGCGGCCGGTCGCGGTGGTGGCGTGGATATTGACGATAATTTCCTTGAACGGCGCCACGACCACAGTTTCGGCGCTTTTCTGTGAAGAATGTGTGATCGCGACACTGTCGTTCTTGGTCACTTCGGGCGCGGCCTCGTGCGTGTCGCTCCCGCCGCCGGTGGCCAGCGCCAGCGCGTCGTCGAAGCCCATGGCCGCCACCAGCCCGCCGATCAGGGCCACGAGACCCACGACCGCGATCAGGACCAATGATACGACCCGTTTTCCCATCACTCTTTCCAGTGTCCGCCCGTTTTCGATTTCGCCCTTCGGTCATGAACAGGGCAGTGTTATTTCTTGTGGAAGATGCCGATTTGAGTGGTGATTGGCAAGTATAAACTGTAAAGTTATCTTGCCTTTCAAGAATAGTTTCGCCTATTCTTGGTCAATAGCACAGAACAACCTGGGGGCGGCGTTGCAGGCCTTGCTCGAAAATCTCAAGGCACTTGGTCAGGGGCGTTTGATCGCCC
Source organism: Pseudooceanicola batsensis HTCC2597 (assembly GCF_000152725.1). Classification (GTDB taxonomy): domain Bacteria; phylum Pseudomonadota; class Alphaproteobacteria; order Rhodobacterales; family Rhodobacteraceae; genus Pseudooceanicola; species Pseudooceanicola batsensis. The sequence continues at coordinate 216,940 of NZ_AAMO01000009.1, forward strand.
TCGGCGTGACCGGCGTCGTGCTTGTTCTTGCGACTTTTTTCGGCGTGCGCGCCGTTCTCGAGCCGAGCTACAGCACCCTTTACCGCGACCTGACCCCGTCCGAGGCGTCGCGCATGGTCGGGGCGCTCGAAGGTGCGGGTTTCGCCGTGCAGGTCGATTCGTCGGGCAGCATCCTGAGCGTTCCGCAGGAGGATCTGGCGCGCGCCCGGATGGAGCTGGCCGGCCAGGGGCTGGTCGGCGACGGCGCCGCGGGGTGGGAGATCTTCGACGAGGCCAGCGGCCTGGGGATGAACTCCTTCATGCAGAAGATCAACCGGCTGCGCGCCCTCGAGGGCGAGCTGGCCCGATCGATCCAGACGATCGACGGTGTCGACGCCGCGCGCGTCCACCTTGTTCTGCCCGAGCGCGAAGCCTTTTCGCGCGAGCGGCCGCAGCCCTCGTCCTCGGTCATCATCCGGTCGCGTGCCGGCCATCAGGTCAATCTGCGTCAGGCGCAGGCGATCCGGGCGCTCGTCTCCTCGGCCGTGCCCGAGATGTCGCCGGGCCGGGTGACGGTGCTGACCGCCAACGGCGAAACGATCCTGGCCGAGGAAGGCACGGACGTCGCCGAGGTCACGCAGCAGTCGCTGAAGGCCTCGGTCGAGGATCGCATCGCCTCGA
>NZ_AAMO01000008.1 GCF_000152725.1 Pseudooceanicola batsensis HTCC2597
CGGTCGAGCGTGTATCGCGAGATCAAGCGCAACCGCTTTGCCGACGATGAGCTGCCGTATCTGAACGGCTACTATGGCATGGTCGCGCAGAAGGCCGCCCGCGACCGGCGGGCCAGGCGACGCAAGCTCATCCGGTTTCCGGAGCTGCGGAAAGCGGTGATAGCTCAGATGATGGAGGGTTGGTCGCCAGAGCAGATCGCCGGTCGCCTCCAGTTTGAAGGCCGGAGACCGCGCGTCAGCGACGAGACGATCTACACCTACGTCTTCGGCCCCGACGGCCAGTCGGCAGAACTGGCACGCCACCTGCCCAGCCGTCGCAAGAAGCGGCAGCCGCGATACGCTCGCAGGCCGAGTGGCCTTGTTTTCCCGCCGGACCGCTCGATCCATCAGCGCCCCGATCACGTGAAAATCCGCGAGACGTTCGGCGAATGGGAGGGTGACCTGATGATCTTCGAACGCGCCCAGGGCAATGCCAACATCGCCTCTCTGGTCGAACGCAAAACCCGCTTTGCCGTCTTGTTCCGCAACAACGAAAGGAGCACGACACATCTGATGAACCGGCTGATGACGGTCATGGAACCCCTGCCCCAGCCTGCCCGCCGCTCGATCACTTTTGACCGCGGGATCGAGTTCCGGAACTGGCGCAAACTGGAGCCCGGTATCGGCACCGAGGTCTGGTTCTGCGATCCACAGGCACCTTGGCAGAAAGGTTCCGTCGAGAACCTGAACAAGCGGGCGCGGCGCTACCTGCCACGGGATACGCCCGTGGCGGCGCTCTCAAATCGCAATATGAGGGCGATTTGCGACCGCCTGAACGGAACCCCCAGGAAGTGCCTCGGATGGCGTACGCCAACCGAAGCATTCAGAGAAGAGATGATGAAACTGAGATAGAGGAAACTGTCGCAACGACCCTTGAGCCCACATTGGGGCGCGCTACCTTGAAGCGCGAATCAGGGTCCGTCGGCAGCGCCGTGCGAGGAAGCGCCAGGCGCCATAGTTCGACCGCGATGACAGCATCCTGTTTTGGCCCGACGATGTCGCTCACCGTCGTCGGTTCGGGCACTGGGAACGTGATTTGATGCGTCGGGTACGTTCTGGTAGCTGACCGGCCTCGGGAACCGGCGGACCGCCAGCGTGCCGGCGGATGCCGCACCGAAGTGGTGGCATCTGCGATCCGCTCACGGCCAGGTGGTGTTCCTTCCGCGTGGCGCTCAGCCCGGCTTGGCCGCCACCGAGATGTCCAGCCAGCCTTGCGGTGTCACCGTCGCCTCGTCGCCCCGATGGAGGATAACCGTCGTCGTCTCCGCCTCGACCAGTGCGGGTCCCTGGATCCGGTGCTCCGGCGCCAGCGTCTCCATCGCATAGAGCGGCACCTCTTCGGGGCGGCCGCCGGTGAAGACGCGGCGGCGGCCGACCGGCGCGGGCAGCGATGCCCCGGCCGCAAGCGCCTCTGCCGCGGCACCGCGGGACACCTGCCCCACCAGAGCCACCCGAGCGTTGACCAGGTCGACCTCCTGATCGGGGGCCGCGAAGGTGTAGAGCTCCTCGTGCCGCCGGTGGAAGGCGCTGGTCACAGCGTCCACCAGCCCGGGCGCGCCGAAGTCGATGTGGTCCAGCGGTACGTCCACCTCGAAAATCTGTTCGCCATAGCGCATCTCGGCCGACCGCTCGACAGTCAGTGACGCGGGGTCGACGCCGGGCATGCGCGCCCGCGCCTGGGCTTCGAGCGTATCGAAGACGTCGCGCAGGGTCTCGTCGGCGAACTCCTGACCGTCCATCGGGCGGGATCGCGACATCTCGTAGCGCAAGTCCGACGCCAGCATGCCCCAGGCAGAAAGGACCGAGGCGATCGTTGGCACCACCACGCGTGCCACGCCCATTTCGCGCGCTACCTCCACGGCGTGAAGTCCCGCCGCGCCGCCAAAACTCAGAAGGGCGTAGTTGCGCGGATCGACACCGCGCCGCAGGGTCATCAACCGAATTCCGTCGGCCATCTTGACGTTGATCAGCCGGTGAATCCCCGCCGCCGTTTCCGGCAGACCCAGTCCCAGTTCCGCGCCAAGCGCGCCGACCGCGGCCTCTGCCGCCTGCAAATCCAGCGTTCCCTTGCCGGCGAAGGCCGTCGCGTCGAGATAGCCCAGGACGAGGTTCGCATCGGTGACCGTCGCCTGCGTCCCGCCCCGGCCATAACAGGCCGGTCCCGGAACCGCGCCGGCCGACTGCGGGCCCACGGTGAACCCTGTGCCGGGTCGATTCATCGCGATCGAGCCGCCGCCGGCACCGATCGACAGGATATCGTAGCTGCGCAGGGCGATCCGTTCGCCCGCCAGCCCGCGTTCCGATGTCAGCGCCACCTCGCCGTCGGTGATCAGCGAAATCTCGGTGGAGGTGCCGCCCATGTCGAAAGGAATGACGTTCCGGGCCTCGAGCAGCCCGGCACAGGCCCGCGCCCCTGCGATACCGCCTGCGGGCCCCGACAGGCAGGTGCCCGCCGCCAGCGCGATGGCATCGGCCACCTCGGTGATGCCGCCATGGGACAATATGATGTAGAGCGGCCCGTCATAGCCCGCCCCGTTCAGGCGGCCCGTCAGCCGGTCCATGTAGCGGCGCACCACCGGCCCGATATAGGCGTTCACCATGGTGGTGGAGAACCGCTCGTATTCCTTGATCTGCGGCAGCACGGTGGAGGAGACGGAGACATAGGCCTCCGGCATCACCTCGGCTACCAGTTCCGCCGCGCGGCGTTCGTGCGCGGCGTTACGGTAGCTGTGCAGGAAGCATATCGCGACGGACGTGACGCCGCGCTCCTTCAGTACCGCGATCTCCTGGCGGAGCGCGTCTTCGTCCAGCGGCGTGACGACACTGCCGTCCTGCTGGATCCGTTCCGGCACCGGACGCCGCAGGTCGCGCGGGACCAAGGGCTCGGGTGGAGGCATGAGCAGATTGTAGCGATCTGGTTTGAGACCTTCGCGCATTTCCACGATGTCGCGATGACCGGCCGTCGTCAGCATGCCGGTCAGCGCGCCCTTGCGTTCCAGCAGGGCGTTGGTCGCGACGGTCGTGCCATGGACGATCCGTTCGGTCCGGGCAAGCAGGGAGGCTAGATCGCTCTCCATCCGTTCCGCCAGCTTTTCCAGCCCGGCGAGCACGCCGACAGACTGGTCTTCGGGTGTCGAGGGGCTCTTGGCGATCACGGTGCGGCCCGCCCCGTCTATCGCGACGAAATCGGTGAAGGTGCCGCCGACGTCGATGCCGATGCTCAGTTTCTTGGACTCGGTCATGGGCTATCCTGCTCAGATAATCTCGCGATCTTCATCGCGTTTGCGGTCCTCGGCCCGGCGGTTGGCCGGGTCGCCCCATCCGCCACCGCCGGCCGAACGCACGCGGAAATGTGCGCCTTCGGGTACGGAGATCCCGAATTGCTTGGTAGCAAGCCTGGTCTCGCCCTCGTCGGTCACCATGCGGTAGTCGTGCGGCTTGCCGTCCCGCCCCCCGGCGATCCCGGCGGATCCGTGCCGCGCGCCTTCTCCCGCGGTGTGCGCATATGCCGGGACCTCGATGCGCAGGTCCAGTTCTCCGCCCAGCCCGCCGCGATAGGTGCCGTCGCCGCCCGATCCCGGCCGGAATTCGTGCCGGTCGAAGAAGAGCGGAAACCGCGCCTCGGACACTTCGACCGAGCCGAACTTGATGCCGCCGACCGTGTGCCATTCGCCCGCGCCCGACCAGCCGTCCCCCGCGGGCGAGGCGCCACCGCCGGGCCGGGCATGGAACATGTGCCAGATGAAGGGACGCCCGTTGCGCGGGTTCTGACCGGTGAACGAGATGCGGAAGCGGCGCGACCAGCCGCCCATGCAACGCTGCGGGCAGGCGGTCTGCAAGGCGCGGACCATCGCCTCCACGATTTCGTTCGATGGATGCGTGGTCGACAGGGTCACCGGCGCACCCTCTTCCGGATCGACGATGGTGCCCTTTTTCGTGGTGATATCGATCAGCCGGAACACCCCGTCGTTCTTGGGGATGTCCGCGTCGATCAGATACGCCAGCGCCATCGACACCGCCGCCTGCGTATTCGCGTGCGGCGAATTCACGAAGCTTTCCGACTGCGGATCGGAGCGCGTGAGGTCCACAGCGATCCGGCCGCCGTCGACCGTGACCGCGGCGCGGATCGCCACGTCCTGCCGTCCGCGCCCGTCGTCGTCCAGATAGGCCGTGCCCTCGTAGACGCCGTCTGGCCAACCCTCGATGATCGCCCGCGTCCGCGCTTCGGCCCCGTCGAGGATCTCCTCGATGGCGCGGTCCACCAGATCGGCGCTGAATTCGCCGTACAGCCGGTCGAGGCTGCGCCGACCCAGCCGCCCTGCCCCGATGATCGCATCCAGGTCCCCGCGGAACTCACGTGGCAGGCGGACGTTGAGCGCGATCATCTCGATCACGTCCTCACGCATCACGCCCTTCTCGGCCAGCTTCAGCGGCGGCAGGCGGAGCCCCTCATGATATATCTCGCGCGCGTCGGGATTGTAGCCGCCGTGCGTCGCGCCGCCGATGTCGCCCACATGTGCCCGGACCACGGTCCAGAGCCGCCGCTCGCCGCCGGCAAACACCGGCACGAAGACGGTCACATCCGGCAGGTGGCTTCCGCCGTGATAGGGATCGTTCAGCACGAAGACATCGCCCTCGTGCACGTCGTCGCCGAACCGGGCCTCGAGCGCCCGCACCGCCGCCGGCAGGGCGCCCACGTGGACGGGGATGTGGTCGGCCTGCGCGATCAGGCGGCACTGTCGGTCCACGATGCCCATCGAGAAATCGCGGCTCGAATTCAGGATTTGACTGTAGGCGGTGCGCAGCATGGCCTCGCCCATTTCCTCGACGATGGCGCTCATCCGGTGCTGGATCACCGAGCGCGTGATGGGGTCGATCTGGTCGCTCATGACATGTCCTTTCCGGGCACAGCGGCCCCGTGGTGCCGAACGGAGAGTGGCGAAGGCTTGACCTTTGCTTCCGATTTTCGGAATGAGTTCCAGAATTCGAAACCCCCTGCCGGGATGCGCCGGCCGGGCCGGGAGGATCCACCGTGACAGGACAGACGAGCAAACCGCTGGAGCGCTATTTCTCTACCCTCGAGCTTCTGGCAGAGGTTCCCGCGGGCATGACGCTGGTGAAAATTGCAGAGCGGCTCGACCTGCCGGGCGCGACGGCACACCGGGTGATCAAGGCGTTGATGGAGGCGCAACTCGTCGCGCGCGGCGCCAGTGACCGGCATTACGTGCTGGGTCCCCGCGCGCGGCGCTTCGGCACTGCGACCATTTCCGGGAGCACGCTGGAGGACCGTATCGGCAATATCGTCGATGCGCTGTCCCAGAAGCTCGGCCAGACGATCTTTATCGTCCGGCTCACCACCAACGTGGCCGAGACGATCCTTGTGCGCGAGCCCGCCTCCGGCGAAGCCATCGTACACCCCGGTCGCGTCATGGCGCTGCATGCGGGGGCCACCGGCAAGGCGATCCTGGCCTATCAGACCGAGGCGACCGTCGAGGCCTTCCTCAAGACGCCTCTGAAGCGGTTCACCGAGAACACCAAGGTCACGCGGGACGAGATTCTCACCGAGCTCGAGCATGTCCGCGGCGAGCGCTTCGCCATCTGCGACAACGAGATGGACAGCGGCGTGCTCAGCTATGCCACGCCGATCATGGCGGCGGACGGATCCGTTTCCCTCGCGCTTGGAACCTGCGGCCTCAAATCGCGCTTCACGACCCCCGGTCGCGACGAGGTGCGCGAGATGCTGATCGCGAGCGCGGCCCGCATTTCCCGACGTCTCGGCAACGTGGCCTGACTGAGAAGACCGGGCCATCACGTCGCCTCGTACAGGGCATCGGCGATCTCCAGTCCGGCCTCCAGCGCATCGATAATCTCGTGGATCTCCGGCTCGCTCACGATGAGCGGCGGCGCGATGAAGACCTGCGTCTCCTCGCCGCTCGTCGCCAGCATCACGCCCTTCTCGGCGGCGCGGGCCACGACCTTGGTGGCCAGCGGCACCTCGCTCGTATTGGCATAGAAGCTGCGCCAGTCGGGGCCGTGCATCTCGACCGTCCAGTGCAGACCGTTCCCGTCGATCCGTGCCACGCTGGGATGCCGGTCGTACAGCTCGGCCATCCGGGCCTCGACCACCTTTTCCATCCTGCGTACATGGACGAGCAGGTGTTCGTCCCTCAGCACCTTCAGATACGCGCGGATGCACGCCATGGTCACCGGATGGCCGCGGAAGGTCGAATAATTGCGCCAGGACATGCCTTGCAGGTTGTCGACCAGCTCCTGCGAGAAGATGACCGCGCCCACGGGCGAGCCGCCGCCCGCCAGCCCCTTGCCCATCACGACGATGTCCGGCCGCTCCGTGCCCGCCTGAAACGAGAACATCTGCCCGAAGCGGCCCGCCCCCGTCACCGTCTCATCCGCGATCCAGAGTGATCCCGCCTCGCGGCAGGCCCTGGCCGCCAGGTCCTGGTACTCCGGATCGTGGTAATAGCCGCCCTGGGTGTAGTCGATCAGAGTAGCAGAGACATCCGTCAGCAGTTCGGCCGCGTCCTTCAACCGCTCCGCTGCTGTTTCGTTCGTCCCGGGGTCGCCGAACTTGGCGCCCAGGGGCGCGGGCAACTGGCGGACCGGGAAAGGGGTCGGCGCGGGTTTCGAAGGCTGGTCCAGAACGGCCAGACCGCCATGCCACTGCGGTTGCACTGTGGCACTGCGCGACAGGCCCGCGAACCCATGATACGCGCGTTCGCGCGTGGCGATGGCAGAGCGTCCGGTATAGGCCTGGGCAAAGCTGAGAGCCATGTCGTTGGCCTCGCTCGCGCTCAGGCAGAACCGCACGGCACCGGCCCAGTCCTCGCCGGCGAAACAGGTCTCGAAAAGCTCGTCGCCCGCCTGCTCGCGCTCGATCCAGGGCCACCCCTCGTTGATCACGGGCAGTTCGGCGGCATGATGCAGCGCCTTGATCATCTTGGGGTGCCGGTGACCCAGAGGACCGCCGGTGTTCGATCCGTCCAGCATCCAGCGGCCGTCTTCCAGCCTGATCCGCACGCCTTCGCCACCCACCACGCGGGGCGCCGGCTTGCCACCGGCGATCAGGCTTGTCTGAAGCAGTCTGCTCATCCCTTGTCTCCTTCGGTTTCGGGCGCGCCATAGCCGCCGCCGCCCGAGGCGCGGACGGTGACCACGTCGCCGGCATTGATCCGGAGGTTCGCGCGGCCGGGCAGCGCGGTTTCGCTCGGTTCGCCTGCGCGCTGCAGTACCATGGCGAAGGGCGCGCCCGGCTCTCCGCCCTGCAGCCCGTAGGGCGGTACGTCGCGGCGATCGAACATCGTCGTCAGTGACACATCGTCGACGCGCATCCGGTAGGCCCGTTCCTGGCCGAGACCGCCGGGAAACCTGCCGGCGCCGCCCGACCCCTGCCGCAGCTTCTGAAACACGACGTCTATGGGATATTCCGTCTCGATCACCTCGGCGGAGGTGTTCATCACGTTGGCCATGTGCACCCGGATCACATCCGCACCGGAACGGTGCGCGCGTCCGCCCTCGCCTCCGCCATGGGTTTCGTACAGCGAGACCCATGTCCCGTCAGACCGCTGAGCCCCGAAGATGGCGAGTCCGGCAGTGGTCGGCCCCCCCGCCGTCAACCGCTCGGGCACGCAGTGTTCCAGCGCCTTCAGGGCGGCGTCCGCGATACGCTGGCAGGTCTCGTGGTTGCCGCCCACCACCGGCTTGTCGTCCCGCGCATCGCATATCGATCCGGGTCGGGTGAGGACCTGCACCGGACGGTAGCACCCGCCGGAGGGCTGTATGTCCGGCCCGCAGACCGCCTTGACGACATAGTAGGCCGACGCGGCGGTTATGTAGCGCGTGGTATTGATCGGCTCCGCCACCTGGTCGTCCGACGCGGTATAGTCAAAGACGATCTCCTCGTCCTTCACCTCCAGTCGCACCCGGATCATGGCGCCGGGCGTTGTTCCATCCGGCCCGTCCATTGCGTCCTCGCCTTCGTAGACACCGTTCGGCAGCTCGCGGATGGCCGCGCGCATCTGGCGTTCGGCCCCGTCATGCAGGGCGGCGAATGCGGCCTCGACGAAATCCGCGCCCCATCTGCGGAACATCTCCTGCAGTTTGCGCTCGGCGGTGCGGGTGGCGGAAATCTGCGCCAGCACGTCGCCCCGGCAATCCTCGGGCGTGCGAACGTTGGCCAGCACCAGAGCCAGCTTTTCCTCGTCGAGCACGTCACCGGCGACGACACGCAGGGGCGGAATGCGCAGCCCTTCCTGCCAGCAGTCGGTCGCTGCCGCGAAATAGCTGCCTGGAGCGCCGCCGCCGATATCCCCCCAATGGGCGAGGCTGATGGCGAAGGCGCGGATCCGGCCGCCCTCGAACACCGGTCTGATGCATTTCACATCCGGCAGGTGGTTGCCGCCGATCGAGGGCAGATTCAGCATCCAGACATCGCCCGGCTGCAGCTTCTCCTTCGGCACGAGCTTCAGGAACTCCGGCACGGTAAAGCTCATCACCCCCATGTGCATCGGGATGTCCTGCCCCTGGGCGATCTGCGCGCCATCGGCATCGGCGAGGTTTGAGGAGAGATCCCCTGCCTCCCGCAGAACCGGCGACCGGGCCGAGCGCATGACGGTCAGGGACATCTCCTCCGCGATGGATGAGAGACCATTTCGGATCACCTCCACCATGAAGGGATCGACCTGCGGGGTGACGTTGGTTTCGGCGTTCATTCTTCGCGGACCTCGATATGGACATGGCCGTGGCGGTCGGCGTGGAACCGGTCGCCGGGCGGGATCACGATGGTGGACCAGTCGTCCTCGACGATGGCGGGGCCGTCCATGACCTCGCCGGCGGGCAAAGCGGCACGGTTCAGAACCTGCGTCTCCACCGCGCCGACGCCCGGGAAATGGCAGGGGCGCGAGGATGTAGCCGTCACGGATCCGCTCTCCTGTCCCGGTGCGGCAATGACTTTGCGGTGGCTGTCTTCGGCGGTGGTGCGGACCGCCGAAAGCTCCCACTCCTCGTCGGTGGCGAAGCCGAACAGCGCCTCGTGCATCGCCTTGAACTGACGGCCGAGCGCCTGCGGGTCATCCAGCGCGGGATCGGCAACCGGCACCTCGTGGCTCTGCCCGCGGTAGCGCAGCAGGGCGACTTCGCTGATGTCGCAAGCGCCGAGGTTCTTTCCGGCCTCGCGTATCGGTCCCGTCACGGCCTCCGCCAGTTCGTCGCGGATCTGCGCGATGGCCGCGGCGTCCCAGGCGTCGCTGGACATATTCACCGTACGCTGCTGGCTGAGGCTCATCTGAGAAGCCACGCAGCCATGCGCGGAATAGCTGGAGGAGAATGCCGGGCAGACGACGTTGCGGATACCGTAATGCCGCGCGACGAAGGCTGCGTGCATCGGGCCACCGCCGCCATAGGCGATCAGCGTGCAGTCGCGCCCGTCGACACCGCGTTCGACCGTGACCTTGTTCAGCGCCCGCGCCATGTTCGAGTGGGCGACCTGAAGGATACCCGCAGCCGCCTCTTCGACCGTGACGCCGACGTCTGCGGCAATCGGTGCGACGGCCGCCTTTGCGAGGTCGTGGTCCAGCCTGATCGCGTTGCCCAGAACCTTGTTCGGCGCGAGATAGCCCATCAGGATATTGGCATCGCTGACCGTCGGTTCCGTTCCGCCGCGCCCGTAACAGGCGGGTCCCGGCTGGGCACCGGCGCTGCGCGGTCCGACCTGCATGACGCCCTGGTCGATCCGCGCGATCGATCCGCCCCCCGCGCCGATGGAATGGACCGAGACCATGGGCATGCGTATGCGCCGCTCTCCCAGTTCCCGATCCGAGGAAATCTCAGCCCGACCGTCCAGCACGAGACAGCAATCGGTCGTCGTTCCTCCCATGTCGAATGTCAGTGCGCGGTCGATACCGAGGGTCTTCATCGTGGCGACCGTGGCACTTACGCCCGCTGCGGGGCCGGACATGGCCAGCAGCAGCGGTTGCTGCGCAATGATCGGCGTGGCGGCCATGCCGCCCGCGGAATGAAAGAAGGTCAGATTGCTGCTCGCCGGCTTCTGCGCATCGATCCGCTTGAGATAACTGTCGACCCGCCCGATCACCGCCGCCGACAGGATCGTCGTATTGCTGCGCTCGTATTCGCGGATCTCCGGGCTGATCTCGTGACTCAGGCAAACATGCTCCACGACTTCTTGAAGCGCCCTGCCCAATTGCAGTTCATGTATCGAATTGCGATAGCCGTGCAACAGGCAGACGGCGACGGCACGCACGCCGCTGGCCTTCACCTGTGCCACGACGCGGGCGATCTCGTCTTCCGTCAGAGGGCAGACGACGCCCCCCATGTGGTCGATGCGTTCCGCCACCTCGAAGCGCCGGTCGGCTGGGACCAGAGGGGGCTGCTTCGGCAGCCGGTCCATGTGGTAGATATGCTTGCGCCGGACCCGGCCGATGGCAATCGTGTCGCCGAAACCCATGGTCGACACCAGTGCCACTTCGTCGATCCGGTTCTCCACGATGGCGTTCGTCACCATCGTCGTGCCGTGCGTCAGGTCCTCGACATCCTCCCATGTCAGCCCCACGGCGCCGATGGCTCCGACCAGCGCCGTGATCGGGTCGTTGTAATGGGAGGGCACCTTGCCCGACCGGACTTCGCCGGTCGCGGGGTTGGAGGCGACCACATCCGTGAAAGTGCCGCCGATATCGATGCCGAGCTGCCAGTCGCTCATGTCGAGGTCCTTCTGAAGTATTGGGGTGAGCTAGCCGAACAGTTGGTCGGGCAGCCACGTCACGATGCCGGGGAAGATCATGCACAGCGCGAGGGCGATCAGCATGAGCAGCAGGAACGGCACGACAGATCGGTAGATGTCGACCATCCTGACCGACTTCGGCGCCACCGCGCGTATGTAGAAAAGGTTGTATCCGAACGGCGGGCTGAGAAATCCCATTTCCATGTTGATGATGTAGAGGACGCCGAACCATACAGGGTCGAAGCCGAGCGCGCTGGCGATCGGCAGGAAGATCGGGGCGGTGATCAGGATGATCCCGGTGCTGTCCAGCACCATGCCCATGACGAGCAGCGTCAACTGCATGCAGATCAGGATGATCCAGGGATTGGCGTCCAGGCCCAGCACGGCTTCTTCGATCACCCGCGCCGCGCCCATGGCGGTGTAGAAATTGGCCAGCGCCGAGGCGCCGATGATGATCCAGAAGATCATGCAACTCAGCGAGAGGGTTTCCTGTAGCGCCTCTCCCATGACCTTGCCGGTCATCTGGCCGCGCAGCGCCGCCAGCAGCATGGCGCCCGCGGCGCCTACGGCCGCGGATTCCGAGATCGAGGCGTAGCCACCCAGGATCGAGCCCAGGACCAGCACGATCAGCACGAAGGGCAGCACGATGCCGCGCAGCGCCTTCAGCTTGCTGGGCCGGGGAAGCCCGGTATCCTCGGGAATGCCCCCTACGGTTTCCGGCCAGCGCCAGCCGCAGAAGAGGATCCACAGGCTGAATAGCCCTGCGATCAGCAGCCCGGGCCCGACGCCTCCGGCATAGAGCTGGCCGATGGATGTCCCGGTCACGAGACCGTAGACGATCATGGTGATCGACGGCGGAATGAGTATGCCCAGCGACCCGCCCGCCGCGACCGAGCCGACGGCCAGCCCCTTGGAATATCCGCGCGCCAGCATGGCGGGAATGGCGATCACCCCCATTGCGATGGTCGCGGCCCCGCTTATCCCTGCCATGGCGGCAAAGATCGTGCAGATCACGATAGTGCCTACCGCCAGCCCGCCGCGCAGCCGGCCGAAGAGGACCTGCATCGTGTCGTACATGTCCTCGGCGATCTTCGACCTCTGGAGGACAGTGGCCATCAAGACGAAGAGCGGCACGGCGAGGTATTCGAAACTCGAGGTGACGGCGAAGGATCGCACCGGCAGCAGGTTGATCGCCGCGTCGGACCAGAAGAAGTGGATGAAGACCACCGTCAGCCCGCCGAGGGCGATGGCGATCGGCACGCCGAGCCCCAGCACCGTGATCATCGAGCCGAATAGGAGGATGGTGAGGAGCGCCTGTTCAGACATCCGCGGCCCCCGCTCTGACGTCCACCCAAAGCTTCAGTACATGGGATATCCACGCCAGACCCAGCAGGGCCGAACCCAGCGGGATCAGCGCCTTCGCGACCCACACCGGCCCGTCCCAGGAGCCGGTGGCCGAAACCTCGCCGGTATTGAACGACTTCATGGCGAAATTGGAGCCCAGCCAGACCATCGCATAGAGGAAGCATGCCATCAGCGCGGTGCTCAGCACCGTGTCCAGCAGCGCCTTGGCGCGGGGGCCGTAGTGGTCGTAGGCAGCATCGACCCGCACGAACTCCCCGCGCATCAGCGTCGGCGGTCCGCCCAGAGAAACCACGGCGACCAGCAGCCACGAGGCCAGGTCCTCGACGAAGGTCAGCGATCTGCCGACAACGGCCCGATAGCCGATTTCGGCCAGGATCAGGACGAGGATGATCGGAACGAGCATCATGGCCAGCCGGCCCAGCCAGATCATGATCGTGTCTATTATGCGGATGATCCGGGTCATAGGCGCATGGTCCACCAACATGGGGCCGCCACTGGAAGGCGGCCCCGTTTTTCCACTTCGGCGATCAGCGACCCAGCTTCGCCATGTAGTCTTCCAGCATCTTGACGGCCTTGGCGGTCAATTCGTCCTCTTCGGCGTAGGCTTTCCAGAGGGTCTTGGCCTTGGCCTCCATCTCGGCCCATTCGGCATCGGGGATGGTCGTGACCTCGACACCGGCTTCCTTCATCTGGTTCAGGGCATCGGCATCGTTCAGTGCGGTGAGGGACATGTACTTGAAAGACGACAGCTTGGCGGCTTCCTCGACGACGGCCTTCAGATCATCGGGCAGGCTGTTCCAGACACCCGTGTTCATCGCGAAGAAGTTGTTCGGCACCGGCATCGGCGAGTTGCTCAGGTAGTATTTCGCGACCTCGTGGTAGGAGCTCTTGAAATTGCCTGCCGGGCTCGACCAGCGGGCGGCGTCCAGGACGCCCGTGGCCAGCGCGGTGTAGATCTCGCTGCCGCCCATGAAGACCGGAGAGGCGCCAAGCGACTCGAACCATTCTGCCTCCAGCCCGAAGGTCCGGATTTTCAGCCCTTCGAAATCGGCGGCCGAGGTGATCGGCTCTTTCGACATGATGTCCCAGGACGAGGACAACTGCGGCGCGACGTAATGGACGTCCTGCTTGGCAAAGGCCTCGCGGACCACGTCGATGAAGCCTTCCTCGTAGAAGAAGGTGTAGCGTTCCAGCGGCGTGCGAAGCGATCCCGGCACGCCCGTCTCGAGATTGGCGATGGGGCCCATCTTGCCCGCGAAGTAGCCACCCGTGAGAACGGCGAGGTCGGCGATGCCGAGGCTGATGGACTCAAGTCCGTCCGCCAGCGGGAACAGCGCGCCGCCGGGGAACATCTCGATCTCGATCCGGCCGCCGCTCATCCTGTTGACATTCTCGGCGAAGTCCTCCGCCGCGATGTAGCCCGGCTCGCCCGGGTTCAGGTTCGACTGCATCTTCCAGGAGAAGTCGGCAGCAAGGGCGAAGGTCGCCGTTCCAGTCAGGGCCAGCACTGCGGCAGAGAGGCCGGACAGTTTACGCATAAAGGTCATTTTGGTCTCCGTTCGGTCTGGTCTGGGTGACGCCTTCGGCGGCGCTGCCCGGGGCTCAATGGGATTTGAAACATTCCGATTATTGGAACACAATTCCTATTTTCGAGATTACGGGATTTGTGCATTCTGTCAAACGTTACGCTCACGATTGCCCGGATCGCGGGTAGGAACAGGCTGGAGAACGATGAGAATTTGGGCGGGGACCCGATGAAAGAATTACCGGCCCGTCGCGACGCCGCACAGCGTGGCTTTTGGAAAGATACAGGAAAACCGGTGGGTTATCCGGCTCAGACGCCGGAAACGCTTGACCACCCCAAACTGCGAAAGGACGAAACTACATGACCGACTCACCCAAGTCCCGCGATCTCTATGAACGTGCTAAACGTGTGATGCCCGCAGGAAACACCCGTCATACGGTCTACCGACAGCCCTACCAGGTCTATGCCGCCAGTGGAGACGGCTGCCGGATCACCGATGTCGATGGCACCGTGCGAATCGATGCCACCGGCAATTTCACCTCGCTGATCCACGGCTACGGCAACCCCCGTATCCGCGAGGCCGCGATCGGCCAGATCGAGACGGGCACCTGTTTCGGCATGCCCACGCCGGGAGAGGTGCGCCTGTCCGAGATCCTCGCCGAGCGGCTGCCGGCGGTCGAACAGGTCCGCTATTGCAATTCGGGGACCGAGGCTGTGATGAATGCCATCAAGGTCGCCCGCGCCTACACCGGCCGCCGGGTCCTGGCGAAGGTCGAGGGCGCCTACCACGGCACATACGACCCGGCGGAAACCAGTCAGGACGCCCGACCCGAAAGCTGGGGCGACGCCGACACGCCCGCCTCGGTCGCCACGGCACGTGGCACGCCGCAGGGCGTGCTCGACGATGTCGCGGTCATTCCGTTCAACGATGCGGCCCGCGCCGAACGCATCCTGCGTGCCAAGGGCAACGACCTCGCCGCGGTTCTGGTCGATGCCATGCCGAACCGTGCCGGACTGATCCCGGCCAGCGACGAATTTCTGTCGATGCTGCGTCGCGTGACGCGCGAGATGGAGGCGCTGCTCATCCTGGACGAGGTCATTACCTTCCGCCTCGGCTACCACGGGGCTCAGGGTCGCTTCGGGGTCGATCCCGACCTGACGGCGCTTGGCAAGGTCATCGGCGGCGGCTTTCCCGTGGGCGCCATCGCCGGAAAGGCCGAATACCTGTCTGTCTACGATCCCTCCGAGGGCCGGCCAGCAGTCCAGCATGGCGGCACCTTCAGCGCCAACCCGGTGACCATGGCCTCGGGCATCGCCGCGCTGGAAGAACTGACCCCGGCCACCTTCGACCACCTCGAGTCGCTGGGAGAGCAGTTCGCCAAGGGCGCCGCCGATTGTTTCGCCCGTCACGGAGTGAAGGCGCAGGTGACCGGCCTCGGGTCCCTTCGCCGCATCCATATGACCGACGCATCGCTCACGGATTTCCGTTCGCTCTTCGCCACGCCCGATGCGGCTCAGCAGGTCGCCGATCTTGCCAGGGCGGTGTTCGACGAAGGTGTCCTGATGGCGGCGAACGGCCTGATGGCCTTCTCGACCCCGATGACCCGAGACGATATCGAAGAGATTCTTTCGGCCTTCGATCGCGCGCTTCCCCGGGTTCTGGATGGATCCGACCGCGGCTGAGCCCCTGGCTCAGCCCGTCGCGGCAAGCCCGCTCCGGCACGCACGCTAGTGAATCGCGCCAATGGCTGCCGCGGCGGGTCCGACGCCCCTATCGCGAGGCGAAAGACGACCGCGTCAGCCCAGCAGCCGGAACGTGCCGCTGGCCCGGACCAGCAGGTTGCCCAGGTCGTCCCGTATGTCGCCTTCGGAAAAGTAGATGCGGCGGCCACCGCCTACGACGCGGCCCTCTGCGATCAGCCTGGTGCCCTTGGGCTGGCCCAGGAAACTGGTGTTGAGCGTCAGCGTGACCGCCGGCAGGATCCGGTCTCCGCCGCCGAAACACCCGGCCGCGCCGAGCGCGCTGTCCAGCATGCTGGAGTAGACCCCGCCATGCGGTATGCCGACCAGGTTCAGATGGGCGTCGCGGATCTCCAATTCGAAACGCGCGCGCCCCTTCTCGAACAGGGTCTTGCGGAAGCCAAGCAGGGACTGGAACGGGTAGGCCGCCGCGAAAGCGGTGTCATGATCATTTTGCATCGGTGTTCTGCCTCAGGCTCAGGTTGGCCGCCGCCGTCAGAAGCCGGTCGCCATGTTCGGCGATGAGAGTTTCCGGCGGGTTGAAAAAGCTCAGGCCCCCGACATTCAATGCAAGATTGCGGGACCTGTCCGGCAGGACGACCGGCGCGGCGATGCCGTGGATTTCCTTGCGCCAGTCACCGAACGAGGTGCAGTAGCCGTAGGCGGCATAATCCTCTCGCGCCTTGGCCAGCCAGCGCCCCAGCTTCTCGCGGGTGTCGAGCCGGGCGCGGTGACGGGCACGGTCCAGCAGGTCCTCCTGCTTGTCTTCCGACAGCGCCATCAGGGCGGCTCGTCCGATTGCAGTCGCGAAGAGCGGAGCTTCTCCGCCGAGGTTGAAGCTGAGCGCCAGCGCCCGCGGCTTTCGGTAGGTGGCGAGGTAGATCATCGACAGGTTGTGCCGTTCGCTCAGACCGCCGGCGACGTTGGCATTGTCCGAGACACACATCTCTTCCAGTTCGCGCATCGCGCGGTCCTGCAGATCGGTGGCGACCGCCGCGCTCAGCCCCAAGGTCATCGCGCCCGCGGCCAGACGATATTCGCCGGTGGAGTCCACGAGGGCGAGACAGCCCAGCTTGCACAGGGTATGGGTCAGACGGGTCACGGTGGCCTTGGGAATACCGGTATGTGCGGCCAGTTCCTGATTGCTGAGCGTGATGTCCGCGCGGCGAAAGGCGCGCAGAACGCCGATACCGCGCGCCAGAGCGCTGACGAACTTTGGATCGGATTCGTCTTCGGGCAGGCCGTCACCCTTCATCCTGTCGCTCCCCTGCCTGGTTCGGCCCCTCGTTCGCATCTCGGCCGTGCGGAACCACCCGGACGGACCGGCCGTCAACCCAGCCGTTGCAATGGTCGCAGCGGTAGCGCCCAGACAGGAGGTTGCCGCAGGCGTGGATCCGGACCTCGGGCGGCGGGTTTCCCCTGTTGCACCAGCGGTCGCCCCAGGCGGCGATGCTCAGGATGAGAGGCCAGAAATCCTCGGCACGTTTGAGCATGTGAAACGTGGACCGGCGTCCGCTTTTGGATTCTTCGACGAGGCCCAGTTCGCGCAGCATGTTGAGCCGGTTGCGCAGCACCGGCTGGCCGATCTGCAGGTCCCGGGATAGCGCCAGAAGGTGGAGCGGCCCCTGCGCCAGCCGATAGAGGATTTCGTTGCACACGATGTCGCCTACGAGAGAGGCGGCGATCATCCCGCTGCTTTCGGTACTGGCGGCGGTAACGGCTTGATCGTTGCGGCGTGACAGTCGCGGACGCGGTTCGGGATCGACCTGTTCGGGCTGCGTGCGCTGGATTGTCATGTTCCCGGGCGTGACCGGACCATCGCAGGCGGTGCAGCAATAGGTCGCCTTGAGCACCTGCCCGCAGGCGACGTGGACCAGATCGAAGGGAAGGGCCTCGACCGGGCCCGGGTTGGCCCGATGCCACAGCCAGACCGAATACATCGCGTCCCGCAGATCGAAAGTCTTGGCAGTCGGAACGTAGAGCACCGTCCCCGCGTTCGCGTTCACGTAGGAGCGGTAGAGCATCTCGTGCTCGCAAAGACTCGCCAGCCGCAGCGACAGGGTCTGCTTGGGAATGTTCAGGTTCCGCTGGAAATCGCCGAACCGCCGGGTGCCGTTGAAGGCATCCTTCAGGATCAGCATCGTCCAGGGATCGCCCAGCACGCCGAGCGCTCGGCGCAGGGAGGTCGAGGCAGGACGGGAGACGGCATCGGCGTCGAAATCGACTTTCATGCGCACAGAATTGCCGCCGTCCCCGGCCGGTTTCAAGGCCGATGCGGCGGTCAGGCCGCCCAAAGGTCCGACCCGTCGACCCAGGTCGTGTGGAAGCCGATGCTGATCCGGCGCGGAATTTTAACCCGGGCGATCGGGCGGGTTATGTCGGCAGCGTCGAAGATCAGGCAATGCGATTGCCAGGTGTTGCTGTCGGTCGTGAAGATCACCGGATAGGCGCGCGTCTCGTCGGCGCCCTTGCCGCTGCCCTGCGCCGCCGCCACCGGCGCCTCGGAACCATAGACTCCTTCGCCATAGTCGTAGCGCTGCGTCTCGCCGGTTTCGAGATCATAGCGCATCAGGCCGTTGAAGGTCTGGCATCGTCCCTCCAGTGTCCCGTCCTGCGGCACCGGGATGATCTGGTTAAAGCTGTAGCGGGTCTTGCGGCCGAGCATATGGGTGTTGACCGTCGGAAACTCGGTATTCGCCTCGTCGATCATCCCCTCGCGGGTCTCTCCGGTCTTCACGTTGAACGACCAGCGATAGAGGACATGGCTGCGGCGGCGGTAGGCCATCATGGATGCGAGGTGGTGGTCGCGCCCGTCCTTCTGCGGCATCGGGTCGTCCTGCCGGCAGCCGATCATGTGCACCCAGTCGCCCTCTTCCCAGCTGTTGGAAACGTGCAGGATGTAGCAGGGCTCGGCCTCGAACCACTGCACCTTGTCGGACCGGCCGAAGCGGTCGATCAGGCCGAAGCGGGCCGGCACGTCGCGGTGGAACCCCATGACCCGGCGGCCGTGCGCCTTGAGGATATCGACGTCGTGATAGAACGGCAGGTCGTGCAAGATGGCGTAGTTTTCCGTCAGGCCCATGTCATGCGGCGACCGGGGTCCGTTGAGGTCGATGTCGATGTCGAACTTCAGGTTTCCTTCGGCGTCGGCCATGCCGTAACTCATGTAGGGCGGCTGGTCCTGGTAGTTGAAGAAGAACAGCTCGCCCGTCAGCGGATCGGTCTTGGAGTGAGCCGAGAGGGAATGCTTGAGCTTACCCTTCAGGTTCTCGCGGCCCGTGGTCTCGAGCGTCAGGGGATCCACCTTGTAGGGATCGCCCGCCATGTACCACAGGGACAGAAGATTGCCGTTGTGATAGATGATGTCGGTGTTCGAGACGTCCTTGATCGGCGATCCGGGGAGGCGGAAATCATACGGCCCGGCCAGTCCCGGCCAGATCGCCTTGCCGGCTTTTTCCTCGACGATGAAGGCGCCGTTGCGCAGGTAGCGCTGACGGAACGTCGCCTTGCCATCGCGGAAGTAGATGGCCCGAAGCTGCGCGTCGCCGTCATAGTAGTGGTACTTCTTGTTGACCGGTTCGAAGCGCTGCGAGGGGCCGTTCATCACGTAGGCCCCGCAAAGATCCGTCGGGATCTCGCCTTCGACCTCGAGGTCCTCGGAATCGTACTCGACATCCGAGGGCGCGAATGCGCCGTGCAGGTAGGGGTGGTCGTAATCCCAGATCCAGTCAGGAGCATCCGGCGGCGGAGTTCCGTCCGGCGCGAACATGCGCACGTTGGCCTTGGTGACGGCAAGCGGTGTGTGATCGTCGGACATGGGATCCTCGGCTTTTGATTGCTTAACTAGACTATCATTCGGCGCGCCCCAATGCAAGCGCCGTCGATCACAGGGCGTATAGGCAAAAAGATCACGATATTTCACCCGAAATATCTGCAGATGACGTAGTTGAGCAGTTGGTTCTGGTGTCGTGCAGCGAAAAAATAAAACACTGTTCCGAAATTTTTGGTTTACGGAGGGATTTCTGCCTGTATGGTCTAGTAAAGATTTTATGAGGAATCGTGGTGAAACTGACCTGCATCCCCGGACTGTCGTGCACGGCCGATGTCTTCGGAGACGTCGCCGAGCGCCTGCGGGACCTGACTGTTCTGGACCTGCCCCGGAGTGCGAACTTCGACGAAATCGCCGACCTTCTGGCGCGCGACGTGCCGCGGGACACTGTGCTGTGCGGTCTCTCGATGGGGGCCTACCTCTCGTTGGCCATTGCCCGGCGAGTGCCGGAGAAGCTGCGCGGGATTGTCCTGATCAGCGGCTCCGCTGCGGCCGACAGCGCCGATGCCGCTGCACAGCGCGACAAGGCCGTCGCCTGGGCCAACAGAAAGGGCGTAAACGCGCTGGCGGCCGCACAGGCACACAACCTGCTGGCTCCGGCCAATCGCGAACGCGCAGACCTCAGGGAGAGATTGTTCGACATGACCTGCGCGATCGGGCTCGAGACTTTCGCGTTGCACCAGGCCGTCCTGGCCGGGCGGCCGGATCAACGCGAACACCTTGGGGAGATCACCTGCCCCACACTCATCCTCACCGGCGCCGAGGATACGGTGACGCCTCCCGAGGCCGCCCGCGTCATGGCGGATAACATCCCCGAGGCGCAGCTGCACCTTGTCGCGGGCGCCGGCCACATGCCCCCGATCGAGGCGCCGGACGCCGTTGCGGAATGCATCGCGGCATTCATGAGAGACCTGCCTGCAGCCGCCCGCCCCAAGACCGTCCAGGTGCCGACATGAGCCAGATCAGAGATCAACTCCGCCAGCTGCGGTTGCCCGCCTTCGCCGCACCCATGTTCCTGGTGTCCTCGCCCGAACTGGTCATCGCCACCTGCCGCAGCGGCATGGTCGGCACCTTTCCCGCCCCCAACCTGCGGACCAGCGCGGAACTGGGGGTCTGGATGACGCAGGTGAACGAGGGGCTGACCCGGCCGGCGACCGGAGACTGGCCCGTCGCCCCATGGGCTTTGAACATGGTGACCCATTCGACCAATCCGCGCCTGCCGACGGACCTCGAACAGGTGGCCGAGCATCAACCCCCGATCGTCATCACGGCGCTCGGCAGTCCGAAACCCGTGATCCCGACCGTGCATGGCTATGGCGGCATCGTCTTTGCCGATGTCATCAACGAAGAGCTGGCCCGCAAGGCCGCGGATGCCGGCGTCGACGGGCTGGTTCTGGTCTGTTCGGGCGCGGGAGGCCATACCGGCGATCTGAGCCCGATGGTGTTCGTAGAGCGGGTGCGCCGGTTCTTCGACGGATACATCGCTTTGGGTGGCGGCATCTCGTCCGGGGAGGCGATACTGGCCGCGCAGACGCTCGGCGCGGATTTCGGTTATATCGGCACCTCGTTCATCGCCGCGCAGGAGAGCCTGGCCGAAGATGAATACCGCCGGATGCTGGTCGAATGCACGGCGCAGGATCTGATGATCACCCGCGCCTTTACCGGAGCGCGGGCCAGCATGCTGATCCCTTCGATGATCCGCCAGGGGCTCGACCCGGCCGAGCTCGAGTTCAAGGTCGCGCAAAAGAACTTCACCGGGCGGAAGAACGAGAAGGTCAAGGCGTGGTCGGGCATCTGGGGGGCCGGCCAGGGCGTCGGCAGCGTCGAGAGGGTCGAACCGGCGGCCGCGATCGTCGATCGCCTGTCCGAAGAATACGAAGCCGCCCGCGCGCGTATGCGGGAGCTTGTCGCATGACCCGGCCCGTACCGTTCCCTGCGCAGGACATCGCCCGCTACCGTGCCGACGGCATGTGGGGCGACGCGACCATCCCCACCCTGTTCGCCGACACCGTCGCCCGCGTGCCGGACCGGCCCGGCCTGATCGATCCGCCGAACAGGGCCGCTCTGGACGGTCAGGCCCCGCGCCGCATGACCTACGGCGAAATGGCCGCCGAGGTCGACCAGTTGGCCGAGGCGTTGCGCGCTCAGGGGCTTGGCGCCGGGTCGCTGATCGCCACGCAGTTACCGAACGTCGCCGACCTGGTGCTGCTCTACCTCGCCATCGCGCGGATCGGGGCGGTTCTGTCTCCCATCTCGATTGCCTATCGCTCGGCCGAACTGGCCGCGGCTGCACGGATCGTGGATTTCGATGCCTACGTGTCGCTCGGCCGGCTCGCGGGGCGTCCGTATTACGAAGAGCGGTTCGACGCCCTGCCCGCCAGCGTGCGGCGCCTGGGTCTCGGAGGAAACCTTCCCGACGGGGTGATCCGGCTGGACGATGGCGTTCCGCGATCGGTGCAACCGCCCGCGCCGCGCTCGGCCGACGATCTCTTTTCGGTCTTCTGGACCTCCGGTACCGAGGGCGCGCCCAAGGCAGTTCCCAAGACCCACAACAACATGATGGCCTCCAGCCTCGGGGCGTGGCGAATCCTGGATCTGCCGGACGGCAGCAATATCCTGGCCCCCTTCCCCTTCGTGAACGCCGCCGCTATGGGCGGACTGATGATGTGCTGGATGCGCACCTGCGGTGCGCTCATCCTGCATCACCCGTTCGACCTCGACACCTTCGTCCGACAACTCGGCGAAGAGGAGGTGACTTACACGATGGTGGCCCCGACGGTTCTGGTGTACCTGCGCGAACGTTCCGACGACCCCGCCCTCGAAGCTGCCCTGCATCGGCTGCGCGCCATCGGCACCGGATCGGCCCCGCCCGACCCCGAGGTCTTCCGGTTCTTTCAGGACCGGTTCGACGTGCCTGTCCTCAATTTCTTCGGCTCGAACGAGGGCGCGCAGATGTGTTCGTCGGGCGAACGGGTGCCGGACCCGCGCAACCGCGCGCGGTTCTTCCCCCGTGACGGCGATGTGGACTGGCCCGGCGGAGAAGGCCGTCGTACGGCAAACGGCGGGTACTTCAAGCTTGTCGATCCTGTCACCCGTGCGCCGGTCACTCGCCCCGGCGCGATCGGAGAGATGATGATCACCGGGCCCTGCCTGATGCCGGGCTACTTCAGCCGAGACGGCTTCGATCGGACCAAGATCGACGACGACGGCTATTTCGCCACCGCCGACCTGTTCGAGATTTCCGCGTGCGGCAGCCTGATCCGCTTCCACGCCCGCGCGCGGGAACTGATCGTGCGGGGCGGGATGAAGATATCGCCGCTCGAACTGGACAACCTGATTTCGTCCATGCCCGGAATGCGCGAAGCCGCCGTCGCTTCCTATGCCGACGACCGCATGGGCGAGAAGGTCTGCGTCTTCGTGGTGCCGCAGGGCGACGCCTGCGTAACGCTCGCCGACGTGACCGCCTATTGCGATGCGCAGGGGCTGGCCAAGTTCAAGTGGCCCGAGCGCTTGATCACCCTCGAGGCTCTGCCCCGAACCCCGTTGTCCAAGCTGGACCGCAAGGCGCTCTCCCGCCTGCTCGTCCCGCAGCAAGAAGGAGCCGAACATGTCTGACGCCGTCTATATCCTCGGAGGAGCGCAAAGCGATTTTGCCCGCAACTGGTCGCGTGAGGGGCTGGGCATCCACGACATGATGGCCGAAGTCCTGTTCTCCGGCCTCGACGCCGCGAAACTGGAACCGAAGGATATCCAGAGCGCCCATATCGGCAACTTCACCGGCGAGCTTTTCTGCGGCCAGGGGCAGCTGGGCGGCATCTTCGCCTCGCTCCATCCTGACCTGTCGGGCGTCCCCACCTCGCGGCACGAGGCGGCCTGTGCGTCCGGTTCCATGGCGATCCTCGCGGCCGCGTCCGAGATCGAGGCGGGGCGGTACGACCTGACCTGTGTCCTCGGGCTGGAGTACATGCGAAACGTGCCCGGCAAGACCGCCGCCGACCATCTCGGCGCGGCGGCATGGCGGGGCCGCGAATACGACGACGTGAATTACGTCTGGCCCGCCGCCTTTGCCGACGTGATCGAGGCCTATTCGGAAAAATATGGCCGCGTCAGCTATGACCATCTGGGCGAGATTGCCCGGATCAACTATGAAAACGGCCGTCGCAATCCCAATGCGCAGACCCGCAAGTGGGAGTTCAACGACCGCAGCTTCACCGAGGATGACGAGGCGAACCCGGTCATCGAGGGCCGCGTGCGCCGCAACGATTGCGGACAGGTGACCGATGGCGCGGCCGTCGTCTTCCTCGCCTCGCGCCGCTACGCCGAGGAATACGTCAAGGCGCGCGGGATGAAGCTGTCGGACCTCGCACGGATCGACGGCTGGGGTCATCGCACAGCACCGATGACGCTGACCGACAAGCTGACCGAGAACCGAAATTCGCGCTTCGTCCTGCCCCAGATCAACACGGCCATCCGCGAATGCTTCGCGCGGGCCGGCATCGACAGCCCGTTCCAGCTTTCGGCAATCGAAACGCACGACTGCTTTGCCATGACCGAATACGCGGCGATCGACAGCTACGAGATCACCGCCCCGGGCGAGAGCTGGAAGGCGGTGGAGGACGGCACGATCGCTGCCGGAGGCCGTTTGCCCATCAACCCCTCGGGCGGTCTGATCGGGCTGGGCCACCCGGTCGGAGCCACCGGCGTGCGCATGATGCTGGACGGCTACCGCCAGGTCACCGGACAGGCGGCCGACTGCCAGGTCGACGGTGCCGAAAAGGTCGGACTGCTGAATATCGGCGGCTCGACGACGACGATCGCGACCTTCGTAGTGGGTCGACCGGGGTGACGCCCACCCCCGGCGTGAGCGCGCCGGGGCGACAGAAACCGAACACCTGACAGGAGGAGACAGGCATGTTCATCGACAAGATTACCAAATTGACCTTCGGGGCGGCGCTCGCCCTGAGCGTTGCCGTGCCACAGACGGCCAGCGCCAAGGAACTGGCTTTCGCGGTATTCATTCCCGCGGCCTCGCCCACGATCCGCGAGGTCTATCAGCCCTGGGTCGACTGGTTCAACGAACAGACCGAAGGCACCGACACCTCGATCAAGCTCTTTGCCGGCGGCACGTTGGGCCGCAACCCGTTGACCCAGGCAGACCTGGTGGCCAACGGCGTCGCCGATCTGACGCTGACGGTGCCGTCCTACACACCGGGTGTTTATCCCGACTATGACATCTTCGAGCTGCCGGGCTATGCCTCGAACACGGCCGAAGGCTCGACCGCGGTCAAGGAGATGTATGAGGAGGGCCTGCTGAGAGGCTACGAGGACTACTACATGGTCGCGGTATATTCCTCGGACGCCTACATGCTGCACAGCAAGCCGCCGATCGAAAGCTTCGAGGACATCAAGGACAAGAAGTTCCGCGTGGCCGGTCAGATCCAGACCGCCGTCATCGACGCCCTCGGCGGTGTGGCGCAGAACATGTCGGCACTCGAAATGGCCGAGAACATCGACCGCGGGCTGATCGACGGCGCGATGACCGACGCATCGGTCGCCAAGACCTTCCGGGTCGCGGATGTGGCAACGAACCACTATGACGCCAACCTCGGCATCCTGATCTTCGCGATCATCATGAACAAGGAGGTCTACGAAGAGCTCCCGCAGGAGGCCAAGGACGCGCTGGCCAAGTCGCGCCAGTTCATCATCGACCGCCAGATCGCGAGTTATTCCGCCGCCGTCGCCGCCAACAAGGAAGCCTGGGCGTCGGAGGACGGATCGACCTTGGTGGTGCCCAGCGAAGCCGACCAGGCCAAGATCGCCGAAGCGGTCAAACCGGTGGTCGAGATGGTCGGCGCCGAGGCGTCCGACGGTCTCATCGATGCCTATTCGGCCAAGCTGGAAGACATCCGCAGCCGCTGAGGCGCAGTTGACCCGCCGGTCCGGTGCGCCGGGCCGGCAAGTCCAACCATAGATGGCATCCAGGGCGGGGACGTTCATGCACCACATCGAAGCGATACTGATACGGGGATCGAGGTTGACCGCGTTCCTCGGCGCCCTCTTCCTGCTTCTGGTCGCGGGACTGTCGGTGGCCGACATCCTGGTACGGCAGATCACCGGGCGGCCGATCCACGGCGCCCACGACACGGCCGCC
Source organism: Pseudooceanicola batsensis HTCC2597 (assembly GCF_000152725.1). Classification (GTDB taxonomy): domain Bacteria; phylum Pseudomonadota; class Alphaproteobacteria; order Rhodobacterales; family Rhodobacteraceae; genus Pseudooceanicola; species Pseudooceanicola batsensis. Next base: position 25,400 of record NZ_AAMO01000008.1, read on the forward strand.
CTGCTGACGATCGTGATCGTGGCGGCCTGTTTTCCGGCAGGCCTGATGGAACGCCGCCAGATCAAGGTCACCCTGATCGAGGCCTTCGTCGGTCCGCTCGCCAACCGCATCATGCGGATCATCGGCGAGTTGGCGACCGGTTTCATGTTCCTCTGCATCGCCTGGTTCCTGACGCAGCATGCAATCAAGGTCTCGGGCCGGGCCGAGGTCTCGATGATCCTGCACTGGCCGGTCGGCCCCTGGTGGTGGGCTGCCGCGGTTCTCTTCTGGGCCTGCATCCCGGCCCAGCTCTACGTCATCATCGCCGAGATCATGGGCCGCGCGCCCGCAGCGGAAGAGGTCTGAACTTTGGAACCCTATCTCGTGGGAGTCATCGGCATCGTGGTGATGCTGGTCATGATATTCGCCCAGGTCCCGATCGGGGTGGCCATGGGAATAGCCGGGGTCGTGACGTTCAGCGTCATCCGGGGCAGCTTCGAGGCATCCCTGACCCTGTTCGGCACGGAGACCGTCGGAAAGATCGGCAGCCCCGAACTGGCCATTATCCCTCTCTTTCTCCTGATGGGGAGTTTCGCCACGGTCGGAGGGCTGTCCGGCGACCTCTACCGCTTGGCGCAATCCTTCATCGGGCATGTCCGTGGGGGTCTCGCCATGGCCACCATCGGGGGCTGCGCGGGGTTCGGCGCGGTCTGCGGGTCGTCCATCGCCACCGCCTCGACCATGACGCGTGTGTCGTTGCCGGAGATGATGAGCCGCAACTATTCGGAAAAGCTCGCCACCGGATCCGTCGCGGCCGGCGGGACCCTCGGCATGCTGATCCCGCCGTCGATCATCCTGGTCCTCTACGGCGTACTGACCGAGCAGTTCGTGAAGACCCTGTTCGTGGCCGCACTGTTGCCGGCGGTTCTTGCCGTCGCCCTGCATCTGGTGACGATTGCCGTCCTCGTGCGACGCAACACTGAAATGGGCCCCTCGGGCCCCCGCGAGAACTGGTCCGCCACCGGCGCCGCTCTGAAGCAGGGCTGGGCCGCGATCCTGCTGATGTTCGTCGTTACGGGCGGAATCTACGGCGGCATCTTCTCGGTCAACGAAAGCGCCGCAGTCGGAGCCTTCCTTGCCTTTCTCATCGCTCTTCTGCGCGGCCGCCTGACGCGCGCGAACTTCTGGTTGGCGCTGCGCGAGACCGCCAGCACCACCTCGATGATCTACCTGATGGTGATCGGCGCCTCGATCTTCACCTACGCAGTCACGGTATCGGGCCTGCCGCAGGTGATGGTCGACGGGATCCGGGCGACGGATCTGCCCGGGACCTGGGTCGTGTTGCTGCTCATGTTGATGTACCTGATCCTAGGGGCGATCTTCGACACGATCTCCTCGATGGTGATCACGATGCCCTTCGTCTTCCCGCTGATCCTCGATTACGGCTATGATCCGATCTGGTGGGGTGTCCTGACCATCATGGTGATCGAGATCGGGATGATCACGCCGCCGATTGGAATGAACGTCTTTGTCATCAAGGCGATGCTGCCCGACACGCGGATCGGCACGATATACTCGGGCGTCGCCCCCTTCATCGTGGCCGATATCATCCGCCTGGGCATCATCATCGCCTTCCCGGCGATCGCGCTTTTCCTGGTCGACTACTTCGGATTGCCAAGGTGACGCGAAGCCCCTTTCCGGAGATGGGCCGGCGGAGCGGGTCGATCAGCCCAGCGGATCCGGGGTCCGCGCCAGCCCCGTCACCTTGCACGAGGCGCCCCTCGTAAGCTCATCACGATCATGACCGTGGTGACTCGAAAAGATGCAAGGTCCGGTTGCGGTGTGGAAGCGCGCGCCTGCGGGCGCCGGATGCGGTGCGAGGTATCCTTCGGCGCGATTGGAGCGTAGATCCCGGTCCGGACAAATTGCCTCGGAGGGCGGGACAGGATAGACCGGTCGCGCGCGGCCCGCGCTCGCGATCGCGACGGGCTGGCGCACGAGAAACGGAGATCCGACCATGCAGCCATTCATCTTCAACACCACGAAGTCCATCGTCTTCCGGCCCGGCGCGTCGGCCGAGCTTGCCGATGTCGCCGGCTCGCTGCTCGGCGAGCGGGTGCTCTTCGTGACCGATCCGGGGCTGCGCGGTCTGGGGCTCTGCGACAAGGCGCTGGCGTCGCTGGAAGCGGCCGGGGGCGAGGTGGTCGTCTTCGACAAGGTCGAGGCCGATCCCTCGCGCGCGACGCTCGAGAAGGCGTGCGAGGCCGGGCGCGGCTGCACCGGCGTCGTCGGTTTCGGCGGCGGCTCGTCGCTCGATATCGCCAAGGTCGCGGCGCTGCTTCTGGGGTCGGGCGAGGATTTGGACGAGGCCTGGGGCGTGGGCCAGGCCAAGGGGCCGCGCCTGCCGCTGGTGCTGGTGCCGACGACCGCCGGCACCGGGTCCGAGGTCACGCCCGTCGCGATCATCACGGTCGGCGAAGAGGAAAAACGCGGGGTCTCCTCGCCGGTGATCCTGCCCGACATCGCCATCCTCGACGCGGACCTGACACTTGGCCTGCCGGCACCGATCACCGCGGCGACCGGGGTGGACGCCATGGTTCATGCCATCGAGGCCTATGCCTCTGCGAACGCCAACAACAACCCGCTGAGCAGGATGCTCTCGCGGGAGGCGCTGCGGCTTCTGGGCGGGAACATCCGGACCGTGGTAACGGATCCGGGCAATGTCGAGGCGCGGGGCGCGATGCTTCTCGGGTCGATGCTGGCCGGGCAGGCGTTCGCCAATTCTCCGGTCGCCGCGGTTCATGCGCTCGCCTATCCCATCGGCGGGACCTTCCACATCCCGCACGGTCTCTCGAACGCGCTGGTTCTGCCGCATGTGCTGCGCTTCAACGCGCCCGACGCCCATGCGCTCTATGCCGAGATCGCGGCGGATGCATTCCCCGCCCTGGCAGAGGTCGAGGGCGCGCAGGCCCGGTGCGCGGCCTTCATCGAGGCGCTCGCGGATCTCGCGGTCGAGCTCGGCATGCCGACCCGGCTGCGCGACGTCTCGATTCCCGAGGATGCGCTGGAAAAGATGGCATCGGATTCCATGCTGCAGCAGCGGCTTCTGGTCAACAACCCCCGCCCCGTGTCCGAAGCGGATGCGCTGGCGATCTACCGGGCCGCCTGGTGATGCCGGCGCCCCGTCCGCGCCGTGCCGACTACGTCGCCTTTCGGCAGCTGCAGACCCGCTGGATGGACAACGACATCTACGGGCACATGAACAACGTCGTGCACTATTCGCTGTTCGACACGGCGGTGAATGGCTGGCTGATGGATCAGGGGCTGCTCGATCCGAAGACCTCGGACAGCTACGGACTGGTGGTGGAGACGGGCTGCAAATATTTCGCCGAGATGCAGTTCCCCGACCTCGTCCATGCGGGGCTCAGGATCGCGCGCATCGGCGGCTCTTCCGTCCGGTTCGAGATCGCGCTGTTCCGCAACGAGGACGACGAGGCCGCGGCCGAGGGCTTTTTCGTCCATGTCTACGTCGGCCGCGACACGCACCGACCGGTCCCGATCGATGGCGCCCGTCGCGCGGCGTTCCAGACCCTGCTGGTCGAGGCTTAGTCGGCGGTCCAGCCACCGTCGAGCATGACCGAGGAGCCGGTCATCAGGGCCGATGCGTCCGAGGCGAGGAAAACCGCGGCCCCCACGATGTCCGAGGGTTGTCCGATGCGGCCGAGCTTGATCTTGGACAGCACCTGTTCCTTGAAGGCGGGGTCTTCGAAGAAGGGCGCCGTCAGCGGGGTCTCGATGAAGGTCGGGCAGATCGTGTTGACCCGGATGCCCTGCGGGCCCAGTTCGACCGCAAGTGCCCGGGTGAACCCCTCGACCGCCCATTTCGACGCGCAATAGAGCGTGCGGTTCGCGGCGCCCACGTGGCCCATCTGGCTGGACATGGTGATGACCGAGCCCGTCACCGCATCCTCCAGCATCCGCGAGACGACGGCCCGGGTCATCAGGATCGTCGCCCGAACGTTGAGGTCCAGGACCGCGTCGATATCTTCGTCCACGACCTCGGTCAGCGGTTTCGGGCGATTGGTCCCCGCGTTGTTGAGAAGGATGTGGTAGGCCTCGCGATCGGCGAGCGCTGCCGTCACGGCCGCCTGATCGGTAATGTCGAGTGGCATCACATCACAGGTCCCGCCAGAGGCGCGGATCTCCTCCGACAGCGCGTTCAGCTCTTCCTGCGAACGGGCGCAGAGCGTGACCTCGGCCCCCGCGGCGGCATAGCCCAGGGCGATGGCACGACCGATGCCGCGCCCTGCCCCCGTCACCAGGGCGCGGCGCCCGTCCAGGCGGAATGTTGGCAGGTCGGTCATGGCTCAGCCCTCCGGTTTCGGATTGTTCCGACGTTTCAGACGTTTCATCACGAAGGGTACAAGCACGGCGAGGATCAGCGCAACCACCAGCCCCAGCGAGATGGGCCGCTCGAGAAAGATCGTCAGGTCGCCGCGGCTCAGTTGCCATGTGCGCAGCAGGTTCCCCTCCATCATCCGGCCCAGCAGCAGGCCGATGACCATGGCGACCACAGGATAATTGTAGTGTTTCATGATCAGCCCGAGGATCGCGGCCGCCGCCAGCGTGATCGGGCCGACCATGGAGTTGGACACGGCGTAGCTGCCCAGCACCGTCAGCGTCGTGATCACCGGCAGCAGGAACTTCAGCGGGACCTTCACGATGGTCACCGCGACCCGCAGGAACAGCAGCCCCAAGCCGGCCAGCAAGAGCGCCTGGACCAGGTTCCCGCCGATGATCGCATAGACCACGTCCTTGTTATCCGAGATGAACCGCGGGCCGCCGGTGACATTGTGCATGGCGAAGGCGCCCAGCATGATCGCCGTGCCGGCGCCCCCCGGAATGCCGAGCGCCAGCAGGGCGACCATCGACCCGCCCTCGGAGCTCGAGTTCGCCGCTTCCGCGGCAACGACGCCCTCAGGGTGACCGGTCCCGAATGCGTCCCGGTTGGGCGACCGGCTGCGGGCGTAGGAATAGCTGACCAGGTTCGCCACGGTCGAGCCGACCCCCGGCACTGTACCGACCAGCGATCCGATCAATCCGCCGCGAAGGACCAGATACCAGTTGCGGAAGGCCTGGACGAAACCGCGTGCGATCAGCGACAGCCGCACCTCGCGGGCGCCCGCATCCGCCACGATGTATTCGCTCTTGACCAGGGCGAAGATCTCGGACGCGGCGAAGAGCCCGATGATCGCTGCCGTTGTCGATATGCCGTCCAGCATCCAGATCGAGCCCATCGTGCCGCGCATGACCCCGGAAGAGCTCATGCCGATGGTGCCGATCATGAGACCGAGCGCCCCGGCCAGAACGCCGCGCCAGAAATACCTGCCCGACAGTGCGGCGATCAAGAAAAGGCCGGCCAACGCGATCAGGAACAACTCGGGCGCGCCGAGTTTCAGCACCAGCCGCGAAATGGGTTCCAGGATCACGAAGAGCAGCGCATAGCCGATCACCGTGCCCACGGTCGACGCAGCCAGCGCCAGGCCGAGCGCCTCGTTGTGCCGTCCCTGACGGGACATAGGATAGCCGTCGAAACATGTGGCGATGGCAGCGGTGGTGCCCGGGACGTTCATCAGGATCGCCGGGACCGACCCGCCGAACCCGCCCCCGGTGAAGATGGCGGTGAGGAACAGGATGGCCGACAGGAAATCCATGTAGAGCGTGAATGGCAGGAAGACGGCCATGGCGATCGGCACGGAAAGGCCCGGCAGAACGCCGAAGACAAGCCCGATCAGCAGCCCGACCGGGACGACTGCCCAGGCGAAGGGATTGCTGGCGAGAAGCGACAGCGCGTCGCTGAAAGCGGCAAGATCGATCATGTCTCAGAGCACCAGCGTCGGAATGGGAATGGAGAGCATTTCCTCGATGGCCCAGACGGGCAACAGCCCAGCGGCGAGTGAGAAGGCGAGAACGATGCGCCAGTCACGGGCCCCCTGCAACACCATGCTGAGGGCGACATAAACCACCGTGGCCACGTCGAAACCGATCACGGGCATCAGCAGGACATAGACCGCCAAGAGCCCTGCGGCGATCGGAGTGCCGTATTTGGCGGCAAAGGTCGTTCGCGGAATGTCGGAAACCGGGGCGAGGTCGGTGCCCCGCGCGATCCGGCGCGCCTCGGCCACCGCGAGGACCAGGATCAGCGCCAGAGAGAATGCGGCGGCGGGGCCGATCAGAAGCATGTTCTGGACCTTGGCCTGCGCCGTCCACGCGTCGATCACGTACCAGATGCTGAAAGCGGCGAAGGCGGCAAGCAGGGCAAGGTGCCCTGCCCCGCCGGTCAGGTGGCGCGTAAGCCGTCTCATGTCATTCCCCCTCCCGGAACGTAGCGCGAGGGCGATCTGCCCCCGCGCCGTCGTCATGTCTTATTGCAGGGCATCGATATACTGTTCGAACACCTCGTAGCTCTGGTTCAGCGATGCGGCCGTAGCCTCGGGACCCATCCATTGACCACCGATCTGGCCCTCGGCGATGAAGGCCTTGAAATCCTCGCGTTCCAGCATCCGGCGGTAGGCGTCCTTCAGTTGCTCGTAGGTTTCCGGGTGGTTTTCGAAAAAGCTCTGATGCACCGTGAAGGTCCGCAGGTCGGCGGCCAGCAGCGGGATCTCGACGTCGTAGTTCGCGAGTACCTCGTTGATGTTCGGTGCCGCCCAGCGTTCGTCGGGCTGCTCCTTGATGACGGCGAGCGGGCGCACGTCTTCCGCAATGACGCTGGATCCGAGCGCGGAGATCACCGAGAATGTCACCTGGTTGCCCGCTAGTGCGGTCCGCATCGGCGCTCCGCCGTCATAGCTGATGAAGTTCACCGCATCCGCCGGCAGACCGAGCCGTTCGAGCATCACAACCGTGGCAAGATGTCCGCCGTCGCCGTTGATGATGGCCGAGCTCGCCTCGCCCGGATTTTCCTTGATGAAGTCGATCAACTCCTGCCCGGTCTGGAACGGCTGGTCCTTGTTCACCAGGATCACGTAGTAGTCCTGCCACTGCCCGTTTATGAAGTGGAACTTGTCCCAATCCAGCATTCCCTGGCCCCGAAGGATATTCGAGATCAGGTACGGGTTGATCGGCGAGACCAGCGCAACGGAACCGTCGTCGGGCTGTTGCAGGAAGTAGGTGTGGCCGAGGGCTCCGCTGCCCCCCGGCCGGTTCATCACGGTCACCGGCACCCCCAGCTCTTCGGGCAGGAACTGGGCGATGGCTCGGGCCATGCGGTCGGCCGATCCGCCGGGGTTGAACGGCACCACGATGGTCAGCCGGCCCGGCTCGTAGCTTTCTTGTGCGACCGTCGGAGCGGCAAGCATCGACAGTGCCGCGATCCCGCCGAGAACGGCTCTTCTTCCCATTTTCAGGAACATGGAATTCCTCCCTATATAGTTTCTCCCTCCGGACTGATTTGTCCGGACCATAACGATGGGAAGCTATTGATTGCATACAATACGTCAAGTATAAACTTTCGCAGGGTTACAAAATGCAACTTTGCATACAAGGACCACTGTGACAGCAGCGTTCGACAGCGGAAAGCCGACGGCGGCGGAGCGGGTTTACCGATCGGTCCGGGACTCCATTTCCTCGGGTCGCTTCTTCATCGGAGAGCGCTTGATCGAGGGGGCGCTTGCAGAGGAAGCCGCGGTGTCCCGCACGCCGGTCCGCGAAGCCCTGCGGCGTCTGGCCAGCGAAGGGTTCGTGACCCTTTCGCCACATGCAGGAGCCATTGTGAAGGGCTGGTCGGAGCGCGAGGTCAGGGATGTCTTCGAAACCCGCGCGCTGATCGAAAGCGCGGCCGCGGGACTTGCCGCGCGGCATGCCAATCCCGCCGACGTCGACCGATTGGCGGAAATGGCGGCCAGGATGGAGCCGCTGGCCAAGGCCTGCCCTCGCGACGTCATGGCCTATTCCGAGGCGAACCGAACCTTCCACGCCGAGATCCTCCGCATGTCCGGCAACCGCCGGATGGAGGAGATCGCGCTGAACCTCATGGACCTCGGTTTCCTTGTGCGGTCCTACGGCCAGTTCGAGACCGAGGATGTCGACCGCAGCCTGTCCGACCACCGCCAGCTGGTCACCGCCATCCGCAATGGCGACGAACGTTGTGCCGAAGCGCTGATGCGCGCGCATATCTTGGCCGCCGCACGGATTTTCCGCGGCACCGAGGGCCAGCTCACCCCGCGGGGCGTGCCGGAACGGCGACCCGGTCCGATCCCCGAAAACGAAAGGTAGAACCCTGATGACCAAACCGAACCTGCGGGCCGCGCTCGATGCCGGCACCTTCATCTGTGCTCCGGGCATCCACGACATGATCTCGGCCGTCATTGCCAACAAGGTCGGGTTCGACTTCATCTACTTCTCGGGCTACTGGGGCACGGCCTCGGCCGAAGGTCTGCCGGATGCGGGGATCACCACCTATTCCGAGATGCTCAAGCGCCTGACGATCCTGGGCCGCACATCGGAAGCCGGAATCATCGCGGATGCCGACACCGGCTTTGGCGGCCTGCTGAACGTCGATCAGACGGTGCGGGGTTACGAACGCGCGGGCGCTGCGGCGATCCAGATCGAGGATCAGGAGTTTCCGAAGAAATGCGGGCACACGCCATTCAAGCGGGTAATCCCTGCGGCGGAGATGGTGCAGAAGATCAAGGTCGCCGGCGCGGCTCGTGAAAACGCGCAGGAGACGCTGATCATCGCCCGGACCGACGCCAAGGCGATGGAAGGCTTCGACAAGGCCGTGGAGCGGGGGCTGAGGTATCGCGACGCCGGAGCCGATGTCATCTTCGTCGAAGCGCTGGATACCGAGGAAGAAATGCGAAAAGCATGCGAGAGGATCGACGCGCCGATGATCGCCAACATGGCCGACGGCGGCCGGACCCCGATCCTGAAGGTCGAGACACTGCGCGACATCGGCTACGATCTGGCGATCTTTCCTGCGATCTCCGGCCTCGCGGCGGCGGCGGCCGTGGAGAAGGCGCTTGTGACCCTCAAGGAGACCGGGACGTCCCAGTCGGCCGACGTGCCGCTCTTCGATTTCGAGGAATTCAACCGGCTGATCGGGTTTCCGGAGGTCTGGGAGTTCGAGAAGAAATGGGGCTCGGCGGGGGCTTGATCCTGCGCGGCGCCCCGCCAGTGAACGTGGAGCGGCCCGGCGCGGCAGGGCCCGGCCAACCTCTCGCGGCCGCGTGAGCGGCCCCGCGGATCCCGGCCGGGATCGGAGTGTCCGGCCGGGATCCGACGGAGGATGTCATTCGGCAGCGTTGCCGTAGGGTACGTTCCTGCCACCGTAGCGCCGCACCCGGACGTTGCATTGTTCGGCATGGCCCACGAAGCCCTCGAGCAGGCACAGACGGGATCCGTAGGCACCGATCTCGGCCGCCGCGTCGTCGCTGGTGATCTTCTGATAGCTGTGCGTCTTCAGGAATTTGCCGACCCACAATCCACCGGTGTACCGCCCCGCCTTCTTGGTCGGCAGCGTGTGATTGGTGCCGATCACCTTGTCGCCGTTCGCGACATTCGTCCGCGGTCCGAGGAACAGCGCACCGTAGGAGGTCATGTTGTCGAGGAACCAGTCGTCCCGGTCGGTCATGACCTGCACGTGTTCCGAGGCGATATCGTTGGCGACGTCGAGCATCTCGTCATAGGTGTCGCAGACGATGACCTCGCCGTAGTCCTCCCAGCTCTTCGCGGCGGTGTTGGCAGTCGGCAGGATCTTCAGGATGCGGTCGATCTCGTCCAGCGTCTCCCGGGCCAGCTTTTCGGAATTCGTCAGAAGGACGGCGGGGCTGTCATAGCCGTGTTCGGCCTGCCCCAGAAGATCGGTCGCGCAGAGCTCGGCGTCCACCGTCTCGTCGGCGATGACCATCGTCTCGGTCGGTCCGGCGAACAGGTCGATGCCGACACGGCCGTAGAGCTGCCGCTTGGCTTCGGCGACGAAGGCGTTGCCGGGACCGACCAGCATGTCCACCGGGTCGATGGTTTCGGTTCCGATCGCCAGGGCCCCGACGGCCTGAATGCCGCCGAGGACATAGATTTCATGTGCGCCGCCAAGATGCATGGCGGCAATCACCGCCGGGTTGGGTTCGCCCTTGAAGGGCGGCGTCGCGGCGGCGATGCGCGGCACCCCGGCAACTGTTGCAGTGAGGACGGACATGTGGGCCGAAGCCACCATGGGAAACTTGCCCCCCGGCACGTAGCAGCCGACAGACTGGACGGGGATGTTCTTGTGACCCAGGATCACGCCCGGCATCGTTTCGACCTCGACGTCGGTCATCGAAGCGCGCTGCGCTTCCGCAAAGCGTCTGACCTGTGCCTGGGCGAACCTGATGTCCTCCATGTCGCGGGTCGAGACCTTCTGTACCAGCGCCTCGATCTCGGAGGGCGACAGCCGGAACGAGGGCGGGGTATAGCTGTCGAATTTCTCCGACAGGTCGCGCACGGCGGCGTCGCCACGTGTCTCGATATCCGTCAGCGTTGCTTCGACCGTCTCGCGCACCTTCGAGGCGTCGCCCTTGCGGTCGGCTTCGGATTTGCCACGTTTGAGATACGTGATCGCCATGTCTTGTCCTTTCAGTTGAAGTCGTGTCAGCCGATGTCCGGGGCTTCACGTCCGCGCGTCAGCTGGGAGATCGTGACGGCCAGGATCAGTGCTCCACCATTGAACACGTTCGTCACCCAAAGTGGAATGCCGAGCATCGTAAGACCGGTGATTCCGGTCCCCAGGAAGTAGACGGCAACCATCGCGCCCCAGGGGTTGAAGCGCCCCGGCATGATCGTGGTCGACCCCAGGAAGGCGGCCGCGAAGGCCGGCAGGAGATAGTTCAGGCCGGAATAGGGGTCTGCCGAACCCAGAACCCCGGCATATAGGATGCCCGCGCAGGAGGCGACGACAGACGACGCCACCAAGGCCCCGACACGCACCCGTTCGACCGCGATTCCGTTCAGCCGTGCGACCTCTCTCCCCCGGCCGACGAACAGCAGGCGCCGCCCGAGCGGCGTGTAGTCGAAGACGTACCACAGGATGACCACGGCCGCGAAAGCGTAGTAGAACGCATAGGGCACACCGAAGAGGCGCCCCCCCACGACCGACATGATCAGGGCATTGTCGATGCCGCCGATCGTCGATGACTTGGTGAACCACTGCACGACACCGGAGATCAGCGAGGTCGAGCCCAGCGTGACCACCAGCGAGGGAATCCGCACATAGACGATAAAGAAGGCGTGGAAGAGACCCACGACCACACCGGCCAGGACCGCCAGCAACAGGCACAGCAGGATGGGCAGGCCCGCCCAGGCGTTCAGCACGGCGATGAGGCAGGACGACAGGGTCATCACCGCGCCGACCGAGAGGTCGTAATCGCCGGAAGTCAGCGGAATGATGATGGCCAGGGCCAGCAGGGCCGCCGGCGCGTAGGAGGCGAAGAGGATCGAAAAATTGCCCCACCTCGGGAACGAATTCGGCAGCGCCAGGCTGAAGCCGATGATCAGTAGCGCCCAGACGACCAGCAGGGCATAGCGTTCGAAAAGGCGCATCCGCCGGGCGGCGGCATGGGCGCGGGCTTGTGTGGTCATGTCGGGCTCCGGTCTGAGTTCTCGAGCGAGGCGTAGCAAGCCTGGGTGATGTGATCTTTGCTCACCTGCGATCCGGTCAGTTCGCGCACCACCCGGCCACGGGCGAAGACGAGGACGCGGTCGCAGATACGCGCCAGCTGCTCGGCATCGGACGAGGCGCAGAGCACGGACATGCCGGTCTCGGCCTCGGCGGCGATGGCATCGAAGATGCGCGCGCGGGTCCCGACGTCGACCCCCTGGGTCGGCTCGTCAAGCAGCAGCAGGCGAGGCTTGCGCTTCATCCAGCGGGCGATCAGCACCTTTTGTGCATTGCCGCCGGAAAGCGCGGCGAGAGGCAGGTCGGGATCGTTCGGACGCACCTCGTAGGCGTCGCCCAGTCGTTTTGCCTCATTCCGCATGCCGCGATTGCGCAGCAGACCGCCCCGGAACCAGTCGGAGACATCGGGCAGCAGCATGTTGTCGGCGATCGACAGACTGGGCACGCCGCTCTGCGCCTCGCGGTCGCCCGGCAGCAAGGCCAGGTTTTCGGCAATGGCCTTGGCCGGGGTCATCCCGGGCAGCGCCAGCTGTCGTCCGTCGATAGTCAGCTCGCCCGCCGTGGCAGGGCTGGCGCCGAACACCAGATAGGGAATGCGGTCGTAACCCGCTCCGATCAGGCCGGTGAGACCAATGACCTCGCCCTTGCCGATGTCCAGCGAAAAGGGTGCGATCCCATCCGCCTCGACGGACGTGATGGACAGGCCGGGGGCAAAGGCGGTCGCCTCGTTGGTTCGTTCCTCGGCGGGGGCGAGTGACCGGCCGATGATCAATTCGATCATGTCGTCATGGCTGGCACTCGCGGTTTCGACCTCTCCGGAGACGCGCCCGTCACGCAGGATCGTGGCGCGGTCCGTGATCTCCATGACCTCGTCGATGTCGTGCGAGATAAAGAGAACGGACGACCCGCTGGCCGCGATCTCTCTCATCAGCTTGAACAGCCGCGCGACGCCTTCCTCGGGCAGGAATGGCGTGGGTTCATCGAGAAGCACGAGCCCCGGCTTGCCGGTCGCTTCGCAGCCTTCACGGATTTCCTCGAAGGCGCGGACGATGGCCAGCAGGGCGCGGTTCACCGCGCTCAGTTCATCGACACGCCGCCATTGGGGAATGTCCAGCCCGTAACGGTCCAGCACCGCCTGCCCCTCGGCCCGCTCGCGACGCCAGTTCAGATGCATCCCCGGAGACAGGGCGATCTGTTTCAGCCGCAGGTTTTCGAGCACCGTCAGCGACGGCAGCAACCCGAGGTTCTGGTGCACGAAGCTCATGCCGAGACGGCGGAAATCGGAAGACGACAGAGGCAGGGAGACCTCTTCGCCGTTGAAGGTCATGCGCCCGCCGGGATCGGGCGCGTGATAGCCTGCAAGCACCTTGATCAGGGTCGATTTCCCTGATCCGTTGGTTCCGAGCAGGCCATGGATCTCTCCCGGCCTGACCTCGAGCGTCACGTGGTCGAGCGCCCGGGTGGCCCGGAAGGTCTTGGATATGCCCTCCAGCCGCAGGGTCGGCGACCCCCCGAGGGGGGCCGCGTTGGTCGATAGTTCGCCAGTTGCCGCAGTCACGAGGTTATTCCAGGCCCCAAAGCTTAGCGAAACCGGATACGTAGGCATCGCCATAGCCGGTGTCGAACTCCGCCGGCGTTCCGGCGTCCGTGGCGTTCGATTCATCGAAGATGTAGAACGGCACATTGAGCTTGTCCGGAACCGGCAGACCGCAGAGATCGCGCATGTGGCCATCCACCGTGGCGTAGGCGATCCAGTCGAGGCTCTCGCCGATATCCATCGACACGGCGCCCTGCTGGATGAAGTCGAGCACGAAGGGCGTGCCGTTGAACGTCGCCACCTTGACCTGGCCCAGCTTGCCGGTCAGGCGCAGCGCGGGCACGACGAACTGTGACATGGAGTCGTAGATCGGGACGACCACGTCGATGTCGGGATCCGCCTGCAGCGCGGACTGGACCGAGGGCTGGATCTTGGTGCCCCATTCCGCGACCCCTACGTTGATCTCCTGCGCGATCTCGCAGTCGGGGCAGTTTTCGGCCAGTTCTTCGGTGAAGCCATCGACCAGCGGGATCGTCGGGGGCACCTCGCGCGAGACGATCAGCGCGACGCGGCCCTTGCCGTCGGTGTTGACGGTGATCCAGTTGGCGAGGATGCGACCGATTTCGTTGAAACCGATGGGGAGAGAGCTGGAGAGAAGCGGATTCGGTTCGAAGCTGGGGTCGTAGAAATGCGAGGTCATCACCTTGATGCCGGCCTCGTTCGCCGCCTTGATCTGCGGTTCGACCGTGTCCGGCGAGATCCCCGAGATCAGGTCGATCACGTCGAACCCGTCGCGCACGGCATAGTCGAAGCCCTGCACCCACTGGCTGGGCTGGCCCTGGTTTTCCCACTCCACGACCTCGAGCCCGATCTTGTCACCGACGGTCTTCATGCGATCGATGATCCCTTTGAGGAAGGGATTGGCCGAGTTGTTCGGGATCGACAGCATCTTTTTCCCGGCGGCGCACTGCTTGATGTCGAAAGGCTCACCCGGGGCGACGAATTCTGGCTTGGATGTGTAGGCGGACAGTCTTTCCTTTGCGCGCGCCATGCCGTCTTGCGCGAGGGAAAGGGTCGGGGCAACGATCATCGCGGCTGCGGCGATCAGTGTCGTCGTGCGTAACTTGGTCATCGGAATACCTCCTGTTTGCCGGTCGATCGTCTTTCGCGACTCTATCCAGCGAGTTTGAATACGCATTCACATCTTTGCCATAGGGTTTCGATCTGTCAATGATCCTGAGCACAGATTGTACATCCGGCCCTGCGCGGGCGCTGAAGAACGAGTGACGATGCCCAGAAAACCACGAGTGACCTCATTTGATGTGGCACGGGCTGCCGGCGTATCCCAGCCCGCGGTTTCACGGGCCTTCAACCCGAAGGCGAGCATCACCAAGGAAAAGCGCGACCGCGTTCTGGCGGCGGCGCGAGAGCTCGGCTACGTGCCCAATGTCTTCGCCTCTTCGCTGTCGAAGAGATCCAGCAAGATGGTGGCGGTGATCAGCGGCAACCTGAACAATCCCTTTTATTCCGAAAGCCTTCAGGTCTTCGTGGAAAACTTTCAGAGAACCAGTCGGCAGGTTCTCGCCTTCTCGGTGCAGGATCAGCAAAGCAGCGACGAGGTGATGATGGAGGCGCTGCGCTACCCGGTGGACGGGATCGTCATGACCTCGGCCAAGGTAACTTCGGAGATGGTCAAGCTCTCCGAGGGGTTGGGCATCCCCGTCGTGATGTTCAACCGGAGCGTGCCGGGAACGGGGCTGGCGACGGTCCAGTGCGACAACCGCGCGGGCGGCGCCGCGCTGGCCCGGCGGATGGCTGCGGCAGGGGCGCGAAGCTTTTTGGTCCTGCGCGGGGATCCGCAGGGATCGACCAGCCAGGAACGCGTCGCCGGATTCCGCGACACGCTTGCGGCGCTCGGGCGCCTCGATCTGGAGGAAATCGAGGGCGGGTCGAATTATTCGGGCGGCTACGCGGCCATCATGAGCCGCTTCAACCGGCCCGCTCCCGACTGGCCGGACGCGATATTCGCAGTGAACGACATCATGGCGATCGGGTGCGCAGACGCCCTTCGGGGCAATTTCGGGTTGCGTATCCCCGAGGACATCCTGCTGGCGGGGTTCGATGGGATCCGGGAAGGCCAGCGCCACCCCTACCGTCTCACCACTGTTCGGCAGCCGATCGAGCGCATGGTCAGCGAGACGCTGGATATCCTGGACCAGCCCGATGGTGGAGAGTCGTCGCTGCGGCTGATCCCCGGGGATCTCATCCCGGGGACCACCGTCAAGGCACGGGGCGAGTTTCTCTGACGAGGCCTATTCGGCCGCGTGCACGCCCGGGATGAACCCGAAATCGAAGGGTGCCGGCTCTCCGCGCTCCTTCTTGCGGCTGGTGCGAAGCTTTTCTGTCGCAGAACTGTCGAGGACGTTCTTGTCGGATATCACGACGCCGTAATCCTCTTCGGCCTTCTCTCGCGACACCAGATCGTTCAGCACGTCGGCGAGGACTTTTTCGGGCGCACGTTCGAGCGGATCGCCCCAGCCGCCGGAGCCGGCGGTGATGAACACGATCCGATCGCCCGGTTCGACCTGCAGGTTGTCAAGCTTCGACTTGATCCTCTCCCGCTCGTCCGACCCTGCCCGGATCAGCCATTTCGACGAGGTGCCGCCGTGCAAGCCGCCGTTGATGCCCCAAGGGGGGACCACCTCGCGGTCGTCGTGGATCGAAACCGATCCGGCCTCGAGCACGCAATAGGTCTTCTCGATTCCCGCGCCGCCGCGGTGCAGTCCCGCACCGCCCGCGTCCTTGACCGGCCGATAGCTTTCGACGACCACCGGATAGTAGTTCTCGATATACTCGATCGGAGTCGCGGAGAAGAGCGGCCACCAGGCATGGCCGTCCAGCCCGTCGCCCCTCGGGCGCCCCGGGACACCGCCGAAGAGCAGCTCCATCAGCTGGAAGTACTTTCCGTTGCTGTCCTGCCCGGTGAAAATGAAGTGAGGCGAGGTGCCATAGCCCGCGGCCATGGACAGGTGCGGCGCCTTCTGGCCAAGCGCACCGGCCTGACAGTCGAAGAACCGGGTATGCGTGTTCAGCCGGTTCGACAGCGCCGCCGGGAATTTGGGATTCAGCAGCGAACCTTCGGGCAGCACGATCTCGAACAGGTCGTAGAAACCTTCGTTGAACATGATCTTCGGGTCGAAGGCCATGATCATGTACACGCCGAAGAACAGCTTGCAGAGCCCTTCGTGGATATGGAAGTTGATCGGCCCCTCGGCCTGATCGTCCGTCCCCGTCCAGTCGAAGACCGCCGTGTCGCCGCGCCGGTAGATCGATAGCTGCATCTTGAACGGACCGTTGCCGACGCCGTCGTCATCCACGTAATCGGTGAATGAGACCGGCTCTTCCGAGATGTACTTGTTGATCAGGACGCGCATCGCTTCGCGTGTCCGGTTCAGCAGCAGCCCGCACGAGGCGAGGTAGGTCTCGCGACCGAACCGGTCGCAGATTTCCTGCACCCGCTTCGCCGCCGTCCGGCAGCCGGCGACCAGCGCCATCAGGTCGGCGCGGTTCATGTCCGGCGTGCGCGTGTTGTTGAGCATGATCTTCAGCACGCCCTCGTTCATCACGCCCTTTTCGTAGATCTTCACCGGAGGAACCCGGAGCCCTTCTTCCCAGATCGAATACGCATCGGCGGGCATCGAACCGGGGACCTTGCCGCCCACGTCGACCATGTGGCCGAAGATCGAGGAAAAGCCGACATGCACCCCTTCGTGGAAGATCGGCATCATCACGCACCAGTCGTTGTTGTGCGAGATCGACCCCTTGCAGGCATAGGGGTCGTTCCAGACGAAGATGTCGCCTTCGTTGATGTCGGAATATTCCTCGACGATGGCCGGGATGTAGCTTCCGAACTGGCCGACGATCATTCGTCCCTGGGGGTCGCAGATCATGGGAAATTCGTCATGCTGTTCTCGGATCACGGGCGACAGGGCCACACGGACCACGACGCTGTCCATCTCGAAACGGGCGTTCAGAAGCGCGTTCTCGATCAGGTCGAGGACAATGGGATCGACGTCTTTTGTCATGGTCTTCACTCCCCTTTCTCGTTCGGCCAGATCAGCAGGTTGCCCTGATCGTCCACGATGGCGTGGTGATCTGCCAGAAGCACGGTGGTGGTGTCATATTGACGGATGATGGCCGGGCCTTCGACCCGGGCGCCGGCGGCCAGCCGGTCGCGGTCGATATGCGGCGTGTCCTGCCATTCGCCTTTGAAAAAGCCCTTGCGGGTTTCCATCACGGCCTCGCTGACATCCGTCGTGCCGGCGGAAGGCGGCGCCTCGTTCACGGCCGGGGTCGCCCCCGTCGCCACGACGCGCAGCGCGACCAGCTCGATCGGCAGGTCGAAGCGCACGCCGTAGAGCCGGTCATGCGTTGCGTGGAAGTCCTCCAGCACCGCGTCCAGACCCTTGCCGCTTTCGACCAGGTCGGCGGGGACGTCTATCGTTACCTCGAAGCCCTGCTGCTCGTAGCGCAGATCGACCGAATAGGTCAGGCCGCGGTCCGCTTCGGCGACCTCCTCCTCGTTCAGCCAGTCGACGGCCTGCCCGCGGAGTTCCCTGAACACTGCGAACAGATGTGCATCGTCGATCCCGGCGATCGACCCGATCAGGGTTCGCACGTTCTCGTTCTTGAACTCGGCCTCCAGGAAGCCAAGCGCCGATAGAACGCCGGGGTTGTGCGGAACGACGACCGGATAGCAGCCCAGGACCTGCGCCATGGCATTGGCATGAAGCGGGCCTGCACCGCCGAAGGCGACGATGCCGAAATCGCGGGGATCGAGGCCGCGCTGGACGGTGATCACCCTCAGCGCGCCGAGCATCACCTCGTTCGCGATGTCGAGGATGCCCTGCGCCGCGGCTTCGGGGCTCAGACCAATGGGATTGCCGACCTTGCTGACCGCCTCGCGCGCACCGTCGAGGTCAAGGCTCATATCTCCGCCGAGAAGTTTCGGCGGCAGGTAGCCCAGCACGACGTTCGCGTCGCTGACTGTGGGTTCCGTGCCGCCGCGGCCATAGGCGACGGGGCCGGGCATGGCGCCGGCCGAACGCGGACCGACCCGCAACGAATTGGTGAGCTCCGAGACCTCGGCGATGGAGCCGCCGCCCGCCCCCACGGAGCGCACGTCGAGCGTGGGCACCTTGGCCGGGAAATAGCCGACATCGGTGGACCGGGTGATGGTCGGCTCGCCGTCGATGATGACCGAGACGTCGGTCGAGGTGCCGCCCATGTCGAAGGCGAGCAGGCGCGGCAGCTTTGTCCGCCGAGCGATCATGGCCGTCGCGGTCACGCCGCCGGCCGGACCGGACAGCACGGTGTGGACCGGCCGTGCGGCAGCGGCCTCCGCGCTCATCAGCCCGCCGTCGGACCGGACGATGTGCAGGCGCGAGTCGACCCCCGTCTCGCCCAGTCGCTTTTCGATCCGGCCGAGATAGCGGGTCATGATCGGGCGGACATAGTCGTTCATCACCGTGGTGATGGCGCGGTCGTATTCGCGGAACTCGGGAAGAATGTCCGACGAAAGCGACACATGCATGTCGGGGAACCTCTCCTGCACGATCTCGCGCAGGCGGCGCTCATGGGCCGGATTGGCGTAGGAATGCATGAGCGAAATCGTTAGCGCTTCGATTCCCGAGCCGCAGAGGTCGTCGATCATCGCGGTGGCCGTGGCTTCGTCGAGCTCCGTCAGCACGTTGCCGCGCGCATCCATCCGCTCGGGGATGCCGCGTGTGTCCGAAAGGGCCGCCAGCGGATCGGGCTTGTCCATGACGATCCAGCCGAACAGCGGGCCCGGCGTCCAGGACTTGGCAAGGTGAAGCACATGCTCGAACCCGGCCGTGGTCAGCAGACCGACGCGCGCACCCTTGCCTTCCAGCACGGCGTTCGTCGCCACCGTGGTGCCGTGAAGGACCAGGCTGATGTCCGAGGGCGCAACCCCGGCCTTTTCGCAGATCAGTCGCACGCCTTCCGCCACGCCGATGGACTGGTCTTCGGGGGTGGATGGCGTTTTGGCCCGGTATGTTCGCTGTGCAGCATCGTCATGCAGAAGCAGGTCCGTGAAGGTCCCGCCGACATCGACTCCCAACCTCATGAGTATCTCCCTGTAATCGCGGTATTGCCGACCATGTCGAACCGCTTGAATGCGTATTCATGAGACAGTAACCTCGTCCCCAGATCAAGACAAATGTGAGTCTTGGGACCAGCGAGGCCGGAAGGGACCTGAGCCAGAATGACGGGCAAGACACTCTATGACAAAATCTGGGAGCAGCATGTGGTTGCCCCTTTCGAGGGCAGAGACTGCCTGTTGTATGTAGACCGGCACCTCGTTCAGGAAGTGTCGAGCCCGCAGGCATTCGCCTCTCTCGACCAGAACGACCGTCCGTTGCGGCGACCGGATCTGCACATCGCGGTCGCGGACCACGCGGTGCCGACACGGCGACGGGGACATCCCTTCGCCGACGGACTTGCGCGTCAGCAGGTCGATCGGCTTCGCGAGAACGCTGAAAAATTCGGCATCGCATACATGCCGATGAACGGAGACCGGCACGGCATCGTGCACGTCATCGGGCCCGAAACCGGCTTCACCCTGCCCGGTTGCACGCTGGTCTGCGGCGATAGCCACACGTCCACCCACGGCGCCTTCGGATGCATCGCCTTCGGCATCGGCGCCAGCGAATGCGCTTCGGTCTTCGCCACGCAGACGATCCGCCAGACCCGGCAGAAGACGATGCGCGTGAACCTCGAGGGCGGCCTTCCCGCCGGCGTCACCGTCAAGGATGTGATTCTCGCGCTGATCGCCGAGATCGGAACGGGGGGCGGCGTCGGATACGCCATCGAATACGCGGGATCCACGATCGCGGGGCTGTCGATGGAAGCGCGCATGACGCTCTGCAACATGACGATCGAAGCCGGCAGCCGCGTCGGCATGGTCGCGCCGGACGAGGTGACATTCGCCTATCTAGAGGGCCGCCCCCTGGCGCCCGAAGGAGAGATGTGGGATCGCGCCGTCGCGGCCTGGAGCAACCTGCGCAGCGACGAGGATGCCGTCTTCGACCGCGAAATAACTTTCGACACCTCCGTGCTCGAGCCTCAGGTCTCCTGGGGCACCACGCCGGAACAGACCGGCGCGATTACGGGCGTCGTGCCCAACCCCGAGCAGATGACCGACCGGGGCCGGGCCGCGCGGATCCGCAAGAGCCTGGACTACATGGACCTGACGCCCGGAACCCGGCTGAACGAGATCACGATCGACCGCGTCTTCATCGGGTCCTGCACCAACGGGCGCCTGGAAGATCTCCGCGCCGCCGCCCGGGTTCTCGAAGGGCGTCGCGTGGCCGGGTCGGTCAAGGCGATTGCGGTCCCGGGATCGGCCGCCGTCCGGCTGGCCGCAGAAGCGGAGGGCCTGCACGAGATTTTCCTGGCAGCGGGATTCGAGTGGCGCGATTCGGGTTGTTCGATGTGTGTCGCGATGAACGATGACCGTCTCGAAGAAGGCGAGCGCTGTGCCTCGACCTCCAATCGCAACTTCGAGGGCCGTCAGGGCAAGGGTGGACGCACGCATCTGATGAGCCCCCAGATGGCCGCCGCCGCTGCCGTGACCGGCCGCCTGTCCGACGTGAGGGAGCTATTGTAATGGACAAGTTCACCAGCCTGACCAGCCTGGCCGCGCCGCTGCTGGAAAACGCCATCGACACCGACATCATCTTCCCCGCCCGTTTCCTGCTGCTGCTGGACCGCGAGGGCCTCGGGAAACACGCGTTCAACGAATGGCGCGGGCCCGGATTCGTGCTGGATACACCGCCTTATGACAAGGCGCAGATCCTGGTGACCGGTGAAAACTTCGGCACGGGCTCGTCGCGGGAACAGGCTGTCTGGACGCTCGCGGACCTCGGAATCCGCTGTGTCATCGCCCGCAGTTTCGGAGAGATATTCTATTCCAACTGCTTCAAGAACGGCGTTCTGCCGATCCGCCTGACAGGAACCGAGATGGAGGCAGTCGAAAGCGCCGCCGAAGCGCAGACGCCGCTGACCGTCGATCTGGAAAGCAAGACGGTAAGCCTGCCGGACGGGCAGGTCATCCCCTTCGACATCGCCGATCATCATCGCCGCGCGCTGCTGGCAGGGTTGGACGAGGTGGGCATGATCCTGGCCGATCACTCGCAAACCATTGCAGAGTTCGAAGAAAGGCGCCGTACCGCCACCCCGTGGCTGGACCTGTCGCAGGACAAGCTCGATGCGCTGGCGGAGGACGGGGCGTGACCGGCCGTCGCGTCGCCTGCATCGGCGCGGGCACTGTCGGATCTGCCTGGGCCGTGGTCTTTGCCCGCGCGGGTTACGAGGTTGCGGTGTGGGACTCCGTCCCTGAAACGCTTTCGGAATTCGCCCTGCCCCGCGTTGCCCAGATCGCCCGTACCCTCGCCGAAGAGATGTCGACCGGCGAGGATGCGGAGACGGTCATCGCGCGCATCCGGGCGGCGACATCACTCGCGGATGCGGTGGACGGTGTCGAGGCGGTACAGGAAAGCGTGCGGGAAGAGCTTTCCGTCAAGCGCGCGGTCTTCGATGAGATCGGAGAGGCCGCACCACCGGATGCGCTATTGATGTCGTCGACCTCGGCCCTTCCGGGTTCTCAATTCCTGACCGAAGTGCCGAACCCGGAGCGCGCACTGGTCGCGCATCCGGTCAACCCCCCCTCACATATCCCGCTCGTCGAACTCTGCGGCACCGGAGTGACCGAAGAGGCGACGTTCGAACGGGCGCGGCAGCTGTTCCTTTCGGCCCGCATGGAGCCGGTCGTTCTTCGCAAGGAAATCGAAGGATTTCTGCTCAACCGTCTGCAGTACACGATGGTTAACGAAGCGATGCACCTCGTCGGCGAAGGCTATTGCACGGCCGAGGACATCGACCGCGTGCTGACCTCGGGCCTCGCGCTCAGGTGGGCTTCGATCGGGCCGTTCATGACCGCGCATCTGAACGCGCGCGAGGGGTTTCGCGGCTTTGTGGACCAGCTGGGGCCGATGATGAAGACCATGGGGCGCGAGGCGAGAACCGACTACGACTGGGGGCCGGACCTCGCCGAGAGCGTTCACGAGTCGGTGGCGCGAATTCTGCCTGTCGACAGTATTCCCGAGGCGCAGGCCTGGAGGGACGGGCGGATCCTTGCGACCCGCCGGATGCAGGCCGCTGACCACATGCCGGGCCGGAAAAAAGCCGACCCGGACTGATCCTCAACCTTCGATCACGAGGTCGATCAGGGCTTGCTGGCCTCCGGCCATGGCCGTCAGGGCCCGGTCGATGGCGCCCGGCAGATCCCGGGCCGAGTTCACGGTCTCGCCCGACCCGCCATGGGCCCGGCAGATCGCGGCATAATCGGGGGCCGGCGACAGGTCCGCCAGAAACATGCCGTCCGAGGCGGCTGCGGCCCCCTGCGGATACATCGCCAGAGTCGAGTTGCGCACGGCGCCCCATCTCCGGTTGTTGAAGATCACCGACAGCATCGGCAGCTGATGTGCGGCCGAGGCCCAGTGGCAAGCGACCGGATTGTTGAACATGTACGCGCCGTCGCCCAGCATCGCGACGACGGGCCGGTCGCGGACACCCTCGCGTGCATCGGCAGCCGCGATCCCGAGCGCCGCGCCCATGCCGAAGCCAAGCCCGCCCGCCGGTGTAAAGCCATAGAACTGCCCCTCCCCGTCGAACTTCGCCAGGTCCGTCCGGAAGGAATATTCGTTCACGATGACCGATTCGCGCGGCAGACGCTCTGCAAGGACCGCACTGGCGGCTTCGGCCGTGAACCGGTTCAGGTCGACCGTATCTCTCGACGTCCGACGGGCGCGGACCGCCTCGATCTTGGCCGCGCGGGCGGCGACACGACGCGCCTGATCGGCACCAGGCGAGCCAAGTGCCGCGTGCAATGCCCGAATGGCTGCAAGCGGAGAGGCGACGAGGGCCTCGGCCGCGCCGAAACTGCGCAACGGATAGCGCGAGAAAAGCGGGTCGCGGTCGATCTCCCACAACTCGGCTGTCGGACGCGGATTGGTTACGGCCGGTACGAAGGGCACGTCACATGCCAGCGAAACGACCAGATCGGCACCCAACAGAAGGGACTGCGGATCGAAACCGATGCACATCGGATGCTCGAACGGCAGGTTGACCGAACGGGCGTTGAACTGGATCACGGGGATCGCCCAGGCTTCGACCAGCGCGGCCAGGGCCGCGCAGCCACCGGCTTCGCGCCCGGAGTTGCTCGTGATGATAACGGGATATTCCGCGGCCTTGATCCTTTCCGCCAACCGGTCGATCGCGTCCGGATCGGGTAGCCCCTCGGTCACGCGGCTGCGCACGCGGCGCGGAACGTCCGGCGGCACCTCCCGTGCAAGCAGTTCCCGCGGGAGCGAAAGATAGACTGGCCCCGGCGGCGGTGCCTCGGCTATGTCGAGCGCCCGGATCGCGACGTCTCCGGCCTGCGAGGCGCTGCGCAGTTCGTAGTCCCACTTCACGGCCTCGCGGATCATGCCGCCCTGGTCGAACATCTCCTGCGCCCAGTGGATAAAGCGGGTTCGCGTGCCATGCTCGCCCTCTTCCGTCAGGGGGGTCCGTCCCGCGCTCAAGAGCAGCGGCACGCCATCACGCACCGCGTTCAACGCTCCGCAGACCATGTTCGCCGTTCCGACGCTGACATGGACCATCGCGACCTGCGCGCGGCGGGTCCGCAGCGCATCCCCGTGGGCCATCGCCACCGCGAGATTCTCGTGCGGCACGGTGTAGGGCCGAGGCAGGTCGATGCCGGATGGTCCTGCCTTTTCATAGCTTTCGATCACCGACGGAAAATCGGTTCCAGCCACCGCATAAAGTGCATCGACCCCACCTTCGGACAGAGTTTTCAGGTACAGGTCCGCTGCGATCTGCGGGCGCGAAGCCAAGGTGGTTTCCGGCGCGTCTGACATAAGATTTCCCTCGCTCATTTGTCCGTATCTTAGGGACAATTAGCGCCCAGAGATAGCCGCCAAATCACTTCTCTCCGCGATTGGATGTTTCGTATTCTCTTTTTCATCAAGTGGCTCACTCGCCCCTCCGCCCCATGCACGGCGTGGAATGAATCGGTGACATCGGAAAGCGAAAAGGTTACCCTGAATACGCATACATATCATGCGCAACAGGGATCTCAGAAGACAAGGAAAGGACAGAGATGATACTCTGCAACAGACACTTCTCCGCCGGAGCCATGGCCGTGGCGGGCTCGCTCCTCGCCACGACCGCCGGCGCGCAGACCCTCGGGCTCGGCACGACGCAAGGTGGCGCAACCGGACAGATCGGCACGGCGCTCGCGCAGGTGATCTCGATGAATTCGGACCTGCAGGTCATTCCGCAGATCAGCGCGAATACCTCGCAGTACATACCTCTGCTGGACCAGGGCAAGCTCGAGCTGGCGATCGCGAACTATCCCCAGACCTGGTACGCCGTCACCGGCACCGGAATGTCGACCGAAAAGGCCGAGAACCTGCGGCTGGTCGCGACGTTGATGCCCTTCCTCGCGGCATTGGTCACGGCGGAATCATCGGGCATCAAGACCTATGCCGACATCAAGGGCCACAAGGTGCCGCGATATTCCGAGAACTCGCTGGGCGATTTCGTGGTACGTGCCGCGCTCGCCGCCGGCGATCTGACTTACGACGATGTGGAATCGGTGCCGATCTCCAACTTTCCGCAGCAGTACGAGGCGTTCAAGGACGGACGGATCGACGTGTCCATCGCGACGGTCGGGTCGCAGGCGAGCTTCGACCTCGAGGCCACGGTCGGCGACATCCAGTTCATCCCCGTTCCCGAATCTCACCTGGCCAAGTCCAAGGAATACCTGCCGGGCGCCTACCTTCAGCCGATCGATGCGAACGAGGATCTGCCGGGTCTGGACGAACCGACCAGCGTGTTCGCCTACGATTACCTGCTGTTCGCCAATGCCTCGGTACCGGAGGAGCAAATTTCGCAGGTGGTCGAAGCGGTCTACGAGGGCGAGGAATTCCTGCGCAATTCCAGCCCGATCTGGTCCGCCTTCTCCAAGGAGGACATGGGCAAGGAAGCCGATATTCCCTACCATCCCGGTGCGACGGAATTCTACAAGGAAATGGGTCTCACGAATTGACAGACCGACCCTCGACGAAGAGAGGCGTGCCGCCGGCGCGCCTCTTTTTCGTTGAACTGCGTCAATCGCGCAAGGCGGTCATGGTGCCCGGCCCGGAGCGCATGCGCAGCACGTAGATCGCGATGACCGCGATACCCAGGGCGGATACGCCGAATTCCAGCGCCGCGGGGCCGATCTGGCGGAGAGGAGCAATCATCGCGATACCGAGCACGGCCGCCCCGATCCGTGCCGGCAGGGGTATCCGGCCAAGCGCATGGCCGATCAGCGCAGCCGACACCAACGCCAGCGCCGCGACCGAGCTCGCGAAGACATAGGCGATATCGTACCACGGCCCCGACATGAGCAACCCGGGTTTGTAGATGAAGAGGAAGGGAAGGAAATAGGCGATCCATCCGAAACGAAACGCCTGCACGCCGGTCCTGATCTGCGGCGCACCGCTGATCGAGGCCGCCGCATAGGCCGCAAGCGCGATCGGCGGCGTGATCATCGACAGCATCCCGTAGTAGAAGACGAACATGTGCGCCGACAGGGAGGGGATGCCCAATTGCACCAGGGCGGGAGCGGTCATCGTGGCCAGCAGCAGGTAGACGCCGGTGGTCGGCAGACCAAGACCCAGGACGATACCGACGATCGCTGTCACCACCAGCAGGCCGAACAGGTTCTGGCCACCGAACTGGATCAGGAACAGCGAAAGAGAAAATCCGAGACCCGTGGTCGCGAGAAGCCCGATGATCATGCCGGCGGCGGCGCAGATCAGAAGCACGTCGCAGACCTGACCCCCGGTCTTGGTGATGCCGGCGGCAAGCTCCTTCGGACTGACGGCGGGACCCCATGAGACGTTGACGACCCGCAGCACCCAGAAGCCAAGGGCCACCACGACAATCAGGCCGAGCGCCCAGATCGCAGCGACCTCGGCGCGGGTGTTCCAGGCGAAAATGCTGCCGAGCAGAACGACGAAGGCGGCGAGCGGCAGCCAGCCGTCCGCGATAACCTGGCGCATCGGGCGATGCTCGATCCAGTCCGCGCTCCTGTGGTCGTCACGGCGGGCGATGAAGTCGATCTGCACGTAGAGCGACAGGTAGTATATGACGGCGGGAAGAATGGCGGCCAGCAGGATAGACTTGTAGGGCATCTGCAGCAACTCGGCCATGAGGAAGGCGGCCGCGCCCATCACCGGCGGAGCGAGCTGGCCGCCGGTCGAGGCCACGGATTCGATCGCGCCCGCCTGATCAGGGCGGAACCCGGACCGGCGCATCATGGGAATGGTCATCACACCGGTCGACATCACGTTCGACACGGCGGAGCCCGAGATCGACCCGAAGAGGCCGGAGGCGACCACCGCGATCTTCGCCGTGTTGCCCGGGCCGCGCCCGGCGAAACGGGTGGCGATCTGAGTGAAGAAGTCTCCGCCGCCGACCGCCAGAAGAACCCCGCCGAACAGCACGAAAATGACCACGACAAAAGCGGCGATCTGGAGGGCAGATCCCCACGTTCCGGCACTGTCGGTGCCGATGAAGCGCATGACATCGGCGAACTCCTGCCCCCGCCCCCGCAGCGGGCCGGGCACCAGGTGGCCCCAGAGCGCATAGCAGAACATCGTCAACGTAATGATGACCAGCGTCCAGCCGACCACGCGCCGCAATCCCTCGAGCACCAGCAGCGCCACCAGCAGGCCGAGGATGAAGGCTTCGGTCGGGTAGAGGTGGCTGCCCTCCGACAGGACCGGGAAGCGGACGTAGACATAGGCACCGACACTGAGCGCGAGGATCGCCAGAACGGCGTCAATGAGAAGTTTGGGGCCCGAGGACGTCGCGGCATCGCGGCTGAATGCGACGCAGAGTGCCGCGCCCAGCATGAGGGCCGCCACCTGTTCGGGATAGATCAGGAACCCCATCCGTTGCGGGATCGCGAGAACCCAGATCACGGCCACCAGCGGCACAAGAAAGGCCAGGACCCTGGCTATGACCTGAAACAGATGACGGGCGGGGCTGTTGTCCATCGTGGGCTCCTGGAAAAGGGGCCCGGGCTGGGAACCGGCCCGGGCCAGTTGAAGACCCGGCGCAAGACCGGGTCCCCTCAGGATCACTCGCAGCTGTCTGCCGGAGCTTCGGCGAATTTCGTCCACTCGCCGTCCTTGATTTCGATGACGTATCCCGGAAGCTCTGCGTCATGGCCGTCAAAACAGATGTCGTCGGCAAGAATACCGGAAAAGCGGATTCCCTCCATGCCGTCGACAAGGGCTTGCCGTTCTTCCTCCAGCTTGTCCGGATCGCCGGTGGTACCTGCCGCTTCCATGAGCTGCTTCACGAGGTAGACCGTGTCATAGGCCTGCGCGTCCGAATGGTGTGCGCCCAGCTTGTGGATGCCGCGCGCCTCGGCCTCGGCGACGAACGCGTCGTTGAACTTCTGGCTCGCCTCGGTGCGTCCCTTCCAGAAGCCGGCGACCAGCAGCGTGCCCTCGCCCTCGGGGCCGAAGAGTTCCAGGACGTTGGGATCCGCGAAGATCTGCGATCCGATGACCCGGCCTTCGTACCCTTGGCGGTTCAATTCGGCGATCAGCTTCGACGCATGTTCGGGCAGCGCGGCCACGGCGACGAAATCGGGGTTCGACTGCACGATCTTGGCGACCTGGGCCGACATGTCGAAGGTCTTCCACTGTACCGGGATCGGGTCTCCGACCTCCACGCCGGCCTCGGCCAGGAGCGCGGGATAGAGCTTGGTTCCCGCGCCGTTCGCGACGACCTCGTCCGAGACGTAGACGATCTCGGCGGTTTCCATCGGGAGCCCCTTTTCCTTCATCGCGGCGAGCAGGCGGCCGAACTGCTTCTTCTCGTCTTCCGTCAGACGCCAGCCGTAGGTCTTGCCGTCGGTCAGGCCCGGGGCGGAGGACGACGTGGGCAGCATGAGCACCTTCAGGCGTTCCGCATCGTTCAGCGCGACATTGGCCTCTCCGGACGAGAACGGCCCGACGATGGCGAGTACCTCGTCATCCTTTGCCAGCGTGCGCGCCGCGACGGCAGCCTGCTTGGGATCCGAGCCGGTATCGTACCGGAACAACTCGATCGGCTTGCCGTTGATGCCGCCGGCTTCGTTGATCTCTTGCACCGCAATGTCGACGGCGACGTTCGAGGGCTCGCCCACGGACTTCAGAAATCCCGAGCTGACCGAGATATGCCCGATCTTGAGAGTGTCCTGCGCCAGGACCGGGCCGGTGGTGGCCAGCGCTGCCGCAGCTGCGAATAGGATACGTTTACCTGATATCATGTTAGGTCTCCCTAGAGGTGGTTCATGCGCCCGCAGTTTCGGGCATGTGGCCGCCGCCGAGGTATGCCTCGGTCAGCGCGGTGTTTCTCGCCAGGGCGGCGGCGGTGTCCTCGAGAACCACCTTGCCCAGTTCCAGCACGTAGCCACGCGACGCGACTTCCAACGCCATGGTGGTATTCTGTTCGACCAGCAGGATGCTGATGCCGTCGCGATTGAGCTCTCCCAGAAGCCCGAAGAGCCGCTCGACGAACAACGGCGAGAGGCCGAGCGAGGGCTCGTCCAGCATCACCAGCCGGGGTCGGGCCACCAGGGCGCGACCGATGGCTAGCATCTGCTGCTCTCCGCCCGACAGCGAACTGGCGCTGGCGTATTTCCGTTCCGCGAGATTGGGGAACCGGTCGTAGATCGCTCCGAGATCGCGCGCCTCCTTGCCGTCGCGCCGCAGGTAGGCCCCCATGAGCAGGTTCTCGTGCACCGTCATGGAGACGAAGATCTGCCGCCCCTCGGGGACCAGGACCATGCCCGAGGCGACCCGCGCGGCAGGGCTCTGGGATGTGAGGTTGCGGCCTTCGAAGACCACCTTGCCGCCCGTCGGCTTCACCGCACCATGCAGCGCGCGCAGCAGCGAGGTCTTGCCCGCGCCGTTGGCCCCCAGCACGGTGACGATTTCTCCGGACTCGACCCGCAGGTCCACGCTCTTGACCGCATGGGTGCGGCCGTAGACCACATCGAGATTGCTGACCTCAAGCATGTACGGCCTCCTCTGCATGGCGGCTCCCGAGATAGGCTTCGAGAACCTGCGGATCGTTCTGCACGTCACGGGTGGAGCCGTCATAGATCAGGCGCCCGAAGTTGAGCACGACGGCACGGTCGCAGAGGCTCCGCACCAGGCTCATGTCATGCTCCACGATCAGGATGGTCGTGCCGGTCTCGGAGATCTGGATGAGGAAGTCTCGCAACGCCGCCGTCTCGGAGGGGTTCAGGCCGGCGGCCGGTTCGTCCAGCATCAGCATCTTCGGCTTGGCGGCAAGCGCGCGCACCACCTCGATCTTCTTGCGGATGCCGTAGGGCAGCGTGGCCACGACCTCGCCGGTATAGGTGTCGATGTTCATCTCCGACAGCAGTGCCTCGGCCTCCTGCCGCCAGCGCGACCGACGCCCGAGCGGAGCTATCATCGCGCCCGGCCCGCTCACCCGGCTTTGCTGGCCGAGCATGATGTTCTCCACCACCGACAGGTGCGGCATCAGGCGGATGTTCTGGAAACTGCGCGCCAGGCCTCGGCCGATCCGCTTGCGCGACGGCAGGCCCGTGATGTCCTCGCCGTCGAAGATCACACGGCCCTCGTCCGGCGTGTAGACCCCGGACATCAGGTTGAAGATCGTGGTCTTGCCGGCGCCGTTCGGTCCGATCAGGGCCATGCGGGTGCCCTGCGGAACGTCAAAGCTGACATCGTCGATCACCTGGACCGCGCCGAACGCCTTGGACAGTCCTTCGAGTTTCAGGATCGGGCGGCTCATTCCGTGACCTCCTTGAAGCGCGAGGAGGGGCGTCGGAACGTGAGCCGTTCGACCATCGTGCGGGTGACGAGTCCTTCGGGTCGGATGGCCATGAAGCCGACCGCCAGAACGCCGAGGATGACGAACCGCCAGCTTTCATCCGGGCGCGAGCCGTCGGGCACGCCGCCGAAGAGGGTGATGAAGAAGTCCTTCAGCGCCGGCAGGACCTCGCGCAGGACCTCGGGCAACAGCGTGAAGAAGGCCGCGCCGACCAGCGGACCCCAGGCCGTCTGCGTGCCGCCGAGCAGCACGTAGAGCAGCACGTAGATCGATACCAGGGCGTTGAAGCTCTGCGCTTCGATATAGCCGAAGTTGTGTGCGTAGAAGGCGCCCGACAATCCGGCCAGAGCGGCCCCCAGGCCGAACGCCGCGACCTTCACGTTGCGGATCGATACGCCCATCAGTTCCGACACGTCCTCGTCGTCGTGAATGGCGCGCAGGGTCAGACCGAAGCGGGTGGCCATGAGGTAGAAGACCAGCAGCGCCACGAGGATGGCCCCGATCATCGGGATCTGCCACTCGACATAGCCCGGCACCGACATGCCCATGGCACCGCCGAGAGCATCGGTGTTCAGGATGATGCCGGCGACGACCTCGGCGAAGGCGAAAGTGGCAAGAACCAGGTAGACGCCGCGCGTCCTGAGGATGGGAAAGGCCAGCGCCACGCCGACCAGTCCGGCGACGACCGCCCCGGCAAGAAGCGTCAGCGCCACGGGCAGCCCGAGCGAGGCCGACAGCAAGCCGGCCGCATAGGCGCCGACGGCCTGGAACCCTACCCCGCCAAGGTTCAGCTGGCCCGAGGCCACGGCAAGGAAGATGCCGTAGGCGAAGATGATGTTGATCGAGAGGATCGCGATGATCCCGGCAAGGTAGCCACTCATGTCACAGTTTCCCTTTGCCGATGGAATGGTGGCCGAGGAGCCCCTTGGGATAGGCGATGAGCACGATCAGCAGCGCCCCCCAAACGACGATCTGAACGGTGTCGGCCCCGAAGAAGTGGACTGTCATGAGTTCGAGCAGTCCGACGCAGAGCCCCCCGAGGACGGCACCCCAGATCGAGCCGAGACCGCCGATGACCATGCCGGCGATGGCCTTGGCGCCGATGTCTTCGCCCATCATCGGAGCGACCTCGCCGTAATTCACAGCAAAGAGAGCGCCGGCGAGTCCGCAGAGCATCCCCGTCAGCATGAAGACGACCGGCACGATCCGCTTGGTGTCGATGCCCAGGATGTTGGCGGCGTCGGGATTCTCCGCGATTGCGCGCAGGCCGCGACCGATACGCGAGCGCTTCATCATCTGCACAAGCCCGATCACGATCAGGATCGTGATGATCAGGCTGACAAGCTGCGGGATGCGGATCAGGATTCCGCCCACGTCCATCGTCATGTTCGCGTCGGGCCCTTCGAAGCGGCGCGCCTCGGTGCCGTAGCCGATCCGGACGAGGTTCTCGACAATGAGCAGGAAGCCGAGCGAGCTCACCAACGGGATCGCATGTTCGGTACTGTCGCCGTATTTCGTCTTGAGATAGCGGAAAGTGAACCGCTCGACGATCAGCGACACGACGATCGCGGCCACGATTCCCATGGCAAGGGCCAGCGGCCAGGGCAGCGGCCCGGAAAGGCCGAACGGAATGCCCCAGTAGCTCAGCGCCCAGCCGACCATTCCGGCCAGCATGAACAGCGTCGGAATGGTGAAGTTGAGGAAGTTCAGGATCCCGATTGTCAGGGTGAACGCGACGGCGACCGTCACATAGACGCTGCCGAGCATCAGGGAATTGACGAGTTGCTGCAGGAATAGCATCAGCCACGCCCCCGCTTCTTGTGTACAAATTCGGCAGATCTATGATCGACGGAGCTAACGTGACTCATCTTTTCTGCTCCGGGATTCTCGGGTCCGGCCCGGAGGCGCCCGCCAGTACTGGCGTACATGTTGCTGTTTTTGTTTGCATACTTTCGGCCTATCCCCCGGTTTTTGACATGCTGTTTGGAAAAACAACTTGCCGATTTGTCCAAATCTTTTGTACACACTGCGAAGGTCCAATCGACCTGTCAAGCGCGGATAAGGAGGCAAGGCCAGGAATGAACACGAAAACCGAGCAAGTGCTCATCGTTGGGGCGGGGCCTGTCGGACTGGTCGCTGCCGCGAGCCTGGCAGACGCCGGAATCGCCGTGACCATCCTGGAACGCAGCGACGCACTTCCGCAGGACTTGCGCGCCTCTACCTTCCATCCGCCGACGCTCGACATGCTGGATCGGTTCGGCGTCTCGGAGACGCTCGTGGCGCGCGGGCTCGTCTGTCCGAACTGGCAGTTCCGCGACCGGAACGAGGGAATCGTCGCCCATTTCGACCTGTCCTTGCTGAAGGGCGAGACGAATCATCCATACCGCCTGCAGTGCGAACAGTGGAAGCTGACCGAGGCGATGCGCGCACGGCTCGAAGAAAGCGGCGGGGTCGAGATGATCTACGGCGTGACCGGACAGAGCGTGACGCAGGATGACGAGGGCGTGACCCTCGTCTACACCGACGCCGATGGTGCGGAACACGACATCGCGGGTCGCTACCTCATCGCGTGCGACGGCGCGCATTCCAACATGAGGAAGTCCCTGGATATCGAGTTCGAGGGCCTGACGATCCCCGAAATCTTCCTCTCGATGTCGACCCATTTCGACTTTGCCGAGGCCATTCCCGATCTGGCCCCGATCGCTTATCTGACCGATCCCGAGGAGTGGGCGGTGCTGCTACGGACGCCGTCGCTGTGGCGCGTTCTGCTGCCGACGGACCCGTCGATGTCCGAGGAAGAGATAAAATCGCCCGCTCTCATGGAAAAGCGGCTGCAGAAACTTTGTGCGAAGGACGGCGCCTACGACGTTGCCCATGCCACGGCCTATCGCGTGCACCAACGCGTGGCCAAGGAATATGTGAAGGGCCGGGTCTTCCTGGCCGGCGACAGCGCGCATCTGAACAACCCGCTTGGCGGCATGGGCATGAACGGCGGCATCCACGATGCGATCAATCTCATAGACAAGCTGGTACCGGTCTGGCGCGGCGAGGCCTCGGCCGACACGCTCGGTCGGTATGAACGCCAACGCCGCCAGGTCTGCATCGACACCGTTCAGGAACAGTCGATGCGCAACCGCAAGATGATGGCCGAGAACGATCCGGCGGCCCGCCAAGCCTATCACGACGAGTTGCGCGCCATCGCGGCGGATCCGGTGCGCCACAAGGATTATCTCATGCGGTCGTCGATGCTCCAGTCCCTCAAGGACCTGGAAAACGTCGCCTGAGCCCCCCCGACAAGAGAGGATACTGACATGACAGATACACTTGGCTACCGCATGAAATTCGGGGTCATCGCGCCCTCTACCAACACGTCGGTGCAGCCGGAATTCGACGACATGCGGCCCGTCGGCGTCACCAACCATTTCTCGCGCATCCTGATCCCCGACATGCCGGTGCAGAACGACGAGGACTTCAACAACCTCGTCATGGGGATCCGCGCCGCCACCATGGACGCGATCGATGCCGTCAAGACCTGCTCGCCCGGCGCGCTGGTCATGGGGATGTCTGCCGAAACCTTCTGGGACGGCAAGGAACGCGCTGACAAGTTGCAGGCCGAGATCATCGAACGCGCCGGAATGCCCGTGGCCATGGGGTCGGATGCCTGCATGAACGCGCTCAAATGCTTCGGTGACATCAAGAAGATCGCCGTCATCACCCCCTACATGCCGGTCGGTGACCGGCAGGTGGAACGCTATTTCACCGACTGCGGCTACGAGGTGGTGCAGGTGAAGGGCCTGAAGAGCCCAAGCCCCATGCTGATCGCGCACGAAACGGAAAAGACCCTGCGCGACGCCATCATCGAGGTCAACGATCCGTCGGTCGAGGCGATCATCCAGGCGGGCACCAACCTGGCCTGCGCCCGCGTCGCCGAAAAGGCGGAATTCTGGCTCGACAAGCCGGTGCTCGCGATCAACACGGCGACCTACTGGCACGCCCTGCGGATGAACAATATCGAAGACAAGGTGCAGGGATTCGGCACGCTTCTGTCGCATCACTGAGGACCGGACAATGGAATACGACTTCGTCCCCATGCCCGACCGCCAGCCGCTGATCTGGCCGGACAACAAGCGCCTGGCGATCATCCTGACCATCAACATGGAATACTGGGATCCGGTCCAGGCCAGCGACAAGCCTTATTATCCCGGCGGCCCCGGGATCGTGGGCGGCAACCTGCCGGGGAACGTCTACGACAACCCCAACTTCACCTGGCGCGAATACGGACAACGGGTCGGGGTCTGGCGGATGCTCGACCTGTTCGACGCGGAAGGTGTGCAGGCGTCGTGTACGATGAACGCCAAGATGGCAGTCGAACGCCGCGCCGTCGTCGATGCCGCAAAGGAACGCGGGTGGGAAATCGTGCCGCACAACTACGTGCAGGACGAATTGCTGACCGACTACATGTTCGACGAGACGAAAGAACGCGACGTGATCCGTCGCACCCTGGACATCTACGAACAGACCGTGGGCAAACCCGCCAAGGGTTGGCTGTCCTCTTCTCTGCGCTCGACGCTGAACACGATCGACATCCTCGCCGAGGAAGGGCTCTATTTCATCACCGACCTTCTGAACGACGATCAGCCCTACATGGTCCGGACCCGCTCCGGCAATCCGATGGTCTCGGTGTCCTATACCTCCGAGGTCAATGACTTCAGCTTCCTGCGGCAGGGACTGACCGTCGAAACCGGTTTCGCGATGTTCAAGGAACAGTTCGACTGGCTCTACGAAGAGAGTGCGACAAGCGGGCGGTTCATGAACATCGGCCTGCACCCCCACGTGATCGGCCAGCCGTTCCGGATCCGGGCGCTGCGCGACTTTATCCGGTACGCGAAGGGTTTCGAGGGGGTATGGTTCGCCAATCGGGAGGAGATTGCAGATTGGTACCTGAAGACGCACGAAAGCCACATAACTCCGAAGGCGTGATGCTGGACGACCTCTCCACTCCGGCCGAAGGGCTGAGCGAAACCCTGTCGCTGGACGGGATCGACCGTCCGGCGGACCGGGCCTACGTGGGCATTCGGCGGGCCATCCTGTCCGGTGTTCTGAAAGGCGGGGCACACCTGGGTGAAGAGGCGCTGGCCAGGATGACCGGCACCAGCCGTACCCCGGTGCGCGACGCGCTGCGCCGTCTCGTCGGCGAAGGACTGGCCCGCGACGAGGGGCGGTCGCGCTTCGTGGCCGAGTTTCCCTACGAGGAGGTCGCGGTCATCTTCGACATCCGCGCCCGGCTCGAAGGCTATGCGGCGCGGCTGGCGGCCGCGTCGGTCACCCAGGCCGAACTCGACGAACTGGCGCGACTCGTGCACGAGATCGACAATTTGGCGGGACCCGACGGCACCTCGACCCGGATCCAGGAATTCGCGCGGCTCAACAACGCCTTCCACGCGCAGATCCTGACCGCGACGCGGTCGCCTCAGATGCAGAACCTGTCGGCTCAGGCCACCGCGATCCCGCTGGAACTGATCAAGCAGTTCGTCTGGTCCCAGGCCGTCAATATCGAACGCTCGAACCGCCAGCACCGCGACATTCTCGATGCCCTGACCGCGCGCAACGCGAACTGGGCCGAAAACATCATGTCCGCGCACATCCTGTCGACCAAGCCGACACGGACCGACGGGACCTGGACAGACGACAAACAAGGATGATCCCGTGAAAGACACCCGAACCGGGCTTGACGCCGCACCGAAGACAATCACCGGCTTCGTCGCCGGCGCGTTCGTTCCGGAGACCGGAGACGCCATACCCGTGACCGACCCGGCAACGGGGCGGGAAGTCGCGATTCTGCGCGAAAGCGATGCCGATCAGGTCGACCGCGCCGTCGCCGCCGCCCGTGCCGCCTTTCCGGCCTGGTCGCGCACGACGGTGGCCGACCGGCAGCGCGCATTGATGGCGATCCACGACGCCATCCTCGCGAACGCGGATGAGCTGGCGCGCCTGGAAACGCTCAACACCGGCATCCCTCTCGGCCAGACGCGGACCATGCACATCCCCCGGGCGGCGCAGAACTTCCGGTTCTTCGCCGAATTCATCAATCAGGACAACGGCGAAGTCTTTACCCAGGAACCGGGCTACATGAGCCTCGTGACCCACGAGCCGATGGGCGTCTGCGCGCTGATCGGTCCCTGGAACATGCCGCTCGGTCTGACCGCAATGAAGATGGCGGGGGCGCTGGCCTTCGGGAACACCTGCGTGGTCAAGCCTTCCGAGATCACCCCGCTCACGCTGGCCCGCCTGTTCGAAATCCTCGCGGCGTCGGGCGCCCTGCCCGAGGGCGTGATCAACCTGGTCAACGGGCGCGGCCATGTGACGGGCACGGCCCTGTCGGGGCATCCGGACATCGACATGGTCTCTTTCACCGGCGGCACCGAAACCGGCGCCCGGATCCTGACCGCGCTGGCCCGCGGCATCAAGGGCGGGGCGATGGAACTGGGCGGCAAGTCGCCTTCGATCGTCTTCGACGACGCCGACCTCGATCGGGCGATCGACGGGGCGATGCTCGGCAGCTTCATGAACAACGGCCAGATGTGCCTGGCCGGCAGCCGTCTCTTCGTGCAGCGCGGTGTCGCGGACCGCTTCATCGAGGCGTTCACCGACCGCACGCGCGCGCTGCGCATCGGCGACCCGTTCGACCCCGCCACGGAAGTCGGACCCATGATCAACGAGGCCCAGCTGAAGCGGGTCGAGCGGTTCGTGGCCTCGGGACTGGAAGACGGGGCGGAGCTGATTGCCGGAGGCGCGCGCCATGAGGCCCTGCCCGATGGGTTCTACATTCAGCCGACCGCGATGATCGCACAGTCCAACGCGCTGGCGATCTGCCAGGAAGAGATTTTCGCCCCCTTTGCGACCATCCAGATCTTCGACGACGAGGAAGAGGTGGTCGGCCGTGCGAACGACAGCATCTTCGGACTGGTCGGCTACGTCTGGACCCGCGACCTCGAACGGGCGTTCCGCCTGTCGCGCGGGCTGCAGACCGGCACGGTTCTGGTCAACACGCCGATCATGCGGGACCTGCGCACCGGTTTCGGCGGTATCCGGCAATCCGGCATAGGGCGCGAAGGTGCCAAGGGGTCGCGCGCCATGTTCACCGAGATGAAGTCGACGATCGTCGCACTGGAGAAACCCAACCTGCCGCGCATCGGTTTGGGGGGCGGAGCATGAGCCATCCATCGCTTGAAGATCGCGTCGTGCTCGTCACCGGCGCCTCTCGGGGGCTCGGGCGGGAAATGGCGCTGGAGCTGGCCGCGGCGGGCGCGCGACTCGTCGTCACCGGCAGCGCCATGTCGGACGCGCTTCGCGATGTCGAAGCCCAGATCGCCCCGGACCGCGTGCTTGCGATGGCCGCCGATGTGGCGGACCCCGCGGCCGCTCGCCGGGCCGTGGCCGAGGCAGAGGCCCGGTTCGGCCGGGTCGACGTGCTGATCAACAACGCCGGGCGCGGCATGCGGCTGGTAAGCGAGACCTTCAACACCCGGCCGACCCGTTTCTGGGAAACGGATCCGCAAGCATGGGCGGACATCGTCTCGGCGAACCTGAACGGGGCGTTCCACATGGCCCGGGCGGTCACCCCCGGCATGATCGACCGCGGGTTCGGCAAGATCCTGAACATCTCGACCTCCGCCCAGACGATGATCCGTCGCGGCTACGCGCCCTATGGCCCCTCGAAGGCAGGGCTCGAGGCGGCCTCGC
Organism: Pseudooceanicola batsensis HTCC2597; assembly: GCF_000152725.1. Lineage (GTDB taxonomy): Bacteria > Pseudomonadota > Alphaproteobacteria > Rhodobacterales > Rhodobacteraceae > Pseudooceanicola > Pseudooceanicola batsensis. The sequence continues at coordinate 63,328 of NZ_AAMO01000008.1, forward strand.
GAATCTGGGCGCAGGATCTCGCCGGGACCGGCGTGGACGTGAACATCTATCTGCCGGGCGGCGCCGCCGACACGGATCTGCTGCCGCCCGGCCCGGAGAAGAAGGGGGCGGACGGCAACCTCCTGTCTGCCGATATCATGCGGCGGGGCGTCCTGTGGCTGTGTTCGGACCTGTCGAACGGAACCACGGGGGGCCGCTTCATCGCCCGTTACTGGGGCGATACGGCCGACGAGACGGAAAACTCTCTGGCGGCGCGCGATGATGGCGTGCTCTGGCCGGTATGAGGGCCAACATGCTGACCTTCGGCGCCGCCCGCATCGACAAGATCACGGACCTCGACCCCTTCGTTCTGCCCGCCACGCTGTTGCTGCCGGGCCGCGACCTGTCCGAACTGCAGGGGGAAGCCGCGCTGCTGTGCCCGCATCATGTGGACTTCGATGCCGGGACACTGCTGATCAGCGTCCACTCGTTCCTGCTGCGGGTCAACGGGCTGAACGTGCTGATCGACACCTGCGTCGGCGAATGCAAACCCCGCCCCCGACGCGCCGACTGGGACAACCGCCGGGCCACCGGATACCTCGAGCGCCTCGCGAAGGCCGGTGTCCGACCCGAAGACGTCGACATCGTCATGTGCACGCATCTGCATGCCGATCATGTCGGCTGGAACACACGGCTGGAGGACGGGCGCTGGAGACCCACCTTCCCGAACGCGCGATACGTGATGGGGCTGCACGAACTGGAGCACTGGCAGGCGGAAGAAGCCGCGGCGCCCGGCGCCCACAACCATGCCGCCTTTGCCGACAGCGTGCTGCCGATCGTCGAGGCGGGTCTTGCCGAAACGGTCACCGATGGTTTCAGCCTGTCACAAGGCATGGACATCATTCCCCTGCATGGCCATTCCCCAGGACAGATCGGGCTCGTGCTCGAGGGGGGTGGCAACGGCCGGGCGGTCTTCTGCGGCGACGCGATCCACAGCCCCGTCCAGGTGTTCCGCCCGGACTGGAGCAGCGGCTTCTGCCATGACCCCGCCCAGGCGGCCAAGACACGGAAAGACCTCCTGGAGCGTGCGGCCGAGGAAGACCTGCTCCTGCTCCCGGCTCATACCCGCAGCGCCTATGGCTTTCGCATCCGCAGAGATGGAAACGGCCATCGCCCGGTGATGGTCTGACGTGGGGCCGTCAATCGCGCATGTGTCTGCGCCGCACGCGGGTGCGATAGGTCATCCGGTCCGAGGGGTGCCAGTTGACCGAAGCGATCAGGACGCCGCGCGCCGTGATGTAGCGCCGCAGCAGTTGGAGCGACAGCGCGCCTTCTGCCAGACCGATCGCGCGCGATACCTGCGGCGGCATGGGCAGGGCGCGGATCTCCTGCTCGGCTTCGATTATCGGCTCCTGCGAGCGGGTCTCCAGCAGGTCGAAGAACGGGCCGTTGTAATCCGCGAAGGCCGGCACATGATCGCGGAACCGTTCCGGGACGTAGCTTTGGATGAAGCACAGCGGCCGGCCGCCCGGAGCGGTCCAGCGGACGCCCTCGACCCGGATCCAGCGCTCGCCCTCGACGACGGGACCACCCTCGCCGCCGATGCGCTGCGCGAGATCGGCGTCCAGCTGGACCTCCTCGCTGCCCAGCACGACCATGTAGGTATCGACGGCGATCTGGAAAAGCTCCTGAAGCGTCTCGAATGACTGATAGTACCCGCTGGTCGGCTTGGCGGTCAGGACACGGGTGCCCATGCCCTGCCGCCGTTCGACGTACCCTTCCTGCGTCAGATTGCGAAGGGCCGAGCGAATGGTGAACCTGCTGGTATCGAATTCGGCGGCCAGCTCGATCTCCGTCGGCATGAGCGACCCGACGGCGTATTGTCCGTGTGCGATGCGATCCTGGAGCGCGCGCTGGATACGGACATATCTGGGCACATCGCCCCCGGATACCTGCATACCGGAATTTTCGCTGCTCACTACCATTCTCCCTATGAACCGAAACCGTGTCGCCATAGTCGCCGAATATGGATCATGTCCAGACGGTTCGAAAATGTCGTGGCGTTTTACGACCTTTTTAGGGACTCCGAGGCGAATTGGTGTGGACAAATATCTCCGCGACTGCCAAGTCTTCGCTCGAACCCCTCCCGGATGATCGACCATGCCGACCCGCCACGTCTCTGCCTATTCCTACCGCGCCAAGCTGGGCCTGATCGTACCGCCGACGAATACGGTGAACGAAGCGGAATGGGCGCAGCTGATGCCCGCGGGCGTGACATTTCACACGCACCGGATGCCGCTGCACGGTGCCGGGCAGGACGAGGCGTTGATGGCGGATCTTTCCGCCTCCGTCGCGCTGCTGGCCCAGTCCGGCGCGGATGCCGTCGCCTATGCCTGCACGGCCGGAAGCATGACCGTGCCCGCCTCCCGTCTGCCCGAGGCGGCAACCGGTACCACGGGACATCGCGTCCTGACCACCTCGGCCGCGCTGATCGAAGCGCTCCGGGCGCTCGGGGCGGAGCGGATCTCCATCGCGACGCCCTATGCGCAGGCCGTGAACGACCACGAGGTGGAATTCCTGTCGGCCCACGGGATCGAAACCCTCGCGATTGCCGGGCTGGGCATCGGCTCGGGCGGCCCGCACGAGTTCGTGCAGATCGCCCGGACGCCTCTGGAGGAGGTCCGGAAACATGCCGTCGAGATCTTCGATCCTGCAAGTGACGCGCTGCTGATCGCCTGCACCGATTTCCCCACCCTGCCCCTCATTCCCGATCTCGAAGCCACGCTTGGCGTCCCTGTCGTCACCTCGAACCAGGCGACACTCTGGGCCATGCTCCGCGCCGTCGGGATCGGGGATCACCTGCCCGGGGCCGGACGGCTTTTCGCCGAACACTGATACAGAAAGAAAGGACATCCCATGCCTGACGCATCCATCCGCAAAGCCCTCAAGAACGGCGATTTCGTTCTCGCCCCCGGCGTTTTCGAACTGATCTCGGCGCTGATCGCCGACCGGGCGGGCTTTCCCGCGCTCTACGTGACCGGCTACGGAACCGTCGCCTCGGCCCTCGGTCTGCCCGATGCCGGCCTTGCGACCTATTCCGACATGCTCGACCGGATCTCCCTGATCTGCGAACGCACCAACACGCCGGTAATCGCGGATGCCGACACCGGCTACGGCGGGCTGCTGAACGTCGCGCACACGGTGCGCGGCTACGAACAGGCCGGCGTCACGGCGATCCAGCTGGAAGATCAGGAATTTCCCAAGAAGTGCGGCCATACGCCGAACCGGCGCGTCGTACCGCTTGAAGACATGGTCAAGAAGATCGAGGTCGCGGTCGACAACCGCCGGTCCGACGATTTCCTCATCATCGCCCGCACCGACAGCCGCACCGGGCTGGGCATCGACGAGGCGATCCGGCGCGGCAAGGCCTTTGCCGAGGCCGGCGCCGACGTGGTCTTTGTCGAAAGCCCCGAGAGCGAGGACGAGATGAAGCGTATCGCGGACGAGATCGATGCGCCCCTCTTTGCCAACATGGTCAACGGCGGGCGGACGCCCCTCCTCTCGGCCGATCGGCTGAAAGAGCTGGGCTTCTCCATCGCGATCCACCCCGCCGTCGGTTTCCTTTCCATGGGAGCCGCCCTCGAAAAGGCCTATGCCGATCTCAAGCAGAACGGCGAGACGACGGATGCCGTCGAACTTTACGATTTCGCCAGGATGAACGAGGTCATGGGCTTCCCGGCGGTCTGGGAATTCGAGAAGAAGTACGCGCAGGTCTGATCAGGGAGCCACCAGCGATGAGCAATCTCCAGGAAAACTACGCCAAGGCCTATTCCAACAAGTCGGGCTATGGCCGGCGCCCCGCGCTGGTGCTGATCGACTTCGCGCATGCCTATTTCGATCCCGACTGCGTCCTCTACGGAGACGAGGGCTGCAAGGCGGCCCTCGTTTCAGCGCTTCGGGTACGCGAGGCGGCCCACGCTGCCGGAGTGCCCGTAATCCTGACCGAGGTGACCTATCAGAAGGGTCTCGGCGGGCGCGACGGCGGACGGTTCTTCGAAAAGGCCCTGCCGCTGCAATCCTTCATGGAAGGCGAAAGCACCGCCCGCTTTGCCGACGGCCTCACGCCGCGCCCGGACGAGCTGGTGGTCTCGAAGCAGTATCCATCGGCGTTTTTCGGGACTTCCCTTGCCTCCACCCTCACGGCGGCGGGGCATGACAGCGTGATCCTCACGGGCCTGACCACTTCGGGCTGCGTCCGCGCGAGCTGTGTGGATTCGATGTCGCACGGCTTCAAGACGATCGTGGTGGCCGATGCCTGCGGGGACCGGCACAAGGATCCGCACGACGCCAACCTCTTCGACATGAACGCCAAGTACGCCGACGTGGTCTCCGAGAAGGACATCATCGACTACCTCGGCTCGCTCTCCGGATCGGCAGCCGCGGAATGACCGGTCGCCGTATCGCGCTGGTCGGGGGCGCCGGCGGCATCGGCCGGGCCCTTGCCGCGGACCTCACGGACCTCGGGGACGAGATCATCACCCTCGATCTCGCCGGCTCCCTGGATCGGCACGGGGTCGCAGGGGGCGTCGCCATCGACGTCACGGACGAAGACAGCGTATCGCGCGCGTTCGCCTCGCTCGACGGGCCTGTCGACGGCGTCGTGAACCTCGCGGGATACAACTCCGATCTGACGGCGATGGCCGAAATGGGCACGGATTATTTCGACGATATCCTGAACGCCAACCTGCGCGGCGCCTTTCTGGTGGCGCGCACGGCCATTTCCCGGCTGGCCGAAAACGGCAGCATGGTGAACATCGCCTCCGGCCTGGCGTCCCATGTCCGCCCGGGCTATGGCGCGTACTCGGCGTCCAAGGCAGCGGTGATCGCGATGACCAAGACCATGGCGCTCGAACTGGCACCGAAGGTCCGCGTCAACGCGGTCGCGCCCGGGCTGGTCGACACCGCCTTTCTCCGCGGTGGTACGGGCCGATCCGAGGAAGACGGCGAAAGCATCGTCGACCTCGAGGCCTATAAGGCGATGATTCCCCTTGCCCGCGTGGCCACCCCCGCCGACGTGACCGGTCCGATCCGGTTCCTGCTGGGACCGGACAGCGGATACATGACGGGCCAGGTGCTTTGGGTGAACGGCGGTGGATACATGCCGTGAGACGCCGCCGCGGCGACGACCGCTTTCGGCATGCTCCCACGATATATCCCGGTTTTGCGAGGCCCCTGATCCCCGGGCCACGCGACGGAGAGCCCGGCTTTGCTCAGGGCCGGCCCTCCTCCTTTATTGCCTCGACCATGCGATCCCGCATGACGAATTTCTGCGGCTTGCCGGTGATGGTCATCGGGAACTCCGGCACCAGCCGGATGTGACGGGGAATCTTGAAATGCGCGATCTGGCCCGTGCAATACGCGCGCAACGCCTCGGCTTCGAGCGTCGATCCCTCTGTCGCCACGACCCAGGCGCAGACTTCCTCGCCCAGCCTCTTGTCGGGGATACCGAAGACCTGGACATCGCTGACCTGCGGATGCGACATCAGGAATTCCTCGATCTCGCGCGGATAGATGTTCTCGCCCCCGCGGATGATCATGTCCTTGACCCGGCCGGTGATGGTGCAGAACCCCTCTTCGTCGATCACGGCGAGGTCTCCGGTGTGCATCCAGCCGTCCCGGATGGCTTCGGCTGTCTTCTCCGGCTCCTCCCAGTAACCCTTCATCACCGAATAGCCCCGCGTGCAGAGTTCGCCCTGCGTGCCGGGGGGCACGATCGCCCCGACCTCGTCCACGATCTTGACCTCCAGATGCGGATGCACGCGGCCGACGGTTTCGCAGCGGCGCATCAGCGGGTCGTCGACAAAGCTCTGAAACGAGACGGGCGAAGTTTCGGTCATGCCGTAGCAGATCGTAACCTCGGACATGTTCATGCGGTCGTTGACCTGGCGCATGACCTCGACCGGGCAGAGCGCACCGGCCATGACCCCGGTTCTCAGCGACAGCAGGTCGCGCGGCTGCCGGTCGAGTTCCGCCAGCATCGCGACGAACATCGTGGGCACGCCGTATAGCGCCGTGCACCGTTCCGCGCTCACCGCGTCGAGCGTGGCGACCGGATCGAACGCCTCGCCCGGAAAGACCATCGCTGCCCCCTTGCTGACCGCGCCCAGCACTCCCATCACCATGCCGAAGCAGTGATAGAGCGGCACGGGGATCGCCAGCCGGTCGTTTTCGGTCAGCCGGATCCGGTCGGTGACGAAGCGGGCGTTGTTCAGCACGTTGTAGTGCGACAGCGTCGCGCCCTTGGGATGGCCTGTCGTGCCCGAGGTGAACTGGATGTTGATCGCATCGTCGGGCTGCAATCCCCGGTCGATCTGCGGCAGGCGCAGTTGCTGGGCCGGTCCGCCTAGGGTCGCCACCTCGTCGAAGCTCCATGCGCCCGGCACCTCGTCGCCCATGACGATGACATGCCGGAGCGAGGGCACCTTCGCCGCGTGCAGGCGGCCCTTTTCGGCCTTCTCCATCTCGGGCGCGAGCGACCGGACCATTCCGAGGTAGTCGGAGGACTTGAAGGACCGCGCCAGCACCAGCGCCTTGCAGCCCACCTTGTTCAGCGCATAGTCCAGCTCGGCCAGGCGGTAGGCGGGGTTGATGTTGACCAGCACGACCCCGATCCTGGCGGTGGCGAACTGCGTCAGCACCCATTCCAGCCGGTTCGGCGACCAGATCCCCAGCCGGTCCCCCTTTTCGAGCCCGAGGGCGAGGAACCCGGAGGCCAGTTCGTCCACCGCGCGGTCCAGATCGTAATAGCTCAGCCGTCTGCCGGGAAAGATCAGCGCGTCGCGCGGACCGTAGGTCGAGACCGCGTCGCTCAGCATCTGGGGGATCGTGGCATAGACGAGCGGCGGCGCCGAGGGGCCCTGGACGTAGGACCGCCCCTCGCGCGGGGCGAGATCCGCAGGATCGGATGCCGTGCTCTCCGTCCCGAAGGTCCGGATGCGCCCCGCCATGCTTTCGTTCAGGATGGTCATCCCTTGTCCTCCTCAGATGACGTCACATGTCGCGCCAGTCGCCCGATTGCTCGAAGGCGTGGGCCGCCTGATAGATCTTCATCTCACCATAATTCGGTCCGACAAGCATCAGCCCGATGGGAAGCCCTTCGGACAGGCCGCATGGCAGGCTCATTGCCGGCAGGCCGCCGTTGAAGGGCGCGGTGTTCGCCGTCATCTCGAACGCCCGCTGGACATAGAGGCTGAGCGAGCAGTCGGCGGGGGGATGCGGCTGCGGCTTGACCGGCAGGGTCGGCAGAAGCAGCAGGTCGTACTGCTTCAGCGCGGCGAGGTAGCGGTCGTTGCACTTGCGCATGATGTTCTGCGCCTTGCCGTAGAACCGCCCGCGGTATTGCCGCTGCGCGTGTTCGCCCACGAACATGCAGGCCTTGAGCGAATGGCTGAGCTCATCCGCGCGGTTCTTCCACTGCGACATGTGGTCGGTCATCGACGGCAGGAACAGCCCCTTGTAGTTGGTCCCGGTGGAATTGCCCCACATCATCCCGTCCTGAAGACCCTCGAGGGTGATCGCGGTCCAGGCATCCATGGCGGTGTGATGCTCGGGAACCGAGACGTCCTCGACCCGCGCGCCGAGTTCGCGGAACCGCTCGGCCGCCTGCAGGACCTTCTGGTCCACGTCCGGTTCGGAATTGGGATGGGCGAAGCCTTCCTTCAGGATGCCGATCCGCAGGCCATGCGCACCGCGTCCGAGCGCCTCGGTATAGGAATAGACCGTCGGATTGTACTGCCGGGGGTCCAGCCCGTCGGGACCGGCCAGCACCTCGAGCAGCAGGGCATTGTCCGCGACGGTCTTCGTCACCGGGCCGAGGTGGTCGATGGTCTGTTCGATCGGCATCGCGCCGGTATAGGGAACGAGGCCATGGGTCGGCTTCATCCCGTAGACGCCGCAGTTGGACGCCGGGATCCGCACCGATCCGCCCTGGTCGCCCGCGATGGCCATGTCGACCTCGTCCGCCGCCACCAGCGCCGCCGAGCCCGAGGACGAGCCCCCCGCCATGTAGCCGCGCTTCCAGGGGTTGTGGACCGGTCCCTTCGCGTTCGTATGGGACCCGCCCGACAGGCAGAAGTTCTCGCAATGCGCCTTGCCCGCGATGATCGCGCCCTCGTCCAGCATCCGGGTGACGATGGTGGCGTCGATCTCGGGCGTGTAGCCCTCCATGATCGAGGACCCGTTCATCAGCGGCACGCCGGCCAGGCAGATCGTGTCCTTCAGCGCGATCCGCTTGCCGCGCAGCTTGCCGTCGGGGGCGCCGCGCACCTCGGTCTTGACGTACCAGGCGTTGAGCGGGTTCTCCGTCGGGTCCGGGTGATAGCCGGGCGACCGGGGATATCGCACCTCGGGCAGGTAGTCCGGCATCGCGTCCAGCCGGTCATAGGACTGCATGAAGGGTTCGATGATCTCGGTGTATTCCAGCAGGTCCTCGTCCGAGAGGGACATGCCGAAGCGGTCTGCCATGGCGCGCATCTGCGAGAGGGTCGGGCGTTTGATGGTCATGGCGGTCACCTTGAGCGGTTGCGGGGGCGGAGGCGTCTCCGGCCCGGGTCTTTGCGAAATCTTCGGATCGGAAGAGGTTGGGCCGGACGGCCGCCCCCGGGCCGCGGCGGGCGCCGGGCCGCCCTGCCGGGTGCCGCGCGCGCCGAAGCCCAGCAGGGCATCCACCCGGCTCCGGTCGCTCAGTTCCGCGCGGCTCAGCGTTCCGGTGACGCGGCCGCGTTCCAGCACCAGCACCCGGTCCGACAGGTCCGCGATGAAGTCGAAATTCTGTTCCACCAGCAGGATCGAGAGGCCGCGGGTCTCGCGAAGGTGCAGCAGCGTCTCGGCCATCTCCTCGATGATCGAGGGCTGGATTCCCTCGGTCGGCTCGTCGAGCAGCAGGAGGTCCGGGTCGCCCATCAGGCAGCGGGCCAACGCCAGCAGTTGCTGCTCGCCCCCCGACAGCGCGCCGCCGTCACGATCCAGCAGACGCGTCAGGCGGGGAAAGTCCTTCAGGACGCTCTCCATCACCTGCGCCTCCGAGCCCGCGCCGGTGTCGTGCCAGGCAAAGCGCAGGTTGTCGCGCACCGACAGCTGCGGAAAGATGCCCCTGCCCTGCGGCACGTAGCCGATCCCCATCCGGCCACGGTCGCTCGGCGCGGCGCGGGTGATGTCGGTCCGGTCGAAGCGCACCTCGCCCGCGGTGGCGGGCAGGAACCCCATCAGCGTCTTCAACAGGGTGGTCTTGCCCATGCCGTTGTGGCCCAGCACGCCGACCACCTCGTTCTCGGCGACCTCCAGGTCGATGCCGTAGAGGATCGGCACGCGGCCATAGCCGCCCGACAGGCCCCTGGCGCTCAGCAATGTGGTCGTGTCGTCGCTCATCACGCCTTCTTTCCAAGGTAGACGCGGCGCACCGTTTCATCGGTCATCACGCGATCCACGTGGTCTTCCATCAGCACGGCACCCTGGTGGAACACCGTCACCACCTCCGCGATCGAGCGGATGAACTGCATGTCATGCTCGACGATCACCACCGCGGCCGAGCGCCGCATCTCGTGGATGATGGCGGTCATCCGGTCCACATCCGCCGCGCTCAGCCCCGCCGCCGGTTCGTCCAGCAGCACCAGCCAGGGATCGGCCACCGCCACCAGGCCCAGTTCAACCCGCTGCCGTTCGCCATGCGCCAGCCGGCCCAGCTCGGTCCGCGCGATCGGCCCGAGGGCGAGGCGGTCGATCATGTCCGCCGTCCGCGCCCGCGCCTCGGAGACGTCGAAAAAGCGGCGCGCGGCCAGCCAGATGTTTTCGTGCACGTCCAGCGCATCCATCACGTTGGGCGTCTGCGTCTTGATCCCCACGCCGAGCGAGGCAACCTGATGCGGCAGCCATCCCGTAACGTCCTGTCCGCGCATGAAGACATGCCCCTCGGTCGGCGTCAGCAGCCCGGTCACGCACTTGAAGAAGGTCGACTTGCCCGCGCCATTCGGTCCGATCAGGCAGCGCAGCTCGCGCGCCTTCAGTTTGAAGTCCACGTTGTCGCTGGCGGTGACGCCGCCGAAGCGCATGGTCAGGCCGGCGGTTTCCAGAACGGTCTCAGCCATGCCGTGCCCTCCGCATCCGGCGCACCGGACGGCGACGGCCGAACGCGCCCACGCTGCCCTGCCAGAGCGATGCGATGGCCGGCACCAGACCGCGCGGCAGGAACAGAACGAAGATCACCAGCACAAGCCCCATGATCAGCGTGTTGTCGATCATGCTCTGCTGGCCCAGCACGAATTCCAGGTAGGCCAGTCCCGCCGCGCCGACGACAGGCCCAAGCCGGGTGCCGAGCCCGCCGACAATGCACCAGATGATGATCTCGGCCGACTGGCCCAGGGAAAACAGCGTCGGCGTCACGATCTCGGCCCAGCTGGCGAACAGCGCGCCTGCCAGCCCCGCGATCGCCGCGCCGATGGCAAAGAGCACCGTCTTGCGCGCCGCCACGTCATAACCCATCAGGGCCATCCGGGTCTCGTTCTCGCGAATGCCGACCGCGATCCGTCCGAAGGACGACCGCAGCAGCCAGGTGACCAGCAGGAAGACGATCACCAGCGCCACGGCGCAGACGTAATAGAGCGCATCGCCCCAGATGTAGGCCCCCGGATCGCCCGGCACGTTCAGCGTCTGGAAACCGGGGATGCCGTTGAACCCGCCCAGCCGCGCCTCGCCGATCACGTATTGCGGCCCGGCGGTCGAGTTGATGAACTTGAACAGGATCAGCGTCACAACCAGCGTGATGACGCCCAGGTAGACGTCCGTCAGCCGGCCGTAGAACATCATCGCCCCGAGCAGCAGCGCGAAACCGGCAGTCAGCAGCACCGCCAGGATCATCGGCAGGGTGCTTTCCCCGATGTTCACCGCCGAGATCGCATAGATATAGGCCCCGAGGCCGAAGAAGGCGGCCTGCCCGAAGCACAGGATTCCGCCGAAGCCCCAGATCAGGCCGAGGCTCAGTCCCAGCATCCCGTAGATGACCAGCACGGTCAGCGTATAGGTTCCGATCAGCAGCGGCATCGCCGCGATCAGGATGGCGGCGACGACAAGGGTCAGGATCACCTCGCGGGCGGCAGAGCGGGTTGCGGAACCGCCCATCACAGTTTCCCCCTGAAAAAGCGGCTGGTGATGCCCTGCGGCATGGCCCGCAGCAGGATCACCGCGGCGATCAGCAGCGCGACTTCACCGATCACGGGCGATATGGCGAAGGTGAAGACCTGGCTGACGAAGCCGAAGGTCGTGGCCGAGGACACGAGCCCCGCGATCAGCGACGGCCCGCCCGCGATCACCGTGATGAAGGCCTTGGCGATATAGGCGCCCCCGCTCGTCGGGACGAGCCCGACCAGCGGCGCCAGGATCGCCCCCGCCAGCCCCGAGAGGGCCGAGCCGCAGAAGAAGGTGGCCATGTAGATCCGGTCGGGGCTGTAGCCCAGGGCCGCCGCCATGTCCGACCGCTGCATCGTGCCGCGCGCGATCAGCCCCGCCCGCGTGCCCCGGAAGAGCGCGTAGAGCGCGATGACCAGCAGGATCGCGACCACGATGATGAAGAAGTTGTATCCGTTGATCTGGTAATCGCCGACGGCGAAGCCCGCGATCGGGGTCGAGATGCCCGTGGTCGTGTTGCCGAAGATCATCGTGGCAAGCCCGATGAACATCAGGCTCAGCCCCCATGTCGCCAGCATCGTGTCCACCAGCCGGCCGTAGAGGTGCCGGATCACCAGCCTCTCGACCACCAGGCCGATCAGCCCGACGATCAGCGGCGCGATCACCAGCATGGCGACGAAGACATTCACGCCCAGCCCGACCGCGGTGATCGTGGCGTAGCCGCCCATCATCATGAATTCCCCGTGGGCGAGGTTGATGACCTTCATCATGCCGAAGACCACCGCCAACCCGGCCGAGATCAGCACGAGCGACGCGACGGCATAGAGCATCTCAACGAGGATGACGAAACTGATATCCATGACGGCCTGCTATGGTTTGCCGGCGGGGCGACCCGGGCCGCCCCGCCTGTCGGACGTGGGGGACGCGATCAGATCTGGATCTCGTACTGCTTGTTGTCGTCCGGGTTCTCCTGAAGGTTGCAGACCGCCTGCGTATCCAGCGGCTCGACCTGGTTCAGCGTCTCGACGACCGTCATGCCCTGGTCCTGAACCTCCATGATATGGACGTCCAGCGTGGCGTGGTGGGTCTGCGGATCGATGGCGATGTTCCCCGCCGGCCCCACGATCGACACGCCCGTCTCGAGCGCCTCGATCACCGGCATGCGGTCGGTCGTACCCGCCGTCCTCACGCCCTCGGCCCAGAGCAGGATGCCCTGGTAGGTCGAGACGGCCAGTTCGTGGATGGCGGAGGTGTCGCCGTAGGCCTCTTCCCACTTCGCCTTGAACGCCTTGTTCTCCGGCGTGTCCAGCTCCTGCGAATAGTTGTAGGCCACCATGATGCCGTTGCCCTCTTCCGCCGTCAGCACCTTGTGCTCGTTGCCCACGCCCATGGTGGTCGAGGCCAGCGCGATCTTGTCCTTCATGCCCGCGGCGGCCCATTGGCGGAAGAACGACAGATGCGCGCCCCCTACCAGCGGCGCGACCACGAGGTCGGGCGCCGTCTGCTGGATCTTGGTGATGGTCGAGCCGAAGTCCGACACGTCCAGCGGGAAGAAATCGGTCGCCACGACCTCGCCGCCGTTGTCCTCGACGAACTTCTTGATCCAGCGCGCGGTGATCTGGCCATAGTTGTAGTCGGCGGCCAGGATATGCACCTTGGGGCCGGACTTCTTCATCGCGTAGGGCACCAGCACCTCGACCTGCTGGGTCGGTGTCACGCCGGTGACGAAGATATTGCGGTCGCAGACGCCGCCCTCGTACTGCACGTTGTAGAAATAGAGCGTCTCGGACCGGCGCATGGTCTGGCGGATCGCCTCGCGCGAGGCCGAGAGGATGCCGCCATGCACCACGTCGACCTGGTCCTGCCGTGTCAGCCGGTTGGCGTATTGCGAATAGAGCGCCATGTCCGACTGCGTGTCATAGGCCTTCACCGCGACCTCGCGGCCCAGCAGCCCCCCGGTCGCGTTGATCTCGGCCACCGCGAGCCGCATCGCCTGATCCATCGGCTTGCCGTAGGCGTCGAAATTGCCCGAGGTATCGAGGATCGAGCCGAGCGTGATCGTGTCGGCGGCCAGCGCGGCCCCGGGCAGCAGCGCGGCGGTTGTCAGGGCAGCGGTGCCGCCAAGGAATTCTCTCCTTTTCAGAGACATGGTCATGTCCTCCGTTGTTGGGTGTCGGGATGGTGGAACGGTGACTTCAGGTCACTCTTTGCCTTTGGGGTTCACGTCCTTCGGCTCTTTCGGGCCGGGCCCGTCCTTGCCTTTGATGCGGTTGGCGTAATCGGCGGTTCGCCCGGCGGTCGGCACGTCGAAGTCCAGCCCGATCTCCTCGCCCATCTGCTTCATCGCGGGCAGGCGCACCGCCATGCCGAGGATCTGGTCCATCGCGGCCCCGAAGGCCCCGTCGACCCCCTCGCCCGCGCCGGAACCGCCCCCGACCCCTCCGATCTGATTGATCCGGATCGAGTCGATCTTTTCGACGGGTTTCATCATCTGCGTCATGATTTCCGGCATCCTGTCGAGGCGGCGCTCTTCGAGGCGCATCCGGATCACCGCATCGCTCAGCGCGTTCTCGGCGTGGTTCAGCGCGGTCCGGCCGGCGGCCTCTGCCTCCATCGCGGCCTTCTCGGCATTGGCGGCGGTGGTCCTGGCCGAGGCATCGGCCTGCGCCTTGGCCAGCAGCGTGCCGACATCGCTCTTCACCCGCGCATCCTCCAATTCGATGTCGCGCTCCTGCTTCATGCGGGCGATCTCGCGTTCACGTTCGGTCACGGCCCGGTCCTTCTGGCGCTGCACGCCTTCGGCGGCGAGAATGACCTTGGCCTTGGCCTCTTCCTCCTCGGCCTTGGCCTGGGCTTCCTTGGCCCGGGCCTGCGACAGACGGATGTCGTTGTCGATCTTGGCTTCTTCCAGTTCCAGCAGCGCCTTCATTTCAGCGCGACGCAGCGCCTCGTCGTTCGCCACCTGGGCGGACCTTGTCTCGCGCTCCTGTTCGATCCGGGCGGTCTCCGAGGCCCGTTTCGCCTCGGCGCGGGCGGCTGCCGAGCGGCTCTCCGCCTCGGCCTCGAGTCGCGCCAGGTATTCCTGCTGACCGATCTCGGCCTCGCGCTCGGCCCGCTGCAGTTCGATCTGCCGCTGGTGCTGGGCCAGCCGGTGCTCGCGCAGGGCGGTTTCCGTCGTCGTCTCGACCGCGATGCGGGCCTTGCGCTCTTCCGCCACCAGCTCGGCAAGCCGCCGCATTCCGCGGGCATTGAAGGCGTTGTTCTCGTCGCGCTGGCTCAGATCGCTCTGATCGACCGACACCAGCGACGCCGAGACCAGCTCAAGCCCCATCCGCTCGGCCTGAGTCCGCACGATCTGGGCAACCTCGTCGCAAAAGCCCGCGCGGCCAAGGTGAATGTCGGCCAGTGACCGGGCCGCCGCCGCCGTCTGGATCGCTCCGGCAAGGGTGCCGCCCAGCACCTCCTCGAAAGCGTCGCCGCTGCGGGCGATCCTGTGCCCGAGCGTCTGCGCCGCGGTGGCGATGCTCTTGGGGTCAGACCCGACGCGGACCTCGAATTCCATCATGATGTCGGCGCGCAGCTGATCGCCCGTCAACACCGACTCGCGCCCGGTGCGGGCCACCTCGATCGCCGCAGTCTGCATCGAGACGCGCTGCAGCTGGTGCACGATCGGCAGGGCCAGACAGCCGCTGTCCGTCAGCACGCGGCGCCCGCCCATCCCGGTCCGGACAAGGGCCGTCTCCAGCGTCGCCTTGGCGTAGAATTTCTGCAGAAACCAGATCGCGACAGCCAGCAGGATCGCGAGAATGATGAACGCCGAAATCCAGTACAAGGCCTAACCCTCCGCTGCTGTCACGACCGCAAAGGCGGCGCGACTCTATGGTTTTCCCGATGGTGTCGAGTTTTATTTTCATTTTCAAGTAATTTGTTTGAAATGGAAAATACTTTGATTTTCGACACGTTTTCAGCGCCTTGTAGAAACCGGATCGCCAAGCATCCACCCGCGAGCTTGGATAACCGAGACGTTTTTCGGTGCGCGAGGTCGGCTTGGTGTAAGCCTAGGTCGCCTCGGCCTCGTTGGACGATCGGTCGAACTCAGGCTCACGCGCTTGCCCGCTCGGCGCCCTGAGGAGCAACCGCCGGGGCACATTTCTGCGCAAGGAGAGCGCGACAGTGGGGCGCTGTGTCTGATTACGGCGCGATGGTGACCCTGAAGGCGACCACGCCCCTGGCCCCCGGGGAAAAGAAGCCGTTGCATTGCCAGCTCAGATAGCCCGAGTAGCCTGCGACATTCGTCGCGGGGGTGACGAGGTCGCAGGAGACGCCGTCGGCGATCGTCTCCGGCGTGACCACGGGGGCGGCGAGTTCCGTGTAGGCCGGCGTCCGGTCATGGACCTGGATGTCGGTCGCGGGACGCGTCCCGGTGTTTTCGAGGTAAATACGGTACTCCAGCACATCACCCGCCGCTGCGCCGTTCGAAATCCCCTCGGGCGTTCCCTGGGTCAGGTTGCGCACCGTCTTGGTCAGGGACAGGGTCCCGAGGCCGGCTTCGACGGTCAGCCGGTCGGTGTTCACATGGCTCTCGCCCAGGCCGATGCCGGTATAGCTGGTCGCCGCGTTCAGGTTGAAACTGTAGGTCGCGCCCTGCCCCAGCCCCGACGAACTGGAAACGCGGGCGATGATGCAGTGAAGCGTGTCGGGACCGGTCGCCAGCGGCCCGCTGATCGGCTGATCGCCGCTGCCGTCGCAGGAGAGATCGAGAAACAGGGCCGTACTGAACCCGCCGGCGGTACCGGACCGTTCGTTGTCCACCGAGAACGTTACCGTCCCCGGCGCATCGGCCAGATATTCGTGCTTCAGCGACACCACCTGACCGGGCCGGATCGCGGTTTGCTGGTCCCTGTTAAGACGCGCGCCGCGGATCACGCCCACGTCGATGTTCGGATAGGGCGTGTCGGGCGCGGGGGTGAAGGTGAAGGTCCCGTCCCGGGCGCCGGCATTGGCAAGACCCGGCAGCGCCTGCGGGGTTTCCGATACCACGCGGACCCCGTCCTGCGGCCGGACCGTGACCGTCACCGCCTGGGAATAGCCGGCCGGCAGCGTCAGGCTCCAGCTTCCGTCCGCCGCGACTGCGGGAGTGTCGATCAACGTTCCGGTATTGTCGAACACCTCGACCACGGCCGCGCCGATGCCCGCCTCGGTTCCGCCCTGCAGGCCGTCATAGGCCGTCGCATCTGCACCGTTGTCCAGAAAAACCCGGCCGGAGAGCCGACCGCCTGCGCCGGAGAGGGCCACCGTCACGCTGGCCTCGTCATCGTCGGCGACGCCGTCGCCCAGGTCATCGACGAGCGCACCGGTTCGCGGGCTGCTGTCGGGATCGCGGCGATCGGATGCGGTGATCTCTGCCGTATTCGTGTGTTCGCCCGTCTCCTGCATCGTCATGCGGATCGTCAGCGTTTCGCTGTCGCCAACGGCCATATTCCCCAGTGTCCAGAGCCCGGTGCCCGGGTCATAGCTGTCGCCCAGGGCGGCAGCATCGTCGGAGACATAGGCGTAACCATCGGGGATCAGGTCGATCACGGTCACCCCGGTTGTATCGGAGGGCCCGTCATTGGTGACGGTCAGCACAAGGTCCAGCGCCTCGCCGGCGCTGGCGCTGGCGGCAGTCTGTCCGTCCGAGGCCCGCAGGATCTGCGCCGCGATGGATAGGTCCGCGCCGCTTTCCGCAAAGCCGAAGTCGGTGCCGCGCCGGGTGCTGCCGGCCGCGACGCGCAGGCCGGTATAGGGGTTGGCGGTCACCAGTCCGAGCTCTTCCGGAATGTCTGGATCGGCGGTGTCGACCTCGACGCGATAGGTGGCCGAGGCGCTGAGGTCGTCGGCCCGGTACGTCCCGTCACCGGCGCTGGCGACGGATACCACGAAGCTGTCGTCGCCGGTGTCTTCAGGCGTGCCGTTGTCGTCGAACACCGACACGCTGATCGGGCTGAGCGCCGGGTCGCCGACGGTCAAGCTCAGCGTTCCGTCGCGATCTTCATAGATCGTCCCGGCCAGCGCGCCGTTGGGCGGGAGCGGACCGAGCGTGGAGGGGCAGGCCACGCCGTCGTTGCGGGCCTCGTCCGAGCCTGACAGAACGGTGATCAACTGGCGCTCGCCCGTGCCGTCGCCGCCGATGCCGACATCGACCTCGTATATTTCGTTGCTGGTATTCTGGTTCACGTACATCCGCCCGAAACGATCGAACCACACGGCACCGTACGTTTCGGTCCAGATCGCCGGCCCGAATTCGACGGGGATCCGCGAGCCGGGGGTGCCACCGGCGGGATCGAAATAGAACATCCTGCCGGTGATCTGGTTCACACCGTAGATCATGCCGTCGTTGGGGTTGAAGGCGACGTCGGCAGGATCGACCGGGGCGGTCAGAGTGATCCGCCCGGCATCCGCCGGATTGGCGGGATCGGTCAGGTCGACAAGCTGAAACGCGCTCGTGCCGGCCACACGGTAGATCATCACGCCGTTCGACAGGATATCACCGGCGGAGGTGCCCGTCGCGGCAGTGGCCGGCAGACTGCCGACAATCTCGAACCGACCCTCGCTGTCGAGCCGCACCAGATCGCGCGATGCCTCTGCTACCGCATAGAACAGCCCGTCGAGGGCATTGTAACCCCATCCACCGTCATGGGTCGCCCCCGCCGGATCGCCGATATCGCTGACGGTGATCGCATACCCGCCGGCACCGTTCTCGCTGAAGGCAAGCCGCTGCAGCTGGCTGTCGATCCGCGCCACGCGGTAGAGCGTGCCGTCGCAGGCGAAAGGCACCGCCCCTGCCGACAGCAGGACCTGGTAGTCCTCGACTTCGCCGTCGAAGTTGAGGCCGTCGAACGGATCGTTCGTGAGCGCACTCGAGGTGGACCAGCGCAGGCGTGCGAAACTGTAGCCGCTGGTGATGTCGGCAGGGACCGGTACGTTCAGAACGATCTGGTTGTTGAATACGCCGTCCTGGTCCCCTGCCCCGCCGTCGCGGACATTGGTGGCGACCTGCTCTGCCGGGTCGAACACCCCGTTCTGATTGAAGTCGATCCAGAGCTGCAGGTTGGTGATGCCTTCGGACACGGGGATCCCGAGATCGTACTGAATGCCCAGCGTCTCGCGCGTCTGCACCGTGATCTGCTGAAGCGTGCCGGCCTCCATCACCGGCATGACGGCGACCGAATCCTCGTCGTCGCTGCCGGCGAGGTCATCGGCGTCGGCCCGGTCGCTGTTCTGCGGCGCGATCTCGCTGTCTGGCGGACCGGCGCCGAGGTAGATGTCGGGCACGATTGCATGGCGCGGGTCGCCGTAACTGGCCGGCGCATCGCCCCTGTCGACGAAATCGGCGGCGGCGATGACGAGCGAGTAATCCTCGACTTCGCCATCGACCGCGAAGCTGCCGACGTTCAGTCCGGCCTCGCTCGAATAACGGAAACGGGCGAAGGTGGTGGAGGTGGTCGCGTCGGACGGCACGCTCACGTCGACCTGGATCACCCCGTCGCCGGCCACGTTGTCGTCATTGGTACCATCATCGCGGCGATCGCCGGCGATGCGCTCTCCGAAGGTTTCCTCGAACAGGCCGTCACCGTTGAAATCGATCCAGGCCTGGAGATAGCCATCGCCCGTCACCTCGACGTTCACGGTGGAAATCGCGCCCTGTGTCAGCACCGGGAAATCCACCGCGTCCTCGTCGTCGAGCCCCACCAGATCGTCTGCCGTTGCGGTGGAATCCGATTGCGCGATCAATTCGGAATCCGGAGCCGCCGTGCCGAGATAGACCGCGGGATCCAGCGCCAGCCCGTGCGACGGTGTGAGATAGCTGATCGGCGCATCGCCGAAATCCAGGCCGATGCCGTCGAAGACCGCGATCAGCACCTGCGCCCGGTCGCAGTCCGTCGGGTTCAGCGCATCGCAGATCTCGTATTCGATGGTGTAGACCCCGGCCGAGACACCGCTGGGCACCACAACGCGCCCCTCGTCCAGTCCCGAGGTGTCGATATACGGCACCGGATCGCCCGCGTTCGGAGGGGTCGCGGGACTCAGCACCGTCAGATCGGCGGTGGCGGGGGTGGCGGCCAGCCCGTTGATCGTGTCGTTGGCATAGACCTCACCCGCCGTGCCGCCCGCCAGGGTGTTGATCGGAGAGCTGGTATAGTCGTCGTCATCGGCGATCACCGTGGTCGAGGTCTCGGTGATCGGGCACAGCAGGATGTTCGATCCGCGATAGCCGGTGTCGGTCTCCGAGCCGGTGAAGCCATGCACGAACCGCGCGCTGGCGAAGGTCGGAAATTCATAGGTCACGAAGTTGTCGAAGGCGGATTGATTGGGTTCGTCATACCAGTTCGCCGGATCCCCGAAGCGCGCGGGATCCATGGCGACCGCGGTGCCACCAGTCGGGAATCCGGTGATTTCGGTGGTGTTGAAATGCGTGATCGCCGCCGTACCGTCGAGGAATCCGACCACGTCGCTGGAATCGTGATCGGACTGCTTGCTGTCCACATCCGTCTGCTGGACGATCACGCCGTTGAACCGGCTCTGGTCGATCGGCTCGCCCAGAGGGTTGGCCGGAGTGGCCGTCCCGTCCTTTGTCAAATTGATCCGGTAGATGATGTGCGAGTTCCGGGCGGGAAACATCGTCGCTTCGATGCCCGAGGACTTGAGGTTCGCGCCCGTCGCGTCCGAGATGGTTTCGATCCGCATCACCACATCGATCGGATTGCCCGCCCCGTCGGTGGCGACATCGTCGAAAAGGAAGGTGTCGCCGACCGCGAGCGCGCCTGCGGTGCCCGTTCCCGCAAGCTGGGTGCGGGGTTTGTTCAGGATCGGCTGCGGCGTGCAGGTCAGGGGGCCCGGGGCCGGCACGATGCTGGTCACGACGGTCGAGTTGGAACTGTTGGACTGGAGCCGCGAAACGAAACCGGTGCCGATCGTGCCAATGCCGGCCGTGGCCGTGGTCTCCAAGCTGCCCGTCAGCATGTCGGCCGCGGTCACGGTGTAGGTGGCCGTGCAGACCACGTCGCCACCGGGCGCGACGGGGCCGCTGATGGCGGGACAGGTCACCGTGCCCAGCCTGCTGTCCTCGATCACCACATCCTGACCGGGGTTGAACGGCAGGCGGCCGTTGTTGCGGACCGTGTAGGTGTAGGTCAATGTCTCGCCCTCGAACCCGGTTGCCGGGGTCACGGACCGGGTGAGGCCGATGCTCTGGTCCACGTTGAAATTCGCATCCCCCAGAACCGCGATCCCCCGCGCCGCAGGATCGTAGGAAAAGCTGAAGCGCACGTTGCCGATGGATTCGTCGTAATAGATGTCGGCCGTCGAGGTATCGTCGGGAAAGGTCGCCCGGACCGTGCCCGTGTCGTCGTTGTTCGATGTGGGCGAAACCGTGGGGCCGTCGATGAAGAGACACTGGGCCTGGTTCGTGCCGAGCTGCCCGGTGTTTCCGGACCCGAGCGCCGGTCCGATCACGAAGGTCGGTGTCGCCGAGACCGCCGAAAGCGTGGGGTTCCCGTTGTCGCCCGTCACGGTGACGAAGTCGCATCGGTCGGTGGCGGTATTGTTGTCCGAGGCGTCGATGTCGAGAATGTCCAGCACGAGGCCATCGACAGGAAAGGCCACGCCCCCGGAACTGAAGCTCAGGCGGGTGCCGGCCGTGGCATCCCCGACCCTGCCCTGACCCGAAGGTGCATCCGAGATCAGGACCAGCGCGTCGACGTTACCGCCAAAGATCGGCACGTCGTCGGGCGAGGTGATGCCGGCCCCCGAGGTCAGGCTGCCTGCCATGAAGATGCGCGCGTCGATCTCGAATCCGTACTGGTCCCGCAGCGTGTAGTCGAGCGGCCCGAAGGACCCTGCCGGCCAGTCGAGCGCATCCCAGTCGAGATTGAAGCTCCCTGCTTGGCCGACTGTCGCCCCCGCCACGAAGAGGGCGGTGGCGGCGAAGGAACGGATCGTCTGTCTGATCATGCGCAACTGGACCTTTTCCCTCTCTGGGCAACTCGCTTCACGGAAACCGGACCCACGAACCCGCCGAGAGGGACGTCGGGCGGGACGTCGCAGTAGCCCCGAACCCTGGCCACTGCGCGGTCGTCGCAAAACGGTGCCACTTCCAATAGACCCTATTGCTTTCGATTGCGTTTACCGGGCCGCGGGGAACCGCAAGCCGCCGTCGCTGGCGGCGGTGCGCGACCCCCGGAGGCGTGGCGGCCGCACCGCGACGCTACTGGAGGATCCGCTGCCGCCAGGCGAACTGCGTGCGCTCCCAGATGATCGGGATGTCCTGCACCAGCGTCATCGCCGCCTCTGTTTGACCGGTCTTGCACGCGGTTTCGATCTCCTGCAGCACCGCGTGCATCCGGCGCGCCCCGAACATGCCGCACATGCCGGCGATGGCATGCGATCGGGTCTGGATGTCGTCGCGGGTTCTGGCATCCGTCAGGGACGGCAGTTCGTCGTTCATCTTGTCGATGAGCGTCGCGATGCGTTCAGTCAGCCGATCCCGGCCGAGGACATCCAGAAGCTGGGAGATCTGGGCGCTGTCGATGAATTCCGCGGAGGCCGCGCTGCCCGAGGGGAGTGCCGGAGCGGAATCCTCGGGCGGGGCGCCGTCGATCCCGTCGAGAACCTGTCTCAACTCGGACATCTTGACCGGTTTTCGCAGAATTCCGTTCATTCCGGCAGCGGTGAATTCATTCCGTTCATGCGGCAATGCATGCGCCGTGAAGGCGATGATGGTTGCGCCACGGTTCGGCCCGTCGCCGGCGCGGATCGCCCGCGTCGCCTGAACGCCGCTTGTGCCTGGCATCGAGATATCCATCAGGATCGCGTCGAACCGATGGCGCGAGGAGATCGCTATGGCCTCCTGCCCTCCGGAGGCGAGTTCGGCGGAATGGCCGAGACGACCCAGCATCGCCGAAAGCAGGTCGCGGTTAATTTCGTTGTCGTCGACCACGAGCAGACGGAAGGGCCCGGCCCCCCCGAAGCTCTGGCCATCGGACGGGACAGGAAGAACCGCCGCCGCCTCGGCATAAACGGCCGGAATGTCGAACCAGAAGGCCGACCCTTCGCCGAGCTCCGAGGTACAGCGGATCTCGCCCCCCAGACTTTCGACGAGTCGGCGCACGATCCCCAGGCCGAGCCCCGTGCCGCCGGTGCGGCGTTCATACCGATTGTCCAGCGATACGAAATCCTCGAAAACCCTGGAAATCTGTTCGGCCTCGATGCCTTTGCCATTGTCGGTCACCCGGAACTCGATGCGGTCTGCCGTGCCGGAGTTCCGGACGGGGCCGACCTTCAGCGTGACGTCGCCACCGGGCGAGAACTTGATCGCATTGCTGATCAGATTGACCAGTATCTGCTGGATCGCGCGGGGGTGAGAGAGGACCGGCCGGTTCCCGAGGCCGCTTCGGTCGAAATGCAGGCGCACGTCGTTGGTGTGCGCCAGAGGCTCCATCATGTCGATCAGATCCGAGGTCAGCGCGCTCAGATCGCAGGGCACAAGGTTGCGGCCCGACGCGCCGGTCTCGATCTTCTCGATCGCGAGCACGTTGTCGATGTGCTCGAGAAGGATGTCGCCAGAGCTGGTCGCCGCGTCCAGGTATCTCCTCTGTTCGCGGTCGAGGGGGGTGTCCCCCAGCAATTGCAGGGCCGAGAGCACGCCGTTCAGCGGCGTCCGCATCTCATGGCTGACCATTGCGAAGAAACGGGATTTCTCGCGATAAGCCTCGAGCGCGGCTTCGTGCGCCTCGACCAGTTCGGCCTCTCTCTCCTTTTTTTCGGTGATGTCGCGGATGTAGGCCACGAAGATGGTCCTTTCCTCGGACCGGCTGATCGAGATCGAGACCTCGCCCGGAAAGGTGCGCCCGCTGCGGTCCAGCATCGTGAATTCATGCCGGCCGGTTTCGGCGAAGGTCGTCTCGCCCGTTTCGCGGAACCGCTGCAGCGCCTTTTCCTGCTCTCCCCGCCGGTCGGCAGGAAGCAGGGTTTCCAGAAAACTTTCGCCGATCACCTCGTCCCGGGTGAAGCCGAATATCGCCTCGGCCGACCCGCTGTACTCACGGATGTCGCCTTGGTCGTCGATGACCAGAACGGCGTCCAGCGAGCCTCTCAGCGTCGTCTCAAGTCCGCGCCGGATCGTCTCGGCGGCCTGGGTGGTGCGTTCTACGGTCCGGGCCTGGCGGTGAAGTCGCGCGATGCTGCGGGCGAGCGCGAGGGTCACCGACAGAACCACCAACACCAGCAGTTCGAGCATGGTGATGAGACGCTGCCGTTCCTCTTCGGCAGTGTCGGCTGAGGCCGAGATCGCGTCGCGCGCGATATCGCCGGGCAGACCGCCCAGCGTCGTGAGCCGGGTCTGCAGGTCGTCCAGGCCGGCCAAGAGAGCCTCGTCCGAACCGCGGAACAGGGCGACCTCGTCGTCCAGTCCCGACCGCAGCCGGGCGCCGCCGGGATCGGTTGCGCCAAGCCCCTCCATCTCCTCGATCAGCGAGGCGCGGCTGTAGAAAATGTCGAATTGCTTGCGCAGGTCGTCCAGAGCCGGGGGGCCAACCTCACGCGTCTGGTCGATGGCGCGATCCAGCCTGAGATAGTCCCCTTCGAGCTGGAAATAGGCCCAGGCCTCCGCGTCATGACCGGCCCGCGCCAGATCGCCGATCCGGCTCCAGACATCGAGCACGAGGAAGCCGGCCAGAGCCATCCCCAGAGCGATGGCCGGCACCATGATCTTTCTGTACAAGCTCCTGTCCCCGGTCATGCGGGCCTCCGGCCAGATGCCGTATTCATGGTCGGAAAGGTTCAACACTACCTTAACTCCTATCGGATCATCGGCCGGACCGACCGGAAGTGGCGGAATTCGGATCGACAATTCATGCCGTTGGCATCCAAAGGAATGATCCCGTCCCGCCTGTTTCGCAGGCCGCGTCGCGCCATGATCTCACTCCTCAGACAGGTTATGATTCCCCGAGATTAGATCGCCACGCCGAAAAAATGGCATGGGCATGCGGTTGGCCGACATATCCGTACGTATGGATTAAACTCTTAAGTATTCGATCCGTGACTTGAATGCCTGCGCTGCCGTACATGGGGGCAGCTTGACGCCCCCCCGGCGCAAGACCGGGTTGAACAGATCGGAGGTTTTCCCATGTCCTTGAGGGTTCTTATTGCAGATGACCACGACATGGTGCGCGAGACGATCGCGATGTTTCTCGATTCCGACGGCACCACCACCACCAAGGCCACCAGCAACCTGGCCGAGGCCGTCGAGGTCATCCGCACGGGGGAGCCGTTCGACCTCGTCCTGCTCGACTACTCCATGCCCGGGATGAAGGGGTTGGAGGGTTTGAAGGCCGTCCTGGAGATCAACGAAGGACGTCCCGTCGGGCTGCTCTCGGGGACCGCCACCCGTCTCATCGCCGAGCAGGCGATGGAGATGGGCGCCACCGGCTTCCTGCCCAAGACACTGCCCGCCAGGTCTCTGATCAATGCCGTCCGCTTCATGGCCGCGGGCGAGATTTATGCGCCCGTCGGATTTATCTCGGGCAAGGAGGATACAGAGGAGACGGATTTCGAACGGGATCTGTCGCAAAGGGAAAGACAGGTGCTGCGTGGTCTGATGTGCGCCAGATCGAACAAGGAGATCGCCCGGGACCTCGAGCTGCAGGAAGTGACAATCAAACTGCACGTCAAGACCCTCTGCCGCAAGCTCGACGCGAGAAACCGCACCGACGCCGCCATGATCGCCCGCGACGCCGGGTTCAGATAACCGCCATTCCGGCTGACAGAGCCTTTCGGACCCGGTGGCCCTTGCCGCCGGGTCTTTCCCTTTGTCGATGTCATCGCGGTTTCTTCGGCCGTACACGCACACTCCCGAAATGAAGTACGGCACACCTGCCGAGAATCCAGGCGTTAATTACAAATCGTCCGTATTTAAGCTAAAACTGGCCAGAGCGCCACATTAATTCCAGAGCCCTCTCTTGACGACATTACCCTGGCTCTTCGGTAGGAAACGTATCCAATAGGTTATTTCCATGCCTACCTGGTTTCATTCTTAGCCTTCTGGGCGACTGAAAAAACAGGCTTCCCCGTGGAATATCGGTTCATGGCGCGCCATTTCGGCGTGCGCTGAACGCAACCGCCGGATTCGTCCGGCCAATCAGGGAAGACAGCAATGTTCAACTACCTCCCCAGGATTACCCGCATCATTCCGGCGGTCATTGCCAGCTCGCTGCTGGGTGCCGCCGCGCAGGCCGACGCGCTGACCAGCAACTTCTCGTATCGCATCGTGCAGCCGGCGGCGGATGGCGGCGAGGAGCTCATCGAGAGGTCCTCGGTCCGGCCCGGCGAGGTGATCCAGTACCGCATTCGCCACGAGAACGTATCCGACGAGGGCCTGTCGGGCATCGTGGTGATGGCGCGGGTTCCGCAGGGCGCATCCATGACGTTCGGCGCCCAATCGACCTCGGTTCCCGCCGTTTTCGAGGTTCAGGCCGAGATGGACCCGGAACAGGACGGGCTCGAATGGTCGAGCCTCCCCGCGATGCGCCGGGTCGCCGGGGCCGACGGCCGGATGACCCAGGAGCCGCTTCCCGAATCCGAAGTGACCGCCGTTCGGTGGGTCCTCACCGAACCCCTGCCCGCGGGGGAAAGCGCACTGAACACCTATCGCGTGCGCGTGAACTGAACGCCCTTCAATCCCCTGCACAAGGTGCAGAACAAGGAGACCTGACATGACTTTCCCCTACCTGCGATCGGCGAGCGTGATCGCCCTGACGGCCGCCATCGGCACCGCGGTCTACGCCGCGCCCGAGGCGGGCTCGGTCATCGGCAACCAGGCCGTCGCGACCTACACCAACTCCAACGGCGACACGATCACCGTCACCTCGAATACAGTGGAAACCGTGGTGCAGCAGGTGGCCGGCGTCACGCTGACCTCGGACAACAGCGAAACCATCGCCCCCGGCGGCAAGGCCTTTCTGCCGCATATCATCACCAACGACGGCAACGGTCCCGACGCCTTCGGTCTGACCGCTGTCGAGAACAATAGCGGCGCGCTGGATACGACCGCGCTGGTGATCTATCCGGACGCCAACATGGACGGGGTGGCCGACAGCGCGACGCCGATCACCGACACCCCGACCCTGGCACCGGGCGAACAGTTCGGCATCGTGATCGAAGCCTCGGTGGCCTCGACCGCAACCGGATCGGACACCATCCTGGTGACTTCGGTCTCGGCGCTGGACGGGACGATCTCGGACACCAACACCGACACGCTGACCGTCTCGAACGACGCCATCGTGGAACTGATCAAATCGATGACCGCCGATGCCGCATCAGGCGGCAACCCCGGCATCGTCGATGCCGGCGACACGGTCACCATCACCCTCACCTACTCCAGCACCGGCCTCGCGGCGGCGAACAATTATGTCGTGCAGGACGTACTGGACGGCAACCTCGTCTATGTCCCCGGCTCGGCCCGCTGGTCGGACGCCGCCGTCCCGCTGGACGACAACAACGCCACGACGGCCGTCGATGCGACCAACGGTGGCGGCGACACCATCGCCTGGGACTATGACGACGCCCAGACGGTGAACTTCACCCTGTCCTCGGTGGGATCCGGCCGTTCGGGAAGCGTGACATTCCGGGCCGTGGTCGCCAATACCGCGAATGCCGGCCTCGTCACCAACACCGCCACGCAGGAGGTGAACGGCACAGCCTTCCCGCCATCGAACACCGCCTCGATCATGGTGGACAACCAGTACCAGATCGCCGTGGCCGACACCGCCATCAACTCGGACGGGACACCGA
This sequence comes from Pseudooceanicola batsensis HTCC2597, assembly GCF_000152725.1. Taxonomy (GTDB): domain Bacteria; phylum Pseudomonadota; class Alphaproteobacteria; order Rhodobacterales; family Rhodobacteraceae; genus Pseudooceanicola; species Pseudooceanicola batsensis. The sequence continues at coordinate 90,313 of NZ_AAMO01000008.1, forward strand.
ACGGTGCCGTGACCTCCGCCACGGATGACGACGCTGCCAGCAACGATATCGTTACCGAAACCGGCGATGTCTACCAGGGCGGCACGATCCGTCAGGAATTCGTGCTGACCAACCTCTCGAACGAGGCGGACAGCCTCCAGCTGGCCGTGTCCAACGTCGATTTCCCGGCCGGCACGACCTTCCGGTTTGTCGGCGCGGACGGCGTGACGCCGGTCGTCGGGTCGGTCGGGCCCCTGGCCATCGGCGAAAGCACCCGCGTCACCCTGGTCGCGACGCTGCCGACCGATGTGGCGCCGACGGCGACCACCAACTACACCGCGACCATCACCACGACCTCAGACGGTTCGGGCGTCACCGATACCTCGACCGCAGAATTCTCGGGCGCGGTGCTGGCGGCCTCGGTCGATCTCGAGAACGCCATTCTGGGTCAGGAAGGCGACGGCGCGAACCCCACCAACGCGGGCAATCCCTGGGTTACCCGCAACGCAGATCCGGCTGAGCCCGTCGTGTTCGACATGCTCGTGCAGAACGAAGGGCCGGTGGCCGACAGTTACAACCTGTCCCTGGCACAGCCGCTGCCCAGCGGCTGGACTGTGGAGTTCCTGTTGCCTGACGGCACATCCGCGACCAATACCGGCACCATCCCCTCTGCGGGAAGCCGGGCGGTCCAGGTGGTCGTGACCCCGGCGGACGGCGCCGCACCCGGCGACACCCCGGTGGAAATCGCGCTGGTCTCCTCGGTCTCGGGACAGGGCGACAGCATCCTCAACCGGATCACGGTCAACGAGATCTACAACGTCGGGATCATCGAGGACCAGAGCGTTCAGGCCGCGCCGGGTGGTGTCGTCGACATTCTCCATACGGTCACGAACACCGGCAACGTGGCGATCACCGAAGGGGCGATCACCGAAAGCGGATTGTCGAATTTCTCGGGGGCCATCATCTGGGACCAGAACGGCAACGGCGCGATCGAACCCTCCGAACCGGTGATCGACAACTTCAACGATCTAACCGACGGCCTGGGGGTCGGAACGAACGGGCTTGCACCGGGTGACAGCTTCTCGCTCATCTATCGGGTGCAGACGCCGTCGACCGCGACGACCGGGGTACCCGAGGTCGGGACCGTGGCGCTCGCCACATCGCTCAACGGTGCCACGGCGACCGATGCCGACGCTGCGGACAACGCGGTCGAGGACCGGATCGTGATCATCACCGGCGACATGACGCTGACCAAGTACCAGTACATCGACGCCAATTGCGACGGCACGGTCGGCACCTTCACCAAGAACCGCGAAAATGTCGAACCCGGACAGTGCATCCGCTATCTGATCGAAGCCGAGAACACCGGGTCCGCCGCTGCGGATGCCGTGACCATCTCGGACGCGGCCCCGGCCTATACGGCCATCACCAACTGCGGCGGCGCCTGTTCGGAAACCCTGTTCCCGGGCACCAGCACCGCCACCGTCACGCCCTCCAGCATTTCCAGCGACCATGGTTCGGTCCTGCCTGGCGGGTTCGCAAGGCTCGAGTTCACCGTCCGCGTGAGCAACTGAGCCTGACCGGGCGCCTTCGGGATTTCTCCCTCATCCACCCGAGGGCGCCCATTTTCTTCCCGATTTTTTCCCCGAGCCGGCAAGCCAGAGGAGCAGGCTGATGCGCAGTTTTCTTCCCCGCCTCGTCAGGGTCGCCGCAGTTCTGGCCTATCCTTCCCTGCCTGCGGTTCTTCTGTCGATGCCCACCCTTGCGCAGAGCCAGGCCCCCGCCGGCATGATCATCCGCAATGTCGCCGAAACGACGTATTTCAACACGGCACTCGGCATCGTCGAAACCGTCAGATCCAACCCGGTCGAAGCGACGGTCTCCGCGGTCTACGACCTGACCGTACAGGGGGTTTCCGATCTTACCCTCACGCGGGGCGCCATTGCCCGCTACCATTTCGACGTGACGAACACCGGCAATACAGCGGTGGATGTGGCGATGCGCCTGACAGATAGCCAGGCCGCGGAGTTGATCCGTGACCGACGTCTCTTTGTCGATATCAACTCCAACGGCACGATCGACGCGAGCGATGAGCCGCTGACCATGGTGGCCAGCGCGGTTTTCGAGCCCGGTGAGACACGACATCTGATCTACGAATTCACCGTCTCGAACCTGGCAGAGCCCGACGATCGGCTGGAATCGACGCTGATCGCCGAGCTTCTGCCCGCCTCGGCAGGGGACCAAGGCTCCCAAGTCCCACCGAGCGTCGTCGCCAGTTCCGCCGGCCCGGCACCGTCCGAGACGGCTTTCGGCGTCACCCGGATCGTTACCGGAACCGTCGAGCTGGAAAAGTTCCAGGCCGTGCGGACCGCGCCCGGTGCGGCTGACACGATCATCGAATACGGCCTGCTCTTGCGGAACAATTCCGAAACGCCCCTGTCCGGCGCCACTGCAACCGACCGCTCTGCACTGAGGATCGACGGCAGCGCCGTCAACGGGATCATCCTTCGCGACGAAATTCCGTTGAACACCGTGTTCGAAACGGTCGTGGACAGCGGCGGAACCGTGCCGATCTACCATCGCCGCGGCGACGCGGAAGAGGAGTATTCCAGCCGCCCGCCCGCTCCGGAGCAGGTGGATGCCATCGCCTTTTTCGTGGCTGGCGTGCCCGTCGGGCAATCCGTCGACCCCCGGTTCACCGTGCGGGTGCCCGATGTGCTGGGCAGCGTCGACATCGCAAACACGGCGGAAAGTTTCCTGGACGGCACCCTGTCCGCAGCCGGTGTGCGGTCGAATACCACCCTTTATCAGCGGGATCGCGCGACCGGGGGACGGTTGACCTTTGTCGATCCGGCGACTGCGACCGACGCCGCCACGGCGTCGCCCGGCACCGACACCAGCCTGCACCTGACGTCCGCCTCCTGCAATCTGACCGCAACCGCGGACCGGGTGACGATCTCGATCCGCAGCACCTTGACCGGCGATGTCGAGACGCTGTCCGCCGTCGAGACAGGCGCCAACACGGGCCATTTCGTCACCGCCGCGCTGCCGCTGACACGGATGGGCGGTGCGGTTCCGGGAGATCAGGTCATGGCGACCGAACCGGGCGATCGGCTGATCGCCGAAGCCAGCTGCGGCCCCCATGCGCTTGGCGATGTCCTGCTGGTCGATCCCGGCAACTTCGTCTTCGATTCGCTCAACAACGCGCCGGTCGAGGGTATCTCCGTCGCCCTTCTGAACGGCGTCACGGGCCGGGAGGTGGGTCGCACCGTCACGGATGCGCGGGGCTATTTCACGTTCGGTACCGTCGCCGCGGGCGAGTATCGGTATGCGGTGCTTGACGCGCCGGAATGGGAGTTCCCGACCGTCCGCGCCGCGTTCCCGGGATTCGGCCGCATCGTGGCCGGTGCGGGCCGCGGCAATGCATTCACCCATGGGGGCGGCGCGCTGGTGGTCTCGGACATTCCGGTCGATCCGCACTACCCGATGCCGCTGTCGATCAGCAAACGCGCCGACCGGGATCAGGTCTCGCATGGCGAATTCATGGAATATACCCTCACCCTGACCAACAACATGCACCAGGCCCTGGTCGCGGCCGAGCTTCTGGATCGCGCGCCCTTCGGGGCCGAACTGGTCGCGGGGTCGGTGCGCCTGGATGGCGAGGTTCTGGGCGATCCACGCCGCTCGGCCTCGGGCGACCTGATTCATGATCTCGGCACGATCGGCCCCCTCTCCAGCCGGGAGTTGAGCTATGTGCTTCAATTCACCGCGGCCGCCCGCGAGGGACGAAACGAAAACGCCGCAATCCTGGCCGGACGTCAGGCGGGCACGGGGGTCCTGCGCCAGTCGGTCGTCGCGCGCTCTGTCGTGCGGCTGGGCAACTCCGGCGGCGTCTTCGCCCGCGAGGGCACCGTCGTCGGTTCGGTTTTCATGGATTGCGACGGCAACGGGATCCGCGGTGATCACGACGAGCCGGGGATCCCAGGGGTGCGGATCGTCACCCAGGAGGGGCTGTCGGTCGTCACCGATATCGACGGCAAATACTCCCTCTACGGTCTGCGCCCGGTCACCCATGCTCTGGTGGTGCAAAACGAAACCCTGCCCGCGGGCACCGCTGTTCGCGTGACCCGCACCAACGATCTGCGCCGCGGCGGTTCGCGGATCGTGCCGCTGCGGCGGGGAGAGATGCGGGCCGAGCATTTTGCCGTGGCCGCCTGTTCATCCGCGGCCATGGCGGAAGTCGAGAAACGCAAGCTGCGCTTCCGGGAACACTCCGGTCCCCGCTCGCTGACCGCCGCCGACCTGCCGATCGAGGCCTCCCGCGCGCCCGCCCGGTCGTCGCGCAGCGAAAGCGGCATCGCGACCACCACCCAGCTGACCCCGCGCATGGTCTCCGGAACCGGCGCCGAACCCGCGCCGTCGCTGCAGGAAAGCTCGGCCGCGTCGGTTCGTCGGCAGCCACTCGAAACGGTCGTGCGGACGCTCGACAATGCGCCCGGCTTCGTCGATCTGGAGGAGGGCCAGACCCTGCCCCGCCGCAAGCTGAACGTGCGCATCAAGGGCAAGGCGGATCTCGCGCTGTCGCTGCTGGTCAACGGCAAGGCGCAGGGCGCGGACCGGGTGGGCGAACGCAGCACCTGGGACAAGCGCAACGTGCAGGCGCTGGAGTTTGTCGCCGTGTCGCTGCAGCCCGGGCCCAACAGCCTGACCCTGATCGGCCGGGACAGCTTTGGCATCGAACGCGTGCGCCAAGAAATCGCCGTCACCGCGCCCGGCGATCCGGCCCGGTTGGAAATCGTGGTGGCCGACAGCGCCCCCGCCAACCCCGCCTCTTTCGTGCCGGTCGTCGTTCGCGTGCTGGACGCCCGGGGCCTGCCGGTTCCGGCCTCGGGGACGGTCACGCTTGGCACGCGCAGCGCCACCTGGGACGTCACCGACATCCGCCCCGGCGTACCCGGCATCCAGGCCTATATCGACAACGGAGAAGCGACCTTCGCCCTGACCCCGCCGCAGGTCTCGGGACCCGATCTGCTGACGGTCTCGGGCTCTTTCGGGAAGGCCGAGGCCCGGATCACCTTTACCCCCGATCTCGAGGAACGGTTGATGGTCGGCGTCATCGAGGGCGCGGTGGCCTTGGGCGGCGGTGGCGCGAACGTCTTGCCGCAGGGCCGGTTCAGCCACTTCGAGGACACGGCAGAGGGCCTGCGCGGCGAGCTCTATCTCAAGGGGGCGATCCGGGGCGATGCCCTCCTGACGTTGCGCTACAGTTCCGATCGAGACACCGAGGACAGGCTGTTCCGCGATATCCGGGGCGATGAATACTACCCCGTCTACGGGGACAATTCCGAACGCGGTGCCGATGCCCAGTCCTCGGGCAACCTTTTCGTCAAGGTCGAACGGGGCCGGTCCTACATGCTCTACGGCGATATCGCCATCGAACCGGAATCCAGCGCCTTCAGGCTGGACGGTCTGCGGCGCATGACCACCGGCACCAAGGCGCACTGGGAGAACGACCGGGTCTCGGTCACCGTCTTCGCCGCGCGCACCGCCCAGGAACAGCGCATCGTCGAGTTCGCCGGTCGCGGCGTCTCGGGCCCCTACGACCTGGATCTCGGCGCCTATGTCGACGGATCGGAACGGGTCGAGATCCTGGTGCGCGACAGGCGCAGCGGCACTGTCCTGTCCGCCACGCCGCTGCGTCGCGGCACCGGCTATCTTCTGGACTTCTTCCGCAACTCGATCACCTTCGACGAGCCGGTGCGCCAGGCCGATCCCGAAGGCAACCCCGTCTCCGTCCGTATCACCTACGAGCTAGAGGAGGCCGGGGCCGAGCGCTACTGGCTATATGGAGGAGAGGTCAGCTACGCTCTTTCCGACGCAACGACGGTCGGCGCCCGCACTGTCCATGCCGACGCCCCGCGCGGCAATCCGGCACGCGAGAGGCTGCAGTCCGCCTACATCCGCCACGATCGCGGCCCGGGCGGCGTCTGGGAGGCGGAAGTGGCGCGGTCGGAGGACGCGCAAGGTGCCACCGGCATGGCGGCCCGGCTAAGCTATGATTATGTCTCGGAAACCGAACGGCTGCGGCTGGAAGCGATCCATGCCGAGGTGAATTTTGTGGCCCGTGGCGGCAGTGCGAGCGCGGGCAAGACCCGGGTCAGGCTGGAATACGGGCTCAAGATCGACCGGGACTCCGATCTCGCGGTCGCGGCCGAGTGGACTCGGGACCGGATCGGCAAAACCGACCGGCTGATCGTCGACGGCCTCTATTCACAGCGGCTGACCGCAAACCTGCGCGCCGAACTGGGCGCAGAATACGAGATGGCGCGGCGCGACGGCGCGATCAGCGACAGCGCGGCATTGATCCTGGGCGCACAGTGGACCCCGCAGGACCGGCCGAACACTTCGATCGAGGCGCGCCTGCGCTATCCGCTGGGCGGCCGCGACCGTGCGCCGGAACTAACCCTGGGCATGTACCGCGAGCCCGAGCAGGGGTGGCGCGCGTATAACGAGGTCCGGCTGACCTTCCGCGACAAGATCCTGTTCTCGGATTCCCGTCTCGGCTTCTCCTACCGGCCGGCCGATTGGCTGACGGGCCGGACCGAGTTCTCGCGCGGGGTCGGTAAGGACGATACCAGAATGCACCACGCGCTGTCCTTCGCCTGGGCGCCGAGCGAACGGGTCGCGGTCGATCTGGACCTCGAGCATACCAGGCTGGTCGAAACCAACGAGGCCCTGCTGACCTCGATCGCCCTCGGCGGAAAATGGGCCTCCTCCGACGGGGTCTGGGTGGGCGATGCGGATCTCGAGGCGACCTTCGAGCCGTCCGGGCAGACCTATTATGCCGGTATCGGTCTTGCCGCCGAACTGAGCGACGACGTCACGCTTCTGGCCAGAAGCCGCCTTGCGCTGGACCACCGCGACGGCAATCGTCACGCCCGCATGAGAACGCGCGCGGGGGTGGCCTATCGTCCCGTCTCCGACCCGCGGCTGGACGTTCTTGCCTGGTACGAACATCGTCTGGAACAGCGGGCGGGCCGCAGCGAGTCGCATCTGTGGCCGGTCGATGCCGCCTACGAGGCGACAGATGACCTTCGGCTGAACGGCAAGTATGCGGGTCAGTACAATCGCTATCGTTCCAGCTCGGGCACCTCTGCCGCCTCTCTGACGCAGCTGCTTCAGGCGGGTCTGAATTACGAGTTCATGGACGACCGGTTCCAGGTCGGGCTGAATGCGGCGCATCTGTGGGATAACGCCGGACATTCAGCCACCGGCTTCGGCGCCGAGATCGGGTTCTCCCCGAGCGAGGGCACCCTGCTTTCCCTGGGCTACAACCGGGTCAACCGCCGGGTTCCGGGCATGACGGGCCTCTATCAGGACGGGTTCCACATCCGCTTCACGGTCCTGCTCGACACTTCGCTCTGGTCGCGGCTGGACGGTTTCCTGGACGGCTGAGGCCGGTCCGGCCGTTCGGCCCCTATCCCTCAGAAGATCTGCGCGACCGATACCGAAGGGGCCCCTATGCCTTCCGGCAAGCCTCTTATCCTTTCGAGGCGTCCGGGTGCCTTCCTGCGACGGTGCCGGCCCGGCAGCAGACGGTCAGAATGCCGATAGAAGACTGGAGTCACATGGAGATTCGGGATGATGACGAAGGCAAAACTGGCGCTTGCCACGCTGATCTGTCTGGCTGCCGGCCACCCCGCCCAGGCACAGAGCCTGACCAGCACCAGAAACGCTTCGCCCGAGGCGGTCAGCTTCCTGCTTTTCCCGCCGGGACCGGCCGACCGGATCCGCCTGGCCGTTCCGGCTCCTCGATCCGTCAAAGCCACAGGTGTCGCCCGACGTTCGGTGGTATTCACCGGAACCCCAGCACGCAAGCTCAAGCAGCTGATCGGCCATGTGGATGCGGGCAGAATGGATTACGACGCGGTGCAACATGGCGCCCGGATCCGCCCGGCCCGCCGCCCAACCCGGATGACCATTCGAGAAATCTTCGACTGGATAGACCGTACGCCGGGCCAGCCGCACGCCATCGGCCGGTATCAGTTCATCCCCCCGACGCTGCGCAGCGTCGTGCGACAGGCGGGCGTCGGCGTGGATACCGTCTTTTCGCCCGAGGTCCAGGACCGGCTGGCCGATATCCTGCTGGCCGATGCCGGTTTTCATGAATTTCAGAGTGGTCAGATAGCACGTAAACGCTTCATGGAAAACCTCGCCCGCATCTGGGCCGCCTTCCCCACCTCGACCGGCCGGTCGCATTACCACGGCATCGCCGGCAACCGCGCCGTCATCAGCTGGCAGGAATTCGAGATGCACATGCGGCAGATATTTCAGTCGTCGACGGGGGCGTGATCGCAGCGGGACCGTGCGGCGCGGCACGGCCTAGGCGGGGGCGATGCGCATCCCGTCGGCGGGCCATGGGGGAAAGCGGCGGGTGGATATATCCAGGTCCTGCGGCGGCACCCGATAGCCCATGGAAGTCAGGGCCAGTATCGCCTCGGTGAGCAGGGCCATCGTCAGCCACTCGCCGGGACAGCGGTGGTCGAGGTGATAATCGCCGCCGCCCTGCGGGACCAGACGATCCGCCCGGGGGTCGCGATGACGGTCCGGCCGGAAGTCCCCGGGCGCGGGCCAGGCGGCGGAATCGTGGTTGGTGCCGTAGAGATCGAGAAGCAGCCAGTCCCCTTTCGCGAAGGCGGTGCCGCGCCAGTCGAAGGGCTGAAGCACGCGACCGCCAATGACCGGAAAGAAGGGATAGACGCGGCGGACCTCCTCGCCGAGCCGGTGCGCGTCGTCTTCGCCAACCGGTCCGGCCGGCGCCATGTGCACGTGCAGCGCATGCGCAGCGAAGACGACAAAGCGGGCGACGGCCACGATCGGCCTCAGCACGTTCAGAAGCTCGACCCCGGCCACGTCATCACGCAGCGCCTCGCCATCGGCATCCCGGTGCCGCGCGATGCGGGCGATCACGCTGTCGCCGCCGCCGCTCCGAGCCGTAAGGATCGTCTCGCGCGCCCAGCGTTCCGACCGGGCCCGCAGCCAGCGGGCGCGCAGATGCGACGGGCCGAGGCCGCCCGCCCCCTCGATCATCGCCGAGAGCTCTTCCGCGCGCTGCGCCACATCCGTTCCCTCGGGATCGATGCCGGACCAGCGCAGGGCCACGCGCGTCATCACCGGGGGAAGTTCGTCGCGGAGCGCGACGGTGCGGCCCCGCCATCCATCGGCAGCCGTCTGCCATTCCTCGGCCAGCAGGCGGCGGGCTTCGCCCAGCCTGTCGTCGCCCATCATGTCCATGAAGAGCGCCTTGCGCACGCGATGCGCCGACCCGTCCAGCGTCTGGACGCTGCCACGATCCTGCAGAAGCGCCACGACGCTGGCCGGCATGGCGCCGCGCCGGGTCATCCGGCCGGGACGATAGAACGCCCGCACCGCCTCGGGTCCGCGCATGCACGTCACCGGACGCAGCATGAGCCGCGTGCGGAATGCGGGCGCGCCGACCCTGTCGCAGCCGTTGCCCACAAAGCGATACCCCTCGCGGAAAAAGGCGAGCGTGCTGTCGACGCCGGGCAGGTCCGGGATGCCGGACGCCACGTGGTCAGCCCTCTTCCGGTTCCGCCATCCGGCGGTGCATCTGCGACAGCACCGTGTCGGGGAGAAGTCCGGAAAACGTCGCCTGCACCTTGTTCATGAAGCCGGTGACCACGCCGCTCTGGCCCTTCATCATCGCGTCATACCCCTTGCGCGCCACCATGGCCGGATCGTCCTTGTCGTCGTCCTTGCCGACGGGGGTGTCCTCCATGTCGGCGCGGTCGAAGAACTCGGTCTCGGTCGGGCCGGGCATCAGGCAGGTGACGGTGACGTCGCTCTCCTTCAACTCGTTCCGCATCGCGTAGGACAGGCTGTCGAGATAGGCCTTGGTGGCGTTGTAGACCGCGTGGAAGCTGCCCGGCATGAACCCCGCGATCGACCCGGTGACGAGGATCCGCCCGGTGCCCTGCCGCCGCAGCTTGCGACCCATACCGTGCAGCAGTTCGGTCGTGCCGGTGACGTTGAGGGCGATGACCTTGTGGATGTCGTCCAGATCCTGGTCGAGAAAGGCATCGCCGAGCCCGACACCGGCATTGGCGAAGAAATAATCCACGTGCCGGTCCCGGACCGTGTCGAGCAGCCGGGTCACACCGTCACTGCTGCCGAGGTCGGCGATCAGCGTATCCACCTCGGCGCCATCGGTCCGCAGGGTGCCGGCCACCGACTCCACCTCGGTCTCGTTGGCGACCAGCAGCAGATCGTGGCCCTCCTCGGCGCAGATGCGCGCCAGTTCGAGGCCGATGCCGGTGGAGGCTCCGGTTATGATGGCAAAGCGTTTCGTCTCGGTCATGTCGCGGGTCCTTCTGTTGCGGGGATCGGACGCACGCCGGCGCCGGACCACGACATGGCGCGGCCCGGCACCGGCATGAGCGTCTCAGGGGGTCAGGACCACCTTGGTCCATTCGTCCTGGCGGGAGTGGAAGTTCTCGTAGCCGCGCGGCGCCTCTTCCAGCGGCAGGCGGTGCGAGATCAGGAAGGTGGTGTCGATGTCGCCTTCCTGGATGCGGCGCAGCAGATCGTGGCTGTACTTCTGCACATGCGTCTGACCGGTGCGCCATTGCAGCCCCTTTTCCATGAAGGCGCCGGTCGGGAACTTGTCGAGAAAGCCGCCATAGACACCGGGCATCGAGATCCGGCCGCCCTTGCGCACCGCCATGATGGCCTCGCGCAGGACATGGCCGCGGTCGGCGCCGATGCCGACCTTCTGCTTGACCGTGTCCACCACGTTGTCCGGCGCCATGCCGTGGCTTTCCATTCCCACGGCGTCGATCACCGCGTCGGGACCGATGCCGCCGGTCATCTCGCGCAGCGCCTCGAGCACATGGGTGCGGCGATAGTCGATGACCTTGGCACCCAGCTTCCGGGCGAGGTCGAGCCTGTTGGGGTAGTGGTCGATGGCGATGACCTGGTGCGCGCCCATCAGAAGCGCGCTCTGAACCGCGAACAGGCCGACCGGACCGCAGCCCCAGACGGCGACGGTGTCACCCTCTTCGATGTCGCAGTTCTCGGCCGCCATCCAGCCCGTGGGCAGGATATCCGACAGGAACAGCACCTCCTCGTCGGAGGGCCCGTCGGGGATGACAATCGGTCCGACATCCGAGAACGGCACCCGGACGTATTCCGCCTGCCCGCCGGGATAGCCGCCGGTCAGATGCGAATAGCCGAAGAGACCTGACAGCGCCTCGCCATAGAGCGGCTCGGTCAGGTCCTGCTTCTCGGCCGGGTTGGAATTGTCGCAGGCCGAGTATTGCTGCTTCATGCAGTGAAAGCATTTCCCGCAGGAGATGGTGAAGGGCACCACCACCCGCTGGTCCTTTTTCAGGGTGCTGTCGCGCCCGGTTTCCACCACCCGTCCCATGAATTCATGGCCGAGGATGTCGCCGTTCATCACGCCGGGGATGACCCCGTCGTAGAGGTGCAGGTCCGAGCCGCAGATCGCGGTGGCGGTGATCTCGATGATCGCGTCGCGCGGATTGACGATCTCGGGATCCGGGACCGAGTCCACCCGCACGTCGTGTTTTCCGTGGTATGTCAGTGCACGCATTGTGCTGGCCTCCTCAGTCGGACGAGCGGTTGCGCGCGGTGGCAACCTCTCCGGTTTCCATCAGCATCTTGAATCGCTTCATCTCGCGGCGGCCCTGGACGCGGGGTTCGCGTTGAAAGAGCTTGGCGATCAACTGTCCGGCCGCGCCCGCGGGCGGGACGTAGGCGACGATCGCCTCGACCTCGGTGCCGCGGTCGGCGGGGGCGTCGCGGAACATCACCTTGCCCTCGGTGTCGATGTCCGAGCCGTCGACGGATCGCCAGGCGATCTCCTCGTTCTCGCGATCCGCGACGATCTCGGTCCGGATCCGGTACGAGGCGCCGCCGGGGCCGCGGATCGTCCAGAGCGAGGCTTCGCCATCCGGCACAACGCTGTCGACGTTGTCCATCACCTGGGCGAGGTTCTCGAAGTCGCGCCAGAAAGTATAGAGTTCGGACCGGGGCCGGTTGATCGTCACGCTGCGGCCGGAAACGGCGTAGTCCCCATAGCGCGACTGGCGGCTGGTCCGGCCCGGCGCGCTGTCGGGATGGCCCGGCAGGCTCCTGCGCTCCTTAATGCGGGAATACGCGGTGTAGACCAGCAGCCCCGCGCTGGCAGCGAGCAGAATGTCCGGCAAGGCCACTCCGGCTCGGGTTCGGGAATGTCTCATGTCGTGTCTCCTTGATCCTTGCCGGTAACCGGCCGTTGCCGGAGATGTTCCCGGCGCGGTGGTGCAGGCGGCAAATCTCCGGTGCGGCTGACCATTCGGGAACAATCGTGCAACCGGCCGGTTTCCGGGCCTTGCAGACGCAAGGAGAATCTCATGACCGTTGACACGCGCCGGCCGGCCCTCAGGAACGCCCGCACCGCGCTGGTGATCCATGACGAGGCGGCAGGTGGCATTCCCGCCGGGGAACTGGCGACCGGGGCGAACTTTCTCGGGTTGCATATCGAGACGAAGCGCGCCGAGGAGGATATCGGGGATCAGGACGGGCACGGGGATTTCGACCTTGTCATCGTCGCCGGCGGCGAAGACCTGTTTCACGAGACGGCCGGGCGATGGCTGGGCCGGGACAAGCCTCTTCTCTTCGTTCCCGCCGACCCGGATTGCGCCACCGCCCGCTTCCTCTCTCTGCCGCGCCGTGTCGAGGACATGTTCGAAAGCCTCGCCACCTGGCCCGGAGTGACGATACGGCCGGGGCGTATTCGCGGGGCCGGAGGCGAGACCACGTTCTGGCGCTCGGCGGGTCTCGGCGCGCTGGCGCAGGTCATGCAGGACGCCAAGCCGGATGCCGTCGCCGCACTGGCGGACACGGTGGCCGCGATCCCGGCGGGCGATGCCCGCCTTCGCGTCGACGGCGACCGGGTCGAGGGCAGATGGCTGATGCTCGAATGTCTTGTGCAGCCCGAGCCGCTGCCGCAGCTTCCGCTCGTGCCCGAGGCGATGCCGGGCGACGCGCTGCTGCACCTCTTCGCGCTGCCCGAGGACAGCCGCGAGGCGATGATCGACTGGATGCTCGCGCCCGACGGCCTGCCGCCGGGACGGATGATAGCGGGGCGCGAGGTCGAGGTCGAGGGATGGTCCGGACCCTGCCATGCCGACCTGGCACCGTTGCGGATGGACTCCTCCGGCCGGTTCGCGGCCGGATTATCACCCGAGACGGTCATTGTACTGGCCCCCGTACCGCGACCACGGAACCTGAGCGGATGAGGCATCCCGAAAGGACCGTTCCGACCAGACGCAAGGAGAGGTGAACGCCCGGCGCGACGGAGCCAGCCGTTTCAGGCGCGGTCTCCCGCTCTCCGGTCGTTCGATGAACACAGCAGCCTTTTCCGAGCGCGGCGCGAAACGCCGCCTCGGAAAGTGTATGGGCGCAGCGCCTGTCAGGCGACGCCCGCGGTCGGGATGAAGACCAGAGCCTTCAGATCGAACGCCAACCCCTATCCCGAACAGGGACATTCAGCGCAGGCGGTTATCACACGGCAACATGCTTCTGCGGCGTCACACCTCGCGGTCGCCCAGATCCTCGATGATCATCGCCCGCGCACGGTTCACCCGGCTCTTCACCGTACCCATGGCGACCTCGCAGATCTCGGCGCTCGTCTCGTAGCTTTCGCCGAGCATCACCACCAGGATGAACATCTCGCGGTAATGAATCGGCAGGCGGTCGACGGCGGCCATCACCTCGTTGCCGCGGATGGACCATTCCTGCGTGGGCGCGGTCCATGGGTTGGAGGAGACGCAATCCTCGTCCCCCGGGCGCTCGCGTCCGGATTTCACGCGACCGTTGTAGAAGGTGTTCCGCAGGATGGTGAAGAGCCAGGCCCGCAGGTTGGTGCCCTGCCGGAATTTTTCCCTGTGCCGGATCGCCTTGAGCAGCGTCTCCTGAACCAGATCGTCGGCTTCTTCGGCATTGCGCGCCAGAGAGCGCGCAAAGGCCCGCAGCGCGGGTATCCACTCCACCGTTTCCTCGGGGTCCAGACAGCCCGCTTCCTCGTCCGTTTGGTCTATTCGCATCGCGCCTCCAACATGCGCCGCCACACACGCATTCCGCTCAGCCGAAGCCAAGGTTTCAGGGGACGCCATTGATCCGAGCGCCTTCGGCGTCCCGCGTCACTCGATACCTGCCCGGGGTCTCGCGCCATGCGCGCCGTGGTTATCGCCCCTGCCCGACTGACGCCAGCAAGCAGCGTCCCAATGGACAACTACATGCGGCGGGCATGGTTCCAGTGGCTCCGTCCGCTCGCGTCGATACGCGAAGAAATGCCGGCGGGAACAAACCCCGGTCCGGTGCGGTTCAGGGAGTTCACGACGGCCACCCGGCCGGACAGCTCACAATCGGAAGGAGTTTGAAATGGCACTGTTCTCGAAGGACATCACCTCGAAACACGATCTCTTCCTGCATACGATGCGGGACATCTACTATGCGGAGAAGCAGATCGAGAAGGCCCTGCCCAAGATGATCTCGAAGGCCTCGGACGGGCCGCTTAAGGAAGGCTTCGAATCCCACCTCGAGGAAACCCACGGGCACGTGAAACGGCTCGAGGATGCGTTCAAGGCGCTCGGCGAAGAGGCCAAGGGTGTCGAATGCCCGGCCATCGACGGCATCATCAAGGAGGCCGAGGAAGTCGCCGGCGAGGTCGGGGACCAGGAGGTGCTCGACGCGGCTCTGGCAGCGGCGGCGCAGGCCGTGGAGCATTACGAGATGTCGCGCTACGGCACGCTCATCGCGTGGTCGAAGGAAATGGGCCACGACGAATGCACCCGGCTCTTCGAATCCACGCTGGAAGAGGAAAAGGCCGCCGACAAGAAACTGACCGAAGTGGCCGAAAGCCGGCTGAACAAGGCTGCTTGACATCGGCTGGCAGGCCTCTCGCCCCGCCAGGGGCCTGCCCCCCGCGCCGGTCAGCCCTGATCGCGCAGCAGCCGCTGAAGTTCCCGCGCGAGATCGAGAAGCCGTTCAGGCGTTTCCTCGCGCTCGATCGCCTCGAGCTGTTCCCGGAGGGAGGCCTCGATCGGCGCTCCGGTTACGGGACCGGCGCCCTTCTCTTCGTCTTTCATCCCGACTGCCCTTCGCCTGTACGGTTCTGCGTCTCGACCGGCCTCCGGAATGGATCGCAAAGGGGTCGGCGGAAGAGACACTGTATCACGATCCGACTGGCAGAGAATGCCGGGCGGGCTGAGGGGCGATCAATTTTCCGTTGTGTTGTGCAGAAAGCAACGCCCCGCCCATGCGAAAATGTATCGGGTCTCGGGGGATGCGGGCCCCCGCAGCTCCGGCGAAACCGGCCGGTCCTGCGGGGACAGGGCGAACCACGGTCCTATCCGTCGCTTCGGTCGACGAACTTGTTGAACCGGCTGGTCTGCCCGTCCTCGGTCATGTCCTGGTGGAGGAAGGCCAGGTCCCGCTGCTCGAAGATGCTGAAGAAGTCTTCCCAGTTAATCGGTTCGAGGCTCTCGTCCTTCGGCTCGAAGTCGATCCGTAGAACGCCCCCCTCTCCGGTATCGCGCACGCGGGCCGGTGTGCCGCCCCGCGCCTCGACCCATTTGCGGATCACGTCATGATCGGTGGTGCTTGCTGCTTCGCTCATGGTTCTCTCCTGGTCGTGATGTTCCGGTCAACGTCGCCCGGCACGACCCGTTCCCGAGGCGCCCGTTCCCGAGGCGTAGATCGCGTCGAGCGTCCGCGCCACGGTGACAAGGCGTTCGCATTCGGGGTCGTAGCCCTCGCCGCGCGCGAGACGGCCGAGCCAGTCGACCGCCGCGCGGGCGCCCCAGTCGTCCGGCGGCGCGGCCAGCAGGCGGGTCTCGCAGCCATCGTGGCGCCAGGCCTCGAAATCGTAGAACGAGCCGCCGGTATTGGTCACCGTGACCCCGCCTTTCGTGCCGTAGAACTCGCAGCGGATCACTGCGTCGCAGCCCGCCGGGAGGTTCCAGGAACAGGCGAGGCGGACGGGAATGCCCGTCTCGGTCTCGAGCGTCGCGAGGGCGAGGTCCTCGACCCCGTCGCCATCGGGCTCCAACGGCTGTCCGCCGCGCTTGAGGCTCGCCGCTCGGCACTCGACCTCGGGCCAGTCGAGCAGCCAGAGCGCGAGGTCGACCAGATGCACGCCGAGGTCGATCAGGCAGCCCCCGCCCGACAGCGACCGGTCGCGGAACCAGGGCTTGTCCGGGCCATAGGCGTTGTGGAAGGTCAGGTCCACGGCATAGATCTCGCCCAGCCCGCCGTTTCGGATCTCATCGGCGATGGCCCGAACGGCGGCGGTATGGCGATAGGAAAGATCCGTGGCCAGCAGCCGGTCCGCCTGGCGCGCGGCGGCGACGGCGGCGGCGGTTTCCTCGGCGTTCCGGCCGAGCGGCTTCTGACAGAAGACCGCGGCACCGCTTTCGAAGGCCTGTATCGTCTGGGCTGCATGAAGCGCCGATGGGGTGGCGATCACCACGCCGTCGGGCTTCAGCTCCAGGATCTCGTCGAGCGAACGGCCCCGCTGCGCAAGCGAGGCGATGGTGCCGCTCTGAGCCACGGCTTCGGGATCGAGATCCGCGAAGGCGAGGATCTCGCCCATGCCCGTCGCGGCCATGGCTTCCATCCGGTTGCGCCCGATCCAGCCGAGACCGAGAAAGCCGAGCGTCGGGCGGGACAGCGTGACATCGTCCCTCATGGCATCACCACCACCGCCTTGACGAAACCATCCGGCTTGTCGCGCGTGGCGTCCAGCGCCGCGCCGAGGCGGTCCAGCGGGTATTCGTGCGTCAGCAGCTCCTCGGTGGTCAGAACCCCCTCGTCCACGAGGCGCATGGCCTCCTGCATGGCGGCCAGGTTGGTGGCCCGGTCCCGCACATGGGCGTTCGCGATCTCGAAGGCGCGCCAGTTCCAGAGCTGCATGTTCACCTGCCGCGGCCCGTCCTGATGATAGCCCGCGATCACGAGGCGGCCGCTTTCGCGCAGGATCTCCGCGGCCATGTCCAGCGGCCACTGATAGCCGGTGCATTCGACGACCACGTCGCACCCCTGCCCGCCGGTCAGCGTGCCCAGCTTTTCCAGAACCTCGCCGTGGTCGGCCATCGCCACCACCTCCGCCGCGCCCATTCCGGCCGCGAGGTCCAGGCTTTCCTGCCGTCGCGAGATCGCGATGACCCGCGCGCCCGCCCGGGTCGCCAGCTGCGTCAGCACCGCCCCGAGAAAGCCGATGCCGATGATCGCCACGGTGTCGCCCGGCTCGACCCGCGCGGCCCGGAAGATCGAGACCGCGCATCCGAAGGGTTCGGCCGGCATGGGCCGATCCCCGAGGGCGGCCGGAATCGGCAGCGCGGCGTCCTGCGCCACGACCTCGTGCGTCGCGAAACTGCGGCCGCCGAAGACCGCCACCCGCTCGCCCAGCCGGTCGTGCGGCACGCCCGCGCCGAGCGCGTCGACGCGCCCCCAGCCCTCATGGCCCAGCTCGCCCGGGGGGAGGGGGAACTCCATCCACTCCGGCCCCGACCACGGCCCGAGGTTCGAGGCGCAGACGCCGCATCCCTCGAGCCGCACCCGGACCTCGCCGGGTCCGGGCTCCGGCAGCGGCTGCTCCGTCATCTCGACCTGTCCCGGCCCGATCACCTGCGCGGCCAGCATTCTCGTATCCAGTCGACCTCCGTCCATCCGGTCCCTCCTTGGTATCAGTCAGCTGCGGCAACCGGAGGCGCGCGGAAATGTTCCTGATCTTCTTCAACCCCCGCCTGCCCTGCACCCCGCGCGCGCGGGAGAGAGCAAATTCTCGCGGGTGGAAGTCATTGATGTCACGGAAGAAGAAGCTGCTCCTCGGATTTTCGCGGCTATCTGTAGAAAAACATTGGGAACAATCCCCGGAAGCTCCTGTTCTCGGAAGCTGTGGAAGCAGGAACGGAGACCACCATGGCGAATGTCCTTGTCACCGGAGGGTGCGGATTCATCGGACGGCACGTCGCGGCGGAGCTGATCGGGGCCGGTCACGGCGTCCGTCTTTACGACGCGATGATCGAACAGGTGCACGGCGCGGCGGATGCCGGCCCGAGCGCGGACATCCCCCCCGAGGCCGCAGTGATCCGTGGCGACATGCGCGACGCGCCGCGGCTGGCCGAGGCGCTGCAGGATTGCGATGCGGTGATCCACCTTGCCGCCGAGGTCGGCGTCGGTCAGTCCATGTACGAGATCGCGCGCTACGTCGGCGCGAACGACCTGGGCACCGCGGTCCTGCTCGAGGCGATCGCCGCGCAGCCGGTGCAACGTCTCGTCGTCGCCTCGTCGATGAGCATCTACGGCGAGGGTTACTACGCCCTGCCCGACGGACGCCTCTATGACGGCGCGCGGCGGCGCAAGGCGGATCTGCGCGCCGGGACCTGGCAGCCCTCGGGGCCCGAGGGCGAGGCGCTCGAGGCCGTGCCGACGGACGAGACCAAGCGCCCCGACCTCGCCTCGATCTACGCGCTGACCAAGTACCAGCAGGAACAGGCGGCGCTGATCTTCGGGGCGGCCTACGACCTGCCGACGGTGGCGCTGCGTCTGTTCAACGTCTTCGGCGCGGGACAGGCACTGTCGAACCCCTATACCGGCGTTCTCGCCAACTTCGCCTCGCGGCTTGCCAATGGCGAACGCCCGACCATCTTCGAGGACGGCCAGCAGCAGCGCGACTTCGTGCATGTCCGCGACGTCGCCCGCGCCTTCCGCCTCGCGATGGAGGCCGAGCCCGGGGCGGTATCGGGCGAGACCTTCAACATCGGCTCGGGCCGGTCCTACACCATCGAGCGGATCGCGAGCCTCCTGGCCGAGGCGATGGACCGCGCCGACCTCGAACCGGAGGTGCTGGGCCGGTTCCGCGCCGGCGACATCCGCAACTGCTTTGCCGATATCGGCAAGGCACGCGACCGGCTGGGCTTTGCGCCCGAACACCGGCTGGAGGACTCGCTCGGCCCCTTCGTGGACTGGGTCCGCCGCTCTCCCGCCGTCGACCGCGGCAGCCAGATGCGCAGCGAACTGGAAGAGCGGGGGCTGGTGTCATGAGCCAGTTCGGTTTCGTCGAATGGTTCAGGCCCGGCGACCGCGACCGGGTCGAACAGGTGATGCCGATGCTCGAGGCGACGGGCGCGGCCTGGCTGCGCACCCACCTGTCATGGGCCGACTACCACGCGCCGGGCGGCCGGGAATGGTACGACTGGCTGCTGCCGCGGCTGGCGCGGAACATCGAACTGGTGCCCTGCATCCACTACACCCCGCCCTCGCTGTCGCGCACCGGCAAAAGCTCGGGCGCGCCCAAGGTGCTGAAGGACCTCGCCGACTTCTGCGACACGGTGATGACCGACTACGGCGCGCATTTCGAACATATCGAGCTGTGGAACGAGCCGAACAACCTGCTGGATTACGACTGGCGCGAGGATCCGGGGTTCGAACTCTTCTGCGAGATGCTGGACATGGCCGCCCATTGGATCCGGGAACGCGGCTGGAACCCGGTGCTGGGCGGCCCCTGCCCCTTCGATCCCTACTGGCTGGACCTGATGGGCCAGCGCGGGATCCTGTCCTACATGCACGCGGTCGGCTTTCACGGCTTCCCCGGCACCTGGGACAGCGAGGAAGGGTCGTGGTCCGGCTGGGACATGCACCTGGGCGAGATGCGGACGATCCTCGACCGGCACAATCCGAAATCCGAGATCTGGATCACCGAGACCGGGTATTCCACCTGGCGCAAGGACGAGATGGAACAGGCCCGCCGTTTCGTCCAGGCGCTCGACGCCCCGGCCGAGCGGATGTTCTGGTACGCCTGGCAGGATCTGCAGCCGCACGTCGCGGTGCAGGAGGGCCTCTGGTTCGACCCCCGGCACTATCACCTCGGCGCGCTCACGGCGGACCGGCAGCCCAAGCTGCTGGCCCGGATGCTGCGCGAGGGCGGCGTGACCCGCCTGCGCGACGTCACGCGGCTGTCCGCGCCCGCCGCGCTTGACGGGGTCCGGCCAGTGGTCGTCACCGGCGGCGCGGGCTTCATCGGTTCGAACCTGACGGAGAGCTTTCTTCAGGAAGGCCGCGACGTCGTGGTGCTGGACAATCTCTCGCGCCCGGGGGTGGAAGAGAACCTCGCCTGGCTCAGCGCCCGGCACGGTGATCTGGTCCACCCCGCCCCGGTCGATCTGCGCGATTCACAGGCGCTGAGCGACAGCGTCAAAGATGCCTCAGCCGTCTTCCATCTCGCGGCGCAGACGGCGGTGACAAGCAGCCTCGACGCGCCGGTGGACGATTTCGACATCAACGCCCGCGGCACGCTGAACCTGCTCGAGGCGGTGCGCGCGACGGAACGCGAGGTGCCGGTGCTCTTCGCCTCGACCAACAAGGTCTACGGCGCGCTGGCCGATCTTGAGGTGCGCGACCGGGACGAGGTCGTGGTGCCCGCCGAACAGCGACACCTCGCCGGCGTGGACGAGACCCGCCCGCTGGATTTCTGCACGCCCTACGGCTGTTCCAAGGGCGTGGCGGATCAGTACGTGCTGGATTACGCGCGCAGCTATGGTCTGAAGGCCGCGGTGCTGCGCATGTCCTGCGTCTACGGCCCCCGCCAGTTCGGGACCGAGGATCAGGGTTGGGTCGCGCATTTCCTCATCTCGGCGCTCAAGGGCGAGCCGATCACGATCTACGGCAGCGGCCGGCAGGTGCGCGACCTTCTCGAGGTCTCCGACGCCGTGGCCGCCTACCGGCAGGTTCACGCGCGGATCGGAGACCTCTCGGGCCACGCCTTCAACCTCGGTGGCGGCGCGGAAAACGCTGTCAGCCTGCGGCAGGTCCTGAACGAGATCCCGCGCCTTACCGGCATCACGCCCGAGGTGCGGCACGGCCCCTGGCGGCAGGGCGACCAGCCCTGGTTCGTCGCCGACACCTCGGCACTGACCGCGGCCACCGGGTGGCATGCCCGCACCGGATGGCGTGACGGGCTGACCCGTCTCGCCTCCTGGCTGAGCGAGAACCGCGTGCGCTCGATCGAGCGGAGCATGATCGCATGAGCCTCCGCATCCTGATGACCCTCGACGCCGTCGGCGGCGTCTGGCGCTACGCGGTGGACCTCGCCGCCGCGCTGGCCGAAGAGGGGTGCGAGATCGTCTTTGCCGGCTTCGGTCCGGAACCGGACACCACGCAGCGGGACGAGGCGCGCGGCATCGGGCCGCTGGAATGGGGCGCGGCACCACTCGACTGGCTGGCCTCGGGTCCCGGTGACCTGGACGGGGCGCCGGGATGGCTGATGCAGGTGGCCGAACGCCACGGCGTCGATGTCCTGCATCTCAATCAGCCCACGCTGGCCGCGGGATTGCGGGGCAGGACGCCCTGTGTTGCGGTCACTCATTCCTGCCTCGCCACCTGGTTCGGAACAATGGAGGGCGGCGCGGTCCCCGGCCCCCTGCGCTGGCAGGTCGAGATGACGCGGGCCGGACTGGCCAACGCGCATCACGCCATCGCACCCTCTGCCGCCCACGCCGCGCTTGTCCGGCGGGTGTATGGTCTGGCGGATGTCGCGACTGTCCGCAACGCCAGCCGCTCTCCCCTGCTGTCGCCCGGCGACGGCGATGGACATGTGACGGCCGCGGGGCGGTGGTGGGACCGGGCCAAGAACGGTTTTGTTCTCGACCGGGCGGCGGCGCTGACAGACGCACCTTTCGTTCTGATCGGCAGTGCCGACGGCCCCGACGGGCAGCGCTTTGCCCCCGCCCATCTGCCCCCGCCCCGCGCCCTGCCCCATGGCGAGACGACCGAGCGGATCGGGGCGGCGAGCCTCTTCGTCTCGCCCTCGCTCTACGAGCCTTTCGGCCTTGCCGCGCTCGAGGCGGCGCGCGCCGGCCGTCCGCTCCTGCTGGCGGACATCCCGGTCTACCGCGAACTCTGGGAGGGCGCCGCGCGGTTCTTCGATCCGCAGAACCCCGCCGACCTCGCGCAGACCGTCGACGCGCTTCTGGACGCGCCGGACGACCGCCTCGCCCTCGGGGCGGCGGCGCAGCGGCGGGCGCTGCGCTACGGGCTCGCCGAACAGGCGGGTGCGATGCTGGAGATCTACAAGGAGGCCACGGCCCGCGCGCCGCTGGACATGGTGCCATGAACTTTGCCTTTCTCACCCATTCCCTGGTGTCCGACTGGAACCACGGCAACGCGCATTTCCTCCGCGGCGTGATGCGCGCGCTCCAGGTCGAAGGCCACAGCTGCACCGCGCTGGAACCCCTCGACGGCTGGTCCCGCAGCAACCTGATCGCCGAGCGGGGCGAGGCGGCGGTCGAAGCATTCCACGCCACCTTTCCCGATCTGCATACCATCAGCTATGGCGGGTTCGACGAGATCGCGGACGTACTGGAGGGGATGGACGTCGTCGTAGTCCACGAATGGACGGATCCGCAGATCGTCTCGGCCGTGGGGCGGCTGCGCGCGCGCGGTGCGACCTTCCGGCTGCTCTTTCACGACACGCATCACAGGGCCGTCACCGCCGATGCCGAAATCCGGTCGCTCGACCTGTCCGCCTATGACGGGGTGCTGGCCTTCGGCGAGGCCCTGCGCCAGCGCTACCTCGCGGCGGGCTGGGGCGACCGCGTCTTCACCTGGCACGAGGCGGCGGACGACAGCGTCTTCCGCCCCCTGCCCGACCTCGGGGCCGAGCGTGACCTGATCTGGGTCGGCAACTGGGGCGACGGCGAGCGCTCCGGGGAACTGATGGAGTACCTCGTCCGGCCGGTGGCCGAACTGGGCCTTTCGGCCACGGTGCACGGCGTGCGCTACCCGGACGAGGCGAAGGCGGCGCTCGACGGGGCGGGCATCGACTATGCCGGTTCGATCGCGAATGCCGACGTCCCCCGCGCCTTCGCCCGCCACCGCGTCACCGTCCATGTTCCGCGCCGGCCCTATGTCGAGGCTTTGCCCGGCATCCCCACCATCCGCCCGTTCGAGGCCCTGGCCTGCGGGATCCCGCTGATCTGTGCCCCGTGGAACGATGCCGAGGGGCTGTTCCGGCCGGGCACCGATTATCTCACCGCGTCGGACGGCGCGGACATGAAGCGCCGCCTGCGCGACGTGCTCGCCGATCCGGCCCTGGCCCAAGAGCTTGCCCGCAACGGGCTGGAACGCATTCGTGACCGCCACACCTGCCGCCACCGTGCGGCCGAACTGCTGGGCATAATCGATGCCGTTAGCGGCGCGAAAAGGGAGATCGCCTGATGAAACGGATAGCCTTCTATGGGTCGAGCCTTCTGTCCTCGTACTGGAACGGCGCCGCCACCTATTACCGCGGCATGGTCCGGGCGCTGGCGTCGCACGGCTGGACCGTCACCTTTTACGAACCCGACGTCTGGGACCGCCAGAAGAACCGCGACATGGACCCGCCCGACTGGTGCCGCGTGGCGATCTGGCAGCCCACGGACGAAGGGCTGCGCACCGCCGCGGGACAGGCCGCCGAGGCGGATGTGGTGATCGTCGCCTCGGGGATCGGACACGCGGACGACGCCCTGCGGCGCGAGGTGCTGAACCGCGCCGGACGTAATGCGCTGAAGATCTGGTGGGATGTCGATGCCCCCGCGACCCTGGCCGAGATGCGCGGCGCTGCCGGTCACCCGCTGCGGCGCGACCTGCCGGAATTCGACATCGTGCTGACCTATGGCGGGGGACGGCCGGTCATCGACGGCTACCGCGCCCTCGGAGCCCGCGACTGCGTGCCGATCTACAACGCGCTGGACGCGGCGACGCATTTCCCGGTGCCCCCCGATCCGCGCTTCGCCGCCGATCTCGGGTTCCTCGGCAACCGTCTGCCCGACCGCGAGGCGCGGGTGGCCGAGTTCTTCCTGAAACCCGCCGCCGCCCTGCCTGACCGCCGCTTCCTTCTGGGCGGCTCGGGATGGGACCCGGCGGCGCTGCCCGACAATGTCCGGGCCGTCGGCCATGTCGGAACCGGCGATCACAACGCCTTCAACGTCACCCCCCGCGCGGTGCTGAACATCGCCCGCGACAGCATGGCCGAGGCCGGGTTCTCACCCGCCACGCGCGTCTTCGAGGCCGCCGGCGCCGGGGCCTGCCTGATCACCGACGCCTGGAAAGGAATCGAGATGTTCCTGAAACCGGGACGCGAGGTGCTGGTGGCGCGTGACGGCGACGAGGTGGCCGAGATCCTGCGCGGCCTGTCCAGTGACGATGCCCGCCGCATCGGAGAAGCCGCGATGGCCCGCGTCCGCGCGGACCACACCTATCAGAACCGGGCCGAGGAGGTGACGGCCCTCTTCGACCGCATGGCGCAGCACAGGGAGTTGCAAGCATGACCAGACCGCTCGACATCGTGATCTTCGGCCTGTCCCTCTCCTCCTCCTGGGGGAACGGACACGCCACGACCTATCGCGCCCTGCTGCGTGGCCTGGCAGCCGAGGGGCACCGGGTGCTCTTCCTTGAGCGGGACGTGCCCTGGTACGCCGAGCACCGCGACCTGCCGGACCCCGATTTCTGCGAGTTCGCGCTTTACGGGTCCCTGGACGACCTGGGCCAGTGGCGCGAGCGGATCGCACGGGCGGATGCGGTGATCGTCGGATCCTATGTTCCCGACTCGATCCTGCTTCTCGACCGGCTCGCGGATCAGGTGCCGGGGCGGCTCGTCTTCTACGACATCGACACGCCGGTGACGCTTGCGGCACTGAAGACCGACAGCGCGGAATACATCGCGCGGCGGCAGCTGCCGGAAATCGACCTCTATCTGTCTTTTGCCGGAGGGGCCGCGCTGGAACAGCTGCGCGGTTTCGGGGCGCGCAAGGCGGCGCCCTTCTACTGCTCGGTCGATCCCGAGCGCTACGCCCCCGTCGACACCGACCTCCGCTGGGACCTCGGCTATCTCGGCACCTACAGCGACGACCGGCAGCCGGGGCTCAAGGCGCTGCTGCTGGAACCCGCGCGGCGCCTGCCGGAATGTCGGTTCGTGGTCGCCGGCTCGCAATATCCCGACGACATCGACTGGCCGCTGAATGTCGAGCGGATCGACCATCTGCCGCCGCCGGACCACGCCGCCTTCTACAACGCGCAGCGCTTCACCTTGAACCTGACCCGGGCGGCGATGCGCAGCGTCGGGCATTCCCCCTCGGTCCGTCTGTTCGAAGCGGCGGCCTGCGGCACGGCGATCCTGTCGGACCGCTGGCCGGGGATCGAAGAGGTGCTCGCGCCCGGCGAGGCCATCACGATCGTCGATACGCCGGATGACATCGCCGCCGCGCTTCAGATGCCGGAAAACCGGCGCGAGCGGATGGCCCGCGCCGCGCGCGACAGCGTGCTCGGCCATCACACGGGCCGCGCCCGCGCCCGCCAACTGGCGGCCATGGTCCGCGACCTGCCCGTCAGGACGGAGGTTCCGGCATGAACGTTCAGCACCTACCCCAGACCGCGCTCGTCGCGGGCGGCGCGGGATTTCTCGGCTCGCATCTCTGCGACGAGCTGCTGGCCCGCGGCCTGCGCGTGATCTGCCTCGACAATTTCCACACCGGGCGGCGCAGCAATGTCGCGCCGCTGTGCAACGACCGCCGGTTCACCCTGATCGAGGCGGACGTCACCGATGCCCGCCTGCCGGACCAGCCCGTGGACTGGGTGTTCAACCTGGCCTCACCGGCTTCGCCGCCGCACTACCAGTCGGATCCGGTGCGCACGATGATGACCAACGTGGTCGGCACCGGCAACCTGCTCTCCTTCGCGACGCGGGCCGGGGCGCGCTATCTCCAGGCGTCGACCAGCGAGGTCTACGGCGATCCCGAACTGCACCCGCAGCGCGAGGACTACTGGGGCCACGTCAACCCGATCGGCAAGCGCGCCTGCTATGACGAGGGCAAGCGTGCGGCGGAATCCCTCTGTTACGACCATTTCCGCGCCGGCAGCCTCGACGTGCGGGTCGCGCGGATCTTCAACACTTACGGCCCCAGGATGCGGTCGGACGACGGCCGCATCGTCTCGAACCTGCTGGTACAGGCCCTCGAGGGGCGCGAGATCACGGTCTACGGCGACGGCAGCCAGACGCGCAGCTTCTGCTATGTGTCCGACCTGGTGCGCGGGCTGATCGCGCTGATGGCGGTGGACGAGACGCCGGAGGGGCCCGTGAACCTCGGCAACCCGCAGGAGGTGAGCGTGCTGGATCTGGCCCATCATATTCGCAAGGCGCTCTCCTCGAGTTCGTCCATCACCTTCAAACCCCTGCCGTCGGACGACCCGAAACGGCGGCGGCCCGACATCACCCGGGCGAAATCGCTTCTCGACTGGACGCCGAAGGTGCCGCTCGACGAAGGCCTGGCCCGCACGGCCGCCTGGTTCGGCGTGCCCGGCCACCGTGTCGCCCAACCGGAAGAACTCGCGAGGCCAGCAGAATGACGACATTGACCGACAGGATCGAGAACCTGGCGCCGTGGTTCCACAACCTCCGCCTCGACGGGATCGAGACGGCGCCGGACCATCCGCTGGGCGATTACCCGGCCTTCAAGTGGGACGGCTTCCGCCATGTCATCCCCGAGGATCTGAGCGGGCAGACCGTGCTCGACATCGGCTGCAACGCCGGTTTCTACGCCATCGAAATGGCCCGGCGGGGCGCCGAGAAGGTGGTCGGGATCGACAGCGATCCACGCTACCTCGCGCAGGCGAAGCTCGCCGCCGAGGTCGCGGGGGTCGAGCTGGAGCTGCAACAGATGTCGGTCTACGAGGTCGGCCGACTGGGGATGCGCTTCGATTTCGTGATCTTCATGGGCGTACTCTATCACCTGCGCCACCCGCTGCTGGCGCTCGACCTGCTCTGGGAGCATGTGGTCGGCGACCGCCTGCTCTTTCAGTCGATGCAGCGCGGCAGCGACGAACAGGCAGAACCCCAGCCCGACTACCCGTTCGAGGACGAAAGCCCCTTCGCCCGCGAGGACTGGCCGCGGCTGCATTTCCTCGAACATCGCTACGCCGGGGACCCCACCAACTGGTTCGTGCCGAACCGCGCCGCAAGCGCCGCCATGCTGCGCAGCGCCGGTTTCCGGATCGAGGCGCAGCCCGAGCCGGAGGTCTTCCTCTGCCGGCGGGGCGACCGTCCCGAGGCCGTGGATCCGCCGCCCCGGATCGGCTGAGGCGTGGCAGCAGGAACATGCGGCGCAGCTGCCGGTTTCCGGGTCTGCACCCGGACAAACAGGAGACCGGAATGAACCGTTTCGAGAACAAGACCGTCATCGTGACCGGCGCCGCCTCGGGCATGGGCCGCGCCACGGCCCGCCGCTTTCTCGAGGAAGGCGCGCGAGTGGCGTGCGCCGACCTTCCCGATCAGCTGGAACAACTGCCCGGCGATCTGGAATGCGACAGCGCCCTTAGGTGCCCCACCGACGTGTCGGACAGCGACCAGGTCGATGCGCTGGTCGACCGGACGGTCGAGACCTTCGGCGGGCTCGACGTCATCGTGAACAATGCCGGGCAGCTTATCGGAGGGGAGATCGGCGAAGTCACGAACGAGGACTGGCACAAGGTTTTCGCCACCGACGTCGACGGCGTCTTCTACGGTTGCCGCGCTGCCCTTCCCCATCTGGAACGTTCCGGCGGCTGCGTGGTCAACACCGTCTCGGTCTCGGGCCTGGGCGGGGACTGGGGCATGAGCCCCTACAATGCCGCCAAGGGCGCGGCCGCGCAGCTGACCCGCGCGCTGGCGCTCGACTTCGGGCGCAAGGGCGTGCGGGTGAATGCCGTCTGCCCGACGCTGACCCGCACGGGAATGACGACCGACGTGGTCGCGGACGAGGAGATGGTGGAGAAGTTCCGCGAGCGCATCGCCCTCGGCCGCTATGCCGAGCCCGAGGATGTTGCGGCGGTCATCGCCTTTCTCGCCAGCGATGACGCGCGGTTCGTGACCGGGGTCAACCTGCCGGTCGACGGGGGCCTGATGGCCTCGAACGGCCAGCCGCCCCAGGCCTGAGAGCCCGGTACCGAAGGGCGCCGCCGGAGGCTCCGGCGGCGCCGGCCCGTCACACGGTGCCCGGCTGCCGGGCGGTCTCTGCCGGCCGGATGCGCAGGTTGTTCTGGACATGTACGATGCCGCTGATGGTGTCGGCGCAGTCTTCGGCCCGACGCTTCGCCCGGCGCGAATCGACATGCCCGTCGAGGGTGACCTCCCGTTCCTTCACCGTCACCTCGATCTCGCTGGCATCGACCGCGCTGTCGTCGGTGAGGCGGTCGTTTACGTCCTCCTCGATCCGCGCGTCCGACCGGGTATAATTGCGGGGTCCGCGGCCACGATGGTCCTCTTCCCGGCGCCGCTCCGCATCATCGTCGCCGACCCAGGACGAGACCTCGTCCGCCGCCTTGTCGAAAAAGCCGCGACCGCCCCGGGGACCGCCGTCGCCATAGCCGATGCCGGGCCGCCGGTCATAATCCCGGGTCCGCCAGTATTCGTCCGGCCCTTCGTCCCGCGGCGCCGAATATCCCGCGTGGAGGGGGCGGCGAAGCGGATAGTCGTAGGGCCGGGGCCATCCGGCGGTGACGGGCGACGCCTGCGGCAGATCCATCCGATCGCCGACCGGGTCATCCCACTGGTCACGGTCATCGGCGCTTTCGTAGGGGTCGCGACCGCGCCGGCCCGGCGGAGGCCCGCCGAAGCGGTCGCGGGGCGGAACGACGTCCCGCGGGTCCCAGTCGGCGCGGGCCCGGGGATGGTGGTCGGGATTGCGGGAAAATCGTGGTGCCATGATCTCCTCCTTTCGGGGTTGGATCACGGAAACCGGGACCGGGCGACTAATGTTCCCGGCCCCGCCGCCGCGGGCATACCGCCGCCTACAGGTCGTCCACCACGATTGTCACGTCGTCGGTTCCGGCGGTTTCCCAGGTCAGAACGTCCTCGGCCGCATAGCCTTCGCTCTCCAGGGCGCGCACGGCGAATATGTTCAGCCCGATCTGGCTGCGGATGTCGGCGATGATCTCTCTGTTCTCGCGCAGAACCTCCCTGAGGCTCTGAGCGTGGTAATCCTGCGTCCCCTCCAGGTCGCTGACCGGAAGAATGTGGACCTCGGCGACCGTTTCGAGGTGCGCCAACGGGTCCTGCGGAACTGCCGTCTTGCTCCGCACGCTGTCGATGACCGCCTGCATGTCGTCGAACATCTCGCGCGAGGGGTCGGGCTCCGGGCCGCGTTCCGCAGTCTCTGAATTTTCCTGCGCCGCGTCTTCCGGCGGGGTGGGGACCACCTCTTCGACGACCTCGCCGCGCGGGATTTCGATGTCCGCCGGCTCCTGCGCCTCGATGTCCTGCTGCGTCTGAGCGGCAACGGCCGTCCCGATCGCCAGGGTGCCGAGTCCAGTCAAGAATGTCGTAGTGAGCTTCATCACGTTCTCCCGCTTCCGATGCGAATTCTGCCTTCGTGAAAAGAACAGGGTAGCAACGGCAAATGTTCCCCGCCCCGCGTGAGGCCAGCGACTTATCTGCCGCCCGCCACCGGGAAATCCGGGTCCGCCCGAAAGATCGCGCAGCTTCTGGAACATGCGCGGCCCGCAACTGTTCCACCCAGTGAAGCGGATCCGCTTCACCTTCCGTCAACGCACACGGAGTTCCGGCATGACCACCACTGAAGCTTCTTCGCCCCCGGCATCCCGCAACATCGGCGTCCTGATCCTGGGATGGATCTGCGTCCTATTCGGTCTCGTCATCCTCGCGGGGGGGATCTGGCTGATCGCGCTCGGCGGCTCCTGGTACTATGCGCTGGCCGCCATCGGGCTTCTGGCCACCGGCCTGATGCTCAACCGCCACAGGATCGAAGCGGTGTGGATCTACCTCCTGACCTGGGTCGGCACGCTCGCCTGGGCCTGGTGGGAGGTCGGGGCCGACTGGTGGGCGCAGGTGCCGCGGCTCGTCGCGCCCACGGTCATCCTGGTCCTCATCCTGATCTGCATTCCCGCGCTCAAGAAACGCGCCTGACGTACCGGAGGAAAACATGTCGCCCATCCTGTTCCGCCTCGCCCTGACAGCCACCCTCGCCGCCCCCCTCCCGCTTCTCGCGCAGGAGACCACACCCGACAGCGACGCGCCGCCACAGCAGCAGGACGAGGCGCCAGCTGGGGCCGACCCGGAAACGACCGCCGCGCCGCAATCCGACGCGGGCGAGGCTGCGACGGCAGAGCCGGCCGACACCGCCGACAGCGAACCGGTCGCCTCGGTGGTCGAACCGTCCCAGACCCGGGTCGCGGCCGAACAGAGGCAGGTCGGGGTGGACTGGCCCTTCTACGGCGGCGACGCGCAGGCCACCCGCTATTCGCCGCTCGACCAGATCACCCCCGAGAATGTCAGTCAGCTCGAAGAGGTCTTCACCTATCACACCGGCGACCTTCCCGAAGGCACCGCCGAGGGCAAGTATTCGCCCGAAACGACCCCGCTCAAGGTGGGCGACGACCTGCTCATGTGCTCGGCAATGAACATCCTGATCTCGGTCGATGCCGCCACCGGCGAAGAGAACTGGCGCTTCGATCCCGGGGTGCCCAACGACGCGATCCCCTATGGCGCAAGCTGCCGGGGCGTGGCGATCTACACCGCGCCCGACATGGCCGATGACGCCCCCTGCGCTACCCGTGTCATCCAGGGCACGCTGGACGCCAAGCTGGTCGCCGTCGATGTGGCCACCGGCGCCCCCTGCGAGGATTTCGGCGAGAACGGAACCGTGGATCTGTGGCAGGACATCGGCGCGCGCGTGCCGGGCTGGTATGCGGTGACCGCACCGCCCGCCGTCGTGCGTGGCGTCGTGGTGACTGGCGCGCAGGTCAAGGACGGCCAGGCCGAGGATGCGCCCTCGGGCGTGGTCCGGGGCTACGACGCCATCACCGGCGAACTGGCCTGGGCCTGGGATCTCGCCGCGCCCGAGGCGAACCGCGACGGCCCGCCCGAGGGCGAGGTCTATACCCGCGGCACGCCGAACATGTGGACCGCGGCCACCGCCGACGAGGAACTGGGCCACGTCTATCTGCCGCTCGGCAATTCCTCGGTCGACTACTACGGATCCAACCGCTCCGAGGCCGAGAACGAATTCGCGACATCGCTGGTCGCGCTCGACGCCACCACGGGCGAGGAGGTCTGGCATTTCCAGACCGTCCGGCGCGATGTCTGGGACTACGACCTGGGCAGCCAGGCCACGCTGCTCGACTGGCAGGGCACCCCGGCGATCCTGCTGCCGTCGAAACAGGGCGACATCTATATTCTCGACCGCGAGACCGGAGAGCCCCTGACCCCGGTCGGGGAGCTGACCGACCTGCCGACGGGCGATATCGAGCCCGATTACATCTCGACCACGCAGCCGATCTCGGAGTGGCACACGCTTCGCAAACCGCCGCTGGAGCCGAAGGACGCCTGGGGCTTCACTCCGATCGACCAGCTCTGGTGCCGGATCCAGTTCCACCGCGCAAATTACCAGGGCTTCTTCACCCCGCCCTCTTCCGAACGGCCCTGGATCCAGTATCCCGGCTACAACGGCGGGTCGGACTGGGGCTCGGTCGCGGTGGATACCGAACGCGGCATCATCATCGCGAACTACAACGACATTCCCAACTACAACCGGCTGGTGCCGCGCGACGAGGTGACGTCGCAGCCGATCCACAAGCAGGAGTCGGGGGGAGATTCCGGCACCAACGCCGAAGGCGCCGCCGACCCGCAAGAGGGTGCGCCCTACGGCATCTCGGTCAACGCGGGCTGGCGATCCTCGCTGACCGACATGCCCTGCTCGGCACCGCCCTACGGCGGGATCCGGGCCATCGACCTGGAGACCGGGGAGACCCTGTGGGACCGTCCGCTCGGCACCGCGCGGCGCAACGGGCCCTTCGGCATCCCCTCGATGCTGCCCTTCGACATCGGCACCCCGAACAACGGTGGCTCGGTCGTGACCGCCAGCGGCCTCGTGTTCATCGCCGCCGCGACGGACAACCTGTTCCGCGCCATTGACATCGAAACGGGCGAGACCTTGTGGTCCACCGTCCTGCCCGCCGGGGGTCAGGCGAATCCGATCACCTACGAGGTGGACGGCCGGCAATACGTCATGGTCACCGCCATGGGGCACCACTTCATGGAGACGCCCGTGGGGGACGAGGTCATTGCCTGGGCCCTGCCCGAGGAGTGACCTCTGGCGCCCGATCCGGGCCTGCCGGGCCGGCGGCGCGGGAACATCTCCGCCGCTTGCCGGTTCCCGCTGCATCCCGGGCATGTCGCCCGGGGCGCAACGCTTCGGAGACCGAGATGCCCGCGAAATCGAAAGCCCAGCAGAAGGCGGCCGGGGCCGCCCTGTCCGCCAAGCGCGGCGAGACGAAGGTGAGCGACCTGCAAGGCGCGGCCAAGGATATGTACGACAGCATGTCCCAAAGCCAGCTGGAAGACTTCGCCGAAACCTCGCGCAAGGACAAGCCGGGCCACGCCTCGGATTGAGCGGCGTCCTGCCCCGAGAAGCGCCGCGCCGATCCTCATGGGGTCCACCGTCCCGCACGGCGGCCACCGGCCCTCCCCTCGTGCGGCGCCTTGACGACACGCCGGGTCGTCCGCCGCCTTTTTTATCACGCGGCCGGCTACGACCCTCTGCGAACCGAACGGGCGGAACAAACCTGCCTGCCCGCGGTTCTCCGGAGGACGCAGCACAAAGGAGGCCACGCCTTGCAGATCTCCGAGATCACGTCCCGCGATCCGGTCACGCTGTCGCCGGATCGGACGGCCCGCAACGCCTCCCCGCTGGTGGACCGTGCCGGGTACGGCTTTCGTCCTGGCGGCAGAGACGATCGCCTGGCCGGGGTGCTGGCCGACCGTGGCATCGCCCTCGGGGGCATCGGCCGGCGACACCGCCCCGGCTGTCCGCTGCGCGACGCGAGGACCGCCGACGCCCGCTATTGCACCGATGCCGACGACGCCGGGACGGCGGCCCGCGACATAGCCGAACTGCAGGTCCGGCAGGGGCGCACCGTCGACGTCGCCTCGCTCGGCGCCCGGGCGGTGTGCCACGACGGCGGCACGGCCGAAGTGGCGCTCGGGGGTCTCTCGCGGCCTGGCGGCGCACGTACCAGCTGACAATTCCGGCCCCGCCGGCACGCGACCCAGGCGGGGCCTTTCTCGATCCACAGGAGCCATTTCGATGCAGATATCCTTCACGGTGAACGGCACCCGCCAGGACATGGAGCTCGACCCACGGGTCACGCTGCTGGACGCCTTGCGCGACCATCTCGGCCTTACCGGGTCGAAGAAGGGGTGTGATCACGGACAATGCGGCGCCTGCACCGTCCTCGTCGAGGGACGGCGGGTGAACGCCTGCCTCAGCCTCGCCGCGATGCATGAGGGCGAGGAGATCACCACGATCGAAGGCATCGCCCAGACCAGCCCCGACACCGCCGCCACCCTGCAACAGGCGATGATCGACTACGATGGGATGCAGTGCGGCTATTGCACGCCCGGGCAGGTCTGCTCGGCCGTCGGCATGCTGAGCGAGGCGCGCGAGGGCTGGCCCAGCCATGTCACCGAGGACCTGGACGCCCCGCTGGAATTGACCCGCGACGAACTGACGGAACGGATGAGCGGCAACCTCTGCCGTTGCGGCTGCTATCCCGGCATCGTCAAGGCCATCCGCACGGCAAGCGAGGCGCGGACCTCGGACAGCGAGGCGGCATGAGACCTTTCGATTTCACCCGACCCGACGATCTGGAGGGCGCTTGTGCCGCGGGCTTCACCGAAGGGGCCACCTTCATCGGCGGCGGCACCAACCTGATCGACCTCATGAAACTCGAGGTCATGGCCCCGGCCCACGTCGTTGACGTGACCCGCCTCGGCCTCGACCGGATCGAGGACGAGGGCGATGGCCTGAACATCGGCGCCACGGTGCGCAACGCCGATCTTGCCGCCGATCCCCGCGTCCGGCGGCGCTACCCGGTGCTGTCGCGGGCGCTGCTGGCCGGGGCCTCCGGACAGTTGCGCAACCGCGCGACGACCGCCGGAAACCTGCTCCAGCGCACCCGCTGTCCCTATTTCCAGGACCGCGACAGCGCCTGCAACAAGCGCACGCCCGGCGCCGGCTGCGCTGCCCTGGGCGGCGAGGTGCGCAATCACGCGATCCTCGGCACGTCCGAACATTGCATCGCGTTGCATCCCAGCGACATGGCGGTGGCGATGCGGGCGCTCGACGCCGAGATCGAGGTGCGCGATCCCGAGGGCGGGATGCGGAGCATGGACCTCGACCATTTCTACCGCCTGCCCCGGGACACGCCGCATATCGAGACGCGGTTGGAACCCGGCGACCTGATCACCTCCGTCCGCCTGCCCGCCCCGAAGGGCGACCGGCAGATCTATCGCAAGGTGCGTGATCGCGCCTCCTATGCCTTCGCGCTGGTGTCGGTCGCCGCCGTGCTGCGGATGGAGGGCGGAAAGATCGCCCATGCGGCCGTGGCCTTCGGCGGGATCGGCACCGAGCCGTGGCGGGATATCGAGGTGGACGCGATGCTGACCGGCGAGACCCCCTCGGACAGCCTGTTCGACAAGGCCGGCGAGGTGCTGGTGCAGGGCGCCGATGTGCAGGACGGCACCGCCTTCAAGGTGCCGCTGGTGCAGCGGGTGCTCAAGGACGTATTGTGGAGGGCCGTGGCATGAGCGTGCAACTGAAGGTAGACGACCGCGACACCGGCGAGGTGACGCAGAACGTGCTGGGCCGCGATACCGAACGGCGCGACGCGCGGCAGAAAGTGACCGGCCGCGCCACCTACGCGGCCGAGATCCGGCCCGAGGGCCTGGTGCATGGCGCCCTCGTCCGGGCGCCCGGCATGGGTCGCGTGGAGCTTGCCAACCGCGCCGAGGTCGAGGCGATGCCGGGCGTTCTCATGGTGCTCAGCGACGCCCGCATGATCCGCAACGCCGCGCAAGGCGCTGCGGGCGAAGCGCCGGTGCAAGGGGTCGAGACGGCCGCCTATGTCGGGCAGCCAGTGGCGCTGGTGGTGGCCGAGAGTTTCGAAGCCGCCGCCCATGCCGCCCGCACGCTCACGGTCACCTGCGAGGGCGCATCGAACGAGATCGACCCCGAAAAGGTCGAAATCGCCGAGGACGACACTGACGAGACGGCGCAGGGCGATCTGGAGGCGGCACTACGGGAGGCCCGCCACGAAATCGACCGCACCTACACGACGCCCTCCATGCACTCCGCCGCGATGGAGCCGCATGCGGCACTCGCGGAATGGGACGGCGCGCGCCTGACCGTGCGCGCCTCGCTCCAGATGTTGCGCTACAACCGGGCCGAGATCGCCGATTGCCTCGGGATCGACACCGAGAACGTGCGGCTTCTGTCGCCATTTGTCGGCGGCGGATTCGGCTCGAAACTGGGGATATCCGCCGAAGCCGTGGCGGCAGCGCTCGCCGCGCGCGAACTCGGCCGCCCCGTCCGCGTCGTGCAACACCGCCGGAGCGTGTTCGAGGTGAACACCCGCCGCTCGGAAACCACCCAGCGGATCCGGCTCGGTGCCGACGCGGAAGGCAGGCTGGACGCCATCGGACACGAGGCGCTGGTCTCGAACCTGCCGGAAGAGGATTTTTCCGAACCGGTGCTCCAGGGCACCCACTTTGCCTATGCCGCCCGGAACCGCCTGCTGGTCCAGCGCACCGCCCGGATCCACCGGCCCGCCGCCGGGTCGGTCCGCGCCCCCGGCGAGGCGGTCGGGATCACCGCCTTCGAGATCGCCATGGACGAACTGGCCGACGAGGTCGGCATCGACCCCGTGGAACTCCGGCTGGCCAATATCCCCGAGAAGGACCCGGAGAGCGACGTCCCCTTCTCGTCCCACATGCTCGCCGAGACGCTGCATGACGGCGCCGCCCGCTTCGGCTGGGCCGACCGCCCCCGCGCCGCCCGCCAGCGGCGCGAGGGGGAATGGTGGATCGGCAGCGGCATGGCCGCCTGCTTCCGCGTCAACATGATGATGCCCGCCGAGGCACGGGTGCGCCTGACGGCCGACGGCGCGATCGTGGAAACCGACATGACCGATATCGGCACCGGCAGCTACTCGATTCTCGGACAGATCGCGGCCGAGGCGCTCGGCCTGACAGCGGAGGGGGTCGAAGTCCGGCTGGGCGATACCGATTTTCCACCCGGCTCGGGCAGCGGCGGCTCTTTCGGCGCGGCCTCCACCGGCACCGCCGTCTGGCTCGCCTGCGCCGAGATTCGCACGGCGTTGGCCGGACGGATGGACTGCGAGCCCGGCGAGTTGACCCTGCGCGAGGGAACGGTGCAGTGCGGCAACCGCTCCCGCCCGCTGGCCGAACTGCTGAACGGCGAGACGCTGACCGGCCATGGCGAGGTCGAGCCGGGCAAGGCCGAGGACAAGGTCCGACAGGCCACCTTCGGCGCCTGCTTCGCCGAGGTGGCGGTCAGCGACGTGACCGGCGAGACGCGCCTGCGCCGGATGGTCGGCAGCTTCGCCGCCGGTCGCATCCTGAACCCCCGCACCGCCCGCAGCCAGGCGCAGGGCGGGATGATCTGGGGCACCGGAATGGCCCTCACCGAGGCGCTGCTCCACGACCGCCGCGACGGTCATGTGGTGAACCGCGATCTGGCCGAATACCACCTCCCGGTTCATGCCGACATCCCCGAGATGGACATCGCGCTGCTCGAGGAGAGCGATCCCTGGGCCGGACCGCTCCATGCGAAGGGGATCGGCGAACTGGGCATCTGCGGCTCCGGCGCCGCCGTAATCAACGCCATCCACAACGCTTGCGGCGTCCGTGTCCGTGACCTTCCCGCCACGCCCGACCGGGTGCTGGGGGGGCTGTCGTGACCCGGTGGCGATAGCGACCCGGGCGCGGCTGTCCGCCCCGGGCATCGCCCGCGTCACCACGGTGAACCTCTTCTGCGCCGCCGACTGTGCGGGCTTGGGAACCTCCGCGCGGCGGATTCGCGCGTGCGACCGCAGCGGCAGGCCTGCCGGCGCGCGAACCGAAGGCGGGCCATGGGTTCCCGCTGAACGCGCTCTGGTGGCTGGCAATAATTGTCGGCCTCGCCACCTGGGTCTCTTCGGGCTGCAAACGGAGCCGTCGCTCCTTGCGGTGGAATTCAGAGCAGCGCGCCTTTACGGGAACCCCGAGGGCCGTCGTTTGTCATCAGGGAAGGCTGTAGCAAAAGGGGGGCTTTGATCCCGGGCCGCATCCCGTTAGGCTTCCCCTTTCACCGAATGGTCCGAACCGCCCGATGACCGAAAAGACGACCCCGGCACCGAACATCCGCTCGACCGCGACCTCGGCGCGCAGCTGAACGCGATCCGGCAGGAAAAGGTGCCGGAGCGGCTGCATAACCTCGCGCTGGACCTGCAACGACGGCTGCGGCAGGACCCGCCCGAGAACTGAACCTTTCCGGCGCGACGGTGCTGGAACATTGGACGGCCGCACAGGTTGTCGGCCGCAGCAACGGAGGACCCATGGCCGCAGCGCGCACCTTCCCGGTGGTCGGCATCGGCGCATCGGCCGGCGGGCTCGAGGCGTTGACACAGTTCCTGTCGACGGTGCCCGAGAATGCGGGCCTCTGCTTCGTGGTCGTCACCCACCTCGCCTCAGGGCGAACCTCGTCGCTGCCCGAATTGCTGGCCCGCGACAGCAAAATCCCCGTCACCGCCATCTCGGATGGCGACAGGCTGCAACCGGATCACGTTCACGTGCTGCCGCCGGACGCGATCGCCACGGTCGCCGACGGCCGCCTGCGGCTGACCCCGCAGACCCCGGACAGACCCGAGCGGCGGCCGATCGACATTCTCCTCGGCTCGATGGCAGAATCGCTTGGCGAATACGCCGTCGGCGTGATCCTGTCGGGCCGGGACGGCGACGGCACGCTGGGGCTGAAGGCCATCAAGAGCGCCGGGGGGCTGACCCTGGCGCAGGTGGCGGACGGCTCGGCGCCCGCCGTCGACGAGATGCCGGAAAGCGCCCGTTCGGCCGGCATCGTGGATCTGTCCCTTCCCGCCGAGGAAATGGCGCCGCGCCTCGCCGCGCTGGTTGCAGATTTCGGCAAGCTGGGCCAGCTCGAGAGCGCGGGGCAACCGGACGACCTCGGCGACCGGCTTCCCGAGATCGCGGCCATTCTCGAACGTCACTCCGGGCATGACTTCTCGGGGTACAAGCCCGCCACCTTCCTGCGCCGCATCCGGCGGCGGATGCAGATCGTTCAGTCGGACTCGGCCGAGGATTACGTCGCGCGGATGCGCGCCTCCTCCGGCGAACCGGCGGCCCTGTTTCGCGACCTGCTGATCGGCGTCACCGCCTTCTTCCGGGATCCCGAGGCCTTCCGCACGCTGAGCAGCCGGGCGCTGTCGGAGCTCGTCGCGGCCGAACCCCGCCGCGAGGTCCGCGTCTGGATCCCCGGCTGCGCCACGGGCGAGGAGGTGTATTCCATCGCCATGCTCCTGCGCGAGGCCGCGGACGACCTCGCCGAACCACCCCGGTTCCGGATCTTCGCCACCGATATCAACGAAGCGGCCCTCTCGGTCGCCCGCGCGGGGCGCTATCCCCATGCACTGATGAGCGGCGTGAGCGAAGAACGACGCGCGCGCTTTTTCCACCGCGACGGCGAAGGCTGGCAGGTGCGCAAGGAGCTGCGCGAGGCCTGCGTCTTCTCGCCCCACTCGCTGCTGCGCGACCCGCCCTTTTCGCGGATGGACCTGGTGTCCTGCCGCAACCTGCTGATCTATTTCGGCCCCGAAACGCAGCGCAAGGTGCTGCCCGCCCTGCATTACGCCCTGCGGCCCGGGGGGTTCCTGTTCCTCGGAACGGCCGAGGGGATCGGCAGGCACGACCACCTGTTCGAGACGGTGGACAAGCGCCAGCGCCTGTTCCGTGCCCGCGAGGGGCGCCGCCGCGCCATGCCCTCTGCCGGAGATTTCGACGGCCTCGGCCCGACGTCCCGCGCCGGGTCCTCTCCGCCGCTGCGCCACGCGGTCGAGGCGCGGGTGCTGGAACGCTACGCGCCACCGCACGTCGTCGTAGACGGCGATGGCGAGGTGCTGCATTTCTCGGCACGCACCGGCCGATTTCTCGAAGCGCCCGCCGGCCTGCCGAGCCGCAACCTGATGTCCATCGCCCGCCGCGGTCTGCGCGCCGACATCTCGGCGACCCTGGCCGAGACGCAGCTGACCGGCCGCCCGGCGCACCGCACCGGCCTGGTGATGGCCGAGGAGGACGAGGACGGCCCGCCCCGTCCCGTGTCGATCACCGCCGAGCCGCTGACCATTGGCGGCGACAGCCCGCAGTTCCTCGTCCTCTTCACCCCGGCGCCCGAGCCGCCCGAAAGCGACGGCAGCGACGCCCCCGCGCTGACCGCGCATCTCGAGGCGGAGCTTCGCACAACGCGCGACCGGCTCCAGACCTCGACCGAGGAATACGAGACTGCGCTCGAGGAACTCAAGGCCACCAACGAGGAACTGCACGCGGTCAACGAAGAGGCGCAGTCCACCAACGAAGAGCTTGAGGCCAGCCAGGAGGAGATGCAGTCCCTGAACGAGGAACTGGCCACCATCAATGCCGAGCTTTCGGACAAGATCGAGGGGCTCGACCGTGCCAACGCCGATCTTCAGAACCTCTTCGACAGCTCCCGCGTGGCGACCGTCTTCCTCGACCATGACCTCACGATCCGCAACTACACACCGACGGCCTCGACCTTCTTCAATCTTCGTGCGGCCGATGTGGGGCGGCCCCTGACGGATCTGGCCAGCCGCCTCGACTATCCCGAATTCTCCAGCCACCTCGCGCAGGTGCTCGAGACCGGGAAGCAGGTCGAGCATCAGCTGTCGCGCGATGCCGACGGCCGGCACCATGTCGCCCGGCTGTTTCCCTACCGTTACGGTGACGACAGCATCCGCGGCGTGGTCGTGACCTTCCTCGACGTAACCGGCCTGGCCGAGGCGGAGGCGCGGCAGGAGGTGCTGATCTCGGAACTCAACCACCGGGTGAAGAACATCCTCGGCGTGGTGGTCAGCGTCGCCACCCGCACGCGCCAGTCCAGCGACACGTTCGAAGGCTACTACGAGGTGCTTCTCGGGCGGCTCTACGCGCTCGGCCGGTCCTACGGGATCCTGTCGAAACGCAACTGGGTTTCGGTGGGGTTGAAGGACATCGTCGCCCAGGAAGTGCAGGCGCACGGGCCCGAGCGATTCGACATCGACGGCGAGGCGGTGATGCTCGACCCGATGCGCAGCCTCGCCCTCGGCATCGTGCTGCACGAGCTGATGACAAATGCGCTGAAATACGGCGCGCTGTCCGATGCCGAGGGTCGGGTCGCGATCACCTGGCGTATCGAGGCGGACACGCTGGTGCTGGACTGGACCGAGAGCGGCGGCCCCAAAGTCGCCCCCCCGCGCGAGGGGGGGTTCGGCCTCAGCCTGATCGAAGGGCAGATCGGCTATCAACTGGGGGGCCGCGTCGAACGTAAGTTCGCACCCGCTGGTCTGACCCTGCGCCTGCATGTACCCTTGACGAACACACCAGCCACGAAGGAGGAATGACATGGCTCTTGTCCTGCTGGTCGAGGACGAATGGCTGATCGCCCAGGACCATGCCGCGGTCCTGCGCAATGCCGGGCATCAGGTGGCTGGCCCCTTTCGCGACAGCGATACCGCGCTGGCCGAGATTTCGGCCGCGCCGCCCGACCTTGCCCTGCTCGACGTCCGGCTGGATCATCACACCAGCATTCCCGTGGCCACCGAGCTGAAGGAACAGGAGATTCCCTTCGCTTTCGTGACCGGGCTGGAGGGGGCCGACATTCCGGACCAGTTCGATGACGTGCCGCTCTTGGCCAAGCCCGTGGGGCCCGAGCATCTTCTGGATGTCATCGCCCGGTTGCGGGACGACCCGTCCCGCCGCAGGTCGGGGCAGTCATCCGGAACCTGATCCTTCTCTGCGGCGCTGCCGATGCTCAGCGAAACCCTGCCGAACCCCAGGCTCGCGCCTCCGCGCGTATTCATCCCGCCCTTGCCGCCCATGGCCTCGGAACATTTGCAGGCGGACCCTGTTCCGAGGGTGAACGGAGCCCGTAACCGGCCGGGCGACCGGCGGGCGCCGACCGGAGCCATCCGGCTGGTATTGAGGGTCGGGAGGGTGATCCACTCCGCGCCGGGCCACGTAACCCGGGTATATTGAACCAGCGGTGCAATGCCGATGACCGATAACGACGAGCGAGAGCGCCGCGCGCGGCGCGCCGAGGCCGAGTTGAAGGCGCAGCTGAACGCGATTCGGCGCGAGAAGGTGCCGGAAGGTCTTCTGGCGCTCGCGCGGCAGTTGCAGGCGCGAGTATCTGCACAACGCGGTTGAAACGCGCGGGGCATTGCCGATAACTGCCGGCTCGCGGCTTGCCCGGAAAAGAGCCTGTGCTATCCTAAAGCCCATGCTCCGAGCCGAAATGGATAAGGGCGCCCTGCGCGTGCTGGTTGTCGAGGACGATTTCCTGATCGCATCGACTCTTGCCAGCGATTTGCGGCGTCTGAACGCCACTGTCGTCGGTCCCTTCGCCGATATTCACGATGCGATGCAACATGTCGGGGATGTGGACGCGGCGATACTCGACGTGCGGATCCGGGACGAGATGGCCTTTCCCGTCGCCGACTGCCTGCTCAACAGCGAAACGCCGTTCCTGTTCTACAGCGCCTACAACGGCGGCGCGATTCCGGGCCGGTTCGGCAATGTCGAATTGTTCAGCAAACCGACGAGCGGCCAGCGCCTTCTGCATCACCTACGCGCCCGTCGTGAGGCGGTACGCCCCGCGCCGCAGACCGATGTCGCCGCCGCTCTGCCGCCCCTCCGGCTCGAGGCGCGGCGCCTGATGCACGAAACCGAGGCGGCGGACCGGCTGGCCGAAGCCGCGCTGCGGCGGGCCATCGCCAGCCGGCTGCCCCTTCCGGATGAGCAGCGCGACCTCGAAGCCTGGCTCATCGACCTGCTGCGGGACGAATATCGCCGTAACGGCGCACGGCTGATGACCTGACATCGCGGCACCGGCCCGGCCTGGCGCCGCCTGACGTCAGGAGATCAGCGACAACACCCAGTAGCACAGACCCGAGAGCACCGCCGCCGCCGGCACCGTCACCAACCAGGCCGCGACGATGGTGAGGAAATGGGACCGGCGCACCAGCTTGCGGCGCCGGCGTTCCTCTCTCGGGATCTGCTGGGCGGGCGGTCGGTTCTCATGGGCCAGCCGGGCGCGTCGTTCGGCGTGCCATTCGCGGAAAAAACCGACACCGAACACCGCGCCGACCGCGATATGCGTCGAACTGACCGGCAGGCCCAGCCACGACGCGGCGATGACCGTGACCGCGGCCGACAGCGCCACGCAATAGGCGCGCATCGGGTTCAGCTTGGTGATCTGTCCGCCGACCATGTGGATCAGTTTCGGGCCGAAGAGCATCAGGCCGACCGAGATGCCCAGGGCCCCGATGAGCATCACCCAGACCGGGATGGCCACCTCGGCCGCGGCCCCGCCGGTCTCCTGCGCATAGACGATGGCGGCGAGGGGGCCGACCGCATTCGCGACGTCATTGGCGCCGTGTGCAAAGGACAGAAGCGCGGCGGAAATCACGAGAGGGAGCCGGAAGAGGATCTTGAGCGAGCGGTTCCGGTTCTCGAGCCCGCGCGACTGCCGCCGGATCAGCGGTGCGGCGGCGACGGCGCAGAGCACACCCGCCGCACCGCCGATGATCAGCGCCGTGCCGAGGTCGATGGACATCACCCGCTTCAGCCCCTTGAGCGCCAGGTAGCTCGCGAAGGCGGCGACCATCAGGCCGATCAGGACCGGGACCCAGCGTCGCGCCGCTGCGATCTTGTCCTCGACATAGATGACCTTCCACTTGATGAAGGCCAGCACGGCGGCCGCGAAGATCCCGCCGAGCGCGGGGGAGATCACCCAGCTGGCCGCGATAGCGCCCATGGTGGGCCAGCTGACCGCACCGAGCCCCGCCGCCGCGATCCCGGCGCCCATGACGCCGCCCACCACGGAATGCGTGGTCGAGACCGGGGCGCCGATATAGGTGGCCAGGTTGACCCAGAGCGCAGCCGAGAGAAGCGCGGCCATCATCGCCGTGACGAAGACGCGCCCGTCGGCGAGGCTTTCGGGCGCGACGATCCCCTTCGAGATCGTGTTCACCACGTCGCCCCCGGCCAGAAGCGCGCCGGCGCTCTCGCAGACCGCCGCGATGGCGATGGCGCCCGCCATCGAGAGGGCGCGCGCCCCGACCGCCGGACCCATGTTGTTGGCCACGTCGTTGGCGCCGATGTTCAGCGCCATGTAGGCGCCGAAGGCCGCCGCGACGATGACGAAGATCGAGCCCGGCGTCTGACCGACGATCAGCCCGGCGGCAAGCGCGGCCACGGCCACGAAAAGCAGCGACAGACCCACCCCGATGAGCGGGCGCGCGGCATACATGGTCGCCGTTTCCAGCCGCGACAGGCGGTTGAGGTCACGGTCGAGGGTCTGCCAGCTGTAGGAGCTGTCCGGGTCGCTCATGGGTCTGCTCTTCCTGGAGGCATCCTATCGGGAGGCGCCGGTCAGCACGGCGTCGATCCCGGCAAGAAGATCTTTCAGTTCGGGCTCGTCCACCGCCTCGGCCGCCTCTTGCGGCGGCATCCAGCGACGGTCGCGCCGGCCGGCCTCGGGATAGTCGTCATAGAGGCTCATCGTATCGATGGCGTAGACATCCACGTCCGTCGGCACCGGAATGCCGCCGCGAAGGCGCTTGTCATAACGGTAGCGCCCGACATGCCGGGGCTCGTCCCCGCGCGGCTTGACGCCGGCCTCTTCCCAGGCTTCCTCGAGCGCGACACCCTTGGCATTGAAGCCGGTCTTGGGCCAGCCCTTGGGCAGGATCCAGCGCCGCGTATCGAGCGAGGTGATCAGCAGCACCTGCAGTTCGTCGTGATCCCACCTGTAGCACAGGGCCGCCACCTGATAGCGTGACGGCCGTCTCAGCAGCGGCTGGATGTAGTCTGACCAGAATAATTTCAGCATCGGCTCACTTCGGGATCCCGGTGATGCATAGACTTTCACCTACTCGATCTCAATGCACTTCGGCCGAACTCTGTTCCCCCGAGGCCCCGACAACCGCTCGCACCGGCGCGAATGCGGATGCGGTTGCGGGTCCG
Source organism: Pseudooceanicola batsensis HTCC2597 (assembly GCF_000152725.1). GTDB lineage: Bacteria > Pseudomonadota > Alphaproteobacteria > Rhodobacterales > Rhodobacteraceae > Pseudooceanicola > Pseudooceanicola batsensis. The sequence goes on from NZ_AAMO01000008.1 coordinate 134,495, forward strand.
GCAGGGGTTCCTCAGAATCCGCTGATGCGCGGCAGCCAGGTCGACAGCGCCGGCACGAAGGTGATCAGAAGCAGCGCCGCCCCGAGCGCGAGGAAGAAGGGCGGCATCTCGCGGACCAGGGTCGAGGGTTTCAGGGAGACGGTCGAGGAGACGACGAATATCAGGCTGCCGACCGGCGGCGTGGTCAGTCCCAGCGTGAGGTTGACGATCACAATGACGGCGAAGTGGTTCGGGTCGATCCCGAGCGCAAAACTGATGGGCGCGAGGATCGGCACGAGGATCATCACCCCCGGCAGCGGATCCATGAAGAGCCCGAACCCCAGCAGGAGCACGTTGACCGTGAGCAGGAAGACGATCGGCGAAAGCTCCCAGGCGATGATCGTCTCGGCCAGGAACTGCGGAACGCTTTCGATGATCAGCACCCAGGCGAAGGCGCGGGCCGCGCCGAGGATCAGCAGCACGGCGCCGGAGGTCAGAGCCGCGCGCAGCACGATCCCCGGCAGATCGGCCAGCCGGAGCGAGCGATAGACGAACATGCCGACGAACAGAGCGTAGAACACGGCGATGACCGAGGCTTCGGTCGGGGTGAAGATTCCGAAACGGATGCCGCCGACGATCAGGATGACGAGGAACAGCGCCGGCAGGGCATAGAGCGCGATGCGCGCGATCTCGGCCAGGGGCGGCATCGGCGCGCCCGAGGCATAGTTGCGCCGGCGGCTGATCCGGGCGTTGGCGATCAGGACCATCGCCGTGATCAGCAGCCCCGGCAGGACGCCGGCCATGAAGAGCGAGCCGACCGAGACCTCCTGATCCTGCATGGCGTAGATGATCATGGTGATCGAGGGCGGGATGATCGGGCCCACGACGGCGCTGGCGATGGTTAGCGCGCCGGCATAGGGGCGGTCGTAGCCGCCCTTCTCCATCATCCGGATCATCATGGTGCCGGGGCCCGCCGCATCGGCCAGCGCGCTGCCCGAGATGCCGGCGAACATGGCCGAGCTGATCACGTTGGCATGACCCAGCCCGCCGCGCATGTGCCCGACGAAGGACTGCGCCAGCCGCAGGATCGCCAGCGTCACGGCGCCGCCGGTCATGATCTCGGAGGCGAGGATGAAGAACGGCACGGCCAGCAGCGGAAAGCTGTCGAGACCCGAGAACATCTCCTTGACCACGACGAGGTGCGGGTAGCTCGAGGCGAGGCTGATCGCTGCGAAGACCGAAATGGCCATGGCGAACGCCACCGGAATGCCGAGCGCCAGCAGCAGGAACAGCGCGGGAAAGAGGATCTCAGCCATCGGCGCCGCCGGGGAGAGTGTTGTCGTCGGTATCGGCGGTCCCGAGGGGCTTGTATGTCCCTGCCAGGATGAAGGGGCGCGCGATCAGCAGCAGGTGCAGGATGAGCAGCGTGAAGCCCACGGGCATGGCGGCATAGACGTAGAGAAAGGGCAGCCGCAGGGCGGGCGTGACCTGATACTGCATCCGCTGGGCGTACTGCCAGCCGACATGCACCATGAACCCGAAGAAGATCAGCAGGATCACGACAATCGCCGCCCGCAGCAGACGGTGGCCGGTGCGCGGCAGGACATCCTGCAGGTTGGTGATGGCGACGTGGCCGCCGACCCGCAGGATGAGACCGGCGCCCGAGAACGTCAGCCAGATCATCAGATAGCGCGCCGCCTCGTCCGCCCATGGCAACGAATGCGAGGTCAGGTAGCGCAGCGAGATGTTGTATCCGACGATGAGCGCCATCGCCGACAGCATCAGGATCAATGCCCAGCCGTTCAGCGCGACGAACAGGTTTTCCAGCCGTTTCACGCGGCGCCCCCGGAACGAGCGCCGGCGCCGCGGGGGCGCCGGCGGGTCGCCTTCACTCGAAGTTCACGATCGAGTCCACAAGGGCCTTGTTGTAGGTCTTGTAGTACTCTTCGTAGGCCGAGGTGATCGAGCTCTGGAACTCGGACTTTTCATCGGCCGACAGTTCGTTGACCTTCATGCCGCGCTCTTTCAGCGTCTCGACGCCGGTGGTTTCCACGTCGTCGACATAGGCGCGCATCGCGGCGACGGCCTCGGTCGCGCCCTTTTCGAAGGCGGCCTTCTGCTCGTCCGTCAAACCTTCCCAAAACGGTTTCGACACCAGCAGCATCGCGGGCGAATAGACGTGGCCCGAGAGGGTCAGGTATTCCTGCACCTCGTCCAGCTTCACCGAGACGATCACCGACAGCGGGTTTTCCTGACCGTCGATCACGCCCTGCTGGAGGGACGAGATGACCTCGGGCCAGGCCATCGGCGTCGGCGCCGCGCCCATGGCGTTGAAGGCGGCCAGGTGGACCGGGTTCTCCATCGTGCGGATCTTGAGGCCCTCGACATCGGCAGGCGTGTGGATCGCATTGCGGTTGTTGGTGATGTGGCGGAAGCCCTGTTCGCCCCAGGCCAGACCGTGCAGGCCGACATCGTCGAACTTGGCCAGGATTTCCTGCCCGATCTCCCCGTCCAGCACGGCGCGGGCGTGTCCGAGATCGCGGAACAGGAAGGGGATGTCGAAGACGCCGGTGTCGGGCACGAAGTTCGCCAGCGTGCCGGAGGAGACGATGGTCGCCTCGATGGTGCCGAGCTGAAGGCCCTCGATCACCTCGCGCTCACCGCCGAGGCCGGAGGAGGGGAAGTGGTTGAATTCGAAATCGTCGCCGGTTTCGGCCGTCACGACCTCTTCCAGTTTCGCCGCGGCGACGCCGTAATGGCTGTCGGGCGCGAGAGCATAACCGATCTTGACTTCGGTCTGCGCGAGCGCCGGCAGGCCGAGTGCCACAAGGAAGCCGGCCGATGCCAGCCCACGGATAACGAACGTCATGGATTTCCTCCCAATGAATGCCGTAATTTGCTACACAAGCGTCTTTCCTTAGACAACCCCGACCGGACCTGTCCGCGCGGCATCACGGGCGCGGCGGTCAGCCTTCGGGATCGCGCCGGAACAGGCTGACCAGTTCCGGAACATAGGCATCGCCGCGCCCGGCCTCGACCGGCTGTGCCAGCGCTGCATGGACGCCGTCGGCGATGGTCGTTCGGGCGCCGGCGGCCTCGGACATCACCCGGTAATAGCCGATGTCCTTCTGCGCGTTCGACACGAAGAAGGGCAGCCCCTCGCGGTCGCCCTGGGTGATGTAGGGCGCCAGCCGGTCCAGCGCCGCGCTGGCGCCGCCGCCACCGGCCAGCACGTCGACGAAGACCTGCGGATCGACGTCCGCGTCGGCGGCCTGCGCCGCGGCTTCGGCGAGAAGGGTCATGAACCCGACCGAGACATAGTTGTGCAGCAGCTTGAGCCGGTGCCCGTGGCCGAGCGCGCCGACGTGGTCCACCCGTTCGGTGAAGGAGGCCAGCACGGGCCGGACCCTGTCGAGCACCTCGGCCGCGCCGCCCGCGAGCAGGTTGAGCGTGCCCTCATGCGCATGTTTCGCGGTGCGCGTCATCGGCGCGTCGATATAGTCGCCGCCCGCCGCACGCACCGCATCGGCCATGCGCAGGGTCGTCTCGGGCAGGGAGGTGGAACAGTCCACCACTACCGCGCCGGCCCGGAGCGCCGTGGCCAGCCCGCCTTCGCCTGCGACGATGGCCTCGACCTGGGGCGAGCCGGTGACGCAGAGGATCACGACGTCCGACACCGCCGCGACCTCGGCCGGGGTGGCGCAGGGCGTGCCGCCCAGGTCGCGGATCTCGTCGGTCGGCTGATTGCCCGGGTGGTCCAGGAAACTGAGGCCGAATCCGCCTCGCGACAGAACGTTGCGCGCGATGCCGTGGCCCATGAGGCCGACGCCGATGATGCCGACATGCATGATGATCTCTCCTGTCCTGGTGCCGTGGCGCGATCCGGTCTCAGTCCGCGTTGATCCAGATCGCCTTGGTGTCGAGGTATTCTTCCATGTGCTCGGTCCCGCCTTCGCGGCCGTAGCCCGACATCTTCATGCCGCCGAAGGGAACCGCCGGGTCGATGGCGTGGTACATGTTCACCCAGACCGAGCCGGCCCTGAGCCGGTGCGCCAGCTTGTGCGCGGTGCCCAGGTGGGTCGAGAAGACGCCGGCCGCCAGCCCGTAGGGCGTCGCGTTGGCCCGCGCGACGACCTCGTCGAGCGTGTCGAAGGGCATGGCCGAGATCACGGGCCCGAAGATCTCCTCGCGCGCGACGCTCATCCCGTCGGTGACGCCGCCCAGAACCGTCGGCTGGAAGAAATGCCCGCCCTCGAGCCCCGCGCCGGTCGCCCGGCCGCCGCCGGTCAGCACCTGCGCGCCCTCTTCGGGGCCGGAGGCGAGGAAGCCGGCGATCCGGTCCGCCTGACGGGCCGAAATGATCGGCCCGATGTCCGTGCCGGTGTCGATGCCGTGCCCGATCCTGAGCGATGCGGCGTATTCGGCCACCCGCCGGGTGAATTCGTCATGGATCTCGCGCGCGACGAAGAGCCGCGAGCCGGCGATGCAAATCTGGCCGGAGTTGGCGAAGACCGCCATCGCGGCGACCGGGACCGCCTTTTCGATATCCGCGTCGCGGCAGACGATCACCGGGCTCTTGCCGCCCAGTTCGAGTGAAACCCGCTTGAGTGTGCCGGTCGCGGCGCGGGCGATGGCCTGGCCGGTGGCGGTCGAGCCCGTAAAGACGATCTTGTCCACGTCCGGGTGTTCCGCCAGCGCCGCGCCCGCCTCGGCGCCAAGGCCCGTGACGACGTTCAGCACCCCCTCGGGCAGCCCCGCCTCCTGCATCAGGCGGGCGATCATCAGCACGGTGAGCGACGCCTCCTCGGAGGGTTTGAGCACGACGGTGCAGCCCGTGGCGATGGCCGGCGCGATCTTCCAGACCGATCCGGCGATCGGGGCGTTCCAGGGGATGATGGCCCCCACCACGCCCACGGGTTCCCGCACCGTCTGCGAATAGATCTCGCCCGGGAAGGAATTGGGAATGGTCGCGCCGTGGATGGCGACGGCCTGCCCGGCGTAGAACCGCAGCATCCCCAGCACCCGGCGGCTGTTGGCCAGAGTGCGCTGTATCGGCATCCCCATGTCGAGCGTGTCGGAGAGGCAGAGATCTTCCCACTCGGCCTCGAACCGCTCCGCGATGCGCAGCAGCAGGGCCTGCCGCTCGAACGGGGTCCATTTCGACCAGGACCCCTCGAAGGCACGGCGCGCGGCAGAGACGGCCGCGTCGACATCGGCGGCGCCTCCGCGCGGCACCGTGGCCAGCAGGCTGCCGTCGGCCGGATTGCGCGCCTCGATCACCTCGCCCGACCGGGCCTCGCACCATTGGCCGCCGATGAACATCCGGCGAAATCCGCCGTCGTAAAGAGCCTCGGCCTCAGCGTTCCAGTCCTTCATGTCGCCGTTCCCTTGCGTGATCTGCCTTTGCGTCGGACCGGTGGCCATTCGGGTGTCGGCGCGTGACGACCGGTCGCGCGGTCTGTCTACACCCGCGGCTTCGCGGAACGCCAGTCCATTGCGCCCCCCTCGCGGCCGCCGCGGGATCGGTCGGCATGATCCGCGACGGCGCACGATTCAGAACCATTGGACAACCGCGTCGGGTGCGTTAAGTCTGTGAGGGACCGACGCGAGTTGACAACAAAAATGCCGGCGCCTACCGTCCGGCCAACATACTCGTGAGTATTTCTTTTGGCCCTGGGAGGAGGTCGAAACGTGACATCAGAATTGCGCGGACGAACCATGCCTTGGCGATCGGCATGAGTGCTATGCTGCAGGCCTCCGGCCTGACGAAAGAGTTCAAGGGGTTCGTGGCGGTCAACAACGTCGACCTCACCGTCGAACGTGGCACGATCCATGCGCTGATCGGGCCCAACGGTGCGGGCAAGACGACCTGTTTCAACCTGCTGACCAAGTTCCTTCAGCCGACGCGGGGCACGATCACCTATGACGGGCGCGACATCACGTCCCTGTCCGCCGCGGACATCGCGCGGCTCGGGCTGGTGCGGTCGTTCCAGATCTCGGCGGTGTTCGACGATCTGACCGTGCTGGAAAACGTGCGGATCGCGATGCAGCGCCGGCGCGGCGATTCGTACGATTTCTGGCGCTCGGAGGTCCTGCTGGCCCAGTACGACGACGAGGCGCGCGGCTATGTGGAAAGCGTCGGGCTCGGCGACTTCCTGAACCACCGCGCGGCCGAACTCTCCTACGGCCGCAAGCGCGCCCTCGAGATCGCGACGACGCTGGCACTTGAGCCGGACATGCTGCTGCTGGACGAGCCGATGGCGGGCATGGCGCAGGCGGACGTGGATCGCATCTCGGCCCTGATCAAGCGGATCAGTGAAGGTCGGACGATCCTGATGGTGGAACACAACCTGTCGGTCGTCGCGAACCTCTCGGACCGGATCACGGTGCTGGCCCGCGGCGAGGTTCTGGCCGAGGGGGACTACGACACTGTGTCGAAATCGCCGGAGGTGATCGACGCCTATATCGGAGCCGGTCATGACTGACGCGACGACCATGGAAACGCGGACCGAAACCGGAACGCGGGACGCGCTTCTCGAAGTCAGCGGATTGGAGGGCTGGTACGGCGAAAGCCACGTCCTGCATGGTGTGGATTTCCACGTGAAGCAGGGCGAGGTCGTGACCCTGCTGGGCCGCAACGGCGCCGGCAAGACCACGACGATCAAGGCGATCATGGGCCTGCTCGACAAGCGGCGCGGGTCGGTCAAACTGGGCGGACGGGAAACCATTTCGCTGCAGGCGCGCCACATCGCCCGGATGGGAATCGCGATCTGCCCCGAAGAGCGCGGCATCTTCTCGTCGCTCTCGGTCGAAGAGAACCTGCACCTGCCGCCGAAGCTGGCCGAGGACGGGCTGTCCACCGACCGTATCTTCGAGCTGTTCCCCAACCTCAAGGAACGTCGCCGCAGCCAGGGGACCAAGCTGTCGGGCGGCGAACAGCAGATGCTGGCCATCGCCCGCATCCTGCGCACCGGGTCGAAGTTCCTGCTGCTCGACGAACCGACCGAGGGCCTCGCCCCGGTCATCGTGCAGCAGATCGGCCGCACGATCTCGGCCCTCAAGGAAGAGGGGTTCACCATCGTGCTGGTCGAGCAGAATTTCCGCTTCGCGGCCTCGGTCGCGGACCGGCACTACGTGGTCGAGCAGGGACGGGTCGTGGACATGATCCCCAACCACGCGCTCGACGCGAATATCGAGAAGCTTCACGCCTATCTGGGTGTGTGACAAAGGAAACCGGCGCGGATGAACTGCGTCCTACTGGGAGGAGAAGACACATGATCAAGAGAACGGCACTGATGACGGTGGCGGCCACGGCGCTTGCAGCGGCCCCGGCCCTCGCCACGGACGTGAAACTGGGCGTGCTGAACGACCAGTCCGGCGTCTACGCGGACCTGTCTGGCGAAGGCTCGGTGGTCGCTGCCCGCATGGCGGTCGAGGATTTCGACGCCGAGAGCAAGGGCATCAACGTCGAGATCATCTCGGCCGACCACCAGAACAAGCCCGACATCGCCTCGAACATCGCGCGGCAATGGTACGACCAGGACGGCGTCGACGTGATCCTCGACGTGCCGACCTCGTCCACGGCGCTGGCCGTGGCGGACGTGACCGCGGAATTCGACAAGATCTTCATCAACTCGGGGGCCGCGACCTCGGACCTGACGCGGGGGAATTGCCAGCCGACCACGATCCACTGGACCTACGACACCGCGTCGCTGGCCAACGGCACCGGCAAGGCCGTGACCGATGCGGGCGGCGACACCTGGTTCTTCCTGACCGCCGACTATGCCTTCGGCCATGCTCTGGAACGTGACACCACGGCAGTTGTCGAAGCCAACGGCGGCGAGGTCCTGGGATCGGTCGCGCATCCATTCCCGGGCACCGACTTCTCGTCCTTCCTGCTCCAGGCCCAGGCCTCGGGGGCCAAGGTGATCGGCCTGGCGAATGCCGGCGCGGACACCGTGAACTCGATCAAGCAGGCGGCGGAATTCGGCATCGTGCAAGCGGGCCAGAAGCTGGCGGGTCTGCTGCTCTTCATCAACAACGTGCACTCGCTCGGGGCCGAGACGGCGCAGGGCCTGCAGATGACGACGGCGTTCTATTGGGACATGAACGACGAGACCCGCGAATTCAGCGAACGCTTCCAGGCCGAGATCGGGGCGCCGCCGTCGATGGTGCAGGCAGGCGTCTATGCCGGCACGCTGCATTACCTGAAGGCGGTCGAGGCCGTCGGCAGCAACGATTCCTCCGCCATCGTCGCCAAGATGAAGGAGATGGAGACGGACGATCCGCTCTTCGGCAAGGGCTACATCCGCAAGGACGGCCGCGTGATCCACGACATGTACCTGATGGAGGTGAAGTCGCCGGATGAATCCACCGGCGAATGGGACCTGCTGAAGCAGGTGTCGACCATCTCGGGTGAAGACGCCTTCCTGCCGATGGAAGAGGGTGGCTGCGAATTCGCGCTGGCCGACTGATCCGACACGGGGGACGCGGCGGGCTGACCGTCGCGTCCCGACCAATTCTTTCCGGGGACAGACATGTTCGAACTTCTGGGCGTACCGCCGCAGGTCCTGATGGGGCAGTTGCTGATCGGGCTGATCAACGGCTCGTTCTATGCCGTGCTCTCGCTCGGCCTGGCCGTGATCTTCGGACTGCTCAACATCATCAACTTCACCCACGGGGCCCAGTACATGATGGGCGCCTTCGTCGCCTGGATGCTGCTGAACTATCTCGGCATCGGCTACTGGCCCGCGCTCGTCCTCTCGCCGCTCGTGGTGGGGGCCATCGGGATCGTGCTGGAACGAACGATGATCTCGCGCCTCTACAAGCTCGACCACCTGTACGGGCTGCTTCTGACATTCGGGCTGGCGCTGATCATCCAGGGGCTGTTCCGCAACTACTACGGGGTCAGCGGCCTGCCCTACGCCATCCCGCCCGCGCTGCAGGGTGGTCAGAACCTCGGGTTCATGTTCCTGCCGAACTATCGCGGCTGGGTGATCGTCGCCTCTGTCATCGTCTGCTTCGGGACGTGGTTCATGATCGAGAAGACGCGCCTCGGCGCCTATCTCCGGGCCGCCACCGAAAACCCCGAGCTGGTCGGCGCCTTCGGCATCAACGTGCCGCGGATGATCACGCTGACCTACGGTTTCGGTGTCGGCCTAGCCGCCTTTGCCGGTGTGCTCGCCGCGCCGATCTATTCGGTCAACCCGAACATGGGGGCCGATCTCATCATCGTCGTCTTCGCTGTCGTGGTGATCGGCGGCATGGGCTCGATCATGGGGGCGATCCTGACCGGGTTCGGCCTCGGGATCGTCGAGGGGCTGACCCGCGTCTTCTATCCCGAGGGCTCTGCCGTCGTCATCTTCGTGATCATGGCCATCGTGCTGATGATCAAGCCTGAAGGCCTGTTTGGAAGTTCCACCTGATGTCCACCACCGAGAACACCACCAAGGCCGCGCTTCCCGCCATGACGCATACGGTAGGCATGCCGCGGCATCAGAAAATCATCTTCGTCGTGCTGCTGGCGGTGCTGATCGCGCTGCCCTTCATGGTCTATCCCGTCTTTGCCATGAAGGTGCTGTGCTTCGCGCTCTTCGCCTGCGCCTTCAACCTTCTGCTGGGGTTCGGCGGGCTGCTGAGCTTTGGCCATGCCGCCTATTTCGGCATGGCGAGCTATGTCTGCGCCCATGCCGCCAAGGTCTGGGGCCTCACCCCGGAACTGGCCATCCTGACCGGCACCGCCACCGCCGCGGTGCTGGGGCTGGTGATCGGATCCCTCGCCATCCGGCGGCAGGGCATCTATTTCGCGATGGTCACGCTCGCCTTTGCCCAGATGGTCTATTTCTTCGCCCTCCAGGCCGAGTTCACCGGAGGCGAAGACGGTATCCAGTCGGTGCCGCGCAACGATCTCTTCGGGCTGTTGCCGATGAAGGACGATCTGACCTTCTACTTCTTCGTGCTCGCCATCACCTATGGCGGCATCCTGTTCATCTACCGGATCACCCATTCCCCCTTCGGTCAGGTGCTGAAGTCGATCCGCGAGAACGAGCCGCGGGCCGTGTCCCTGGGCTACCACGTCAACCGGTACAAGCTGATGGTCTTCGTCCTGTCGGCCACCTTCGCCGGGCTGGCCGGTGCCACCAAGAGCCAGGTGTTCCACCTCGCGTCGCTGACCGACGTGCACTGGACGATGTCGGGCGAAGTGGTGCTGATGACCCTGCTGGGCGGCATGGGGACCGTCCTCGGGCCCATCGTGGGCGCCGCGATCGTCGTGACGATGCAGAACTACCTCGCCTACCTCGGAGCGTGGGTCACGGTCATCCAGGGCTGCATCTTCGTCATCGGCGTGCTGCTGTTCCGCGAAGGGATCATCGGCGTCCTGTCCCGGATCCTGAAAAAGCCGCTCTGAAAGCGCGCGCCGCAGCGCCGGACCGCACGGGAAGGCATCCGGCCGCCAGAGGGCCGGGTCGCCCGTCCCGCGCTTTTGCTGCGAACGGGTCCCAGGCTGGTGCAAGATCCGCTTGCGCCGAAAGAGGCGCTTGCAAAGCGGATTTTTCTCCGAGGAATGCCACTACGCGCTTGCCATACTCTATTTTAACTCCATGTTCTGCGGAGAAGAATTGGTCGGCCCGACCGGCGCCGGCGTTCCGGGATGCGAGACATCGCAGAGACGGGTTCAGGGGCCATTTGCCCGATTTAGAGGACCTGGTGCGGGATTAGCTGCGCAGGAGAGATTGATATGGTTGACACCTCCGAAACTCTAGAAGCCTGGCAGTTGCGCGACGCGGTCTTCGAGGCCGCGCCGCATTGCTATCTGGTCCTGAACGCGGAGTTGACCATCATCGACGTGAACCAGCAGTATCTGGATCTGACGCGGACACGGCGCGAGGACCTGGTCGATGTCCCGATGTTCGACGCCTTCCCGGACAATCCCGCGGACCCGACGGCGGATGGGGTGCGCAACCTGCGACTGTCGCTCGAAACGGCGCGCGCCACCGGTCGGCCGCATGCGATGGCGGTGCAGAAGTACGACATCCCGCTCCGGGGGCCCGAGGGCGGATTCGAGGAACGCTATTGGAAGCCCCTGAACACCCCGGTCCTGCGCGAGGGCGAGGTCGTGGCGCTGATCCACCACGTCATCGACGTCACCGAAGAAACGATCTTCCGGCGGGATCAGGCGATCCGCCTGCGATCCGCGCAGCGGCTCGACGACCTCGCGTTCTGGGAATACGACCCGCGCACCGAGACCACCGTCGTCTCGCGCGCCTTCGCCACCATGCTCGGCCTGCCGGAGCGTGAAGGAACAATGCCCGCGCGGGAATGTTTCACCCGGATCGACGCCGACGACCGCGCGGATGTTCAGGGGGTCTTCGACCAGGTCATGGACGCGCCCGACCACACGACCATTGCCTTCACGCACCGTCTCGTTCTGCCGGACGGCAAGGCGCGGTGGCTCTCTTCGCACGGGGAACTCGTCCGGGACCACCGGAACGCCCTGCCCCGTTTCGTGGTGGTGAGCATGGACATAACCGGATCCAAGCAGCGAGAGGAGAAGCTTGCCGAAGCGCTGGACGAGCGAGACGGCCTGCTCGCCCAGAAAGAGGCTCTTCTTGCCGAGGTGAACCATCGCATCAAGAACAGCCTTCAGCTCGTGTCCAGCATCCTCAACACCGACGCGCACAGGTCCGGCGAAGGAGAGGTCCGCGAACGGCTCGAGCGGGCGGCGGCGCGGGTGCAGGCGGTGACTTCGGTGCACGAGATGCTCTACCGGTCGAACGAGGTTACGACCGTCTCCTTCGGAGAGTATCTCCACAGGTTGTGCGCCAACCTCGCCTCTGGGGACGCCGGCACCGCCGGATTGGACATACTCTGCGAGCCGACCGAGGTGAAATTGCCGGCCGACAAGGCGATCCCGCTCGCTCTGATCGTGAACGAATTGACGACGAACGCCGTCAAACACGGTCTCGCGGGTGCCTCGGCCGGGGTCATCAAGGTCGCGACCCGTCTCGAAGATGACGAACTGGTGCTCGAAGTGACCGACAACGGAACAGGAAAGGTAGAAGGCGCTCAAAGGGGGATGGGAACCCGCATCATCGACGGGCTTGTCAAACAGCTCGCCGCCTCCATGAGCACGGGTCCGGCCGAACCGGGGTATCGGGTGGTCATCCGGGTGCCGCTGAAAACGAAATGAATTTGCGCGTTCTCATCGTGGAAGACGAGTTCTTGATTGCGCTCGATCTTCAGGATCAGGTCGAGGCCCTGGGCCACACCGTGACCGGCGTCGCGCGCGACGTCGAGAGTTGCAAGAGAGCGGCGCAGGAGCAACCGCCCGACATCGCGCTGATGGACCTGCGCCTGGCGGACGGCACGTCCGGTATCGATGCGTCCCGCTGGCTCTACGACGTTCAGAACGTCCGGTGCATCTTCATCAGCGGCAATCTGGATGACGAAACGCGCAAGGTCCTGGCCGCGGTCGAGCCGCACGCCTTCCTGGGCAAGCCGATCCTGCAGCACCAGCTCGCGCAGGAGCTGGCGAAGTGTGTCAGCGAATTCCGTGTCAGCGACTGAGACGCGCTGATCCGGACGGCGTCCCGAACCTGCAAGACGCTGATTGCAGCTTGGCCTCTGGCGGAGGCCGGCGGACTGCGGCTAGCATCCGGACATGATGAGCGACGGCACGAACAAGGCGATCTCGGGCAATCTCTGGCAGGCGACGGCGGGGCAGCTTTCCGAGGCGCACGTGGATGGCCTGGCGGGCCGTTACGATCTCGCCGTGATCGGCGCCGGCTATACCGGATTGTCCACCGCTCTCCACGCCGCACAGCAGGGGGCGTCGGTCGTCGTGATCGAGGCCGAAAGCATCGGGCACGGCGGATCGGGTCGGAATGTGGGTCTGGTCAACGCCGGGCTATGGCTGCCGCCGGGCGACGTGGCGGCGCGCCTCGGAGAGGCTGCCGCCGAGCGTCTGTCCGGCAAGCTGGCGGAGGGGCCGTCGCTGGTCTTCAACCTGATCGAGACGCATCAGATCCGGTGCGAGGCTGTTCGCAACGGCACGCTGCACTGCGCGCATTCGCCGGGCGCGATGCGCGAACTCGACCGGCGGCACGGGCAACTGACGCGAACAGGCGCGCCGGTCGTCCTGCTGGACGCGGCCGAGGCGCGGCGCCGGGTCGGGTCCGACAAAGTGCACGGCGCGCTCTTCGATCCACGCGCCGGCACGATCCAGCCGCTGGCCTATGCGCGCGGCCTGGCCCGTGCGGCGCGGGCGGCGGGGGCGGTCATCCTCGAAGGCGTGCGGGTGCGGGACGCCCAGCATGACGGAGAAGCCTGGCGCCTGATGGCGGGCCGGCGGGAAATCCTGGCCGACGCATTGATCGAGGCGACGAATGCCTATGGCGGGGACCGGGGTCGTTTTGCCCCGCTGCATTTCTTCCAGATGGCCACCGATCCGCTGCCGGAGGCGAAAGGCCGCGGGATCCTCCCCGGCGGAGAGGGCTGCTGGGATACCGCGCTGGTCATGTCGGCCTTTCGCCGGGACCGCGACGGGCGGGTGATCGTCGGCGGAATCGGCAGCCTCGACCATGGCGCGGCCGCTGTCCACCGGGCCTGGGCGCGGCGCAAGCTGGGCGCGCTTTTCCCCGAGCTGGCGGGCACGCCGCTCACCCATGGCTGGAGCGGGACGATCGCCAGCACGGCGGATCATCTGCCGCGCATCCGGCGGCTCGGGCCGCGCGGATACGCCGCCTTCGGCTATTCCGGGCGCGGCATCGGGACCGGAACAGTCTTCGGCCGCGACCTTGCCCGCGCCGCCCTGACCGGCTGCGAGGAGGACCTGCCGCTCGAACCGGTCGAGGGGCAGGCGGAAAGGTTCGGGCCGGCCCGGGGCCTCTGGTACGAAAGCGGCGCGCTGGTCGCCCACGCCCTCGGTCTCGTCACGGGTCGTTAGGGCAATCTGGACCTCGGATGCCCCCCGGCATTAGGGTGCGGCCAAACCACGACAGACAGAAGAGGTCCGACATGACGCGACAGAGCCTGAGCGAGATCACCCGTACCACCATGTCCGCCTGCGGCTCGGGGGTGGCGCTCGACCATGACGGGGGCATGGAGATCGTCTCGCCCGTCGACGGCAGTGTCGTGGCGCGCCTCGCCACCGATGACGCGGACACGACCGGGGCCGCCATCGACAGGGCCTCGGCCGCGTTCCGCGCGTGGCGGATGGTGCCGGCCCCGCGTCGGGGCGAACTCGTCCGGCTCTTCGGCGAGGAACTGCGCAAGTCGAAGGAGGACCTGGGCCGCATGGTTTCGATCGAGGCGGGCAAAAGCCCGTCCGAGGGACAGGGCGAGGTGCAGGAGATGATCGACATCTGCGATTTTGCCGTCGGTCTGTCGCGCCAACTCTACGGCCTGACCATCGCGACGGAGCGGCCGGGCCACCGGATGATGGAAACCTGGCATCCCCTCGGCGTGGTGGGGATCATCACCGCCTTCAACTTTCCCTGCGCGCCCTGGTGCTGGAACTCGGCCCTCGCGCTGGTCTGCGGCGATCCGGTCGTCTGGAAACCGTCGGAAAAGACCCCGCTGACGGCACTGGCCTGCCAGGCTGTCCTGGACCGGGCCATCGCACGGTTCGGCGACGAGGCGCCCGAGGGGCTGAGCCAGGTGCTGGTCGGCGGACCGGAGGTCGGCACCGCGCTGGTCGAAAGCGAGAAGGTCGCGCTGATCTCGGCCACGGGATCGACCCGGATGGGGCGGATCGTCGGTCCGAAGGTGGCAGAGAGGTTCGGCAAGTGCATCCTCGAACTCGGCGGGAACAACGCCGGGATCGTCTGCCCCTCGGCCGATCTGGACATGGCGCTGCGGGCGATCGCCTTCGGCGCCATGGGCACCGCCGGACAGCGCTGCACGACGATGCGACGGCTCTTCGTGCACGAGGACATCTACGACCAGATCGTGCCGGCCCTGAAAAAGGCCTACGGCTCGGTCACCATCGGCAATCCCCTGGAAACCGACGCGCTGGTCGGACCGCTGATCGACGGCGCGGCCTTCGAGGGGATGACCGCCGCACTGGACGAGGCGCGATCGCTTGGCGGCACCGTGCACGGCGGCGGGCGCGAAGACGTCGGGGCCGAGGCCGCCTACTACGTGCGGCCCGCGCTGGTCGAAATGCCCAGCCACGAGGGGCCGGTCCTGCGCGAGACCTTCGCGCCGATCCTCTACGTGATGAAATACAGCGATTTCGACCGGGTCCTCGAGGATCACAACGCCGTCGGCGGCGGCCTCTCCTCCTCGGTCTTCACCACCGACCTGCGCGAGATGGAGACCTTCCTCTCCGCGCGCGGCTCGGACTGCGGGATCGCCAACGTGAACATCGGCACCTCGGGCGCCGAGATCGGCGGCGCGTTCGGCGGCGAGAAGGAGACCGGCGGCGGGCGCGAAAGCGGCTCGGACGCCTGGCGCGCCTACATGCGGCGGTCGACCAACACGATCAACTATTCGCGCGAACTGCCGCTGGCGCAGGGCGTCGTCTTCGACATCTGAGAGGCCCTCATGAACCACGATCCGGAACTCGAGGAGCGGCTGGTCCGCTACTGCGCCGTCGACACCCAGAGCAATGCCGACAGCCCGACCGCGCCCTCGACGGCCATCCAGTACGACCTGCTGCGGATGCTCGAGCAGGAGCTGACCCACATGGGCGTGCAGGATGTGGAGCTGACCGATTACGGCGTCGTGCTGGCGACGATCCCCGGCACCGCGCCCGGTCCGACCATCGGCCTGCTCGCCCATGTGGACACGGCCCCGCAGTTCAACGCGACGGGCGTCAAGCCGCGGGTCATCAGGGGCTACAACGGCGGCGACATCACCTATCCCGACGACCCCGAGCTGGTGCTCTCGCCCGAAAACAGTCCCTATCTCATGGAAAAGCTGGGGCACGACATCGTCACGGCCTCGGGTCTCACTCTGCTCGGCGCCGATGACAAGGCCGGCGTGGCGATCATCATGACCGCCGCGGCGCACCTGCTCGCAAATCCATCGATCCCGCACGGGCCGGTCCGCGTGGCCTTCACCCCGGACGAAGAGATCGGGCGCGGCGTCGGCCCCGAGCTGACCCGGGATCTCGCAGCGGATTTCGCCTATACGTTCGACGGCGGACGGGTCGGCGAGATCGAATACGAGAGTTTTTCGGCCGACGGTGCCGAAATCGTCGTGACCGGCGTTTCGATCCACCCGGGCTTTGCCAAGGGCAAGCTGGTCAACGCCGCGCATCTGGCGTCGCGCATCGTTTCGATGCTGCCGCAGTCGGCCATGGTCCCTGAACTGACCGAGGGGCGCGAGGGGTTCATCCACGTCACCGACATGGAGGGCGGTTCCTCGGAGATGCGGATCAAGCTGATTCTGCGCGACTTCGAACTCGACGGGCTGGAGGAAAAGGGCGAGATCGTGCGCAAGGTTTGCGATGCGGTGCAGGCGTCCGAGCCGCGGGCGCGCATCCGCTGTCACATCGCGCCGCAATACCGCAACATGCGCTATTGGCTGGAAAAGGACATGACGCCGGTCGACCTGGTGCGCGATGCTGCGGTTTCCCTCGGGCTCGAGCCGGTCTCGGTCCCGATCCGCGGCGGCACCGACGGATCGCGCCTGACCGAATTCGGCGTGCCGACCCCGAACCTCTTCACCGGAATGCAGAACATCCACGGCCCCCTCGAATGGGTTTCGGTGCAGGACATGGCCATGGCGACCCGGCTGTGCGTGGCGCTTCTGGAGAAGGCGGCGTCGGATCGGGCGTGACCGGACCCGGGCCATGGCGACTTGGCGCAGTTCGGAAGCGGCGCGTCAACGGAAGGACGGACAACTCGCCGCGGCGACCGGCGCGGCACAGGCCTGTCGTTTCTGGCGTTCTTACAAAGGCTTGAAGTCGCTGAACCGCAACCCGTCCGCCCGCGCAAGGTATACGGACGGGCGTTCGGCGCCGGGCCGGTGCGACGTGCGGCGCCCGCTGGCATAACGCACCGCGGGCGCGTTCCCCGTCGAGCACGTCCGCCAGAGGTCCCCGTGATCCAGCAGCATCGCCGCCAGGTAGTGCATTCCCTCGTAAGTCGACTGGCCCAGGGCGTTGAGCGTCGGCGCAAAGTCACCATGCAGCGCGTGATAACGCTCCTTGAAGGCGGCGTTGCATTCGGTCGCGAGCCCGCCGAAATACGACGACACGGCGAACAGCCGCTCCAGGTTGCCCGCCCCGCAGGCCATCAGCCCGTTCTCTTCCATCGCGCAGGACAGCCGGACGATCTTGCGGTGCAGTTCCATCCGGCCGAACATCCGGTTGAAGTTGACCGCATCCTGACCGACCAGAGACACCAGCACCGTATCCGCACCGGAAGCATCCAGCTCTTCGAGCACGGTTTTCATGCAGGGAAGACCGAAGGGCAGATACCTCTCCATCACGACGTCGACGTCATAGGACTTGAGATAGCTCTTGGCATAGGAATGCGACGCGCGCGGCCAGACATAGTCGTTGCCGATCAACGCCCATTTGCGGGGCGAATGCGTCTTCTGAAGGCGGGCGATGGCGGGGCCCAGCTGTTCCTGCGGCGTCTCGCCGATGGCGAACAGGCCCGCGGTGGTCTCGCCCCCTTCGTAGAGAGGGGTGTAGATATAGGGGACGCGCTGGCGGACCACCTTGGACAGGCGCTGCCGGATCGCGCTGATATGCATTCCGACAATCGCGTCAATGGCCCCCAGTTCGATCAGGTCGTTGACGATCTCCTCGATCGGCTCCGCCGCTTCGAACGCCGCGTCGATCATGATCAGCTGAACGGGGCGCCCGTCGATGCCGTTCGCACGGTTGAGCTCCTCGACAGCCACCTGCGCGCTCGAGATGCAGGAGGGGCCCCAGATGCCGGCCGAGCCGCACATCGGGATCAGCAGCGCGACCCGGAAGGCGTCGGTTCTCGGGCGCAGACCGCCACTGCGGAAATCCGCAAGTTCCAGAGGCATGGCGATGACGTTCGCCGACAAGTCCAGTCCTTCCCCGAGGTCGCTTATTGCCGACATTGCAATTGAAATTACTTTCCAAGTCAAATAAATTGAACATGTCGAGACCGGAACGATCAATGTCTGCACAGCAAAAGCACTTTGAACAGCACCTGTCCTACGCCCTGGCCGCGGCGCATCGGACGGTCAGCAACTCGCTGTCCGAACGCCTGAAGAAGCATGGCATGAAGATCGAGGCCTGGCGCGTCATGGAATGCCTCGACGCCGGCGACCGCCTGACCATGGGCCAGCTGGCGGAACAGGCGCTGGTGAATCCCTCGACCCTCAGCAAGCTGGTGGACCGGATGGTCCTCGACGGTCTGGTGCACCGCAAGGTCGCCGAAGGCGATCACCGGCAGGTCAACCTGCTGCTGACCTCGCTCGGCCGGGCGCGGATGATCCGGATCCGGCAAGAGGTCGACGAACAGGACCAGACGCTGACAAGCCTGCTGGACGCCGATTCCCTGCGACAGCTGCGCGACGTTCTCTCGAAACTCTGCTGAAATCGCGTCTCTGCAATGCCGGCGCCCCTGCCCGGTCCTCCGCGGTGTGCGACGGGTCGTGCGCCCTTAGGAGCGTCTCGGGCAGGAAACTGCACGCCCCGCTGCGGGGCTTTTGCGATCATCGGCACGACCTCCGCCGGCAGGGCGAACGGCTGCATCCGAGGACCGGCGTCACATCCGGCGGACAGGCGGGCGCCCTACCCCGCCGCCTCCGGGGCCGCCACGGCGCCTTCTCCGATCAGCCGGGCGATGTCGCTTTCGGTCAGGCCGGCATCTTTCAGGACGTCGGTGCTGTGCTGGCCCACCTCCGGACTTGCCGCCGACAGGCGCGGGGCGCCGGGCACGGCGGGCACCGGCACCTGCCCCACGACGGGATGATCGAGCCATTCGAAAGAGCCGACCGCCGAAACATGCGGGTCCGCGAAGTAATCCGCATAGCTGTTCACGACCGAGTTCATGACATCGGCCTCGGACAGCCTCACGGCCCAATCGCGCGAATCCCGTTTCGCGAACGCCTCGATCAGAAGCGCGTTCAGCTCGTTCTCATGCTCGAGCCGGTCGACGGCGGTGCGGAACCGCGCCTGACCCGGCAGGTCATCGAGGCCCAGCACCCCGCAGAGCGTCGCAAAATGGTCGTCGCGCATCGTGGTGATGTTGATCTGCCCGTCGCGTGTCGGAAAGGCACCGACCGGAGCATACAGGTTGCCCGTCTCGCCCTTCTGAAGGTGGTATTCGATCATCTTCGGGGTCTGGAAGGCGGCCGCGGACTGCATCAGGCTGCAATCGATCCACCGGCCCCGGCCGAAGCGCAGCCTGGCCACCATCGCCATGGCGACGGCGTTGCAACCGTAGAGCCCCGTCATCACGTCCATCGCCACCATGCGCGCCCGCTGCGGCACGCCCTCCGAACTCGCGTTCATCGTCATCCAGCCGGAAAAGGCCTGTATGACGGCGTCGGTGACAGGACGGTCCACATAGGGCCCCTGCTGTCCGAAACCGGAGATCGACAGGTAGATCAGTTCGGGATTGTCGCGGGAAAGGTCCTCCCACGACAGGCCGAACCGGCCCATGACCCCGGGTCGGAAGGCTTCGGCCACGATGTCGGCCGTGCTGGCGAGGTCCCGAACCGCCGCCCGCGCCTCCGGGTTCTTGAGATTTATGGCCAGGCTCTTCTTGCCGCGGTTGAAGGCGATGGAATGCGCCGTGTGACCGTCGTACATGCGACCCAGCGTCCGGCCCCAATCTCCGGCCAGTGGCTCGACCTTGATCACCTCGGCGCCGTGCATCGCCATCAGCTGCGTGGCATGCGGACCCGCGACCCCGGCCGTGAAGTCGAGGACGCGCATCCCCGAGAAGGCACCTTCCATGTCAGTCATCGGTCTCACCTCCGTTGCGCCGCGTCAGCCGCAACCATGCCACCGCCCCGACGCTGAAGACCGCGACGAAGCCGAGATAGGGCAGGAAATGGCGAAAGTGCAGGCCCAGCCAGGCCGGCACCACGACGATCGCCAGCACGACCAGAAAGCTCGCCCAGTCCAGAACGAATCTACGCACCGACCCTCTCCTTTCCCCCTGCCCCGCCGCGCACCCGCAGCCAGAGCGCGGCCAGTATCACGGCCGCCACCGTCATGCTCTGCCATGTCGGCACGATGAAGAGAAGCGCGGTTCCGCCCAGCAGCACACGTTCCCAGGCCGCCAGTATACGGCGGAAGAACCCCTGCACCGCCGCCGCCAGGCAGACGATGCCGATGGCCGCCGTCGTGCTGTCGAGGAGGATCCTGTACCACGACCCCTCGAGCAGCAGGCTCGGCGTGTAGATGAACATGAAGGGGATCATGAAGGATGCGATACCCACCTTCACCGCCTCGATCCCCGTCGACCACGGATTCGACCCGGCGATCCCCGCCGCCGCGTAGGTCGTCAACGCCACCGGCGGCGTCACGCCCGAGAGGCAGCCGAAATAGAAGATGAAGAGGTTCGCCGCCATGACCGGCGCCCCCATCGAGGTGATCGAGGGCGCGACCAGCGCGGCCAGCGTGATGTAGACGATGGTCGTCGTCATCCCCATCCCCAGGATCACGCAGACGATCGCCGTGATGATCAGCGCCAGCGCCAGCTTGCCGTCCGCCAGCAGCGTCACGGCGCCCGAGACGCGACCGGCCAGCCCCGACAGGTCCATCGACCCGATGATGATCCCCGCCGCCGCGCAGGCCATGACGATCGGGATCGTCGCCCGGATCCCCGTCTCCAGCCCGGCGCAGAGGTCGCGGGGCGCAAGCCGCGTCTCGGCCCGGAACAGGGTCACGATCACCGTCAGCACGAGCGCGGTCGCCCCCGCGATCATCGGCGTGAACCCGAACAGCAGGAACCCCACGATGGCCCCGAAGGCGAAGAGGATGGGCCAGCCCCGGCGCAGGGTGATCCAGGCGCTCGGCAGGTCCTTGCGCGGCACCCCCGTCAGCCCGACCCGCTTCGCCTGGAAGTGGATCATCGCCAGGATCGAGATGTAGTAGAGCAGCGCCGGGATGGCCGCCGCCAGCACCACGTCGCGATAGCTCGATCCGGGAATGTACATCGGGATGATGAAGGCCGCGGCACCCATCACCGGCGGCACGATCTGCCCCCCGTTCGAGGCCATCGCCTCGACCGAGGCGGCGAAGCGCGGATTGAAGCCCGAGCTCTTCATCAGCGGGATGGTAAACGACCCGGTGGTGACGACATTCGCCGTCGTGCTGCCCGACAAGGTGCCGTAGAGCCCCGAGGCGAGCGAGGCCGCCTTGGCCGCGCCGCCCGACATCCAGCCGGTCGCGGCATAGGCCAGGTCGGTAAAGAAGGTCCCCGCCCCCGACCGCACCAGAACCGCGCCGTACATCATGAAGATCACGATGAACGAGGACGAGACCGCGATCGGCACCCCCAGCATCCCGTCGAGGTCCACCGTCAGATACCCGATCAGCGACGAGAACCGCGTCGGCGCGGCCAGGAAGATCGACGGGAAGTGATCCGAATAGAGCGCATGGAACATGAAGAGCGCGGGCAGGATCACGAGGGCAAGGCCCACGGTCCGCCGCACCGCCTCGAGCACGAGGAGCACGAGGATCGTCCCGCTGATCACATCGCCGCGTTCCGGAAAGCTCGACCGCGAGGCAAGCGCATCCACGTCCTGCATCCGGTAGAGGAAAACCCCGACCGCGCAGGTGATCAGCGCCATGTCGATCACCGTGGTCCAGCGCAGCGGCTCCCGCCATCCCGACCGGCCGAGCGGGTAGAACAGGAAGGCCAGGACGAGGAACAGGGTGATATGGGTCGTGCGGTGGCGGAACGCCTCCGCCGTGCCGAAGAGCCCGCCCAGAAGGTGATACATCGCGGTTCCGAGGGAAACCGCGATGATCAGGGCGACCAGCCAGGTCGGGACGGGCAGCGCCTGTCCCGACGCGAAGGCATCGGTCGCGGTATCCTTGTCTTGTCTGTCCGCCACGTGCGCGGTTCCCTATGCCAAGGCCGGGGGCTGCGGGCGCATCAGAATGCGCCCTGCTCCTCCAGGTATTGCTGCGCGCCGGGATGGAACGGAATGACCCCGTCCTTCAGCCCGGTCGTGGCATGATCCACCGACAGCGACGGATCCGCACCCATGAATTTCTTCAGGTCCGCATCCTCGTAGAGGATCTTGGTCAGTTCGTAGACCACGGCATCGGGCACGTCCTTGTTCACAAGGAAGATCGACCACATGGTCGGCACCGGGAAGCCGCCCGCGCTGCCCTCGTAGGGATCGGTCGGATAGGTCATCTCGACATAGGCACCCGCCGGGGTCAGCGTCGGCAGGATCCGGTCGACCTCGTCCTGGGTATAGGGCACGATCCGGATGCCGGGCTGCTCGTTCAGCTTCAGCAGAAGCGGGCTGGGCGCCGAGGCATAGTACATGAACGCATCGAGCCGCCGGTCGGCCATCATGTTGGTGACGTCGCCGAAGCCGAGGTACTGCATCTGCCCGCCGTTCTCGGCCAGGCTGTCCTCGTTGATGCCGAACTGCTCGAGGATCTGCATGGCGATCGCGGCCGTGGACCACTCGCGCTTGCCGGGGCTCACGACCTTGCCCTGCAGGTCCTCCATCGACTCGATCCCGGCGCCTTCGCGGGCGACGGCGTGCAGATAGGCGGGATAGAAGGTGCCGACCACGCGCGCGTCCTGCCATTCCCGGTCAAAGCTGCCCTCGCCGTTCCAGGCCTGGATCGAGGTGGGCGAGAAACTGAAACCCATCTGGGCATCGCCCGAGCTGACCAGCTTGTGGTTCACGTTCGACCCGCCCGGCACGTGGCTGACCGCCATCTCGGGAAAGGCCTTGCCCAGCTTGTCCGCCAGCTGTGTGCCGAAGGTGTGCCATAGCCCCCCCGGCGAGGTGGATACGATCTTGAAGAATTTCGGCACGTCCTGCGCCATGCCCATGGCGGGCAGCGCCGCCATGGCCAGGGCCAGCGCCCCGCGTCTGGTGAACTTGGCAATCATTTGTCTTTCCTCCCTTTGGTTGATCCTTCCCCCGGCCGGCCGGACCGCGATCCGACCGCTCCTCAGCCGGGGATCGTGTCCCGGAATTCGGCCAGCGCCTGGCCGGTGGCGACGGGCTCGCCGTCCTGGTTCTTCACCACGACGTCGAACTGGACCCAATGCCCGCTGTCCGTGGGGTTCTTGCGGCTGACCGTCGCCTCGGGCGTGATCGTGTCGCCCAGCTTGACCGGCTTGATCCAGCGGGTCTCCAGCCGCCGGTGATAGCCGCCGCGCGGCACCAGCCAGTCGGTCAGCGTCCGCGTGATCAGCGCGAAATTCTGCATCCCGTGCATGATGACGCCGCCGAAGTGGGTGCCGCCGAAATCGTTCTTCTCCATCCAGTCCGGATCGAAATGCAGCGGGTTGTAGTCCAGCGAGGCGTCGCCGAAATCCTGGATCGTGTCGGTCGTGACCGTGAACGGCCGCCCCTCGACGATGTCGCCGGGCTGAACCTTGTCGAAGTTTTCCTGTGCGCTCATGGTACTTCCTCCTCAGACCGGCCGGATCGTCTGGCCGCGGCCGGTGCAGACGACCTGCCCGTGCTGGTTGGTGAACAGGTTCTCGTGAACGGCGAACAGCCGGTCCTTCTTGATGAACTTGTCCAGCGCGGTGCCGCGCATCTCGATCGTGTCGCCGGGCCGGATCGGTACGTTGTAGTACCAGTTCTGGCCCGCGTTGATCGTGCCGGGCGACCGCATCCAGTCCTTCGAGGTGGTGCAGGCGAACATCAGCAGGATGTGGATCGACGGCGGCGCCACGATGCCGCCGTAGGGCGTGGACTTCGCATAGTCCTCGTCGAAGTAGAGCGGATTGTCCTCGCCGACCTTGCGCGCGTAATCCTGGATGATCTGCTTGGTCAGCGTCACGGGCCGCGTCTCGCGCAGCTCGCCCGGAACGATCATGTCCCAGGTCGCCCGGTCGGTGACTTCCTTCCAGAAGTCGGTTTCGAAATCTTCGCCCATCACGTTCATGCGCGACTGTCCTCCCTTGCAGAAAAGTTTGCTATGCGAACAAAGGATGCTGCATTCAAACAAGTTGGATTGACGGTGAGGTCTGGATGCGTCACCCGTCAACACGTGGAAACCGGGCGACGGCCCATTTCGCTGCGTTTGTTTGAATAGGAAACAGGAGGTCCGATGTCCGGGACCGAGCCCTCGAACACCTACGCCCAGACCTTCGCACGCGGTCTCGCGGTCATCACCAGCTTCGACGAAGGCTCCCGCGTGCTGACCCTGACCGACGTGGCCGCCCGGACCGGCGTCACCCGCTCCACCGCGCGCCGGCTGCTGCACACGCTGGTGACGCTGGGGTATGCGGCGACCGACGGAAAGCACTTTTCGCTGACCCCGAAGATCCTGGACCTGGGCTATGCCTACCTCGCCTCGTCCGAGATCTGGCGTTTTGCCGAGGCCGACATCCAGGCCCTGGCCGCCCGGGTCGGTGAAAGCTCGTCGATCTCGGTGCTGGACGGGCATGACATCGTCTATGTCCTGCGGGTGCAGACGCAACGGATCCTCAAGAATTCGCTCAACGTGGGAAGCCGCGTGCCGGCCCATGCGATCTCCATGGGTCGCATTCAGCTTGCCATGCTGCCGGACCGCGAGCTGCGGCAATACCTCGACACGGTCCGTCTCGAGCCGTTCACCCCCTGGACGATCACCGAACCCGACCGCCTGCGCACCGCCCTCCTCCGCGACCGAAAGCAGGGGTGGTCGATGGTCTACCGCGAATTGGAAGAGGGAATCGCCGGTCTCGCCGTGCCGATCTGCGCGGCGAACGGGCGGGTGATCGCGGCAGCGAACGTGTCGCTTGCACCCGTGCGATTGAAACAGCCCGGACGGCAGGACGACCTGATCGCCGCGCTCAAGGAGACTGCGGACACGATTCAGCGTCGGTTGATCGAGGGGCAGGTTCCCGTGTGACTTTGCGGATCCCTTCGCGACGACACCGCTGACTACCTGCGGCCCGAGGTCCTGTCCGCTCGACCTTGGCTAGGCCCGATCGGTGTAGGGGCGCGGCACAGAGCGCATGGCTTTTCGCATCACCCCCCGCGGCGGCTCCCTCGATCACCGCGACCCGGCGACCCGCATAGCGAAGCGTCTCAGCCGACATCGCCGGCGCCCGGGGCGTCCCGGACCGACAGCCGCGCTGCGCTCATCGCTTCGGAGAGGACCGCCCGGTCGCCGATGTGGTTCGCCAGCAGCAGGATCAGCCGGGCGTTCAGCGCGGCGCTGTCCTCGTCCGACAACCCCTCGTGAGAGCGGATCAACTCGGCATAAAATTCGTCGGGACCCTCGATATTCGGTTTTGTATTCAACGGCATGGTCTCATTCCCTTCCGCAGACCCGGCGCAGCGCGGCGCGCACGGCGGTCTCGTCGTAGCTGTCCCAACGGGCGACCACGTGCTGGTCGGGACGGACAAGGTAGACGGCGCTTCCCGTCGCGCCGAGGTAGCGCGCGGCCAACGCGCCGGTGGGGTCCTCGGCGGCCGAGGTCGCCACGCGGTGCACCGTCACGCCACCCTCGCTCACGCGATCCGGCGCCTCGGCGTCCACCGTAAGCAGGACGAAGCCGTTGCCCAGACTGCCCAGCAGGAACCGGTTTCCGAGCGGCGCATCCGGACAGGGGCTGCCGGGACGGGTCCGCTCCGGCCCGTCGGTCAGCGCGTCCTCGCCTGTCAGCGACAGGCCGTCATAGGTACAGGGCACCGAGAGGCGGCCCGAGTTCACCAACGGACGAGCAAAGTCGAAGCGCTCGGCCAGGTACAGCACCGCATTGCGGAAGATGTGGCTCGTCCGTGACTTGGGCGTGATGAAATCGGTGGCGCGGGTCGAGTTGAGGATGTTCTCGTCCGCGCCGCAGGCGCGTTCCTCGTGATAGCTGTCGAGCAGCCGGTCCGGCGCCTCCCCCCGGATCACCATGCCCAGCTTCCAGCCCAGGTTGTCGACGTCCTGCATGCCGGAATTGGCCCCGCGCGCGCCGAAGGGGCTGACCTGATGGGCGCTGTCACCGGCAAAGATCACCCGGCCATGGCGGAACTGCTTCATCCGGCGGCACTGGAAGGTGTAGATCGAGGTCCAGACCAGCTCGTATTCCACATCCCCGCCCAGCATCGCGTCGAGCCGCTTGCGCACGTTCCCTTCCTTCAGTTCCTCCTTGCGGTCGACGTCCCAGCCGATCTGGAAATCGACCCGCCAGACGTCGTCGGGCTGCTTGTGCAGCAGGGTCGAGGCGCCGGCCTTGTGCGACGGTTCGAACCAGAACCAGCGCTCGGTCGGGAAGCTTTCGCTCAGCATCCGGATGTCGGCGATCAGGAAGCTGTCCTGAAAGACCCGCCCGTCGAAATCGAGCCCCATCATGCCCCGCACGGGCGATCCCGCCCCGTCGGCCGCGACCAGCCAGTCGGCGAGGATGGTGTAATCCCCCTCAGGCGTGGCGATGTTCAGGACGGTGTGATCCTCCTTCACCTCGATGCTGTCGACCCGGTTCCTGCCGCGCAGTTCGATCGGCGCGCCCCGGGCTTGCGCCTCGCGGACACGCTCGACGAGGAACTTCTCGAAATAGGGCTGCTGGAGGTTGATGAAGGCCGGAAACCGGTGGCCGTCCTCGGGCAGGAGGTTGAACTCATAGACCTTGCGGTCCTCGTGGAAGACCTTGCCGAGGTTCCAGACCACACCCTTGTCCAGCATCGGCTGCGCGCAGCCATAGCGGTCGGCGATCTCGAGGCTGCGCTTGGCGAAACAGATCGCGCGACTGCCCTGCCCGATCCCCTCGTGATCGTCGAGCAGCACCACCGGGATGCCCTGCAGCCCCAGATCGAGCGCGGTGGCGACCCCGATCGGGCCGCCACCGACCACCACGACGGGGTGGCGCACCGGTGTCGGTGCGTTCTGGTCGGCCGAGCGCTCGTAGGGGTAGAGCCTGAAGGCCAGTTGATAACGGTCATCCAGTGGCATGATGATCTCCTCCTCGCGTCCGGCGCTCCTCAGGGTTGGGTCGACCCCGCCCTACCCCTGCAGGTCGGCCCACATCTCCTGATCTCTCTCGGCGGTCCAGATCCGCGGCGTGTCGATGCCGCGGGCCTCGTCGAAGGCGCGGGCCACGTTGAACGGCAGGCAATGTTCGTAGATCGCGTAATCGGTGAACTTCGGATCGCATTCCGCGCGCACCACGTCCCAGGCCTCCTTGAGCGTTCCGCCCCGGGCGACGACCCGGGCCACGGGCTTGTAGGTGCTCTCGACGAAATCGGCGGTATTGGCGATGGCGCGGGCCACCATCTCCTCGCCCACCAGGGCATCGCCGCGCCCCGGGGCGATGGATTTCGGCTCGAAGGCCGCGATGTTGGCCAGCGTCTCGGGCCAGTCGGCGAAATGGCCGTCGCCGCAGTAGCAGGCCGAGTGGTATTCCACGATGTCGCCGGTGAACATCACCTCCTGGTCCGGCACCCAGACCACCGCGTCGCCGGCGGTATGGGCGCGGCCCAGCTTCATGATGTCGACGCGGCGCTTGCCGAGGTAGACGGTCATGCTCTCGCTGAATGTCGTGGTGGGCCGCGTCAGGCCGGGGATTTCCTCGTGCCCCTGGAAGAGGCGCGGAAAGCGCCCGAACTCGCTGTCCCAGTCCTCCTGCCCGCGCTCTTCCACCATGGCCGCGGCCACGTCCGACATGATGACCTCGCGCGCGCCATAGGCGCTGGCGCCCAGCACACGGACCGCGTGGTAATGTGTCATGACCAGGTGGCTGATCGGCTTGTCCGTCACCTCGCGGACCTTCTCGATCACCATCCGGGCGAGGCGCGGCGTGGCCTGGGCCTCGACGATCATCACGCTCTCGTCGCCGATGATCACGCCGGTATTCGGATCGCCCTCGGCGGTAAAGGCGTAAAGCCCCTCGCCCACCTGCGTGAAGCTGATCGTCTTCTCTTCCATGTCGCCCGCAGATGCGAATGCCTTTGCCATGCTCTGTCCTTCCAGTCGTTTCCAGTCATCGTGCCCCGGCCCCGCGCCGGGGCCTCCCCCGCTCTCGTGCCGAAACGCCACGGTGGAGTCCCGGCGCGGGGGCCGGGACGCCGTTCAGCGCGCGTATGGGTCCTTTAGCGCCGCGATCACGGTGCCGGTGCAGTCGCCAAAGCCCACGCGATAGCCGTCGCCCCGCGCCGCGCCGCGCAGGGTCAGGGTGTCGCCGTCCTCGAGAAAGCTGCGGGTCTCGCCCCCGGGCAGCTCGATCGGCTCGCTGCCGGACCAGCTCAGTTCCAGCAGCGAGCCGCGGCTGTCCTTCGCGGTGCCCGAGATCGTGCCCGACCCCAGCAGGTCGCCGACGCGCATCGGGCAGCCGCTGGTCGTGTGATGCGCCAGCTGCTGCGCGGCGGAATAGTAGAGTTCGCGGAAATTCGTGCGCGAGATCGTCGCCTCCGCGCCGCCTTCCGGCGCCAGCGCCACCTCGAGCTCCACGTCGTAGATCATCGGCCCCGGCTCCTGCAGATGGGGCAGCAATTCCCGCTCGCGCTCGGGCGTCGACGTCCGGAACGGCTCCAGCGCGGCCTTCGTCACGATCCACGGGCCGATCGTCGTCGCCGTCGCCTTGGCCTGGAACGGCCCCAGGGGCTGGTACTCCCAGGCCTGGATGTCGCGCGCCGACCAGTCGTTCAGCAGCACGTAGCCAAAGATCATGTCGTCGGCCTCGGCGACGCTCACCGGCCCTTCCGAGGGCTGGCCGACGATGGCGCCGATCTCCAGCTCCATGTCGAACCGCCTGCAGGGGGCAAAGACCGGCAGGTCCGCCTCCGGCGCCTTGAGCTGGCCCCAGGGCCGCCGCACATCTGTGCCCGAGACCACCACCGACGAGGCGCGTCCGTTGTAGCCGATCGGAATCGACAGCCAGTTGGGCGGCAGCGCGTTCTCCGGTCCGCGGAAGATCGAGCCGACGTTGAAGGCATGGGTCCTGCCGGCGTAGAAATCCGTGTACTCCGCCACCGTGATGGGCATCAGCAGCCGCGCCTCGGCCATCGGCACCAGCACCACCTGCGCCCGGACCTCGCTGCCCTCCGACAGCAGATCCGTCAGCGCGGCGCGCAGCTCCGCCCAGGCCGCGGGCCCGAGCGCCATGAAGGCGTTCCAGTCCCTTCCGCCAAGCGCCGCGCCATGCGGCAGCAGCCCGGCCCGCGCCGCCGCGGCCACGTCCAGGATCATGTCCCCGATCGCCACGCCCAGCCGCGCGCCCGCGCCGTCGTCGAAGACCCCGCAGGG
This sequence comes from Pseudooceanicola batsensis HTCC2597, assembly GCF_000152725.1. Classification (GTDB taxonomy): domain Bacteria; phylum Pseudomonadota; class Alphaproteobacteria; order Rhodobacterales; family Rhodobacteraceae; genus Pseudooceanicola; species Pseudooceanicola batsensis. The sequence goes on from NZ_AAMO01000008.1 coordinate 163,791, forward strand.
CAGGTTGTTCAGCGGAAACCCGGTCTCGGCCGAATTCGCGCTCTCGACCCAGCTCTTCAGAAGCGGCATGGCTCCTCCTCTTCCTGCGCAGTCCGCCGGCCGTCGCGCCCCGCCCCTGCTTCATCTTGCCGGAAATACTCCGGGGGTGAATTGAGCCGCAGGCTCAAGAGGGGGCGGCGCCCCCTTCCCCTCACTTCTTCCCGGGCGTGCCGTCGAACTTCTTTTCCAGGCTGTCCCAGCAGTCGATATAGTCGTCCTGCAGCGGCGCTTCCTCCGCCGCGAACCGCGTCAGGTGCTGCGGGAAACGGGTCTCGAACATGAACGACATCGTGTTGTCCAGCTTGTGCGGTTTCAGCTCCGCATTCGACGCCCCCTCGAAAGCCTCCCGGTCCGGCCCGTGCGGCAGCATCATGTTGTGAAGGCTCATGCCGCCGGGCACGAAGCCCTGCGGCTTGGCATCGTACTGGCCATAGATGTTGCCCATCAGTTCCGACATGACGTTCTTGTGGTACCACGGCGGGCGGAACGTGTCCTCGGCCACCATCCAGCGCTCGCGGAACAGCACGAAGTCGATGTTGGCCGTGCCCTCGACCCCGCTCGGCGCCGTCAGCACGGTAAAGATCGACGGGTCCGGGTGATCGAAGAGGATCGCGCCGACCGGGCAATAGGTCTTGAGGTCATATTTGACGGGGGCATAGTTGCCGTGCCAGGCCACCACGTCCAGCGGCGAATGGCCAATCTCGCACTCATGGAACTGGCCGCACCACTTGATCGTCATGGTCGAGGGCACCTCGCGGTCCTCGTAGGCGGCGACCGGTGTCTTGAAGTCGCGGCGGTTGGCCATGCAGTTCGCGCCGATCGGACCCCGGCCCGGCAGGGCGAACTTCTGGCCGTAATTCTCGCAGACGAAGCCGCGCGCCGGACCGTCCAGCACCTCGACCCGGTAGACCAGTCCGCGCGGCAGGATCGCGATCTCCTGCGGTTCGAGGTCGATGACCCCCAGCTCGGTGCAGAACCGCAGCCTGCCCTCCTGCGGCACGACCAGCAGCTCGCTGTCTGCGGAATAGAAATAGGCGTCCTGCATCGAGGCGGTGACCAGGTAGACATGCGCGGCCATGCCGGTCTGGGTGTTGACGTCGCCGGCCGTGGTCATCGTGCGCATGCCGGTCAGCCAGGTCAGCCGCTCCTCGGAATGCGGCACGGGATCCCATCGGTACTGCCCCAGCGAGGTCACGTCCTCGACCACATGCGGCGCGGATTTCCAATAGGGCAGGTCGATCCTCGCGTAACGCGAGGAATGCTTGACCGAGGGCCGGATGCGGTAGCACCAGGTGCGTTCGTTCTGATGCGACGGCGCGGTGAAGGCGGTGCCCGACAGCTGTTCCCCGTAGAGGCCGTAATTCACCTTCTGGGGCGAGTTCATGCCCTGCGGCAGCGCGCCTGGCAGCGCCTCGGTCTCGAAATCGTTGCCGAAGCCGGGCATGTAGCCCTCGTGCGTGCCGGTGGTGTCGGTCGCGCGGATCATGCCGTTGGGAAGCTCGTGCCTGGTCATCTCGGATCCTCCCGAATGTGCCGCCCCGGAAACAGCGGAACGGTCTGAATCGATGACCCGAATAAATGTTGCATATGCAACGGTGTCAAGGAGATCGTTGCAACCGCAATGATAACGCTTGCACCCCGCCTCTCCGCCGTCCGATATTCCCCGGGACCGAAAGGACCCGCGATGAAAGAGGATCTTCCCCCCCTGCCCGAATTCGACCTGTACGGGTTCACCCCCTACAGGCTGGCCGTCGCCGCCAAGCGCACGAGCGAGGAGCTGGCGCGCCAGTACCGCGAGCGGTTCGGCATCTCGATCCCGGAATGGCGGGTGCTGGTGCATCTGGCGCATTCCGGCAAGGTCTCGGTCCGCGACATCGAGGCCCGGGTCGCGATGGAGAAATACGAGGTCTCGCGGGCGGCCAAGCGCCTGCGCGAGGCGGGGCTGATCGAGCGCAGGGAAAACCCCGACGACCGGCGGCTCGTCATCCTGAGCCTGACCCCCAAGGGGCGGCAGATGATGGCCGAGCTGCTGCCGCTCGCCCAGTCGCACCAGACGGCGCTCGAGGCCCGGCTAGGCGCGGCGTTCGACCAGCTCGAAGCGGGGCTGGAAGCGTTGCTGAAAGAAACCGAGTGATCACGCTCTATGATCGCTGGCGGGCGTCGGCGACCTACCGGGCGCGGACCGCCCTCGACCTCGCCGGGCAGGACTGGGCGACAGTGCCGGTCAATCTGCCTCGGGCCGAGCACGAGGGCGACGCCCATCTCGCCGCAATCCGCAGGGCCCCGCTCCCGTGATCAAGATCGACGGACCGGCGCTCGCCCAGTCGTCAGCCCTCGTGGAACATCGCGACGTGACCCAAGGGCCGGGCTTCTGCTGGCGGACCCCGCCGCAAAGGCGCATGTACGAGCCTGCGCCCCACGCCATCGCCCTCGATCCGGACACTACGCCACGATCAGTCGCGCCGCCCCCGTCGACGGCCACCGGCTGACGTGCCTCCCCGAGGTATCCGACCTCTTTTCTCGCAAGCATCTCCGTGGAAAAGCCGCCTTCCTTCGCCGCGTGCGCCCCGGTCGCCGGCGCGTGCCGTCCCGAGAAAGCACCCGCACAGGCACCATTCCGCACCTGAACGGAAAAGTCCCTTGGCCTCGGTACGGGGGGCCGCTTAAATGCGCACCGGGATCGGAGCGAGAGCGACAGGTCCATTGGTGAAGGACAGGTGATGCAGACCTTGGATAACTCGGACAATCTGAACGCTTATCTTGCCGCGATCGTCGAAAGCTCGGACGACGCGATCATCACCAAGAACCTCAACAGCATAATCCGGACCTGGAACAAGGGCGCCGAACACCTGTTCGGATACACTGCCGAAGAAGCCGTCGGTCAGCCGATCATGATGCTGATCCCCGACGATCGGCAGCACGAGGAGGTGGATATCATCGACAGGCTTCGCCGGGGTGAACGTCTCCAGCATTTCGAGACCATCAGGAAACGCAAGAACGGCACATTGGTGCCGATTTCCCTGACCGTGTCGCCGGTCCGCAATGCCTCGGGCGAGGTGATCGGCGCCTCCAAGATCGCGCGCGACATCACGCAGCAACGCGAGGCTGCCGAGCAGCAGAGCCTACTTCTCGCCGAGATGCGGCACCGGGTGGGGAACTGCTTTGCGGTCGCGGGCAGCCTCATCACGGTGACCGCGCGGCAGGTCGAAACCCCGCAGGAGCTTGCTTCGCGGATGCGGGAACGGCTGATGGCGCTGTCCTCGGCGCACCGGCTGGCCGTGATCGACCCCAGGGGGCAGTCCGGCGGCGGCACCTCCCTGCAGAGCCTCGTCCATTCCATCGTCGAACCCTTTGCCGGCCACCAGGACCATGACCTCGAGATCGAGGACCTCCGGGTCGCGTCGGAAGCGCTGACTCCGATCGCACTGATATTCTACGAACTCTGTACGAACGCGACGAAATACGGGGCGTTTCACCAGGACGGCGGCGGCCTTTCGGTGAAGGCCGGCCGCCGGGGCGACCGGTACGTCATCGACTGGCACGAGCGCTGCCCCCTCGATCCTGACGCGGTGAAGGCCGAAGGTTTCGGCACACGGATGTGCGACGGCGTGGTCCGGACCTCGCTCGGCGGCAGCATTACCCGCCGGTTCGAGCCCTCGGGACTTGCCGCCACCATCGACCTCGACCTGGCCAGCCTGGAGGCCTGAGCCGGGCGGATGAACCTCCGCCCGCGCCCTCCGCATCCTAGACCAGCGTCGCCGCGGTCAGCCACAGCAGCGCGGCAAGGACGGCGGCACCGGTTCTCAGGTGGTTCAGCCCGGTCCAGCGCCGCGCGTAGCGGGGCCAATAGTCCGCCAATCCGCGGGCATCCCCCTCCAGCGTTTCGAGCCGCTTGTTCATCGGCACGTTGCCCACCCCCGTGATCCCGACGACGCCGAGGAAATAGACCAGCCCGCCGGCCGCGACGAGGGCAGGCGCCGCCCCTCCGCTCTGCCACAGGGTCAGAAGGGACAGGGCGAGGGACCCCGGCAGAAACCCCATGAGCAGGACCATGAAGACCGAGCGATAGACGGTCCGGTTCAGCCCGATCATTCCGGCCGCGCCACCGGTGCCCGGCGCCAGCACCAGCCCGCGCATGACGAAATCGGAAAAGCTCAGGAATACGCCGGCCACCAGCGCCATCGCCAGACCGCAGACAAGAAGCAGCCATGTCATTGCATCGCCCTCCGTCAGCTCGACAGGCCGACGGCGCGGCCCAGATAGCGGCGTTCCGCCACCTGGCGGGACAGGAAGCGGGCCAGGTCGGCGCGCGCAATCCTGAGGTCCAGCCCGCGCGCCCCGACCGAGAGATCCTCGATCACCGGCCGGCGGGTGGCGGCGTCGGTAAAGGCGCCCGGCCGGACGATCGTCCAGTCGAGCCCGCTGGCCCTCACCAGTTGTTCCTGCAACTCGTGATCGCGGAACACCGGCGCCAGGAGCGCGCCGAACATCACCCTCTTCCACCAGAAGTTCAGGTTCGACCAGCTGTCCCCCGCGCCGAGCGTCGACTGGCAGACAAGGCGGCGCACCCCGTGCGCCTGCATGGCGTGGATCACGTTCATGGTCCCCCCGGACCGGATCAGGCTCTTGCGGGACATCCCCGCGCCCAGGGTGACGATGACCGCGTCGTGACCGGCCACGGCGGCGTGAACCTCCTCCGCCTGCATGGCGTCGCCGGCGACGAGGCTCAGCGCGGGATCGGACAGGCCCAGCGTCTCGGGCCTGCGGGCGAAGGCGGTCACGGCATGGCCAGCCTTCAGCAGTTCTTTCACGGCGAGGCGCCCGACCGAACCGGTGGCTCCGAATACGATGACTTTCATAGGTGGTCTCCTTGGTTTACTTGACAGCGCGTAAAGTTGACATCGTGTCAATAGTCCGCAACTTGACGCCATGTCAAGAGATCAGATCAGCACCAAGTCCCGCATTCTCGACACCACCTGGAGCCTTCTGGAAACCGGGAAGAGCGCCGTGCGCATGTCCGATATCGCCAAGGCGGTCGGGATCAGCCGCCAGGCCCTCTATCTGCATTTTCCCACGCGGGCCGAGTTGCTTGTGGCGACGACCCGGCACATCGACGACGTCAAGAACGTGGAGGCCCGGCTGGAAAAGAGCCGATCCGCAACCACCGGCATCGATCGTCTGCATGCCTTCATCGAGGCTTGGGGCGGGTACATTCCCGAGATCATCGGCGTCTCGGCCGCGCTGCGGGCCATGCGCGACGCCGAATCGGCAAAGGCATGGGACGACAGGATGCAGGCGGTCCGGCACGGATGTGAGGCGGCCGTGCGCGCCATTGCCGAGGACGGGCGGCTGAAGCCGGAACTGACGCAGAGGGACGCGACCGACCTGCTCTGGACGCTTCTTTCGGTCGAGACCTGGGAACGGCTGGTACGGGACTGCGGCTGGACGCAAGATCGATACGAGCAGACCATCAAGGACCTCGCCGAGGCCGCGCTGGTCGCGCGAGGCTGAGCGGCGGCCGCGGTTCCGGGCGTCGGATTGTGCGGCGTTCGCGGTGCAGGCGTCGCGACATCCGCCTGCCCTCGAACGTCGCGCGGGCGGAAGGCGCCCGGCGGCACTGCCGGGCGGCTTCCCTGAGACCGGAACGCGGTTGGCTGGCCTCAGTCCCGACAGCGTCATCAAAAGTTCACTTGCCATTGCTGCTTTTTCATATATCCGCGAATTATGGAAAGAGACGTTCCCGATCAGCTGACCGCCCTCGGTCACCCGCACCGCCTGGCGGTCTTCCGGCTGCTGATGCGCCGCTATCCCGACCGCGTGCCGGCGGGTGAACTGGCTGCGGCACTCGGCATCAAGGCCAGCACCATGTCCGCCTACCTCGCGACGCTCCAGCGCGCGGGGCTGGTCGGGCCGGAGCGGGTCGGGACTTCGCTGCTCTATTCCATCCGGATGACACGGGTGCAGGAGATGTTCGACCATCTCTTCCTAGACTGCTGCCGCGGCCGGCCCGAAATCTGTCTGCCAACGCCCGGGGGTCCTGGACCGATGACCGAACGCAAGTACAACGTGCTTTTCATCTGCACGGGCAATTCCGCCCGCTCGATCTTTGCCGAAACCCTCCTGCGGGAGCTCGCCGGCGACAGGTTCGACGCCTGGTCCGCCGGCACCAAGCCCCGGTCCGAGCTCAATCCGTTCGCGCTCAAGGTCCTGCGCGACAAGGGGCACGACACTGCGCCCCTGCGGGCCAAGCATGTCTCCGAGGTTTCGGGGCCGGTCGCGCCCGCCTTCGACTTCGTCTTCACCGTCTGCAACCAGGCCGCGAACGAGGATTGCCCGGCTTGGGAGGGGCAGCCGGTCAACGGTCACTGGGGAATGCCGGACCCGGTCAAGGCCGAGGGGACGGAGGCCGAGATCAGCCTGGCCTTCCAGCATGCCTATGGCGCGCTCAAGCGGCGGATCGAGGCGTTCGTCGCGCTGCCGGTCGAGAGCCTGGACCGCATCGCGCTGCAATCCGCCGTGGACGAGATCGGCCGCACATCACAGGAGACATCCGCATGACCACCTATGCCCTGAACGGACTGGGCCGGATGGGCAAGCTCGCCCTCAGGCCGCTGCTGGACCGCGGAGCCGAGATCGCATGGATCAACGACGCGACCGGCGATCCCGCGATGCATGCGCACCTTCTGGAATTCGACACGGTGCACGGGCGCTGGCCGGCGGACTTTGCGCATGACGAGGAAAGCGTCACCATCGACGGAACCCGCATCCCCTTCGTCGGCACGCGCGAGCTGGCGGAATTGCCGCTCGACGGGGTGGACGTGGTGATCGACTGCACCGGCGCCTTCAAGACCGAGGCCCGGCTCGCCCCCTATTTCGACGCGGGCGTCCGCAAGGTCGTTGTCTCGGCTCCGGTCAAGGACGGTCCGACCGCCAATATCGTCATGGGGGTGAACGACGAGACCTACGATCCGGCCCGTCACCGGATCGTCACGGCCGCCTCCTGCACGACGAACTGCCTCGCTCCGGTGGTCAAGGTCATCCACGAGAACCTGCGCATCCGCCACGGGTCGATGACCACTATCCATGACGTGACCAACACCCAGACCATCGTCGACCGCCCCGCCAAGGACCTGCGCCGCGCGCGGTCGGCGTTGAATTCGCTGATCCCCACGACCACCGGCTCGGCCACGGCGATCACGCTGATCTATCCGGACCTCGAGGGCCGGCTGAACGGCCATGCGGTCCGCGTGCCGCTGCTGAACGCATCGCTGACCGACTGCGTCTTCGAGGTGGAGACGCCCACCACCGCGGAGGAGGTCAACGCGCTGTTCCGGGCGGCGGCCGAGGGACCGCTCAAAGGCATCCTCGGCTACGAGGAACGGCCGCTGGTCTCGGCGGACTATACCAACGACGTGCGGTCGTCGGTCGTGGACGCGCCGTCGACCATGGTGGTGAACGGCACGCAGGTGAAGATTTACGCCTGGTACGACAACGAGATGGGCTATGCGCACCGCCTCGCCGATGTGGCGCTGATGGTGGGAAAGACGCTCTAGGCCCCGTTCCGATCCAACCATTCCGCGAGGCCTCCCGCCATGACCGACCGCCCGCAGGGCCTGTCTGCCTACATCGCCGTCACCGCCGCCTACTGGGCCTTCATGCTCACCGACGGCGCGCTGCGGATGCTGGTGCTGCTGCATTTCCACACGCTGGGGTTCACGCCGGTGCAGCTGGCCTACCTGTTCATTCTCTACGAGGTGGCGGGCATGGCGACGAACCTCGCCGCCGGCTGGATCGCCGCGCGGTTCGGGCTGACCTCGACGCTCTATGCCGGTCTCGGCATCCAGGTGGTGGCCCTGCTGGCACTCGCCCAACTCGACCCGGGATGGGCCGTCGGCGCTTCGGTTGCCTTCGTGATGTGCGTGCAGGGGGCAAGCGGGGTGGCCAAGGATCTGGCCAAGATGTCCTCGAAATCCGCGGTCAAGGTGCTGGCGCCGGCCGAAGGCGGCGGGCTCTTCCGATGGGTCGCGGTGCTGACCGGCTCGAAGAACGCGGTCAAGGGTTTCGGCTTTCTGCTGGGGGCGGCCCTGCTGGCGACGGCGGGATTTGTCTGGGCGGTCCTGGGCATGGCGGTGGTCCTCGCCGTCATTCTTCTGGCGGTGGCGGTCTTCATGCCCGCCGGCCTGCCCCGCGGGCGCAAGGACGCGAAGTTCTCCGAGGTCTTCTCGAAATCGGCCAATGTGAACTGGCTCTCGGCGGCGCGGGTCTTTCTGTTCGGTGCGCGGGACGTCTGGTTCGTCGTGGGGATCCCGATCTATTTCTACGCCGTCCTGTCGGATGGCACCGAAGAGGGCAACCGCGCGGCCTTTTTCATGATCGGCACCTTCATGGCGGTCTGGATCATCCTCTACGGCGCGGTTCAGGCCGCGGCGCCCCGGTTGTTGCGCGCCGCGCATCGCCCGGAGAGCGAGCTGATCCGGGCGGCGCGGGGCTGGGCGGCCGCGCTGTTCCTGGTGCCCGCCGCGCTGGCCCTGGCGGTCCTGCTCTCCCCCGGGCCCGAACCCTGGCTGACCGCGACGCTGGTCGCCGGGCTTCTGGCCTTCGGGGCGGTGTTCGCGGTGAATTCCTCGCTGCATTCCTACCTGATCCTCGCCTTCACGCGGTCCGAGCGGGTCACGATGGACGTCGGGTTCTACTACATGGCGAACGCGGGCGGGCGGCTGATCGGGACGCTCCTGTCCGGCCTGACCTACCAGCTTGCCGGTCTGCCGCTCGTCCTCGGCACCGCTGCGGGCATGGTGGCGCTGGCGGCGCTGATCTCGGGCCGTCTGACGGACCGCCCGCAGGGAGCACCGGCCTGACGGGACCGAGCATCCGGTCGCGGTCCCCACGCGGGCCAAGGCAATGTCCGGGCGCTCGCTGCCGACCCGCGTGCAGGAAATTCCGCAGACCCGGGTGGCGGCCCGCCCTCCGCCATCTAGATGTAGTCCGTGGGTATCGGCTTCGCTGCCGCCGCCCCGCAACAGACGGCTGGAAGGGATCGAAATGGGACAGATCGGCAAGGCATTCGAACTCGCCCTCGCCGCCCATGCGGGCCAGTCCGACCGGGCGGGGGCGCCCTACATCGGTCATGTCGCCCGCGTCGCGGCCAGCATACCGGACGGACCCGATGCCGAAACCGCGCAGGTCGTCGCGCTGCTGCACGACGTGGTCGAGGATACGGATGTGACGCTCGAAACCATCGAGAGGGAATTCGGCCCCGGCATCGCCGCCACGGTCGATGCGCTGACGCATCGCGAGGACGAGCCCCCCGAAGATTACCACGCCCGGATCAAGGCGGACCCGCTCGCCATCACCGTCAAATGCGCGGATCTCGAGGACAACTCCGATCCCGCGCGACTGGCGGTCCTGCCGGACGTGACCCGGAAGCGCCTCGAGCAGAAATACGCCGCGACCCGCGCCGCTCTCGAGGAGTGAGCGGGCCCCGGCGACCGGCCGGGACCGCGACCCGCGCACCGAACGGGCCTCGTCGCATCCGACACCACGCGCCGCGCTCGACCTGATCGGGTTGACCGGCTATGCCGGCGATACCGGCTACGGGGTTTGCCCGAGGCCACGCGGATCAACGCGCCCCGGGGCGCGGGAGGCAGAGCAGAGCATGACACCCGAAGACTTCGAAAGCTGGTCGCGACGGGCCGCCGACTGGGGCGCGCGATACCGCAGGACACTGGGCGACCGCCCGGTCCGCGCCCGGACGGACGCGGGCGAGATCTATCGCGCCATTCCCGCCGAGCCGCCGCAGACCGGCGAGGAGATGGCGGCGATCTTCGAGGATTTCGAGAACATCATCCTGCCCGGCATGACCCATTGGCAGCATCCCCGGTTCTTCGCCTACTTCCCCGCCAATGCAGCCCCGGTCTCGGTCGTGGCGGAATACCTCGTCACGGCCATGGCCGCGCAGTGCATGCTCTGGCAGACCTCGCCCGCCGCGACCGAGCTCGAGACCCGGATGATGGAATGGCTGAGGGACGCGGTCGGCCTGCCCGGGACATTCTCGGGCGTGATCCAGGACAGCGCATCCTCGGCCACGCTGGCGGCGATGCTCGTCATGCGGGAACGTGCGCTGGACTGGCAGGGCAACGTCAGGGGCCTGGCCGGCGGCCCGGCCCCGCGCGTCTACTGCTCTGACCAGGTGCACAGTTCGATCGACCGCGCGGCCTGGGTCTCGGGGATCGGACAGGACAACCTGATCAAGCTTCCGGCAGAGGCCTCCGGCGCGATGCCGCCCGACGCGCTGGACGCCGCGATCCGCGCCGACTTCGCCGCCGGGCACAGGCCCGCCGGGGTCGTGGCCTGCGTCGGCGGCACCAGCACCGGAGCGAGCGATGACATCCGCGCCGTGGTCGAGGTCGCGCAGCGCCACGCCCTCTACGTGCATGTCGATGCCGCCTGGGCCGGGGCCGCGATGATCTGCCCCGAGTTCCGCGACATCTGGGCCGGCGTCGAGCAGGCGGACTCCGTCGTCTTCAACCCGCACAAGTGGCTGGGCGCCTCCTTCGACTGTTCCGCCCATCTCGTCCGCGATCCCGAGACCCTGGTGAAGACCCTCGCGATCCAGCCCGAATACCTCAAGACCCACGGGCAGGACGGAGTGATAGACTATTCGGAATGGTCGATCCCGCTCGGCCGCCGGTTCCGCGCGCTCAAGCTGTGGTTCCTGCTGCGGTTTCACGGGCTCGAGGGGTTGCGCGGCATCATCCGCGATCACGTCCGCTGGTCCGGCAATCTGTGCGAGCGCCTGCGCGCGACCGAAGGCGTCGAGATCGTCACCGAACCGGCGCTGTCGCTCTTTTCCTTCCGCCGCGCCGGTGCGACCGACGACGAGACCATCGCGCATCTGCGCACGATCAACGACGAGGGCCGCATCTATCTGACCCAGACCCGGGTCGGCGACCGCATCGCCATCCGCTTCCAGGCGGGCAGCCATGCCATGACCGAGGCGGATACAGGTATCGCCTACGATGCCATTCTCGATGGATTCGGCCTGTCGGCAGGGACCGCTGGCTGACCGCCGCGCCCCCGCCCTTCCGGCGATACGGCTCTTCCGGTCGCGGGGCCATCCACCGGATGGCCCCGCCCGTGCTCAGACCAGGAAATCGCTCGCGTCGATATCCGACGGCGAAAGCGACGCCCCGAAGAGGTGTATCGCGTCGGTCGAGACGCCGTTGAAGTAATCCAGCCGGACGCCCTGCGCCGTGTCGACCTCGGTAAAGCTGGCATGGGTCAGGCCCGAGCCGCGCAGGTCGATCTTGTCGTAGTTGTCCTGCCAGTCGAGGATGAGGTCGCGGCCGAAGCCTACGGCGTCGAAGACGAAGACATCCGCGTTCCCGCCACCGAGCAGGAGATCGTTGCCGAGCCCGCCCTTGATGGTGTCCTCGCCGTAAAGCCCTTCGAGCCGGTTCACCTGATCATCGCCCGTCAGCGTGTCGCCCGCATTCGAGCCGATGACGTTCTCGACGTTCACGAGCGTGTCGCCCTCGGCCGCGAAACCCGAACCGGTGCCGGCCGCGAGGTCGATCTGCACGGACGAGGTGTTGGCATAGCGCACCGTGTCGATCCCCGCACCGCCGTCGATGCTGTCGGCGCCGGTTCCGGCGTTGATCGTGTCGTCGCCGTTGCCGCCCATGATCGTCGCGGCACCGCCATAGTCGATCAGCAGGTCGTCGCCGCCGGCACCTTCCAGGATCGGCGCGGTACCACCGCCGACCAGCTCGTCGTCATGCCCCGAGCCGATGATCCGCTCGACATAGATCAGGCGGTCGCCCTCGGCCGTCCCGCCCGTACCGACCCGGTAGATCCCGACGTTCACGCCGACGGCGCTGTCCTGGTAGCTCGCCGTGTCGATGCCGTTGTAGCCGATGATCGTGTCGGCCCCGAGGCCGCCGCGCATGTGGTCGTCGCCGCCGATGCCTTCGATCAGGTTGTCCTGACCGTCCCCGATGATGGTGTCGGCGTTCTGCGACCCCACCACGTTCTCGATGCCGAAGAAGGTATCGCCTTCGGCCTGGCCCCCCGTCGCGATGTTGGCGGCAAGGTTGATCTGCACCGCGGCCGAGGACGCGTAGCGGACGGTATCGATCCCCGCTCCGCCGGTGATGGAATCGGCGCCGTCGCCCGCGTCGATCACGTCATCTCCCGAGCCGCCGTCGATCGTGTCGTTGCCGGCCCCCGAGAAGAAGGTGTCGTCGCCCTGCAGACCGTTCAGCTGGTTCGCCGTGCCGGTGCCGATGAAGAGGTCACGGAAGTTCGAGCCGATCGCATTCTCGATGTTGATCAGCACGTCCCCCTGCGATGCGCCGCCCTCGCCGGCGGACCCGCCGAGCGAGATGCGCCGCGCGCCCGAGGCGGCGCTTTCATAGGTGACCCAGTCGTCGCCGGCACCGCCGTTGATCACGTCGGGGTTGGACCCGCCGTCGATCGTGTCGTCGCCATTGCCGCCCAGCAGGCTGTCCGCTCCGAGCCCGCCGTCCAGGATGTCGTTGCCGCTGCCGGCGGTCAGGGTGTCGTCGCCGGTGCGCCCGAAGAGCGAGATCGCACCGCTGCCCGTGGCCGTGAAGGTATCCGCGACCGAGGTTCCGAGGACCCGGTCCACGTTGACGGCCGTGAGATCCGCACCGAGCGTGCCGCCGCTGCCATCGCCCTCGTTCGTGTCCGTGTTCAGTTCGAAGGTGGCCGCGACATCGATGAACTCACCGAAGTCGAGATCCGCGGAGCCGGTTCCGTCGCCGTTGTTCAGGGCGACGAGATCCATGGTCGTCGCGTTCCGGAGCAGCGCGAAACCGAAGCCCGCCGACTGGTTCAGCAGGTTCAGCGTCGCGTCGTCGGTCAGGGTTCCCAGATTCGAGAAGTTCACCACGCGGAAGCTGTCGCCCGCGGTCAGGAAACCGTTGCGGACGTCGATGTTGACCGTCATGCCGGCTCCGAACGAGACGTCGCCGTTCGCGAAATCGATCCGGCCCCCCTGGCCCGTCGCCGCGTCGATCAGCAGGTTGATCGATCCGCTCTCGGCCACGAAATGGCCGGTGATCGATGTCACGCCGCCGGCGAGGATATCCCATTCGCCACCCGCGATCCCGAAACCGGACCCGGTGGCTGTCACACTGGCGTCGCCGGTGACGAGCGTACCCCCCTGCCCGATGGCGATGATGCCGGCCGACAGAGCGCCGCCATTGGTGATGGTCAGCTGGCCGTCACCACTCCCGGTCAGTTCGTCGTTGACGATCTCGTCGCCGCCGACCACGACCGCGTCCATCCCCGAGACCGAAGAGCCGGTTCCGTCGATCAGGGCCGTCGCCGTATCGATCCGGTTGCCCTGCCCCACGGCGAAGGCGCTCGAAACCCCGGTCGGAGCCCCGTCGAGCTGGCCGCCGCCGTCGGTGAAGCCGATCGTGCTGCCCGACAGCACCTCGAGGCTGGCGCTGGTCGAGATATCGTAGCCGACCGACACCAGCGCCGTCATCCCGGCAAGGTTCAGAGCCGAACCGTTGGCCAGCGAGACCGAGCCGTTAGCTCCGCCGGTTCCGAAATCCGTCCCGATGCGGAAGGTCACGTACTCGCTCGCCGAACTGACGTTCAGCGTCGATCCGTCGACGTCCAGCACGCCGGTCGATCCGTCCCGTCCGACGTTGAAGTAGGCCGCGCCCGCAGCCCCGGTGGCCGCCATGTTCATGGTCGCGTTCGTGAGGTTCAGCGTGCCGCTGTCCGCCTGCCAGTTGCCGACGTTCGCATAGACGCTCCGGCCGGAATCGAGAACTTCCAGCAGGCCGCCGTTCGCGACCGATACCGTCCCGGTCGAACCGCCCGCACCGCGACCGATCGAGAACCCGCTATCCATCGGATCCCCGTAGAGCGGATCGCTGGCGGAGCTTCCCGTTCCCGAGAACCGCAGTGTCGAATTGTCGACTGTCACGGTGGCCGATCCGCCGTCGCGTCCGAAGCTGGCATAAGCGCCGTAGCCGGAGTTGAACTCGAGAAGGCTGCCGTTCGTCAGGCTGACATTCGCGGTACCTTCCCGGCCCATGTTGGCGCCGCTCCAGGCCACCGCGTTGAAGGTCAGGCTGCCGTTGTCGAGGTTCAGGTTGCCGATGCCGCCGCTGCGTCCGAGGTTGAAGAAGGTCTCCAGCCCGGAGCTGTTCACCGTCATGGTCGAACCGGTGATGTTCAGGGTGCCGTTCGACCCGGCCTCCCGGCCGACACTCAGGCCCGAGAAACCGGTGGCGTTCATGACGGCGGTCGATCCGTTCAGGAACTCCAGCAGCCCGGTGCCGGACTGGCGGCCGACATTGACGTTGAATTCGTCGCCCGCGTCGACCTGCCAGGTCGCGTTGTTCAGCCGGAGCACGCCGTTGCCGCCGGTTCCGATGTCGTTGAAGGCATCGTCGGCCGTGTCCTGGTCGATGGTCGCGCCGGTCGTCACCTCCATGGTGCCCATGCCCGGGCCCGTGCCGAAGTCGGCACCGACGATGATCTGCGACCGCTGCGTGCCGTTCACCTGCAACAGCCCGCCGCTCTGGATCAGGGCCGTCCCGACGGCCTGTTCGATGCCCGCCTGGAACCGGGCCTGCGTCGCGGCCGTGATCGATGTGGTGCCGCCGGTCTGCGTGAAATCGCCGGTTCCGCCGCTGACACCGCCGGTCCCGGCCGTCAACCGTGCGCCGGCGTTGGTCGAGGCAACCGTCAGGGTGCCGGAATTCGTGAGGCCCCCGACGCCGCCGTCGACACCCAGTTCGAAATCGACATCCGCGTTGACGGATGAGACCGACATGGTGCCGGTGTTGTTCGCCGTGCCGGTGCCGCCTTCGCGCCCGAGGCTGACGTACGTGTACTGGTTCGTACTGGAGACGGTCAGGTCGCCGGCATTGACGATGTCGCCCGAGCTCAGCGCATCGCTCCGGCCCAGCTGAAGCGCCGCGCCCTCGACCCCGGTGATCATCGCCGATCCCGTGACGCCGATGTTTAGGGCCCCCGTGCCGCCCGCGCGGCCGATGTTCATATAGCTGTCGCCGACATCGTTGCGGATCACGAGCTCGGACCCGCTGTTGACGTTGAACGTGCCGTCGCTGCCGGAATAGCGGCCGATGGTGCCGCCGGCCGACAGGTTGTTGTACCCGATCACGTTGAACGAGGCGTTGTTGGTCAGCGTCGCGGTCGCGGTGCCGTCACGGCCGATATGGAAATAGGCTTCGGATCCGCCCGTGCCGAGGACGTTGATCGTGGAGTTGTCGACGTTGAGCGTACCTGTCCCCGCCGTGCCCGATCCGTAATCCGCACCGAGCGCGATGCCGACGAAGTCGTCCGCCCCGCCCGAGGCGCTCGACAGGGTGAGGACGGAGCCGTTGTTGAAATTGGCCGTTCCCGTCCCGCCGTCCCTTCCGATCTCGAGCGCCGCGCCGGTGCCGTTGATCGTGACGGTGGACGCATCCGCCGAGAACGTGCCGGTGCCTCCGTCAATCCCGACATCGATGCCCTCGTGATCACTGTCGGGGCTGTTGGCGGCACCTGCCGTATCCTGGATCGTCAGTTCGGCGCCGGCCAGCAGGTTGAAATCACCGATGCTGCCGCTGTCGCGCCCGACCTGGATATTGGCGCGGAGCGAGGCGCTCCCGTTGGCGTCCAGCGTCATCGCGGAACCCGTGCCCGAGATCGTGACCTCGCCGTCGCCCCCGTTCACGCCGACCCGGACCCGGGGTTCCGCCGCCGTGTTGCTTGCGAGAACCGGAAGCACGGAGCCGCCATCGATCGTGATGGTACCGGTTCCGCCATCCCCGTATCGGTAGAAGCCGTCAACAGAATCTTCCGAAAAAACACCGGTCCGCGTAATGCCCATGTCGTCCCCCTAGGGTATATCGTGCCCGGTCGCGCCGATCAGGAAGCGCGACGGTCAATGTGGTAAAATTTTGCCTTTTTGTTGCTCTTGATGTGGCGCAGCCAACTTAAAATAAACCGTTGATATGTCCAACGGATTTTTCAGCCCTTGCCGCGCCCGAGGCAGCGGGATCTGCCGCGGAGACGCGCCTGCCCCAAGCAGTGTTGACGTTCCGGCAAGCAGGCGCCCCTGCAAGAACCCGGAATTGCAACCGGCGCCGAGGGGGGATCCCCGACGCCGGCGCTTTGAAATGCACTATATAGCGCCTCACTCACTTGCGCTGCAAAATGGCTCTCTGAAACCGAACTTTCCCAACACGCGTCAACGGGACCTTGGCGCGTATTTTATGGAAGGCAGGAAAAGGTTTGCACAGAACGGCACCGTCGGGAATGCGCGTCATTGCCTGGGCAATGTTGCCTATGCTCCGCACCCTCCGCAGAGTTGCCTTGCATCCCCGATTGTGGAACTCATGCAGGGCGCGGCAGGGGCGATGACCGGCCGCGGCGGCGGATGCGGGGGGACATGCGGAATTCACTGGGGGCATTGCTGGCGATCGGCCTCGCCGGCCTGCAGTTCGTCGCGGTCCTCGCGGTGGTCTTCTCGTCCTACGTCACCTCGGAACGCGCCCTGCTGAACCACGCCCGCGACCTGCTCAGCGACGTCGGCACCAACACCATCGAACACTCGCGCGGGTTCCTGGGACCGGCCCGCGGCGCGGCCGAACTCTCGGCCCGGCTGGCCGAGGACCGGGTGATCGCCAGCGACGTCCCCGAACTGCTCGAGCAGCTGCTCTTCCAGCAGCTCCTGCTCGCCCCGCAATTCGCCGGCGTCTACCACGGCGGCGAGGACGGGGAATTCGTCTATGTCATGCGCTCGGAGGGGCCGGCCCCCTTCCGCACCAAGATCATCCGGGTCGAGGACGGCGTCCGCACGACCGAGCTGATCTGGCGCGACGACGACTTCAACGTGGTCGAACGGCGGATGGATCCCCTCGACACCTACGACCCGCGCAGCCGGCCCTGGTACATCCGGGCGCGCGCGGAGCTCACGACGATCTGGACCGACCCCTACATCTTCTTCTCGTCGCAGCAGCCGGGCATCACCCTCGCCTCGCCGGTGATGGACGGGCCGGACGCTGTGCGCGGCATCGTCGGCGTCGATATCGAGATCAGCGAGATCTCGGAGTTCCTGGCCCGGCTGCGCATCGGTTCGACGGGCCGCGCCCTGATCATCCACGAAAACGGCGACGTCATCGCGCACCCCAACCGCAGCCTGCTCAAGACGCAGGACGCCGACGGCACGCTGCGCTTCGTCGACATCGCGCAGTTCGAGGATCCGATCGCGCGAGAGGCGTTTTCCGACCTGGTCGCGAACGGCGTGATCCCGGTCGAACACGAGATGCTGTCGCAGTTCTCGTTCCGGAACGAGACCTATGTCTCGGTCGTGATGCCGCCGATCAGCGACAACCTGCCCTGGACCATCGCCGCCTACGCGCTCGAGAGCGACTTCACCGAGGTGATCAAGCAGAACCGGCGGAACAACTTCTGGATCGCCGCGCTGGTGGCCGCGATCACCGGGCTCTGCGGGCTGGCCCTCGCCAACTACATCTACAAGCCGGTCCGCGCCTTCGCCGTTCGCTCCGCCCTCATCTCCCAGGGTGAACTGGACCCCTCGGAACCGCTGCCCAAGACCTATCAGGAGCTGGAGAACGCCAACCGGACCCTGATGCAGCAGATCGCCGCCCGCCGCGAGACCGAGATCGAATATGGCCGCACCTTCGGCCTGTCCTCGCACGGGATGGCCCAGATCGAGGCCGCGACCGGTCGCTTCCTCCGCGTGAACGACAAGATCTGCGAGATCACGGGCTATTCCGAGGACGAACTGACGCGGATGGCGCTGGCCGATCTGGTCCACCCGGACGAGCCGCTGTTCCTGCTGTCGGACGGCCACGGGGAAGACGCCCCGCGCGCCTTCAACCACGAGATGCGCTGCCTGCGCCGCGACGGCGCGACGGTCTGGACGCTGGTCAACGCCATCCTGATCTTCAATCAGGAGGGCAAGCCGATCCACTACGTCCTCACCATGGACGACATCACGCCCGCCAAGCAGACCGAGGACCAGATCGCCGAGCTCTCCAAGGACCTGTCGAACCTTTCGCGCGACAACACGATGGGCCAGGTCGCCGCAGGGCTCGCGCACGAGCTGAACCAGCCGCTGACCGCCATCGCCCAGAACGCCGACAGCGCGCTGTATTCCGTCGACCAGATCGCCGGCGACCACGACGGGCTGCGCCAGACGCTCGAGGAGATCGCCGAGCAGTCGATGCGCGCGGGCGAGATCATCAAGGCCCTGCGCAGCTTCATCCGGCGCGACGAAGGGATCCGCACCGACTTCGACCTTGGCGAGCTTGTCGAACAGACCAAGCGGCTCGTCATCGCCGAGGCCCGGGCCGCCGGGGCGACGATCGAGGCCGATCTCGCCGATCTTCCCCCCGTCCATGCCAACCGGATCCAGATCGCCCAGGTGCTGGTGAACCTGTTGCGCAACGCGGTCGAGGCCGTGGCGGACTGCGAGTCCTGCGACCGCCGCGTCCTCGTGCGGGCCGAACGGCAGGGCGACCAGGTTCTGGTCGCGGTCGAGGACACCGGGCCGGGCGTCGATCCCGGCATCAGCCTGTTCACCGAATTCGAGACCACCAAGCCGACCGGCATGGGGCTCGGCCTGTCGATCTGCCAGTCCATCGTCCACGCCAACGGCGGCCGGCTCTGGCACGAACCGGCCGAGCCGCAAGGCGCCCGCTTCTGTTTCACCGTGGCCGTCGGCCCGGCGTGACAAAAATGTGCAGCCGCGCCGCCAACTGGCCGGAGGGGCGCGGCTTCCCTTGCCGGATCGATCGGGTAAGGTATGCAGGATGAGACCGCTATCGGAGTTTTCGGCCGTACATGCCTGACAGCAAACCCTTGGTTTTCGTCGTCGACGACGATCAGGATGTGCGTACCTCGCTGTCCCGTGCCCTCGACCAGCGCGGCATGCAGGTCGAGACCTTTCCCGCCGCGGAAGCCTTTCTCGCGGCCTATGACGGCGAGCGGCCCGCCTGTGTGGTGCTCGACTACGGCATGCCCGGCATGAACGGACTCGAGCTTCTCGAGGTGCTGAACCAGCGGCAGCTCCCCCTCGGTGTCGTATTCATCACGGGTCACGGCGGCGTGCCCGAGTCGGTCCAGGCCATGAAGGGCGGCGCGGTGGACTTTCTGGAAAAGCCGTTCCGGCAGCCGGTCCTGATCGAGCGCATCCAGGCCGCGCTCGACCTCGCCGATTCGCGCTACGGATCGTTCGTGACGCATCGCGACCTCAAGGCCCGGTTCGACCGCCTCACCGCGCGCGAAGAGGAAATCGTCTCGCATGTGGTGGCCAATCCCGCCGAGGTGTCGAGCAAGGAGATCGGCAATGCCCTCGGCATCAGCCCCCGGACCGTCGACCATCATCGCGCGCGCATCCTGGAAAAGCTCCAGGTGAAATCCCTGGTCGAACTGATCGACCTGGTCACCCGGCTCCGGTTCGCCGACGGCTCCCGCCGCCTGTAGGACGTGACGTCAGCGACCCGGGGCGCCTTGACCCCGGATCGTTCAGTTCATATTGAACGTTACGAACAAAAAGGCCACCCATGACCCCCTCGCCCGAAGAGCAGTTCATCGAGACGCTCGGCCTGATCTTCCAGGCCGAAGGCGTGCCGCGCATCTCGGGCCAGGTCCTCGCCTACCTCGTCCTCGCGGGCGATTCGCGCAGCCTGACCGAGATCGCGCAGGCGCTCGGCGTTTCCAAGGCCTCGGTCTCGACCAACGTCCGCCAGCTCGAGGCGCGCGGGGCGACCGAACGCGACAGCCGCATCGGCTCGCGGCAGGATCTCTGGCGGGCGGTGGCCGACCCGCATCACCGCGTCCTCGGCACCATGGCCGAGCGGTTCGACCGCAACGCCGACCGCATGCAGGACATCGCCGCCGGCTTCGCGGGGGACCCCGACAAACAGCAGAGGGTCGGCGCATTCGGCGACTTCTACCGCCAGTCCGCAAAATTCCTCCGGACGTGGTTCGACGCCGTCGGCGACGGATCCGAGCCGGGCGACATCATCAGAAAAGCGAACGATTGAGATGACCGAGACACCGAAGGACCCGCCCAAGCCGGACTGGGCGCTCACCAATCGTGAACGCAAGGCCCGGACGGCCCGCGCCGAGGGAGGCAAGCCGCCGCGCCGCCGCTGGCCCTGGGTCGTGCTGGGCCTCGCCCTCCTCGCGGCGGCCGGCGCCTACGGCCTGCGCCAGGGCCTGATCGAGCTGCCGGCTCAAGAGATGGCGGCCACGCCCGACCCCGAGGACCAACCCCCCGCGCCAGAGGCCGCGCCCGACACGGTCATGCAGCTTCTGCCGCGGGAACTGACCGAGGTCGAGCGCATGACCCTCCAGGACACCGTGCGCATCACCGGCTCGCTCTCGCCCGCCAATCACCTCGGCATCCCGGCCGAGGTCTCGGGCCGGGTCGACGAAGTGCTCAAGCGCCCCGGCGACGCCGCCGACGAGGGCGAGGTGCTGGTCCGGATCGACATCGAGACCCTGCGCAACCAGCTGGAACAGAGCCGTGCGACGGCCGACGCGACCCGCGCGCAGCTGGAATTCGCCCGCTCGCAGCTGGAACGGACCGAAAGCCTGGTGGATCGCGGCATCGCCGCCTCCTCGACGCTCGACAGCAACGTCGCCAACGTGCAGCAGCTGCAGTCCAACCTGGCCGCGCTGGAACGGCAGGTCGCCACCGCCGAACAGGCGCTCGACAAGGCGACGATCACGGCGCCCTTCTCGGGCATGATCTCGCAACGCAACGTCGATCCGGGCACCTATGTCGCGCCCGGCACCGCGCTGATGACCCTGGTCGACATCACCTCGCTCGAACTCGAGGGCGCGGTCCCCGTGCTCTATGCCCCGCGGATCCGCACCGGCCAGACCGTGACGATCACCGTCGAGGGGCTGGGCGCTCAGAGCTTTTCCGGCACGGTCGAACGCATCGCACCCGTCGCCGCCACCGGCACCCGGATGCTTCCCATCTACGCGACCTTCGGCAATGACGACGGCACGCTGCGCGGCGGCATGTTCGCCTCGGGCCGGCTCGTGCTCGGCGAAAAGGCCGATGCGATCGGCATCCCCCGCGACGCCCTGCGCGAGGACGACGAGGGCCGCTTCGTGCTGCGGATCGAGGGCGACAGGGTCGAGCGCCAGCCCGTCACCGTCGCGCGCATGTGGGACCGGGGCCGGATGGTCGAGATCTCCGAGGGGCTCGACCCCGGCGACACGATCGTCTCGGCCCCGCTGGAACGGCTGCACGACGGCATGCAAATCGCCGTGGTCGGGGGCTGACCGATGTTCCTGACCCGCATTTCCGTCAGCCAGCCGGTCTTCGCCACGATGGTGATGGTCGCGATCTTCGTGATCGGCCTGTTCTCCTACCAGCGGCTGCCGGTGGAACAGCTTCCCGAGGTCGATTTCCCGGTGGTCGCCGTGGTGACCTCCTATCCCGGCGCCACGCCCGAAGCCGTGGAATCGGACATCATCGAAGTGATCGAGGACAGCGTCTCGACCCTGTCGGGGATCGAGACGATCTCCTCCACCGCGCAGACCGGTTCCTCGATGGTGCTGATCCAGTTCCAGCTCGAGGTCGACAGCTCGGTCGCCGCGCAGGACGTGCGCGACCGCATCGCCCAGATCCAGGGCGCGCTGCCCGACAATGCCGAGGATCCGCAGATCCTGCGCTTCGACCCGTCCGAGCTGCCGATCATCTCGGTCGGCATCTCTTCGGACCGGTACGACACCGGCACGCTGACCGCGCTGGCCGAGGACCAGCTCGCCACGCGCCTGTCGAACATTCCCGGCGTCGGCCGCGCCTCGGTCGTGGGCGGCGTCCCGCGCGAGGTGCATGTGCTGATCGACCCCGACCGCCAGTCAGCCCTAGGCATCGGCGCCTCCGAGATCGCCGCCGCCCTCGCCGCCGAGAACACCGACCTGCCCGCCGGTTCGGTGACCGAAGGCGGCTCGAAACAGTCGGTCCAGGTCGAGGGCCGGATCCCCGCCCTCGCCGATTTCGAAGAGATCATCATCGCCCGCCGCGGCGGCTATCCGATCCGGCTGGGCGACGTGGCCACCGTGGGAACCGATCTCGCCGAACAGACCAGCCTCGCCATGCTCGACGGCGAACAGGCGCTCGCCGTCGACATCGTCAAGACCCAGGGCGCCAACACCGTCGCCGTGGCCGAGGCCGTGCGCGAGGAGATCGCGGCCCTCTCGCAAGAGCCGCTCTATGACGGCATCGACCTCGAGATCATCCGCGACAACGCCGTGCCTGTGGAAGACAGCTTTCACTCCGTGCAGTCCATGCTGCTCGAGGGCGCGCTGCTCGCCACCGTGATCGTCTTCCTGTTCCTGAACTCCTGGCGGTCGACCGTGATCACCGGGCTGACCCTGCCGATCTCGATCATCGGCACCATGGCGGCGATCTACTTCCTCGGCTTCACGCTGAACATGATGACGATGATGGCCCTGTCGCTCTCGATCGGCATCCTGATCGACGACGCCATCGTGGTGCGCGAGAACATCATGCGCCACCTGCACATGGGCAAGGATCACCACACCGCCGCGCTCGAGGGCACGAACGAGATCGGCCTCGCCGTGCTGGCCACCACCCTCTCGATCATCGCCGTCTTCCTGCCCGTGGCCTTCATGGAGGGCATCCTCGGTCGCTTCTTCCTCCAGTTCGGCATCACCGTCTCGGTCGCGGTCCTGATCTCGCTCTTCGTGTCCTTCACGCTCGACCCGATGATGTCCTCGGTCTGGTACGACCCCTCGGCGGACCCGAACGTGAAACGCGGCCCCCTCGGCCGGCTGGTCCACCAGTTCGAACGCTTCTTCGAATGGCTCGGCCGCCGCTACCGGGGCCTGCTCAGGGTCGCCCTGCGCTGGCGCAAGACCACGCTGATCACCGCGCTCCTCATCTTCCTCGGCGGGCTCGGGCTCTTTCCCTTCGTCGGCGCCGAATTCGTGCCGCCCGCGGACAATTCGGAGATGCAGATCGACCTCGAGATGCCCGTCGGCACGCCGCTGGAACGCACGGCCGAGAAGATCGCCCAGGTGGATGCGATCCTGCGCGACTTTCCCGAGGTGACCGGCACCTATGCCACGGTCAATTCCGGCACGAACTCGGGCGAGAACAACGCCGCAATCGTCGTTCGCATGACCGACCCCACGGAACGCGAACTCACGCCGACGACCCTCGCCCCGACGATCCGCGACGCGCTGCGGGCGGTGCCCGGCGCGCGGTTCCGCGTCGGGCCTCCGGGCGCCTTCGGCTCGGGCGTGGCGACCCCCGTCGAGGTCAAGATCTTCGGCGAGGATCTCCAGGTCCTCACCCGCCTCTCGCGCGAGCTGGCGGAGAGCCTCTCCGCCACGCCGGGCTTTGCCGATGTCCGCACCTCGCTCGACGATCCGCAGCCCACCATCGGCATCCGCATCGACCGCGACGCGGCCTCCGACCTCGGAGTCTCCCTCTCGCAGGTCGGCAACGCGCTCTCGCCGATGATCGCCGGGCAGACCGTCTCGGAATGGACCGCGCCCGGCGGCGACAGCTATGACGTGCTGCTCCGCCTCCCCGAGGGGGTGCGCAACGACCCCGGGCGCCTCGGCTCGCTCCCCGTGGCCTCCAACGCCGACGGCTCGGGCCTCGTCCGGCTCGACCAGATCGCCACCGTGGAACAGTCCCGCAGCGCGGGCGAGATCACGCGCGAGGATCGCGAACGCTCGGTCCAGGTGACCGCGGGGCTCGAGGGCATCGACATCCGCGCCGCGCAGCCGCTGATCCAGCAGGCCATCGCCGATCTCGACCTGCCGCCCGGCTACCGCACCGGCTTTGGCGGCGACAGCGAACAGATCGCGGAATCCGGCGCCTCGGCCGCCGCCGCGCTGCTGCTCGCCGTGGTGTTCATCTACCTCGTGCTCGCCTCGCAGTTCGCCAGCTTCGTGCAGCCCCTCGCCATCATGTCCTCCCTGCCGCTGGCGCTGATCGGTGTGATGGCCGGGCTGCTGGTCGGCGGCTCGACCCTGAACATGTTCTCGATCATCGGCTTCATCATGCTGATGGGGCTCGTGGTGAAGAACGCGATCCTTCTCGTGGACAACGCCAACCAGCACCGGCGCGGCGGCATGAACCTCTTCGACGCGCTGGTCGAGGCGGGGACGATCCGGTTCCGGCCGATCGTCATGACGACGCTGGCGATGATCTTCGGGATGCTGCCGCTGGCGCTGAACATCCACGGCGGCTCGGGGCAGAACGCGCCGATGGCCCATGCGGTGATCGGCGGGCTGATCTCGTCCTCGCTGCTGACGCTGGTGGTGGTGCCGGTCCTGCTGACCTATGTCGACGGCTTCCTGCGGGCGATCCGCCCCCTCCTGCCCCGCGCCCCCGACGACAGCCACGCCTGAGCGGGGCGGGATCACTCGCCGCTGCGCGACACCACGTGATCCGACCCGATGCCGCCCAGCGAATGGAACAGCCCGCTGGAATTGCTCACCCCGAACTTCTTGAGCAGCTTGGCGCGGTAGACCTCGACCGTGCGGTGCGACAGCTCCAGCTTGATCGCGATCTCCTTGCTGGTCAGCCCGTCCGACAGATGCGAGATGATCTCGCGCTCGCGGCGGGTCAGCGGGATGTAGGGGCGGGTCTCGCTGAGGTCGGCGAAACTCCAGACCGCGCGCATCAGCGGCTCCTCGGGCGTGAAGGAATGGCCCCGCACGCGGCACCAGAAGAGCGTTCCCGACTTCTTCGCCATGATGCGCTCGTCCCAGTAGGTGTTGGTCTCGCGCAGCTGGCGCACGCCGCGGTCGCGGATGTTCACGAACTCCTCGTCCGTGGGATAGAGCATCGCGAAGACCTGGTTCCGCAGCTCCTCGACCCCGTATTCGAACATCTCGGCGAAGGCCCGGTTGCAGTCGCGGATGACCCGGTTTTCGGTGATGACCAGACCTACGGGGGCGTATGCATAGGCCAGCTCCGCGAACTCCCCGCTGCGGTAGGCGTCGTCGATACGTGTTTTCACAATATTGCCCTGCGGTCCGAGTGAGGTGATCCTGAGGCGCAAGGTAGGGCAGCCGGTGCATGGAGTGCAACGGCGCGCCCCCTGCCATAACGGGAGGATATCATGAATATCATCAAGCGACTTGTCGCGGGCATCGCCTTTGGTGCCGTGGCAGCAACCGGCGCCGCGGCGCAGGACCCGATCAAGATCGCCCTGATCCACGGGCTGTCCGGCTCGGCCTTCGAGGCCTTCTCGAAACAGGCGCAGACCGGGTTCGAGATGGGGATCGAATACGGCACCGACGGCACCGGCGAGATCAACGGCCGGCCGATCGAGATCATCACCAAGGACACCCAGTTCAAGCCCGACGTGGCCCGCGCCGTGCTGGCCGAGGCCTATGGCGACGACGAGGTGCTGCTGGCCGTCGGCGCGACCTCTTCGGGCGTGACCGTGGGGATGCTGCCGATCGCCGAGGAATACGAGAAGATCCTGATCGTGGAACCGGCCGTGGCCGACAGCCTGACCGGCCCGGACAGCAACCGCTATGTCTTCAAGACCTCGCGCAACTCGTCGATGGACATGCAGGCGCAGGCACTGGCGCTGCAGCCGGACGAGAACCTCGTCGTGGCGACCCTGGCCGAGGACTACGCCTTCGGCCGTGACGGCATCGAGGCTTTCAAGTCGGCGCTCGAAGGCACCGGCGCCGAAGTGGTGACCGAGGAATACGTGCCGCAGGGCACCACCGACTTCACCGCCTATGCCGAGCGGATGTTCAACGCGCTCAAGGACCGCGAGGGCCGCAAGGTCATCCTGATCTACATCGCCGGCGGCGGCGACGCGCCGGGCAAGATCCAGGCCATGGACCCGTCCCGCTACGACATCGAGATCTCCATGGGCGGGCACATCCTGCCGGTCCTGCCGACCTACAAGCGGTTCCCCGGCATGGAAGGCGCGGTCTACTACTACCACGAGGCCTTCGACAATCCGGTGAACGAATGGCTGGTCAAGGAGCACAAGGCGCGCTTCGACAGCCCGCCGGACTTCTTCACCGCGGGTGGCATGTCGGCGGCGCTCGCCGTGGTCAAGGCCCTCAAGGAGGCGCCGGACTACGAGACCGAGACCCTGATCGAGACGATGGAAGGCATGTCCTGGGACACGCCCAAGGGGCAGATGACCTTCCGTCCCGAGGATCACCAGGCGCTGCAGGACATGCTGCACTTCAAGATCCGCGTCGATGACGCCGTCGACTGGGCGATCCCGGAAAAGGTCCGGATCATCCCGGCGGACGAGATGGACATCCCCGTCGGCCGCAACAACCAGGACTGAGCCCTCCCGGGTCCCGGCCCCGCGCCGGGACCACGCGGAACCCTCGGGCACCCGTCCGTCCCGGCCCCCGCGCCGGGACCCCGCCCCACAAGCGCCGCCCGGAAACGCCTGCGAGGCACGTCCGGGGGGCCGGGGGCAGACGGGGGCTATCCTGCGCTGCCGGATCCCCTCGCGGGGGTCCGGGGCGCGCGCGGAAGCCGCGCAACCCCGAACCGGCGGTTGCCTGGCACAACGGGGTCCCGGCGCGATGGCCGGGACGCGACAGATCGGACAGCAGACGACATGACCACACCTTCCCTCGTCACCCGGGACCTGACGATCCGCTTCGGCGGGCATGTCGCGGTCAACGCGGTCTCCTGCGCCTTCCACCCGGGAGAGCTGACGGTGATCGTGGGCCCGAACGGGGCCGGCAAGACGACCTATTTCAACCTGATTTCCGGCCAGCTCACGGCCTCCTCCGGCACGGTCGAAAAGGACGGGCAGGAGATCACCCGTCTGTCGCCCTCGGCCCGCGCCCACCACGGGATCGGCCGCGCCTTTCAGCTGACCAACCTCTTCCCGCACCTCACCGTGCTGGAGAACATCCGCCTGACGGTGCAGGCGCGCGCGGGTCTGGGCTGGCACATGCTGCGCCCCGTCTCGCATTACCGCGAGCTGGCCCGGAAGGCCGAGCACTATCTCGAGGCCACCCGCCTCACGCCGCTGGCGCATCAGACCGCCGCGAACCTGCCGCATGGCGACCAGCGCAAGCTCGAGGTCGCGCTGCTGATGGCGATGGAGCCCGACATCTACATGTTCGACGAACCGACCGCCGGGATGAGCCTCGATCACGCGCCGGACGTGCTGGACCTGATCCGGGGGATCAAGGCCGACCGATCCAAGACCGTGCTGCTGGTGGAACACAAGATGGACGTGGTGCGCGCCCTGGCCGACCGCATCATCGTTCTGCACAACGGCGAACTGCTGGCCGACGGCCCGCCCGAAGAGGTGATGTCGAGCCAGATCGTCCGCGACGTCTATCTCGGAACCTCGGAGGGCGCGGCATGAGCCTTCTGTCCCTGAAATCCGTTCGGACCGATATCGGCCAGTACGCCGTACTGCACGATGTCAGCTTCGAGGTGCCCGAGGGCGGCGTCTTCGTCCTGCTGGGCCGCAACGGCGCCGGCAAGACCACGACGCTGCGCTCGATCATGGGGCTCTGGACGCCCTCGCCCGGGTCGATCACCTTCCGCGGGCAGGACATCACCGCGATGCACACCGCCGACATCGCCCGGTTGGGCATCGCCTACGTTCCCGAGAACATGGGGATCTTCGGCACGCTGACGGTGGACGAGAACCTGGTCCTCGCCACCGCGACGGGCCGGATCGACCCGGACCGCCTGAAATGGGTGCATGGCCTCTTTCCGGCGCTGGAGACGTTCCGCGACAAGCAGGCCTGGAGCCTTTCGGGCGGACAGAAGCAGATGCTCAGCGTCGCCCGGGCCATCATCGAGCCGCGCGACCTGATCCTGATCGACGAGCCGACCAAGGGCCTCGCCCCCTCGATCGTCGACGCCATGGCCGAGGCCTTCCGCGAGATCGCGGAGACCAGCACCATCCTGCTGGTGGAACAGAATTTCGGCTTCGCGAAGAAGCTGGGCCGCGACATGGCGGTGATCGACGACGGGCGGGTCGTGCACGCCGGATCGATGGCAGAGTTCGCCGCCGACCGGGCACTGCAGGACCGGCTTCTGAGCCTGTCGATGTGAGGGAGTGAGATGGACGCGATAAGCAACACATTCGAACGGCTCGGCGGGGTCAACCTGCTGCCCATCCTGCTGGCCGCGGTGGCCTTCGTCCTGATCGGCGCGCCCTCGTCCTGGGTCACGCTGACCGTGGCGGGGCTGGCCATGGGGATGATGGTCTTTCTCATGGCCTCGGGGCTCAGCCTCGTCTTCGGGCTGATGGACGTGCTGAACTTCGGCCATTCGGCCTTCGTCAGCTTCGGCGCCTTCGTGGCGGCGACCGTACTGGCGGGGCTGTCGGGGTGGCTGGCCTCGGATTCGGTCGCGCTCGGCTCGCTGGCGCTGATCCTCGCCTTCACGGCGGCGATCCTCTTCGGCCTCGTGGCGGGCTGGTTCTTCGAGACCGTGATCATCCGACCGGTCTACCGCGACCACCTGCGCCAGATCCTGATCACCATGGGCGCGATGATCGTCGCCGAACAGACGATCCTCGCCTTCTGGGGCGGCACGCCGTTCTCGGTGCCCCGCCCCTCGTTCCTTGAAGGGGCCTGGATCATCGGGGACGTCAGCATCGAGATCTACCGCGGCTTCGCCTTCGTGCTCGGCCTGATCGTCTTCGTCGGCCTCTATTTCGTGCTGAACCGCACGCGGATCGGCCTGCTGGTCCGCGCCGGGGTCGAGGACCGCGAGATGGTCGAGGCGCTCGGCTTCCGGATCGACCGGCTGTTCATCGGGGTGTTCATGCTGGGCTCGGCCCTCGCCGCGCTCGGGGGCGCGATGTGGGCGGGATACGAGACGCTGATCACACCCGCGCTCGGCGCGGAGCTGATGATCATCGTCTTCATCGTGGTCATCATCGGCGGGCTGGGCTCGATCGAGGGCACGCTGCTGGGCGCGCTCCTCGTGGGGCTGATGTCGAACTATCTCGGCTTTCTCGCGCCCAAAATGGCGCTGGCGTCGAACATGATCCTGATGGTGGCGATCCTGCTGTGGCGGCCGAACGGCCTGCGGCCGGCTGTGAAGTGAGGGCATGATGGAAAGAACCACAGGGGAAATCGCGGTCAAGCTGGTGGTCCTGGGGATCGGGGCGCTGCTGCTCTTCGCGCCGTTCCTGTTCCAGGACGTCCGCTCGCTCGAGGTGGCGGCGCGGATCTGCATCTTCGTCGTGCTGGTGGCAAGCTATGACCTGCTGATCGGCTATACCGGGATCGTCAGCTTCGCGCATACCATGTTCTTCGGTTTCGGGGCCTACGGGGCCGCCATCCTGCTCAAGGCCATGGGTCCGGGCTGGACGCCGGTGATCCTGGGCGCGCTGGCGGGGGTGGCGGTGTCGCTGGTCTTCGCCGTGGCCATCGGTCTGCTGTCGCTGCGGGTCAAGGCGATCTTCTTCGCCATGATCACCCTGGCGGCGGCCTCGGTCGTGCTGGTGCTGGTGTCGCAGCTAAGCCAACTGACCGGGGGCGAGGACGGGATCACCTACCGCGCGCCGGACGTGTTCAAGCCGGCGACCAAGATCCTGACGGATGCCGACGGCAAGGTGCTGCGCATCTTCGACGTGCGCATCAACGGCAAGCTGGCGGCCTATTACTTCGTCTTCTTCACCTCGCTGATCATGTTCCTGATGCTGCTGCGCTTCGTCGGCTCGCCGCTCGGCACGGTGCTCAAGGCGATCCGCGAGAATGAAGGCCGGGCCGAGGCGATCGGCTATCGGGTCGTCGCCTACCGGACCTTTGTCTTCTGCCTCTCGGCGGTCTTCGCCTCCCTCGCAGGGACGGTCTATGCGGTCTGGCTCAAGTACACCGGGCCGGACACGGCGCTCAGCTTCGCGATCATGATCGACATCCTGCTGATGGTGGTGATCGGCGGCATGGGCACGATGTGGGGCGCGGTGATCGGGGCGGTGCTGATGATCATGGCACAGTACTACCTGCGCGACCTGATGGGCGCGGCCTCCGAGGCGCTGCACGGCCTGCCCGTCCTGCCGGAACTTCTGGCGCCGGACCGCTGGCTGTTCTGGTTGGGGATCATCTTCATCCTGCTGGTCTACTTCTTTCCCAAGGGCATCGCCGGGACGGCCATGGCGGCGGGGGCGCGGCGATGACCGGGCCGCGGTTCAGCTTCGTCCCGGTGATGGATCACGAGATCCACGTCACCGAATGGGGCGACCCGACGGCCGAGCCGCTGGTGATGTGGCACGGACTGGCGCGGACCGGGCGCGACTTCGACGAAATCGCCGAGGCGCTGTCGGACCGGTATTTCGTCATCTGCCCCGACACCATCGGCCGCGGCCTGTCGACCTGGTCGCAGGATCCGGAGGGCGAATACTGCGTCGAGGTCTATGCCGGGATCGCGGTCGACCTGATGGATCACTACGGGATGGAGCGTGCGGCCTGGCTGGGCACCTCGCTCGGCGGGCTGATCGGGATGCGGCTGGCCTCCGGGCCCCATGCGGACCGGCTGTCCTGCCTGCTGATCAACGACATCGGCCCGGAAGTCCCGCAGGAAGCCATCGACCGGATCGTGACCTATGTCACGGATCAGCCGGTCTTTGCCCGGGTGCGCGAGGCCGAGACATGGCTGCGCGCGGTCTACCGCCCCTTCGGCCCGGCCGACGACGCCTTCTGGCGGCGGATGGCCCGCACCTCGGTCCGGCGGCTGCCCGACGGCGGGCTGACGCTGCACTACGATCCGCAGATCACCGTCCAGTTCACCGCCTCGGCGGACGAGCTGACAAGCTGGGACCGCTACGCCCGCATCGCCCTGCCCTGCCACGTCCTGCGCGGCCACGACTCCGATATCCTGCCCGCAGGAATCGCCGACCGGATGGCCTCAAGCGGGCCCGCGCCGGGCGTGACCGAGTTCGACTGCGGCCATGCGCCGAACATCTCGCGCCCGCAGGACATCGCCCTGGTGCGCGGGATCCTCGCCGACATGCTCGGGACCGGCTGACGGCCGCCAGACCCGCTCAGGCCATCAGGCCGGCGGCGCAATACCGCACCAGGTGCGCCATCTGCTCCTCCTCGGGGGCGTCGCCACCGCCAAGGGCGGCGATCCGGTCCTGCGTCGTCAGCAGCGCCAGCATGGCCGAGACCGAAAAGACGAACCCCTCGGCCACCCGCCTCCGCGCCGTCTCCGGCACCTGCTCCATGATCGCGGCGAGGAAAAGCTCGGCGGTCGGGTCGAAGCACTCGGCCGAGATGCTCCGCCACCGGTCGTCGGCCGACACGAAGGCGACGAGGCGCGCATAGCTGCGCCAGCCCGGATCCGCGCGCGAGAGATCGAAAAAGGGCCGCATGAAGGCGGCAAGGATCGCCTCCAGCGTCGGCCCGCCCTCCGCCCGCAGCCGGTCGAGCGCCTCGAGCCGCGCTTGCGACAGCGGCCCGGCCCGGCGGGCCACGGTGCGGTGGAACAGTGCCTCCTTGCCGCCGCCGTGATGATGGATGGTCCCCACGGGCTCGCCCGCCTCGGCGGCGATGTCCCGGATGGTGGCGCCGTCGAATCCGCGCGCGGCAAAGACCGCCTCGGCCGCGTCCAGAACCCGCTTGCGGGTGGCCAACGCCCGTTTAGACGGTGCGCGTTTCCTTGTGATCTCAGTGGCTTGACCGGTCGGCATGAAAATATCTTGCCTTATTTTGAACATCTGTTCAAGCTAACGGCGCAAAGGGAGGACCAGATGACCAAGACGCCGGACCGGCTCGCCCTGATCGGGGCGGGACCCATGGGCCTTGCTGCGGCCAAGCTGCTGAAACAGCACGGGATCGACTTTCAGGGCTTTGAACTGAACGCCGGCGTCGGCGGCCTGTGGGACATCGACGGCCCCCGGTCGACCATGTACGAGACCGCGCATCTGATCTCGTCCAAGCGGATGACCGAATTCACCGATTTCCCGATGCGCGACGAGGTCGCGGAATACCCCTCGCACCGCGAGATGAAGCGGTATTTCCAGGACTTCGCCCGGCACTTCGACCTCGAACGCCACTACCGGTTCGGAACCGAGGTTCTGCGCTGCGACCCGCTCGGCGCGCCGGGCGAGGGGTGGCGCATCACCTGGCGCGACCGCGACGGCGAACGGACCGAGGACTATGCCGGTCTGCTGATCGCCAACGGCACGCTCAGCACGCCCAACGTCCCGGGCTTCCGGGGCGACTTCACGGGCGGGATCATCCACTCCTCCGACTACCGCACCCCCGACCAGTTCGCCGGCAAGCGCGTGCTGGTCATCGGCGCGGGCAACTCCGGCTGCGACATCGCGGTGGATGCGATCCACCACGGCACCTCCTGCGACCTCTCGATGCGGCGGGGCTATTACTTCGTGCCCAAGTACGTGTTCGGCAAGCCCGCCGACACGCTCGGCGGGGCGATCAAACTGCCGATGGCGCTGAAACGGATCGTCGACGGGGCGATCCTCAGATGGTTCGTCGGCGACCCGCAGAAATACGGCTTTCCCAAGCCCGACTACAAGCTTTACGAAAGCCACCCGATCGTGAATTCCCTGGTGCTCTACCACGCGGGGCACGGCGACATCACGATCCGCCCCGACATCGACCGGTTCGACGGCGACACGGTGCATTTCACCGACGGCAGCAGTGCCGAGTACGACATGATCCTCCTCGCCACGGGCTACAGGCTGGACTACCCGTTCATCGACGACGCGCTGCTGAACTGGCAGGGCGACGCGCCCCACCTCTATCTCAACTGCATGCATCCCGAGCGCGACGACCTCTTCGTCCTGGGCATGGTCGAGGCCTCGGGTCTGGGCTGGCAGGGCCGGCACGAACAGGCCGAGATGGTCGTGCGCTACATCGAGGGCCTTCGCGCCGGGTCGTCCGAGGCCCGGGCCCTGCAGGCGACCAAGGCCGGCGGCTATTCCCGCGCGACCGGCGGCATGTCCTACATCGACCTGCCGCGCATGGCCTACTACGTGGACAAGGCGACCTATCGCAAGGCGGTCAACCGCTGGATCGCCCGGCTCAAGGGCAGCGCGGCATGATCGACGACGCCATCCTGAATTTCTCGCCCGGCTCGCTGACGCTTCTCAACGGCATCCTTGCCGTGGTCATGTTCTCGATCGCCATCGACCTGCTGCCCCGCGACTTCCGGGCGCTGGCGAAGGGGCCGAAACCCCTGCTCGTCGGGCTCGCCTCGCAGTTCCTCGTCCTGCCGGTGCTGACCTTCCTGCTGGTGCTGGTCGTGCAACCGCCGGCCTCGGTCGCGCTCGGCCTGATGCTGGTCGCCGCCTGCCCGGGCGGCAACATCTCGAACTTCATCACGCACCGGGCGGGGGGCAATGCCGCGCTCTCGGTCTCGATGACCGCTTTCGCCACGGTCGGGGCGATCCTCCTCACGCCGCTCAACATCGCCTTCTGGGGAAGCCTCTACGACCCCTCGGCCGCGATCCTGCGCGCCACTTCGATCGACCCGGTCCGCATCGCGATCACCGTGGGCCTGATGCTCGTCCTGCCGCTCGTCCTCGGCGTGACGCTGAACGCGCGCCGGCCGGACCTGACGCGCAAGCTGCGCCGGCCGCTGCAATGGCTCTCGATGGCGATCTTCATCGCCTTCATCGTCGTCGCGCTGGCCGCGAACTGGGCGCAGTTCCTGGCCTATGCCGGGGGTATCGCCGGGCTCGTCGTCCTGCACAACGCCCTCGCGCTCGGCGGCGGCTATGCCACGGCGACCCTGGCGCGGCTTTCGCCGTTCGACCGGCGCGCGGTGACCATCGAGACCGGCATCCAGAACTCGGGCCTGGGCCTCGTGCTGATCTTCGGCTTCTTCGGAGGCCTGGGCGGCATGGCCGTCGTCGCGGCCTTCTGGGGCATCTGGCACGCGATCTCGGGCCTGGTCCTCGCCGGCCTCATGGCCCGGACCGAGGCCCCGCGATGACCCGCATCCTGATCACCGGCGCCGCCGGCATGGTGGGGCGCGCCCTCGCCGGGGCGCTGCCGCCCGCAGAGGTCGTCGCCACCGATCTCGCTCCCGGCGCCCTGCCCCGCACGGTCCGGTTCCGCCGGATGGACGTCACCGGCGCCGACCCCGACGCGGTCATCGGCGCGGAACGCCCCGAGGTGGTCGTCCACCTCGCCTCGATCGTGACCCCGCCGCCCGGCATGACCCGCGACCAGGCCCGTGCGGTGGACGTGACCGGCACGCGCAACATCCTCGCGGCCTGCGTGACGCATGGGGTGCGGCGGCTGGTCGTGACCAGTTCCGGCGCCGCCTACGGCTATCACGCCGACAACCCCGTGCCCCTGACCGAGGACGCGCCCTGCCGCGGCAATCCCGAATTCGCCTATGCCGACCACAAGCGCCGCGTCGAGGAGATGCTGGCCGAGGCCCGCCGCGACCATCCCGCGCTGGAACAGGTGGTGCTGCGGGTCGGCACGGTGCTGGGCGCCGGGGTCGACAACCAGATCACCGCCCTCTTCCACCGCAGACGGCTGCTGGCCATCCGCGGCAGCGACAGCGCCTTCGTCTTCATCTGGACCCGCGACCTCGCCCGGATCGTCGCCCGCGCCGCGACGGACGGCCCGCCCGGCATCTTCAACGTGGCCGGCGACGGCTGGCTGACGGTGGACGAGCTGGCGGCGAAACTGGGCAAGCCGGTGCTGCGCCTCCCCGCCTGGGGTCTCAAGGCCGCGCTCGCCCTGGCGCGCCCCCTCGGGCTGACGCAATACGGCCCCGAACAGGTCCGTTTCCTGCAATACCGGCCGGTGCTGGCCAACGACCGGCTCAAGACGGTCTTCGGCTACACGCCCGAGCTGACGTCCGAACAGGTGTTCGATCTCTGGCGCAAGGAGGCCCGGCCATGAAGACAGCGGTGATCTCGGGCGGCAACGGCGGGCTCGGCCGGGCGCTGGCGGCGCAGCTGGAGGCGCAGGGCTGGCACTGCGTGCTGATGGATCGCGACATTGCGGGCCTCGCCGCGTCGGACAGCCGCACCCCCGTCGCCGTGGACCTGACCGACGGGCCGGCCCTCGCCGATGCCAGCCGGCGCATCATCGCGGACCGGCCCTCGATCGACCTGGTGATCTACAACGCCGGTGTCTCGCAGATCGGCCCCTTCGCCGAGACGGACCCCGCCAGTCACCGCCGCGTCTTCGAGATCAACTATTTCGCGGCGATCGGGATGGCGCGCCATTTCCTCGCCCCGCTCCGCGACAGCGGCGGCACGCATCTCGCGATCTCGTCGGTCGCGGGCTTCGCGCCGCTGCACAACCGCACCGCCTATGCCGCATCGAAACATGCGCTGCAGGGCTTCTTCGCCTCTCTGCGCTCGGAAGAGGCGCCGTTCGGCGTGCGCTGCCTGATCGCGGCGCCCAGCTTCGTGGCCACCAACATCGGCAATCCCGCCCGCACCGAGGACGGGATCCTGCGCCCCGGATCCGCCGCCGACGGCATGGACTACATGACCCCCGAGGACGCGGCGGCTGAGATCCTGCGCGGCGTGGACCGCTCGCGCGAGTTCATTCCCGTCGGCCGTGTCGCCCGGCTCTCCTCCTGGCTGATGCGACTGTCCCCCGCCCTCTACCAGCGGGCGATGCGTCGCAACATCAGCGGCCGGGGATAGCCCCCGGGCGCTCAGCCGCCCGCCCCGCTCCAGGTCACGTCGACATCGCGGAGCGAGGGGTCGGCGGCGATCACGCTCACCAGCAGGCGCGGCATGAAATGCGTGCGCACGTAATCGGCCACGAACCGCGAGGGCGCGACAAGCGTCAGGACACCGGCCTCGCATTCCGCCGGCACCAGGTTGGCGAACCAGGCGTTGAAGATCGCCGGATCCTGCGCCGCCAGCCGTTCGGCCGCGCGGGCCCAGGGTGTGCCCTCGCCCCCCTGCCCCGCCGGGTGGCGCTGGAACGGCACGACATTGTCGACCGCGGTTGCCGGTTCCGGCACGTCGCTCATGCGGGCGGTGAAATCCGGGCCGACCGCATCCCAGTGCGGCACGGTCTCGCGCAGGACGGCGTCGAAGACGATCCGGTGCTGCGCGACCCGTCCCCGCGCGGCCGGCACCGCGACGCTGACCCAGCCCCGCGCCCGCATCGCCGCCATCTCGCGCTTGGCGGTGCGGTCGGTCACCCCCCACATCCGCGCCAGTTCCTTCTGGCCGACGGCGAAGCTCTCCAGCCGCCAGTTGAACCGCGCCGTGACGACCAGCGACAGCCGCAGCGCGAGCCGGGCAACCTCGGCATCGCCCCGCGCCGCCGTCACCAGTAGCGCGGTGAGAATGTCGTACTTGAATGAGGACGCGCCCGGCCCCGTCGTCTTCCTGCGCGTGCTCAGAGCGCCGTCCGGCCCTGTCTGCATAACTGCCCCGTTCACCGTCCTGTGGTCGTCTGCCTCTCGGGATGCCCGTCTTGTGCAGGCCCTGTCTGAACGCTTTTCCCGATCTTGTGGTGATTAGCGTTGAATGCGGAGGAGTTGTCAAGGATTCGCGTCACTTGCGGCCCGATCCTCATATCCAATTCAAATGAATCCGGTATGTGAATGGTATTGGGGGACGCCCTGGATGTCCCCCGATCGGGCCTTGATGTCCCCTCAAAGGGATGGGGTCGCCTTCCGGGTGTCCCCCCAATGATGGTCCCTGTTCCGCGGTTTCGGCCCGTCGTCCGTGGCGCCCCGATTCGGCCGCGGGCGTCCCCTTATCCGCAGATAAGGCTGCCTGTGGCGCCCCTGCTCCGGTTCCAGCCCCACTGTAATTCCATCTCGACAAAAAAGGCAAATTGGGCGTAAATCCGGAAAAGCGCAGAATTTACGTTTGAGGTGCATCGTGCTGACACATACCGACCTTCGGGATATCCAGACCCGCTCGCTCAAGATGCAGAGCTGGATCCGGCAACAGACCTTCTCGCCCGAGAACCGCAAGACCCTCCGCCGCTTCTCCTCGTGGGAGGTGTCCGAGCTGATCCTGGGCCTGAACCAGAACACGTTCCGCGGCAAGATGGCCGCCGATCCGAACCTGCCCGCGGGAACGGTCGAGCCCGAGGGCCGGCAGCGCTGGTTCACCCTGGAAGAGGTCAATACCCTGCGCCGCAAGATCAAGCAGCGCGGCAAGGGGCTGATGCCGAAGCGCCCTGCCGGCCGGGCCTTCCGCACGGCGATCGCGAACTTCAAGGGCGGTGCGGGCAAGTCGACCGTGGCGCTGCATTTCGCCCATGCCGCCGCGCTCGACGGCTACCGGGTGCTCTGCGTGGATTTCGACCCGCAGGCGACGCTCAGTCACTCCATGGGGCTCACCGATGTCAGCGAGGAGCGCACCGTCTGGGGCATCATGGCCCGCGATCTCATCCGCGAGACGGAAGGGCAGAACGCCGCCCCCCGGGGTGCCGCGTCGGGGGCCGCCCTGCCCCTCCGGTCCCTGCCCGCGTCGATCACCGGGCTGGGCATCCAGGATCTGCGGGTCAGCGACTTCATCCAGCCGACCAACTGGCCGACCATCGACGTGATCCCCTCCTGTGCCAACGCGGCCTTCGTGGAATTCGCCAGCGCCCAGTACCGGCACCTCAATCCCGAATGGTCGTTCTTCGCGGCGGTGAACCGGTTCCTCGACCAGCTGCCCGAGGACCAGTGGGACCTCGTCTTCTTCGACTGCCCGCCCGCCATCGGTTATCAGTCGATGAATGCGGTCTTCGCGGCGGACATGCTCTATATTCCCTCGGGCCCCGGCTATTGGGAATACGACAGTACCACCAGCTTCATCGGCCAGCTGTCCGAGGCGCTGGAGGATCTGGCCTACGGGTTCGAGGGCAGCTTATCCGCGGATAAGGTCACCCTTCCCAAGGCGTTCCACGACGTGCGGTTCCTGTTGACCCGGTACGAGGCGGGCAACGATCTGCACCGCGCGATGTTCGAAGCCTTTGGCAAGGTCTTCGGTGACAAGATGGCGCAACAGCCGATCGAGATGACCCGCGCGGTCGAACAGTCCGGCCGCTTCCTGTCGTCGATCTACGAGATGGATTACCGCGACATGACGCGCGAGACATGGCGCCGGGCGCGGGCCAGCTTCGACCGGGCCTATGCCGAGTTCAAGGGCGTGATGCTGCCGCACTGGGAGACGTTCGGCGAAGGCACCTTATCCGCGGATAAGGTCGCGCTGGAAAGGAGTGAGGGATGAGCCGCAAGAGACGCATATTCGACATCGACCTGCCCGAGGAACCCGAGGCCCCGGCCGCGGCGCCGGAGCCTGTCGCCGACGCGGGCGCGGCGCGGCGCGGCCCCATGGCCAGCGCCATCGCCGAGAATGCCGAGGCGCTCAAGGCCCGGCGCAGCACGGTCGAGGCCATCCGCGAAGAGAACGACGCGCTGGCCCATGAGTACGTCGCGCTGCGCGATGCGGGTCACGTGGTCAAGCCGGTGCCGCTGGACCAGGTCCATACCTACATGCTGGTCCGCGACCGTATCCCCGGGGAAGACGAGGAACTGGCCGAGCTGATGACCTCGATCCGCGAACTGGGGCTGTCGAACCCGATCCGCGTGATGCCCCGGCCCGATGGCACCGGCTATGAGCTGGTGCAGGGGTTCCGCCGGCTGAGCGCCTACCGGCAGCTGCACGAGGAAACCGGCGATGCGGCCTGGGGCGAGATCCCCTCGCTCGTCATGCCGGGAGAGCCGGATGTGGCGGGGCTCTATCGGCGGATGGTGGACGAGAACGTGATCCGCAAGGACCTGTCCTTTGCCGAGATGGCCTATGCCGCGCAGAACTACGCGGCCGAGCCCTCGACCGAGGCGGAGGATGTGGGCGAGGCGGTGGCGGCGCTGTTCCAGTCGGCGCCCTATTCCAAGCGCAACTACATCCGCAACTTCGCCTTCCTGCTCGAGAGGCTGGGGCAGGACCTGGCCTATCCGACCGCGATACCCCGGGCGCTCGGCGTGGCGCTGGCGCGCGAGATCAAGGAGCGGCCCGAGATCGTGGGCCAGATCCGCGATGCCCTGACGGATTGGGAAGGGCGCAGCATCCGCGACGAGCTGGACGTGCTGCGGCGCTTTACCGGGCAGGGCGATCCCGAGGAAGACGCCGCGCCGGTGCCGCGCGCCAAGACCTCTGGCGGGACGGGCGGCCGGACCAAGACCACCTTTCACATCCAGAGTTCGGCCGGGCAGGTGAAGTGCACCGCCGGCCCGGGGCGGCTGGAGATCCGGGTGGAGCGCGACTTTTCCTCCATCGAACGGGCGCGGCTGGAGCGCGCCATCGCCTCGCTGATCGACGGGCTGGGCTGACCTTATCCGCGGATAAGCTCCGACGTTCCCTCTGTCGGCGTCGCCCAGGCGGGCGGCGCCGATTTGCGTTTCGCGGGGGTGCGTGTGGCTGGTTTCGCTGCGGCAAGCGGGGCAGGGCGGGGGCGACCTTATCCGCGGATAAGGTGGGGCGCCATGGCTGTCGATCAGGCTCGAACATGCAGCTTAGGGACTGATACGGGGCTGACCCCCGGCCGCTGATGCGACGGGTTCACCGTCCATTCCCGAACGGCGCGGGGGGCACCGGCCAAGGGCGTTCATGCAGTCTCTGATCAGCGGTTCTGGGATGAATTGTGCCGGGTCAGAAGCCCGAGACCAGCAGGTCCACGGCCATGACGATCTCGTCCCGCCAGGCTTCGGCGCTGCCGACCGCGCGTCCGATCTCGCTGGCGGGGAGGGCGATCAGCTGGGACATCAGGATGACATGCGGCCGGCCGTCCAGATCGAAGGCGATGTGCAGCTTGGGCACCAGCCGCCCCCAGGCGTCGCGGGGCAGGACGGGCGCGCAGAGGATATAGGGCGTCTCGGCCCCGATGTCGGTCTGGACACGGCAGATGAGGTCGAGCCCGTCGCGGGTCCGGTGGATCGTGCCCTGCGGCATTGCCGATCAGAGCCGCCGGAACCGGGCGAGGGTGGGGCCAGCGGTCTCGAGATGCGCGGCCTCGTCTGCGAGGCCCGCCTTGGCCGAGGCGATCCAGGCGGCGCGTTCGCGGTCGGCGCGGGCCCGGGCGAGGCCATCGTCGATGCAGCCGCGCACGACGTCCGAGATCGACATGCCCCGCGCCCGCGCCTCTTCCTCGAGGGCCGATTTGCGGGCCTCGCCGATGTTGCGGATGTTCAGTGTCGAGGTCATGGCGGGCGTCCCTGTCCGGCTCGGTTCTGGCAGCTATACGTAGTGCATTACGCTCTGCATTACAAGCCGCGGCGGCTGGACGGCGGCGGCCACCTGCGATCTAACGCGGTGAAAGAGAGTCACCACAGCACGCGAGGACAGCATGAGCAGAACCGGCAGAGAACTGAGATCGACACTCGAGGCGGACGGCACGTTGCGCATCACGCTCGACACCGTCGAGGTGCCCGAGCCGGGCGAGGGCGAGCTTCTTGTGCAGGTCGAGGCGGCGCCGGTGAACCCCTCGGACCTGGGCCTGCTGCTCGGCCCCGCCGACATGGACACGCTGAAGGCCGGGGGCACGGACGGGGCGCCGGTGCTCACCGCGCAGGTGCCCGAGAAAATCCTGCCCGCCCTGAGCGGCCGGATCGGCAAGTCGATGCCCGTCGGGAACGAGGGCGCGGGCGTCGTCATAGCCGCGGGGGCCGGGCAGGAGGAGATGGTCGGCAAGCGCGTGGCGATGATCGGCAGGGCGATGTATGCCGATTTCCGGCTGATGCGCCCCGAATCGTGCATCGTGCTGCCCGAGGGGGCCAGCCCGGCGGATGGTGCGGCGTTGTTCGTGAACCCGCTGACCGCGCTCGGATTTGTCGAGACGATGAAGGCGGAGGGGCACAAGGCCATGGTTCATGTGCCTGCGGCCTCGAACCTGGGACAGATGCTGGTGAAGATCTGTCAGGCCGACGGCATCGGGCTGGTCAACATCGTCCGCAGCGAAGAGCAGGTCGACCTGCTGCGCGGCCTCGGCGCGCGCCACGTGGTGAACAGCAGTGCCGACAGCTTCCGGGCGGACCTGACCGAGGCGATCGCCGCGACCGGCGCCACCCTGGCCTTCGACGCCATCGGGGGCGGAGAGACCACGAGCACCATCCTGAACGCGATGGAGGCCGTCGCCGCACGCGATATGGACGAGTATTCGCGCTATGGCTCGGACGTGCCGAAACAGGTCTACATCTACGGGTCGCTCAGCACCGAGCCGACCGTGCTGAGGCGCGGTTTCGGGTTCACCTGGAACGTGGGCGGCTGGCTGCTGTTCAACTTCCTGCGCGGGGCCGAGCCGGCGGTGGCGCAGCGGATGCGCGAGCGCGTGGCCGCCGAGATGACCACGACCTTCGCCAGCCACTACACCGCGACGATCAGCCTGGAAGAGGCGCTTTCGCCCCAGATCGCCGCCGCCTACCAGAAGAAGGCCACGGGCGAGAAGTACCTGATCCGGCCCTGACGGGCGGGGCGGCCCGTGCCCGGCGCGGCTGCCGGCCGGGGCAGGGCGCGGTCAGCCGGTTGCGTGGCCCAGGTTCTCGCGGATCAGGATCTCGATCCGGATCTCCTCTTGCGAGGCGAGCGGTTCGCGTCCGTCGCAGCGTGAGCGGAGCACCCGGATCGCGCTGCGCACCAGGTGGCCGGGGTTCTGCGCGATGATCGCGTCGAGCGTCCCGGCCCGCAGCATCTGTTCGTTGAACGAGGTCCTCTCGTGGGCGATGGCCTGCCGGCCGGCAAGGTGGCCGGCGCGGTCGATGGCCTGAAGGGCGATGCGCGTCTCGGAGCTGAGGACGTAGACGCCCACGATGTCGCTGTAGTTGGAGAAGAACGCCCGCACGATGCGGTCGGTGCGCCCGGGGTCGCCATGGGTCTCGAGCGAGGGCAGGGCCTGGAGGCCGGGATAGTCGCGCGTCAGCACGGCATCGAAGCCCTGGCGGCGTTCGAGATTGTCGCGGGCGTTCATCGTGTCGGCGATGACCAGGATGCGGCCCGGGCGGTGCGCGCAGAACTTGCCCATGAGGCGCCCCGCGGTGGCGCCGGCGGCATTGTTGTCCACGCCGACGAAATCGAGCCGGCGCGCGCCGGGCTGGCCCGAGACGAACTGCACGACCTTCACCCCGCGTTCGATCAGCCGCATCGTGGCGTCGCGCACCTGGGGCGTTTCGGGGGCCATGATCGCGATGCCGTCGGCATCCTGCGGGCCGATCCCCGAAAGCAGCGCGGCGATCTGGTGCGGGTCGTTCCCGAGTACCCGGCGATGGCGCACCTCGGTGTGTTCGCCGGCGAAGGCGACGCGCGTCTCCTCGATCCGGTCGACGAGGGTGTCGAGGAACTGGTCGCCGCTGCTGGGCAGCATGAATTCGAGCCGGTAGCGCCGCCCCCGGGCGAGGTTCGCGGCCGAGATGTTGCGCTCGTATCCGATGCGCCGGATGGCCGCGTTCACCGCCTCGACGGTTTCCGCGCGCACCCCGGGACGCCCGTTGAGGACGCGGTCCACGGTCGCCAGGCTGACGCCGGCCGCTTTTGCCAAGTC
This sequence comes from Pseudooceanicola batsensis HTCC2597, assembly GCF_000152725.1. GTDB lineage: Bacteria > Pseudomonadota > Alphaproteobacteria > Rhodobacterales > Rhodobacteraceae > Pseudooceanicola > Pseudooceanicola batsensis. Next base: position 206,322 of record NZ_AAMO01000008.1, read on the forward strand.
CTTGGTAGTGGGGCGCATTTTTGCTGTCCCTGGGGCTTTGTCCGGGTTTCGGGGCGGGCTTCACTTAGCGGGGTTTGGCCGCTGAATGCAAATACTTTGAGGTACGCACCTCAAAATTATGTTGCCATGAGGCACGTGCCTCATCTAGCGTTGCGGCAGGGATGAGTCGTGGCGGAGGAGCCGCGGCCGAACATGGGAGGACATTCCAGATGAAAATGCGCGGACTAATGCTGTCGGCCGCGGCCGGGGCGCTGATCGGGGGCGCTCAGGGCGCGGTGGCGGACGAGCTGACACTGTGTTGGGCGGCCTGGGATCCGGCCAATGCGCTCGTTGAGCTGTCGAAGGATTTCGAGGCCGAGTCGGGCCACACGATGTCGTTCGAATTCGTGCCGTGGCCGAACTTTGCCGACCGGATGCTGAACGAGCTCAACTCGGGCGGTCAGCTCTGCGACCTGATGATCGGCGACAGCCAGTGGATCGGCGGCGCGGCGGAAAGCGGCCACTACATCAAGATGAACGACTTCTTCGAGGAGCAGGGCATCACGATGGATGATTTCCTGCCCGCGACCGTGACCGGCTATGCCGAATGGCCCAAGGGGACGCCGAACTACTGGGCGCTGCCCGCCTACGCCGACGTGGTGGGCTGGACCTACCGCAAGGACTGGTTCGAACGTGAGGACGTCCGGGCGGATTTCCAAGAGGAATACGGCCGCGAGCTGACGGTGCCCGAGACCCAGGCCGAGCTGATGGAGGTGGCCAAGTTCTTCCAGGGCCGCGAGATCGACGGCCGCACCGTCTATGGCGCCGCGATCTATACCGAGCGCGGATCCGAGGGGATCACCATGGGCGTGACGAACACGCTCTACAACTACGGGTTCGAGTACGACAATCCGGACCAGCCCTATGACCTGGCGGGCTATGTCAATTCGCCCGAAGCGGTCGAGGGGCTGGAGTTCTACAAGGAGCTCTATGACTGCTGCACGCCGCCGGGCTCGTCCGACTGGTACATGTCCGAGAACATCGACGCCTACAAGTCGGGGCAGGTGGCGCTCCAGATGAACTTTGCCTTCATCTGGCCGGGGGTCGAGGCCGATCCGAACGTTGGCGGCGGCAAGTCCGGCTATTTCGCCAACCCCGAAGGGCCGGGCGGGCATTTCGCGCAGCTTGGCGGGCAGGGGATTTCGGTCGTGTCCTATTCCGACAGCCAGGACGCGGCGCTGGAATACATCAAGTGGTTCGCCCAGCCCGAGATCCAGCAGCGCTGGTGGGACATGGGCGGTGCCTCGGCGATGAAGTCGGTGGTCGAGGCGCCGGGCTTCGCGGACAGCCAGCCCTATGCGCAGACCTTCCTCGATTCCATGGCGATCGTGAAGGACTTCTGGGCCGAGCCGGCCTATGCCTCGCTGCTGCTGGCGATGCAGGACCGCGTGCACGACTACGTGATTGCCGGCAACGGCACCGCGAAGGAGGCGCTGGACGCGCTGGTCGAGGACTGGACCGAGGTCTTCGAGGACGAAGGCAAGCTCTGATCCGCACCGGGCGCGCCGCCGCGCGCCCGCCATCCACCCCTGCGCGGAGCGGGACGCGATCCGCCGCTCCGCGCCAACCGAAAACGACCCGAGGCAAGGCACATGTCCAACTCAGCGATAGAGCGCGCCGCAGCGGCCACGCCGCCGGGTGTGGCCCGGAAGATCCGCGGCCTCTCGGACCGGGCCATCGCCTGGATCTTCGTCGGCCCGTCGATTTTCCTGCTGCTGGCGGTGAACATCTTTCCGCTGATCTGGACGATCCGGCTGAGTTTCACCAACTACCGCGTCAACCGTCCCAATGCCGAGGTCCAGAACGTGGGCCTGCGCAATTACGAGCGTATCCTGACCGATACCGACATCTGGGAGACGATGCAGGCCACGGCGCATTTCCTGTTCTGGACGATCGCCCTGCAGGTGCTGTTCGGCTTCGCCCTGGCCTGGCTGATCAACAAGAAGTTCCGCGGCGACAACTTCTGGACCACGGTGATCGTGCTGCCGATGATGCTGTCGCCCGCGGTGGTCGGCAATTTCTGGACCTTCCTCTATCAGCCGCAGATCGGTCTGTTCAATTACGTGGTGGGGTTCCTGTCGGGCGCCGATCCGTCGAGCTTTTCGATGATCGGTGAGGTCTCTCTCGCGCCCTGGGCCATCGTCATCGTGGACACCTGGATGTGGACGCCCTTCGTGATGCTGATATGCCTCGCCGGGCTGCGATCCATCCCGACCTCGATCTACGAGGCGGCGGAATGCGACCGCGCCTCGCCCTGGCGGCAGTTCTGGACGATCACCGTCCCGATGGTGCTGCCCTTCCTGATGCTGGCGGTGCTGTTCCGGGGGATCGAGAATTTCAAGATGTTCGACCTGGTGGTGCAGCTGACCGGCGGGGGGCCGGGATCGACCACCGAGCTCACCTCGATCAACCTCAAGCGCGAGGCCTTCGAGAAGTGGCGCACGGGCTATGCCTCGGCCTATGCGATCATCCTCTTCGTGACGGTCTTCGGGCTCGCCTCGATCTACGTGAAGGCGCTGAACAAGGTTAAGGAAAGATGAGTGATTTCTCCGTCACCGCCGCGGTTGCTCCGGGCCTGACCCGGGGCCCCGCCGCCGATGCCCCCGCCGTCGGGCTAGGGGTCCCGGATCAGGTCCGGGACACGCGCCGCGCCCCGGGCATGCCCCGGGGCCTCCCGGTGCCGTCCTTCACCACCTCGACCCCGGAGGCACGGGCATGAGCGATTTCTCCGTCACCGCGGCCTCGCGCCCGCAGAAGTGGATCGCCGGGATCCTCGTGATCGGCTATGCGCTGATCACCATCCTGCCGCTGCTGTGGATCATCGCCACCGGGTTCAAGTCGCCCTCGGACGCCATCGCCTATCCACCCAAGATCGTGTTCGAGCCGACGCTCGAGGGCTATGTGAACCTCTTCACCACGCGTACCCGGCAGACGGCGGAATTCCTGGCCGAGAACCCGCCGCAGACCTGGTACGAGGCCATCGTGGCGAAATACGACATGACCATCGTCGGCCCCTCGCGGTTCGGCGAGCGGTTCATGAACTCGGTCATCATCGGCTTCGGATCGACCTTCCTGTCGGTCTTCCTCGGGACCCTGGCGGCCTACGCCTTCTCGCGCTTCCGCATCCCGCTGAAAGACGATCTGATGTTCTTCATCCTCAGCACGCGGATGATGCCGCCGATCGCCGTGGCGATCCCGATCTTCCTGATGTTCCGCTCGCTCGGCCTGTCCGACACCCATGCCGGGATGATCATGCTCTATACCGCGGTGAACCTGTCGCTCTCGGTCTGGCTGCTGAAGGGGTTCATCGACGAGATCCCCCGCGAATACGAGGAGGCGGCGCTGATCGACGGCTATACCCGGTTCCAGGCCTTCACCAAGGTGGTGCTGCCCCAGGCGGCCACGGGCATCGCCTCGACCGCGATCTTCTGCCTGATTTTCGCCTGGAACGAGTATGCCTTCGCCGTGCTGCTGACCTCGGGCACCGCGCAGACCGCGCCGCCCTTCATCCCGACGATCATCGGCGTGGGCGGGCAGGACTGGCCGGCCGTCGCGGCCGGGGCCACGATCTTCCTGCTGCCGGTCGTCGTCTTCACCATCCTGCTGCGCAAGCACCTGCTGCGCGGGATCACGTTCGGAGCCGTCCGCAAATGACCCATTCGCCCTTCGATCCCGACGAGAGCCTGACCGAGACGCAGAAACGCCGCGAACGCGCCGGCGTGCCGCGGCCGGAGGTCGAGGACACCCGCGGCGAGCCGTCTCCCGGCTACCGCGCGCATCCCGCCGCCCGCATCTTCGTGCGCGGCCCGTGGGAGATGGCGGCCTCGATCCTGATCGGGCTGGGCGTGGTGATGATGATGCAGCCCTGGGTGATGGTGGCCTTCACCTGGTCCTTCCTCGTGACGCTGACGGGAACGGTGATGTTCCTGATCGTCAGCCATTTTCCGGAGTAGGCCATGGCCCAGATACGGATCGAGAACCTGCGCAAGGACTTTGGCGACTTCAACGCCGTCAAGTCCTCGACCTTCACCATCGAGGACGGAGAGTTCTTCATGCTGCTCGGCCCCTCGGGCTGCGGCAAGACCACGACGCTGCGGATGATGGCGGGGCTGGAGCTGCCGACCAGCGGCGAGATCTACATCGACGGCGAAGAGGTGGGGGGGCGCCGCGCGAGCGAACGGGACATCGCCTTCGTCTTCCAGATGTTCGCGCTCTACCCGCACATGAACGTGCGCCGGAACATCGCCTATCCGCTGCGCAGCCAGGGCGTGTCGCGGACCGAGACGAAACGCAAGGTCGAGGAGATCGCCCGTCTGCTGGGCATCGAGGACATCCTCGACACGCCGGTAGGCGGGCTTTCGGGCGGGGACCGGCAGCGGGTCGCGCTCGGCCGGGCCATCGTGCGCGAGCCGAAGGCCTTCTTCATGGACGAGCCGCTCGGCGCGCTGGACGCCGAGTTCCGCGAGCACATGGCCGAGGAGCTGCGCGCCCTGCACGACCGGATGGGCGCGACGACGGTCTACGTCACCCACGACCAGCTGGAAGCGATGCAGATGGGCGACAAGATCGTCGTGATGAACCATGGCGTGGTCGAGCAGTTCGGCGTGCCGCAGGATCTCTACGACTGGCCCGCCTCGCTTTTCGTGGCGGGGTTCCTCGGCTCGCCGCCGATGAACGTGCTGCAGTTCGACGGCGCGGTGAGCGAGGGCGCGGGCGCGCTCGAACTGGGGGGCACCTCGGTCACGATGCCGGTGACGCGCGAGGGCGCGCGCGGGCGTCTCGCGCTCGGGGTGCGGCCGGAGCATGTGCATCTCGACAGCGACTCCGGCTATCGCGGGCGGGTGATCGCGACGGAGTACCTGGGCACCACGCAGATCGTCACGCTGGCGGCCGAACATGGCGAGGTCAAGGCGCGCATCCCTTCGGACATCCGCGTGGCCGAGGGCGAGACTGCCGGCCTGCGCTTCGACGCGCGCAAGGTGTCCGTCTTCGACGTCGAGACGTCCCGCGCGCTGCGTTCTGCCGGGAACGAGGAGGTGCTGAACCATGGCTGAGGTGACCCTGCACAACATCACCAAGCGGTTCGGCGCGACCACGGCGCTGGACGGGGTCAGCATGACCGTGCCGGACGGCAGTTTCGTGGTCCTGCTGGGGCCGACGGGCGCGGGCAAGACCACGACGCTGCGCCTGATCTCGGGGCTGGACCGGCCGGAATCGGGCGAGATCGCCATCGGCGGGCGCCCGGTGGCCGATCTGACGCCGGCGCAGCGCAACGTGGCCATGGTGTTCCAGCAGTACTCGCTCTACCCCCACATGACAGTGCGCGAGAACCTGGCCTTTCCGCTGAAATCCCCCATCCTGCGCACGCCGGCCGACGAGATCGACCGCCGCATCGGCCGGGTGGCCGAGATGCTGCAGATCTCGCACAAGCTGGACAACAAGGCGACGGCGCTGTCGGGCGGCGAGATGCAGCGCGTCTCGATCGGGCGGGCGCTGGTGCGCGATCCGCAGGTCTTCCTGATGGACGAGCCGCTGAGTTCGCTCGACGCCAAGCTGCGCTCGGATCTGCGGGTCGAGCTCAAGTCGATCCAGCAGGAGGCGCGGGCGACCTTCCTCTATGTCACCCACGACCAGGTCGAGGCGATGACCATGGCCAGCCACGTGGGCGTGCTGGAAAAGGGCCGGCTGGTGCAGTTCGGCACCCCGCGCGAGGTCTACGAGGACCCGGTCAGCATCCATGCCGCCGGACGCCTGGGCCTGCCGCGCATCAACATCGTTCCCGCCGACCTCTTCGGCCCCGCGCCCGAAGGCGTGGAATGGATCGGCCTGCGACCCGAACAGATCCGGCAGGGCGAGGGGCCGCAGGCCGAGGTGGTCCGGGTCGAACATCTGGGCGACCAGACGCGCCTGCACCTGTCCTTCCGCAACCACGACCTGGTCACGGTGACCGATGCCCATACCGAGCTTCGGGCGGGCCAGATGCTTTCGATCCGTCCCGAGAACCCATTCTATTTCGACGCCTCCGGCGCACGCACCCATCGAGGGAGATGACGATGACCCTGTTCATGAACAGCAAGGAAGACCTCGTGAACCAGGCCGTGGACGGGATGATCGCCTGCTCCGGCGGGCGGCTGGCGCGGCTGGACGGCTATCCGCACATCCGCGCCGTGGTGCGCGCGGACTGGGACCGGAGCAAGGTGGCGCTGGTCTCGGGCGGCGGGTCGGGGCACGAGCCCTCGCACGCCGGGTTCCTCGGGCCGGGGATGCTGACGGCGGCGATCTGCGGCGACGTCTTCGCCTCGCCCTCGGTCGATGCGGTGCTGGCGGGGATCCTGGCGGTGACGGGGCCGGCGGGCTGCCTGCTGATCGTCAAGAACTATACCGGCGACCGCCTGAACTTCGGTCTGGCGGCCGAGCGCGCGCGGGCCTTCGGGCTGAACGTCAGCATGGTGGTGGTCGATGACGACGTGGCGCTGCCCGATCTGCCGCAGGCGCGGGGTGTGGCGGGCACGCTCTTCGTTCACAAGATCGCCGGGGCGGTCGCCGAGGGGGGGGCCGATCTGGCCGCGGTGACGGCGGCGGCGGAGAAGGCGATCGGGCGCATCCGTTCGATCGGCATGTCGCTCGATACCTGTTCGGTGCCCGGCGCCCCCAAGGACGACCGGATCCCCGAGGGCAAGGCCGAACTGGGTCTCGGCATCCATGGCGAGGCCGGGGTCGAGCAGGTGGATTACGTCGATGCCCGCACCGCCGTCGCCATGATGGCCGAGAAACTGTCGAGCCTGATGCCCGCCGGCACGAAACATGTCGCCCTGCTGAACAACCTCGGCGGTGCCTCGGTGCTGGAAATGCAGGTGCTGGCGCACGAGCTGGCGCGCTCGTCCATCGCGGACCGGCTGGGCTGGGTCGTGGGCCCGGCCTCGATGATGACCTCGCTCGAGATGCACGGCTTCTCGATTTCGGTCTTCCCGGCCGAGGAGGAGGAGTTGGCCGCGCTGCAGGCCGCCACGCCCGTCGCGGCCTGGCCGGGGGTGAACGCGCTGACGCCGGTGGAGGTCCGGGAACTGCCCGACGGGCTGCGGCCGATCCAGCCGCTGCCGTCGGATCATCCTGCCACGCGCGACTTCCTGACCCGCTGCTGCGAGATCCTGATCGCGGCCGAGGCGGATCTGAACGCGCTCGACGCCCGCACCGGCGACGGCGATACGGGCACCACGCTTGCCACCGCGGCGCGGGCGCTGATCCAGGCGATGGACCGGCTGCCGCTGGCCGATCACACCCAGCTGTGCCGAGCCATCGGGCAGGAGCTGAGCCAGACCATGGGCGGCTCGTCGGGCGTCCTTTTGGCGATCTTCTTCGCCGCCGCCGGGGACGCGGCCTCGAGCGGAGTGCCGATGCGCGAGGCCCTGCGCACCGGGCTGGACCGGATGCAGGAGGTCGGCGGCGCCGAACTGGGCGACCGGACGATGGTGGACGCGCTGCACCCGGCGCTGACCGCGCTGGACGAGGGCGGGATCGACAGGGCGGCGAAGGTCGCGCGCGAGGGCGCGGATGCGACCGGACAGATGCTGCGCGCCAAGGCGGGGCGGGCGACCTACATCAACCCCGAGCAGCTGAGCGGCCAGAACGATCCCGGCGCCGAGGCGGTGGCCCGGCTGTTCGAGCAGCTGTCGGCGGGGGCGGACCAGCCCGCGACCACCTGATCTGTCCCGGGCGCCGCGACTGCGCCCCGGTGCGGGTTCCCCGCCGGCCGGGGGCGGATGACCCGGGCGCAGGGTTGCCGCACGGGGGCTGTCACGAGTATGGTCGATCGGCTTGCGATACCTTTTCGGAATGGCGCCGATGGAGCTGCGGAGACTGAAATATTTTCTCGCCGTCGCGGACGAACTGCATTTCGGCCGGGCGGCCTCGCGGCTCGGCATCGCGCAGCCGCCGCTCAGCCGGCAGATCGCCGCGCTGGAGGCCGATATCGGCGCGCGGCTCTTCGACCGGAGCCGGAGCCAGATCCGTCTGACGCAGGCGGGCGGGGTTCTGGAAGGCCATGCGCGGCAACTCGTCGATCGTCTTGAGTCGGCCTACAAGGAGACCCGCCTTGTCGGGGCAGGGGGGGCGGGGCGGCTGAGGGTCGCCTTCGTCGGCTCGGCGTCGCACGGGGTACTGCCCAGCCTGATCAAGTCCTACCGCTCGCATTATCCGGATGTCGAGCTGGCCCTGTCGGCCATGAACAACGCCGCGCTGCATTCGGCGCTGGTGCAGCGCGAGATCGACATCGCCGTCGCGCGCCCCGAGCTGAAGGACGAGGAGTTGCGGCGTGAACCGCTGGAGCGCGAACCCCTGATCCTCGCCGTGCCGGACAATTCCGACCTGGCCACACGGGCAACGATCCGGTTCGCCGACCTGGGGGACCAGGCCTTCGTGCTCTATCCCCGCCGCCCGCGGCCGAGCTATGCGGACTTTGTCCTCGACCTGTGCCGGCAGGCGGATTTCGAGCCCGCCGCGCTGGAACTCGCGCAGGATTACCAGACGGCCATCGCGCTGGTGTCCGTGGGGGTGGGCATCTCGGTCGTGCCGGAAAGCGTCTCGCGGACGACCCGCCCCGGCGTGTTCTTCCGGTCCTACGAGGGGCCGAACCCCGGGACCGGGCTGACGATCCATGCGCGGCGCGACAACCAGTCGAGGCAGGTGCTTCAGTTCCTCGAGGTCGCGCAGCGGTTCGTGCGCGGACGGTAGAGGTCAGGCCTTGCGGGTGGCGTCGCGCAGCACGTCCCTGTCGACGGCGATCCCGAGGCCCGGGCCGGAGGGCATGAGGATGTGAAAATCCTCGTAGACGAGGCCGGCCGAGGTCAGGTCTGTCTTGAGGATCCGCGGGCCGAAATGTTCGCAGCCCCATTCGAGCGTCGGCAGGGTCGAGAAGACGGCCATGTGCGCCGCCGCCCCGATGCCGCTTTCGAGAAGGCAGCCGCCGTAGAGTTCCATCCCGAAGGCGCCGGCGATCCCGGCGGCGCGCTTCAGTTCCTGCAATCCGCCGGATTTGACCAGCTTGAGGGAATAGACGCTGCCCGAGGCCGCCGTGGCGTTCTGAACCAGCTCCTGGTTCGTGAACGCGGCTTCGTCGGTCATGATCGGGATCGCGCTGCGGGCGGCGATGCGGGCGGTGGCGGCCAGCTGGCCTGGGTGGAGCGGCTGCTCGATCAGCGCGACCCCGAGCTCGGCCAGTTCGGGCAGATAGCGGATGGCGGTCGCCTCGGACCAGCCCTGGTTCACGTCGACGACCATCTCGGTGCCGTCGGGCATCGCGGACATGATCCTGCGCAGGCGCACCATGTCCTCGGCGGGGCTGTGGAACCCCAGCTTGATCTTGAACCGCCGGTGTTCCCGGGCGGCGAGCTTGGCGCGCGCCTCTTCGATCTCCTGCTCGGCATCGCCGGAGGCCAGCGCCCAGAGAACCTCGGTCCGGTCGCGGACCTGCCCGCCGAGGAACGCGGCCGCGGGCAGATCGAGCGTCTTGCCCGCCGCATCGTAGAGCGCGGATTCGACCGCGGCACGGGCCGAGCTGTTGCGGCTGACCGCCTTCTTCATCCGCATCGCGTTCGCTTCGAAGGCGAGCGCGGGCTGGCCGATCAGCACCGGCGCGATGTAGGTGTCGATATTGGCGCGGATCGCCTCGACGCTTTCCTCGGACCAGCGCGGGCCGCCCAGGGTCGAGGCCTCGCCGTATCCGACCGCGCCCGAGGCCAGCTTGGCCTCGACGATGACGTAGGATTGATGCGTGATCTCGGTGTTCGACAGCTTGTGCCGGCGCGTCGTGATGCAATCGACGATGCGGGTCTCGATGGCGTCGATCCGCGTGTCGCGCTGTGCGTCCTTGGCAATCTCGATGACGGCTGCCGTCGGGGGCGTGGGCATTCGGGATATCCTTTCGCGCGGGGGCCGGGGCCTGCCGCGCCGGGGGGCATGTCGGGCGCATGCGGAGAGACCCCGCATGCGCCGGTGTCGCGTTACTCGGCGGCCATCGCGACGGCTTCGTCGGCGAGGGTGAAGTCGAACCGGACATAGAGGTCGGTGCCCATCTCTTCGGTCGCCTTCGAGAAGTCGCCGATCAGGTCTTCCTTGACCGCGAAGACCGCGTCGTTGTCGAGGTAGTCGGACGAGGCATCGTAGAGTTGCGAGACCAGCGTGCGGTAGCCGGGCTTGGTGATCATCACGTGGATGTGGCCGGGGCGCATGGTGTGGTGACCCATGTAGGAGATCATCTCGCCCGCGGTCCAGTCGGACGGGATGGGGTAGGGCACGGGCCGGATCGCGCGGTAGCAGTAATAGCCGTTCTCGTCGGTCTCGAACCGGCCGCGCAGGTTGTATTCCGGCTGCTCGGGATCGTGGTTCTCGTAGAGGCCGTTCGGCGCGTCCTCCCAGACGTCGAGCACCGCCTGCGCCACCGGCTTGCCGTCGGCATCCTTGACATAGCCGTCGATGAAGACGGTTTCCTCGTTGTCGAAGTGCTTCTGGACGATCGAGGCGCCCTGCGGCAGCACCGGCGCGTTCTCGCGGAAGAAGGGGCCGAGCACCGTGCCGGTCGTCTCGCCGTTGGGCGTGGGGTTCGAGAGCATGTCGACCAGAACCTCGACGCCGAGGATGTCGGAGAGCAGGATGAATTCCTGCCGCTTGTCGGAACAGACGGCACCGGCGCGGGCGAGGAAATCGCAGGCCTTCATGAACTCGTCGCTGCTCAGGTTCACTTCCTTGCAGAACGCGTGCAGGTGACGGACCAGCGCGGTCATGACCTCCTTCTGGCGGGCGGGCACGTCGTTCGACGCGCCGATCGAGTCGACGACGACGTCGGTGACATTGTCTATGGTAACGTTACGCATGGGGCTTCTCCTCCTCAGGTGGGGCGTTCGCGGCGGCGTTTTCGCCGGGCCCCGTCTTGGTCCGCCGGAGAGTGCACCGCCGAACGGTCTTCAGGAAGCCGTGCGGGGGGTATTGCGCGATACCCGAAAGGTTTCACGGTGCCGTCTTGCGGTGCGTTAAGGTATTGGCGAAGACCGGGAGGCGCGCGGGCCGCGCGGCGCATCGGGACGAGGAGGTCACGCGATGATGGAACGAATGAGGCGTATCCAGGCGATGCTGGATGCCGCGCCGCACCTGCACCGGCTGGGGGCGCTGTTTTCGGAGACGGTGCTGATCAAGGTGGACGGAGACGAGTTCTACCTGGTCTTCGACAAGGGCCGGATCGACCGGGTGGTCGAGGGGCCGTCGAAGAAGACGCCCTACCGCTTCGGTTTCATCACCGACGGCGCGGCGCTGGAGGAATTCTGGACCGCGACCCCCGCGCCCGGCCTTCACGACATCTTTGCCATGGTCAAGATCGGACGGGCCGAGATCGTCGGCGACATGCTTCTGCTCGTCCGGAACCTGCGGTTCTTCAAAGAGGTGCTGGCGTTGCCGCGCGCGCGCCGGGAGGCAGTGGAATGAGTATCGAGCAGATCACCGGACGCTATGTGACCGTCGAGGCGGCGGGGCGTCGCCAGCGCATCTATTTCGAGGAGGCCGGGCAGGGGCGGCCGGTTCTCTGCCTGCACACGGCGGGATCGGACACGCGCCAGTGGCGCCACATCCTGAACGATCCCGAGATCACCCGGGGCAATCGCATCATCGCCTTCGACATGCCCTGGCACGGCAAGAGCCTGCCGCCCGAGGGGTTCATGACGGAGGAATATCTGCTGACGACCGAGGCCTACATGGAAACGGTGCTGGCCGTGGTGCGCGGGCTGGGCCTTGACCGTCCGGTTCTGGCGGGGGTGTCGATGGGCGGGCGGATCGCTTTGCAGCTTGCCGTGCACCATCCCGACGCCTTCTCGGGGTTTCTTGCCATAGAGGCCAGCGATTTCCAGCCCGCCTGGTACGACATCGACTGGTTCCAGCGTCCCGACGCCCATGGCGGAGAGATGGGGGCAGCGCTGGTCTCGACCAACATCTCGCCCCATGCCCCCGAGGCCGAACGGGCGAACACGCTGTGGATGTTCATGCAGTCGGGGCCGGGCGTCTTCCGCGGCGATCTGAGCTTCTACACCCGGGACGACAGCCTCGTGGGGCAGCTTCACCGCATCGATACGGCACGGACCCCGGTGCATTTCATCGTCGGCGCCTATGACTTCACCTGCACGCCCGAGGATGCCCGGCGCACGGCGGACCAGGTGGCGGGGGCGACCCTGGCGGTGATGGACGAGGTCGGCCATTTCCCCATGAGCGAACATCCCGAAGCCTTCCGGCCGTTCTTTGTCGAGGGGCTGGACCGGATGCCGTGACCGCTGCCGGGCCGGGGCGGCGCCATCGCCCCGGCCCGGCCCGGCACGTGTCAGGCCAGTTCGGCGGGGCAGACCAGGTCGTTCACCGCCCCGTCCGTATGGAGCTGGGCGCCGGTCAGGGATTGCAGATCGTCCATCGGGATCGCGGGGATCTTCTCGCGCAGGACGAAGCGGCCCTCTGCGACATCGACGACCGCCAGCGAGGTGTAGATGCGCGTGACGCAGCCCACGCCGGTCAGGGGCATGGTGCAGCTCTCGACCAGCTTGGGGTCGCCCTTCTTGGTGACGTGATCCGTGACCACCGCGATGCGCCGCGCCGACTGCACCAGGTCCATCGCGCCGCCGACGGCGGGAATGCCCCCCTTGCCGGTCGACCAGTTGGCGAGGTCCCCGTTCTGCGCGATCTGGTAGGCCCCCAGGATCGCCACGTCGAGATGCCCGCCCCGCACCATCGCGAAACTGTCGGCATGGTGGAAGAAGGAGGTACCGGGCTTGAGCGTGATCGCCTTTTTCCCGGCGTTGATGAGATCCCAGTCCTCGTTCCCCGGCTCCGGCGCCTTGCCGAAGTCTAGAACTCCGTTCTCGGTGTGGAAGATCGCCTGTTTCCCCTCGGGCTGGAACTGCGCCACCATCTCGGGAAAACCGATGCCGAGGTTCACATAGGCCCCGTCCTCGATGTCCTGAGCGGCACGCCAGGCGATCTGTGCGTTCGAAAGCTTGATCTGGCTGATGTCGATCATGGGTACACGGCCTCCGCCCGGTTCAGTTCTTCTTCCTGCGCGGGGTTGGCGATCTCGACCAGGCGGTTGACGAAGATCCCCGGCGTGATGACGTGTTCGGGGTCGATCCCGCCGAGCGGCACGAGGCGCGAGACCTGCGCGATCGTGGTCGTCGCGGCCATGGCCATGACCGGATTGAAGTTCCGCGCGGCCATCCGGTAGGTCAGGTTGCCGTGGCTGTCGCCCAGCTCGCCCTTGATCAGCGCGACATCCGCCTTGAGCCAGCGTTCCTGCACGTAGGCGCGGCCCTCGAAGATCTCGACCGGCTTGCCCTCGGCCACCTCGGTGCCGTAGGCCGTTGGCGTGTAGAAGGCGGGGATCCCCGCGCCGCCCGCGCGGATGCGCTCGGCCAGGGTGCCCTGGGGCACGATCTCGAGCGCGATGCGGCCGGCCTTGTAGGCCTCGACGAAGACGCTGGGATCGGCCGAGCGGGGGAACGAACAGATCAGCCTGTCGACACGGCCCTGTTCGATCAGCGCGGCCAGGCCGACGTGGCCGTTGCCCGCGTTGTTGTTGACGACGGTCAGGTGCCGGGCCCCCTGGTCGATCAGCGCGTGGATCAGTTCGACCGGCGCGCCCGAGCCGCCGAAGCCGCCGATCATCACCGTCGCCCCGTCCGGGATCTGCGCGACGGCCTCGGCGGCGGTCTGAATGGTCTTGTCCATGTCAGGTCCTCCTTCGGCATCGGGGGTAGGATGCGGGATCGGAGCGGGCCACAGAAATCGTGCGCATATTGACCTTTGTTCAGATTCTGTCATGGCTTGTGCGCATGATGAACAAACCGACCGACCATATCGCTTCGCTGGCCAAGGGCCTGCAGGTCATCGAATGTTTCGGCGCCGAAACACCGCGCCTGACCATCACCGATGTCGCCAGGCGGACGGGGCTGGACCGTGCGACAGCGCGGCGGTGCCTGCTGACGCTGCACCGGCAGGGCTATGCCGAGTTCGACGGCAAGTTCTTCACCGCCACGCCCCGCATCCTGCGGCTGGGAATGGGCGCCCTCGCCGCGCTGCCCCTGCCGCAGCTGGTGCAACCGTGGCTCGACCAGCTGTCGGAGCGGATCGGGGAGTCGACCTCGGTCTCGATCCTAGACGAGACCGAGATCGTCTATCTCGCCCGCGCGGCACAGCGGCGGGTGATGTCGATCGGTCTCATGCCCGGATCGCGGCTGCCGGCCCATTGCACCTCGATGGGCCGGGTGTTGCTGGCCGCGCGTCCCGAGGCCGAGGCGGCGGCGCTTGTCAGGCGGTCCGATCTGTCCCCGCGCACGGCCTACAGCCTCACTGACCCGGACGAGATCATGGAGCGCGTCCACCGCGTCCGGCGCGACGGCTATGCGGTCATCGACCAAGAGGTCGAGATCGGCCTGCGCTCGATCGCGGTGCCGTTGCTGGACGTGCATGGCGAAGTGGTCGCGGCGCTGAACATCGGGCTGGCCGCGACCCAGGCGAGCGCCGGGGAGCTTGTCGACCGCTTTCACGGATCGCTCGTGCGGGTTCAGGCGGGGCTCAGGCGGGTGCTGGCCTGACGGCATGGAAAAGCTGCCCCGGGGGAACCGGGGCGGCCTGATCCCTCGCGGTGAGGCGTGTCAGCTTTCGGGGGCCAGAAGCGGGCGCAGGCGTTCGATCTCGGGGCTGAGGGTCTCGAGGTCCTTCCAGTAGATCGCAGTCGCCGTTTCCCGGAGTTCCGGCCCGGCGTCGAACGAGGCCACCCCGGCGGCCTCCTGCGCGGCCAGTTCGGCCTCGGTCTTCTCGGCGCTCCACTCGACCATCATCTCTTCGAACCAGGCGGTGGTCTCGTCGACGATGCCCTGCTGCTCTTCGGTGAGCGAGTCGTAGGTGTCCTTGTTCATCAGGACGTTGATGATGACGTTGTAGAAGCCCGGATCGACGCGGACCGCTGTCATGTCCATCCAGCCCATGTCGCCGATGCCCCACAGGGCCCAGCCATAGCCGTCGACCGTCTTGCGCTCGAGCGCGGTGAAGATGTCGGGCGCCGGGATCGGGGTGTTGTTCACGCCGAGTTCGTCGAAGATGAGGTTGTAGGTCGTCTGGCCGCGCAGGCGCATGCCGTCGAGATCGCCGAGCTCCTCGATCTCCTTGGTCAGGAAGATGTGAAACGGCACGCCGTCGCCGTAGGTGGTGACATAGGTCACGCCCATCTTGTTCTGCGCGATCTCGTCGAGCGCGGCATAGGCGCCGGTCTCGCGCTGTTCGGCCACCGACAGCGGGGTCAGCGACTGCGCGTCGGCCTCGACCATCTGGCCCTTGTAGTAGGACGGGGGCAGGGCGGCCATGTCGAGCACGCCGTTCGAGACGGCCGTGGCGAGTTCGGTGGCCGGGACGGCCTCGGGTCCGCCGACGATGCGGATCTGGAGCACGCCCTCGCCGATCTCGTTCAGGTGGTCGGCGTACATCTGGAACGGCGCGCCGTAGGTGGTGTGCGGCGGCACGAAGACGCCCGCGCGCAGCGTCAGTTCCTCGGCCGTGGCCGGGGCCGTCAGGGCCATCGCGCCGACCAGGGCGGTGGACATCAGTTTCATGTTCATGTCGTTTCTCCTGTTGGTAATACGGACCCGTTTCCGGGTTTCTGTTGATCGCGGGTTCCGGGTTTCGAACTACGCGAGTTTCTTGAGCCGAACCTCGGGGTCGGCAAGGCTTTCGTCCAGAACGTTGGCCTTGTTCCGCACGAGCGTTTCCAAAAACCGGCGATCCCGTCCGTTGTCGAACAGGACCCCGCCCGCGAGGACGCCGTCGCAGGTCCAGAACAGGCACGAGCCCTTTTCGCCGGGCACGCCGCGCGCCACCTCGCGGGCGGTCTCGGTCCAGTTGCCGACGACCTGCACGTTATGGCCCAGCTGATCGGTCCACATCCACGGGACCTCGGCATGTTCGGCGGCTTCGCCGGCGATGGTGGCGGCGATGGCCTGCGGCTGCCGGTCGGCATTGCGCCAGGTTTCCAGCCGCACGTGGGCGTCGAAATGGGGGTTGAAGCTCTCGGCCACGTCGCCCGCGGCATAGACGTCGGGACAGCCGGGGACGCGGCCGCTCGCATCCGTGAGGATTCCGCCGGCGGGGCCGATCGCCGCCGGGGGCGCAAGCTGCGTGTTGGGAGCCATGCCGATCGCGGCGAGTACCACGTCGGCCTCGAAAGCGCCGCGATCGGTGTGCACGAGATAGCCCTCTCCGGCCTGTTCGACGGACTGAACGGCGATGCCGGTCCGGACATCGGTGCCGTTTTCCCGGTGCCGGCCTGCGAGCCAGTCCGAGGCGGTCGGCGGCAGGATCCGCGCCATGATGCGAGGGCCCGCCTCGAGCACGGTCACCCCGATATCGCGGTCGCGCGCGGCGGCGGCCACCTCGAGCCCGATGACGCCGCCACCGATCACGACGACCCGCTTCGCGGTCTCGAAGGCGCGCGACAGCCGGCCGCAATCGTCCATGTTGCGCAGGCCGATGCAGAGATCGCCGCCCGGGATCGGCAGATCGCGCGAGCGGCCGCCGGTGGCAAGCACGAGCGCAGCGAAGGCGATCGTTCCGCCCGATGCCGTCGTCGCGACCCGGTCGTCATAGTCGATGCGGGTGACGGGATCGCCCAGCCTCAGCTCGACATTCGGCGCGGCGAGGACCTCGTCCGGGCAGAGCGGGTCCGCGTTCTCGGGGTCGAAGGCTTTCAGCAGGTCCTTGCTGAGGGGCGGGCGGTCGTAGGGGGCGTGCGGTTCGTCGCCGGCAAGGATCACCGGCTGCGTGACCCCGTGGCCGATCAGCGCCCGCAGCGTGCGGGCCCCGGCCTGTCCGGCGCCGACGATCAGAATCGGGAGCTGAGCGTGGTCCATCTGGATCTGCCTCTTCGCCTGTTCGGTCGTGAATACGGTATACGGTATACACTAATCCTGTCAACGATGGCGCGCGCCGGCCCGAGGCGACCGGAAAGACGCTTGTTTCCAAGAGGCGAACGGCCCGCGCGACGAGGTGCGCTCGGCGCACGGACAGCCCTGCTCCGCCGTCAGCCCTCAGCCCTCGGCATCGGAAAATTCGAGAAAGGAATCACGGGCCTTGGTCAGCAGGCGGCCCTGGATCTCCGACGCGGCCTCGGCGTCTCCGGCTTCGAGGGCATCGGCCAGTTCGAGCATCCCCTCGGCCGACATGCGCCGCCAGTCCGCCTGGCCCAGGGTGCTGACGCGGACGAAATGGATGGAATCCTCGTACTGCTGGATTGCATCCACCAGCGCCCGGTTGCGGACCTTGCCGAGGATCAGTTCGCGCAAGCGCCCGTGGGACGAGATATAGGCCCCGCTGTCCCGGGAGTCGGCGACCTCCTTACGGATCTTCGCGGCCATCTTCTTCAATTCGCCGGGAGAGGTGTCGCGCACCATCGAGGCGACCGCGTGGGGTTCGAGCAGCAGGCGGATCTCGGTGACGTCGATGACCTGCTGGCGCGACATGCGGGGGAGCCGATAGCCCCGCGCAGCCTGCGACAGGAGACCGTCCTGTTCGAGCATCGCGAGCGCCTCGCGCACCGGGGTACGTGATACGCCGAGTTCATCGGCGAAGGTCCGTTCGTAGAAGCGCGTGTCCTTGTCGAATTCGCCGCTGGTGATCCGTGAACGGAGATTTTCGTAAACCTGCTGGCGCAGGTCGACGGCCCGGACAATCGACTTCGACATCGTGGCTTTCCTCGCAAATCCGCCATTCGCGCCCCCTGAGCGACCGCTGCATGGGGGCGTTCCGGTCATCACCCTCTTGGTATTGGTGGTTTGTCCCCGCAGGTCAACACCCGGAAATTTTGGCTTGCGCGATCCTAAATAGTGTATACGGTATACGCTAAATCAGGAGGACACCATGACAGACAAAGCCAGACTCCACGATCGCTATCCCGAACTGGGTCGGTGCAACCTTCCCGTCGCTCCCTATATCGATCCGTCCTATTGGGAGGCCGAGAAGAAGTATCTTTTCAAGAAGACCTGGCTGCACATCGGCCGTGTGGAGGAGCTTCCCCGGAAGGGGTCCTACATGGTGCGCGACATTGCCGCGCTCGATGCCTCGATCGTCATCGCGCGGGACCGCTCGGGTCAGATCAACGCGTTCCACAACGTCTGTTCGCACCGTCTGAACAAGGTCGCCTACGAACCCTACGGCACGACGCGCAAGTTCTTCTGCAAGTTCCACGGCTGGGCCTACGATCTCGACGGCTCGCTCTCGGGGGTGCCGGACGAAAAGTCCTTCATGGACGGGTTCGACAAGGCCTGTCACGGCCTGTCCAAGGTCTCCTGCGACGTCTGGCAGGGCTTCATCTTCATCAACATGGACCCGGAGCCGGCGCAAACGCTGGCCGAGTTCATGGAGCCGATGTACGGCGGCCTCGACGGCTATCCGTTCGAGAAGTTCACGGCCTGCTACGGCTGGACAGCGGTGGTGGACTGCAACTGGAAGCTGGCGCTCGACGCGTTCCAGGAAACCTATCACGTGGGCTATGTCCACGGGCGGTCCATCGCGGATTCGCTCGAAAAGGACGAAGAGGGCAACCTGCATCCGATCGACGGGCTCTGCGGGGACGTGCATCGCCGGCTGTCGATCGCCGGCAATCCCAACACCGTCTACGGCAACCCGCAGGCCGCCACGAGCGGCGCGACGGAAAGCTCGGTCTCGGGCAGTGCCGACATCGGCAAGCGGATCGCGGGCAAGGCGCTGGCCGCCGGGGCAGGGGGCACCAAGATCGACCTGTCGAAGGTGAAGCTGCCCGAGGCGCTCAACTGGACCAATCACCCGCACTGGGCTTTCGACATCAACGTGGTCTTTCCCGACTTCTACCTGTCGTGCCGTCCCAACTATTTCCAGGCGTACAATTTCCGCCCGATCGCGCACAACAAGACGCTGTTCGAGGCGCGGGTCTATTACCCGGAAATGAAGACCGCGGGGGGACGGTTCTACCAGGAATACATGAAGGTCACGCTGCGCGACGTGCTGCTCGAGGACCTGGGCACGCTCGAAATGACGCAGTCGGCCGCCGAGACCGGCGCCAAGAAAGAGATGGTGATCAACGATTTCGAACTGATGGTCCGCCATCAGGCCGTGGTCGTCGACAGGATCATCAATGATGGCCTCGCCGCAGACGCGGCCGCGCAGGCCGCAGAGTAAGGAGCGATAGAATGGCAGAGCTTCCGCAGAAATTCGCGGCGCTGTCCGAGTGGGACGCATGGTGCCTGGCGACCGAAACCGAGCGCAACGCGCGTCGGGTGAAGAGCAGCTTCGAGGACATCTCGGCCTTCGCGCTGGCGATGGAGCCGCATGTCGAGGAGATCTGCGCCCATATCGACGCGGCGCAGGCCGAGGGCGATCTGGACGCGCCGACCCTGAATCTCTTCTACCTGCTTCTGTCGTTGGCCGAGGTGGCGCCCGCCATCGAAAGCTACGACCCCGAGGTGGAAGTGGTGGACGGCTACGAATCCAAGCTCTTCGCGCCGGAAGAGCGTCACCCGCTCCGCCCGGCGATCTGAGGGCGGCATGGCGAAGTGTCAGATATTCAGTTTCGACAGTGACCTGCGCGAGGTCGTCGAGGACGGTCTCTACATGCAGGCCGTCGTCGGCGAGGCGCTGAGCGTCGGGGTGGTGAATTTCCGCGCCGCGAGGGGTGCGGATATTCCGCCGAAATCCCACGCGCATGGCGAAGAGGTGACGCTGCAGCTGCGCGGCGGCTGCACGGTCAACCTGGGCGAGGACGTGGATGCGCCCGAGGGAGCGGTCGAGCTCGAGGAAGGGGTGGTCATGGTGATGCCCGCAGACCGGTACCATTCCGGTGTCAACCGGTTCGACGACGAAGGGATGTGCCTGCGACTGAACGTGGTGACGCCGCCGCGCGAGGAATACGGCAAGTCCGGGGAGACCAAGGTCTACTATCCCACGGGGGACAAGGCATGAGCGATTGCGTCACCTACACCACCGACATGGGCAGGACACCCTTTGCGGCGGCCGGGGACGAGCTGGCCGTGGACATGCGTTGGGTTTCGGAGCCGATCGGGGCGCATACGGCCGGCGAAGAACTCGTCGCGCTGATCGAGGGGACCGGGCGGCTGACCTGCGACGGCGAGGTTCATGACCTTGCCGGGGGGCAGGGCGTGCTGATCCCCTCCGGGGCCGAACGGTCCTGGCAGTTCGAGGCGCCCGCGCTCCTGTATCGGGTTTTCCTGAAATGAGCGAAACGGCCGCCCTTTCGGAGCGTCTGACGCGGCTCGAGGATCGCGAGGCCATCCGCGACCTCATGCAGCGTTACGCGCGGGCGGCGGATGCCAAGTACGCGCCCGATCTTGCGCGCCTCGATGCAGAAGCGGTGGCCCGCGCGGCGGCGGAACAGGCGGCCTGCTTCGCCGAGGATGCGGAATGGGACGTCGCAGGCTTCGGCGGGCCGCTCAAGGGGCGCGCGGCGATCGGGGCATTCTTCGAGACGAGCCCGTGGGACTATACGCTGCATCACTATGTCTGTCCCGAGATCGGGCTGGACGGCGACACCGCGCAGGTGCGCTGGCGCCTGATCGAACTGGGCTGTCCCGAAAAGACCGACCGTGTCGTCCTCTTGTCCGGCGTGGTCGAGCAGACCTGCCGGCGGACAACCGAAGGGTGGCGCATCGCGTCGATGAGATTTCAAGTGTTGCAGGAGGTCGAGCTCGCGGAGACGCGCGATGCCGTCACCTGTCTCGTACCGAGGAAAGGACAAGCAGCATGACCATGACTGCGACCGCCCAGGCGGAGGCGCCCGCGGGCCGTTTCCCGAGAGCGGAAAACAGATGCCGTGTTGTGTCGAACGACCCGGTCAACGCCGAGTACCGGCTGTTGCTGGTGGAGGCGCCGGCCACCGGTCTCACGGCCTACGCGGGGCAGTTCTTCCACCTGCTGTGTCCGACCACCCACACCGATCAGCCCTTCCTGCGCCGCCCGATGAGCATCTACCGGATCGACCGGGAAAACAGGCGGCTGGGCTTTCTCTACAAGGTCACCGGCAAGGGCACCCGCGCGCTGATGACGCTTGGGCCGGGCGACGAGCTGAACGCCACCGGCCCTCTGGGGGTCGGATTCGACCTGCCGGCCGGAACGCAGCACGTGGCCATGGTGGCACGTGGCGTCGGCCTGGCCACCCTGGCCCCGCTGGCCAGGTTCGCCGCCGAGCGCGGGGCCAGAGTGACGGCCATCCTCTCGGCCCGCGCGCCCGACCTGCTGATGTCGCGCGACGAGCTCGAGGCGGCGGGTGCCGGGGTGATCGAGGTGAACGACCTCGACGGCACCTCGAAACCCGAGGATGTCGCCGACAGGCTGCGCGAGATTCATGCGGAGGTCCCGATTGACTTCATGGCGACCTGCGGCTCAAACCGGCTGTTGGGTCTGACCCGCGGCCTGTGCGCGGAGTGGGGAATCCCCGGCCAGGTGGCCGTCGAGGCCTTCATGGGGTGCGGTCTGGGCATGTGCTTTGCCTGCGTGGTCCCGGTGCGCGACGCCGAGGGCAAAGAGGAAATGAAGCGGGTCTGCTACGACGGCCCGGTGTTCAGCGTCAACGAGGTGACGACATGGTAGACCTTTCCGTGACCGTCGGCGGCGTGCGCATGAAGAACCCGGTCATGCCCGCCTCGGGATCGATCGCCGAGGGCATGGCCGATGTCGTCGATCTGGGCCGGCTCGGGGCGATCGTGCTCAAGACCATCACGCCGGACCTGCGGCAGGGGGTCAAGCCGCCGCGCGTGGTGGAATACACCGATGCGACGCTGTTTTCGATCGGGATCCCGTCAAAGGGACCGGATTACCTGCTGAACCATACGGTGCCGTTCTTCGACAAGTTCGGTCCGCCGGTGATCGCCAGCATCTCGGCCGACACGGTCGAGGATTTCGGCAAGCTCGCCGGTTATATCACCGATCCGCGCATCGCGGCGATCGAGGCCAACATCTCTTGTCCGAACCTGCGCGCCCACGGTCGCGCCTTCGGGATGGATCCGGTCGCCAGCGCCCAGGTGATCACGGCGATGAAGGCCAACACGACCCTGCCGATCTGGGCCAAGCTGACGCCCAACGTGGGCGACATCGCGGAAATGGCGCGCTGCGTCGAAGGGGCCGGGGCCGATGCCGTCATCACGGCCAACGCGATCCTCGGCATGGCGATCGACGCCGAAACCATGACGCCGCGCCTCGGCAACGTGGTCGGCGGTCTGACCGGCCCGGCGGTGAAACCCGTGATCCTGCGCATGGTCAACCAATGCGCCGAGGCGGTGAAGATCCCCGTCATCGGCTGCGGCGGCATCGCGACGGGCGAGGACGTGGTCGAGTACATGCTGGCCGGAGCCTCTGCCGTTCAGATCGGCACGACGAACTTCGTTCATACCTCTGCGATGGAACAGAGCATCGACTGGGTCGCGGATTACTGCACACGGAAGGGCATCGCCCGCGTGTCGGACCTGACGGGGGCGCTCATGCTGCCCGGCGATCAGCCGTCCGAACAGCGCGGCGCGGTGGCATTGTGACGGATGAAGGATGACCTGATGAGCACGAGCTGGACCACACTCTGCGGCGCGGACGATCTGCCCGACGGCGAGGCCCGGGCTTTCGAGATCGGAGAGGCGCGCCTGTGCCTCGTCAACGATGCCGGGTCCTTCTTCTGTGTCGACGATCTCTGCACGCATGGCCGCGCCTTCCTGTCCGAAGGCTATTGCGACACCGAAGACTGCGTCCTCGAATGCCCGCTGCATGGCGGCCTGTTCGACTACAAGTCCGGCGAGGCCTGCGGCGATCCGGCCGAGAAACCGGTCAGGACCTACCCGGTGCGCATCGAGGACGGCCAGGTGCAGGTGCGGCTGTGAGCGCCCCGTGCCGTGTCGCCGTGATCGGTGCCGGCGGCACCATCGCGATGGAGGGGGCGCATCCGTTCGACTGGGTCGACTACGGCGATACCGGTCGGATCAATCCCGTCGACAGGATCGTCGAGGCGATGGACCTGGGCCTCGACGGGATCGCGCTGGAGCTCGTGCCGTTCCGGATGCTTCCCTCGACGGGGATTACCGTGGAGGACTGGATCGACCTCGCCGCCAGGGTGAAGGAACTGGACCGGCAGAACAGCATTGCGGGGATCGTCGTCACGCACGGGACCGCGACGCTGGAAGAGACCGCGTTCTTTCTCGAGGCGACCTGCGCCGCGACGAAACCGGTGATCCTCTCCGGGGCGCAGAGGCCGCCCAACACCGCGGCGAGCGATGCGATGGTGAACCTGCGCGCGGCGATCTCGGCCGCCACTCAGGCCCCGGCGGGCGTCTACGCCTGCATGAACGGCCAGCTCTTCGCGGCCTCCGATGTGAGCAAGACCTCGAATTTCGCGCTCGACGCCTTCGAGGCGCCCGAGTTCGGGCCCCTCGGCCGCATCGAGGCGGACGGCACCCTGTTCATGGCCCGCCCGCCCGTTCCGGCGCGAAGGATCCTCGCCCTGCCGGAAGGCGCGGTTCCGCGCGTCGACATCGCGCTGTCCTATTCCGGTTCCGACGGCGCCGCGATCCGCGCCCTGACAGCCGCCGGGGCGGCGGGTCTCGTGGTGGCGGGCATGCCGCCGGGCCGTGCGGCGCCCGGTGACCGGGCCGCCATGCTCGAGGCCGTCGCCGCGGGTGTCGTGGTGGTGCAATCGAGCCGCGCCCTGCGCGGCGGCGTCCCGGTGCAGCCTTATAACCGGGCAGACGGCATCCTGGGCGGTGGCGCCTTGGGCGTTCAGAAGGCCCGCATCCTGCTCATGCTGGCGCTGGCTTCGAAATCCAGCGCCGCCGACATAGAAGACCTACTCCAGACCTGGGGACGCCTCGCGCCCACCCCGGCAGGAACCGACTGAGATTCCGCAAGAGGATCCGGTCCGGCACCCACCCACCACGGAGGTTTGAAAGGTGTCCTTGGGACGAATTTACGAGAAGATCCTGCTGGGGCTCGCGATCCTGGGGGGCCTCCTGCTGGTCTTCCTCGTCGTGGTGATCGGCGGAGAGGCGATCCTGCGCCTGTTCAACATCGGCCTGATCCGGGGAAGCGTTCAATTTTCGGAATACGCCATCTTCAGCCTCGCTATGCTTGCCGCACCATGGCTGCTCTACCACGACGGTCATCTGCGGGTGACGGTGGTTCTCGACAACATGGGGCCGAGGGTACGGGCGCGCGCCCTGCTTCTGACCGACTTCATCGGTCTCGCCGCCTGCGCCGTCACGCTGCGGTATGCCGTCGATGTCCTGATCGGCTCTTTCAGGAGCGGTCAGCTCATATTCAACGACGTGGTGGTGAGCGAATGGCTGCTGCAATGGCAGGTGCCGCTGGCGCTCGCGCTGCTCGCGGTCGAGTTCATCCGCCGGATCTACCTGGCGCTCGGCAAGCCGGTCGAACGCACCGCCCTGACAGGAGCCCGAGACAATGCCTGAGTGGATTTTCGCGATCTCGCTGATGTTCGGCAGCGTCCTGTTCCTGCTGATGCTCGGCGTGCCGGTGGTCTTTTCGTTCCTCGCCGTGAACATCGTCGGCGCGCTGATCTTTCTCGGCGGCGAGATGGGCCTGACCCAGATGGTGCGCAGCATGCGGTCGACGGCCGGGCAGTATTCGCTGGTGCCGATCCCCCTCTTCGTCCTGATGGGCGAGATTATGTTGCAGACCGGCATGGCGCAGAAGTCCATCGACGCCATCGACCGCCTGATCAGCAAGGTGCCGGGCCGCCTGTCGATCGTCGCGGTCCTCGGCGGCACGGTGTTCTCGTCCCTCTCCGGCTCGACGCTGGCCAATGCGGCGGTGCTCGGCCGGACGCTGTTCCCGCAGATGAAGGACCGGGGCTATTCCTCGACCATCGCCATCGGCCCGATCCTCGCCGTCGGCGGCATCGCCATGCTGATCCCGCCCTCCGGGCTCGGCGTCCTGCTCGGGTCGCTCGCCCGGATTTCGATCAACGATCTGCTGATCGCGGCCATCGTGCCCGGCGCGCTCATGGCCTTGCTGTTCCTGGGCTATATCGTCCTCCGGTGCCGCATCAGCCCCGAGATCGCCCCGCCGTATGACGGACCGGTCCTCACGCTGCGCGAGCGTATCCTGCCGATCTTCACCCATGTCGTTCCGCTTCTGGGGGTGTTCGTGGTGGTCGTCGGCTCGATGTTCGCCGGAATCGCGACGCCGACGGAAAGCGCGGCGCTTGGCGTTCTCGCCACGCTGGTCGCCGCCGCGGCCTACCGGACCCTCTCGATCCGGGCGATGGTCCTGTCGGTCAGCGAGACGCTCAAGTTCAGCGCGATGATCCTGCTCATCATCTGTACCTCCGGCACCTTCTCGCAGATCCTCGCCTTTTCGGGGGCGACGCAGGAGATGTCGCAGATCGTCACCAGCGCGGGCGTGTCGAACACGATGCTCGTCATCTTCATGCTGGGCATCCTCGTGTTCCTGGGCTGCTTCATGGACCAGGTGTCCATGATGATGCTGACGCTGCCGATCTTCATGCCCATCGTGGCCACGATCGGCGTCGATCCGGTCTGGTTCGGCGTGCTGATGCTGATCGCGCTGGAAATCAGCCTGACGACGCCGCCCTTCGGCCTTCTGCTTTTCCTGATGCAGAGCGTCGCGGACCGGCCGCTCGCCATGACGACGATCTACAAGTCCGTCCTGCCGTTCCTGCTGCTCGAATTTGCCGTGCTCGCCCTGCTGCTGTTCCTGCCGGGCACGGTCAGCTGGCTGCCCGATCTGATCCGATGACGACGTGAGACGATGAAGAGTCCCGATTTCTCCTACGTGCGGGCCACGTCCCTCGACGAGGCGCTTGCGATGCTCGCCGACAGTGAGGATGCCGTGATCCTTGCCGGCGGCCAGAGCCTGGTGGCCGCGCTGAACCTGCGGCTCCAGGCACCCGAACTGGTGATCGACATCAACCACATTCCCGGGCTCGACCGCATCGAGCTGGCGGAGGGGAAGCTCCGCATCGGTCCGCTGGTGCGACACGCACAGCTCATGGCGAGCGCCGAGGCCGCGCGGGCCCTGCCGTTGATCGCCCAGGCCCTGCCCCATGTCGCCCATCCGGCGATCCGCAACCGCGGCACGACCTGCGGCAGCCTGGCCTATGGCGATCCTGCGGCGGAAATGCCCGCCTGTGCCGTGGCTCTGGACGCGACCCTGGTTCTGGCCAGCCGGGACGGCACGCGCGAGGTTCCGGCCCGCGATTTCTATGACGGGCTCTACGAAACCCGGCGCGCGCCGCATGAGATGTTGATCGAGGCGCGTTTTCCCGCCGCCCCCGAGGGCGCGCGCGCGATGTTCGCGGAACTTGCCGTGCGCCGGGGCGATTTCGCATCCCTCGGGCTTGCGGGGCAGCTGCACCTCGACGCGGGCGCCATCGCCGCCTTCGACCTCGTCGCCTTCGCCTCGGAACCGGCGCCGCATCTTCTGACCGGGGTGGCGGAGCTCGCACTTGGACAGAGGCCGGATGCCCGGCTCGCCGCCGATCTGGCGCAGGCCGTCGCCGAGGCGGTGGACCCGCTGGAGAGCCCGCTCGCCACCCCCGCGATGCGCCGCCGACAATACCGCGCTCTGGCCGAACGCTGCCTGCGCGATGCGATGGAGCTTGCCGATGCCTGACGACCTGATCCGCTTCACCCTCAATGGACGCCGCATCGCGGTGCCCTCCACACGCGGCCACCTGGGCGATCTCCTGCGTCACGAACTCGGCGAAACCGGCACGCACATCGGCTGCGAACACGGTGTGTGCGGCGCCTGCAACGTCGTGATGGACGGGCGCGTCACCCGCTCCTGCCTGACGCTCGCGGTGCAGGTCGATGGGGCCGAGATCGAAACCATCGAACATGCGGGAAACGATCGGTGCGGGGCCGCGCTTCAGGACGCCTTCGTGGCGCGCAATGCCTTCCAGTGCGGCTATTGCACCCCGGGGATGATCATGACCGCGCGCGAGCTCTTGTCCGAGAATGCCGCCCCCGGGCGCGCCGAGATACGCGATGCCATCTCGGGCAACCTGTGCCGCTGCACCGGGTATCAGGCGATCGTCGAGGCGATTTCGGACGCGGCCGAAGCGCTGCGGGAGACGGCCGATGACTGAGTTGGCCAATAGCGGGATCGGCGCGCCGCTGCCGCGGGAAGGGGCCCGCCGCCTGGCCGAGGGGCGCGGACGTTACGTGGACGACATCACGCTGCCCGGCCTGCTCCACATCGCCTTCGTGCGCGCGCCTTTCGCGCATGGCCGCCTCCTGGGGATCGAGACCGACGACGCGCTGGAGGTCCCCGGTGTCGTTGCGGTGATCGATGGCAGGCGGCTTGCCGAGATCTGCGCGCCGTTCGACACCAACCCGCCGGGCGTGCCCGGCCATGCCTCTGCCCCGCAGCCGCCGCTGGTCGTGGACGAAAGCTGTTTTCAGGGCGAAGCCGTCGCCGCCGTCGTTGCCGAGAGCCGGGCCGCCGCAGAGGACGGGGCGGAACTGGTCTTCCTCGACTGGGACGAACTGCCCGCGGTCTGTTCGATCGAAGATGCGCAGGCGGAAGACGCCGCACCGGTACATACCCGCTTTTCCGACAATCTCTCGCTCCGTCACCGGTTCGGGGCCGAAGATGTCTCGGAGGCCTTTCACGGCGCCGCCCATGTGGTCGAGGCCGATTTCAGCTTCGGGCGTCAGACCGGCGTGACGCTCGAGCCGCGCGGCATCGTCGCGCACTGGGATCCCCGCACCGAAGAGCTCGAGGTGTGGCAGTCGCACCAGGTGCCGTGGCAGATGCGCGAAGTCTACGCCCGCCAGCTGGGCCTGTCGCCGCAATCCGTGCGCGTCACCGCGCCGGACGTGGGCGGCGCCTTCGGGCTCAAGCTGCATGCCTATGCCGATGAACTGGCGGCGGTGGCGGTGTCCCGGCTGCTGGGGCGCCCGGTCAAGTACATCGTCGACCGGCTGGAGTCCTTCACCGCGGACGCCCATGCGCGCGAAGCCCGGGCGAGCTGTCGGATGGCGGTGGATGCCGAGGGGCACATCCTGGGGATCGACGCGGTCGTCGACGCGGGTTTCGGCGCCTACGCGATGCATCCGCGCGGCAGTTTCGGCGAGGCGATGCAGGCGGCGCAGATGATCGGGGCGCCCTACAGGGTCGGGGCCTTCCGGGCCGAGGTGCGCGGATGGCGGCAGAACAAGGCGCCCAGCGGGGCCTACCGGGGCGTGGGGCAACCGATTGCCTGCGCCATCACCGAGGAGATGATCGACCTGGCCTCGCGGGCCGCCGACATCGATCCGGCCGAGATGCGCCGCATCAACTATCGACGCACTCTGGACGAGGGCACGCGGGCGACGCAGGCGGGGCTGGTCGTCGAAGAGCTTTCGCTCGACGCCTGCCTGGACAAGCTGCTGGAGGCGATGGACTACACCGCGCTCCGGTCCGAGCAGGCGGCGCTGCGCGCGAAGGGGATCTATCGCGGCATCGGGCTGGCCAGCTTCGTCGAACTTACAGGCGTCGGGGCGGGGCTCTACGGGCCGCTCGGGCTGACGGTCGCCGCGAACGAGGCCTGCCGCCTCACCCTGCAACCGGACGGCAGCCTGACCTGCGCGACGAGCGTCACCGATCAGGGGCAGGGCACGCTGTCCGCCATCGCCCAGCTGATCGCCGGGGAGTTCGGCATCGCACCGGAGGGCGTCCGGATGGTGGCCGGTGACACCGGGCGAACGCCCTATGGCGGTGGCGCCTGGGCCTCGCGCGGGATGGCGCTTGGCGGCGAGGCGGCGAAACGCGCCTGCGCAAGGCTGCGGGACGGTCTTCTGGAGCTCGCCGCCGGGATCCTGCAATGCGAGCCCGAGGCGCTCCGCTTCGAGCAGGGCGAAATCATCGGGCCCAAGGGGGCCTCGGGTCTGGACCTCGCCGAATTGGCGGCGCTTTGTCATTACCGGCCCTACGACAGTCCGACCGGACAGGTCCCCCCGATGACGGTCGAGGAAAGCTTCGTGCCTGCTGCATTGCCCTATATCGCCAGCAACGGGGTCCATGCCGTTCATCTGGAGGTCGACCCCGAGCTCGGCACGGTGGATCTGCTGGGATACTGGGTGGTGGACGACTGCGGCACCGTCGTGAACCCTCTGCTGGTCGACGAACAGCTGCGCGGCGGCATCGTGCAGGGCATCGGCGCCGCGCTTTACGAAGAGTGCCTGTATTCCGAAGACGGCCAGTTCACCAACGGCACCCTGGCGGATTACGTGGTGCCGATGGCGGGCGAGATGCCCGACATCTTCGTCGAACACGTCTCGACGCCGACACGGGCCACCGGGCTTGGCGCCCGGGGCGTGGGCGAGGCCGGAACGGTCGGCGGGCTGGGCGCCGTGCGCACCGCCCTGGGCGATGCGCTCGTGCCGACCGGCGCGCGCGTGTCGCAGCAGCCGTTCACCCCCGGCCGTGTCCTTGCCGCGATCATGGCGGCCGAAGACGCAGAATAAGCACCGCAACCAGCAGGAAGACCAGCCATGGAAATGCAAGACAGCCGCATCATCGCCGCCCCGCGTGAGACCGTGTTCGAGGGGATCCTGAAGCCCGAGATGCTCAGGGCCTGCATCCCCGGCGCCGAGGACGTGACGGGTTCGGCGGAGGACGGGTTCGAGGCCGTGGTGGTGCAGAAGGTCGGACCGGTGAAGGCCCGCTTCAAGGGGGCCGTCACGATCGAGGATGTCTTGCCCGGCACCTCGCTGCGCCTCGTGGGCGAGGGCAAGGGCGGCGCGGCGGGCTTTGCCAGGGGCGCGGCAACGGTCACACTGGCCGACCACCCCGAGGGCACGGAACTGACCTACGCGGTCGATGCGAAGGTGGGGGGCAAGATCGCCCAGCTCGGCTCGCGCATCATCGACGGCTTTGCCAGGAAGATGGCGGATCAGTTCTTCGAGCGCTTCAAGACCGAGCTGGAGGGAGCGCGTCCCGTCGCCCCTTCGCTGGAGGACTGAACGCAGGGTCCGGAGCCTGCTAGTGCGTGTCACGGCCAGGTCATGAAGGCCTTAGCCGATCGTTCGGCGGACGGTTCGCGACGGGTGCGCTGGCGCAGTGCGCGTGCTGCACCAGAGCATGGATCCGGACCGGCACATCTGAGGGGCGTGCAGCCCTAGCGGACCACCAGCACCGCCTGTTTCGCGTGGCGCACCACGCGGGCGGCATTGGGACCGACGAGGTAGTCGCGCAATTCGGGCCGGTGCGCGCCGACGACGATGGCATCGGCGCCCAGCTTGTCGGCCTTGCGGATGATCTGGTCGTAGACCGTCCCCTGCGAGACGTGAAGCCCGGCGATCCCGGCCCCCGGCATCGCGCCCTCGGCCCAGGTGCGGAGGGCGGTTTCGGTCTCGGTCCGGACCTGTTTCGCATGTTCCGGGCCGAAGGCCGATCCGACGAGGTTGAAGCCCATGTCCGGAACCACGTTCAGCACGTGAAGCTCGGCGCCGCACATGCGGGCGAGTTCCAGGCCGTGATCGGCGGCACGCTGCGCGCCCGCGTCGTCGTTGATGTCGACGGCGAGAAGGATCTTGTTGAACATGGCGGTCTCCTCAGAAGGCGGGCTGCGTGGCGCGGCGGCGCTGGAGCAGCACGACGCCGGCCAGCAGGATCAGGGCCGGAATGAAGAACAGCTCTTTCGGCATCCTCTCGTTCTCGACCGCGACCGAACGGATCACCACCGGACTGTCGGCGTAATAGTCGTATTCGATGCCGATGGATTCGAAATGCGGCGTGCCGGGGAAGGGTTCTTCCAGAAGCAGTCGGTCGCCTTCCTCCATGACGGTCAGCCCCTGATCCTCGAGTGCGGCCATCGCGTCGCCCGAGACGCCCGGCACGACGATCGTGGTGGGCCGGGTCTCGCCGGTGTCGAAATCGGGGCCTTCGATGGTCAGCCTGACGTCCTCGCCGTCCGCGGCGGTGGCCATCAACTCGATCGCTTCGGGTCCGCTGGCGCGGGCATAGCGCTCCGACACCTGGTCGAGGAAGAAGCCCGGCCGGAACAGCATGAAGGCGATGAGCAGCAGCGCCACGGTTTCCCACCATTTCGATCTGGCGATGAAATAGCCCTGCGTCGCGGCGGCGAAAAGCAGCATGGCGAGCAGGGCGATGAAGAAGACGAAGATCGCCTTGAACAGGCCGACGTCGATCAGCAGCAGGTCGGTGTTGAAGATGAAGAGGAAGGGCAGGAGAGCCGTGCGGATGTCATAGGCGAAACCCTGCACGCCCGTCTTGATCGGGTCGCCGCGGCTGATGGCGGCGGCGGCATAGGCGGCAAGGCCGACGGGTGGCGTGTCGTCGGCGAGGATGCCGAAGTAGAACACGAACATGTGGACCGCGATCAGCGGCACGATCAGACCCGCCTGCGCCCCGACCGAGATGATCACCGGCGCCATGAGCGAGGAGACGACGATGTAGTTGGCCGTCGTCGGCAGCCCCATCCCGAGGATCAGCGACAGGACCGCGACGAGGACGAGCAGGATGATCAGGTTGCCGCCCGAGATGACCTCGATCACCTGGCCGATGACCTGATGCGCGCCGGTGAGGCTGATCGTCCCGACGATGATGCCGGCGGCCCCGGTGGCGACGCCGATGCCGATCATGTTGCGTGCCCCGAGGATCAGGCCGTTGACGAAATCGCCCCAGCCGGCGCGGAATTCATCGCCCGCGTTCCTGCCGCGGAACATCGCCTTGATGGGTCGGTGCGTCAGCGCGATGATGATCATGAAGATCGTGGCCCAGAAGGCTGAGAGGGCAGGAGAGAGCCGGTCGAGGTTCTCTGTCCGCACCATCAGGTTCCAGACCAGGATGAAGATCGGAATGGCGAAATAGAGCCCGGCGATCAGCGTGGGCGTCAGGCGCGGCGCAACCGGCGGGCCGTCGGTGCCGGTGTCGGTCTCGAGCTCGGGATAGCGCGCGGCGACCGAGAGCAGGAAGATGTAGAGCACCGCGACCAGCGCCACGGCGGCATAGACCGAGTCGCCCATGATCGGGTCGAGGAGCGCCCGCAGACCGATCATCAGGAAGGACAGGATGCCGAGCAGGATGAAGCCCGACAGGAACAGGATCAGGATCATGATGACCCCGATCCGCCGGCCCGGCTTCTCGAGCCCCTTCAGCCCCATCTTGAGGCTTTCCAGATGCACGATGTAGAGCAGCGCGATGTAGGAGATCACGGCCGGCAGAAAGGCGTGCTTGACCACGTCGATATAGGGAATGTTGACGTATTCGACCATGAGGAAGGCCGCGGCCCCCATCACGGGCGGGGTGAGCTGGCCGTTGGTTGAGGATGCGACCTCGACCGCGCCGGCCTTTTCGGCCGGAAAGCCGATCCGCTTCATCAGGGGGATGGTGAAGGTGCCGGTGGTCACGGTGTTGGCGATGGACGAGCCCGAGATCATCCCGGTCATCATCGAACTGAGCACCGAGGCCTTGGCCGGCCCGCCGCGCAGGGCGCCGAGAAGCGCGATGGCGACCTTGATGAACCAGTTGCCGCCGCCCGCGCGGTCGAGCAGGGCCCCGAACAGCACGAAGAGGAAGATCATCGTCGTCGAGACGCCGAGCGCCACGCCGAAGACGCCTTCTGTCTGCATCCAGTAGTGGCCGAGCGCCTTGGAGAGAGAGGCGCCGCCGTAGTTGGTGATGTTGCGCGCCCATTCCGAGTAGCCGCCGAAGAAGGCGAAGGCGA
Organism: Pseudooceanicola batsensis HTCC2597; assembly: GCF_000152725.1. Classification (GTDB taxonomy): domain Bacteria; phylum Pseudomonadota; class Alphaproteobacteria; order Rhodobacterales; family Rhodobacteraceae; genus Pseudooceanicola; species Pseudooceanicola batsensis. The sequence continues at coordinate 239,110 of NZ_AAMO01000008.1, forward strand.
TGAAGCAGGAGGCGATGATCACCAGCGGCAGCCCCAGCGAACGGTAGACCGAGATCATCAGCACCGTCATGCCGATGCAGGACATGACGATGTCGGAGGTGCTCCAGAGCCCCGGGCGGCCGGCGATCTCGAAGCGGAAGACCACGAGATAGAGACAGGCGGCGACGCCCAGCACCACGAGGGCCCAGTCGTAGGCGGGGATGCGGTCCTTGGGGGCCGAGGAGGTCAGCGGAAAGGCCAGCGTCGCCAGCATGATCGCGAAGGCGAGGTGCACGAAACGCGCCTGCGCGACGATATTGGCGAAAAGCCCGATGCCGGTCGCCTGCCCGAGGAACGCGGGCAGCTGCGACGCGATGTAGAGCTGGAAGAGCGACCAGGCGATGCAGGTCCCGATGATGAGCTGCGCCTGCCACCTGGCGGCGGGATTGCGTGCGCCGGTATCGGCCTCGGCCACCATGTCGTCGGCCGTGCGGTCGGTCGAAGGCTGATCCACCATCCCTTTCGTCCCCCTGTCTGTTGTTGTCATTCGGGGTCTTTGCGAACCCCTGCGTCTTGTTCTGGCGGCGGTCCGGCCCTCGGGGGCCGGCGCCCTGTCCGGGATCGAGAGGCGAAGGCGGCGGCCGGTTGCCCGCCGCCGCCCCGTCGTCCGGTCAGTCCATCAGGCCGAGTTCCTTGTAGGCCCGTTCGGCGCCCGGATGCAGCGGGGCGCTGAGCCCGTCCTTGACCATCTGCTCGGGTTCGAGATTGGCGAAGGCCGGGTGAAGCTGCTGGAAGTCCGAGATGTTCTCCATCACCGCCTTGGCGACGACATAGACCGTGTCCTCGGGGATGTCGGCACGGGTCACGAAGGTCGCCCCGACGCCGAAGGTCGTGGTGTCCTCGTCATTGCCCTCGTACATGCCGCCGGGGATCGTGGCGACGCGGTAGTAGGGGTTGTCGCCGACCAGCTGGTCGATCGGCTCGCCCTTCACGTCGATCAGGTCGACGTCGCAGGTGGTGGTCGCCTCCTGGATGGCGGCGGCGGGGTGGCCGACGGTGTAGATCATCGCGTCGATATTGCCGTCGCAGAGCTGCTGCGCCATTTCCGAGCCCTTGTATTCGGTCGCCAGGGCGAAATCGGACATGGAGATGCCGAAGGCTTCCATCACGACTTCCATCGTGGCGCGCTGGCCCGAACCGGGGTTGCCGACATTCACGCGCTTGCCGGCGAGGTCTTCGAAGCTCTCGATGCCGGAATCGCTGCGGGCGAGCAGGGTGAAGGGTTCGGGATGGACCGAAAAGACGGCGCGGATCTCGGGGAAGGGGTTGTCCGAGAACTTCGAGGTGCCGTTGTAGGCGTGGTACTGCCAGTCGGACTGGGCCACGCCGAATTCGAGCTCTCCGGCCTTGATCGTGTTGATGTTGTAGACCGAGCCGCCGGTCGATTCCACGGCGCAGCGGATCCCGTGTTCCTTGCGGGACTTGTTCACGAGACGGCAGATGGCGCCGCCGGTCGGATAATAGACGCCGGTCACGCCGCCGGTGCCGATCGAGATGAACTCCTGCGCGCCGGCGGCTCCGCCGATCCCGATGCCGAGAGCGGCCGCTGCGGCAAAGATGCTGTGTTTCATTTCAATTCTCCCTGTAATTCCAATCGCGACCATTTGAGTCGATACTGCAAGTAGACTGTGCAGAATCGGATTGGGCAAGTGCTGCCCGGAAAACAGGCAGTCGGACGGGGCCGGGCATGTCGCATGTATTCGCCAGAAACTCCCGCTCGCATCCGCCGCGCGTCTCGCACGGGGAGGGGTGTTACCTGTTTGATGAAACAGGGAAATCCTATCTCGACGGGTCCGGGGGCGCGGCGGTGTCCTGCCTTGGTCACGGCGATGCGCACGTGGCCGGGGCGATCCGCGACCAGCTTGAGAAAGTTGCCTTTGCGCATACCGGCTTCTTCACCTCCGACCCGGCCGAGGCGCTGGCGGACCGGCTCTGCACGCTCGCACCCGGAGAGCTGGACAAGGTCTATTTCGTCTCGGGCGGGTCCGAGGCGATGGAGGCCGCGCTGAAACTGGCGCGGCAGTATTACCTGGAGATCGGCGAAGAGGGGCGCAGCCGGATCATTGCGCGGCGGCAGTCCTATCATGGCAACACGCTCGGCGCGCTGGCCACGGGCGGCAATGCCTGGCGGCGCGCGCCGTTCGCTCCGCTGCTGATGGAGACGTCGCATGTGGCGCCCTGCCATGCCTACCGCGGGCAGGAGGCGGGAGAGACGGCCGACGCCTATCGCGACCGGCTGGTGGCGGAGATCGAGGCGCGGATCCAGGCGCTCGGCGCCGAGACGGTCATGGCGTTCGTGGCCGAGCCGGTGGTGGGCGCGACCCTTGGCGCGGTGCCGGCGGTGCCCGGCTATTTCCGTGCCATCCGCGAGTTGTGCGACCGATACGGGATCCTGATGATCCTGGACGAGGTGATGTGCGGCATGGGGCGGACCGGCACGCTTTTCGCCTGCGAGCAGGAGGGGGTGAGCCCGGACATCCTCTGCATCGCCAAGGGGCTGGGCGCCGGTTACCAGCCGATCGGCGCCATGATGTGCAGCGGCCATATTCACGAGGCCGTGGCGAAGGGCAGCGGCTCCTTTCAGCACGGTCACACCTATGTCGGACACCCGGTCGCCTGCGCCGCCGGCCTCGCCGTGCTGGAGCGGCTGGTGGACGACCGGGTGCTGAACCGGGTCGCACCCGCCGGCGACCGGCTGCGCGCCGCGCTCGAGGACCGTTTCGGACAGCATCCGCATGTCGGCGACATCCGGGGCAGGGGGCTGTTTCTGGGGCTCGAACTCGTGGCGGACCGCGACACCAAGGAACCGCTGGATCCCGGGCTCAAGGTCCATGCCGCGGTCAAGGCGGCGGCCTTCGACAAGGGGCTGATCTGCTATCCCAGCGGCGGCACGGTGGACGGCAAGAGGGGCGACCACGTCCTGATCGCGCCGCCGTTCATCGTGAGCGACCACCACATCGAAGAGCTGGTCGACAAGCTTTCGGCCGCGTTCGGAGCCGTTCCCGCGCTGAACGGCTGAGCGGGCGCGGCGCCGTCGCGTCTTGCGACCACGGGCGAGGGCTTCGCGCTGCAACCGCTGGGTTGTCGGCGACACGGGGACGGGGGATCGAGGTCCGGCCGAAGACGTCGTACCGCACCTGGATAACCGGCGGGCGCCGTGCCCTTCACATATCGAGAAAACGCGCCACGAGGTCCGAGGCCGGCAGGCCGGGTCGGGCGCCGAGATCGCGCGCCGGCCGGTTGGCGGCCGAGACCACACCGTCCTGCCAGCTCGAGCGCGCATCGCCGATGCGGGCGCTGTTGGCCGCGACCGTCGCGGCCGCGATGCCGCGTTGTTCGAGCGGGGCAAGCCGGCCCGTGCCCGGCCCGCCGCCCGCGTCGTTGAAGAGCGCGAGGCGGGCGTCGACCTTCAGCGCGTTCCGCGGGTCGGTGCCGAAGAGCGCGCCGTGCGAGCCGGTGACGATCACCGCGCCCTCGTCCTCCGGTCGCACGAGGCTGGCCGAGTCGATCAGGACCAGGGGGCGGCGGGCCGCCGGCAGGTGAAGGACGTCGCGCGCCTCGGCGACCTCGGGGCAGGGGCCGTGGCGCTCGGGGGCGGCCGCGAGACGCCGCGCCGCCTCGCGGCAGGGCATTCCCGGGCGGAGCCCGCAGGCGGCGGCCTGGGCATTGGCGTGCGAGATGCGGCCCCGGTCGAGCATCCGTTCCGCCTGTCCGATCGGTGCGCTGGCGTGGTCGACCGCGGCGGCGGCCAGGCCCAGCCTTTCCAGCCAGGCAAGGCCGCCGATCCCGGCCTCGTCCAGCCCGACGCCCGCATCGTGCAGGATCACCGCGCGACATCCCGATCTGCAGGCCAGCCAGGTGGCGTAGGTGCCGCCGTGCGAACCGGAGACCACCACCCGGCCGGCCGCGTCCGGCCCCAGCCGGGTCACGCTGTCGGCAAGGACCGGGCCGTCCGGATCAGGCAATCCGGTCGCCTTTCTTGACCTGGGCGGCACGGCTGTCGGCCGCCGGCAGCATCTTGCCCGGGTCGCGGGTCACCACGACGTCCAGAACGGTCGGGCGGCCCGGCTCTTTCAGCGCTTGCGACAGGGCATCGGCCAGCTGGTCGGGTTTCTCGACGCGGATCCCGCGGCATCCCAGGGCTTCGGCGGCGGCGGCGTAATTCGTCTCGGCGAGGTCGCTGGACTGGTACGCGCCTTCGCCGTACATCAGGTGCTGAAGGGCTTTGACGTAGCCCGAGGCGGCGTTGTTGACCACGATGATGGTCACCGCGAGACCCATGCGCCGCGCGGTCTCGAGCTCGCCCAGCACCATGTTGAACCCGCCGTCCCCGGTCAGGGCGACCACGGCGCGATCGGGCGCGCCAAGCCGCGCTCCGATGGCCCCCGGGAGGCCGTAGCCGATCGAGGCGAAGCCGCGGTCGGGCACGAAGCCGCGCCCGGCCTGGGGCTGATCGTAAAGCAGTCCGCCCCAGTGCGCCGCGAATCCGCCGTCGGCGATGAGGATTGCGTCGGACGGCAGGCTCTTGTTGAGTTCCCCCATCAGTCGGCCCATGGAAACCGGGATCTCTTCGCTTTCCAGCCGTTCGCGTGCCTTTTCGCGCCAGGCGTCCATCCGGCGCCCCAGATCGTCCACCCAGTCCTGCCGCGCTTGCGGCACCTCGCGGTCCCGGAGGGCAGAGGCGAGATCCCGTATCCCCTCGCGCGCGTCGCCCCAGAGCGGAAGGCTGGGCAGGTAGGTGCGCCCGATCTCCTCGGCGACGCAGTCGAGGTGGATCACCGTCTTGCCGGGCGCGGGAACGGTGTAGCGCTTGGTGGCGATCTCGCCGAGCTTGCACCCGATCACCAGAAGGCAGTCGCTTTCGGCGATCATGTCGTTGGCGATCCGGTCGTAGCGCCCGAAGAGGCCGGCGGAGACGGGGCTTGTGCAGGCGACCGCCCCCTTGCCGCTCATGGTATGTGCGACGGGGATGTTCTGTGCCTCGGCGAAGGCCTGGAGTTCCGCCGCTGCCCGCGACAGGTGGATGCCGCCCCCCGCGAGGATCAGGGGCTTTTCCGCCGCCGCCAGCATGTCGGCCGCCTGGGCGAGGCCTTCGGAATCGGGCCGGGTGCGCAGGGCGGGCGCGGCCTCGTAACGGCCGACCGCCACGAGATCCTCGTCCGAGAAGCCGTGCGTGCCATGGGCCACGTCCTCGGGGATGACCAGCGCGACGGGACCGGGGCGGCCCGTGGTCGCGACGGTGAAGGCGCGCCGCACGAGTTCGGGGATGCGCGAGACACTCTCGGCGCGGAGCAGTTCCTTGACGGCGGGGCGCAGGATTTCGGCCTGCCGCGCCTCCTGGGTCATGTTCTTCCACGAATGGGCGCGGTGCGAGTCCCCGACGATGGCCACCAGCGGGCTGCCGGCGTTGAGCGCCTCGACCAGGCCGGTGACGAGGTTGGTCGCGCCGGGCCCGAGCGTCGCGTCCACCACGCCGACGCGCCCCGTGACCTTGGCGTAGGCGTCGGCAGCGAAGACGCCGCAGCGTTCGTCGTTGATGAGGTTGTGGTTCAGTCCCAGCCGGCGGGCGGCGTCGTAGAAGGGAAGGAGCTGGAAACCGCCCATGCCGAAGATCGGACCCGTGTTGTGGGCCTGAAGCATCCGGGCCAGCGCCTCGCCTCCGGTCATCTCGTTCTGGAATTGCTGGTTCATAGTGCCCTCTTCAAGTCAGTTGATGCGATAGCCCAGAACCCGCGGCAGCCAGAGCGAGAGTTCAGGGAAGATGACGACCAGTCCGAGCGCCACCAGCATGCCGAGAAGCAGCCAGCCGACCCAGCGGAAGGTGCTTTCGAGCGGCGTGTCGGCGATCTTGGAGGCGACCATGAGATTGACCGCCACCGGGGGCGTGAACTGGCCCATGGCGACGAGCATGGCCATGATCACCCCGAACCAGACGAAGGACCATTCGAAGGCCTGCACGATAGGGACCAGCAGCGGCACCGCGATCAGGTAGATGGACACCCCGTCCAGCACCATGCCCGCCAGGATCAGGACGATCATCAGGAAGATCAGGATCACCCATTCGTTGTCCGAGACGGACAGGAGCGCGGCGGTCGTGGCATCGAATGCGCCCATGGTGGATCCCGCCCATGCGAAGAGACCGGCAAGCGAGATGATGACCATCACCACGCCGGAGATCTTTGCGCTGGTGGCGAGCACGGTATAGATTTCGCGCAGCCCCATGGTCCGGTAGAGGAACACGCCCACGATCAACCCGTAGGTGACGGCGACCACGGCCGTCTCGGTCGGGGTGAAGAGGCCCGACCGCAGTCCGCCGAGAATGATGACCGGGGCCATCAGGCCGGGGATCGCGCGGCGAAAGCTGGCCCAGAAGGGCGGGCGGTTCGGGTCTTCGTCGATGCCGAAGTTGTGCTTGCGGCTGAGAAGGAGCGCGGGCACGGCGACGGCCAGCCCCACCAACAGGCCCGGCACCATCCCGGCGGCAAAGAGCGCACGCAGGTCCATGCCCGGGACGATCACCGAATAGACGATCATCGCCACCGAAGGCGGGATCAGGATCGCGGTCGAGGAGGAGGCGGCCACGACGCTCGCGGTGAAGCCGCGGGGATAGCCCGCCTTCAGCATCGAGGGCAGCATCACCGTGACCACCGCGGCGGCGTCCGCCGGGCCGGACCCGGACATGCCCCCCATGATCAGGCAGACGAGGACAGCCACCAGCGCCAGCCCGCCGCGACGCGGGCCGATGATCGCCTGGGCGAATTCGACCAGGCGCGCGGCGACGCCGGAGCGTTCGAAGACCATGCCGGTCAGGATGAAGAGCGGGATCGCGATCAGCGGATATTTCGCGATGGCCGCGTAGGTGTTGGGGCCGATCATGCCCAGGGCGGTCAGGTCGAGCCCGGCCAGGATGCCGACCGCGCCGGCAAAGCCCAGGGCGACCGCGATTGGCGTGCCGATCAGCATCAGGCCGGCAAAGCTCAGAAGGAGAAGCAGATTGGGATCCATGTGCGTGTCCTGTCCGTTCAGCCCGGGCGGAAGAGTTTGGCCCAGCCGCGGCCCAGCACGCGGAGGATGATCGCCACCGACAGCAGGGGCAGCCAGATCGTGTAGAGCCAGACCGGATTGCCCAGCCCCGGCGAAGTCTCGCCCCAGTACCATTCGTCGTAGGTGACCCGACCGCCGTACCAGACGATCATCGAGAACATCGCGGTGGTCACGGCAAGGGTCACCACCTCGGCCAGCCAGCGCAGCCGCCGGGGAAAGCGCTCCACGAAGAAGGTGATGCGAATGTGTTCGTTCGTCGCGAAGGCCGCCGAGGCCCCGACGAAGGTCATGAAGACCAGCAGGAAGACCGAGAATTCCTCGGTGAAGGCGAAAGAGACGTTGGTGGCATAGCGTACCACGACATTGGCAAGCGAAATCAGACAGATGGCTGCCAGCGCCGCCGCTCCCAGGGCCTCTTCGATCCGCACCGGAACGCGGGCGTGGTCGGCGCCGGTATCCGTGATACCGGGATCCTCGGGGTCATGCGCGCTCATGGGGAACTCCTGCTCGGGGACGGGGCGGCCGGCGATGCGCGGCCGCCCCGGAACGGTTTCAGCGGTTCGCGATCGATTCCTCGGCCATCTTCACGAGATCCGCGCCGATGGTGTCGGTCCATTTCTCGTAGACCGGGCGGGTGATGTCGACGAAGGCCTGCCGCTCTTCTTCGGTGAGGCTGACGACGTTGACGCCTTTCGAGCGGATGTCATCGAGAAGGCTCTCGTCGCCGTCGGTCAGCCCTTCGCGCGCGACGTCGATGCCGTGCGCGCCCGCTTCGATCGCCGCCTGCTTGAGGATCTCCTGGTCCTCGGCGGTGAAGCTGTCCCAGACCTCCTGGTTGACGGCGAAGATCAGCGGGTCGGCGACGTAGTGCCAGAGGGTCACGTTGTCCTGCCCGAGCTCATGCATGTTAAGCACCGAGTAGATGGTCAGCGGGTTCTCCTGGCCATCGACGGCGCCGGTGGTCAGCGCGGGCTGCGCGTCGGCCCAGCTCATCTGCGTGGGGTTGGCCCCCATGGCGGTGAACATGTCGTTGTAGATCGGCGAGCCGACCACCCGCATCTTCAGCCCTTCCATGTCGGCGGGCGTGCGGATCTCGCGCTGCGAATTGGTCACCTCGCGGAAGCCGTTTTCGGCCCATGCCAGCGGCACGACGCCGTTTTCGCGGAGGATCTCGAAGATCCGGTCTCCGACCGGTCCCTGCGTCAACGCGTCGAGCGCGGCGTAGTCGGGCATCAGGAACGGCATGGAGAAGAGGTTGAGCTCTTTCACCTGCGGCGACCAGTTGATCGTCGAGCCGACAGCCATGTCGATGATGCCGCGGCGCATCGCGGTAAATTCGCGCGTCTGGTCGCCCTGCACGAGTTGGACGCCGGGATAGACCTTCATGTTGATCCGGCCGTCGGTACGGTCCGCGACGAGTTCGACCCAGCGTTCGGCGGCGATCCCCCAGGGGAACGGCGCCGGCACCACGGTCGAGACGCGGTATTCCTCCTTGTAGTCCTGTGCCTGCAGGGGCGCGATGCCGAGCGTGGCCGCTGCGGCTGCCGCTGCCATGAGCGTCTTGACCATATTCATCTTGTGTCTTCCTCCCTTGGTTTGGTGACGGCGCCTACTGGCCCGCCGGTACCCGAGACGGGCTTGTGCGGGTCATGCCCACTACCGCCTCGACGATCTCGTCCTTGCTCACGCGGACCCGGTCCTCCAGCGGGGGCGCGTATGCCACGGGGATCCGGGGCGCGCCCAGTCGGCGCACCGGCGCCTCGAGGCGATCGTGCAGCGTTTCGGCGACGGTCGCCGCGATCTCGGCGCCGAAGCCCGCCACCGACACCGCCTCCTGCGCGACGAGCAGCCTGCCGGTGCGCTCGACCGAGGCGAGCACGGTGTCGCGGTCCCAGGGCCAGAGCGTGCGCAGGTCGATCACCTCGACCTCGATTCCCCGCGCCGCCAGCTCCTCGGCGGTCTCCAGGCTGGCGTGGCGCATGGCCGACCAGGTGACCAGCGTGACGTCCCGGCCCGCGCGGGCGATCTCGGCTTTGCCGAGCGGCACCAGATGCTCGTCCTCGGGCACCTCGCCCTCGAACCCCCAGAGGTTCTTGTGCTCCATGTAGACGACGGGGTCGTCGCACCGGATCGCGGATTTCAGCAGGCCGAGGTTGTCGGCCGGGGTCGATGGCGCGACCACCACGAGCCCGGGGATGTGGGCGTACCACGCCTCGAGCGACTGCGAATGCTGCGCGGCCGACGAGCGCCAGATGCCGATCGGTTCGCGCACGACGAGCGGCACGCGCATCTGACCGCCGAACATGAAGCGGGCCTTGGCCGCCTGGTTCACCAGTTCGTCCACGGCGCAGAGGGCGAAGTCCGAGAACCGCATCTCGACCACCGGCCGGGTGTCCGTCATCGCGGCACCGACGGCGGCGCCCATGATGCAGGCCTCGGAGATCGGCGTGTCGACGATGCGCTCGTCGCCGAATGTGTCCTGCAGGCCGCGATACTGTCCGAACACGCCCCCGCGCCCGAGATCCTCGCCCAGGGCCCAGACCCGTTCGTCGCGCTGCATCTCTTCCCGCAGGGCCCTGTGTCCGGCCTCGAGATAGCTGGTATTTGCCATCAATATGCCCTCTCTGCCGGGTTGCCGATATCCTGGACATCCGCGAAGGCCTGCGCCGGATCGGGCCATTCGGCATCCCTGGCGCGGGCGTAGACGTCCTGCATGTACTGTTCGGCCTCGGTGCGCTGCTGCTGCATCCGAGCCTCGTCCACCCCGGCGAGGCGCAGGGCGCCTTCCAGCCGGGCGATCGGACAATGGGCGCGCCATTCCTCGACCTCCGCGGCATCGCGATAGGTGGCCGGGTCGACGGCGGTATGGCCGGTCATCCGGTAGGTGCGGCACTGCAGGAAGCGGGGTCCGCCGCCCTGGCGGATGGCGTCGATCGCGGTGCGGGCGGCCGCATCCACACCCAGCACGTCGTTGCCGTCGACCTCTTCGGCGGGCAGTCCGAGGCTTTCCGCGCGGGCCACCGCGCCCGGACCGCCGGTCAGCGTGCGGGTCCGCGTGGTGGCGGAAAAGCCGTTGTCCTCGCAGACGAAGAGCACGGGGAGGTCGTAGACCCTGGCCCAGTTCAGCCCTTCCAGGAATGGCCCGCGGTTGATCGCGCCGTCGCCGAAGATGCAGACCGCGATGTCGTCCGAGCGGCGCATCTTCAACGCATGGGCCGCGCCCACACCGATGGTGATGTTGGCGCCGACAACGCCGTTCGCCCCGAGCATGCCGACGCCGAAATCCGCGATGTGCATCGAGCCGCCCTTGCCGCCGCAGGTGCCCTCTGCCCGGCCGAAGAGCTCCATCATCATGGCCAGGGGATCGGCCCCCTTGGCCAGGGTGTGGCCGTGACCCCGATGGGTCGAGAGCAGAAGGTCCGCCTGCCTGAGGTTCGGGCAGATTCCCGCCGCTACCGCCTCCTGGCCGATGGAGGGGTGGATCGCGCCGAGCACCAGCCCTTCGCGCTGCGCCTCGATCGCGGTTTCCTCGAACAGCCGGATCTTCCACATGAGCGACAGGACCGGCAGGAGCCGTTCGCTGTCGAGGTTCGCCGAGGTCTCTTCCGCCCGGGCCGCGTTCTGGGTCACGACAATTCCTCCCTTGTCTGCTCTGCGCCGGTTTCGTCCGGCCGGTTGGTGGCGAGCATCCGGCTGAGCCGGTCCGCTTCGCTGCGGAGCGCTTCGGCCAGTTCGGCGCGGCGCGCCTCTTGCATACGCTCGCGTATGGCTGCGATGGACAGGGCCGCCACGGCCTTTCCGGTCTCGTCCAGCACGGGCACGCCGACCGCGGCCATGGCGCCGACGATGTAGCCGTCGTTGAAGGCGTGGCCGGTGGCCCGCGTAATGCGGATCATGTCGCGCAGCCTGTCGGCCGCGAACCTCTCGAAGGGGCTGCGCGCGGCATGGTCGTCACGAAGGATGCGCGCGATCTCGGCCTCGTCCTGGAACGCCAGGAGCGCCAGAGACCCGGCCCCCACGCCGAGGGGCCGGCGATCGCCTACGTCCAGCGTGAGGGTCCGGATGGGATAGTGGCCGGTCGACCGATCGACGCAGAGCGCCTGGTCCCCATCCCGGACGGAAAGATACACGGTGTCGCCGGTGCCTGCCGCCAGCCGTGCCAGGGCCGGGCGCGCCATGTCGACGATCTGGAAGCGTCGGGCCGCGGCGCCCAGCACGAAGAGTTCGTATCCGAGCGCGTAGCGTTTCGAGGCGGTGTCGAGTTCGACGAACCCAACGTCGAGGAGGCCGTGCAGCAGCCGGTGCGCCGTCGCCTTGCCCAGCCCGACGGCCGCCGTCACGTCCGCCAGCCGCAGGCCCTCGGACGGGCCGGACGCGAGCACGCGAAGCACGCTTGCCGCGCGGTCTATGGTCTGGACCGATGCGCCCCCGTTTTCCGGCATGCCGGAACCCCTTCTCCTCCCCGTCCGGATCGCTCCGGATTTGTTCCGCTGAATGGAACGTTTCGGATGCTATTTTGGAACACGGGGGTCTGTCAACCATCATGAGGCGGTTGCCGGAAAACCGAACCGGGCCGTCAGAGGAAGACCAGGAACGCCGACAGGGCGAGCATGGCCGCCATGGTGCCGTTGAAGATCCTCCATAACCGTGGAGAGGTCAGAAGGTAGACGAGCAGCGAGCCCGCGAAGGACCAGAACAGGCAGACGAAGAGGTTGATGCCGGAAAAGGCCGTCGCCAGCCGGGCAGCCTCGCCCCAGGGGGACAGCTCGGCCGGGTATCCGGCCGCGGCGGCGAGAGCGATGGCCCAGACCTTCGGGTTGACCCACTGGAAGAGAACCGCGCGGGAGAAGCTCCAGGGCGTGTCCCCGGCCGTGGCGTTCTGCGCGCGGGCGGCCGTGAGCAGCTTGTAGGCCATGTAGAGGATCCAGCCACCGGCCGCCAGTTTGAGGACGAGGTTGACCGCGGGGGCCGCCAACAGCAGCGACCCGATCCCCAACCCGGTGAGGCCCGAGGTGATCCCGACACCCGCCGCCACGCCCAGCACGTGCGGAATGGTCGCGCGGAAGCCGAAGCGTGCCCCGGATGCGGTCAACAGGATGACATTGGGCCCGGGCGAAAAGAGGCCGGCGAAGACGAAAGCGTGGAGCGGGTCGAAATACATGACCGCCGACTGTCGCGCCAACCGCGCTCCTGTGCAAGCGGCGCGCGGCGAGACGTCCGGAGCGGAGCGTGGCTGCCGGCACTGCACCGGGGGCCGGGCACGGGAGGCGAACCGCCTCGACACCGGCACGGGCAGGGGAAGTTCCGCAGGGGCGAGCGATTTCGGCACGCCGGACGCTGCCCTCGGTCTATGGGTCGCACCCGGGGAACCGGAGCGGCCAAAAGGCCGGCCCCGCCGCCGACGCGACACCCCGGACCCGGGTCGGAGACCCGGGCCCGGCCTTGCGCCTGTACCGGCCCGATCCAGCGACGGGAGCGGTCGGTTGACAGGGCGGGGTTTCATCGACCTATTGACCCCGGAACTGGCAGGCGACGGGGGCACTTCATGGCATATCTGAACCGCGAGGCGGCACAACGCCTGATGGAGGCGGAGGGGCTGGAGGCACTGATCCTCTTCTCGGCGGAAGCCTTCGCCCATGCGACCGGTGCATCGCCGGGCGTCGCCACCATGTGGCGACGGGAAGGGGCCGTCGCGGTGCTGGTGCCGGCGGATGCCGCCGTGCCGGAGACGGTCGTGGTGAGCGATCTGTTCGCGGCCGGACTGCGCCGCGAGAGCCATATCGAGGACATCCGCGAAAGCCCGATCTGGGTCGAGGCGATGACGCTTGGCGATGCCGACCCGGATGCGCCGCTCGCCCCGTCCTTCGCGGGGGTATGGGAGGCGGACGGCAGGCCCGCCGGCAACGCGCGCCCCGAGACCTTCGATCCGGCCGTCTGCTACGGGCACCTGCGCGACGCGCTGGCGGAAAAGGGGATGCGGGATGCCCGGGTCGGGGTCGAGTTCACGGCCGTCTCGGCGCGCGGCTATCCGGAACTCTCCGCCGCGCTTGCCCCCGCGCAGCTGATCGACGGGACGGACATCGCGCGACAGCTGCGGGCCGTAAAGGCGCCCGAAGAGATCGCCCTGCTGCGGAGTGCGGTGCAGGTCGCGGAAACCGGCATCGAAGCGGTGCGGGACGCCATCGCCGCCGGCGTGTCGCGCAACGATCTGGCGGCGGTCTGGTCGGAGAAGGTCGCCGTCACGGGGGCGGAAACCCCGATGACGGGCGCCTGGGAATATATCTCGGTCGGCCCCGACCCCTGGGGCGGCAATGCCGTCGCCACGCCGGGTGATCTGGTCAAGGTGGATGTGGGCTGCCTGATGCGGGGCTATACCTCGGACAGCGGGAGGACCTTTGTGGTGGGATCGCCGCGCCGGCTCCAGACCGAGCTGCACGCGGCACTGATGGCCGGTTTCCATGCCGGTTTCGATCTGCTGCGCCCCGGTGTCCCCCTGTCCGAGGTGCATCGCGCGGCGCAATCCGCGATCCGCGCCAAGGGCCTGACCGGCTACAGCCGGGGGCACTTCGGCCACAGCCTCGGGACCGGGCCGGGCAGCGAGGAGTGGCCGTTCATCTCGGCCCGGGCCGAGACGCGGATCGAAAGCGGCATGGTGCTGGCCTTCGAATGCCCGATCTACGTCACCCGCCTGGGCGGCATGATCATCGAGGACCAGGTCGAAATCACCGAGGACGGGCCGGTTTCGATGAACCGTCTGCCGCGTGATCTTGTCGCCTGCTGAGAGTTTGCAGCCCCGGGGGGCAGCCTATGTTGCGGCGGGTCCGAGGTCGGGCAGGCGGTCCTCCAGCATGGTTTCCATCGCGAAGTAACCGGTGATGGTCTCGAGCTCGGTCCCGGTGGTCAGCTTGCGATAGACCTGGTCGTATCCGGCCATGCCCCGGGTCACGATCTTAAGCATGTAGTCCCAGTCGCCGCCGATGCGGTGCATCTCGACGACCTCGGGGATGCGCGCCACGTGGTCGCGGAAACGCTCGGCCCAGTCGAGCGAATGGTGGCGCGTCCGGATCATCGCGAAGACGGTGAGATCGAACCCCAGGCCCGCAAGGTCGATGCGGGGGCGGCTTCCCTTGATGATACCAGCCGATTCCAGGCGCTTCAGCCGCCGCCAGAGCGCATTCTGCGACAGGCCGATCCGGTCCGCCAGCGCGCGTTGAGAGGCCGAGGCATCCGCGTGCAGCGCCATCAGCAGTTTTTGATCCATGCGGTCGATCTTCATCGCTGTTCCTTGGTCGCCCTTCCAGTGTGCGCATGTGTCATATGCCACGGTCTGAGGCGCCTTGTCGATCAAATGCACCAAAACCTCGGTGAATATGGCGAAAGAATGTGAAGCATTCGCGAGATGCGGTTGTTATTTTCCTTGCGACGAAGGCCCCGATAAAAGGACATCAGAATGTCGGCAGATCTTTCCCCGCTGGCCCGGTTCGAAGAGCAGCTGCGCGCGAAGCCCGATCCCCGCAAGGCGCTCGGGGCCGGGCTGATCGGTGCGGATCACCGGATCGAGACGCCGGAGGGGGCGAAACGGCTGGTCTATGCCGATTACGTCGCCTCGGGGCGCGCGTTGGCGCAGGTCGAGGACTTCATGCGCGACGAGGTCTTGCCCTACTACGCCAACACCCATACCGAGTCTTCCTTCTGCGGGGCCTATTCCACCCGGCTGCGAGAGGCGGCCCGCGCGAGGGTCGCGCGCCACTGCGGGGCCGATGCGCGGGATCACGCGGTGATCTTCGCCGGCAGCGGGGCGACCACGGGGCTGAATCAGCTCGTGCATCTTCTGGACCTGCCGGGATCTCTGGCGCGGGGCGAGACGGTCACCGTGCTGACCGGGCCCTACGAGCATCACTCCAATCTCCTGCCCTGGCGCGAAAGCGGGGCGCGGACCGAAGAGATCGACGAGGCGCCCGAAGGCGGCCCGGACATGGACAAGCTGGCCCGCGCGCTCCGGCGCCTGTCGGGAGAGGGCCGGGTGATCGTCGCCATGAGCGCGGCGGCCAACGTCACCGGCATCTGCGCGGACGTGGCGGCGGTGACGGCTCTGGTCAAGAGCCACGGCGCGACCATGGTCTGGGACTACGCGGCCGGTGCCCCCTACCTGCCGATGACCATGACGCCGCAGGGCCACGAGATCGACGCGATGGTCTTTTCCCCGCACAAGTTCATCGGCGGACCCGGGGCCAGCGGCGTTCTCGTCCTGAGGCGTGACGCGGTCCGGAGCACGAGGCCCTACCGCCCCGGCGGGGGGACGGTCGCCTTCGTCAACGGCAGACATCACGATTTCCTTCGCGATCTCGAGGAGCGCGAGGAAGGCGGCACCCCCAACATCGCCGGCGACATCCGGGCGGCGCTGACTATGATCGTCAAGGACGTGATCGGCCAGGATCACATGACCGCCCGCAACGCCGCGCTGACGGCGCGGGCCTTCGCGGCCTGGGGCGACGAACCCGCCATCGACATCCTCGCGCCGGGCCACCGTGACCGTTTGCCGATCTTTTCCTTCACCATCGATGCGCCCGGGGTGACGGCCGCGGAGGTCACAGCCGCGCTGTCACGGCACCACGGTATCCAGGCCCGGGGGGGATGCGCCTGCGCGGGGCCCTATGCGCACCGGCTCCTTTCGATCGGGGCGGAACGGTCGGAGGAACTGCGCATCGCGATCAAGGAGGGGCGGACCGACGAGAAACCGGGCTTCGTGCGCCTGAACTTCAGCGTCCTGATGTCGGATGACACGGTTGACTACATCATCGCCTCCGTCACGCGCCTTGCGCGCGACTACCGGGCCCGCGCGCCTCGCATCGGAGATCGCCACGTCTGTCCCGCGACGGCTTGACCCCGCTTCGACAAAACAAAATAAAGGTGGGGAAACGGCTCCGCGCGTGTTCGAGCGGCGGACCCAACAGGAGAGATGACATTGAGACATTTTCTTAAAGGAACCGCGGCGACGCTGGCCGCCAGTGCGATGCTGACCGGCCCGGCGCTTGCCGAGGAATGGCGCTTCAACAACTTCCTGCCCGAGACGCGGCCGGAATCGGCGCAGATCGAGCAGTTCGCCCAGGACGTGAACGAGGCGCTCGCCGACCGGGATTTCTCTATCGAGGTCTATCACGGCGGCTCTCTCGGTCTGCCGAACACCGACCTGCTGCGCGTGGTGCCGACCGGCGCCGTCGAGATGAGCCTGATGTGGGCGAACTACCTCGGCCGGGATGCGCCCGAGCTGGGATCCGTCTTCGTGCAGGGCGCGATCAGCACCGTCGAGGAACTCAAGAGCGTCCTGCCGGTCGCGCAGGAGATCTACGCCGAAGCCTATGACGAATGGGACATCACCACCGTCGGCTTCGTGGCCATCCCGACGCTGTCGGTCTCGGTCTTCTGTCGCGACGAGCCGGTGAACACGATGGAGGGCCTGCGCGACGTCAAGCTGCGGGTCTGGGCGCGCGAACAGGTCGAGACCTTCACCCGGCTGGGCGTCGCCGCGCAGATCATCCCGCAGGAGGACACCTATGTCGCGTTGCGCACCGGTGTCGTCGACTGCGCGCTGTACCCGGCGCTCTATGCGCACACGATCTCGCTGCAGGAGGTGACGAACTACGCCTCGTTCCTCTATCCCATGGCCTCGGCCCCCTACACGATCGGCGTGCAGGACGATCTCTGGGAATCGACCGATCCCGAGATCCGCGATGCGATCACGGCGGCGGCGGACGATCTGTGGGAGCGGACCAACCAGTACGACGCGGATATCGAGAACGAGATGGCCGCGCGCGAAAAGCTGGCCGAGCAGGGGATCGTCTGGGGCGATGACTTCCCCGATGCCGACCGCGAGCAGTTTGTCGAGGCCGTGTCCGAGACCTGGAAGATGCTGGCCGAGGAGGCGGGCGGAGAGGCGCTCGACTACCGCGAGCGGATGCTGACGGCCCTGGGACGCTAAGCCGCCTGTGGCGCAGTTCCGTCATCACTATGCGCGGGGGCTGGACCGTCTGGCCCTTGCGCTGGCCCTGTGCGCCTCGCTGTGCATGGTGGCGATTGTCGGCCTGGTCACCACGAGCGTGATCATGCGCCGCTTTGCCGGCACGCCGCTGCATATCACCGAGGACGTGGTGGGCCTTCTTCTGACCGCGATGCTGTTTCTCGGGCTGCCGCTGGTGACGCTCCGGGCGCAGCATGTGCGCGTCTCGATCGTCTCGAACGCGTTGGAGCCGCGGTACGGCGGTGCCGTGCATGTCGCGGCCATGCTGGTCGGTCTCGTGTTCTTCGGCTGGATCTTCATCAAGGCGCTGCCCTGGCTCGAATTCGCCTGGAAACGGAGCCTCAGGACCGAGACGGCGCGCCTGCTTCTTTATCCATGGATGGCGGCGCTGCCGCTGTCGGTGGGGCTGACCTGGGTGATCTTCGCCTCGCGGCTCACGGGCCTGCTGGAGCGCGAGCGCTACGTCTCGCTCTCGAAACTGCCGAAGGTCGCGTCGGACACCCCGGACACGGGTGGCTGAGCGATGTTCTGGTCCTCGCTGATCGGTATTCTGGTGGCCAGCGCCGCCACCGGCGTCGCCCTCGGAGCGGCGCTCGGCCTGACCGGGCTGTTCCTGTTGCAGGTCTATTCCAACGGCGCCACCGGGCTGGCCGTGGATGCGATCTGGAACGTGTTCAACTCCTTCACCCTCAGCGCCGTGCCGCTGTTCATCCTGCTGGGGGAGATCCTGTTGCGCAGCGGGGTGAGCAACCGCGCCTACGCCGCCTTCGCCCCGGTCTTCAGCAAGGTGCCGGGCGGTCTGCTGCACACGAACATCGCGGTCTGCACCATCTTTGGCGCGGTCAGCGGCTCCAGCCTGTCGACGGCGGCGGCTGTCGGGTCGGTCGCCTACCCGGAGATGACGCGGCGCGGCTATGACAAGGACGTCATCGTCGGCAGCCTTGCGGGCGGCGGCACCCTGGGCCTGCTGATCCCGCCCAGCCTGTCGTTCCTGATCTTCGGCGCCCTGACCGAGACCTCGATCGGGCGGCTCTTCATCGCGGGGATCGTGCCGGGCCTGATGATCGGTCTGGCCTTCATGATCTACGTGGTCATCAAGGCGCTGCGCCACCCGCATGTGGCGCCGCGCCCCGACAGGCATCTGCCGCTTGGCTCGGTGCTGCGGGGGCTGGGACAGGTCTGGCCGCTTCTGCTGCTGATCCTCGCCGTGATCGGAAGCATCATCGGCGGGCTGGCCACACCGACCGAGGCGGCCGCCCTCGGCGTCGTGCTGGCGACGCTGATATCGTTCATCTGGGGGGACCTGACGCTCAAGGCGCTGCGCGAGGCGATCTTTCACGCGACGCTTCTTTTCGCCGCCATCGGGTTCGTCGTGATGGGCGCGACGATCCTGGCGCAGTCGGTCAGCATTCTCGGCGTGGCGCAGCAGATCCTGAACGTGGTGGCGGACAGCGGCCTGGATCGCTATACGATCCTGCTTCTCGTCGTGCTGATCTACCTGGTGCTGGGGTGTTTCTTCGACGGTCTCTCGCTGATGATCATGACCCTGCCGGTGGTGTTCCCGCTGCTGGTCGGCCTGGGATACGATCCGATCTGGATCGGCGTCATGATCACCATCGTGATCGAGATCGGTCAGGTCACGCCACCGGTCGGTCTGAACCTTTCGGTGCTGGCCAGCCTGACCAACAACGAGGTCAGCCTGGGCCGTGTCGCGCGGGCCACTGTGCCCTACTGGATCATTCACCTGCTGGCGATCGCCGTTCTCACGATCTTTCCCGCCATCGCCCTGTTCCTGCCGAACCTGCTGTTCTGATCGGTTCGTGCCGGCGCCCGGAGCGCGAGGCTTTCAGAACGTCGTCCACATGCCCAGCTTGACGGCGGTCGTGCGGTTGCGGAATTCGTGAACGAGGCCGAGTTCCAGGAACAGGGTCTCGGACAGTTTCACCACATGGGACGGCGCGATGGCGAGGGTGCTCCGGCCCGACGAGGGGGCGGAATACTGCAACTGGACCACGGAGAGCGCGCCGCTCGCATGATTGACGCCGAAGGTCGCGTCGATCTTGCCCAGCCCCGCGCCGGTCCCGTAGAGCGCATAGCTCGCATCCAATCCGACCCATCCGTTGCCCCAGGGGGCGTCGTAGGACCGGCCCCAGGCCAGGCCCGGGCGCAGGGCGGCGGTGAGGCCGGCGGCGGTTTCGACTGCGCCAAGGCCCAGTTCGAAGGCGGCGGCGCTTCTGCCGGTGGAAAGGGGGGTGCGGAGGAACAGAAGACCCGAGGTATCGCCGCTGGCCAGGTTGCGCCCCGCATCCACCCCGATCGTGAGCCGCCCGGTCAGGCCGTATTCGTAGAACAGCGAGGCGTAGGTGCCGAAGTCCGGCCCCTTCGCGGTCGATTGTACGGAGAACGAGAGGAAGGAGCGCCCCTCTTCCCGCAGCCAGGCATCGGCCTGGGCCGCGGGTGCCGCGACGAGCAGCCCAAGGGTCACACCGGCGGCCGGCAGACACGCGGCGATGGCGCGCGCGAGCCTGCGGGGCCGGTGCCTCGAATCAGGGTTGCTGCCACACCGCAAGCTCAGGCCCTCCCGACAGAGTTTTCCGCCGCGCGCCGCGAATATTGCCCCGGCCCGTCGGACTTGTGGGCTGCCCCGGAGGCCGCCGCGCGTCGCAGCACCGCCAGCGGAGGACCCGCGGGAACCGGATCGGCCGGGGGACCAGAGGCGGGGGAGGGGCATCATGGCTTCTCTCGCGTAGGAGCGGCGGGTTTCAGGTCAGAGACCGGATATATTCCGCCAGTTTCAGCGGCTTGAAGGGCTTGTGCAGGATGTGGTCGGCGCCGAGCGCGCGGAACTCGGCCTCGGACTCGGCCGAGGTGCGGGCGGTGCACATGACGATGATGGCATCGCCCTGATCGGCATTGGCCCGGGCGGCGCGCAGCACGTCCAGCCCGTCGGGCGGCGGCATCATCACGTCCAGAAGCATCACGTCGAAGGTCTGCGTCGCCAGCAGTGACATCGCTTCGGTACCCGAGGCGGCGAACGTCGCTTCGATATCGGGTTCGGTCATGATCGCCAGTTCGATCAGTTCCCGGATGTCGGCCTCGTCATCGACGAAAAGTACGTTCATGGGTCCTTCTCTGCCTCGCTTGTCCCGCGGTCGAACCGGATGCGGAAGGTCGTGCCGCTGTCACACGCCCCGTCGGCCTGCGCCCTGGTCTCGATCGTGATCTCTCCGCCCTGTCGCTGGACCAGTTCGCGCGTGATCGCAAGACCGAGGCCGGTCCCGCTGGCCTGCACGTCGCGGCCATGGATCGGCTTGGTGAACCGGTCGAACAGCCGGTCCAGCGCGGCCTGGGGAATGCCGGGACCGGTGTCGGTGACGTAGAGCGAGACGGCCTTGTCCGTGACGTCGGCGCCGAGGTTCACCACGCCGCCCGGGGGCGAGTACTTGATCGCGTTGGAGATCAGGTTGGCGAGGATCTGCTGCAGGCGGACCGGATCCAGCATCAGCACCGGATCCTCGTGATCGGGGAGGGGGTTCACGCGGATCGTCACATCGCGGCTGAGCCCGTAGCCCGCGTTGGTGGCCGAGGCCTCGGTCAGGGCCTGGCCGACGCGAACCGGTTCGCGTGCGATGGACAGCTGCTGCTGGTCGATGGCCTGCAGGGTCAGGATGTCGTTCACCAGAACCAGGAGCCGTTCGGTATTGCGCGATGCCATCGAGACGAGCTTGGCCGCCCCCTGCGGCAGCGTGTCCCCGAAGCGGTCACCCAGCAGGTCCAGCGCGCCGGAGAGCGAGGTCAGAGGCGTGCGCAGTTCGTGGTTCACCGAGGTGACGAACGCCATGCGGGCTTCGGCGAGCCGCTCCTGTGCCGAGATGTCCTCGAGCATGCAATAGGCGATCTCCGCCCCGTAGAGCTTGAGTTTCTTGACCCGGCACTGCACGGCCTGCCGCTCGTCCTCGCCTTCGCCCGGCGGCAGGTCGAGCCGGAAGGTCGCGGTGCCCTCGGGGATGACCGGCAGGGGCGGAATGCGATCGCGCAGGCGCCGGACCGCGGTGTCGTCGTCCCGGGCGCCGAGGAATCGGCGCGCGACCAGGTTCGACCGGCGCAGCGTGCCGGTATCGTCGAAGATCACGATGCCGTCGCCGACGTTCTCGAAGATCGCGTCGAATTCCCTCTGGGCGGACTTTATCTGCAGCCGGTCCCGTTCCGAGCGTTTCAGGCCCTCGGCCAGCAGCACCGAATGGCGGCGCGCGCGGATTGCCGACATCAGAACGGTGAAGAAAAGCGCGAGCGCAATGATACCGAAGGCGATGGTGCGTTCCCAGTAGCCGCGCATGACCGCCGCGCGGTCGCGGCTGACGTGTATTTCGAGACCCAGGCCAGGCAGGGCGCGGCTGGCCATCATCTGCGCGCCCGAGCCCCCCTCCGCGGTCTGACGATTGGCAAAGGCGGTCTCGCCGTTGGCGGTCACGATCCGGACCCGCATGTCCGGCGCGACCTCCTGCAGGGAAAGCAGGCTCGCATAGTAGTCCTCGCCGAGGGACGAGGCGATGACGCCGCGAAGTTCGCCGCTGCTGCTGAGCACGGGCCAGGCGATCGGCGTGACCCGCCGCCCCGACCCGCGGGAGGTGATGGGCACGCCGACCGTGAACGCGTCGCGCGCCAGGGTGACGGCGGTCTGGAAATAGGCCCGGTCGCCCAGGTTCATGCCGACCAGGCTGGCGGCCGTAGACCAGAGCACGGTGCCGGAATTGTCCAGCAGGACGAGGCTGTCGACCTGTTCGATCTCTTCCACCGCGCGTTGCAGGCGGCGCCCGTAATGCGCGTCGATGTTGTCGGCATATCGGAAGGGCAGATACGAAATGTCGTCGATCAGGGACCACATCTCGAGGTTGGCGACGGCCAGCGAGGCCTCAAGCGACTGCTCGAACAGCTCGGCGAAGTGCCGCAGCTGCTGATGCGCACGCGCGGCGGTGCGTCGCTGGTCCGCCAAAGCGAGAAGGACCATACCGCCGATGAAGATCAGCGTGACTGCAATCATCAGCAGACGGAACACCCATCTCGATCGCTTGTCCGGGATGTATTCGGTCTGGAGAAAATAGTCGGAGCGGACCATCAGCGCGCGCCGACGGCGTCGTGCACGACATGGATGCGGGCCTCGGTGTCTCCGACCAGTCGTTCGGCCATCTGGATCCCCCGCACGAGGACCTCTCCCGGGGTCCGCCCGCCCGGCGGCAGCAGCACGGCACTGAGCGAGAGAGGCAGTCGCGTCCAGCCTTCGCGGATCGAGAGGCTGGCCCCCGCGACCGCGTCGATGAAGCCTTGCGCGGTGGTTCGCATGTCCTGTTCCGTGCTGTCGGGCATGGCCAGGCAGAAGAGATCGCCCTCCCAGTGGCAGAACAGGGCTCGGGCGGGAACGGGAACCGCGCCCAGAAGGCCGGCCACGCTCCGGTAGATCGTGGGCAGATCGCCGGAGGGGTGATCCGCCGTTTCGGAGAGGCCGTTGATCCGCAGGACGATCTGGCCCAGCCGGTGATGCGCCGCGGGCGGGATGGCGAGCAGCGCGGCCTGATAGCCCGCCTTGTTGCCCAGCACCTCGGCCAGCTCGGCGATGGCCGCGCCGTCGCCTCCGCCACGGCGTCCGGCGCTGGCACGGCGGCGGTCCATTTCGGATTTCAGCCGCAGGCAGCTGCGCATCCGCGCCTGAAGCTCGACCCGGTTGAAGGGCTTGGTGACATAGTCGTTGGCCCCGGCCATGAAGGCATGCTGGAGCGTGTCCATGTCGGTCCGGCTGGTCAGCATGATGATCGGCGTGTCGGCCCAGTCCGTCAGCGCCCGGATACGCGCGCAGAGTTCCACGCCGTCGATCTCGGGCATCATCACGTCCAGCAGGATCAGATCGGCCCGGGCCGTCCCGGCCGAAAGCGCCTCGAGCGCCTCGTTCGAGCTGAGGAAGCTGACGACATCCTCGTAGCCGATATCCGAAAGGGCGGCGCGGATATATTCCTGCGCGATGTCTGAATCGTCCACGGACAAGATGCGGTGTGCCATCGGCATATCCCTTACAACTCCGTCTTCTCGAATACACGCCAGCGGCCGTTCTCGTAAATCTCGTTGTAGCCGGAAAGGCGGTTCCGGGCGAGAGACGGGAAGCGGCGCAACACCCTGTCGGAGACGGCCCGACCTTCGGCGACCTGCGGCACGAGAATATAGCGGGTCTGCGGCAGCCCCCCCTCGAGCGCCCAGTCATAGGCAGGCTGGCCGGCGATCACGAGCCCGCCGATATCCCCCAGTGCGGTGACCATCCCGGGGTTGCGCTCGACATCCAGCAGGATGCCGCTGCGGCCGGAGAGAAAGGCCGCCGCCTCCTGCGTGGGGCCGTCGGCGCCCGTGCCGCGCCCCGCGACCGCGAGGGCCCAGGCGCGGGTTTCCTGGACGGCGGTCGTGCGCATGACCAGCACGGACTGCGCAAGGCCGAAAGCCAGAAGCGCGATGACGACGGGGACGCGCAGCGCCCCGCTCGGCCAGAACCGCAGGCCGGTGACCACCACACCCAGCATCGGTGCGATGGCGATGAGAGGGTCCCCCTCGACGTTCAGCCCGAGGTTCAGCGCATAGGCGCCGCCGACCGTGCCCGCCGCCGCGATCAACGGCATGAAGAGCCCCGGAGTCGGCAGGTTGCGGAGCGCGGCGACGAGGGCCACGGGGACGAGGCCCGACAGGATCATGAGGTGTTCCGTCAGGGGCACGGCCTCTGGTGTTTCGAGAAGCTGCGGCACCAGCGCGCTGTTGAAAATCATGCTGACGAAGAACAGCGACCCGACGGCCGCCGCCACCGGGTAGAACATCGCGAAGAGGTAGCCGGTCGAGGATGCGGCGATCATGCTGGGCCGCGCCGCGACGATCAGGAAGGGCAGGGCGCCGAGGCTGATCAGAAGCCCGTAGCTGTCGGACAGCGCCACGATCATCAGCCCGACCGCGACCTTCATCATGTCCGGGGCGTTTCCGGTGAGCCTGAGGTGGACGATACCGCGGGCGAAGAGCCAGGTGCCGAGGATGGTCAGCATGGTCTCGGGCCCGTCGGCGAGGGCGCGCAGGAAGAACGGGTTCAGGCCGAGCAGGGCCGTGGCGAAGAGGCTGGCCCCGACGCGGAAGGTTCCCATCTGGCGGAGGTTGTCGAACCACAGCAGCAGGATCATCGCCCCGAGCGCGGCCGACAGCAGGAAGGGCACCGGAACGGCATGGTCGCCGGGCAGCGACTGGAGCGCCAGCGTGAGCGCGTAGGGCAGCGGCGGGTAGAACGCGTCGGAGGCGGTGAACTGCCCCGGCCCGTCGATCTGGACGATGGCCTTGGCCCAGAGTTCGGTCACGTCGGCAGAGGTGAACCCCTGAGCCTCGGTCCAGCCGAGCCAGAGCAGGAGCGCCAGGAACAGCGGCAGCGCCGCCGCGAGCCATCCGGCCGCGCGGGTCATGGCCCGGTCTCCGGCATCGGAGCGGCGGCGAGCGCCTCGGGTCCGCCCGCCTTCGCCTCGGCCAGTTCGCTGGCGGTGTGCTTTGACAGGCCGTGTTGCGTCTTTTCCCAGTAGAACGGGTTCGAGATCAGCTGCCAGAGCGCCTTGTAGGCGGCCACGGTCATCAGCACCCAGTAGCCCACCACCGTCACGCCCCATGGCGCGAGGTCGGTCCAGCGGCGCCGGAAGGGCGCGACCATCGTCAGATAGATCAGCAGCCCGTTGCCCGCCAGCAGGTTGACCAGCGACAGATAGAGCACGGGCAGCGGGAAGAAGGGCTCGATCGCGGCGGCACCGAAGATCATCCAGAGCCCGAAGATGGCCCAGAACACCGGGTTCAGCAGGCCCGAGAGGATGGTGCCCCCGATGAAGAAGACGAAGCCGAAGACCCCCGCCGCTCCGACCGAGCGCCACAGGTGCACCGGCCGGCGCGAATGCACCAGGAAGGTCTGCATGTAGCCCTTGATCCAGCGCGAGCGCTGGCGGATCCAGTTGGGGATCGAGACATTCGCCTCTTCGTAGGTGGTGCTGTCGATGACGCCCACGCGATAGCCCTTCTGGGTGAGGCGGATGCCGAGGTCGGCATCCTCGGTCACGTTGAAGGGATCCCAGGCGTTGAGGTCGCGCAGCACGTCGATGCGGAAGTGGTTCGAAGTGCCGCCGAGCGGGATCGGCACGCCCATGCGCTCCAGCCCCGGCAGCATCAGGTCAAACCAGAGCGAGTAATCCAGCGTGAACATGCGCGTCAGCCAGTTTTCCCGCGCGTTGTAGTAGTTGAGGCGGCACTGGATGCAGGCGGTATCGGGCGAGGATTGCTGGAAGGCGGCCACCACCTTGCGCAGCTGGTCCGGCTCGGGTTTGTCCTCGGCATCGTAGATCACCAGGAAATCGCCCTGGGCGTAGCGCAGCGCGAAGTTGCAGGCCTTGGGCTTGGTCTGCGGATGCGAGGGCGGCACGCGCACGATCTCGAACACCCCTTCGAGGTCGAGCCGCTCGGCCGCCTCGATCGTGTCGTGGTCGCCTTCTTCCAGCACGATCTTGATGTCGAGCTTGGCCAGCGGATAGTTCAGGTTGCGCAGGGCCTGGGCGAGGATGGGCAGCACCTCGGGTTCGCGGAACATCGGCACGAGGACGGTATAGACGGGCAGGTCCTCTTCGCGCAGGAGCGCGGCCCCGGCGGCGATCGCCCGCGACGAGGTCTCCTGCGCGGCGCCTCCGATCCAGACCAGCAGTCCCTTGAACAGGAAATTTCCGGTATAGAAGACCGTCAGGAAGATGTTCAGCGCGATCAGAGTGGGCACCGGCGCAAAAGCCACCCCCGCGAGCAGAACCGACAGCAGCACGTAGAGAACCAGGATCTGCGGCGGTGTGACCACCTGCTGCGCGGACATGTCCGGATCCTGTTCGGCCAGAGCGAAGACGGCATCGTGGGAGTGCCGGTCGCGGAACGCCTTCTGCAGGGCGGCCGAGATCTGCAGATGCGTGGCCACGACGATCCGGCTGCGGGGGCCGTAGAGGTCGCGGATATGCAGCAGGGTGCGCGGGCCGGGGCGCGAGGTGGCCACGGTGATCGTGCCGTCGCTCTCGTGCAGGGGAAGGGTGCTGAAGCGGTTCATCACCGCGGGATCGTAGCGCCGGACCAGTGTGTCATCGGCGGGATCGGCCTCGAGGTCCACCAACGGCAGATCGTGGTAGATGGCGATCTGCTCATAAAGGTCCTGCAGGGTGATCCACCGCCGTGCCAGAAGCACCTGGACCAGCGAGACGTTCCATCCCTCGGCCAGATCCTCGGCCGCGACCAGCTGTTCGGCCGACAGCGCGCCGCGTTCGAGCAGCAGCGTCCCGATAGCATCGCTTTCGGCGTCCAGCGGCATCCGGGATCAGGTGCCCGGGCCGCCGCGCCGGGCGCGGTAGATGCGCTGGAAGACGATCAACACGATGAGCGTCAGCAGGACCCAGGCGCCGCCGACGACCCAGGGCCGGTACTTGGCCAGAAGCTGCGAAAGGCTGGTGCGATCGGGATACCGGACCTCGAGCACCGGGTTCGTCCGGGCCGAGGTCGAGACGATCACCCCGTCCTGTCCGATCAGGGCCAGATCGCCCCGGTCGAGGATCAGCGGCGTCTCGGCGCTCGGGGCAGGGGCGGGGCCGGTGCCGGGCCGCAGCCAGAGGCCGTCCTGCCCGCCGCGGGTGACGATCTGGGCCACGCCGAGGCGCTCCAGCGCCGCGCCGGCGAACATGACCTGCCCGTCGGTGTCGCGGATCTCGACCCGGCCCTCGTCGAAGGTGACGGCGGGTTCGCCCTCACCCGGGCTGGTGGCGGAGATGACGAAAAAGGGGAAGCCCGGTTCCAGCGCGGCGACATCCGTGCGCGGCAGGATGGGGGCCCGCTCGGGAATCATGCTGCCCGCGACGCCCGCGATCCACGGCAGCGCCTCGTCGAAGTCCAGCCCGAGCGCGGGATCGAGCACCACCTGCACGCCCGCGCCGAAATCCTGCCGCAGGGCGAAGAAATGGCCGTCGGGCGCGTTTGCATCGGTCAGGCGCAGGACACTTCCCGGCAGGATCTGCGCCGGATAGCCCTGCGGCTTAAACCGACATTCCCCGCCCGAGGGCTGCCGCTGGATCGAGACCCGCAGCTGGTTGTCGCGCCCGATCAGCCCGCGCGGCACGTCGAAGGACAGCCGCTGCGGATCGCCGTCGGGCAGCGGGCGGTTCCCGAGCAGGGTCTCGTTCAGATAGACCGACGCGGTGGCGCCCCGGCCTTCGGCATCCAGCGCCGCCGCCACCATCAGCTCGACGGCGGCGACCGTCTTGCCCGGCGGCAGGTCCGAGGACTGGAAGGGGACAAGAACGTTTTCGGTGGAAACGACCTGACGCGGGGTCAGATCAGCGCTGAGCGCGGCGAGTGGAAGCACATCCGGCGCTGGCGCGGCGTCGCCGACGGCCATCGTGACGGTGGTTTCCGCATCGGCCAGGCCAGCCCATTGCGAGGTCAGCTGCCACAGTCCGACCTGCGGATCCGTGCCCCGGATCCGAAGCTCGGGGAAGGGGGTGCCGGATGTGACCTGCATTTCGCTCGCGGCGCCGGAGGTCGCCGTCTCCAGCGTCAGCGCGCCTTCTTCCCAGGCGGAGCCGTCGGACGGATCCGCCGGGCCGACCCGCATACCGCCCGCTTCCGCGTCGAAAAGCGCCGCCGCCCGTGTGACCGCCGCGAGAAGGGCGGGGGACGGCGCCTCGGGCAGGATCAGCCGTGTCTGCGACGGGCGGAACCCGGCGAACAGCGCGGGCGAGCCGATTTCGGTGGGATCGAGGTCCAGCGTCACCGCCGAGTCGGGCGCGATGTCGACGAAGTCGCCCGAAGCGCGTTCGTCGACGCAGACCCGGTCGGTGAAGGCGCCGGAATAGGTCAGGCCGAGGGTCAGGAAACCGCCGGAGACATCACCGGGCCGGATGGCGACCGGCAGGCTGATGGTGTCGGCCGCATTGCCGAGCGCCCGGCTGGCCACGGGCCGTCCGCCGATCGAGACCTGGAGATACCGGTCCACCGGAACCGTCGCCCCGTGGGTGATCTCAAGCGTGACAGTGCCGCCGCGCAGGGGGGTGGTGTCGGGAACCGGCACGAAGAGGGTAGCCTCGCCCGACAGCTGGCGGAAGGACAGGCCGTCGGAGTACCCGAGATCCGCCAGAGTGATGCTGCGGGTCACGCCCTCGGCCGGAGCGGCAACGGCGACGGGCGCCGTCTGCTGCCCCGATGACTGGGCAAAGGCGGCGAGCGGCGCCAGCATCAGCGCGCCGAGAAGCATCCTGCTCTGGATCATGCGGTATCGGTCCTGTTTTTGGTATGCGTCCTGTCCGCGGTCGCTTGGATATCGAAGAGTGCGGCCTCGATGAGGAACAACTCCTCCCGATTGAAGGGGCTGTTCCGCACATCCGCCTCTTCGGCGATTTCCAGCGCACGCCGGACCGAGGTCTCGATCTCTGCCAGTTCGAGCATCGCGGCGCTGCCGGCCATGTCATGCAGCAGCCGGTGCACCTTGCGCAGCTGGGTTTCCCTTCCGTCGGTGGCCTCGGAGCTGCGGGCCGCCTCGCGAATGGCCTCCAGCCGCTCGGGAAGATTGGCGACAAAACGGGCGCGCGTCTTCTGGACGCGCTGCTCGAATAACCTCTCTCTCTCGGCCAAGGCGATCACCTATTCCTGTGATTTCACGTCCGGAACCTCCTACGACAGTAGGAGGAATTGGGACAGAAATAGGGCATGATCACATTTACACGGATTTGTGTATAGCCAATGCGCAGCGGGCCGGCACCGAAGGGATCCGTCGTCTGCCACCGTGGCGTTGCCCCCGCCCCGGATTTCCTGTCAGTCGTCCTCGCGCAGACCGAGCCGTGTGGCGTGCCAAGCCGCTTCCGCGCGCGACGAGATGCCCAGTTTGCGATAGGTATCCTTGACGTAGCCCGCCACGGTCGAGACGGCGATGCCCAGTTCGGCGGCGACCTCGGCGTTCCGCAATCCGCGTCCGATCAGGCCGAGGACCTCGCGTTCCCGGTCGGTCAGGGCCGCGTCTTGGCCGGTCAACGGGCCGGTGAGGCGGAAATGGTGCATGATCCTGCGGGCGATGGCGGGAGAGAGAGCCGGGACGCCGTCCATGATCTGGCGCAGCTGACGGATCAGGATCGCCGCCGGCTGCTCCTTGAGGAGATAGCCATCCGCCCCCGCCGACAGCGCCGAGACGACGGTGGCGTCATCCCCCATCACGGTGGTGACGATGCAGAGCGTCTCTGGCGCGGTGGCCTTCATCCGGCGCAGCACGTCCAGACCGGATCCGTCGGGAAGACCAAGGTCGATCAGCGCCAGGTCGAACCCGGGGCCCGTGTGGCCATGCGCCTCGCGCAGGGAGGCTGCGGTCTCGATATCGACCTCGCCATATGCCTCCCGCAGGAGGTCGCCCAGCCAAGCGCAGGTTTCGGCAATGTCTTCGAGTATGAATGCGCGCATGACCATGATGACATCTCTTATTCGGCCGCGTCGCTGAGCAGGGTGTCCTCCTCCGCTCCTGCAGCCAAGGGGATGGACAACCGCAAGAGGGTGCCACGCCCCTCCGCCCCGGGCGAGACAGAGAAATCGCCGTCCCAGGCTTCGGAGCGGGACATCAGGTTACGCAACCCGTTGCCGTTGCCTCGTGCGCTTTCCAGCGAGCCGGGCAAGCCCCTGCCGTCGTCGCCGATTTCGAGGATCAACCACCCTTTTCCCGCAGAGGCGGGCATGCTGATCCGGACCCGGGCCACTGCCGCCCCGGAGTGACGCAAGATGTTCCCGATGCCTTCGCGGAGGGAGGATCGGATGGCATTTACCACGGGCGGCGCCGCCGTCATGTCCGGGATATCCTCATCGTCCCATTCGAGCCGTATATCCGCCGCGGCGAGGTATTCCGACATCTCGGCCCGCAGGTCCGCCAGCAGGGCGCGGAGCCCGGTAGGGCCGCCAAAATTGTTCGACACCATTTCTCGCAGGTCGGTCAGGGCCTGCCGGATCAGGGCATTCTTGCGCAGGGTTTCCTGCGAGTGGAGCGCGCCCAGAAGCTGAACGCCGACATTGTCATGCATGTCACGATTGATCCGCTGACGTTCCTGAAGCGCGCCGGCCTCGTAGGCGCGGCGGCGTTCGATGAACTGGGCCCCGATCCTCAGGATGTCGCGGACCTGGTCGAGGTCGCGGGCCGAGAACAGCCGGCGGCCCCGGTGCGGCCAGCTGATGCGCAAGTCGGCAATCCCGTCGAGGCCGGGCACTTCCATCACGCCCCCGTTCTCGAGCAGTCGTGGCGCCTCGACCCTGGCGGGTGCGTCCTCGATATGGAGCGGCTGGAAAAGTCGCTCCAACAGCTCGCCGAACCGTTGCTTCTGCATGGTCCGGTCGCTGGACAGCGCGAAGCTCGACACCATGTCGAACAGCTCGGAGGAAGTCATCGTCCGCCGGCCACTGAGCACGCGGGCCAGCACGTCGCGGGCGGGCAGGTAGATGAAGGCCACCGCCAGCAGCGCGATGGAGAAGGCCGGGATCCGTTCGAGCGAAACGCTGTAGATGAGCACCGCGTCAAGGGCCAGCAGAAGTGCCACGCCGCCGCCGTAGAACAAGGCGCGGAAGGCCCAGAACTCGAGGTCGAACAGCCGGTAACGCGCCACGCCCAGGGCAAGTCCGAGGTAGACCAGCAGGAACAGGGCGAAGGCATGGCTCTGACTGATCTTTGGTTGGAAACCGAGCGCCTGCGGAAGCGCGATCAGGCTGACGAAGCTGCCGGCGCCGATCGTCACCGACAACCCGAACCAGCGCAGGGCGGCCCTCTGCCGAGGATTTCCCCGGGTGGCGACGATCTGGCCGATCGCGCCCAGCAGGATCCCCGACATCAGCACCACGGTCGGCAGGTGTATCGCCAGCGCGGGGGTCCCGGTCACACGCAGGAAACTGGCGAGCGTCCAGGCGCCGAAGACGGTCGTGACCGCGCCGGGCACCCAACTCGGCAGGTACCGGGCCGGGTAGACGAGAAACAGGTTCACCATGCCGATGCCGAAGACGAGGGCACCGGCGGAATTGAACGCCGAAGCCCATTCGAACGCGCCCTCGGACAACGGCAGCGCGCGGCTGGAGTAGAGCGCTGCCGCATGGGAGGCGACCATCAGGCCCAGCCCCGCAACGGCGAGGTAGCGCGCCCCCGGCTCGCCCCGTCGGATCGACAGCACCCAGCCCCCCAGAAGGCCGCTCACGATGCCGACGGCAAGCTGCATCCAGAAGGTGAAGGGAAGATCCCCGACCGGGCGCGACGGGGCCGCGGTGATCCGGACCGACCGCTCGGCCCCGTGCGAGAGGACCGCGACCTCGACGGGTCCGGCCTCGAGCATCTCGTGCAGACGTCCCTGTTTTTCGAAGAGGGCCTCCATGTCGGCGATCGTCGGAAGGCCGTCGGGTTCCTCGATCAGATCGGCGGGAACGAGGGAGAGGCCCGGACTGACGGCGCCGGCGGGACGCATCGACAGGATGCGGGCCCCGGGCGTCAAGTCGTCGCCGGGGGCGCCCGGCTGCACGGACGCCACGACAACGGCGTCTTCGACCGGAACGAGCCGCACACCGATCCAGGGCTGCGCCAGGGCCAGGGCGACGATGAGGACCGCCGAGGCAAGCGACAGGAGGCCGAAGAGATAGACGCTCGGTTTCAGATGCGCGATCGCCTTCATGTTCATCGCCAGTCTCCTCCGCCGATCCGCCGGCTGCGAAAGTCATCCATGGAAAAATGCCTTCAATCAACAATTTGCTGTCCCCCCTGAATAGGGGGGCGACCGAAATCCGCCAATGCTTAAGAACATTCGCACTCCCGGGTCACGGCACCCGGACCAAGGATGGAGCATCGGGATGATGAAGAATTTCAAGATTGTGGTATTGGCACTGTGCGCGCTGCCGATTGCGGCATGTTCTCCCAAGCCTGGCGGAGGCGGAGGAGGAACCGCGGGCACCGGCAACCCCGGTGGCACGCTGAGCAGTTCGGGATATCAATCGGCGCTCAGCGCGGTTCAGGGGCGCGGCCCGACATCCGACATGCCGACCACGATGAATGCCACCTTCACCGGCGCGACGCGGCAGGATCTGCGTGAGACCAACGGCGGCGCGATCGTCGGCGAGATGATGGCCGACCTCGAACTGACCGCCAACTGGACCGATGGTCAGAGTACGAACCCCTGGTCGGGCAAGGCCGACAATTTCCGCGGGTCGATGAACGGGCAGGACTATACGCTGACCGGCGAACTGACCGTGGCCGCAGCCGAAGCCAAGAGCCTGACCTCCACGATCGGACGGAGCGCGAATACCATTGCCCTGCCCACGGGCGGCACGACGACCGTCGCGACGGGCGCGGCCGCGGTCAATCTTGCCGGCGATGTCGATGACGGCAGCGGCACCCCGCACGAGGTGATCATGTCGCTCGGCGGGTCCTTCTTCGGTCCGCAGGGCACGGCCATCAGCGGACCGGCGACGACCCAGGGTTTCCGGGCGGGAGGGGTCCGGTCCGATCTGATTGCCGCCGGCGATTATTACGTCGAGCGATAAGCAGATGTGGTCCCGGCGTGCATCGTGAGGCGACGGGGCCGCCACGCAGCCTGTGCATGACTACCGAATTTTCAGTGACGTTCTTGTTTTCCCGGTACCTAGGCTGCCTCGACCAGCGCCGGAGGGCCCTTCGGCGCTGGTCAACCATCCTTGCCTGCCTGACCCTTCTGTCCTTGGGTCTGCCGACTCTATCGCAGGCCGAGACAGTGCGAGCCTCCGGCCCCTATGACCGTGCCCTCGCGCATGCACGGGCCGGCCAGCTTTTCCAGGCCCTTGCCGTGCTCGATGGCTGGCGCCCCACTGGCATCGCCGGGCAGGAGCAGCGCTTGTGGGGACAGGCGACGATCCTGCGCCAACTCGGTCGGACCGATCTTGCGCTGCCGCTGCTGGAACGGCTGGTCGCGCGCCGGCCGGACGTCGCGCGGTTCCGGATCGCTCTTGCCGAAGTTCTGGTGGACGCCGGGCAGACCGAGCGGGCGCGCCTGCATCTGGACGAATCCCTTGGCGGCATCGCCTCGGACGTGGATCAGAGCCGTGCCCGGAAACTGCTGACGGCGCTGGACACGAAAAAGACCTTCAGTGGCCATTTCAACCTGTCCTTCGTGCCTTCGACCAACGCCGCCCAGCAGACGAACTCCCGTACCGTCACCATCGGCGGCCGCGATTTCGTGATTGCCGACAGCGCGCGCAAGTCACCGGCGATAGGGCTGGCCCTCGACCTCGGAGTGCAGGCGGTGCCGCAGATCGGTCCCCGCACGCGTCTGCGCTTTGGCCTGTCCGCCGATGCGCGTGTCTTCGACGACCGCGCGCGGGACGATCTGACGCTGAGAGCCGAGGTCGCGCTGCGCTATGAACCCACACCATCGCTCGCGCTGGAGGTCGGCACGACCTACACGCGCCGCTGGCTTGACGGGACGGGCTATTCCCGCGCGCCGGGTCTCTTTTTCGGGGTCTCCGCCTATCCCGATGCACAAAGCCGGTTGCAGGTGGTGGCGAGCCTCGACGAGCTTCGACACGAGACCGCGACGGGGCTCGACGGACAGCGCTGGCTTGCCGCCGTCTCCTATACCCGGGCGGTCACGCCGCAATTGCAGCTGCGGGCCAGTCTCGGTGCCGAACACATGGGAGCGGCGGCCCCGAGTTCTGCCTATCGTGCGTTTTGGTCGGGGATCGGCATGAGCTATTACTTTCGGGGCGGGTTGCGGCTGGGCGCCGATGCGTCGCTGCGCCGTGCCAGCTACAACGGCGTCTCGCCGCTGTTCGGCAAGCAGCGCCGCGACACGCAGTTCCGGGCCTCGATCGAAGCCTCGCACAGCCGTTTCAACCTGTCCGGATTTGCGCCGGTCATGGGGGTGGACTACACCCGTCGCGCGGCGAACATCACCGTCTACTCCTATGACGAGTTCAGTGCGAGGGTCGGCTTGACGAAACGGTTCTGAGGCCACCTCGCACGGCCGGCTGCTTTTGCGTCCGATGCGCGCCGGCTGAGGAGCAGCCTTACTCAGGGCCTCCGGCCGTCGCCCCATGCCGCACCGCCCTCTCGCTTGCGGAGAGGTGCGCAATGTCGGCCCGACCCCTCCCGCCACGCGCGTGCTCGGCGCCCTGTCAGCCGCAGGTCGCAACGAAGCCGGCGAGCGCCTCCTCCGCAAAGTCCAGGACGGTGTCGTCTTTCAGAATACCATCCTCGACCTTGGTGTTGGCCATGGTCACGATGATTTCCTTGCAGGGATAGATCACTGCGAGCATTCCGTTGAGAATGTATTTCAGATGTGCCTGTGCCCGCACGCCGCCAAGCGCGCCGCCGGATGTCGTCACAACAAGGCATGGCTTGCCCTTGAAGACTGACTCGTATGCCGGGCGCGAGGCCCAGTCGATGGCGTTCTTCAGCACGCCCGGCACGCTGTAATTGTACTCGGGCGTGACGAATATCACGCCGTGCGCCTTGCGCACCTCCTCGATGAAGGCCGCCACCTCCGCATCGTCGGTCACGTCCGCGTTGTAATGCGGCAGCACGCCGGGATCGGCCGTGGTGCAGGTGGTGCCCTGGGGCAGGCGTGCCGCCAGCGCGCGCGCCGTCGCACGGGACGAGGACGCGGCCCGGAGGCTGCCGGGGATCATCAGGATATGGGTCATGGAAACTCCATTGCGATCAGAGCCGTGCGAGCCAGGTCGAGATCGGCGGGAAGGCGATCAGGACCGCCAGTGCGACAACCATGGCAAGGACGAAAGGAAAGGCCCCGCGGAAGATGTCGCCGACGGAAAGGTCCGGGTCGTCGATGGCGGATTTGATCGTGTAGACCGAGAGGCCGAATGGCGGCGTCAACAGGCCGAGTTCCACCGCGACGACAGTCAGCACGCCGAACCAGATCAGGTCGAAACCGGCGGCCTCGGCCACGGGCAGCGCGATCGGCAGGACAATCAGCATGATCGAGATGGAGTCGATCAGGCAGCCGAGGATGACGATCAGCACGAGGTAGAAGATCAGGAAGCCATACGGTCCGATCGAGCTGTCGAGAAAGAACGCGGCAAGCTCGCGCGGCACGCCCGACAGCGCCAGCATCCGGGAAAAGAACGTGGCGGCAAGGATCAGGAACAGGACCGAAACGGTGATCTGTCCGGTCTCGACCATGAGGTTCCAGAGCGTGCGTTTGGGCAGCGACCGCCGCAGCACCGCGATGACCAGAGCTCCGGCCGCCCCGGCCGCGCCCGCCTCGGTCGGGTTCAGGAATCCGCCGTAGAGCCCGCCCAGGACGACCAGCATCAGCGACAGGATCGGCACCGCCTTGCGCAACACGTCCCCGAGCGAGAAATCCTCGTACGTCGCGTGGTCGTCGGGGGTGTCGAAGACGAAGCCCTTGCGCTGTTTCGCCAGCAGCAGGATCGTCGCGGCGAAGATCACCGAGAGCAGCAGCCCGGGACCGATCCCCGCAAGGAACATCCGCCCCACGGACTGTTCGGCCAGGACGGCGTAGACGATCATCAGCAGTGAGGGCGGGATCATCATTCCCAGCACCGAGGAGCCGGCGACCACGCCGGTCGCGAATTTCTTGGAATAGCCGTGTCGTGTCATCTCGGGTACGGCCACGCGCGAGAACACGGTGGCCGAGGCGATCGAGATCCCGGTGATCGAGGCGAAGACGGCATTGGCAAACACCGTGGCGATGCCCAGCCCCGCCATGACCCGCCGCAACATCTTCTGAAAGACGTCGAACGTGTCCTTGCCCACGTTCGAAACCGTGACGAGCAGCCCCATGAGCACGAAAAGCGGCACGACCGCGAAGAGATATTCGCGCAGGGAGTCGTTGCCGACCGCCCCGAGCATGCGCAGCGCCACGACATCGTTGCGGATCATCGAGACGCCAAAGAAGGAAACGCCCAGCATGGCGACCCCGATCGGCATGCCGAAGTAGATCAGCACGACCAGTCCTCCGACGGCGGTGTATCCGATCTCGATTGGACTCATCGTATGGTCTCCCCGATCCCCGCGGTGGCGCGGGCCGAAACGATGGCGCGCGCGATGAACTCGAGCGCGGCGGCCGTCAGACCGACGAGGATGAACAGGCGGAACGGCCAAGTGGGCAACGTGCCCAGCCCCGGGGTTCCGATGAACTCGCCCCGCGACCAGTCGGTCGAGAGGACGTCCAGCGTCGCCCAGGCCATCAGGCCCACCATCGCTGCCCCGACGAGCGAAAAGACGACCTCGAGCGCGGCGCCGGCGCGCGGCCGGGTGCGCCGCAGCGGATCGATGAAGAGACCCGCGCGGGCCAGCCTGTCCGCGCGAACCGTGGCCGCGAACTGCAGGCAGACGATCATGACCAGAAGCAGCGCCCCCAGTTCCGAAACGAGGGGCAGGGAAGCCCCCATGCCATTCCGGGCCACGATGTCGGCGCAGATGATCAGCATGAGCCCCGCGATCAGCGCCGTACCGAGCGCGGCAAGCGCGTTGACCACGCCTCCCCAAAGCCGCGCCGGCAGGGAATGGCGGCGTGGGTCGCCGCCATTCGGTTCGATGTCAGGATGCGTCACGTCGGGATCCCGCGATCAGAGCTCGTCGTCCCAGGCGCGCACCGGTTCTCCGCCGCGTTCGCGCACCCCGTCGATATAGGCCTTCATGAATGCGCGCGCGGGCGTGCCCCTGGCCTCGAGATCGTCGGCCCATTCCTTGGCGATATTGGGCATCGCGTTCACCCAGGCCTCGCGGTCTTCTTGGCTCATGTCGGTGATCTCGACCGGCGGGTTCTGATCGGCCCCGGCCTCCACCATCTTTTCGAGTGCCATTTCGTGGCGTTCGTTCAGATCCCTGCCGTGGCTTTCGGTGTAGTACTCACCGGCCTCGATCATCGCCTCCTGCACCTCTTCGGGCAGGGCGTCCCAGCTGTCGCGATTGATCGCAACGGCGCCCGAAAAGGCCACGCCCATGTCGACCCGCGTGATATGCGGCGCGACCTCGTAGATCTTGGCCGGCAGAACGCCAAGCGCCAGCGACAGCACCCCGTCGGACACGCCCGTCTGGATGTCGGTGTAGAAGGTCGTCAGCGCGCCATCCACCGCGTTGGCCCCGGTGCCGCGCAGCCAGTTGCCCAGCACGCCCGGCGCCGAGAGTTTCATCCCGTCGAGATCCGCGAAGCCCGAGATCGGTTCCTTGGTATAGACGTCGTAGCTGTCGGTACCGGTGAAGCCCAGAACCTTCAGATTGTATTGTTCCCACTCGTTGCGGAAGGCTTCGTTCGTCTCGAACAGTTCGGACATGACCTCGAGCTGGAGCGACGCATCCGCAGTGGTGAAGGGCGCGTAGGACGAAGCCTGGCTCATCGGCAGCTTGGCCGGCTCGAGAAACGAGAAGACCCAGCCGATGTCGGTGATCCCCTGCTCGACGGAATCCAGCGTGGCATTCGCCTTGTAGAGCTGGCCGCCGAATGCCTCGTTCCACTCGATCTGATAGTTGCCGCTTTCGGCAAGGATCTCATCGGTGCGGGCCATGAAGTGGGTCTTGATCATCCCCACCCAGGGGATCACGGTCGGGTGGCTCGAGGCCACCGTCAGGTTGATCGTCTCCTGCGCGAAAGCCGCGCCGGGCAGGCTGAGTGCGCCGACGAGCGCGGTGCGAAGCATAAGGTTCATTGTTTCTCCTCCCTTGGAAATTTTTCAGGCGATCCCGAAACTCTGGCTCGACATGTCGAGCCGGACCGTCATGGTTCCTTCGTTGATCATCCACGGGCGCACGCGAAACTCCCGCGCGCCCGCCTTGTGCATGGGATCGCTTTCCGCGATCCGGATCGCCACCGCGCGCGACTCTGCGCGGATGACAACCATGCCTTCGCCCTCCCAGCTTTCCTCGTCATCGGTCCACATGGGGCCGGCGGAATAGAGGATGCCGTCCTTCTCCAGCTGCACCTGGAACGCCAGGTGCTCGTCGAGATGTTCAAAGACCGGGCCCATCCCGTTCACCGGCGTCGTGAAAATCGCATAGAGCTGCATTTGCAGCATGGCCTTGCTGGCGTTCTTCACGTCCCCGGCCGGTACGGATTTCAGGAATTCGTTCACGTCTGGTTTTCCTCTCGCCCGCAGCTATCCGGCCCTGCGCCCGGCGATCTCGGCGCGGATCTCCGCGCCGTGCTCGTCCAGCTGCGGCGGGGCCTGCACATCGGTTTCCGCGACGCCGTCAAAGTTGTAGGGCGGCCGCACGGTGGTGAAGGTGCCGATCTCGGCACTCGGCGCGCTGACCTTGATGCCGAGATGCTGCGCCTGCGGATCCTCCAGCGCCTCGGAACTGTCGTAGGCCGGCGAATACGGCACCTCGTTCTCGCGCAGCCGGTTACACCACTCGTCACGGGTCTTGCTGGCGAAGACAGGGGTGAAATGCGCGATCAGCTCATCCTGGTGTTCGATCCGCTGCACGCGTTCGTTGAAGCGCGGATCGTCGTTCAGCTGCTGCTGCCCCGTGGCCGCAAGCAGCCCCTCCCAGAACTTTTCCGGACTGGACAGGTGGAAGGCGATCCACTTTCCGTCGGCGCATTCGAAGGTGTAGCTCTGCGATACGGCCGGGCGCGACAGCGGGCCCATGACCTCCCCAACCGAGAAATAATGCGTGAAGCTGTCGAGATTGAAGTGGCACATCGCCTCGAGCATCGAGATGTCGATACGCCGCCCTTCGCGGCTCTTTTCACGCTCGAGCAGGGCGGCGAGGCACGCCATGGCGGCATATTGCCCCGTGACCGCATCGGCGATGGCCGGACCGATCACGCGGGGGTTTTCGGGCGGGGTCAGCAGGCGCAGATAGCCGCTGGCGGCCTGCGCCACCGAATCGTAGACCGGCCGGTTCTTCGCCGGCCCGGTCGCGCCAAGGCCCGAGATCGCGCAATAGACCAGGCGCGGATTGATCCTGCGCAGTTCCTCCTCGCCCGCGCCGAGGCGTTCGGCGACGCCCGGCCGGAAGTTCTGGATGAAGACATCGGCGGTCTCGATCAGGCCGTGGAAGACGGCGAGGTCGTCGGCATCCTTCGTGTCCAGCGCGATCGACCGCTTGTTGCGGTTGTAGGTCTGGTAATGCGGAGAATAGAGGCCCCCCTTGAAGGCCCGGAACGGATCGCCCGTGCCCGGACGTTCGACCTTGATGACATCGGCGCCGAGGTCGGCGAGGTGCATCCCGCAGGCCGGGCCGGTGATGTAGGTGCCGAGTTCGACGACCCGCACGTCCTTGAGGATCTTGACCATGACGTTGCTCCTCAGCCCTTCTGTTTCGACGACGTCGGGCCGTCGTAGGTGATCGCCTGATCGGCCACGTTCGACATGATGAAGCCGATGGAGCGCAGGCTTTCCTCGTACAGATGCGCCGAGAGGCCTGCCGCGCGGGCCAGCAGCGGCACGGCCTTCACCGCCTGCAGCGGGAAGCCGGCATCGAGGATCGTGGCGGGGATCGCGCCGGACACGTTGATCGGCAGCGGGCGGCCCGTGATCTCGGGCGCGTGCCGGCCCAGGATGCGCAGGCAGTCCACGTATTTGCCGCTCACCCCGATCTCGTCGGCAAGCGACAGAAGAACATTGGCCCGCGGGTCGCCCGTGTTGTGCTGGGGATGGCCCAGCCCGGCGACCTTCTTCTTCGCGGCCGCCAGTTCCCTGAGGCTGGCGATGGCAGCGGTCTCGACATCGGTGCCGTCGGTCTCGGCCTTGTCGAGAACCTCCTGCAGGTAATAGGCAGCCGCTTCGGACGACCCGGCCACGACGCTGCCCATGCCGAGAAGCCCCGCCGACATGGCGCCCTGCCAGGCGTCCGGCCCCGCGGCCAGCGTCATTCGCGCCGCCTGGACCGATGGCACAAGCCCATGTTCCGCGATGGCGACAAGACAGGCGTCCATCATGCGGCGCTGTGTTTCGGTCGGGCGTTCGCCGAGTACGAGCAGCCAGAAGTAGTCGGTAAAGTCTATCTTCCCGATCAGTTCGTCGCACAGATCAAGGCCGCGCACGGTGATGCTCTCGGCGTCCGATGTCGCTATGGCCGTGTAGCTCTGGTCTTGTTTTCCGATGCGCATTCCGTGTCCTTTTTTCGCATAGCGAAGTTTTTTGCTCTTGCCGAAAGAGTATGAGACGGATTACGGTTACGTCAAGCATGATTGTTGCGGGTCGCAGACTCGCTCCGCAACGAACGCAAAGGGAGGTCGCGATGCGCGATATCAATCAGTACAAGATCACCGAAGCCGTGAAGGAGAGCTTCGCCACCGAGCCCGGCAGCCGGTTCGAGCAGCTGCTGCACGGGCTGATCGAGCATCTGCACGACTACACCCGCGAGAACGGCATTACCCATGACGAGTGGATGCGGGTTCTGATGTTCCTCTACGACTGCGGAAAGATTTCCACGCCCGAGCGGCATGAATTCATTCTGCTTTCGGACGTTCTGGGCTTTTCCGCGCTGGTCGACATGATCAACACGCGCGGCGGGGCGACGGAAGGTTCGAACCTGGGGCCCTTCTACCTCGACAACGCGCCCGAGAAGAAGCTGGGCGCCGATCTCTCCGAAGGGCGCGACGGGGCCATCGTGCTGGTTCACGGCAAGGTCACCGACACGCTGCACAAGCCCCTGCCTGGCGCGATCGTCGACACCTGGCAGGCCGACGGGGCGGGTACCTACCCGATCCAGGAACAGGATCAGGGCCAGGACAAGATGGACCTGCGCGGCAAGTTCACCACCGATTCGGAGGGCCGCTACTACTACACCACCGTGCTGCCCAAGCCCTACACCGTCCCCTATGACGGCCCTGTCGGGGAATTGCTGCGCGCCGGCAACCGCCACGCGTGGCGCGCCGCGCACCTGCACTACATCGTCCGCGCCGAAGGCATGGCCGATATCACGACCGAGGTCTTCTTCGAAAACACCGAGTACATCGACAACGACGCTGTCTTTGGCGTCCGCAAGTCGCTCATCGCCAAGGTTCAGCCTGTGCGCAAGGCCGATCAGTTCGAATACGAGCTTGACGTAAGGCCGGATGCTGTCTTCGAGTTCGACTTCGTGCTCGCACCGGAAGGCTGATCATTTGACTAAACCCGCCGACAAACCGACCGAATTCGTGGACAGCCTCGCCAAGGGGCTGGCCATTCTGGAGAGCTTCGACGCCTCCCGCCCCGAGATGACTCTCAGCGAGGTCGCCAAGACCGTGAATCTGTCGCCCGCGGCCGCGCGGCGCAGCCTCATCACGCTGGAACATCTCGGGTTCATCGGACGGAACGGCAAGCGGTTCCACCTCACGCCGCGCATCCTGACGCTCGGCTCGTCCTTCTACGCGGCGACGCGGATCGAGGAGGTGCTGCAACCCGAGTTGCGCGGGCTGATCGAAAAGTTCGGCGACGCGTCCTCCATCGGCACACTGGACGGACATGACGTGATCTATATCGCCCATGTCTCGGTCCAGCGGGCGCGACGCGCTTC
Source organism: Pseudooceanicola batsensis HTCC2597 (assembly GCF_000152725.1). Classification (GTDB taxonomy): domain Bacteria; phylum Pseudomonadota; class Alphaproteobacteria; order Rhodobacterales; family Rhodobacteraceae; genus Pseudooceanicola; species Pseudooceanicola batsensis. Next base: position 280,737 of record NZ_AAMO01000008.1, read on the forward strand.
GGCCAATGTCGGCGCCCGGTACCCGGCCTTCGCCACCTCCATGGGGCGCGTCCTGGTCGCGGGCATGACCGACGAGAAACGACGCGCCTGGCTGTCCGACCTGCGGGCCGAGCGCCTCACCTCGAAGACCTGTATCGATCCGTGCCGCCTGGGCGAGGAAATCGAGAAGGTCCGCGAGAACGGCTATGCCACCACGGTCGATCAGCTGGACTACGGCATCACCGCCATCGCCGTGCCGGTCCGCAATGCCGAAGGGGACACCGTCGCGGCGCTGAACAGTTCGGGTTATACCGGGCTGGTGACGCCCGAGCAGCTTGTCGAGGAACGGCTGCCCGAACTCCGCGCCACGGCATCCCACATCGCGCATCAGATCACCCGGTACCCGGTCCTCGGATCGGTTCTCGCCCCCTGATCCCGGGAGGGGATCGGCCGGGGGCGCCAAAACCTGACACATCCATTCTGGAGGAGAGAAGACAATGTGCAGACTATGCGACCCCCGGCGGCCCAAGCTGCCTTGCCCCACGCGGCGAGATTTCCTGAAGGCCAGCACCGTTGGCGGCGCCGCGCTGGTCGCGGGTGCCACGCTCGGCACGGCGGCCTCGGCGCAGTCCGCCGCCGAGAGTACCATTCCCGAAGGCATGGGAGAGGCCGGCCACCGCACGCTGATCCGCGGCGGCGTGGTCCTGTCGATGGATGAGGGTGTGGGCAATTTCGCCACGGGCGACGTGCTGATCGAGGGCGGCAACATCGTCGAGGTCGCCGCGCGCATCGACGCGCCCGACGCCACCGTCATCGACGCCGCCGGCAAGATCGTCATGCCGGGCTTCATCGACACTCACCACCACCAGTTCGAGACCGCCCTGCGCAGCCAGCTGGCGCACGGGATCCTGATCAACGACGGGCGCGAGGTCAACGCGACCAACTACTACGAAACCATCCTGCAGAAGTTCTCGATGGCCTACCGCCCCGAGGACGTCTACATCAACGAGCTTTTCGCGGGCATCGCCCAGCTGGATGCGGGCGTGACCACGGTGATGGACGTCAGCCAGATCCACCACAGCCCGGAACATTCCGACGCCGCGATCGAGGGTCTCGCCGATGCGGGCCGCCGCGCCGTCTTCGGCTATTTCGAGGGGCACGGCGACCGCACGCAATATCCGCAGGACGCGCGCCGCATCAAGGAGCAGTACTTCGCTTCGGACGACCAGCTTCTGACCATGGTCATGGGCGGCGAAATCTACCTGCCCGGCTACGAGACCGCGTGGTCCATCGGCCGCGAACTCGGCATTCCGATCGCGCTGCACGTGGTGGGCACCTTCGGCATGGCAGGCACTTTCGACCAGCTGGCCGAAGCCGGCGAGTTCGGCGAGGACAACATCTTCATCCACATGACCGGCATGTCCGACATGGCATGGCAGCGGGCGGCGGACGCCGGTGCGCACGTCTCGCTCGCCGTGCCGATCGAGATGCACATGCGCCACGGCACTCCGCCGATCCAGAAGGCGCTCGACCTCGGCATGTCGACCTCGCTGTCGTCGGACGTGGAGTGTACCATGACCGCCGATCCCTTCACCCAGATGCGGGGCCTCATCACCCTGCAGCGGATGTTCGTCAACGAGGCCGCGCTTTCCGGCGCCACCGACTACCCGGCCCTCATGCAATGCGCCGACGCCCTGCGCCATGCGACCATCGAGGGGGCGAAGGGCCTCAAGCTCGATGCGGTGACGGGCAGCCTGACCCCCGGCAAGGCAGCCGATATCGTGCTGCTGGATGCCGAGGCGCTGAACGTCGCGCCTCTCAACAGCGCTGCGGGCGCGGTGGTGACCCTGATGGAGCGCTCGAACGTCGATACCGTTCTCGTCGCGGGCCGGCCCAGGAAATGGCAGGGTCAGATGGTCGGCTTCGACATCGCCCGTCTGCGGGACGAACTGACCGCGAGCCGCGATTATCTGTTCGAAACAGCGGGCGTCGAGCGGGACCTCTTCGCCCTCTGACCAGCGTGGACAGCGGCCATGCCGGTCAGCGTGGCCGGTACCATTCCCTGCGGACAATGTACTCCGGACAATCCGCAACGGGCGGCCGCGGTCCAGTTCAGAATGCTTCGACAAGTGCGAAGAGCCTGCGACCCGAGAGGGGTGTCCGGATCGATCGCGACCGTCTTGAAGAAGTGAAGACATGGACTGGCGGTGGTCGCGGCGCGGTGGTCGCGGCGCGGTGCGGGACACGGGGCTCTGCACGGCTCTTGCTCCCTTGCTTTGGATTCCGAAAACAACGTCTGCTTCGGACGGATGTAGCCCGGCGCGATCCCGATGGCGTTGCCCGAGGGAAAGACACTCGACGAACCCGCGATGCCGACCGCATTCGCTATCGATATCGCATTCAGCGGACAAACTGCCTTGCCCTGACTCGGACAGCTTCTACCCCATAGAGCTGAGCGACCGGGTTCGGGAACGGGCGCCGATCTCACATAATTCTGCTTATGCGGACGAACCGTTCTGGTTGGGCACATTCTAAACTGGGTTGCGACAAATCCCCTATCTTGCTGAAAAGCAAGGAGACGGAAGATGGCCCACACGGAACTGGATCTGCGTGAGCGACGCGTGATCGAGGACATGCTGAATGCGACGATGCCGGTAAGCAAGATTGCGGTGGAGCTTGGCCGTCATCGGTCGAGCGTGTATCGCGAGATCAAGCGCAACCGCTTTGCCGACGATGAGCTGCCGTATCTGAACGGCTACTATGGCATGGTCGCGCAGAAGGCCGCCCGCGACCGGCGGGCCAGGCGACGCAAGCTCATCCGGTTTCCGGAGCTGCGGAAAGCGGTGATAGCTCAGATGATGGAGGGTTGGTCGCCAGAGCAGATCGCCGGTCGCCTCCAGTTTGAAGGCCGGAGACCGCGCGTCAGCGACGAGACGATCTACACCTACGTCTTCGGCCCCGACGGCCAGTCGGCAGAACTGGCACGCCACCTGCCCAGCCGTCGCAAGAAGCGGCAGCCGCGATACGCTCGCAGGCCGAGTGGCCTTGTTTTCCCGCCGGACCGCTCGATCCATCAGCGCCCCGATCACGTGAAAATCCGCGAGACGTTCGGCGAATGGGAGGGTGACCTGATGATCTTCGAACGCGCCCAGGGCAATGCCAACATCGCCTCTCTGGTCGAACGCAAAACCCGCTTTGCCGTCTTGTTCCGCAACAACGAAAGGAGCACGACACATCTGATGAACCGGCTGATGACGGTCATGGAACCCCTGCCCCAGCCTGCCCGCCGCTCGATCACTTTTGACCGCGGGATCGAGTTCCGGAACTGGCGCAAACTGGAGCCCGGTATCGGCACCGAGGTCTGGTTCTGCGATCCACAGGCACCTTGGCAGAAAGGTTCCGTCGAGAACCTGAACAAGCGGGCGCGGCGCTACCTGCCACGGGATACGCCCGTGGCGGCGCTCTCAAATCGCAATATGAGGGCGATTTGCGACCGCCTGAACGGAACCCCCAGGAAGTGCCTCGGATGGCGTACGCCAACCGAAGCATTCAG
>NZ_AAMO01000007.1 GCF_000152725.1 Pseudooceanicola batsensis HTCC2597
AGGTGGGTCTGCGATGATCCACAAAGGAGGACGGTCATGTCGGAGATTATCACGGTCGGGCTCGATCTGGCGAAGAATGTGTTCCAGGTGCATGGGGCGGACGCCGCAGGCGGTGCGGTGCTACGGAAGAAGCTGCGGCGCACGCAGGTGCTGGGGTTCTTTGAGGCTTTGCCGCCTTGCGTCGTGGCGATGGAAGCCTGTGGTGGTGCACATTACTGGGGTCGAGAGATTGGCAAGCTTGGACATGAGGTCCGGCTGATCCCTCCGGCCTACGTGAAGCCCTTCGTCAAACGGCAGAAGAATGACGCCGCCGACGCCGAGGCGATTTGCGAAGCTGCACAGCGTCCGACGATGCGCTTCGTGTCGGTGAAGAGCGAAGAGACCCAAGGGGCGGCGATGGTGTTCCGCGTGCGCGAGTTACTGATCCGGCAGCGCACCCAGGCGATCAACGCCCTGCGCGGTCACCTTGCCGAGTTCGGGCAGGTTGTGCCGCAGGGCGCTGCCAATGCCTCGAAGCTGATCGCCATCGTCGAAGATCCAGAGAGCGGGTTGCCCGCCGAGGCGACAGCCACCCTGCAGGTTCTGATCGGATCCTTGGCGCACCTCGAGGCGCAGATCGGGAGGCTCGATGCCGAGATCTCACGCTGCGCCAAAGAGAACGAGGTCGCCCGACGGCTGATGACGGTGCCGGGCATCGGCCCGCTGATCGCGACGGCCATCGCGACACTTGCGCCGCCTCCCGAGACCTTCCGGAAGGCCCGGGATTTTGCAGCCTGGCTCGGGTTGGTGCCCAGGCAACACTCGACCGGTGGCAAGCAGCGCCTCGGAGCGACGACGAAGATGGGCGAGCGGTCTCTCAGGCGGCTGCTGATCATTGGCGCCAACAGCGTGATCATCAAGCGCCACGTCCATCGTGAAGCTCAACCCGGCACATGGCTGGGGAACATGCTGTCGCGCAAGCCGTCGATGCTGGTGCGTGTCGCGCTGGCGAACAAGATGGCGCGGATTGTCTGGGCTTTGATGGCCCGCGGTGGCGTATACCAGTCTCCGGCCGTGGCAGCGTAAGCAGCCGTCGGTCGCGAGGACGTCGGAGCGGAAGAGGGCAAGGAGCAGTTTGGCGCAACAGTCGTGAGACGGGATCGGGAGAACCAGTGTGCAACAGAGTGCCTTTGAGCACGCGGCTTTGATCTGGACCCGACCTTCGAACACCATACGGGCCCGCGGCATGACCAAGGCCGCATCAGAGGCCGGACACATGTCAGCACCCGGTGACGCGCGGAAAGCAGCTCTGAAATTACCCCTTGCGCAAGGGGCGGTTACACATGTTGCACAAATCGGCTGAACGCCGAGGTTCCCCTTTCCCCGGACAGACTTATCCCACAGCTTCCGTGACGGGTATGCCGAGCGCGGTGTAGCCGTTCAGGACAGCGATGCGGACCTGGAGCTCGGCGACCTGTCGGTCGAAGTCTCGCGCCATGAGCCGCTGGCCCAGCAGTTTCACACAATGCATCTTGGTCTCGACGCGGCTCCTGCGGTGGTATCCGCTCCATCGTCGCCAGAGGGCCCGGCCGAGGTATTTCGCGGCGCGCAGGGCCTCGTTTCGTGCGGCCGCGCCAGCTGTGATCACCTTCCACGGCTTGGCGTTCCTGCGGGGCGGGATGACGGCATGGGCACCGCGGTCAGCGATGGCATCGTGGCACTTGCGGGTGTCGTAGGCACCGTCTGCCGTGACACTGCCGATCTGTTGGTCATCCGGGATCTGGCTGAGGAGGTCGGGCAAGTGTAACCGCCGCTCGTAATATCCCCAGAAGCGCCGTTTGAAATTTCCCCAGACGTGAGCGGTGCTGGCGTTTTCGAACCTCATCTATTCGAAAATCGGCGGCGCCGCGGGCCACCTGGCGGATGCTTCCCCCAAAAAGAGCAGTGGGGGCCATCAGGTGAAAGGACTGAGGGAGATCGTCTTGATCCATGATCTGAGGAAGCAGGGGCTGAGCATCAGCGCCATCGCGCGGAAGGTCGGCTGCGACCGCAAGACCGTCCGCAGACATCTCGACCGGGGACTTGAAGCTCCGGTCTACGGGCCGCGTGCGCCGCGGCCGCGGGCCATCGAGCCCTTCGAGGCATATCTGCGGGAGCGCGTGCTGTCCTTTCCCGATCTCACCGGCGCCCGGCTTCTGCGGGAGATACGCGATATGGGATACGAGGGTGGCTACACCGCGGTGACGGATTTCCTGCGCGAAGTCCGGCCGCCACGGCAAACTGCCTTCGAACGCCGGTTCGAGACCGCTCCGGGCCGACAGGCCCAGATGGACTTCGCCGAGTTCGCCGTCGAATTCACTGACGAGCCCGGCGTTGTCCGAAAGGTCTGGCTGTTCAGCATGATCCTCGGGCACAGCCGCTGGCTCTGGGGCCGGTTCGTTGCCAGCCAGAACCTGCAATCGGTTCTCCGCTGTCACATCGGCGCCTTCGAAGCGATTGGCGGTGTGCCGGAGGAGGTCCTCTACGACCGCATGAAGACAGCGGTGATCGGCGAGGACGAGGCCGGCGTGATCACCTACAACGCCGCGCTGGTGGCGCTGCTGAACCACTATGGGGCCGTGCCGCGGGCCTGCCGGCCCTATCGCGCGAAGACGAAGGGCAAGATCGAGCGGCCGTTCCGTTACATCCGGCAGGATTTCTTCCTGGCGCGCACCTTCCGCAACATGGACGATCTCAACGCCCAGTTCGACGTCTGGCGGGCCGAGGTCGCCAATCCGCGTGTCCACGCCACCACCCGCCGTGTCGTCGACGAGGCCTTCGCCGAGGAAATGCCGAGCCTGACCCCGCTCCCCGCCATCGCCTACAACGCGGTGCTGACTGTCGAGCGCCGCGTCAGCAAGGACGGCATGGTCTCGGTCGGCGGCAACCTCTACTCCGTCCCCGACACCACCCGGCGCCGGACGCTCGAGGTCCGGCACCATGCCACGGAACTCAGGATCTTCGAGGACGGCCAGCTGATCGCCCGCCATCCCGTGCTCGAGGGCAAGGCCCTGCGCCGGGTCGATCCGGCCCACCGAAGGGCGCCACCACCGCGACCGCCGCACCAGCTGCCCAGCCAGGGGCTGCGCCGGCCACTGGAGTTCTATGACGCCGTCGGCCGCCGCCTTGCCGCAGGGGCCCCGCAATGAGCGAGCTCCTCGACCGCATCCGCGGCGCGCTGGTCGGGCTCAAGATGCCTCGTGCGCTGGAGGCGCTGGACCACACGCTCCAGCAGCTGGAGAAGGGCGAGATCAGCGCCATCGAGGCCATCGACGGGCTGCTGAGCGAGGAATACGCGACGCGCGAGAGCCGCCGCATCGACGTCGCCCTGCGCACCGCCAAGCTGATGCCGGTCAAGACGCTGGAAAGCTTCGAGTTCAGCTTCCAGCCCTCGCTCGACCGGGAACGGATCGCGGCCCTGGCACAGCTCGATTTTATCCGCCGCGCCGAGGTCGTGCACTTCCTCGGCCCGCCGGGCACTGGCAAGTCGCACCTGGCCACCGCCCTCGGCGTCGCCGCGGTGAAGGCCGGGCGCAGCGTCTACCGGGCCACCCTGGCCGAGCTGATCGAGGGGCTGGCCCAGGCCGAGCGCGAGGGCCGCCTGCCGGAGAAGATCCGGTTCTATGCCCGGGCGTCTCTGCTCATCGTAGACGAGATCGGCTACCTGCCCATCACCCGCGGCGGCGCCAACCTGTTCTTCCAGCTCGTCAACGCCCGCTACGAAAAGGGTGCCATGATCCTCACATCCAACCGCGGCTTCGCCGAATGGGGCGAGGTGTTCGGCGATCCCGTCGTCGCGACCGCTCTGCTCGACCGGTTGCTCCACCATGCCGTCGTCATCCAGATCGAAGGCGCCAGCTACCGCCTGCGCGCGCACGCCGATCTGATCCCCGAGCACGTCCGCGCCAACGCACCCATCTCGCCGCCACCGCCGCCCAGGCGCAGGGGCCGCCCGCCGAAAGCCAAAAACGGAGCCGCCGATCACTGAGACCGGCTGATTACCGGACCCGCCGAAGTGGGGAATTTTACTTCGGCACTTCTGGGGAAAGTTCAGTCGGCGTTGAAAGCAAGACCGGCGCATCGCCGATGTGGCTCCCGGTGATCTCAACGGCCCGAACCTCCAGCGTTTCCTCGTCGATCCCGAGGTGGATCTTGCGCCAGACGCGACGTTTCGGGCCACCATGCTTGCGGGCGTGCCATTCGCCTTCGCCCTCGACCTTGATGCCGGTGCTGTCGATCAGCAGGTGCAGCGGGCCTTTCGATCCACGGTATGGAATGTTGACAGCCAAGGTCTTCTGGCGGCGCGACAGCGTGCTGAAGTCGGGCACCGTCCAGTCGAGGCCAACCAGTCGCAGCAGACTTTCGACGAACCCGGTCGTCTGCCGGAGCGCCATGCCGAACAAGACCTTCATTGAAAGGCAGGTCTGGATAGCGGCATCGCTGTAGGTTTGCTGTCGGCCACGCCGGCCTGTCGGCGCGCCATCCCAGCTCATCTGTAACCATCCGGCGTGGGCCGCGGTTTAGGCCGCTCGGCGAAGTTCGGACGCCTTCCAATTCCAGGGCAAGAGATCCGGCACCCGAGAAGCTGTCGTCCCGGGCAGTCTGGCCAGGACATCGGCGAGCCAGGCTTGAGGATCGACATCGTTCATCTTAGCCGTGACGATCAGGGAATACATGAAGGCGGCGCGGTCACCACCACGCTCTGAGCCAGCGAAGAGCCAGGACTTCCGGCCAAGCGCGACACCGCGCAGCGCCCGCTCCGCCGCATTGTTCGTCAGGCAGACCCTGCCATCGTCGAGGAACCGGGTGAAGGCGGGCCAGCGCTCCGCCTTGAACATGTAGTCGATCGCCTTGGCGACCGGGTTGTGCTTCGACAGCCGGTCGCGCTCGGCGCGCAGCCAGCCCTGAAGACCCTCGATCAGAGGCCGGGACAGCTGGTGCCTGACCGCCTGGCGCTCCGCCGCCGTCAGCCCATTGATGCCTCGCTCGATGTCGAAGATCGCGTCGATCCGGGCCACTGCCTCCAGCGCGACGGGGGAGATGTCATGGGCGGGCTTGCCCTTCCGGGTGTTCCCCTTGATGTCGGCGAGTTCGAAGAACTTGCGCCGGGCATGGCTCCAGCACAGCGCAGACTCGACTGGCCTCGGATCGCGGTCGGTGCGGTAGAGGTCATTGTAGCCGCCATAGGCATCGGCTTGCAGGATGCCCTGCCATCCGGCGAGATGCCGGTTGGGGTTGGCCATGCCGCGGTCGCGGGAGAAGTGGAACAGCGCGGCAGGTGGGCTACCGCCGCCGAAGGGGCGGTCGTCCCGGACATAGGTCCAGAGCCGCGCGGTTTGCGTGCCACCCTTCGCCAACAGCGGCACCGTCGTGTCGTCGCCGTGCAGCCGCGCGGCCTCAAGAACATGGGCCCTGATCAGCGCATGGACCGGCGCGAGCGCGACGGCGCAGGCCCCGACCTGATCGGCCAGCGTCGAGAGGCTGATCTCGACGCCTTCCTTCGCATAGCGCTCGGCCTGACGGTTCAAGGGTTGGTGCTGGCCGAACTTCTCGAACAAGATCATCGCCAGCAGGTTCGGACCGGCCCAGCCACGGGGCGTGGGGTGGAACGGCGCCGGCGGCTGGCTGATCTTCTCGCATTGCCGGCAGGTGAACTTCTCACGCACCGTCTGGATCACCTTCCACTGCCGTGGAATGACGTCGAGCGTCTCGGTGATGTCCTCGCCCATCTTCACGATGCGATCCGAGCCGCAGCAGGTGCAGGAGGTTGGGGCTTCGATCACAACGCGCTCGCGCGGCAGATGCTCCGGAAAGGGCTTGCGCGCCGGGCGACGGCGCTCGAACCCGGAGACGGTCGTGGTCTTCGCCACCTTCTCGGCAGCGATCTCGTCTTCGGTGGCCGCGGCCTCGAGTTCCTCGAGCTGCAATTCCATCTGGTCGATCAGGCGGGCGCGACGTTCCGAGCTATGGCCGTATTGCTCGCGCCGGAGCTTGGCGATCTCGAGCCGGAGATGCTTGATCATCGCCTCGGAGGTCGAGACCATCGCCCGGGTCTGCGCCAGTTCACTCTCGGCGGCCGCGGCACGGGCCTCCGTGGCCGCGAGTGCAGCGCGCAATCTGGCGATCTCGGAAGCGGCATCTGACATGGGCGAGACCTACCATGCGGCCACCAGAAAGCCTATGTAAATAAGTCTGAGGAGGCCGATTTATCCAGCCTTTGCAGGGCGTTGTGTCCAACGCGGATTGCGCCAGTCGATCCCCTCCAGGAGATACCCGAGCTGGGCTGCGGAGATCTGCACCGCTTCACCACTTCCGCTGGTCGGCCAGATGAACTTCCCCGCCTCCAGCCGCTTCGTGTAGAGCGACATACCGACCCCGTCGTGCCAAAGAAGTTTGACCAGGTCGCCCTTGCGCCCGCGGAAGCAGAAGATCTCGCCGGCATGCGGATCGCGCCCGAGACCCTGCTGAACCGTCAGCGCCAGGGTGTTCATACCGCGCCGCATGTCCGTCACTCCGCCTGCGATCCACACGCGCACCCCCGCCGGGAAGGCGATCATCGGCACTCCAGGGCAGGTAGCAGCCGCGCCAAAATCTCCGGGTCCACCGAAGACGGGACCAGAAGCCGCCGACCGTTTCTGAGCACGATCTCGAGCTGGACGTCCGGGGTGTCGCGCGGCGCCTCCTGCGCCGTAACGGACACTGCCGCAGGCGCCTTGGGCGAAACCCTCAGCGGGAAAAACGAAGGCGGCGCCTCGTTGCCAAGCTCACCGTCGCGATACTGCCGCCGCCATATCGTCAGCAACGAGCGCGACACACTATGCCGCCGCGCCGTCGCCGAGACCTGGCGGTGCCCCAGAAAGCTCTCCTCTACGATCCGGATCTTGTCCGCATCATCCCAGTATCGCCGACGCGGCACGTCTTCGGCAGAAAGGACTTCGATCTCGGGTCTGAACTTATGGTCGGCCATAAGGTCGGACTTAGCACCGACGCCGAAATCCCGTCAGACGGCCTCCGCCGGAGGGATACGCTCATCTCAGGGTCGAACCAGATCGTCAGCGAGCCCCGGCGTTTGAGCGCTTCATTGTAGGCTGGCCAGTTCCTGGTTCTGTAGGTTGGGGGTGTAGGTCTGCTCATGCATCCCAGCTACCACGCTGGATTCACGAGATGAATCCCTCACACGATTTGTGCAACATGTGTAACCGCCCCTTGCGCAAGGGGTAATTTCAGAGCTGCTTTCCGCGCGTCACCGGGTGCTGACATGTGTCCGGCCTCTGATGCGGCCTTGGTCATGCCGCGGGCCCGTATGGTGTTCGAAGGTCGGGTCCAGATCAAAGCCGCGTGCTCAAAGGCACTCTGTTGCACACTGGTTCTCCCGATCCCGTCTCACGACTGTTGCGCCAAACTGCTCCTTGCCCTCTTCCGCTCCGACGTCCTCGCGACCGACGGCTGCTTACGCTGCCACGGCCGGAGACTGGTATACGCCACCGCGGGCCATCAAAGCCCAGACAATCCGCGCCATCTTGTTCGCCAGCGCGACACGCACCAGCATCGACGGCTTGCGCGACAGCATGTTCCCCAGCCATGTGCCGGGTTGAGCTTCACGATGGACGTGGCGCTTGATGATCACGCTGTTGGCGCCAATGATCAGCAGCCGCCTGAGAGACCGCTCGCCCATCTTCGTCGTCGCTCCGAGGCGCTGCTTGCCACCGGTCGAGTGTTGCCTGGGCACCAACCCGAGCCAGGCTGCAAAATCCCGGGCCTTCCGGAAGGTCTCGGGAGGCGGCGCAAGTGTCGCGATGGCCGTCGCGATCAGCGGGCCGATGCCCGGCACCGTCATCAGCCGTCGGGCGACCTCGTTCTCTTTGGCGCAGCGTGAGATCTCGGCATCGAGCCTCCCGATCTGCGCCTCGAGGTGCGCCAAGGATCCGATCAGAACCTGCAGGGTGGCTGTCGCCTCGGCGGGCAACCCGCTCTCTGGATCTTCGACGATGGCGATCAGCTTCGAGGCATTGGCAGCGCCCTGCGGCACAACCTGCCCGAACTCGGCAAGGTGACCGCGCAGGGCGTTGATCGCCTGGGTGCGCTGCCGGATCAGTAACTCGCGCACGCGGAACACCATCGCCGCCCCTTGGGTCTCTTCGCTCTTCACCGACACGAAGCGCATCGTCGGACGCTGTGCAGCTTCGCAAATCGCCTCGGCGTCGGCGGCGTCATTCTTCTGCCGTTTGACGAAGGGCTTCACGTAGGCCGGAGGGATCAGCCGGACCTCATGTCCAAGCTTGCCAATCTCTCGACCCCAGTAATGTGCACCACCACAGGCTTCCATCGCCACGACGCAAGGCGGCAAAGCCTCAAAGAACCCCAGCACCTGCGTGCGCCGCAGCTTCTTCCGTAGCACCGCACCGCCTGCGGCGTCCGCCCCATGCACCTGGAACACATTCTTCGCCAGATCGAGCCCGACCGTGATAATCTCCGACATGACCGTCCTCCTTTGTGGATCATCGCAGACCCACCTTGGCACAGAGATGCCGTCGGGGGGCGGTCACATCATCAGAGCCGATGTCAGCGCTCGCGTCGTCGCCGAAATCTGCGACCCATGCAACAAGGTGGCTTCAAGGCGAGATATCGTTTCAGGGGAGCGAATGACATCTCATTTTTTGCGTCATCAAGGCCGACAGGCCCGCAAACAGGCCCACGAAAAGATGACAGGCCCGCGAAAAGATATGGTGGCGATCTTTTCGCGAGGGATGGCGGTGCGCCAGCGTTTATTGCAGATCGAAACCTTCGTAGCCTTTGTTCGCCACCTCTTCCAGGCGGCGCCGATACCGGGGAGAGCCGCCATTATAGATGAGGTAGCGGATTCCGTCGCGGCCTTCGATGTTTGAGTTATACCCGGTGAACCAGGATTTCGCGGTGTGGAACAGCGTCATCTGGTAAAGGTCGCGGACTTCCTTTTGCCAGGCGTCAACCGCATCCTGCTGCGGTTCGACCCGCTGAACGCCCTTGTCGCGAAGCGTCACAAGGAAGTCGGCAACCCAGTCCACGATGTCTTCGATTCCGCGCGGGAAATTTGTCGACACCGAACCGCCCTGAGGACCGGCCAGCGTGAACAAATTCGGGAACCCGTGCGACTGGACGCCGAGGAAAGTAAGCGGTCCTTCGTTCCATTGGTCGCGCAGGCTTTGCCCGTTCCGGCCGATGATATTGATCCGGTCGAAAGAGCCGGTGATGGCGTCAAAGCCGGTGGCGTAAATCAAGCTGTCGAGTTCGTATTCCCCGTCCGCAGTGCGAACCCCTTTGGGCGTGATCCGTTCGATCGGGGATTCCTTGACATCAATAAGGTGAACATTGTCCTGATTGTAGGCTTCGTAATAGCGCGTTTCGAGCGGTACGCGTCTGGTGCCAAATCCGTGATCTTTCGGGATCAGTTTTTCGGCCACTTCGCGATTGTGGACCCGCTGGCGGATCTTGTCGGCGATGAAGGCGGTGTATTCGGCATTCACCTCGGGGTCGGTCAGCACCTCGACAAAGTTTCCGACCCAGACCCCGAACCCGGGCGAGGCGTAAAGCTCTTCCCAGAAAGCAAGGCGATCTTCTTCGGAAACTTCGTTGAATTTGCGGCGGTCCGGGCCGTGCAGGAAACCCCCGGGCGTCTTGCTGCACTTCTCGAATATCTCGTCATAACGCGCTTTGATTCGGGCCATTTCTTCGGGCGGAATCGGCGAATTATGCAAGGGGGCGCACCAGTTCGGGCGCCGCTGGAACACGTAAAGCTCTTTGGCCTGTTTGGCGACGACCGGAATGATTTGGACACCGGTCGCACCGGTTCCGATGACGCCGACGCGTTCGCCGGTGAAATCGGTTTTCTCCTGCGGCCAGTCATAGGTATGAAACGCCGTGCCGCCAAAGGATTCCCGGCCCTCGATGCGCGGCAGGGTCGGCGCGGACAGCATGCCGACGGCGGTCATCAGATAGGTGCTGCGGTAGACAGCGCCATCCTCGGTCTGCACCACCCACTCGTTCTCGGCCTCGTCAAAGATAGCATCGCTTACCCGGCTGCCAAACACCATATGGCGGCGCAGGTCGAACTTTTCGACGACATAATTGAGGTAGGAAAGGGTTTCCGGCTGCGGGGCGAAACGCTCTTTCCAGTCCCATTCCTGAAGGAGTTCGGGCGAGAAGGAGTAGCCGTAGGTGTAGCTTTCGGAATCAAAGCGGCAGCCGGGATAGCGGTTCCAGTACCAGGTGCCGCCGGGCGCATCGCCCGCTTCCAGAACAATCGTTTTAAAGCCGAGTTCGCGCAGGCGATACAATGTATAGATGCCGCATACGCCTGCACCAATTACAAGAACTTCGGTCCGCACCACGGGAGCGCTTTCTTGATCCGAAGAAGGCTCGGTTCGGGGCGTTAGGCTTTGAGTCTGGCGTTGTGTCATCAAATTCTCCATCTCGGTGGCCTGTGTATGTCTCCAGATCGCCAAGGCGCGCGTCTCGCGTCAGTGTTACGTTTTTCTACTCAGAGGTAGTACAAGCGAAGCTTTAGGTTGTCAACGCGGCCGTTTCAGCCGCATATTTTGCTGATAACACGTAAAAAGCGCCATGATTTGCTGTTGATGCGACTCTTTCGGGCGGGAGGCGCTCAAACTGATCGGAAACCGCCTTGACAGGGAAGTTAATACTACCGTATGGTTTTTTGACCATTTTCTGGAGGGAAGATGTTCTGGAAGAGCGATCTCCTGGAGGGGAGGTCGCGATACTAAAAAATGGCTTGGGCGGTTTAGCTCACACACAACGGAGGAACGGATTTTTGTTTTACAGGGCACTAAATAGAACCGCTTTAACCGCCTCGGCGCTGCTTTTGGCAGGGGCGTTTACCGCAGATGATGCGGCGGCGAAGTCACTTACATTGAACCAATATGTGCTTCCCAAACACGTGGTTGTCACCAAGGGTTCTATTCCGCTGATCGAAGAGATAAAAGAGGCCAGCGACGGCGAGATTGATATCAAGCTCTTTACCGGTGGTACACCGCTGAGTGCGCAGGCAACGCTTGGCGGCCTGCAGGCGGGCGCAGTCGATGCCGGGATGGTGATTTTGACCTATCATCCCGCCGAGTTCCCGGTGATACAATATCTCAACGATCTGGCGGCGCCTACAGATGACACGCTTGTCGTTGCCGGTGCGTTTAACGAATACGTTATGACCAAGTGCCAACGTTGCCTGGATGAATTCAAGGCGGCAGGTGTGGTCTTTACAGGTTCTTACACAGCTGCGCCGCTCCTTCTTGTCAACCGCGAGGTCTATCGCACTCCCGAGGATCTGATGGCCAAGCGGGTACGGATTCCGGGCGGTGACTACAACTCGCGTTGGGCGGATTATTTTGGCCTGTCGCCGATCAATGTGGGCGGTTCGGAAATTTATGAGATGATGAACCGCGGTGCGGTGGACATCACCCTCAATCCCGCCGCGATCCTTCAGACCCATTCGCTTGCTGACGTTGCCAAGAGCGTGATCACAATGCCCGTAGCAATGCACCGGGTTTCGTCCCCCTTCGTGTTCGCTGCAGGCAGCTGGGCTGATCTGTCAGAGCAGGAGCGCCGTGCATTCCTCGATTCGACGTCGGCCGCGATGATGCGCATCACCGGAGCTTATCTGGAAGAATCCGAAGCAGCACTGGATGCGGCTCGGGCGGGTGGCGACCTCGAGGTCATCGAGCCGAGCGAAGAACTTAAGGCCAAGATGACCGAGTTCCAGGAGCAGGATCTCGACACGATCTATCGGATTGCCCGCGAGCAATACAAGATCGAAGACCCAGAAACGATCCGGGATGATTTCATCACTCTGGTCGAAAAGTGGAAAGGCATCGCCGAAGAAACCGGACGCGACGCCCAGAAGATGGGTGAGCGTCTGCGGGACGACGTCTATTCCAACCTCGATGCGTCGAGCTACGGCCTTTGAAGCGTGACACTGGGCGCCGCCACGCTGCGGCGCCCGACCAGAACGCAATACAGAACATAATACCAGATTCCCGAAACACATGGCCTACTGGCATATACAGACCGAAGAGGCCGACGGCGTCCTGCTGATCGCGCTCAACGAACCTACGCAACGCAATGCCCTGAGCCTAGGGATGCGTGCGGAACTGGCCGAGGCGATTGCGCAGGGCCGTGACGATGACAGCGTTCGCGCGGTGGTTCTTACCGGGCGCGGCGGTGCCTTTTGCGCCGGGGGCGACCTGAAAAGCCTGCGCGAGGGGGCAGACCGGGCGATCGCCACGCGGCATCGCATTCAGGGTCTGCACGCCTGGTTCGCCGATTTCGTGGATTTCCCGAAACCTGTTGTCGTGGCCGTCGATGGCCCCTGTGCGGGTGCGGGCTTTAGCCTGGCGATGGCGGGGGATGCGATCCTTTGCACACCGCGCGCCTGGTTTTGCCAGATATTCGGACGAATTGGCGTCATTCCCGACATGGCGTCGCTTTACCTTTTGCCGCGCCGGATCGGGTTGCCCGCCGCGCGTGAGCTGATCATGACCGCGCGTCGCATGGGATCTGATGAAGCCCTTTCGCGGGGTTTTGTGAATGAAATTGTCCCCGCTGACCGGCTTGAATCCGTGGCGCGGGATGTCGCTGCCCGTCTGGCGGACGCCGCAGGCGAAGGCTTTGTCGCGCGCAAGCAAGCGTTGAACCATGCGTTCGAGCGCGCCCCTTTTCATGACCCTGCTGCGTTGCGGTAGACAGGGTACTTTCCGTTGATCCCCCGAAAGACCCAAGATGACCGACCTAAAACTCCAGAACGACGGTGCCGTAACGCGCATCACCATCGACCGTACGGCAAAGTCGAATGCCCTGTCAGCCGACATGATGGAGGAGATCGCGGGCATCGTGCGCGGCATCGGCGGCGCACCAGGTGAGAACGCCCTGATCATTGACGCGGCGGGTGATCGCGGCTTTTCGGCCGGCGCCGATATCTCGGAATTGCGAGCCGGACGCGAGGGTCTTGAGCGCCAGGAAGAGGTGATCCTTGGCCTGTCCGAGGCGATCGAGACCTGCCCGGCGCTGATCATCACCGTGGCGCACGGTTACGCCAAGGGCGGCGGCACCATTTTCCCCTGTCTCAGCGATATTGTGATTGCGCGGGACGATTTGTCCGTCAGCTACCCCGAGATCCAGTTCCGCATGTATCCCTTTTTGCTGCACGCGTTGTTGATCCAAAAGATCCCAAGCTCCCTGGCTTGGCGGCTGTGCGCCACCGGACGTGCGTTGGCGGCCGATGAGGCGTTTGGGCTGGGGCTGGTCACGGAAGTATTGCCGGTAGAAGGATTTCGCGACCGGGCCGAGGAACGGGTCAGCCATTATCTGGATATTCGTGCTTCGCTTGCGCTGGGGCGTGAATTCTCTGAAAATGCTGCCGGCCTGCCATTTGGCGAACAGATGAAGCTTGCCGGGGGCATGATGCACCGCAACTTTGCAGCGCCCGGCGTGGATGAGGCGATTGAACGTCACCGGGCGCGGTTGTCGTCGAAAACCAAAAACGCGGGGGCAGCACAATGACAACCGAACGTCGCCGCCCCGGCGAAACCGTAGACCGTGTCATGTTTCGCGATACATGTCGGCGTTTCGCCGAGCGTGAGATTGGCCCGATCTGGGAGAAGGCCGACCGTGAAAGCGAATTTCCGAGGCCGTTCTTTACCGCTGCCGCGAAGGCGGGTCTCATTGGTATTGCCGCCCCTGCCGACGTGGGGGGGGCCGATCTTGGTGTGTACGAAGAGGCGATCTGCATCGAGGAATGTGCACGTGTCAATCCAGGGCTTCCCAACGCGCTGATCATTCAGGGTGTGGCTGGCGGGATTCTGCATGACTTCGGGACTCCCGAGCAGCAGGACCTCGCACGGGCCTCGATCAATGGCGAGAAGATCCTGGCCATCGCGGTGACCGAACCCGATGCCGGTAACGACGTCCAGAACGTGAAGTCCACGGCGCGACGTGACGGTGACGACTGGGTTCTCGACGGGATCAAGTCCTTTATCACGCTGGCCGGTGAGGCCGATGTTCTGGTGCTGCTGGCACAGACCGACCGTGAGCGCGGTCGCGAAGGCATGAGCTTTTTTGCCGTTGATCGGAACAGCCCCGGTGTCGAGGTGTCGCGCATCCCCACCTATGCCAACCGTCCTGCCCCCACCTACCGGGTGCACCTGAACGGGGTGCGTGTTCCCGAGGCCCGGCGGGTTCCGGCGGGCTTTCGTCAGATCATGGCGGGGTTCAATCGCGAGCGTATCCTTGTGTCGGCGCGTTGGCTGGGACACATGCAGCACGCCCAGGACTGGGCGCTGGATTATGCCAAGACCCGCCACCAGTTCGGACGTCCGATCGGGGCCAACCAGTCCATTGCCTTTATGCTGGCGCAGAACCAGACCGACATCGAAGCGGCGCGCCTTCTTGCCTATGAGGCGGCTGACCGCTGGGACAGCGGATGCCCGATTGGCGATCTGATTCAGCAGGTATCCTGCGCCAAGCTGTTTGTGACCCAGGCGGTCGTGCGGGTCACCCAGTCTGCCTTGCACATTGGCGGCGGCTGGGGGCTTACCGAGGAGCTGCCCGTCATGCGCATGGCGCTTGACGCGCTCGTGGCGCCGGTCACGGTCGGCAGTTTCGAGATCCAGCTGCGCGCGATCGCAAAACAGCTTGGTCTTCCCTGCGACTGATGGGGTAGACTGGCATATTCGGGTTGCTTATCGCGACGTAGGGTATATGAACGGCTTGGCAGCGCAACGGAGGCATTGCAAAAGTGCGCACGTCAAGGCGAGATATCCCATCGATCCTGAACCTCGATGAAGCGGGCCTTTCCGAAGGAACGAAGACACCTGCGGTGCCCGACGACAAGGCGGACAGCAGCGGTTCAATCCGTGAAGAACTGCACTCGTACCGCCGCGAGCGCATTCTGAGCACGGCGGCCGAGCTTTTCAGCCAGAAGGGATACAGTGGTGCGTCGGTCAGTGAACTGGCCAATATGATCGGGGTAACCAAACCCTTCATCTATTACTACACGAAGAACAAGCAGGACATCCTCGAGCAGATCTGTATTGCCACGATTGATTTGCCGCATCTGGTCATGAACGAGGTCTTTTCCGAAGATCTCTCGGCTACCGTGTCGCTTTACAAGTTTGTGCGCCGCTTTGCCTGGGTGCAGGGCCAAAATCAAAATTACGTATCTGTTTTTTTCCGCGAGGAACTGAACCTGTCGCCCGAGGTTTCCCGTTATGTACTTGCGCAGCGAAAGAAGTTCGACGCACGCCTTGAGGAACTGCTGCTGAAGGGTGTCGAAACGGGTGATTTCCGCATAGATGACGTGCCGGTAACGGCACGTGCGATCGCCGGGATGGTTTGCTGGATCTTCACCTGGTTCAAGCCCGGAGGCCGGCTCACGCTTGAGGACGTATCCCAACTCCTGGCTGATCTGACGTTGAACATGGTTGATGCCCGCCGTCGTCCCGACCAATCTGTTTAGTCGGGACGTCCTGCGGCGGATGGGCATTATTTAGGGGCGGAAGCCCCGTTGCCGACTGCTTCTTCTGCCTGAGCGACCAGTACATGTCTCTGGATCTTGCCGCTTTCGGTCATCGGGAAATCGGTCGCGAAGCGCACATATCTCGGCACTTTGTAATCGGCGATCACCCCGCGGCAATGGTCGATCACTGATTTTTCGTCAATCGGATCGGCCCCTTCGACCCGGCGAATGAAGGCAAATCCCACCTGACCAAGCCGTTCGTGTGGAACCCCCACCACCATTGCCTGACGGATTGCGGGATGCGTTTCCAGATGCGCCTCGATCTCGGCCGGGTAGGTGTTTGAGCCACCCACGATGAACATCTCCTTGATGCGACCTGTAATCTTCAGATAGCCGCGCGCGTCGAAGACGCCAAGATCGCCGGTGCGGAACCAGCCGTCCGAGGTAATCGCCTCGCGGGTCGCCTCGGGGTTGTTGTAATATCCCATGGTGACGATATGGCCACGCACCTGCAATTCGCCGATCTCGTTGGCGCCCAGCGTCGCGCCGTTCCCCGGATCGACAATTCTTGCCTCGTAATCGCCAATCAGTTTGCCTGTGTTCTCTTCGGCGACCTCAGGGGGATCATCGTAGTGCGCGAAGGTGGTCGAGATTGTGGTTTCCGTCATTCCGTAGGAAGTCAGGATATGCGGTGTCGAGAAGACCTCGCGGGCCTCGCGAACCACGCCGGGACTGATCGCGGCGCCACCGATCCATGCCGCGCGCACCGTACTCAGATCGCGCGGGCGCTTTGCCTGCGCATCGAAGCAGTCGAGAAAGTGTGTCGGAATCCCACCGAAATGCGCCACTTTCTCGGTTTCTATAAGGTCGAGCGCGCGTTCGGCGCTCCAATCAGGCATTACGATGAGGCTCATCCCGTGGATGACCGCCGGCAAAACGCCCATGAAGAGCCCGGCCACGTGGTAAAAGGGCATATGGGCAAGCGCCGCATCTCCGGTTTTCATGCCCATGACCTGCGCGACGTTCATCGACTGGCGAATGACCGCGTGGGAATGCATTGCGCCTTTCGGCCGTCCGGTTGTTCCGGACGTGTAGCAAATCAGCACCGGATCTTCGGGCTTGACCGCCTCGGTCGCGGCGCGAAGGCGTTCGGGGTTTGCCGGGGTGTCCAAAAGCGAGGCCATCGAGGTTGCGGCCGGGATATTTGTATCCTTCCAGGAGAAGATCGCATGCAGGTCGGGCAAGGCCTCGGAGTGGATGTCTCCGGGGCGTTGGCTGGCAAGATCGGGAATCACGGTGGACAGAAGTTCCGGATAGTCGATGCCCCAGCAGGTATCCATCATCAGCAACCCGCGGGCGTTGGACTGGCGCAGGATATATTCCAGCTCGCCCGATTTGTACCTGGTGTTGATGGGAATCACGACCATTCCGATTCGGGCTGCCGCGAAAAGCATCCGCACCCAGTCGGGACTGTTCGTGAGCCAGAGCGCCACATGGTCGCCCCTTTCGAAACCCGCGGCAAGCAGCCCCTCTGCAACGCGGTCGACTTCTTCGTCCAAGCGCGCAAAGGTGATTCTGTCGCTTCCGGACACAAGGAAGTCGGCGTCAGGTTTTTCAGCGGCGATGCGACGCAGGAGGTCGCCCAAAGTTAGGTTTGCCGGATCTTGCATAATGTGTCCTCTTCCTCGCCGGACTGTCTATTCTTGCGTAGCAGTGCACGGCTTGCCATATTGTAAGTAGTCAAGAATACTCAGTGGTACTATCGGCGTCAACTCAGGTTCCACGCCCTCAGCGTATCCCCATAAATTTCACGTTTGGGCGCTTGACACGAAAGGAGTCCATCTACTATCAAGCCCTTAAATCTACCGCAGGGTAATTTCTATTGTGAACATCTGCGGCCAAGGGAGGAGATTATCCGCATGAGTAAGGAACGCCCCGAGGGGGGCGACTCTGAACTGCGTCGTGACCTGGCTACTATGAGCTATGAGTTGCGCGAAGGGGTCGCTATTGTCACTTTGAACCGTCCTGAGGCGCGCAACGCGCTGGACGTCCCGATGCGTCAGGAGCTTGCCGACCTGATCGCCGAGATCCGCGACGATGACCGGGTGAAGGCCGTGATCCTGACCGGTGCCGGCGGGGTCTTCTGCGCAGGCGGAGATCTTCGGGGTCTGAAAGAAAAACGCACGTCAGCGCAATCCTACAAGCGTATTGCCGACCTTCACGTATGGCTGCCAAGTCTGGTAAATCTGGAAAAGCCGGTGATTGCGGCTGTGGATGGCCCGGCCTTTGGCGGGGGGATGAACCTCGCGCTTGCGGCCGACTTTGTTCTGGCCAGCGACAACGCCCGTTTCTGTCAGGTTTTCGGCCGTATCGGTCTGGTCCCCGATCTCGCGGGCATGTCTTTGCTGCCGCGTCTTGTGGGTCTGCAACGTGCCAAGGAGCTGGTGTTTTCCGGCCGGACGTTGCGACCGGACGAGGCCAAGGAAATGGGGATCGTTCACAGCGTCCATGCGCCTGATCAGCTTCAGGATGCGGCCTTTGCGCTTGCGCGCAGGTTCTGCAACGCTTCGACCCTGGCGATCGGACTGGCCAAGAATATTCTCAACCAGTCTTTCAATCTGGATCAACGCGCGATGGCCGAGCTCGAAGCAATGGCCCAGGCGCTGTGTATGGACAGCACGTATCACAAAGAAGCAGTCCAGCGCTTCCTCGACAAGGAACCGGCGCTGTTTGACTGGGATAGTATGGACAAGAAAGAGGCAGCCACATGAAGAAAGCCGTCGTCACAGGGTCTTACAGCACCAAAGTCGGAGAGCTGGAGGGCGCCACCTGCATGTCGCTCCATACCGAAGCAGGGCTAGGCGCGCTGGCCGATGCCGGGCTGGCAGTGTCCGAGGTTGATGGCCTGCTTTGCGCCTATTCCTTTACCGAACCGCATCTGATGCTGGCATCGGTATTTGCCGAATATGTCGGAATGAAGCCGGCCTATGCCTCGGCGGTCTCGATGGGTGGGGTTACGGCCTGCATGTTGGTAATGCAGGCAGCGGCTCTGGTCGAAGCGGGCTATTGCCGTCACGTGCTGGTTGTGACCGGCGATAACCGTCTGAGCGGGATGCGCGGCAACGCTGTCCAGGCTTTGGCCGAAGTCGGCAACCAGCAGTACGAGCAGCCCTACGGCATGACCATACCCGCAGCCTACGCCCTTGTGGCACAGCGCTACATGTCCGAATTTGGCGTGACGTCGGAACAGCTCGCTGCGATCGCGGTGACCATGCGCGAACATGCGGTGTTGAATCCCAAGGCACATATGAAAACACCGTTCACGGTAGACGATGTGATGAACTCGCGTTTCATTGCCACACCGCTGCACCTGCTTGATTGCTGCCTGATATCTGACGGAGGGGCCGCAGTTGTGGTCAGCGCTGCGGATGCGGCTGCCGATCTCAAGAAGCCTCGTATCGACATTCTCGGCACCGGGCAGGGCCATACGCATGAATATATTGTCGCGGCGCCTTCGCTGACAGATTACGGCTGTAAACGCTCTGCTGCGGATGCATTGGGTCGGGCCGGTCTGAAGCCGTCTGACATTGATGTGGTGGAGATATACGACAGCTTTACCATTACGCTGCTCGCCGAGCTGGAATCCATGGGGTTCTTTGAGCGCGGCGAAGCTGGCGCGGCTGCGGCGGCAGGCGATTTGAAGATTGGCGGCAAACTGCCTTGCAATACTCACGGCGGGCTGTTGTCATACGGGCATTCCGGCGCAGCAGGCGGCATGTTCCATGTGGTCGAGGCGGTCGAGCAGTTGCGCGGCGAGGCCGATGGCCGACAAGTCGAGGGGGCGGAGCTCGCGCTTGTTCATGGTGATGGCGGTATTCTGTCCGCTCACTGTTCCGTTGTTCTGGGGAGGGCCTAACAGATGGAAAAACCCGTTCCACGTCCGAATGCAGATTCCGCACCGTTCTGGGAAGGTTGCGCTGCGCATGAATTCCGGTTTCAGCGCTGTAACAGCTGCGGCAAGCCGCAGTTCTATTCCCGCGCTGTCTGTGCCCATTGTCAGGCCACTGACCTAAGCTGGGAGGTAGCTGCCGGCGAGGGCACCGTTCACAGCGTAACAACAGTCCATCGCGGGCCAAGCGTGGCTTTCAAGGAAGACTCTCCCTACCAGGTCGCGCTTGTCGACATGGATGAGGGTTTCCGCTTCATGGCGAACGTGCGCGGAGGTGAGGCCGAGATCGGCACGCCGGTGCGCGTCATTTACGAAAAACGCGGCGATCAGACGATCCCGCAGGTCGAAATCCGGGGGTGATTATGTTCAATTACGACCACTTCGAGGTTGGGAAAAACTACGGTAGCGATACCTTTACTGTGGACCGCGACCGGATCGGCAAATGGCTTGCCGTCTATCCTGATGATGACAACGGCGATATGATGCCTCCGGGCATGACCGCGATGATCCAGATCCAGTGCTACATGGCCTGCATCACGCCGCGCCCGAAAGGCAACGTGCACGGAAGCCAGTTCTTTGAGCTGCACCGGTTACCGAAGGTGGGCGAGACTTTGACCACCGATGTGGAGTGTACCAAAAAGGAAATCCGCAAAGGGCGAAAGTGGGTCGAAACGACCTATACCACGCGTGGCGGCGAAGGCGATGTTGTCTTCACCGGCGTGATGACGACCCTTGTGGCGGCCTGAGCGCAGAGAGGAACCGAGATGCCAAAACAGCTGGAACCCGTTAGCCTGATGATCGAGATGCCGACGATCATGGCCTATGCCGATCTTACTGACGATTATAACCCCATCCATGTGGATCGGGAATTCGCCGAGAAGACCGAGATGAAGGGCATTATCGCCCATGGTACGATGTCGCTGAACATGATCTGGAGATCATTGCGGCAGACGCTGGGAAATGAGGCCGTGGCCGGCACCCGTCTGGACATTCGCTTTGTGCGCCCTGTGCGCGAGAACGATGTTGTGACCGGCGGCGGCGTCGAGCGTGAAGATACGCCCGGCACCTATGACGTCTGGGTACGCAATCAAAAGGACGAGCCGGTCATCACCGGCACGGCCACGGTATCGCAATGAGGAACCAAGGCGGGTCCGAAGAGGATTGCACGGCCGTTCCGTCCGATACTGAAAAGCTCCGCCGGGTTCTCAATGCGCGAAGTATCGCGGTGGTGGGTGCCTCGGACGATTTGCGCAAACCAGGGGGGCGCGTGGTTAACGCGCTGCTTCATAACAGTTTCCCGGGCAAGGTCTATCCGGTGAATCCGGGCCGGGAGACGATTCAGGGTCTGGAATGTCATCCATCGCTGGCCGCGATCGCAGAGCCGGTCGATCTGGTGATCCTGTCCGTACCCGCCGACGATGTCCCCAACCAGCTGCGCATGGGATGCGATTGCGGCGTTGGCGGCTTCATCGTCTTTGCCTCGGGTTTCTCGGAAATCGGGCCGGAAGGCGTGGCGCGACAAGCCGAGATCTCCAAGATCGTGCAGGACGCCGGCATTCCGATGATCGGACCGAACTGTCTGGGCATCATGAACGGCAACCACAAGATGCTGGCTTCGTCGACGGTGGTGATGGGTGGTCGGAAACTGCCGGGTGGCAATTACGGCTTTATTTCCCAGAGTGGCGCGCTCGGCACTTACTGGTTGGATATGTCCATGAAGGCCGGACTTGGTGTGAGCTCCTGGATTTCCACCGGCAACGAGGCAGACGTCGATTTGGCGGCCTGCCTGGATTATCTGGTTGAAGACGATGAGACCGAGGTGATCGGGCTTTATATCGAGGGTGTGCGCGATGGGGCTGCCTTTCGCGCCGCGGCACGAAAAGCCTTTGAACGTCGCAAGCCGGTTCTGGTGCTCAAATCCGGCAGCAGCCGTCAGGGTGCCACCGCAGCCGCCTCGCATACCGGGGCGCTGGCGGGTGAGGACGAAGCCTATGACGCGGTTTTCCGGCAGTATAACATCTGTCGCAGTGACAGCCTGACCGATATGGCCAACAAGGCCGAGATCCTTCTGACGCAGCCCCGCTCCGCCGGGCAGCGGGTGGTGGTCATCTCGGTTTCGGGCGGTGCCGGCGTGCTGATGACGGATGCCGCAGTGGCCGAAGGGCTGGACGTTCCTGACTTTTCCCCGGAAACCAAGGCACGGCTGGTCGAGATACTTCCCGGATTTGCATCGCCGCAGAACCCGATCGACCTTACCGCGCAGATCGTGATGCACAAGACGATGCTGCGCGAGGTTCTTCAGATCATCAGCGATGGTTCCGGATTCGACGGTGTGCTGCTGTTCATGGGGGGTCTCAGCCAGATCGCCGAGGAACTGGCCGATGCGCTGGTCAGTGAACTGCCGCGCGACATGCCTTGTGCGCTGACCTGGCAGGCAGCTCCCGAAGAAACGGTACAGCATGTGCGTGATCGGGGTGTTCCGGTCTATGGTGAAATCGGCGATGCCGCCCGCGCGCTGGCCGCGCAGTTCCGTATGGGGGCGGGCTGGGACAGACCTGTGCCGCCCGAAGCCCCGACGATTCAACTGGGGGGGCGGGCGACCGGTCCCTTTGCGGTGGAGCATCTGAGCAAGGACCTGCTCTGTGACGCGACCTCTCTTCAACGGCCTGTCGGCGTGTTCGCGACCGATGCCGATCAGCTGAAGAAGGTCGGCGCGTCTCTGACGGCGCCTTTGGTGGTGAAGCTGCAAAGTCCCGAAATGCTCCACAAGAGCGGTAGCGGCGGCATTGCGTTGGGTCTTGAAAGCGTCGAGGCTGCGGCCGAGGCAGCGCGTAAAATGATTGAGTCCGCAACTGAACGCGGCATCTCTGTTGACGGTGTGCTGGTCGAGGAAATGGTTCCTTTTGATCACGAATTCATCGTCGGCCTGCGCTGTGATCCGGTTTTCGGTCCGATGCTTGTGCTTGGGCGTGGCGGGGTTACGGTTGAGCTGGAACCGGATGTGACCCGGGCTTTCCTTCCTCTGACTGCCGAGCAGATCGAGGATCTGATCCGCTCTCTGCGCGCGGCACCGTTGCTGGAAGGGTTCCGTGGGGCAAAGCCTTGCGATATTGCCGGACTGGCCCGCACCGTCAAGGAATTGTGCGACCTTTATCTAAGCGACGAAACGCTGAGCGAAATCGAGATCAACCCTCTCGTGGCGGACCGCAACGGGCGCTTTGTCGCGCTTGATGCGCTGGTCGCGAGATCGCTCGAAGACTCCGGGGGCGGCACGCCATGATAGAACAACAGGATCCGTCCGAGATCTTGCCGGATGAGGTGCCCCCGCCGCTCACCGGGATGTCAGATATCTTTGACAAAGCACTGATCCTGCCGGCACGGATACTTGCGGTTGGCGGCGCTATGCTGCTGATCGCGATGATGCTTGTGACCGTGACTGACGTTACCATCCGCACACTCTTTCACGGGGCCATCAAGAACGCGGAACTGATGACAAGTCATTGGTTTCTCAGCGGAGCGATCTTTCTTCCTCTTGCTTTCATCACGGTGCTCGACCGGCATATTTCGGTCGAGGTCGTGTCGCAGTTCCTGCCGATCAGGGTGCAACAGATCAAGATGGGCATCTTCATGGTTGTGGGGGCCGGCATCTTTCTTTTGCTGGCGTGGCAATCCTGGGAATTGGCGTTGGAGAAGATGCGACTGCGTGAATATCTTTCGGGCGCAACACGGTTCTATACTTGGCCGGGCAGATTCATGATGCCCGTGGGAACCTTTCTTTTCGCTCTTGCAATGGCAGCACGGGCCGTGGGGTATTTCTCCGGTCGTGTGAAGCCTTAATGAACCGGGGAGCCCGTTTATGACAGACTTGCAAATTGCCGGGGGATCCCTCGCAATTATCGTTTTCTTGGTGATGCTGCGAATGCCGATCGCCATCGCGCTGCTCAGCGTATCCTTTGGCGGCATCTGGATGGCTTACGGCTATCCGATCGCTTCCGCGACGCTGACGGCCGTGACTTTCGATTTTTCCACTCACTCCAGCCTCAGCCCGATCCCGATGTTCCTGCTAATGGGTTTTGTTGCCTATTACGCGAAGATGACAACACAATTGTTTGACTTCGCCAGGGCGAGCTTTCTCATGCGGCTGCCCGGCGGGCTTGCGGTGGCGTCGATTGGTGGCTCGGCCATGTTCTCGGCCGTCACCGGATCGAGCCTTGCCTGTGCTGCCGCCATGGGGCGGATCGCGGTGCCCGAGATGCTTCGGGCGGGCTATCAGCCCGGCTTGGCTACTGGGGTGGTCGCCGCCGCCGGAACCCTGGGGTCGATGATCCCGCCCAGCCTGATCCTGCTCTTGTTCGGTATCTTCGCTCAGGTGCCGATCGGGACGCTGTTCATCGGGGCTATCATTCCCGGCTTGCTGACAGCCTTTGCCTTTGGGCTGATGGTGGTTCTACGGGTGATGGTGAACCCGTCACTGGCCCCGCGTCCCACTCAGGAAGAGCTTGCCCATCTGGGCAAGACGGGCCTGCGTGACATCTGGCCGATCCTTCTGTTGATCGTCAGCGTCTTCGGCGGCCTGTTTGCCGGTCTCTTTACCGCCACCGAAGCAGGTGCGGTCGGAGCGTTGTTGTCGATTGTGATCGCGGCCGCGAAAGGCAGCCTGTCCTGGACCGTTGCGAAACGTGTGGTGACCGACACTCTCGTGAGTTCGGCCGCCATTCTTATCATCGCAATGAGCGCCACCTTCTTTGCCAGCTTCCTTGCTCTGACGCAGCTTCCGGCACATATCTCTCAGATCGTTGCGGATCTGAACTTTGGCCCGGTCGGGCTGATGATCGTGGTCTTTCTTCTTTATCTTGTGCTGGGCATGTTCCTTGAGGTTCTGGGCATCATGCTGCTCACGCTGCCGGTGCTTCTGCCGCTCTTTGAGACAATGGACATCAGTCTTATCTGGGTTGGCATTCTGCTGGCGAAGTATCTTGAGATGGGCCTGATTACGCCGCCCGTCGGATTGAATGTCTTTGTGATCAAGAGCGTCGTTGGGCGCGCCGTCCCTACGGACGTCATCTTCCGAGGCATCGCCTGGTTTGTGGCGACCGATATTGTGGTGGTTGCGTTGTTGATCGCCTTTCCGGAGCTGACGTTGTGGCTCCCGAGTTTCTTGGAATGGTAAATCAGTATTTGAAGGAGCGAACATGGATTTCGCATTGAATGACGAACAAAAAGAACTTCAGGAGGCAATCGGCAAGGTTTGTGCGAAGTTCGATCTTGCTTACTGGCGCGACTGCGATGCGAGCGAACGCTATCCTGAGGAATTCTATCGCGAGATGGTAAACGGAGGTTGGGTCGGGCTGACCCTGCCGTCCGAGTATGGCGGTGCCGGGCTTGGCATCACCGAAGCGGCGCTGGTGATGCAGACAATCGTTGAATCTGGCGCAGGCTTTACCGGAGCCTCGACCATCCATTCGTATGTGTTCGCCCCGAACGCGATTGTGGTGCATGGCACGGAGGAGCAGAAGAAGCGGATGCTGACGCCGCTCATCAAGGGCGAGGAAAGAGCCTGCTTTGCGATTACCGAGCCGAATTCCGGGTTGGATACCAGCAGGTTGCAGACCCGCGCCGTGCGCAAGGGTGACCATTACGTGATGACCGGCGAAAAGGTCTGGCCGACAGCGGCAAGCATGGCCCAGCGGATGCTGGTCATCGCGCGGACCAAGCCGATCGAGGAATGCGAACGCCCGATTGACGGGCTGAGCCTGTTCTACACGCGGATGGACCCCGATTACGTGAAGACCCGGAAAATTCCGAAGCTGGGCCGCAACGCGGTTGAATCCTGCCAGATCTTTATCGACGGGTTGAAAGTGCCCGAAGAGGACAGGATCGGCGAGGAAGGCAAAGGGTTTTACTATCTTCTCGACGGGCTGAACCCCGAACGGATACTGGTGGCTGCGGAATCGGTGGGGCTTGGCCGGGTCTCTCTGAGAAGAGCCACAGAATATGCCAAGGAACGGGTGGTCTTTGACCGTCCCATCGGCAAGAACCAGGGCATCCAGCATCCGCTTGCGAAAAGCTGGATGGAGCTCGAATCCGCGAACCTGATGATGCTGAAAGCGGCGACGCTTTATGACGCGGGGGAACCCTGCGGGGCCGAGGCCAACAGCGCCAAGTATCTTGGTGCGGAAGCCGGTTACCGGGCTTGCGAATGTGCTGTGATGACCCATGGCGGCTACGGCTACGCCAAGGAGTTCGACGTCGAGCGCTACCTGCGGGAGGTTATGATCCCACGTCTGGCGCCGGTCAGCCGCGAACTGGTGATGTGTTATATCGCCGAGCGCGTGTTGGGCCTGCCCAAGTCGTACTGACATCATCCGGCTGGGGTGCATTCACGCCCGGCCGGTTTGAAGCTGCCCGTTTATAACGTATCGCGGGTTACTTGGGGTAGATTCCTGCTGAGTGCAGAATAGTACGTTCTCATGAACGTTTTCAGGTTTCCTGACACTATTAAACTACCGCGCTGACACGGGTTCGTCAAATAGGCCCAAGGGGCCCGAAGCTGCATGTGGATGCGGTTGGTCTTGATGTTGTAATAGGCGCGCGGCTCTTCGGTGCTGTCGATCTGCGCGCCGGTCGCGGCAAAGAATGTCTCCAACGCAGGGTCAGCTACGGTGCCAAGATCACGGGGCGGATCGGGCAAGATGTAAAATTGAGCGGGCAATCCCTCGATCTGGTCGGCGTTGAACACGCGGTATGCCTTGGCATGTCAATCGGCACGCAATCTTGACCCCCTATCGGCGTCCAAAAATGACCCCCATGGAGCGCACGGGTAGCTGGCCCGATGCGGTGTAGCCACCATACAGCGCAGCCGTATCGGGCCAGCGTGGGTGTCGGTCATTCTCGGGTTTTGAAGCGCCAGCTCTCGTTGCCGGTTTGTAACCGGCCGGTAAGGACCGCAGCGTATCCCTCCGGCGGAGGCCGTCTGACGGGATTTCGGCGTCGGTGCTAAGTCCGACCTTATGGCCGACCATAAGTTCAGACCCGAGATCGAAGTCCTTTCTGCCGAAGACGTGCCGCGTCGGCGATACTGGGATGATGCGGACAAGATCCGGATCGTAGAGGAGAGCTTTCTGGGGCACCGCCAGGTCTCGGCGACGGCGCGGCGGCATAGTGTGTCGCGCTCGTTGCTGACGATATGGCGGCGGCAGTATCGCGACGGTGAGCTTGGCAACGAGGCGCCGCCTTCGTTTTTCCCGCTGAGGGTTTCGCCCAAGGCGCCTGCGGCAGTGTCCGTTACGGCGCAGGAGGCGCCGCGCGACACCCCGGACGTCCAGCTCGAGATCGTGCTCAGAAACGGTCGGCGGCTTCTGGTCCCGTCTTCGGTGGACCCGGAGATTTTGGCGCGGCTGCTACCTGCCCTGGAGTGCCGATGATCGCCTTCCCGGCGGGGGTGCGCGTGTGGATCGCAGGCGGAGTGACGGACATGCGGCGCGGTATGAACACCCTGGCGCTGACGGTTCAGCAGGGTCTCGGGCGCGATCCGCATGCCGGCGAGATCTTCTGCTTCCGCGGGCGCAAGGGCGACCTGGTCAAACTTCTTTGGCACGACGGGGTCGGTATGTCGCTCTACACGTGACCTGCCCCCCGCGAAATCCCTCACCATGATGTAGAGTCTGCGCCAACTCTGAAGGAGCAGACGAATGCGAAAGAGCCGTTTCACCGAGGCGCAGATAATCGGGATGATCAAGGAGCAGGAAGCCGGTATGCCGACAGCCGAGGTGTGCCGCAGGCATGGGCTGAGCACGGCGACCTTCTACAAGCTGAAGTCCAAGTATGGCGGCATGGAAGTGTCCGAGGCGGCCAGGCTGAAAGCCCTCGAGGACGAGAACGCCAAGCTCAAGCGCCTGCTGGCGGATACGATGCTGGACAACGTTGTCTTGAAAGACCTGCTGGGAAAGAGCTGACGACGTTGACCAAGCGGCGAGACGCGGCGCTCCGAGTGATGCGGGATCACGACATCTCGCAGCGCCGGGCCTGCAGGCTGGTCGGTGTCGATCCCAAGACTGTCCGGCGAGACCGCCCGCCGGACAGTGCTGAGATCCGCAAGGAGATGCAGGAGATCGCCGGCAAGCGGCGTCGGTTCGGCTATCGCCGGATCGGCATATTGCTGGAACGCAAGGGCATGATCATGAACCACAAGAAGCTGTATCGCATTTACCGTGAGGAAGGGTTGTCGGTAAAACGGCGCCGCGGCCGGAAACGGACGCGCGGCACCAGAGCACCGATGCCCGTTGCCGCGTGTCCCAACGCGCGCTGGTCCCTGGACTTCGTGTCCGACAGTTTCGGCGCCTCGCGGAAGTTCCGCATCCTCGCCGTAATCGACGACTGCACGCGGGAATGCCTGTGCCTCATCGCGGACACGAGTCTGTCGGGCGCACGAGTGGCCCGGGAACTCAGCGCCCTGATCCGGGTCTACGGACAGCCGGGCTGCATTGTCAGTGATAACGGGACGGAGTTCACCAGTCGGGCCATCCTGAAATGGGCTGACGAGAACAGGGTGCCCTGGCACTACATCGATCCGGGCAAGCCGCAGCAGAACGCCTTCATCGAGAGCTTCAACGGCAGCCTGCGCGACGAGCTCTTGAACGAGGAGATATTCGACAGCCTGGACGATGCACGCCGCAAGCTGGCCTTGTGGCGCTACGATTACAACACGGTCAGGCCACACTCGTCGCTCGGCAACCAGACGCCGCAGCAAGCGCGGCGGGCGCTTGAGCAAATTGAGGGCTCCGCGCCCGGCGCGCTTGCGCCAGACGGAGAACCGGAATACCCAAATCCAAACTGCAGACTCTCGTTATGAATGAGGGACCGGCAGGGGGCAGGTCAGCCGTCAGAGCTGAAGGCTCGGATTGTGGCGGAGACATTGATTGAAGGCGAGACGGTCAAGGCGGTTGCCAAGCGGTATGAGTTGATCCCCAGTACGGTGTCTGACTGGCGGCGGATGGCGCGACAGGGCAAGTTGGTTTTGCCCAATTTGGACGGCGTAGATTTTGTGCCTGTTGAGGTCGAGGAGATTACCCCTGCGCCTGTTGCCCAGCCTTTGCCTGTCACATCTTCCAGCACGATTGATGTGATCAAGGGCGATGTCATCGTTCGCCTTGATGCAGCAACGCCAACCGCGCGGGTCGCGGAAATCGCACGGGCCATGGGGACGTGATCACGCCATTCCACAATGTCCGGATTTTTGTGGCCAGTGATCCGGTCGACTTCCGCAAGGGTCATGACGGGCTGGCCGCTCTGGTGCAGGGTCATTTGCGACAGAAGCCCTTTGATGGGTCGGTTTATGTGTTCCGCGCCAAGCGGGCGGATCGGCTGAAGCTGATCTACTGGGACGGCAGCGGGCTGGTGATGGCGTATAAGCGGCTGGAGGATAACAGCTTCAAATGGCCCGCGATCAAGAACGGGGTGATGCGTTTGGAACCGGCACAGTTTGAGGCCCTGTTCGCGGGTTTGGATTGGCGGCGCGTGCAGCCCTTGGAGGTCGCAGCACCTTCTGCGGCGGAGTGACTCACAGGGGCGTTTGCGCGGGTCATTCTGCCCTTGTTTTGTTATGGCATTGGGTATGACCGCACCTGATGAATTGCCCGATGACATTGCCGAACTGAAGGCAATTATCCGTGCGCAACAAGATCAGAATGCGCGTCTCGAGGCCCTGGTCACCTCCTTCAAGAAGGCGCTCTTCGGGGCTAAATCCGAGAAGATTGATCCGGCCCAGTATGAGCTGGAACTCGAAGACATCGAAACCGCCATCGCGCAGGTCGAAGCCGAGATCGATGCCGATGAGCGCACCGCGCCCGTGCGGCCCCCAAAGCCTCGCCAGACCAACCGAGGGTCACTGCCCAAACATCTGGAGCGGGTGGAAGTGGTCATTGAGCCTGAGCTGTCCTGCGCTTGCGGAGTCGCGCGTCACGTCATTGGCGAAGATGTCAGCGAACGGCTGGATGTTGTCCCCGCCCAGTTCCGGGTGATTGTCACCCGCCGTCCCAAATATGCCTGCCGCTCCTGTGAAAGCGGGATCGCCCAGGCTCCGGCACCCGCCCACATCATTGCGGGCGGAATGCCGACCGAGGCAACGCTCGCCCATGTGCTCGTCTCAAAATATGCGGATCACTTGCCGCTCTATAGGCAGGCGCAAATCTACAGCCGCCAGGGGATTGATCTGGATCGCTCGACCTTGGCCGCATGGGTGGGCAAGTCGGCGTTTGAACTGACCCCGGTCTATGAGGCCCTGATGGCTGACCTGAAACGTTCAACCAAGCTCTTCATGGACGAAACACCCGCACCGGTCCTGGCCCCGGGGCGCAAACGCACCAAAACCGGATACTTTTGGGCCTTGGCTCGCGATGACAGGCCATGGGGCGGCGAGGACCCACCCGGGGTCGCCTTCACCTATGCACCGGGACGTTCCGGCCAGCATGCAGACAATATCTTGAAAGGCTTCAGCGGCATCCTGCAGGTTGATGGATACGCAGGCTATAATCGCTTGCTCAAACGTCCGACCCAGGAAGTAACCTTGGCCTATTGCTGGGCGCATGCTCGCCGCAAGCTGCATGAGGTAACCAAATCCACCTCAGCTCCAATTGCACAGGAAGGCTTGGCTCAAATCCAGGCGCTCTATCGCATCGAAAAAGACCTGCGCGGTCTGCCTGCCGATCAACGGCTTGCTGCACGACAGGACCGCTCAAAACCCAATATCGATGCATTCGAGCTTTGGCTCGCACAAAGCCGTGCACGCGTCTCAGCCAAATCGCCGACAGGAGAGGCCCTGAAATACATCGCCAAATACTGGGACGGGCTAATCCTGTTCCTCGACGACGGTCGCATCGAACTGGATTCCAACCCCGTCGAGCGCACAATCCGTCCCATCGCCCTCAACCGCAAAAACGCGCTCTTCGCAGGTCACGATGCCGGAGCACAAAACTGGGCAGTTATCGCGTCTCTGATCGAAACCTGCAAACTCAATGGGATCGAACCGCATGGCTATCTGGCTGGTGCCATGACAGCCATCGCCGCGGGGCACAAACAGACCGATATCGACCAGCTGCTGCCCTGGAATTACGTCAGATCCGTGTGATCGGCGCACCGCTTACGCTGGCTCGCATATTGGGTCATCATAACCGCAACCGTGTTCTGTTTTCGGGCGGTCACCAGCCAGTTCGAGAGCCGTTCGGCAAAGTACGGGTTGTCGAGCGCCTTCCAGGCCTCGTCGATCACGATGATGGTGGGGCGACGGTCCTCGATCTCCCGCTCGATCCGGCGGAAAAGATAGGAGAGAACCGCCATGCGCTCCTTCTCGCTCTCGCTGTCCAGAATGCCGGTCAGGTCAAATCCCACGACATCGCCATCGAGGGAGAAGGTGTCCTCAAAGCTCTGGCCGAAGATCCAGCCGTAGCGGCCGTCCTCAGTCCATTCGAGAAGTCGCTGGTGAAGGTCGCCATTGTCGTCGGTCGAGACAAAGAGTGAGGCGAAGTCCTTCCAGTTGCGCAAGGCCGGGTTACTGGCAGTGGCGTTCTGGCGGACCACCTCCTGGATGCGGTTGGTCTGGGCCGGGGTCAGGGGCTTGTCCGGGCGATAGAGGAGCGAGGCGAGCCAGTCCGAGAGCCAGGCCGTGCCGCGCTCATCGATCTCGGTCCAGAGCGGGTTGAGGCCGGTCGCCTGTCCCGCCTTGATCGAGGCATAGCGCCCGCCATTGGCGCGGACGGCCATCTCCATGCCGAGCCGGTAGTCGAAGACGAAGATGCGCGCACCGACCCGCCGCGCCTGTGTCATCAGAAAGGCCGAGAGGACGGATTTGCCGGAACCGGGACGCCCGAGAATGAGAGTATGTCCGCTGGTGGGCTCTTTCTCTGGCGAGCCTTGCTCGTGGTAGGAGAAACGATAGGCGCTCTGTTCCGGGGTCGGGAAGAGCGTGATCTCTTGGCCCCAGGGCAGCTGGTGTTTCTCTTTACCGAGCTGGGTGCGGTGCAGCGCCGCGAAATCCGCGAAGTTGCGGTTGGTAACGGCGCTGGCGCGGACCCGCTTCGGCTGGTTGCCCGGATGCTGGCTGAAGTAATGCGACTTCGCCGCCATGCGCTCGCCGATCATCTTCACGCCTTCTGCGGCAGCGGCGTTCACGATCTCGGCTCCGAGGGACTGCAACTCGTCGAGACTGTCACAGAAGACCGTCACCACCATGTGGTGTTCGCCGAAGCTCTGGCGTTTGGCTTCGAGATCGTCGTGCGCGATGTCGAGTGCCTCTAGGAGCGAGAGGGCGGCGTCTTGCGAGGCTTGCATCTGGCGCTTCTGGCGTTTGATCCGGCCCGCCATCAGGTTCGAATTGATCGGTGTGAAGGAATGGGTGACGATCATGTCGACCGGCAGGTTCAGCATGTCGAACATGGTGCAGGTGGTACCTTCGGCATATTCGCCGATGGTGAAGCTCTTACCGAAGCGATGGCCGACCACGCCGTCAGAGAGCTCGAAATGATCCTCGAGAAACGTCACCCGCGTGTTGGCAACGTTGTAGGCCAAAAACCCGTAGCGGTTGGCGGGATAGAGCGGCAGTTCTCGGCCGGTGTTGAGCGCGCCGAGGAACCCGACCAGTTCGCCGGAGGCTGCTGAGAGAATGCGGGGTTTGAGTTCCGCCAGGCCGGAGGTGAAAACCCCGACTGCCTCTTTAAGCCGCCGGACTCGTTTCGCGGTCTCTTCCTTGAACCGTTCCGGCGCGGAACGGTTCACGAAACCAAGAAAACTCCTGGGCGGTGGGCGTTGGATGATTGTGAGTGTGAGGGTCTTGTCCCGGAGACCTGCCGAGGCCAGCTTTGCGCGCCAGGCAACATCCACCTCCGCCGCGAAGCCGTCACCCTGGACCGAGAGCATGTCCGGGGTGATCGACTTCGAGACCTTGTGCACATAGTAGCTGAACTCCGGCCCGAGCTGCGCGATGATCCGGGCAAAGAGCGCCGTCACCTTGTCGAGATAGGCATCGTCCGTGGTGTAGCTGTTGACCCCGCTCAGCCGTACGCACTGGAAGAGTTCGTTGACCCGGGTGCGGACTGTCTGATCATCGACGAGGCTGACATAGGGCAGCATATGCGCGAGGCGCTTCTCGCGGGCATACCAGTCTGGCATGAGGGTGCGTTCATCGACGGTCTCGTCCAGGGCTTCACTATGGCGCATAGCTGTCGCCCCCGTGGACGGACCGGTTCCGCGTCGGTGGGGTCTCCTGCAGAGACGTCATCATCACGTCGATGAAGCGTGGATCCCAGTCGGCCGCTTTCCAGAGAACCGGATAGAGGACCGCCGCGATCCCAAGCACCAGCATATGCTGCACCCAGACGAAGAGCAGCACCGACCCAAAGAGCCAGACCATGGCATACATGATCGGCAGGCCGAGGAGCTTGGGCGGGCGTACGAGGCCCAGAAAGAGCGGCGATCGTTCTGCCACGTTCGCCTCCTCTCACGACCCGAAGACGGCGGCAACGATGGTCGGCGCGGCGGCAACGCCTGCGATGCCCACCAGCACCCAGAGTGCCTGGCGAAGATCGATGATGTTGAAGAACCAGCTGAGGAACACGCCGAGGACCGCGAGGGTGGCGATGACGACGCCAAGCGGCCCGGTCAGCGCGTCCACGATGCCCTGAAGCAAGCTCTGAATCGGGGAGAGGTCGATGCTCTGGGCCAGGGCCGGTTCTGCCGCAACGATGAGGAGAGCGGCGAGGGTGATCAGGGATTTCGTCAATGGCTTCATGGGGACGCTCCTTCCAGCCGGTTGAAGACGGCCAGCACCCGCTGGACGTGGTTTTGGGTTTCTCGAAACGGTGGTATGCCGGAATGCTCGCGCACGGCGTCGGGACCGGCATTGTAGGCGGCGAGCGCGAGGCGCGCGTCGCCAAACTCGGCCAGCATCAAGGCGAGATAGCGCGCGGAGCCGTCGAGGTTCTGCTTCCAATCGTGAGGATCCACGCCAAGCGCGCGGGCCGTATCGGGCATCAACTGCCCGAGCCCGACCGCCCCGACATGGGAGACGGCGTGCGGATTGTACGCACTCTCGATTTCGATATTGGCTCGATAGAGGTGGAGCCAGTCCGTGACGGTGATATCGGCTGCACGGAGCCCAGGGTGGCTCGCATAGCGCAGTCCGGTCTCCTCGATCGCGGCGAGGATATCCGGGCGTGGTGTGAGCGCGCGAGGAGTCATCGCCGCGACGCGCACCCCTTCACGTTCTTTTGCGCGGCGCTCCTCGCCCAAGATGCGCAACCCGTCTGAGGTCGAGCCAACGCCGACCCCGTCATTGTAGTTGCGCGCGAACCGTTCCTGGGCGCGCGACGGCGAAAGAGAACCGTCCCCCGCCATCACCAAAACCATGTCTGCCGATGCCGGGAGGGCCAGGAAGGAAAAGAAAAGGGCGCTAAGCCCGGCTGGCAGCCATCTCTTCGCTGGAAAGCTTGTGAACCGTCCGCTTGCCCTCTTCCAGGGGCACGTCGGCGTGTGAGAAACCGATCCCTTGCAGGAAGGAGATGACCCCGGTGACGGTCTTGATTTCTCGGATCTTGATGTCGTTGCGTGAGGTTCGGGTCCGGGCCGTGACCAGAAGTTTCTCGATCCCGTCGTCGCTGACAGCGCGCATGATCCAGACCCCATGCCAGTTGGGGCCTTTCTTGAAGGCGTCTTCCTTGCAGACAACTTCGACGCGATAGCCGCTGGCGACCAGATCGCGGAATCTGGGTTCGGTGACCACATTCGGGGCTTCTTTTTCTAGGTCCATCACCCGGATCACGTTCTCCAATAGGGCGAATGACCAGGCTTCAGGTGTTGAAACCAAGTCATACGATGATATAGTATTGACGCACAAGATAAACTTATGATGCGACAAGCGGATTGTTGCTCAATTGACGAATAGACGGTTCCCATGCATTTGATCAAGAAAATAAGGGGCTTGGACGCCTTCAGGTTGTGCGTGTCGATCATGGCACAAGCTATACTTCTGGTCGCGTGCCTGGCAGGCGAAGTCTCCGCCGCGTCCTGTTTGCCGCCGCCCAGGCCGTTCGTGCCAAGCGATTCTCAAGCCGCGCGGGACTATGTCGATCTCATCCGCAGCGACTTTGAGATCTACATGCGGGACATCCAGAGCTACTTTCGGTGCCTTGAGGTTGAGCGCGCGCGGGCGTTCGAAGAGGCGCGCGAGGTGAGCCAGGACTACGGACGCTTCCTGGAATTGATGGACGAGTGAATTGGCCGCGACCTTTTCGAAGGGCCGCCGTCTTGTGAAATCTGGCCGTATCGGCGGCGTGCAGTTCGGAGTCTCTATCATCATGTAAACGCCCACTATCCACTTTTTAGATAATCTATAAGGTAGATTAGCCCTGTCACAAGAGGTTTGTGACACGTGGCGAAAACGATCAGGAGTTCGGGACATGAGGCACTTTGCGACGCTTTGATTGCGGCGCGGAAGGCGGCTGGCTTAACGCAGGCCGAGCTCGCTTTACGTCTCAGATGCCACCAGTCCTTCGTCGCTCGTCTGGAGAGCGGAGAGCGTAGGGTCGACGTAGTTGAGTTGATCGTACTCGCGCGTGCTCTGCAGATCGATGCGGTTACGCTACTGGCAGCGGCCGAGGCGGCGACGGAACTCGATCACCGGATTTAAGACGAGGCGAAGGGCTGTCGCCTCGGATGGTATGACGAAATCAAGCCTCGGTGGGACCGAAGGGCAATGATAACAAAGGATTGTTATGGGACGCTGCGATCCACGGTCTCTAATGCAGGTTTGGTGCAGAGGACAACGTCTTAGTAGTTCACCTGCTCGAACCCGTAATTGCCCTCATAGTCTCGCCAGTCGACGAACACCGAGCGGTGATAGATGGAGGGGCAATGATCGCCCCAACATTCCAAGCCGACATGCGCCTCGGGCAACGCGGCGACGGACGAACGAGACCAGGAAAAATCGCCCTGGATTCCATAGGAACCGAGAAGGACTGTTTCGAAACGGCTGCAATCGCTGTCGCGGGATTCGTGTTGGCGCGCATACCGAACATCGAAGACACGGATCGAGCGGATGAAGTTGAACTCCGGTCCACTGATGTCGATGTCGGCTCGGTCCTGGATCAGATGTAACGCAAACCCGTCAGGGTGAGGTAGTGGGTCGACGCCTTTCGACCGCACGACGGCAGGCAAGAGGGCGCCAGCTTTTTCGGAGTCAGGTTCCGCGAGGCTCTGGGGCAGGGGAGAAGCGTTGGAGAAGAGGATGTCAATTACACGCCGAGTGCGACCGGGGTCGTCTACAGGTTCGAAGGAGGCCCCCATGGGGCAACGCCAGATCTGGAGGGGAGGCTCGACAGGCCATGGCGTGATCCGTCGTATGAACTCTGCACGTGCCCGGGAACAGGGCTCTGATGCCGGCCAGCCGCCGGAGAGGCAGAGCAGGATGGCGCAATCGATCGGGTAGGTCTGCGCCGACGCGCTGTTTCCACCTCCGCTCAGCGAGGCCGTTCCCGCGACGACAGCGAGAAAAAAATGACGAAGGAATTTGCGCATATCCAGGAGCTCGATTGACTGTGATGCAGAATCTGAGGATTACGATAATATACTATCGTCGATCGGTCAAATTCGAATTTTTGGAACTGTCTTGGAGCGCCTTGATGCTACAGCAGATCGGCTGAGCCCCTGAGCGACAGCTCCTCCAAAAGGTCAGTAACCTCATCGGTGGTGACAGTCTTTGCATTCGCAATCGTGTTCCGGCTTAACGGGGGATCGATATGGTGTGCCGTACGTTTGGGATCGAGCCAGAGGATGGACAGTTCTGACGTATTCCAGCGATAGACCCAACCAACGGTTCGATCACTGCGACCGTCAACAAGCCGCGCGACCGGAACCGCTTCTTCCTTTTCGATGCTCACCGGTTCGTGTCCGCCTTTTCTGCTTCGGTTCTTCAGTCCTATTCGGCTGGGACGTTCCCGTGATCTGATTTCGGTCGAACTTATTCCTGGCTCGTTAAAAAGGGGCGACACCGACCGCGTCGGTGCCGCCAGAGGTTCGCCCACAGGGAGGTGGTAGAGGGCGAAACCTATTGAAAATAGGGGAATTTCGTGTTGCGCATAATCATTCTTATGTTAATTTCCAGACCCCGCCATCTTGTACCACCCGCGACTCAGACAACAGCTTCTCCAGATGCGCCGCAACGTTTCGTCCTGCGGCCATTGCGATTTGTGGGTCGGTTTTCTGGTAGACGGAAGCGGCGATATTCTGGACCGAATCCGGGGTGTTTGAGAGGTGGGCGAGGATCTCCGCCTCGCGACGCATGCGGTTGGAAAGCAACCGTTTGACGTAAGGTTGCGGATCCCGGAGTATAGGTCCGTGCCCCGGAAAGTAGATCCTATCGTCGCGCTCAATCAGCCGCTGTAGCTGCGCGCAGTAGTCGTGCATGTTTCCGTCAGGGGGGCTGACGATCGAACTGTTCCAACTCATAACGTGGTCGCCCGTGAAGAGCACTCCGTCAGGTCTCGCGAAACAAAGGTGGTCGCTCGCGTGACCAGGTGTGTGCAGGACGGTAAGACCGGCAATGACCTGTCCGTCCTCCAGAAACCGGTCAGGTCGAAATGCATCGTCAGGGAATGCCCGTGAGGCATAAACAGGTGCGTCTGTCCGTGCTCGCAGGGCTGGGACGACTCCAAAATGATCAGAATGGTGGTGTGTGAGCAGAATCCCGGATGGTTTGGCCCCCAAATTTTCGATGATTGCCCCGAAATGTGTACTGTCTTCTGCTGGGCCGGGGTCGATTATGAACCGACCATCAGGCGTATCAATGATGTAGCTATTTGTCCCGTGGTAGGTCATCTTTCCGGGATTGTTCGCGACGATCCTCAGAATTCCAGGGGCCAATTCGACTCCCTTCGCGCGGCAAGGCTCCGGCTCTGAGAAAAACATGCTGCTTCTTTTCATTGTGTGCGACCAGTTATTGATTGCGAACAATCCGGTTCGCACAGTTTTGTGCGTTGCTCTCGCATGGCGCCGGAAACCTCAGGCTGGCGTCCGGTGCCTACCAAATCTGGCATCGGACCATTTCAACTTATATCGGACTAAGACCGTATGAGACTAAAACAGTCTGATACGGTCTTGGGCTGGCAGTCACACAGCGCGGCGATTATGGTAAGCAGAATACAGAACTACAGCAATTGTCGCCTTCGTCAGATCCCCGATCAGGAATGGGTAAAGCCCGGCGTTCAGCAATTTCTCGCCATAACCGACAAAGCCACCCAACCAGAACAGCCCTGCGCAATACATGAGTATCGAGCCCGAAAAGACCGCGACAGATGCTCTGAATGAAGGCCAAAGTCCTTGCAGTGCTTGAACAACCCAACCGGCAGCCGCCGCTGCAAGTGCGAAGCCTACCAGGTATCCGCCTGTGGGACCCGCGATATATGCCAGTCCTGCCGGAGCCGGAGGCGTGCCTGCGAAGACCGGCAGGCCAAGCAGACCTTCAAAAAGGTATGTCACAACAACAAGACTACTACGCACCGGCCCCAGGAAAAGACCCAGACCCAAGACAACCAAGGTCTGTGTAGACATAGGTACGGGGTAGAACGGCACCACGATTTTGGCGGATATTGTCAGAAGAATTGTGCCGACGAGTATTATCGAGATCTCTCGGGTCAGTCTTGCGACTGATCGGCTTTGAGTGGTTTCCAGATTCATCTTTTTCGTCCTTGTTTCTGTAGATTGTTACTTTTTTGGATAGTAAGCTCACATGCGCTTGGCGACTTCTTCCAACATGACTTCGCTCGCCCCGCCGCCGATGGCCTGCACACGGGCATCGCGTGACATGCGTTCCACCGGTGTTTCGCGCATATAGCCCATACCGCCATGAAACTGGACGCAGTCATAGAGCACGCTGTTCACCAGTTCGCCGCAATAGGCTTTGACCATCGAGACCTCTTTCACGCAGTCACGGCCCGCGGCATCCAAACCGGCGGCGTGATAGACCAGCTGACGCCCTGCCACGATCCGCGTCTGACAGTCGGCCAGTCGCTGGCGCACGGCCTGCTTGTCCCAAAGAGCGCCGCCAAAGGCCTTGCGCTGCTTGACGTAATCCACAGTTATGTCCAGCGCGGTTTGCGCCTCGGCACAGGCCATCGCACCCAGCACGATGCGTTCGTTCTGGAAGTTCTTCATTACCGAATAGAAGCCGTGGTTGACCTCGCCCAAAACGTTTTCGGTCGGGATGCGGACTTCTTCGAAGATCAGTTCGGCAGTGTCCGAGCACAGCCAGCCGGTCTTATTCAACGCCCGGCCCACCGAAAAGCCCGGCGTGCCCTTTTCGACCGCGAACATGGTGATCCCGCGCGACCCCTTGGCATCGGGATCGGTCTTGGCACCGACAAAGTAGAGATCGCCATGCACGCCGTTGGTGATGAACATCTTGGTGCCGTTCAGCACCCAGTCCGACCCGTCCTGCACCGCGCGGGTGCGCATGCCGGCCACGTCCGAGCCCGCGCCCGGTTCAGTCACAGCAACGGCGGTGATCATTTCGCCCGAGACGATCGACGGCATCCAGCGCGCCTTCTGTTCGGGCGTGCCGGCGTTTTCCAGATGCGGCGAGGCCATGTCGGTGTGGACCAGAACCGTGGCCGAGAACCCGCCGAAAGTGGATCGCCCGACCTCTTCGGCCAAAACCACGCTGGACATCACGTCCAGCCCCGCGCCGCCATACTGTTCGTCATAGCGCATCCCCAGCACGCCGAGATCACCCATCCGGCGCAGCACGTCGCGGGGTACCTTGCCCTCCTCCTCCCAAGGCTCGGCCTTGGCGATCACCTCGGCTTCAATGAACCGGCGCAACTGGTTGCGGATCAACTCGAGGTCTTCGTTGAGCGGGCCGGTGACCTGAGTAATGCTGTCTTGTCTGGTCATGTGTTTTCCTCTGGATCGAGTTTGATAAGTGGGGCGTGCCCGGCGACCGTATCGCCGGGTGCACAATAGATTTCAGTCACCACGCCCGCGACCGGCGCGGGCAGGCTTTGCAACAGCTTCATGGCCTCAA
This sequence comes from Pseudooceanicola batsensis HTCC2597, assembly GCF_000152725.1. Classification (GTDB taxonomy): domain Bacteria; phylum Pseudomonadota; class Alphaproteobacteria; order Rhodobacterales; family Rhodobacteraceae; genus Pseudooceanicola; species Pseudooceanicola batsensis. The sequence goes on from NZ_AAMO01000007.1 coordinate 39,535, forward strand.
GCACCACCAGCGTGTCACCGGCTTTGACGCGGTCGCCGAGTGCGACGCGCACCTCGGCCACGGCGCCGGGCATGGGTGCGGACAACAGGTCAGCGACGCCAGACCCGCCGGTGGCACGTTGCAGATGCTGGTCTTCCAGCGTGCGCAGGTCTGTCGCGGTCATTCCAGCAGGGGTTTGCAGGTGCACTCGCCAGTGACTCGGCGCGCGCGCGACGTAAGCGATGCGCGAAAACGGAACCCCGTCGATGCGTCCGTTCAGACGGTCCCCTGTCAGGGCGGCGGTTTCGACCGTGACGGTCTGGCCGCCTGGCGGCACGGCGGCGAATACTGTTCCGGAGCCGGTCACGCGGATCGGGTCGTCTTTGGTTGTATCCCAATAGGATGCCGCACCGGGCCGTCCGCCAGGGGCGGTGATCCGCCATGACCCAAGGCTTTCCCAGGGCGACGCGCCCGCCGCCGCTGGCGCGAGATGCAGGTGCAGCGCAATCGCGGCAAGGGCCATGTCCCGGGGACCGGGGGTCGGGCGTGTCCAGCCATCGGGGAACATCTCAGGCAAACCCGAGGTATGGTGCCGGAACGCCTCAAAATCCGGATGAGCCAGTAACGCGCGCTGATAGGCCAGGTTCAGGCCGATGCCGCCGACAGCAAAAGCATCCATTGCGACGACCGCCCGGCGGATCGCACCGGCCCGGTCCGGCGCGTGGACGATCAGCTTGGCAATCATGGAATCGTAGTGGTGGCCGACGACCGAACCGCACTCTACCCCAGTGTCCAGCCGCACATCCGCAGGCGGTGCCCAAAGGGTGATCTCGCCCGTTTCGGGGCGGAAATTCTCGGCCGGGTTTTCGGCGGCGATGCGGATTTCAATCGCGTGCCCGTCGAATTTCACATCCGATTGCGCCAGTGTCAGCGGCTCGCCCCGCGCGATGCGCAACTGCCATTCAACAAGGTCGATGCCGGTGATTGCCTCAGTCACGGGGTGTTCGACCTGCAAGCGGGTGTTCATTTCAAGAAAGAAATATTCGCCGCGGGCCGGATCATAGAGGTATTCCACAGTCCCGGCGGAGCGATAACCGATCGCCTGCGCCAGCCGCACAGCCGCCGCGCGCATGTCGTCGCGCACAGCCTCGGGCAGATCGGCGGCGGGGGCCTCTTCGATCAGCTTTTGGTGGTTGCGCTGAAGCGAACAGTCGCGGTCGCCCAGATGCAGCACGGTGCCGTGGGTATCGCCCAGAACCTGCACTTCGACGTGGCGGGCACGGGGCGCGTAGCGTTCAAGGAACACCGCCGGATCGCCAAAGGCCCCCTGGGCCTCCGCCCGGGCGGAGGCAATCGCCTCGGGCGCCTCGCCCAGATCGGTGACAAGACGCATGCCGCGCCCGCCCCCGCCGGCGCTGGCCTTGACGAGAAAGGGGCTGCCTAGCGCCTCAACCTCTTCCAGCAGGCGCGCGTCAGATTGATCTTCTCCGCGATAGCCGGGCAAGACGGGCACGCCTGCCGCTTCGGCAGCCGCCTTGGCCTCGATTTTCGACCCCATCATGGAAATTGCATCGGGTTCCGGCCCGATGAACACAAGGCCCGCCGCCTCGACCGCCGCCGCGAAACCGGCATTCTCAGACAGAAAACCATAGCCCGGGTGCACCGCACCCGCGCCCGTCGCCCGCGCGGCCTCAAGGATGGCCTCGACGTTCAAATAACTGTCCGACGGGGCGGCTCCGCCGATGCAGACGGCATGATCGGCCTCGGCCACGAAGGGCGCGTCGCGGTCCGCCTCTGAGAACACCGCTACGTTTTCCAGCCCCAGTTTGCGGCACCCGCGCTGGATGCGCCGGGCAATCTCGCCCCGGTTGGCGATCAAAACGCGGGTGAAGCTCATTTCACCCGCCATGACGGAACGCCCTTGTTGATGAAGCTGTTGATGCCTTCGATACCTTCCTCCGTCTCCCACGCATCGGCCAGCCGGTCGGCGGTGTAGATCATGTTGGTCTCCAGATCGTGGGACGCGACATAGGCGATCAGCGCCTTGGTATCGGCCACGGCACCCGGCGCGGCCTGAAGGTGATCATGCACCACCCGGTTCACCGTGGCGTCCAGGTCGCCCGGCGCGACAACCTCGGTCAACAGACCGATCCGCTCGGCGCGGGCCGTGTCGAACAACGCCCCCGACAGCATGGTTTCACGCGAATGCACCTTGCCGATGCGGGCCACCACATAAGGCGATATATTCGCGGGCAGAAGGCCCAGTTTGACCTCGGTCAGACCGAAGCGCGCGCCTTCGGCGCCGATGGTGTAGTCGCAGACGGAGATCATGCCGACACCGCCACCGTAGGCCGGGCCGTTGATCCGCCCGATCAAGGGCTTAGGCAGCGTGTCAAGACGGCGCAACAGCCGCGCCAGCGTGGCGCTTTGTGCGACCCTTTCACTACGGGTTTTCTCGACGTTAGAGGCGAACCAGTTGAAATCGCCGCCCGCGCAGAAGCTCTTGCCCGCGCCGGTCAGGACCACAATACGCACATCGTCATCTGCAGCCAGCTTTTCTGCGGCATCGTATAGCTCTGCGATCAATTCGCCATTCAGCGCGTTGTGTTTGTCGGGGCGGTTGAGCGTCAGCGTGGCGACGCCGCGCGCATCAGTTTCGACAAGGATCGTGTTGTAGGTATTGGTCAACTTGAAGCCTCACATTCTGAATACAGGCGTATGGCGACCGGCTTCGGGCACCGATGTCACGATGGCCAGGCACAGGCCAAGGATATCGCGGGTTTGCGCGGGTTCGATCAGCCCGTCATCCCAAAGCCGCGAGGTGGCATAATAGGGATCGGACTGTTCACCATACTGGGCCCGAACCTGCTCCTCGATCAGCTTCATGTCGGCCTCCATCTTGCCCGGGTCGCCCCCTTTCTGGCGGCGCAGTTCCAGCATCACATTTGTGGCGATGTCGGCAGACATGGTGGCCAGTTCCGCGGTGGGCCAGGCAAAGAGAAAATTCGGGGCGAAACCACGTCCGCACATGCCGTAGTTGCCTGCCCCGTATGAGCCGCCCAAGAGGACCGACAGGCGCGGCACCTTGGCAACCGACATGGCATAGACCAGCTTGGCACTGTCTTTGGCAATGCCGCCGCGCTCGGCTTCGGTGCCGACCATGAAGCCCGAGATGTTGTGGAGGAAAAAAAGCGGGATGTTGCGTTGATCGCACATCGACACGAATTGCGCGCCCTTGAGCGAACTGTCGGACACAAGCGCCCCATTATTTGCGAGAATGCCCACTCGATAGCCGTGAATCCGCGCGGTGCCGCAGACCAGCGTCTCACCCCATCCGGGCTTGAATTCGCGGAATTCGCCGGCGTCGATCATGCGCAGCAGAACCTCGCGCATGTCATAGGGCTGTTTGCGATCGGCGCTGATGACGCCAAGCAGTTCCTCTGGGTTGCGCGCCGGCGGCGCGCAGGTTGCATCGGGACCCATCGGGCGCGACTGGCCCAGCTCGGCCACGATGTCGCGCATGAGTGCCAATGCGTGGTACTCGTCCTCGGCCAGATGGTCGGACACCCCCGAAACACGCGAATGCATCTCGGCCCCGCCCAATGTTTCTCCATCAACCTCTTCGTTGATCGCCACCTTGACGATCGACGGCCCGCCCAAATGGATGCGCGCGTTGCCGCGCACCATGATGACCTCGTCCGACAGGGCGGGAATATAGGCCCCGCCCGCCGTGCAGCCGCCGAACACGGCCGAGATCTGCGGCAGACCGCTGGCCGACATGTTGGTCTGGCGGTAAAAAGAATTGCCGAAATGCCGGGCATCGGGGAAGACCCTGTCCTGCTCTGGCAGATAGGCACCGCCGCAATCCACCAGATAGAGGCAGGGCAGCCGGTTCTCGGCTGCGATTTCCTGGGCGCGGATGTGTTTCTGCACGGTTTCGTGATAGAAAGACCCACCCTTCACTGTAGCATCGTTGGCGATCACAACGCAGGGCAGCCCGTGGACGATCCCGATACCGGTCACAATCCCCGCACCGGGCACCTCGCCCCCGTATTGACCGTAGGCGGCAAGCGACGACAGCTCAAGAAACGCAGTGCCCGGATCTACCAGCAGGTCGATCCGTTCGCGGACCAATAGCTTGCTGCGCTTGCGATGCCGCGCGACCATGTCGGGGCGGCCGCCAGCCGTTGCTTCGGCGATCCGCGCGCGCAGCGTTTCGACGCGCTCGCTTTGTGCGGCGTGGTTGCGGGTGTAGGTCTCTGATGCGGTCAGCACCGCTGTTTCAAGACGTGCCATGAAGTCAGGTATCCTGTCTTTGGAGTATCCCGTTGAGGAACACATCGGCATAGCTGCGTGACAACGCATCGGCGCTACCGCGGTCCGGGTCGAACCAGTCGAGCGTGGCGTTGAGCGCGCCGATCAGCATCAGGCGCAGGCGGCGGATGTCGACATCGCGTTTCAGCGCGCCGTCATCTCGAAGCCGGGTCAGAAGCGCGTCCCACTCGGCCTCATAGGCGCGCCGTAGCGGCAGGTTCGCATCCCGCACGGGTTGGGGCACCTGCCCGAAGATACGCACATTGGCCGAGGTGTAATCGCTCAGGTCAAGAAGCGCGCGCAGATGGGCCTGGATCGCAGTCCTCAGGATCGCCTCGGCACCGGTGTTTTCGGGCAAGGCGGACACGGCCTGGCGCATGCTGTCATGCACCACCCGGATGCCCCTGTCGAGAACCGCCACAACGATTTCGTCCTTGGAACCGAAATGGTAATAAATGCTGGCCGCCTTGATCCCCGCGGCCCCGGCGATCTTTCTGAGCGACACTGCCCCATAGCCCTGTTCACGGAAGAGCCGCGCGGAGATATCCAGCACACCGACTCGCCCGACCGCGTTGCGCGGGGTGTCGCAAAGCTTGCTTGGTGTGGTCTCTGTCATGGGGTCGCAATTCGCCTCCGCAAATATCTAACAACTGTTAGGTGGCTGGCGCCAATGAGTCAATCGTTCACGGCGGGCTGGATCGGAAATCGTTAAGACTGGACGGGTTCGCGACAGTGGTCATTCGACCCGGTCACGGCAAAAGCGGGTAGCGAGCCCGCGTAATCAGGTGCCGCGCAACGTATCGGTCTCCGCTTCAGTGACGGACAAAGAGAACATCGAAAACCAAACGAAAACCCGGCACCGGCGTGGCCCGACATGTATCTAGGTCTAAATTTGGTCGTCGTCTTCAGTGTTGAGCACGGGGCCGTTGCGGACCGGGTTCCCTCAGTTCGTCCAGAACCCGCGCCACCAGTTCACCCATGCCGGACGAGAAATCCGGGTTCGTCCGCATCAACCCAGCGGAACGACGGCTACCTTCGAGACTTTGAACCTGCCTGCGTAGGGTATTGATATCGACAGGGGCGCGTGCGGCCGAGAGTTTCTTGGCCTCGGGGCAGCCGATCCGCCCTTGCTTGAGTGCAGGAACAACTCGGCGTTCACAATGGCACGCACCAATGGCTCCGGCGATCCCGCATGTCTGAGACACAAAACCCGTGACCTTGTCCCGCGCACGCCTCAGGCGCTGACGGAAAGCGGCCGCAGAGATCTCGAGGGCGGAGGAAGCTTCAGTGTCGGACAATTCGAAGATTTCACCAAGAATATAGGCGATCCTGAGATCACGACTGAGGCACACCAGCATGGCAAGCGTGCAGCCGATCTTGACCTCGTTTACGGCTAGCGCGAACTCCGGTTCGCTTAGCCCGCTCTCGTTGCTGGAAACCGCGCCATCGGCAAGATCTTCGGCGAAATCGTTGAACTCCAAGCGCATCGATTCCAATTGCCCGCGACGGCGTTCGCGAACAAGGTGTCGGCTGGCAACCTTCAACGCCCAGCCGCCAGCAGCGCCAACATCCTGAACCGTTCCCAGGTGGGTTATGATCTTCACCAGGATTTCCTGGGTTGCATCTTCCGCGTCAGAGCGGTTCGCAAGCATTCGCATCGCGAGGTTGAAAACCGGCCGTTGCGCGCAGCGCGCGATCTCCTCGAGGGCGGCGCGGTTTCCCTCCCGCGCCGCCAGGACCACATTTGGATCAAGCTTGATCATGCTTCCAATTGGCCTTTCAACGAGATGAGCTCGTTTGCCAGGAGTTCCATTTGCGCGCTCAGAGTTCCCTCGAGGGCCTCAAGGGGAACCGGCGGAGCCATGAGGACAAACGAATAGACCGCCCCGTTGTCACCGTTCGGCGTGACGCGCGAGAAGGAAACCCCCTCGGACCCATCGGGAAAGGTCATGTACCAATCAACGGTGCCCCGGTCGGCATCGGTGACGGTGTTGAGCTTGATGGGCGCAACGCCGTTGGGAGTGACCAGGTCGGCGGTCTCATCGTCTGCGCGTTCAAAGGCATTTGTCCACTTCGGCAGGTTGGCCGGCTTCGAGACGAAATCGAACACGGCAGCGGCGGCTTTGTCGATTGACACGGATTGGACGTCAAAGGTTTTCATAGGTTCCTCCTGGAATTTAGGCACCCGATCATTCGGTCTGCAACAGGTAAGGAGGAAGCGAGGAGGCAAAGCGTGACAAACTTTTTTGGTCCTGGGCTCTTTTTTTGAACGCGCATGAGAACTAATCGAGAGACAGCGCAAATAATGTAGTTCAATCACTTGCGTCGAACAGTCGAGGTGGCCAATAGGGTATCAGCTAGCGAATACAAACTCTGCCCTGCATCCGCCTTATTCGAGGCCAGCGCGGCGGGAAAATTCTCTCAGTTTAGGACCGGCGACTATTCGCCCGCTCCGGGTTGACTGCCGCCATCCAGTGCTTTCGCTTGGGGTACATGCCTCGTGACCTCACGTCTGCTTGAGTGCAAATTGCAGGACCCAGGACTCGTAGTGTTAGATCACGAAACCGCCACCGCAGATGATGTGCTGGCCTGAAATGAAGTTCGATTCCGGCGCACAGAACAGATAGACGGCACCGGCAGCTTCTTCCGGAGTGCCGACCCGGCCCAGCGGGATCATGCGCTCCATCTGGGACAGGAGATCGGGATTCACGCCGACCTTGATCTCTTTTTCTTCGACCTTGATCGTGCTGTCGCCATCCGCGCTGCCTTCGGTCAGGCGGGTGCGAATCGGGCCGAAGGCGACGGCGTTGACGTTGACCTTATAGCGGCCCCATTCCTTGGCCATCGTCCGGGTGACCCCTAGGATACCGGCCTTAGCGGCGGAATAGTTGATCTGGCCAGCATTGCCGCCGGTCCCCGCGATGGACGAGATATTCACCACCTTGCGGAACACTTCCTGCCCGGCGGCGGCCTCTTGCTTGGCCTTGGCGCTGATCACCGGCTGGGCGGCGCGCATGATCTTGAAGGGCGCGGTCAGGTGAACGTCGATGATCGCCTGCCACTGGTCGTCGGTCATCTTCTGAACAACGCTGTCCCAGGTGTAGCCGGCGTTGTTGACGATGATGTCGAGCCCGCCAAAGCTGTCCACGCCGGTCTTGACGAACCGTTCGGCAAAACCGTCTTCGGTCACGCTGCCGGCGCAGACCACGGCCTCGCCGCCGGTGTTGCGAATGGCTTCGGCGGTTTCATTGGCCGGGTCCGCATCCAGATCGTTGATCACCAGCCGGGCCCCTTCCGAGGCCAGCTTGAGCGCGATTTCGCGGCCAATGCCACGGCCCGAACCGGAAACCAGGGCGACGCGCCCGTCGAGTTTTCCTGTCATGATGTTTCCTCCTGAAAGGTATTGTTCACGCTTTTTCGTAAAGCGTGGTGACACAGGCCCCGCCGAGGCCCAGATTGTGCTGAAGCGCCAGACGTGCGCCATCAACCTGGCGCGCATCTGCCTGGCCGCGAAGCTGCTGAACGAGCTCGGTACATTGCGCTAGGCCGGTCGCCCCAAGCGGATGGCCTTTGGACAAAAGACCGCCCGACGGGTTGGTCACGTATTTTCCGCCGTAGGTGTTGTCGCCATCATCAACGAATTTCGCCGCTTCGCCGCGACCGCAAAGACCAAGCGCTTCATAGGTGATCAGCTCGTTGTGGGCGAAACAGTCGTGCAGTTCGACCACATCCACGTCCTCAGGCCCGATGCCCGCCGCCTCGTAGACCTGATCGGCGGCGCGCTTGGCCATCGAGAAGCCGACAACCTCGCGCATGTCATGGGCTTCGAAAGTTTCCGGCCCGTCCGTTGTCATGGCCTGCGCCGCGATCCGAACGGAACTGTCCAGTCCGTGCTTGTCGGCGAATTCCTTGGAACAGACGATCGCCGCCGCCGCGCCACAGGTTGGCGGGCAGGCCATCAGCCTGGTCATGACACCGGGCCAGACGACCTGCGCGGCCATGACGTCGTCCGCCGTCACTTCCTGCCGGAACAGGGCAACCGGATTCCTGGCCGCATGGCGGCTGGCCTTGGCGCGGATTTTTGCAAAGGTATCCAGCGTCGTGCCGAACTCTTCCATATGCGCCTTGCCCGCGCCGCCAAAATAGCGCAGCGCCAGCGGGATCTCCGAATTACCGACCAGATCGTCGGTTTCTTCGTCGAAGGCCGCGAACGGGCTGACCCGATCTTGGAACATCGCGCCGATTGCGCCGGGCTGCATCTGTTCGAACCCGAGTGCCAGCGCACATTCCACCGCGCCGCTTTCGACAGCCTGGCGGGCCAGGAACAGGGCCGACGACCCGGTTGAGCAGTTGTTGTTCACATTCAGAACCGGGATGCCGGTCATGCCGACCTGGTACAAGGCCCGCTGGCCACAGGTGCTGTCGCCATAGACATAGCCCACATAGGCCTGCTGGACCCTCTCGTAGTCCAACCCCGCGTCGGCCAGGGCAGCCTTGGTCGCCGCGGTCGCCATCACATCGTAGCTTTCTGATTTTCCCGGCTTCTGGAACGGGACCATTCCGACGCCGACGACATGAGCCTTGTCTGTCATTTCTCACTCTCCCATGCTTGGAATGGCTGTTTCGAATGCTGCGCCATGTCCATTTTCTACCGCTTGTTAGATTTTAGCTTCCGGCATTGGAAACTGTCAACATCGTCACTGTTTGACGTTGGGTGCTTGCGCTATTTTCTAACATATGCTTGATAATTTTAACCGCATATTCTGGCGGGTACACGTTCTGGACGCGAGCCCGGCAACACGCGCGGTGAACGATTGATACGTGTTCCGCCGACACAGAGTCCACAGAAGGTAACGAGAATGGCTTATTGTTACGAATTCAAAGGGTTTGTGCCTGTCGTGCCCGAGGATTCATATGTCCATCCCCAGGCGGTTCTGATCGGAAACGTCATCCTCGGTCATGGATGCTATATCGGACCCGGAGCAAGTCTGCGGGGCGATTTCGGCAAAATCGTGATCGGGGATGGCGCCAATGTGCAGGACAACTGCATCATCCATTCCTTTCCCGGCCGCGACGCGGTGGTGGAGACCGATGGTCATATCGGTCACGGCGCGATCCTGCACGGTTGCACGGTTGGCCGGAACGCTCTTGTCGGGATGAATGCCGTCATCATGGACGGCGTGGAGCTTGGGGCGGAATCAATCGTCGGGGCGCAGGCCTTCGTGCGGGGCGAAACGGTGATACGGCCGCGTTCGATGGTGGTCGGATCGCCGGCGAAGGTGATCCGAGAAGTCAGCGAGAAAGAGGTTGCGTGGAAGACACGCGGCACTGCCGAGTATCAGCAACTTGCGCGCGACTGCCTGGTCGGATTGAGGCCCGTCACGCCGCTGAAAGCGGTCGAGCCGGACCGCCCGGAAATGTCGGCCTCTGACGTCGTTTCCATACAGGAAGCGCGGCAGACGCCGTCCTGAGTTGACAGCTTCGCGGTCTTCCCCGGTGCCGAAAGCGCCGGGTGGTATCGTCTTGGCGCGGGGGCGGCCCCTGCGGAATACCGGCGTGCCGCCCTGCCCCTCAGGCCGTCACAGCCGGAAGATCCCGTAATGCGGCTCGTCTATCGGCGCGTTCAACGATGCAGAGATCGACATGCCAAGCGCATTGCGCGTGTCCGCCGGGTCGAGGATGCCGTCATCCCACAATTCCGAGGTCGAGGTATAGGCCTCGACATCGCGTTTGAATTTTTCCAGCACCGGATCTCGGATCGCGGCGATCTCTTCTTCGCTCAACTCCTTGCCTTCGCGCTGAAGCTGCCGGATCTTGACGTCCGCCATGGTATTGGCGGCCTGATCCGCCCCCATCACCCCGATCTCGGCCTGCGGCCACATGAACAGCGTGCGTGCATCCCAGGCCCGTCCGCACATGCCGTAATTGCCTGCGCCGTAAGAGGCATTGGCGATCACGGTAAACTTCGGCACGACCGAGCCGCCCTGCGCCATCAGCATCTTGGCGCCGTCCTTGGCGATGCCGCGTTCCTCGTATTCGCGGCCGACCATGTAGCCGGTGATATTCTGGAAGAACACCAGGGGCGTCCGGTTCTGGTTGCATAGTTGCATGAAATGCGCCGCCTTGAGCGAGCTGTCGTTGAACAGCACCCCGTTATTGGCAAGGATGCCGACCTTGTAGCCCCAGATATGGGCAAAGCCACAAATCATCGTGGTGCCGTAATCCGGCTGGTATTCGTGAAACCGCGAACCGTCCACGATCCGGGCCAGCACTTCGCGCATGTCGAACTGGGTCTTACGGTCCTTGGGGATGATCCCGTAAAGTTCGGTCGGGTCGTAATAAGGGTCTTCGAAAGCGGCGGTCTCGATGAGGGTTTTCGGCTTGCGCTTCCACTGGCTGACAATTTCGCGCGCCAGCGAAAAGGCTTGCTGTTCGCTCGCGGCGCGGTAGTCGCCGGTCCCCGAGATCGAGGTGTGCATGACCGCCCCGCCCAGTTCCTGCACGCCGACCTCTTCGCCGGTGGCCGCCTTGACCAGCGGCGGGCCGCCCAGAAAGATCGCCCCGGTGCCCTCGATGATGATGTTATAGTCGCTCAGTGTCGGCACATAGGCGCCGCCCGCCGTGCAATGCCCGCCGACAATGGCGAGTTGCGGGATATTGGCCTGGCTCAGCTTGACCTGGTTGCGAAACACCCGCCCGCCCAGGTAGCGGTCTGGAAACACCCCGTGTTGCAGCGGCAGGAAGCCCCCGGCGCTGTCGCAGATATGGATGACCGGCAGGTGGTTCTCCAACGCCACATCCAGAAGGCGCACGATCTTCTTCACGGTATGCGGATACCAGGCACCGCCCTTGACGCTGGCGTCATTGGCATGAATGGCCACCTCGCGTCCCTGCACGATGCCGATCCCCGTGACCACGGCAGCCCCCGGCACCGCACCTTCGTATTCCCGGCAGGCGGCCAGGGTCGAAAACTCCAGAAACGGCGTGCCGGGATCCAGCAGCAGCTTCAGCCGCTCGCGCACGCCCAGCTTGTTCTGCCGCGCAAGCCGGTCGATGTCGCGTTGGGGCCGCTCATGGCGCGCCGCGTGCTGGCGGGCGTGAAACTCCTTCAGCCGCGCGGTCATGGCGGCGTGGTTGGCCTTGTAATCGGGGGCGTTGGTGTCGATCAGACTTTCAATCCTGCGCATTCTCATTCCTCCGGGGCCAGCTGGGCAAGCACGTCTTTCAGCCCGAAACTGTCGCCTTCGGCAAACGGCATCTCGGCAATCACCCCGTCGCGTGGCGCGGTCAGCGTGGTTTCCAGCTTCATGCTTTCGATGACCAGAAGCGGCTGGCCTTCCGCAACCGTATCGCCGGGTCTGACCGCGACCGTAACCACGACGCCGGGCATCGGGGCCACCAGCCGATCACCGCTTGCACCGGCATCGCGCCCGGCCAGGCGTTCGGCGGGATCGACGCGCCCGACCTCGTAGGTTCGCCCGCTGATGTGCACAAAGGTCGCTTCCGGCCCAACCGCCAAACGCAGTTCATGCGCTCGCCCCCCCGCGCGCAAGATATGGCCGCCCGGCAGGCCCGTCGGGTCCAACTGGCAGGGCACCGCGCCATCGGGCGTCGTCAGCACGAACCGGCTGCCGTCATGTGCCAGCCAGCATTCGCTTTCTTCCCCGTCGATCTGGAAAATCCGCCGCATCAGTTTGTCCACCCACCCATCTTGCGGTGCATTTGCGGTATCTGCATCACCTCGTCCACCATTCGCGCGTCCGACAAGGCCGCCGCCGCCATCAGAAGGTCCGAGATATCCGCGCCCGGTGCGGTCAGTGTCTCGGCCTGTTCGGCCAGAAAGCCGGTCGAAACCTCGCCCGAGGCAAAATCGGGATGTGCAAGGATTGCATCCAGGTAACCGGTATTGGTCGTCACCCCGAGAACCACATAGTTTTGCACCGCTTGGCGCGCACGGGCGATGGCCTCTGCGCGATCGGCTCCATGCACGATCAGCTTGGACAGCATCGGGTCGAAATCAGTTGTCACCTTGCCGTCGTCCAGAATGCCACTGTCCACGCGAACGCCTTCGCCTGTGGGCTCATCCAGCAGCAGGATGTCGCCGATGGCGGGGCGGAAATCGGCCCCGGCATCCTCGGCGCAGATGCGCAACTCGATCGAGTGGCCGTTTTGCGGAATATCACCTTGCGCGGCGCTCAGCCCCTGGCCCGCCGCGACGCGCAACTGTTCGGCGACCAGATCGAAGCCTGTCACCATCTCGGTCACCGGATGTTCGACCTGAAGGCGGGTGTTCATTTCCAGGAAGTAAAACGCCCCGTCCCGCGCATAGATGAACTCGACCGTCCCGGCCCCGCGATACTTGACCGCGCGGGCGATCCCGGCGGCGGTTTCGCAGATTTCCTGACGTTGCTCGGGCGAGAGCGCCGGTGACGGCGTTTCCTCGATGATCTTCTGGAACCGGCGCTGGATCGAGCACTCGCGTTCCCAGAAATGCACCACGTTGCCCTGCCCGTCGCCCATCACCTGCACCTCGATATGGCGCGGGCTCTCGATGTAGCGTTCGACGAACAGCCGGCCATCGCCGAAATAACGCTCGCCCTCGCGGCGCGCGGTCTCGATCTCGGTCTCCAGGGCGCTGTCCTCGCGCACGACGCGCATCCCCTTGCCGCCGCCGCCGGCTGAGGGCTTGATCAGCAGCGGGTAGCCCACGGCGCGGGCGCGGTCCACAAAGGTGGCGGGGTCGTCATCCTCAATCGCCGACGGCGCGACGGGAAAGCCGCGCTCCTCGACAAAGGCGCGCGCGCGCACCTTGTCGCCCATCAGGTCGATGGCTTGGGAGGTCGGGCCGACAAATGTCACACCGGCCTCTTCCAGCGCCGCGACGAACCCGGCATTTTCCGACAGGAAACCATAGCCGGGATGCACCGCGTCGGCGCCGATTTTCTTTGCAGCCGCGACGATCTGCGAAATATCGAGATAGGCGGCCACGGGCGTCGGGCCGTCGATCATCGCGACCTCATCCGCGATCAGATGGGCCGGCCCCTCTTGCTCGGCGACATGGCGCAACACGACCGTCGCAAGCCCGCGGGCCTTGGCGGTGCGCAACACGCGCGCCGCGATTTCACCCCGATTGGCGACCAGGAGTTTCGAAATGGTCATGGTATTGTCCTTTTAGTTCCGGTCCGAGGCGTTCAGCCCGTCGCGGGCGGCCAGATCGACCGGCACAGGAATTTCAATATCAAGCAGCATCTGCGCGAACCCTTTGCCTTGCGGGTCGATGCGGACCGAGGCGATGCCGCCACCACCAAGCGATTCATGCAGCAGGAAGTTCAGCGAATGGCTTCCGGGCAGGTCGAACCGCTCGACCTTGCCTTCGCAGACGTGGGCGAAATAGTCTTTCACCGCCTCTTCGCTAAGAGCCGAGCGGATATAAGGCAGGTAGTCCGGCTTGCGCGCGAGGATGCCGATATTGGCGATATCCCCCTTGTCGCCCGAGCGGCCCCAGGCCAGATCGACGAGGCGGACCTTGACAACGTCCGGACCGGGCTCGTGGCTATCTGCGGGCCGTGCAGCGGGCGGGTCGAGCTTCACTGCATTCGTAGCGATGGTGACTGGAACCTCCTTGCCGTCCACCTCGACCGCGACGGGGGTATCGGCCTTGCTCTGAAGGAAGGAAAATAGACGGACCACCGGCTGCACCTTGGGCCGCCCGGCAAAGAACCCGGTCAGGCCCTGCGCGGTGGAAATCGCCATCGGCGCGATCTCGCCCGCAAAGATGTTGAGCGCCGCGCGGTCGTCATGCACCGTGCCGATCTTGAGCACGACCTCGCGGGTTTGGGCGCATGCATTGGCCCCATAGGCGGCCTCGGCGCCCAGCACCTCGACGCTGACCTGCCGGAAATCGCCCAGGTTCTTTTCGCGGAATATCCGGCGGCAACGGGTCAGGATGGCCTCGGCCACGCGCTCGGCCTTGGCGGGCGCGTCGATGGCGGCGAGGGTCAGCGTGGTGACGGCGCGCCAGCCATCGGCATGGGTCGCCGACACCTTGTAACTGCCGGTGCGCCCCAGCCCCTTGCCGCCCTTCACCAGCACCCGGTCGGGGCCCACCTGTTCCAGCGTGACCTGCGACCAGTCGCAGATCACATCAGGCAGCAGATAGGCGCGCGGATCGCCGATTTCATAAAGCATCTGTTCGCCGACCGCGCCGGGCACGACCAGCCCGCCGGTATCCGGCGTCTTGGTCATGACGAAACTGCCGTCTTCCGACACCTCGACGATGGGCATCCCCATATCGTCCCAACCCGGCACGTCCTGCCAGTCGGTGAAATTGCCGCCCGTCCCCTGAGGGCCGCATTCGATCAGGTGCCCGGCCAGCGACCCCTGGCTGAGCCTGTCCCAGTCGTCATCGCCCCAGCCGTATTCATGCATCAAGGGACCGAGCGCCACCGCACTGTCGGCGCAGCGCCCGGTGATCACGATCTCGGCCCCGGCATCCAGCGCGGCCGCGATGGGGCGGGCACCCAGATAGGCATTCATGCTCCAGATATCGTCTGGAAACTCAACACCCGAGAACATTTCCGTCTGACCGCTTTTGCGAATTTCATCGACCCTAGGCAACAGGTCATCGCCCAGCACGACTCCGATGGACAGATCGATCCCGGCTTGGGCGGCGGCTTTGGCAAGCGCATCGCTGCAGCCACGCGGGTTCACGCCCCCGGCATTGGCAACGACCTTGATCCCTTTTGCCTTGATATCCGGCAACCAGGGAGCCAGCGCCTTGACGAAGTCCGGCGCATAGCCCGACTCGGGCGCTTTGGCGCGGGCCCGCGCCATCAGCGACATTGTCACCTCTGCCAGATAGTCAAACACCAGATAGTCGATCTCGCCCTTTGAGACCAGTTGACCGATCGCTTCGGGCGTATCGCCCCAGAATCCCGAGGCGCATCCGATGCGCAGTTTCCGATCTGACATATTCTTCTCCTCCCCGCTTGATTAACGGCCCGTCCATTCAGGTTTGCGTTTCGCAATGAAGGCATCAAAGCCCTCGCGCGCGTCTTCTGTCTGCGCAACGCGGGGTAAAAGTGTTTCCGCAAACCGCATCTGCTGCGGATAGGTCATGTCCTCCATCGCGTGACAGGCGTATTTTCCCAGCCGGATCGCGCTCGGCGACTGCGCAGCAATCTGGGCGACCAGTTCTGCAACCTTGTTGTCCAGTTCCGCGGCATCGGTCACATAGTTGACCAGATTGAATTGCAGGGCTTCCGAGGCCGTCAGAGGAACGCCGGTGATGAACATCTCCATCAGCCTGCGCCGGGGCAGCACGCGCATCATGGGTGGTACGATCGTCATGGGAAACAGGCCCACCTTGACTTCGGGCGTCCCAATGCGGGCATGCTCTGCCATTACAGCCAGATCGCAGGCACAGATGATGCCAGCCCCCGCCCCCATCGCGGCTCCATTGATGCGCGCGATGGTTGGCTTGCGGCACGCCTGTATCGTTTCAAACAACCTTCCGGCAAAGTGATCCGGATCTGCCGGATCCTGAACAAACGGGCCGCCATCCGCCCCCGCCTTGATGTCGCCCCCGGCACAGAAGGCGCGCTCACCCTCGCCGGTCAGAACGATCACGCGGCAATCGCTGTCCCTCTCGGCAGCACAAATGGCAGCAATGATCCCGTCTGCGACTTCACGGTTGAGGGCATTTCGGTTTTCAGGACGTCGAATCGTGATACGCACTTCCTGGCCGAGCGCCTGCGATTGAACAGCGGTCTCAGTCATTTCCGTAGCTCCCCCCTGTATTCAGCGCACCGCGCATTCATACGTCGGGTCGTCAAAAGCTTGGCTTGATCTATTTTCTAACATATGTTTGATTTTGGTCAACACTGCAGACGACATTTTTCGGGAGGATGATATGACCACTCAAAGAGAGGCTCTCGCGGCTGATCTGGAGGCCATCAGGGCAAACTATTCGTTGACTGATGAGCAACGCCAGATTGTCGATCACGTGGATCGGGTATCGCGCGAGGTGCTGCACCCGCTGCAAGCGCGTATGGATGACGAGGAATGGTGGCCCGATGATCTGTTCAAGCAGATGGGCGGGCTGGGCCTGCTGGGGATTACCGCACCCGAAGAGCTGGGCGGATCGGGACAGAACGAGTTCACCCAGGCGCTGGTGTCCGAGGTGATTTCGAAGTGGAATCCGGCTGTGGGCCTCTCACACGGGGCGCATGACAACCTGTGCCTGAATAACCTGCTGCGCAATGGATCCGAAGAGCATGTGAAGAAATACGTGCCGGGTCTTTGCTCGGGCGAGCTGGTTGGTGCTTTAGGCCTGACCGAACCGGGCGCGGGGTCCGATGCGCTTGGGTCCATGGCGACCACCGCGCGCCGCGACGGCGATGACTACGTCATCAACGGCTCGAAGATCTATATCACCAACGGGCCGATTGCCGATGTGATCCTGCTTTACGCTAAAACCGACAAGTCGAAGGGTGCCAAGGGCATTTCCGCTTTCATAATCGAGACGGACAATCCCGGTTTCAAGGTGGCGCAAAAGCTTGACAAGATGGGCTTTCGCGGCTCGCCTACCGGAGAACTGGTGTTTGAGGACTGCCGCGTACCCGCGTCCGCCATGGTTGGACAGGAAAACACCGGCGTTTCGGTGGTCATGAGCGGGCTGGACCTTGAACGCGCGATGGTCGCTTCGGTCTGCGTGGGCATGGCGGAACGCGCGCTGGAACTGGGGCTGGAATACGCCAAGATTCGCGAACAATTCGGCCGACCAATCTCGAGCTTCCAGATGATGCAGTCGAAGCTGGCCGAGATCTACACCGAGGTCGAAACCGCGCGTGCCTTCAGTTATCGGGCGCTGGCCGCCTGTACCGGGTTGCCGAAGGGAGCCGGGGGTCGCGGTGAAATACACAAACTGACGGCGGCGGCCTGTCTCTATGCGGGCGAGGCCTTCAACAAGGCAGTGACCGAAGCCTGCCACATCCACGGCGGCTCTGGCTACATGCAGGACACCGAGATCAACCGGCTCTACCGCGCCAACAAGCTGTTGGAGATCGGCGCGGGCACAAGCGAAGTCCGCAAGATCATCATCGCCGAAGAACTTCTGCGCGCCTGAGGGAGACAAGACCATGAACAAGCAACTGCGCAACGACACCGCTCTGCCCACCCATTTCATGACCGACGAACAGCAGGCCCTGGCCGATCAGGCCGAAAAGTTCTTCATGTCCGAGTTTCATCACCTGAACGCGGAGATGGACGATACCGATGACCTGCCGGCCTCGGTCTTTCCCAAGCTGGGCGAGATGGGCTATCTGGGCCTCAACGTACCGCCGGAATTTGGCGGTGCCGGGCTGGACTTCACCTCGGCCTGTATCATCACCGAACAGATGTCGCGGGCCTCTGCCGCGATCGGGCTGACCCACGTGGCCCACGACAACCTGTGCGTCAACAACATCTATCGCAACGCGAATGACGATCTGCGCCACAAATATCTGCCGGGCCTGTGCGATGGCACGCTGATCGGCGCTCTGGGTCTGACCGAACCCGGCGCGGGGTCCGATGCGCTTGGGTCCATGCGGACCACGGCCACGAAGGATGGCGACGATTACATCCTGAATGGCGCCAAGATCTACATCACCAATGGGCCGATCGCCGATTTGGTGCTGGTCTATGCCAAGACCGCGCCCGAGAAGGGAGCCAAGGGTATCTCCGCTTTCATCGTGGAAACCGACACGCCGGGTTTCAAGGTTGCGCAGAAGCTCAACAAGATGGGGTTCCGCGGCTCGCCGACGGGGGAGCTCGTGTTCGAAGACTGCCGCGTTCCGGCGGGGAACATGGTGGGCAAGCTCGATGGCGGCGTTGCCGTGACCATGTCCGGGCTTGATCTGGAACGTGCCATCGTCTGTTTCAACGCAATGGGCATCGCGCAGCGGGCACTGGATATTTCCATCGATTACGCCAAGACACGCCAGCAATTCGGCAAACCGATCGCCAGTTTTCAGATGGTTCAGGCGATGCTGGCCGACATGTATACGCAGATCGAGGCCGCGCGGAGCCTTTCCTTGCGCACCGCAGCCATGTGTGAAGGCCTCGAAGAGGGCGAAGGCGGGCGTGGCGAAATCCACAAGCTCACCGCTGCGGCGATCTACAAGGCCGCCGAGGCGACGTCCTTCGTGCTCGACAAGGCCGTCCAGATTCACGGCGGCTCGGGTTACATGCGTGATACCGAAGTGAACCGGCTGTACCGGACCGGTCGCGTGCTTGAGGTCGGCGCGGGCACCCAGGAGGTTCGCAAACTCATCATATCCGGCGAATTGCTGAAGAACTAGGGGCGGAACATGAGCGAAGCGAAATCAACGCGTTACGCGTCGGATCTCATGGCGGGCCAGGTTGCCCTGGTCACGGGGTCCGGATCCGGAATGGGCCGGGCGACGGCGATCGAAATGGCCTCTTGCGGGGCCAGGCTTGTGCTGTTCGCGCGCCGGGAAGAGCCGCTGGAGGAGACCGCCGAGATGATCCGGTCGGCGGGGGGCGAGGCCTTTGTCGTGCCCGGAGATACCCGCGACGAAGTCAGTATCGAAACTGCGATGGGGCGGATCAAGGACCACTACGGGCAGTTGGATGTTTTGGTGAACAATGCCGGCGGCCAATATATCGCGGCCGCCCGTGATATCACCAACAAGGGCTTCGAAGCCGTGATCCGAAACAACCTGATCGGATCTTGGCAAATGACCCGGGCAGCGGCGGATCACTTCATGTACGACAATGGTGGATCGGTTGTGTTTGTCACCGCCATCTCGGCGCGCACCGCGCTTACCGGCTTTACACACACCGTCGCCGCCCGCGCCGGTGTGACGGGCATGATGAAAACGCTGGCCGCCGAATGGGGCGAATACGGCATCCGCCTGAACTGTGTCGCGCCGGGCACGATCAAGACCGATGCGCTTGGCCGCTATCCGATTCCGCCGGAACAGTGGAAAAAGCTGAACCGCTCGGTGCTAAACCGGATGGGGGCGGCCGAGGACATCGCAGGCACGATCATTTTCCTGGCCTCGAAACTTGGCGGTTTCATCACCGGAGAAGACATTTATGTAGACGGCGGTGAAACCCTGCACATGGGTCACGACGCGCGGGACATGATCAACCCAGCGATGTTCGAGAAACGCGAACGGGGAGATGGCAAGAATGAGTAAGCAACCCGTCCTTCTGGAGATTTCCGACAGGATCGCCACGGTCACGCTGAACGACCCCGAGCGGCGCAACCCGGTCACCGGCAACGACATGATCGCTGCCCTTCTGGAGACCTTCGCCAAGGTGCAGGCCGACCCGCAAGTCAGCGTCATGATCCTGACCGGCGCCGACCCGGCCTTTTGTGCCGGCGGCGACGTCAAGGAGATGAACGATCCCGAAAGCGTGTTCCGCAAGGAACCGCTGGCGGCGGCGCAGAGCTATGTCGACGGGGTGCAGCGCCTGCCGCAGGCGCTCTACAACATGGACATTCCCACCATCGCCGCAGTCAATGGCCCGGCGGTTGGCGCGGGGTGTGACCTGACCATGATGTGCGACATGCGCATCGCGTCGGAAAAAGCAAGGTTCGGCGAGGTGTTTCTGAATCTCGGAATCATTCCGGGCGATGCGGGCAGCTGGTTCCTGTTGCGTCGTCTGGGCCACCAGAAGGCCGCCGATCTGACCTTCTCAGGGCGCATGGTCGAGGCCAAGGAAGCGCTGGAGCTTGGCATGGTGCTTGAGCTGGTGCCGCATGAAAAATTGATGGCACGAGCCCGCGAACGGGCCGCTGTCATCGCCGCGAAACCGCCGCGCGCGGTTCGGATCGCCAAGCGTCTGATGCGCAATGCCGAACGGATGGACCTGCCGGATTACCTGAATTCTGCGGCGGCTTATCAGGCGCTCATGCATCAGACCGAAGACCATCACGAGGCGGTTGCTGCGTTCATCGAGAAACGAAAACCCAACTTCACGGGGCGTTAAGGAAAAGATCGCATGTCTGACATCACCCAAAAGAAGATGGAGCAAATCGCGCAGATGTGGAATGCGCGCGGCAAGAGTCTGATTACGCATATGGCGCTTGAGATCGAAGAGGTCTCGACCGAAGTCGTTCGCGTTCGGATGCCGTTCAATAAGGACTTTTGCGTCGATGCGGCACAAACCCTGCTTCATGGTGGTATCCTGACGGCCCTTCTGGACAGTGTCTTCGGACTGGCAAACTTTGTGGCCATCGAAGGCGTCAGTACCATGGCCACTCTTGACCTGAGAGTTGATTACCTGCGCCCTGCTCGTTCGCGCGCGGATGTCATCGTTCAAGCGCATTGTTTTCGCGAGACTCGCCACATCGCCTTCAATTCCGGCAACGTCTGGTTCGATGGCCATGAGGACGCTGAAATAGCCCGTGGAACCGCGTCGTTTGCTTTGACGCGCGGTGCGACCAGCCTGTTTGACGCGATGACAAAAGGAAAAGCCTCGTGATGGATTTGCAAACTGTCAATGCGCACGTATCCCGAGTGCCGTTTTTTCGATTCCTCAACTTTGAAGTCCACAGTTTGGATAGCCTCCATGCCGAAGCGGAAATGACCTTTGATGACCGCCATATCGGGAACCCGGTCATGGAGTACTACCATGGCGGTATAATCGCGAGTTTTATGGAAGCCACGGCTGCCATCGCGGTACAGCCCGATTTCGCCGACGTTCCGGCCAAGCCGATCAACCTAACCGTCGATTACCTCAGACCCGGTGTGAAAGGACCGCTTCTTGCGCGCGCCAATGTCACGCGCAAGGGCCATAGGATGGCCAGCGTTAGCGTACAAAGCTGGCAGGCGGAACGGGAAAAGGCGGTTGCCGAGGGGTTGTATCACTTCCTTCTGGTTTGACAAAAGCCAATCGCTTTCAGGGCGTGCCTTGTCCCGTGGACGGGGTCGCCTCCCGGTTACAAATTCCTTCGAGTAACAGATTGATGAGCATGCTGGAGAATTCAGGCAGTGATAGATATCCTTCCACTCCTGCCTTGTTCGGGTCGAACCATTCCACCGTCCAATTCAAGGCGCCCAACATTACTTGGCGCAAGGGGACGATCTTGATATCTGACCGTATGGCACCGTCGTCCTGAGCGTCACGGAGTACCCCGTCCCAGAGTTCTCCATATTCATGGCGAATACCCCTGTGCCTCTCCCTGAAATGATTGGGGAGCATTCCATAGCTTCTGATATTCGCCGAAGTGAATTCGCTTGCCTTGAAGAGGAAATCCAGGTGCGCCCAGATTGCAGTCGCTATCCTGGCGTGATGATCGTACGGGGCATCGAATTTCCGCACGGCGCTTTCGACACCTGATAGCAAGTCCTTCAGTCCGGCGTTTAGAACTTCGTCAACGATTGCATCCTTGGAATCGAAGTGGTAATAGACGCTGCCCGCCTTCATGTTCGCTTCTTCCGCGATCTTCCTGAGCGTCGTCGCCTTGTAGCCATTGTCCCTCAGAACGCGCGCCGCGGCCGTCAGGATTTCTGCACGGGTCTTAGCCGCCTTGCCGTCGGGGTCCGGAGTTTTGACGTGTGTGGCGGGGCACAGCTTCAAGCCTTCGGTATCCGCCTTACAATGCAGACACATTCCGTCAAGTATCAGCTTACTCATTCGTTCCGCGAGGATGCGCACCGGATACTTGTCGACATCGTACCATTCTACGGTCCAGTTCATGGCACTTAGGATGAACTGGCGGATCACAGCAGTGGATATGTCGCTTCGAAGGTGGCCGGCGCGTTTGGCGTCATTCAGGAATTTGCCCCAGGCACCCGCATATGATGCACGCAATTCGCGATGCGGGGCGCGTGTTTCGTCCGACAACATCGGATAGTTCCGAATATTGGCTGACGTAAAGTCGCTGTCGGTCAATAGGTAGGTAAGGTGTGTTTCAATCAGCAGTTCGAAAGTCTTGCGAAAATCCTCCGAACTTGTCGGTGCCGACCGAACGATTTCACTGACCGCCTCATATAGTTGACGGACGCCAAGATCGAGAACTTCGCTCAGAATCTGGTCCTTGGATTGAAAATGATAATAAATGCTGCCGGCCTCAATGCCAGCTTCCTGCGCGATGTCGCGCATAGTCGTTGCGTAGTAACCTTCGTATCGAAACAGTCGAGCAGCCGCCGAGAGGATGCCTTCGCGTGTCCTCTCAGACTTGCTCAAGTCGTCGCTCAGTGTCCTGGGTGGGTCAGTCTTGTGTACCATTCCATTTCGATACTTGCGGGACACGAGACTGTCCATTGCATTAAATCTAACAAATGTTAGAATAACGCAAGGAACGTTCCGAATCAAGTTCTTTGCCAAGATGATAGCGGAAGAGGAGGACCTCCATATGCGAGGGTTGAGTGGAAAACGCGTGATCGTGACCGGCGGCGGCAGCGGCATCGGGCGCGCGGTGTGCGAACGGTTCGGCGAAGAAGGTGCCGAGATTGCGATCTTTGACATGAGCGAAGACGGGGCGAAGGAAACGGTTCGCCTGATCACCGAGGCCGGCGGCAAGGCGCAGGCCTTCAAGGTGGACATCACCGACCGTGCCCAGGTCGACAAGGCTGTAGCCGAGTTCGAGGCCGGGGGTCCGGTCGATGTGCTGGTGAACAATGCCGGCTGGGACGTAATCAAACCGTTCCTCGACACAGATGCCGATCTTTGGAAAAAGGTCATCGACATCAATCTTTACGGTCCGCTGAATATGCATCACGCGGTGCTTCCGGGCATGGTCAAGAACGGGGGCGGCCGTGTGGTCAACATCGCGTCCGACGCCGGACGCGTCGGATCATCCGGCGAAGCCGTGTATTCGGCCTGCAAGGGTGGCATCATCTCGTTCACCAAAACCGTAGCCCGCGAACTGGCGCGTAAAGGTATTCAATTGAATGCGGTCGCCCCCGGCCCGACCGATACGCCGCTGTTCGCTCAGGTTGCCGAGGGCGAGGCCGGTCAAAAGATCGCCGAAGGTCTCAAGCGGGCGATTCCGATGAAGCGTCTTGCGCAGCCGACAGATTACCCCGGCATCATCTGCTTCCTGTCGTCGGACGACGCAGGGTTCATTACCGGCCAGGTGATTTCGGTTTCGGGCGGCTTGTCCATGCACGGTTAAAACGCTGGCAGCAGCGCCGGACACAAGGCGCTGCAGCCAAACCGTGCCAAGAGTTACCTCCCCGACTGGTCGCGCCTTAAGTGCGGCCCTTTTTCGTTGTAGAAAGGTTGCGAATGTTTCAGCCAGGCTCTGACATCCAGCGGACAAGCACGCTGACCGCATTTCTGAGGGGCTGCGGCATTGACAGTTACGAGGATCTCGTCCGCCGTTCGAATGAAGACCCAGACTGGTTCTGGGGCCAGATCATTGACCATGCCGGGATACGGTTCGCGCGGCCCTACAGCCGGTTGCGAGATATCTCCGAAGGGCCCGAATCGATCCGGTGGGCCGTCGGGAGTACTTTGAATCTGACGGAAACCTGTCTTGACGCCCGAATTGCCGATGGCTTGGGCGACAAGGTCGCAATCGACTGGGTCGGCGAAGACGGAAGCCGCCGCCGCTGGACCTATTCCGACCTTACCGCCGAAGCCTCCCGCGTCGCCTCGGCCCTTGCCGCGCGCGGTGTAAAGCCGGGTCAGGCGGTGGGCATCTATATGCCGATGATCCCCGAAATCGAGGCCGCGCTTCTTGGTATTGCCCGGCTGGGCGCGGTTGCGGTGCCGCTGTTTTCCGGTTTTGCGCCCCATGCCATCGTATCGCGTCTGAACGACGCGGATGCCGTGGCGGTGTTGACGGCGGATGCCACACCCCGGCGAGGCAAGCCGGTCTGGATGGAAGCGACCCTTGCCCAAGCTTTGACCGACGTGCCATCGGTTCATACCGTGATCAGCCTGCGACGGTTCGGCGGTGCGGTGGCCGATCCGGCCCGCGATCTGGACTGGACCGAAACCGTGGGCCGCGCCAGTCCGGAGTTTGCCGCCATTCCCGTCAGTGCCGACGACACCTTTCTGATCGCCTATACATCGGGCACCACCGGGCGGCCCAAGGGGGTGGTGCATACCCATCTGGGGGTACAGGCCAAGGCCACCGCCGATTTCCTGCTTTGTCTCGACATGAAACGGGACGACCGGCATCTTTGGATGACCGACATGGGGTGGGTTATGGGGCCGCTCACGCTGTTGTCGGTGCTCTTGTCCGGTTCGACGCTGGTGCTGGCCGAAGGCGCACCTTCAATGCCCGGCGATCCCTTCAGACTTCTGCGCCTTGCGTCCGAAATGGAGGTCACGCATCTTGGCGTGGCCCCGACTCTGGTCCGGCAGTTCATGACGCAGGATACTGAACCTTTGTCGGGCTACGACCTGTCGCCCCTGCGCATTGTCGCCTCGACCGGTGAACCCTGGACCGACGACGCCTGGCTCTGGCAGCTCGATCATATCTGCCGCCGCCGCGCGGTGCCGCTGAACATCTCGGGCGGGACCGAGCTTTTTGGCGCGATCCTGACCTCGACCGTGCTGCATGAAATCAAGCCCGGCGGATTTTCGGCCCAGGCCTTGGGTGTCGGCGCCAAGGTGCTGCGCCAGGACGGCAGCGAAGCCGCGCCGGGCGAGGTCGGCGAACTGGTCGTGACTCAACCGCCACTGGGTCTGACCCCGGCCATTTGGGGGGACCGCGATCGCTATCTTGAAACCTATTGGTCCACCTTCCCCGGCCTCTGGCGGCACGGCGACTGGGTGCGCTGCGATCCGGACGGGACATGGTATATTCTGGGCCGGTCCGACGACACGCTGAACATCGCCGGCAAACGCATCGGCCCGCCCGAGATTGAGGCGGCCCTGACCGAAACCGGAGAGGTGGTGGACGCCGCTGCCATTGCCGCACCCGACGATATCAAAGGCGTGGCCGTCGTCTGCGTCTGTGTGGCAGCCCAGGGCGTCACGCCTGACGCAGAGCTTGTGGAGCGGCTCAAGGATCGGGTCGGAGAGATCGTCTCGAAACCCTTCCGCCCGCGCGAGATCCACTTTGTCGAGGCCCTGCCCAAGACCCGCAGCATGAAAACCATGCGCCGGATCGTGCGCGCGGCCTTTCTGGGCGAAGATCCGGGCGATCTGTCGTCGATCAGCAACCCGGAAACCATTCAACCCATCGCAGACCTGCAAAAGGAAAAGCCATGATCACTGTTTTCGGAGCCACGGGCACCACCGGCGCCCCTCTTGTCGATACGCTTATGGCAAAAGGCGCGACCGTGCGTGCTGTCACCAGCGACCCTTCCAGGCTCGATGCGCTAAAAGCCAAAGGATGCGAGGCGGTCGTTGCGAATTTCACGGACCCTGCCGCGCTGGCGCGGGCCTGTGACGGGGCAGAAAAGATATACCTGGTCACGCCTGCCCATCTGGACATGCGTCAGTGGAAGGCGAATGTGATCGCGGCGGCCAAGACCGCGGGGGTGCGCCATGTTGTCGTGGCCACCGGGCTTGGCGCCTCGCCCAAGGCGGGGCTGACATTTGGGAAATGGCATTCCGAAACCCAGGAACTGCTGAAGCAAAGCGGCCTTGACTGGACCTTCGTCCAGCCGACCTATTTCATGCAGAACCTGCTCTGGCAGGCCGGAAATATTGCAAAAGATGGGGTCTATTACGACGATCTGGGCGGCCCTGTGGCCTGGATCGACGCCCGCGACATCGCGGATGTCGCTGCCGAGGCGCTGACCGCTCCGGGGTACGAAGGCAAGGGTCTTGGTCTGACCGGACCCGAAGCTCTTGCCGGAGAGGATATCGCGGCGCTTCTGTTCGAGGTGACAGGTCGGACTGTCACCTGCGCACCCCTGTCGGCCGAGGATGCCAAGGCGGGTATGATCGCAGGCGGAATGCAGGACGAGGTCGCCGGGGCCATGGTCGAACTGGCCTCCATCGCGCCCAAGGGCTATCTTGCTGGCATAGAAACTACGGTCAGCGACGTGCTGGGACGCCCGGCGCGCCGGTTTGCCGATTTCGTCGCCGAAAACCGGGATGCTTTCGTCAAGTAACCTGATGGCGGCGCCGCTTTATCTCGAACTGGCGCCGCCTGAGGAAGCGCCCAGACAGATCGACCACTTGTTCGTGTTCCGCGATACCGGTGTGCTGAGCGGTGGTGGACGCGGGCGGTTCGCAACCGACCTCTTTACCCTTTCGGTAACGCGCGACGACAGCGGCGGCGGGCGCGTATCGCTGGCAGAACCGCGCCCCTATTTTTCGCCCCGCCCAAGGCCATTCCAGGGTGTCGTGGCCGGGCTGCGACTGTCGTCACGACCGCAGCGATTTCCCGACTCCAAAGGGCTGGACATGCTGGCCTCAGAACTGGCCCGGGTTCAGACCGGGGACGATGACCTGCCTGCGCTCATCGCGGTGCTTGACGGCCTTGCGAGAGACCTGCGCTTTGCCGCACCACCCGGAGCTTACAGCGACCGGACCAAACGTCGAAAGGCGCGGGCGGAAACCGGCGTGTCGCGGCGGCGGCTTGCGACCTTGCGACGCTTTCGCCGGGCTCTCGGGCAGCTTGCGTCAAAGACCCTGCCGCTGTGCGATCTGGCGCTGGACGCCGGATATTACGATCAATCTCACTTGTCCGCCGCTTGCCGGATCTTCGCCGGCAAACCGCCCGGCGCGTTGCGCGCTCTGTCTATTCCGCGTCGTTTTGACCTTTCGCTACAAGATACGCGCCTCAAAGACCGCCTAAGATTGGTCATTGACGAATGAAATCGAAGAGGAAGACCCGCCATGACACAATTCAAACCGAAAAACCCCGACTATGACGCACGCGTGCGCGACAGTTTCGATCGCCAGAAGGCAATGAACACGTTGGGGATCAGCATTGCCGAGTTGTTACCCGGCTGCATCGTTCTGGAAATGGCACATCAGGTTGCACTGACCCAGCAGCATGGGTTTTTGCATGCCGGAATCGTGTCGACAGCGCTGGACAGCGCCTGCGGATACGCGGCCTTTTCGCTGATGCCAGCGGACGCGGCAGTGTTGACGGCCGAATTCAAGATCAACCTACTCAACCCGGCGGACGGCGAACGGTTTCGCTTCGTCGCTGACGTGGTGAAACCAGGCAGGACGCTGACCATATGCGAGGCGCGTGCCTATGCCGTGAAGGGCCAGGATGAAAAGCTCGTCGCAACGATGACCGGAACGCTCATGGCGCTGATCGGGCGGGCGGGGGTCGCGGACTGAGCGCAACCCGGCCGCAGCACATCCGATCCGGGCGGCCGGGCCGATTATTCAGACAGCTGGATCAGCTGTTCCAGCGGCTCGCGACCTCGGCCAACCGTTTCCCGTAGGCGCGCGCGGTATCCAGATCGCCGCCAGCAGGTTCAGACCTGCCAAGCGGTAATGTTAGCCTTTAGCAGTGCGGTCGCCGATTGTCCGTCATCAGGGTTTTTCGGAGAGCTGAGACTGTATCGTAACGGAGGATCTGGTTCGGTTTCTGTTCAAGTTTATGCTGCAGCGGCCTGATGCTGCAACCGTAATTGGAACGGATGGACGCCCACGGTGCCGATGGGCTGCCGTCACGCCGGAGTTTCCAGTCAGGGCTGAGCTGGCGCACCATTCTGGCCAAGCGCGAAAACTTTCGTGCTGCCCTCGCCGGGTTCGACTTTCGGGGAGTTGCGAACTTTGACGACAACGACATTGAGCGCCTACTTGCCGATGAAGGAATTGTTCGCTATCGAGGCAAGTTCGAAGCCGTGATCAACAACGCTCGCCGTACTTTCGAGGTCGTCCAAGAGGAAGGCTCCTTCGCTGCATTCATCTGGCTATATGAACCTGCCAAGGACGACGCACTGCCACAAATGCGGTCCAAATCACCAGCGTCCGAGACCCTGTCCAAAGATCTACGAAAGCTTGGCTTCAAATTCGTGGGACCGACCACCGTATATGCATTCATGCAGGCCATGGGATTTATCAACGATCACGCAGAAGTCTGTTGGATGCGAAAGGACGTCGAAACAGCCCGAAACACCCTTCGCACACCGACATAGGCAACTGTCGGCCAATTAACGTGAAAAAAATCAGGGCCACTTAGCGTGGAAAGTCAAAGACAGGTTTCGCGTCAGTCGACCGAGACTTCAGAGCCTTGAGAGTAGCGTGGCCAATTGAGCGGCGTCTTTGGGTTTCAGCTTTGCGCCGATCCTTTCCGACAGAACCCGTTCATAGATCGGCCACATCGCCCTCCTGACAGATTTACCCTTTTCAGAGATAGAAATGTTTTGACCTCGCCCATCTTCCGAGCAGTTCCGTCGGTCCACCAGCCCTGCTTTCACCATGCGGTCCAGCAACCGCGATGTACCGTATTGGGGTAACAAAATCCGGTCTTTGAGTTCGAATGGACGGAGTCCGTCCGGGCCTGCCTTCTCGAGTTCGAGAAGCGCGTCATACCATGCAAGTGGCGGGTATCCTGCCGATTTCAGAGACGATTCGACAGCCTCAAGCAAAACGCGGCTTTTAGTCATGAGGGCTGTCCAGGCGGCCTCAGTAGCAT
This sequence comes from Pseudooceanicola batsensis HTCC2597, assembly GCF_000152725.1. GTDB lineage: Bacteria > Pseudomonadota > Alphaproteobacteria > Rhodobacterales > Rhodobacteraceae > Pseudooceanicola > Pseudooceanicola batsensis. The sequence goes on from NZ_AAMO01000007.1 coordinate 68,354, forward strand.
GGTCAATCTCGTTCATATCCAGCACCTATCATATACATGTAAGTGCATCAACCTTGACGTCGCATGTGACGCGTTATATATAGATGCAAATGCATCGACACATGGGATCATATCATGTCACAATCGCACCTCACAGAATTTGGGATATTCCTGCTCCGTATAGCACTCGGTATCATGTTCCTGGCGCACAGCCTGTTTCTCAAGCTCTTCATTTTCACACTTCCCGGAACGGCGCAGTTCTTCGTTTCGATCGGGCTGCCCGGCTGGTTTGCCTATATGATCTTTGCAGTCGAGGCGATTGCCGGTGCCCTTTTGGTCCTCGGCGTACAGGCTCGGTGGGTCGCGTCGGCGACCGTGCCCATCTTGGCCGGAGCGACCTGGGCTCACTCAGGAAACGGCTGGATGTTCGGATACGAGAACGGCGGGTGGGAATACCCGGCCTATCTGACGCTGCTTGCCGTCGTGCAAGGACTTCTGGGCGACGGCCGTTTCGCCCTCAGCCCCTCCTTCGCGCCCGGCAACGTGCAGATGGAGGGAGAGACAACATGAGCCTCCACCTCATTAGCCATGCGCTCTGCCCATATGTGCAGCGCGCAGCGATCTCGCTCACTGAGAAAGGTGTCACGTTCGAGAGAACTCACATCGATCTTTCGAACAAGCCCGACTGGTTTCTTGCCATATCTCCGCTGGGCAAGACGCCTGTCCTGGTTGTGGACGGGACGCCGATTTTCGAATCTGCGGTTATCCTCGAATATCTTGAGGATACACAACCCCACGCGCTTCATCCGCACGACGCTCTCGATCGCGCCCGCCACCGTGCCTGGATTGAATTTGGATCTGCTGTCTTGAACGACATTGCGGGGTTCTACTCGGCGCCGAACGATAAAGCGTTGGAAGCAAAAGTCGCGGCGCTCCGCGCAAAGTTCCTTCGGCTGGACGCGGAGCTTGGGGAGGGACCATGGTTCGACGGCCACCAGTTCAGCCTCGTCGATGTCGTCTTCGGCCCGGTCTTCCGCTATTTCGACGTTTTTGACGCCATCGGAGAGTTTGGCGTCTTCACAGGGCTTGCCCGTGTAAGGGCCTGGCGATATGAACTGGAGCGTCGGGTTTCTGTGAAGAGTGCCGTCAGTGAAGACTACCCGACTCTTCTGCGTGACTTCATCAGACGGCGCAATTCTTACCTGTCCCAGATCATGCAGACAGGAAGGCCGAAGAAGACTGTTACACAGGTGCAATCGGCTGACCGCTGATCACTTGATATCGTTTTGTCGGGCCGCAGTGCAGAACCGGACGTTTGAGTTCGCTTGGTGAATACCCGCTCTGTCCCGCACATCGGATAGTCGCCGACTTTCCCTTGAAGGCCCGCAGCAGCCCCAACCGGCACTTGCCGGCATTCCATGCCCGTCCGTGCGAAGCGCCGGGTGACCTGCTGCCCCCACAGCGCAACCGGGAACAAACCACCGATCGCGCTGATGAATGGCTCAGGGATCGAAGAATCCGCCTGAGCTCAAACCCCCGGGAAACCCCCAGCCGTGTGGTCCGACAGAGGGCAGCACGTCAATCGCGGGTCAATCTATCCCGGTTGGTGGACCACTTTCAGGGGGCTACTCCAAAGGGCGGGGATGAGAAGCTCGTCGCAACGATGACAGGAACGCTTAAATCGCTAGTGGGGCGAACGGGCGTGGCGGGGTGACGATCGGGTCGGAGCAAAAATTAATCTGCGAGCCGGGCTTCGAGGATATGCCGCTGGACCTTTCCGCTGGTCGATCTGGGAAAATCCTCGAACGCGATGAACAGAAACTTGCGCGGCCGTTTGTAGCCAGCGAGGTTTTCGCGGCACAAATTCATCAGCGCCTCGGCATCCGGCCCGCCCTTGCTGCAGGCGACAAAGGCCACCGAGCTTTCCCCCCATTTCACGTCGAATGCCCGCACTACCGCGGCATCGACCACACCGGGATGAGATAGAAGCACACGTTCGATTTCCGCCGGATAGACGTTCTCGCCACCGGTCTTGATCAGGTATTTCGCCCGATCCACGAAGTCGACGGTGCCGTCCGCATTGCGCCGGAACAAGTCGCCCATGTGGAAAAAGCCGTTGCGAAAATCGCGAGCGTTGGTGTCCTCGGCGTTCCAGTACCCTGAAAACAATGTCGGGCCCCGCACAGCCATTTCGCCCGGCGTCCCATCGCGGACTTCGCGGTCGTCAGGATCGACCAGCCGAACCTCACAAAATGCGCTGATGCGCTTGGAAAGCCGGTCCGGGGTAACACCCGGCGCAATCAGATCGGCGGTCCCCGGCGGCAGGCCGGTTTCGGTTGCGCCGAAAGAATTCAGATAGGGCGTGTCCAGAAGGGCTGTCAGTTCCGCGATCTGATGCGGCGGCACCAGATCGGCCATTGCGCCGCAAACCTTGATCCCCTTCACGGGCAAAGGGTTGGCGCGTCGTTCTGCGATAAAGGCGTCCAGCGCACCGGGCATCATCACGAACCAGCCGATCCGGTAGCGCGACAGCGCCTCGTTGATGACTGCAGGCTGCAATCCGTCCACCATCACCACGGTCCCGCCCCGCAAGATCGTTGCCAGCGCATGATCGGTGGAGGCCATGTGGAACATCGGCGCCCAGGCGATGAACCCGTCACCGGGATCCAGCGCCAGTTGTGCCGCAAATGCCATGGATCGGGCGATATGCGCGCGGTGGCTGATGAGCGCCCCCTTGGGCAGGCCCGTAGTCCCCGAGGTATATAGAATCGTCAGACCGGCCTCTGGATCGTCGACCATGCTTCCGATGCGCGGGTCCGGCCCGGCCCCGGCAATGGCCGTTTCCAGGTCTGGCCCGACGGTTAGACAGGGTGTCGACGCGACGGCGCGATACGCTTCTGAAAGTTCCGGTTCGACAACCGCGAGCACCGGCTCAACAAGATCGATGCAGTGCCACAGTTCATCGGGGACAAGCCGCCAGTTCAGACAGGCGACGATCGCGCCGATTCCCGCTGCGGCGAGTTCGACCTCCAAGTATTCAGAGCGGTTGTGCGACAGGATCGCAATCCTGTCGCCCGGTGCAACGCCCTTGGCCAGAAACACGGCAGCCAGACGATCGACCCGCTCCAGCAGCTCGGCATAGGTCAATTTCCTGCTGCCGTCCTCGATGGCGAGGGCGCGGGCGCAGTCATGTGCGCGGGTTCGAAAGATCGAATACAGATCAGCGCGCCCCGCGCGGATGACGTCGGTCAGCATAGTTTCCCCCTTGCCCGAGCTTCGGTTCAGAGATCCTGCGCCAGGCGCACGCCTTCATCAATGGCGCGCAGCGCATCCAGTTCGGCGGCCTCCTTTGCCCCGCCGATCATCGTAACCGGGACGCTGCGCGCGGCAAGCTCTTGGGCCAGGGTCCGTTCCGGTTCCTGACCGGTGCACAGCACAATTGTATCGGCTGCGATGACCTTTGGCATTCCGTCCGCGACGATATGCAGCCCCGCATCGTCGATATGTTCATAGGTCACGCCGCCCATTGCCTCGACCCCATGTTTGCGCAGCGCGTTGCGCAGGATCCACCCTGTCGAAACACCAAGCCCCGCCCCCGGTTTAGCGGTCTTGCGCTGCAGCATGACGACCTTGCGGCGCGACGGCTTCGGTGCCAGAGGGTCGCCCGCCAGGGCACCTGATGAGACAAATTCGGGGTCCACAGCCCAGGTTTCGCAAAAGACGTCGGAGTTGGCGGTCTCGGCGGGTTCGGTCACCAGGAACTCGGCCACATCATGACCGATGCCCCCTGCCCCCATCACGACGACACGGTCGCCCGCCACACGGTCGCCGGACAGAATTTCGGCGTAAGTCGCGACGCTGTGATGGTCGATACCCGGCAGGTCGGGAATGCGCGGCATGACCCCGGTGGCGATAACCACATGGTCGAAGCCTTCAAGATCGCTCGCCTCTACCCGCTGTCCCAGACGCTGCGTGACCCCGTGTTTCTGCATCTGACCGGCATAATACCGAAGGGTTTCGTCGAATTCGTCCTTGCCCGGTGCGGCGCGGGCCAGATTCAGTTGACCGCCCAGCTTGTCCTGCGCCTCGAACAGCGTGACAGCATGGCCCAGCCGCGCCGCCTCGGCGGCTGTGGCCATGCCCGCGGCACCACCGCCAACGACGGCCACTTTCTTTGGCGTGTCGGCTGGCGTATCCCGGAATTCCGTTTCACGCCCGGCCCTTGGATTGACCAGACATCCGACCGGCCGGTCCGAAAAGATGAAATCCAGACAGGCCTGGTTGCAGGCGATGCAGGTGTTGATCTCGTCCGCGCGGCCCTCTCGCGCCTTTTTCACGAAATGTGGATCGGCCAGAAACGGGCGCGCCATCGAGATCATGTCCGCATCGCCAGAGGCAAGTATGTCTTCGGAAAGCTGGGGTGTGTTGATCCGGTTCGAGGCGACCACCGGGATCGACACCGCCGCTTTCACGTTGGCTGCCGCCTTGCGCCAGGCACCGCGCGGCACCGGATAGGCGATCGTCGGCACGCGGGCCTCGTGCCAGCCGATGCCGGTGTTCAGAATATCCGCACCTGCGGCCTCGATCTTGCGTGCCAGTGCGGCAATTTCATCGGCGGGCGCGCCGCCCTCGATCAGATCGGCCGCCGAAATCCGGTAGATAACCAGAAATTCGGACCCACAGCGTTCGCGCACCGCGCGCACGATCTCGACCGGGAATCGGTGGCGGTTCGCGGCGCTGCCGCCCCAGTCGTCTTGGCGCTTGTTGGTATGGGTGACGGTGAATTCGTTGATCAGGTATCCCTCGGACCCCATGATCTCGACGCCATCAAAGCCTGCGGCCTGCGCATTGGCGGCTGCCACGGCAAAATCCTCGATGGTACGGAGAATGTCGGCTTCGGTCATTTCACGCGGGATGAAACGGTTGATCGGAGCGCGGATCGGCGACGGGGCGACACAGCCTTCGATCTTGGCATAGCGCCCGGCGTGGAGGAGTTGCGCGCAGATCAGGCTGCCTTCGGCCTGCACCGCCTCGCAGATCGGGCGCAGGCTAAGCGCTTCTTCCGGATCATCGATTCGCGGACCTTCTGGATCGAATATGCCCTCGGCATTGGGCGAAAACCCGCCGGTGACCAGAATCGCCGCCTCCCCCCGCGCCCGCTCAGAGTAAAAAGCGACCTGTTTGGCTATGCCGTCAGGCTCGGTTTCCAACCGCGTGTGCATCGACCCCATGATGACACGATTTCGCAATGTATGCTGGCCTGCGCGGATGGGCGAGAGCATGGTCCCAAAGCTCTCCGTTGGCTTATTCTCCACTGTGGGCATCCTCCTTAAAACTACGCTTGATCTGCATTCTAACATTTGTTAGATTTTTTAAAAGAAGATTTTCGCTCATGGGAGGAGCACCGATGCAGTTCCAGCCAACAGACGATCAGAAGGCGTTTCGCGAGACCGCAAAGCGCTTCGCAACTGAAAAGCTTGCGCCCACCTATCAGGCGCGCGCAAGCGGCCATACGTTCGATCGCGCCCTGATCAAGGAGATGGGTTCGCTTGGATTGATCGGGGCCGATCTGCCCGAAGACTTCGGCGGGCTCGGCGAAAGCTCTGTCACATCAGGGTTGATCGTCGAAGAAATCGCCTATGCCGATTTCAACGCGAGCTATGTGCAGCTTCTTGGCTCTCTCATGGGGGGCATGGTGGCCAAGCACGCCTGTCGGGATATCGCTGCGGAGTGGGTGCCCAAGGTGGTCTCCGGCGATGCCGTCATTGGCCTGGGCCTGACAGAGCCGCGCGGCGGATCGGATGCGGCGAACCTGATCCTGAAGGCCGAGAAGTCCGGAAACGGCTGGCGGCTGAACGGTGAAAAGACGTCCATGAGCTTTGCCAGCCAGGCCGATGCGGCCGTGGTTTTCGCCCGCACCGGCAATCCCGATGGCGGTTCGCGCGGGGTCAGCGCCTTTTTTGTCGATTTGAACCAGGACGGCATCAAGCGAACCCATTTCGACGACATCGGCACCAAGCCTGTCGGCCGCGGATCGGTGTTCTTTGATGACGTGTTTGTGCCGGCCGAAAACCTGATGGCCGAGCAGGACCGTGCCTTCGGGACGATCATGGCGGGCTTCGATTATTCCCGCGCGCTGATCGGGCTGGAATGCCTTGGCGCGGCGCAGGCCTCGGTGGATGAAACCTGGGCCTATGTGCAGGAACGCGAGGCGTTCGGTGCGCCGATCGTACAGTATCAGGGCGTCAGCTTTCCCTTGGCCGAGGCCGAAACCCAGCTGACCATGATGCGTCAGCTTTGCTATTACACGCTGGACCTGCGCGACCGGGGCATGCCCCACACGTCGCAAGCGGCGATGTGCAAATGGTACCTGCCTAAGACCGCCTGCGAAATCCTGCACCAATGTCTGATCCTGCACGGACATTACGGGTACACGACCGACCTGCCCCACCACCAGCGCTACAACGATGTGCTTGGTCTGCAGATCGGTGACGGCACCGCACAGATCCAGAAGCTTGTGATCGCCCGCGAAAAGGCCGGCCGCGTGGCGCTGCAATATGACAAGAAAGCAAAGGGGGCATCGAAATGAGCGCTCCCGTCGCAGTAATCACCCAAGGCAGCGTCGGCATTATCGAGCTGGCGCGCCCCGAGAAGTTCAATTGCCTGTCGCTTGAGGTGCATGAGTGCATTTCGAGCGCGCGCGCCAGGTTCGAGGCGGACCCGGATATCCGGTCGATCCTGATCCGGGCGCAGGGCAAACATTTTTGCACCGGAGCCGACCTGACCGAGGTGAAGGGCAAACTGAACGATCCCGCCGCGCTGGACCATTTCCTCGCCTTTGGCATGGAAAACCTGCGAGCGCTCGAAACCTCCTCCCTCCCTGTCGTAGTCGCAGTGCAGGGGTTGTGTCTGGCCGGCGGGGTCGAACTGATGCTGGGATGTGACGTGTGCTTTGCGGCCGAAACCGCGCAGTTCGGCGATCAACACGCACAGTTTGGGTTGATCCCTGGTTGGGGCGGCTCGCAACGGCTGACGCGGCTAATGGGGGAACGCCGGGCGCTTGACCTGATGTTCTCAGCGCGCTGGCTCAAAGCCGACGAGGCCAAGGAGGTCGGGCTGGTCAACTACATCGTACCGGATGCGGATCTGCACCAAGCCGCGCTGGAATATTGCGAAAAGATCGCGACCCGATCGCGCCCAGGGATCGCGGAAATGAAGCGGCTGGCGCGCGAAGGCGCAGATCTCGGCATCGACCAGCAGATGCGGCTTGAGCGTGACGCCGCCGTGCGCGCACTGCCCAGCGATGACGTCGCCGAGGGCCTCGACGCATTCGAGAACCGGCGCGCCCCCGAATTCAAGGCTTGAGGACGAAACATGGAATTCACTCTGAACGATGAACAGCGTCAGATTTACGAATATGGCGGTCAGCTGGCGCAGACATATGACAATGCTTATTGGCTGGAACACGCGCGCAAGCACGAGTTTCCCCACGATATGTTCAAGCAGATTGCCGATGACGGTTTTCTCGGCATCATGGTGCCCGAGGAATACGGCGGCGCGGGCCTCGGCATGACCGAAATGGCGCTGTTCATGGAAGGCACCGCCAATCACGGCATTCCGCTTTTGATGATGGTGGTCGGGCCGACCATGTCGCTGGCTCATATCGCCAGCCACGGGAGTGAATTCCACAAGAAAGAGCTGCTGCCGGCGGCCTGCCGCGGTGATATCCAGTTCTGTTTTGCGATCACGGAACCGGGCGCCGGGTCGAACACGATGAAGGCCACTACGCTGGCCAAACGTCGGGGCAACCGGTTCAGCCTGTCGGGCGAAAAGACCTTTATCACTGGCGCCGAGGTCTCGGACTATTGCCTAGTCGTGGCGCGAACCAAGCCGCATACCGAGGTCAGCCGCAAGACCGACGGCTTTACCCTGTTCGCAGTGGATCTGAAGAAAAAGGGCGTCGACAAGCAGCGGGTGAAGATCTCGATCCCCCTGCCCGAGGAACAGTGGACCCTGTTCTTCGACGAGGTGGATCTGGGCCCGGAGGACGTGGTCGGCGAGGTGGACGAAGGGTTCTCGATCCTGTTCGACAGTCTCAACCCCGAACGCATCATCCTGGCCGCCCTGTGCTGCGGCATCGGCCGGTTCGCCCTGAACAAGGGCGTGGCCTATGCCTCCGAACGCAATGTGTTCGGCCAACCCATCGGTGCGCATCAGGGCGTGCAGCACCCGATGGCCAAGGCGCACACAGCGGTCGAGATGGCCAGCCTGATGACCCGTCGGGCGGCCTGGGAGTTTGACAACAAACTGCCGGCAGGGGCGTCGTCAAACATGGCAAAATACGCCGCCGCCGAAGCCGGGATCGACGCGGTGGACGCCGCGCTGCAGGCGCATGGCGGATCGGGCTTCACCGAGGATACGGGACTATACGAGATGTACCCGCTGGTGCGCTTGTTGCGCACGGCGCCCGTGAACCGCGAGCTGTGCCTCAGCTTCATCGGCGAAAAGGTCATGGGTCTGCCGCGGTCTTATTGATCGCTCTGCCCGACATGGAGAACGACATGCAATTTGGAATGCGCTTCAGGCGGCAGGATGCCGCCGACAAGATAAATGATCGCTTCTGGCACACGATCGAGGGCACACCGCTCGACGAGGTGCGCCGTATTCAGGAAGAGCGGCTGCGCGATCAGATGGCGTATCTCAAGGCGAACTCGACCTTCTATCAGGAAAAGTTCGCCGAGGCCGGTGTGGACTTCGACGATATCCGCACCATCGAAGACCTGCAAAAACTGCCCTATACCTACAAGACCGAGATCCGCGAAAGCCTCGCTGCCGAGCCGCCCTTTGGCAAGCACCGTGCCGCGCCCATGTCGGACATCATCCAGATGCAGGCCTCGTCGGGCACGACCGGCAGCCCCTCATATGTGGCCCTGACAGAATCCGACGCCGAGATGTGGCACGAGATGACAGCGCGCTGCTTCTTTGCCAATGGCGTGCGCCCCGGCGACATGGTGTTGCACGCGTTTTCGCTGGCCAAGGGCTTTGTCGGCGGCATCCCCGTGATGCAGGGGTTGCAGTATATGGGCGCGATCGATGTGCCGGTGGGGGCGGATGGCGGTGCCGAACGGCTGCTGCGTGCCTGCGCGGATACGCGCCCGCGCTGCATCGTTGGTGCTCCGAATTTCGTTCTGCACCTGGCCGAAAAAGCGCCCGAAGTGCTGGGCTGCAAGGCTAGTGAGTTGGGCGTGGAACAGGTCATCGTCGGTGGCGAACCCGGCGGCGGCATCCCTGCTATCCGCGCCAAGATCGAAGCGGCTTGGGGGGCGAAATGCACCGAAATGCTGGGCGGAACCGATCTGGGCGTGACTTACTGGGCCGAGTGCGACGAACAGTCGGGAATGCATATGGTCAACATGGACTATATCATCACCGAATTGCTCGATCCCGATAGCGGCAGGATCATTCCCTGGGAAAAGGGCGCCGAGGGCGAGATGATCTATACCGCGATCGGCCGCCAGGCGAGCCCGCTCGTGCGGTTCCGGTCAGGCGACTATATCGAGGTCATCGACACCGAATGCGCCTGCGGGCGCACCGGCCCCAAGATCCGCTGCACCGGTCGCACCGACGACATGCTGATCGTGCGCGGGGCCAATGTATTCCCGTCCGCCATCAACAGCGTAATCACCGAGATGGTGCCAGACACCAATGGCGTCATGCGGATCGTCGCTGATTTCGAGGGCCACACCACGCAGGGCGCGCTGACGGTGATTGTCGAACGCGGCCCCGGTCGTGATCCGGCCGATGACGCCGCCCTCAAGAAGAAGATCGAGCAACGCCTGCGCGACGCGCTTGTCTTCAAGGCCGACGTTCACCTGGTGGCGGCTGACACTTTCGAAAAACCCGGCGCCGCCAAGGTCGCCTTTGTTCTCAGGGAATATCCGAACCTGCCATGACCAAAATGAAATCCCTGCTTGATACCGGGTCCGACGACTTTCGGGCAAATGACGCACACTACCGTGAAAAACTCTCCGATCTGCACGCGCTGCGGCTGCTGCAACGTGTCGGCGGCCCCAAAAAGGCGCGCGACCGGCATGTGGAGAAGGGCAAGATCCTGCCGCGGGAACGGATTGAACGCCTGATCGACCCGGGTACACCATTTCTGGAACTCGGAGAACTTGCCGGGTTGAACAAATACAATGGCGTGCCGCCGGGCGCGGGCATCATCACCGGGATCGGTGTGATCGAGGGCCGTCAATGCATGATCATCGCCAATGATGCCACGGTAAAGGGCGGCACCTATTTCGGCATGACATCGCGCAAACATGTGCGGGCGCAGAAGATCGCATGGAAGAACCGTCTGCCCGTTATCACCCTCGTGGACTCCGGCGGCGCCTTCCTGCCGGATCAGGAAAACATCTTTCCCGACGAAGGCCAGTTCGGGTCCATCTTTCACCAACAGGTTGGCATGTCCGGCGATGGTGTGCCGCAAATCGCCGTGGTCATGGGGCCCTGCACTGCGGGTGGTGCCTATATCCCCGCGCTCTGTGACGAAGTGGTGATCGTGCGCGGTCAGGGCTTTATGTATCTGGGCGGACCGGAATTGACCTTTGCCGCAACCGGCGAAAAGGTCGAAGCCGAAGAACTGGGTGGCGGCAAGATGCATTCGTCCGTCTCCGGCGTGACCGACCATTTGGCTGAAGATGACGCCCATGCTCTGGCCATCACGCGCGAAATTGTCAGCCATCTTGGCGAAAAACCCCAACCCCGCAAGACGCCCGAAGCGCCCCGTGCGCCCGCCTACCCGGTCGAAGAGATTTATGGACTCATCAGCCGCGACCCCAAGGTACCGACCGACAACCGCGAAATCGTGGCTCGGTTGGTCGATGAGAGCGATTTTCACGAATTCAAACCGCTTTATGGCGACACGATCATGACCGGCTGGGGTCGCATCCACGGCCACGAGGTCGGTATTCTCGCCAATACAGGTGTGCTTTTCGTCGAAGCCGCGCTGAAGGCCACGCATTTCATCAATCTCTGCGTGCAGCGTGATATTCCGCTGCTGTTCCTGGCCGATGTGAACGGCTTCATGGTCGGGCGCGAGGTCGAGCAGATGGGCATCGCAAAAGCCGGTGCGAAGATGATCACGGCCATGTCTTCGGCCCGGGTGCCGAAATTCACAATCATCACCGGTGGCTCTTACGGGGCCGGATACCTGGCGATGCTGGGCCGCCCGTTCCAGCCGGACGCAATGTTCGCCTGGCCGACGGGACGGTCGGCGATCATGGGGCCGGAACAGGCCGCCAGCGTGCTAGCTCAGGTCCGCGCGCAGATCAACGAACGCGAAGGCAGAAACTGGACCGCCGAGGAGGAGGAGGCCTTCAAGGCACCGATCCGCGAGGAATACGAAGATTTTCAGGGAGCCTATAATTTTGCTTCCAACCTTTGGATCGACAGCGTGATCGAGCCCTGTGAGACCCGTGACGTCATGGCGCTGATGCTAGATGTGACATCGCGCAGACCCAAGGTCGAGACCTACTTCGGCGTGTTCAGGATGTGAGGAGCGAACCGTGAAAATCAAAACGCTTCTGATCGCCAACCGCGGCGAAATTGCCTGCCGGATCGCGCGCACTGCGCGGGCCAGCGGTATCACACCTGTCGGCATACATTCGCAGGCCGACGCCAATGCCCTGCATGTCCGCGAGATCGGCAAATCTGTCTGTATCGGCGGCGGACCGGCCTCCGAAAGTTACCTGAAGATCGACGCGGTGATTGCCGCCGCGCAATCGGTGGGCGCGGATGCGATCCATCCCGGTTACGGCTTTCTGGCCGAAAACCCCGATTTTGCCCGCGCGGTCGAAGCCGCCGGCATGATATTCATGGGGCCGACGCCGGAAACGCTGGAACGTTTCGGCGACAAGGCCAGCGCCAAAGAGGCCGCCGTGGCGGCCAGCGTCCCGGTGATTTCGGGCGCCGAAGGTGCGCGGTCCGATCCCGAGCAGATTGCCGAGGAGGTGCGCCAAATGGGCCTGCCGGTGCTGCTCAAGGCTGTCGGCGGCGGTGGTGGGCGAGGGCAACGGCTCGTCACCGACGAAACCACGCTGGTCGAGGACATCGAAGGCGCGCTGCGCGAAGCAAAATCCACCTTCGGTTCCGAAGGGCTGCTGTTGGAGCGTTTCCTGCCCGAGGCGCGCCATGTCGAAGTGCAGATCGCAGGTGACGGCAAGGGCCATGTGGTGCACCTGTTCGAACGCGATTGCACGCTTCAGCGCCGTCACCAGAAGGTCATCGAGGAAGCCCCGGCCTGGGGATTGCCGCGCACGCTTCTGGACGACATCGCGCGCGACGCGGTGCGCCTCGGTGAAACGCTGGACTATCGCGGGCTGGGCACGGTCGAATTTCTGGTCGCGGGGGACGAATATTTCTTTCTTGAGGTGAACCCGCGCATTCAGGTGGAACATCCCGTCACCGAAGCGATCACCGGGCTGGACCTTGTCGCGCTTCACCTGCGCATTGCCGAAGGCGCGGGCCTCGGGCTGGTGCAGGAGGATCTGGCGATCAACGGCCATGCGGTCGAGGCACGGCTATACGCCGAAGATCCGGCGATGCAATTCGCCCCGTCGACGGGTACGCTCACCACGCTCAGCCTGCCATCGGGCCTGCGTATCGACAGCGGCGTCGAGGAAGGCGATGCCGTCACGCCCTACTACGACCCGATGATCGCCAAGCTGATCGTGCACGCGCCCGACCGGGAAACCGCATTGGCACGTCTGGCCACGGCGCTTGATCATGTCGCGGTCGAAGGTGTCGAAACCAATCGCGCCTTTTTGACGGCGCTGGCGCGAAACCATGAATTCGAACGGATGCAGGTGCATACCCGCTGGATCGACGGCAGGCTGGATGAGCTGACACAGGCACCCGGCCTGACCCGCCCCGATCTGTGGAAAGCAACCGCTGCCATTCTCTTCGTGACCCAGTCGCGCAGCGACACAAACGCCAATCCCTGGACCAACCGTGATGCCTTTACCGGCTGGCGGCTTGGACTGGGCGGCGATGCGATGGAAGCGGGGCAGCGCGTGACGCTTACCGATTCTGACGAGGTATCCGAGGAATTGCGCGTCAGTCCTGTCAAACCGGGTGCCAGATACACCGTCTATTCGGAAAACGGCGAGGCGCTGACACTGTCGGCACGCGAAATCACGCCGGGCCGTTGGCGCCTGAACGAGGGCGACACTGTCCACCTGATCGAGGCACGTCTGCATGCCGGCGTGATCGAACTGGGCACGCCCGAAGGCCGCCTGGTCTTCCGCCCCGCCGCGCCCCTTGCCTTTGCCGGCGGCGATGCCGCGGCGGATCGCGCCGTGACCTCTCCGCTGACCGGCATGATTGTCGAAATCAAGGTCTCCGATGGTCAGAGCGTGGCCGAAGGCGACGTGGTTGCGGTCATGGAATCCATGAAACTCGAAATCTCGATCCGGGCGGCCGCGGCCGGGATCGCCAGCCACATATCCGTCTCGAATGGAGACATGGTCGACCGGGGCCAGGTCATCGCCGAGATTCTGCCATCCGAGGAGTGATGAAATGAACGACTTTCCCAAATTCGTCGAATTTCGTGAAGAAGGCCCGCGCGAGGGTTTTCAGATCGAAAAGAAGATTTATCCGATCGAAGAGCGGATCGAACTGATCGACATGCTCAGCGAAACCGGTCTGAAGCGCATTCAGGTCGGAAGTTTCGTCAGCCCGAAATACGTACCGCAAATGGCCGACACCGGCGAGTTGTTCCAGCGTATCAAGCGCAAGCCGGGCGTGAATTACACATCGCTGTGGCTGAACGACAAAGGGTTTCGCAAGGCCCTGACCGCGCATGAGGTCGATATCGACCCGCGCCTGCTGTTCTATCCCTCCGAGGCATTCGCCCAATCGAACAACAATTGTTCCTCGGCGGAGATGCGGGAAAAACAACGCGACTGGGTCCGTCTTTACAAGGAAGAAGGATATACCGTCGACGCGGCCTATGTGATGACGGCCTTTGGCTGCAACTTCGAAGGCCCCATCCCGCAAGAGCGAATCTTGGACGATTTCCGCTTTATCCTTCAGCTGTGCGAAGAAGAGAACATCCCCGTGCCGATCCTCGTGGTCGCCGACACCATGGGTTGGGGAAACCCCGAGGCGGTCAAACGGATGATCGGCGCGCTGCGCGAAATGGCGCCCGAGGCGCGCATCGGTATGCACATCCATGATACGCGTGGGCTGGGGATCGCCAATCTCCATGCCGCCCTGTCGATGGGCGTGGACATGTTCGAAAGCTCGGTCGCCGGTCTTGGCGGCTGTCCTTTCGCGGGCCACGGTCACGCCCGCGCCGCAGGCAATGTCTGCACCGAGGATGCGGTGTTCCTGTGTCACGAGCTCGGCATCGAAACCGGCATTGATCTGGACAAGCTGATCGCAGCGGCGAACAAGGCAGAAGAGATCATCGGCGTGCCGCTCATGGGCCGGGTCATGCATACCGGCGGCCTGGACAAATATCGCAAGGCAAGCTGAGGGAGAATGAAGATGACAAAGGCACTTGATGGGAAGGTGGTTCTGGTCACCGGGGCCGGCGGTGGGATCGGGCGTGATATCGCCTTGATGGCAGCCTCGGAAGGCGCCGCCGTGGTGGTCAATGATCTGGGCGCGTCACTGAAGGGCACCGGACAGACGGAAACCGCGGCGCAGAAAGTCGTTGAAGAAATCAAGGCGGCGGGCGGCGATGCGATCGCCGATGGCGGCAACGTCACCGATCCGGACGCCGCGCGCGCGATGATCGAAGCCGGAGTCAGCGAATTCGGCCGCATCGACGCGGTGGTGAACAACGCGGGCATCCTGCGCGACGGGTTCTTCCACAAGATGACCTACGAGGATTTCGACGCGGTTGTGAAGGTCCATCTCTACGGTGCGTTCAACACCAGCCGCGCGGCGGCCGATTATTTCCGCGAACAAGAGGGCGGTGCTCTGGTGCACATGACCTCGACCTCGGGGCTGATTGGCAATCTGGCGCAGGCGAATTATTCGGCGGCAAAGCTGGGCATCGCGGCCTTCTCGAAATCGGTCGCGCTCGACCTGAAACGCTGGAACGTGCGGTCAAACTGCATCGCGCCCTTCGCCTGGAGCCGGATGATCTCGTCTATCAAGACAGACACCCCGGAACAGGCGGCACGGGTCGAAAAGATCAAGGAAATGACACCGGCCAAAGTCGCTCCAATGGCCTGTTTCCTGATGAGCGACCGCGCGGCCGACGTGTCCGGACAGATCTTTGCGGTTCGCAAGAACGAAATCTTCCTGTTCAACCAGCCCCGCCCGGTGCGGTCGGTTCATTCCGGTGATGGCTGGACCGCCGACGAAATCGCCGAGCGTGCCATTCCCGCGCTCAAATCGCAATTCACACCGCTCGAAGTTTCGGCGGATGTCTTTTCGTGGGATCCTGTCTGATGGGAAGACGCAAAGAAAAAATCAGCTCCGACATTGCCTGGAGCACCTCTGACAAGATCAGCGTGCGCGGGCTCGATCTGCCCAACGAAATCCTGGGCCACATGAACCTCGGCGATCTGGCGTTTCTTCAGTTGACGGGTCGCAAGGCCACATCCGAGGAAAGCCGGGTGTTCAACGCCATCGTCATTACCCTGGTCGAACATGGCATCACGCCGTCGGCCCTGGCGGCGCGGATGACCTATATGGGGGCGCCGGAATCGCTTCAGGCGGCCGTGGCGGCTGGCTTGTGTGGGCTGGGCACCGTCTTTGTCGGTTCTATGGAAGGTGCCTCGAAAATGCTTTACGAGGCACTGCCACAGGACAAGTTGGGCACCGGTGTCGATCTGGATGCGCTGGCCGTCGAGACGGTGGACAAATTCCGTGCCCGCAAGGCCATCGTGCCGGGGCTGGGCCATCCGGTGCACAAGCCCGTCGATCCGCGCACCCCGCGCCTTTTCCAAATCGCCGCCGAGAACGGAAAATCCGGCGAATACATCGCGTTGATCCAGAAAATTCAGACCGTGGCCGAGGAAAGATCGGGCAAGATGCTGCCGATCAACGCCACCGGCGCGATCGGGGCGATCTGCTGCGAATTCGGCTTCCCCTGGAAGATCGTGCGCGGTTTCGGCGTCATGGCGCGGGCCATCGGCCTGGTGGGACATATCCTCGAGGAAAGCGAAAACCCGATTTCCTATGAGCTGTGGCAGCGTGCCGAAGAAGAAATCCTTGAAACCTCCGGACCGGGGGCGAAATAGGCGATGCAGACCTCGGCCCCCGACACCCATAATGATCTGCGCGACGCAATGCGCGCGCTTTGTGCGCAGTTTCCGCCGGAATATCATCGCCGCGAAAGCTACCCCGAGGAGTTTGTCGATGCGCTGACCCGCGAGGGCTGGCTTGCCGCGATGATCCCAGAGAAATACGGTGGCTCGGGTCTGGGGTTGACGGAAGCCTCGATCATCATGGAGGAGGTGAACCGCTGCGGCGGAAACGCGGGCCATTGCCACGGGCAGATGTATAACATGGGCACGCTTCTGCGGCATGGTTCGGATGAGCAAAAGCAGAAATACCTGCCCGGTATTGCCAGCGGCGCGTTGCGCCTGCAATCCATGGCCGTGACCGAACCGACAACCGGGACCGACACCACCAAACTGAAGACCACCGCGGTCAAGAAGGGTGACCGGTATGAGATCAACGGCCAGAAGGTCTGGATCAGCCGTATCCAGCATTCCGACCTGATGATCCTGCTGGCGCGCACCACGCCCTTGAAAGAGGTCAGGAAAAAGTCGCAGGGCCTGTCGATCTTCATGGTCGATCTGAAGGCGGCAATCGGCAAGGGCATGGAGATCTGCCCGATCGACAACATGCCCAACCACGAAACCAACGAAGTGTTCTTCGACAACCTGGAAATACCCGCCGAGAACCTGATCGGCACCGAGGGGCGCGGGTTTTACCATATCCTTGACGGTCTGAACGCCGAACGCACCCTGATTGCTGCGGAATGTATCGGTGACGGCTACTGGTTCACCGACAAGGCCCGCGCCTATGCCGGCGAGCGGATCGTTTTCGACCGTCCCATCGGGCAGAACCAGGGCGTGCAGTTTCCCATTGCCAAGGCCTATGTCAACATCGAGGCCGCCAATCTGATGCGCTTTGAAGCCTGCAGGCGCTTCGATGCCGGGCTGGATTGCGGAGCGCAGGCGAATATGGCCAAGCTGCTGGCCTCGGAGGCCAGCTGGGAAGCGGCCAATGCCTGCATCCAGACCCATGGCGGCTTTGGCTTCGCACGGGAATACGATGTCGAGCGCAAGTTCCGCGAGGCGCGGCTTTACCAGGTGGCCCCGATCTCGACCAACCTGATCCTCTCCTATGTCGGTGAACATATCCTCGGCATGCCGCGATCCTTCTGAGGTTTGAGGCCCATGAGCGAGATTGACCTTGAGGCGCTGGCACCCTGGCAGGGGCGCACCGAAACCCGCGAAGACTTGCTGACACAGGGGCTGATCGACAAGTTCCGCGCCACGTTTGGCGGCCATCTTTGGGACGGCGCGGGCGATGTTCCGCTGGGCATTCACTGGTGTCTGGCCCTTGATGCCGAGCCGACCTCGGCCCTCTCAGAGGACGGCCATGCCGAAAAGGGCGGGTTTCTGCCGCCTGTCCCGCTGCCTGCCCGCATGTGGGCTGGCGGCAATGTCACCCATATCGCGCCGCTGGCAATCGGCGAGACCGTCACCCGACGCTCGACGATCGGGGATATAGCGGCCAAGCAGGGCCGCAGCGGCGTGTTGGTCTTTGTTGACCTCGAACAGGAGTTTCAAAGCGGCGACCGGCTTTGCATCCGCGAGACACAAACCATTGTCTTTCGCGGGATCACACCGCCCGGCCCGGCGCGGACCGCACCTGCACCAGCCCCCGCAGCGCCCGACGCCGCCACGCTGGCATCAAGCCTGACACCCGATCCGGTGCTGCTGTTTCGCTATTCCGCGCTGACGTTCAATTCGCATCGCATCCATTATGACCACGTCTATGCGACCGAAACCGAGTCCTATCGCGGACTGGTTGTGCACGGCCCCTTGCAGGCCACGCTGCTTCTCAACCTGGCCGCGGATGCCTTAAAAGAACCGCCAGGACGGTTTTCTTTCCGGGGTCTTGCCCCGTTGACGCTGCCCTGCAACTTGCAACTGCATAATGATGGAACCGGTGCCTCCGGAACAGTATGGTGCCAGGATCAAACCGGGATGCGGAGTTTTTCCGCCGAATATTCAGAAGTCTGAATGGTTCTTTAGGGTCAACGGACTCCGGTGTTGATTTAAATTTCTAACATATGTTAGTTTTCAGCAAGCCTCTGAAAAAAGAGGTGGGAGGAGAAACGATGCGACGAAACCATGTCACAAGCGGATCACCGTTCGATCGGGTTGAATACGGCCCGGCGGGTTGCTCAGGCCAGTCATGTGCCTTGTCATGACACTGGATGCGGGACATGCTTCAACACCGCTCGCGGTGCGCGGCGCTACACTGAAATTCGGCGGTGTGACTGCGCTCAACGATGTGAGCATTTCTGTCAACGACGATGAATTGCTTGCGATCATCGGCCCGAACGGTGCCGGGAAAACATCTTTTCTGAACGTGACCGCCGGCTTTTACCGCCCGCAAAAGGGACATGTCGAAATCTCGGGGCAGAACGTGACCGGCCTGCGCGTCGATCAGATCGCCCGGCGCGGTGTGGCGCGTACGTTTCAGGGCACTCATCTTTTTGCCGGGCAGACCGTGGTGGAAAACATCATGATTGGTCGTCACATGCTGATGAAATCGAATGTGGTCCAGGCCTTCTTCCAGTTCGGTCCCGTGATGCGCGAGGAATCGGAACATCGGGAAGCCGCAGAAGAGATCATCGACTTTCTAGAGATCGAGGCAATCCGCAACCGGCCGGTGGGCACGTTGGGATATGGGCTGCGAAAGCGTGTCGATCTGGGCCGTGCATTGGCGCAGGAACCGTCGATCCTCCTGATGGATGAACCGATGGCCGGCATGAACTCGGAAGAGAAAGAAGACCTGGCGCGCTTCATTCTCGATGTGCGCGAGGCACGCAAGATCCCAGTGGTTCTGGTCGAGCACGACATGGGCGTTGTCATGGACCTTGCCGACCGGATCGTGGTGCTGGATTTCGGGCGGGTCATTGCCGAAGGCACCCCGGAAGAAATCCAGAAGGACCCGGCTGTCATAAAGGCATATCTGGGGTAGCGGCATGGTCAAACAACGGACAGCAATGGTCTTTTCGGACCCGGCAGTGACACATAGCGAAACCCTGCCGCAGGTTTTGCTCGCGCGAGCGACATCTACACCGACCAAACTCGCGGAACGGCACAAGCGCCTGGGTATCTGGCGTGAGTTCACCTGGGCCGATGTTCTCGACAGGGTTCGCGCCTTGGCTCTCGGGTTGGAGAACCTGGGCTTGTCGGCCGGCGAATCCGTCATGATGATCGGCGAAAACGAACCCGAACATTTCTGGGCTGAATACGCGGTGCAGTCGCTGGGTGGTAAGGTTCTTTCCGTCTATCCGGATCAGACCGCCGAGGAGATCCTCTATCTGGCTGAGGATTCCCAGACGCGGATATTCCTGGCGCAGGATCAGGAGCAGGTCGATAAATGCGTCGAGATCTCTGGCACGTACTCGGGTGCGTTGGCGATCGTTTACTGGGACGATTCCGGCCTGTGGGGCTATGATCATCCCCTGTTGCATTCCTTTGAAAGTGTAAGCGCGGCAGGACGTCAGATCCACGCCAAGGAACCAACCAGATTTGAAGAACACGTAAAACGTGGACGGGCGGATGATATCGCGTTGCTGTCCTATACGTCGGGGACCACCGGAAAGCCCAAGGGTGTGGTCATCAGCCAACGCTATCTGTTCGACAACTGTTCGCGGGTGATGGGGGCGGTCGATATCGCGCCGGGCACCGAATACCTGACCTATATTTCCCCCGCCTGGGTAACTGAACAGATTTTCGGCCTTTCGATCGGGCTGCTCGCGCCCATGGTCGTCAACTTTCCCGAAGGCCCCGAGGATGTGCTTGCCAACATCCGCGAACTGGCGGTTGACGCCCTGGTGTTCAGCCCGCGGCAATGGGAAAACCTTGCCTCGATCGTTCAGGCCCGGATGCTGGGCGCGGGCAAGTTTCGCAATGCGATGTACGACTGGGGTATGAAGGTTGGCCGCGACGTTCATGTCGAACGGCTGGAAGGGCGAAAGCCCAGGCTTGCCGCGCGCCTGCAGCTTCCCTTTGCCGAGGCGCTTGTGCTGCATCACCTGCGCGACAATCTTGGCCTTGGTAAGGCCAAAAACGCAATGAGCGGCGGCGCCCTGATGGCGCCAGACGTTTTTCGTATGTTCCACGCGATGGGGGTTAAGCTGCGCAACGTGTATGGCGCGACCGAAATCGGCCTTTTGACCGCGCATGTCGGCGAAAGCTATCAGCTGGAAACCAGCGGCAGTTGGATGCAAAGCAACAAGAACTACGGCGAACCGCTAGAATACAGGGTTTCGGACGAAGGGGAGCTTCAGGTGCGTGGCGGATCGGGCTTCGGTGGCTATCACGGCAAGCCCGAGAAGACCGCCGAGGAGCTGACCGAAGACGGTTGGTACAAAACCGGTGACGCGGTGTCGATGACCGACAGTGGCGAACTTTTGTTCTTTGACCGCGTCAAGGACATGCGCCGTTTGGCAAACGGGCACAGCTATCCGCCGCAATTCATCGAGACGCGGTTGCGCTACAGCCCCTATATCAAGGATCTCATGACGCTGGGCGACGAAACCCGAAACTTCGTCAGCGCGTTGATCAATATCGATATGGAAGTCCTTGGCCGCTGGGCGGAAGAGAACAATATCAGCTTTTCGACCTACACCGATCTGTCGCAAAAAACCGAGATTCTGGAACTTATAAAAAGCGAAGTGGCGCGCATCAATGCGCTTTTGCCCGAAGGCTCACGCCTGGAGCGGTTTGCGAATTTCCCAAAGGAACTCGACCCGGACGAAGGCGAGTTGACCCGCAGCCGCAAGCTTCGGCGTGCCTTTCTGGAAGAGCGATATGCCAAGCTTGTCGAGGCAATCTATGGCGGCGACAACCAGACTGACCTTGAGATCGCCGTGACCTATCAGGATGGACGCCAAGGCGTGCTCAAAGCCACGGTTCGCATATCGGACGTCAAAAACGCATCGAAGGCTGCCAGCCGGCAGTCGCAAAATTAGGGGAGGTCGGCGACAATGGTCTATTTCATAAATGACATCATAACCGGGGCTTTGATCGGCCTGCTGTATGCATTGGTGGCCATGGGGTTCGTGGTGATTTACCGGGCCAGCAAGGTGTTCAACTTCGCGCAGGGTGAACTGGTGATCATCGGCGGTTTCATCGTCTGGTTCACGACGATGCAGGCAGGGCTTAGCCTGTGGTTGTCGATACCCCTTTCGCTGGTTCTGGCCGGGCTGGTCGGGTACGCAATCGAACGAACTTTCCTGACAAAGCTGATCGGTGAATCGGTCTTTTCGATGGTCATGGTCACGGTTGGCCTGCTGATCCTGTTGCGCGGTCTGGTGCTGCTTGTGTTCGGTCCCGCCGTGCGGCCCTTCCCGATCATTTTCCCACTGAAGCCCCTGTTCGTCGGCGATATGCTGATCCCGATGAACCTGCTGATCGGCGGGATCATCACCATTGTTGCCGCTGTCGGCCTGTCGTGGTTCTTCAACCGGACCCGGTCGGGCCTGCGGATGACCGCAGTGGCGGAAGATCACGTCGTCGCATCCTCGATGGGCATTTCGGTCAAGGGTTCGATTGCCTTTGCCTGGGTTCTCGGGGCAATCCTGTCCACGATTGGTGCAATGATCTTTCTCAGCGGCAAGTCGCTGACCTTTCTGGCCTCGGATATCGGGTTTGCCGCGCTGCCGGTGGCATTGTTTGCCGGGTTGGAATCTATCGGCGGGCTGATCCTGGCGGGTGTGATCATCGGTGTCGCCCAGAGCCTGACCACCAACTACCTTGATCCGTTGATCGGCGGCTCACTTGGCAGTGTCGTGCCTTACATCATCATGCTCGCCATCCTACTGATCCGGCCCACCGGCCTGTTCGGCTGGCGCACAATCGAGCGGGTGTAAACCATGGATCCTTCCGGCATTTTTTCCACAAGCTATCGCAGTGACAGACGTGTTGTCCGGACGCGCTGGCAGGCGCTTGCCCTGGTCGTTTTCATGGCTCTGATGCTGGCAGCACCCTATCTGGTGAGCGGGCGCATCATCGCCATCCTGAACATGATGCTGATCAGCGCCGTCATTGCTGTCGGGCTTCAGATCTGCACCGGTTATGCGGGCCAGATCAACCTGGGCCAGGCGGCGTTCATGGGGGTCGGGGCCTATACGGCTTCGATACTGGCCTCCAAGACCGGTCTGACATTCCTGCTGACGATTCCCCTGGCCGGGATCTCGGCCG
The DNA here is from genome assembly GCF_000152725.1 of Pseudooceanicola batsensis HTCC2597. GTDB lineage: Bacteria > Pseudomonadota > Alphaproteobacteria > Rhodobacterales > Rhodobacteraceae > Pseudooceanicola > Pseudooceanicola batsensis. Next base: position 90,811 of record NZ_AAMO01000007.1, read on the forward strand.
CCCTGTTCGGTTTTCTCTTTGGCCTGACTGCGGCACGGATCAAGGGATTTTACCTGGCTCTGACCACGATTGCGGCGCAGTTCATCTTTCACTTTGCCGTCCTGAACCTGCCATCGAGCTGGATGGGCGGGTCAAACGGGATCACCGTCCCGCCGGCAGAACTTTTAGGACTGCGCTTTGTCGGCGAGACTTCTCAGTTCTACCTGAATCTTGCAGTCGCGGCAATCATGATCGCGGGCGCGTTCGGGATCGTGCGATCCCGCTTTGGCCGCGCATTTGTGGCGGTCCGGGACGACGACGTGGCAGCGGGGATCATGGGGATCAATGTCGCGGCCACAAAGGCGAATGCCTTTCTGATCGGAGCGTTCTATGCCGGCGTCGGCGGGGCGCTGTGGGCCTATCTGATCCGCTTTGTCGGGGTGGATCAGTTCACCCTGTTCCATTCGATCTTCTTCGTGGCAATGATCATCGTCGGCGGCATGGGCTCGATCGTGGGGGCTCTGGTCGGGGTCTTCGTCATCCGCATCATTCAGGAAATCATCGCGACGGTTGGCCCCAATATCGCCGAGTCGGTGTCCTTTCTTGGCGGCGATATCGTGTTCGCCGGCATGAATGTCGTTCTTGGCGGCGTGATCGCGATGTTCATGATCCTTGAACCCAAGGGGCTGATGCACCGCTGGAACATCCTGAAATCATCATACCGTATCTGGCCGTTTCCTTACTGATCTGGGGCGGCATTCAACCTGGGAGGAAGAACATGACATACCAAACGAAACGGGGGCTTCGCGGCTTTCTGGCAGCGGGCGCTATGGCCGTCGCGGCGACCATGCCTTTGAAAGCGAAGGCCGAAGAGATCTATAATCTGGCCCTGCTGTCGGACTTTTCCGGCCCCTATGCTGACATCATGCCCATTCTGGCCGGCGGACGCGAAGCCGTGTTCACCTGGTGGAATGAAACCCGAGGTCAGGACCTTGGCGTCACGCTGAACTACAAGAATTACGAAACCCGCTATGACGCGGCACAGGTGGCAAGTCTCTGGCCCGGGATCAAATCGGAACTGGACCCGATTGCGGTTGTCGGGCTCGGCGGGCCTGACGTGGCGGCTCTTTCCGAACGCCTGCCGGAAGACAAAATTCCGATGTTCATGGCGACAGCGGCCTACGGTTTTGCCTGGCAGCCGGATGCCTGGATTTTCAACCCACGCCCGACCTATTCGCACGAAAGCGCGGGCTTTCTGAACTGGATGCGTGAACAGCGCGGCGGAGACGAACCGTTCAAGGTTGCAATCCTCGCCTCCGAAGCCTCGCCTGCCTATGTCGACATGGCAAAGGGCCTTGAACTCTATGCCGAAGAGCACCCCAAAGAGATCGACCTCGTAGAGGTCATTTATACCGAGGTGCAACCCACCGATCTGACGGGGCAAATGCGCCGCGTTGTACGGGCCGGGGCCGAGGCGCTGATTATCCAAACGAACACCTCTATCGTGGTTGCCGCGAAACGTGGCCTGCAGGCCAATGGGGCGAACATCCCGATCATGATGAGTTCGCATAACGGTCTTCCAGCCTCGGGGGCGGCACTTGGCGGTCTTGAGCAACTGGAGGGAGACTTTGAAGCCTACGGCATGGCGATTGCGGCCGATGAGGACACTCCCGCGCGACAATTCTACGAGACATTGGTTACAGAGTACGGGCTCGAGGCACCTTGGAACGTCGTGACAGCAATGGGTGTGTCGCAGGGTCTTTATACCGTGACCGTGATCCAGCACGCGATCGAGGCGAACGGCGCCGAAGGACTGACCGGCGAGAAAGTACGCGAAGCCCTTTTTGCTCAAACGATCACGACCGAAGAAACCCACGGCTTTCTTCCCTCCCTCACGTTTACTCCCGAAGCGCCTTTTCCATTGGAAGGCCTCAAAGTGAATGTCGGGACCGTCAAAAACGGGAAAATCACCATCGAAGCGACCGGCGTCGATATTCCTGAAGTCAAGAAATGGTGAACCAAACTGGGCACCGCATCAGCGGTGCCCGTCCTTATCCTCAGCCCCGGGCAATACGACCATGCTGGAACTCAACAACGTAGAAGTGACATATTCCGATGTCATCCTGGCGCTCAAAGGCGTGTCCATGACAGTGCAGGAAGGTCAATGTGTTGCGCTGCTGGGCGGCAATGGCGCGGGCAAGAGCACGACACTCAAGGCCATCTCGGGAACGCTCAAATCCGAGGATGGCAACGTCTCGGCGGGGTCCATCATTCTGGACGGCACCCCTGTTCAGAACATGGAAGCGTCGAAGGTTGTGAAGAACGGCCTGATCCACGTAATGGAGGGCCGGCGCGTGCTGCGTCATCTGACGTCTGAGCAAAACCTGATCGTGGGCGGGCATATGGTGCCCAACGCCGCCGAGCTGAAAACCCGGCTGGATCATGTTTATACCCTGATTCCGCGGCTTGCGGACCTGCGCAACCGCACCGCGGGCTTCATGTCCGGCGGCGAACAGCAACTGTTGCTGATCGGCCGGGCTATGATGGCCAAGCCCAAGATCATCGCGATCGACGAGCCGTCCCTGGGACTGGCGCCGATGATGATCCGGGATGTCTATGACGTTCTCAAGCAGCTCAAATCCGAAGGCACCACCTTTTTCCTGGTCGAACAGAACAGCGCAGCAGCGCTGTCCATCGCCGACTATGCCTATGTGATGGAAAACGGACGGATCGTGATGGACGGCCCGGCAGACAAGCTCGCCGACAATGAGGACATCAAGGAATTCTACCTTGGCGTTACCGCGTCCGGCGAACGAAAGAGCTATCGCGACATCAAACATTATCGCCGCCGCAAGAGATGGCTGGGATAGGAAGGGAACTGAAATGAGTGAATTGCTTGCCATCAAGGAACGCACCGCTTTCGTGACCGGGGCCGGTCAGGGCGTGGGCCGTCAGGTCGCGCTGTATCTGGCGGAACACGGCGCGGGTGCTGTTGTCGTCAACGATTTCCATGCCGACCGGGCACAGAGCGTTGCCGCAGAAGTGGAAGCCGCCGGGGCAAAGGCGCTGCCGCTGGCCTTCGATGTCTCGGATTTCGATGCCGTCCGCGCGGCGTTTGCCGAGGCGCAGACCGCCTTTGGCGGCGTGGATATTCTGGTCAACAACGCAGGCAATGCCGGGCCGACATCGGGGCTGGACGATCTTGTTCCGTTCTGGGAATCCGATCCCGCCGAATGGCGCCGCTGGATGGCCACCAATTTCGACGGGGTTCTGAACTGCACCCGACACGCCATGCCCCTGATGGTCAAGGGCGGCTATGGCCGCATCGTAACCGTCATTTCCGATGCCGGTCGCGTCGGCGAACCGCATCTGGCGGTTTATTCCGGGGCCAAGGCCGGCGCGGCGGGCTTCATGCGGGCAATTGCCAAGGCCGGCGGCCGGTTCGGGATTACCGCGAATTGCGTCGCTCTGGGTGGCACAAGAACCCCGGCGGTTGCCGACCTGATCCCGGATGAAGCGACCGAGAAGCGGGCCTTGTCGCAATATGTGATCCGCCGTCTGGGCGAACCGGAAGATCCCGCCGGAATGATCCTGTTTCTCTGCTCTGATGCCGCCAGCTGGATCACCGGCCAGACCTATCCGGTGAACGGGGGATATTCCTTTGCCTGCTGACCGCAAATGTGGGTGGGCTCCGTCAGACGGAGCCCGCTGCAAGAACGCTGTCAGTGTCAGCGCCCAGCTCTGGCGGCAGGCCAGGCGTCGCACATTCGAAATCGTCGAATTTCAGAGGTTGGACGAGGAATGTCTCGGTCTTGCCGCCTTCATGCGCAATCGTGCGCAGCAACTGCCGCGCACGAACATGCGGGTCGTCCAGCGTTTCGACCAGCGAATTGACCGGTCCCCATGGCACGCCCGCCTTGTCCAGAAGATTGCCCCATTCGGCGCGCGTCTTGCCCACCATGACCGCCGCGATCTCTTCGCGGAGCGCGTCTTTGCGGGCGACACGGTCGCGGCCTGTCAACGGCGCAAGATCCGCTCTGTCGATCACATCGCAGAACGGTTGCCAGAACCAGTCCTCATGCGCGATGGACAAGGTCATGAGCTTGCCGTCTTTACAGGTGAACACGCCATAGCCCGGCTCGGCGATGAACTCGCCCAGCGGCGTGCCGTTGGCGGCCGGAACGAGGAAGGCGGTCAGCATGGAAACCACCGCATCCGACATCGAGACATCCACATAACGCCCCTGCCCCGTCCGCTGGCTCGACACCACCGCCGACAGGATTGCGATCGCCGCGAACAGCGCCGCGCCAACATCCGCCAGCGGGATCGCGGGCACGGCACCGGGCTGCCCGGCATCGGCCTGTTCGGCCAGCAGGCCCCCAACGCCCTCATAGCTCAGGTCATGCCCCGCCCTGTCACGGTAAGGGCCGTCCTGCCCGTAGCCCGAAATCGACACATATACCAGCTGTGGGTTGACCCGGCGCATGTCTACGAACCCGGCACCAAGGGCTGCCAGTTTGCCGGGTCGGAACCCTTCGACGATAACATCCGAGTCCTTGGCCAGACCGCGAAACCGTGCCAACCCCTCGGCGGATTTCAGGTCAAGCGCCACGCTGCGCTTGCCGCGATTCAGAGCCCGAAACAGCGGCGGAAACTGCCGGGCCGGATCGCCGACGCCCGGTCGTTCGATCATGATCACCTCGGCCCCCATGTCCGACAACAGCATGGTCGCATAGGGACCGGGGAATTGTTCGGCGAGGCTGAGGATTTTCAGGCCGGCCAGGGGTGCGTTGCTCATATCGGGCTCCAATGTTCGGTTTATCCGCGTGCGGGTCCGCCTCATAGCAGCGCAAATTGCTGGAAATGACAAGTTGAAAATGGCATAATATCCATATCTTTCAGGAGCTTACCGTGATTGAAGCCAAGCAAACGCTATCCGTCGAACGGATAGCCCGAACCGAATGGATCACCTTCCAGCGGACCGACCAGTTAAACGCCATGTCCACGCAGATGCTGCGCGAGATGACAGATGTGCTGGAAGCGGCGATGGCAGACGACGCGGTGCGCGCGATCGTCCTGACCGGTTCGGGCCGGGCGTTCTGCGCCGGCGCCGACCTGAAAGAGGTTGCGGGCGCCAAACATGCGCCCGGCGAACCGGATCTTCTCGACCTCGTCGATCACACGTTTGGACTGATGCGACATGGCCCCAAACCCATGATCGCCGCCGTGAACGGGCTGGCCATGGCGGGCGGTCTGGAAATGGTGATGGCCTGCGATCTGGTCTTTGCCGCCGAAAGCGCGCAGATGGGCGACGCACACTCCAATTTCGGGGTCTTTCCCGGAGCAGGCGGTGCGGCGGTCCTGCCGCGCAGGATTGGCCTGAACCGCGCGAAATACCTGCTGTTCTCGGGCGAGAACGTTTCGGCGCGGGACATGATGGACTGGGGGCTGGTCAACAAGGTCGTCGCGGACGAAGACCTGCGCGACGCGGTGCAGACCTTTACCGACAGACTGGCAGACAAAAGCCCGGCGGTTTTGCGCCGTATGAAGGCGGTTGCCAACCGATCAATGGACGTGGACGGAACCGCCGCCCTGTCCGAAGAGATGCTGAACCTGCGCGCGCACATGCGGTCCTGGGACATGCACGAGGGCCTGTCGGCGTTCAACGAAAAGAGAAAACCGCAGTTTCGCGGATACTAGATCAGGAGGACAAACGATGCAGGACATTTACGTCGTTGGCATCGGGATGACGCCGTTCGGAAAATTCCGGGACAAAACCATCAAGGCCATGACCGGCGAGGCCGTCGTCGCCGCCCTTTCAGACGCCGGAGTTACGGTTGATCGCATCGACGGCGCGTTCTTCTCGAACGCGGTGCAGGGTCACATGGAAGGCCAGCACATGATACGGGGCGAGATCGCACTACGCGAGATGGGCCTTCAGGGCATTCCGGTGGTGAATGTCGAAAACGCCTGTGCCAGCGCCTCGACCGGGTTCAAACTGGCGGTGGATTTTCTCAAGGCGGGCAATGGCGATTGCTGCCTCGCCGTAGGCGCCGAAAAGATGTATTCCGACGACCGCGCGTTAATGTTTTCGGCCTTCGACAGCGGCTGGGACGTCAGCAACGGCGACGAGGTCGCGCAACGGCTGGCCGATCTGGGTGCCGGAGTCGAGGAACCCGAAGGATTCAAATCGCCCAAGCCCTACAGCGTGTTCATGGATGTCTATGCAGGCTTCGCGCGGTTGCATATGAATACCTTTGGCACCACGCAGGAACAGTTCGCCGCCGTCGCCGCCAAGAACCATGCACATTCCGCGCATAACCCGCTGGCGCAGTACCGCGATGTAATGAGTGTCGATCAGGTTCTGGCCGCCCCGCCCATCACCTATCCGCTAACGCTGCCGATGTGCGCCCCGATTTCGGACGGTGCCGCGGCGGCGGTGCTTTGTACGGGCGAGGGCCTCAAACGGCTGGGGCTCGATCCCGCCCGCGCGATCAAGGTCAAGGCCGCGATCCTGCGCTCGGGCACCGATCGTCCGCCGGAAGATTACAAGAACCACCTGACCCGGCTGGCCGCGCTTCAGGCCTATAACCAAGCCGGGCTCGGCCCCGAGGATATGTCGGTGGCCGAAGTGCATGACGCCACCGCCGTCGGTGAAGTAATCCAGATCGAGAACCTCGGGTTTGTCGAATTCGGTGAGGGCGGCCCGGCCAGTTTGCGCGGCGACACAAAGATCGGCGGACGCATTCCGGTGAACCCCTCGGGCGGATTGGAATCCAAGGGCCACCCGGTCGGGGCCACCGGTATCGGGCAGGTCTTTGAACTGGTCACGCAACTGCGCGGCGAAGCCGGCGCGCGTCAGGTCGAAGGGGCGCAGAACGCCATCGCCGAAAACGGTGGGGGCTTGCACGGGGTAGAAGAAGCTGCCGCCTGTGTCACCATTCTCGGCCGCTGAAACAGGGAATAGAATTATGGAAAACGTGATCGCCGCCGCTCAGGCAATCTATACAGACGAGCAACGCATGTTGCTGGAGAACTTCCGCAAGATGGCCGAGGCAGAGTTCGCTCCGCTGGCGGAGAAATACGAAGAGCTGGGCCACCCGCCCGACGCGGACACGTTGAAATCATTGTTCGCCAAGGTCGAGGAATTTGGGCTGATCAGCGGCCTGATCCCCGAGAAAGACGGCGGTGCCGGAATCGACCGCATGACCTATGGCATCCTTTACGAGGAACTGGCCCGGATATGGGCAGATCTGGCAATTGCGGTCCTGATCCAAGGCCACGCCGTGTTTGCGGTCAACCTTCTGGGAAATCCGGCGCAGAAAGAGGCTTATCTGAAGCCGCTCCTGCGCAGCGAACGAATCTGTGCCACCTGTATTTCCGAACCAGAGGTCGGCTCGAACGTGCGCGAGGTCAAAACCCGCGCAGACCGCGAGGGCGACAAGATTTTCGTCACCGGCCAGAAGCTCTGGATTTCCAATGGGGCCCAGTCGGATTTCGCCATCGTTGTCTGCAATCTGGATGACGGTATTGCCATGGTCATCGTCGACCGTGACACCGGCGGATACGAAAGCCGCGAATTGCGCAAGCTGGGGCTTGTTGGTGCATCGACCTGCGAATTGTTTTTCGACCGGGCCGAAACCACCGCCGAACATGTTCTCGGTAATGCAGGCGGGGGCCTGTTCCAGACTTTGAAGCTGTTTGAAAGCGCACGCGTGTTTGTCGGCCTGACCAGCATTGGCATTGCCCAGGCAGCACTGGAATGTGCCGTCAAATATGCGCAGGAACGCGAACAGCACGGCAAGCCCATCGGCGGGCACCAGTTGATCCAGGGCTACCTGGCCGACATGGCTACGCAGCTGGATGCGGCGCGATTGTTGTGCCAGCGCGGGCTGCAACTTCTGGACCTGGGCGTGCGCTGCGACACCCAGACCTCGATGGCGAAATGGTATGCGACGGAAATGGCTGTCGAAATCGCCAGCAAGGCCGTGCAGATCCACGGCGGCAACGGCATCACAAAGGAGTTTCCCGTCGAACGGCACTTCCGCAATACCAAGGTAATGCCAATCCCGGACGGAACGACCGAGATCCAGAAGCTGGTCATTGGGCGCAACCTGACCGGCCTGAATGCGTTCTGAAACACGCCCGGGCGGGAACGGCACAGACAGTGCAGCCACTTCATGATCGTTCCCGCCCAACGGCGTTACGCAGTTCGATCCAAGCTTTGCCTCGGGCCGGGGGGCAAGGCAGTCAGCCCCGCAGGGCCGAGATGCCCAAAGCCCCCTGCGCCAGAAGCAGCGCCTGAAGCTGGTTGGTGCCTTCAGCAATCGTGAGATGTCGCACATCGCGATAGTAGCGTTCGACCGGGAAATCACGGGTGTAGCCAGCCCCGCCGTGCACCTGCAAGGCGGTCTCGCAAACCCACAGTGCCGTGTCGGAATTTTGGCGCTTGGCCATGGGACAGGCCCGGCCGCGATCCAGCACCCCCACGATCCAGTGCGTCGGTGGCGCGGCAGGCCAGCAGCCGCGAGGTTTCCGCGCCAGTCATCATTTCAGCGATCATCTGCTGTACCAGCTGAAACCCTGCGATCTTACGTCCGAACTGTTCTCGCTCGCCCGCATAGCGCAGTGCCGCCTCATAGGCTGCAATTGACAGACCGAGACAGGTGAAGGAAACGAAACAGCGACCCACATTTAGGTAATGCTTGGCGATGGCGAACGCCTCGCCCTCGGCGCCGATTAGTCCCTCTTTTTAGTGAAGTCGGACCATATTTCACGACGCTTGCTGCAGGTCAGGGACCGTTAACTCATCTTTCTCAGTTTTTGAACGATTTCTTCGCGCATGATCCCTACGATCTTTTTCTCGGACCGCAAGATAACATCAGTTGGAGCACCAACCCCGACAGCGAAAAGACGCGAACTCAGGTGGTTAGGAAACGGCATGGAAATCAACCCGCTCCCTTGAACGACCTGATCGGTCGAAAGATAATATCCCTTCGCACGGGTTTCTGCCAGCGAGGCAACGAAGGCCTTCACGTCCACTGCCGGTTGATCGGGCGCGCGATAAGCATTGATCTTGCGGAGCAGACTACTCACTTCGTCGTCGCTGAAGCGGCTCAGCAGAACACGCCCAACACCCGAGTTCCCCAGCGGACGACGCGTCCCGAGTGATATGTGGTGGATCGACGATTTTTTCGGACGGATAACTTGTAAATACTCGGCTTCGTCCCCGTTCTTAGTTGCCAAAACCACCACATGCTGTGTGCGTTCCGAAACTGCCCTTAGCAGCCGGTGGATCGTGCCTTCGCCGAACAGATCTGGATTCATCCACGAACCCAAAAGCGGAACGCGCTCGGTGGGAAAGTAACTCTTCCTCCCGGCGTCGTGCGAGAGAAATCCAAGCTTGACCAAGCTTTTGAGCAGCGCCGAGGTGCTCGACTGTGGGTACCCCAGTTCCTTGGCTACTTCAACGACCGACAGCGGACGGCGAACTTCATCGAAGTACACCAAAGTTTGACAGGTGCGCGCCACCGATTTCACGATGTGATCGCCGCCTGTCTTTACCAAGGCCTGACGCGCGTTTTCCATGTTCCCCTCCCCTGCGTGCGATTATGTGCACAGCGTTCTGTAAAGCAGAATGATTGCGCATACAGATTCTGTCAACTGTTAGAAAATCGCAGGAGGCGCGCCACTCGCGGCTTGGATAGCAGGAGAGATTTCGGCCTCGGTAATCAGTGGCCTCCTCGCTCGGTGGGTATGATTACACCGTCAGCGGCGACAGCGCCCTGCCCGCTGGCCCCGACGATCAATGGATTGACATCAATGGTATCAAGCGCTGCCCCGTGTTGCACTGCAAAGGCAGACAGCCGCGCAAGAGCGTCGGCGAGCGCGTCAATGTCGCGTTCAGGCGCGCCCCGGAATGCGTCCAGAAGTTTGCGGCTGCGGATTTCGTCAATCATGCGACTCGCTTCGGCCGGGCCGAACGGCGCAACACGGAACGACACGTCTTCGAGAGCCTCGACAAACACGCCGCCCAGACCGAACATGACCACCGGCCCGAAAGCCGGGTCCTGGGTCACGCCAAGAATGGCTTCCAGTCCGGGCTCTGCCTGTTCGGCGACGACAAGCCCGTCGATCCGCGCGTCAGGCATTTTCTCGGATGCCAGCTTCAGGATCCGTGCCCCGGCGGCGCGGACATCTTCGACCGAACGCAGGTCCAGCGCAACGCCCCCGATGTCGGATTTGTGCAGGATGTCGGGCGAGGCAATCTTCAGAACAACTGGGAATCCCATTTCTTGCGCTGCTTGGGCTGCCGCTTCGGGGGTGGTGGCCAGGGTTTCGTGCACGATCCCGATGCCAGCCTCGGCAAGCAGGGCCTTGGCTTCGATCTCGTTCACCATTCCGTCCGGCAACGGCGACAGGTTGGACAGTTCGGGTATCGGATCATTTTCGCCTGCTCGTGCGAAGGATCGGGCGAAATAGCGCAACGCGGCCATCGCGCGGACGGCGCGGGTAGGTTCCTCGAACACGATGAACCCTGACTTTTCATATGCGGCACGACCCTCTGGCTCTGTTAGCGAACAGAATAGCATCGGCCGACCGGGATACTTCTCGCGAATCCGCTCCAGACCGCTTCGAATGGCTTCGTTCAGGTCGGCGACAAGACCGACCGTCGACATGAAGATAATCGCCCCGTCGATCTCGCCATCGCCAAACAACACATCCATGTTGGTTTCCAGGAGGTCAATCTGGTTGACAAGCTGCGCCGTCACATCGACCGGGTTTCGGACACCGGCAAAAGGCAGCACCTCCTTCAGCTTTTTCTGGGCATGATCGGGAAGCGCGGGCACGTCCAGTTCCAGCTTCTCGGCCTCGTCGGCCATAAGCACTCCGACGCCGCCCGAGACCGTAACAAGGCCCAGCCGGTCGCCCTGCATCATCGAACCGGATTCCGCGCAAGCATAGGTCACATCGAACATTTCATCGACCGATTGCGCCCGGTAAACGCCGTATTGCCGGAAAGCCGCGTCATAGACCGCATCGGCCCCGGCCAGCGAAGCCGTGTGCGACTGCGCGGCCTCCGCGCCGACCGCGCTGCGTCCGACCTTCATCATGACCACCGGCTTTTCCCGGGCCCGCGCCATTTCAAGGGCCTCGACAAGTCTGTCGCGATCCGTCGCGCCTTCGAGATATCCCATGATCACGCGGGTATCGTCATCTTGCGCGCAATAGGCCACCGCGTCGGCAAAATCGACATCGCAGGAATTGCCCGTCGTTGCCCAGATGTTGACCCCGAGGCCGCGCATTCGAACGAGCGTCATGCAATAGGAGCCAAAGGCGCCGCTCTGGCTGACGATCGAAACGCCGCCCGGTTTTGGCAAGTGTTTCTCGACCCCCGGAGTGAACGTTGCATAGAGGTTGTGGCGAACGTTGGCGATGCCAAGACAGTTCGGCCCCACGAGCCGCATGCCGCCCTCGCGCGCGATGTCGACCATGCGCGCCTGCAGCGCGGCCCCGTCGGCATCAACCTCCGAGAAGCCCGAGCTGAAGATCACCGCGCCCCGAACACCGCGGGCCGCGCATTGCTCGACTGCCTGAACGGCCAGCGGCGCGGGCAGCGCGATCACGGCCATGTCGGGCGTCGTCGGGGCCTCCGAGATCGACGGATAGGCCGCCAGGCCCTGCACCTGGGGCGATTTGGGGTTGATAGGCAGGATCGGGCCATCGAAGCCGTGCCTTATCAAAAAGTCCACCGGCCTCCCGCCGATGCGCTTGGGGTCGCCCGAGGCGCCAATCACAGCCACCGAGCGAGGGGCAAAAACTGCATCCATTCCGTGAATTCGCATGGGTCTTCCTTTGGTTCTTCCTAGTAAGATTTTGGCAGGCCGAGCGCGTGTTCCGCGATGAACGAAAGCACCAGTTGCGGGGTCACCGGCGCGATGCGGAACAGAATCGCTTCCCGAACCAGGCGCTCGACATGGTATTCCTTGGCATATCCAAATCCGCCAAAGGTCAGCTGCGCGGTCTGCGTCGCTTTCACCGCCGCTTCGCCGGCTAGGTATTTGCCTGCGTTGGCTTCGTTTCCGCAGGGCTTGCCGGCATCGTAAAGCGCGCCGGCGTTCATCGCCATGAGGTTAGCGGCTTCCAGCTCGGCCCAGCAGGCGGCCAGCGGGTGCTGCACACCCTGGTTCTGTCCGATCGGCCTGCCAAAGACGACACGCTCATTGGCGTAATCCGCCGCACGCCGAAGCGCGTTGCGCCCGATGCCCACCGCTTCGGCGGCGACCAGGACCCGTTCGGGGTTCAGCCCGTGCAGGATCTGGCGAAAGCCCTGGCCCTCTTCCCCGATCAAGTCCTCGGCCGGGATCGGAAGACCGTCGATGAACAGTTCGTTCGAGTCGACACATTTCCGGCCCATCTTTTCGATCTCGCGCACGCTAACGAATGTTCGGTCCAGATCGGTGTAAAAAAGGCTCAAGCCTTCTGTCGGTTTCTTGACGTCCTCAAGCGGGGTCGTGCGCGCCAGAAGCAGGATCTTGTCGGCGATCTGGGCGGTCGAAATCCAGACCTTTTGGCCGTGCACCACGTAGCGGTCGCCCTGACGAACGGCGCGTGTCTTCAGCTTGGTGGTGTCCAGGCCGGTCGTGGGTTCGGTCACGCCGAAACACGCACGTTCATCGCCTGCCACCAAGGGCGGAAGATGCTTCTTTTTCTGGTCTTCGGTGCCAAACTTCACCACCGGGTTCAGGCCGAAGATGTTCATGTGGATCGCCGAGGCGGCACTGTTGCCGCCGCCGGATTCCGCAATGGCCTGCATCATGATCGCGGCATCGACGATCCCAAGACCGGAGCCCCCGTATTCTTCGGGAATGGCAATCCCCAGCCAGCCATCGCGGGCCAGTTTCTGATGCAACTCCCGCGGGAACCCGCCTTCGCGATCGCGGGTCAGCCAAAACTCGTCGTCGAATTCCTCGCAGATCCGCAGGACGGCATCGCGGATTCCCTGCTGCTCTGAAGTCATCTGATAGGTCATGATTTCCTCCTTGGATCTTGCGGACGTGGATCAGTGGCCCGGCTCGGCCACGGCGCCCTTTTCAATCAGCGCTTCGATGTCATCGGCGTCATAGGCGAGTTCCTGCAAGATCGCGCGGCTGTCGGCGCCCAGTTCGCCGCGCCCAAGCCAGCGCAGCCGCCCCGGCGTCTTGTCCAGCTTTGGCACCGGCCCTACGACCTTGGTGTCGTCGCCATCCACACCGACAATACTCCCCCGGGCTTCGATCTGAGGATCGGCCAGGATGTCATCAACGTCATAGACCATCGCTGCCACCGCATCGTGGGCGTCAAAGATGTCGATTGCCTCCTTCGCGTCATGCTTGGCAACGAATGCCCCGAGCCGGTCGACGATTTCGTCCATATGCTCTGCAAAACCGTCGAGGCTCTGGAACTGCGGCTGTTCCGCCCATGTCTTGCCACCTGCCGCCTCCAGCAGGCGCCGCCCGGTTGCCGCACTGCCCGCGCTGACGGTGATCCATTTTCCGTCCCGGGCACGGAACACCCCCGCCGGGGCGTAGGAATTCGGGGCCTGAAGTCCATTTCGGTCAACCGGCAGTCCCGCGCCGGTGCGCGTGGGCACGTGGTAGTCGATCAAACGCAAGAGCGGCTCAAAAATGGCCAGGTCTACCACCTGCCCCCGGGCACTGCCGTTTCGCACCGCATGCAGCGCCATCATCGTGCCGTAGGCCGCCATTAGACCGGTCGTCGAATCCGCCGCAGGGAAACCGGGATGCATCGGTGCATTGTCAGCAAAGCCCGTGATGTGGGCCAGACCGCTCATGGCTTCACCGGCCCGACCGAAACCAGGCCAAGAGGCGCGTGGCCCCGTCTGGCCGTAACCCGAGATCCGCACGATCACCAGATCGGGGTTCCAGTCATGCAAGACCTCTGGTGCCAACCCTGCTCTTTCCAGAACGCCGGGGCGAAAGTTCTCGATGAGTACATGGGCGTTTTCGACCAGTCGGCGCAGAATGGCGCGACCGTCTTCACTCTTCCAGTCCAGCGCCATCAGACGTTTGTTTCGTGCCAGCGTCTTCCACCACACACCGACGCCATCCTTGGCGCGCGCGCTCAGCACCCGGAGCATGTCCCCCTGTCCCGGACGTTCGATCTTGACCACGTCGGCGCCGAAGTCGGACAGCAATGCGCCACACATCGGTGCGGCGATCACATGACCCAGTTCAATCACCCTCACATCGCTCAGTGGTCCATTCTCAATTTTCACGCGGCTGCCTCGTTTTGCGAAATTTTCCGACGTCAAGCCCTAGTTTGCGGCTATGACAGCCACACTCTGTCCGGAACCAAAATCCATTGCGAGAATAATCGAACAGTCGTTAGATCGATGAAATGAGCCGATGCTTTTTCACTTGACGGAGGAAATTGTGGCAGAGCCAAGCACGAATCAAATGGCGGCATGCCGGCCCACGGTTGCCGAGGCACTGGACGGGTTGTTCGATCCGCGCACCATCGCGGTGGTCGGCGCATCCCGCACCAAGGGCAAGTTGGGGCAGGCTGTTCTGGCTCTGCTGAAGAGCAACGGCTACGGCGGCAAGATCATTCCCGTGAACCCCTCCGGCGGCGAGATCGAGGGCCTCCAGGCCGGGCGCGACCTCGAAGAGATTGACGGCCCGATCGACGTCGTTGTGCTGGCAACCCCGGTCGGTGCCGCCCTTGACGCTCTGGAAACCTGCACCCGGCTCAACGTGAAGGTCGTCGTCGGGGTGACGTCGGGCTTTTCGGAAGCCGGGGACGACGGGCACGAGAACGAAGAGCGTCTGCGCAAGATCATGCAGGACGCGCCGTTTCGCCTGGTGGGGCCGAACTGCGAAGGCGTGGTGCGCCCCGCGTCGGACCTGCAACTGACCTTCAGCCCGATGTTCAACGGCCTTCGCCCCGGTCCCGTGGCGATGATTTCCCAGTCCGGCGCGCTTGCAGGCCTTATGGCGTTGCGCTTGGGCGAACGCGGCGTGGGCATCAACGCCATCGTCTCGAGTGGCAACGAAACCGACCTGACCGCGGCGCATCTGCTCGATTATTTCGGCAACGATCCCCAGACGCGGGTGGTTCTTTGCTACGTCGAGGAGCTGCGCGACGGACGCCGCTTTGCCGAAGCGGCTCAACGACTGACAAGGGCGGGGAAGCATGTTGTCGCGGTCAAGGGTGGCCGCAGCCGCGCCGGGTCGCGTGCGGTCCAGTCGCATACCGGCGCCATGGCCGGGGACGACCGGGTGATCAGCGCGGTCTTCCGCGAAACCGGGGTTATCCGCGCCCGCGAATCCGTGGCTGCCGTCGATGCCGTCACGGCCCTCGCCGCAGGCAGGCGGCCTGCCGGCAACCGGGTCTGCATCATCTCAGTCACCGGCGGGCTCGGAGTCGAGATGACCGACCTGGCCGAAAGCGCTGGCTTCGAGGTTCCGGTCTTGGACGAGGCAACGCAGACCGCTCTGTCGCGCTATGTGCCGTTCTACGGCTCGGTGTCGAATCCGGTCGATCTGACCGGCGTCGTTCTGGCGAATCCCACCTATGTGGGCCGTTGCCTGGAGGCCGTAGCGGCCGATCCGGGCGTGGATATTGCCATCGCAATTATCACATTCGTGCCGGATCAGCAGTTCATCGAGGCTTTGGCCGAGGCGTTCGACCGCACCGACAAGCCGATTCTGATCGTCTGGACCGGTTCGGCGCGCAGCAATGCCTCGGGTGAGGCCCTGCGCGAACGGGCTGTCCCTGTCTACGATTCGCCGGCCCGGGCAGCATCGGGCCTTGCGGCGCTGGCGGCCACCACGGGAGAAGTGACATGACCCACAGGGAAACACTGGAAAACTGGCAGCGTGCCGGGCGCAAGGTGGTCCACGAGGCCGACGCGAAATCCCTGCTGCAACGGATCGGTGTGCCGGTGCCCCGACGTGATCCGGCCAACGGGCGCTGTGTCGCCAAGATGTGTCATGATGACTATCCGCACAAATCCGATCACGGGCTCGTCCGATTGGGGCTTTCCCCCGACGAGGCGAAACAGGCCGCCGCCGAAATGGCGGAACGATTTGCGGGCGGTACGGCGTTGATCGAGGAAATGGAAGAAGGGGCCGTGGCCGAATGGATCATCGGCTGCAAACGTGACGACACCTTTGGTCCGATCGTTCTGGCCGGCCCTGGCGGCATTCTTGTTGAACTGACCGATGCGGCCGAAATCCGGCTTGCGCCCGCAGCACCGCAAACCGCCCAGTCCATGCTGCGTTCGGGTCCGGGCGCGCGGCTTCTGGAGGGATTGCGGGGTGCGGAACCGGCCGACAGAGATGCCCTGGCAGACCTGATTTCACGCATATCTGTTTTCTTCGCTGAGAACGCCGATCTGATCTCGGAAATCGAAATCAACCCTGTGATGGTTCGGGCGAACGGGAAGGGATTGACCGCTGCCGATGCCCTGATCGTTTTGTCACCCAAGGCGGACGAACAGGAGAATTCAACGTGATACGTCACCCTTTCGGAGAGTTGTCGCTTGGCCAGACCGGCGTTTCAAGCGGGCGGACGATGACCGAAACCGATGTCGTCAATTTCTGCATGTTGACCGGAAACTGGCTGGAGTTGCATTCCAACGTCGAGCACGCCAAGGCGTCTCTTTATGGCCAGCGCCTGGTGCAGGGCAGCCTGGTGTTTTCGATCGTCAATGCGATGATCCCCTTCGACAGTTCTGTGCTGGCGGCGTTCTATGGCTGCGACAATCTTCGTTTTCTGCGGCCCACCTTCATCAACGACACCCTCTGGGCCCGCGTCGAAATCACCGATCTGAAGGATCACGACGAAAAGCACGGCGTCGTGACCAGCAAGCTGGAAGGTATCAACCAGCGCGACGAAACGGTCCTTCGCTGCGCGTTCAGCCTGTTGATCCGCAAGGCGCGTCTGGATCGCCCCGGAGAGCCGGACAAGATCCGCGCGGTGCACGAAAAGACACAAGGAACGTCCTCATGAACTTCTTGACCCCGGAACAGGAGATGTGGCGCGCGACCGTCGAGCGTTTCGTCGATGAAGAGATCGGCCGCGATTATATCCGAAAATGCGACCGCGAGCGCGAATACCCCTACGAGGCCTACGAGAAGGTGGCCAAGCAGGGCTGGCTCGGCATTCTGTTTTCGGAAGAGAGCGGCGGTCTTGGTGGCGACATCATGGACTATGCGCTGATGTGCGAGGGGCTGGCCAAGTACGGTTTCGATTTCTCGACCGGCCTGATGGTGGCGACCTTCACCGCGATGAATGTCGAGAAATTCGGCACGCCCGAGCAGAAAGAGCGGTACATTCAGCCTTTCCTCGATGGCGACATCCGCTTCTCGATCTCGATTTCCGAGCCGGGCGCCGGGTCGGATGCGGCTTCGACAAAGACCCGCGCGCGGCGTGACGGCAACGGCTGGGCCCTCAATGGGCAGAAACTGTGGTGCTCGGGCGCTGCGGCTGACAATGCCATCCTTGCAATGCTGACCCGGACCGATCCGGACGCCCCCAAGCACAAGGGGCTGTCGGTCTTCCTGATCCCCAACAACACCGAAGGCCTGGACATTCGCAAGCTGCCGACAATGGCGCGCCGCGCAACTGGCACAACCGAGATCTTCGTGGACGACGTGAAACTGCCCGCCGATGCGCTGCTGGGCACCGAGAACGATGGCTGGAAGATCATCACGGACCATCTGGAACTGGAACGTGTGGCCGTGGCCGCAGCCTACGTCGGCAATGCCCAGACGGCGGTCGACGATGCCCTGCGCTATGCCCACGAACGGATCCAGTTCGACAAGCCGATCTTCGACTTTCAGGTGATCCGCCACATGCTGGCGGACATGCAGACCCAGGTCGACGCGGCTCGGCTGCTGGTCTATCGCGCCGCCAGTCTGGCCGCGGCCAAGACGCCCTGCATGCGAGAGGTCTCGATGGCGAAACTCTATGCTTCCGAGACCCTTCAGACAGTCACCCGTAACGGAATGCAGATCCTCGGCGGCCACTCGATGCTGCCCGAAGCGGACATGGAGCGTTACTTTCGCGAAGGGATGCAAAGCACCATCGGCGGCGGCACCTCGCAGATCCAGCGCACGCTTATCGCCAAGACAATGCGTCCGGGCTGACCGCCCGGACCGGATCGGCACGGCCCGACAAGAAGGAGAAAGAGCATATGAAGAACGGACGAGATCCGGTGATCGTCGGTGTGGCCGACGCGGCCCTGGAGGGCGGCAAGTTTGTCACCAAGGCCTCGGTCCTGGGCCATGCCGCATTGGTGGCAAAGGCTGCCGTCGAAGAAGCCGGGCTGGAACTGAGCGATGTAGATGGTCTTCTGACCGCCGGCATGTGGGGGGTGCCGGGGCCCGGCCAGCTGGCGACGGTGACGCTTGGCGAGTATCTCAACATCATGCCGACATTCGTCGACGGCACGAATATTGGCGGTTCGGCATTCGAGGCCCACGTCGCGCACGCCGCCATGGCCCTGCGCGAAGGCTATTGCGAGGTTGCGCTGATCGTCTACAGCTCGGACCAGAAATCCCTGCGTAGCCGCAACCTGGGTGGTCGACCCTCGGTCCTGTCCATGCAGCATGAGACACCCTACGGAATGCCGACGCCCGTGGGCGGCTATGCGATGGCCGCACAGCGCCACATGCATGAATACGGCACCACCTCCGAGAACCTGGCCGAAATCGCCGTCGCGACCCGGAAATGGGCACAGTTGAACCCCGACGCGACGCGGCGCGATCCGCTTTCCATCGACGACGTGCTGTCCAGCACGATGATCTCGGAGCCGCTGCATCTGCTGGATTGCTGCCTCGTCACCGACGGGGCCGGTGCCATCGTGATGACCACCGCCGAACGGGCCAAGGATCTTGAAACCAAGCCTGTCGCGGTAAAGGGCTATGGCGAAGCGCATACCCATTGGGCCATCGGCGAGATGCCGGATCTCGCCCGCCTGCTTCCCGCGCAAAGGGCAGGGGAACGCGCGATGAAGATGGCCGGGGTGAGCCATTCCGATATCGACGTAGTCGAGATCTACGACAGCTTTACCATCACTGTTCTGCTCTCGCTCGAGGCTCTGGGTTTCTGCAAGACCGGCGAAGGCGGCGATTTCGTGTCGGGCCAGCGCACGGCACCGGGCGGAGCGTTTCCGATGAACACCAGTGGCGGTGGCCTCTCGGCGCTGCATCCGGGCATGTTCGGGATGTTCCTGTTGATCGAGGCCGCCCGGCAGCTTCGCGGCGAGGGCGGCGAACGCCAGGTCGAGGGCGCCGAGACCGCGCTGGTGCATGGCACCGGAGGCACCCTGTCCTCGGGTGCGACCGTAATCCTGCAGAAGGACTGATCCGATGAGTTCCGAAAAACCGCTTCCGGTGATCGACCATGACAGCGCCCCCTATTGGGAGGCCGCGCGCCAGGGCCGCCTCGACATCCCGCTATGCGGCGATTGCGGCAAACATCATTTCTATCCGCGCTCCGTGTGCCCTTACTGCCATTCCGACAATCTCCGTTTCGAGACCGTGAGCGGGCGTGGCGAGGTGCATACCTTCACGATCGCGCGCCGTCCGGCAGGCCCGGCATTCGCGGATGACGTGCCCTATGTCGTGGCGTTGATCGAACTGGAGGAAGGCCCCCGGATGATGAGCCGGATCCAGACCGACGATCCCGAGAAGGTTCATATCGGGGCCAAGGTAGAGGTGACCTTCGTCAAGGCAACCGACGAAGTTACCTTTCCCAACTTCAAAATAATCTGAGGCCGGAGGTATCGCCCCTTCGGGTTCGGATGTCGAAGGGCCGTCGCAGAGTTTATCTGCGGCGGCTCTTCGCTTTTCGGGGGTCACCCGGCGCGGCCGGGTTGCGGCGCTCCTTGCAGAAACCGCCACGCCAAAAGCCCAGCCAGCGCCAGCCCGCCAAGAATGTCAGCCGTCGGCGCGGCATAAAACAGCAAGGCCGCCGCCGACAGGAACAGCAACCGGCCGAGGGCCGGCACCTTTCCACGAAACCAGCCGCTCGTGCCAACGCTGACGGCAAAAACCGCGGCGCAGGCCACACCCATGTCCAGAAGGATTTGGCCCGCTGTGCCTTGGCCCATGATGCCCGGTCGGAAGACAAAGAGAAATGGCACCACATAGATCGCTCCGGCCAGCATCAGCGCGCGCCCCGCCACCCGCCAGAAATTGGCCCCCGCCAGGGCGGCGGCCGCATAGACACTGGCGCAGACCGGTGGCGTGATGGCTGACAGGATCGCATAGTAGAAGACGAAGAGATGAGCCGTCAGTTCGGGCAGGCCAAGCCGTACGAGGCTCGGCGCTGCAATCGCCGCTGCCAGCACGTAGGAGGCAGTCGTCGGAACGTCCATGCCCAGCAGGATCGCCAGTACAGCCGCCAGCAACAACGCCACGATCAGCCCCTGACCCGACACGGAAAACAACAGGTTCGAGACCTTGACCCCGGCACCCGTCGCCGTCAGAACCTTGACGACGATGGCGGCGCAGGCCAGCAGCGCCGCGATCATCACCAACGCCCGCCCTGCTTCGACCATCCCTCCATGGACGTCGCGCGCCAGCTTGGCCCAGCAGGCCAGCACACCCTGCTCTCTGCCGTCGCGCGAGAATGGTCGCACCACCACACAGGCCAAAACCAGCATGATGATCGCACCCGCACCCGCATAGCTCGGCGTGTAGCCGTTGAACAGGAAAAAGACCATCGCCGCGATGGGAAGAAACAGCGGGATCGACTTGTCAAGCGCGAGGAATTCCGCCGGTTCGGGCATTTCGCTCTTCGGTGTCGGTTGCAGCTCTGTGCGGCGCGCATAGAGATCCACCCCGAGCCATACGGCAAGATAGTATAGAAATGCCGGACCGATCGCCGCGATGACAATATCGGTATAGGGGATGTTGAGGAACTCAGCCATGATGAAGGCCGCCGCCCCCATCACCGGCGGGGTGAGTTGCCCGGCGGAGGAGGCAACTGCCTCGACCGCCCCGGCAAATGCCGACGGATAGCGCAGCCGCTTCATCGTGGGAATGGTGATCGAGCCGGTCGCCATGACATTGGCCACCGCCGAGCCGGTGACCGTCCCGAACATCGCCGAAGACAGGGCACAGACTTTTGCCGAGCCGCCATAAGAGCGCCCGGCGATCCATGTGGCCATTTTCATGAAGGCATCGGTCGCCCCGGTGGACAACAGCAGCGCCCCCAGCAGCACGTAGATCACGATGACCCGGGCCCCGATATCGGCCAGGTAGCCAAAGAGCCCGGTGGTCGAACTGTAGAATGTCTCGACAGCCGTGCGTGCCGAAACGCGCGGCGGACGCCAGGCACCCTCGATCAGATCATGACCGAAATAGAAATAAACAACGGTGCAAAGCGCCAGCAGCGGCAGGAACCAGCCGATCACCCGGCGCGCCGCCTCAAGGGTCAGCAGGACAGCCACCAGACCGGCCGCCTTGTCGAGCGGCCCATAGCGCACCATGATATCCGAAAAGCGATCCCGATTGACAATCGCGTAGAGGCAAACCCCAAAGGCCAGCAGACCGAGCGTGATATCCACCGCCCGTTCAATCCCGCTTCGCGCACCCGTCCTCGAGGTCCGCGCGGCATACAGAAAGAACGCGCCGCCAATTCCGAAACCGACAAAGATCGGTCGCTGAACCAGCGGTTCGAACTGGCCGAACAGGGCATTGTAGAAGTGCAGCGCGACAAATGCCGCGAACAATGCGCCAAGCGCCTGTCCTCCGCGCCTTTCCCAATACGGCATCGCGGTCGATGTCTGCGTCATGTTCTCTCCGATAACGGCAGCGGCGGGGTGCCCGCAGCTCCCCGCCTGGTCAGCCCACGCGGCCGTCCTGACGGCCCGGGATGTCGGTCAGCTTCCGGCGGCCTCTCTCCAGTAACGCTCCGCGCCCGGATGATAGGTGACACCCGCCTCCATCGTGGCGACGGCATCGGCGGCAATGTCGTAGTCGGCCAGCTGCGGCCAGGCTTCGACCAGCAGATTCATGTTCTGGTGGATGCTGCGGGCGATGTCATAGGCGGTCTGCTCATCCATGACACCGGTGCGGGTCAGGAAGAAAACGTTGAGCTTGGGCACCCGCATTGCTTCGGAACCGGGAATGAGCCCTTCGGGAAGCGTGATGAAACCGACACCCTCCATGGACTCTTTCGCCGCATTCTCCTGCTCGTCGGAGAAGCCGATCAGGCGCATTTTGGTGCTGGTCATCAACTCTTGCAGGGTTGCATCCACCGAATCCGCGGCCCCGTATTTGCTGTAGCCGACAAGCTGGCGATTCTTGATGCCTTCCACGGCGTCACCGACGGCACCATGCACCAGGTCCGCGTTGATATCGAACATCGACAGGACATTGGTCGTCAGCGTCTCGGCGGCCGATCCCCGGATGCCGGGATTGAATTTCTTCCCGTCCAGCTCTTCGAGCGTGGTCACTCCCGATTCGTCGGTGACCGCGATCAGCAGGATCGAGGCGCTGTAGGGATAAAGCGCAACCGTATCGGCGATGGCGTTGCCTTCGAACTTGCCGGTTCCGTTCCTGGCGGAAATCAGGATGTCGGTGGTGGCAAGACCAAGGTCGATTTCGTCGCGCGCCAGTCGCAGGACATTGTCGACGCTGGCCCCCGTCTCGATCACGCTGACCGTGGTGCCTTCCATGCCGCTTTCGATCGCCTTGCTCATTGCAACCGAAATGGTGAAATGGCTCGATGTCGGGCTGGTCGTGCCCATCGTGAGATCCTTGGCGGATGCAGCGCCGCCAAGGGCCATGGCGCCCACGGCCGCGATAGCACCGAGCGCGGCCCGGTATCCGGTCAGTTTGCGTTGGAACATTTTGTCCTCCCGTTTTGATAGTTTCTGCCAGGCCCGGCCGCTCATGCGCGCAGAGCCCCCGATGGGTCGATTCTCTCTCTCAGAACGCGCAGTTCCGCGTCTGTTGGCGGCCGTGTGCGCGGCACGTCGCCCCTGATCGCCAGATCGAACCCCGTATGACGCTGGACGTCCTCGGGCGTATTGCCCGCATGGACCGATTTCAGGCGCATGCGCAGCGTCGTCTTGTCGAAATCCATAACTGCGCGCGGTGTCACCACCAGGCGCGGCCCTTCATTGACCAGCCCGGCGTCGCGTTTCGCGGCAGGCCCGGAAAGATGTCCGGGTATCGTGATGAAATCGACCTTCTCCACGAAATTCCGGGCCGAATGCACGGTAGGGCAAATGTAGAACCGCGATGAGGTGTGGCAGTATGACAGGTTTGCCGCCCCCGGCCCGCGCATCTTGGGCGCGTGCAGCGTGCCGCCGACATGGTGCAGGTTGATGTTGCCGAAAGCGTCGTGTTGCAGGCCGCTGTGAAAGAAGAAACCCAGCCCGTGATGGCTGTGGCCGAACAGCTCGATGAAGGTCTCGGCGGCTTCGCAACGGCCAAGCGCCCGGTCATCCAGCATGGACGGATAAAGGCGCCCCGGCTCGGGGTTGAAGAACATTTCGCCGCCGACCGTCAGGTTCGGTGCATGCAGTTCACGGGCCAGCGCGATGGCCGCCATCGGCACCAGCGCGGCGGCCCCCGCTGCACCCAGTTCCCCGTCCGCCAGGTCGCGGGCCAGCACGACGACCATCTGCTCCAGTGGGGACACCGCCGAGTTCATCCGTTCCGCGCCTCGGCTTCCAGCCGCGCGAAATGCGCACTGCCCCCGACTGCTTCGATGTAGTCCCCCTGGCTTTCGGGACCGGTCACATGGCGCGCAATGTAAGCGTTCAGCCCCGCGGCGTCGCCGGCCCGGGCGGCGTCTCCCAGATCGGCGTAGGCATCGATGTGTTCCTCGTCCATCGCATAGTTGGGAAAGCTCGCGGTAGGATGCGCTCCGAAGGGCACCTCGACCACTGCATCGACATAGTGAGACGGCACGGTGACCCGCGAAGGATCGTCCAGAACGACCTCCTCCGGGACGATCCTGTCGACGCTGGCAATGACCATGTCAGATGCGCGCGCCATCAGCTGATCGGCGTAGACCATTGTGCTGAGATGGCGCAGGTTCCCCCAACGGTCGGCTTCCTGCGCGTGCAGGAACGTCACTCTGGGCCGGATCGGCCCGACGGCGTGAATGTGGCGACCGGAGAATGGGCAGTCAATCTCGCGCAAGAGCGGGTTGTGTTTCAGAACGTCCGATCCGCGCAGCGCGTCGATTGGCTGGAATGGTACGCCATGTGCCGACGCCATCAGCCCGCCCACCACGGTCAGCGCATCCAGCGCATGGGCGGTCACCTGCCCAGCCTCGACCGCGCGGCGGAAATTGGGGCAAAGCCGGTTCTCCAGCGTAACGCCGGGAATGAAAACCTGTGCGACGGCCCCTGCCGCGATCATCAGGTCGATGTCATACCCCGCACCCGGCGAGGAATACACATGTAGGCCATCCGCGCCCGCGGCCAGCAACCCCCGCACCAGCGCGACCGGGCGACCTTGCTTGAACAGACCGCCGAGGCAAAGCTCGGGACGTTCTTCCAAAGCCCCTCGTGCCAGACGCGCTGCGTCTTGCAGGCTTGTGACCTTGCTGCAACGTGTGGGTTTCGCTTGGCCATCCATGGTTGGGCTTGCCACTTCCATACTGATTTCCGCAGATCACTCAAGATTTGCGCTTGTCCATCCTAGTCGACGGCTCGCGATCCATCACCTTCCGGCTGGCGCAAAGACTGATCGAACACATATGTGGGAATGCTTGCGCCCGGATCCTGACAGGGAATTGAGACCGGTCAGAACCACCCTGCCGCGACACCGCCGCCAACGATGAGCGTGATGAGGAGGATGCTCGCAACACCGAAAATTCCGTTCCACCGCAAACCGATGGTCAGCGGCCGCTCTCCCACGATGGAAGAGGTATAGACCACGGCCGTGATGGCCGGCCCCATGCAGATGATGCTGCTCCAGCCGCCCGCCAGCGCAAGGCCCAGAGCAAGCGGCGACAAACCATCCACGCCGACGCGGTTGACCACTTCTGCCAGCAGGACCACCGAGATCATCGGGTGCACGCCCAGAAGCCCCGTCAGGAACACCGTCATGATCAATAACACAACTGTCGTGACTGGCCGCGCGGCAATCCAGCCGAGATGGTCGGCAACCCATTCAACCGGCGCAACTTCCAGTGCGACAAGACCGATGAACCCCGCCGAGGCGATGACGCTCATCTCGGTCGCGAAACCCGGTGCCTGGGCCACGAATCGTCGCGACATTCCGCCAATGCTGCCGCGGCCGCTGCGCAGCGCCGACCAGAGCAGCGCGTAAATCGGAACGATGGTGATCAGGACGGTCTGGAAACTGTACTGGGTCAACCTGTCCAGCGTCACAACGGCGGCTCCCAGAAAAAGGACATGTCCGGCCACAATCAGGACAGCCCAGCGGCTCCAGCCCGGCAAGTCACCGTACAGGGCCGGTGCCCGGCCGCGCGCCGAGGGCGGGCGCCACCATTCCACCGTGTCGAACAGCCATCCCAGAAGAAACAGCACCCCGGCCAGCACAATCCCGTAGGGGGCCAGGGCCGCCCATTCGAGCCCCGGAATCGTGAGAATCATCAGATTGAGAGCGATCCCGAACGGCGTCCAGAAAGCGATCGAGGAAAACCCCCGCATACAGGCACTTACCATCCTGCGCTTGCGGGCCTGGAACACGAATTCGTCCATCTCATGCCGATGCGCCGCCAGCCCTTTCATGATGATCTCCAGCATCACACCAAGCCCGCCGAGGTTCAGAAGCACGCCGAACAGATGTCCGCCCGCACCCAGAGAGGCGTAACGACGGGTCGGCGGCTGCAGCGTCAGGAATTCACCGGCGACCTCGACAATCGGGTCCTGGGTGGCCGCGATGCGCAGGAATGCGACAGCCGACAGCAGCGCGGACAGGAACACGACACGCCCCGCCGCCTGAACGAAGATGCCGGTGTCGATGCCATCGGCCAGCGCCAGAAGGGCAATTGCGAGGGAAAAGAAAAGCAGCACCCATCCGACGCGGGCGATATAGCAGGAGGCAACAACGAGATAGATTCCGAAGAACGGCACGGCGGCAATGGACGCGACGCTGGAGGAGAAGACACCCTGCACGATGGCAGCGCCGAGACAAGTCAGCAGACAGATGGCGGTAATTCCGTTACGCTTGCATGAACGTTTCAGGGGCTCGACGGGCGACATCTGCCCCCCCTTTCCCGAAGGCGTCCGTTGTGTCTGTGACACAACGGCAGATGCGGTCGCTCATGGCACGATGGCGGAAATGCGATGCCGATAATTTCCCCTTCACAAGCAGGGACACGCGCAAGGACACACAAGGCGCTCATCTTATCGGCACAGGGACGGCGAGCCCGGATTTCCGGCGGAACCGACCGCCGTGTTTCCGGGTCTCTGAGGATACATCGGCAGGCGAACAATAAGACAAAAACGCCTCGAAATGTCTCTTCGCACTTGCGTGCATGTCTTCCCGACTTTTCACGCCGATACCCACAGCCACATTTGTTCTTCTTTCCGAAGCTTTGTCGGTCACGGCCCACGCCCGATCCGGCATGGATATGGGGGAAGGATGAACACCCAGATTGCCCAATGGCCGCAAAGATCACAACGCGAGTATCCTGTTCCCGCACATATGTGCGAAAGAGAGGGGCCGAGAGTTGATATCGTCCTGCTTCATGAGTCAGTGTACAGTGTCAGAGAAGGAAAAGGATGATCAGCGATTTCACCACCCGTTTGACGCGGTTCGTCGCCACGCCGCACCGGCTCAGCGATGCCGACGCCCAGCAGGCCGCGCTTTGCGTTGAGGATACCATGGCCGTCATCTATGGTGGGTGGCATGAACCGGTGGTTCGCCGACTGGCCGCGCTCGACGAGGGCGGGCCGACAGTCCCGGCGGGAGCCGCCGAAGGCGGCAGCCCCGAACAGGCCGCGTTCCTCAACGCGGTCGCCGGGCATGCGCTCGATTTCGACGATGTCCACACGGTCAGCGTCACCCATCCCAGTGTTGTAATCGTGCCGGCGCTGCTGGCCATCGCGGATGCACGGCCGGAGTCGGCCAGCCGCATTGCCCCCGCGCTTGCGGTCGGAACAGGCGTCAATGTCGCGCTCGGTCAAATCCTGGGTTTCGGTCACTACAACAAGGGCTGGCACGCAACATCGACCATCGGGGTTCTGGCATCGGCGGCAGCGGTCGCGCATCAGCTTGGGCTCGATGACGATGCGGTCAGTAACGCCCTGTCCCTGGCTGCGTCGCTGGCCGGGGGGATGCAGATCAATTTCGGCGCCATGGCGAAACCGATCCAAGCCGGAAACGCCGCCCTTGTCGGACTGCGCGCCGCCCGGATGGCCGAGGCCGACATCACGGGCGCCCCCGATATATTCGCAGCGCGCGGCTTCTTCGATCTCTATGCTGGCGCGGACGGGCTTGCGGCCGACTCCGCAGAGGTGGAACCGCGGATCGATCTGGGCACGGTGTCCCGCAAGCTGTATCCCTGCTGCTACCTCACCCACAGGATGATCGCCGCGGGGCGGCATCTTTACGCCGAACGCGGCGGCAACGCGGTGCCGGAAGGATCAGTGATCGAAATGACGGTGCCCGAAAACGTCATGGTCCCGTTGCATGTCACCGACCCCAAGGATGGAATGCAAGCCAAGTTCTGCGCCGCCTATACGCTCGCCGTGGCCCTGCATCAAGGCCAGGTCGGGCTGATGGATTTCGAGGGGGACAGCCCCCATCGCCCCGCGGTTCGCCGGCTTATGGACATGGTCAGTATCCAAACCACACCGGAAGTGGGGCGGGATCACGTCGGCGTGGACCGTGGCGCGGTCCATGTCCGACTGCGCAAAGGGAACGTAACCCTGGCCGAAACCTCAGTCGCGGCGCACCCCGGTTCGCCCTCGGATCCGGCGACGCCTGCAGCGATCGGGGACAAGATTGCCGATTGTCTCGGGAAATATCGCAGGGACGGGGGCGTGCCGCCCGCTGCCAGGGCGTTCCGCCGGGATCTGCGCACGCGGCTGCATCTTCCAGGGTTGCAAGAGCCGACGGCCCCCGACGGACAAACAGCCTATACGCGGCAGGACAGACCAGAGCATGGCACGTCCGCTGCCAATTTAGCAACGTCTGAAAGGACTGTCTGATGGACTCGATGATCCATGACATGGCCGACCGTCTGTTCCGCGACCATGTCACCCACCGCCTGCGCGAAGACGCCGCCTCCGGGCAATTCCCCGAGGCTCTCTGGATGCGGATCGAGGAAGCTGGACTAGCCATGGCGCTGGTGCCTGAGGCCGCAGGCGGGTTCGGCGTGCTCCCCGGCGAGGCGCTTGGGCTCGTGCGCCTCGCCGGGGCGCATGGCCTGCCCCTGCCGCTGGCAGAAACCCTGATCGCCAACGCGGTTCTGGCGGGCGCGAATCTGGCCCTTCCCGGCGGCAGGCTGACCATTGCCGAGGGCGAGGCGCTGCGGCTGGAACGGCGCGGCGAGAAGATCCACGCGAGCGGGCATCTGACACTGGTGCCGTTTGCCCGCTGGGCGAACCGGATCGTGACCAACGCCGTCCTGGACGGCGCCGATCACGTCCTGTCCTTGCCGGTCAAGGAACTGGCCCTGGACCCGGCGCAGGATCTTGCCGGGATGCCACGCGACGATGCCGAGGTCGATCTTGCGCTGACAGAGGCCGATGTCGGCGTCGTGTCGCGACCTGTGGAGGGGATGCGCGCGCTCGGCGCATTGATCCGCAGTCTGGCCATCGCCGGCGCGATGGAGACCATTCTGGAGATGAGCGTTCAGTACGCCAACGACCGGGTGCAGTTCGGGCGGCCCATCGGCAAGTTTCAGGCGATCCAGCACTATCTTGCGACCATGGCCGGAGAAACCGCTGCCTCGCGCACTGCCGCCGAGATGGCCGCAGTCAGCTATGATACACCAGCCTTTGCACTGACCGTTGCCGCTGCCAAGGCCCGCGCCGGGGAAGCGGCGGAGAAAGTCGGGGCATTGGCCCATCAGATCCATGGGGCAATCGGTTACACCCAGGAACATTCGCTTCACCATTTCACCAAGCGGATCTGGGGCTGGCGTGACGAGTTCGGCACTGAGCTCGACTGGACCGGGGAACTGGGGCGGGCTGCCCTGTCGAGCCCGCACGACACCTTCTGGCATTTCATCACCGACAGCGCTGTACAAGGAGCGCCTGCATGAGCCTCACAGCGTTTCCGCCCCCCCCGTCCTGCACCGACTATGACGACCTCCGGCAAGAGGTCCGCGCGTTCCTGGCCGAGGAACTGGCCGATTTCCCGCCCGAAAAACGCGCGGAGTCGTGGAATGGGTTCAGCCGCGACTTTTCACGAAAGCTGGCACGGCGCGGCTGGGTCGGCATGACCTTTCCCAAGGAATACGGCGGCCACGCGCGCAGTGCACTGGAGCGCTATGTCGTGTCCGAAGAGCTGCTGGCCGCCGGTGCGCCGGTGATTTCACACTGGATCGCAGATCGACAGAGCGGCCCGCTCATACTGGCCAAGGGCACCGATGATCAGAAACGCCGGATCGTACCACGAATCGCCGCGGGCGAGCTTTGTTTCTGCATCGGGATGAGCGAGCCGGATTCCGGATCGGACCTTGCGGCGACACGCACCGTTGCCACCGAGGTCGAAGGCGGGTTCCGGATCAACGGCACCAAGGTCTGGACGACCTACGCCCATGTCGCCGATTACATGATCCTGTTCTGCCGCACCGGCAAGAGCGATGACCGCCACGGCGGGATGAGTCAGTTCCTCGTCGATCTCAAGGCCACCGACAACATTCAGATCAGCCCGATCATCGACCTTGGAGGCGAGCATCATTTCAACCAGGTCGTGTTCGACGATACCTTTCTCCCATCCGATGCGCTGCTCGGCGAAAAGGGCGAGGGCTGGTCACAGGTCATGAGCGAACTGGCCTTCGAACGCAGCGGACCGGAGCGGTTTCTGTCGTCCTTCGCCCTGATCGAGGAATTGATCCGATTGCTGCGCGAGGACGCCACCGAAGCGCAGCAGGCCGAGATCGGCCGCCTGTCCGCACATCTGATGGTGCTGCGACAAATGTCACGATCGGTGGCCGGAATGCTGAACGAAGGAAAGAACCCGTCCCTGCAAGCGGCCATCGTCAAGGACCTGGGCGCGCTCTTCGAACAGGACATTCCGCGATTGGCTCGCAGTCTTGTCTCGCGTCCGGCAGTGCCCAACGGCCGCGACAGCTATGCGGCGGTTCTGGCCTTTACCGAACTTGCGGTCCCGTCGTTTTCGCTCCGCGGGGGCACCCGCGAAATCCTTCGCGGCATCATTGCACGGGGGCTGGGTCTGCGATGAGCCCGCCAGTGGTCCGGAAACCGGGACGGGCTGCGTGCACCTGGAGCGTTCCGGATCTTACCTGAATCATCCCGCGACTGAGATGTCCCGGGAACGCCGAAGGCGTGGCAAGGCATTCGTGTCTCAAGTCAAAGCCGAAACGGCTTAGTGCCAGGCGGTTTCATCAGGACCCTCTTCAAGCCCCGAAGGATAGCCTAGCGCTCTGGAAAGCCGTTCGGCCGCTGTCTTGGCCGCGGCCACATAGCTTTTTTCGTTTCGTTTGGCGCGCTCCAGGGGGGCGCCGATCACCAAGGCCCCTGCCAGGTTTCCGTCAGCACGAAAGACCGGCACCCCGAAACCCGCAGCATCGACATGCGCCGTGCCGGCCGTGCTGGCATACCCCGATTTGCGAATCTGAGAGATTATCCGCCGCAGTTCATTTTCGTCGACGATGGAGTTGGGCGTAAGGGGCTTCAACTCGGTGCGCCGAAAGTAGTCGTCCAGTTCCTGCTGCGTGTCGAAAGCCAGCATGACCAGCCCCGACGCCGAACAGAAAAGCGGCCGATTGATCCCCTGCTGGGCAACGTATCGAACGGGCTGGGGGCTTTCGACCACCGACGAATAAACGACATTCTCGCCATCCCGGACGGCAAACAGGATGGTTTCGCCCGTCTCCTTGACCACATCGCTCATCACCCCGCGCAGCACCGCCTCGAACGGGTGGTTGGTCAGGATCGACTGGGCGAACTGAAAGATCCTCGGGCCCAGAAAGTAATTGTCTTCCTCGCGCATCAGGTACCCCTTCTCGGTGAGAGGGCGAAGAAGCACCAGCAAACTGCTTTTGGGGCAACCAATCGCGTTGCTGAGTTCCGAAAGAGACATGTGCCGTTTGCTGTACGCCAACAGGTCGAAAAGCGCGAGGATACGGGTCAGAGACCGGGGCGCGCCTGATCTGTCTCCGGCGGCTTCAGCTCGGTCAGATCGCGCGGTTTTCATAATCGTGTCTCCAGTGCCGTTATCCGGAACACGCCTATGCCTCTCCCGGCTCAGTATCCGTCGTGCGTGCCTTGATCATCCGCAACGGCGTATACTCCAATACCTGCTCTCCAGTTTGCTTGAACACCTTGTTTCGCGTCCGCACCAGTCCTCGGTTCGGCCGACTCTTCGACCGGCGCGATTCGATTACCTCCACTTCGCAATGGATGGTGTCCCCCGCGAACGTGGGTCCCATGACCTTAAGTTCCATGTCCAGAAAGGCAAAGCCCGTATGTTGCATTGTGGATTGGGTCAAGAGCCCTTCCATGAAAGTGTAGACCAGCGCACCTGGAGCGGCGAAACCGGGAATGTTGGATTCCTTCTCGCGGAAGTCGCTATTGATGAACAAGACCTCAAGCATGCCGGTGACGCTGACAAAATTCGTGATGTCGGCTTCGGTCACGGTGCGGCCAATGGTCCGAAACCTGCGCCCGACCGGTAAATCTTCGTAGCAAAATCCGAGTCCTACAGTTTCCATTCCGCAAAATTCCCTTGATCAGTTCCATTTTCTGAGAGGGTTCGGCCACACCTGTCCTGCGCCCGGAACACGCCCCGGTTTTTCAAGGTTAGGCGGCAAGCTCGGCAACAATCAATCGACCGCCTCGTTTTTTACGGCTTTCACGCCGATTGAGCACATTCTTGATGAATCACATCCTTCGCTCCATGGACCGCTTTTCGGCACCACAGCACATATGTGGTTTCGCGCGGCTGGTGCCGGATAGCGTTTGGGACATACCGAGCGCTGAACTACCCTTTCGTGAGTGGGCAACCAATGCCATGATCCGAAGGGCACCAGCATGAATTTCGGTTTTTCCGACGAACAGGATGCTATACGCGACACACTGGCACGAATGCTGAGCGATTACGCCACTCTCGCGGTGGTGCATGACTGTCTTGAGACTGCCGAAGGGTTCGATTCCGCAACATGGGCCGCCTTGGCGGGCGGCGGATGGCTGGGTCTTGCGATTGCCGAAGACTACGGGGGTTCGGCGATGGGGGCGGTCGAACTGGCCGTTGTCGCCGAAGAGATTGGCCGCAGCCTGGCCGCCGTACCCTTTGCCCCGGTTCTTGGCCTGGCGACCCCGGCGATTCAGGACTTGGGCACGCAAAGTCAAAAAGGAAAGCTGTTGCCGGGCATCGCCGAAGGCCGCCTGATCGTCGCCACCGCGCTTGCCGAGGATGGAGGGTCTGCACCAGAAAGGGTCTCCGCAAAAGTGGTGCAGGACCGCCTTTCTGGACGCAAATCACCAGTTTTTTTTGCAGCCGATGCGTCATTTGCATTGGTCGCTGCGCTGGACGAAGGCGGCACCGTGCGCCTTTATCTGGCGGATCTTTCCGATCCTTCAGTGTCGATCAATCCGCAGGATGCGATCGACCGGACACGTCCGGCAGCCGAAATCGTCTTTCACGGTGCGCCGGTTGAAGTGCTGCCCGGTTCCGATCCCGCGGCGATCCGGACCCTTCTGGACGGCGCCGCAGTGCTGGCTGCCTTCGAACAGATCGGTCTGGCCGAACGCGCGCTTTCACTGACCAGAGACTATGCCTGCGAGCGGCAGGCATTCGGACGCCAGATCGGCAGTTTTCAGGCGGTCAAACACCGGCTCGCGGACATGTTCGCCAAGATCGAACTGGCACGGTCCAATGCCTTTTTCGGTGCGTGGGCGCTGGCGAGCGGGGATAACCGACTGGCCGAAGCCGCGGCTGTGGCGCGCCTCTCCGCACTCGTTGCAGTGCAATTCGCCACCGAGGAATCGGTGCAACTTCACGGCGGGATCGGATTCACCTGGGCCGCCGACCCGCACTTGTTTCTGCGGCGCGGCTGGCAATTGAAGGCCGAACTCGGTCCCGCCGATCTTTGGCGCGATCGGTTGCTTTGCGAACTGGCGAACGGACCAGCGGCCGCTAACTGACAAGGACACTGAACGAATGGATTTCAGCGATAGCCCAGAAGAAGCCGCATTCCGCGCCAAAGCGAGCGACTGGCTGGATGCCAACGCGACTCGCCGCGATGGCAGCGAAAAGGCACAGGATCATTTCATGGCCCGCGATGCCGACGAAGTTGCCCGCGCGCGCGACTGGCAAGCGCGAAAAGCCGAGGCGGGCTGGGCGGGGCTGACATGGCCCCGCGCGTTCGGCGGTCGTGATGCCACCCCGATCGAGCAGGTGATCTGGAATCAGGAGGAAGGACGCTATGCCGTACCGCCCAACGTCTTTCTGATCGGGATTGGGCTGGTCGGGCCTACGGTCATGATTCACGGCACCGATGACCAGAAAACCACATTCCTGCCCCGTGCCCTCACGGGCGAAGACATCTGGTGCCAGCTGTTTTCCGAACCCGCCGCCGGGTCCGATCTGGCCGGTATCCGCACCCGGGCGCGCCGCGAAGGCGACGAATGGGTGATTTCCGGTCAGAAGGTGTGGACCTCGGGGGCACATTATTCCACCCACGGCATCCTGTTGGCGCGCACAGATCCACAGGTGCCCAAGCACAAGGGGATGACCATGTTCCTTGTGAACATGTCCGACCCGGCCATCGAAACCCGTCCAATTCGCCAGATTTCGGGCAGCTCCAGCTTCAACGAGGTGTTCATCGACGACCTGCGCGTGGCAGACAGCGCCCGCCTGGGCGGTGAATCCGAAGGGTGGAAGGTGGCGCTGACCACACTCATGAATGAACGGTTCAGCATTTCCGTCGGCCGGGCCAGTGGCGGCGCACGGGCCGAGGAATTGATCGATCTGGCCACCCGTGTCGAACGGAACGGCCGCCCGGCCTTCGAGGACGGCGAAGTGCGCGCACGCATTGCCGATTTTATCGCACGGCAACGCGGGCTGGAATTCACCTCCTACCGGGTCATGACATCACTGTCGCGCGGCGATGCGCCGGGTGAAGAGGGCTCGATCGGAAAACTGCTGCTGGGCAAGCTGCGGCAAGAAATGGGCGCTTTCGGGATGGAACTGGCCGGAACTGCGGCCGGTATATCGGCCAAATCTGGAGATGACGTGGCGCGCTGGCGAAACGAATACCTGACCGCGCCGGGCAACCGCATTGCCGGGGGATCTGACGAGATCCAGCGCACAATCATCGGAGAACGCATTCTCGGACTGCCGCCTGAAATACGCGTGGATAAGGATGTCGCGTTTTCAGAGCTGTGATCCGAAGGGGAGACGTCCGGGACCAACGACCAACAAGGAGGAGAAAACCATGAAGTTCAAGATAACTGGTATCGCTGCCGCATGTCTGGCAATTGCGACCTCGGCGGGCGCACAAGACATCGATCTGCCTGACGTGATCGCGTGGTCGGCCTATGACACGGGATCGGCCGGTCATGCCCATTCCATTGCCATCGGCAACATGATGCGCAGCAATTACGGATCGACGGTCCGCGTGCTTCCGGGACGGAACGATGTCTCGCGCATGACGCCTCTCAAGAACGGGACGGTCGATTACTGCCTGTGCGGTATCGCCTCCTATTTCGCGGCCGAAGGGGTTTTCCTTTTTGCTGCGCCTGAATGGGGGCCGCAGCCGATCCGGGCAGTTCTTCAGGCCGTTGGCAACTACGGACTGGGTGTCGCTGTCGCCGCCGATGCGAGCATCGACACGATCGCAGATCTCAAGGGGAAACGGGTCGCTCGCGCCGTCAGCTCTCCCGCGATTGACAACAACATGGAAGGTCTTCTGGCCTTTGCCGACCTGACATGGGACGACGTGGAGGCGGTGGAATTTTCGGGCTATGTGAACTCTCTCAAGGGCATTCTGGAAGATCGTGTCGATGCGGCCTTTGCTCTGACGACGACCACTGTGAACTACCAGATCGAGTCGAGCCCACGCGGCCTCAAATGGCTTGAAACACCTGCGGACCAAAGCGAAGCCTGGGCCCGCTACACCAGCGTGACGCCCTTTGTCACACCGCACATGGTGTCGGTGGGGCCAACCATCGACCCCGACTCTCCCCTGCCCATGGCGCTGTACCCCTATCCGATCCTTGTCACTGAAACCGATCAGGATAGCACCGAAGTTCGCAACATCGTCGCCGCGCTTGACGAGGGGTTCGACGACTACAAGGATGCCGCCCCCGGTGCCAATGCATATGCGATTGACCGCCAGATCCTTTCCTGGGTGATGCCATGGAGCGATGGCAGCGTGGCCTACTTCAAGGGAAAGGGTCTTTGGACACCAGAGGCCCAGGCAAATCAGGACAAACTGGTGAATCGGCAAGACGTCCTCGCCCAGGCTTGGAGCGGATTTGTCGCCGACGCACCTGACGGTGAAGAAGAATTTACCGCTGCATGGATGAA
This sequence comes from Pseudooceanicola batsensis HTCC2597, assembly GCF_000152725.1. Taxonomy (GTDB): domain Bacteria; phylum Pseudomonadota; class Alphaproteobacteria; order Rhodobacterales; family Rhodobacteraceae; genus Pseudooceanicola; species Pseudooceanicola batsensis. Next base: position 126,465 of record NZ_AAMO01000007.1, read on the forward strand.
AGCCCGCGCTCAGGCACTGGAAGAAGCCGGCCACGAGGTCTTTTTCCGCTGATGCGACGCGGCGCGGCGTCCAGCGGGCGTCGCGCAATAAACAACGCAGCACACAACAGGAATACGGGCATGTCACAAGTAACACAGGACGCGCCGGCGCAACCGGCCGGCATGGGCACCCTGCCCGCATTTGTGCGCTGGTTGCTCGTCGCCTCAGCGGTGCTTTTGACCGCGGCCTCGGTCAACCATCTCTTCAATCTGGGGTTCTTCATGAACATCCGGTTGCTTGAGATTCACTACCTGTACGTGATGCTCTTGCTGACGCTGCCGTTGGTGTTCCTTGTCTTCCCTTGCTCAAAGTCAGACCCCTACGGATCGACGCGGTGGTGGGATTACTTTCTGGCGCTGCTGGCTCTGATCACCTGCGCTTTCTTTGCCTACTACGGGCGCAGCGTGGTGAACAAAGGGTGGGATTTCGCCGCGCCCCTTCATGCCGTAATCGCCAGCTTCGCCTTCTGGTTCCTGCTGCTCGTCGCGGCGCGGCGCACCGGCGGCTGGATGCTCTTCGGCGTAATCCTGGTGTTTTCCATTTACCCCATGGTGGCCAGCTATGCCCCCGGACCCATCCAGGGCTTCCAGCGCACGCCCGTCGAGACGGCAATCTTCCACGCGATGAGCGGCGAAAGCGTGCTGGGAATACCGATGCGCAGCTTTGTTAATCTGGTCGTGGGGTTCATGATTTTCGGGGTCGCAATGCAACATACCGGCGCGGGTCCGTTCTTTATCGACATCGCCTTTGCCGCGCTCGGACATGTCCGCGGCGGGCCGGCCAAGGTGGGCGTTCTGACCAGCGGCCTGACAGGTTCGATGAGCGGTAGCGTCATCACCAATGTGCTGACAACCGGCTCGATTACCATTCCGGCCATGAAGAAGGTGGGGTTCAGGCCCAATTATGCGGCAGGGATCGAAGCGGCGGCCTCGACGGGGGCGGTGCTGATGCCCCCTATCATGGGCGCCACCGCCTTTGTCATGGCAACGTTCCTGGCGACGGACTACACCAACATCGTGATTGCGGCGGTTCTGCCATCGCTGTTCTACTTCTTCGGCCTGTTTGCACAGATCGACGGGTATTCAGCGCGTAACAGCCTCAAAGGCGTTCCGCGCGCGGATCTTCCCAGGATCGGCCGGGTGTTGCGCGAAGGCTGGTACTTTCTCGCGGTCTTCGGGCTTCTGATCTGGATGCTGCTCTACCTCAAGCGCGAGGCCATCGCCCCGTTCTATGCGACCGCGTTGCTACTGATCCTGAACCAGCTTCTGTCCAAGTCACGCTGGGGCCGGAAGGAGCTGATGAACTTCCTGATCGCCACGGGACGGTTGTTCGTCGAACTGGTGGCTATCCTCGCGGCGGTCGGGCTGATCGTCGGCGGACTGGCGGTAACCGGGATGTCCGGGACGATTTCCAACGATCTGTTGTTCATCGCGGGCGGCAACACCTTTCTTCTGCTGCTTCTGGGGGCCATGACCAGTTTCATCCTTGGAATGGGTATGACCGTGACCGCCGCCTACGTGATTCTTGCGGTTTCGCTGGCACCTGCCCTGATCGCCGGCGGGCTGGATCCCATCGGCGTCCACTTGTTCATACTTTACTGGAGCATGTTAAGTTATATCACGCCCCCCGTTGCGCTGGCGGCTTTTGCTGCGGCGGCCATTGCCCAGGCCAAACCCTTCGCGTCAGCCTTCGAAGCGATGAAACTTGGCACAATCATCTACATCATCCCGTTCTTCTTCGTCCTCGACCCGGCGTTCACCCTGCAGGCCGGTCCGCTCGAAAGCCTGCTCACGGTCCTGCGCGCCAGTATCGGCATTCTGTTGATCTGCGCCGGTATCCAGGGGTATCTGCTGGGCGTCGGGAGGATCGGCTCCGGCTTGATGGGTACAATTGCTCGGATTTTGCTCGGCGTCTCCGGACTGGTCTTCGCCCTGCCATCGCATGCGAGTCTGGCCATTCCGATCCTTGCTGCGGTGGGGACAGGTATCGGGTTGGCGGCACTGGCAATCGCGCTGGTGATGTTCTCGAACACGCAGGAGCCCGCAAGATGAGTGCGCAGGACGGCAGACCAGAGATACCCGCCCCGTTCAACGCCATGCTGGGTGTGCGCTTTGTATCGTGGTTCGACGGCAAGGCCGAACTGGAATTGCCGATCGTCCGCGATCACCTGAACGGCGCTTTTGCGGTGCATGGCGGTGTTTTCGCGACAATGCTGGACAACGCGGTCACCTTTTGCGCGGCCTACGCCGGGGAAGACCGCCCGGGCCATCGTTGCCTTACACTTTCGCTCACCACCAGTTTTGTCGGTCCGGCGGTCGAAGGCGACACGCTGACGGCCCGCGCCCGCGTGGCGGGGGGCGGCCGCAAACTGGTTTTTGCCCAAGGCGAGATCTTCAATCAGGACGGCGTCCGCCTGGCGCATGGCGATGCGGTGATCAAGCGGCTCACCGCGCCGACGTGACATCCTGCGTCAGCCAGCTGCGAATACATAGCAACAGATCAAAGAACTGAGGAGACAGATATGATCAACCCGATGGCATTGGAAGATCAGGTGGTTATCGTCACAGGCGCCGGACAGGGTATCGGCCGTGGCGTGGCGGCGCTGGCGGCAGAGCTGGGTGCAAAGGTCGTGGTGAACGACCTGAACGCAGACGGCGTCAAGGAAACCGCCGAACAGATCGGTGGCAACGCCCGCGCCATCGTCGGGAATGTGGCCGACCCGGACTTTCCCGAGGAACTGGTGAAATTCGCCCTCGACGAATTTGGCGACATCAATGGGCTTGTCAACAATGCGGGCATCGTCCGCGCAGCGATGATCCACAAGATGGACCGGGCCACGTGGCAGCAGGTCATCGACGTGAACCTCACCGGGGTCTTTGCCTGCCTTCAGGCTGTCGGCACCTATTACAGGGATCAGGCCGAAAAAGACTCGGAGAGCGCTGCGCGCCGCGCCATCGTGAACATCTCGTCCGATGCCGGGCGTCGCGGCACCATCGGCCAGATCAATTACGGCGCGGCAAAATCCGGGGTTCTGGGCCTGACGATGAGCGCCGCTCGTGAATGGGGCCGTTACGGGATCAACGTCAATTCGGTCTGTTTCGGAATGGTGGAGACACCGATGACCGAAACCATCCGCTCCGACAAGTTCGTCGACAAGTACATGGCGCAGATCCCGATGGGCCGGATGAGCACCCCGGGCGAGGTCGCGCAGCCCGTCTGTTTCCTGCTGTCCGAGGCAGCATCCTATATCACCGGCCAGCACCTGAGCGTGAACGGCGGGTTCCACATCGGGTTCTGAGATGCCCGGCGTTGAAAAAGGCCCCGGGCCGGATGCCGTCTTTGCCGCGAAACTGGCCGAGGGCACCTTCGAAATTCAGAAATGCGGCGGCTGCGGCACCCATGTTTTTCATCCGCGCGTGATCTGCCCGGCTTGCGGAGGCGCAGACCTGGGATGGGTCACGCCCACCGGCAGAGGCACTGTCTATGCGCGTACAGTCGTGCGCCGCAAGCCGGAAAGAGGCGGTGACTACAATGTGGTTCTGGTGGACCTGGAGGAAGGCGTGCGCATGATGTCGCGCATCGACGGCATCGCGCACGACAGGATCGTTGCCGGTCTGAAGGTCACCGCTTCGGTCGGCGAAGGCGCGGAGGGTGAACCCGCCGTGGTCTTCCTTCCCGAAGGAGGTGCGCAATGAGTTTGCGGGGAAAAGCCGCCATTGTCGGTGCCGCCTTGGCGGGCTGTGGCGAGGCCCATGGCAAAAGCGCGATGGAGATTACAATCGAGGCCGTGCATGGCGCACTGGCCGACGCGGGGATTGCGCTTGGCGAAGTCGACGCCATCGCCACCTGCCAGCCGCTGGACATGCTGTCCGGGCTGACCCTGGCGCAGGAACTTGGGTTGAGCCCCAAGTTCACGATGAACAACCGCATCGGCGGTTCGTCGTTCCTGTCGCATACGCTATGGGCTGCGATGCTGCTCGAATTGCGGCTCGCGGATACCGTGCTGATCTGCTACGGATCGAACCAACGCACCGCGTCCGGCAAGCTGATGACCTCGCTGGGTCTACCGACCTACGAAGCGCCTTACCGGCCGTTGTTCCCCCTTTCCTCCTATGCGCTAGCCGCGGACCGTCACATGACGCAGTTCGGCACCACGCGCGAACAGCTCGCCGACGTGGCGGTGGCGACCCGCGCCTGGGCCCAAAAGAACCCCGAAGCCTTCCTGCGCGATCCACTGAAGCGCGAAGATGTCATTGCGTCGCGGCTGGTTTCAGACCCGCTGCGGGTGCGCGACTGTTGCCTGGTCACCGATGGCGGCGGCGCCATCGTGATGCGGCGGGCCGAGACGGCCAAGGATCATCCCAATCCCCCGGTGTATCTGCTGGGCGGCGGCGAGGGCACGACGCACCGCGACATCTCCGAAATGGCAGATCTGACCGTGACCGGCGCCGTGCAATCGGGTCAAACGGCGATGGACATGGCTGGCGTCAGGCCCGCGGAGATCGACGTGGTCCAGCTCTACGACGCGTTCACCATCAACGTGATCCTGTTTCTTGAGGATCTGGGCTTTTGCAGGAAAGGCGAAGGCGGTGCGTTCGTCGCAGATGGCGGCATCGCGCCCGGCGGTCACCTGCCGGTCAATACCAACGGTGGCGGCCTGTCCTGCGTGCATCCCGGGATGTATGGCATCTTCACGCTGGTCGAAGCGGTGCGGCAATTGCGCGGCGACGCGGGAGCCCGCCAGATCGGCGGTGCCGAACTGGCCCTGGCCCACGGCAATGGCGGCGTCCTTTCCAGCCAGGTGACGAATATCCTGGGCACCGAAGCCACGCTCTGACCGGAAGATCGGAACAGAACAAAGCGGCCCTTCCCGCGAAGGGCCGCTTTGCGTTCAGGCCGGAAACAGATCAGTCCGGGTAGGTTGCCAGGTCGATCTTGGAATAGATTTCCTGACGCAGAAGATCGGCGTAAGGCTGATGATTGTCCCGGATCGGGTGCAGCGGCCGGACCAGGCCGTTCCATTTCTCGATCAGTTCCCGGTACTTCGCAATCAGCGCCTCGGGCTCCTCGATGCCGCGTTCCTCGCGTGAAATGCGCGCGATCTCCTCAAGATCGGCGGTCCGAAAACCCATGAGATCCTGAAGAAACTCCGGCGAGGGCTCGTGGACCTCCAAACCAAGCTCGCTCGCCTCTTTCAGCACGTCCAGATCGTCGGTTTCGTAGTACACCTCGGTCTGCGCCACGGCTTCGGGGATTTTTTTGACGAATTGCTCGCGTTGCTCCGGCGAAAGCGAGGCCCAGAACTTCGGGCCGACGGCAAAGATCGAACCGGAATGATAGGTGCCCAGCGGCAGTTCCGTCAGGTGCTTTGCAACCTCGATCAGGCTATGCCCCTTGAGCGCCCCGATCGGCTGCACCGCGGCGGTCACGACACCGTGGCTCATCGTATCGTACATCTCGCTCGAAGGCACATTCACCGGCTCCGCCCCCAGGCGCGTCGCCCAGCGGTCCCAGACCGACCCGCCGGTGCGCAGCTTGACGCCCTGCATGTCTGCGATGTCGATGATCGGCTTGGTGGTCAGCAGTACATAGGGTGCCGTGCTGATCCCGCTCAGCGCCACCATGCCGTTCTTGGCGAACTCGTCCTTGCAGGGCTGACAGTGCAGCATCACGAATTCGCTGGTCGCGCCGGCCATCGCATAGTGGTCTTCACCGAGAAGCGCGAGATCGGCAACCAGCTGCGCGTAGGGCATTTCCGACCGGAAATAGGTAAAGGCCAGCAGGCCGACATCGGCAACACCATCGCGCAGGCCGGACAGTGTCGGCTTGGGCCCAAGCAGGGCGCCGCCAGAAAAAAGCTTGAAGTCGAAAGCGCCTGGAAACTCGCCCTCGGTCATCTCGGCATAGGCAGCCTGGCCGCGCGATGTCGCATGATTGGGCGAGGTCCAGTTGGTTATCGTCACCCGCTTTTCGGCCAAGGCCGGTGTCGCCGCAAGAACGGCTGTCGCCAGCACGGCCAGCGTATTGGTCAGTCTCATGTGGTCTCCTCCTCTGTTTCGAAGTCCCGCTGTGGCGCGGAACTCACCTCGGCCGGGATGGCCGTTTCAATTGCCGAGCTCCGGCAAGAACATGATCATGTCGGGAAAGGCGACCATGATGATCAGGACCACCACATCCGCAGCCAGAAACCACAAGACACCCTTGAAAATCAGTGAGATTGGAACTGAATCTCCGACGATGCCCTTGATCACAAAGACGTTCAGCCCGACCGGCGGGGTTATCAAAGCCATCTCGACGAGCTTGGTGGCGAGCACGCCAAGCCAGATCAGGCTGATATGATTTGCTTCGTAGATCGGCAGAAGAATGGGCAGCGTCAGCAGCAGGATTCCCAAAGGGTCGAGGATCATGCCCAGCAGGCAAAAGATGACTGCCGTGCCGATGACCAGCGTCAGATAACTGGCGCCCATGTCGATCACCAGGCCCGACATCGCTTCGGGTACGCCGCTGATGGCCAGGAAACGCGAGAACAGATTGGCGCCCACCGCGATGATGAAGATCGCCGCAGTCATCTTCGCCGTGTCGAGAAGCGCGATCTTCGAGACCCTCCAGTTCAGAGTGCCGCGCGCGGCTGCTATCACGAAGGACAAGGCGGCGCCGACGGCACCGGCCTGTGTCGGGGTGAATAGTCCTGAGAACAATCCACCGAAGACGCCCAGCACCAGCAACAACAAGGGCCACGTGTCGCGGAGCGCGTCCAGTCGCTCCGGCCAGGACGAGCGTTCGTCCAGCGGGGGCGCAACTTCGGGGTTGATCCGCACGCGAATGATGATCACTGCCGCGTAACCCAGCATCGTCAGCAGGCCCGGCACGATCGCAGCAAGAAACAGCTTGCTGATCGCGACTTCAGCGAAAATCCCGTAAATGATTAAAAGGATGCTCGGCGGAATGAGCGACCCCATGGTCCCGGCCGCAGCCACGACGGCGGTGCTCAAACCGGGATCGTAATTCCGCTTGAGCATTTCCGGCACTGCGATCCGTCCCATGGCCGCAGCGCAGGCAAGGCTGGAGCCGGCCGCCGCCGAAAACAGCGCAGCTCCTCCGACACTGGCCACCGCCAACCCTCCGGGCAGAAACGACAGCCAGATCCGCGCGGCCTTGAATATCCCGCGCGTGATATCGGTCTGGTAGCAGACATACCCCATCAAAAGGAACATCGGGATCGAACTCAGGGTCCAGTGTGCTGCAAAATCATAGGGCACCGCCGTCAGCAGACCGAATGCCGCCCCGCTGCCCAACATGGCCCAGAACCCGAAGAAGGACACGATGCCGAGTGCAACCGCGATTGGAACGCGCAGCAATACAAGCACGATCACAGTGACGATGCCGCCAAGGCCGATCTGAAAAAAGCTCAACGTCGTGCTCCTATTCGTACATGTCCCGTTCAGGACTGGTCATGCTCGCGTCCGTGAAAGGGCGTTGGATCAACTTTGTCACCAGAAGCAGCACGATCAGTCCCGCGCCGATTGGCAGAAAGAAGCGACCGGGCCAGACGGTCACCGCCGCCATGCCCATGGATTTTTCTCCGATTGTGTATTTCTCGACGGCGTCTATCCAGGTCTGCCAGGTCAGAAGGCCGTAGAACGCCGCTGACAGGGCCAGTGCCAGCATGTCGAGAACGGTCCTCGCCCCCGTCGGAAGCAGATCGTGGATCAGGTCGACCTTTATGTGTTCGTTGGTGTATTCGACGAAGGACAGCGGCAGGAAGACCAGCCCGACCATGTAATAATATGACACGTAGTCCACCGTGCCCGGCAGCGGTTCGGCGACGAACTGGCTGAGAACGACATCGATCGTGACGTGGACCATCATCAGCGCGGCTAGGGCCGTCGCGACATAGGTGACAATCCGCGACACCCAGCCCAGTCGTTCAATCACTGTTTCCATCGCTATTTCTTCCCTGTCATGACAAGGGCGCACATCGATTGGTCATGCGCCATGGAACACCGGTTTTCTCTTGTTCAGGAATGCGTCGATGCCTTCGGCGTGATCTGCGCTCTTGATGATTTGCCCCTGAATGACGGCTTCGGTTTCAAGAAAACTCTCGAGCGAAGGCTGCATCGCGGCGCGCATCAGCCGCTTGGCACCAGCCAGGGCAAAGGTCGGCCCGGTGGCCAGATCCGCCGCATACTCCAGGGCCGCCCTGTCGAGCGCATCATCGGGATGCACCTGGCTGGCCAATCCCAGGCTCAGGGCTTCGTCGGCCGGCACCAGCCGGGCAGAAAAGGCAAGGTCTGTCGCGCGCTGCCGCCCGATCAGGTTCTGAAGAAGAAACGCCGCTCCGCCATCCGGGGCCAGGCCGATCTTGCGAAAGACCTGACCAAGTTTTGCCGTCTCGGAAAGCAGCAGCACGTCGCAGGCCAGCGCCATGCTCAGACCGATCCCCACCGCCGGACCACGCACAGCGGCGACCACCGGCTTTTCACAGTTGAAGATGGAAAGGATCATCTGGTGTGCACGGTACAAACGAGCCCGATCGCCCCAGACATCGTCCTTGCCCATCGTCGACACATCCGCGCCCGCACAAAAGGCCCGGCCCTCGGCCCGCAGCAATACGGCCCGGACTTGCGGGTCGGTTTGAATGTCGCGAAACGTATCCATGAGTTCGACGCGCATTTCGAGGGTCAGCGCGTTCAACTTGCCGGGCCGGTTCAACGACACCACTGCCAGGCCTTCGTTGTGTTCAACAGTGATATCATTTACCATAACCGCCCTCCCTGTGGCGCATTTTTCGTCAGTCCGCGAAAAGCGACCGTGCAATCCCGTTCTTGTGTATCTGGGTGGTTCCCCCGGTGATCGTCAGCATTCGCACGTCCCGCACCATCCGTTCCAACGGCAGCGATCCGAAGTAGCCGTAGCCGCCGAACATCTGCATGGCATCATGGGTGACGCGCTGTGCCATTTCGGTGGCTTGAACCTTGGCGATCGAGGACAGCGTCGGATCGGGCTGGCCGCGGTCGATCAGCGACAGCGCAGTGTAGCACAGCGCGCGCGCGGCCTCGATCTGCACCGTCATGTCCGACATCATCCATTGCAGCCCCTGCATGTCGGACAGCGCCTTGCCGAACTGTCGGCGGGTCTTCATGTAGTCGCGTGCGAGGTCGAACGCCCCTTCGGCGACACCAAGCGCCAGAATCCCCATTCCGACGCGGGTGGCGTTGTAGACGGCCAGCGGGCGGACAAAGCCACTGGACGCGTCAGCCAGCCCTTCGGTCACAATATTGTCGGCCGGTACCCGCACATCGTCAAAGTGGATCTCGCATTCGTTGCACCCGCGCGCACCCATCTTCTGCTCGAGGATATTCACCGTCACGCCGGGGCTGTCGCGTTCCACCAGCACCGTGCCGATGCCCCGCGCGCCTTTGCTGTCGCAGAACCGCGCATAAACCAGAAGGTAATCGGCCCTGTCGCCGAAGGTAGTAAAGATCTTGCCGCCGTTCAGAACAAACCCATTGCCGTCCGGGCGCAGCGACGTCGTCACCGCGGTGGCGTCCGACCCGGCCTCGGGTTCAGTCCAGGAGATCGCGCATTCGATTTCGCCTGCCGCGAAGCGCGGCAGAAAGGCGCCTTTCAACGCCTCGCTGCCACAGGTGGCGATGATGCGGGGCGAGACGTTCTGATCGTGGACGATCAACGCGGTGTTGAAATCCACCTTCGCTAGTTCCTCGATCACGAGATAGCAATCGACCAGCGAAGCGCCGCCGCCGCCGTATGCCTCGGGGATGGTCATGCCCAGATATCCAAGCGCGCCCAGGCGATGGTGGTTTTCCTCGGGGTAGATACCCTCGCGGTCCCATCGCGCGGCACGGTCGCGGAATTCCCCTTGGGCCAGCTTGCGGGCGGCATCCTTGAGCGCGATCTGCTCTGCCGTCAACAAAGAGGGATGCATCCGCCCTACCCCCGCCGCTGGTCGAAGCTGTGGCCATAGACCATGGCGGCGATCGTATTGCGCAGGATCTCGACCGTTCCGCCGCCAAGCGCAAAGCCGCGCGCGTCCCGCACCATGCGCTCCAGCGGATATTCGCGCGTATAGCCGTTATGGCCGTGGATCTGGAGCGCCTCGTTCGTGACCTTCTGCGCCATTTCATTGGCGTACAGCTTGGCCATGGTCGCATCCATCGGGTCGGGAAATCCGTTCGGGGCCGGGTTGGTTGCTGCCCGATAGACCATCAGGCGCGCGGCGTGGACCTGCGTCGCCATGTCGGCAATCTTCCATTGCAGGCCCTGGAATTCCTTGATTGGACGGCCGAACTGATGGCGTATCTCGGAATAGGCCTTGGCCGCATCGAAAGCGCCCTGCGCCAGCCCGACGCACATCGCTGCATTGCCCACCCGCTCGGGTCCGAAACTGCTCATCAACAGCGCGAAGGAGCGCGAACTTTCCGGATCGCCCTCGACCAGCACGTCCTCGGGACCGGCTTTGTAGTTTTCAAGGATGATCTCGGCCTCGGTCAGGCCCCGGCCGCCCATTTTCAGCGAAATGTGGCCGATCCGTGCGCCGGGTTTCTTCAGGTCGACGACAAAGGCACCGATCCCCTTGGCACCGCTGGCCTTGCCGAAACGGCAGAAGACCAGCGCATAATCGGCCACATGCGCGCCGGTAGACCAGCATTTGTTGCCATTCAGAACCCAACCGTCCCCGTCCTTTGTGGCCGTGGTGCGCAAGTCGGTCACGGCCGACCCTGCTTCGGGTTCGCTGATGGCAATTGCGATGAATTTCCTGCCAGCCGCCATGTCCGGCAGGAACCGCTTTTTCTGTTCCTCGTTGCCCAGCACGCTGATCGCCCGTGAGGGGCCGTTCAGGTAAAGCTGCGAGACCAGCGCCGTGTTGAAGCAGACCCGCGCCATTTCTTCCAGGAAGACCGTGCCCTGGATCACCGGCGCACCGGAGCCGCCGTATTCCTCGGGAATGAACATGCCCAGGTAACCGAGTTCGGCCAGCTTGTCGCGGTTCGCGGTCGGGAATTCCTCCTTGTCGTCCCAATGGGCGGCCATGGGAGCAAACTCGCGTTCGGCCAGCTTGCGTACCTCGTTGCGAAAGTCTTCCAGTTCCGGATCGAGCTTGAACATATCAGTTGTTGTCCTTTGATTGAGCGGAAGGCCGGCCCCGGTTCAGGGCGGTCAGAATGCGTGCCGTATCGGCGCCTGCGGCTGGTGCGGGTTCGGGCGCGGCCTGTGCGTGCCCGGCAAACCGAATGGGCAGCCCCGGAACGGGGACCGTGCCCAGCTCGGGATGCGGAAGATCCCGGATCATGCCGCGGGCGCGCATGTCCTCGTCGGATACCACCTCTCCGATTGTGCGCACCGGAGCGCCCGGCACATGCGCGGCGCTCAAGGCCGCAAAAATGTCGTCGCGGGTATGGCAGGAGGTCCACTCGGACACCCATCCATCGACCTCGGCCCGGCGCGCGCAGCGCGCGGGCCCCTCGGCCAATTCCGGATCATCTGCAAGATCCCTGCGACCCATGGCGCGGGTCAGTTGTTGCCAGTGGCGATCGTTCAGGCACATGATCGCCACCTGTCCATCGCGCGCCGGAAACAGGTCGTAAGGCGCGACCTTGAGCACCGCCTGACCGTTCCCGGCCCTGTCCGTGAACCCGTCGGGCGCAAGCAGAAAACTGGAAATGTTGGACGCCAGCGCGTGATGCGCCACGTCCTGCATGGCGATCTGCACGAAATCGCCGCGCCCTGTGGTGCCGCGCACGTGCAGCGCCGCCATGATGCCGCCGAACAGATGGATACCGCCCAAAAAATCGGTGATGGCGGCCCCGCATTTCACCGGCGGTCCGTCAGCAAACCCCGTGACCGACATCAACCCGGACAAGGCCTGAATGGGGAAATCCATCGCTGCCGCATCACGGAAGGCTGAATCTTCCGCGTAGCCCTTTCCTGACCCCATGACCAGGCGCGGATTGCGGGCACAAAGTGTTTCCCGCCCCAGCCCCAGTTTCTCCATTGTACCGGGACGGAAATTCTCGATTAGAACATCGGCCGTATCTGCCAGCGCCAGCAGGGCGGTGCGCCCGTCCTTGGACCCCAGATCGAGCGTCACGCTCTGTTTGCTGGAATTGAGCATCATCGCTGCGGGGTTCTCGCGCCCACCCGCGATGCCGCGGATACTGTCGCCGCCGGGCGGCTCGACCTTGATGACCTCTGCCCCCATGAGCGCGAACATCAGACCGCAATAGGGCCCAAGGTAGACCTGCCCGAGGTCGATCACCCTGAGACCGGCCAGCGGGCCACTGTCAGCCGCCGCGTTCATGATCCGACAAAGCGCGGCGGACGCTTTTCCTTGAAAGAGGCGACCGCCTCGCGGTGATCTTCAGTCTGCATGATATGGGCTTCGGCGGTTGCCTCGATCTCGAGATAGGTCGCAAAATCGCAATCCATGCCACGGTTCAGCATCGACTTGCCCAGCCCAAAGGCTCGGGTCGGCCCTTCGGCCAGACGCGCGGCCAGCGCAGCGGCCTCTGCGTCGAGCGCGTCTTCTTTGTGGATTGCGTGGACGATCCCAAGGTCGTGCGCCTCTTGGGCATCGATCACCTGGGCCGTCAGGAACATCGCCTTCGCCCGCTGCGTCCCGACCGTCCGCGCTAGCAAGTAAAGCCCGCCACCGTCGGGTACGATCGCCACGCGCGCATAGGCCTGGCAAAAGCGGGCCGAGGGCGCGGCCAGGATCACGTCAGCCAGAAGTGCAATGTTGAACCCCACGCCAAAGGCCGGCCCGGCAACCGCCGCGACGACCGGCTTTTCAAGATCATATAGCATCCGGGTTATGCGGTGCTGTTGTTTCATGCGGTCCCGCATGGCCACGGGCGAAGAACCGGCGAAAGTGTTGATGTCACCTCCGGCGCAAAACGCGCCCCCGGCGCCCGTGATCAACAGCGCGCGCACGCGGTCATCGTCGCGCACCTGGGTGACGATGCGTTCCATCTCTTTGCGTGCGTCTTGATCAAGGGCATTCTTCTTCTCGGGAAAATCGAAGGTCATCCGACCAACGCTTTCCGAGCGGCTGTAGAGCAATGGCACCGCTTCCTCCTCCCAGAATGGGCTAGCATGGAACACGATAGGAGTGGCATTGATCGACGGGCTATAGTCCGGTGCGGAATATCACACATGCATAAACTTCACCCGTTCTGTGTATTTCCTTGCGGTCTGCTGCCACGTTTGTATTGGCTTCCCTTCCCATGCGCGCCCGTCAAGCCCATGCGCGCCCGTCAAGGCTACGGGCCTCGGCACCCCCTGTTGAAACAGCAAAGAAGAAATAGACAATGTACTCCGACACCCCTCTCGGCCGCTTGCGCCTGCCTTTGATCTGCTCGCCCATGTTCCTGGTGTCCGGGCCGGATCTTGTCATCGCCCAGTGCAAGGCCGGCGTTATCGGCAGCTTTCCGGCGCTGAACGCACGCGAGTCCGAAGGGGAGCCGCCGCTGCTCGACGCTTGGCTCAAGCGCATCACCGAAGAGCTTGACGCCCACAATCAGGCCAATCCCGATCGGCCCGCCGCGCCCTTCGCGGTCAACCAGATCGTCCATCGTTCGAATGATCGGATTGAGCGGGACATCGAAATATGTGCGCGCTGGAAAGTGCCGGTCTGGATTACATCAATGGGCGCACGAGAAGACGTCAATCAAGCGGCGCATGATTGCGGCGGCATTGTACTGCACGACGTGATCAACAACAAATACGCCAGGAAAGCAATCGACAAGGGCGCCGACGGCCTGATCGCGGTCTGCGCTGGCGCAGGCGGCCACGCCGGTGCCTTGTCACCTTTTGCGCTGGTTCAGGAGATCCGGGAATGGTTTTATGGTCCGCTTGCTCTGTCGGGGTCCATCGCGACCGGGCGTGCCGTTCTGGCGGCACAGGCCATGGGCGCGGATTTTGGTTATATCGGATCGCCCTTCATTGCCATGACCGAGGCGGAGGCGTCGGAGGATTACAAGCAGATGATCGTCGACAGCGGGGCCGATGATATTGTGTATACCAACTATTTCAGCGGCGTGAATGCCAACTATCTGAAACCGTCGGTACGGGCGGTTGGCCTTGATCCTGACAACCTAGCCGGTATCGGCAACATGCTCGATCTGGCCACCGGCGACGTTCGCCCCAAGGCCTGGCGCGACATCAGGGGCAGCGGTCAGGGGATCGGAGCGGTGAAAAAAGTGATGACGACGGCGGCGTATGTCGACCGTCTCGACCGGGAATACCACACCGCCAAAGATGCCCTCTGTCCCTGAGGAAAGAGGGCGGCAGGTTGCCCAGCCGCCCTTCCGTTCCTGCCGTTGTCACAGATGATCGAGAAGCAATCTCAGCCGTCTTTCTGGTTGATGATCAGTTCTGCATTCTCGGGTAGTTCCGAAACAATGCTCACTTCGTCGGCGCGGATTCGTGCATGCAGTTTGAAGGTTTCAACGGCGGCTGTTTCCAATGCCGGCCTCTATGGCGCAAAGCGCCTGCACAACGATCTGTTTCTGGATTATTAACTTGGCGCGGCCACCGGGCGGCACGAATTCGATCTAGCTTTTGACCGCAGCATCGGCACGGTCACGGCCATCGGTGATTACCTCTACCTTGCAGGGTTTGCTGCGCGGCACTTTCTGGTGAGCTGGAATTTGGGCAAACGACACTCACACCGCGTGTCGGATTCGACTACGTCTATACCCCCGGTGCGGATGTGGACGTGCTGGCAGAACTTGGTACATTGTCAGAAGTCGGAAATCTCGAGCTCGATGCAGTCTCGGACGACACCGCCAATCTTTGGCTCAACCCGCGCATCTCCTGTCATCAGTCTTTGGGAAGTCTGGATGGCGTCTGCGGCTATGGCGGCTCCATAGGTGTCGAAGGCTCCGTCGAGGATAGCGACCCAACATATGCATTCGGATTGGATGGAGAATGGGGCGACGACTACTTCCTTGGCTCCGTGACGCTGCGCGCAAGCCGTCAAATTGGCCGCGGACTCCTCAGTGGTGATGCTGGACTGAATGCTAAAGGAGACGTTACCATGGGCGCAAGCTTCGAAATGAGCTTTTGATGTCATACGACTTATGTGCCACAATCTGAATTGAACGCAAATTGCCACGCAGCTTTTCCGCGCCGATCAAAAGAGTTTGGCTTATTGCTCAGCCCATGCGACACGGAAACCGGCGTTTCCAGTCGAACTGTCCGGATCGTTTCGCGTGCGGGAATGCACATGATAGCGATCACAGTAGCTGTCGTGGCACAGGTAGGATCCCCCGCGCTGGATGCGGGCATAGCCGTCGGCCGGACCTTTCGGATCCCGCAGCGGAAATGGGCCACGAGCTGGATGCGGCGCATAGAAATCGCTGGCCCATTCCCAGACATTGCCGCAGGTGTTGAACAGGCCGAAGCCATTCGGCGCATAGGCGGTAACCGGGGCCGTGCCGACGAAACCGTCCTCGGCCGAGTTCGTCGCCGGGAATGCTCCTTGCCAGGTGTTCATGGCATGGTGACCGCCGGGCATCGTCGCATTTCCCCAAGGAAACCTTGCCCGCGACAGACCGCCCCGCGCGGCGAATTCCCACTGCGCCTCAGTCGGCAGGATCAGGCCCGCCCACGTGCAGTAGGCCAATGCATCGTACCACGCGACGTGCACGACAGGATGATCCGCTCTTTCGGACAGGTCGCTGTCGGGTCCTTCCGGTGCCGACCAGCAGGCCAGGTCCACCTTGCGCCACCACTCCAGCCCCGGCGGAGAAATCGGCCAAGCGGCGAGGTCCGGCAAGAGCATGTGGAACACATAAGACCAACCCTCGACCTCGGCCACGGTGCGATAGCCCGTCTCCTCCACGAAATGTGCGAAGTCCGCATTGCTGCAGGCGGTCGCCGATATCCGGAAGGGCGACACGAAGACCTTCCGGCGCGGGCTGTCGTAATCCTGCGCGAAACGCGATTGACGCGCGCCCATGTCAAAAAAACCGCCCTTGATCGATAGCAGTCGCGTGCGAAGCGCCTCGCGCGTCGCCTTTGTCGCGCGTGGCACGGCGCGCGCAACCGCGATATAGTCTTTATCGACGCTCTCGCTGCCACCTGCGCCTGGTCCGGTGCAACAACCCCTAGTCAGTTCGGTTTTCCCTCTTGGCAATGGCGTTCGTTGCAGGCTGGGACTGGGCCCCGCATGAAATGGCGTTCCGGCCGGTAGCGCCGACACCTCAGCATCGAAAGCAGTTGCATCATGCTGCAAACTCTCCGCGTTCGGCGCGCGCGGCGTCCGAGTCATGACGGCCCTCATCCCCGATTTCTAACATCTTCGAATCGAGTTTGGAGAGGAGTTCGGCAAAGATCGCGGAATGGGCGGGGTCATCCGCCAGATTCAGGAGTTCATTGGGGTCGGCGTCGCAGTCGAACAGTTCCCACTCCGGTGGCGCTTCGCCCTCGTTCGCTCCGATCTGCCCGAGGCCTTCGTTATACCAATAAATCAGCTTGTATCGATCCGTTCTGATTCCGTAGTGCGCATAGGCGTTGTGGATGTCGTCCATGTTCATCCAGTATCGGTGGTATGCAACATCCTGCCACGACTCGTCCGTTCGACCCTCCATCAGGGGCCGCAGGCTCACACCTTGCATATAGCTGGGCACGGGTGCGCCGGCGTAATCCAGGAAAGTCGGCGCGAAGTCGACGTTGGTGGCGATGTCTGTCGATACGGAACCGGGCGCAATAGACGCCGGATGCCGCACCAGGAACGGCATCTGCAGGGACTCCTCGTACATGAAACGTTTGTCGAACCAGCCATGTTCGCCCAGGAAGAAGCCCTGATCGGAGGTATAGATGACAATCGTGTTCTCGGTCAGGCCGTTCGTATCGAGATAGTCCAGCATCCGGCCGACGTTGTCGTCGATCGCCGCGATCGTGCGCAGATACCGTTTGATGTAGCGCTGATACTTGAACAGATCGAGGGCGCGTTTGCTGTCGAACGTAAAGTCTTCACCCGTCTTGCGATCAATAAGACGCAGCCCCTCGGGATCGTCCGGCACCTTGCGCATCGGCGATCCGGGTTGACCCAACTCGCCCACCTCGGACCCGCCTTCGGGCATGACAAGGCCCAAATCCTCGTAGGTCATGTCCTGGCGCACGCGCATCTTCGCGGCAGCCGCCGCCGCAGCGCGGTTTGCGTAGTCATCGTCGAAGGTTTCGGGCACCGGAAGATCGTCGGTGTAAAGGTCATCATAGCGCGGATGCGGCACGAAGGGGCGATGCGGCGCCTTGTGGTGGCACATCAGGAAGAAAGGGCGTTCCGGGTCGCGATCCTCCAGAAACTCAAGGCACTTGTCCGTAATGATATCCGTGGCATAGCCCGGCTCGATCACGGGGCCATCAGGACCGATCATTTCGGGGTCGAAATAGTCTCCCTGTCCCGGCAACACGGACCACGCGTCAAATCCGCTCGGCTCATGGGCTTCGCCCTCGCCCAGATGCCATTTCCCGAACATGCCCGTCTGATACCCGCTGTTGCGCAGATGTTTAGCGACATTCGGCAGGCGGCTGTCCAGATGGGTGTCCAAGGTCGTCACCAGATTCACGTGATTATGCGTCCCAGTTAGGATCGCCGCGCGGCTGGGGGTGCAGATGGAATTCGTTACATAGCACCGGTCCAGCCGCATCCCTTCGTTCGCCAGTCGGTCGATATGCGGGGTCCGGTTCAGGCCCGATCCGTAGGCTGAAATGGCGTTAGCAGCGTGATCGTCGCACATGATGAACAGGATGTTTGGACGCGGCATGTGGGACTCTCCGGTTGAATGGAAACTGGGCCCGGTCGAAACCGGACCCGTCGGGGCGTTAGTCGGCGTAGAACGAACCGAGGTAGAATTCCGACGCCGGCAGCGGGTCCTCGATCTTGCCGAATTGGGTGTAGAGATCGGCGAGCGTCCCGAACCAGTTCTCGACCTGACCGCCCCGGGTCAACTCTTCGTATTCCGCGCTCGAGGGAAGACGGGCCAACTGGCTTTCGGCCAGGAGCGGCGCCTCGGGCACGTTCAGGAATTCAGCGGTAATGCGCACCGCTTCCTCGGGATTCTCGCGGCGGAAATCATTTGCCGCCTTGATCACAGCGTTGACACGGCGAATGACGTCCTCGTCCTCAGCCCGTTCGTCACTGACGATGAATGACGAGGGGAACGCGATTTCGGGAAAGAAGTCTTCGTTTGACGACAACTCGTTAAGGTCTGGCACGCGCTGCTTGATGACATCGACGAAAGGATACCAGATGCCGGCCGCGTCGATCTGACCCGAAGAAAAAGCGGTGACCACGGTGGACGGATCCATAGGCACGACCTCAACGTCATCAAGGGTCATGCCCGCCTCTTCCAGCGCAAGCCGAAGCAGCATGTCACCTGAAGTCCCCTCGGGCACACCGATCTTCATGCCCGTAAGATCGGCCATGCTCTCGATACCCGGTTGGCTGATGACCCGATCCGTGTATCCCAAGGCGTTGGGCGCGATCACCTTGGCCTGTCCCGACGCGGGCAACCAGAGCGCCCCTGGTCCGATATAGGCGAAGTCGAGCGATCCCGCGTTCAGCGCCTGAACCTGGATCGGTCCGTTGGTGAAGACCTTCAGGTCCGCCTCGAGGCCGTTTTCCTCCCAGAGCCCCTGATCGGTAGCGACGGCCGCGATGGATGTGCCGAAGTAATCGGCGATGTATCCCATGCGGATTTCTTGAAGCTCCTGCGCGGCCAATTGGCCCGCAAGAGCGAATGCCGCCGTGGCGGCCAGTAGTGTTCTGCGAATGATCATGGTTTCTCCTCCTGTGATCGGTTTCATGCGGCCTGGGCGTCGCGGTGATAGACCGCACGCCAAACCCGGTTTCGGATTTCGGTAAATTCCGGGGACAACCGCACATCGTCGTTGCGCGGAAACGGCAAGTCGACCTCTACGATTTCCTGCAGACGCCCCGGGCGGGCAGCAAGAACGATGACGCGATGCGCGATATAGACGGCTTCATCCACGTCGTGCGTGATGAACATGACCGTGCGTTTGTCCTTGGACCAGGTGTCAAGCAGCTGGTCCTGAAGTTTGACCCGCGTCAGAGCATCTAGCGCGCCGAAGGGTTCGTCCATCAGCAGCACGCTGGGATTGACGGCGTAGGCCCGCGCGATGGCGCAGCGCTGTTTCATGCCGCCGGACAGCGTTTTCGGATAAGCCTCGGAAAAACTGGCAAGACCGACAAGGCCAAGGTAGTGCAGCGCACGCTCCTTGCGCTTGGCCCGATCCATACCTTGCAGCTTCAATCCGAATTCGACGTTCTGGCGGACCGTGAGCCATGGAAACAATGCGTATTGCTGGAAGATGACTCCGCGGTCAGGTCCAGGGCCAAGAACCGGCTTGCCGTCCACCAAAACCTCGCCCGAAGTCACGTCCAACAGGCCCGCGACCATGTTCATCGCAGTGGATTTGCCGCAGCCCGAGGGGCCAACAACGGTCACGATTTCCCCGTCGCGAATGTCGAGGTTCAGGTTCTTGAGTGCCGTGACTCCGCTGTCCGGCGCGCCGAAAACCTTGGTCGCGTTTCGAAAGCTGATTTTGCTCGTGGTCATGGCTCAGACCCTTTCCTGCCAATGGGTCAGCCACTCTTCGGCCCAAACCACGATCCGGTCCATGATAAGGCCCAGAATTCCGATCGCGACGAGGCTGACGAAAATCGTGGGGAGGTCGTAGTAGAGCTGGGCCTGCTGCATCCGGAACCCGAGACCCGACTGCGCGGCAATCAGTTCGGCCGCCACTACGGTAGCCCAAGCGGATCCCAATCCGATCCGGAACCCAACCAGGATGAACGGTGTGGAGGCCGGGATTATGACCTGCGTGAATATGACCCGGTCGTTCGCGCCCAAGACCCGCGCTGCGTTGATGTAGGTCTTGTCGACGCTGACGACCCCTTGGTAGGTCGAAACAACCGCCGAAAGGAAGGCCGCCAGGAAGATTACGAAGATTTTTGGCGTTTCATCAATGCCCATTGTCACGATCGCCAGCGGAATAATGGCCAACGGCGGGATCACCCGAAAGAATTGCACCCAAGGGTCGATTACGGCCCGTGCCACCCGATACCAACCCATCAGAAATCCTGTGGGCACGGCGATGACCGATCCCAGAACGAAGCCGATCATCACCCGACGCAGCGAGGCGAAGGTGTCCTCCCAAAGCTGGCCATCAAGGGCCAATTCGATCATGCGGGTCAGCACGGCCCAAGGGCTGGGCAATTCCGACAAGCCGCCGACTGTCGCAAGCCACCACAGTCCGATCCCACCCGCAAAGGACAAGGCCGCCCAGGTGAAGTTGTTCGGGGACCAGCGGCGCCTGGGCGCGGTGGTCACGTTAACGTCATTCGTTACGGTCACGGATCGCGTCCTCCCGTCTCCGTCGCTTAAGCGCGTTTCATGGCTTGAAGCCGCCCCGACCGGGCGGTGGATGCGCCGTTGTAGAAGAATTCCTCCAGGGCGATGGTGGCGGCACCTTGCACACCGACAGGCTCCGACAGACTGGACCGTTCGATTCTGAGGCGCTCGCGCTGTTGCGGCATAACGCGGGGCGCCAGATCGCGCTTGAGCGATGCGACAAAACGATCCGGCGCCGCGTTGAGGAAACCACCCAGGACAATCCGTTCAGGAGCCATCAATGTGACGGTCGTCGAAAGCGCCTGCAGGAGGTATGCGTATGTCGCCGACCAGTCAGGGCTCTGCATGGCCGCGTCGATCATCTGGGAATGGTCATCGCCCTTCTCGCCGGACATCTTGCGCAAGGGCTCTTCGGAAAAAAAACGCTCAAGGCATCCCTGCCCGCCGCACAGGCACGGCCGTCCCCCCGGTTCGACGACAATGTGGCCGATCTCGACCGCACCGCAGCGCGCCCCTGCCCCGGTCTGGGCAAAACCCGCGCCGATCCCTTTGCCCAAAAGCAGGTAGAGGATGCTCTCGGCGTCGCGGCCAGCCCCATGAAGCGCCTCGGCCACCGCCATAGCCGTGGCATTGTGCTCGACGATGACAGGCAGCCCCAACTTTCGCTCGAAGACATCTGCAAAGGCCACGTCCTGCCAGCCCGTCAGGATGGAGCGGACGTTGACCCGGCGATTTGGATCGACGCTGCCCGGCACGCCGAGCCCCACCCCGAGAATGTCGAGCCGGTACACGCCCGATGCGTCGATGACCTCTTCCGCAAGCCTGCTGACGCGATCGACAAGGGTCTCGAGGTCCTCACTCAGGTCATAGGACAGATGACGGGGACACCGAAGCGCGAGGCCCACGTCCGACAACGCGACGCTCATGCGGCCAGCGCCCAGATGAATGCCGAGTACGAAGCGTGACTGTCGTTGGACATCCAATGTCACGGGCGGGCGACCGATGGACTTTTCTTCGACCGCCCTGGATTGCCGCAGCACCCCATCGACAATCATCTGTGCGGTCAACTTGGTAACACCCGCCGATGAAAGACCGGTGGCACGAACAAGATCGGCGCGCGACAACGGCCCTTTGTCGCGCAGTGTCTTGAGGATTTCAGCGGTTCCCAAACTCATGGAACATGGTTAGTTTACTAAGTGAGTAAAGTAAACCACATACTGGTGAAGACGAAAAACACGAATATCCAAGTCTCGGCTGTTCCAAAGCCGAAAGCTTCATCGACCCTTGAGCGCGTTGGTGCCATGAATCGGTTGCCGCACCGCGGCGACGTCTATGTAGGCCTCAACGACATTTCTGTCGGCCCCGCTTACAGTTTCATGAGGACCGAAAACCCGAAGTGACCTGACACAAAAAAAATCGGCGGCGCTCATCGGCACCTCGGGTCTTGTCATGACGTGGAATGGCGATCTGGTGAAGGCCGGCCCCACGCCACCTCTTTCAATCGAAACCTGTCCGACGCCTGCAAACTCAGTCGCTTTTCCTGACGGCCTGCAATTGCTCGCCCAGCCCTGCAATGCCGAATCGCATGACCTCGCACCCTTTCAGGTAAAGCTGCGGATCCAGCCCCATCCCGACCCAGGGGGGCGTTCCGATCGAGATTATATCTCCAGGTTGAAAGCTCATGAGGTTCGAGCAATAGGCAATCAAATGCGGCACCTTGTAAACCATCGTGGCCGTCGAGCCGTCCTATTGGCGCGAGCCGTCGACCTCGAGCCACATGGAAAGATTGTCGAAGTCGCCGACCTCATCCGGTATGACTAGCCACGGCCCGATCGGTCCGAAAGTGTCGCGCCCCTTGCCCTTGTCCCAGGTGCCCGCACGTTCCATCTGGAATTCCCGCTGGGAGACGTCGTTGATCACGCAGAAGCCTGCCACATGATCCAACGCCTCCGCCTCGTCGAATGTGAACCGCGCCGGGTTTGCGGGAGGCCTGTTGATATTATTTACGCGGCCATGGTCTGAGTTTCCAGAGACGCGTGGTAGTTTGCTTCGGCTGCGAACGCCGTAGACCCTGTAGTTCTGCTCCCAGACACGCTCGATCTCGGGCCGCAAAACCTTGTCGGGCTTGGCCCGGCCAGACAGACAGCAGGTCAGGGTTCGCCCGCTTGGCCATGTGTTCGTAGAACGTGGAAGGGGCAATCGTAACCATCCGGCGTGGGCCGCGGTCAGGCGGCTTTGCTGCGCTCCGACGATTGCCAGTTCCAAGGAAGCAAATCCGGCACTCGAGAGGCGGTTATCTCTGGCAAGCGAGCGAGCACATCGGCAAGCCATGCTTGGGGATCGACGTCGTTCATCTTTGCCGTGACGATCAGGGAATACATGAAGGCCGCGCGGTCGCCGCCGCGCTCAGAACCAGCGAAGAGCCATGACTTCCGACCGAGGGCGACGCCGCGCAACGCTCGTTCGGCTGCATTGTTCGTCAAGCAGATCCGGCCATCGTCGAGGAAGCGCGTGAAGGCTTCCCAGCGGTCCTTCTTGAACATGTAGGTGATCGCCTTGGCCACCGGGTTGTGCTTCGACATCGTGTCGCGTTCGCTGTGCATCCAATCGTGAAGATCATCGACCAGAGGGCGCGACCGAAGTTGTCGGACTTCGAGACGCGATCCGGCATCCAGGCCGTTGATCTCCCGTTCGATGTCGAAGATGGCATCGATCCGCTTCACCGCTTCCAGCGCGACGGGCGAGATGTCGTGGGCCGGCTTCTTCTTGCGGGCATTCTCCTTGATGTCGGCGAGTTCGAAGAACTTCCTGCGGGCATGACTCCAGCACAGCGCGCTGCTCGCCGGACCGGGATCACGGTCGCCGCGATAGAGATCGTTGTATCCGCCATAGGCATCGGCTTGCAGGATACCTTGCCATCCCGCGAGATGCCGGTTCGGGTGGGTCATCTCCCTGTCCCGGGAGAAGTGGAACACTGCCGCGGGCGGCGCGCCGCCCGCAAACGGCCGGTCGTCGCGGACATAGGTCCAGAGCCGCGCTGTGCGCGTACCGCCCTTCGCCAGAAGCGGTACCGTCGTGTCATCGCCGTGCAACCGCTCGGCTTGCAGGACATGGTTGCGGATCAGCGCATGGATGGGCTCAAGCGCGGCGGCACAGGCGCCCACCTGGTCGGCCAGGGTCGACAGGCTGAGATCAACACCTTCCCGGGCATAGCGCTCGGCCTGCCGGTTCAATGGCTGATGCTGCCCGAACTTCTCGAACAGGATGGTCGCCAGAAGGTTCGGCCCGGCCCATCCGCGGGGTGTGGCGTGGAACGGCGCCGGGGGCTGGCTGATCGTCTCGCAGTGGCGGCAGGTAAACTTCTCGCGGACGGTCTGGATAACCTTCCAGCGGCGCGGAATGACTTCCAGCGTCTCGGTGACATCCTCGCCCATCTTCACGATGCGCTCGGAGCCGCAGCATGCGCAGGACGATGGCGCCTCGATCACGACCCGCTCCCGCGGCAGATGCTCCGGAAAGGGCTTGCGGACCGGGCGGCGGCGCTGGAACCCCGCGACGGAGGTGGTCTTTGCCGCCTTCTCGGCGGCGAGTTCGTCCTCGGTGGCGGCAGCCTCGAGCTCCTCGAGTTGCAATTCCATCTGGTCGATCAGGCGAGCGCGGCGCTCCGAGCTATGTCCGTATTGCTCCCGTCGCAGCTTGGCGATCTCGAGCTTGAGGTGCTTGATCATCGCCTCGGAGGTCGAGACCACCGCGCGGGCCTGTGCCAACTCGTTCTCGGCCGTCTCGGCGCGGGCCTCCGATGCCGCGAGCGCGGCACGCAATCTGGCAATCTCGGAGGTCGCATCAGGCATGGCCGAAACCTACCACGCAGCTCCCGGAAAGCCCATGAAAATAAGGGCTGCCGAGTTGTTTCATCCTGCTTTTGCAGGGAGTTGCGTCCAGCGCGGGTTGCGCCAGTCGATCCCCTCAAGAAGATAGCCGAGCTGCGCCGCTGAGACCTGAACAGCTTCTCCGCTACGGCTGACCGGCCAGATGAACTTCCCCGCCTCGAGCCGCTTGGTGTAGAGCGACATGCCGACCCCATCGTGCCAGAGCAATTTGACCAGGTCGCCCTTGCGCCCACGGAAACAGAAGATCTCGCCGGCGTGGGGATCGCGTCCGAGCCCCTGCTGAACCTGTAGCGCGAGGGTGTTCATACCGCGGCGCATGTCGGTGACCCCGCCCGCGATCCAGACCCGCACCCCGGCCGGAAACGCGATCATGCCCGCTCCAGGATCTGCACCAGTCGTGCAAGAGCCGACGCTTCGAGCGAGGCGTCAGCAAGCAGTCGTCGTCCGTTCTGCAAGACGATCTCGAAGCGGCCAGAGCACGCATCGCCGCGCTCGGTCTCAGCTCGCTGATCCGCGTTCGCTGTGATCGCCACCGGCGCGAAATGCATCTCGGATTCCGGCGCAGACAGCCGCCCCTGGCGTGCTTCCCGCCGCCATCGCGTCAGCAGCGAACGAGAGATGGCATGTCGCCGCGCCGTCGCCGCGGCCATCCGCGGTGCTGAATAACTCTCCTCTACGATCCGGAGCTTCTCCGCATCCGTCCATCGACGGCGCCGACCAGTATCCGTGACCGAAAGAACTTCTACTTGGGGCATGAAGCTATGGTCTGTCATAGGTTCAGACCCTTAGCTGAAATCCAAACCCGTGTTCAGGCGGCCCTCGCCGGAGGCGTACGGGCAATCGGCAGGTGCCTGCAGATCGGCTCGACCCCGATATCGTCACGGTATTCTTCTAGCCGGTATCGGCAACATGCTAGATCTGGCCACCGGCGACGTTCGCCCCAAGGCCTGGCGCGACATCTGGGGCAGCGGTCAGGGGATCGGAGCGGTGAAAAAGGTGATGACGACGGCGGCGTATGTCGACCGTCTCGACCGGGAATACCACGCCGCCAAAGATGCCCTCTGTCCCTGACGTAAGAGGGCGGCAGGTTGCCCAGCCGCCCTTCCGTTCCTGCCGTTGTCGCAGATGATCGAGAAGCGATCTCAGCCGTCTTTCTGGTTGATGATCAGTTCTGCATTCTCGGGTAGTTCCGAAACAATGCTCACTTCGTCGGCGCGGATTCGTGCATGCAGTTTGAAGGTTTCGACGGCGGCTGTTTCCGCAGCAGAAGCGTCGGCACCATCATCCAGCACAAGCGAGAGGCGGATCATGTCGCGATCGTTCTCGCGCGTTACCACGGCCTGCGCGGCCTTTGCGCCGGGCGTGCCTATGACAACTTCTTCGATCACGCGCGGGTAAACGAATATCTCACGCACTTTGACTGCTGCGCCGACCCGGCCCTGCAGTGTGGAAATCCGGCTGACGGTGCCATCCGCGTTGCTCTCAAGAGCAAAGGCACTGTCGCCGGTACCGAACCGGATCATCGGCCAACCTGCGTCGCGCGCGGTCACGACGACCTCGCCCGGCTCACCCTGCGGCAGCTGTTCGCCGCTGACCGGATCGCAGATCTGCACCACGCGGTTGGGATGAACCACATAGCCTTCGCCGCCATCCTCATAGGCGACAAGGCCCAGATCCGCAGTGGCATAGGCAGCCCAGGTGGAGACGCCATAGTCGGCCTCGATTCGGCGGCGTTTGGCCATCCAGTCACCCATCTCACCGCCGAGAAACGCGGTTTTCACCTTCCAGGCGTCGCGGCCATAGGTTTCGATCACCTTATCCGCCAGTGTCAGGAAAAACGCGGTCGAGGCACAGATCGAGGTCACGCCGGTTTCGACGATGATCTGTGCCTGAAGCTCGGTATTTCCGACGCCACCGGGGATTACTGTGGCGCCCGCGGATTGCGCCGCTTCGTCGAACAAAAGCCCCGCGGGCACAAGGTGGTACATCCAGGTGTTCAGGATGATATCCCCGGGCCCCACGCCGGCGGCCTTGAACAGCAGGTCCAGACCGTGACCGCCACCGCCCGAAAGGGCCGGTTCGAAAATCGGGCCGGGGGATACGTAGATCCGCCCGATATCCTTCAGATCCGATGCGAGGAAACCGCCGAAGGGTGGATTGTCACGCTGGATCTTCAGAAGCTCCTCCTTCTTCATCACTGGAAGACGCGAGAGGTCCGCCACCGATGTGACGGCTGCCGGATCAAATCCGGCAGCCGTAAATCGCGATTTCAGGCCAGGAGCCATTTCGGCCGCAGCGGCATAGGCGTGCGCTATATCTTGGTAGATATCTTCAGGCATTTCCATGCCTCCTCGTCCAATCAGGCGTTAAAGCGGGCAGTCCTTGCGGAAGTTCGGCGCGCGCTTCTCCCGGTGGGACAGAACGCCCTCCTTGACGTCTTCACTCATGAAGCCGAGCATCTCCAGCGCGGTCGACGCATCGAAGATCGGGCCAGCCTGGCGCAGCCAGTTGTTCAGCGAATACTTGGTCCAGCGGATCGCGCTTTGCGAGCCGTTGGCCAGCTCGACGGCCGTGTCCAAAGCGATCTGTTGCAATTCGTCATCTTCGACGCACATTGAGACAAGGCCGATGCGCTCGGCCTCTTCGCCCGAAACCGGCTTGCAGGTCATCAGGTAGTATTTTGCCTTGGCCATCGAGGTCAGAAGCGGCCAGATGATCGCCGCAACATCACCGGCGGCAACCCCCAGGCGCGGGTGACCATCGACGATCTTGGCCCGCTTCCCGGCAATCGAGATGTCCGCGAGGATGCCGACAACCAGACCGGCGCCGGCCGCGGGGCCGTTGATCGCGGAAATGATCGGCTTGTTGCAGTTGATGATGTTGTAGACGAGGTCCTTGGCCTCTTTCCACGTCTTCATGATCTCGTGCGAATTGCCGATCATGTTTTCGATCAGGCTGAAATCGCCGCCGGCAGAGAACGCCTTGCCCGCGCCGGTCACGATGACGGCGTTGATGTCCGGGTCACGGTCGATGTCGATCCACATATCCGTCATCTGGGTATGGGTTTCGGCATCCACCGAGTTGAAGCTCTCGGGCCGGTCGAACGTGATGCGCAGCACGCGATCCGCGGGATAGTCAAATTTCAGTTTGTCGTATTTTGCATAACGCTCCGACATGGGTCTTTTCCTCCGTAGGGTATGGGTTTAGCCTGGCAGTCCGAGAACGGCCTTGGACAGGATGTTTCGCTGGATTTCGTTCGATCCGCCGTAGATCGTGGTCGGCCTGGCCTTGTAGAAGCTCGCAAGGACATCGACACTTACGTTGCCGACCTGAAGCGGGCCGACGGTGCCGCCATCGGGTCCGGCGGCCTCGATCATCAATTCGGTGATGCGCTGAAAGCACTCGGTCACCCAGATCTTGAGCATCGAGACATCCGCGCCCAGCGTTTCGCCTCGCTTCAGTTGGTCGGCGAAGCGGGCGTAAAGCGCGGCGTGATCCTCTACATCAAGCGCGGCCTGTGCAAAACGGTCACGGAATACCGGATCGTCGAAAGCGCCACGGCCCCGGGCAAAGCTCTCAAGCTGACCCAGGGCGTTCTGGGCCAGGCTGGGCGCGCCGATGAAGATGCGCTCGAAGCTCAGGAGCGCCTTGGCCATGCTCCAGCCCTTGTTCAACTCGCCCACGAGGTTTTCGCGCGGCGTGCGGGCATTGTCGAAAAAGACCTCGCAAAACTCGGTTTCCCCGGAAAGCGTGGTGATCGTGCGCACCTCGACGCCGGGCTGATCCATCGGGGCCAGGACAAAGCTGATGCCCTGCTGTTTCCTGGGCGTGTCCGGTTCGGTGCGCACCAGCATGAAGATATGCGTGGCGTCATGCGCCATCGTGGTCCAGATCTTCTGCCCGTTTATGACGAACTCGTCGCCGTCAATCTCCGCGCGGGTGCGCAGGTTGGCCAGATCGGACCCGGCACCGGGTTCGGAATAGCCCTGGCACCAGATGTCCTCGCAACTGAGAATGCGCGGCAGCCAATAGTCCTTCTGTTCCTGGGTGCCAAACTTGATGATCAGCGGGCCGACCATCTGCACACCCATATCGCGCCCGCGATTGACACCCCAGCGTTGCTGTTCTTCGTAAAAGATCAAGAGTTTGGCGGCGTTCAGCCCCATGCCGCCATATTCCGCAGGCCAAGCCGGCGCGACCCAGCCTCTGGCGTGCAGCTTGCGGTGCCAGGGTTCGATCTCGCAAAATTTGGGTCGGTGCGGCAGGTGGCGCAGCTCCTCGGGGTACTCGGCCTCAAAAAAACCGCGCACTTCCTTGCGGAACTCCGCATCGCTCATTGCGTTCCAGTCGGTCATTGTGCGGCCCCCTCTTCTTCGCGCGCGTCGAACCAGGCCCGGCGGTGATAGGCGTCGTCGCCCAGCCAGGCCGACAGCACCAGCGCCCGGTTCATGTAAAGCCCGATATCGAACTCGTCGGAGTAGCCGACTGCCCCGTGCAGCTGGATGGCGTCGCGGGTGACTTTCTTTGCGGCGGTGACGGCCCGCGCCTTGGCCCGGCTGGCCAGCCTTGACCGGGTATTTGCGTCTGTTTCACCGTCCATCCGCGCCAGAACTTCGCGCACTCCGGCCTGGGCGACCTCGCACATCACGTTAAGATCGACGGCACGGTGCTGGATGACCTGGAACGACCCGATCGGCTTGTCGAACTGCTCGCGCGTCTTGATGTAGTCGAGGGTAATCTCGAAGGCGCGTTGGCACAGGCCGACAAGCTCTGCCGCGGCAAGCGCCGTGGCATCGGCCACAGCCTCGGCCAGAGCATTCCGAACCTCGGCGCCGCTGGCCAGTTCCTCGGCCGGGGTTGCCGAGAACGAAAGCTCGCCCAGGGAACTGCCGTCGGCCTGCGCCCGCGTGTTCGTGACAAGCCCGGCCGCACCGACCTCGGCCAGAACCAGGACCGGGCCATCGTCACCTTCGGCCACAACAAGGAAACCCTGCGATCCCGCCGCGCCGACCACCCAGGCCTTGCCACCTGTCAGCTTGCCCTCCGCGTATCGGCAGGTCGCTTGGGCGGGCGCGCCGCCCGGGCCACGTTCCTGCCAGGCAACCGCCAGCGAAGCCTCGCCGCCGATGAGCTGGGCCAACTTCGGATGGTCCGGGCAAAGGCGGTGCAGAAGCCCGAGACCCAGACCGATCGTCGCCACCACCGGTTCCGGTGCGATTACGCGGCCGGCTTCCTCGGCGATGACGCCGCCGGCGGCGAGGCCCATGCCAAGCCCCCCCTGGTCTTCGGGCACCGCCACGCCGAAAACACCGGCTTCGGCCAGTTCCCGGATCATATCCGGGTCAAATTCGCCCCCGGCATCGCGGAGTTTTCGCGCCCGTCCACTTCCGCCCGCTCGGTCAAACAGCGTGCGCGCGCTTTCACGCAGCAGGCGAAGGTCTTCTTCTTGTTCGCTGGATTGCATGTCAGTCTGTGTCATTTTGTTTTCGCTGGATCATCACGGGGGTATCGGTTGAAAAAACCACCTCGCCGATCGGATTCTTGGCGCTGAGCGTATAGTGCAAGACACCCCTGTCGGGCTTGCTTTTGGACGGCGTCACCGAGTTGACCGTCATCTCAACATCAAGGGGTTCATCCGGGCGCACGGGCCGCAACCAGCGCAGATTGTCAAAGCCCAGACCGCCGATATTGGCAACATCGACCATCATCTCGGCCATGACCGGCCTGAACACCTCTAGCATCGTCTGAAACCCCGAGGCGATCAGGCTGCCATGGATGCTGGTCGCATGATCTTCGTCGATGTGCAGTCGCTGCGGGTCCCATTCCGTGGCGAATGCCTTTATTGAATCCGCGCTCAACGGGGCGGTTCGGAAGCGATAGACCTGGCCCGGTGAGAAGTCTTTCAGATACCTCAAGAGGAACCCTCCTTCGCGAATCCGGCATCGTACCCGTTCGCATCCCTGGAAATCCGAATGCGGTTGAACTCTTCCAGTTTCGGGTAGGTTGCGCTGAAGGCGTTCAGGAACTCCTCCATCGGCGCATCGAAATAGAGCCCCCGGTCGTTCACATATTCCATGTGGCGCTGGTCCTGTTCGTCGAATTCATGAAACAGGGCGTCGTGATAGCCGTCAAAGACCAGAGGCTTGACCCCGAACCTTTCGCACAGATCCATGTTGAAGGCAGGCGTGACCTTGTAAGGCTCTCCATCCAGCCACAACTGAACGTAGCCGTGATAGATGAAAAGATCGGTGCCCATCAGCTCCTGCAGCTTGGGTGTGTTCAGGTGGTTGCGCACATCCGCAAACCCCAATGCGGCGGGAATGCCGACGGCACGCAGACAGGCGGCAAGCAAGATCGCCTTGGGAACGCAAAAAGCCGCCTCTGCCCCGGCAATATGGCTTGCACGGTAGGAGTCTTCATCCAGCGCGAATGTGTATGGATCATACCGGATGTCATCGCGGACCGCTTCGAACAGGCGGATCGCCTTGTCCCGCTTGGACGCATCCGGCGAGAGATCGCGCAAGGCCGTTGTCACAAACCCCTGCACTTCCAGGCTGTCGCTTTCGACATAATGCGATGGCATGACATAGCGTTCGGCTTCTGTCGGCAGGTCGTCATTGGGCTTGACCATCGTGCATCTCCGTTTTTCTAACACCTGTTAGAATAGTGAGTCTCAACCAGCGCGTCAACCGGGTTTACTCTGTCTCAGGCTCGTCCAGCCCGTAACGCGCGTTGTCTTCGCCAAGGACGGCCGCACGCCCCGCCGAACTCGCCGGAGCGCGGAATGCCGGCGCGATTGGCAGCGGCAATGCGGGCGCCTCCTGTCCGGATATGTTCAGGGTCCGTCCGAATGCGCCGCGCGCGGTGAAATGCGCCTCGGTCGACGCCTCTGCGGGCGTTTTCACGACGGAACAACAACAATCGGCCGCCGCCAGCAAAGGCCCCCAATGGGTCGAGGGTTGCTCGCCCAAAAGGCGCGCGACTTCGGCGGCGCTGGCATCGGGGTCGGACCAGTCATCGCGAAGATCCTGCGGCAGGCCAATAACATCGCAGAACGATTGCCAGAACTTTTCTTCCAACGCACCAACCGCAATCTGGCGCCCATCCGCAGCGGTATAGAGCCGATAACGGGCCAGCCCGCCGGTCAAACGGCCAGAGGCGTTTTCGATCTCTTGCCCCGCGATCACACCTTCCGCATGCGCCCAATAAGCAAAGGCAAACGCCCCTTCGGACATGGCGATATCCAGATGCGTCCCCTTTCCGCTCTGTTGCCGCGCCATCAGCGCCAGCAGGATGTTGACGACCGCTGGATAGGTGCCGCCCCCGATGTCGGCGATCAGACCGTATGGCATAGTCGGCTGTTCGTCCGGGCCCCGGCTCAGTGACAGGATACCCGCATCGCCCACGTAGTTGAGGTCATGACCGGCGGCGCTGGCCTTCGGTCCGGTCTGTCCGTAACCGGTAATCGAGCAGTAGATGAGGCCCGGATTGATCTCGCGGACGGTGTCGTATCCCAGCCCGAGCCTGTCCATCACACCGGGGCGAAACTGCTCTACCAGAACATCGGCCTTTTCAAGCAAAGGACGCAGAACTTCTATTGCGCCCTTTGACTTGAGGTCGATCGCCACCGACCGCTTGCCGTGATTCAGAACGGAGAAGCCAATGCTCTCACCGTCAATTTTCGGCGCGGTCAGGCGGGCGTCCTCGCCCGTGCCCGGGCGCTCGAACTTGATCACCTCGGCCCCAGCCTCTGACAGCATGAGCGTGGCCATCGGACCGGGAAGAAGGGTGCTGAAATCCAGCACCAGGATATCCTTGAGCGGTTGAGCCATCTTCACTACCTCAGGCGAAGCGTGCCGCGCCGTTGTTCAGAACCACCACATCGCGGGTCGGGATCGACGCGCGGAACCGGGCCTCGCCGTTCTCTTCCCAAATTTCGAACCGCACGGTTTCGCCGGGATAGACCGGTGCCGAGAACCGGACATCCAGACCGACAAGCCGGGCGGCATCATAGTCGAGCAGCGTCTTGAGGATCGCCCGCGCCGCCAGCCCATAGGTCGCCAGACCATGCAGGATCGGGCGATCGAACCCGACCGAGCGGGCGACATCCGGATCGGCATGAAGCGGGTTATAGTCACCGCTGAGACGATAAATCAGCGCCTGGCGCGGCAGGGTGTCGATGTCGCAGACATGATCGGGCGCGCGATCAGGCAGCGCCGCCGGAGCCGGGCCGGGCCTGTTGTCGCCGCCAAAGCCGCCATCGCCGCGGCAGAAGGCCGACATCGCCACGCGCGCCAACTTGTCGCCGGTGTCCGCGTCGACGATATCGCGGCTCTGGTAGATGACGGCGCCCTTGCCCTCGCCCTTGTCCGAGATGAAGTCGATCTTGCTGCGGCCGACAATCCGGCCATGGGTCGGCAGCGGCTTGTAGATATCCAGCCACTGTTCGCCGTGCAGCACTTTCTGCCAGTTCACGCCCGTCTTGGGATCGCGCAGCCAGAAGCCCGGATACCCCATGACGACAGCCATCGAGGGAACGGCCTTGAGCCCGTCCTCATAGACATAGGCCAGTTCCTTTTTGTCGGCCGGATCTTCGCCGAACCCAAGGCCGAGCGCATAAAGGATTGTATCCCGCTCGGTCAGCGTCTGTTCGACTTCCTCAAAATCCCAGTTCGATAGTGCATCGAAATCCAATGGCATTTACTTTCCTCCCTTAGTTGCCGTCAGAGCGTGTTTTGCGACCCCAGAATGGCCGTGACCTGGCTGGACAGCACACCGCCGTTGCCATGCGCCAGCGCCAGGTCGATATCGTTCAACTGAATGCCCGGCGCGTCGCCCCGAATCTGACGCGCGGCCTCGATCACGGTAAAGATGCCGTACATGCCGGGGTGCACACAGGACAGGCCCCCGCCGTTGGTGTTCACCGGCAAGGCCCCGCCCGGCGCGATACGCCCGTCCCCGACAAAGGCCCCGCCCTCGCCCTTGGCGCAAAAGCCGAGATCTTCCAGAAACAGGATCGTGTTGATGGTAAACGCATCGTAAAGCTCGACCGCCTGAATGTCCGAAGA
Organism: Pseudooceanicola batsensis HTCC2597; assembly: GCF_000152725.1. Lineage (GTDB taxonomy): Bacteria > Pseudomonadota > Alphaproteobacteria > Rhodobacterales > Rhodobacteraceae > Pseudooceanicola > Pseudooceanicola batsensis. Next base: position 159,865 of record NZ_AAMO01000007.1, read on the forward strand.
CGACACGCCCGCCGCGGCAAAGGCGCGTGCGCCGGATTCGCGGGCGGCCGTCACGGTGAAATCCTTCATCTGCGAGATTTGCCGGTGCGAGCTTTCCGCCGCGCTGCCCAGGACGTAAACTGGCGCCTTGGGGAAGTCGCGTGCGCGCTCGGCGCGCACCATTACGATCGCCCCGCCGCCATCGGTGACCAGACAGCAATCGCGCACAGTCAGCGGATCACCCACCATGCGCGCGCCCAGCACGTCCTCGCGGCTGAGCGGGCCGCGCTCGAACGCCTCGGGGTTGGCCTGCGCCCAGGCTCGCGCGGCCACCGCCACATCGGCCAGATTTTCACGGGTGGTGCCATATTCATGCATGTGCCGTGCCGCCGCCATCGCATAGGCGGAAATCGGATAGCGCGGATTATATGGCGCCTCATAGGCGGGCGGACGCGAGGCCGTCACCAGCCTGCCCGACGCCGTGCGCTGGTTGGAGCCATAAACGATCAGCGCCACGTCACACAGACCGGCCTCCAGCGCCATGGTGGCGGAGGTCAGGTAATTCACGAAGGACGATCCGCCCGTCATGGTGCCGTCGATGAACCGGGGCTGAATACCCAGATATTCAGCCGCCATCAGCGCCGGCATGCTGTCTTCCATCATGGTGCAGAACAGACCATCCACATCTGACAGCTTCAGCCCCGCATCGCCAAGTGCCGCAAGCGCGGATTGCGCCATGACATCATAGGCGGTCAGCCCATGCGCCTCGCCAAACCCTGCGTGGCCGGTGCCCACAATGGCGGATTTTCCCCGAAGTTCAGTGGTCATGGCTTATCCCTCCGACGGCTTGAAAAGTACGGCGGGGGCGCCCTCGGCCTCGCCCACGAAAGCGGTCACGGCCATGTCGATGGTGACATCACCCGGGGCGATGCCCTCGACCCGGCTCATCATCCGGACACCTTCCTCCAGCTCGACCATGCAAATATTATAGTCGCCGCCGCGCTCGGGTTTGCGGCGCACGACCGTGGTGGTATGAACCCGGCCCTTGCCGCTGGCCTGCGACCACGAAATCGCGGTGCCATGGCAATGCGGGCACAGGATTCTGGGAAAGAAGTGATAGGCCCCGCAATCATCGCATCTGGGCAGCACGATCTCTCCCATTGCCAGCGCGTTCTGGAATATCTGGTCTGGTCCTGTGGCATCCGGCACCGGCGTTCTCCTCAAAATGTCTCAGTCGCTGGTCAAGCGTGTTGCCAATATTTCTAACATTTGTTAGATTTAGTCAAGCGCCCAGGATCATCTGCGAGAAACTCATGTCAGGTTCAGACTTAACCCCCCTTTCCGGCAAGCTCGTCGTCACGCTCGAACAGGCGGTGGCGGCACCCTTTTGCTCTTCGCGGCTGGCCGATGCCGGCGCGCGTGTGATTAAAATCGAACGCAAGGGCACGGGGGATTTCGCGCGCGCCTACGATACCGCCGCCAATGGCGAAAGCGCCTATTTCACATGGCTGAACCGGGGAAAAGAATCGGTCGCGCTGGATATCAAGGCGGACGAGGACCGGGAAGTCTTGCTCAGGATGCTCAAAAACGCGGATGTGTTTATTCAGAACCTGCTGCCGGGCGCGCTGGCCAAGCTCGGGCTCGACTCCGCGACCCTGCGAGAAAGGTTCCCGCGCCTGGTGACCTGCGACATCACCGGATACGGCGAAGACGGCCCGATGCGCAATGCCAAGGCCTACGACCTTCTGGTGCAATGCGAAAGCGGTCTGGCATCGGTGACGGGCACGCCAGACGGACCGGGGCGGGTTGGCGTGTCGGTCTGTGACATCGCAACCGGCATGACAGCCCATGCCGGGATCTGCGAAGCGCTCGTCGGGCGCGACCGCACCGGCAGGGGCAGCGGCGTTTCGGTGGCCATGTTCGACGTGATGGCCGACTGGATGTCGGTTCCGCTGCTCTATCACGATTACCTTGGCAAGGAGACGCCACGTGTCGGGCTGAACCACACGGTTATCTGCCCCTACGGGGCCTACCCGTGCAAGGACGGTGAGCTGGTCGTCGTTGCCGTGCAGCACAGCGGCGAATGGCAGCGGTTTTGCGAACACATACTGGGCGACGCAACACTGGCATCGGACCCGCGATTTCATGACAACACATCGCGCCTGAACAACAAGCCCGCGCTGGAGGCGCTGATCAAGGCGGAGTTCGCCGCGCATGAGCGTGCCGGAATGCTGAAACGGCTCGATGCTGCGGGCATTGCCTCCGGTGCCGTGAACGACGTGGCGACCCTGTCCGCGCACCCGCAGCTTGACAGGTCCGCCATTGCCACGCCCTCTGGCGAAATCAATGTCCCGACGCCCCCGATCCGGCGCAGCGGCGGTGAGGCGACGCTTGGCCCCTGCCCTGCCTTTGATGCGGAAGGCAAAGCTCTGCGCGCCGAATTCGGGCCGCGTTCATAACAAAGGTTACGGAAATTAATGACCGCAGCAAAAAAGCCCGCGATCCTTGACGGCGTGAAGGTCGTCGATCTGACTTCGGTGGTCTTCGGACCTTTGGCCACGCAAATGCTGGGCGATCTGGGGGCCGATGTGATCAAGGTCGAAGGCCCTGAGGGCGATCTTCTTCGCCAGGTCCAGCCCTCCCGCAGCAAGCTGATGGGCGCGGCCTTCCTGGGCACCAACCGCAACAAGCGCAGTGTTGTGCTCGACCTGAAAACGCAAACCGGCCGCGACCGGCTGCGCAAGCTTCTCTCGGATGCCGATGTGATGATTTCAAGCATCCGGCCCGCCGCACTTGCGCGCCTTTCGCTTGATCCCGAAACCCTGCGTCACGAGAACCCAAAGCTGATCACGGTCTCGGCCACCGGCTTCGGGCAGGACGGACCCTATGCCGCCAAGCCCGCCTTTGACGATTCCGTCCAGTCGGTTTCGGGTCTGGCCGGCCTAGCAACATTGCGTGACCCCGAGGCTCCGCCCGCCTATGCCCCGACGATCCTCGCCGACAAGCTCGGCGGCGTGACAGCTGCCTACGCCGTCATGGCGGCCCTGTTCCACCGCGAGCGCACGGGCGAAGCCCAGCATGTCGAGGTTCCGATGTTCGAAACGCTGGCCTCCTTTCTGATGGTCGAGCATCTGGACGGCGCCACTTTCGAAGAAACCCCGCGGGATTTCGGCTATGCAAGGATGCTGGTTCCGCACAGGCGCCCGGTTCAGACGGCGGACGGCTACATCACGATTCTGCCCTACACCAACGTCCAGTGGGCGCGGTTCTTCATGGCGGTCGGGCGCGACGACATGATTGACCACATCTGGGTCACCGACATGGATGCGCGCAGCCGCAACATCGGCGCGGTATACGATATGGTGGCGCAGATTGCCCTGACCCGGACAACGGATGACTGGCTTGCCCTGATGGAGCAGGCCGACATCCCCGCCATGCCAGTGAACAACCTGTCGGATTTGCCCAGCGACCCCCATCTTGCCGCGACCGGGTTCTTTCAGCAGATCGATCACCCGAGCGAAGGCGCCATCTGGACAACACGCCCGCCGATCCGGTTCTCGGCAACACCGGCGCGGCATGACCACCGCCCTGCCCCCGGACTGGGAGAGCACGACGAAGAGATCTTCGGACCGGGCGGGGAATAACCCCACCCGGCACCGGGTCGATCACACATCCATCGAACGTGCGATCAGTTCCTTCATGATCTCGTTCGTGCCGCCATAGATCATCTGAACACGGCTGTCGGCATAAAGCCGCGCGATCGGATATTCCATCATGAAGCCATAGCCGCCATGCAGTTGCAGACATTCATGCATGACCTCGTTCTGCGTCTGGCTGCCCCACCACTTTGCCATCGAGGCCGTGGCCGCATCAAGCTCGCCCGCTTCCAGCCGTGCGATCCCGTCATTGACGAAACTGCGCAGCAATTCGGCCTTGGTCTTGCATTCCGCCAGCTTGAACCTTGTGTTCTGGAAATCCATGATCCGGCTGCCGAACGCCTTGCGGTCCTGCACGTATTTCACGGTTTCGGCGATGGCAAAGTCGATGAAGCCTAGCGCGGTGATGCCGATCATCAGCCGCTCCCATGGCAGTTGCTTCATCAGCTGATAAAACCCCTGCCCCTCTTCCGGGCCGAGCAGGTTCGCCGTCGGCACGCGCACGTCCTCGAAGAACAGCTCCGCCGTGTCCGACCCCTTCATGCCCAGTTTCTTCAGGTTGCGCCCCCGGCGAAAGCCCTCGGCATCTTCGGTTTCCAGAACGATCAGCGAAACACCCTTGGCGCCGGCGCCCCGGTCGGTTTTTGCCACGACGATCACCAGATCGGCGGTGTGCCCATTGGTAATGAAGTTCTTCGACCCGTTGATCCTGTAATGGTTGCCGTCCTTCTCCGCATGGGTCTGGACGTTCTGAAGGTCAGAGCCGGTTCCCGGCTCGGTCATCGCGATGGCCGCGACACGGTCGCCGCTGACCAGCTTCGGCAGCCACTTTTTCTTCTGCTCTTCGCTGCCATAGGCGTCGATGTAATGGATCACGATGGACTGGATGCCATAGCCCCACCCCATGTCTCCGGTACGCCCTTGTTCGTAAACGGTAATCGCATCGAACCCGATACCGCCGCCGAACCCGCCATAGTCTTCGGCGATCGAGCCCCCCATGATGCCCTGCTGTCCGGCGGACTTCCAGAACTCGCGGTCCACGATCCCCTGCTCGGCCCATTTTTCGATATTCGGGGCCATTTCGGCATCAAAAAGCTTGCGCGTGCTATCCGCAAATATCTTGTGTTCATCCGCCGCCCAACCAGGCGAGTTCTTGATCAGAGACATGTTTCTTACCTATCGAGCCAAGCTTTCATTTGGAGGAATCTAACGAGCGTTCCGTTTCTTGACAACGATCCTGAGCAGCTGATGACGAAGCGTCACCGGCTCTTGCACCACGCGTCTCCGGGTGGTTCCGTTGGGCCCGCCTTCCACTCGCCACACGCAAAAAAAGGCCCGCCGGTCTGGCGGGCCTTTCCGTGAAGCACCGTGTGCCGCGCCTCAGAGCTTCTCGACGAACTCGGGGACGGCGGTGAAAAGATCCGCGACCAGTCCGTAGTCGGCGACCTGGAAGATCGGGGCCTCCTCGTCCTTGTTGATCGCGACGATGACCTTGCTGTCCTTCATGCCTGCCAGGTGCTGGATCGCGCCGGAGATGCCGACGGCGATGTAGAGCTCGGGCGCGACAACCTTGCCGGTCTGGCCGACCTGCCAGTCGTTCGGGGCATAGCCCGAGTCGACGGCTGCACGGGACGCGCCAACGGCGGCGCCCAGCTTGTCGGCGAGGCCCTCGATGATCGCGAAGTCGTCCTTGGAGCCGACACCGCGGCCACCGGAGACAACCACCTTGGCGGAGGTCAGTTCCGGGCGGTCCGACTCGGCCATCGCGTCCTCGACCCATTCCGAAAGGCCCGGATCCTCGGCCGTGGCCGCATCCGCGACAGAAGCGGAGCCGCCGTCACCGGCCGCGTCGAAGGTGGAGGTCCGGAAGGTGATAACCTTCTTTTCATCCTTCGACTTTACAGTCTGGATGGCGTTGCCGGCGTAGATCGGGCGCTCGAAGGTATCGGCGTCGACCACTCCGGTCACGTCGGTCAGGATCATGCTGTCCAGCAGGGCAGCAACACGCGGCATGATGTTCTTCGCATCCGTCGTGGCGGGGGCCACGATGTGCGAATAATCCCTCGCGAGGGAAACGATCAGCGCCGACACAGGCTCCGCCAGGCGGTGACCGTAAAGCGCATCCTCGGCGACCAGAACCGATGCGACGCCGTCGATCTTGGCGGCAGTGTCGCCTGCGGCCTTGGCGGAGGCGCCAACGGCCAGGACGGTCACATCGCCCAGAGCCTTGGAGGCAGAGACAGCCTTGGCGGTGGCGTCCAGCGCCAGTTCGCCGTTGTTGACTTCGGCAAGCAGAAGAACGGCCATTACATAATCCCCTTCTCTTTGAGTTTCGCCACGAGGGTATCCACATCGGGCACCATCTCACCGGCTTTGCGCGCTTCGGGCTCGGAGGTCTTCACGATCTCCAGTCGCGGCGAAACGTCGACGCCGTAGTCGTCGGCCGATTTCTCATCCAGCGGCTTTTTCTTCGCCTTCATGATATTGGGCAGCGAGGCATAGCGCGGTTCGTTCAGACGCAGGTCGGCGGTGACGATGGCGGGCATCTTGACCTTGATGGTCTGCAGACCGCCGTCGACTTCACGCTTCACGACGGCGCTGTCGCCGTCGATGTCCAGCTCGTTGGCAAAGGTTGCCTGGGACCAGCCGAGCAGGGCCGCCAGCATCTGGCCGGTGGCGTTCATGTCGTTGTCGATCGCCTGTTTGCCCGCGATGACGAGGCCCGGGGCCTCCTCGTCGATGACACCCTTGAGGATCTTGGCGACGGCCAGCGGTTCGATGTCGGTGTGCACGTCATCGGCGGCGACAACCAGGATGGCGCGGTCTGCACCCATGGCGAGCGCGGTCCGCAGGGTTTCCTGCGCCTGCTTCACACCGATGGAGACGACGACCACCTCTTCGGCGTTCCCGGCCTCCTTCAGGCGGATGGCCTCTTCGACGGCGATTTCGTCGAACGGGTTCATCGACATCTTAACGTTAGCGAGATCGACACCGTTGCCATCCGCCTTGACGCGGACCTTCACGTTGTAGTCGATCACGCGTTTCACAGGCACGAGTACCTTCATTGGCGTGGATCTCCTTGATTTTCTGGTTTGGTTTCGACCGGTTCAGCGGTCTTGGAATTCCGGCTTTCGTTTTTCCGAGAACGCTTTCATGGCCTCCGGAAAGTCGTGCGCGCACAACAGGACGCTTTGGCAATCACGCTCGATGTCCAGTGCCTCAAGATAACTGCATTCCGCGGCGGCGCGCATCACACGCTTGGCGGTCTGAACACCGAACATCGGATGCTGGGTAATCTCGCGCGCGATTTCCAGCGCGCGGGTCTCGACCTGGTCGGCCGGAACGCAGTCTTCGACGATGCGCAGTTCCTGGGCGGTCCGCCCGTCGATCTCGCGCCCGGTAAGAACAAGCATCCGCGCCACACCCGCGCCGGCACGTTGCTGCAAAAGCCAGCTCGACCCGGTGTCGGGACAGCCGCCAACGCGGGCAAAGACCTCGCACAGCCGGGCATCTTCTGCCGCCACGACAATATCCGCCGACAGGGCCAGGCTGAGGCCCGCACCGAAGGCGACGCCGCACACGGCGGAAATCAGCGGTTTGCGAAACAGATAGGCCGCGCGCCCGCCATCGTGGACCTTGTCCACCATTTCCGATGTCGCGCGCGCGCCTTTGGCGATCTCAGTTTGAAACCCGACGAGATCGCCGCCGCTGCTGAAATGGTCGCCACCGGTCATGACAACGGCACGGATCGTATCGTCGCGTTCCGCTTTGCGCAGGTGGGTCACCAGTTCATCGACGAAGGCGATGCTGTAGGGGTTGCGCTTTGCTGGCTGAAGAAAGCGCAGGACGCCGATGGGGCCTTCCCTGTCCAATCGCATCAAGTCGCTCATGGTATGTCTCCTTCAGGTTCCGGTCCAGACCGGCCTGCGCTTTTCGGCAAAGGCCTTGGGGCCTTCAATGGCATCATTGCTGGCATAGACCACCTCGTGCAGGCGCTTGCCTTCCTCAAGGCCACCCGCACAGCCCAGATCCATGGTTGCGCGAACGCTGCCTTTCGCCGCAATCACCGAAAGCGGCGCCGCGCTGGCGATGCGTCTGGCCAGTTCGAGCGCGCGTGAGCGAACGGCATCGGGCGTCTCTTCGAGGTAGTTGGTGAACCCGTAATCGTGCAAACGTTCGATCGGCATCAGGTCGCCGGTCAGAACAATTTCCATCAAGATGGGCTGCGGCAACATCGACAGCGCCGGCGACGCCCAAGGCGATCCACGACCGATCTTCACCTCGGTGATGCCGACCTTGGTCCCCTTGAGACCGACCCGGAGATCGCAATTCAGCGTCAGCATCATGCCACCCGCCATCAGCGACCCCGTCATCGCCGCGATGATCGGCTTCTTGCAGGCGCGCATGGTCTCGTGAAACGGATCACGCATCTTGGACAGGATATCGACACCCTCGTCGCGTTTGATCTGCGTGGCTTCCTTCAGATCCAGCCCCGCGCTGAAAACCCCGCAATCGGCAGAGGTTAGAATTGCCACGCGCACGTTGTCATCCGCTTCGATCTGTTCCCAGGCATCGGTCAACCCGTTTGTCGCGGCCACGGAAAGCGCATTCTTGCGCTCGGGCCGGTTGATTGAGACGGTCGCGATACCGTCCGCGATGTTCACGTCAATGGGGCTCATGATGCCTGCCTCGTATTCTTTGGATAAACTTGGGGCGAAGCTTCCCCGCGACAGGTTTGCCGCGGGGAAGTTCATGCTTGTTCGGCCGACTTATTCGGTGGTGAACGTCGCCGAGCTGTGCTTGATGACTTCCCACACAACGTCGAGATAATCGGCGCTCCAGTCGGTCAGCGGAACCCAGGTTTGGCCATTCCATTGTTCGACGCGCGTCTTGCCGCCGCCACCGTGGTCTTTGTCGGTCACTGTAACCGGAGCCATCAGGCCATTGGCGTCGAAGTTCTCGATCGATTCATAGGCCGCCTTCATGCTCTCCGGCGTGATCGGCCAGCCGTTTTCGGAAATTGCGATACGTGCAGCCTCAAAACCGGCCGAGTAAATCGCCATGCCAGTGTTGTAGTAAACGTCACGGACCAGTTCTTCGGACCCGCTGCCCTTGCCATTGGCATAGTAGGTGTCCAGCATCGTCTTCACGATCGGAACTTCCTGGCCACCGGCCACGTTGGTTCCGCGCAGGATGCCCTTCGCCTCTTGTGCGCCGATGTTGGCGATATCCACTTCGTTCAGCCAGTTTACCGACAGATAACGGTCAATCGGGAAACGGTTGCGGCGCATTTCTTTCGAAGCGACGACATGCCCGCCCGCCAGAAGCCAGCTGATCACATAGTCTGGCTTGTCACGGCGGATTTTGCTCCAGGCACCGGCCTGATCCGACCCGGGAAGCGGTACGGGATAAAGCTCCAGCTCAAATCCTTCCTTTTCGGAAAGTGTTTTCAGGATCTCGATCGGTTCCTGACCGAAGGGGTAATCCAGATAGATAAAGCCAATCTTCGCGTTGGACAGATCACCGTCCATCTGGCCCTTGATGAAGGCAACGTCATTTGCCGCCTGCTGCCAGTACGTCGGACCGACCGGGAAAACCCATTCGAACACTTCGCCATCCACGGCGTCGCCGCGGCCAACGAAGGATTGCATCAGAACGTTGCCGTCTTTCATGGCACGCGGCAGAACAGCGTTCGTGACCGGGGTGGACAGGAAATTGAAGATGAAGACACCGTCGCGCTTGAGTTGCTCATAACATTCAACGCCACGCTGGGGTTCGTTGCCGTGATCGCGCACGATTATTTCCACCGGATGCCCTTCGATGCCACCGTTGTCGTTGGTGTACATCGCCAGATCCTGCGCGGCCTGGGCCACTTGTGGCGAGATGAAGGTATACGATTTACTGAGGTCGAAGCACAGCCCGAACCGGATCGGTTCCTTGTCTTGCGCGGACGCAAGCGTCCCACCTGTTGCCAACGCTGCGGCAAGAGCCACAGTCTTGAGTTGCTTTGTAAGGTTCACCATGTTTACCTCCCATGGATGATGGTCTACCGGCTTGATCCTGGTCCGGGCGCGCCGCAGCCGTTCACGGCAGTTGCCCATCTTTCGGTCGCTTTTTATTGTTCGTATTTCGAAGAGCTTTTCTTCACCACTTCCCATACGACATCGGTGTATTCCGCGATCCAGTCGGTTTGCGGCACCCAGGCCTTGCCGTCCCACATTTCGATACGCGTTTTGCCGCCACCGCCATGATCGTCGGCGGTCACCGTGATCGGGGCCATCAGCCCGTTGGCGTCATAGTCTTCCAGCGTCTCCAAGGCCGCCTTGTAGGACTTGGCGGTGATCGGAAGGCCATCGGTCTCTGCCGCTCGGCGCGCCGCCTCGAACATGATCGAATACATGGCCAGTCCGGTGTTGTAGAAAACGTCCTGCGTCTTTTCCATCGGGCCGGAACCTTGTCCCTTGTCATAGAGCTCGGTCATGATTTCCTGGTACAGGGCAACATCCTGACCACCCACGACATTGGTGCCGCGCTTGATACCGATGGCTGCTTCGTTGCCGATATTGGCAATGTCCACCTCGTTCAGCCAGTTGACCGATATGTACTTCTCCATCGGGATGCCATTTCTCTTCATCTCTTTCGAGGCGACCACATGCGCGCCTCCCAGCATCCAGACGATCACGTGGTCAGGCTTTTCGCGGCGCACCTTGGACCACACACCGGCTTGATCGCTGCCCGGAAGCGGCACGGGATAGAGTTGAAGCTCGAAACCCTCTTTTTCGGACAAGGTTCCCAGGATCTCGATAGGCTCCTGCCCGAACGGGTAATCGAAATAGACAAAGCCCACCTTCACATCCGACATATCGCCGTCATGCAATTGCTTGATATAGGCAACGTCGTTGGCGGCCTGCCCCCAGTAAGTCGGCCCGATCGGATAGACCCAGTCAAACACCGTGCCGTCCACGGCATCTCCGCGGCCCACAAGCGACTGCATCAGAATGTTCTCATCTTCCATAGCCCGCGGCAGGACTGCCAGGGATACAGGCGTGGACAGCGTGTCAAAGACAAAGACGCCCTCGCGGCTGAGCTTGGAGTAGCACTCGATCCCGCGCTGCGGCTCGTTCCCATGATCGCGCACGATGACTTCGACCGGCTCGCCGCCAATCCCGCCCTTCATGTTGATCAGCTTCGCCAGATCCTGCGCCGCCTGGGCCACTTGTGGTGTGGCAAAGGTATAGGCCTTGCTGAGGTCGTAGCAGACGCCGACCTTGAATGGTTCGGTCTGGCCCTGCGTTCCGGCTGCCATGCCGGTCATCAGCGATATCGCGGCTAACGCCTTTGTAAGTGTCTTCATCGTGTCCTCCCTGAACAGTCTTGGTTAAAACCTCAACTCAGCCAGCGTTTGCGGCGGCTGTAGTGTTTGACATTGTGAAAATCGGTGGCTTCCCCGCCGCCGAGATAAAACTCCTGAATATCTGAGTTGGATTTGAGCGCCTCGGCCGTGCCGTGCATGACAACGCGACCGTTTTCGATCAGATAGCCTTCGGAAACGATCTCCAGTGCGGCCAGGGCGTTCTGTTCCACCAGCAGGACAGACATGCCCTCCTCCTGATTGATCTTTTGCAGGATGCCAAAGATCTCTTCGACCAGGAACGGGGCAAGGCCAAGACTTGGTTCATCCAGCATCAGCAGTTTCGGTTGGGTCACCAGGGCTCTGCCGATGGCGAGCATCTGTTGCTCGCCACCCGACAAGTATCCCGCTTGCGAATTACGGCGTTCTGCAAGCCGTGGGAAATAGGCGTAGATTTTCTCCTTTTCCGCATTCAGCGCCGACCGGGACATGCCGCGTGGCGCGGCGGCGGTCAGGTTCTCGTCCGGCGTCAGATGTTCAAAGACCCGTCGCCCTTCGATGACGTGACAGATGCCCATCTCGACGCGCTTCTGGGCAAGCATCTCGGTGATGTCCGTTCCCTGGAACATCACTTCGCCCCGGCTGATACGTCCGCGCTCGGCCTTCAGTAGACCGCTGATCGCTTTCAGCGTGGTGCTTTTCCCCGCGCCGTTCGAGCCCAGCAGCGCGATCATCGCGCCCGTTGGCACCTGGACTGAAACACCTTTGATCGCCAGCATTACATTGTCATACAGCACCTCGACACTGTTCATGGACAGGATGGGCTGGGCCTCAGCTTTTTCTTGCATCGACATTTCCCTCATTTCTTGAACTGATCGAAGGGCCAGACCATCAGGTAGTCCCTGATGTTGCCGTAGAGTTTCCCCAGACCAAGCGGTTCGATCAGAAGGATAACGACGATCAGCGCGCCATAGACCGCGTTCGGGATATGGGCGAGCGTTTCGATGTTCACTTGCATGCCCAGCCCTTCGCTTATCGAAACGACAAGACCGTTCACAAGACCGGGAACCAGCAGGATCAGGGCAACACCGAAATAGGATCCGATGATGCTGCCAAGCCCGCCAACGATCACCATCGCAAGAACCTGGATCGAAACGGCAACCGAGAACTGCTCTGGCGCGGCAAGAAAGAAGAAGGTGGCAACAAGCAACGCACCGCTGACGCCGGCGATAAACGACGATGTCGCGAAGGCCAGGATCTTGTAGTAGAAGCTGTTCACACCCAGGATCGCGGCGGCAAAATCCTTTTCCCGCACGGCGACCAGGGCACGTCCAAGCCCGCAGCGCTTGAGGTTGAGCATGAAGATCGTGACCAACACACACCATCCAAAAGCGACATAGTAATACCCGGTATCCGACGTGATGTCCTGCCCGAGCAGCGCAAGTGTCGGCGATTGCAGCGATGCGTGCGAGCCCCCTGAGATCATTGGCGAATGGGTCAGAACCCAATCCATCACAAACTGCATCGCAAGAGTCGTGAGGGCGAGGTAGAGACCCTTGACCCGCAATGCGGCAAAGGCGAACAGGCTGCCAATCACGGATGACATCAGCCCGCCGATGATCAGGGCAAATTCCCACGGCACCCCAAATCGAGCGGCGTGGATCGCCGAGTACGCCCCGACCGCCATCACCGCGGCATAGCCCAGGTGCAGCTGCCCAGCCCAACCTGTCACCAGGTTCAGCCCGAGTGCGGCTGCCGTCCAGATCAGCCACGGGAGCATGTAACTGTTCAGGTAGAGCGAAGGTATGATGAATGGCGCAGCAAGGCCCAACAGGAGGATGAACGCGGCCAGGTTCCGGTCGGCAGGGACCTTGAAGATACGGCTGTCCGAGACATAGTTCGCGTGGTGGACACCGGAAAGTCTATAAAACATCCCTTACACCCTTTCGATGTCGTGACGGCCGAACAGACCGTGCGGACGGATCATCACCGTAAGAATGAGCACGGCGGCGACGATAAGCTCGCGGCTCCCGCCTCCGACCAGCGGATCGAGGAAATCGGCGCCGACGTTTTCGACCACGCCCAGAATGATGCCCGCGACCACGGCGCCAAGGATGGAATCGAGACCGCCAAGAACGGCCACCGTCAGCCCCTTGAGCAGCAACAGCGACAGCGCCTGATCGACACCCTGGATTTCGCCCCAGATCACACCTGCCGCCACGGCCACCACAGACGCCAGCGCCCAGGATAGCCCGACACCGCGCTCGACCGAGACACCAACCGACCACGACGCCATGTAATCATCCGCGATCGCCCGCAGCTTGATCCCGGTGCGGGTCCGGAAGAACAGCATGAACGCGACGAACAGAGCCAGCGCGACGCCTGCACCGACAAGATGGATGCGGCTAACGAAGATGTCGCCCAGGAACAGCGGCTCATAGCTGACGCCCAGTTCCATCGAACGCGACGTCCCGCCCCAGATTGCAAGCGTTGTGCCCCGCAGGAAAATATCGAGGCCAAGTGTCAGCATCAGGATCATGACGACCGGGCGTCCGGCAAGACGCCGCAGCGCCACCCGCTCGATGCCAAAACCCAGGCCGAACATGATGACCGCAGCCAGCGGAATGGCCAGCCACAAAGGCAGACCCGCATCGTACGACAGGGCAAGAACCACGTAGGCCCCCACCATCGTCAGCCCGCCCTGCGCCAGATTGGGCACCGAGGACGCCTTGTAGATCAGCACAAGTCCAATGGCGAACAGCGAATACAACAGGCCCGTCAGGGCCCCGTTGATCGCAAGCTCGGCTAGAAATATCCAGTCCATTTATACCTCCCTGACGGGAAGGATTCTTTCAACCTTCCCTACTTCCCCGGTCTCGTAAGTCACCTGCGCGCTTACATGGACCTCTTTTGAACCGTCGTAGAGTGCCGCGATCACGTCAGCGTAGCGTTCCTGAACGACCTTGCGCCGCAGTTTTCGGGTTCGCGTGATCTCGCCATCGTCGGGGTCGAACTCTTTCGGCAGACTGACAAAGCGCTTCAGGCGCAATGGTTTGGTGACGGCCTTGTTGACCCGCTCAAACGCCTCGCCCAGCAATGCCGCGACCTCTTCGCGCTGCGACAGATCGGCATAAGACACATAAGGCACGCCATTCACCTCGGCCCAGTGCCCCACAGCCTCGAAATCCACACAGACCATCGCCGTCAATTCATCAAGGCCCGCGCCGATCACCGCCGCGTCCTTGATATACGGGCTGAATTTCAGCCGGTTCTCGATGTAGTTTGGCACATAACGTTCACCGCCAGCCGTATGCATGACCTCGGAGACACGGCCCAGAACAACCAGGTGTCCGTCATCCTCCAGATACCCGGCATCGCCCGTATGCAGCCAGCCGTCCGCAAGGGCTTCGGCGGTCGCTTCGGGCTTGTTGAAGTAGCCTTCAAACACGCTGTCCGAACGCACCAGGATCTCGCCGTCCTCGGCGATGCTCAGCTCGACACCCGGCGCGGGTTTGCCAACGGTATGCAGCCGCACCTCGCCCGGTGCCTGGATCGCATTGATCGCGCTGTTTTCGGTCTGACCGTAGAGCTGGCGCAGCTTGATCCCCAGGGCGCGGTAGAACACAAACGTGTCTTCACCGATCGCTTCGCCGCCGGTGAAGGCGTTCTTCAGACGGCTCATGCCAAACTGGTCTTTGATCGGACCGAACACGATCGCCTCGCCCAGCAGACGCCCCAAAGGTTCCAGCGCGCCGCCGCTCTTGCCATTCAGCTTGGCCGTCTCGGCCGCAACGGCCCGGTTCATGAAGAAATGGTACAGCCATTTCTTGAGAGGGGTCGAATTTTCGATACCGACCTGGATTGTCGTCAGCATTTGATCCCAGCTTCTTGGCGCCGCCAGATAGAAGGTGGGTGCGATTTCACGCATGTCGCGGATCACCGTTTCCTGGCGTTCAGGCACATTCACGGTGAACCTCAGCAGCAACGCCGCCGCGACGGTAATGGCGTAATCCCCCACCCAGGCCATGGGCAGATAGGCAAGCACATCCTCGTTTTTGTCAAAGGCCCCCGCCGCATGGCCGTTGCGGGCCGCGGCAAGCACGTTTTTTTGGCTTAGAACGATCCCTTTGGGCGCGCCCGTGGTGCCGGACGAATGCATGAAAATCGCCGGATCGCCGGGCTTTGCCCGCTGCAAAAGCGCGTCACGCAACCCCGGTGCCTCGTTCAGGTCGTGCAGACCAACCTCGATCAGGTGATCCCAGGACATCAGGCCTTCGACCTCATAGAACCCAAGACCGCGCGTTTCATCATAGATGATGTGGTCGATGCCCGTTGCGCCGGCGTCCTTCAGTTCAAGGATCTTGTCGACCTGTTCCTGATCCTCGGCAATGGCCGCGACAATCTCGACTTCGCCGAGAAAGTGCTGGAGTTCCGCAAGCGTCGCGCCCGCATAGGCAGGCATTGCATAGGCCCCCAGCAATGCGACGGCCAGCATCCCACCATACAGACGTGCCCGGTTGTCGCCCAGAATAAGCACGGCTTTGCCTGGGCCGACGCCGATCTTCTCCAGCCCGGCGGCACAGGCAAGCACCTCTTCGGCATATTCCGCCCAGGTGGTTTCCTTCCAGATCCCGCGTTCCTTTTCACGAAGCGCGATTTCGCTTCCGTGGCGCGACGCGTTATGCGCCAGCAAGGCACCGATCGTATCGCCGTCCGAAGACTGGTTCTTCGTAAAATCAGTCATGCGACCCTCCGATATATGCCTCGACGACCCGCGGGTCCTTTACGACTTCTTTCGGAATGCCGCTGGCGATCATTTCGCCATAGTTCAGGGCCAGCATCCGGTCACAAATGCCGGTAATGACATCCATATGGTGCTCGATCAACAGGACGCTGACGCCCCGTTCGGCACGGGCATCCAGAATGAAGCGGGACATATACCCCTTCTCTTCCTGGTTCATGCCTGCCATCGGCTCATCCAGAATCAGCATTTCCGGTTCTGCCACCAATGCCCGCGCCAGCTCGACCCGTTTTTTCAACCCGATCGGAAGACCATCGACCAACTCATGCCGGATGCTCTCGAGTTGTAGAAACTCGATCACCTCTTCGACGATCTTGCGGTTCTCGATCTCTTCGCGCTGTGCGGCCCACCAATAAAGCGCGGTGCGCAAGACGCCCGGCTTCATGTGGATGTGCCGCCCGAGCAGAATGTTGTCCAGCACGCTCATCCCGTTGAACAGGGCAAGGTTCTGGAACGTCCGGGCAACCCCGAGTTTGGCAACCTTATGAGGCGCCGTGCCCGTGATGTCCTCCCCCCCCAGCCGGACAGTGCCAACATTTGGCGGGTAAAACCCGGTGATTGCGTTGGTAAGTGTTGTCTTGCCACTGCCATTCGGGCCGACAAGACCGAAAATTTCGCCCTGGCGAATAGTAAGATCTACACCGGTGACAGCGACAATGCCGCCAAACCGGCGTTCGATCCCTCTGCATTCCAGTATCGTCCCGTCACCGGCACCAATTGCTGTTTTGCTCTTCGTCGTCATTTAAGTCCCATTGTCCCCACTTAGGTTCATGGCTTTCATCAGGAAATCCGGAAGTAGTCCGGTCGCCCCGTTGGCCATGGATCCCCCCACAATTGTTGCCCGCCGTCGATGTTAAGAACTTCGCCGGTTACAAATTTTCCTGAGTTGGCCGCCATATAGACAACGCCTTCGGCGACATCCCATTCATCTCCGGCATGCCGCATCGGATTGGAGTCCTGAAAGGTCGCAGAGCCCTCGGCTGGGTAGTTCCCGAAACCGTTGCTTTCGCAGCACCCCGGCGCCACGCAGTTCACGCGGATATCATGCGGTGCCCATTCCACCGCCACCGACTTGGACAGGTAAATCACCCCTGCGCGGGCCGCACAGGTATGCGCGATCCCGGGCATGCCGCGCCAGATATCGGCCACGATGTTCACGATGGAGCCCGGCTGCTTGTTCTCGACCCAGTAGCGCGCCATGGCTTGCATCATCCACCAGGTGCCGTTGAGGTTGGTGTCAATGACCGCGTTCCAGCCGTTCGGGCTGAAGTCCAGCGCCGCCTGGGGGAACTGCCCCCCGGCATTGTTCACCAGCACGTCGATCGAGCCGAATTCCTGATTTGTCCCGGCGATAAACTCCCCAACCTGTTCGGGGTCGCGGATGGTCATGGGCATCGCGAAGACCTTCGCGCCCAAGCTTTCGAGGAACGCCTTGGCCGAAGCCAGCTTTTCCTCGTTGCGTCCATTGATCGCCAAGTTGGCACCCAGTTTGGCGAACAGGGCCGCAATTGCCAGCCCCAAACCGCCACCTGCGCCGGTGACAACGACGGTTTTGCCTGCGAACAGGTCGCCAGCATATACAGTCGAGCGTGTTGCGAGGTCTTCTTTCGAAGACCCGAACTGCGTCTCACTCATGACGCCTCCTCCCATTCCCCATTCAGGGCAGTTGATGCAAATCTAACGCGTGTTAGAAAAAATATCAAGAAAACATTTCGCAGGTGTTCCCGCCCGTCCCCTCCGTTCAGTAAGACTTTGGAAGCCCAAGAGCTTTTTCTGCTATGAACGACAAAAGCATCTGTGGCGTCACCGGTACGATTCGGAACAGCAGCGCCTCGCGCACCAGCCGCTCCACATGATATTCCTTGGCGTATCCGAATCCGCCAAACGTCATCTGCGCGACTTCGGTCGCCTCGACCGCGGCGTCTGCCGCCAATAACTTGGCCGCGTTCGCCTCGACGCCGCAGGGCTCTCCGGCGTCGTAAAGGGCGGCGGCGTGCATCACCATGAGGTTCGCGGCCTCCACCTGCGCCCACGCCTTGGCCAGCGGATGCTGAACGCCCTGATTCTGGCCGATTGGCCGGTCGAAAACCACCCGTTCCCTGGCATATTGCACCGCGCGCGCCAGAGCGTTTCGGGCGATGCCGATGCACTCGCCGGCCACAAGGATGCGCTCCGGGTTCAGCCCGTGCAGAATCTGCCGAAAGCCCTTGCCCTCTTCTCCGATCAGGTCTTCAGCAGGTATCGGCAGCCCGTCGATGAAGACCTCGTTCGAATCGACCGCCTTGCGCCCCATCTTCTCGATCTCTCGCACATCAACGAAATCGCGGTTGAGATCGGTATAGAACAGGCTCAGACCATCGGTCGGGCTGGACACATCCTCAAGACGTGTTGTTCTCGCCAGAAGCAGCATCTTGTCCGCCACCTGCGCTGTTGAAATCCAGACCTTCTGCCCATGCACGACATACCTGTCCCCCTGCTGCACCGCCATCGTCTTCAACTTGGTGGTGTCCAGCCCGGTTGTTGGCTCGGTCACGGCGAAACAGGCCTTTTCATCACCGGCGATCAGGGGGGTCAGCATCCGCGCGCGCTGTTCATCGGTCCCGAACTTCACCACAGGATTTAGGCCGAATATGTTCATGTGGATGGCCGAAGCCCCGCTGGCACCAGCCCCCGATTCGGCAATCGCCTGCATCATGATGGTCGCTTCGGTGATCCCCAGACCAGCACCGCCGACCTCTTGGGACATGGCGATACCAAGCCAGCCGCCATCGGCCATCGCCCGGTGCAGATCATGCGGAAAACCGCCCTTGCGATCGCGCTCCAGCCAGTAGTCGTCATCGAATTGCGCACATATGCGCAGGATATGGTCGCGGATTTCCTGTTGTTCATCGGTCATTCGCAATGTCAATTCGCCTCGCTCCCATCCAGACCAACAAACCCCGCCTCGCATAGGGCCGTGATCCGGTCATCGTCATATCCGAGATCGCGCAGAATGCTTCGGCTGTCCGCACCCGGCGGTCGCCCCAGCCAGCGAAACGCGCCAGGCGTGACGCTGAGATGCGGGACCGGCCCGATCACCTGCGTTTGCTCGCCTTCGACCGACACGATGTCGCCGCGATGGCGTATCTGCTCATTCGTCGCGATCTCTTCGACGCTCAGAACACGCGAGGCAACCGCGTCATGGCGGGCGAACTCGGCCTCGACCTCGGCGAGTGTGCGTTGCGCGACGAAATCGTTCATGGCGTCGAAAACCACTGTCATATGCTGCGACATCTCGGCAAGGGTCGCGAATCGCGGGTCATCGGCCAACGCATCGCCGCCCACCGCCCGCAACAGGCGTTGCGCCGTTTCCGCGCCGCCTGCCGAAACGGTCAGCCAGACCCCGTCAGCGGTGCGAAACATGCCCCCCGGCGCAAAATCCATCGGCTGGCGCAGCCCGTTGCGCTGCGGCGACAGATTCGCGCCCGTCAATGCGGGCACGGGATACTCCATCAGCCGCAGCAGCGTCTCGAACACCGCAAGATCGACGACCTGACCGCGCGCAATCCCCTTCTCGCGGGCAAAAACCGCGATCATGATCCCCAAGGCACCCATCAGCCCTGTCGTACTGTCGGCCGCCGGAAATCCGGGGTGCATCGGCGGCCCGTCGGGATAGCCGGTCAGATGGGCCAGACCGCTCATCGCCTCTGCCGCGCGCCCAAAAGCGGGCACGTCCCGCATCGGACCGTCCTGACCGTAACCCGAGACCCGAAGGATGATCAGATCCGGGTTCCACTCATGCAGGGCGTCCGGCCCGACCCCCGCCCGCTCAAGCACGCCCGGCCGGAAGTTTTCGACCAGCAAGTCAGCGCCTTCCACCAGCTTGCGCAGAATGTCCCGCCCTTTCCCGGACTTCCAGTTCAGACTCAGGGTTTTCTTGTTGCGGCCCAGTGTCTTCCACCAGACCCCTGTCCCGTCATCGGCCTTGGGTCCGAGTTCTCGCATCATGTCCGTGCGGTTGGGCGCTTCGATCTTGATGACATCCGCCCCGAAATCAGAGAGCAGAGCCGCCGACAGAGGCCCGGCGATAACGTGACCGAGCTCGATGATCTTCAAGTGATGAAGTGGGGTTGTCATCTGCTATCCAAGCCAAAGAATCTAACGTGTGTTAGGCTCAGGACCCATTGATTTCGGGCAGTTGTCATGATTCAGCCTCCGTAAGGAGACGTTGAACATGAGTAACCTTTTCTGGCTTACCGAAGAGCAGTTGGAGCGCCTGAGACCTTTCTTCCCGAAGAGCCACGGCAGGCCGCGCGTCGATGATCGGCGCGTCCTGAGTGGCATTATCTTCATCAACCGCAATGGCTTGCGGTGGTGCGACGCGCCGGCAGCCTATGGTCCGCACAAGACGCTCTACAATCGCTGGAAGCGGTGGAGCGAGATGGGTGTGTTTGCTCGAATGTTCGAGGGGCTCGCGGCGGAGACATCCGAAACGACGACGATCATGATCGACGCCACCTATCTCAAAGCCCACCGCACGGCGTCGAGCCTGCGGGTGAAAAAGGGGGGCGCGGTCGCCTGATCGGACGGACCAAGGGTGGCATGAACACCAAGCTGCACGCCATCGCCGATGCCGAGGGGCGGCCGTTGCGGCTGTTCATGACCGCGGGCCAGGTCAGCGACTACACCGGCGCAAGGGCCCTGCTGAACAGCCTGCCAAAAGCACAATGGCTCCTTGGCGACCGTGGCTATGATGCAGACTGGTTCAGAGAAGGGCTGAAAGACAAGGGATTGAAGGTTTGCATCCCGGGCCGGAAAGGTCGAAAGACCACGGTTCGATATGATCGCCGTCGCTACAAGCGGCGCAACCGCATCGAGATCATGTTCGGCAGGCTCAAGGACTGGCGCCGCGTCGCAACCCGCTACGACCGATGCCCGAAGGTCTTCCTCTCAGCCATTGCCCTAGCCGCAACCGTCATCTTCTGGCTCTGAAAGTCAATGAGTCTGGAGCCTAGATTCTTAACTTGAAAAAAGTAAAAACTCAAGCCACGTGATCATGAGATCTCGAATGCTGCTCTGGTCAAGCAGACGCCAATTCGCCTCGCGGCCCGGTCGGCCCCTTTTCCCGCTTCGGCGGACGGATCCGGAAGAAGAGCGCATAGAGCACCGGTACCGCAACAAGCGTCAGCACCGATGCAAATGCCAGACCACCCATTATCGTCACTGCCATCGACGCAAAGAACGCGTCCGGCAAAAGAGGGACCATCCCGAAGATCGTCGTTCCGGCCGCAAGCACGACCGGGCGCAGACGGCTGACCGATCCGTCCACCACGGCCTTGTAATCCGGCACACCCTCAGCGCGCTGCAAATCGATCTCTTCGACCAGAACGATGGCGTTTTTCATCAACATGCCCGAAAGTGACAGGAAGCCAAGCAACGCCGTGAAAGTAAAGGGCAATCCGGTGAACAGCAGCCCCAGCACCATGCCGGTGACGGACATCGGCACGACCAGCCACAGGATGAGTGGCTGGCGGACCTTGTTGAACATCAGGATCGAAATCGTCAGCATGACCAGAAAGCCTAGGGGGAGCTGCTTGCCCAGGCTTGCCTGCGCATCCCCCGCGCTTTCAAACTCGCCGCCCCATTCCATGGTATAGCCTTCAGGAAGCCAGATCGCCTCGATCCCGGGCCGGACACTTCGGAAGGCCTCATCCGCAGTCAGGTCGCTGCGCGCTCCGCCCAGGGCGGTGATCGTCCGTTCCCGGTTGCGCCGGTGGATGAGCGCCTCGACGAGGCGTGGCTCGAACCGCTCGACAAGGTTGGACATCGGAACGTATGACCCGGCCCCATCGGACCAAACCGACAAATCAAGAAGACGGTCAACACCGTCACGGTCACGCTCGGGAAGACGGAGATGGATCGGGATGATCGTGTCATCTTCGCGCAGCTCGCCAACACGCAGACCGGACGTTCCATAGCGGACGGTATCCGCGATCGCGCTGCGTGTCGCGCCGGCAATGCGCATGCGTGACTCGTCGACAATGGGTTCAATCAGGATCTCTCGCTGCCGCCAATCGGTGCGCGGATTGGTGATTGTACCTGCTTCCTCGTAAATCTTCATCACATCATCCGCGAGTTGGCGCAAAATGGCCGGATCGGGTCCCGCAAAACGGACAGCCACATCGGCGCCGGCGGGCGGACCGAATACGAGCTCTTCGACGCGGACCAGCGCGTGTGGGAATTCGGCTGGCAGATCCCGGTTGAGCCGCCCCGCGATTGACGGGATCGCCTCGGCGTCGGCAACCCGGACGATAAGCTGCCCATAGCTGGGATCCGCCTGTTCTGGACTGTATGTCAGCATGAAACGGCTCGCCCCGCGCCCGACGAGAGCGGTTAGCCCGGTTACGGCATCCTCATCCATGAGAATCCGCTCGAGCCGCCGCATCTCACCGTCGGTGACGTTGATGTCGGTTCCCTGCGGCATTTGGAACTCGACATAGAAAATCGGTGTGTTCGAAGCGGGAAAGAAGGCCTGCTTGACCTGCCCGAAGGCCATGACGGACCAGACGGTCACCCCCACAATCGTCAGGACGACAAGCACACGGGTTCGCAGCGCCAGCCACAGAAACGCGCGGTAGAGCCCGTAGAATGCGCCCTTGTAAGGATCGGCCGACGTGTCCTTCGGCGCTCGGAGCAGCAGCTTGCCGAGGTAGGGCGTAACCGTAACGGCAAGCGCCCAACTCATCAGCAGCGAGATCGCAATCACCGCAAAGAGCGAGAACAGAAACTCGCCCGTCGCATCCGGCGACAGGCCGATTCCGGAAAAGGCCATGATCCCGATCACGGTCGCACCAAGCAGCGGGATCGACGTAGCGCTTTCCGTTTCTGCCGCGGCGTCCTCGGCAGATTTGCCGCGCGCCATGCCGATCACCATGCCCTCGGCAATCACGATGGCGTTGTCAACGAGCATCCCCATCGCGATAATCAGTGCACCGAGGCTGATCCGTTCCATAGCGATCCCGAAGACCGACATGAAGAACAGTGTCGAGAATACGGTCAGGCCGAGGGTCGCGCCAACCACGAGCCCTGCGCGCCAGCCCATGGTCAGCATCAGCGCCCCGATGACGATGGTGACCGATTGTCCGAGGCTGACGAGAAAGCTTGAAACCGCTTCATCCACGACGACGTGCTGTTCGTAGATCGGAATGATCTCTGCGCCTTCCGGAAGCTCCGCCTCAAGGCGCTCCAGCCGTGCCGACACCGCCTTGCCGACCTCGACCACGTTTCGGTCCGCCAACGCCGAAACGCCGAGGGTGAAGGCTGGGGCGCCGTTTTGCCGGATGATCTGGCTGGGCTGTTCGGCCGCCTCGCGGGTCACGCGGGCGATGTCTTGGACCGCGACCTGGCCGACGTTTCCGGCCGTGCCCAGCCGCAGCGCCTCTATACCTTCGGGACTTACATAGCCTGGCGGAACCGATAGGTTGATCCGGGCGGGGCCCTCGGTGATCTCGCCGTTCAAGAACACCTGGTTCTCGTCCGCCAGAATACCCAGGATTTGGTTCGGCGGAAGACCCAGTTTGGTGAGCCGTGCGGACGGGATCGAGATGTTGATCACCTCTTCGGCAAGGCCCTGAACCTCGACTTTCGCGACGCCATCGACAGTGACCAACCCGAGCCGCAGGGTCTTGGCCAGGTCGCGCTGTTCCTTCGGGCTCAAACCTTCCGTCGTCACCGCATAGAACATGCCATAGACGTCGCCGAAATCGTCGTTGATGATCGGCGGGCGCGCACCTGCCGGAAGATCCCCCTCCACGTCGCGTATGCGGCGGCGCATCTCGTCCCAGACCTGCGGAATTTCGTCCGGCCCATAGGTCATCTCGATCTCGACAGTGATCTGGGCCATGCCCGGCATGGACTTCGATTCCACCCGGTCGAGTTGCTTCATCTGCTGCAACGCGTTTTCGACGACGTCGGCGACCTCCTCTTCGACCTCCACAGCCGTCGCGCCGGGATAGGCCACGAAGACAAGCGCCGTCTTGAGGGTGAAGCTGGGGTCTTCGAGGCGGCCGACCGTATTGAGGCCCCAATAGCCGCCAACGAGGCAGAAGATGATGGCGAGCCAGACCGCCACCGGCCGCCGGATGCTTGCGCGTGAAATACTGATTGCCATTGATCTGCTTCTGCCTATCCCGGGAACAAGGGTTAGAGCCCTTTGGCCGTCACTTTCTGGTTGTCGCTAAGCCGCCACCAGCCGCCGGAGACGACCAGTTCGTCGCCGTCCAGGCCTTCCGGAATGGCAATCTCGTCATTCACCGGAAGGCCCAGGCTAACAGTTCTTCGGGTGACCTGGCCCGAGGACGGGTCATAGATCCAAATAGACGGCTCGGTCCGGCTCGTCGTGTCCACCGCCGATACCGGAACGATGACGGAGTGCGGGCGATCTTCCTCCGCCGCGATCGAGATGCGCACATCCGCTGTCATTCCCGGAAGCAGGCGTGGGTCGATCTTGCCAGTGATTGCGAATTCCACGTCGTAGGTCTGCGCCATGCGATCCACATCCGTGGCGAAGGACCGCAGCACCAGCGGCGCCGTGTAGCCCGGCACCGCCGGGAAGGTCGCAACAACGTCGAAGGCGTCGGGGGACGCCCGCGCGATGGCGGCCAGTTCCTCGGGCAGCGAGCTCACGATCCGCATCTCGCTGATATCCTGCAGCCGCACGACCGGCGCAGCCGAGGTAACGTTGACATACTCTTCGATGAAGGTGCGCGCGACGATCGCATAGAAGGGCGCGACGAGCTCGGTTTGTTCGAAGCGCCGCTCGGCCTCGCGAAGCGCAACGTCTGCCTGTGCCAATTGAGCGCGTGCAGTGTCGAGACGGGCGTCGGCCGCGACTCCCCGTTCGGCGAGACTCGACGCGCGTTCGAATTCGGACTCCGCAAGCTCGAAGGACGCCTGAGTCCGAGCGACCGCGAGTTCGAAATCGACCTGATCGAGCTTGGCGATCACCTCGCCCTCGCGTATCCTGTCGCCCGGTTCGACATGGAGTTGAATAATCTGTCCCGGCACCTGAAACGCAATATCCACCGTGCGTGCGGGCTCGACGCGGCCGGCAACAGTGCGGGACCGATTGACAGCCCGGGTGAGTGCTCGGGTTACCTCTACCACGACCGGTTGGTCGAGTTCGGGCGCGACCGCCGCTTCGGCCGTTTCTTTGGTATCTTTCCTCGCTTGGGCCAACACATCGCTCAGAGGCGCCGGAAGGAACGGAATGGCCAGAGCCACCGCGACTGCGGCCGCAAGCACGGAAGCGACCCGTTTCCAACTTCGCTTTCTATTCGAGTTCATCGATCATGGTTCTCAAGCGTTCGATGGCGCGTTC
This sequence comes from Pseudooceanicola batsensis HTCC2597, assembly GCF_000152725.1. GTDB lineage: Bacteria > Pseudomonadota > Alphaproteobacteria > Rhodobacterales > Rhodobacteraceae > Pseudooceanicola > Pseudooceanicola batsensis. Next base: position 185,010 of record NZ_AAMO01000007.1, read on the forward strand.
TCTGAGAACTGCGCCGCCGTCGGGAAGATTCAGGAGTTTCTGGAACCGCAGTCCCTGGATTGCCAGGACAGCGACCATAGCACCCGGAGCGTCCTGCGTCTCGGACACGATACACTCAATGTCACCGGCCAGTTCAACTCGCAGCGGATCCAGCAACGTCGGGTCCAATGCGCTGGCCGCGAGAACCGCCATCGACAGGTCATCGTCTTCGTCTTTTGACCGCAGAACCGTTTCCAGGTGACCACGTAAAGTGCGTGACGGGTGCCGCTCCGGCACACTCCCCAGCAGTTCCCGATGTTCGGCCAACATCTGATCCAACAGCCCGGAAAGCAGGGCCTTCTTCGTCGGGAAATTATAAAGCAAGCCGCCCTTGCTGAGGCCCGACTCTTTTGCGACCGCGTCGATCGTGATCCTGCCCGCTCCCTCACGCGCGGCTACCGCACGCGCCGCAGAAAGTATCCTGCGGGACGAATTCCTGGATTTTGCAAGAGGCATGTGCTCACTCCAAACTGTACCGTCCGGTCGGTTCAGGTCGGCTCTCGGGTAATCTGGAATTCCATCAAGGTCAAGCTTTCGATTAAATCCAACCTGGATCGGCTCACCCTGACGCCCGCAGAACCATGAGAAGGCAAACGGCTGAGCGCCCCCGCTCTACAAGTCATTTCGTCCGGCATAGACCCTCAGAAACGCGTCAACCGCCCTCTTCGAGTGCTCGGATGCATCGACGGGCTCGTCGACGGCCAGCAAGCGCGGAATGACAACGCCGGAGATGGCCAGATGAATAAACTGACTGGCGGCGCTTTGAACGTCCTGCACGTTCAGCGATTTGGCCTTGTGCAAGCGTTCGAGTATTTGTGCGACGATCCTGGTGGCGCGTCTTGGGCCAGCGTCCATGTATATTTCGCCTGCCTCCGGCAGAACCGAGGCCGCGCCGAGGCAAATACGCAGGAGGCGAATGTAGTCATCATCCATGACTAGCCCGATCATCCGCCGAGAGAGTTCTTCCAGGACGGCTCGTGCATCGTCCCGGCTTGAGAGCGGTTGGCAGATTTCCTCTGAAAGCCTGTCACATTCAGCCTCTATCACGCTTAAGAAGAGTTTGGCCTTGCTTGGGGAATGCACATAGAGCGTTGCCTTCGACACTCTGGCCTCTTCGGCAATCGCATCGACGCTGGCGCCATCATAGCCGAACTTCAAGAAGACGTCTTTGGCGCCTCTCAGCACATCGACCGCTTTGTTTTCCCTCATGTCGATCACCTGATTCCTGAACGTGATATCGAACGCATAGCTCGACGTATCTGCCCGCGCTAAATGGCATCCGGCGGTCCCATCACCTGTATTCCGCAAGAACCGAGCTTTCGCTGTGTAACTCATACACACAACCGAGGCGCCCCGACCTCGCTGAAAGCTCTCACCCGGAAATTCTTTGCGCTGGCGCAGTCAGGCCGCGCCCACGTCATCGTCATCAAAGACCCCGTCAGCCTTCCATCTTTCCGCGATATCTCCCAGTGCGTCCAGAACGTTCCGCAGGTCGTCACCTCGCGGCGTCAGGCCATAGGTCACTGCGGGCGGGATCGTCTCGGCCTGCTCGCGCCAGATGACCCCGGCACCTTGCAGCATTCGCAGGCGTTCTGTCAGCATTCGGGTCGATATTCCCGGTACGGCGCGCTTCAGCGCCCCGAACCTCTGCGGCCCCTGATCGCTGAGGACCCAGATGATATAGGTCGTCCACGGCCCCATGAGCAGACGCAAAATCGAGTCCATCGGGCATTGTGGCGGCGTTCTGACCATTGCCGGGTGCTCCCTTTCCATACAGTTACTTTTCCGTGCCTACTTTAGTTTACGCTATAACTCAACTATTCAATACAAAACCGACAACATTCATTGCAGGCCAGGAGAAGATGACATGAGCGACAAGGCGGTACGTATCATTTATTGGATTGCAACCGGGTTCGTTGCCCTTGTCTATCTGGGAGGGGCGATCTTCTACATTTCGGCAAATGAGATGGTGACGGGGATGTACGAGACCGTGCTCCACTACCCAACATACCTGATCTGGCCGCTTGCCGGCGTGAAGATCATAGGCGCGATCGTGATACTCTGGCGTCCTTCGGCTTTTCTGACTGACTTCGCTTATGCCGCGATGTTCTGGCACCTTCTTCTAGCGATATCCGCGCATTTGAACGCGGGCGATCCTGGCTGGCCGCCCGCTCTTCTGGCTCTGGTCGCGCTGGCGGTTTCCTTCCTGACACAAAACCGCGTCCGCGCGGTCAAATCGCCGCATGGCAATGTGAGGAGCGGACAGCAGGCCTGACGGGCGCTCCGACCGCGCAGTCTTGAACCTCAAATTTCAGCATTTCGATCAGGTCGGAGAGGCCAATCGGATATGACTCGCATGCCAACAGTGTTCATCCCCCACGGGGGCGGCCCATGCTTCTTCATGGACTGGAACCCACCGGATGAATGGGACCGGCACCGCCAGTTTCTGGCAGATCTGCCGGGCACCTTCCCGCGCGGCCAAAGGCAATTCTGGTGATCTCGGGTCACTGGGAAGAACCCGCCTTCACCGTACAGACCAACCCCGCGCCGCCGCTTCTGTTCGACTATGGCGGATTTCCGCCGCATACCTATGAACTGACCTGGCCCGCCCCCGGCGATCCGGCGCTGGCCAGGCGCGTCCATGACCTGATCCGCGCCATCGGCCTTCCGGCTGCGAAGGATGACGCGCGCGGCTTTGACCACGGCACATTCGTGCCGCTCAAGATCGCCTTTCCCGAGGCCGACATTCCCTGCGTTCAGCTGTCTCTTGCCAGTGATCTCGACCCCGCGCGTCATATCGCGCTGGCCAGGCGCTCGCGCCGCTGCGGGACGAAGGTGTGCTGATCATCGGCAGCGGCAACACCTACCACAACATGGGTGTGATGATGCAGAGCCTGCGCGGCGGGCCGCGCGGCGACACCGTGGGTGGTGAATTCGACACCTGGCTGACCGGGGCTGTGACCTGCCCCGATCCCGATGAACGCAACCGCCTGCTGACGCAATGGGCAGCGGCCCCGGGCGGCCGCGAGGCCCATCCGCGCGAAGAACACCTGATCCCGCTGCATGTCGTGGCGGGCGCGGCGGGCGCCGATATCGGCACCAGGACACTGCAAGATCACGTTCTCGGCGCCGTCGAAAGCGCCTTTCGGTTCGGTTGAAATCACACGCAAACTGGAGAAACACATTATGTCCAACCCCATCGCAGGCCCTTTCATCGTGACCGGCGCGTCCGGTCAACTTGGCAGTCAGGTCGTCGATGCCCTGCTGGCACAGGGTGCCGCGCCCATTGTGGCAATCACCCGGGCGCCCGAGAAACTCTCGACATTGCAGGCGCGCGGGGTCGAGGTCAGGGCGGCCGATTTCAACGATGCCGCCTCGCTTGTCCCGGCCTTCACCGGCGGCGGACGGCTGCTGATCATCTCGACGGATGCACGCCCTGTTGCCAGCACGCGCTGCGGATTTCTGCCACGACGCGCGACGGGCTTGAACGCTCCCGGCGCAAGAAATAACGGCGAAGGTGCTCTTCGATCACCGCTTCGACCTTGCTGGATATCAAGGTCGTCTCAGCACCAATGGCCACGCAGTCTTCGCCATCACCATCCATCGATATTTACCGCAAAAGTCTGTGATTCCTGTCTGAGGTTCAAGGGCAAAAATATCGGAATTAAAGGCAAAATCTCATATTTAAGGACGGGTCTACCACAGCTCAGTGTCTGAGAGGTTTCATTCTGCACGATCTGAGGAGGAACTTGTAGAGGTCCTGATCGCGTGTATTGAATCGGAATTCGGTTTCCTTGAGGAAGGTTGGGAAGCTGGATCGTCGCAAGCCGTTGAACTTGGCGTGGCGGCGCTTTGCGTAGCTCCAGAAGCTCTCGATGCCGTTGATGTGGACCCCGTTCTCAGCATAGACGGGATGCTCCCTGTCCCAGTATTTGTTGATCCTGTGGTGGCGTGCGAAGCCGGCCTCGACCAGCCCGTCATAAGAGCGGAAGCCATCGGTGACGACCTCGGCCGACAGCTCTACGCGCCCCTCGATTATTGCCAGGAGCGTTGCTTTCGAACAGTTTTTCACGATCTGGCAATGCACCCGGCCGCCGCGCTCGAGAATGCCGAACACAGGCACCTTGCGCGGGTTACCCCGCCCGCGATGGCCGCGCGTGCGGGTCGGACCGAAATAGCTTTCGTCCAGCTCGACCTGGCCACGGAACGGACAGTCCGCCTCGGCCAGCGCCGCCAAGGGCGCCTTCTTCCGGTCCCTGCAAGACCCGATCGATACGGCCTCCCCCCAGGGCAAGTTCACGCTGCAGGTGCTGGGCGCCGCGGCCGAGTTCGAACGCGCACTGATCCGCGAACGCACCAAGGCCGGGCTTGCCTCGGCGCGCTCAAAGGGACGTGTCGGCGGCAACCCCGGGCTTCGCGCCAAGGATCCGGCCGCGCTGCGCAAGGTGCGGCTAGCACGACAGGACGGTTACATGGAGCGCTTGAACGAGACCGCGCAAGATTGGGTGCCCCATGTGCGCCGCCTGCGGCCCGATATGGCTTGGGAAGACGTGTTACGGATCATCAACGGGCCCCTGCCCCATTACCGGCACTGGACCCAAAGCCGTCTTCTGCGCGCCGTGAAAGCCTATGTGCGCGACGGGTTTCTGCCAGCTGAGGTGCTGGCCCGCGCCGGACGCCGTGACACCGACGACCGCCTGCCGGCGATCGTCGGTGCTATCAAGGGCGCGGATCCCGACATCACGCTGCAGGCGATCTGCGACCGGCTGGAATCCATGCGTGAGCGCACACCTCGGGGACGTACAAGCTGGCAGCCGTCTTCCGTGAAGATGTTGCTGGAACGGGCCGAGAGGCTTGGGTTGTTGGAAAACAGCCCAGCTACGACGTTTCAGGAGAAAGGATTGACGACGCGCAACTGATCTTCCACCAACAGTCCGTCGTGCATGTCCTCGCTCCACAATGTCGTGCACCCCGCGATCAGTGCGGCAGATACGATCATCGCGTCATAGACCGAGAGCTGGAACTTTTCCGCCAAGGCGCGGCCCAGCTGATGGGTTTGGACCGTCAAGTCCTCGACCGTGCACAAGGACTGGATGCCGGCGAGAAAAGCTCCGGTGTCCACCCAGTTGAGCCCTGCCTTCCTCCGACAATTGACCAGCGCTTCGTTCAGGACCTGAACACTGATCCGGGGCCCCTGCCCCAGGATTTCCTCGGCCCGATCCGCCTTCGGACCGTCGTCAAGCAAGTAGAGAATGACATTCGTGTCTGCGAACTCAGCGCTCATGCACAGCATCGCGGCTCAGGCGCGCGGCCTTGGGCAGTTTGCCCCGAAACCGCCGCAGTTCTTGCAGGACTTCATCGGCGCGAGGCTGGCGCCGGACAAGCACGGTCCCATCGTCCTTGATCAGGTCGATCTGGTCGCCCTCCTTCAGGCCCAGTTCCCGCACAAGATCGGCGGGCAGCCGGACCGCGAGAGAATTTCCCCATTTGGCAACTTGCATCTTCTCCTCCCAGGAGGCGGATAAACATCGGAGAAATGTATATCCAAAGCGATCAACATGCAAGGGCAACGCGCCCAATGCGCTACGTCCATCCGCCTGCGGCAGACAAATTGACCAGCCCGGAATGTGGAACAAGGACGGCCATCTGCATCGGCGGCTCATCTTGGAGTTCGCGGCGACCACTCCGTGAGGGGCCAAGTGGGCTTGTGTTTCAGCGGGGCTCGCCCACTAGATGTGGAAAATCCTTGCGCGAATCCGACTCTTGCGCCAATAGTCACGGAAACGAGGCAAAAAACGTCAATTTCCGTGAACACGCCAAAGGCGCAGTGTCTCGGAAACGAGAGGGCAGATGAACAGGACCTTCGTGCATGAGGATCTCAACGCGGTGATCCGCCAGCATTCGGAAAGGCTGGCCAACCAGTTGCATTCGCAACGTGAGAGCCTGTTTCCACCCGATGCCGAGAAGGCCATGCGAAAATTCACCTCTGGTGAGGCTGCTGCACTGCTCGGCGTCAATGATTCCTATCTCCGCAAGCTCAACCTCGATGGCAAGGGGCCGTCTCCCGAGCTGACCGCTGGCAACCGTCGTCTCTACTCAGCGCAGGACATTCAGGCGCTGCGCGTGCTCCTTGAAAAAACCGCCCGCAAGCCGGGTGATTACGTTCCCGGACGGCGGGAGGGCGATCACCTTCAGGTCATCGGCGTGATGAACTTCAAGGGAGGCTCCGGGAAAACGACAACCTCGGCCCATCTCGCCCAACGGCTTGCCCTGCGCGGATATCGCGTGCTGGGCATCGACCTGGACCCACAAGCCTCCTTCACAGCGCTGCACGGCGTTCAGCCGGAATTGGACCTCGAAGATGGCGGGACGCTCTACGATGCGATCCGCTATGAAGACCCTGAGCCGATCCGGCAGGTCATCCGCAAGACCTATATCCCCAATCTCGACCTCATCCCTGGCAACCTCGAACTAATGGAGTTCGAGCACGATACCCCCCGTGCCTTGGCGCAGGGCAATGCCGGACTTTTCTTTTTCCGCGTGAAAGAAGCCCTCGCTCAAGTGGATCAGGACTACGACTTGGTCGTCATCGACTGCCCACCGCAGTTGGGGTTCCTGACGATGTCAGCACTTTCTGCGGCTACCGGCGTATTGGTGACGATTCACCCGGAAATGCTCGACGTGATGTCTATGTCGCAGTTTCTACGTATGACCGCCGACCTTATGGACGTGATTGCCGAAAGCGGCGCCGACATGTCTCATGACTGGATGCGCTACGTGTTGACTCGCTACGAGCCGCAGGACGCTCCGCAGAACCGGATCGTGGCTTTCTTGCGAACGATGTACGGGGAAGCAGTGCTGAATTCGCCCATGTTGAAATCCACGGCGATCTCCGATGCAGGCCTGACCAAGCAGACGCTCTACGAAGTGGAACGCAGCGCGTTCACCCGTTCCACCTATGACCGCGCGCTTGAGAGCCTGAACACGCTGAATGACGAGATCGCCGACCTGATCCAGAAGACTTGGGGGCGCCCATGAGCAGCAGCAAGAAGAAACGGATGTCCATGCTTGACAGTCTCGCGTCGGCCGGGACACCCTCCCCTGCCCCGCAGTCCAGTGCCGTGACGCCAATGATGAGTTCGAACCGCGCCCTACGGTCAGCGCGCGACGCTGTCGATGGTCATCACGTCTGGGAGCTGGACCCGGCGAACATCGTGGATGATCGCATGGCCGACCGGCTCGACCCGGCTGATGTGATGGACCTGCGCGATGCGATCGAGGCGAACGGTCAGACCGTTCCGATTCTTGTTCGTCGGGTTCCCGATGATCCCGACCGCTACCTGCTGGTCTATGGACGCAGGCGGTTGGAGGCGATCCGCCAGTCCGACAAGGTTACCAAGATCCGTGCTCTTGTCGCCAATCTGGATGATGACAGCGCTTTGCGTGCGCAGATTTCCGAGAATATGGCTCGGCGTGATCTGTCCTACATCGAGAAGGCGCTTTTTGCCCGGGATCTCGTGGCATCCGGCTTCGGAACGCAATCACAGGTTGCAGAAATCTTGACCGTCACGAAGTCCGCGATCTCAATGGCCATTGCCATCGTGGACATCGTCGGTACTGATTTGGTTCGCGCCATCGGCCCGGCCCACGGCATTGGTCGGCCCCGATGGGAGGCTCTGGGCCGCGCTATCGACGAGAACGCCCTCGATCGCGAGAGCCTCATCCAGATCGCGGAAGAAGCACATGGAAAGATTGTGGATTCCATAGTTGTGGATGATGCCGTATCCGCGGACGATCCATCTGTCCAGGCGTTCGAAGCGGTCGCCAAGGCCGTAGCGAAGGCAGTCAAACCTGCAAAGGTCCCCTCCCCTGCCCCGTCCTCCAGCGTCCCGCTGAAGATCGGCGGCAAGCGTGGCGGAAGCGTGAAACGCACCGCCAAGGGCGTATCGATCGAACTGGCAAGCGGAGCCTTCGCCGACTGGATCGAGGCTGAAGTGCATGACCTGATTGAAGAACTTCACGAGCGCTGGCAACAGCGTTCGGAAGACTGAGGAAGAGCAGAAACTAACAAAGGAGGCACAAGCAGGCAAAAGAAAAGGCCCCGCAAAGCGACCGCTCTACGAGACCCTAACTTGTTTCTAGCACCTCCAAGCTAGTGTCTGGAGCCGTTTTCCGCAAGTCCAAAGTGATTCGCGGGCCGGAGATTTTTGTCTTTGTGAATGACAAAATGGACTACACGCCCGTAACGCCGTTTCGGCGAACGATAGATGCTGCCATTCTGAAGCATCAGGCAGCGACCCAGGAAGAACTGCCCCCAACCGGCGCCAACAAGTGGGAGATTTTGAGAGAGCTCGCTGCCGCCCGAGTGGCATTCGGCTTGTCCGATCGTGATCTGACAGTTCTTCAGGTACTGGTCAGCTTCCACCAGGCGACGATACTCGGAGACAACGACAGCGAGTTCATCGTACATCCGTCCAACAAGGCGATTTGTGAGCGCTTGAATGGCATGCCCTGCTCCACGATGCGGCGGCACCTCTCCAATCTCGTGCAGGCCGGTTTTGTCGTCCGACGCGATAGCCCGAACGGCAAGCGCTATGCGCGCCGCTATGGTGGCGAGAAGATAGCTTTCGGGTTCGACCTCTCGCCCCTTGTGCGGCGCTTTCAGGAGATCTGCGAGGTCGCTGAGGCCGTCCGGGCTGCAGAGGAACGTTACAAGCGCCTCCGCGCCACTGTAAGCCTCATGAGGCGCGACTTGGCGGGCCTGGCAGAGTACGGTAGCTCGCTGCGCCCGGAGCTGGGCGTCTGGGATCAATTCTCCGATCTTGCCGTTCTCACGGGCCGAGACCTTCGCAGAAAGCTTGAGATGGCCGATCTCAAGCGGATCGAAGAGGCCCTGGGCGCTGCTTTAGATCAGGCACGTGACCTTCTTGAGGGCAATGTTGCAGAGAATATGAGCATCAATGATGCCATTTCTGAGCACCACCATCAGAATTCAAATAAAGACCTTTATGATCTTGAACCTCGCGTAGAAAAAGCGCGGGGCGAGGGCGAGGCGCTTGGAGATACAGACGTTGAAGTAAATGTAAATCGTCTTTTGGATAAAGGTAATTCGCCGGGAGAGCCGGAAGACCAACTCATGCCGAACATTCCACTTGGACTTGTTCTCGCATCTTGCCAGGAATTCAAATCATATGCTGAAGAGACCGTACGACATTGGCACGACTTGGTCCGGGTCGCTGATATTATCAGGCCCATGATGGGAATCTCACCGTCTGCTTGGGACGAGGCCAAACGCTACATGGGTCCCGAAGAAGCGTCTGTCGTCGTTGTTGCGATGCTTGAACGGTTCGGGGAAATCCGATCACCGGGTGGGTATTTGAGGTCTTTGTCAGCCAAAGCCGCCATCGGGGAATTCTCTTGTGGGCCGATGATCATGGCGCTGATGCGACGGGATGCGGCTTGAGGAGTTCACAGTTGTGAACTGTCCAGAGGTTTCTCCCTGGTTGCACGGTTCACAGCTGTGAACTTTCCCCTCACACGGCCAAACCCTGAGTACTCGGGCCCTGTCGGAAGCAGTGTGGCGATGCTAGCTGTCACTCCGGCAGATCCCCATCTCCATACAGGTTCCGAAAGAGTCATTCTCGGTAATCCAATGGAAACGTTAACCACACTGGCGTTTTCAGCGCGGCGAGGGCCAGATATCTGGCGGTGCTCAGTTTGCTCAGTGTATTGCGTGCCGTGCGCTCTGACGTCGTGAGCACGACCTGCGCGTCCCTGCGATCTAGCGCGCCATGACGAAGGACAGCGGAAATCAGATCAGGTACACGCTTTCTGTCAATGATTCTCGCGGCAAGCGCCCTAGTGTGCAACATCAACGCGACCAGTGCCATCAGGGAAGGGGTGGATGTAGTTAGCCGATTATGTGCAGACGCAATCGCAATTATCTTTCCGCTGGAAGGCCGTGCCGCTACCTGAAACCATTTGCCTAAACGTTCCGCGAAGGCCGCAACCTGCGAGGATGAGGGGGCAGGTGGCTGCCGACCGCGAGTCCTGGGTCTTCTGCCTGTCGCATACGCTCCGGAATGATAGGCTCCTGCGCTCCATCCGGGCGTTCGACCACCCGAAACTCGTTGGGCATCTCCTCGTAGAAGCTCCTATGTACCCAAGTCAGGAAGTCGACGGAGGTGGGGCGGGTCTGAGCGGGCCTGTCCGCTCTCGGCAGCACACGAGACCATCAAGGAGTAAAGCGGTTGGATGGAGACCACCTCAGCTGATGCACTTTTTCGGAAGTGCCGAGCCGAGGGCTCTTATTGCAACGGAAATTGCCAGAGTCTATCGATCCGTCAGCCGGCATGATGAGGCAGGCTGTCAGAGACCTGCGGCCTTGGTCAGGTTCACCCGGAATCTGTCGCGTCGGCGCTGATAGCGGCGGGTCATCTCCGCCGAGGCATGCCCGAGCTGTTTCTGGACGTGACGCTCGTCGACCTCTGCCGATGATGCGAGCCCCGCACGCAAGCTGTGGCCGGAGAAGAGCGCGAGGCGGTCTTTTTCAGGCAGCTCCGCGCGGATGCCGGACTTCAGGACGGTGCTCTTGATGAGACGGGCGATGTGCTTGTCTGACAGGCGAGCTTCCAGGGCCTTTTTACCATCGCGGGAGGTCCGCACGAAGACCGGCCCGAAGTCGATCCGCGCGAAATGCAGCCATTGCTCGAGGGCATGAACCGGGCAGGTCCGCTCAGACGAACCACGTCCGATTTCGACCTCGCGCCAGCCAGTCTTGGCGTTCAGGGTCAGCACCGCACCATCGTCGAGAATCTCGATCCAACCGCCGCTGTCGGGCGTGTCGTCCTTGCCGTGATCCAGGCTGACGATTTCGGAACGGCGGAGACCACCCGCGAACCCCAGAAGCAGAATGGCTCTGTCGCGCAGTCCGCGCAGATCGTAGGGCAGGGTGGCGACCATCGCGAGGATGTCTTCGGGCAGGATCGCTTCCTTCTGCACCGGTGGGCGGGCGTGTTTGCGCTTGATCCCGGCCAGCACAGTTGCGATGTGCCGGTCCTTGCACCTTTCAGTGCGCTGGCGGGCTCTGACGCTGGTGATCTTGCATGATCTCTTCGGAGCAGATCTGGTGCCCGGCGCGGTCCTCCCGGAGGCCGCCCTCGTCCTGTTCCGGCGTGCCGCCCCATTGCCGTGGCTCACAGATGGGCGGGATCTAAGGGACGGCAAAGGAAAGCGCACGATTGACGCTGGAGCGGAACGAGTCCACAGATTGAGCAAGAGGCCAGTCCACCGGTTAAATGGAAATTTCCTCGACGAGAGAGGCGATTTCGGCCGAATCCACCCATGAAACTAAAACGACAACTGGGCTGCTTCGCGACATATCCCTTCGTGTCCGATAATGCAAACTTATTGGACATAACAGAAAGATGTAGGGTGGGGCGGTTTGCGCATCATTTTGTGGACGAAAGCGCCGCGAGTGGATAGTCTTGTGGCATGACATATCAGCCCGCCACGATCTCCGACGACCTAGGCAACCTACCTCAACTACCGAGCTGGGTCACCTCCGGGTGTGCGGAAACCCTTGAAACTGTGGCCTTTCGGTCGGGAGCCGCGCTGACGGTGCTCGATCAGCTGGTCAGCGATGCTCGGCATGGCGTGCCCGTGAGACTGCTCGCCAACCGGCTGGCACTGAGCGCGGCGACGGCCACTTCGAAACTGGAAGGACGGATGGCGCGGGAGGCGGATATCCGCGACGCTTACCACTTGGCGCCGCCGGGCGAGGCGCGCGGTCCCGATGGCGATCTGCTGGCCTTCTGGCGCGAGGCGGTGCGGCTTCGGCTGAACCGACCCGGCGAGATCGCAGACCTGATCGGGCCCGACCGCGCGGAGGATGTGGCCGGTTGGTTGGTCGCCGGGCAAGATCGGGCCCGGACCCATGGGGCCCTGGCGGGATGCATGGCCGTCCTGCGTGCCGTTTTGGAAACTGATGACCGCGCGGAGCGGGTGGCCTGCATGCTCTCGGACGTCGTCCTGGCGCGGACGCTGAACTGGAGAGCGGTGCTGTCGGTTACGGCGCAGCGGCTCCCCAAGGGGATGCTGCGCGACTTGACCGCGAACGGGCAGGAGGCCGAACTGGCGGTTCAGGCCCGGATCCTCGAGTCCATCGAGGCCGTGATCCGGCTGGCGCGGGATCTCGCCTGCCGCGCCGAGGCACTTCGGGCAGTCGCGCCGAAGCTCCGGGCGAAGGGATCGGATGCCGCGGTCGAGCTGTTTCTGACCGAGGATGCCGTGGCGCCAGCGTCGATGCTGTCGCCGCGTATCCGCGGAACAACGATCCCCATGACCGATCGCGCCGCGCGGCGGTTCTGCGATCGGCTGGTCGAGTTGGGTGTCGCGCGGGAGCTGACCGGGCGGTCAACGTTCCGGCTGTATGGGATCGCGCCATGACGGTTGCGACCAGGAAGCGCAAACCGGCGGACGAGGGCGGCGCCCCCTTTGACCGGGAGCTCGACGATCTGCCGCAGGAGCTGCGGTGGCGCGAATGGATGGGGCGGATCGAGGCGGTGCTGTTCGCCAGTGCCTCGCCGGTCGGCCGAGAAGACCTGGCGCGGGTGGTGGGGCAGGGGGCCTCGGTGGAGATGCTGATCGAGGACATCCAGGCCGAGTTGACCGGCCGCCCTTACGAACTGGCCCAAGTGACCGGCGGTTGGATGTTCCGGACGCGGACGCAGTTCGCCGATGCCATCAAGGCCGCCGCTGATCTGGGCGATCGGTCCCTGGCTTTTACCGAGATGGAGATGGGGGTGCTCTGCGCGATCGCCTATCACCAACCGATCGACCGGGCGGGGCTGGCCGACATCTTCGGCAAAGAGGTCAGCCGCGATCTTTTGGCCCGGCTGCGCTACAAGGACCTGATCGCAAGCGGGCCGCGGTCGCCGCGACCCGGTGCACCGCATACCTTCGTGACGACCGAGACCTTCCTGGTGACGTTCGATCTGCAGAGCGTGCGGGATCTGCCGGAGCTGGAACTCCAAAGAAATGAGGGTTGAGTAGCATTGAAAGGCGAACACGAATGACAACCGAATGGGAGTGGATCGTCCCCTTCAAGGGACGAAACCATTCAGGGTCCGTCGAACAGAACTTTCTCTGCAGAGCAGGCAATGTCTACGTGATGGACAATCATCGTGCAGCCCTGTGGTGCTGGCTGCAGGAACTCGATCTCACCGCACCCCATTCCCTCATACACATCGACCGTCATCCCGACGCGCTTCAGAGCCGTTTGGACGAGTGGCTTAAGCATTTGCCAAGTTGGGCGGCTGAGATCGACGCTTACCTCGGAAAGACCTACCGGAGCGACGGCTTCGATTGTCCTGTCATCCGCTGGGACAACTATCTCTCCATCTACCTGCGGGAGTTCGGGGACAACCTCACGACCTTCCGATGCCTAACCCATGAAGATGGGGACTCACCGAACTTTGGCCATCCGATGTACAGTTCGCCATGGGAACTACCCGAGAACCTCTCGAATTGGCTTGCCGAACGGGAAGCGCCATGGATCGTCAACATCGACCTGGACTACTTCTACTGCCAGTTTGAGTCTGACATTCGCATGATGGTCTCCGATGACTACATTGATGCCGTCGCTTCAGGCCTCAAGGATGCGATGGATCGTGGCACGATCACCGTTCTTACGCTTTGCCTGACGCCGGATAGCTATACACCAGGCTGGGCGGCGACCGAGGCACTGGCTGCTCGGATTCTGGAGCGACTCGATCTGGCAATCCAGCTTCCGGATGTTAATGAACACATGTAGCGAGACAGATACCTACAGCCAGAGTTTATCGATCCCCCAATCCTTTGATAACTTACAACATGAGCCGCATCGACCCCGCCAACTTCCGACAGGACAGCATTTCCGACAGATACGTCTGCACAAAGTGCTTTGGCGACGAAGATCTCAAGGACGTCATCCGGAATGATGGGGGCCCCGGTCGGTGCAGCTATTGCCACGCACGTCGCCGGAAGGTTTTGCCCCTTGAAGTAATCGCGGAGTTCATCGAGCGCAGGATGGGAACATTCTACGGCACCGCGGTCGACCAGTTGCCCTACAATTCCCGTGAAGGTGGTTACCTGGGGTCGCATTGGGATACGCAAGAACTGCTCTTCGACGAGATTGGTCTGACTATCGAAGCTCGAGATCATGACCGGCTGATGGACGATCTGCTCTGCGAGATCGAGGACGACGTCTGGTGCGAGTACGACTGGCTTTCCCTCGAATTCGACGACAGCATCTGACCTGCCACGGGATTTTTCCTCCACCGTCGATTAGAGTCCGGCCTATCTTGAGGACGGACAATGAAGCGAACGAGATTCACGGACGAACAGATCATCGGCATCCTGAGCGAGCACGAGGCTGGTGCGAAGTGCGCTGACCTGTGCCGCAAGCACGGCATGTCCGAAGGCACCTTCTACAACTGGAAGGCCAAGTTCGGCGGCATGACGGTGTCAGAGGCCAAGCGGCTGAAGGCGCTGGAGGATGAGAACGCGAAGCTGAAGAAGCTGCTGGCCGAGCAAATGCTGGATCTGGCTGCGATGAAGGATCTGGTTTCAAAAAAGTGGTAGGGCCCGCCGTGAAGCGTGAAGCCGTCGCGTATCTTCGGGCCGAGCATGGCCTGTCGGAGCGGCGGGCCTGCCATATCGTCGGCGCGGATCGAACGATGATACGCTACCGATCTCGGCGTGCCCCGGACACGGTTCTGCGCGGTCGGTTGCGGGACCTGGCCCACGAGCGGCGGCGGTTCGGTTACCGACGCCTGTTCGTCCTGCTGCGCCGCGAGGGTGAGCCCTCGGGGATCAACCGGATCTATCGGCTCTACCGCGAGGAGGGGCTGACGGTGCGCAAGCGGAAGGCCCGGCGCAAGGCTGTCGGGACGCGAGCCCCGATCCTGGTCGAGGCGCGGCCCAATGCGCGCTGGTCGCTGGATTTCGTCCATGACCAATTCGCCAATGGCCAGCGCTTCCGGGTTCTCAACGTGGTCGACGACGTCACCCGTGAATGTCTCGCGGCAATACCGGACACCTCGATATCGGGGCGCCGCGTGGCACGTGAACTGACGGCCCTGATCGAACGCCGTGGCAAACCAGGAATGATTGTCAGCGACAACGGCACGGAACTGACCTCCAACGCCATCCTGCGGTGGTGTTCCGAGCACCGGATCGAATGGCACTACATCGCGCCAGGCAAGCCGATGCAGAACGGCTTCGTAGAGAGTTTCAACGGCCGGATGCGGGATGAACTGCTCAACGAGACCATGTTCCGGAACTTGGCCCACGCGCGGATCGTGATTGCCGCTTGGGCTGCCGACTACAATACAGAACGCCCGCATTCGGCCTTGGACTACCAGACCCCGGCTGACTACGCACGGGCCCTGACCACCGCAATCGCCCGCCCCGCTGCGCGAGATGAAAGCTCCGCGCGTCGGGCGATTGCTAAACCTGCGCCGATCGGCGTAAACACCAACCGGGCTCCGGTCGCGGCTGGATGAAAGTTCAGTGGCAGGTCAGTGGAACGCCATGCCGCCGCTATCGCACCCGACGCAGCAGGTTATCGATGAGCTGATTTGGCAAGAAGACCGCCTTGTCGTCCCGCCAAAGCGTCAATGCCGTTTCAAGCAGCTTGGGATCGCAAAGGCCCTCCCTCAGCAGTTGATCGACCACCCATAGAACGCCATGCGCGGCGATCCCGTTGTCCTCGGCCACGCGCCGCAGCAAACGGTCCCCGGTGAGCAAGATGGCTTCCGCATGCACCCGTGCCGTCACGAGACAGAAGCAATCGTTCGCTGACAGTCGCCCGTGCCGCTTCTTGATGTCGAATGCCTGGCCAACTTGGGCTGGCGGCAGGTCGTATGTCGCCATGCCGCTGCCGTCGAGGATCGCCCATTCCTGAGGTGAGAAATCTAGGATCTCGCTCGCGCGCACGGGAAGCGGTACGATGAACTCGTAGGGTAGGGCGCACAGGACGTGCAGCAACCGACCCTTTCGAAGATCGATCAAACAGCTGGCATCGTTGACGATCACGCGGGCCACGAGACGGACTATCCCCTGATATTCTCTTCAACGGTGGACAGCGATAGGTGCAGCATCTGAGCGGCGCGCACCGGCGAGATCAGTTCTTCTCCTAGCGCACGCCAGACCAGGCGCTCAAAACGCTGCGGATGCTCGAAAGCACCGAACCCCTCATCATCCCGTATCTCGTCCGGCTCGCTGGTGCGCCAGCGCCGTGCATAAGTCCGAAACGCGTAGTCGATCATCGACTGGGGCAAGATGCCAACCTGTCCGAGACGCATCAGCATCGCGGCTGCCGACACGCCATAGAGCCGCTTCAGTCGCATGATCTCCATATAGGTCATGCCGCTGCGCGAGGGACCGGCCTCCTCGATCAGG
The DNA here is from genome assembly GCF_000152725.1 of Pseudooceanicola batsensis HTCC2597. Classification (GTDB taxonomy): domain Bacteria; phylum Pseudomonadota; class Alphaproteobacteria; order Rhodobacterales; family Rhodobacteraceae; genus Pseudooceanicola; species Pseudooceanicola batsensis. The sequence goes on from NZ_AAMO01000007.1 coordinate 201,492, forward strand.
TGATCGGTGGGTATCAGGAACGCACCGGCGAAACGGTTCATCGCCTTCTCGAGCTTGATCGCCGAGTTTCCGGTCGCCCGAATGACACGGTGCGCCAGTTCATGGGCCAGATTGAACCGCCTGCGCTCGACATTGGTGCGGCTTGAAACCACCACGACATCGGTGGAACTTCGGCCCTCGCTGCGCCGCACCTCGCAGGCCAACCCATCGAAGCGCTCGGCGAAATCGGCTTCGATGACCTTGATGCCCTTGTCCTCGAGCAGCCGCGACATGCTGGGAATTGGATCGTTTCCGAGCTTCCAATGCCTTCGCAGCTCTCGTGCCAACAGGTCCAGCTCTTCGTAGCTCTCGACGACATCCCTAACCAGATCGCCGAACGGGTCATCCGGCGGCGCGATCTCCAGGATGTCCTCGATCGCCAGGTAGTCTTCCAGCCTCTCTATGACGATGGCTTCCGCATGGGCGCGGTCCCTCGCAGAGGTGCTGGAATGCTTGCGGAATTCGACGCCGACAAGCTCTTCGACCTGACCTCCCATCAGGAAATCGAGCGACACGCCCAGAGCCTTGCTCAGACCGACCAACACCGAGGAGGACGGATTCATCTTGCCCGCCTCGTACTTGCTGATGGCCTGTGCGGTGATCCTTGGCGAGGTGCGGTCGGCAAGCCCCTGCATCGACAAGCCCGCCTTCTTGCGGGCCAGTCGCAACCGTTGTCCAAACATGGTCTGCTCCCGTGAAAACGTCGGTTGATGCACGACATTTCTTGCTGTATATGTCAACACATGATTGACGAATCGTCAAGAAAAAAGGGCACTTGGAGATCAAAATGACCAAGAAAAATCAGCATGTTGTTCCCCACAAGGACGGTTGGGCCGTGAAAGGCGCCGGAAACGCGAAGGCAACGGCCATCCACCCGACGCAACAATCCGCGATTACCCAGGCGCGTGACATCGCCCGCAATCAGGGCTCGGAAATGCTCGTCCACGGAACCAACGGTCGCATCCGTGAGCGCAACACCTACGGCAAAGACCCCTATCCCCCGGAAGGCTAAGTGGATCATGAGACGTATCCTGTGCATCGATGGTGGCGGCATCAAAGGCACCCAGCCGGCGGCATTTCTGGCGGGTTTGGAGGAAGACCTTGATGAACCGATTGGCCGCTACTTCGACCTGATTGCGGGAACGTCAACCGGGGGTATTCTCGCGATCGGCCTTGCCCTCGGCATCCCGGCCAAAACCCTCCTCGAACTCTACGAAAATCGCGGGCCGACGATCTTCGGGCAAGCCGGAGACAAGAGTTGGCTGGGACAAAAAGCTCGGGACGTGCGTGCCGCCCTGCGTCACTTGGTCAAGCCCAAGCACGAGGCATCCACGCTTCGGGACGAGCTCCGCGCCGTCCTCGGTGACAAGCTCATCGGCGAAGCGGAGACCCGGTTGCTCATCCCGGCCTGGGATGCCGATCAGCGCAGCGTCTACATCTACAAGACGTCACATCATCCGCGGCTCACCAAGGATTACAGGAAGCCGGCCCTCGATGCCGCGATGGCGACGTCGGCCGCACCGACCTATTTCGCGCGCCACAAGACAGTGGATGATGTCGGGCTTCTCGATGGCGGCACCTGGTGCAACAATCCGGTGGGCGTCGCGACCGTCGAAGCGATCTCGATGCTCGGCTGGTCTCCGCAGGACCTGCACATTCTGAGCCTCGGCTGTGTCGACGAGGTCTACATGCTCCCCGAGTCTCCCGGCAAAGCCGGACTCGGGTTGAAGGCCCTCAGCCTTCTCATGGACGGTCAATCCCGCGGAGCGCTCGGCATTGCCCGTCATCTGACAGGCGATCCGCACGACCGGACGGCTGTTTACCGGTACTCGCCGAGCGTGCCGGAGGGTTTCTTTTCCCTCGATGACACCACCAAGATTCAGAGACTCAAGGGGCTTGGCGCCTCGAGTGCCCGGCACGCGAGCCCCACACTGACCCCTATCTTCTTCCAGCAACCTGCCGAGCCGTTCGTGCCCGTGCATCAACTCGAACGGAACGCGGCATGAACCAGATCTTCTCGCACCCTCTCACCGATACCGCCATTCAGCGGCGGGCGCAGGTCTTCACGATCCTTGATGAAATCTGCCAGGAGCTGGAATGGACCCAGACCCAGTTCGAGAAGGCCCGCACCAGCTACGAAGCGGTCGCGGACTGGTTGGCCGGATCGAGTGACCCGATGCTTGCTTCCCTTCATGTCTACCTGCACGGCTCTGGCGCACTCGGCACCTCGATCAAACCGATCGGACGCGATGAGTTCGATGTCGACCTGATCAGCTTCATCCTCGGCCTCGGCCCGGAAATCGCACCGGCGCGCCTGAAGGCTTCAATCGGCAAGCGCTTGCGCGAACATGCCTACTACGCGTCGATCCTGGAAGAAAAGAAGCGCTGCTGGCGCCTGAACTACGCCGGTGACTTTCACCTCGACATCTCCCCGACCATTGCCAATCCGAACTGCGTGAACGGCGGTGAGCTGGTGCCCGATCGCAAGCTACGGGATTGGCACGCGACGAATCCCCGGGCCTATCGGGCCCTCTTCGACGAACGGGCGGCCCTGATTCCGAGGATGACGCAGTCGATCATCGCGGCGCAGCGCGATGCGGCCACGACCGAGCCCTTCCCAGTCCGTCAGTCCGTCAAGGGCATTCTGCGGCGGACCGTGCAGCTCCTGAAGCGTCACCGGGATCTGGAATTCCTGCATGTTCAGGAAGAAATCGCGCCGATCTCGATCATCATCACGACCCTGGCCATGCGATCCTATGAAATGTGCGTCAGGCGCCACGTTTTCGCAGACGAGCTCCAGGTGTTGATCGACACGATCCGCCTGATGCCGATCTTCATCGAGCGCCCCCTCGTCAACGGCCGCCAGATCTACGCGGTCTGGAACGAAACCACCGAAGGCGAAAATTTTGCCGAGCGTTGGAATGAAGAACCCGCGCGGGTAGAGGCTTTCTACAAATGGCACGGCAAGGCGCTTGCGGATTTCGAATCCCTGCGTGACCTCGTTGGCCTCGACGCGATTGTAGGTTCCATGAAGGACAGCCTGGGCGACAAACTTGTTGCCCGGACCATGAACCGGCGGATGGATGCGCTGAACGAGGGGCGAAAGACGGGGGCACTCGTGCTTGGCGCAGGTGTTGGCCTGACCACCCAAAAATCGGCCGCGTCGACGCCCGTTCCCAGGAACGAGTTTTTCGGGGACTAGGTGCGATGGCGGGATCGATCACGAGAAACCGACTGTCACTGCCCCAGCAGTACCTGTTCCTTCAGAGGTCGAAGACGATCTCCGGCGAAGGTGTGCTCGGGCCCGGCCGTTTGGAGTGGCGATTTCGGGCTCAACCAACGCCCCTTTCCCGGTCGTATCAGGTCACTCTTGTCCTGGAGAGGGACGGGACGCCGGAAGTTCGGGTCGTAGATCCTGATTTGAGGTTGCTCGCCGGTGGGCGCGACCTGCCTCATATCTACCATGACCCGGATCGGCTCTGTCTCTATCTGCCCGGGACCGGACAATGGGACGCCGGTAAGCGTCTGGACCTCACCATCATCCCCTGGACCTACCTATGGCTGATCTATTTTGAGGAATGGCTCGTGTCGGACGACTGGAAGGGCGGGGGAAAACACCCTGGAGAGGATGACCCGGACGAGGGCAACCGCGCGTTGCGCCGCAGCCTGCGCCGAATGCATTGAGTTTCGTATGATCATCGTTCTCGGGTCGGTTCGGAGACACCCCGAGTAAAGTATCGACGCAGCCTTCTTGGGTGCATGATGCCCATTTCAATTTACTTCAGCCGACACCATGATGGAACAGAGCTAGGAAAGGTCCGAATTGTGCCCCAGAAACAAAAGACAGATTTTCTGAGGGGACTGGTGCTATTCAATCCTAGAATTCACCCGCCCAATACACCCCAAAACAGAGATCTCATTGCGGGAAAGATCGCAGACTATGACGCCGCCGATGGAGGGCGTTGGAACTATGACGACTTCTACCGTGTAGTTGTGCATGTTTTGAAAGGTGCTTCATTCGACCAGGCAATGTCTCATCTCAGAAGCTTGGAAGGCGTTGGAGAGGCCGCTGCAAAGACAAGCCTTCTTGCGTTCATTGACAAGCATATGGATTTGAGAGGGTCGGAGTTTGTCGAGTCCGGCCCACGGCATTTTCAAGTGGATGCGAATACTAAAGCTACGATCGCTCCAGACTTTGCCTGTAAGCGCGAAGGAGTTATCTACCAGGCATTTGTTTACCCCAAGCGAGAACCTGCACTAAGTCAATTGCAAAGAGACATGATCAAGTCGCTCATGTCGCGACCGCTCGCTGATGACACAGATGACTACGTTCTTTGTTTGATTGAGTATCCGGCAATCGGGGGAAAGCGAGTGGGTCGCTACGAGGAGTTCCCATTTGGATACTATGGTGTTTCCGAGGACTTTTTGACCTGCCACTGAACTTTCATCCAGCCGCGACCGGAGCCCGGTTGGTGTTTACGCCGATCGGCGCAGGTTTAGCAATCGCCCGACGCGCGGAGCTTTCATCTCGCGCAGCGGGGCGGGCGATTGCGGTGGTCAGGGCCCGTGCGTAGTCAGCCGGGGTCTGGTAGTCCAAGGCCGAATGCGGGCGTTCTGTATTGTAGTCGGCAGCCCAAGCGGCAATCACGATCCGCGCGTGGGCCAAGTTCCGGAACATGGTCTCGTTGAGCAGTTCATCCCGCATCCGGCCGTTGAAACTCTCTACGAAGCCGTTCTGCATCGGCTTGCCTGGCGCGATGTAGTGCCATTCGATCCGGTGCTCGGAACACCACCGCAGGATGGCGTTGGAGGTCAGTTCCGTGCCGTTGTCGCTGACAATCATTCCTGGTTTGCCACGGCGTTCGATCAGGGCCGTCAGTTCACGTGCCACGCGGCGCCCCGATATCGAGGTGTCCGGTATTGCCGCGAGACATTCACGGGTGACGTCGTCGACCACGTTGAGAACCCGGAAGCGCTGGCCATTGGCGAATTGGTCATGGACGAAATCCAGCGACCAGCGCGCATTGGGCCGCGCCTCGACCAGGATCGGGGCTCGCGTCCCGACAGCCTTGCGCCGGGCCTTCCGCTTGCGCACCGTCAGCCCCTCCTCGCGGTAGAGCCGATAGATCCGGTTGATCCCCGAGGGCTCACCCTCGCGGCGCAGCAGGACGAACAGGCGTCGGTAACCGAACCGCCGCCGCTCGTGGGCCAGGTCCCGCAACCGACCGCGCAGAACCGTGTCCGGGGCACGCCGAGATCGGTAGCGTATCATCGTTCGATCCGCGCCGACGATATGGCAGGCCCGCCGCTCCGACAGGCCATGCTCGGCCCGAAGATACGCGACGGCTTCACGCTTCACGGCGGGCCCTACCACTTTTTTGAAACCAGATCCTTCATCGCAGCCAGATCCAGCATTTGCTCGGCCAGCAGCTTCTTCAGCTTCGCGTTCTCATCCTCCAGCGCCTTCAGCCGCTTGGCCTCTGACACCGTCATGCCGCCGAACTTGGCCTTCCAGTTGTAGAAGGTGCCTTCGGACATGCCGTGCTTGCGGCACAGGTCAGCGCACTTCGCACCAGCCTCGTGCTCGCTCAGGATGCCGATGATCTGTTCGTCCGTGAATCTCGTTCGCTTCATTGTCCGTCCTCAAGATAGGCCGGACTCTAATCGACGGTGGAGGAAAAATCCCGTGGCAGGTCACTCGCAACCAAGATGACCACGTCAAGAACATCTCCTTCCTCATGGACCGGTCCGGCACTTGGCGACTGTCCCCAGCCTATGACGTGGCCTATTCCTACAATCCCTCTGGCTCATGGACGCGCGACCATCAAATGAGCCTGGCCGGAAAGCGAAACGATTTCACCCATGGCGACCTCATGGTTTTTGCTTCGAACGTGGGGTTGAAATCCAACAGGGCGAACCAAGCTATTGAGGAAATCGTGAGCGCAGTCGCGCAGTGGCACGAGTTCGCTGAACGGGCGGGTGTCGCGCATTCTGATGTGAGCCGCATCGAGAGAACGTTTCGCATGAATTTGCGTGACAAGTAGCGCAGGGTTGCCTGACACTGTTTGCATTGGGATCAGTCGTGGACATTTTTGTCCATCGCGCGCAGTTGCCGCGCGATATCATCGGTGTCCGGCTCACTCTGAGCTCGTTTTGAGCACTGCGTCGCTCGCCGCGTACCGGTCACGATAATGGCCCCTCTTATCATGCGTTGACATTTGCGCGCGCCCAGAACAGCCTGCAGGCACTCACCCGGGGGGTCTCGACAAGAGGCTGAGATACTGCTGGCATCCGTGCAGCGCAGTGACCCGATGAACCTGATCCAGTTCATACTGGCGTAGGGATGGTGCACTGGCCGCGCGGGCCCCGACCACATATCCGTGGCCCGGGGGCACATACCCCACACCGGCAATCCCATTCGACGCGGAACTGGGTCTCCTACGCTTTGAGCACCGGAGGCTCTGACCGATGAAAGACCTGACTCCAACCGTCACCACGGGCCCTTTGCCCGCCTCGCGCCGCGTCTGGCACGCGGGCACCCGTCACCCCGATATCCGCGTCCCCATGCGCGAGATCGACCTGCACCCCACGGCCGGGGAACCGCCCGTCACCGTCTATGACAGTTCGGGTCCCTATACGGACCCGGATGCGCAGATCGCCATCGACCGGGGCCTGCCGCGCCTGCGCGAGGACTGGATTGCGGCCCGCGGCGATACCGAAACCTACGCAGGTCGGCATGTGACCCCCGCGGACAACGGCTTTGCCGAAGGCGCGCGGCTGACGCCCGAATTCCCCGTCCGCAACGCGCCGCGCCGCGCCACGCAAGGACGGGCCGTCACCCAGATGGCCTATGCCCGCGCGGGCATCGTCACACCCGAGATGGAGTTCGTCGCGATCCGCGAAAACCTCGGGCGCAAGGCGCAGGCAGAGGCCCATGCACAGACATTGCCGCGCGACGGCGAAAGCTTTGGCGTGGCGATCCCGGATGTCATCACGCCGGAATTCGTGCGTGATGAAATCGCCCGTGGCCGCGCGATCATCCCCGCCAACATCAACCACCCCGAGGCCGAGCCGATGGCGATCGGTCGGAACTTCCTTGTGAAGATCAACGCCAACATCGGCAATTCGGCGGTGACCTCCTCGATGGCCGAGGAAGTGGAAAAGATGGTCTGGGCCACCAGATGGGGGGCCGACACGGTCATGGACCTGTCGACGGGCCGCAACATCCACAACATCCGCGACTGGATCATCCGCAACAGCCCTGTGCCGATCGGGACCGTGCCGCTCTATCAGGCGCTGGAAAAGGTCGGCGGCATCGCCGAGGACCTGAGTTGGGAGGTCTTTCGCGACACGCTGATCGAACAGGCCGAGCAGGGGGTGGATTACTTTACCATCCATGCGGGTGTGCGGCTGCACATGATCCCGATGACGGTGAACCGGGTGACCGGGATCGTGTCGCGCGGCGGGTCTATCATGGCCAAGTGGTGCCTGCACCATCACCGCGAAAGCTTCCTCTACGAGCATTTCGACGAGATCTGCGAGATCGCGCGCGCCTATGACGTGTCCTTCAGCCTCGGTGACGGGCTGCGGCCGGGATCAATCGCGGATGCCAATGACAAGGCGCAGTTTGCCGAACTTGAGACTCTGGGCGAGCTGACGCAGATCGCCTGGGCGCGCGACTGCCAGGTCATGATCGAAGGGCCGGGCCATGTGCCCATGCACAAGATCAAGGCCAATATGGACAAGCAACTCGCCACCTGCGGCGAGGCGCCGTTCTATACGCTCGGGCCGCTCACCACGGACATCGCGCCGGGCTATGACCATATCACCAGCGGGATCGGCGCGGCGATGATCGGCTGGTTCGGCACGGCGATGCTCTGCTACGTGACGCCCAAGGAACACCTCGGGTTGCCCGACCGCGACGATGTGAAGGTCGGCGTCATCACCTACAAGATCGCGGCCCATGCGGCGGATCTGGCCAAGGGCCATCCGGCGGCGCAGATCCGCGACGATGCGCTCAGCCGCGCGCGGTTCGAATTCCGTTGGGAAGATCAGTTCAACCTCTCGCTCGATCCCGAAACCGCCCGGTCGATGCACGACGAGACCCTGCCGAAAGAGGCCCACAAGGTCGCGCATTTCTGTTCGATGTGCGGGCCGAAGTTCTGTTCGATGCGCATCAGCCACGACATCCGCGCCGAGGCGCAGAAGGACGGCATGGCCCGCATGGCCGAGAAGTTCCGCCAAGGCGGAGACCTGTACATCCCGCTGGAGGACAAGGCATGAGCCATGCACCGGACACCCTTCTGACCGCGCTGCGCGCCACGCCGCCGCTGGTGCAGTGCATCACCAACTACGTCGCCATGAACATCGCGGCAAACGTGATGCTGGCTGCGGGGGCCAGCCCCGCCATGGTTTCCGACGTCGAGGAGGCCGAGGAATTCGCCGGGATTGCCGGAGCCGTGACCGTGAACATCGGCACCCTGTCGCCGCCCTTCGTCGCCGGAATGCACGCTGCGATCCGGGGCGCGCGAGGTGCGGGGCGGCCCTGGGTGCTGGATCCGGTGGCCTGCCAGGCGACGGCCTATCGCCGCGCGGTGGTGCAGGCGCTGGTTGCCGAAGGCCCGACGATCATCCGGGGCAATGCCTCGGAAATCCTGTCGCTGGCCGGAGAGGCGAGCAGGGGGCAGGGCGTCGACGGGCGCGATCCGGTCGCGGCAGCGGAAGAGGGCGCGCGTCGGCTGGCGCGCAGCAGCGGTGCCGTGGTCGCCGTGACGGGCGAGGTGGACTACGTGACCGACGGAGAGCGGGCAGTGCGGATTGAGGGAGGCTCGCCCTTCATGCCGATGAACACCGCGCTTGGCTGTTCGCTCACCTGTCTCTGCGGGGCCTATGCTGCGGTGGCCGAAGACGCCTTCGACGCCGCCGTCGCTGCGCTGGCGCATTTCGCCGTTGCGGGGGCGAAGGCGGATGAGGGCGCCTCGGGGCCGGGCAGCTTTGCGCCACGGTTCCTCGACGCGCTGGCGGCGGTCACCCCGGCGGACCTGTCACGGGGGGCGATCCACGATGCGGCGGTGCCGGCGTGAGGCGCACCACAAGGCATTGTCCTGACCTGTCGCTCTACCTCGTGCTCGATCCCGGCCTCTGCGCCGGGGTCGGCATCGTCGAAACGGCCCGCGCCGCCGTGGCGGGGGGCGCCATGGTCGTGCAACTGCGGGACAAGATGGCCGACACCGCGCGGATGATCGAGACGGGGCTTGCGCTGAAGGCCGTGCTGGCGGGCACCGGGGCGGCGCTGATCGTGAACGATGACGTCGAGGCCGCCGTCGCCATCGGCGCGGATGGGCTGCACATCGGGCAGGGTGACATGGCGGTGGCCGAGGCCCGCGCCCGGATCGGTGCGGGCATGGTGCTGGGCCTCTCGGTCGAGACGCCTGCACTGGCGGCATCGGTGGACGCTGGCCAGGTCGATTATATCGGGGCCGGGCCGGTCTTTGCCACGCTCTCCAAGCTGGATCACAAGACCCCCGTGGGTTTCGAGGGGCTGGCGGCGCAGGTTGCGGCCAGCCCGGTGCCTGCGGTGGCCATCGGCGGGCTGAAGGCGCAGCACGTGGGCGCGGTCCTGAAGACGGGCGCGCGGGGCGTCGCGGTGGTTTCGGCCATCTGCGGCCAGCCCGACCCCGAGGTCGCCGCCCGCGCGTTGCGGCAGGAGATCGACGCGCTAGGGCGCTGAGCCCCAGAGCGCGTGGAAATGATGCACCGGCCCATGGCCATGGCCGACGTCCAGCTGGTCGCCATGGGCCAGCGCCGCGTGGAGATAGGCCTTGGCGCGGGCCACGGCCTCGGGCATCGGGTGATGTGGCAGCAGCGCCGCAATGGCCGAGGACAGGGTGCAGCCCGTGCCGTGATCGCTGGTCGTGGTGATGCGTGGCGCGCGGAAGGCCTGCGTGCCCTCGGGGCCGGCCAGAAGATCTGTGCTGTCCTCGCCCGGCAGATGCCCGCCCTTGAGCAGCACGTAGCCGGACCCGAGCGCCATCAGCGCGGGCAGGGCGGCGCGCATGGTCGGGGCGCTCCAGTCGTCGGGGCGATCCAGCAGGACGGCGGCCTCGGGCAGGTTGGGCGTGATGACGGCGGCCAGCGGGACAAGCCGCTCGCGCACCGCCGAAACGGCCTTGGGGTCCAGCAGCGCATGGCCGCTTTTCGCCACCATCACCGGGTCGAGCACGATGTTGCGCGCCCCATGATGCAACAGCCGGTCGGCCACGGCCTGCGCGATGCCCGCGTTGGCGATCATCCCGATCTTGACGGCGTCGATCCGCACGTCGTCGAAGACCGCGTCGATCTGGTCGGCCACGAAGGCGGGGTCCAGGGCCTGAAAGGACCGCACGCCGCAGGTGTTCTGCGCCACCACGGCGGTGACGACCGAACAGGCATAGGCGCCAAGTGCAGAGAAGGTCTTGATATCGGCCTGGATGCCCGCGCCGCCTGATGGGTCGGTGCCTGCAATGGTGAGGACATTGGCGATCATGCCGACACCTCTGCCATCAGGGCGGCCGCGTGACCCGCAAGCTCGGCCACGTCGCGGCTGAGCGCGAGGTGACCTTCCTTCAGCGCCGCGATCTCGATCCAGCGGGCCTCGAGCGCGTCATCTGCGGCAACCGGGTCTCCGGCGGTCCAGCGGCACAGGACGGCGACCAGGATGAAATGTCGGCGCAGCACGCCTGCGGGGTCGTGGTCGAAGGCGTCGAGGGCGGTGATCACGCGCAGCGGGTCCGCGGCGACGCCGGTTTCCTCTGCCAACTCGCGGATGGCGGCGTCGAACAGGGGTTCGCCCTGATGCACCTTTCCGCCGGGAAAACCCCAGAGGCCCGCATCGGGCGGATTGGCCCGGCGCACAAGCAGCACCTGGCTGTCGCGGACAAGAACGGCGATGGTCGCCGCGATCGGGCGCGGATCTGTCGGTTGATGTGGCAAGTCGGCCTCGTCATGCTGAGGCCGGCAAGGGCAAGAGGTCTGCGCGATCCTGTCCCTTCGCCGGCATGATCCGGATCAGGTTCAAAGGGTCACCGCGCTGCATCTGCCAGCGATATCTCAGCCCCTTGGCGGGACACCCCTAGGTGAGGGGCAGCTTATCAGGCTGAGCGCCCGGTTCAATGCCGGGCGGATGTGCTTGCGCCTGCCGTCGCTTGCTGAAACTTTGGGCAAAACAGACAAGGCAGCAGTCATGGAGTCCCTGTTCCGTTCGCTTGGCCCGGTTATTGGCCGCCCCTCGCCAGCCGAAGCCCTTCGCGCCGGGATCGGCGCCCTGATCGGGCTTGGGGTGACGGGCGCATTCCTGTTGTCGCCCGTGGTCGACCTGACGCTTGGCCTTTACCTGATTGCCCCGTTCGGTGCGACGTCGGTCCTGCTGTTCGCAGTGCCCAACAGCCCGTTGGCGCAGCCGTGGTCGGCGGTGGTGGGCAACACTCTTGCGGCACTGGTCGGTGTGGCGGTCTGTTCCGTGGTCGCTGACCCTGTCCTGCGGATCGCCCTTGCGGTCGGGCTGACGATTACGGTCGGCATCCTGTGTCGCGCGATCCATCCCCCGGCGGGTGCGGTCGCCATGACAGCGGCGATGAGCCCGGAGGCGGTCGAGCGACTTGGATTCTGGTTCGCGATCGCGCCCGTCGCCACGGGCACCCTCGCGCTGGTCGTCTGTGCTGCGATCTACGCGCGGCTCACGGGGCGCAGATATCCATTCCGCCAGTTCGATGAGCCAAGTCGCCACCGCACCGAAGATCCCGATCCCGCCAAGCGCATCGGGCTGTCCCGAGAAGAACTGACGGAGCTTCTGGATCGCTATCGCCAGTCGTTCAACCTGGGTGTCGAGGATCTGGCGCGATTGATCGGCGCGGCCGAGTTGCAGGCCGCCGCGCACCGGACAGGTCCGCTTCTGGCGACCGACGTCATGTCGCGTAATCTGGTGACCATTGGCCCGGACACTCCGCTGTCAAAGATTGCGGACCTGTTCAGACATCATCGCTTCACATCGCTTCCGGTGACCGGGGTCGAGGGGCGTTATCTTGGCGTGATCTTCCAGATGCACCTGATCGACCGAGCGCGCGAGGATGCGCTTCGGCTCGACCGTGGCTATCTCGCGGCGTTTCGGCGCCTGATCGACCAGGATCGCACGCAGCCGGTCCGAGCCAAGGATATCATGAGCGTCGCCGGGCCTCGGGCGGTACCGGCGACTCCGGTCGGGGTGCTCCTGCCGATGATGGCCGATGGTGATGTCGATGCGGTGCCGGTCCTCGAAAACGGCCGGATCGTCGGCATCGTCACCAGGACGGATCTGATCGCCGCCCTCGCGCGGTCCGGGCTGCGGGCACAGGGCTGAGAGGCGGCGGCCCGGTCAGGCCGGTTCGAGCGGGTGATCTTCGGGAGTCGGGACGCTTGCGAGACCCGCGACAGGGACATTGTCGATCAGGCGCACGCCATCGAGCCAGGCGGCCAGGAAAAGGCGACCGGGGCGGTCTGCCCTGGTCATCAGCTTGAGGTCGGGGTCGCTGCGCAACTCCAGGTAGTCGATCGTGTCGAACCCTGCAGAGAGCAGCGCCGCCCTGGCATTATCGAGGGCCTGCGCAACTTGTCCGCCGCGGGAGATGACACGCGCGGCGTCGTCCAGGACCTGGGCGATCACCGGCGCAATTTCGCGTGGCCCTTTGGCGAGCCGGAGGTTGCGCGAGGACATGGCGAGGCCGTCTTCCTCGCGAATGGTCGGACAGCCGACAATCTCGGTCTTCAGGTCCAGATCCTCGGCCAGGCGGGTCACCACCTGCAGCTGCTGGTAATCCTTTTCCCCGAAATATGCCCGGTCGGCGTCGGTTTGCAGGAACAGCTTGGTCACCACCGTGGCCACCCCGTCGAAATGCCCCGGCCGCGCCCCGCCACACAGGCCTTCGCTGACGCCGGTCACCGACACGGTCGTGGCGAAGCCTTCGGGGTACATCTGCGCGCCATCGGGCACATAGAGGATATCCGCGCCATAGGGCGTCAGCTTTTCTGCATCGCTGTCCTCGGTCCTGGGGTATTTCGCCAGATCCTCGGGGTTGTTGAACTGCTTGGGGTTCACGAACAGCGTCACGATCACCCGGTCGTTTTCGGCGCAGGCGCGGTCGACAAGGCTGAGGTGACCGGCGTGCAGCGCGCCCATGGTCGGCACGACGCCGATGCTCTCTCCGGCGCGGCGCCAGTCTTGGGTCATGGCGCGCAGCTCGGCCTTGGTGCGGATGATCAACATGTGCCTGGTTCCTCCTGCGAAAAGACATGTTCGGGGGCCGGGAAGCTGCGGGCGCGGACCTCCTGGGCGTAGGTGCGGATGGCGGTGCGGGCGTCGCTGGCAAGATCGCCATAGCGCTTGACGAACTTCGGCTTGAAGGCATCGAAAAGGCCCAGCATGTCGTCGATCACCAGGATCTGTCCGTCACAGCCTGAAGAGGCCCCGATGCCGACCGTGGGAATGTCGATACCCGCGGTGATCTGATCCGCCAGAGCGGCGGGCACCTTTTCCAGCACGACCGAGAACGCCCCGGCGCGGGTCACCGCACGGGCGTCTTCCAGGATCCGGTCCGCATCCGCGCCGCGCCCCTGCACCTTATAGCCGCCTAGCGCGTTCACCGCCTGTGGCGTCAGGCCGATATGTGCCATGACGGGGATGCCGCGATCCACGATAAAGCGGACCGTCTCTTCCATATGCGCGCCGCCTTCCAGCTTGATCGCGCCGGCCCCGGTTTCCGCCATCAGGTGGGCGGCATTGCGAAAGGCCTGGGCCGGGCTTTCCTCATAGCTGCCGAAGGGCATGTCGACGACCATCAGCGCGCGGCTGAGGCCACGGGCGACGGCGCGGCCGTGCAGCACCATCATCTCCATCGTCACGCCGAGGGTCGAGGGCAGCCCGTGCAGCACCATGCCGACGCTGTCACCGACCAGAACCAGATCGCAGTCCGCGTCCGCCAGCTGTGCCACGGGGGTCGTATAGGCGGTCAGGCAGACCAGCGGATCAGCCCCCTTGCGCGCACGGATGTCGGACGCGGTGAGGCTGCGTTGCGGGGCGGATTGGCTCATGTCGGTCCTCCTCAGACAGGCTTCCGTGGGGTTACCCGGTTCAACATTATTTCGCAAGTGCAGCGTAATATTATTGCGTTTGAATATGAGAAGCAGTCATATATGTGCGTGGCCGGTTGTGGGCTCAGAAGTCCAGTCCCAAGTCCAGCACCCGCGCCGAATGGGTCAGCGCACCGGATGAAATATAAGCCACGCCAGTCGCCGCGACCTCGGCGATGCGGTCCAGCTTCATGTTGCCCGAGGCCTCCAGCACCATGCGTCCGGCGGTCATTTCCACCGCTTTCGCAAGGGTTTGCGTGTCCATATTGTCCAGCAGCACCACATCCGCGCCGCCCTCGTCCAGCACCTCCGCCAGCTGGTCCAGCCGGTCAACCTCAATCTCGCAGCGGATCATGTGGGACGCCTGTGCCTTGACCGACTGCAGCACAGGGCGGATGCCGCCGGCGGCGGCGATGTGGTTGTCCTTGATCAGGATCGCGTCCGACAGGCTGAAGCGGTGGTTGAACCCGCCGCCATGCAGCACGGCCTGTTTTTCCACGATCCGCAGCCCCGGCGTGGTCTTGCGGGTGCAGGTCACCCGGGTGTCGGTGCCGCGCGTTTCCGCGACGAAGGCGGCGGTCAGCGTGGCAATCCCGGACATGCGCCCGGCAAAGTTCAGCGCGACCCGTTCGCCCGACAGGATCGAAGCCGCGTCGCCGGTGATCTCCATCAGCAGATCGCCGGGTGTGATGGTGTCGCCATCGGTCTTGTGCGCGGTGATTTTCAGCGCGGGATCGACCAGCCGGAAGGCCAGCGCGGCGATTTGCAGGCCCGAGACGACCCCGGGTTCACGGGCGTTCAGCCGTGCCGCATAAGTGGTTCCGGCCGGAATGACCGTGCGGGTGGTGATGTCGCCATAGGTGCCCAAATCCTCCATCAGCGCGGCGCGGACCAGCGGTTCCAGGATCAGGTCGGGCAGGGGAGAGGGGTTCGATCTCGGGGTCATGCTGGTTCCTTTCGGGCCTGGGCGCGGATGTCCGCGGCCTGCGCAAGGGTCAGGAAGGAGCGCACACCGGCCTCACCCGCGGGGGCGGGAAAATCCGACCGGAAATGCGCCCCGCGGCTTTCGCGGCGCGACAGGGCGGCGGCGGCGATCAGCGTGGCCGTTGCCGTCATGTTGAGAAGGGCGTCGCAATCGGGTTGCGCGGCCTCGATTTCGGCGATGGCGGACAGGGTGTCCCGCAGCCCCTTGGCATCACGGATCACGCCGGCGCCATCTGTCATCGCTTGCCGCAGCCGGGCGACCAGCGCCGGGTCGGGGGCGGGGGCGGCAGGCAATTCGGGCAGGGTGACGTCCGCGGCTTCGGTGGTCGCGGGCGGCAGTTCCGCGTCGATTGCCAGCGCACAGCGGCGGCCATAGACCAGCGCCTCCAGCAGCCCGTTCGACGCCAGCCGGTTCGCCCCGTGCAATCCGGTCGAGGCGGCCTCGCCACAGGCCCAGAGGCCGGGCAGGCTGCTTTGTCCCGATGCATCCGTCGCAATGCCGCCCATGTGGTAATGCGCGGCGGCGGCGACGGGGATCGGGGTGTTCACCGGATCGACCCCGGCCTGCCGGCAGGCGGCGGCCACGGCAGGGAAATCGGTCAGGATGCGCGCGCCAAGTGCTGCGCGCGTGTCCAATGCCGGGGCAAGGCCCGCCTGCGTCTGGGCATAGACGGCACGGGCCACGATGTCGCGCGGCGCAAGCTCTGCGTCGGGATGCGCCGCCAGCATGAAGCGTTCGCCGTGGCGGTTGACCAGGACGGCACCTTCGCCGCGCAGGGCCTCGGTCGCCAGGGGGGCAGGGTCCTGTCCGACGGCAATGGCCGTGGGGTGGAACTGGACGAATTCCGCATCGGCGATCTGCGCCCCTGCGCGGGCGGCCATGCCGATCACCTGCCCGCGGATGCGCGGCGGGTTGGTCGTCAGGGCAAAAAGCCCGCCGGACCCGCCACCCGCCAGCAGGACGGCCGCGCCGCGGATCGCAATCGGGCGGGTGATGCCGTCGGTGCAGCATGTGACCTCGACCCCGCGGGCCACGCCGTTTTCCATGACCAGCGCGGTGGCCATCACGCCTTCCAGAACCTGGATGTGGTCGGCGTCGCGCACCTGCGTGGTCAGGGCACGCATGATCTCGGCCCCGGCCTGGTCGCCCCGGACCCGCACGACGCGGGCAAAACTGTGTGCGGCTTCGCGCGACAGGACATAGCCGCCGACCGCGGTCCGGTCGAAGGGCGTGCCCAGCCCGGTGAGGTCAAGGATATGCGCCCGGGCCTCGGCGGTGACGGTACGGGCCACCTGTGGATCGACGGTGCCCGCACCGGCACTGATCGTGTCCCGGGCATGTGCCGCGGCGCTGTCGGCGGGGTCCATCGCCGCCGCCACGCCGCCCTGCGCCCAGGCCGATGACGCGCCGGTGCCCAGAGCCTCGGGCGAGATCATCAGAACCGGACGCGGCGCCAGGCGCAGCGCGGCATATTGCGCGGCCAGCCCCGCGCCCACGATGATGACACGGGACGTGTCGATTGGGGTCATCACCTCAGCCGGCCAGCTTGGCGGAAAGGTCGATCATGCGCTGCACGGCGATACGCGCCCGGTCGGCCACCGCCGGGTCGACCTCGACCGCGCCCTGCATCGTGTGCAGCGACCACAGCACCTTTTCCAGCGTGATCTTCTTCATGTAGGGGCACATGTTGCAGGGGCCCACGAAATCCACGTCCGGCAGCGCGTCCGAGATGTTCGAGGCCATCGAACATTCCGTCACCAGCATCGCCTTTTCAGGACGTTCCCGCGTGACGTAATCGATGATCCCGCTGGTCGAGCCCGAGAAATCGGCCTCGGCCACCACGTCGGGGGGGCATTCGGGATGCGCGATGATCCGGGTGCCGGGGTTCCATTCGCGGAAATCCTTCAGGTCCCGCGCGGTGTATTGTTCGTGCACGATGCACGACCCGTCCCACCAGACGATCCGCTTTTCCGGCACCTGCTGTGCGATGTTCTGCGCCAGGTACTTGTCCGGCGTCATGATGACCGTGTCCGCGTCCAGCCCGCGCACGATCTGCACCGCGTTCGAGGAGGTGCAGCAGATATCGGATGCCGCCTTCACCTCGGCGGTGGTGTTCACGTAGGTGACGACCGGCGCACCGGGGTATTTCGCCCGCATCTCGGCGATGCCGGCGGGGGTTATGCTTTCGGCCAGCGAACAGCCCGCGTCCATGTCGGGGATCAGCACCGTCTTGGACGGGTTCAGGATCTTCGACGTCTCGGCCATGAAATGAACGCCGCATTGCACGATCACGTCGGCTTCGACCTTGGTCGCCTCGATCGCCAGCTGCAGGCTGTCGCCGACCACGTCCGCGATGCCGTGGTAGATCTCCGGCGTCATGTAATTGTGGGCCAGGATGACCGCGTTGCGTTCCTTCTTCAGCTTGTTGATCGCGGCGACATACGGCGCGTAGACCGCCCAGTCGGGGGGCGTCACGACACGGTCCATCCGGGCGTAGATGTCAGCATTTGCCTTGGCGATGTCGGTGGACGGAGATAGATCGTAGTGATCGGCGAGTTCGGCGCGCAACGCGATCTGGTCGAGCAAAAGCGGAGTTCCTGAGGTTACTTCGGGCCGCCGTGGACGGCGCGACCGCACGCGGGGGGCGTCGGCTAAGAGGTGTTTACGGGTCGGCTTACCTTAGGGCAAGTGTGCGGGTGTCTTATTTGAATGACGCACGCTAACATGTGCCGAAAGCCACCGTCATACGATTATGGGCTCAGACGTCGGTGCGCAGGCAAGACTTTGGATCCGGTCCAGAGGCGAAGCGGGCTTTCAGCAGGCATTCGTCGTATTCCGAGCGAACCTCGGAATCGAACACAATGCCGCCGCCTACGTTGAAGACGGCCTCTCCGCCTGCGTGCAGTGTGAGGGTGCGAATGACAACATTGAAGCGCATCTCGCCGGACGGAGCGATGAACCCAATGGCCCCACAATAGATGTCACGCGGACGACTTTCCAGCGCACGCAGGATCTGCATCGCACGGATCTTCGGAGCTCCGGTGATCGAGCCGCAGGGAAAGAGCGCAGTGAAAGTATCGGAGACGGTCGTCCCCAGTGCCAGCTGAGCCCGAACGCGGCTGACCATCTGATGCACTGTGGGATAGCTTTCGATCCGGAACAGCTCGGGTACATGCAGCGTGCCCAGTTGGCAGATGCGCGAGATATCGTTGCGCAGCAGGTCGACGATCATCAGGTTCTCGGCTTGGTTTTTCCCGTCCTGTCGCAAGGTCTCGGCAAGGGCGGCGTCTGCCTCGGGCGTCGATCCCCGCCGGATAGTGCCTTTCATCGGATGGGTCTCGATCCAGCCTTCCGCGTCTACCTGGAAGAACAGTTCAGGCGACCGTGAGAGGATGATTGGCCCACCCAAGTCGACCAGGGCAGCATAGCGGACCGGCTGCCTGGCGGTCATTTCTTCGAACAGCGCTATCGGATCTCCCGACCATCGCGCGGAGAACGGGAAAGTCAGGTTCGCCTGGTAGCAATCGCCTGTGCGAAGGTGTCGGTGGACCCTTTCGAAACGCGACCTGTAATCCTCGAAGGACCATTCTGGCCGGACATCCGTCAAAGTCGCCTTGCCTGTTGCCCGTGTCCCGACCGATCCAGTCTCGGGCGCGTTGAAGACCCCCATGAGCACGAGCGGCAGGCGGCGGCCTCCGGGCATGATGTCACGCAAGTTCGGCTCGAGAGCGTAACCGGCCTCGTAGCTCACGTAACCGGCACACCATTTCCCGGCCGCACGTGTGCGTTCCATCCGGTCGAGCGCGGCCTGGACTTCGTCCGGATGGTCGGCGCGGATCACCTCGCGTGGTGTGGCGAACCGCATCTCGGTACCGGCGAGGTCATCGCGCAGCAGAATGCTTGGCCCGTCCGCGCGATAGGCTGCTTCAGGCCTGTCCATCGGGAGCCGTCAAGGCCTGGGCTTGATCGTAGTCTACCGCGAAGCGCAGTTCGCGCAGGGGTTTCACCCGGCGGATCGATTCCGCGTAGGTTTCGTGCGCCTTGTAGGCAGCCAGGGCCGCATCATCGGCGAATTCGCCGTAGACAACGACGTCGATTTCCTTGCTGTTCGGATCTGACTTCCGATTGAGCGAGATTTCGAGGTGCTGGGCATGTGGGATGCCGGTGAGCATCTGGAGCCCTTTTCGGATGGATTCGATATTGTCGTCGTTGATGGCGGTGAAAAAGACGATGTGGCGGATCATGGCAATCCCGGTTGGTTTCTGAGAACATGCGGATGCTCCCGACGCGTGGCCCGGAGTCGTCCGCAGACCGAGTTTTAAGGTCTGCATCGCTTCGTTCAACCGGATAGTGCTGGGTCATAAAGGAGTGTGTCACCTGACCCTAGCCTGCCTTCTGGTCCTTCTCTGACCGGCGTCGCGCCATTCAAGAAGACTGGTGCCGACTACGATACGGCACCCAAACGCGACCACGGCTTCAACGTCGACCTCGGCAAGGATGCATATGAGGACGATCCGTTCCTGCAGGCCACATTTTGTGGTCCCAATGGCGCTGGCCTGCTCCCCTTGGTGTCCGCGTACTTCAGCTCGTTCTGTTTGGGTTTTGTCGTCGCATCGGTCCGGGTCTGCCCTAGATGCGGGAAAATTCTATCGGCAAGTTCGGTCCGCCAGACAAGAAATCGCCACTGATCTGAAGAGTTCGTGGGTCCCACTGGAGAGAACCCCATGCCAATATACCAATCTTCATTCGTCCTCGACTTTGGATATGGGTTCTCCTTTGTCTTCTAGCGCGGTCATTCACTTGTCTATGGGTGCACGTGTCCACCACTCGACTTGCAAGGAACGCTGCCTTTCCGTTGAGGTCGGTGCTACGTGCGGCGGCGCGACAGCTGGTAATCCACGCCCGTCATCCGAAACCGCCACTTCAGCATTTCCGGACTGACGAGATGTTCCTCGCAAGCGTTGCGATCCGACAGGCGCCGACGACGAATAGACAGAAGGGCCGGCCGGGGCAGCAGCAAGGCTCCGGCCAACCAGTCGGCTTCGTCTTCTTGGTCTTGATCGAAATTACCCGGAACAAGAGAGCCGTCCTCCAGGATGCAGGCTTTTGCAAGTTCGTGACCCAGGATGATGTGCGCCAGCTCGTGCATCACCACGTTGTTGCGGCGACCTTTTGAGGAGACCGGTTTATAGACGACAAGATGGGCCGCGCCTAATCTCATCGTCAGGGCGGACCACGATTGATCTGTCTCGTCGCTCAGAACCGACCTGGCGCTTTCCGATATCCCATCGACGTCATCGGTGGACCAAACGGTGACTCGAAGCTCCTCCGCCAAACGGTCGGCAGACAGCGCATCGTAATCGGACAGGCCGAACTGTTTTCGAAACTCGACCGATCGCCGCTCACATTGAGATTTGAACCCTCGTCTGAATGCCACTTAGTGTCCTCGAGCCTCGACGTCTTGTTCGAATTGTCGCGAGGCCTGGGTGATGAGTTCTGCCAGTGCGAGAGCGGTCGCTTGCGGGACGGCTTTCCTGTTCTTGAATGCGATTTGAAGGTCTCCAACGCCGGTGAACTTCGAAGGCTCCTCCCCCAACCATTCGCTGAGTTTGTTGAGCGTGCCCACGTCTGGGACATGCCCTTTTTCGATCCTCGTGAGTGTGGTCGGACTGATCCCGATCTCCTTTGCGGCAGCCCTGACCCCCATGTTTCCCCGTCGCCTTAAGACTAGTGGGGCGAGTTCGTTGATATTCATGTGCCCTCCTTAGTGTTTCGTAGACTGGTACTAGTGGTGCGAAGACTGTTTACTTGGTAAGGCTTCTGGCCTATACCAGTCTGTGAAACACTTGAATCATGCCACAGGGCCGTGGTCAACAGTTTCGAATCGAGGCGAGCTAGGAAAATAAGGAGAATTCGATGTCAAAGCGTATTCATGTGGTCCCCCACGGGGATGGTTGGGCTGCACGCCGTGAGGGCGCTACCCGGGTAGGATCCACGCACGCAACCCAGGCAGAGGCGACAGCGGCCGCACGCACCACGGCGATCCGTGAGCGAGGCGAGGTCGTCATCCATCGGCCCAATGGCCAGATCCGTGATGCCAATTCTTATGGGAACGATCCCTATCCGCCGAAAGGCTAGGCTCCAACGCGGGGCCGGAGGTCAACAACTGCCCAATCTGCTCGGGCAAGAAAATATGAGGACAGTGAAATGCAGGCTCTGGTGAACTTCTTTCCGCTCGGCAACGCCGACACCGCCCGCCTCGACCTTGCCGATGGGCGCAAGGTCCTGATCGACTTCGCCGCAATGCGTTGTGACGACGATGAGGATGACCAGCGTTGCGACTTGCCGACGACACTTCGCCGCGACTTGGATAAAGCGGGCCGCGACTACTTCGATGCGGTTTGCATCACGCACACTGACACCGATCACTGTAAGGGGTTCGGTGACTTCTTCTGGCTGGATCATGCTGCGCTCTACCAAGGCAAGGGTCGCGTAAAGATCAGGGAGCTTTGGGTCCCTGCAGCGGCAATCCTTGAAGAGAACTTGAAGGATGATGCGCGGTTGGTCCGTGCGGAGGCACGGTACCGTTTGCGTCAGGGCAAGGGTATTCGAGTGTTCTCTCGCCCCGAACGGCTGAAGGCCTGGATGGAGGCGGAAGGGATCGACTTTGAAAGCCGCAAGCACTTGATTGTGGATGCTGGCAAACTGGTGCCTGGGTACACACTGACTGGACCAGAGAAGGTAGAGTTTTTTGTGCACTGCCCGTTCGGCTGGCGACAGGATGAAAACACTGTCGTTGATCGCAACGAGGATTCAATCGTCATGCAGGCCACCTTTGTCGAGGGCGGCCGGAAGACGAGACTGCTTCTCGCCTCAGACGTCAATTACGAGACGCTGGCTGCGATCGTCCAGGTCAGCCGGAAGCACGGCAATGAGGACAGGCTCGCTTGGGATCTGATGAAGCTGCCGCACCATTGCTCCTACAAGTCGCTCGGGCCGGAGCGTGGCTCGAACGAGACTGTCCCTGACCCCGACGTCAAGTGGCTGTTCGAGGATCAACGCCAACCCGGCAGCGACATCATCTCTCCGTCCTGGCCGATCCCCGTCAAAGGGTCGAAGGCCGACGACGACGTCCAGCCCCCGCACCGGCAGGCTGCAAACTATCACCGTCGGATCACTGTGGCGCACGACGGCGAATTCATCGTGACGATGGAGCACCCGTCGAAGAGTGACCCTAAGCCCTTCGCATACAAGATCACGGCATTTGGTTTCGCCCTTGCGCTTGCTGCGCCGATGGTTGCTGGAACCGCCGCGGCGGCGTCGCCCAGGGCTGGCTAATGGACGTCGAAGCCTGGCTCACGGCATCCTTCGACGAAGTGATCGAGGTCGATGATCTCACCTCTTCGGCAGCGGCATCGTTTGCACGGTTTGTCGACCGGCATGCCGCCGAACTCGCTGCCATCGTCGCACTCCGTAGGGGAGGGGCCGGTGAGCTTGTAGAACTCGCGTTCAGGACCGGCAGGCCGCAGCAAAGCGTCGTGCCAATCCGGCGCACAGAACGAATTGGCGTTCGCTTCGCTGGCGGCGATTCGATGCCATTCGTCTACGTGTTGCGGAGCGATTTTCCCGACACTGCCCACCAAAACCTCACTGCCGAAGGATCACCCCGCGCGATCTGTATCGATGACCGAGGATGGGCGGAAGCGCGCCTCACATGGACACCGGCCGAGCTTGTCCAGCGTATCCTTGCCTGGTTTCGGCGAGCTGCCGAGGGCGCATTGCATGACGCCCGGCAGCCGGTCGACCCGCTCATGTTCGGAACCGGCTACAACATCATCATGTCTCGTGCGTTGATCGATAACGCCAACACACAGGATCTCGTCGCTGTCCCTGACGACACGGGCACGCTGATGCGCGTGATCCCGCTTTCCAAGCTGGAGGGGTGCTCACTGGCTTTGCCGTTGACGGTGGCTGCA
Source organism: Pseudooceanicola batsensis HTCC2597 (assembly GCF_000152725.1). Lineage (GTDB taxonomy): Bacteria > Pseudomonadota > Alphaproteobacteria > Rhodobacterales > Rhodobacteraceae > Pseudooceanicola > Pseudooceanicola batsensis. The sequence continues at coordinate 224,631 of NZ_AAMO01000007.1, forward strand.
TATCGAGTGCCTCCGGCGCAGATGGTGCGGCTTTCGTTCGCGCCAGGTAACCTTGGCAGCCTTGCCGACTTGCTCACAGCACGTGGGATCGATCTATTTGCCGACCTGCGTACGCGCCTCGCTGAATGGTTGAACGACGCGCGCACCAATGCGGCGCGGATCAATTCCTGCCTGGCCGTGGTCGTCGAGATGCCGATTACCTCACCAGACGGAACAAAACAGGGCACAGATTTTCGGGCCTTCGTCACTGCTGAGAAGGTTGGTGACATCGCGGTCGCGCTCGGAATTGCTCACAAGGTCGAAAGCAGGGATCAGGGCGGGGCCGCCGGCTTCGTTACCGCTTTGACCGCCGGAGCTGTGGATCAGGCTGCGCTGATAGCGATGGCCGTGCTGCCGGTAGAAGTCCACGCAACCTTTGACCGAGACCTTGCGACCCGGCTTGCGGGCCGCGCCATCCCGGATGCACGCAAGGCCGTGATCGTCGGAGGGGGCGCGATCGGTGCCCATGTCGCCCCTTGTCTTACCCGGGAGGGGCGTTTCCGCTGGACCGTGATAGACGATGACGTCCTGCTTCCACACAACCTTGCTCGCCATGTCGGCTTCGGTGGCGACGTCACCAGGCGCAAATCTGAATTGCTCGCCGGGGCGTTGGCGAGCATTCTTGACGATGAAGATTCTGTGGCTACAGCGATAACCGCCCAGGTTGGGGTTGAAGGGCAGCAAAATGACGACGTTAATGCTGCGCTCGATGGCGCCGACATTATCGTGGATGCATCCGCTTCTTTGCTGGCGGAGCGATTCCTCTCTGACCATAATTCCAAGGCTCGGCGGTTCAGCATCTTTTTTAGCCCGGCGGGGGATGCCGCCGTTCTGCTGGCCGAACCGATAGATCGCAGCGTCACGCTACGCGATCTGGAAGCGCAGTATCTGAGGCATGTCGTCCGGGAGGAGGCTCTCTCGGGTCATCTGGAAACCCCGGTGCGGACATTCGCCTATACCGGAGCCTGCCGTGCCATCACAAACCTGATCCCGGAGTCGCGTGTCATGGCCCTAAGTGGGCTGGTTGCGGAAGGTCTGGGACGGGCCGCCGACACTGATGAAGGAATCATCCGGATCTGGTCGCTTGGTACGGAGGGCCAAGTCAGGAGCTTCTCCTATCCTGCGGAGGATGTGCGTCGTTTCGATGTCGATGGCTGGCAGGTCTCACTCGACGCCGGTCTCCGCTCGCGCATCGCGGCCATGCGCGATGAATGCCTGCCGGACGAGACGGGAGGTATCCTGCTCGGGGTCGTCGACATTCCTGCTCGGAAAATACACCTTGCCGATGCCGCCAAAGCACCTGCTGACAGCATCGGATCGCCAACCGGCTTCGTTCGCGGCACCGATGGCGTCCAACAGATGATCGACCGATCTATGGCGGAGACACAGGGACAGCTGCGTTACGTCGGTGAGTGGCATTCACATCCGCAACTGGTCGGGGTGATGCCGAGCGTTACCGACCTGTCCCAGATCAATTGGCTCGCCACCATATTTGACATGGATACCTTGCCCGGCCTGATGTTGATTGCTGGGGAGGCCGAACTCGCTGTCGTGTTTATGCGCCATAGCGAAGCTTCTTCTCCGCTAGCCGAAAGGACGGTTCGATGAGTAAGCCCGTCATCGGCCTCTCGCTCTCAGGCGGTGGATCCCGTGCCATCGCCTTCCACCTAGGCTGTCTGCGCGCCTTGCATGATCTGGGAATTCTTGACGAAGTTCGGGTCATCTCCACCGTGTCGGGGGGAAGCGTCATTGGCGCACTTTATGCGGCCAATGAAAAACCGTTTCCGGTCTTCGAGACGAAGGTGCGTTCGTTGCTTTCCTCCGGCTTGGTGCGTCCGGCCTTGCGCAAGGTGTTCACGACCACCGAAGGCCTGCGCGCGGTCTACTGTGCTACCCTTCTTGGGGTGATCAACCTCGCAATCTTGGCGATCGCGACCGGACCGCGCCTCCTCTCGCGGCTACTGCCACCGACAGCGCGCAAACGCTGGAGCTTCGACAAGTTACGCGCACCGCTGCCGCGTTTCGCGAGCAGGACGACGATCCTACGTAGAGCTTTGGACGAAGATGTCTTTCACGGACTGAAGTTGCGAGAATTGCCCGCGACGCGCCCACTTCTGATTATTAATGCTGCAGATTTGCGCACAGGGTCGGCGTTCTATTTTTCGCGAGAGAAGTCCGGGTCGTGGCGTCTTGGGGAACTTGCCGGTTCACAGACGACTCTAGCGCACGCAGTCATGGCCTCCGCGGCATATCCGCTATTTCTGCCGGCGCTTGATGAACGTCTCGCTTTCAACAATCCGGACGGATCGCGGCGCGAGGAGCACGTCACCCTGACCGACGGCGGGGCATACGACAATTTGGGCCTTGCGCCGCTTTGGCCTGATCGGGACTCTTCGGTAAGCCTGAACGTTTCTGGCGTGGACACGATCATCTGCTGCCGCGCGGGTTACGGTTTGCGATTTGATCCGCCCAGCCAATTTTTCATGGCGCGGCTTACAAGCACGTTCACTTGCATCTTTGATAGGGCTCAGAACGCGGCAGTGAAGCGTCTGTTCGATTTAAAGTCCTCTGGACAGATCAAGGGGTTTGCCATGCCCTTCCTTGGGCAGGATGACTCCCGCCTCGCCTTTCCGCCATCGGATCTTGTATCACGAGAAGACGCACATGGATATCCTACCGACTTCTCTGCGATGCCAGACGAGTGGATCGAGAAACTCAGCAAGCGTGGCGAACAGTTGACATACGCTTTGATTGCCGAGCACATGCCCGATCTAGTGCGAGAATTGCAGCAGAGCTAATGCTGTTTCTAGAATGGTCTCGATAGTTGCCCCTTGTCGGTCATGACCATTTTTGCAAATCGCCTACCTGCCGGTCTTTATGAGGGGGTAAGGCGCTGTAGAACCGCGAGACCAATCTTTGTGTAGGTGTGAAGACAAACCTGGAACCAAACCGGCTTCCAGTCGCTGAAGGCGTTAGGCCTATAAAGTGGTGCGGACAGCGGGGACTCGAACCCGCACGCTCGATCGAGCAGGAGATTTTAAGTCTCCGGTGTCTACCATTCCACCATGTCCGCGTGGTGCCTCGGGCAGGATTCGAACCTGCGACCTAACCGTTATGAGCGGTCAGCTCTAACCGCTGAGCTACCGAGGCACATGGGGATCACTAAATGAGCGAATTCGGTGTCTTGCTCAAGGGTCTTAGGGTCAGCTTGGCGCGATTTCGGGGCTTCCGCTGGACGGGTGCCGAAGGACATTTCGTGTCAGTGATATGAAAAAGTAAAAGCAAGCTTTGGGTTTTGCCGGATCCAGAGTCACGGAGTGGGGGTCTGGCAGGGTTCTGGACGGACCCTGCCGTCCCCTCCAAGGGTGTTTCCCTGACGGTACCTCCGGGTCTGCACACTTACCAGACATCGGAGATCATCATGGCCAAATCCAGCAAGCCAAAGTTCGACGCCGCGGCGTCGATCACCATCGAACTCATCAAGATCATCGACCGGGGCGTGCTGCCCTGGCGCAAGCCCTGGACGGTCGGCGGCAGTTCCTTGCCGCTGAGGCAGAACGGCGAACCCTATCAGGGCGTCAATAACTTCCTGTTGACCATGCGCACCATGATGGCCGGATACACCTCGCCCTACTGGATGACGTTGAGGCAGGCAAACGAGCTCGATGCGAAAGTCATCAAGGGCTCGAAATCGTCGGTGGTCGTCTATTACGGAACGGCCGAGCGCGAACAGGCCGAAAGCGCCCACGGCGGGGAGGCGGAAACCGAAGACCCCAAAACCATCCCCTTCATGAAATCCTATCGCGTCTTTAACGCCGATCAGATTGAGGGGTTGGACCCTCGCTTCCATCCCGCTGCGGCCGAACCGGAAGTTCATCCCGAACGCGTACCGATCCCGCATATGCAGAGCTTCTTCGAGGCAATCTGTGCCAATGTCAGCTTCTCTGGTCGGGAAGCATGTTATGTTCCGAACCTCGACAAGATTTACATGCCCCCGATCGAGCTCTTCGAGAACCCGCGGAATTTCTACGCCGTCTGGGGTCACGAGCTGGGTCACTGGACGAAACCGCGCCATCGGCTGAACCGAAGTTACGGTGATGCCAGGTTTGGCAACACGGCCTATGCACGGGAAGAAATCGTGGCGGAACTCTGCACGGTATTTTTGGGTCAGAAGCTGGGGTTTTCCGCGCATACGCTGGAGCTGAACGCGGCCTATCTCGACAACTGGGTCCGCGTACTCCGCTCGGACAAGCGGGCGATCTTCAAACATGCGGCGGACGCGCAGCGTGCCTGTGACTATCTCGTCGCGGCCTCGGAGGCGGGGCAGGGGGAACAGGCCGCTTGAGGCCGGGGCTGTCCGGGCTGGTAGGGCGTGGTGAAAGGAAAAGCTGGCTTTGGGTTTGGTGGTTTCAACACATCCCGAAAGGACAGACCCATGAGCCATGCCGAACCCGCAGATTATCCCCGACCGAACGCCACCGTCATCGCCGCCCAGAACGACGCCTTCCGCAGGTTTGCCTGCCTTGGCATCACCCCGGATCAGCCGATCCAGGGCCGGCTGGTTGTAACCCAGTCCCTGATCGAGGCCGGCGATGGTTTCGTGATGGAAGCCGTCCAGGCCACCGGTGCTTTTGATACATTCGAGCCGGACAACGATCCCGAAGGCTGGCACGATTTCGGGGCGGTGACGATCCGGGGTGAGACTGTGTTCTGGAAACTGGATCTGTATGAGGCCGATTCCGACTTCCGCTACGGTGCCGAGACGCCCGAGAACCCTGCAACCACCATGCGTGTGCTGACCGTCATGATGGCGCGTGACTGGTAGGGCAGGGCGCACCTCCCTCTTCAATACCGACAGGCCCGCTGACCCTTCGAAAGGGAAAGTGGGCCTCTTGTCCTGTTGGTTCCCGGATCCGGGGATCGGTCGCACGGAAACTCGCGGCCCTCTCAATCACGTCGAGAAGGACATGTCATGACTCAGTCGTTCAAACCCACCACCGTCGCCATCGGCGATCTTGTCGCCCATCCCGCGAACGTACGGACCAATTCCGCCGAGACCTATGCCTCGGAGAACATCGCAAATCTGAAGGCCAGCATCGCCGTCCTCGGCCTTCTTCAGCCTCTGCTCGTTCAGAAGATTGATGGCAAGTTCGGTGTCCTCGCCGGCGGCCGGCGTCACGCGGCGCTTCTGGAGCTGGTCGCCGACAAGGCCGCCAAGGGCTTCACCAACCGCACCAAGATCGACTGCCGCCTGGTCCCTGATGATTGCGATGTGACCACCGCGCTCTCGCTCACCGAGAACATCACCCAGGCGCCGATGAACGCCATCGACGAGTTCGAGGCCTTCGCCCGGATGATGGAGGTCGACGGCCAGACACCCGAGACCATCGCCAGGACTTTTGGCACGACCGTGGCTGCCGTGAAAGGCCGTCTCCGCTACGGGCTCATCCATCCCGATATCCGTGCCGCGGCCCGCGCGAAGTCGATCACGCTCGACACGATGAAAGCTTTCGCCGATCATCCCAGCCAGGAGGTGCAACGCGAGGTCTTCGAGGCGCTGACCAAAGAGGACAACTATGTCCAGGCCTACACCGTGCGGAACGCGCTGAAATCCCGCGGCGTCCAGGTCAGCGACGATATCGGGGCCTTTGTGCGCAAAGACTACGAGGCACGTGGCGGTGCAATCGCGGCCGATCTGCTTGATGAGCATTCCGTCCTCGAGGATTCCGCGCTGGTCGAAACGATCCTGCTGGAGAAACTCGCCGCCGCCGCCGAAGAAGCGCGGGCAGAGATCGGCTTTGCCTGGGCCGATGCGGTCATCCAGTACGACTATGCCGCCATGGCGGATTATGGCCGGGTCTATCCGGGTCCGGTCGAACCCGATGAGAAGGGTTCGAGGCGGGTCGACGAGATCACCGCCGAGCTTGAGAAACTCGAACACGAGATGGAAAACGAAGAGCTCGAGGATGAGGCGTACAATGAACTCTACGAACGCGTGGACGCGCTGGAAGCCGAGGCGCGGGCCCTGCAGGAGGCCTATAGCGCCGAGGATCTTGCGCGCTCCGGCGTGATCGCGTCCTGGTCGCATGGCAGGATCTCCCTGCATGTCGGGATGGTGCGCCCTGAAGACAAGGCGGAGCGTTCTGGCAAAGGCACCGGTGCACCGAGCGACAAGGGCGCCGCAGACGGCGATGAGATCACCTATCCCGCCTCGCTGACCGAGGATCTTAAGACTGAACGGGCGATGGCGCTCGGCGCGGCGATGACGATGCACCCGGAGGCGACGCTCGATCTCACGCTCTTCAAATTGATCACGGATGTGCTGACCAGCGGTATGGGCGTCACCCAGGCGATCAAGGTCGATGCGCGCCAGGAGTATCGTACCCACGCCAAGATGGACGAGATCGACAGCACCTCGCTCGAACAAGTGGCCGAGGCTCATGACGCTCTTGATCTGTCCTGGGCCGACGAGGCGAGATCCCCCGCCGACCAGTTCGCTCTGTTCCGGGCGCTCGATGCGGGCGAGAAGGCCAAACTCGTGGCCTATGCCACGGCAGCGACCACCCAGTCCTGCTTCGCACGGGACCGGCAGCGCGACAGCCTGATGCACGATTTCGAGGTGGAGATCATGCCGGACATCCGGGCGCATTGGACGCCGAACGCGGCGCTTTTCAACCGCTTCAAGAAGGCCTGGCTTCTGAAGATCCTCGGCGAGGAGCTGGGGCTTGCACAAGAGGCGGTGACATTGGCCTCCTCGACCAAGAAGCAAGTCGTCGAATTCTGCGACAAGCTCTTCGCCGAGCCCTTCGCCACGCTGACGGAGGCGCAGCGGGCGGCGGTCGCGGCCTGGTGCCCTCCGATGATGCAGACGGCAGGTGTCGAGCCGGTTGATGCCAGCGAGGCCAAGACACCCGAAGACGAAACCGAGGTCGCAGAAGCGGCCTGATCGAGCAGGCGACCCGCACCGAAACGTAGGCGCGGGTCGCACCCTTCCCTCCTACTCACAGGTAAATCCCATGGCACTTCTTAGCTTCTCCGCGGCCAGCGTCGCGGCGCAGATCGCGCATGCGCGCGGCTGTTCCACCTTCCTGCCCAACTGGAACGGGCCGGTCGGCCAACCCGCCCTGATCCTGATCGTCGGCACTGGTGTGCATCTGCGCTCGAACGGTATCGACGGCACGACGACGCGGATCGTCACAACCGAACGCGCCGATCCCTCCTACGCTTTTGCCGAGGGCATCAACCCGTTCCGGGACCCGGATTGGATGGCGGCCCGGCAGGCGGCGTTTCGCGATCTGACCGGCCAGTTCTACACCGACATTCTTGATGATGTGCAAATGCTCATCGACCGTGGTCATGACACCATTCGGCTGGCGACCGATGGCCACACGATCCGCGTCTTCCTGCGTCGCGCCGCCGACTATCTGATCGGCGGGACCTATGACGTGCCCTCGGGCCTCGGCGGGACGTTCCGGGTGATCCTCAGGGATGCCAGCGACACCCATGCGGTCGTGCAGAACTTCGGCAATTGCGAGGATTTCGACGAGATGCTGCCCTACCGGGTGCCGCTCGATGCGCTCATCGAAATCGATGATCGGAGGGCGGCATAGTGGGTTGGCTCTTTTACACCGACCGCCGCGTCAAAACCTACGCAGACGAGAAGGCAGAAATCGCCCGGCTCTGCACCTTCGAGACGGATACGCGCAAGACAGTGTTGCTCAAGGCCTGCAAGGTCGGGTCGACCTGGTATGCAGCAGTGAAAGTCACCAATCTCGACGGCACGCCGGTTGATGATAGAACCTATGTGACCGATGCTGGCGGATCGATCACCTTCGGAGCCGTGTTTCTGACCCGCTTTGATGATGGGTGCTGGGGATACAAGGACATGGAGGAGAGCGCGGGGCCGGTGGTGTCCCGCGCGCCGCTCAGCCTGCTGGCCCTTCTTTCCGTTCTGAAGGATCCCGACAGTTATGCTCATGCCTGGCGCCAGCGCTGTCGCGACTGGGCGGCAATCCCGGACTACGACGAGGGCGACAGGATCAAACTCGCCGCGCCGGTCACCCTGACCGATGGCAGCACCTGCCAGATCGTGACCGCCACCCATTACCGGCGCGGAGGGCAAAAGCGTCGCTGCTACCGCATCGAGGAGACAGGCGGCCTCGTGCGTCTGTCGAAAGCCTCGCTCGCCGGGTCCGAGCTCCTCGGCTCGGCGAAGAGTGAGGCGAGTCCGGTTCTAGCCGAGTTTTTCGCCGGGAACGGTTCCTGACCGCCGGCAACATCGCTATCTGTTCAGCCTTGAGCCGCCTCCGCGCGTTTGAAAGCGCAGAGGCGGCTTTCTGTCCTGTCGGACCCACAACCTGACTCAAAGGACAGACGATATGGACAACCGAAGCCCGGCACTCGCACGCGATTTCCCATCGAAACCCCACCTTCTGCAGGCCATTCGCCTGATCGGCCGCGAGATTGAAAAGCAACCGCTCAAGAGCTCGTCTCTTGCCCGGATCATGCGCGAGACCTTCGGCGGCAGCGATGCCGGCGGGGCGTGGTCCTGGCGCATGGCCTATGACCTGATGCAGGCCGCCACTGTGACGACGATCATGCGGGACAGCGGTTCGGACGTGCTCGCGACGGCCAGATTGTTCGCCTCACGGCTCCTGACGGAGACCCGGCGCTCCGAGCAACAGATTCGCCTTCAACAGTTCTCGACGCCGCTGCCCTTTGCTGCACTGGCAATAAGCGCAGCCGCCATTCGCCCTGGCGAAACCGTCCTCGAACCTTCGGCCGGGACCGGCGCGCTGGCTGGTTTTGCAGTTTGCGCAGGTGGCAAACCGATGCTCAACGAAATCGATCCCTTCCGCCGGGCGCTGCTCGAGGCGGTGTTCGGGTGCGAGGTGACCGGCCTCGACGCCGAACATATCGACGATCTCCTGTCGGTGCCCGATCTTCCAAGCGTCATCGTGATGAACCCACCCTTCGCTTCGTCGGTTGATCGGTCACGTGACAAGCACATCGCCGCGAAACATCTGATCTCCGCGGCCAAGCGCCTCGCGCCCGGCGGACGTCTCGCGGCGATCATGCCGATGGGCTTCACGCCGGAACGGGACGCGGCGCATTGGGCACGGGCCTCGGCCATCGCAAAGCCTCACCTCGCGCTCACGATCCCCGGCCACGTTTACCGCAAACTCGGCACCACGGTGGAAACCCAGCTGATGGTCTTGGACAAGGTGCACGAAGACGTCGAGTTCGTCCGCACGGCCGTCGACGATTTGGATGCGGCGCGGCAAATCGTCGAAGACATCGCTGAGTTGAGACCTGCCGCCGCTCCGGTCCAGACCAGAGCGCAGGTCCGGTCTTCCTCACGGCAGGGCGGTTTGCCCGTCGCGCGCAAGCGCCCGGTCACCGCAACCTTGCCTGCCAAATCGACAACCCACGCCGCCATCCCGCTGGCTTTCACCTGCCTCGCCACCCCCCGCGAGAACAAACCTGTCTCCGACATCTATGCCCGCTACCGCCCGCAGCGGATTGAGATCACGGGGGCCCAGGAACATCCGACCCCGCTCGTCGAGAGTATTGCGATGGCATCTGTCGCGCCCCCGGTCCCGTCGAATGAAGCTGCCTCGGACCTGAGGTTGCCCGGTCGCCTGATCGAGGGGGGTCATCTCTCCGAGGCCCAGCTCGAGACCATCCTGATGGCAAACGACGCCCACGGGCGCGACTCGCCGGGGCGGTTTACCATTGACGAGGACCAGACCCGGATGAGCCGTGCTGATGATGACCCGGAGGCGCGCGCCTATCGGCTCGGTTACTTCCTCGGCGACGGCACCGGCTGCGGCAAGGGCCGCGAATGCGCCGGGCTCATCCTGGTGAACTGGCTCGCGGGTCGTCGCAAGGCGGTCTGGATCTCCAAATCCGCCACGCTCATCGAGGACGCGATCCGCGACTGGACCGATCTCGGCGGCTCGCCCGCCGACATCCAGCCGCTCTCCAAATGGAAGCCTGACCAGCCTATCTCCATGGGCGATGGCATCCTTTTTGTGACCTACGCGACACTCCGGTCCGCAGGCAAATGCGGGACGACCCGGTTGAGCCAGGTTCTGGGCTGGATGGGCGAGGGTTTCGACGGCGTGCTGGCTTTTGATGAGGCCCACGCCATGCAGAACGCCGCGGGGTCCGACGCGGGCAGGGGGGTCAAACCCTCCCAGCAGGGTCTCGCCGGGCTGCGTCTGCAGCTCGCCACGCCCCGGGCGCGGGTCTTTTATGTCTCGGCGACCGGGGCCACCAGCGTGCAGAACCTGGCCTATGCCTCCCGCCTCGGACTCTGGGGTCAGGGTCCGGACTATCCCTTCCCGAGCCGGGAGAGCTTTGTCTCGGCGATGGAAGCCGGAGGCGTGGCGGCAATGGAGGTCGTGGCCCGCGACCTCAAGACCCTCGGATTTTACACGGCACGGGCACTCAGCTTCGACGGGGTAGAATATGATGTGCTCGAACATGCACTGACACCCGCCCAGATCGAGATCTATGACGCCTATTCCGGCGCGTTCCGGACGATCCACCACAATCTCGAGGCCGCCCTGACCGCGACCGGGGTCAACGATGCCTCCGGCCAGACCAACGCCTCCGCCGCCAAGGCCTCGGCCAAGTCCCGTTTCGAAAGCACCAAACAGCGTTTCTTCAACCACCTTCTGATGGGCATGAAAGCCCCAACCGTGATCCGTGCCATTGAAGATGATTTGGCCGAGGGATTTGCCTGCGTCATCCAGGTGGTTTCCACGGGCGAGAGCTTATTGAAGCGTCGGCTTGAAGCGATGGAGCCCGAAGACGAGCTCGTGGAAGGTGCGCTCACGCCCCGCGACTACGTCTTGAGTTACCTCGAACAGGCCTTCCCGATCCATGCCCAGAAGCTCGTGGAGATCGATGGAAACATGGTGGCCGAGCCGCTCCGGGATGCGAATGGTGCCCTGGTCGTCTCCCGCGAGGCCGAAGCCCTGCGCGATGCGGCGATGATGGAGCTCATGTCACTTGCCCCGATCCCATCGGCGCTCGATCAGATCCTTTGGGCCTTCGGGGATGAGGTCGTGGCCGAGGTGACCGGGCGCTCCATCCGCCCCCTGAAGTCGCAGGACGGAGCACTCTTCATCGAGAAACGCTCCGCCAGCAGCAATTCTTCGGAAACCCGCGCCTTCATGGATGGCGAGAAGGAAATCCTGATCTTCTCGGATGCCGGCGGGACGGGCCGGTCCTACCATGCCGCAAAGACGGCGAAGAACCAGAAGCGGCGGCGGCACTATCTGCTGGAGCCCGGCTGGCGGGCCGATGCCGCGATCCAGGGGCTCGGCCGCACGCATCGCTCCGCCCAGGTCAGCGCGCCCTTCTTCCGGGTCTGCACCTCGGACGTTCACGGTGAAAAGCGCTTCACCTCCACGATCGCCCGGCGGCTCGATCAGCTGGGGGCGCTCACGAAGGGCCAGCGCGAAACCGGCTCCCAGGGCATGTTCCGCGAGGAAGACAATCTCGAAAGCCCGATCGCAAGGGGTGCGCTACGCGGCTATTACGCCGATCTCGCCGCCGGGCGCGCGGCGGCCATGAGCTACGAACAGTTCAGCGATTGGACAGCTCTTCGACTGATCGACCAGGACGGCGTGCTGCTGGAAGAGCTGCCGCCGATCCAGCGCTTCCTCAACCGTGTCCTGGCGCTGCCAATCCACATGCAGAATGCGCTCTTCGCCGAGTTCATGAGCCGGATTGCCGATCAGACCGAGCGGGCGCGGGCCGCGGGCACGCTCGATCTCGGCGTCGAGACGTTGCGCGGCGAGCGGATCGAACAGGTCTCGGTGGAAGACCTCTGGACCTGTCCGCGTTCGGGGGCGGTGACGCGCATAATCGGACTTGAGGTGACGGACCCTGTCCATGTCCTCTCGGCAGAAGAAGCTTTGAACCGGAATCTCGACAAGCTGCCAATGATCAACCGTGCGTCGGGTCGCGCGGCACTGATCTCGTCGCGTCCGATGCAGATGTATGACGAGGAGATCGTCACGCTCATGCGCAAGGTGATCCGGCCGAGCGGGTCCACCTATGTCGAGGAAGGGAAATTCCAGGCCTCCGCCTGGGAGGAGATCGAAAAGCCCGAGTCCCGCCGCCTTTGGGACGAGGAGGCCGATGGCCTGCCCAAGGTGACCACGACAAAGCTCTATCTGCTGACCGGGCTTCTGCTGCCGATCTGGAAGGATATCCCCTCGGGCAACGAGCGCATCTACCGGGTCACGCCCGAAGGGCAGGGGAGTATGATCGGCCGGACCGTCAGCGAGGACGGCGCGGCCGCACTCAGAGCCCGATTCATGGTGGGCACGCCGAAAACCCCGCAGGACATGCTGACGGCCGCGCGCGGGTCCACCGCGCCGGTCGATCTGGGCCGAGGTCTCACGCTCACCCGCCGCCGGGTCGCGGGCGCGGCCCGTCTCGAGATCGACGGGGCCGACCGCGGCATGATCGACGGGCTGAAGGCCATGGGGTGTTTCACCGAGATCATCGCCTTCCAGCTTCGGGTCTTCGTACCCCACGGGGAGGGCGTCGATACCGCCGCCATCCTGGCCCGGATCGTGGGGGATGGATCTCCGACGGCGGCGGAGCGAGCCGCCTGAAAGGAAAAGCGGGCTTTCGGTCGGGGGAACGTGGAAGGGTGCTTTGCCCCCTCGCGTTCCGCCGCCGTGGCGGGTCTCTGGACCCCTCGGCGCTTTCCCCAATCTCAGACAAGAGGACCAGACCCATGACCAACTCCGAGACCACCTTTGCCGAGACGATGGCAAAATGGCAGGCCGAGCGCGAAGCCGCCAACAAGGCCACCCGAAACGAGCTGCTCCCGCAATTGCGAGGCCTCGGCATCACCGAGGTCACCGCCGAATACGAAGGCTACGGCGATTCCGGCAATATCGAAGACGTAACGGTGCAGCCCGCAGGCATTGCGCTCCCTGACGAACTCTGCACGAAGGTTGGCGACTTCGCCTGGTCCGTCGCCTATCACCAGCATCCCGGCTTCGAGAACAACGAGGGCGGCTACGGCACGCTGACCTGGGATGTCATCGCCGACAGCATCACCCTCGATCATGCCGACCGCTACGTTGAATGCTCCCACAGTTTCGATGAGGGCCTGTGACATGGCCCATCCCCTCCATCATGCCGAAAGTTCCGCCCGGAAGTATGGCGGAACGCCATCCGACTATCAGGCCGTTCACGACTGATGGTGTGGATGCCTCTCCCGCCGGGATCGTACTGTCGCGAGGCAGAAAAAGCGAAATCCGCAGTATTGGAGAAACAAAATGAATGAAGTCAGCATTATCGGCGTTGATTTGGCAAAGAGCGTTTTTCAGGTTCATGGAGCTGGACCCGATGGAACAGCCCACTTCCGCAAGAAACTCACTCGGATTCAGTTCTTGCCATTCCTATCACAACAGCCGAATTGCATCGTTGCCATGGAGGCCTGCGCGACCGCGCACGGTTGGGCTCGTGCGATTTCCGAGCTCGGGCACGAAGCGAAGCTTATCCCACCCCAATATGTCAAGCCGTTCGTCAAACGGCAGAAGAACGATATGGCAGATGCCGAGGCGATCGCGGAGGCCGCGAGCCGGCCGACCATGCGCTTCGTCGAGATTAAGTCCGAAGACAGTCAAGCTCGCGCGATGATCTTTCGAACCCGACAAATGCTGGTCCATCAGAGGACACAGTCCTTGAACGCGCTACGCAGCCATCTAGCGGAATACGGCGTTATCGCGCCAAAGAGCAGGTTCAGGACAGACCAACTTGCGCGTCTGGTCGAAGACAAAGACGCCACCCTTCCAGACTTGGTGCGGGCCACAGGTATTATGTACCTCGAGCACATTGAGGCCCTGACAAGTCGAATATCCGAGCTGAACGATCAGATCAAAGAGGTGGTGCGCTCGTCGAAGACCGCGAAGAGGCTGCAGTCAATGCCCGGCGTGGGTCTTCAGACTTCGATAGCAATCGAGGCATTCGCGCCCGATATGAGGTGTTTCAAATGTGGGCGGGACTTCGCGGCTTGGCTCGGCTTGGTGCCGAAGCAGCATTCGTCGGGCGGCAAGGAACGGCTCGGCAAGGTCTCGAAGCACGGCCAACAAGACATACGAACCAATCTGATTAGTGGTGCGATGTCCGTCATCGTGGCGATAACTCGCTTCGGAAAGCAACCCACTGAATGGCTCGCGCGCATGCTGGAACGAAAGCCGAAAAAGTTGGTCGCAATTGCACTGGCGAACAAGATGGCCCGAGCGATCTGGGCAATGATGATGAAGGGAGAAGACTATCGAAATCCGGTGGCAACGGCGTGAACCAGAAATCACGCCATTGACGCCTGATCCGTCGGGCGTGTGAGGAGCTACTCAACTATGCATGGGAATTGATCGGTCAGATCCGGATTGGGAAAACCAGTGTCGAACCAGGAACTCAGAGTCCGAATGACTGATTTGGACCCGATCCGCGCATCTCCATACCGGCCCGCGGTCGTTGAAAGTGCCGCAACAATGAGGCCTTATACATGACCGCAGCCGATCACACGCCATGAAGTTGGAAAACCAACTTGCACGAAACGAGGCATCCATACATGGTTCGACGCCAGCAAGGCGCATCTGGCGCTCTTCACGCACCGTGCCCTGCGGCACCACACGCAGGGCATTTTTGAAGCCGAGCGCGTCTTCGGGCTGGTCGTGACCAACAGCGCCGGTCGCGACGTTCCGGTGCGCTGGATCGGCGAGCAGCATGTCCGGGAAGACTGCCAGGGTCGCATCCCGAGCCTGGCCGACTGGCTGATGCGGATCCAGCCAGAGTCATGGATGGCCAACGGACAGATTGAGCGTTTTGGTAGCGAGGCCCGCGAGGATCCGCGATCAAGTTGGATCGTGGAGGTCGCAAGGGGCAAGACGATCCTCGGTCTTCAGGACTGGTTGGCCATGCGAGATCTGGTGGACTGACAGTAGTCCCGGGCGGCAGGTTGTTCGACCTCGCCCTGCTGCCAGAATGCCCGAGGCCCGACACCAGGACGGACCTCGGGTCCTTTCTAACCATCTCATGAACTGGAGAGTCAGATGACCCTCGAGGATATCAAGGCCGCCGTGGATGGCGGTGAAACCGTCCATTGGGCGAACGAAGGCTACCAGGTGATCAAAGATCGTCTCGGTCAGTACCTGATCGTCTTTCTGGGGAACGGCAGTGCCATTGGCCTCACCGACCGGAGCGGCCAGAGGCTGAACGGGCGGGAGGCGGTCTTCTTCGTCTCCCGAGCCGCCGAAGGTCCAGCCGCAGGTCAGGACGGCCGTGCGCGTCTGGACAGCGCAACCTCCCCACGAACCGCACCGCAACCTGATGGCCAAGGCTGAAAGGAAAGCATCTGTCTTGAAAATCAAGGCTGTGTTTCTGACCAGAGCCTGTTTTCGCTGAGAAGCGTGTTCGCGAGTATGAGGAGCTTTCGCATCACGGCGGTGATTGCGACTTTGAAAGGTTTGCCCGCCTTCTTGAGGCGCTGATAGAAAGCGGCCATGTCCTTGTTCCAGCGGATCGCGACGACGGCAGCCATATACATGACGTCTCTCACTGGTTTGCGTCCGCCGCCGATCTTACGTTTTCCGCGGAAGCTGCCTGAATCACGGTTCATGGGCGCGACACCGGAAAGAGATGCGATCTGCTTGGCATTCGCGCCTCCCAGTTCGTTCAGCTCGGATATCAGAGTTGCAGCAGTGGTCAGGCCGATGCCCGGTATCGATGTAAGGATTTCATGCTTTCGCCTGATGCCATCGTCTTCTTGAATCAATTCGGCCAATAGCTGTTCGAGATCTTTGCAGTGACCCTGACACAGAGAAATGCGCGCCGCGATCTGCGCGATCACCAGGTCGTCCAGTGTCTGTGTTTGCTGATGTTTCAGGATCTTCATTTCATCGACGATTTGCCTCCGAGCGACTGTAATCTCGGCAATTTTTGCTTGCAGTTTGGAAGGGGGTGTACTCGCCGGAGGTCGAAGCCTTTCACCATACTCAGCCAGGACTTGCGCATCGATCCTGTCGGTCTTGGCCAGGCGACCTATTGACCTCGCGAAATTCCTGCTTCGAGCAGGGTTCGCGACAGCAGTCTTAACACCAGCCCCGTGAAGCGTTTCATGCGCCATCCTGTGATAGCGTCCCGTCGCCTCGAGGACCACAAGATCGGCATCGTGATCTCGGCAGACGTTGACCAGTTCGACAGCGCCTCCAGCGTCATTCTTGAAGCTGTGATGATTGCCAGCCGGCGAAACATACACGTCCAGCTGATCCTTGCTGACGTCGACCCCAATGACAATGAATGGGGAGGTCGCCGTGGTGATGGTCTTCTTTTCTTGTATTCGGGACATCGGTGACTCCTGACCTGCCCCCTGCCGGTCCCTCATTCATAACGAGAGTCTGCAGTTTGGATTTGGGTATTCCGGTTCTCCGTCTGGCGCAAGCGCGCCGGGCGCGGAGCCCTCAATTTGCTCAAGCGCCCGCCGCGCTTGCTGCGGCGTCTGGTTGCCGAGCGACGAGTGTGGCCTGACCGTGTTGTAATCGTAGCGCCACAAGGCCAGCTTGCGGCGTGCATCGTCCAGGCTGTCGAATATCTCCTCGTTCAAGAGCTCGTCGCGCAGGCTGCCGTTGAAGCTCTCGATGAAGGCGTTCTGCTGCGGCTTGCCCGGATCGATGTAGTGCCAGGGCACCCTGTTCTCGTCAGCCCATTTCAGGATGGCCCGACTGGTGAACTCCGTCCCGTTATCACTGACAATGCAGCCCGGCTGTCCGTAGACCCGGATCAGGGCGCTGAGTTCCCGGGCCACTCGTGCGCCCGACAGACTCGTGTCCGCGATGAGGCACAGGCATTCCCGCGTGCAGTCGTCGATTACGGCGAGGATGCGGAACTTCCGCGAGGCGCCGAAACTGTCGGACACGAAGTCCAGGGACCAGCGCGCGTTGGGACACGCGGCAACGGGCATCGGTGCTCTGGTGCCGCGCGTCCGTTTCCGGCCGCGGCGCCGTTTTACCGACAACCCTTCCTCACGGTAAATGCGATACAGCTTCTTGTGGTTCATGATCATGCCCTTGCGTTCCAGCAATATGCCGATCCGGCGATAGCCGAACCGACGCCGCTTGCCGGCGATCTCCTGCATCTCCTTGCGGATCTCAGCACTGTCCGGCGGGCGGTCTCGCCGGACAGTCTTGGGATCGACACCGACCAGCCTGCAGGCCCGGCGCTGCGAGATGTCGTGATCCCGCATCACTCGGAGCGCCGCGTCTCGCCGCTTGGTCAACGTCGTCAGCTCTTTCCCAGCAGGTCTTTCAAGACAACGTTGTCCAGCATCGTATCCGCCAGCAGGCGCTTGAGCTTGGCGTTCTCGTCCTCGAGGGCTTTCAGCCTGGCCGCCTCGGACACTTCCATGCCGCCATACTTGGACTTCAGCTTGTAGAAGGTCGCCGTGCTCAGCCCATGCCTGCGGCACACCTCGGCTGTCGGCATACCGGCTTCCTGCTCCTTGATCATCCCGATTATCTGCGCCTCGGTGAAACGGCTCTTTCGCATTCGTCTGCTCCTTCAGAGTTGGCGCAGACTCTACATCATGGTGAGGGATTTCGCGGGGGGCAGGTCACTATTCTTGAAGATGAAGGCGAACGCGAGTTAATAGATCGTGATGAGGTCTGGACGCAAATTTGGCCCAAGATCAGCGCTATTGACTGGCAAGGCCCGTTCTCGTTGCACGAAGACGGTCTTCACTTGGCCACTTTGAATGATTTGACGGCTGCCGACTATCTGAATTCATACCCACTCGATGTAAATTCGCTGTCGTTCGCGAGACGGTACATCGCGTAGAACTGGATTTCCAGATTGACCCCCGGCCTTTTCATATCCGTGGATCAGAATACCAAATCGGCCGCATAGGCTTTTATGATCCACTCCGGCAAGATCGGGTCGGCTCTCACCAGCCGCCCGTTGGCAAAGACCAGCATTTGCTTCGGCGGAGTATTGAGGCCGGAGTTGTCGAAGACCATCCCGCGATCGGCGCGGAGGACGGCCTGGCGGATAAGCGGCTGGCCTCGGTCGAAGCGGGCGCGGATTTTCTCCTCCGGGACATCATGGCCGCCTTCTTCCGTCCGTCCCTGCACGCGATGAACCGAGAGGTCAGGGCTGTCGACGCCTACATGCATGACCACGACAAGGTATCCGCGGGTCCGCGCGATCTCGATGATGTCGAGCTTGGACGGATGCGAAAACACCGTCTCCGTCGCAAAGCTCTGGCTCGCTTCCATCAAGTCAGTCCGCCGGGCCTCGGCAATTCTGGCCGCTTCGTAGGACGCCTCCATCGACGGGTCCCGGAGCTCGTCACGCTGAATGATGTCGGCGTTGATGAACGGACCTGCGAAGCTGGGGGCGACGCGGGTTTGGTAGAGGGTCGATTTGCCAGCCCCGTTCGGTCCGGCAATCAGGACGAGGCTTGGCCTCATGCGGCGGTGCCGTCCTTTGCATAGACCAGATTGCCGCCGGCATCGAGGCCGACACCGCGACCGAGTTCCTGGCGCTTCGCGAAGAACGCCTCTTCGGCTTCGGACGGATAAGACATCTTTTCCGTGAAGGCGTCGAGCCAGGCCACTTCTTCTTCAGCGCCAAGCTGGGTCGTATCCAGCCGTCCTTCGAGGGCGGCAGTGATACGCGCGTAATCGAAACTGCCGGAGTGTTCGATGGCCCGGCCGATTTTGAGCCAGTGAGTGATCTGCCCTGCAACCGACCGGCTGTGCAGGTCTGCCTCGCGACGAACCAGGGACATGATCTCGTCGGCCAGTTTTACGGATTGCGCCATGGTCGTCTCCTTCGGTGATCTATAGGTAGCAAAATGCCACCTAAAAGTCAATGTTAGGTGCCTGCTTTGAGTTCGATGTCTGGTGCAGGCATTCAACGAAGCTGCAAATCAACATAGCCGATCTTCCGCTCGAACGTCTTCGCCCCCAGCCTTGCGGCTCTCCCCCGCTCGGCTTCGCGTGTCGCAGGGGAGGATCGGCCCGGGGCCGATCGCGCATTCGGCCATGCGGCCTCACCGCGGCGTTGCACCTGGCTCCCGGTTTGCCCGGCTCGCGAGCACGGCGCTCCCCGGCCGCTCCGCCGGATTGCACTCCGGTCTGTTTTGGCGGGGCCAAAACGATCCCTCCGCTTCATCCGTCTCCCGCGTCCGGTCCCGCCGTTTGCCTGCTCACGTCGGGCTAACCTACCGTCATTCACACACACATGAGAGTGGAAGCATATCCTCCGGATGGCCCCCAAATCAGCCCGCCTCAAGGATCGCAAAACTTTTCGGAGAGGGCAGGGGGCGTGGTGGCGGTGGTTGCGTGTTCGGCGTTGGTCACATGGATGCGACCCGCCCGGAAAACTTTTGCGCCCGGCAAGCCGGCGGCTGCGCCGTCCCTGACCCGGACAGATTCGGTGAACCAGACATTCGGCCATGCCCCCACACTCACGTGGTGGCTCCCCAACCATCTGGAGATACCGACATGGCTTACGACCAAGTGACCGCCTATGAGACCATCGAACTGTTCGGGCTGACGGAGAAGGGCGCCGTCCTGCCGATCCCGGAAGACGACATCCTGAAGGATGCCATCACGCGCGAGACCTTCGAGGCGCTGCTCGGGCAGCTGCGCGGCACCGGCCTCGAGGGCGAGATCGAACCGCTGGCGCACGGGCTCGCCACGATCCTGCAGCGCCGGAAGGTGGCGCTGACGAAGGAGCTGGACCGGACCGCCGACAAGATCGGGGCCCTGGCGAAGTCGCACGACGGATCGGAGATCGCGGAGACCTCCCTCGAGGAGGCGCAGGTTCGCTTCCTGCAACTGAGGGAGATCGTCGGTGCGGTCGAGACGATGGCCGAGGCGGCGGCGGAATGCTACGAGGTCGAGACCGGACATGCCTTCATCCCGGCCTCGGGATCGCGGGCGAGCGTCCGGGCGAAGGAGACCGGGGCGGTCTTCGAAGCCCGGCAGCTCCTGGAACAGCATGACCGCGAGACCGCTGCAAAGTCGAAGGTCGAGGGGGTCCCGCTGATCGTCTCCGGCGCCACCGACTGGACCGATATCGACGTCATCTTCAACACCCTCGACAAGGTCCGGGACCGGATCCGGCAGAACCGCAATCAGGACATCTTCATCTGCCACAAGGGAGGCAAGCACGGCGCCGAGATGATCGCCGCCAGATGGGCCCGAGCCCGGGGTGTCGCGCAGGCGCGGTTTGATCCCCGCTGGTCCGCGCATGGTCGTGCGGCGCCGTTCAAGTGCAATGACGAGATGCTGGACGACAAGTTCGCCGCGACGGGGGTCGTTCTCTTCGGAGGCAACGGGGTTGCGCTGAACCTCGGGCAGAAGGCCGAAGCGAAGGGCCTGACGGTGATGCGGGTCGCCGATCCGGCGCAGAAGCAGACCGACAAGTGAGAGAGGAGGCCGCCTTCGGGCGGCCTTTTCTGCTGTCTCACGATGCGCGGGGTTTGAGTGTTTCGGATGCTCGAGTGACATCGGGCGGGCTCTCAACCCGCACAAAAGCCGCTTCGCCGAAACTATAGGGTCGGAGTGCTTGACGTTTGGGTCTCGGTCGCCGGCCGACGCACAGATGGTCCACGACAAGGACTGCCTTCCGGGACCCGGCTGATGGCAAAGCCGTGCCCGGCGACGAGCGTCCAGAGACCCCCAGACACCAGCCCGGCCATCGGACGCACGAGCTTGAGGCCGACCCCGATCTCGTCGCGATCCCGGGGACTGACACGTCATCCCTTCGCCGCCGCGAAGGGTGTCGATCCGGACCTCGCACCACCCCCTCGACCTTGACATGGGCGGTGGCATGTTCGGTGCGGGCGAGACATCCGGCTCACTCCTCTTTGCACATCATTTCGGATCGCACGGGGGCGGGTCGACCGGTCCCTCCGCTGAAGCGTCGGCAAGCCCAAATACGGCTTCCACTCCCGGGGTCGCGGACCCTCCGCATTTGCGCTTGCGGCCGACCCTCGGTCCCCCGTGCCAGGTGATCCTCATCGCAAAAAGGAGAGACCCAGATGACTACCCACTACGTTGCCACCGTACCCGTCAAGTTCACCGATGCCGAGGGCGAGGTCCGTACCCGCTTCCAGCGCGTCGGCGCGATGTTCCGCAATACCCGGACCGGGGACGGCTCGGAGTTCTTCAGCCTCAAGCTCGACTTCCCGGTCGCCGTCCAGGAGCTGGTGATGTTTCCTCCCAGCTCGAAAGAACCGCAGGACTGATCGCACCCCTGATGGGCCGCCGAAAGGCGGCCCTTCTGTCTGTCGACCTGCGCGTCGAGCCCTCCCGTCAGGACCGTTCCGGGTCCTGACGGGAGGGGTAGGGAGAGAGCCGCGAACAGGTCTGCCAGCCAGCCTCAAGGGGGCCATCCCCAAAAACAGTCAGGCGGGGCCTGCCGGTTTTTGCGGCAGAGATTTGGGCCGAGCCAAATCTGGCCTCCCTTGACCCTGTCTGTCAGCCCCGTCGGAGGGAAGGTGCGCCGCCCCTCGTGTCCGTCCAAACACGGGGTGCCCCGTGTCCGGACAGACCCTCGGGCGCGGGCGCAATCATGGGCGGGCGGGGCGCTGTCGGAGAGGGAGGCTGGCGACCCTTCGGGCCGCGGCCTCGCGCCCCCGGTTGCACCGGGGCCGCTCGGCGGAAAACGGAATACGAGGCCGCCAGTGCGTTGTGCATACGATCATATAGTATTGACACGTTGATATAGTTTCGTATGGTGGAGGCGGCCTCGTATGAAGATGGCAGGAAATAGGGGGGCTTTCTTCGCATGACCCGGACCAAACGGCTGACAGAGACGGAGCGGATGGAGATCGTCCGGGAGGCAGCCGAAGGCATGTCGACTTCAGAGCTGGCCACGCGCTTCGGGGTCACGTCGCGGGCTATCCAGTACACACTCAAAAGTGACGCGGAACGGCAGCGCGACACGGCTGTTCCGGTGGTCGCCGTCAGTGTGAAATTGACGTCGGAGGAGATGGCGGCCTTTGACGCGGCGCTGTCTGCGGCGGGGATCGAAACGCGGGCTGACGGGCTGCGTCGGTTGATGCAGGGTGCAGGCGGTGTCTTCGTTCCGGACGCCCGCGTGGCGGCCGAGATGGGGCGGCTCCGGACCTCTCTGAACGAGGTCGGAAACGGGGTCGCGCAGATCGCCAAACGGATGGCCGAGGCCAACCGGACGGGGGATGGCGCAGGGATGGAATTCTCGGACCTGCGGCTGGCGCAGATGCGGGCGCTGGCGCGGTTCGTCCTGGATGCGGCGGACGAGATCGACCTGCTGGTGCGCCGCCGCCGGGACGCGATGCAGCTGGAGGCTGCGGCCGTTCTGAGGGAGTTTGCTCATGCGGCTGAATGATGCGGTTCATGATGTCACCGGCGAGATCTTCCGGGATGGCTGGAGCCGGATCCGGGGCTCCATGCAGGGTCTCCATGTCTCAAAACAGAAGCAGCTTGTCCGGGCCGCCGCCGGTCATCGGGCTGCGGTCTTCAAGGCGATCCGGAGCGGCGGCACCCACACGAAATCGCAACTGACGAACCAGCTAGACTACCTCACCACGAAGTCGAGTTTCATCGTCGACAGCAGCGGGTTTCTGGACGGCAAGGAGAAGCTTGAGGCGGGCGAGATCAAGGACCTCATCGAGCGCTTCGCGAAGAGGTGGGACGGCGGATTCAAACCCAAGCTCGGGCAGACCACGCATCTCTTGATGTCCTTCCCGATCGGCACCCGCGGCGAGGATGTGCGCGACATCGCTTCGGATGTCGCGGAGCGGTTCCTCCAGACCGATGAGGGGCACTTCGACTACATCATCGCGGTGCACGAGGACCGGGATCATCCGCATGCCCATCTTGTGCTGAACCGGCGGTCGCAGGAGGGCGAGTTCTTCTATCTCGGCCGGAACCACCGGTTCAACTACGACGACTTCCGTCTCGCCATGGTGGAGGAGGCGGAGAAGTACGGGGTCCAGCTGGAGGCCACGCGGCGGATCGACCGGGGCGAGGTGCACTACCCACCCCGGACCCGCGAGGTCTACGCGGCGAAGGCGGAGGGTCGCGTGGCCGCGCCCCGGGCCCGCGTCGGGGCCGATCTGGATCGCGCCCTACAAGAGATCGCCAACACCCGAACCGTCTACCGCTCGCTTGCCGCTGAGGCGTCAAAGGAGGCCCGCGAGGATATTGCCGATGCGCTCTTCCGGGCCGGGGAGCTTCTGGCGAAGGGCGGCAAACTCACATCGGAAGGAGGCGTCTACATGGCCGAGGATCAAACGTTCGACGACCTGCGCACACGCTATGCCGAGCAGGTCGAGCGCATCCAGGGGATGATCGCGGAGAAACCTGAGGCCGAGCGGCCGCGGCTCGAGAAAAGTCTCAACGAGATCCAGTCGCGGCTCGCGCATATGCAGCCGCTCGGCCTTCGGTCGGGGACGCTGACCGAACGACCCTCTGAGGGCGGGGTCTATTCAGAGCAGAACATCGACGCGGCCCAGCTCGATCGGCTGCGCGATCCGGAGATCCGCGCGCAGGTCGACACCGCGCTAAGGGGGACCGGCATCAGCAGTTCAGTGGTGGTGGCCCGGATGGAGACGGGCGCACAGAACGCCGCGCTCGAGCGGCAATGGATCGCGGATGATCTGAGCCGGGTGGCAGAGCGGGACGGTTTGAACCTCGAACGGCGGGACGATCTGGAGACGGCGCGGGAGACGCTCAACCGGGCGCATGTGAAGCTCGGGACCGCACTGGAGCGGGCGGGCGTACTGCGCCGGGATGGGGTGACCGAGGTCGAGACCGTGGCGGAGCGCGTCCACTACGATCCGGAGTCTGTCCGGGTAATGGAAGGAACCATCCGTCGCGAGATGCGGGCCGAGGGTCTGACGGATCGTCAGATCGACAACCGGGGCCGGGAGGCATTGGCCCGCGCGGAACGGCGGATCGAGATCGAGCAGCGCGACTGGCTGGCCGGGCATCCGGAGATCCTGGCGCGACCGGGCGACGTGATCGACCGGTCCGAGCCCTACCGTGAACATATCACCGATGACGCCCGGGCCAGTGACATTGCTCTTGAGGTTGACCGGATCATGGACGGGCGCGATGTCCGGACGCCGATGGCGGAGGCGGTCTCGGAGAGTTTCCGGGACCGGTACCCGGACATGCCCGCGCATCTCACCCGCGGGCTTGGCGCGACCTATGCCGCAGTTGTCGAGACGCGGGACACAGAAGCGATCAACGAGGTGCGGCGCGCGGCGGAACGGGACAGTCGCTCCACCGTCACCGAGATCAGGAGTGGCGTGACGGATCAGTTCGACCGGGCGCCGAACGAGTTCACGCGGTTCGAACGCGTCGTCGTCGAGCGTGATCTTCTGGAGAACGACCGATCGACGGACGGGAATGGCGTTGACCTGAGTTCGGCGGTTCAGGACCTGAATGACGATCTCAAGGCGGGTCGGCTGGATCCGGTCGCCGCGCAACGGGCAGAGGTTCTGATCCGGGAGACGATCGAGCAGCACGGCGATCGCATGTCCCGTGATGTTGAGCGGGACTATCTGGAGAGGATGTCCGCGCGAGAGGCCGCACTTCTGTCGGGGAGCGACGGCGACAAGACCGTCACCGAGATGGACTATGAACGGATCCGGTCTGAGCGGGAAGGCCTGGACACCCTCCTGCGGGAGTATGCCCCAGCCGCAACCCGCGAGCGCGTCGAGTCTGATGAGGTCCGCCGCGTCATCGATCATGAACGCGCGGCGGATTGGTCGTCGCCCTTCGAGACAGCAGAGCAGCGGGCGACGTACCGCGACGCCATTGAGCGGGACCTGAACGAGGCCCAGATCGACCGGTTGCGCGACGGCGATGTCGACGTCCTGAAAGACCAGATCGAAGACCGCCTCGATCGGCTCTATGCCGCCAAGCACTACCTGCAATCCGACGCCGCGACCGCCAACAGCGCGGCGACGCGCGCCGTGGTCGAGGAGATCGCCGATCGGGAATACGAGCGGGACCGGGCCGATCTCACCGATGGCGAGACCGAACGTGGGGAGACCCACTGATGGGACCGCTCGAACCCGCCAAGCTCGCCTTAGGGGTCCTGTCGGTCACGCTCGTGGCGGTGGCCATGGGCTACGTGATCGCCTCGGCCGTACTGACGTTCCGCGATGTCGGCTTCCAGGCCGAGATCGATTTTTTCTACATCGCGCGCAACTACCTCTCGATCCGGGTGTACCGGCCCGAGGACTTCCGCCTGATCAACCTCATCATGGGCGGGGCAGGGGTGGCGGGTCTCCTGATGAGCCTGGCGATGTCCGGATCGGGGCTCACCCGGTTCGGCATGACCCACTGGCAGACCGGCCGCGAGATGAAGCGCAACGGGTTCTTCGGCACCCCGGGCACGGGCTTCATCATCGGCAAGCTGGGCAAGCCCGGATCGCGGGCTCCGTTTCTCTCCTCGACGGTGTTCCCCCATGCGCTGATCGTCGCCCCGACCGGGCGCGGCAAGACCACGGGGTTCGTGATCCCGAACCTCCTGACCTGGCAGGGCTCGGCCGTGGTGCTCGACGTGAAGGGCGAGTGCTACGAGGCGACCTCCCGGCATCGTGCGGGGCAGGGCGACCGTGTATACCGCTTCGCGCCGACCGACTGGGAGGGCCAGCGGACACATCGCTACAATCCACTCCTGCGCATCTATGGCCTGAGAAACCCCGCACGCCAGCAGATGGAGCTGCAGCTCCTGGCGACGCTTTTCCTGCAGAACGACAACGACCGGGTCCAAGGTCTTCTAAAGGGCGGCATCGATCTCTTCGTCGCGGCGGGGCTGCTGGCCTTCCAGCGCCGCCGTCCCACCCTTGGCGAGATCTATAGGATCTCAGCGTCAGGCGGGAACAAGCAAAAAGAATATCTTGCCCGCGCCCACGAGGTCGACAACCGGGCGGCCAAGCTGATCTTCATCCGGCTCGCCTCGACCAACAACGACACGCTGACCTCCTATGTCTCGCTCCTGATGACTTCTGGCCTCGATCAGTGGCAGAATCCGGCGATCGACGAGGCCACCTCGGTCTCCGATTTTGATTTTCGGACCATCCGGCAGACCCCGTTCAGCGTCTACCTTGTCGTCCAGCCCCTCATGGTCAAACCGCTCGCGCCGCTGATCCGGCTGTTTTTCTCCGACCTGCTCTCCGCATTGCAGGACAAGGAGCCGGGGCCGGAAGAGCCTTGGCCGGTGATGATCATGCTCGACGAGTTCAACCGACTCGGAAAGATGCCGATTGTGGCGGAAAGCATCGAAGTGCTTCGGCACTACCGCGGCCATCTGGCCGTGGTCACGCAGACCATTCCGGCGATCGACGAGATCTACGGTGAAAACACCCGTCGCGCGCTCCAAGGCAACGCCGGCGTCAAACTCTACCTTACACCCTCGGACGAGAAGACCATAGAAGAGCTGAGCAAGGCCGTCGGCAAGACCACGAAGACGGTGGTGACCCGCTCCCGCTCCATCGGAAAGAACCCGTTCGAGGGTCGTAGCCAGTCGACGCGGACAGAAGAGACCTCGCTTCTTCCCGAGGACGAGGCGCGGCGGTTGCCGCTCGATGAGATCGTCGTCGTGGTCGATGCGCAGATGCCGATCCGGGCGAAGCGGGTCGTCTACTATGAGGACCCCTTCTTCAAGGAAATTCACGCGGCGCAGGATGGCGAGATGCCGTTTCCGAAGGGTCCGTCTCCGCAGCGACCGGCGAAGGTGCCGTTGAGCGTGCAGGCGATGCCCTTGGCACCACCGACACGGGGTATGGTGGATGGTGAAGCCGTCGCGACTGCCCGGCAGGGCGAATTGAAACTAGAGACCGGCAATATGCTATCGGCGCCGGAGACCAAGAAGCGGGCCGAAATCCTGGCGGCGGACGGGCGGCAGCTGGAGATGGACCTGACGGGGAGCGCGGAGTTGATGGTCGAAAATCCGACTGATCGGGATGTTGCTGAGGTCGAAGGGGCCTTGGATGATCTCGACAAGTTGGAAGGGGAGATCGCTGCGGGGATGGAGGAGTTGGATCGGCGGACGGGTGTGAGGATTGGGGTTAGGTAGGGATTGTGAATTGGTAACCACGGTCGAAAGCTTCTGCTCGGGGGGCCTGCAGGCTGAAGTTCCGAACACTCCGCTTTGTCGCCATTCGTGTATTCGATTTTTTGATACTTAAAGCGGACGTACTGGTCCAAACGGACAAGGGCGAGCTGCACGATTTCACGTACCTTCTGGCCCGGAATGCATTTACCGCCAAGAACGGGTATGATACCCGTTTTCCTGACAAGGTCGGGTGCGGTACCCGATCTCGGGAGAGTTTCCATTGCGCCTTGTACCCACGCCGGTCGCCTGCGAATTGACGGGCCTCTCAACGGAAAAGCTCCGAGAGTGGACTAGTCGGCGCGCCCTTGTTTCAGTCGACGTGCGGCCTAGATGCAAAGGTGCACCGGCAAAGTTCGGCTGGCAAACCATCCTCGTGCTTCGCATTGCAGTCCTCTTGCGCGAACAGTTCAGCATGGAGTTGCAAACGCATAAAGCGTCTTTCGCCCTCTTGCGCGAGGAGCTGCGGAATCGATCCTTCATCAGTCTGTGGGGTCAGAGGCTGGGATTGGCTTCTGACGGCAATTGGACATTTCTTGAATCCAACGAAACTGTCTGCGGAGCCGACGTCCTCTTGATGGAACTCGATCGTCATCTGGCCATACTGCGCGACGGTTTCGCTTTGCCAGACGCAAATCACGCTCAGATGGATCTCTTCAGCCTTCCGGCAACTCGCGGGGTTCATGAGGACCGCGCCAGCTTCGTGCCTTCGACAAGTTATCAACGGCGATCGGCATGAGATACCTCCGCATTTCACGGAACAACACCACTTCGCCTCGCTTGCGAAGTGTTTTTGTTCCCATTATGTTCCGGTCCTGGATTTGTGCGAGAGGTACGCGATGAGTCCGGATGCTTTCGAAAAATGGCTCGACAGACTCGGCTATTCTGCCGAGCCAGCGGTGCTGCACCGGCGCGGCGAGGATATCCCCGATGCGCATCCCTATGCGCTCGAGATCAAGACATTGCTCAAGCCCGAGGGGGCGATTCGCGCTCGGGCGGTGTTCGAAGTGGAAGGCGTGCCGACCGTCGTCTTCGTCAGCGAGGACGGCGCACGGTTGTCGAGCGCAGCGCTCGACGAAGCACGCAAGAAGATCTGGAACCAGAATCTAGCCACGGTCGTGATCGAAGTCGTGGGCGACAAAGCACTCGCACTGCCCGCACGCAAGCTCAAGAAAGCGGGTGAACGCCTCCACCTTGCCGACGCCCGGCCGGACGGCCCTTTTTCCGCGCTCGACGTCGCGACGGCCAATCTGTCGCGGCGCGTTCCGAAATGGTTCGACGTGAAAGCACGTGTCGACCGTAAGCTGCTTCACAACCTCACGAACGCCGTGGCTAAGCTCACCGAAGATGGCTTTGATGGCATTGCGAGCGAGCGGATTCGGCGACATTTGGCCGAGCTTCTAATGGGGCAGGTGCTCTTCATCTCCTATCTCGAGCATCGCGAGATCGTCGGTGAGACCTATCGGAGCCGCCGCGGTGTCGGTCAACTGCACAACCTTGTTGCTGATGCAGATCGTCCCGGGCTGCGGTCGCTCATCGACAAGCTGCGCTCGGATTTCAACGGCGACTTCCTCGGGGATGATCGTCATGATCCGTGGCAGGCCTTGACCGCCAACGGCTTCGCGCTCCTCAATCAGTTTCTCCGCCGCACCGACATGCAAACAGGCCAGGGAGACTTCTGGAACTATGATTTCAGCTACATTCCTGTCGAACTTCTGTCTGGGCTTTACGAGAAATTTTTGACCCCGGAAGAACAGGCCAAAGAAGGCGCCTATTACACCCCACGCAATCTGGCGATGCTGGCGGTCGACCAGGCCTTTCTGGCCTCGCAAGATCCTCTCGACGAGGTCATTTTCGATGGGGCTTGCGGATCGGGAATCCTTCTTACCACCGCGTATCGCCGTTTGCTGGCGCTTCAGGAGGCGCGACTGGGCCGACAACTGGGCTTTGCCGAGCGGGGCGACCTTCTCAAACGACGTATTTTCGGTAGCGATATCAACTTTATGGCTTGCCGCGTCACCGCGTTCAGCCTGTATCTGTCGCTGCTCGAAGGGCTCGACCCGGCCGACATCCTCGAAGCCCAGGAAAGTGACGGAACCAAGTTGCCGCCGCTCAAGGGTAGCAACCTGGCGCACGGATCAGAGCAGGGCGACTTCTTCCGCGAGGCTCACGCGTTCCGCGGAAGGCGCTTTTCGCTGATCATTTCCAATCCTCCTTGGGCCGAGCCGGAGGGCGCCAGCCGAACTTCCGCCGACGACTGGGCCGAACAGGCAGGCGTTCCTTTTGTCCGTCGGCAAATTGCCGGTGCTTATGCACTAAGAGCCGCGGACTTCCTCGCCGAGAGCGGGCGCATATGTCTTATACTGCCGATTGGCCAGTTGCTCGGTGCATCCAGCGAGGATTTCGTCGAGACCTTGCTCAATACCTACCGGCCAACCCGCCTGATCAATTTCGGTGATCTGCAGGGGCTGCTGTTCCCCACGGCAGAAAACACCTGCCACGTATTTCTTGGCGAAGGCCGATCCGCCGACGCAAGAAACCTTGTGCCGTTCGACGAGACCTTCGAATACCTCGTGCCCAAGGCTGACCTCAGTCTCGCACTCGGCCGTCTCACCATGCAGTCTGCCGATCGGCACAAGCTCCAGACACGATCGGTAGCGGATGACCCGCAATTGCTAGTCACAATGATGTGGGGCGATGCGAGCGATCTGGCGATCTGGACCCGTCTCACGATGCGCGGGACTTTTGCCGAATTTTGGCGAGGGCAGAAGGCTTCACGCCGATGGGTATATCGCAAAGGAATCCATCTCAACGACAAGAGTCGCGATGCGATGAGCGCTGAACCGCTCAAGCAACGTCGGTTTGTGCCCGTCGCCGCGCTCAGCGCCGGTTCGCCCGTACTTCACAAGGCCCTGCTCTCGAGCTGGCCGGCCGACCAAACCACGGTGGTCGGTCTCAACGAGGCCATCATGGCGGTCTTCGATGGGCCACGTGTTTTGTTTCCCGACGGCTTCTCGCGAGAGGAGCATAACATTCGGGCGGTCTACTATGACCGGCCGGCATCCTTCACCCATAGTGTCGGCGTGATTTCGGGCCCTAAGGCCGATGCGCGGCTGCTCAAGTTTGCCGCAGTCTTTCTGCGGTCATCATTGGCTCGCTACTTTTTGATGATGCGAGGCTGGAAGATGCTGTGCGAGCGCAACGGTGTCCATCTCGCGGACGTCGAGACCTTCCCATTCTTCGAGCCCTCGATCGCGCCCGATCCCAAGGCGGCGGTGGGCGTGGTCGAACGGGTATCGGCCCATCTCGACGAGATTGCCCGCTTGGACGAATTCAAGCAAGCGCCACGATACACGGCTCTTTACGGCGAGTTGGACGATGCGATCTTTACTTATTTTGGGCTGAGCCAAGACGAGCGGAGGCTCGTGCGCGAAACTGTCAGCCTCCTGATGCCCTCGATCCGTCCTCGCAGCTTCAAGAGCCTCGACACTCCGGCACAGCATCTCGTGAAGGCGGAGGATCTCGGCATCTACGCAAAGGCGCTCGCCCAGTCACTGACCGACTGGCGGAAGCGCATGGGCGGACGGGGCAGTTTTCGGGTCGAAATTGCAGCCAGTGATCCCTCTCGCGCAGGGCCATCGGGAATTGTCCGGGTGCTCTTCTCTAGCGACGAAGACAGAAGCGCCGAGTTCGACACTGAAGTGAGTGACGAGCTGGTCTTGGAAACCCTAGCTCAGTTGCGCAGCTCGGGTCTCCGTGCGCTGCCATCAGGCGACTTCCTCACGCTCGTGCCCGACGCTCTGCTCTGGGTGGATGGGGCGCTTTATCTGGTTCGACCCTTGACGCGGCGCAGTTGGACGGTCCGACAGGCGATGCGAGACGCCGAGCGGATTGTACGCGACGTTCAAGCCCGTGCAGAGCAAGGTAAGCAGACGGTGATTGCGTGACTGCAACGACTGATTGGCTCACGGCATTTCCGCTTCAGCCCGCTACGGCGGCGGTCGACGCTTTGCTGCAGGGCTGGGCAGACTTGTCCGTTCGCGAACTCCCGGACTTCAATCCGAAGACCAAGGAGGACAAGCTGACCAAGAAGCTCAAGGTCTATGTCGACAACTACGTTGCGCGCGAGCGAGGCCTGCTAGGCATGTGGGCAGCCGAGAATGTTATTGGCGAGATCGACCCCGCGACTGGTGATTGGATCGAAGAGCGCCGCACCGATATTGTTTACGGCTGGAACGATGAGACCCGGGAAATCAAGTTGGTGTTCGAGTTCAAACGCCTCGGCCGTCAAAAGAAACATCGCGACCACTATCTCCAAAACAGGGGTCTCGGCCGTTTCGTCACTGGGATTTACAGTCGCGACCAGGCAGTCGCGGCGATGGTAGGGGTGCTTCTCGATCCCGAGACGGAGGTCGTACCGCCCATCCGGCAAGCGCTTGACGATGCCGCGCTAGCTGCCGAGCTGAGACTAAAGCCGACAGCGAGCGGCACGTCGATCACTCGGCCATCGCAGATTTTCGGCATGGCAGATTTCGACACAGAGCATGAGCGCGATCCCACTTTTGGGCCGAAATATGGGACTATCCGCGTTTCGCATTTCTTTCTGTCCTTTGGCTATCCCGTCAGCACATCGAAGCAGAAAAAAACCAGCTAGGTTCAAGCCAATGCCCTGGCACTCCCGATGGATTAGCATGGTTGCGATTTCGGAGGCAAAGCTGTCGTTCGGTTACCGCGCCGCTAACGACAGCTTATCGCCTGTCTTGCCGAGAGGATTAGTCTACGAGAGCAGCACGGCCGACTTGGCAAAGCTCTACCGCTTTCCCAACCTGCTCAGTCGAGCCAACTGAGCCAACATCCGCGCCCCCGTTCCGGTCGCACGACTACCCGGATGCGGTGAGGGACCCCCGGCAGAATTCGGACGGGCGGGAAGTGGTTGAACGCCGAGGAATTGCCGAGCCCGCAGCGCGGCGTACTCGGCTCCTGTCGCGCCACCAATTGCGTACCTGTTGTAGACCTGCTGACTTCCAGCCAACCCGCGGGCGAAGGAATAGCTGCCCCCAAAACCTGCGGTGAGCGCCGGCATCATGATGTTTCCCGACACCGACCTGACGATGAAGGGCGTCGCGATGATAAAGCCCTTGGCCATGAGCACCATCATGAAGAAGGGGATCAGCGCGCCGATGTTCGATGCGCCCTCCGGATCGCCTAGTTCTGCGAGCAGTGCACGCGAAACACCCGTGATGGTCGCGAATATTCCGGCGACAACGATTGGATACATCGCGAACGAGACGAGCGCGGACAGCCAGCGCGCAAAATAGTCTTTCGTGACATCGAAAAGAGTCAGGAAAATCATGATCGGAGCGATCCCGATCAACAGGGCGATCATGAGCCGGGAGGCAATGACGATGAAGGCTGCAAGGCCGCCCAGGATCGAAAGAAGCAGGACGCCCAAGGTGTCCAGCAACGCGCCCGCCATCCAGTTGAGTTCAGAGCCCGCTGCGTTGAGGTAATCCCCGAGAGCGGCGATGAGTTCGTCGAATTCTTCCGCGAACGTCCCGGAAGGACCAGGCGATCCTCCTCCAACCGAGGCCACCAAGGATCCTGCGATACTGTCGATGCCGCTCAATATGGCGGTGGCGAATGCGTTAAACTCGACCCAGTTTGTCGCAAAGACACCGATGAGCCCGATCTTGATTGCCAACCAGAATGCCGTGCGGCCGTCCATGGCGCGGTACTGGTAGATCATGTTCAGACAGACCAGGACCACGACAAGCGTCGCTCCGAGCACAAGCAGCGTCCCGACCGTCGAAGCCACGGCCCCGAACTGGGTTTCTGCTACGGTATCCAGGTAACCTTGGGCGGTTTCGACGAAGTACGCGACAACGCTCATGGTCAGGCCTCCAACTACCAGTTCCCGGCCGCTTCACAAATCGGCTTGGCAATTTTCCGGAGCTCGTTCGCCAACCGCCGACTTTCTGAAGTTGCCTCGACGATGTCCCAGTATTCCCCGGTGGCGTACCGGTCCCGGTACTCGGCCTCGGCTGCATCCCACGGAGGATATCGCGTCGCGCATTCACAGCTCTGGGCCTCCACGATACGCTGCATGCTCTCGGCTCTGTAGATCTGCTGGATGAGCAACCTCTTGTGGGCATCGCGCGGTCCCATCTCCCTCATCCATTCCGGCTCAGGAGGTTGGTCGGGGCAGACGTCCGGCGTGTTGAGACGCGCCGGGCTTTGACTGCGTTCAGCAATGCTGCTCGTGGCGGACGTGACCACCGCCATGACCAATATGTGCGCGAGCCGTATCATGGCGCTCCGGACGCTGTGTTGGGGTCAAGTTCGCGTTTCAAGAACGTGGTGTACCCATAATCGCCTGCTTCTGCGGATATGACTTCCCATCCGTCTGCCCCGTGGTCATTCAGGGTCCGGCGCATCGTCTCGAAGTCCTTTGTCTTTTTCACCTCGAAGAACAGGATCTCATACTCAAACCGTTTCATGGCGTCTGCCTTTCCTCCAACTCTGTTCCTGGCAAGTAAAACTCGGTGATGCCGCGCTGGCCCTCTTCGCGCCCGGCCTGAATGATCACGTCGATCGAGCTTTCGATGTACTGGACCATGTCCTGATAGGTCATTGGGATCTCGGTCTTGAGGGCGGCGATGGCGAGGCGCTGGACGGCGAGCTGTGGGGTTTCCGCATGAAGCGTCGTCATGGACCCGCCATGGCCGGTGTTGATTGCTTCGAGGAAGGTCATGGCTTCCTTGCCGCGAACTTCGCCGAGGATGATCCGGTCCGGGCGCATACGCAGGGTTGCGGTCAGAAGGATGTCGGCGGATTGGAATTCCGCATCGCGGTTGGCGATGAGCGTGACCGCGTTCGGCTGGGTCGGGAGCAGTTCTGCCGCTTCCTCGATGGTGACGATCCGTTCTTCGGCGCTGACGTAGGACAGGATTTTCCGGGCGGCGACGGTCTTGCCGGTGGAGGTCCCGCCGGAGACGATCATGTTGAGCTTGTTCTCGACGCAGAAGCGGATGGCGTCGGTGATGACCCCGGAGGCCACGACCTCGCGGAGGGTCCGGTTCTTCTGCTGGCGGAGCTCCTCGAGCTTGCGCTCCTTGCCGTAGAGATAGCGCAACTCGATCTCGTCGAGCGGCAGACTGGAGAAGAACCTCAGGGAAATCGACATGCCGGAGATGACGGCCGGGGGTGTGATGACCTGCGCCCGGATCGGCCGCCCGCGATAGGCGATCGAGACCGAGACGATCGGCTTGTCCTTGCTCATGGTCGTATTGGCGCTGGAGGCGATCTGGTTGCCGAGGTCGCGCAGTTCGGTGACGGTCAGGCGGTCATCGAGCGCCCGCATGAAATGATCGCCCTGGAATTCCCCCCAGCAGGAGCCGTCGGGGTTCACACAAATCTCGATGACGTCGTCGCGGGCGGCGTCCTTCAGCTTGTCGAGCGAGGCCTGGAGGTAGCTGACCGTCATCTCAGAAAATCTCCAGATCGCGGTCGACCATGACGGTGACGCGGGCGCCCCGGTCGATGTAGATGACGGGGCCGATGGAGAGGTACTCGCCGATGACGCTGTCAGTCGCGTCGGCCAGATCGTCGCCCACATCCTCGAGCACGCTTGCGGTGTTCTTGTTCTTGACCTCGCCGGCTGCGACACTTGGGGCGGCGGAGATGATCGAGATGAGGGCCGCCGAGCCGAAGCGTTGCGCGAACCGCGTATCGACAAACCCGGTGACGCCGGAGCGGCCCAGTTCGTCGCCGCCGAAGGCGCTGATCCGGATCGTTTGCTGGGTCGGCAGGATGATGCGGTCCCAGGCGATGGTGACACGGCGCTGCGCAATCTCGACGCCGGAGCGGTACCGCCCGATCAGCCGCGAGCCGCGCGGGATCAGCAGGCGAGACCCGTCGTAGCTGTAAACATCCTCGGAGATGATGGCGCGGGTCTGGCCGGGCAGGGAGCTGTCGAGCGCAGTCTCCATCACCGCCTGGATCATCGTGCCCTGGACTACGGTGTTTGACGGGTTGGCGATGACCTCGGCCTGGGTGACATCGCTCGGCAGCGCACCGTTTCGGACGAAGTCGGTAACCTCGTTCAGGGTACGCTTCGCCAGTTCGGTTGATTGGGAGCCGTCCGCGCCTGCGCCCCCGAAGGCGATGACGGGCGAGGCCACCCGTCGCTGCTGAAAGGCGCGTTCCTCTTCGGCCCGCCTGCGCAACTCTTCCATCCGCCGCGCCTCTTCCTCCTGACGCAGGCGCTCCGCTTCCCGCGCCCGCAGGTCCTCCTCGGACGGACCCGGCGGGGCAAGGACGGGCTTCTTGGCCTCGAGCTGCGCGAGTTCCAGATCCATGCGCAGTTGCTGCATCTCGCGGTCACGGGCGGCGAGTTCCTTCTGGAATTCCGCCTGGGCGTTCTCCGAGGCCTTCTGGAGGGCCGCGACCTGCGCGGTCAGCGCATCGATCGCTGCCGCGGCTGCCGGGTCTTCGCCGGTCTCGGGCGGCGGTGCGGAGCGCAATTCCTCGATCTGGGCCTGCAGCGCCGCGATCTGTTTCAGGAGCTCGGCATTGGGTTCGGCAGGTTCGGGCACGATGACGACCTCGGGCTCCGGCGGCGGCGGTGGTCGGAAGGGCTCAATCTCGCCAAACCCGTCGCCTTCCTGCTGGAACTCGTCCGGCGTCGCGGTCGGCAGAGCCACCTCCACATCCGGTCGCGAGAAGACATAGAGCACGAGACCGCCCGCAAGGATCAGGCCGGCCATCAGGAGGGCGAGGAGCGGGGATCGCCTCTTGCCCTGTGAGACCCGTCTCGCTGTCCCCTGTTCGAGCGCGGCGAGGCGCTTTTCCAGATCGGGGTTCGGATCATCGCTCATGACGTTCCCCCTTCGGGCACTATTGCGGAAACGCAGACGGTGTCGTCCCCGAGCCGCAGGACCCAATACCGGTTGACGCCGGAGACGCGGATCACGCCATCCTCGACGGCGCCGGTGTTCACCGTGCGCTCCCGTCCCCCGGAGTATCGGAAGATGGCCGGGACGGGCGCGTTCCGCCTGAAGGCGAAGTAGGTGAAGGTGCCATCGTCCCAGATCCGGGAGGGTGTGAACTCCTTGCGTGCGCTCACGGCGTAGTTGTGGTTCGGGGCCGCCTTGGCGATGGCGTTCGAGGGGCGGCGGGTGTCGCCCGGGTAGCGGAACTGGACGACGTAGAAGGTCGGGCTCGAGACCTCCTCCACGTTGAAATAATAGCTCCGCCGGTTGGTGTAGACGGTGACATTGGATTTTACGCCGCGGGCGAGGGGCTTGATGGCGAAGGCGCGACCCCCGGGGACGCCGTCGATTTCGAAGCCCACGGTGTCGCCCGCGATGATCGAGCTGATGCTTTCGCCCTCACCGAATTCCACTGTGGTGACATGGGTGAGCGACACGCTCAGCCGGAAGACCTGACCGTCCTGGTAGGTGGCGATGCGGACGCGCTTGTCGTTCGGGCCGCTCCGGGGGACTTGCTCCGCAAGGGCAGGGGCGGTCAGCAGGACCAGACTTAACAGGGTGGAGAGGCATTGGCGCATGTCAGTTCTCCAGCCTGTCCGAGCGGATGGCGTATTCGACGACGGTGAAGCCGAAGGGGTTGTTCCAGACCTCGTCGATGGTGCGGCGCGTCTCGGGGCGGAATTCGAAGAGGAGGGTGGCGGTGAAGAGACCGGCCTGCACGCCGTTGATCGACGTCAGACGCTTGCGCAGGCGCACGGTTGCGCGGTTGGCCCCGATGCGGTTGATGCTGAGGATCTCGACCTCGAGGCGGGCGTTTGGGCCGTAGATCGTGGGCGGATAGTCGGCATTGGCCGAGTTCCAGATGCGCCGGAGCGAGGCTTGCGCGGCCCCATCCGAGCGCCGGAGGACGCTGCGGATGCGGACATCGTTGTCGAGCTGGTTGTAGACCTCGCGGTCGGTCACGTAGCGAAAGACCTCGGCCTCGATGATGGCGCGGTTTTCCGTGACGGAGGTGGCGCCGACGGAGGCTTCCGGAAGCGCGAACCCGGTGGCCGGGTCGTAGGGTACGACGACGGGCGGGGGATCGACATCGAGGATGGCGACGGCGGCCGCGCTCAGGCAGCCGAGACAGCCGAAGATCAGGCCCACGAGCCCGAGGCGCTGCCAGAGCCGTTCCCGCCGGAGCGCCCCATAGACCAGTTCCTCTTCGATGATCGCCAGCTCTTCGTCCACCGCGCCATCTCCTCACTCGGGCCGGAGCTCGGGGAGGGTGAAGTCCATGAACTTCTGCTCCTCGGCGATGGTGGCGGCATCGATGACGCCGCCGGTTCCGTCGCCCACGGTCTGGACCGCCTCGAGCTGCCACATGGCGACAAGGGCGATTGCAAGTTCAGCGGTCACGCGGGTGTTGAGATCGACGCTCTCCTTCAGCTCGTCCATGTCGTCGATGAGGCTGACGAGCCGCTCGACACGTTGCAGCGACTGGCCCGCGTCATCGTAGCTGTTCTGCGCGGCAGCGGAGACGAGGGCCCCGGTGGTGGCCTGGGTCGCCACGCGTTCGGCGCCGGGATTGCCGCTGCGCGCCATCTCCGCGAGTGTGTCCTCGTCGAAGCCCAGATCGGCCAGCACCCGGTCCATCTGGGTTTCGATCTGGCTGGCACCAGACCCGGTCAGTCGGGAAAAATCCCCGGTCTTGATCGCCTCAATCGTGGCGATGATGTCGCCGAACTCCTGGTCCAGAAGGCCGTTCAGCTCATCCTCCATCTGGGTACGGATGATCTCGGGCAGTTCTGCGAGACGGGTGAGGGCCTGATAGGTGCGCTGGAGTTCCGCGAGATGTTCCTTGAGGGTGGTCAGTTGTTCGCGCAGCTGCGTCAGCTGTTCGTTCTGAAGCAGTTCGTCCTCGATCATCTGCCGCAGCTGCTGGATGTTCTGGGCGATGTTCTGCGTGTCGACGACGGGCACGCCCTGGGCCTGCGCGACGCCGCTGATTAGGTACGGAGGACTCGACAGGACCAGCACGCCAACGACGGCGGCGTGACGGAGCCAACTGGACGGGGGGCAGGTTACCGGCATCAACGTACCTCCTTGATCGTGAAGTCCATGAACTCGGCCTCGGCCATCCGGGCGGAGGCCTGGGCAAGCTGGGCGGCGGTCAATGGCTTGGTGCGCACGGCCTTGAGGCGGACGCGGGCAGCGACCAAGCGGACCAGTTCGGCGCGGGCATAGGTGTTGAGCGCCATGCTGTCCTGAACGTCGGTGGTTCCCCGGATCCGCAGAACGATGTCCTGAATGCGCAGGGCGGCCTGGCGGATCGCGACCGGAGAGGCGTTGCCGTACCGGGCCGCACCAAAGCCCGCGAAGGAGAGATTGGAGTTCGCGAGAAGCGCCGGGTCGATGGTGCCGAGCGCCTCGATCCCGCCGATGCGGGAGAGGTAGAGGTTGTAGCGCTCGGGAATGACCCGGACGTAGTGCTGGGTCTCCTTGAACGGCGGCACGCCACCATACTCGAACACGCGACCGGGACCGGCGTTGTAGGCGGCCAGCGCGTTGATGACATTGCCGTCGAAGGTGTTGAGCTGCCTTGCGAGGTACCGCGCCCCGCCTTCGACCTGCAGATAGGGGCTGTCGTAATAGGCGGGGTTGATGCCAAGATCGCTGGCGGTGCCCGGCATGATCTGGGTGAGACCGAAAGCTCCGACCGGGGAGCGCGCCCCGATGGAAAACCGGCTCTCCTGCCATATCAGGGCTTGCAGAAGCGCCCGCCACTGCACGACCGAGAGGCCTGCGCGGCCGACACCGGGCTGGCCATGGGTGTCGCGGGCAACGCGGATGATCAGTTGTTCAATGGTCTCGGCCGCATCGCCAAACATCGCCGCGCCGCCGGGATTGGGATCGACATCGGCGTTTCCGTAGACAGCTTCGACCGACCGCTCGGCATCCCGATTCCCGGTCTCTAGGTCCGAAACCATGTCGGATACGCCCAGACCGCCAAAGCTGGTCTGCGCCTCGAGGATGTTGCGCAGGACGGCGAGCTGTTCCTCTTCGATCTCGGAGATTAATTCCTTGACGGCCAGCTTGTCGCGCTGGAGGGCGAGATCGGTCTCCCGGTCGGCGGTCTCCACGATGTCCCGCGCGGTCAGGGCGTTGTCATTGGTCGGGACGCCTTGCGCGGCGACCGGCCCGGCCAGGACCGCGAGGGCGAAGATCAGCGCGGGGCTATTCACGGCGCAGGTCCGCAAAGGTCGCGCCGGCCAAGGGTGTGAAGGAGCAATCATCGGCGCCTGGGTCGCTCGCGGCGAAGCTGAAGCAGTTGGCGCGGGGTTCCTGGTATGGCTCGCAGGCCGCGAGGGTGCCGAGACCGATGAGCACCAAAAGAAAACGGATCATAGGCGCCTCCAGAAATCCGGGCGATCCCGGTAGTCGGCGCCCACGAGGGCCTCGCCCTTTTCCATGCCGCCGAGGATGGTCAGGTAGGGCCCAAGGGCCGACAGATCGGCGTCGACCACAACCGAGCCGGTGTCATCGCGAATGAGTGCCAGGCGGCTGTCGCTGCCGGTGTTCAGCAGCACGTCGAGCTCCTTCTCGAAGAGGTTCAGCATGGCGTAGTCCGCGGCATGGGCCCGGATGTTCGGCAGCAGGATATGGGTCGGAACGGCCTCGACGATGGTCTTGCCGGTGCGGGTCCGCTCCAATTGGCTTGCGTATTGCGTCATCATGACGGCGACCGTGTTCTGCTTGCGGGCGGTCACCAGCCAATTGGAGAGCCGTTCGGCAAAATACGCGTTGTCGAGGGCCTTCCAGGCCTCGTCGATGATGATGATCGTCGGGCGACGGTCTTCGATTTCGCGCTCGATCCGGCGGAAGAGATAGCTGAGGACCGCCATCCGTTCCTTCTCGCTCTCGCTGTCGAGAATGCCGGTCAGGTCGAAGCCGACAACGTCCCCTTCCAGCGAGAACGTGTCCTTCAGGCTTTGGCCAAATATCCAGCCGTAGCGTCCCTCTTCGGTCCATTCGAGGAGCCGCTCATGCAGATCGCCGCTGTCGTCGGTCGAGACGAAGAGCGACGCAAAGTCCTTCCAGTTGCGCAGCTCCGGGCTGGCGGCGGTCGCATTCTGTCGGACCACCTCCTGGATGCGGTTGGTCTGGGCGGGCGTGAGCGGCTTGTCCGCGCGATGCAGGAGTGAGCCCAGCCAGTCCGAGAGCCAGGCCGTGCCGCGCGGGTCCACCTCTGTCCAGAGCGGGTTCAGGCCCGTGGCCTGACCGGCTTTCACCGAGGCGTATCGCCCGCCATTGGCCCGCACCGCCATCTCCATCCCGAGCCGGTAGTCGAAGACAAAGATCCGTGCTCCGACGCGGCGGGCCTGCGTCATGAGGAACGCCGAGAGGACGGATTTGCCGGAGCCCGGGCGTCCGAGGATCAGGGTGTGGCCGCCGGTCGGTTCTTTGTCGGGCGATCCCTGCTCGTGATAGGAGAAGCGGTAGGCGCTCTGCTCGGGCGTCGGAAAGACCGTGATCTCCTGGCCCCAGGGGAGCTGATGCTTGTCCTTACCGAGTTGGGTGCGATGCAGCGCAGCAAAGTCCGCAAAGTTGCGGTTGGTCACAGCGCTGGCGCGGACCCGTTTCGGCTGGTTGCCCGGATGCTGGCTCAGATAGTGGGTCTTGGCCGCGACCCGCTCGCCAATCATTTTCACGCCCTCGGCGGCGGCCGCGTTGACGATCTCGGCGCCAAGCGTTTCCAACTCGTCGAGTGTTTCGCAGAAGACGGTGACGACCATGTGATGCTCGCCAAAGCTCTGGCGCTTGGCCTCGAGATCGTCATGGGCGATGTCGAGCGCCTCGAGGAGCGACAGGGCGGCATCGCGCGAGGCCTGCATCTGCCGTTTCTGCCGTTTGATCCGTCCGGCCATCAGGTTCGAATTGATGGGCGTGAAGGAGTGCGTGACGATCATGTCGACTGGCAGGTTCAACATGTCGAACATGGTGCAGGTTGTTGCCTCAGAATACTCCCCGATGGTGAAACACTTGCCGAAGCGCCTGCCGACGACGCCCTCGGAGAGCTCGAAATGATCTTCCAGGAAGGTCACGCGGGTATTGGCGACATTGGTGGCGAGGAAGCCGAAGCGGTTCGCCGGGTAGAGCGGCAGCTCGCGGCCCGTGTTCAGCGCGCCCAGAAACCCGACCAGTTCACCAGAGGCGGCCGAGAGGAGGCGCGGTTTTAGATTGCTGAGCCCCGAGAGAAACACCCCGACCGCGTCCTTCAGACGCCGCAGGCGTTTTCGGGTCTGTTCCTTCAGCCGCTCCGGATCGCTGCCGTTCAGGAACTCGGTAAAGCTTCTGGGTGGTGGGCGATGGATGACGGTCAGGGTCAATGTCTTGTCGCGAAGCCCGCTGGTCGCGAGCCTCTGGCGCCAGGTCGCATCGACGGCGGCCGCAAAGGTATCGCCCCGGACCGGCAGCAGGTCGGGCGTGATCGCCTTGGAGACCTTGTGGACGTAGTAGCTGAACTCCGGGCCGAGCTGCGCGATGATGCGGGCGAAGAGCGCCGTGACCTTGTCGAGATAGGCGTCGTCGGTCGTGTAGCTGTTGACCCCGCTGATCCGGACGCACTGGAAAATCTCGTTGGCCCGTGTGCGGACCGTCAGGTCATCGACGAGACTGACATAGGGCAGCATATGGGCGAGACGCTTTTCTCGCGCGTACCAGTCCGGCATCAGGGTGCGCTCGTCGAGCGCGGCATCACGGGGCATAGCTGTCGCCTCCGTGCACGCCTCGGTTCCGCGTTGGTGGCGTTTCCTGGAGCGCCGTGACCATCACATCGAGGAACCGGGGGTCCCAGTCGGCCGCCTTCCAGAGGACGGGGTAGAGCACTGCGGCCAGGCCCAGCACCGCGAGGTGCTGGATCCAGACGAAGAGCAGCACCGATCCGAAGAGCCAGACCATGGCGTACATGATCGGCAGGCCGAGGAGCTTCGGCGGTCGGACGAGGCCCAGGAAGAGGGGGGAACGCTCTGCCACGATGGCCTCCGATCAGGAGCCGAAGACGGCCGCGACGATGGTCGGCGCGGCGGCGACGCCCGCGATGCCGACGAGCACCCAGAGGGCCTGCCGCAGGTCGATGATGTTAAAAAACCAGCTGAGGAACACGCCGAGCACGGCCAGGGTGGCGATGACCACGCCAAGCGGACCGGTCAGCGCGTCCACGATACCCTGCAGGAGGCTCTGGATCGGCGAGAGGTCGATGCTCTGCGCCATTGCGGGATCGGCCAGCAGCGCGAAGAGCGCGATGAGGGCAATGTGCAGCGAATAGGATCGGGACTTCATTGAGATGCTCCTTCCAGTCGATGGACGACGGCCAGCACACGCTGGACGTGGTTCCGGGTCTCTGTGAACGGGGGAATGCCGGCGTGCTTTCGGACGGCCTCGGGCCCGGCGTTGTAGGCGGCGAGCGCCAGTCGTACGTCGCCGAACTCGGCCAACATCATCGCGAGATATTGCGCCGAGCCGGTCAGGTTCTGCTGCCAGTCCCTGGGATCGACACCTAGGACGCGAGCGGTGTCCGGCATGAGCTGTCCGAGGCCGATGGCGCCGACCCGAGAAACTGCGTGCGGATTGTAGCCGCTCTCGATCTCGATATTGGCGCGGTAGAGATTGAGCCAGTTGGTGACGGTGATGTCCGCGGCGCGGAGGCCACGATGACCGGCGTAGCGGAGAGCCGTCTCTTCAATTGCGGCGAGGATATGCGGCTTGGGAACCCGAGGGGCAGGGAGGGACGCGGAGGTGCTGACCGTCGCGGCCTTGTCGCCCAAGACCTTGAGCTCGTCGGTCGCGGAGCCCTGTCCGATGCCGTCGTTGTAATTGCGGGCGAACCTTTCCTGCCGCTGGCTCGGGCGGAGGGTGCCGTCGCTCTCCATCACTAGCACCATCTGGGCTGAGACAGGAGCGCTTAGGAGGGAGAGGAGGAGGGCGCTAAAGCCGGAGTGCCGCCATCTCTTCGCTGGAGAGCTTGTGCACGGTGCGTCGGCCTTCTTCGAGCGGCACATCCGCGTGGGAGAAACCGATGGCTTG
This sequence comes from Pseudooceanicola batsensis HTCC2597, assembly GCF_000152725.1. Classification (GTDB taxonomy): domain Bacteria; phylum Pseudomonadota; class Alphaproteobacteria; order Rhodobacterales; family Rhodobacteraceae; genus Pseudooceanicola; species Pseudooceanicola batsensis. The sequence goes on from NZ_AAMO01000007.1 coordinate 267,887, forward strand.
AAGCAGGGAGATGACCCCGGTGACGGTCTTGATTTCGCGGATCTTGATGTCGTTGCGTGAGGTCCGTGTTCGCGCGGTGACGAGGAGTTTTTCGACGCCTGCGTCGCTGACGGCGCGCAGGATCCAGGACCCATGCCAGTTGGGGCCTTTTCTGAAGGCATTCGCCTTGCAGACAACTTCCACGCGATAGCCGCTGGCGACCAGATCGCGGAATCTGGGTTCGGTGACCACATTCGGGGCTTCTTTTTCTAGATCCATCACCCTGGTCACACTCTCCAATAAGGCGAATGGCCGGGCATCATCAGTTGATGCCCAGTCATACGATGATATAGTATTGACGCACAAGTTATATCCATGCGCCGCCTAGCGGATTCTCGCTCATTCGAACGGATAGACGCCTCCCATGCCTGCGATCAAGAGAATTAGGCTTTGCCGAATCTTTGCTCCAAAATCGCTCCTCCTCGCGCTTTGTATACTCTTGCCCCTTTCGGTGCACGCGGCCTCGGCTAAAACCTGCATCGCGCCGCAGCGACCATTTGTGCCGAATGACGCCCGGGATGCCCAGGATTACGCCGACTTCATCCGCCGCGACTTCGATCTCTACTTCCGCGATATCCAGTCCTACCTGCGCTGCCTGGACGAGGAACGGGCCCGAGCCTTTGCGGAGGCCCGAGACGTGAGCCAGGAGTACGGCCGCTTCGTCCAGACAGCGGGCGACTGACTGTCCCAATAAGTGAGAACCGTCATCTTGCACGCCACCGCAGGATGGCCGCGACGTTGCTATCGTTCGTGAGCACAAACTATCTACTTTTTAGATAATCTGCAAACTGGATTAGCCCCGTCGCAAGAGGCATGTGACGCGTGGCAAAGACAATCAGGAGTTCCGGGCATGAAGCACTCCGCGACGCATTGGTCGCGGCGCGGAAAGCGGCTGGCCTGACGCAGGAGCAGCTCGCCGACCGGCTCAAGTGCCACCAATCCTTCGTGGCCCGGGTCGAGAGCGGTGAGCGTCGGATCGACGTGATCGAGCTGATCGTCTTGGCGCGGGCCATGGAGGTAGACGCGTCGACGTTGCTTGCCAAGGCCGAAGGCGCCACGGACGCGGATCATCGGATCTGATGCTCCGGCCACGAAAGCTGTTAGTAGTTGACCTGCTCGAAGCCGTAGTTGCCCTCGTAGTCTCGCCAGTCGACGAAGACGGATCTGTGGTAGAGTTCCGGGCAGTTCATGCCCCAGGTCTCCAGGCCGACATGGGCTGCGGGCAGGGCTTCTGGCGAGGATCTTGCCCAGGAGAATGCGCCTTGGGTGCTATAGCTCCCGAGGTAGACTGCTGCCGATCTCACGCACCCTGCCTCACTCGCGTCGTACTGACCCACGTAACGGACATCATAGACACGGATCGAACGGACGAAGTTGAACTCCGGGCCGCTGATGTCGATGTCGGCGCCTTGAGCGAGCTGCTGCGCAAAACCTTCCGGGAGTCGCCGGTCTTTAAGTTCGCCCGCGTCGTGTGGATGTTGGGGTGAAAGCTTGCGGCTCAAGATTGCTGGACCCGGCGCAGGCATGTTCGGAGCGGATCGGTCAAACACGGCGTCATACAGGCGGGCGAGGGGGCCTTCGTCACTGTTCTTTGGATAGGCTGCGCCCATGGGGCACCGCCAGATCTGAAGAGGAGGCTCGATTGGCCATGGGGTGATCCGCCGGATGAATTCCGCCCGCGCACGGGCAGAGGGCTTTGACGCAGGCCAGCCACCGGACAGACAGAGCAAAATGGCACAGTCGATCGGATAGCTTTGAGCAGCGGCTGTGGTCCCGCTCCAGGGACCGATCCCAAGGCCAAGAGCGGCAACGAGAGGAGCGAGGCGTTTGCGCATGTCTTGGTCTCCGGAGCTACTGACGATTCCTAACCATACTCCAACAATACTATATTAATGTATACTTTGATATAGCATGTGTCGCGCGAGCCTTGGTAGGCTATGCATCTGACGCGCGCTCAGAAAGTGCTTTCAGCAAATCGGTCACGTCGTCGGATGTCACAGTCATGGCCTGGTCAAGCACGCCCTTCGGTAGGGGAGGGTCGATGAACTTTGGCGGGACGCGGCGGTCGAGCCAAAGGATTGAGAGTTCCGAGGTATTCCAGACATAAACCCATGCGAGCGTGTGGTCGGGGTCAGTGCCGATCAGGCGAGCAAGCGGTGCCGCCTCTGACTTGGCCACTTTCATCGCAGCGGACCCCGGTTTAGGCCTTCTACTGGAGCCGCCCTGCCGGAAATTTCTGGGTCAGCTAGCGCCGGTGTTTGCTGATACCTGGATTGGCCGGCTTGGGCTTTGCGGGGAAGTGATGCAGACAGATAGAGATGGCGCATCGGAAAACACTCATTGGTTGAATAATTAGGGCAATAACTCGCCTAACGAAGCTCTACTTTTGACTACGAGTTGAATCGACCGCGCGCAAGCTGGAATGACGCCATTTAGCGTCTGCGCGGTAATCCGCCGTTGTGGAGGTCGACATGGCAGGCGTCGGGACACGTAGCAGCGCGTCTGTGATGGCGCCGGGCTCTTCGCGAACATGTTCGAGCAATGGGAAGCGGCTCAGTTTGGTGGGGCGGCGATTGCAGGGCCGCGGCCGAGGGATCGTCCCGTAAAAGGGGTTCGCTGACCCGACGAGTTTCGGCCCGTACTGATCGCCAATCTGTCGGCTGTGTACATGAATCTTGTTGTGACCCGGCACTTCTGTAACACTTCACACGAGCGTTTGAGATGCCCCAAGAGGCCTTCTGGTGCTCTATCAAAATGAGTTGCAGGGCACCGTATGTCTCAGATCAACGCCATCATCGACGCGCTGGATGTGCTGGAGACAAATGTGCTCCTTGGACACGTTCGTCACATCGATATTGAGACATTGAATGGCTTGGTGAGAAAGGGGCTTCTGACCAAATTGGATCCCGAGATGACAAAGGCGTTTGGTCGCGATCATGCGCAGACCGCACTAGGGCGACGCGTGACAGACGCTTTGCATCAGCGATAAATCTGCTCTGGCGATGAGCCTGCGCGGCTGGGAGGTGGCGTTGCGATATCGAAGGTTCTGACGAAAAAGGACCGCCAGGCATTTGCGACTGGCAGTCCCAGAATCGAAGGAAAATAGTTCACTCACATCGGCGATCGTAGGTGGTGGATGACCTCACGGCAAGAGTTGAGCATGGTGTCGATACGCGAGAACTCCGGGCCCTTGATACTGACTCAAGGCATGGTCCTATTCGTCATAGTAGCTCTTCAGGCTCGCACGCGACCGAAGCTGTTCAGGACGGTAGCGTTTGACCGTTCCACTTTGGGCAACCGCGGAGGCTTTGAGCCTTTCTTCGACGGACGGATGCAGCGGAAAATCGTCGCCAACCTCCCTGACCTTCTTCTTCCACGGAATTCGGATCGGCCCAAACGCGACCATGGCATCTTCACTGTGCTGAAGGCCCAAGGGATCCGGTGACCTGTTGAGCATGTGTTCGTTGATCTGGATCGACGGGACGCATTCCCGGAGCTCTTCGACCATCCAGTCCAGCGCGATATCGCTCAGTCGGCTTTCCGCTTCGGGATAGCTGCCGCCGATATCGCTGTGACACCCTGGGAACCAGACCTGCTTGAGCCATTCAGGGCGTCGGTCCTTGGTTTCGATCGCGGCTTGTTTCGACGCCCATCCGACCCTTGGAAAATCCGCCCTGTCTTCGTCGATTGCCATGGCGTGCCGAGCGTGCTGGACGTCCGGGTCGAGCCACATGTCGTAGTTTCGCTTGTTCCAGGCAGCGAAGTGCCCAGTCCTCAAGATCTGGGGCCAGTCTGTTGGGCGCCAAAGACGTAGCCGGTGGTCTCTATCCTCCGAGAAAAACTTGAAATTGTCGACGAGGAGCTGACCGAGTTGCCAAAGCAGGGCCGCGAGCAGACCGCCGAGCGGAAGAACGACGATCCAGCTCCAGTCTCGAACCATGCCGAAAACGAAAGCGACCGCAGTAGCCACCGTGACGCTGACCTGCCACGGGATTTTTCCTCCACCGTCGATTAGAGTCCGGCCTATCTTGAGGACGGACAATGAAGCGAACGAGATTCACGGACGAACAGATCATCGGCATCCTGAGCGAGCACGAGGCTGGTGCGAAGTGCGCTGACCTGTGCCGCAAGCACGGCATGTCCGAAGGCACCTTCTACAACTGGAAGGCCAAGTTCGGCGGCATGACGGTGTCAGAGGCCAAGCGGCTGAAGGCGCTGGAGGATGAGAACGCGAAGCTGAAGAAGCTGCTGGCCGAGCAAATGCTGGATCTGGCTGCGATGAAGGATCTGGTTTCAAAAAAGTGGTAGGGCCCGCCGTGAAGCGTGAAGCCGTCGCGTATCTTCGGGCCGAGCATGGCCTGTCGGAGCGGCGGGCCTGCCATATCGTCGGCGCGGATCGAACGATGATACGCTACCGATCTCGGCGTGCCCCGGACACGGTTCTGCGCGGTCGGTTGCGGGACCTGGCCCACGAGCGGCGGCGGTTCGGTTACCGACGCCTGTTCGTCCTGCTGCGCCGCGAGGGTGAGCCCTCGGGGATCAACCGGATCTATCGGCTCTACCGCGAGGAGGGGCTGACGGTGCGCAAGCGGAAGGCCCGGCGCAAGGCTGTCGGGACGCGAGCCCCGATCCTGGTCGAGGCGCGGCCCAATGCGCGCTGGTCGCTGGATTTCGTCCATGACCAATTCGCCAATGGCCAGCGCTTCCGGGTTCTCAACGTGGTCGACGACGTCACCCGTGAATGTCTCGCGGCAATACCGGACACCTCGATATCGGGGCGCCGCGTGGCACGTGAACTGACGGCCCTGATCGAACGCCGTGGCAAACCAGGAATGATTGTCAGCGACAACGGCACGGAACTGACCTCCAACGCCATCCTGCGGTGGTGTTCCGAGCACCGGATCGAATGGCACTACATCGCGCCAGGCAAGCCGATGCAGAACGGCTTCGTAGAGAGTTTCAACGGCCGGATGCGGGATGAACTGCTCAACGAGACCATGTTCCGGAACTTGGCCCACGCGCGGATCGTGATTGCCGCTTGGGCTGCCGACTACAATACAGAACGCCCGCATTCGGCCTTGGACTACCAGACCCCGGCTGACTACGCACGGGCCCTGACCACCGCAATCGCCCGCCCCGCTGCGCGAGATGAAAGCTCCGCGCGTCGGGCGATTGCTAAACCTGCGCCGATCGGCGTAAACACCAACCGGGCTCCGGTCGCGGCTGGATGAAAGTTCAGTGGCAGGTCAACGCCCCACACGAGGGATCTGACCACGGCGGTCCTCAGCGAGGCGACGGTATCGAAAACCCCGATGAAATAGGGCTGCACATTCCCCTGGTTGTCGTCACCCTCCAATGGGAAACTCGAGTACTTCTGGCGAAATCTCCGACCGAGTTCTTCTCTCCGATCAAAGAACGGTTTCTTCCCTCGCGGCTTACCGGCTCCGTGATTGTAGACGAATTTGACCGCGTCCGTGGCAATCTTGCGCAGCCGGGGTCCGTGGCGCGGGATCGCGCTGCCGTCCGGCATCTGGGTCGGCACGCCGCACAGGTTCATCACATTGGCCAAGGCCCGGACTGTGTACGCTCCGCGTGAGAACCCGAAGAGGTGGACGCGGTCGCCGGGCTCGTAGTGCGCGATGATCTGCTCGTAGCAGTCGATGATGTTACGGTCGATGCCAGTGCCGACCGCACTTTCGAGGACAGGTTTGATCCGTCCGAAGATGCCGCCGGACTCGCCGGTCCCAAGGCCCGGATCGTAGAACGCAACCTGATCCTTCGGACTTATCGGCGAGTCAGGACCCGGTCGCATTGCGCGGTAGAGCTTGTACACGTTGGACAGGCGTTGATCAGGCCGAGCGCCGCCCAACTGCCCCGTGCCATCGGAAAAGATGCAAATATTCTTGGGCATTGTGGCCTCCGTGTCGTTCTAAGTCCCAGGTCAGGGCCGCTCGAGGAAATTCATCGGTACACAAGCAATCCGCCAGAACATTTCGACCGCGACTCGAACTAAAGTAGAACATACTAGAAACATCTGAGTCTACCTGATATTGTAGGATCATGAAGATCGCGCCCAATATGTTCGATGATGCCGTAGAATGCGCCTGTGGCCCGGCGCAGGTTGACCTGCGTCGCATCGATCCGTCCATGAACATGAGGCGGTTCTACAGGATGAGCCTGCAGCCGGATCTGTTCGGTGGCGTCGATCTAATTCGAGAGTGGGGCAGGATCGGCCGACGCGGTCAGTTCCTGGTGGAGAAGCACTCCGACGAGCCCGAGGCCGTCGCAGCCATGCTGGCTCTGGAAAGGGTCAAGCGGAAACGGGGGTACAATCGGGATTGAAACCCCCCGCTAGGGTGCACCTCACCGACGAATTAGCAGACCTTGTCCTTGCCACACGGCTTGAGGAACAAAGGAGCAGCACATAAATTTGGATAGGTCCGGACGGAAACGCCTCCCGTTTCCAAACCGGCCTACCTCCCTGTTCGACTTTGGCCGAGCTTGGCTCGGCCTTTTTCTTGCTGGTGATTGCAGAGGCGATCGGGTCGGATGTCGTGGTGGGCGGAAAGTGTGAATTCGCTGCATCTGCGAAGGTTCTCTGCCGAGAATACAGAAGCGGCCATCCACCACATTTATCAAACGCCACCCGGCCGTGACTCCTTTCGCAGCAGAAATCAGGGCAGTCTGCTTCAAGCTGATATCTCTACGTGGGCCGCACTCCGCTTTCACTTAACTGGCAGAGCCGTCCGGAACGCGTTTGTCGACAATCGTCTGCAAGAGGTCCGCGACCCCTTTACCGTTTAGGTGGAGACCGATCTCATCGAGAGGCTTGTCTTCCGAGGCGGTCTGCGATCCCCAGTTGAAGCTCGTCACCACGATGTCGTCATGATCCCAGAGCAGAGCCTTTCCGTGCAGCATGGCATGCTTGCTTTGGATTCTTCTAAGGTCGATACCCCCGCCGGCCATCTCCCCGGCGGCGCGCACGTCGCGCTTCTTCACTTCACCGGAAGGCACTGAGTAGAGCGCCTGAACCGTCTCAATGCGCTCCGACGCCACCTGTGCCGGATCGAAGACATTCTGGATCATGGGCGACCCCATCCGGTGTGTCATCACCATGAGGCGTTCCTTCGCAACATGAGCGGCGCGCCGAAGCAGCGGCAGGTGATCGGGCGCGGGGAGGATGCGAAGCGTTACCGGGATTGCATCTTCTGTCGGGTCGGCGTCGAGCAGCCGTCCGGGCTTCAGCCTCAGCGCTGTCCGCATGGCATGCATGGCATCGCGCGAGTCGCGGGAGGTCGGCACCGCTGCGGTTATGGCCCCGAAGAGTTCGAGGCAGGCGGCGACAGAGCGGTCGCGCAGCTCGATCGAGAGCTCGTGGGCGCGGAAAGGCGACTGGAGCCAGTTGCATGACCCCAGCATTGCACGAGCGCCATCGCTGCCGTCGTCAGCTACGAGGATCTTTGCGTGGCTATGCACCGGTTCGAGATGAGTTGCGACGCCCGCGCCGGCCGCCCGCAACCTGGTCTGGAGCTCCGCCATCGCTCGCGTGTGCTTGCCCTCTTCGTCGAGAGAAGAGCCGAAGAAAAGGTGGGCCCGGACCCCACGCCGGACGGCACGCTCCAAGGCGGCCCAGACACGATCCTGCCCATGCCGAGCTTTCTCGTCGTCCTGCGCGGCGACGAAGGTCGAGAGCACGAAGACATCGCTGCGCGCTGCATCCACAACATTCTCGAGGCGGTCGAGGTGATCGCCGCCGCCAAACAGGATCTGTTCCGGCGCCAAAGTCGTCTCGATCGGTGCATCGAGACAAGCGGGGCGCGCCGGCTGACTGGGTTGGGCGGCTGGAAGACGACCGGAGGCGAGATGTTCGCGCACCGCCGCACGCAGAGCGTCGCTCGCGCCTTCGGGAAGCGCACCCTCCCGTGCGCGGTCGAGATCAAGGTGGATGAACCGCTTCTCGAACACGGAATGGTTGGCGCGCACCATGGCGAAGACCTCGCCGGGACGCAGCGACGAACTCAACAGATGGCGCACGCGCTCTTCCATGGACGAGTCGGTTTCAACCTCGTCGTCGTTCGGAAAGTCGACGATCGTCGCCCCTTTCGGGATTTTCTTCACCGGCTTGATCACCACCTCGCGACGGCGAAACACCGAGCCACCCAGCTTGTCGAAGACGAGGCTTACCGTCATCTCGCGGCGCTGCGCCCGTTCAGGGAGCGATCGGCCGGCCAGCAGATGGGCGCGCGCAGCATCTGTCATCGCAAGTGCAGGCTCGGGCGCGATGCGAACCTCGATCAACCCGAACCGCATCAGCCGGCTCACTGCCGCTTCTGCCACCTGACGGGGAATACCAAGCTCAACTGCCACCGAGGCGCTGGTCCCGGGCTTCTCACGCAAGGCGAGAAGCACCTCCTCTTCGACGGGGCTCCAGCCCCATCGACGCTCGATGATGGCACGCGCACGATACCAGACCGCTGGGATCAACAGCGTCATTGAACCACCTTCCCGTCCTCACCGCAGGCGATGATCGACGCCGTGGGCGTCATGTCCGGATCGTCCGGCGCCACCATCAGGTCGATCCGTCGCATCAAGGCCCCGAGGAACTCGAGGTCGTGTCCGGACCCGCGACCGGGTTCGGACCATTTGACCGCGTTTTTGAGGAAGCCGGTTGATGTTACGAGCACGAGCTTGTGCTTGGCACGGCTGAGCAACACGTTCATGCGCCTGCGGTCGCCGAGGATGCCGAGGGCATGCCGGCCCATCTTCTGGTTGTTGCGCACGGTGCTCACGACCACCAGGTCGGCCTCGCCTCCCTGGAAGCTGTCGATCGTCTGAACGAACACACCGTCGCCTTTGGGGCTGGCGAAGCCATTCAGGAGCCCGGTCTCATGGTCGACGCGCGAAGCTACACGCGCCTGGAGGATGCGGCACTGCGCCGTGTAGGGCGATAGGATCGCGAGCGTTGGCGCACAACCTCGCGCGGCTGCTGCGGGCCGGCCTGCATGTCACCGTCAACTCCGACGACCCGCCCTATTTCGGCGGCTACGTGAACGAAAACTATCGCCAGTGCGCCGCCGCGCTGGACCTCACCGCGGCCGAGCTGATCACGCTGGCCCGCAATTCGATCACCGCCGCCTTCCTGCCCGAGGCCGACAAGGCGGCCCATCTCGCCCGGATCGACGCCGTCGTCCGGGAGGCAGAGAACCCCGTGGCGCCCTAGCACGCGCCCGACAGCGCCCCCCGGGGCATCGAGACATCCGTGGAACGGATCAGGCCCCGCGCGGGCCAACGAAGGAGTATTGCGTCGTGACCCTGTTGAAACCCCTGAGTCCCGAGGCGGGCGTCGCCCTTTCGGCCACCGGCTGGGAGGCGCTCGTGGCGCCCCGATCCATCGCGCTGATCGGCGCCAGCGGGCGGGCCAGCAGCGTGAGCTTCACCTCGCGCCTCGTGGCCACGAACGAGGCGCTCGGCTTCGGTGGCTCGCTCTACATGATCAACCCGAAGCGGGACGAGATCTTTGGCCTCAAGGCTTGGGATAATGTGGCGGAACTGGCCGAGGCGCCGGATGTCACCGCGATCAACCTGCCCGGCGAGATGGTGCTCGACGCCGCCCGGGACGCCATCGCGGCGGGGACGAAAGCGCTGATGATCCACTCCGGCGGCTTCGGCGAACGCGGCGCGGATGGCGAGGCGCGCGAGGCCGAACTCAAGGCCCTCTGCGCCGAGGCCGGGGTCGCGGCGCTCGGGCCCAACTGCCTGGGGATCATGAGCCTGACGCGCAAGGCGTCGGTGTCGTCGTTCAAGGCGGGCAAGCTGGGGCAGGGGCCTCTGGCGTTGATCAGCCAGAGCGGGTCGGTCGCCAGCATCCTCATGCAGATCGCCCAGCCCTTCGGCGCCTCGCTGGTGGCCTCCACCGGGAACGAGGCGGTGACCACCGCCGAGGACCTGATGCATCACGCCATCGAGGATCCGGATACGCGGATCATCGTCGGCTTCGTCGAGGCGCTGCGCCGTCCGGAACAGTTGTTCGGCCTCGCCTGGAAGGCGCGTGCCGCGGGCAAGCCGATCATTCTGCTCAAGGCCGGTCTGACCGCGAAGGGCGGTGAGGTCTCGCGCGGGCATACCGGGGCTCTGGCCGGGTCGGGCGAGGTGTACCGGCAGGCCCTGGCGCAGGCCGGGATCGTCATGGCCGAGGATTTCGAGGAGCTGGCCCAGATGGTCGAACTCTTCGCGACGCTGAAGGTCTATCCAACGGGCGGCCGCCTCGGGATGCTCTCGACCTCGGGCGGCGAGCTGGGCAATGTCACCGACCTCTGCGAAGCGGCGGGCGTGGACCTGCCGCCGCTCTCCGAGGCGACGCTGGCGACGCTGCAGGAGCGGCTGGCGCTGCCCGAAGACGTTCTGCCCCGCAACCCGGTCGACGTCGGCACCGGCTTCGCATTCGCAGGCACCTACGAGGAGCGGATGAGCGGGGCGATCGACGCGGTGGCCTCTGATCCGTCCGTCGACATCGTGACCTTCGTGCAGGGCGTTCACCGTGACAGCGAGGACATGAGCCTCTCGCTCAACCACGAGATCTGCAAGGCGGCGGCGAAGGAGGCCGGTCGGCAGTCGAAACCGATGGTCTTCCTGCCGACGCAGGTCACCCCGCCGGACGAGACGATCGCCGCCCTGCTGCGCGGCGCCGGGATCCCGATCCTGCGCGGCATCCGGCCGGGGCTGGCCGCGCTGCGCGCCCTCAACGCCTACATGGCCACGGCGGAGGCGCCCGAGAGCGCGGACACGCTCGCCGTGAGCACCGAGACGCTGTCGCCCTGGCCTGACGGCACCGTGCCGCAGGCGCGGCTCTTTCCGGCACTGGCCGCTGCGGGACTCCCGGTCACGCGCTCCCTGCGGGCGACCGATCCCACGCTGTCCGAGGCCGCGGTCGCCGACCTGGGACGGGCGGTGATGAAGATCGACACCCCCCGCGCGGTCCACAAGAGCGACATCGGGGGCGTGGCCCTGAACGTCACTCAGGATATCGCGGCCGAAACTTACCAGCGGCTCTGCGCCGCGCTGACGCCACCGGTCGGCACGGAGCCCGGCGAGGGCGTCTTCGTGGCCGAACAGCTTGACGGCGGGACGGAGTTCTATGTCGGCGCCAAGCGCGACGCGACCTTCGGTACGGTGGTGGTCTGCGGCATGGGCGGGCGGATGCTCGAACTGATGGAGCGCACGGCCCTGCTGGTCTGCCCCTTCACCGAGGCCGACGCCCTTGCCGCCATCGACCGCAGCGGGGCCGGGCGGTTTCTCGATGGGTTCCGCGGCGACCCGGTGTCGGACCGCGAAGCGCTTGCCCGGCTGATCGTGACCGTCGGGCGCATCGCCTCGGGTTTCGGCGCGCGGCTGGAAACGCTCGACCTCAACCCGGTGATCGTCACACACGACCGCCCCGGCGGCTGCATCGCCGATGCCCGCCTGATCCTGACCGGAGACACAGACACATGACAGATTACCGATATATCACTGCCGAATTGGGTGGCGAGGTCGCCCGGCTGACCCTGAACAGGCCCGAGAAACGCAACGCGCTGAGGGACGAGACCAACCTCGAACTTCAGGACGCCCTGGCAAAGATCGCCGCCACGCCGGAAACGCGGGTTGTGATCCTGTCCGGCGCGGGCAAGGCCTTCTGCGCCGGCTACGACGTGAGCGAGGGCCCGGACATGCCCGAACGCACGCCGCCCTACTGGCGCTATCACTTCCGGCTGGCCTATGGGACGCTGATCGCGATCTGGCGGCTGCCACAGCCGGTGATCGCCCAGGTCCAGGGGGCCTGCATGGGGGGTGGTCTGGCGCTCGCAATGGCATCGGACGTCGTCTATGCCGGCGACAGCGCCTTTTTCGGCGATGCCGAGATCAAGTTCGGCGGCGGCGGAAACATGTTCCCGATCCTGCAGAACCTCATCGGCCCCAAGGTGCTGAGCGAGCTGATGTTGACCGGGCGCTCGATGTCGGCCGACGAGGCCTGGCGCCGGGGAATGATCAACGAGGTGACTCCCGACGCCGATCTCGCCGCACGGGTGGACCAGGTGGCCGCGCATATGTGCCTGCTGCCCGAAGGGACGCTGGTGAAAAACAAGGCGGCGACCCGACGGCAGATGGAGGCTTCGGGCCTCGCCACCTTGCTGGCGGCTTCGGAGGACTCGAGTGTTCTGGGGCTCAGCACTGCCGAGCCCAATGAATTCGTCAAGATATCGCGCGAACGTGGCGTCTCTGCCGCTCTGACCTGGCAGAAGGACCGGTTCGCCAAAGTGGGAGCCTACGGATGACGACCATGGAAACCAACCCGGCCACCGCCAACAGCACCGAAGCCCGCCGCGCGCGGCTGAGTCGAAGGCGCCGTGCCGCCATGATCGGACGGTTGCGGGACTTCGGTATCTGGCTGGCCTCCGCCGTGGTGCTGCTGATCGTCTGGCAATACCTCGTGGTGACGCTGGAGATCTCTCCGGCCGTCTTCCCGACGCCGGTGGCGGTGTGGGACTCGCTCTACGTCAACATGATGGACGGCACCTTCGTGCGTGACCTCTGGTTCACCATGAAGGAGGTGATGATCGGCTTCTTCGGTGGCGCCACCCTGGGCTTCCTGCTGGCCCTGCTGATCTCTGAGTTCCGCCCGGTGCGGGTTCTGCTCTACCCGTACGTGATCGCTTTCCAGTCGGTTCCGAAGACCGCCCTGGCGCCGATGTTCCTGATCTGGTTCGGGTTCGGCATCGAATCCAAGGTGGCGCTCGTGGTCTCCACGGTCTTCTTCCCGGTGCTCGTCAATACGCTGGCGGGCATTGAACGGACAGACCCGGATCAGCTGGACCTGCTGCGTGCCTACTGCGGAAAGCGCGCGCGGGTGTTCATGCGTGTCAAGCTTCCCTCCGCGCTGCCCTCGGTCTTCGCAGGACTGGAGCTCGGGGTCGTGCTGGCGCTCATCATGGCCGTTGTCTCCGAGTTCCTCGGTGCGGTCGGCGGGCTCGGCTACCGCATCATGATCTTCAACACCAACCTCGACATGGCCGGTCAGTTCGCCGCGATCATCGTGCTCTCGATCGTCGGCTACATCCTGCACTTCATCGTCAGGCAGATCGGAGAGCGCGTCGTCTTCTGGGGCCGCGCGAAACAGGGCGCCACCAAGGTGTGAGCCTGCCCCGGGTACGAACAACAAGAACCACTCAAGCCAACAGGAAAGACCAGCAACATGAGACATCTTCCCAAGTCCATCCTTCTTGCCGGCGTCGTCGCGCTGGCCCAGGCAGGGGCCACTCTGGCCGCCGATCTCAAGCCCGTCACTTTCGCCGTCGCCACCGCCGACCTGAACGTCGGCTACCCCTTTGCCACCCTGCCCAAGGCGCTCGGCTATTTCGAGAATGAAGGGCTCGACGTCACCGTCGTTCCCGGCCAGTCCTCGGCGGCGACGGTCCAGCTCCTGCTGACCGGCCGTGCGAATGTCGGCGTCGCCCAGCCCGACCCGGTGATGATCCAGCGCGCCAAGGCGGGCATCCCGCTGGTCTCGGTCTACCCGGTCAGCCGCCGCGGCACGAACCGCTTCATCGTGCGGCCCGACAGCCCGATCCAGACGATCGAGGACCTTAAGGGCAAGACCGTGGGCGTGGGCGATCTCGGCTCAGGTTCGGTCAATTACCTGAAGGCCAAGCTGACTGAGGTCGGCATGTCGATGGACGACGTCAAGCTGCTCGCTACCGGCTACGGCACCCCCGGGCACGAGGCGCTGAAGAACGGCGTCACCGATGCCTCGATCAGTTTCACCGGCGGGATCGCTCGGATGAAGGTTGCAGGCTACGACGTGCGAATGCTTCCCGCACCCGAAGCCGAGAGCAATCAGTACAGCTACAACATGTTCGCGACCGAGGATTACATCGCTGAGAACCCGGACGTCATCAAGGGTGTTGGCCGTGCCATGGCCCGGGCCACCGTCTACCTCAAGAACAATCCCGAAGCCGCGGTGAAGATCTTCTGGGACCAGTATCCCGACCGCGCGCCCAAGGACCGAACCGATCCCGCCGCGATGGAGCGTGACCTTATGATCTTCCTCGCCCAGGTCCGTGACATGGCCGCAGACGAGAAGGCCGACGATTTCGCTTGGGGCAGCCAGGATCCGGAGGTCTATGGCCGGATGCAGGACTACTTGGTCACCGCCGGGCAGATCGACACGCCGATCGAGGTCAGCCGCTATTACGACGACAGCTTCGCCGCCGACTATGTCGACTTCGACCCGGCCCCGATTGCTGCCGCGGCCAAGGCCTACGGCACCAACTGACCTTCCCACTGCCGCGCCGGTGGCGCTCTCTGCGCCGGCGCGGCTCTTTCCACCCACCGAGGGACAGGACCAATGACCCAGGCTGAAGCGATCCGGTTCGACAATGTCGGCCGCAATTTCGAAACCCGCGACGGCGCCACGTTGATGGCGCTGCAATCCGTGAAGCTCGACATCGAGGCGGGCGAGTTCGTTTCGATCCTCGGGCCGTCGGGCTGCGGCAAGACCACTCTGCTGCGGATGGCGGCAGGCTTGCTCAGCCCGAGCTGGGGTTCGGTCCGGCTGGCCGAGGAGGACATCCTCAAGCCGCGCCCGGATTTCGGCATCGTCTTCCAGCAGGCGTTGCTGCTGCCTTGGCTGACGGTGCTCGCCAACGTGCTGCTGCCGGTGGATGTGCAGGGCCGCGACACTGCGCCGTTCCGCGAGCGTGCGCTCGACCTGATCGAGATGGTGGGGTTGAAAGGGTTCGAGGACCGCTACCCGACCGAACTGTCCGGCGGGATGCAGCAGCGCGTCGCGCTGGCGCGCAGCCTGGTCCACGACCCGAAGATCCTGTTGATGGATGAGCCCTTCGCCGCGCTCGACGCGATGACGCGCGAGAACATGGCCGCGGAACTGCTGCGGATCTGGGATGCGAACCGCAAGACCGTGCTCTTCGTAACCCACGGAATCGCGGAAGCGGTGTTCCTGAGCGACCGCGTGGTCGTGATGAGTGCCCGGCCCGGGCGGATTTCGCGGATCGTCGAAATTCCTTTCGGGCGACCGCGATCCCTCGAGCTGATGGCATCGGGTGATCTCCGCGAGACGTTCGAGGAATTGCATTAAGCGGCGGTCGATGATTCCAAGCCATGCACATCTCTCCAGGATCTCCAGAGCATCGAAAGTTGTCGTCCTGCGCAGACGAGGCAGTTGGTGGGCCTCGTCTGCCGGTTCCTGGAACGTGAGCGAACGTTCACTATTGCTAAGTAATTTGTGTGGGCTCAAGGGTCGTTGCGACAGTTTCCTCTATCTCAGTTTCATCATCTCTTCTCTGAATGCTTCGGTTGGCGTACGCCATCCGAGGCACTTCCTGGGGGTTCCGTTCAGGCGGTCGCAAATCGCCCTCATATTGCGATTTGAGAGCGCCGCCACGGGCGTATCCCGTGGCAGGTAGCGCCGCGCCCGCTTGTTCAGGTTCTCGACGGAACCTTTCTGCCAAGGTGCCTGTGGATCGCAGAACCAGACCTCGGTGCCGATACCGGGCTCCAGTTTGCGCCAGTTCCGGAACTCGATCCCGCGGTCAAAAGTGATCGAGCGGCGGGCAGGCTGGGGCAGGGGTTCCATGACCGTCATCAGCCGGTTCATCAGATGTGTCGTGCTCCTGTCGTTGTTGCGGAACAAGACGGCAAAGCGGGTTTTGCGTTCGACCAGAGAGGCGATGTTGGCATTGCCCTGGGCGCGTTCGAAGATCATCAGGTCACCCTCCCATTCGCCGAACGTCTCGCGGGTTTTCACATGATCGGGGCGCTGATGGATCGAGCGGTCCGGCGGGAAAACAAGGCCTCTCGGCCTGCGAGCGTATCGCGGCTGCCGCTTCTTGCGACGGCTGGGCAGGTGGCGTGCCAGTTCTGCCGTCTGGCCGTCGGGGCCGAAGACGTAGGTGTAGATCGTCTCGTGGCTGACGCGCGGTCTCCGGCCTTCAAACTGGAGGCGACCGGCGATCTGCTCTGGCGACCAACCCTCCTTCATCTGAGCTATCACCGCTTTCCGCAGCTCCGGAAACCGGATGAGCTTGCGTCGCCTGGCCCGCCGGTCGCGGGCGGCCTTCTGCGCGACCATGCCATAGTAGCCGTTCAGATACGGCAGCTCATCGTCGGCAAAGCGGTTGCGCTTGATCTCGCGATACACGCTCGACCGATGACGGCCAAGCTCCACCGCAATCTTGCTTACCGGCATCTTCGCATTCAGCATGTCCTCGATCACGCGTCGCTCACGCAGATCCAGTTCCGTGTGGGCCATCTTCCGTCTCCTTGCTTTTCAGCAAGATAGGGGATTTGTCGCAACCCAGTTTAGAATGTGCCCTTGCAACAGAAGTTCAGGCCGGTAAGTCTTATTATGTCAATCGTGAAGCAGCTCGGCACAGGTGCAATGCAGTTCGAGTCCTGATCTGGCGACGAAACTCTTCGCTTATGCGGTCAAAGGGCTCTGATGATGTGACCGCCCCCCGACGGCATCTCTGTGCCAAGGTGGGTCTGCGATGATCCACAAAGGAGGACGGTCATGTCGGAGATTATCACGGTCGGGCTCGATCTGGCGAAGAATGTGTTCCAGGTGCATGGGGCGGACGCCGCAGGCGGTGCGGTGCTACGGAAGAAGCTGCGGCGCACGCAGGTGCTGGGGTTCTTTGAGGCTTTGCCGCCTTGCGTCGTGGCGATGGAAGCCTGTGGTGGTGCACATTACTGGGGTCGAGAGATTGGCAAGCTTGGACATGAGGTCCGGCTGATCCCTCCGGCCTACGTGAAGCCCTTCGTCAAACGGCAGAAGAATGACGCCGCCGACGCCGAGGCGATTTGCGAAGCTGCACAGCGTCCGACGATGCGCTTCGTGTCGGTGAAGAGCGAAGAGACCCAAGGGGCGGCGATGGTGTTCCGCGTGCGCGAGTTACTGATCCGGCAGCGCACCCAGGCGATCAACGCCCTGCGCGGTCACCTTGCCGAGTTCGGGCAGGTTGTGCCGCAGGGCGCTGCCAATGCCTCGAAGCTGATCGCCATCGTCGAAGATCCAGAGAGCGGGTTGCCCGCCGAGGCGACAGCCACCCTGCAGGTTCTGATCGGATCCTTGGCGCACCTCGAGGCGCAGATCGGGAGGCTCGATGCCGAGATCTCACGCTGCGCCAAAGAGAACGAGGTCGCCCGACGGCTGATGACGGTGCCGGGCATCGGCCCGCTGATCGCGACGGCCATCGCGACACTTGCGCCGCCTCCCGAG